>NZ_WOFE01000001.1 GCF_016881405.1 Deefgea chitinilytica
CAAGCTGGGCGCTGGCAAGAGGAAGTCGAAGCGCGCTTAGAAAATCCGCTCTACGCCGAACGGAAGGCAAGGGTGAAATTTCTGGCAGAGGATGATTACATTCAATTGCACATTAGTGATGAAGGTGCAGGTTTTGACTGGCAGCCGTATTTGGAGTTTTCACCTGATCGCGCGTTTGATCCGCATGGGCGTGGTATCTCAATGGCGCGGATGATGTCGTTTGATAGTTTGGAATATCAAGGTAATGGCAACGAGGTATTGGTTCGCGTGCTGCGAAAATAATAGACTACAACAATATACATTAAAAAAGCCCGCTAGAATTTAGCGGGCTTTTTGATTTTCACGGATGACAATTATTTAATCCGTTCGACCAAATATTGCTTGATCAAGGCCGCATCTGCTTCAATCGCATCAAATCGCTGTGGCAAGGTTTCCAGATCAGCCAAGCCTTTCGGGCGGAACGGCGCTTGTTTGAGCGCTTCTTGCATCGTGTCTTCAAACTTGGCTGGCAGTGCGGTTTCCATAATCACCATCGGCACGTCTGGATTGCGGTGCGCTTTGGCGGCTTTGAAACCATCTGCGGTATGTGGATCAATTTGTACGCCGTATTTCTCGAACACTTCACGAATATGCGCGATGCGGTCGGCGTGATTGCTGGCTTCAGACTTAAAGCCGTAGGTGTCGCGCATCGTCGCGAATTCTTCGGCGCTCAACTCGAAACCGCTACCTGATTCAACGGACTTCCACATTGCTGCTAAACGTTCCGCATCACGACCAACTAGGTCAAATACAAAACGCTCCAAGTTTGACGCTTTGGTAATGTCCATCGACGGGCTGGTGGTTTCATAAGTGCGATCCAGACCACGTGGGTGATAACCGCCAGTTTTGAAGAACTCGTCGAGCACGTCGTTTTCATTGGTTGCGACAATTAATTGGCCAATCGGCAAACCCATTTGACGCGCGATATGACCGGCGCAGATATTACCGAAGTTGCCCGATGGCACGCAAAAATCGACTTTGTCGCCAACTTGTTTGCCGCTGGCCAAAATCATCGCGAAATAGCCTTTGAAGTAATACACCACTTGGGCGACGATACGACCCCAGTTGATTGAATTGACTGCGCCGATTTTGTATTTCGCTTTAAATTCCGCGTCTTTATTCACGTCTTTAACGATGTCTTGGCAGGCGTCAAAAAAGCCATGAACAGATAAATTGAAGATGTTTTCGTCTTGCAGACTAAACATTTGCGCGCGTTGGAACGGGCTCATTTTGCCAAATGGGCTGAGCATAAATACGTTGACGCCCTTTTTGCCGCGCATCGCGTATTCGGCGGCCGAGCCGGTATCACCCGAAGTCGCGCCCAGAATATTGATTTGTTCGCCTTTCTTGTCGAGCACGTATTCAAACAAATTGCCGAGCAATTGCATCGCCATATCTTTGAACGCCAACGTTGGGCCGTTCGAGAGCTCTTGGATGTAGAGATTGGTGTCGAGCTTAATCAGCGGCGTGATGTGGCTGGCTTGGTTTTTTGAGCGACCGTTGCAATACACTTCCGCGGTGTAGGTTTTGTCGATCAGCGCTTTGAGGTCATCGGCAGGAATATCATCGACAAAACGACTGATCACTGCGAATGCCAAGTCGCGATAGTTCAGCGGCGCCATGCTTTCTAAATCAGCTTGTGTGAGCTGCGGGTATTGCTGCGGAATCGACAATCCGCCATCGGCCATCAGGCCACCGAGCAGGATATCGCTAAATTGCTGTGGCGCAACGCCACCACGAGTTGAAATATAGTTCATGGGTATCTGCTTGTAGGTTAATTTATATAATGCTTAGGGTTGTATACCTAGTTGGCTATTTCTGATTTAGAAGTAAAATTGCCGCTTCTAGCCGTTTTGTGTTTTCTCTTGATCGAATGTACGCCGCTACCGCTAAAAAAAATCCGCCCCACGCCATTATGTAAACCAATGCATGATTTAGATGGCTGGATTTCCAGATTTCACCGCTACCAATCCATTCAATTCCGCCTGATTGGAGAAGTCCAATGCCGCAGCCACTGAGTGCAACAAGCCAATCCCACTTAGACACTTTACTTCGGTTAGCGAAGACCGCGAGTGCTTCGGTGCGCGTAACTACATTTTGGGCTAGTTTTTCAGCTTCGACTTGCTCAATCGGATTCATCAGATTCTACGTCCATGGCCTAGGTAGAGATTGAAACAGCGAGCGAGAGGTGCGCAGGCAATGAATAAGAGCTTCGAAAAACCGGAATGTACGTTTGTGTACATGAGGATTTTGAGAGGCTCTTATGAAGCAGCATCCGCGCCTCGCAGCCGCTGTTTTAGCCGTTTAAATGTTCCAAACGCAATTTCACGACTTTACCTGCCGTGCTGGTCAATGCCTCGATTTTGGCAATCGCAACATTGATGTTTTTCTCAATTGCTGTGTGCGTCACGATGACGATTTCAGCAGTTGAGCCGGCTGCGCTGGCTGGTTTTTGCAGCATCGCATCGACAGAAATTTGGCCTTCAGCCAAGATACCCGTTACATCGGCCAATACCCCTGGTAAGTCTTTGGCAGACAGGCGCAGGTAGTAGCAGGTTTCCACTTCTTCGATTGGCAGAATCGGTAGATTCGCCATCGCGCTTGGTTGGAATGCCAAATGCGGTACGCGGTGTTCTGGATCTGCGGTGTGCAAGCGAGTGATGTCAACGAGGTCAGCAATCACTGAAGACGCAGTAGGCTCAGCGCCAGCACCTGGGCCGTAATACATCGTTGCGCCAACGGCATCGCCTTTCACCAGCACGGCGTTCATTACACCATCGACATTGGCGATCAAGCGGCCAGCCGGGATCAGCGTTGGTGAAACGCGCAATTCAATGCCGTTTGGGCGGCGGCGGGTCATGCCGAGTAATTTGATGCGGTAGCCCAATTCCGCGGCGTATTTGATATCGGCAGCATCGAGTTTGCTGATGCCTTCTAAGTAGGCTTTATCAAATTGCACTGGAATACCAAACGCAATCGCGCTCATGATGGTCAGTTTGTGTGCTGCGTCGTGGCCTTCGATATCAAAGGTTGGATCGGCTTCGGCGTAACCCAAACGTTGTGCTTCTGCGAGCACGTCGGCAAACGCCGAGCCTTTGTCGCGCATTTCGGTCAGGATAAAGTTCGATGTGCCGTTGATGATGCCAGCGACCCATTCGATTTTGTTGGCCGTTAAGCCTTCACGTAGCGCTTTGATCACAGGGATGCCGCCAGCAACAGCCGCTTCAAATGCAACCATCACGCCTTTTTCTTGCGCTTTAGCGAAAATTTCATTGCCGTATTCGGCGATCAATTTTTTGTTCGCAGTGACCACGTGTTTGCCATTGGCAATCGCAGCTAGCACCAAATCTTTGGCAATCGTCGTGCCACCGATCAATTCAACCACGATATCGATGTCTGGGTTGTTGACCACATCCATCGCGTTATCGGTTAGGGCGACGCCTTCACCAACCAGTTCACGCGCGCGGTCAAGATCACGATTGGCAGCCATCGTCACCACAATCGGACGACCCGCACGGCGAGCGATTTCTTCGCCATTACGCTTCAAAACGGTGGCAGTACCGCCACCGACAGTCCCCACGCCACATAGGCCTACGTTGATTGCTTTCATTTGTTTTTCCTCGTAGGTCGGGTTAGCGAAGCGTCACCCGACAAATGATTAATATTATTTGCAAATTGATATTGGTGGGTTACGCCTTCGGCTAAACCACCCTACGGTTTATTTAGGCGCAAATTCGCCCGTGCCATGCCGTTTGCGCCATTGCGTTAAAAAGCGCGCTAAGCGATTCAGTGCATCGGTTAGATCATCCAAATTGGGCAGGAAGACCACGCGGAAATGGTCGTGATCTTTCCAATTAAAGCCGGTGCCTTGTACCAAAAGCACTTTTTCTTCATTCAGTAATTCCAGCATTAATTGCTGGTCGTCACTGATTGGATAAATTGCTGGATCGAGCTTAGGGAACATATACAGCGCAGCTTTGGGCTTGATCACTGAAACCCCGGGCATTGCACTGAGCATTTCATAGGCTAAATCGCGCTGCTTGGCTAAACGACCGCCAGGGCAGACCAAATCATCGATGCTTTGATAGCCACCGAGTGCTGTTTGAATGGCGTACATCGACGGCACATTGGCACACAGGCGCATTGTGGCGAGCGTATTGAGGCCTTCGATGTAATCTTTGGCCGATTTTTTATCGCCCGACACAATCATCCAGCCTGAACGATAGCCACAAGCGCGGTAGTTTTTGGAAAGACCGTTAAAGGTTAAAAACAGCACATCATCGGCGAGCGAAGCAATCGAGGTGTGCTTAGCACCGTCGTAGAGGACTTTGTCGTAGATTTCATCGGCACAGATAATCAGGCCAAATTCACGCGCAAGCGCAATGATGTCGAGCAACACTGAATCTGGGTAGAGTGCGCCAGTCGGGTTGTTTGGATTGATAACGACAATCGCCTTGGTTTTGGCGGTGATTTTGGCGCGCATATCGCTAATCGATGGCAACCAGCCGTCGGCTTCATCGCATAAATAATGTCTTGGCGTGCCGCCCGATAAGCTGACTGCCGCTGTCCACAGTGGATAGTCCGGCATCGGCACCAATACTTCGTCGCCATCATTGAGCAAGCCTTGCATACTCATCACGATCAATTCAGATGCACCATTACCGATGTAGATATCATCAACGGTCACGTCGGCAATGTGTTTTTGCTGCGTGTAATGCATGATCGCTTTACGCGCTTGGAACAAGCCTTTTGAATCCACATAGCCTGCCGAGTTGGCGAGGTTGCGAATCACGTCTTGGACGACTTCTTCGGGCGCATCGAAACCAAAATTAGCCAAGTTGCCAATATTCAATTTAATAATGCGATGGCCTTCTTCTTCCATCTGCCGCGCTCGCTCTGGAATCGGCCCGCGAATTTCGTAACAGACGTTCAATAATTTATTGGATTTGAGGATGGCTTCCATCGGTTTGGCCTGCGCAGCAATTTTCAGGGGAAACCCCGTATTCTAAGGTAAGAACGGGAAAAATGGGCAGTCTTGTGCATGAAATGCACATTAAATACGCAATTTTGCGCTTTCAAGTGAATGGGCTTTGGTAGAATCGCTGCAAAATATCTGTAAAGGTCATCCCTTATGAAGCTGCATCAATCAAAAGTAAAAAATGTAAATCAATTTACCGGCTATGACGCCAGCGGCGTCAAAGTGAATGACGAACGTTTTGAAGGAAGCGTGTTGGTGTTACCGAATGCGGTGCATTCATGGCGGCCTAAGTCATTTGCGGATTTGCAAGCGGATGATTTTGCGGCGTTGCTCGAGTTTGATCCGGAACTGGTGTTGTTGGGAACGGGTCGCCAGATTCAATTTCCGCATCCACAGCTATTTGCCGCATTGTCTAGCAAGCGAATAGGGCTTGATACGATGGATACTGGGGCATTGTGCCGCACGTTTAATGTGCTCACCGCCGAAGATCGCCGGGTATTGGCTTTGGTTTTGCATGAGTGATTCATGTATATGTCGCTTTGCCTTTTAAAGTATGGGTTTTGGCGATATACATGTATTTATTTCTTGAATGGTTTAAATGCTTAAAAAGAAAAACCACCGAAAAATTCCGGTGGTTTTTTTGTGCTTGCAGCAGTTAGGCGTTTATACGCCGCCGCTTTGTTGGTAGCGTTTTTCAAGATGGCTGACGCCAGCTGCGAGCACCAAGGTCATAATTAGATAGATGAAGGAGATGGTAAGGTAGGGCTCCCAGTAGCGTGAGTACGCGCCGGCTACGGTGCGGGCGGCATAGGCCAACTCGGCTAGACCAATTGCCGAAACGAGTGAGCTGTCTTTGACCAACATAATCGCTTCATTGCCGAGTGGCGGCAGCATGCGGCGGAACGCTTGCGGAATAATCACAAAGCGCATTGTTTGGCCGTAAGACATGCCGAGCGAACGTGAAGCTTCAAACTGCCCTTTGGCGATTGATTGAATCCCTGCGCGAAAGATTTCGGTGATATAAGCGCCGGCATTGAGGGTGAGGGCAACTAAGCCAGATAAAAATGCGCCGTAATCTTGCCGCAGTGTGGATGCCATTTCACCACTGAGTAATAGGCCATTATCGGGGTGCACCAATAAAGGCATGACAGCAAAGTGCGTGAGTAAAATTTGTACGAATAGCGGTGTGCCACGGAAAAAAGTGACGTAAGCAGTGGCTGGCCAGCGCAATAGAAGTTTGACTGGGTATTTCCAGATCCCATGTTTTACTTCAGCTAGGCGCGCCATGCCCGCAAATAAGCCGATGAGTGTTCCCACTGTAACGGCGACCAGGGTAATTCCGAGTGTCATTTTGATACCGTCGATGAATAAATCGCGGTATTCCCAAACAATCTGTAGCTGGAAATTTTCTAGCAAGGGAATTGCTTGCTGGATTTGTGTCCAGAACGTAATGAAATCCATGTGCTTACCTATTTGAAGCTCAAGAAAAAAGAAGCGCGTCAAATTTCGATGCGCTTCTTCTGGGCTCTAACACACTTCGGTGCATTCAATCGCAATTGAAGTTGTGTTGGGACTGGATCTTGGCTTATTTACCAAAATACTTATTATAAATTTTGTCGTAAGTGCCGTCTGCTTTAATTGCAGCGAGTCCTTTGTTGATTTGTTCAAGCAATGCTTTATTGCCTTTTTTAACGGCAATTCCGTAGTATTCTTTGGCAAAAGTTGCGTCATCAATCATTTTTAGTTTTGAATTTGGGTTGTTGGCTACAAAGTTGACCACGACACCATTGTCTGCGACAACCGCATCAACTCCGCCATTTTCCAGTTCTTTGATTGCTAAAGGTGTTGATTCAAAACGTTTGATATTGGGGCTGGTTTTGCCTTGTAATTTTTGAATGACTTCATCGCCGGTTGTGCCGGTTTGCACGCCAACTTTGAGTGTTTTTAAATCGGTGAATTTACTGACCTTGCTATTTTTGCCAACTGCAATCAGTTGTTTGGCTTCAAAGTAGGGATCAGAGAAGTCCATCGACTGTTTACGCTCTGGTGTAATGGTGACTGATGAAATCACCATATCACGATCGCCAGTGGATAATGTGGCGAAAATTCCTTCCCAAGGGGTGTTGATGAATTTAATTGTCATGCCACTTTTTTTCGCAATCGCTTCAAGAATATCAACACTGAAGCCGACAACTTCTTTTTTATTATTGAGAGATTCAAAAGGTGCATAGGCCGCATCAGTGGCTACTTGGTAAGTTTTGGCTGCGTGTGCATTGCTATTAAAGAGTAGTCCAGCAAATAAAACACTGGCAATGAGACCTAGTTTTTTTGAATTCATTATCGTCTCCAGTTTGGGAAAGAAAAAAGGGCAGAAATGAAGTTTGTATATTCAGTACATACAACCTCACACTGCCCCTGATGCTAGTAAGCTTTAATCCGTAAGATAATCAGGTATTTCCCTAGTTTAGCCTAGCGATTGTTTGATTTTGATCGGTTTTATGATTAGCCAATAATTTCTTCCATGCCACTAGATAGATCTGCAAGTTCGGCTAGTTTTGAATTAAGTCCTTCTTTGCTTATCCCTGACAAACTGAGAATATCTTCAGGAATTTGAGCTGCGAGCTCTTCTGGGCTGGGTTGATCTGCTTGTAAGTTGCTAATGCATTTGGCCAACGCCAGCACCGCGGTGAGTTTGTCGCTTGGTTCTTGGGTGGTGGGGGTATTTTGAAATTTGATCGCTTGTTGAATTTCAGTTGGGAAATTCCAACGTCGAGCCAGCTCTTCACCGACCATGACGTAGTCAAAACCAATATTATTGTCTTCGAGTGCTACTCGGTCGCCACCACTTTCGACGAATTTATCAATTTTAACCGCGATTTCTGGCGCGACGATGTGGATCAGCATTTCGCCAATATTGTGCACCATGCCGCAGGTGAAGGCGACTTCTCCGTTGGTTTTGGCTTGTTTGGCTAGCCATTTACTGATTGTTGCCACTGCAAGACTGTGTTTCCAAAATGCTTTACGATCAAATCCTGGGGTTGCGACAAATGCGCCGGTAATTCCAGAGGCAACGACTAAGGTGCGAACCGTGTTAAATCCCAGGACAAC
This sequence comes from Deefgea chitinilytica, assembly GCF_016881405.1. Classification (GTDB taxonomy): domain Bacteria; phylum Pseudomonadota; class Gammaproteobacteria; order Burkholderiales; family Chitinibacteraceae; genus Deefgea; species Deefgea chitinilytica. The sequence continues at coordinate 8,126 of NZ_WOFE01000001.1, forward strand.
CACTGCTTCTTGAACAGAACCAATTTGTCGGCTAGCACCAAAATGTGCAGAATTAGCCAGCCGGAGTACTTTGGCGGTAATGACTTGATCTTGTGCGATTTTTTTGCCGATGGTATCAATATCGATATCATCATTACTAAAACTATCAATCAGTTCTTGAACTACTTTAGGGATAGTTGGTAGCTTGTGTGTTTGTTCAAAGACTTCTTCGAGTTTCATTGGTTTACTCCCAGAGCATTTTATTATCGGCCAAGCCTAAGTCATACTAGAACACGCTATTTCACTATGCCAGCCAAAGCATAAAAAAAACCGCGCTCATTGCTGAGGGCGGTTTTAATTTTATTGGAGCTGTTGAGCTTATTGTTGCTTGGTTTCCACTTGCGCTAGCGGTGCAGCATCTGTACCTGTTGTTGCTGTGTTTGTTACCACATCCTTTCGGCGGCGCACAGTGTGAACAGGTGATGCGATTTGCTCTGGCGTTACGACTGATTTGCTAATCGTTTCTACCATTTGCAAGGCGACCACTTCGCTATTGACCACCGGTTTGGTTTGGCTGTCACGACGTCGACGTGGTGTATTGCTGTCAGTCGTTGCTGCTGGAGCTACTGCAGCAACGGAGGCTGATTCAAGTTGACGGGTCGCTACTTGTTGCAATCCAACACTTTCTGGCGTAGCTACTTCAATGACCGGGGGGAGGGTCGCTGCGGCGCTTTCTGCTTCCACGATGGGGGTTTCAAGTGCCGGTGCGATCGGTTCAGTCACTGCTGCCGTAGTTTCAGGCACCAATGCGATTGGCTCAACAACTGTAGCAGCCGTATCCGCTTCAGTTGTTACCGGTTCTGCACTAATTGCTATGGTAGGACTTGGCGCTGCGACTGGGGTTGGTTCAATAATCGCCGTTGTGCTGATTGCTGCCGCAACGGAGGCTTGCTCGATTGGTGTTACTTTAGCTTGAGCCACAGTAACATCGGCGCTAGCAGAATGATCTACTGCTGTGCTTGCACTTGCTGTCACAATGGTCTCAACCACGACCGTAGCTACTTCAGTATCCGTGTTGGTAATGACGGTTTCGGCTGCGATGTTTTCGGCTACAACTGTTGTTTCGACATCATTGCGGTCACGGCGATCACGACGGCCGCGACGGCGACGACTACGAGTTTCGCTGCTGTTTTCAGCGGTGGCCGTAATGCTTTCCGGTGCCGTGCTCACTGCAGACAAGTCGGCTTTGAGTGTATCGCTGCGCTGTTCGTTGCGTGGTGTACGTTCGGCACGTGCTTGTCGTTCTGCGCGAGGTTGACGTTCCGGCCGTTCAGCGCGTTCGCTGCGTTCGGCTTTTTCTGGGCGAGGTGTTGCTTCACGTTTTTGCAAATCTTCTTCGATACGTGGTTTTCCCCCGCGGCCATTGCGCTCGCTACGGTCTCCGCGTTCACGATTGCTGCCTTCTGCGCGTCCTTCATTGCGGCCACGGCGGTTGTCGCTGCGGTTACGTTGTGGGCGGGGCGCTGGTTTTGCTTCCTCAACTTTTGCTTCCTCAGGTGTTGCGCTAAACCAAGAAACAATTTTTTGCCATAGAGAAGGTGATTTTGAGGTTGCAGCAGGGCGTGCACTACGCTCAGAGCTTGCTGGTGCTGGTAGTGATGGCGTAATGCCTTTTACCGCAGCTTCTGGACGTTTTACTTGCTCTTCTTTGGTTTTGGCGAGTTTGTAGCCTTCATCTGTGGCAGGCTCGACCATGCGATATGAAGGAACAATTTCTTCCATCTGATTGACATCATCATGGCGAAGGCGAGTAATGCTGTAATTCGGTGTTTCCAAATTGGTATTTGGAATCAGAATCACGCCTACTTTCAGGCGATCTTCGACGGCAAACAATTCGGCACGTTTTTCATTGAGCAAGAATGTTGCAACATCAACCGGCACTTGTGCGTGGATGGCGCCGGTGTTTTCTTTCATTGCTTCTTCTTGGATGATGCGCAAGATGTGTAATGCTGACGATTCGATACCACGAATAAAACCAGTGCCGTGGCAGCGTGGGCAGGCCATGTGGCTGGTTTCTTCCAATGACGGTTGTAAGCGTTGGCGGGATAATTCGAGCAGACCAAAGCGGCTGATTTTGCCTGTTTGCACACGGGCACGGTCGTGGTGCAAGGCTTCGCGCACACGATTTTCAACGTCGCGTTGGTTTTTTGGGTTTTCCATGTCGATGAAGTCGATCACGATCAAACCACCGACATCACGCAAACGCATCTGGCGAGCGATTTCATCGGCCGCTTCAAGGTTAGTGCGGACGGCTGTTTCTTCGATGTCGCCACCGCGAGTTGCTTTCGCCGAGTTCACATCGATTGACCATAGTGCTTCGGTGCGGTCGAGTACGATTGCGCCGCCCGATGGCAAGCTGACTTCGCGTGAATACGCTGTTTCGATTTGGTGTTCGATTTGAAAACGTGAAAACAGCGGCACGTCATCTTGGTAGAACTTCACTTTGTGCACGCTGCCTGGCATCACATGCGCCATGAATTGTTGTGCTTGCTCGTAAATATCGCGTTTATCGATTAGTAATTCACCGATATCAGGTTGGAAATAATCGCGAATAGCGCGGATCACCAAGCTTGATTCTTGATAAATCAAAAACGCGCCAGTTTTACCTTTCGGTTTGCCATCAGCATCTTTTTCACCTGCCGCGGCATTTTCGATGGCGCGCCAGAGTTGTAATAGATAAGACAAATCCCATTGCAGTTCTTCGGCATTGCGGCCAATCGCAGCGGTGCGCGCGATCAGGCTAGTGCCTGCTGGTGTGTCAAGCTGGTCCATTGCGGCGCGCAATTCATTGCGTTCTTCGCCTTCGATGCGGCGAGAAACACCACCTCCGCGTGGATTGTTTGGCATCAAGACCAAATAACGGCCAGCCAAACTAATGTAGGTGGTTAGTGCGGCACCTTTGTTGCCACGTTCGTCTTTTTCGACTTGAACGATGACTTCTTGGCCTTCAGTGAGGTTGCCCGCAACGCGGCCACGGCCACCTTCGCCGTCGCCCATATAGGAGCGTGCGATTTCTTTGAATGGCAAGAAACCGTGGCGGTCGCAGCCGTAGTCGACGAAACACGCTTCGAGCGATGGCTCGATGCGGGTAATAACGCCTTTGTAGATGTTGGATTTACGTTGTTCACGGCCAACAGTTTCGATGTCGAGGTCGATCAGTTTCTGACCATCAACGATGGCGACGCGTAGCTCTTCGGCTTGTGTCGCATTAAATAGCATGCGCTTCATGTAGTACTCCGGCGCACACTGGACGGATCGATTTTGAATCGACAGGGGGATGAAGACGTCAGTTCGGCGTGACCATAGCCATGTTATCCGGCGCAGAAGAAAGGGCATCAGCGGGAGATAAATTAAATGGTTACGTGTTGCGACTTAGGAACTGGGTATCGTTCTCCGCAATAATCTAAATAAGGTCTGTCTAGCTATACCCCAAGTTTCTTTCGTTTAGACAACTCAGGGTAAATCAATCCGGTCAGTGCACTAATGTAATAAATCAATTACCATCGCTGCTTGAAACTACGGTGAGCGTTATAACCGTTTTTCCGTTTCGGTTTCTGGAGTCGCTTCTCTGAACTAACGAGCCCCGCGCAGCAGCTCCTAAAAGGAGTAGGTAGATAATGTGTTTATCTACGGCGGGAAAGAATTCGTCAGGTGTGAAGCTGAGCAAACAGAAAAAGAACGGAGATATAATCAGTCGGTGGTGCGCTGTTAGCATCGCCACGGGCAATTTAGCAGTATTTTTTTATGTTTCGTTATCGACACAAAAAACTTCGCAAGACGCATCGTTCAAGATTGTACGAGCTGTACGGTTAGAACCAGCCTCGAAGCGAGGGTTTTTTTGTTTTTGATCGCGATAAAAACACCTAAATTGCGTTGCACCCCTATCTTTAAGTCGTTTTTACGAGGCTTAAAGTGGCTACAACCTGCTGCATAATTGCAGCGCGTCACAGAGTATATGTCAATATGTCCGAGACAAGCAAAGCGTCTGTCACTTTCGTGACGGTCGATAGTGAGGATGCGGGTCAGCGGCTCGATAATTTTTTATTAAAAATGCTCAAAGGCGTGCCAAAAAGTCACATCTATCGCATCGTTCGGTCGGGTGAAATTCGTGTTAATAAAGGGCGCGTTGATGTGACTTATCGTCTGATTGAGGGCGATGTGTTGCGGATTCCGCCAGTGCGAGTTGCTGAAAAAGTAGCGATACCAAGTACGGTGTCAAACGCAGCCGATTTAGTGCAGATTCCGATTGTGTTTGAAGATGAAGCTTTGATTGTACTCAATAAACCATCTGGCATGGCGGTACATGGCGGCTCAGGAATCAGTTTTGGGGTGATTGAATTATTGCGTGCACAGCGCCCGCAAGCCAAATTTTTAGAACTAGTGCATCGACTTGATCGTGATACATCGGGCTTATTGTTGGTGGCGAAAAAACGCAGTGCTTTGGTTAAGTTGCACGAAGTGCTACGAGATAATCATCGGATTGATAAACGTTATTTGGCCTTGGTGCAAGGCGTGTGGCCCCATCCGCGCTCGCACATTAAATTTAAATTACTGAAATATGAGTTGCCCGATGGTGAACGTCGCGTGAAGGTGCATAGCGATGGACTCACTTCGCACACGACGGTGAATTTGAAACAAGTTTGGCCTGGTAAAGCGAGCTTGCTTGAGTGTGAGTTGAAAACGGGTCGTACGCATCAAATTCGGGTGCATTTATCTGAAAGTGGTCATCCGATTTTGGGCGACGATAAATACGGTGAAGCGTCGGTGAATAAAGCGTTTTCGCGTGACGGGCTAAAGCGGATGTTTTTACATGCGTGGCGCTTAGGGCTAGATCATCCATTGACTGGCGTGCGAATGGAGTTGGAGGCACCATTGCCACCAGAGCTGCAGTCTTATATTGATAAATTAAATGCACAAGGAACAGTATGAGTCGTCAGTTTGACTTACTCGTTTTTGATTGGGACGGTACCTTGATGGACAGTACCGGGATGATTGCACGTTCGATTCAACGCTCATTTGCTGATGTGGGTTTACCCGAACCAAGTGATGAAGCGGCGCGGTTTGTGATTGGTTACGGTTTGCACGAGGCGATGCAGTATCTTGCCCCCGAATTGGAGCAGTCAAAAATACAACAAGTCGTCGATGCGTACCGTGGGCATTTTTTAGCTAAAGATCACGAGTTGCAATTGTATGCAGGGGTTAAAGAGTGTCTGCCGCGTTTGCAAGCAGCTGGTTTTCGTTTGGCGGTAGCAACCGGTAAGTCGCGAGCTGGTTTAAACCGTGTTTTGGCTGCCACTGAATTAGCGCCTTACTTTGAAGCGACGCGCACGGCGGATGAAGCCTTTTCAAAACCCCACCCCGCGATGCTCGAGTATATTTTGGATGTGACTGATGTGCCTGCTGAGCGTGCGGTGATGATTGGTGATACTACGCATGATTTACAGTTAGCGATCAATGCGGGTACTGCCAGTTTAGCGATGAGTTATGGTGCTCATCCGCTGATAGACTTGTTGCCACTCAATCCACTAGCGCATTTTGATGATTTTTCTGCATTGACTGATTGGATTTTGGTGCATGGCTGAGCGCTGGCTTTGTCGATCAGATTCCGTGCTTGAGCGTGGCTTGGCGTTTCGTTTTGTTGTACAACAGCAGGGGCGGCAACGCAATGCAATCGTGATACGTTTTGCCGACCGTGTTTATGGTTATATCAATGAATGTGCCCATGTGCCTATCGAGCTGGATTACAATTTAGGCGACGTTTTTGATCTAAGCCGTGAATATTTAATCTGCTCGACCCACGGTGCATACTACAATCCTCGTAATGGATTGTGTTTGGGTGGCCCGTGTACGGGGCGGCGATTACAAGCAATTGCAGTAGTAGAACATGATAATGCCATTTGGCAGATAGAGGAAAACCAAGTATGAATGAAGCTTATGAACGTAGCGTCTTGCAAGATGTGTTAACGGCATCGATTAAAGAGCAGCGTCGCGCACGTCGTTGGGGGATTTTCTTTAAACTACTGACGTTTAGTTATTTATTTATCATTTTAGCTTTAGTAATGGGCTGGATTGGTAATCGAGATGGCGACAAACTCGCTAATCAAGCACATACCGCGGTGGTTGATTTGCAAGGAACAATTGCCGCTGGTGGTGAAACCAATAGTGCATTAGTGGTGGATGGATTAAAAGCCGCTTTTGAAGATAAAAATACCAAAGCGGTGATTTTGCGAGCTAATAGTCCTGGCGGCAGTCCGGTGCAAGCAGGCATGATGCGCGATGAGATTGAGCGTTTGAAAAAACAATACCCACAAACGCCGTTTTATGTCGTGATCGAGGATATTTGTGCTTCGGGTTGCTATTATGCGGCAGTGACGGGGAACAAAATTTTTGCGGATAAAGCATCGATTGTGGGTTCGATTGGCGTGCTGATGGATGGCTTTGGTTTTACTGGTGTGATGGAAAAAGTCGGCGTTGAGCGTCGTTTGCTCACTGCTGGTGCTAATAAAGGCTTTTTAGATCCATTTTCACCACAAAGCCCTGAGCAAAAAGACCGAGCAATCGGGATGCTCAATGAAATTCACCAGCAATTTATTGGCGTTGTGAAAGCTGGGCGTGGCAAGAAATTGGCGGATAATCCAGATGTATTTTCTGGTTTAGTGTGGTCGGGTGAAACGGGGATAAAGTTGGGTTTGGTCGATGCGTTTGGTTCGGTCGATAGCGTGGCGCGTGATATTGTGAAGGTTGAAAATATCGTTGATTTCACGCCGCAACCAAGTTTCTCGGATCGAATTGCTCGTCAATTGGGCGTGGCTGCTGCAACTACGTTGAGCTCGCAGCTACGAATGCAAATTAAGTAAAGAGCAAGACAATGGCACGCAAACAACGGCATGAAGAGCATGAAAATCACGAGCGCTGGCTGGTGTCTTATGCGGACTTTATTACGCTATTGTTTGCGTTCTTTGTCGTGATGTATGCCATTTCATCGGTTAACGAGGGCAAGTATAAAGTGTTATCCAATGCTCTTGTTGATGCGTTTCAACAGCCACAAACCTCTGCACCGAAAGTTCAGCTTGATAATCAAACGATTAAAGGCGCCCCCCCAAAACTGATGGTGATTCCTGCGCCAAGCGCTTTGCCTAGCAATCCAAAATTAGATGAGCAGGCGCAAAAAATGCGGGGGATGGCGGGGGACTTACGTCAGTCTTTGGGTAATCTGATTGATCAAGGTAAAGTCAAAGTTACACAATCAAAGCGAGGTATTGCAGTCGAAATTAGCGATTCGATTTTATTTGATACTGGGCGCGCCGATTTGCAAAGTAGTTCACAAGAAGCGCTGTTAGCAATTGCGAGCTTGGTACAAAACAGCGATAACTTAATTCAGGTCGAAGGCCATACTGATAATCAACCCATACGCGCCGGCCAGTTTCCGAGTAATTGGGAGCTTTCAGCCGCTAGAGCTGCTAGTGTAGTGCGTTTGTTTGAACAGGCGGGCGTTGCACCACAGCGCATGGCTGCGATTGGCTTTGGTGAGTTTCGGCCCATGGATACGAATGATCAAGCCCAAGGTCGAGCCAAAAATCGCCGCGTGACTCTAAATATCTTGGCAGATAATAAAGATGAAGTTGCGATTTTGCCAAATGGGCAATAATCGCTAGTCAAATTCTGTTTATGCCATCTATATTGCCAACTCACCCACCGTGCTGTGCAATATGAATTCTTCCGACCCTCTTGTCCTTCACCGAACCACCGAGCTAATTTACCGTAACTCGGCCGCTGGTCAATTCATTTGTATTATTACTGCGACTATTTTAGTGGTCGCGCAGAGTGGCGCGCATGAATTAGCTTCACTATTAATGTGGTGGTGTATTGCCAGTGGTGTTGCGGTGTATCGGCTATGGTGTACCCGCGCGTACCAAAATACCGATAATCCGCACGCTAGGTTGTGGCGAAAACGCGTGAATTTCGGCGTCGGTCTGACGGGCTTGGTTTGGGGCATAGGTGGTGTTTTTTTAATGACAACCTCACCCGAGTCCTTAAAGCTACTCACTGCATTTATTTTGGCAGGGATGGTCGCGGGGGCGGTTCCCGTTCTTGGCGCGATGTTATCGGCGATGCGGATTTTTGCTGTCTTGATGTTGACCCCGATTTTGATCGCGGCTTGTTTTGGGCAGACTCGAGTAGACCTTTTTCTTGGCTTGCTCAGCGTGATCTATTTAGGTGTCATGCTAAAGAGTTCCAAATTATTTAATGACGCCTTGGTCGATAGTATTTTACTCGAGCAAAAACAAGCCAATCTTGTAGAGCAATTAGTCATTGCTCGAAATGCCGCGGAGGCGGCAAGCCAAGCCAAAACTGAATTTATTGCCAACGTGAGTCATGAAATTCGCACACCGATGAATGGGATTGTCGGGATGGCTCATTTATTGGCTCAAGGTGAGTTAAGCCCACAGCAGCGTGAAGAAGTGGAAATTATTCGTTCATCTTCCGATTTATTGCTCGCTTTGATTAATGATGTGCTCGATGTATCTAAGATTGAAGCAGGATATTTGCATCTGGATATTCAAGCTTTTGATTTAAAAGACTTGCTAGATGGCCTTGTGCAAATGTTTCAAGTCGCTGCACACAATAAGGGCTTGTATTTAAATTTAGTGTGGGATGGTCAATTACCGGGGCCGGTGGAAAGTGACCCATTACGATTACGACAAATTCTCGTTAATTTAATCGGTAATGCTTTGAAATTTACCCATCAAGGCGGAGTGTCGGTCTGCATTAAAACCGAGCAAGAAAGTCTGGGCTGGCGAATTGGGTTTTCTATTATTGATAGTGGCATCGGAATTGCACCAGACCGAATGCCACACGTATTTGATGCGTTTATTCAGGCGGATGGCTCTCTAACTAGGCAGTATGGTGGCACAGGCCTTGGCTTAACGATTTCACAACATTTAGCAAATGCTTTAGGCGGCAGCATTACTGTGGCTGCTAATCCAGACGGAGGTAGTATTTTCTCGTTTGAATTGTTATTGAATAATTCCTATTTGTTTCACCCCGAAGAAATCCATGAGCCTTTTGAACCACGCTCATTGCATATTTTACTGGCTGAAGATAATCCGACCAACCGTTTGGTGGCCTTACGCCTACTAGAAAAAATGGGGCATCAGGTCATCTGTGCTGAAAATGGGGAAATCGCGGTCACTTTGTACCAACAACATCAATTTGATTTGGTGTTAATGGATATGCAAATGCCAGTGATGGATGGCTTATTAGCGACCAAAACAATTCGGCAACTTGAGGCACAGTCCGGCGCGCCGCGTTTGCCAATTATTGCATTAACAGCGAATGCACTGGATCGCGACCGTGAAGCTTGTATGGCAGCTGGCATGGATTGCTTTTTAACTAAGCCGATTCGTTCGGAGTTATTAGCTGAAACAATTGGCATCTATTCTTAATGGTATATATCTAAAGCGATTGATTTGTAATGCTTTTGAAGTAATACATCTGATTTTTACTGTCGGGTCTGATTTTAGTTCTTTCGTCACGTTCAAATTCCTTTTCTCGCAATTTCTGTGTTCAGCATCTACTCTTAAGTGTTCAGCATACTTGCTGTTGTCGCTGTTAGGGAGTGCCCGTTGCAGGAGTTTTCTTCACTGAGTATTGAGCAGTTGCCGGCAGTATTTGCCCGGCTTGAAGCTTTATTCTTGCTCGATATTGAACAAGCTTACATTGCCAGCAGTGCGGTATTGGCTCGTTGTAAACAGCTGAAAGTGCCAGATGCAACGATGGCAAAGATGCTGCTGATTCATAGCAAAATGTTATGGGGAAAAGGGCAATATCACGCGGCTTTTTATTCTGTCGTATTAACTTTGAAGAAAATTCGAGAATCGTCGACATTTGAATTGAAGTCAGAGGCTTTTTTATGGCGTGGATTGTGTAATTTAAGTTTGAAGCGTCATGTGGTCGCTGTCGAAGATTTTACTTACGCTGTCGAGTTGGCGCTAGAGTATTCTCAAATTAGTATTGCGATTGAAGCATATGTCAATATTAGTCAAATTTATTTTTTTGCCGGGCAGTTAGATACGGCAAAAGAGATATTAATTATTGGCTATCGCTTGGCCGTATTATTAAATGACCATAAGCAAATAACAAAAAGTGGCATTTTCTTAGCGAACACCCTTAATGATATAGGTGATTATGAAAATGCACTGTACTTATTGCGGCAGATTGAGGCAAGTGCTTTACAGCATGGTGATATGACTTGGGTTGTTGAGGTTGGTAAAACAATAGCAATTTCTTATGTTGCGTTAGGTCGTTTTGAACTAGCTGAATTGTATTTTGAATCAATGTTGGCGATTGCGGATTTTAATAATGCACTATGGGCAAAAGCAATTACCTTGCTAAGTTATGGTGATTTTTTAATTCAGCAATCCCGCTATGCAGAAGGCGTCGATTGCTTGTTAAAAGCCGATGAAGGAGTTAACCACTTTGATAATGGATACTTGCAGCAGAAAATAGCATATCTTAAAGTGCTGGCTTATAAAGCAGATAAAGACTTTAAAAGTGCTCTGTTAGAAATGAAGAAATACAAGAGGTTTTCTGATGCTATTTTCTCTAGTGATTTGTTAAGTGATTTGAAAGGTAAAGGGTTAAATTTATCTAGATTAGATCGATCGCGTAAAAAAATATCAAAAACGCGACAAGACTTTGAGCAGATGCTTGATTTAATTTCCCCAGGCGAGTCGCGCTCTCGTTATCAGCAGTTTCAGTATCGCTGTGCTAATGCATCGATTGATATTCCTATTCTTCATTTACAGTTTTCTGGCGTCTCTGTGGTGCAAGGGCAGTTTTTACAAAAAATCAGTGCTTTACTGCGAGAGTTCTGTCTTGGCGATTCGACGTGGACCAAACTCCCCAATCTAGCGTATTTACTGATTCTTGAAGATTCCAATGATTCGACTGATGAATTAATCAGTAAGTTAAAAGAAATGATTATTGACTTTCCATGGGCTTGGCATGGTTTGAGTGCACCACAAATTGAAGTAACAGAAATAACTTCACAGCAAGCATCTGAGCTGCTGCAGCCAATAAAAAAAGGAGGAATTGAAATTGAACTCCTTATCTAATTCAGTTCATTTTCCAATGATTGAATATCAATTTGAGCAAGTCGAGTCTGCGTATTGGAGGGCGGGTGAGGATAGTAGGGATTTGTGTTTTCAATTAATTGAAAATTGTAAAAAATATCACCATCCGATGCTCGGCTATGCTTATGTGCTTTATGGCCGAATATTACTGGCCTTTGGTGAGGATGAAAAAGCATTACATGTGTTAACAAAAGGAAAGCGACTGCTCGATGAGTCGCAAGATTTAGAGCGTCGTCCATTGGCGATGCTATGGTTAGCTAGTGCTTTATTGCGTAACAAAAAACATATTCCTGCGGTGGAGATGTGGGTTAAAACGATTGAGTCTGCTTTAGAGTTGAATCAGATTGAATATGGGGTTGAAGCTTATCTGAATGTTGCATTAGTTTATTATCAGGTTGAGCAGTATGCGACCGCTGATCTACTCATGAAAAATGGACTGAAACTTGCCGAATCAATTAATAATAAAAAGTTAATTGCAAAAAGCGGTATTTTTCTAATGGAGAGTTTTTTAAATTCTGGTAAATATGATTTGGCGCTCGCTTTGTTAGTTCGGATTGAGCCGCATGCCGTAGCTCATGGTGATTTAACGTGGCTGGTTCAAATTTGCAATGGCTATGCTCAGTGCTATTGGCATTTAAATGATGTGGATTTGGCTGTTGAGTATTTTGAGTATTCACTCTGTATTGCAAGAAAATGCAATTTGTCATGGGCGTATTGTGTAACTGTAGTTGCTTACAGTGAATTTTTGCAGCAAAGAAATCAAATTGCCGATGCATTTTCATTGTTGCAGTATGCAAGTACATTATTAAAATCAACCAATATTGGAAATCTAGAGGAGAAATTAAATCAGTTGTTTTACCTAGCTCATAAAGAACAAGGTGATTTTCGCTCGGCTTTATATATTTTACGCATTTATGAGCATCAGGCTGTGCAGCATTTAGCCAGTGAGTTAGGTATTAAGGGCTACAAGCTGAATCTGAGTCGGCTCGAGAAAGCGCGGAGTATGTTGATTCGAACGCATTTAAAGTTTGAAAAATTGGCAGGCTGGGTGATGCCAGGTGTTTCTTTACAGCATTTGCGGCAATTTCGTCTACGCTGTGAGTGTGCTGCCTCAACTGATCGAGTCATTGAATTGAGTTTGAATACGCCCGTTGAGCCAGTGATTGAGTTGCGTATGGCTACAATTTTAAATGATTACTGCACATTAAATGATTTATGGATTTTTATCCCACCTAATCGCTACGTGATTTACCCCGGAGAGGCTCAGTCTATCTTAATGGACTTTGCAAATCGGGTGGCGGCCGCAATTGAGAGACAGTCTTGGTTGCGTTATGGCGTACCCGCAGTGCGGGTTAAAGTAAAACTACAATTAGCGAGTGAAGCAATGATCAAGCAGGTTGATTTGTTGCTGAAAAAGGAACTTGAGAGTGCCTGAAACTTTAGACAGTTTGCTGACTCAACTGGCGCATTATCGTCGGCATAATTTTGACCAAGCGCGACAATTGGCTGAGCGTTTGGTGGCGTTTGCTCAGCAAGAACAAAATGAAGAAGTACTGGCACAAGCTTTATTTTTATTGGGGGAGTCACTAGAAAAAACGGGTGAGTTTATCTTGGCTCGAGAAATATTAGAGCAAGCCGAGGCACAGGCGAAAAAATTAAATTTAGTGAGTATTTTGCTTGATATTTATGAATGTTTAGGCAAAGCGTATTACACCTTGGGCGATTTGAATTCTGCACTCAGTACTTGGGGGCACTGTCTTGAATTAGCATTAGATCAGCATTCGATTGTTCATTACATTAAAGCATACGTCGGGATTGGTGGTGTTTATTTGTATTTTGGTATGGTGGAAGAATCGCTGCGGCATCATCAAATTGCCTATGAGTATGTGCAGGAACTGGATGATCCTCAATTACTAATGATGCTGCATTTATGGCTAGGCAGTGATTATCAGCAATTAGGGCAGCATCAACAAGCGTTGCACCATCTTGCTCAGTGCCGTGCCTTGTACTCACAGACCAATGACGTGGGCGTAATGAGCGAAGCCATTATGCATTCTGGCTTTGCTTATCTTGGGCTGGGGCAATATTCCGAGGCTAAACAATATTTTTATCAAACCATTACTTTATCGCAACGCCACCACCATTCTTGGTCGATAACAATGGCGCAATTGGGCTTGGCAGAAGTGTTATTAATGCAAGGGGAAATGCAAGCGGCATTAATTGAATCGCAAAAAGCACTTGAGTTGGCGCGACATGGTGGCTCACAGCACCAAGAAATGAAAGCCTGCAAAATTCAGTCTGCTGTTTATGAAAGTATGGGGCAATTTGAATTGGCTCTGAATTTATATGAGCGACACACTGAATTATCCATCCAGTTAGCGAAGGAGCGTACATTTACTCAGATCGAAAGTAGTACGATGCGCAAAATTTCGCGGATGGAAATGCGGCTGAAATTATTAAAAGCAGAGCAGCAAAAAAAGAATATTCTCGATGAGAGCATTCGGCAACAAGCGGAGCATTTAGCGGAAAAAAACACGCTGATTGCTATTAATCAAGCTAAGAGTGATTTTCTCGCTTTGATTAGCCATGAAATTCGGACGCCGCTTTCTGGCGTGATTGGCATGCTTCGTTTGGCTAGTAGTCAAAAAGATTTACGGCCGGCAACTCGTTCTCAAGTGCGGATGGGGTTAGAGAATGCAGAGTTATTACTTGATATTATTAATGATATTTTAGATGTCTCAAAAATAGAGGCAGGCAAACTCTCTATTGAGTCGATTCCATTTGATTTACTTAAATTATTGCATCAGGTTGTCGATTTTTTTGCGGTGCGCGCTGAAGAAAAAGGCATTTCCTTTGTTTTAAAGCTAGATCACTTTTCACCAACCGGTTGCCTCGGTGATCCGATGCGTATTCGGCAAATCTTGTTCAATTTAATCGGTAATTCAATTAAATTTACCGAGCATGGCTGCGTCACAATTACGGCCTATCGTGATAGCGAGCAAGTCAAAATTTTGATTAGTGATACAGGGATTGGGATGGACGATCAAACCATAGGTCGCTTATTTCAAAAATTTGAACAAGCCGATACGTCAACCACGCGCAAGTATGGTGGTACTGGCTTAGGACTTTCGATTAGCCGTGGCTTGGTTGAATTAATGCATGGTTCATTAGGGGTGACGAGCGCGCCAGGCGAGGGGAGTCATTTTCGGATTGAGATTCCATTGCCTGTGGCTGAGGTGCCTGCTGAAGTGGCACCGAGTGAATTGCCTATTCAAAGCTTGAGTCATCAAATTCGGGTACTGTATGCCGAAGATATTCAAACGAACCAGCTAATTGTTGGTGCGCTGCTTGAGGAAATGAATCTTTCTTTGCACATTGTTGAAAATGGTTTGGAAGCACTAGAAGCCTTAGCAAAAACGCCGTTTGATGTGGTGTTAATGGATTGGCGAATGCCTATCATGGATGGAATGACTGCCACTCGTTTAATTCGAGCAGGCGGAAATTTGCAATATAAAGTGCTAGATTCAGAAGTCTACGTGATTGCATTAACTGCGAATGCGACCGAAAAAGAAAAACAAGAAGGCGCCGCAGCAGGTATGAATGATTATTTAACCAAACCCGTGTCGGTGCGTGAATTACACGACGCATTAAGTAAAGCGATACGCTTTCAATTGGCGCGAGGTGCTGATTTGCCAGTGATGCCCACCTCGTTTCAGTTTAATGCAGTAAAGCAAGCGAAAACTACCTCTATCGAGAAAGCGTGGATTACGCAATTATCCGATCGGGGAGTGGCGGTCGAAGATGCTTTGGATCGGCTTAATGGCAATGAGCAGCGGTATCAACGGTGGTTGCATCATTTTTTCATTGAAAATAGCGCCTTTTTTGATGCCTTAGCCCAGCAGAAATCAATCGAACAATTGGATCAGTACATCGCACAAGTTCATGCCATGCGGGGAGTCTCTGGCACATTAGGATTGATGGATTTTTATACGCTAGCCAGTGATTTGGAACAAAACCTGTTTATGGCACAAAAGCAAGGCGCGACAGAGCTGCCGGATTTTTCTGAGCTAGAGCTTGCTTGGCGTAGTGCGAAACGATTTATTTTGCCGTTAGTGAGCATTGCACCGCAGGATGAGCCACCTAAGCCAATACAGGGATTATTGCCGACGAGCAGTTTGCCATCACTTATTAATTTACAAACTGCTTTGCAAAGTAATAGTTTACGCGCAAGAAAAATGCTCAGTTTAGTGTTGCAAGAATTGTCTGACGAACAAAAAAATTTATTAAATGAAGTAGCCACGAAGCTCGAGGTGTTGGATTACCCTGCCGCTTTGCTTGCACTGAATCAACGAATGCCTAAGGTGACCGAGGGATCAACACATGGCTGATCGCTACATTTTGGTTGTTGACGACCAGATGAACAATATCGAGACTTTGGGTGAAGTGTTGGGGGATGAGTACGATGTGCATTTTGCGCTCAGCGCCGAACAAGCTTTGGTGCAAATTGCCCAACACCTGCCAGAGCTGATTTTGCTCGATATTATGATGCCTGAAATGGATGGATTTCAGTTATGTGAGATTTTGAAGGCTAAGGTTGAAACTCGGGACATTCCAATTATTTTTATTACCTCGCTTTCTACCCCAGATCAAGAAACACGAGGCTTAGAAGCAGGGGCGGTTGATTACATCGTCAAGCCGTTTAATGCCTCGATTGTGCGTGCGCGCGTGCATAATCATTTAGAGCTCAAGCGAACCAAAGATTTATTACGCGTGTTGTCACAAACCGATGCATTAACGGGTTTGGCGAATCGGCGCCGACTGTTTGAGCATTTGGATACGGTGCAAGATAAGGCGCTGCGCTTAGATCAGCCTTTGTCGGTGTTATTGATCGATGTCGATTCGTTTAAACCGTATAACGACTTATATGGCCATATTGCTGGCGATGTTTGCTTGCAGCGGGTGGCGGGTACGATTCAATCTTCACTGCGCTCGGTGACGGATATGGGGGCTCGCTATGGTGGTGAGGAGTTTTGCTGCGTGCTGGAAAATGCCGATCAGGATTTGGCTTTGCAAATTGCCGAACGGATTCGCGCCAATATTGAAACGCTGCACATTCCACATTTGCACAGCATGGTTTTGCCGATTGTGACGGTGAGCATTGGGGTCGCCAGCTCCACCAGTAGCAATCGCAGCTTGCATGCAAATCTACTGATGGCCGCTGATAAAGCGCTGTATGTTGCTAAAGATAAAGGCCGAAATCAAGTGATTGTCCTTTAGGTATGTCTGTATAGCCTTTTTAATGTATTGGCTTTATGGATATACCCCTGTTTTCTAGTTTTTCCAGTGTCAGAAAAAGTACCGGTGTGATGTACAGTGTAATTAATTGAGAGAAAATCAGCCCGCCGACAATTGACACGCCGAGTGGCTGTCTTAGCTCTGCGCCTGCACCCAAACCCAGCGCCAAAGGTAGAGCGCCCATTAATGCGGCGAGCGTTGTCATCATAATCGGTCGAAAACGTTTCGCACTGGCGTCACGGATTGCCTCAAGAGCGCTAACGTTTTGATTGCGCTGTGCTTCAAGTGCAAAGTCAATCATCATAATTGCATTTTTCTTGACGATGCCAACCAGTAGCAAAATCCCAATCATCGCAATAAAAGTCAGCTCAAGGCCGGTGATTTGCAGCGCCAGTAGTGCGCCAATCGCCGCCGATGGAATCCCAGCCAGAATCGTAATTGGATGAATCCAGCTTTCATAAAGCACGCCCAGCACCACATAAATGACGGCAACAGCGATTAAAATCAGCCACAACTGGCTAGTTTGCGTTTGTTGATACAGCGCCGCATCGCCGGCAAATGCGCCAAAAATGGAGCCGGGTAAATTAATAGCGCTTTCTGCCGCCTTGATTTCACGCGCTGCATCTGACAAAGACGCTCCTTCAGCCAAATTAAATGACAAAGTAATTGCGGGTAATTGGCCTTGGTGATTGATCGCGGTCGTGACCGCCGTGCGTTCAACGCTGGCAAAGCTAGTCAAAGGAACGAGATTGCCAGAGCTGCTACGAACTTTGAGCTGGGCGAGGGCGTTTTCATCGCTACGTGCGCTGTCTTTCAGTTGCATCAGTACGGAATAACTGTCTTGTGGCGCATAAATGGTGGCGACTTCACGCTCTCCGTAAGCGGCATACAGCGTTTCACGCAGATTTTGCATATTGATGCCGAGCTCGCTGGCGCGATCGCGATCAATATTGATTTTGGCTTGCAGTGTTTTTTGCTCGGAATCCGATGTCACATCACGAAAGATTGGCTGCGCGGCTAAGTTTGCTTTCAATTTATCAGCCCAAGCTTCGAGGTCATCCGAGTTCACTGCTTGCAGGGTGTATTGATAGCTACTTTTCCCGCTGCGGCCACCAATTTGCAAGTTTTGTGTGGGTCGATAAAACACACTCACGCCAGCGATTTTCCCGGTGGTTTGCCGCAAACTTGCGAGTGTTTTCGCCATATTTTTGCGCTCGCTGCGTGGTTTGAGCGTGATAAACAAGCGTCCGCCATTACCACTACTACCTAGGCTGGATGCCACCGTAGCCACGTTGGGATTTTCCAATACTGCTTTCGCTACTTTTTGCTGCAGCACTAAGAGCGCGGGGTAACTAATATCGGGTGCCGCTTCAACTGTCGCCTGAATTTGCCCGATGTCTTCTTGCGGAAAAAAGCCTTTTGGTGCGTTGATATAGAGCGCCGCTGTGGCAGCAAAAGTCGCAATTGTCAGCAATAGCATCCAACGTTGGTGGCGTAAAGCCACCGCCAAGCTGCGTTGATAGCCATTCAGTAATCGATTAAATCCAGCTTCAAACCAGCGGCTCCAAGCGGCTTGGGTGTGCGCTTCGGGTTCTGGCTTTAAAAATCGTGAGGCAAACAGTGGAATCAATGTCAGTGACACTGCCATCGAGACCAATACGGCCAACGATACGACGACGGCAAATTCGTGAAACAGCAGCCCTATTGTTCCTGGCATAAAGAAAATGGGAATAAAAACGGCGATCAATGAGATTGAAATTGAAACAACCGTAAATGCGACTTCGCCCGCGCCTTTAATCGCCGCATCCCATGGTTTCATCCCTTCTTCGATATGGCGCACGATGTTTTCGAGCACCACAATTGCATCGTCAACGACTAAACCGAGGGCAACGGTTAAACCCATCAGCGAGATATTATCAAGGCTATACCCCAGCCAGTACATCAATGCAAACGTTGCCAGCATTGAGATAGGGAGCGATACCGAGGGGATGAGTGTCGCGGCGGCGCGGCGCAAAAATAGCATGACCGATAGTACGACCAAGCCCATCGTCAAAATGAGCGTTAGCGTGACGTCGTGAATCGATTCGCGAATTGAGGTTGATCTATCGTTGAGTTTTTTGACTTCGACTGATTCAGGCATCTGTGCAATCAGTCGTGGCAGCATCGCGTTTATCGCATCGACCGTTGCTACCGTATTGGCGCCAGGTTGGCGCAAAATGGCCAAAATGATCGAGCGTTGCCCGTCGATCCAGCTGCCTGACTTGATGTTTTCTACGCTATCTTCGACTGTGGCCACATCGCCTAAGCGCACGGGCAACCCATTGCGATTGGCAATCACCAAGCGGCTAAATTCGGCGGCATTTTTGAGCTGCTCATTGGCTTGCAGCATCAAAGTTTGTCGCTCACCTTCGAGCTGACCGACAGGCGAATTGGCATTGGCTGTTTTGAGCGCAGCGGCTAGTTCGGGCAAAGATAAATCGCGCGCAGCGAGTAGATCAGGGTCAACCGAGACACGAACGGCAAAGCGTTTTTGCCCGTACACTGTGACTTGGGCAACACCATCAATGGTCGATAGTGCTGGGCCGATGAGGTTGTCAGAATAATCATTCAGTTCTGATAGCGACAACGAAGGTGAATTGATGCTGAGCATCAAAATTGGCGCATCCGAAGGATTCACTTTGCGGTAGCTGGGCGGACTTTTCATATCCGATGGTAAGCTACGATTGGCGCGGTACAGCGCGGCTTGCACATCGACCGCGGCGGACTCGATATCGCGGCTGGGCGAAAATTCCAAAGTGATATTGGTGTTACCCAATCGGCTGGTCGATGTCATCATCGCCAAGCCCGGAATCGTCGAAAATTGTTTCTCCAGTGGTGTGGCAACAGCATTGGCCATGGTTTCGGGCGATGCCCCGCTTAAATTGGCAGAAACACTAATCGTCGGTGTGTCATAAGTAGGCAGGGCGGCAATCGGCAAGTGAAACCAAGCAATCGTGCCAGCGACCATCACGGCGATCCACAGCAATAGCGTCGCCACTGGGCGATGAATCGCCCACCAAGAAATCCCGTGGCTCATTATTTCGATCCTTGCACAGCACTGGCTTTGCTCGCTTCCGCCACCTTGTCGCCAGGGCGAAGATTTTGTCCGCCTTCTTTGACAATCCGAGTGCCTTCGGCGACGCCTTCAATCAAGGCCAAATCGTTTTGGCTGCGAATCAGTGTAATTGGTTGCACTTTGACTTGCTGGTTATGATCGATGACGTAGACAAAACGTTGCTCTGGGCCAGTTTGTACCGCTTGCAATGGCACGACTAATCCTTTTTGTTCCGCAAGTTTGATCGTCACGCTGCTGCTTAGCCCCGGCCAAAGTTGCTGATCTTGGTTAGCAAACTTGGCTTTGGCGAGCAAAGTACCGCTGGCTTTATCCACCGTATTGTCGAGGAACAGTAATTCACCTGTGCGTAGCTCGCCATTAGGGAGTTGGCTGCTTACTTTGATTGGACCTTGGTTTTGCGCAGCGAGCACGGCGGGTAAGTCACTTTGATTGATGTTAAAGCTGATTTGGATTGGATTCGTTTGGCTGATGACGACTAAGGGCGTGCTGGAATTCGCTTGCGCTAGGCTGCCGCGCTTGAGGCTGACTGTACCGGTGCGGCCAGTAATCGGGGCTTTGATTTGTGTGTAAGCGAGTTCAACCGCGTTGGCGCTTTCATCGGCTTTGGCGGCGGCGACTTGCGCTTGGAGGCTACCCATTTTGGCGCGCGCCGTGTCAACAGCCGATTGCGAGACGAAACCCGCTTCGGCGAGCTCTTCGGTGCGTTTGAGATTGCGTACCGCTTCGGCGTATTCAGCCTTGCTTTTTTCAGTGAGCGCTAAGCTACGGCTGGCTTGGCTTTTGGCTTTATCGGCATCTAGCGTAAACAGCAATTGCCCTGCGTTGACTTGATCACCTTCTTTGAAGTGGATTTGTGCAATTTGCGCGGTAATTTGTGGGCGCACTTCCACGGTTTGTAGTGCTTCGGCATGGCCAACGGCGTTAATTTCATGCGGCAAAGCGCCCATTTTGACTTGGGTGCTAATCACATTGCTTGGGCGTTTTTCAGCGCTTGGTTTTTTGCTGTCAGAAGGTTTGCTACAAGCGACTAAGCTCATTAGGCAAATGCACGTGAAACTAGCGATGGTTAATCTATTCATTCATTGACTCAATAAAAAACGAAGCAGCAATAGCGCTCAAGTTCAGTAAAATTGGCTGCAAGTGACCGTGTTACGACAAACTTAAATTTTTAAATTTTGTCGCCGGGCATAATTTGATGCTTTAACTGGCAGTGGTAGCGCAGCATGATGGTGGCCATACAGACAACAACAACGAGGCCAAACCCAACAATAATCGAATGCATCGGAGGAATGCCGTGCGCGGCGTATTGTATTTCTAATAATGCACTACTATTGGCGGGTAAGGGCGTACTAAAGTATTTAACCATTAAAGCATGGATGCCGACCATGATTAAAATACCTAAATTTTCGTTAAAGTTCTGCACTGCAATCGAATGCCCAGCGCCCATCAATTGATGACCGCGATGTTGCAAGATGGCGTTCAGTGGTACGACGAAAAAGCCCGATAGCGCTCCAATCAATAGCATCAATAACGCAGCAACCGAGATTTGGTTGACCCACAACATACAAATAACTAGCATGCCCATGCCGATGCCGGCTGGCATGACCGAAAAAGCCTTAGTCAGCGGAATCCAACGCCCTGCGATAACCGCACCGATGGCAATTCCTACTGCCACAATCGCAATCAATCGCGTTGCCGTTTCTAAATCAATCGCCAACCATAAAATCGCCCAATTCAAAACGACTAAGCGCATCGTCGCCCCCGCTCCCCAAAACAGGGTGGTGATGGCTAATGAGGCTTGGCCTTGCGGATCGCGCCAGAGTCGCTTTAAGCACCAAGAAAATTCTTTTGCTTGATGAATCGGATTTAGGTGGAAAGGTTTTAGTCGAGTGTTTAGTTTGGGGATTTGACTATTGATGATGGCGGCAAGAATGTAGAACAGCGTAATGATCACAATCGCAAATTGTGCACTACCGATTTGATATTGATGGGTATTGCTTTCTAGCCAATTTTTTACAGATTCTCCAGAGAGATACCCTCCGATTATCGTGCCAAGGATAATTGCAAAAACAGTTGCGCCTTCGAGCCAACCGTTGGCTTCGACTAGCTTTTCGTGCGGTAGATATTCAGTGATGATGCCGTATTTCGCAGGTGAATAGGCGGCAGCGCCAAAGCCAACAATCGCATACGCTAAGATGGGTGGCAGGCCAAATAACATACCCAGACAGCCGATGAGTTTGATGCCATTACACAGCATCATGGCTTGACCTTTGTGCATTGAATCGGCAAATGATCCGGCATAAGGGGCAATCACAACATACGAGACGGTGAAGCACCAGAGCAGCATTGATAAATGCCATTCGGGAGCTTGGCGCTCTTTCAATAGGGCAAAAGCGGCGAAAAACAAAGCATTATCTGCTAGGGCGGAAAAAAATTGCGCCCCTAAAATTCTAAAAAACCCCCTGTCCATTCCGCCTGCCTTTGAGTTGTGAAGTCGATCAGCAAATATGTTCTAACAAGTGTTGTCGTGCTGTACATATTGGCAAGCTCTGCCGTGGCACGCCTGCCCTAAAGCTTTGCACCAGCACTTTATTGCATTGATTTTGAATTTATATCACCAAAATATGACAAAACTACATGGCTTGGCGTGATCGTGACGCATAAGCACAATGTTTTGCGTGGTATTATCCTCGCGTCAAAATTCAAAAGCCCGAGTGCTGCAATGGATATTCTGGATTTTCTGATATCGATATTTACTGACTACGGTTATGCAGCCGTATTTTTCGTGCTATTGATTTGTGGTTTTGGTGTACCGATTCCAGAAGATATTACGTTGGTGGCGGGTGGCGTCATTTCTGGTTTGGGCTATGCGCACGTGCATACGATGGTGCTGGTTGGGATGTTGGGTGTACTGATCGGCGATAGTTGTATGTTCTTGGCAGGGCGTTATTATGGGCCGCGCTTACTGGAGCACCGTTATTTTGCGCGCATGATGACCCCAGAACGTTATGTCGCAGTACAGGATAAATTTGAGCGGTATGGCAATCGCGTTTTATTTGTGGCGCGGTTTTTGCCAGGTTTACGCGCCCCGATTTATATGAGCGCAGGCATGTCGCGGCGCGTGACTTATGTGCGCTTTTTATTGCTAGATGGTTTGGCTGCCTTAATTAGTGTGCCAGTCTGGATTTATTTGGGTTATTACGGCGCGGAAAATCACGAATGGATGATTACGTGGTTATCGCGTGGTCAAACGGCGATTTTTGTCTTTGCTGCGCTTGTCGTATTGTGTGTGGTTGTGTGGTATTTCCGTAATCGTCGGAAGTCGAAATAAGCCCTTGTCATTTCTTAGTAGATTCCAGCAATGTCTCGTCCAATCGAAGCCTTAGTCAATGCCGCAGCATTGGCGCACAATTACCAATTAATTCAGCAGCGCGCTCTGGGGGCGCGGGTTTTTGCGGTAGTAAAAGCCAATGGTTACGGGCATGGTTTGCAACGAGTGATCGCTGCGCTGCCTGCGGCAGACGGGTTTGCGATTCTTGAATTAGACGCTGCGATTGCAATGCGAGCCAGTGGTTTGCAACAAACCATTTTGTTACTAGAAGGGGTATTTTGTCCTGATGAATTGCTCGATTGTGCGCAGCATAATCTGAGTATTGCCGTACACAGCCCTGAGCATATTCAATGGTTAGAGCAAGCGCAGCTGGTGCGGCCATTGCATGTTTTTCTCAAACTTAATACAGGCATGAATCGTTTGGGCTTTGCGGCAGAATCCGCAGCGCAATGGGTTGAACGATTAAGCCGCTGCGCGAATGTCGTTGATGTGACCCTAATGACGCATTTTGCGACGGCCGATGAGCCTGCAGTCGGTATTAACAGTCAGTGGGCGCGCTTTTGTGCCGCTGCGCAAGGCTTAAATCTGCCCATCTCGACGGCTAATTCCGCCGCTATCTTTGCCTATCCCGAAACGAACGGTGACTGGGTAAGACCGGGGATTGCGCTGTATGGATCATCTCCATTTGCTGATCGAACTGCGGAAAGCCTTGGTTTACACCCAGTGATGACTTTACGTTCTGAAGTGATCGCTATCCAAGAGTTACAAGCTGGTGACGCCGTGGGCTACGGAGCGACGTTTCTTGCTCCGCATCCGATGCGGGTAGGGGTCGTGGCGTGTGGTTATGCCGATGGATATCCACGGCATGCCCCGACGGGTACGCCCGTCGTGGTTGATGGACAACGTTCTCGCTTAGTAGGGCGTGTTTCGATGGATATGTTGTGTATCGATTTAACTGACTGTCCAGCAGCGCGGCTAGGTAGTCAGGTTGAATTATGGGGTTCACAATTATCTATTGATGATGTGGCGAAAGCAGCAGGTACGATTAGCTATGAATTGATGTGCGCTCTAGCCACCAGAGTGCCGGTTCAACTGGTATAAAGTGCAGTCTGGATTATCTCGCCATTTGTGTATTGAAATACCTGATTATTGACTTGTCTGATTTCTTTAGCTTGTTGTATTTGATGGTGAAATTGTAATTATCATCGCACTTAAAATAAAATCTTCATAAATCAATTCAATTGACTCTCCCCAAGTAGGAGGGCTTCATTTACAATTACTCCGTTTATTTTAATCCCGCCCTGCAGGTTGAATCATGGCATTGATCGTCCAGAAATACGGTGGCACATCGGTGGGTAGTACCGACCGAATTAAAAATGTGGCTCGCCGCGTCGCCAAACATAAAGCGCAAGGACATGACCTCGTGGTTGTGTTGTCTGCTATGTCGGGTGAAACCAATCGTTTGATTGGCCTCGCTAAAGAAATTCAAGCAAATCCAGATCCGCGTGAGTTGGACGTCATCGTCTCAACGGGCGAGCAAGTCACGATTGGCTTGCTGGTGATGGCACTGAAAGAACTCGGTATTGAAGCTGTATCGTATACCGGTGGTCAAGTCAAAATTCTGACTGACAGTTCGCATACCAAAGCACGTATTCAACATATCGATGACGCGAATATGCGCGCTGATTTGAGCGCGGGTAAAGTGGTGGTCGTTGCAGGTTTCCAAGGGGTTGATGCCAATGGCAATATCACCACCTTGGGACGTGGTGGCTCAGATACTTCAGGCGTAGCGTTGGCGGCGGCTTTAAAAGCCGATGAATGTCAAATTTACACCGATGTGGATGGCGTTTATACGACCGACCCTCGTGTTGTGCCGGAAGCGAAAAAGCTAAAAACGATTACCTTCGAAGAAATGCTGGAAATGGCCAGCTTGGGTTCGAAAATTTTGCAAATTCGCTCGGTTGAGTTTGCAGGTAAATACAATGTGAAATTGCGCGTGTTGTCGTCCTTCCAAGAAGAAGGCGAGGGCACCTTGATTACTTTTGAGGAAGACTCTACCGTGGAAAAACCCGTCATCTCCGGCATCGCATTTAATCGCGATGAAGCCCGTGTTAATGTGATTGGTGTACCTGATAAGCCAGGTATCGCTTACCAAATCCTCGGTCCAATTGCGGATGCGAATATCGATGTTGATATGATTATCCAGAATGTGGGTCAAGACGGCACGACCGACTTCTCGTTCACCGTACCGAAAGGCGAATTAGCGCGGACTGTGAAAGTATTAGAAGGCGTACAAGCACAAATCGGTGGCAAGTCAGTATCTGGCGACGACAAGATTTGTAAAGTATCGATTGTTGGTGTTGGCATGCGCTCGCATGTGGGTGTTGCAGCGACGATGTTCCGTACTTTGGCCGAAGAAGGGATTAACATCCAAATGATCTCAACCTCTGAAATCAAAATTTCAGTGGTATTGGATGAGAAGTACTTGGAGTTGGCAGTACGTGTGTTGCACAAAGCATTCGGCCTCGACCGCGTTGCCTAAGCGAATCAGTAGTTTTAAATCAACACCTTGTCAGATTTATTGAAATTAAGGTGTTGACGGAGGCCGATAGTGTGTATATTATTCGGTCTCCCTGAACGGAGACGTGGATGAGTGGCTGAAATCACCGCCCTGCTAAGGCGACATACGGAGTAATCTGTATCAAGGGTTCGAATCCCTTCGTCTCCGCCAGGAACTTTTTTTGTAAGATGCGCCCGTAGCTCAGTTGGATAGAGTATCTGGCTACGAACCAGAGGGTCGGGCGTTCGAATCGCTCCGGGCGCACCATACAAATAAAGCGTAATACCTAAAGTCTCCATCGTCTAGAGGCCTAGGACACTGCCCTTTCACGGCGGCGACCGGGGTTCGAATCCCCGTGGAGACGCCAGCTGTCGAGTTGGTCAGTTTTAAAGTTTGAAATACAGTGCGCCCGTAGCTCAGTTGGATAGAGTATCTGGCTACGAACCAGAGGGTCGGGCGTTCGAATCGCTCCGGGCGCACCAATTTCACACTGTACTTTGTAATACACAGTCCCTATAGTTTAGCGGTTAGAACACTGCCCTTTCACGGCGGCGGCCGGGGTTCGATTCCCCGTGGGGACGCCAAAAATAAATAGATGACGACTTCGCGTAAGCCAAGTCGTTTTTTATTGCCTATCAAAAATGTAATCTAATCCTGTTCTTTTTGCTGTAGCTGGTGAATCACATCACCTGTGCAAGGCTGCCTGCGCACTGAAAATTCAGGTACATTATCGTCTCAAATTAAATAAAAAAGGATGAGGCGATGAAATACGGAATGCGTTGTGTGGCATTGGGCTTGAGTGTGCTTTTGGTCGCCTGTGGTGAGTCAACTCCGCAGCAAACCAGCGCACCACAGGTGGAATCAGCGTCGACCGACCCAAAGTATCAAAATCCACTGTTGAATATGCCGCCAGCGCAATTCGCTGAGGTTTTGGCTGAGTGTGGCAAGGTCTTGTATGGTGCAGCAGCACCAACGGACGCGAAGTGCCGTGAGGATGTTAAAGCGCGCGCAGCCAAGCAAGGCGTGACTTTAAGCGATGCGAATTTGGATGAGCCACTGGTGCATGATCGCTATCAATTCAGTACCAGCAGCGAAAAAAAATAAACCATCGGGGCCTAAATCAGGCCCTGATCGTTATCTACTAAAATATTGAGCGAATTTTTCAGCGAGCTACGTACCTTTTTACGCGAGAGCAGTTTTTCTTGTGCGGGTAGCGGCAGATCGGTTAGGCGCAGCAGATTTTTATCGATCAAGACATCAACCAAATCTTCAATTACGCGAATTAAGCTGGTATCGAGCTGGTTAAAGACCTCACCCGATTGCGACAAGAAATGTAGTACTTCGGGATGATTGGGGTCGATGGCTTCGATATGCTCAGGGTTAGACTCTTTGGCGAGCGATAAAATTTCACCCGCAGCATTGCGTTGTATATAAAACATGATGGCTAGCTCATCAAGGGCTCGGATACTTTGATGGTAGCAGCTTCAGTAAAGGCTGTAGATGATTTTGAGGAATGAATGATGGATAAAATCGTTAAAACCGATGCAGAGTGGCGTGCGATGCTGTCACCTGAAGCCTACTATGTGACACGACAAAGTGGCACAGAGCGGCCGTTTACCGGTCAATATTATCAAAACCGCGCAGCAGGCAAATACCACTGCATTTGCTGCGGTAGTCTGTTGTTTGAATCATCCACGCAATTTGACGCTGGCTGCGGCTGGCCGAGTTTTTTCCTTGCTGCCGATGAATCAGGCATCACGCGTATTGTTGACCGCAGCCACGGCATGGAACGCGTTGAAGTGCGCTGTACGCAATGCGACGCGCATCTCGGTCACGTCTTCCCTGATGGCCCTGAGCCGACGGGTGAGCGTTATTGTATTAATTCGGTGGCGTTGGATTTTGAGGCGGAGTAGTGGTGAGAATCCCGCAGGGATTTGTGCATAGAATGTGGTTCGTACTATTGGGAGGGATGGGCACGTGGTTCGCGTGCGCAATAAAGATTGGCATGCTTTTTAACGCGTGATACAGAAAAAGTTATTCACATTTACTAAAATCAACAATTTTCCTGTATTTTTCGCCAGACCCTGCATCAAACAAAACCTTGTACTCAGCCGTCACTACATCCCGCTCGTTTCTAACTATGCCCGCAGTCAAATTTGCTGACGTACCCAGCCATTTTTTATCAAATGGTATTCTGACCCAGCTATTATTCACTGACTTGTATTGCACATAAGGTGGAACAGGTTTACCAATTTTTTCCCAAACATCACACATGTAGTAAGTCGCCAATAGCACCCATGATTTTTCGTCACGGTCATAATCAAGCAATATTGGCGAGAGCTCAGACCCTCTCCACACAGGTGGAGGCTGGACATCAAGCTTAGAAATCACGGTGAGCGTGGACATTAAATCATCTAGGCTCCCAGGACCTCCCAGCTCGCCGCCCGAGGAAAATTTTGCTGTGCGTTCAACCCACATTTTCTGACCATTTCCAAGTAAAACTTCTTCTTGCCATTTTTTCTCTGTATTGCCACATGTAGCTAGGCAAAAAACAATAATAAAAATAGAGCCAATAAAAACAATTATTTTTTTCATTTTTTACCGTTCACGAATGCTCTTATTTGTGCAAATTAGC
Source organism: Deefgea chitinilytica (assembly GCF_016881405.1). Classification (GTDB taxonomy): domain Bacteria; phylum Pseudomonadota; class Gammaproteobacteria; order Burkholderiales; family Chitinibacteraceae; genus Deefgea; species Deefgea chitinilytica. The sequence goes on from NZ_WOFE01000001.1 coordinate 36,236, forward strand.
CTAGTTGGGCGGGTTAGTTTTATCAACCCGCGCGGATTTGGCAGTTATTGCGAATTTGATTGGCGGGTTACGCCTAAAGGCTAATCCATCCTACGGCTCTATGTATTTGATTGTAGATCATAAAGAACATTGCTTGCATGGCTATACATTGCTATGTATTTAAAAATAAAGCCGCACAATGTGCGGCTTTTTTGTTTTGACGCGCGATGTTTAAACCGCAATCCGTGCCAATTCTTCAAAATACGTTGGGAAAGTTTTAGCGGTGCATTTTGGATCGTTGATGCGTACGGGTACGCCTTTGATCGCCACGAGTGAAAAACACATCGCCATGCGGTGGTCGTCGTAGGTGTCGATTTCGGCGTTGGCGGTGAGCGTTGCTGGCGGCGTGACCGAAATCCAATCTTGGCCTTCAACGACTGTTGCGCCAACTTTGCGCAATTCGGTGGCCATCGCCGAAAGACGGTCGGTTTCTTTGACACGCCAGCTTTCGATATTGCGAATCGTTGTCGTACCGTTAGCGTAAAGCGCGGCAATCGCAATCGTCATTGCCGCATCGGGAATGTGGTTCAGATCGACGTCAATCGCGGTGAGTTGGCCGCTGGCCGGTGGGGCAGCTTCAATCCAGTTGTCACCCCAGGTGATTTGCGCGCCCATTTGCTCGAGCGTGTCGGCAAAGCGTTTGTCGCCCTGAATACTGGCAGCGCCAACGCCTTCAACGCGCACCACGCCGCCGCCGATTGCGCCTGCGGCTAGGAAGTACGATGCGCTTGATGCGTCGCCTTCAACGTGGATTTCTGCTGGGCTGGTGTAGCTTTGGCCGCCGGGGATGAAAAACTCGTTCCAGCTTTTGCGCTCGACTTTCAGGCCAAATTTCGCCATCAGGTTGAGCGTGATTTCGATATAGGGTTTTGAGATCAATTCGCCAACGACATCAATCGTCATATCACGTTGAGTCAGGGGTATTGCCATCAATAGCCCAGTTAGGAATTGGCTGGAGACATTACCCTTCACTGCAATGCGGTCGCTCTTGATGCTGCCGGGGCGAATGCGCAGCGGCGGGAAGCCATCGTTGCCCAAGTATTCAATTTCGCAACCGGCTTGCTGCAGGCCAGTCACCAAATCGCCAATCGGGCGCTCGTGCATGCGAGGTACGCCAGAAAGGCGGTAATTGCCGCCAGCAAAAGCCAGCGCAGCAGTGAGTGGACGGAAAGCCGTTCCCGCATTGCCGAGGAATAAATCGGCTTGCTTGACGGGGAATTCACCGCCGCAGCCGTGCACGATAAAATCACGGCTGTCGCCGATTTGCTCGACTTTGACGCCGAGCGCATCGAGTGCTTCGAGCATGCGCTGTGTGTCGTCCGATGCTAATAGTCCGAGTACTTTGGTTGAGCCGCTGCAAAGTGCAGCCAATAGCAAGGTACGATTTGAAATGCTTTTTGAGCCGGGCAGGGCGACGCTGCCATTGACGCCAGCAATCGGGGCAAGATCAAGAAATTCCATCATGGTTTCCTAGGTATTTAATTTATTGAGTGCGGTATAAACGCGTTCTGGATCGAGTTTGTTCAGGCAATTCATATGGCCGAGCGGGCAGACGCGCTCAAAACAAGGGCTACACTCCAAATCCAGCGTGACAATTTTGGCTTTGATCGCCAGCGGCGGTGTAAATGTTGGCGAGCTAGAGCCAAACACGGCGACTAGTGGACGCTGCAGCGCTGCGGCGACGTGCATCAAGCCTGAATCATTGCACACCACATTGGCTGCGAGCGACATTAAGTCAATTGCTTCGGCGAGGCTGGTTTTCCCGGCCAGATCGAGCACCTGTGGTGCCAGTTCGCGAATTTCGGCGCAGATTTCAGCGTCTTTATTCGAGCCGAACAACCAAACCTGCTTGCCTTCATCAATCAATTCATTGGCCAATGTTGCCACATGTTTGGCAGGCCAGCGCTTGGCGGGGCCGTATTCGGCGCCGGGGCAAATCGCCACAATCGGCGTGTCGGTTGATAAACCTAATTTATTAACTGTCGCGGCGCGCTCATTTGGATTGATCGTCAAGACTGGAAATGGCATTGCTTGCGTTAATGGCACGCCGTCATCAGCGCCCAGTGCATAAAAGCGTTGCGCCATTTGCGGTAGTGCAATTGGATCGAGAATGCGTGCGTCATTCAGTAGGCCGTAACGCATTTCGCCGAGCCAGCCCGTACGCTGTGGAATGCCTGCAAAAAGCGGTACCAGCGCGGATTTGAGCGAATTGGGCAGTACAATCACTTGATCGTAGCCGCGCGCTTTGAGCTGGCGGCCAAGCTTCCAGCGTTCGCGCAATTTCAATTGTCCATGCGCAAACGGTGCGTCGATCAGCTCGTTGATTTCCGCCATCCGCGCGTGCAGTGGGCGAGTCCATGCTGGCGCCAACACATCAATGATCGCATCAGGATGGCGGGCTTTGATTCGTGCATACAAGGGTTGCGCCATGATGGCGTCGCCGACCCAAGCGGGCGCGACAATCAGAATGCGTTTCAAATCAATCTCTCAATACAGCGCTGTAATCTGTAGCGATTTTTAATCAGCAAAAAACGACAAAAGCGGCGCATAGGCCGCTTTATTTTAAAGGGGTATATTAATGTCCCTTAATTACTTCGCCGGCTTTCAGCTTATACACCGTGCCGCAGTAGGGACATTGCGCTGAACCAGTTTTGGCAACGTCTAAAAATACGCGTGGATGTGAATTCCAGCTCACCATGTCTGGCATTGGACAGTGCAAAGGCATGTCTTTGGCGCCAACGTTGATTTCTTTTTGTGCGTCTTTTGAGCTCATGTTTCAACTCCAAATAAAATAGATAGCTCGGGTTGAGCAGCGCACAACCCGACATTCATTCTCAATTAGCAGGCGGTCAACCAAGCTGCGCGGCTCGCATCGCGGCCTTGCACGATGTCGAAGTAGCGTTTTTGGATTTCAGTGGTAATCACACCGCGGCTGCCGCAACCGATGGTGCGGTTGTCCAGTTCGCGAATTGGCGTGACTTCTGCAGCAGTACCCGTGAAGAATGCCTCATCAGCCAAATACACTTCATCACGCGTGATGCGTTTTTCGATCACTTGCAAGCCCATTTCAGTGGCGATTTGGAAAATCGTGTTGCGGGTAATCCCGTCCAAGCATGAGGTCAAATCAGGCGTGTAGATTTTGCCATTGCGAACGACGAAAATATTTTCGCCTGAGCCTTCTGCGACAAAACCATCGACGTCAAGTAATAGCGCTTCGTCGTAGCCGTCAGCGGCGGCTTCGTCGTGCGCCATGATCGAGTTCATGTAATTGCCGTTGGCTTTGGCTTTGCACATTGTCACGTTGACGTGGTGACGTGAGAAGCTCGACGTTTTCACGCGAATGCCTTTGGCCAAACCGTCTTCGCCAAGGTAAGCGCCCCACGGCCAAGCGGCAACGATGATGTGCACGTCTTTTTTCGGTGGTGCGATACCGAGTTTTTCCGAACCATAAAACGCCATTGGGCGCATATAGCATGATTTCAGGCCGTTTTCTTTGATCACCGCAACGTGCGCCGCGTTGATTTCTTCTTTTGAAAATGGCAATACCATATTCAAAATTTTGGCAGAGTTGAACAAACGATTAGTGTGGTCTTGCAGGCGGAAAATCGCTGGGCCAGTGCTGGTTTCGTAAGCGCGAACGCCTTCAAAAACACCCATACCATAATGCAAAGTATGCGTGAGCACGTGGGTCGTGGCTTCGCGCCAAGGTACCAATTTGCCGTCATACCAAATAACGCCGTCGCGATCTGCCATTGACATCGATGTTCTCCTGCCTGAATTTTATGGTTCGATAAAGTTCACGATTGTAACCGAAAATCGAGAGTTGCTGGCTATGCTGTGCAGATTGAGTTTGAAAGGATTTGGGGTGGCAAGAAGTGTTGAGAAGCGTAATTTGTTACTTAAAGCCGCAGCAAATAAAACTGAACTCAGCCCCCAAAGTGGGGGACTGAGTTCGCTTATCAATCTTGAAATTGAAACGAAGTGTTTATTTTAGCGTGAGGCGTGCTTGTTCAAGTTTTTCGCCTTTCAGCGTGTATTTCACAATAACCACTGCACCCGATAAATTGGCAAAATCCCCTTTCAGGCTCAATGCATTACCACCGCTGGGTTTGAGCTGGACGCGGGTATTGGCATTATTCTGTTGAATGATGAGTTCTGCCGTTGCGCCGTCGCTACTGAGTTTATTGCCGTCATGATCTTTGATATAGAGCGAGAGGGCAGTCGCTGAGTAGGCAATTTCAAGCTGGTGACCCGCCGCGGCTTCTTTGATCGTGCCGCCGTGTTCTGCTTTGAGCGGTGTATCGCTGTGGGCAAACGCCACAGCAGAGAAAAGTAATAAGGCTGTTGCAATTAAGTTTTTCATAGGATTAATCAACTAATCAGGTGGGGTGATTTACTGCGGTTTATTTTGGCAAAATTCATGAAAATTTTCTGCTGTTAGTTCCAGATTATTTTCAATTAATACTTTGCTAGGCCGTACGCATTGTTTTAGCTTGACGCACCACGAATAGCCTTCTTCACCGACGCAGCCATAAGCATCTTTGGCGGGGAATTGTCTAGCATCTGCTGGGGCGGTGGCACTGGCGTTGGTAAGTTGACTGAGCAATGCTAAGCCAGCAGCACAAAAAAATCGTTGTAAATTCATGATGAACCTCAGCAAACTAGTGGCTTAAACACGGCGAGCGCAGTGGCCTGCCGTGGGCCAGACTTCGTCTGTCAGCTTAGCTGAAATCACTTTGATTTGGCAAATACAACACCCGCAGCAGAAAAATGCTAGAGACATAGCATCGTTTGCGATGTTGCCCAAGTGAAATAGTAACGATCACGGCTTAGGAATGTGTCGCAGATTCAACACCTTTGGTTTTGTTAAGCTGCTGATGTGGATTGAATTTCTTGGGCATACAAAAAGGAATAGGGATGGAAAACTTACCCAGAATCACGATTTCAAGCTTGGATTTATCGCGCTTAGAGCAAATCATCGCGCAGATTGAAAACCAAAACCTGCCCCACATTGATGCGTTGCGGCGTGAGTTAGATCGCGCTGATGTCGTTGAACCAACGCAAATTCCTGCCGATTTGGTAACGATGAATTCAACGGTGCGTTTCGTCGAAGAGGCCACACAGGCCGATTACGAATTGACCTTGGTCTATCCGGATCGAGCTGGAGAAACGGGCACGATTTCGATTTTGCTGCCGGTAGGTAGCGCGCTGCTGGGCTTATCGATTGGTCAGTCGATTGATTGGCAAGTGCCAGGAGGGCGCCTGATTCGGTTGCGGATTGTGGATGTGTTACGCCAGCCTGAAGCGATGGGCGATTATCATTTGTAAATTGGGTCGGAATAAAAGAAAAAAGCGCCAGCATCAAACTGGCGCTTTTTTGTTGACTTGTTCAATTGTGTTTTATTCTTTTTCAAACCAAGCAATGCTTTCTACATGGGCAGTATGTGGGAACATGTTAATCACACCGGCGTTTTTGAGTGTATACCCCTTAATGTTGACCAGGATATCCGCGTCGCGCGCCAAGGTGGCTGGGCTACAGGACACATACACAATCCGTTTGGGGCCATGTTCAATGCTGATCGAATTACACAAAGCCATTGCACCATCACGCGGTGGGTCGATTAGCATTTTGTCGAATTTGCCGAGTTTATTGAGCCACTCTTCGGTCATTTCAAACAGGTTGGCGATTTCGTAGCTGGTTAGGTGATCGAGTTTATTGTGTTTTGCGCCTTCTAAAGCGCGTTCGACCAATTGTTGACTGCCTTCCATACCGAGTACTTTGGCGCCGCTACGTGCAATCGGTAGCGTGAAATTACCGAGACCACAGAACATGTCGGCGATGATTTCACCTTCTTGTGGGTCGAGTAATTTCATCGCGCGCTCGACCATTACTCGGTTGATGCCGTAATTGACTTGGGTGAATTCGGTTGGCTTGAATGGCATTTCGATGCCAAATTCCGGTAGGGAATAGGTGAGTGCCGGGGCGTCGAGCGGGTAGAACGGATAGGCGCTGTCCGGGCCTTTCGGCTGTAGCCAAATTTGGACTTTCCACTGATCGGCATACGCTTTGAATAGCGCAGCATCGTTGTCGCTAATCTCGGTCATGATACGGAACACCAATACGGTGATGTTTTCTCCGACTGCGAGCTCAATTTGCGGCATGTCATTCACAATCGACAGTGACGAAATTAATTCTCGTAGAGGTAGCAATTGATCCGACATCGATTTCGGCAGCACATGGCATTCGCTCATGTCGGCAATAAAGCCCGAGCGGCGCTCATGAAAGCCAACCAGAACTTTTTCTTTTTTCGCTACGTAGCGCGCCGAGAGTCGCCCACGTGAGCGATAGCCCCAAGGTGTGCCGTAAATCGCAGGCAACATCGCTTGGGCAGTGACCTTGCCAATGCGCTGTAGATTGTCTTCTAAAATTCGCTGTTTGGCGGCCACCTGCGCGCCGAACTCCATGTGTTGCATTGAGCACCCACCACAGACACCAAAATGCGGACATTTGGGCTTCACACGCATAAAGCTTTCATTATGGATTATGATAGCTTGCGCATTCTCAAAGGTCGGTTTTTTGCGATAACTGCTAAATGAAACGGTTTCAAAGGGAAGTGCGCCATCGATAAAGATGGTTTTCCCTTCGAAACGGGCAACACCGTGCCCCTCGTGGTCGAGTGATTCTATGGTGGTAATCGGGTTGGGGCGAGCAGCAGGTTTGGTCATGGCAAAAAAATTCAAAAAAATAGTTGTTCATTATAACTCACTCGCTCGTTGTGCTCGTTGTTGGTCTAAGTAATTCAAAACAAGGTTTTAATATATGCAATTAGATTCCGTGTTGTGTTTGCCCGCTTTGCTCGACGCCGAGACTTGGGACCAATTTGCATCGACCTTAGTGGCTGCAGTTCGAGATTCCTTTGCCGCAAAAAGAGCGTACTTGGTTTTACCCAGTGAGAGCCCGGCATCCGTTGCGATTTATGCCGAAGCGGTGGTGGGGCAGCGGGCACTTGCATTTGCCGAGCCACAACACCCGTCAGGATTTTTTGGCGTACCAGTGGAAGAACTCGCTTGGCAAATGCGCGAGCCAGCGGTGTCGGTGCGTCCTGTTAGCTACCAAATGCAGGAAATCTGGGATGTGCCTGATGAGGATGTGGTTCCTTTATACCGTTTGATTTTGCCTTTGCTCGACCAAGACTGCACGCAAGCGATGCTGTATGTAGAGTTGAGCGATGTGCAGCGCCTGCAAGCCTATTTGGATACTGCAGCCTTTCGCATTGAATGCGAAGCGCTGTCGGGAATGCTAAAAGAACGGATCGGCGCTTTATTGTATGGCCACGATATCGAGCGTGATGAAATGACACGCCGGATGCAACAAAGTTTGCAGCGTGCCGAAGAATACCGCGAGTTATTGCAAAAACTGCATCAGGTCACCTTACGCTTAACACAAACAACGAGCTTAGATGCGCTGTACCATGATGTGGTTCAGTCGGCGATTACCGATTTGGGGATTGATCGCTTAGGCTTGTTTACTGCTGATTTAAACACCAATGAAATGTGCGGCACCTACGGTACGGATGTGAATGGTGATCTGACCAATGAGTATTGGTATCGCACCGTGACGCCACCGCATCAAATTTTTCGCGATGCCTTAGCGAAGCCCGGCGAGGTGATGGTCAAAGAAGACGCGGCGATTTATTACAATAAGGTCGTTGTCGGTCGCGGTTGGAATTCCTTGGTGGCTTTGTATGCTGATAATACTTTGCTCGGTTGGATGGCGGCGGATAACTTCTTGCATCGTCGCAGTTTAATGCCGTATCAACGTGAAGTGATGAAACTGTTTGCGGCGATTGTGTCGCAGTTGATTCGTGCCAAGCAAGTTCAAGAAGAACTGCGGCAAGCCAATGAGCGCCTCTTGCAGCAAAGTAATTCATTGGCGATGGCGCGTGATGCCGCGGAAGCAGCGAGCTACGCCAAATCCAATTTCTTGGCGACGATGAGCCACGAAATCCGCACGCCGCTGAATGGGATTTTGGGTTTTGTACAATTGTTGGGTAATACACCACTCAATGCCGAGCAAAGCGAATACGTCAGCAATGTGCGCAAGTCTGGTGATTCGCTGGTGCTGCTAGTCAATGATTTACTGGATTTTTCGAAGATTGAAGCAGGCAAGCTCGAGTTGATTAAAGCGCCGTTTGAGTTGGCGCATTTGATCGAGGAAGCGGCTTCGGTGATGGCGTCCAAGGCGGTTGAGGCACGTTTGAATTTGGTACTGGAATTAGCGGCTGATTTGCCTGCTTGGTATATTGGTGATGCTTTACGGCTCAAGCAGGTATTGATTAATTTGATTTCGAATGCGATCAAGTTTACCGAAGTGGGCGGTGTGCACATTGTGGCCGATTGCGATGCCGAGCATATTCGCATTTCGGTAGAAGATACTGGGATAGGGTTGGATCGTGGCAGTTCACAGCACTTATTTCAGCGTTTTTATCAGGCCGAAACTGGCGCGACACGTCGCTATGGGGGCACCGGCTTAGGTCTTGCGATTACCAAATCGTTGTTGGAATTGATGCAAGGAGAGATTGAAGTTCGCTCTGAACTTGGCAAAGGTTCCAAATTTGTCGTCAGTTTGCCGCGCCAACATTTCACCAAGCCGCGTGTTTTGGCGCAAGCCGGGTTGGATCAGCAGCGTGTGTTGTGGTCAGGGCCGCAAGATGGGGTGGCTAAAATGGTCTTGCCCTGCTTGAATGCAGCTGGTTTGCACATCAGCACCGAATGGCGAGCAGCGGAGCAGCAGCCTGATTTAATCATTTGCGAAGATCAAATTAGCGCCGAGCTAGCGCAGCGTAATCTGCCGATATTGCTCTTGGCATGGCAGCAGCCTGAAGATTTAGTTTTGACTGCCAAACAAAAATTCTTATGCAAAGTGGCTTTGTCTGAACGGCAGTTACTCAACGCCGTGGCGAGTTTGCTTGGGGTTGGAGCGCATCTGTCTAAGCCGCCGGAAAACGTATCGGCCGGCACCCGCTATAGCGGGAAAGTGTTGGTTGCCGAAGATAATTTGATTAATCAGCGCGTTGTCGCCGCGTTTTTAACTAAGTTGGGTTGTGATGTGGTGCTGGTGACCAACGGTCATGCCGCAGTTGCCGCGGCGAACGAGCAAGCATTTGATTTGGTGTTGATGGATTGGCAAATGCCAGAAATGGACGGGCTGACTGCGACGCGGATTTTGCGTAGCCAAGCCAAAACACGCGCCTTACCGATAATCGCGTTGACTGCTAATGCATTTGAGCATAGTGAAAATGAATGCCTTGCCGCAGGGATGGACGGATTTTTAGCTAAACCATTGGAGCTGGTGAAACTCAAAGGAATCATTGCGCAGTATTTGCCAGAGCAAGAATTCGTCTGTGTATTAGACGGTATGTAGTTGTAGCTATTTATTCATCTGGCTTTGCAAGATATACCCAAATAAAAACGCCGTTCATTAGAACGGCGTTTTTGCTGGCGAATTGCGCTGCTGTTATTTGGTATTGTCTACCACCACCTGACCATTAAATTTCACTTGGCCGCGGAAGAAATAGTCTACGCACGCTTTATAGTCGCCCGGATTCGCTAGGCTAAATGGCGTTTGGTAAGTCGCCAATTGGCAAGACCAAGAAACGCCACCTGGATTATTCGGGTTGTAATTCCAACCTTTATCCAGATAGGTTTTGGTTGCTGCCGCTGAACCATTGGTAAAGCCTTTCGATGTACCGCAAGTGAGCTGTTCACCGGAAATGTCCACGCCGAGTTCTTTGCTGAATTCTTTGTAGGCTGCAATACGGTTCAGTGATTGCGATGCTTCAGAGCCTTTACCACACTCGATACCACCGTTAATGATGTAAGTGGTCGCGCCAAAGCCAGGAGCCATGCCGTTGGCGATATCGACTTGATTCGGTTTCCAAGTACCATCAACGACCCAAGTCATCGGTGGTTTTGGTGATTGTGGGTAAACCGCAAACCAGATGGCAGAAGCAAAGTTCATCCAGCTATCGGCAACCAGACCTGGATTGTCGAGCAGTACATTCACGTCACCATACAGTGATTTGCTGAATGGGCCGTAGTTGTAGTTCCACGACAATTGTTTAGAGCCACGACCGAAGTAGCTAAAATACTCGCCTTTGGTGTTTTTGCCGCAAGGGTAGAAGATCGAGAAGATCGAACCGCCTGCGCCGTTAAAGCAATCTTGGTAACCACCTACGCCGCTACCTTCTTGCATGCCTTGTTCACGTAAGAACCAAAGACCTTGGCGGAAGGTTGGAATCGCGGTGTTTTGCTCCATTGTGGCCAACACGGCGTTGTTCTGATCGGCATAGCCACGGGCGGTGGCTGGTGTTAATGCTGGCCAGTTCGCGCCCGTTTCTTGCGCGAAGTGTGCAAATGATGTTGCTAGCAGTTTTTTACAAATCAGATCCGAATCACGGCCATCGGTGTAGGTCGCGCAATATGCAGGGAATTTCGCCACGCCTTTGAGCAGATTCTCGTAGGTGTATTTCACATTGCGCACTGGGAAGAAGTAATCAAACTTCGCTTGGCTCAGCACGCGCTCAACGCGTTTGACGTTGTCTGGATTTGTAGCTGCGCCCACGGCAACTGCATTGACGACGCTATCAGGACGAACTTGCAGTGCCTCACGAATCCGATCGATGGTGCTGCTGTCAGCGCCTGCTTGGCTGTATAGCGCTTGCTCTGCGGCGGTAAATTGCGCGTCTGTTGGGTAGCCTGCTGGTGCTGCGATATAGGTGATTTGTGGTTTGTAAGCGGCGACCACAGGCGTCACTGTCGGTGCTGTAGTTACAACAGGTGTTGATGTTGGTGTTGGTGCGACAGTCACAACGGGTGTCGCTGTTGGTTTGGTCGTTGCAGTCGGTGCAATCGTTACGACAGGTGTTGCCGTTGGTTTGCTGGTGGCTGTTGGTGTAACCGTAGCGGTTGGCGCAATCGTTGGCGTTGCAGTTGGCTTAGTCGTTGCAGTCGGTTGAACGCCGCCACCAGTGCATGCGCCGAGGTTTTTCCAAGGACCCCATTGATCGGTAGTCGATGGTGCAGTGCCTTGTACCCACCATTTAGCTTCAAATGTATTGCCGTTGTAGACCACTTGCTGGCCGCCTTGATAGGCTGTGCTGCTGTTCCAAGTCGCGGCGCAGCCTGCTGTGGGTGGCGTTGTTGGTGCAGTAGTCGGAGCTAAGGTGGCAGTTGGTGCCGCGGTCGGCGCTAAAGTCGGTGCTAAGGTGGCGGCAGGGGTTGCCGTCGCCACGAGGGCGGGTTTAGCTGTTGCCGTCGGTGCAGGTGTGCCACTGCTGATGAGTTCCCACGGACCCCATTGCTCGGCGCCTGGCACATTGTTTTGTGTCCACCATTTGGCTTTGTAATCTTGACCGGCGTAGGTCACGATTTGACCACCGGTGTAGGCTGTGCTGCTATTCCACGCAGGGGCAGCCATGACTTGAATTGAGCAGATCGCCGCAGGAATTGCGGCGAGCATCCAACGATTTAACTGTGACATAACGTCTCCATCCTTTTTGTGGCACCGAGGTCAGTTCACACCGCTGGTGCTGTTATGGGTTTGCTTTAGCAAAGGCATGCTTTGTAAGCAAACAGCATACTAATCCGCGTCAGGGAAATTGACTAGCCTCGCAGCTGATTTTTTGTCGAGAAAAGTATTAAAAATCACACATTAAAAATGGCGTAAGTTCTGAGTTGGCTTTGCGCTAGAAGTGCTTGATTTGATGATAGAATTTGCTACGGGAAAACCCGTATTTGAGCTTATTTGGGCCACGCTAAATCCCAAGGTGCAGGCAATTGCTGCAATTGTGCTTGACATTCTGGTGATTGAAATTGCGTGCCAAAAGTCGGTTGGCAAATATACCTGTGGGTATTGCCAGCTAAGTTAAATTCAATAGCGTATGCATGCAGATACCCACGATCTGCATTGCTGCTAGCATACCGGCTATCGCCTAAAATCGGGCTTCCCAAACTTTTCAGCGCCACGCGTAATTGATGTGTGCGCCCTGTGCGCGGGCGGAGCAAAAACAATCGCAAACCTTCGCCAAGCCCATAACTAAAAAACTGCGTGGTTGCCAATTGCCCGCCAGAACGAACGAATTTCCAATTGCCGCCACGGCCTTTTTCCATCCCGCCTTGAATCTTGCCTTGTTTTTTGTTGGGTTTGGCGTCAGAGATCGCGAGGTAAAATTTTTCAATCCGATGTTCAGCAAATTGCTCACCCAAGCTGCGCGCGGTTTCGGGATTGCGGGCAAACAGCAGCAAGCCGGACGTCATTTTATCGAGGCGATGCACGCTCAGCAGCGTGTCTATTCCCGTTTGTTGGCGCACCAGCTCAATTAGACTGACCTGCTCATCATTCTGATGAAAATCGAGTCCGGCAGGTTTATCAATCAGGACAAAATCGTCGGTCAAGGCCAAAATGGGAATCGAGGTCGTCATTTCGCTTTGAACCACTCATGACCAAAATTGACCAGCAGCACGCCGATAATCACCAGTGCCGCGCCCAATAGGCGTGGCCAGCTGATTTCTTTAATCGGCATCGCCAGCCAGCCAAAGCGATCAAACAACATCGAGGCGATAATTTGTCCGGTGATAATCAGCGACAGCATGGTGGCCGCACCGAGTTTTGGCGCTAACAATGTCGTACCAAATACAAACAGCGCGCCTAATAGGCCGCCCATCAGCATCCACGGCTCTGCTTTCGGTAGCTCGAATAAGGCCGTGAGTTTTTGTCCGGTCGCCAGTGCGATGCAGAACAAGGCCAGTGTGCCGACTGAAAAAGAAACCAGCGCCGCCAGCACGGTGCTGTGGCCGATCACGGCTTTGAGTTGATGATTGATCGCGGCTTGCAATGGCACGACCAGACCAATCGTGAGTGCAAGCAGGCTGTAAAAATAAGTCATAGCAAAGACTCAAAAAGGGAAGGTGTCGCTATGGTACTGCAATCATTCCGATTCGCGGCATGAGAAACGAGCTGGAAATGTGCAAACAATCGGCTTACAAATTCATTTGCACTGCTGGTTAATCTCATTTACCGTGAAATCACCCTATTCATTTTGCTACGATGTTTGAACTTGATAGCAGAATTTCTCTCTGATTCGAACTACACTCATTTAGACAAAGGAAAAACATGCAACACATCAGCCCGAGCGATTTACATGCGTGGTTACAAGATAGCCATCGCGCCGCGCCGCTGTTACTTGATGTACGCGAGCCGTGGGAGGTTGCGCTGTGCCATATCGCTGGCAGCCAAAATATCCCGATGAATCATATTCCGAACGAGCAAACGCGCTTAGATCCGGATGCAACGTATGTCGTGATTTGTCATCACGGTGTACGCAGCTATCAAGTGGCAGGGTTTCTGGAGCGACAAGGTTTTGACAATATGATTAATCTAGATGGTGGGGTCGCGGCGTGGGCAGATGTGGTGGATCCGAGTATGGCGCGTTATTAATCATCAAGGTATATCAGTAGAGACATTGATTTTAATGATTTAGATTGATATACCATATTGAATGAGAAATATGGATTTAACTCGAATCGGTCAATTTTTTGAATTGTTAGAGCGCGAGCTGGCAGGTCAGCCTGACTTGCATGCTGATTTGCTGGCCGTCGTGCAATTTGAGCCACAAGTTTTATTGCCGTGGCTGGGGGTGCTGAATATGGCTGAGCAAAAATTGGGTAGTTTGGAGTTGGTGGCGAAGTGGCTCAGCTGCCCGCACGCCGAACTGAATGGCTCGCCTCCTGCGTATTGGGTCGGGCGCCCTGAAGGAACCGAGATGGTGCGAGAGTTACTCGAAAAATATCCGCTGCCGCCGTGGCGGCAGCGCGGTTTCACAGAAAACCAGTAGCCTACAAAAACACGAAAGGCACGAAAAGACTAACAAGGCTTGTGAGGTTTTTGCCTGTGTGTCTGCCTTTCGTGGATGGCGCGGTTTTGATATTTAGTGGCTATAACCTTCTGGCTCAGGCTTGGCTTTGTGGAAAGTGATCGTTTGTGTTGGAATAATCGACGGCGGCGGTGATTTTAGAATGTGCGGTTTCATTTTGCCCATCACGTGCATTTCGCACGGTTTGCAATCAAATACCAGCGTGTAGCTTTCTTTGTCGTTCGCCAAGGTCATCGGTTCGGCTTTGATTTGGCCTTTCACCCCAATCACACCTTTGGCCTGTTTCGGGCACAGTTCAAACGAAAACCGCAGGCAATGCTTGGTAATCATCAGCGGCACTTCACCCGCTTCTTCGTGCGCTTCATAAGCTGCGGCGATCAGTTTTACGCCGTGCTCGTGGTAAAACTCGCGGGCTTTTTTGTTATACACATTGCCTAAGAACGACAGTGTTTCATCCGGGTAAATCGCCGGAGGCTCGACCGGTGCTTTGCGTTCTTGCCGTGGCCATGCTGCAACGCGGGCGAGTTCGAGTTGCTCAACCGCTTCGCGGCGCAGTGCGTTGATCGCCGAGGCCGCCACATGCCACGGCTGGCTTAGGTTGAGCGACACATCTTCCGCGTAAAACATCGTATTGCCCAATTTGCCTAAGGCCCCAATCAGACCACTCCACGCTTTATCGGGATTGTTGGAGATTTCTAGCGCCATAGTGGCGTTAACAGTTACCGTACAGCCGTCTGCATCGGTTATCGTGAGTGCTAAGCCATCGGTGGTTTCCGACAAATTGAGCCAGACGCCGATTTTACGCTCAGCGGATTTTTTGTTAAGTATCTGCTCCCAAGCATGATCACGATTGCGGTTCATGCCAATACCTGCTTTCAGGCCGCTCAATTCGCTTATCGGTTCGTTCGGGAATACGCGAAATAACCCTGTTGCTTTATCGATGGCTTCCACTGTGTTGGCTTGCACGCCGACCACTTCGCGCTTTTTCATGTAGTTCAGACCATCGCCGTTCGATAGCGGCTCGGCCGGATCAATGATTTGAATTTCAAAGAACTTATCGGCCACGCGTGTCACTGTACCAATCGGCAAGCCCACGTATTTCGGCGAATCAAATGCGCCAATGTCGGTTTTGCGTTCCGTTGCGAAATAATCGGTATGACCACGGTGGAAGGTTTTATCGACGTTCGGTGTAAAGAAAATCTCGCTACGGCCACTTGAGGCGGGCGCGAGATCAGGCCGTTGCTCGAGGATTTTGTCGAGGTGCTGGCGATAATGCGCAGTGATGTTTTTGACATACTGCGCGTCTTTATAACGGCCTTCGATTTTGAACGAGCGCACGCCGGCATCAACGAGCAGCGCCAGATTGTCGGTCTGATCGTTGTCTTTCATCGACAGCAAATGCTTGTCGAACGCGACGACTTGGCCTTTGTGGTCGGTCAGTGTATACGGAAGGCGGCAAGCTTGTGAGCAGTCGCCGCGGTTGGCACTACGATTGGTCGCGGCGTGACTGATATTGCATTGGCCTGAAAACGCGACGCACAGCGCGCCGTGGATGAAGTATTCAATCGTTGCGGTATCGCCAATCGTCGCGCTGATTTCGCGGATTTGCTTCACGCCCAATTCACGCGCCAATACGATTTGTGAAAAGCCTGCATCGGATAAAAACTTCGCTTTAGCTGGATTGCGAATATCGCACTGTGTACTGGCGTGTAGTTGAATCGGTGGAATATCGAGTTTCAGCACGCCCATGTCTTGCACGATCAGCGCATCCACACCCGCTTCATAAAGCTGAATAATTTGCTGCCGGGCTGGTTCTAGTTCGTTGTCGTGCAGGATGGTATTGAGCGTAACGAATACGCGTGAGTGGTAGCAATGCGCAAATTGCACGAGGCTCGCAATGTCTTCGATGGGATTGCTGGCATTGTGCCGCGCGCCAAAGCTCGGACCGCCGATATACACCGCATCCGCGCCGTGCAAAATCGCTTCGCGTGCGATGTCGGCGGTTTTAGCGGGGGCAAGCAATTCGAGTTGATGCGGCAAAAGCATGGGGCAATCCAAAACAGGTAAGCGAAGGGGCGGAAGTATAACGTATTCAATGGCTTAGCGGTGCTATTGGTGAAGGTGAATTTATCAGGGGGCTCGTCATTGCCGTTTTTTGACTTTTGCCATAGTGAATCAAAATGAAAAAAGCAATTTATATGCTGTATTTGATCTGATATAAGGTAAAGTACTTATTCTATTTCATCTGGTTTATTAAGTATTTGAGTGGATCGTCGGCAAATGAAGCAATTGAATGTAGTACTCGCAGTCGCGGGGCTGGTGTCGAGTTTAGCAGCCCATGCGGTTGATCCGCGCCAATACGGCGTGGTGGCTGACGATACGAGCCGAACTTCTTTGCGTTATCGCCTGCAAGAAAAGGAATCACCCCGCGGGCCACGCGTGATTGAGGTTGAAGAAAAAGAGAGTTTGAGTATTCGGCACGCACAGTATTTTTCAATAGCAGATCGCCTTGCCTATGCATCGATACAGTTGCCCTATGTGACGGTCGACGAGTCATATCGAAATTCACGCCGCCCTAGCTCAGAGGCTGATGGGATTGGTGACGTGATGCTGGGTTTTGGTATCGGCGTTTATCGGATGTCTGCTTTGAGCCAAGAAGCGCTCAAAACGTATGATCGCAACGGCTTAAGTAGTGGTTGTGCGCTTGCGGTAAATATTCCGACGGCGTCTTATCAGAAAAAACAATCGACCAATATCACTAATAATCGCTGGATGGTGATGCCTGAGTGTCAATTGGGCTGGACGCAAGATCAGTGGGTACTCGAAGGCACGCTGGGCATGAATTGGTTCTCGGATAATACCGACTATCAAACTGGCACGTTCGAGCAGGAAAATATCTACAAAGCCAAGGCAATGGCTAGCTACAGCGTAACGCCTGCGACTTGGGTGGCGGCAACACTGGAATACCAAAATGGCGGCGAGGTGACTCGCGGTGGTCGCAAGGATGGTGACCGTCTAAATAATTGGTTGGCTGGTGCTGCGATAAACTTCCGTTTACCGGGGCAAAATAGTCTACGTCTAGTCGGAGAGTGGCCAATAAGCACCGCCAAGGGGGCGAGTGAAAGCAAGGAAATTTCCGTGGTGTTTTCGCATACTTGGTGAAATTAAAAACTTCAGTTGAATCACAAATGGCGCACAGCCGAAAGGCCAATAAAAAACGCAGCATCCAATTACTGGGTGCTGCGTTTTTCATGGGGTATTGCTATCTAGCTCTTATTTATTATTACTGTTTGTGATATACCTCTGCACCCGTTTTGACGAATTCGATTGATTTGGTTTCCATGCCTTTCTTCAAGGCTTCGATTTCGCTGATGCCTTGATTGGCGGCGAATTCGCGCACGTCTTGGGTGATTTTCATCGAGCAGAAATGCGGGCCGCACATTGAGCAGAAATGCGCGACTTTCGCGCTGTCTTTCGGCAAGGTTTCATCGTGGAAATCACGTGCACGATCGGGGTCGAGACCGAGATTGAACTGATCTTCCCAGCGGAATTCGAAACGTGCTTTTGACAATGCGTTATCGCGAATTTGCGCGCCCGGATGACCTTTGGCCAAATCAGCAGCATGGGCTGCTAATTTATAGGTGATGATACCTTCTTTCACGTCGGCTTTATTTGGCAAGCCCAAATGCTCTTTTGGCGTCACGTAGCAGAGCATCGCGCAACCATACCAGCCGATTTGCGCCGCGCCGATTGCTGAGGTGATGTGGTCGTAGCCTGGGGCAATATCGGTCGTCAATGGGCCCAGCGTGTAGAACGGCGCTTCGTGGCACCATTCCAATTCTTTATCCATATTCTCTTTAATCAATTGCATTGGTACATGACCAGGGCCTTCGATCATCACTTGTACATCGTGTTTCCACGCGATTTGCGTCAATTCGCCCAGTGTTTTGAGCTCGCCCAATTGCGCTTCGTCGTTGGCATCCCAGATCGAGCCAGGGCGCAAGCCGTCACCCAAACTAAAGGCAACGTCGTAGGTTTTCATGATTTCGCAAATCTCTTCGAAGTGCGTGTACAAGAAGTTTTCTTTGTGATGCGCTAAGCACCATTTGGCCATGATCGAGCCGCCGCGTGACACGATGCCGGTCATTCGGTTGGCGGTCATGGGTACATATTGCAGCAATACGCCAGCGTGAATCGTAAAGTAGTCAACGCCTTGCTCAGCTTGCTCGATCAAGGTGTCGCGGAACAATTCCCAAGTGAGGTCTTCGGCCTTGCCGTTTACTTTTTCGAGCGCTTGGTAGATTGGCACGGTGCCGATTGGCACTGGTGAGTTGCGCAAAATCCATTCGCGGGTTTCGTGGATGTTTTTACCAGTCGACAAATCCATAATCGTGTCGGCACCCCAACGGATACCCCACGTCATTTTGTCGACTTCTTCGGTGATCGATGAAGTGACTGCTGAGTTACCGATATTGCCGTTGATTTTCACTAGGAAATTACGGCCAATAATCATCGGCTCTGATTCTGGGTGATTGATATTGTTAGGGATGATGGCACGACCGCACGCAATTTCGCTACGCACGAATTCTGGCGTGATTTCATCGGGCATATTCGCGCCGTAGTTTTCCCCCTTGTGTTGGCGGTTCATCATCGCCAGCATTTTTTCGCCCGTTGGGCTGCTCTCACGCAAGCTTTGCAAGTATGCCGCACGGTTCATATTCTCACGAATCGCCACGTATTCCATTTCTGGTGTGATGATGCCTTGACGGGCGTAATGCATTTGCGACACATTTTTACCAGCAATCGCTTTGCGGGGTTTGCGTTGCAGTTCAAAGCGCAAAATATCAAGGCTTTTATCAGCTTCGCGCATGCGGCCGTATTCGCTAGTGAGTTCTGGCAACACTTCGGTGTCGTTACGCTCGGCAATCCAAGCAGCGCGAATTGGCTCTAGACCTTTACGCACGTCAATTTTGGCTGCAGGGTCGGTGTAGGGGCCAGAACAGTCGTATACATAAATCGGTGGGTTTTTTTCAACTGCACCGCTGATGCTCATTTGCAGCGGCGTATCCGCTTGGCTGATTTCACGCATCGGTACTTGAATATCGGCGCGCGAGCCTTGCACATAGATTTTGCGTGAATTAGGGAGCGGTTTGATCGCGGCTTCGTCGACGACGGCCGAATCGGCGGAAAATTCTGCTTTGGCGTTCATTCTGATTTCTCCAGTACCCTTACGCATCAGGTGATGAGTAAGTTGCGCTCGCTGGCGCAATTCATATTAAAAAGGGTTTGGCGCAGGAGAAGGGCAGGAGAGTGCAGCTGCTCGCTTTCCTACGCCGGTATTAACCGGGTCAGGTTCCAAGGGTATCTCTCATCCAATTTCAGCCGTTTTCCGGTAGTGCATTCGCCCCAAAAGACGATTTAACACAAGAAAAATGACTTAAATTAGAACCCCTAGCGATTCATGAATGTGAAACTAAAAGAGTTGTGGGATAATTGCAAGATAAATTCGAATAACCAACAGCCGTAGTCGGCTTGTTTTGAGGTAAAACAAACATGGATTGGGAAAACGCGCGTTATCTTTTAGTCGAACAACAAATCCGCCCGTGGAATGTGCTGAATCCTGTAGTACTTGATCGCATCCTAAAAACGCGTCGTGAAGACTTTGTGCCACAGGATAAAAAAGAGCTGGCTTTTGTCGATGTCGAGCTGCCATTGGCTAATGGTGCAGTGATGTTGGCTCCCAAAGTAGAAGCGCGTTTCTTGCAAGAAATTGATTTGAAAGCAACGGATAAACTCTTGGTGGTTGGCGCAGGTGCGGCTTACCTTGTTGCGCTTGCAGCGGGTCTCTGTTCGCAAGTGGTTGCCGTTGAGAGTGATGCAACGCAAGCTGAATTGACTAACTCACAATTGAAAGCCGCTGGCATCAAAAATGCCCGCGTTGAAGTGGGTGATGTATTAGCTAAGCACGCGAGCGGCCCATTTGATGCGATTATCGCCACTGGCTCATTTGCTACGGTGCCGAATGAATTGAAAGAGCAACTTGCTGCGAACGGCCGATTGATCGTGGTGGTGGGCGAGGAGCCGATGATGCACGCAACACTAGTCACAACTGATGCTAGCGAGCGCCAAGTGTTCGATTACAATTTGCCGCGCTTGCAGCGTGAAGCTGCTGTGTTTGAATTTTAATTTTTATTCGTCACAATAATTAAATTAATGGGGCACGCCTAACGTGCCCCATTCTTATTTTGCAGAATTGCTTTGGATTGCATCGCTTTATGTCAAAATTTTCAGTCGGCTTGGTCGTGTATAAGACGGATGTTTCCGAGTTAGTAGGACTGTTTGATTCACTTGCTCAAGAGCAATTTTTATCGCAAATGTTTGTTTTTGATAATGGTGGTGATGAGCAATTAAAAAGTGAAGTTCAAAAGCGTGGTTGGTGCTATCTCAGTTGCGGTGAGAATATCGGTTTCGGTGCCGCCCATAATCGTATTCTGGCTCAATTGAATACCGAACATGGTGAGTTTCACTGGATCGTGAATCCAGACTTGGCGTGGGAGGTATCACCGACCTTGGCGATGATGGACTATTTAATAGCGAATCCAGACTGCGGCGCAGTAATGCCGGATGTGCTTAATTTAGATGGCTCAAGGCAATTTTTAGCAAAATCCTTACCCACACCGTTAATTTTGTTGGGTAGACGTTTTCTTGGCAATTCTAAAAAAATGCAAGCCAAAGTTCACCGCTATGAAATGCGTGATCAATCCTATAGCGCGCCATTCGAGCCGGCTCTGATTTCTGGCTGCTGTTTCTTTACGCGTCAAGCAGTGTTGCGTGAAGTTCAAGGTTTTGATGAGCGGTATTTCTTATATCTGGAAGATTATGACTTGTGCCGTAAGGTTTGGCGGGCTGGTTATCGTCTGGTTGTGCTACCTAGTGTTCAAGTAAATCATGGACATGGACGAGCATCGTATCAATTCGGTAGGGCTTTATGGTTGCATATTCGTTCAGCCTGTAAGTATTTTAGCAAATGGGGCTGGTTTATAGATGCAGATCGACGCCCAAGAGGGTGATGTGTTTGTAAGGTTTTGCTTTTGTTGCTTGTCATTAAATGTAGTAATATCGCAACTTAATTTTGCCTGTAGAAAATTCTGAGTGTCCGCTCTCTATCTCACATTATCGTTCGTGCTGTCATTTTTGGCCTGTTTGCTGATTGTTCGGTATGAGCACACGCACGCTCATTTAACGGCCGATCATGATTTGACTGGTCCGCAAAAAATCCATATTCATCCTGTTCCCCGAGTTGGTGGTTTAGCGATTTCCTTGGCTTTTGTTATTGGTATCTTGCCCGGCTATTGGTTTGAGAGTCGCACTGATATTCATGGTGTGCTGCTGCTGTTTGTAGCGGCCCTGCCATTATTTATTGGCGGTCTGCTGGAAGATATTTTAAAAATTGGTCTAGTCAAAACGCGTTTAGCCGCGATGGTGGTCTCTGCTATTCTTCTTATTTTCTGTAATGGCTGGGTCGTATCTCGCTTAGATATCCCCTACGAGCATTTGGTGCTGGTGCCTATTGTGATGTACTTGCTGACTATTTTTGCATTAGCTGGAGTAGTCAATTCATTTAATTTTATTGATGGATACAATGGATTATCCGCAGCTGTATCTATCATTATGTTGGCGTCGTTGGCTTATGTGGCCTTAAAAATTAATGACAGAATTATTTTAATTACCTCAATCACAATGATTGGGGCAATTTTCGGGTTTTTATTATGGAATTGGCCACGTGGGCTGATTTTTTTAGGTGATGGTGGGGCTTATTTTATTGGCTTTATGATTGCGTCATTGTCGATTGCGATTGTTTATAGAAATCCGAATGTGTCGCCTTGGTATGCATTGGTATTGATGCTGTATCCGATTGTTGAAACCGTGTTCACGATTAATCGTCGCCTACATCGGCAAGATAATCCTAGCTTGCCGGATGCTGCGCATTTGCACCAACTCATTTATAAGCGAATGATGCGCTGGGCAGTCGGTAGCCGATTACCGCGCGATAAAATGATTCGCAATAGCATGACTTCGCCGTATTTATGGTTTTTATCATCGTTGGCTGTGATCCCGGCGACATTATTCTGGTCGCAGACGGTGTGGTTGCAACTGACAGCATTGTGTTTTGTGATTGGCTACGTGTGGTTGTATCGAAGCATTGCGCAATTTCGTTCGCCAAAGTGGCTTATTTATAAATCAAAAAGAAAGAAGAGTAAGAGATGACAATTTTAGTAACGGGTGGTGCGGGTTTTATTGGTGGCAATTTTGTTTTAGATTGGTTAGCCAACTCTGATGAGACCGTGATTAATGTTGATAAGTTGACGTATGCCGGTAATCTAGACACGCTAAAAGGCTTGGATGGCGATACCCGTCATGTTTTTGTTCGCTCCGATATCGGTGATCGTGAAATCATCAGCAAGCTATTGGCTGAACATCAACCGCGTGCTGTGATTAATTTTGCCGCCGAGTCGCATGTTGATCGCTCAATTACGGGGCCGGGTGAATTTATTCAGACCAATGTAGTGGGCACATTTAATTTACTGGAATCGGTACGTGGCTATTGGAACGAACTAGCAACGGAAGCCAAATCGTCGTTTCGTTTTCTGCATGTGTCAACTGATGAGGTCTATGGTACGTTGGAAGTCAACGATCCGCCTTTCTCTGAAACCAATACCTACGAGCCCAATAGTCCTTATTCAGCTTCAAAAGCCGCATCGGATCATTTAGTGCGTGCTTGGCACCATACCTATGGCTTGCCTGTACTGACGACCAATTGTTCAAATAACTATGGCCCGTATCATTTCCCTGAGAAATTAATTCCTCTGGTCATTTTGAATGCACTAGCTGGTAAAGCTTTGCCGATTTATGGTGATGGACAACAAATCCGTGATTGGTTGTTTGTGAAGGACCACTGTTCGGCCATCCGCCGCGTCTTGGAAGCGGGTCAAGTGGGTGAAACCTACAATGTCGGTGGTTGGAACGAAAAAGCTAACCTTGATGTCGTCAAAACAATTTGTAGTCTATTGGACGAATTGCAGCCCAAAGCTGATGGCAAACCGTATGTTGAGCAAATTACTTATGTAACTGATCGCCCTGGCCATGATCGCCGCTACGCGATTGACGCCCGCAAGTTAGAGCGCGAATTGGGTTGGAAACCGGCCGAGACTTTCGAATCGGGCATTCGCAAGACGGTAGAGTGGTATTTGGCTAATCAAGATTGGGTGAGTAATGTAACTAGCGGAGCATACCGTGAGTGGGTATCAACCCAATACGGTGCTTGAGCATGTCATTGAAGGCAATACCTAAGATACTCGTCACTGGTAAAAATGGCCAAGTTGGGTTTGAGCTGCAACGCAGCCTCGCCATACTGGGCGAGGTGATTGCCGTAGATCGCAACGATTGCGATTTATCTAATCCTGCAGCGATTTGTGAGTTAGTGCAACGGATCCGCCCTGACATCATCGTTAATCCTGCCGCGCATACGGCCGTTGATAAGGCCGAGTCTGAAGTAGAGCTTGCCACATTGCTGAATGTTACTGCGCCGCAAGTCTTCGCTGAAGAAGCGGCGAAACTCGGTGCCTTGCTCGTTCATTATTCGACTGACTATGTGTTTGATGGCACGAAAGACGGTGAATATTTAGAAAGTGATGCGACTAATCCGCAATCGGTCTATGGCAAGACCAAATTAGCGGGGGAGTTGGCTGTTGCCGCAGCCAATCCACGACATTTGATTTTTCGCACGAGCTGGGTGTTTGGCGCGCATGGCGGTAATTTTCTCAAGACCATGCTGCGTTTAATGCAGCAACGGGACACGCTGAGTGTAGTCGCCGATCAAATTGGAGCGCCTACTTCTGCTAGTATGATTGCCGATGCAACGGCACAGATTATTGCGCAGTATTTACGGTCAGCAGATCAAGCTCAGTTTGCATTTGGGACGTATAATTTGGTTGCCGATGGCGAAACCAGTTGGCATGGGTATGCTTCACTAATCAATGATATTGCTGTTGCTCAGGGCTATACACTTAAAATTAGAGGCTCAGATATTAAGCCAATTCCTGCCAGTGATTACCCAGTTCCTGCACCTCGCCCTGCGAATTCACGTCTTAATACGCAAAAATTAGAAACGACGTTTGGTCTAGTATTACCGGAGTGGCAAGCTGGTGTACACAACGTCATGACATTATTGAAACAAGTTTAGGAGCCGAGCATGGCTAATCGTAAAGGCATAATTTTGGCGGGTGGCTCGGGTACTCGCCTGTATCCAGCCACTATTGCAGTCTCTAAGCAATTACTCCCGATTTATGATAAACCGATGATTTATTATCCGCTTAGCACTTTATTGCTGGCGGGTATTCGTGACATCTTGATTATCTCTACACCGCAAGATACGCCACGTTTTGAGCAACTGCTCGGCGATGGTAGCCAATGGGGTATCAAGCTGCAATACGCTGTGCAACCTAGCCCTGATGGACTCGCCCAAGCATTTATCATCGGTGAAGACTTTATTGGCCAAGATGATGTTGCACTCGTGCTGGGCGACAATATTTTCTACGGCCATGAATTTGCTGGCTTATTGCAAGCCGCATCAGCTAAAGAAAGTGGTGCCAGTGTATTTGCATATCATGTGAATGATCCAGAGCGCTACGGTGTCGTAGATTTTGATGCAAGTGGCAAAGCACTTTCGATTGAAGAAAAACCCGCTAAGCCGAAATCAAACTATGCTGTGACGGGGCTGTATTTCTATGACAACAGCGTCATTGAAATTGCCAAAAATATCAAACCATCACCGCGCGGTGAATTAGAAATTACCGATGTAAACGGTGTGTATTTGGCGCAAGGAAAGTTGGATGTGCAAACCATGGGCCGTGGCTACGCTTGGCTTGATACTGGCACGCACGAATCAATGCTTGAAGCGAGCCAGTTCATCCAAACCATCGAAGCAAGACAAGGCTTAAAAGTGTGTTGCCCAGAGGAAATCGCGTATCGGCAGGGCTGGATTGATACTGAGCAGGTAGAAAAACTCGCCCAGTCGTTGAAGAAAAATGCCTATGGACAGTATCTATTGCGCATGATTAAAGAACAGATTTATTAATAGGAGTTATGAGTAAGGGGGTGAATAGGTAATTAAGGACTTAGTCTTAATCCCTATCCCCCACTCCCTACTCCCCGAATTATGAATATCATTGATACCGACATTCCAGATGTAAAGATCATTGAACCTGCAGTGTTTGGTGATGAGCGTGGATTTTTTTATGAAAGCTTTAATCACGCCAAATTTGAAGCTGCGATTGGCCGTGAAGTTCAGTTTGTACAAGACAATCATTCGAAGTCCGTGAAGGGGGTTTTGCGTGGATTGCACTACCAAATTCAGCACCCACAAGGAAAATTGGTTCGCTGTACACGGGGCGAAGTGTTTGATGTCGCCGTCGATCTGCGTAAGTCATCACTGAACTTTGGTAAATGGGTTGGTGTAACGCTGAGTGAAGAAAACAAACGACAGCTGTGGATCCCAGAAGGCTTTGCCCATGGCTTTGTGGTGGTCAGTGAGGTTGCGGAGTTTCTGTACAAAACGACGGATTATTGGTTTCCGGAGTTTGAGCGGAGTTTACTTTGGAGGGATACTGATTTGAAGATTGATTGGTCACTGGATTGTGAACCGGTATTGTCGATAAAAGATATGACTGCCAGTCAATTTTTTAACGCTGAGGTGTTTGCCTGATGCAGTCTTTTACATGTGCCCCAGTTGAAATTTTTAATAGTTTTTGGCGCAATCGAAGCTTGATCAAGGCTTTAGTTCAGCGAGAAGTCATTGGTCGCTACCGAGGCTCGGCCTTGGGTATTTTATGGTCATTTTTTAATCCCATTTTTATGTTGGTCGTGTACACCTTTGTATTTAGCGTAGTTTTTAAAGCGCGCTGGAGTGGTGGAAGCGAGTCACGCACCGAATTTGCTTTAGTACTGTTTGCCGGTTTAATTGTATTTAATCTGTTTGCTGAGTGTGTGAGCCGAGCACCCGGATTGATATTGGGAAATATCAATTATGTGAAGAAAGTTGTGTTTCCTCTTGAAATATTGCCTTGGGTATCTATTGGCTCTGCGCTATTTCATCTATCGATTAGTGTTTTTGTGTGGTTAATATTTTATATGATTGAAGTTGGACTGCCACATCCGACGATTTTTCTCTTACCCATTGTGTTGTTGCCCATTCTAATTTTGATTATGGGGCTGAGTTGGATGTTGGCATCGTTGGGAGTTTATTTAAGGGATGTGGGACAGATTGTGGGTATTTTAATTACGGTACTAATGTTTTTGTCTCCGATTTTTTTTCCGATCGATGCCCTGCCGTTGAATTACCAAAAATTCATGCTGATGAACCCGCTCTCGCCTGCAATCGAGCAGATTCGTGACATTCTGTATTGGGGCAAAATGTTCGATTTAAAAATGTATGTTGTTTATTTGCTTAGTAGTTCAATGATTGCTTGGTTGGGATTTGCGTGGTTTCAAAAATCAAGAAAAGGATTTGCGGATGTCCTCTGATTTTGCAATCAAAGTCGAAAATTTAAGTAAGTGTTACCATATCTATGATAAGCCACGTGATCGTCTTATGCAGATGCTATTACGCGGAAAAAGGAAATATTTTCGCGAGTTTTGGGCGCTGAAGGATGTCTCTTTTGAAATCAAAAAAGGAGAAACGGTTGGTATCATCGGACGAAATGGTTCTGGTAAATCAACGTTATTGCAGCTAATTTGTGGAACGCTTAATCCAACGCAGGGTGAAATTAAGACCAACGGTCGGGTTGCTGCGTTGTTGGAGCTTGGGGCAGGTTTTAATCCAGAGTTTTCCGGTCGTGAAAATGTCTACATGAATGGTGCAATTTTAGGCCTGTCTCGTGAAGAAATTGAAGAGCGTTTTGATTCCATTGTTGAATTTGCCGATATTGGGGATTTTATAGATCAACCTGTAAAAAATTATTCAAGCGGGATGGGGGTACGATTGGCATTTGCTGTCGCCATTAATGTCGATCCGCAGATTTTAATTGTAGATGAGGCGCTCTCTGTAGGAGATGAATTATTTCAGCGGAAATGTTTTTCTAGAATTGAAGCAATAAGGGCAAAAGGAGCAACAATTCTATTTGTATCGCATTCAGGTGGTACAATTGTTGAATTGTGCGATAGGGCAATTTTGATTGATGCTGGTGAACTTCTTGTTATTGATCGGGCGAAGCCAGTTGTTGGATCGTATCAGAAATTATTATATGCACCAAGTGATAAATATTTCGATACTAGAGAAGATATTAAAGATGCGCATGTATATAAAAAAATAAAAGCTAGTAATAATCTAGAAATAGAAAACGGAACAGATTTTAAGGAGTGTGATCTTGAAGAGTGCTTTGATGAGAATTTGAAGCCGCTAAGTACAATTGAGTATGAATCAAGTGGCCCACTGATTGGAGATGCTGGGATATATAACTTGGAAGGAGTAAAAGTTAATTCTTTAGTTAGTGGAAGACGGTATGTTTTTAAGTATGATGTCGATTTTATGAAAGTAGCTTTTCTTGTGCGTTTTGGTATGTCAATAAAAACATTGACTGGATTTTCAATTGGTGGTGCGTTGAGTGCGTTTAGTGCAGGTAAAGCGATTTCAAAAGTTGAACTAGGAAGTCGTATTCAAGTGGCATTTGAATTTGATTGCAATTTGAACGCGGGTACCTTTTTTATGAATGCAGGCGTTTTTGGTTGCATGCAGGAAGATTTGGATGAGACGATCTTGCATCGGAAAACAGATATTATTGCTTTTAGGGTGCTGCCTCTTTCTGATTGTTATGAAACTGAACCTGTGTGTTTTAAGTTTTTTCCTGTGGTTAGTATAAATGCATAATTTATTTAGTTCTCTATTTGTCTCTTGTCCAAATTCAGGGGGCCTTTTTTATATTCATAATGGTCTTGTATTTCAGCTTGATGATATAAATACAACTGGATTTGATATTAAAAATGGTTGCATGTTTCGAGGCATACAACCTGATGAAATTATGAGTTGTGGCTCTGTTGCCAGTATTGATTGGCTCTCATTAGAGGGAGTTGGCGATGTGCACGATGTACTTTTTAGAGATGATTATCTTTATGCCGTGAGTACAACGGATAACTCGGTTACGAAATATGGGCGAAGTGGTGAAGTCGTAGAAAAGTGGCAGATTTCAGGTGAACCTGATTCTTCTCACATTAATTGTTTAGGTGTCTTTCGTGATGAAGTATATTTTTCTGCATTTGGTGATTTTTATTGTAAACGAGAATACAAAGGAAACACAAAGTCAGCTGGATATATACAGAATTTATTATCGGGTGAGAGATTTATTACTGGATTGTCTCAGCCTCATAGCATTGCGGAGTGCAATGGTCGATTGTTAGTTGCTAATTCTGAAATGAAAGAATTGCAAGAGTATGACCAGTACGGTGTTTTAATTCGGAGCCAGACGTTTCAGGCATACACTCGCGGGATTTGTATTGATAAGGATATTATCTATCTTGGGTTAAGTTGTTCGCGAAATATTGAAGAAAATTTATTGTCGTCTGCAACTTTAATTGCTCTTGATAAAGATAGCTGGAGTGAGCTTGGACGAATTTGTTTGCCTGCAAAAGAAATCTATGATATTAAAACATTGGAGAATAATGAATTTTTGCCCTCCGTTCTTGCGAATATTTGTGCTGGATCATCACGTTACAAAATGAAATTAATTAGTGACGTTAACAGTAATGCAAATGCCCAGATTCAATATCGTGAAGATTTGGTAGTTGAGTTAAATAAGAAAGTGGATGAATTGGATGAACTCGTTTTTAGTTCTAAGAATGAAGTTGCAAGCCTAAAAGTTACCATAGAACGATTACAGAATTCAACATCGTGGAAAGTTACAGCACCGATGCGTTACTTGTCTGGGTTTATAAAACAAGGAAAACGTAGTGGAGAATGAGTATAAAGTTAGCGTTGCGATTTTAACAAAAAATCCAGGGCAGATATTTTATGATGTCTTTGATGCTGTTCTTAAGCAGGAAACCCCTTGGCCATTTGAAGTAATTGTAATTGATTCTGGCTCAGTTGATGGGACGGTTGAGTTTGTAAAAAAATATCCGCAAGTTCGCTTGCTTGAAATTTCATCGGCTGAATTTGGTCATGGCAAAACGCGCAACAAAGCGATTGAAATGGCAAATAGCGAATATGTAGCAATGCTAACGCATGATGCTAAGCCTATGGATTCACTTTGGTTAGCCAATCTTGTTTCTGTTGCAGATGTTGATTCTAATATTGCAGGTGTATTCGGTCGCCATATCGCCTACCCAACTGCCGATGCATTGACTGTTCAGGAGTTGGAGTGTCATTTTAGCGGGTTTTCTGGGTTTAAAGTAGTTAATAAAAATGATGATATTGAGCGTTATGAAAATGATTTGGGGTGGCGTCAATTTCTTCACTTTTTTTCGGACAACAACTCGCTAATTAGAAAGTCGGCATGGCTGTTGCATCCGTACCCTGATGTTGATTTTGCTGAAGATCAGTTGTGGGCAAAAGAGATTATTGAGGCTGGCTGGAGTAAGGGATATGCGGAGAACGCGGTTGTTTTTCATTCGCATGATTACACGATATTTGAGCGTTTTCAACGTAGCTTTGATGAATCTTATGCCCTTTTCCGCTTGTTTGGTTACCGCCTCTGTCCAACCCTTGCTCATTTATTTGGTAATTGCATAAGAATGACAGTGAGAGATACAAGATTTCTTTTAAAGAAGTATGGTTTTATTGGTGGTGTGATTCGCGGCACTAGAGCGCTTTTTGATAATTTTGCACGTTTGTTTGGGCACCACCTTGGTTACTTTGGCGACAAACTCTCGCCGAGAATTATATCTATCATTTCGCGTGACAAACGGTTGCAGGCCGGCTTGTTGAAGAAAAAATAAGGCAATTAATGTGATTTATCGAAAAATTAGGACTTTATCCAGCCATTTTCGGCGATATGGGTTTAAATCATCCTTTGATCTGGTGAAGGGGAAATTAAGGTCGGGTGGTTTTCTTCGTGCGCTTCAAAAGACGAATGTTGTTGAGTTCTACGATTTCGTGAAGATTAACCCTTTTGGCTCTCAATACACAGGTGGGGATGTAAAGAGTGTTACTTGGTTTATTCCTGCGTTTGGATATGGCTCTGGTGGGCATTTAAATATATTCAGGTTTATTGCTGGGCTTGAAAAGAATGGAATTGAATGCAGGATAGCGATTGTTAATGATGAGAAATCTGACTCGGCAACTAGAAAAAGACAAATTTGCGAATGGTTTGTTGAATTAAAGGCTGAGGTTTATACCGATTTAAATAAATTACCTGAATGCCATATTGCGTTTGCTACGTCATGGCAAACTGCATATTACGTGAGAAATTTTAAATCAACTAAGCATAAATTATATTTTGTGCAAGATTTTGAACCATGGTTTTATGCTGTAGGTAGTGAGGCTATTTTAGCTGAAAATACATACAAATTTGGTTTTGTAGGTGTAACTGCGGGTGATTGGTTGAAAGATAAATTGCGTATTGAGTATGAAATGGAGACTACCTCGGTTGGTTTCTCATACGAAAAAGATATGTATTATCCGAGACCTAGATTAGATGCTGATGTTAAGTGTATTTTTTTCTACGCACGCCCTCCTACGGCGAGGCGTGCGTTTGAGCTTGGCTTGTTGGTGCTCGATCAGGTCGTTAAAGTATTGCCAAATGTGAAAGTAATTTTTGCGGGATGGGATGTATCTAACTACCACATTCCTTACGAGCATTTAAATGCAGGAACTTTGTCATTGGCTGAGTTACCTGATTTGTATTCGCGGTGTGATGTGGCACTCGTATTATCATTTACTAATCTTTCGTTATTGCCATTGGAATTAATGGCGAGTGGGGTGCCTGTTATTAGTAATTCGGGACCTTGGGTTGAATGGTTACTCAATAAAGAGAATTGCATATTGACAGATGCAACCGTTGAGGGTTTGAGTGCTGGTTTAGTTTCAATTTTGAGTGATGAAAAATTGCATAAAACAATTGTAGATGCTGGAATGAAGTTTGCCGCATCTACTAATTGGGATGTGGAGACTGATAAGCTCTGCACCGTTATCAAGAAGTATGAAGCTAAATAAAAATGAAAAAATGTCTTGTATTGGGTGGTGCTGGTTTTCTAGGTTCTTCTTTAGTAAACAGCTTGTTGGCTGCTGGTCATGGGGTGCGTGTTTTTGATAGAGCAACAGCAATTGAAAACTTGAGTGTGATTGAAGTAAGTGAACTCGTTGAATACGTTTCTGGCGATTTTACCGATAGTGTTGATATTGAAAAAGCATTGGATGGGATTGAAGTTGTATACCATTTGATATCAACGACATTACCTCAGTCTTCGAATGAAGACATGCAGTTTGACGTGAATAGTAATGTGATTTCAACATTGAAACTGCTTGAACTCATGGTTGCAAAAAATATTAAGAGAATCATTTTTTCTTCGTCAGGCGGAACAGTATATGGTTTACCACAAACTCCTATGCTTGATGAAAATCATCAAACGAAACCGATTTGTTCGTATGGAATTACCAAGCTTGCAATTGAAAATTATCTATACCTGTTTAAAAGGTTGTATGGTTTAGAGCCAATTATTTTTCGCGTTTCAAATCCTTATGGTGCGGGCCAGAGGGTTGATCGTCCACAGGGCGTAATCGCGGCATTTATTCAAAAAGCTTTGACGGAGCAAGAAATATCAATTTGGGGCGATGGTTCGGTGATCCGAGATTACATTTATATTTCTGATGTAGCGGATGCCTTCGTGCGTGCAATTGATTATACAGGAGGAGAAATTCTCTTTAATCTTGGCTCAGGTCATGGTGTCTCTTTGAATGAAATAGTTGCAGATTTATCTCTATTGATCGGTCGATCACTTAACGTGCGCTACTATCCTTCTAGATCTTTTGATGTTCCTTGCAATATTTTAAGTGTTGAAAAAATATGGCGAGAATTTGGTTGGGAGGCTGCGATTAGCTTGCATGATGGGTTAGCGCTTACGATTAATTGGATTAAAAGTGAAACCGAAAAGACATTTATACTTTGATGGGCTTTGTTGCACAAATCTGCAGCATAGTGCCGCTGTTAGAATAGCGGCATGAGCAAACCAGCACCCAACAATTACAAAACTACCAACTGGCCAAGGCTATCACGCCGCGTTGAAATCGCGTGGCGCATTGATGATTTGGCTCGACCCAACGCTGAAATGGACTGCCGAACCCAGTGGCAAGCGCGGGCGAAACCCCACTTTCAGCGACGCTGCCATCCAATTCTGTCTCACCATCACTATGCTCCCAAGAATCGCAGCTCCTGTTCAACGTGGATCGGTCGGATGCTTACAGTCAATCGCTACGACTCAATCTAAGTGGTGGGAAAATGGTGGTAATATTATAGATGAAAATGAATAAAGCCCTGAATAATCAGGGTTTTAGTTTTTAATGTTGGTGGCGGGGTACTCGCCCGCCTCCGACAGTAGCATGAACGTACGCAAAACAGCCTGCAGGTACTCTTGCGAGCTGATGCGAAAGGTTCATCAACTGTGAAACCAAAGAATCTAATGCGCGCGACAAAGTCCACATTGCGATAATGTGGAGCCCTAGGGGACTAGGGACACCCAGGTGTGAATGAAACGCTCTTGTTAGAGTATTTATAGTTGATGCAAGTTAAAATATTTCCAGAATCATCATGGCTTTCCCACGTACTGACTCCACCACCTGAAAAGAAATGTATTTCAGCAGAAACTACTTCCGAAACCCCTAAATCAAAATATCTATAATGATTATCCGTCAGATCAGGCAGTGAGAATTTTTTTGAAAATTTAGATCCGTCACTTGAAAAAACAACGAGCTCAGCTTCGCCAGCGTTTTTGCGCATATGCGTTCCAAACATAATGCCAATGTTTTCCAAGCTTTGAGGATTTTTCCGTCCATCGAAAACTAAATGCAATTTTATCGGGTCGGCAACCTCCAACTGCTTACTTGGGACCATTCTTCTTTCCCGTAAAAATATAGCTTCAGATGAGTTAATAAGACGATCCGATCTTACATATAGTGGACTTGAATCACTAGTACGAGTGTAATTTGAATTGATTAAATCAATTACGCAAGGCTCATAATCCGTCATTGCGTATTTGTCCCATACTTTCCAATTATCAAACCAAATCAAGGATGGCTTACGTTCTTTGATGTCACCGCACAAATCGATTTTGTATCCATCAATCGGATTTCTATTATATGCAGCCTGCCAAGGAAGGTAGTAGTAATGACCTGAAACGGGCAGCACTCCATTTTTAATATATATACTCGGATTAAAAATCAAGGCCAAGAAGTCATTTTTACTATTTGCTATCAAACTTACAAGGCCAGTGTCAAAATCAGGCCTCATGTAACTAATATACTTAGGGAAATCTTCCGACTTCACACCATGCGGACTTGAAATTGCATCAGAGCTCGCCTTGTTAAATATGAATAGAACAATTAAAAAACCAAATAAAAATCGGAAGAAGGCATTGGGACCTGATTTACAAATATATTTCTGCAAGAAAAGTGATGACGTAGCAGAAAAAATACCTAGGCCGGCAATCATAAAACCGACCCCATGAAACCCAGTTCCACCGCGAGGACTAAGAAATACGATAGAGAGCGCAAAAAGAAAAACGCTCAACCAGAGAAGCAATGTGTTTTTATTTTGATCTGCAAAACCGACGACACTCAAGGCCATAAAGGCAGAGGCGATCAGCATTATAAGAATGAAAGAATGCAAAATTCGATCAGGATTAAATCTAAAAACAAAAAGATTCCTCAATGAACTCAATGAAAATCCTATAAATTGAGAATAGACTTCTTGGTTAAAATAAAAATGATAAACAAGAAAACCCTTTAAATCAGCAAAGCTATAAAGCCAGAGCAATATTATTGCCAGCGCAAAGGATGCACCCAGAAAAAATAATAATAGACTGGATTTTGCATATGAAATGCCGGCTAACCGATACGCCAATAAGACAGACGCAGTAGAAACGAATATAACTGACAGACCAAATGCGTAAGCTGTAAAACACATTGTTACCGCAGAAAAACCTGAAATCACTATTCCCCAGTTCGTTGCACGCTCACCCAGCACTAAAGGCAAAAAGAGCTGCGAGAAAACTATGACGAATAAAAACCCACCTATTTGGTGATAAAGAATCATGTGAGTGCCTTGGAGCACCCAAATTACTGATAGAAGGGTCAAAAATATCCCCGTTCCAATCAATTTAACTGAGGTCGACTTGAAGACTGGTGACAAATAAATAGAAACCGCTGAGACGAGTGCCAAGACCACCATGAACCAGCGGATTTGAGAAAAATCACTTGCACTAATCAACACCGAGTAGGCATGAGAAATAATATAAGGAACCGGACCATGATGGGCGAATATGTCCAAATACAGCCTCATCCCCTCATTTATCATTTGCGCAGCAACAAACTTTTCGGACTCATCACCAAACTCAAAAGTGTTAATCCCCTGTTTCGCCTTGGTTAGAAAGACAAAGAGTCCAAATAAAGCAAAAACAAATGCAACAAACAGAATAGATCTACGGCTATTAATAAAATCCCAATAGCTACTTTTTTTAACTATCGCCTGAAACATTTTAATTACCACCATTGCAAATCATCTCTGAAATCCTTACACCAATTCTTCTACCTTCTCTGATAGCATAGTTTGTCCCTCGATCTTCAGGATAGATCTGCGCCATCGAACAAAGATGCATGCCTTCGGGTCCATCCTCACTTGGAATTAATGAACCATAATATTTTTCAACGACTGGCTGGGACCAGCGAGCTTTCCAAAGATGGTGCTTATGCACCAAAGATTTTTTAAAACTAGGGAACATTTTTTGGAGGTATGGAATTGCATACTCCAAAAATTGGTCCGCAGCCATTGAGTAAAGCTTGTCGGTGTGAGGTAAGTATTTTGATAAATATACAATGTGGCGCCCACCATATGTTTCCGGCCGTTCAAAATTGGTATGCTCGATGACGCCAACAAAAGGGAAGGTTGGATCATTAACATTCAACCAATATGTCTTTGATAATGGCTCATCGAGCTCCAATACCAGACATATATTACCAATGTATTGAATCCTGTTAAGAGCCTGAAGGTATTCAGGGGGCGCCCAGCTTTCAATCATCTTAGCTGTTATAGGCAATGAAGTTGTGAAAAGAATCCTATCGGAAGTAATTGACCCGGATGACGTTTCAACTAGCCATTTATCCTCATGCCGCTTAGCTGCGACCACAGCCGAATTTAGCAAAATTGTCCCACCGAGATCTCGAATCTTTTGTGCAAGGGCCTCAGCCAGTGCAACAAAGCCGCCCTTAAAGTAAGCTAACCGCTCTTCTCCACCTTTTCCTCGGCTACCTCCACGTAGCTTCAGCTTGTTCCAGAACCAAACAGCAGATACATCTTCTGCGTATGGGCCGAATTTTCCCTTTAATAGGGGCTGCCAGATGACCCTGTAAACATTCTCTCCACCTAACTCATTAAGCCATTCGTGAGCAGTCTTACTTTCAAGTGCCTTCCAATCTTTAACGCGTCTTGCTCTCAACGCTAGCAGTCCTAAACGGATTCGATCTGTAAAAGAAAGGGGTTTAAAGTTTAGCAAATCCCATGGAGTTGAAAGTCTAAAAAAATTATTCGCATAGTACACCCCGGTATTTGTTGGATTAATTTCAACTCTATCTTTTAGACCCAGCTCCGCTATCAATGTCATCACATCCAAATCATTGGTAAACCAGTGATGATAGAATCTATCAAGCTTTTCACCTTCCACATCGAAGGCAGCTGCAAGCCCGCCAACCTCACCCTCTGATTCAAGTACAGTTACTTTGACCCCTTTTCTTGCGAGTTCGTAGGCTGCAGATAGTCCGGTAAATCCTGCGCCAACAATTGATACATGTGTTTTTGTATAGTCAGTCATAATTTTTTCTCAGTTCTTTGGAATTTTTATTGGATTTGCAATTAAATAGATGCCCCCAGCGAGGCTAGGAGGCAGCCACAAAACCGCATGAACAATAAATGCAAAAGCCACCGAGCTAGTTGTTGAGTTGCCCATGGCGATCATCGATTGTGCCGTGAAATAATCGAATGTTCCTACATAACCTGGCGTACTAGGTATCACGGTAGCAAGGGTGCCAACTGGTAGCGCAACCCAAGAGGCAAGGTCATTTGATATATCAGGCAGCGATAGAGCCACGAACCAAAAAACCAATCCTTCACTAATCCAGGCAATAAATGACCAGAGAACCAGTTTAATAATTGTTGTCCTTTGTGATGTGTGGCCTAGAGCAACAAAAATTTTTAACAATTCTTCTTTGAATTTTGTGCCTAATCTAGTATTTAGTTTATAAATTAAATCTGCGATGAAGAAAGCAGGCTTCTTGAAAGTCCCTGGAAAAAACAGTAAGAATAAAATCGCAATTGCTGCGAATATCAATACGCTACCTTCAACACCAACTAGGGCCGAGGAGTCCATTCCAAAATAGGTCAAGGCAATTCCAAGAGACGAGACAACCATTAGCAGATCTAAGAGCCGCTCGACAAATAACGAAGTAAGCGAAGTAGAAGCGCTAATTTCCAAACGGCTGTTGAAAGCAAAGGCACGGAGGATATCGCCCGCTCTGAACGGTAAAATATTGTTAGCCGCAACACTCGCCATTAAAGGTCCAGAGCAGTTTTTCCATTGAAGCCGAGGGTTTTCTTGCAGCAGCATTAAACGCCACCTCTCGAGTCTGCAGCAATAGCCAGCAAAGAAAACAAATATCACCCCTGCGATATATGGAATCTTTACCTGCTTAAAACTAACGATCAGATCGTGAAAGTTGACATTTTTAAAAATTAGCCAGACAAAAAATACGGCAACCACAGCGCCGATTAATGTTCTTGATATTTTTTTCATCGCGGCGTTTTATACACTACTGGACTGCGAGAGATGGCTGGGCCATTTTCATGAAATCCTACGTACTCCTGAACTACATACAACGGCCTATTTTTTATTTCATTATATATTCGCCCGATGTACTCCCCAAGAATACCAATACATACCAGCTGAACCCCGCCTATAAACAGCACGGCGATCATTAGCGCCGTCCAACCTTCTACCCAAGTGCTTGTAAATACCCTTAAAAATAGAGCGTATGCAATTCCCATCAATGCTATTACCGCTGAAATCATCCCTACACCAACAGACATTTGTAGCGGCTTTGTAGAAAATGATAAAACGCCATCAGTGGCAAAGCGAAGCATTTTTTTTAGCGGATATTTAGACTGCCCAGCGAAACGCTCTGCTCTTTTATATGGCAAAGCAGTTTGTTTGAAACCTACCCAGCTAACCATCCCGCGAACAAACCGATCACGCTCCGGCATTGCTCGCAATGTATCGACGACTGAGCGGCTCATCAAACGAAAGTCACCAGTGTCTAGAGGAATTGGCACGTCGGAAAGTTTGTTTAGCAGTCGATAGAAACTACGCGCTGTGGCTAGCTTGAACGCGGATTCCCCGGGTCTTTCGGTACGTGTACCATATACTACATCGTAACCGTCTCTCCATTTATCAATCATCTGGTGAACCACCTCTGGAGGATCTTGTAGATCAGCGTCTATCAGAACAACGGCGTCACCAAGTGCTGCATCAATACCCGCAGTTACTGCTATCTGATGACCAAAGTTGCGTGCAAAAAATATCACTTTGACTCTGGCATCGTCAGCCGCAAACTTTTTAAGCAACTCTCGAGTTTTATCTTTACTACCATCGTCAATAAATATTATTTCAAAATTTAAGTCTTTTAGTTCTTGACAAAAGATATTGAGGCGTTTAAAAGTTTCTGAAATTACTTCTTCTTCGTTGAAGCACGGAACTACAATTGAAAGAAGTTTCTTGTTTTCAGGAATTTGCATGGTAGTTACCGATATCTGTTAGGTTTATTTTTTTGCCAGCGCCATGTGTCTTCACACATCCTGTTGATGCCTAGTTGCGCCTCCCAGCCGAGCATGTTTTTGGCTAGAGTCGAATCTGCGTAGTATTCCGCTAAATCTCCTACGCCTCTGCTTACAATTTATAGTGGACTAGCTTCCCTGATGCTGTCTCTAAAGCACGAACCCTCTCGAGAACTCTGTATGGCAGACTAGTCCCCAAGTTGACGGTTATCAGCGAATCATCATCGCTATCAATAAGCCTATTTAGCGTTGCCAAGTGGCCAGCAGCCAGGTCTTCAACATGAATGTAGTCTCTTCGGCCAGTACAATCTGGGGTTGTATAGTCGCCTCCAAACACGGACAGCTTTGTTCGCTTCCTGACCGCAACTTGAGCAATAAAGGGCATCAGGTTATTCGGTACGCCTGAAGGAACTTCGCTGATCATCCCCGACACATGCGCTCCCACAGGATTAAAGTAACGCAGCAGGGCTATTCCCCAATAGGGCTGCGACTTCTTGATATTCTGAAGAATGTCCTCAACGATGAGTTTGGCTCGACCATAAAAGTTGATGGGCGCCAGAGGCGTATCTTCGCGATACTGCTCATAACCAGGGTCCCCGTAAACTGTGGCTGAAGACGAGAAGACTACGGTCTGAACATCTGCCCGAGCCATTTTTTCGAAGAGAACAACACTGCCAGACACATTGCTATCGTAATATTTGAGCGGGTGCGCTTCTGATTCGACAGCTGCCTTCAGGCCGGCAAAATGGATGACCGAACTAATTGAATGATTTTTGAACATATTTTGAAGGGCGGCTCGATCTCGAATGTCGCTTTTAATGAATGTGGGATGCTTTCCTGTAAGTTTGACGATTCGATCGAGTACCGAGCGACTACTGTTGGAAAGATTGTCGAAAAGCACGACAGAAAAACCAGCTACAATTAGCTGCACCACAGTATGTGAGCCAATATATCCCGTACCACCTGTGACTAAGATTTTTCCACCCATCGAAGACTTTATTCGCTAAAGTATGTGTAAATCGTTCCATTTTAGCCTACGGGGGGGGGGGGGGGCGTCACCTTTTCTGCATGCTTTCACCATTATCTTGGCGCTCCTCTGCGTCCACAGGCGCCCCGTAGGAGTAGGCTAAGGCCTCCGCTTTCCTCAGGCGAACCAGACCTGGCAGCCTTTTCCCGGCCGCCCATACCCACTTGATTAACTCCGCGGGGACGCCTTCGTGTTCGCCAAGGTTGGTGATATTCAGATTTGGTGTTGATGGTTTTTGCTCCGTGGAGTCGCTTTTGTCCCCTCTCCCTTGACGGGAGAGGGCTAGGGTGAGGGTGAAACTTTGAATTTATCGTTAAATCAAGCGTTTCCACCCCTATCCCAACCTTCCCCCATCAAGGGGGAAGGGCTACGTCAGCTAATTTTCAATCATATCAACACCTAATCTGAACATGTCCCCACGGTTCGCCTTCTGCAGCAGGGTTGAGCGCTATAGCGCCCCGGCTCCGAGGTTGAAGGTGCAAGACACCAAGGAGTCGAACGGTAAATATTTAAAGAACAGCTGAGTTTCATGGAGGCGAAACTACTTTAATACTGTAATGATCAATTGTAGAGCATCCTGTATTGCTGTATTTGCAGTATTTATCTTTAAGTAGGGGTGTGAAGGTGGTTCGTATGGTGATGAAATACCCGTGAACTCAATAATCTCACCACATCTCGCTTTTTTATATAGGCCTTTGGGGTCTCTCTGTTCGCAATCGTGCAGCGACGTGCTCACATAAATTTCTTTGTAGTTTTCTTCTCCAATAATCTTTTTTGCGAGTTCACGATCGCTAATGAATGGCGAAATAAAAGAAGTTAATACAATAATACCTGCATCATTCATTAATTTACTAACTTCAGCAATTCTTCTAATATTTTCTGAACGATCTTCAGCAGAAAACCCGAGGTTGCTGTTCAATCCATGGCGGATATTATCGCCATCTAATACATA
Source organism: Deefgea chitinilytica (assembly GCF_016881405.1). GTDB lineage: Bacteria > Pseudomonadota > Gammaproteobacteria > Burkholderiales > Chitinibacteraceae > Deefgea > Deefgea chitinilytica. Next base: position 76,271 of record NZ_WOFE01000001.1, read on the forward strand.
ACAAAGCTTTCCATCATCAAATAATTTTTTTTCTAAAGCATAGGCTAGCGTGGTTTTCCCTGATGCGCTCAAGCCAGTAAACCAAAAAGTGCAGGCTTTTTGTTTAATTAGCGACTCTCGCTGCTCTTGGTTTACTTGCCCGATTGTTTTAACTATATTTTCTGATTTTTTCATTTTTAGAAATTCACTTCAAGAATCTTAATAGGGATAAAATTTTCCAGCTGCTGGCGATTCTGTTTTTTTGAATCTTGCGTCGCTGTGCAAATGCAATATGTATTCCAAAAAAAGCGTCTCTTTTTGATTTTCCAATAATATATTGCCTTCTAGTATAAAAAACAAGCAAGGTCACAATATTTAGCATTATATGAACTGGCAAAAATAATAGTAGTAAAGGTGTGGGCATATTTCGAATGAAAACCCATACTAGATTGCGATGGCCATGGTATACCGCGAAGTCGCTGTGTTTACCACCTGATGTTGCTGATCCAACATGGGTGACGACCGCTGAGGGTACAAACCAACTATTATAGCCAGCGAGTCGTAGACGAAATCCTAGATCTATATCTTCCATATAGCAGAAGAAGCTCTCTTCAAACTCACCAACGTTTCGTAAAGCATCCATTCTGTATAAGGCAGCTGCGGCACATGGGGAAAAAATTTCTTTTTCTAGTAAGGGTTCAATTGGGTATTTGTGGTTGTGTAGCTCCCGCCAAGCGAGCCCTGAAATATGGTAGCAATCACCAATTCCATCGATTTTAGGCTCTACTGTATCCATTAATTGCAAAGAGCCAAATGAAGCTGCCTCAGGGTGTCGCTCTGCTGCCTCTAGTAGATTTTTGAGCCAATCTGGCGCTGGAAAAGCATCTGGATTGAGGAGTGCAACATAAGTTGTGTCTATTTTTTGTAGAGCAATATTATTAGCTTTTGCGAAACCAGTATTTTCTGTTAATTCGATTAATTCTATTGAGTATTGATTACGAATGTTATCTAGGCTGTTATCTGTACTTGCATTGTCAACTACATAAATAGTTTTAGGTTTTATTGTCTGTCTGGATAGGTGTTCAATGCATTCTGATAGTAATTTGCCGGCATTCCAGTTGACTATAATAATGCTAACGGAATTGTTTTTTTCAAGAGTCGAATTTTGTATTGAGTTGATTCTTGGGGTGTGCATGGATGGCATTTGTTTTCTTTTTAATTTAAATTTTATTAAACATTTTTAGACTAATAAAAATTAGAGTCAAAGCAATGGCGTATCTTAATAGTGAGTCTGGTAGTTTTATACCTAGCTTGCTACCGATTATAATTCCAGGTACAGAGCCCATAAGCATGCTAAATAATACAATAAAATCTACATTTCCCATTGCTATGTAGCCTATCGCAGCGACATATGCAAGGGGGGTTGCGTGTGCTATATCAGTGCCGACAAGCTTTATGCCATTCATCCGCAGTGGGTATAAATACACCAACATAACAGTACCTATAGTGCCTGCACCAATTGAGGTCAGGCTTACTATAATACCAAGTGCCCCTCCCATTAATATGGTTAGAATTGGTTGATATACCTTAAATTTTTCTGGTGTTTGTAGACGTTTGTTCCGTCCTAATTGAAAAAGCCATGGTTTTAATAGTATTATAAGTGCTGTTGTAAATAAAATAATACTTAATGGCTTTGTTAATTCTGAGCTTGTTTCTGAATTAAAACCTAATAGATAGACTATTGTCAATGTTATAATGGCGCTAGGTATGCTTCCTTTTGCCATTCTTTGTACAATCATCCAGTCAACTGTTTTGTTTTTAATATGAATAAAGCTGCCAAACGTTTTAGTTATCGCAGCGAAGCATAAATTGGTACCAATTGCAGTTGTAGGTGCAACGCCGAATAGCCAGATTAACAAAGGAGTCATTAATGACCCACCACCCATGCCAGTTGCACCAATTATTATTCCGACAAGTAGACCAGCAATTAAATTGTATAGTTCCATTTTACCAGGTTGCGGTCTTGCAATTGTTTGCTACGAAATGTGGATTTTCAAAGTTATTCTTGCCATACGTCATAATTTTTTTGTCCACAGTAAAAATTTGACCCCCAGCTTCATTAAGTATCGCGTGTGCCGCAGCGATATCCCACTCCATGGTTCTTCCTAGCCTAGGGTATAAATCAGCTTTACCATTTGCGATTAAGCAAAATTTTAATGAAGAACCTGCTGATATTTGTTCATTAATTGTTAAATTCTTTAGAAAGTATGACATAGCTGTCGCATCGCCATGTGAGCGGCTACCTACGACTGTTAAACCAATATTTGGAGTTTGGCGACAGGCGATTTTTTTTGTCACACCGGACTCAATGAGCCATGCCCCTTGATTTTTAGCTGCATAAAATAGCTGCTGAAGTGCTGGAGCAAAAACAACACCTATTATGGGATCTCCATTTTTGATTAGAGCAATATTGACTGTGAATTCGCCCGTTCCAGATATAAATTCTTTTGTTCCATCTATAGGATCTACTAGCCAAAATAAACAATCTTTAATACTGCTTGAATTATAGATAGTTGCTGCTTCTTCTGAAATAATTGGCAAGTTTGGTGTTAGAATTTTTAATTCATCAATGATGTACTGTTCAGCTTCAAGATCAGCAAGTGTAACAGGTGAAGAGTCATCTTTTAGTTTAAATGCAATTCGGGTGTCAAAGTGTTTTAATATCAGTGAACCAGTATTAATTGCAATATTTTTAACTGCATTGAGTAGTTCTAGATTATTCATGAAATGTTTTGTGTAGTGTATGGAGTTAAATATTTAATGATCAAGTTTATACTAGCACCACATCAAACTGTTCCTGCGTGTACGCAGTTTCTACCTGTAGATAAATCGGTTTTTTGATGAAATCAGCTAGCTGCGCTAAGTTGGCTGATTCTTCATCGAGAAACATATCGATGACGGATTGTGACGCAAGGATTCGGTATTCTTTGGCATTAAATTGCCGCGCTTCTCGTAAAATCTCTCGCAAAATTTCATAACAAATCGTTTGTGCCGTTTTGATTTCACCGCGTCCTTGGCAGGTTGGGCAGGGCTCACACAGCACGTGCGCGAGTGATTCGCGGGTGCGTTTTCTTGTGATTTCGACTAAGCCTAGGCTGGTGAAATTCGATACGGTAATCTTGGTGCGGTCTTTTTCGAGTGCTTTGTTGAGTTCGCTGAGGACCGCCGTCTTGTGTTCCTCATTATCCATATCGATAAAATCGACGATGATAATGCCACCCAGATTGCGTAATCGTAATTGGCGGGCGATGACTTGGGTGGCTTCAAGATTGGTTTTAAAAATCGTATCGTCAAAAGAGCGCGTACCGACAAAGCCGCCGGTATTGACGTCGACGGTAGTCATTGCTTCGGTTTGGTCGATGATGAGGTAGCCGCCAAATTTGAGGTTCACACGGCGGCTCATGGCGCGCTCGATTTCGGCTTCAACACCATGTAACTCAAACAATGGGCGTTCGCCTGAGTACAGATTAATTCGTGGCAAAACATCAGATACAAAGCGCCCTGCAAATGCCGTCATTTTGGCAAAGTTTTCGCGACTATCGACCCAAACGCTATCCGTTTCAGTGGTCACCATATCGCGTAATGCGCGCAATTGTAGCGATAAATCTTGAAATAGTAGCGATCTGGCTGGCAGCGTAATGGAACTTTTTTTAATATCGGCCCAGATCAGGCTCAGATATTCAATGTCGGCGAGTAGCTCTTCATCTGATGCATGATCGGCACTGGTGCGGACGATATAGCCAAGGTGAGTTTCTGGGAGCAGGGCTTCCATTCGTTGGCGCAAGCGATCACGTTCACTGTCGTCGCCAATGCGTTGCGAAATACCAATGTGCTTATCTTGCGGTAAAAACACCAGAAAGCGTCCAGCGATGCTGATTTGCGTAGACAGTCGAGCACCTTTAGTGCCGATGGGGTCTTTGATCACTTGCACCATCACCGCTTGGCCTTCGTGCAGTAGGCGCTCGATACGTTGCACTTCGGTTGGGTTTTGCCGCTGCTCGATGACATCGGCAATGTGTAAAAAAGCTGCGCGTTCAAGGCCAATTTCGACGAAAGCCGACTGCATGCCAGGTAAAACCCGCTTTACCATCCCTAAATAGATATTTCCAACTAGCCCACGGTGTGCGGTGCGTTCGATGTGAATGTCATGAACTACACCCTCGTCGATGGTGGCGACACGTGTTTCTTGCGGAGTGATATTGACGAGGATTTGTTCTTTCATAGCCACTTTTTATCTTGGTGTTGTAGGTGGAGTTTTGCTGAGCGAGACAGCGAGTGCGCTTAATTCATGCCATACGTCGCCGGTACCAATGCCTTTTATTAGACCATCAATCAGCGCTGCTTTGTGCAGTGCTTGGGTCAAAATGCGTCGATTCATTCGCTCGACAGCGGGCTCAATCAAACGTTGTTTGCTGCCCCAGAGGCGTAATTCTTTGATGAGTTGCGCGCTAGGGATGTTGCGTTGACGGCCTTGCGCGAATCGGTACAAATTTCGGGTTTCTTCGGTGAGCGCCCATAAGACTAGTACTGGCGATTCGCCTTCGGCTTTGAGTCCGTCGAGCATATGCACTAAGCGTTCGGCGTTGCCAATTAATACCGCTTCGCCCAGTTGAAACACATCGTAGCGCGCCACATGGGCTACGGCAGCTTCTAAATCGTGCAAGCTCAGTGTGCCTGCTGGATGCAGCAAGGCGAGTTTTTGAATCTCTTGTAAAGCAGCGAGTAGATTACCTTCTACTCGGTCAATCAGCCAGTCCATCGCTTCAGGGCTAAGACTTTGTTGTTGTTTTGCCAATCGAGTTGCAATCCACTGTGGCAGGGCTAGCCTATCGATTTGTTTGGCTTCAATCACTTCACCTGCTTTGCTCAGTGCGGTCATCCATTTACTATTAAGTGCGGTTTTGTCCAGCTTAGGTAGTGTAATAATCGAGAGTGTATCGCTGGGTAAGTTCTGGGCAAAGGCTTCTAGCGCTTTACCCCCTTCAGTGCCTGGCTTGCCATTGGGGATACGTAGTTCGAGAATCCGTTGTTCGGCAAATAGCGATAAGGATTGTCCTTGCGTTAATTGGCTCCACTGAAAATGGGCGGCATTTTCAACGGTAAGCACTTCGCGCTCAGAATACCCTTGCTGCCGCGCAGCGTCGCGCAAGGTTTGCACTGCTTCGAGACACAGCAAGCTTTCGTCACCGTGTATCGTATAAAGTGGGGCAAGCTTGCGTTTTACTGCGGCAGCCAGCTCATCGGTGCGCATTTATTTCGCCGTTTCAGCAGTATAGGCTGCCGAGGCTGCTTTACTCATCGCCGGTGTTTTTCTGGCGGCAGCATTGACGCGGCGGATGATTTGCTGGGCTGCATCGCGCTGCATTTCGGTAACAAGTTTGCCTTCTTCATTTTCGTTAGAAAGCAATACATTTTCATCCCACTGCAATGTGCGCATCAGTGAGATCGTCGTATCAGGAAGTAGTACGTCGCCATTGGCAAGCGCATCAAAATGCACTCGATAAAACACGCGGTATTGCACCACTTGGCCTTGGCTATTCACCGAAAGAATTTGTTTGTCTGAGCCTTCTTGGGTGATGTTGATCGTGGCTTCGGCTTGTTTGTCTACCAGCTGAACGCTGGGCTGTAGCACCAAGGCTTTGCGCAATTCTTGCGCCGTCGCGCCCGTGCCAGAGACTTGTACCGTCTTGAATAGCAATTGAGCACTGGGCCCTTGCCCACGCAAATGAAAGCCGCATGCCATTAGACTAAGGCTGAGCCCAAGGAGGAATAAAGTTTTCAACCGTAATGGCATGGGGACTCCAAAATATTTAAAAAGATGCCAAGGTGGTTGCCTTGGCATCGTTGCTGCTTCGTGTTGAGACAAAAATTTCGTTGCATCGCCTGTGGCTAGCGTGAAAACGTTTGGGCAATGTCTGCTTAGACTACAATACTCACTAGCTTATTTGGCACGACGATGATTTTCTTTGGTGTGCCTGTAATGTGCTTTTGTACCGTTTCATCGGCGAGCGCAGTCGCTTCGATGATGTCTTTGCTAGCATCTTTGGCGACATGAATTTCACCACGGACTTTACCATTCACTTGCACCATCAGCTTGATTTCGTCTTGCGTTAAGGCATCTGCCGCTGGTTCAGGCCATGCAGCATTCGCTATTTCACCCGCAAAGCCAAGGTCTAGCCACAAAGTGTGGGCAATATGTGGCGCGGCAGGGTAAATCGCACGCAGCAAGATGCCAACGCATTCACGCAAAACAGCAGCGTTGCCACCATTGTATCCATCGAGCGCATTGAGCATTTTCATCACGCCGGACACGATGGTGTTGTATTGCAAGCGTTCGTAGTCATTATTGATTTGTTTGAGCGTGCTGTGAATTTCAAAGCGCAGTGCTTTGTCTTCTTTACTGAGCTCAATGCCATCAAGGGTATTGCTTGCTGACTTAATTGCACCAACGTGTTTAGCGCTATACGCCCACAAACGGCGTAAGTAGCGATACGCGCCTTCAACGCCTGAATCACTCCACGCCGCACTTTGCTCTGGTGGGCCCGCAAACATTGTGAACAGACGCGCCGTATCGGCACCGAATTTTTCGATAATGTCTTTTGGCTCAACGACGTTGTTTTTCGATTTCGACATTTTCTCGATGCCACCCATGACGACAGGCAGGCCATCTTCGACGCAAATCGCAGAAATCGGGCGGCCTTTTTCATCGTGTTGTACCGATACTTCGGCAGGGTAGAACCAGCGTTTTTTGCCGCTCGCGTCTTCACGGTAGTAGCAATCGCGCAGCAACATGCCTTGCGTAAACAAGTTTTTGAATGGCTCGTCAAAGTTAATCAAGCCCTCATCGCGCATCGCTTTGGTCCAGAACCGCGCATATAGCAAATGCAAGACGGCGTGTTCGATGCCGCCGATATACTGATCCATGCCCGAGTTCATCCAGTATTTGGTGCCATCTGCAACCATTGCCTCTGCATTTTTCGGATCGCAATAACGCATGAAGTACCAGCTCGAATCGACGAAGGTATCCATCGTGTCCGTTTCACGCTGCGCAGCTGCGCCACATTTCGGGCAATCAACGTTCAAGAAGTCCGCGCGCTGTTTCAGTGGATTGCCTGAGCCATCGGGGATGCAGTCGGTCGGCAGCACAACCGGTAGTTGATCGTAGGGTACTGGCACATCGCCGCAGCATGGGCAGTGGATGATAGGAATTGGCGTGCCCCAATAACGTTGGCGGCTAATACCCCAGTCGCGTAAACGCCAAGTGGTTTTTTTCTCGCCTGCTTCTTTGGCGGCTAAGTCAGCGGCAACGGCATCGACGGCGGCTTTAAAGCTCAGCCCATCGTACTTGCCAGAGTTAATTGTGACACCGCGTGATTTGTCGCCGTAGCTTTCTGCCCAAGCGTCAGTTGAGAACGTTTCACCTTCAACGGCAATCACTTGTTTGATCGGTAAATTGTATTTTTTCGCAAAGCCAAAATCGCGTTCGTCGTGCGCAGGAACGGCCATCACCGCACCATCACCGTAGCCCATTAATACATAATTGCCGATCCAGATTTCGACTTGCTCGCCCGTCAGTGGGTGTGTAACAAACAAGCCCGTGGCGCGGCCCAATTTTTCTTGGCTGGCGATTTCTGCTTCTGAAACGCCGCCTTGTTTGCACTCTTCGATGAACGAGAGTAATTCGGGTTTCAGTTCGGCGGCTCGTGTAGCGATTGGGTGCTCAGCGGCCACTGCGCAGAACGTTACACCCATGATGGTGTCAGCGCGGGTGGTGAATACCCACAATTTACCATCGGCAATGAGCTTGCCTTGTGCATCTTTGATGTCGTGCTCGAAAGCAAATCGTACGCCTTCGGATTTGCCGATCCAGTTGCGCTGCATCGCGCGCACCATATCGGGCCAACCTTCGAGTTGATCGATGTCGCTCAATAATTCTTCAGCGTATTGTGTGATGCCAAAGTAGTAGCCAGGGATTTCCCGCTTCTCAACTAAAGCGCCCGAGCGCCAGCCGCGGCCATCAACGACTTGCTCATTGGCTAAAACGGTTTGATCAATTGGATCCCAATTTACGACTTGGGTTTTTTTGTAGGCAACGCCTTTTTCGAGCATTTTCAAGAAGAACCATTGGTTCCACTTATAGTATTCAGGGTCGCAAGTAGCGATCTCGCGCGACCAGTCAAATGATAAACCCAGCGGTTTCATTTGCGATTTCATATCGGCGATATTGGCATAAGTCCATTCTGCAGGAGATTTATTGTACGCAATCGCCGCGTTTTCAGCGGGCAAGCCAAAGGCATCCCAACCCATTGGCATTAAGACATTAAAACCCTTCATCCGCAGATGGCGCGCCAGCATGTCATTGATGGTGTAGTTGCGCACGTGGCCCATATGCAGTTTGCCGGATGGATACGGCAGCATTGAGCAGGCGTAATATTTCGGGCGGCTGGTATCTTCAGTCACTTCAAACGCGCGCGCGTTGTCCCAATGCTGCTGAGCAGCGGCTTCGACTTCAATCGGTGAGTATTGTTCTTGCATGGTTGGCAGCAGGGTCAAAATATTCGAAACGTCGATTATACCTGAGCTACCGTCCAGCGGCAGAATGCTCAACATTTCTGTGTTGTGGACGAAAACTTGGCATAGGGCTCATTTCTTGCCTATGTTTTGAATACGGTGCTGACAAATTTAAATAGGGGCTTGGTAATGAAACAACAACGCGGTTTTACATTAGTTGAATTGGCCATCGTATTGGTCATTATTGGCCTCATTCTAGGGATGGCTTTTAAGGGTAAAGATCTGATTGATGGGGCCAAAGTAAAGAATATGCAGGCTCAATACAATAAGATTGTAGCGGGCTTTAATATTTATTATGAAAAATACGGCGCTTACCCTGGTGATGGTTGCACTGCCGCTGTGATAGCGATTGGCGGTGGCACTGTTTGCCCTGCGGGGAATCGAAATGGCATTTTAAATAATGCAAATGAAACACAATCTGCAATTAATCTTTTGTTAAATACCAATATTTTAACCAATGCAGATATCCAGAGTGTATTTGGCCAAGCATGGGGTGTTACGGTTGCTGGTGCTGCTGCAGGTAATTTTGACGCAAATACAAACTACATCAGTTTAGTCGATAACACCGGTGCTGCTCAGGCTGCAGCTGATTTGCGTTTTGTGTGTGCTCTTGACCGTTTAATGGATGATGCAGTTAATACAACGGGTATTGTACGGAGCGCGACCGCATATAATGCTGCTGCCGATTGTTGGGCACTTAATGGTCAGGCGACGATTGGTATGCGTATCTTACCGTGACATTTGGCGAATCAATGCCCCTTCAATGGGGCATTTAAGTGGATGAAGAGTATGCGTCAACGCGGATTTACTTTAGTTGAGTTAGCCATCGTTTTAGTGATTATTGGCTTAATTTTGGGAATGGCATTTAAAGGCAAGGATTTAATCGACGGTGCAAAAGTAAAAAGTTTGCAAGCGCAATACAATAAGATTATCGCTGCAACGAACATCTTTTATGAGCGTTATGGGTTTTATCCCGGGGATGGTTGTACGCAGGTCAATCCCGCTACGGTTGCGGATTGTATGCAGGGGGGCGGTGGGTTTAATGCTGCGGCACGCAATGGGCGTTTGACGGGGAATGAACAGCAGGCATTTTGGGTGCTTTTAATTGACCGTACTGGCATTTTGCAATCGACTGATCGACGCAGTGTTTTTGGGCAGGATTGGGGCATTTGGGATGGCACTTTGCAAGCGGGTGGCGCTGCTGGCTTGGCGGGCTCTTGGCTTGACTTACCTGGCGTGCCGCAATCAGACCCGCGTATTGTTTGTTCTGCTGATCGTTTGATGGATGATGGCGTTTGGAATACCGGAAAAATGAGAACTAATGGCGATCCAGTAGCACTGAATTACAACAATAATACGGATTGCTGGGCCTTATCAGGGCAGAGTAATTTTCATCTTTTACTGCTACCGTAGCACAACAGTCGGTTCAGGCTAGCTGGTCTTGAGCGCTTCGCGTAGCAAAGATAGTGTCACCGGACGTTGTTTGGATAAAGATAAGGTATTGATGCATTCGATTTGCCGATACAAACTCGGCAAATCGCGTTCGGCGTGGCGCATTAGATAATCAACAAGTTCTTCGCTGAGTTCAAATCCAAGGCTGCGTGCATGACGTTGCAGTGCGGCGGCCTTGTCAATATCAGAAAGTGTTTTGAGCTGATATATTAATCCCCAGCCCAAGCGGGTTGTTAGATCAATTCGTAGTGGCAGTAACATCGGAGGTAAACGGCCACTGACCAAAATCCGCCCATTGCCTTCGCGTAATGTATTGTAATGATCGAATAATACAATTTGCTGCTCGGCGTCTAAGCTTTCTACATTATCCACAATCAATGCCGCATCACTGGCGAGTTCCTGCGGCAACATATTGTCTTGTGCGTTGATGAGGTAGGCCGTTTGTTGCTTGGCCAAGCGCTCTTGTGCGGCAGCGAGCAGATAACTTTTACCTGCGCCATGCTCGCCCCATAAATACAAAGCACGCACCGAACTATCGCCGCTAGCCCATTGTGCAAGTTGAAACAGTAGTTCAGCGTTTTCTCCGCGCACAAAATTGTCAAAACTTTTGGGTTGCGGAAGTTGCAAATCAAGGACGAGCTGGTTCATTCAGGCAGTCCCAGAGGTAAACGATGGTAATTTATGCGTTGAAAACGCATTCTTCCCGATAATGGGGGCAGGCGAAGTGGCAATTTTGATATAAAATGCGTGGTTTGCTGAATGTGCCGTCTATTCTAACGCACACGGCGGGTATTTTGACAGCGAAGCGATGTGTTTCCTTAGTCGCGGCTACCGCCTTCAGCCCAGATCACCTAAGTACGAGGCCTAATCCATGTCCAAACAAAGTCTGAGTTACCGCGATGCCGGTGTAGATATCGACGCTGGTGACCAGCTCGTTGAAAACATTAAACCGTTTGCTAAACGCACGATGCGCCCTGAAGTATTGGGTGGTATTGGTGGTTTTGGCGCGCTCGTTGAAATTAGCAAAAAATACCAAGAGCCTGTGTTGGTTTCTGGCACTGATGGTGTTGGCACCAAATTAAAGCTGGCGTTTGAATTGAATCGCCATGACACCGTCGGCATCGACTTGGTCGGCATGAGCGTCAACGATATTTTGGTCCAAGGCGCTGAGCCATTGTTTTTCCTTGATTACTTTGCTTGCGGCAAACTCGACGTGGATAGCGCGACTGAAGTGATTAAAGGTATTGCGGCAGGTTGCGAGCAAGCTGGTTGTGCTTTGACGGGTGGTGAAACCGCTGAAATGCCTGGCATGTACCCAGTTGGCGAATATGATTTGGCTGGCTTTGCGGTTGGCGTAGTTGAAAAAAGCAAAATTATTACTGGCGAAACCATTGCTGCGGGCGACGTGGTGTTGGGCTTGGCTTCGAACGGCGCGCATTCCAACGGTTACTCGCTCATCCGTAAAATTTTGCATCTAGCTGATGCCGATTACGCGGCTGAGTTTGACAATGGTAAGAGCTTGGGCGACGTGGTGATGGCACCAACGCGCATTTATGTAAAACCACTGTTGAAACTAATGTCTGAAATGACCGTCAAAGGCATGGCACACATTACGGGCGGTGGCATTACTGAAAATGTACCGCGTGTATTGCCAGCGAATGTTGTGGCGCAAATCGATGCCAAGAGCTGGACGATGCCAAAATTGTTCCAATGGTTGCAAGAGCAAGGCAATGTCGCTCCACAAGAAATGTACAAAACGTTTAACTGTGGCGTGGGTATGGTGGTGATTATGGCCGCTGAAGACGCAGCTGCTGCGACTGCATTGCTCGAAGCGGAAGGCGAAACGGTATATCAACTCGGAACAGTACGTGCGCGTGTTGGTGAAGAGCATCAAACTCAAGTTGCGTAAAGTGCGCAGCATCCGCTGATAGCGAGTCACGCGGTACTCGGAATCCTCATGCATCTGAGTACATTCCGGTTCCTGCGTTCCGTGCTTCTCGCTCTGAGCGGCGCTCGCTACTTTACCTAAGGTATTGTGTAAGGCGAGGCCTGTCGGTCTCGCTTTTTTTATTGTGCTCTTGTTTAATCGTTTTTGTTTGGTATGTATATCCATGTGGCCATTTATTAATAATGGTTATATGGATATACATCACTCTTTTTTATGTTTATGCAAAAAAATATTGTTATTTTGATTTCGGGTCGTGGCAGCAATATGCAGTCCATCGTGAATGCGCAAATTGCTGGTGCCAATATCGCAGCAGTGATTTCGAATCGCCCCGACGCAGCGGGATTGGCGTGGGCTGCTGAACGTGGTATTCGTACTGCTGTGCTGGATCATAAACAATTTGCCGATCGCGCTGCATTTGATGTGGCTTTGGCCAAGTTGATTGATGGCTACACTCCAGATTTGGTCGTGCTGGCTGGTTTTATGCGGATTTTAACCGCTGATTTTGTGAATCATTATGTAAATCGTTTGATCAATGTACATCCGTCATTGCTACCTGCATTTATTGGGGTGAATACGCATCAGCGGGCGATTGATGAGGGCGTGAAATTGGCGGGTTGCACGGTGCATTTTGTGACGGCAGAGCTCGATAGCGGGCCGATTATTGCCCAAGCGGCTGTGCCGGTGATGTTGGACGATACGGCCGAGACTTTGGCGCAGCGAATTTTAGTACAGGAACATCAGTTGTATCCAAAAGTGGTGCAATGGTTTGTTGCTGGGCAACTGAGCGTTGTGGGTAAACAAGTCCGTGTCACTGCGCCGGCGAGTGCGGCGGGCTTTTTGCAAGCACCGAGTTGCTAAGCCGATGAAATATTTGCGTTGGTTCTTTTGGTTTGCGCTGTTTGCATCCATTGCGATGCATTTGGTGCTCTTACTCGCAGAGCCTTTGTATGCTTGGTTTACTCAGCCGGAGTTTGCCCAGACTGAATTGAGAAAAACAACGCGTAAATTAGATGCACAAAGTTTGGCTGATGAGGCAGAGAAACCTACTGAGTTAGCCAATGTGAAGCCGGCAGAAAAGCAGGTGGTTTTTTTGCAAACTATGCAACCTCAAGCCGCGCCAGTAAAACCCAAGCCGAAACAGCTTAAACCACTGCAGGTTGCCAGCGCGGTTCAGCCCAAAGTAGTGGCCAGCACCGTGATTGTGGCGAACGAGGCTGCGTCGGCAGTGGCCGCTACTCAAGTGGTGAGTGCAAGTATCGTTGCCTCGGCTACCAATCAAAAGGTGGCAGAAGTTGCTGTGGCGAGTGTACCGAGCGTGACGGCCTCCAAAGTTGCGGTTGCCGCATCGCGAACCGCGACTCAAATTGACCGGGAGGCTAGTCAACGTTTTCCTCGTGTCGTGGAGATTGGCTATTACTGGACCGTGTTTGATGCGCGAATGACATGGACGATTGAAAAAGATCATTATGATTTGCAACTGAAAGCGAATCCGGCGGGACGAAAAATTCACTATCAAAGTGAAGGAAAAATCAACGCGCGTAATGGCATAAAGCCACAGCATTTTGCTGACTTAAGTTTGGGGATCGATAAGCCACCGAAAAATGAAGCGGTTTTCGATTGGGAGCACGATACGGCGCGAGTTGGTCCGCCTCATCAGCAAAAAATCGAGCCAATTGAGCCAGGCGATCAGGATTTGCTCTCGGCTGGTTTGCATTTGGCTCTGATGGGGAGTAAGCACCCAAGCTATGAGATGGCTTTATTTAGTGGGAAAAAACGTTATCCGAATGTGGTTTTTGAATTAAAAGGCGAGGCGACATTGACCTTGGGAACGACTAAGGTTGATGCGGTGTTGATGCGCGCTAAATGGGATGATAGGCAGGTGGATTTCTGGTTGGCTCCAGAGTGGAATAATTTACCGGTCAAGATCAGTATCAATTTGGGAAAAGACGGCAACAGTTTTGAAGTACTTGCAAAAGAGGTCTCGCTCGATGGAAAGAAAGTCTTGGAATGGATCGCGCCGCGTGATCAACAGCAGCGTAGACCATAAATGAAATGGATTGCCGCTCTTGTGCTTTGGGCACTTGCGACGTTGTCATTTGCTGCACCGCGAGTGGTCAAAGCAGCACCACCAGATTATCCGAAAAAAGTTGAGATTAACTATTTTTTGAGCATTTTTAATGCCAAGATGACGTGGGAAATCGCAAATGATCACTATGTTTTGCAATTGGCTACTCAGCCTTTAGGCAAAAAAATGATTTGGCTGAGTGAAGGACAAATTAAGAAAAACACGGTCATGCCGCTGCGTTTTGCCGAGTTTCGTAATGATCTCACTGTTGCTCGAAATATGGCTCAATTTGATTGGGCGAGTGGGCTGGCTACGGTAGGTGCAGCAGATTCAGGCCAGACCGAGCCGATTGCCTTGGGCGATCAAGATTTATTATCGGCCGCTTTGCAATTTGCCTTGCAGCCAAAGCAGGGTAGAACTTTGGCCTTATTCAATGGCCGCAAACGCTATCCCGAGGTTGAGTTTGTGTTAAAAGAAAAAACGAAACTCAAGCTCGGTAATCAAGAGATCGAAACGGTCGTGCTGACCGCGCAATGGGAGAATCGGCAAGTTGAGTATTGGCTTGCCCCCCGTTGGCACCACATTCCAGTGCGGATGATTTTTACTTTGGGCAAAGAGGGCGTGTTTGATGTCTCTGCGAATGAAATTAGCATCGATGGTCAAACCGTTTTAAGCCGCCCTAATCCGAATATTCAAACTAGACAAGAGAACTAATAATGACGCCAATTCAACTTTCTGCCACGCTGGATGTGCTCAATTCAGCGCTAAGCTTTAATGCCCCCGCTGATGCCGTCGTGTCACGCCATTTTCGTGAGAATAAAAGCCTAGGTCCGAAAGATCGTGCTGTGGTGGCAGAAACGGTATTTGGTGTGTTGCGTCATTTGCCGCAGCTCGATTGGTTGGCCGGTGGTGTTGAAGGGAGCAAATTACCGAGCACTCGCGATTTATTATTGGCTTTCTTTACGCGGATTAAGCATCTGAACTTGCGTGAATTACCTGCCGTTTTTGGCGATAATGATAAAGAGCGTGCAGCAGGTATGAAGGGTATGGCCTTACGTGACGCACCATTGAACGTGCGTGCGGCATTACCTCAGTGGGTTATTGATGAATTGCTCGCAGATGGCAAAACAGAAGCGCAGATCCTCGAGTTAGGCCAATCAATGCTACAAGCCGCACCGCTTGATTTACGTGTGAATGGCATTAAAGCCAAACGTGATGCCGTAGCTGCCGAATTGAAAGCCGTGGGTGATATCAATACGACGTTGACCCCATTTTCACCATGGGGTTTGCGTGTTGAAGGTAAGCCCGCCATCAATAAGTACAAAGCCTTTTTGGAAGGGCGCGTTGAGGTGCAAGACGAAGGTAGTCAATTGCTTGGCCTGTTGTGCGGTGTGAAACGTGGCCAGATGGTTGCTGATTTTTGCGCGGGCGCAGGTGGCAAGACTTTGCTACTGGGGTCGATGATGCAAAATACGGGTCGTTTGTATGCATTTGATATTTCTGAAAAACGCCTGTCGAATCTAAAACCGCGTTTGGCGCGCTCAGGTTTATCGAATGTGCATCCACAATTGATCGCTAGCGAGTCGGATCAGAAAATTAAACGGCTTGCAGGTAAGATGGATGTCGTTTTGGTTGATGCGCCTTGTTCAGGCATGGGCACCTTGCGTCGCAATCCCGATTTGAAAGCCCGTCAAACATTGCAAAGCGTGCGGGAGTTGAATGAGAAGCAAATGGCGATCTTGAATTCGGCTGCACGAATGGTGAAGCAGGGTGGGCGCTTGGTATATGCAACATGCAGCTTTTTGGCGAGTGAAAATGAAGCGATTGTGGAAGCATTTTTGGCGGCGCATCCTGAGTTTAAATTGCTGGATGCACGTGACTTGTTGAAAAAAGAGCGGGTTGAGATTGAGTTGGTGAATGAATATCTGCAATTGACGCCATACCAACATCAAACCGATGCTTTCTTTGCTGCGGTATTGCAGCGCTCAGTCCCCTCGGTAGTAACTGAGCAAAACCCAGAGTAGGCAGAGTAAACTTGATTAGTGAATAAAAAAGACCCGCTCAGCGGGTCTTTTTTATTCAATGCAATTATTGGTCGTTTTATTTCACAACGCGTAGCGTTGGTTTTCCCGTTGGGCGGGGTGGTGGTTCTTGTGGGCCATCACCGCTGCCTTGTGTTTCAGGTGAAGTTTCAGGTGCACCATCTGCATCAGCAAAGCTCTCTTCGTATTCAAAGCCCATGCCTTCACCGTTCTCACGAGAAAAAATGGATACCACGGCACCAACAGGAATCACGATATCACGCGATACACCATTGAATCGCGCGGAGAAAGTGATGAAATCATTCGCGATCAGTAGATTACGGCAAGCGCTATAGCTGGTGTTGAGCACAATTTCGCCATTTTTTACATATTCCATCGGCACTTGCATTTTTCCACGTACCGCGACGACCAGATAAGGTGTGAATCCTTGGTCTGAGCACCATTCGTGTATGGCACGAAGTAGGTAAGGTTTGGTAGAAACGGTTTGCATAATCTCTCCAAGGTGCGAGGTGTTCGGAGTTAGCGAGACGTGCGTGCAGATGCTTGCTTGACGCCTTACACCTCACTCTTCACGTCTTATTTGCGCATTGCTTTTTCGTTGGCCGTTAATGAGTCGATAAATGCTTCGCGGCTAAATAAGCGTTCAGCGTATTTCATCACGGGTGCCAAACCTTTAGTGACTTCGATGCCGTAGTGTTCAAAGCGCCATAGCAAAGGTGCAATCGCTACGTCTAGCATAGAAAATTCTTCACCTAAAATGAATTTTTGTTTGGTGAACAGCGGGGCAATTTGCGTTAGATTATCGCGAATGGTAATGCGGGCGGTTTCTTGCGCTTTCTTTGTTGCGCTGCTGTCTTCCAGTGTTTTTACGTGGACAAATAATTCGCGCTCCAAATTAAATAACATCAAGCGAGCACGAGCGCGCATAACTGGATCTGCGGGCATTAATTGCGGGTGTGGGAAACGTTCATCAATGTATTCATTAATGATGTTTGATTCATATAGTTGTAGCTCACGCTCAACCAGTACAGGTACTTCATTGTACGGATTCATGATAGCGAGATCTTCTGGTTTGCTGTGAATATCCACATCAAGGATTTCAAAATCCATTCCTTTTTCAAATAGCACAATCCGGCAGCGGTGGCTAAATGGACATGACGTGCCAGAATACAATTTCATCATGATGGATATACCTATCGACTTTTTGGAATGAATGGGATTTTACTATTTTTGCGCCGTAATATCTATAAATTGTCTGATAAGTGCTTGTAATTAAAAAGAAAATGGACGAAAAAAAAGGGCGGTGATCCGCCCTTTTTGTGATTGCACTGATTAGTGAACATCTTTCCAATATTCTTTTTTCAGCAGGTAGGTCAGTGGCACCAAGATAAACAAGAGGAACAATACAACGGCATAGCCAATTTGTTCGCGTTTTACTTGTGCTGGTTCAGACATATAGGTCATGTAGTTAACTAGGTCGGCAACGCGGTGATCAAATTCACTGTTGTCAAAACCCCCGTTTTCAGCGCCGCGGGTTAACAGACCTGGTTTTACCAGTTTTAAGGTATGCACTTCATGCTCACCTTCTTTTTTGGTTTCCAGTACTTGTTCGCCTTGCAGTTGCCAAAGCACGTGTGGCATACCTACTTTATCAAAAACCAAGTTGTTCCAGCCTGTTGGGCGGGTTTCATCGCGGTAAAAAGTACGTAGGTAAGTGTAGAGCCAATCTGAACCGCGTGAGCGTGCAATTAAAGATAGGTCAGGTGGGGTGGCACCAAACCATACTTTAGCCTCTTTTGCATCCATCGCGACTTTCATCGGATTGCCGACTTTATCTGTGGTGAACATCAAGTTGTCTTTGATTTGCGCCTCAGTTAAGCCAATGTCTTTCAAGCGGTTATAGCGCATTGCAATCGCGCCATGGCAAGACAAGCAATAATTCACAAAGGTTTGCGCGCCGCGTTGCAAGCTTTCTGCATTACGCAAGTCAATCGGTGCTTTGTCTAAATGCACATTGCCACTCGCCGCAATGCTGCTCACTGCCGTGCTGGCTAATAGCGCAAATAGCAATGAATTAATTAGTTTTTTCATATATTTCTCCCCATTACTTCATCGTTACGCGGTCAGGAACCGGTTTCGTTTTATCAATCTTGGTGTACCAAGGCATCAAAATGAAGAAGAGGAAGTAAATAATTGATAAGACACGTGATAAGAAAGTGCCCATATCTGTTGGTGCTTGAGTGCCTAAGTAACCCAAGCCCAAGAACGAAATAACAAACAGCGTTAATGCTGCTTTGTAGATCGGACCGCGATAACGAATTGATTTAACCGGTGAGCGATCAAGCCACGGTAATGCACCGATAATCAAGGTCGCTGCACCCATTGCTAAAACGCCCCAAACTTGCATCCCAAAGAATGACGGTACCGCACGCAAGATGGCATAGAACGGAGTGAAATACCATACTGGTGCAATGTGTGCTGGTGTTTTGAGTGCGTCAGCTGGATCAAAGTTTGGATGCTCTAAGAAGTAGCCGCCCATTTCTGGTAGGAAGAACATGATGGATGTGAATACCACCAAAAATACTGAAACACCAAAAATGTCTTTTACTGTGTAATAAGGGTGGAATGGAATGCCATCCAGTGGAATGCCAGTTTTTGGATCTTTGTTTTTCTTGATTTCGATCCCGTCTGGGTTGTTTGATCCTACTTCATGTAATGCAACTAAGTGTGCAACAACCAAGGCGATTAATACCAATGGCACTGCAATCACATGTAAAGCAAAAAAGCGATTTAGCGTGGCGTCAGAAACGACGAAGTCACCACGAATCAATTCAGCTAAGTCAGGACCAATCACAGGTACAGATGCGAACAAGTTAACGATAACTTGTGCGCCCCAGAATGACATTTGACCCCATGGCAATAAGTAGCCAAGGAAGGCTTCTGCCATCAAGCACAAGAAAATCATTACACCGAAGATCCAGATCAATTCACGTGGTTTTTGGTATGAGCCGTAAATCAAACCGCGGAACATGTGTAGGTAGACGACTACGAAGAACATCGAAGCGCCGGTTGAGTGCATATAACGAATCACCCAGCCGCCTGCCACATCGCGCATGATGTATTCAACGGAAGCAAAGGCGACAGAGATATTCGTGCCCGGAATCAAATTACCATCCGGTTTGTAGTTCATGGTGAGGAAAATGCCAGTGACAATCTGAATCACCAAGACCATCATCGCCAATGAACCAAAGAAATACCAAAAATTAAAGTTTTTTGGTGCGTAATACTCAGAAACGTGTGCTTTCCACGTAGATGTCAGCGGAAAACGCTCATCAACCCAACCGAGTACTTTTTCGGGGACTTGTTCTAGTTTGCTCATGTCTTTTCCCTGTCTTAGGATTCACCAACCAACAGCACTGTGTCGGATAGGTATTTGTGTTCGGGGATAATTAAGTTGGTCGGCGCAGGAACACCTGAGAAAACGCGGCCAGCCAAATCAAATTTAGAGCCATGACATGGGCAATAAAAACCGCCGACCCAATCTGGCCCGAGATCTGCAGGAGCCAGATCAGGACGGAAGGTTGGCGAACAGCCCAGATGCGTACAGACGCCTTGTGCAACCCAGATTTCTGGTTTGATCGAACGTGTCGCATTTTTTGCATATTCAGGTTGGTGATCAACTGTTGACGTTGGATCAGCCAATTTTGGATCATTTTTAGGCAGTAGCGAGAGCATTTCTGGGGTTCGTTTTACGACCCAGACAGGTTTTCCACGCCATTCAACCGTGATTTTTTGTCCTGGTTCTAGCTTGCTAATATCAACTTCAACTGATGCCCCAGCGGCTTTCGCGCGCTCGGATGGGAAAAAGCTAGCGATAAACGGCGCCGCAATCCCCGCCACTGCAGCCCCACCGACTGCACTGGTGGCGATTAATAAAAATCGCCGTTTACTATTATCTAATTGTTGGTCACTCATAACCCAATCCCTGATTGACTGAACGTAATATCTTCAAAGTATGAAATTCTACCTGAAAGACGGCCGGAACTTAAAGCAGCTTCATGCGTCTGAGGCTGCATTTTGGAAAAATAGTTAAGGTTTGCTCGAGATTTTCGCGTAAGTGGCCAATTCTTCGGCTAATTTGTCACTCACTGCCGCAGTGATCTCTTGCACTTTTTCTTGTTGGCTACCAGGGTGAGTGATTTGGTACACCCGCGCCGTTACTCGCCAACCTTGCTCGGTTTGGTTTAAAACATACAGCATCCGTGCTTCGGTTGGCACTGTGGTGTTGCTCATCGTCATCATAAATTCAAGGCGTAAATTCGATTTGCTCCGAATTTTCATGCCTTTGCCGGTACGATACCGAATAATATCTTCGGTGATTGCCTTGCTACTGCGTGCTTTGATGATGATGCTGGGCGCGATTTGATTTTCTTTTTGTACCGGATCGCTGGTCGCAACAGGCTTGTTGTTGTTTGTCGCTGGATTGCTGCTACAAGCGCTCAGCGTGCAGACGATTGCCGTGACTAAGATTGCCGCAGATTTTTGTAAAAAACGTACTGATTGAGCAATCATCATACTGGGTTATCCAAGTCGAGATGCGTGTGTTGTAATCCAAATTCGTTGGCCAAGTGTTGGCCCAGAGCCGCAATCCCATAACGCTCTGTTGCGTGGTGACCCGCGGCAATAAAGCCGACCCCACTTTCGTTGGTCAAATGTGTCACAAATTCAGAGGCCTCACCGGTGATAAAACAATCCACATCCAGTGTTGCAACTTCGTGGAAATAACTTTGTGCGCCGCCAGTGCACCAAGCGACTTTGCGCACGATTTGTTCTGCTGTTCCGATTGCTAATGGATCGCGATTGAGTGAAATGCCAATGTGTCGCGAAAAAGTATCAAATGACATTGGAACCGGTAATTCACCCAACCAAACTAAATCTTGATCTGAGCAACGTCCTGTTGGAATGAGGCCTAATTTTTTTGCGAGTTGGGCATTGTTACCCAGCTCTTCGTGCGCATCTAAAGGCAGGTGATAGCCGAAAAGATTTAAATCTGCGCCCAATAAAGCCGCAATTCTTTGTTTTTTCGTGCGTACAATCGTTGGATTTTCGTTTTTCCAAAAGAAACCATGATGGACCAATAATGCATCGGCATTCAGTTCGATAGCGGCTTCAATCAGTGCTAATGATGCCGTGACGCCAGTTACAATGTGTTGAATATGTTGGCGACCTTCGACTTGTAAGCCGTTTGGTGCATAATCCTTAAATCGCGCAACGGATAGCAATTGTGCGAGATGATTTTCTAATTCTTGACGTTGTATAGGCATAAGAGATCTGCAAAATGATAAAAAAACTTTGGCTGATTTTCGCACAAACCGCCACGATCGGTTTAGCCATCTGGTTTTTAGTAACGGTATTTAAACCTGACTGGCGTCAACATTCGCAACCTGAAGTAGTCACCGTCACCAAGGAAGCGCCTGCGAGCGCTAGCGCAGTGCCAGCGGATTCATCTTATCGTGATGCGGCAAAACGTGCTAAGCCGGCGGTGGTGAATATTTTTACGTCACAAGCGATCAAACAAAATCGTCGCATGCCTTTGAATGATCCCCAATTTCGGCGTTTTTTTGGTGATAGAGAAGAGGCCGAGGGCGGAGCAAAAACCTCAAGTCTTGGCTCGGGGGTTTTAGTTTCAACTGATGGATACATTATTACCAACAATCACGTGGTTGAATCTGCTGACGAAATCCAAGTGGCATTAGCTGATGGTCGTCGGGCGATGGCGCGTTTGATTGGCAGCGATCCTGAAACTGACCTTGCGGTGATCAAGATTGATTTGACCGATTTACCCGCGATTCAATTTGCCGATTTGGAAAAAATTGCTATCGGTGATGTGGTGCTCGCGATTGGTAATCCATTTGGCGTTGGTCAAACAGTGACTATGGGGATTATTTCGGCATTGGGACGTAGCGAATTAGGGATTAATACGTTTGAGAATTTTATTCAAACTGATGCAGCGATTAATCCGGGTAATTCAGGCGGCGCTTTGGTTGATACGCAAGGTAATTTGCTGGGTATTAATACGGCAATTTACTCGAAGACTGGCGGTTCACTGGGGATTGGTTTTGCGATTCCGGCAACGACAGTGAAGCAAGTGATGGAAGCTATTATCAAAGAAGGCGGCGTAACGCGTGGCTGGTTGGGGATTGAAGTGCAGGATGTCACGCCAGAAATGGCGGCGTCGTTCCGTCTTGAGTCAACCAAGGGCTCGTTGATTGCTGGCGTGGTACGTAATGGCCCTGCTGCACGTTCTGGCATTCGTCCTGGCGATATCTTGGTGCAAATCGATGGTAAAGAAGTGACTAATTCGTCGCAGATGTTGGATTTGATTTCTGCATTGCCACCAGAGCGGGTGACGCCGATGGTGGTAATGCGGCAAGGTAGTCCGGTGCAGATTGAAGCCACGGTCGGCAAACGTCCTAAGTTTGATCGGCATTAAAACATTTAGAGATTGAAATAAAAAAAAGGAGCTTTAGCTCCTTTTTTTGTTGGGTATTGCGTTGTGGGCTAGTATTTTTAATTGCTAGCCAGTTATACCTGTTACTTGCCTTGCAGGATTAGCATTTCTGCCGCCGCTAAGTTTTCTTGTTCGCCCAACAGCACCAAGACATCGCCGGTGCTGAGTTGGAAGTCTTGCTCGGGTTGGAATGGTGGGGTATTGCGGCGGCGAATGCTGCGAATTTCGACTTGTAATTTGTCGAGTTTCAGTTCGGCAATCGTGTAGCCATTTGCGTAAGCATTTTGTGTCAGTTGCAGTGTATGTAACCGCGGCTGCTGGCGATCTGTTTCGTCGGTGTCTTCGTTGAGACCACGATAAAAACCACGAATTAATTGGTAGCGGGTTTCACGCACTTCGCGAATTCGCCGGATGACTTTATTCAGTGGCACGCCCAATAGCATCATCGTGTGCGAAGCAAGCATCAGACTACCCTCCATGATTTCTGACACAACCTCTGCAGCACCGGCATTTTTCAGTAGGTCAATGTCGCTATCGTCTTGGGTACGCACAATGACAGGGATTTCTGGGCGCAACTGATGAGCAAGCTCTAAAATTTTCATCGCTGAATGCGTATCGGAATAGGTCACAATGATGGCGCGGGCTCGCATGAGGCCGGCGGCAATTAGTACCTCACGTTTGGCTGCATCGCCGTATACGACCGATTCACCAGCGCTGGCAGCTTCGCGTACTTTTTCTGGGTCAAGATCGAGCGCAAAAAAATGGATGTCTTCTTGGCTTAAAATCCGCGCTAAGGACTGCCCGCTACGGCCAAAACCACACAAAATCACGTGGCCATTGGCTGCCATGCTGCGTACTGCAATATTGTGCAAATTGGCGGCCAAGCTCATCCACTCGGAGCTAGCCAAGCGTAAGACAATTTTATCGGAGTGCTGGATTAGCATTGGCGTAATCAGCATCGACAAAATGACCCCTGCAGTGGCGGCTTGTAAGATCGGGCTGGGAACGAGCCCACCTTGCCCGATAAGTGCTAATAAAACAAAGGCAAACTCACCGCCCTGGCCCAGCGCAAATCCGGTACGCAGTGCGCTCCCAGGTGAGCTGCCAAAAAGCTTGGCTAAAGCGGCAATGAGAGCGATTTTGACCGGCCCTAAAAGCAGTAAGCTTGTCAGCACCATGCCCCATTCAGAGAGCAAAATACTGAAATTCAAATTCATGCCGACGGTAACAAAAAAGAGCCCAAGTAATAAATCACGGAAAGGGCGGATGTCGTCCTCAACCTGATAGCGGTATTCGGTTTCCGCGATCAGCATACCCGCTAAAAATGCGCCCAAAGCCAGAGATAAACCTGCTTCTTCGGTGAGCCATGCGGTGCCTAGTGTGACCAATAAAATATTGATCATAAAAAGCTCGCTAGCATGTTGTTTGGCGACCAAATTAAACCAAGGCCGCATAATTTTTTGCCCTAGCGAGAGCAGCACAACCAGCACAAACACAATTTTTAGAGAAGCCAGAAAGAGAGCGAACAGCAGTTGATCGACTTCTAAATTGATCAGTGGGATGGTGATACTGCCGTCTGGTAGGCTTAGTGCCGGAATAATAATCAGAAATGGAACGACCGCTAAATCTTGAAACAGTAAAATACCGATTGCATTTTGGCCGTGTGGCGCATTGAGTTCGCCCCGATCGGATAAGAGCTTGGAAACCATGGCGGTCGACGACATCGCTGCTGCCGCACCCAATACTAGACCTGCTCGCCAGTCTAGTCCTGCTAGCATTACCGCCGCCGCAATAAAGACCAGCACCGCGCCAACTTGAGCCGTGCCTAGTCCGAATACAATGCGCTTCATGGCATTGAGCTTCGCTAGGTTAAATTCTAGCCCGAGCGTAAACATCAAAAACACAATCCCATACTCGGCTAGATGGCTGGCTTGTTCACTCGATTGAATAAAGCCAAGCGCATATGGGCCAATTAGCATTCCGACGAGTAAGTAGCCCAGCATCGCAGGAAGTTTGAATTTGCGGCATACCACAACCGTAATTACGGCAGCCGCCAGCAGAAGAACAAAAGAGTGCAGATTAATGGGCATAGTTGTTCAGAGGACGAAGTGTCGCTCGATTATAGCCGAGCTCGCTGTTGTTGACGTTGCGTTTACGGTCGCCAAGCCTGCGTGAGTCGCCAGTTGTGTAAATTCTGACACGGTGAACGGTGCACTTGGTGCTGTCATCAACTCGCAAGGTCTTTTATACTGCGCGTTGGATTGGCTTGGAAATAACCTCTTTATGAAAGCGATAGAAGCGGGATTTGAGTTGGCATGGTCGGCAAGTGAAGTCGCGCGTCGTGTGATGCAGATTGAAGCAGAAGCCATCTCAGCGGTTGCATCACGATTGGATACTCAATTTGATCGAGCCTGCCAATTGTTGCTGGCCTGTCATGGTCGCGTGATTATTATGGGCATGGGCAAATCAGGACATGTTGCGCGTAAAATCGCCGCTACTATGGCCAGCACCGGAACGCCAGCGTTCTTTGTTCATCCCGGTGAAGCCGCGCATGGCGATTTGGGTATGATTACATCGGCCGATATCGTGTTGGCCTTATCTAACTCGGGTGAAAGTGATGAACTGGTTGCCTTATTACCAAGTTTAAAACGCCTGGGGGTCGCGCTGGTCGCGATGACGGGTAATCTTAAGTCGACACTGGCTTTGGAATCCAATGTGCATTTGGATGTCGCAGTCGCCGAAGAGGCCTGTCCACTCAATTTGGCTCCGACGGCGAGTACCACGGTGGCCTTGGCATTGGGCGATGCCTTAGCGGTGGCTTTACTAGAGGCCAGAGGTTTTCAGGCAGAAGATTTCGCGTTGTCACACCCGGGGGGCACTTTAGGGCGTCGCTTATTGGTTCATGTCCGTGATCTAATGCACCATGGCGAGCGCTTGCCGGTGGTGCAAGATGATGTCCCTTTGCGCGATGCCTTGCTCGAGATTAGCCGTAAAGGTTTAGGAATGACCGCCGTAGTCAATTCAAGTGGCGAGTTGGTCGGTGTGTACACCGATGGTGATTTGAGACGCACTTTGGATCGTGATATCGATCTTCGTACCACCGCGGTGAGTGCCGTGATGACGCCAAACCCTGCTACTATTGAGGCTTCGCGCCTTGCCGCGGAAGCGGTGCAAGTAATGGAATCACGCCGTATTAATGGCCTATTGGTTCAAGATCAGGGTCGTTTAGTCGGCGCTTTGAATATGCATGATCTACTCCGTGCTAGAGTGGTTTAGAGGGTATATTTATCTAGGCATTGTTAAGCTTGGATTTTAATGTGATACCTAAGATTATTTAGATAGAAGAAGGAAGCTCAATGCTTGAGCAGGCAAAGCAAGTTCGATTGATGATTTTTGATGTTGACGGTGTGATGACCGATGGCCGTTTGTACTTTAACGACGCCGGTGAAGAAATGAAGGCCTTCAATTCTTTAGATGGGCATGGCTTAAAAATGCTGCAAAACAGTGGCGTGAAATTGGCCATTATTACAGGCCGCACATCCAACTTAGTGCTGCACCGCGCGCGAAATTTAGGTATCGAGTATGTTTATCAAGGCGCGCATGATAAACGCGCTTCGTTTGAAGAACTTATTCGCGAAGTCGGCGTGAGCGCAGAACAGTGTGGGTATATGGGCGATGACGTAATTGATTTGCCGGTGATGCGCCGCGTGGCGTTTGCAGCTGCGGTGCCGGATTCTCCGGCCTTGGTACGCCAATATGCCCATTATGTAACGGGTAGCCAAGGCGGAGCGGGGGCGGTGCGTGAAGTGTGTGAGCTGATTATGCAATCGCAAAACACCTTGGATGCCGCGTTGGCGCCCTATTTGAGTTAGGGGGTGGTCTTGCGCAGTTTAACTACATGGGTATTACCCCTGTTACTCTTAGTGATCGTCGGTAGCCTGATCTGGGTACTTAGTCGTGTCGCGACGAATTTGGCCCTACCTAATCGAGTTGATTTAAATGCGCCGGATCTGATTGCTAATGAAGGGACTCTTGTACGCTTTGATGAAGCGGGCTTAAAGCGCTCGCACCTTGTGGCAAGTCGGGTTACCCATGTGCCTGCTGAAGATACGATGTTGTATGAGTCGCCGGTATTGACGCATACTCAAGCCAGTAAGCCGACGGTGGTGGTGATTGGTACCCGAGCACGCTCAATTCGTAAAGCGTCAGAAACTTGGTTTTACGACGCAACACAATTACGGCGTGCGCCCTATGATAATCATGCCGAGTTAATCATTGATGGCCGTGATATTTGGATTGATGGCCATGCGCAGATTGCTAAGTCAACACAGTTTGTGACCGCTAAAATGGGACAAAGCCATGCTGAAGCCGTGGGATTTGTCTTGAATAATCCATTAGAAACCCTAGAACTTAAATCTAAAGTAAAGATGACCTATGTCCCGATACCTCGTTCTGCCGCTCCTCGCGCTAATCCTTAGTTCTCCATCATTTGCCGAAAAGGCAGATCGTGAAAAACCGATGAACATCGTTGCTGATCATTGTTTGGCTGAGCAGAAAACCCAGCAAACCGTGTGTACTGGCAACGTGATTGTGACTCAAGGCACGATGGTGATGCGTGCTGATAAAGTAGTGATGCGCCAAGACGCCGATGGTAAACAATTTGCCAAGGGCGAAGGCCGTCCTGTGCGTTTTAAACAAAAATTAGATAGCGGTGAAATGCTCGATGCTGAATCTTTGAGCTTTGATTACGATGAAGTCAAAGGTGAAATGGTGCTGATTGATAAAGCCTGGGTCAAAAAAGGTCAGGATGTCGTTATGGGTGACACGATTAATTACAATTTGAACACTGAATTTTATCAAGCACAAAGTAAACCTGGTAATCGCGTCAATATTACGATCAACCCGAAAAAGAAAGACGCCGCCAAATGAGTGTGTTGAAAGCGCAGCATTTACAAAAATCGTATAAAAAACGCACTGTCGTCCGCGATGTTTCGATTGAAGTCGCCAGTGGCGAGGTCGTTGGTCTTTTGGGGCCAAATGGCGCCGGTAAAACCACCAGTTTTTATATGATTGTGGGTTTAGTCCGGATGGATTCTGGCTTGATTGAGCTCGATGGTGTAGATGTAAGTCAGCAGCCTATTCATAAACGAGCTCGTCTGGGCTTGGGTTATTTGCCGCAAGAGGCTTCGATTTTTCGCAAAATGACCGTGGCAGAAAATATTCAAGCGGTACTTGAATTGCACTACTCAAGCAAAGAAGAAATCAATACTCGTTTGGATGAGTTGTTGCATGATTTGCATATTGGGCACTTGCGTGACAGTGGCGCACTCAGTTTATCGGGTGGTGAGCGTCGTCGTGTTGAAATTGCCCGTGCTTTGGCATCGAATCCGCAGTTTATTTTGCTTGATGAACCGTTTGCTGGCGTAGACCCCATTGCGGTGATTGATATTCAGCGGATTATTGGTTTTCTGAAAGGCCGCGGGATTGGTGTTTTAATTACCGATCACAATGTGCGGGAGACACTCGGGATTTGTGATCGCGCTTATATCATCTCGGAAGGCGCGGTGATTGCCGCTGGTAAACCCACTGAAATTGTGAATAATGAAGATGTTCGCCAAGTGTACTTGGGCGAGCATTTCAAAATGTAGTGGTATTAAACCGCATTATTTAGGCCACACGTGTCATGAAGCAAACCTTGCAGCTGCGAATGTCGCAGCAGCTCAATTTGACTCCCCAACTTCAGCAGTCGATTAAACTGTTGCAACTTTCCACGCTTGATTTTCAGCAAGAAATTGAACAATTCTTAGCGGAAAACCCCATGCTAGAGCGTGAGGATGGCGTGACTGATGCCGGTGAAGAAGCGGCGCCACTTGAGGCTAGCGAGGTGGTGGAAGAGGGCGATAGCTTGCGTTGGGACGAGGTCAGGTCAGGCCAATCGTTTGATGAAGATGATGAAAATGACCCTGCTTTACGAGTACCGAAAACCGATTCACTCCGTGATTATTTGCTAGAGCAAAGTGGTTGGTTGGTGCTGCCAGAGCGTGATAGGGCTTTGATTACTTTACTGATTGATGCGCTAGATGATGATGGTTTATTAAGCCAAAGTTTAGATGAGATTTACGCACAAATACCTGCCGAGCTGATTGCGGAATTAGAATTAGAGCCAGAAGAATTGCAAATTGCTTTGCAGCATTTGCAGCAGCTTGAGCCACTTGGAGTTGGGGCAAGAGATTTGGCTGAGTCACTTAGCCTGCAATTGCGTGTTTTACCAGATAATCCAGTGCGTAATATTGCCATGCGATTGGTGAATGAAGGTCTCGATTTATTGGCGCAGCGGGATTACACTAGACTTAAACGTCAACTGCAATGCGACGAAGCAACACTTCGCGAGGCACAAACTTTAGTGCGTGGCTTAACGCCAAGACCCGGTGCCAATTGGTCTGCAGAAACGACGCGCTATGTATTGCCTGATGTGATTGTGAATAAAGTTCGTGGCCAATGGCAGGTACGCTTGAATTCGGCGGCGCAGCCTAAACTTAGAGTTAATGAGATGTATGCAAAGTTGCTGCAGGGTGATTCAGCACTTGGCTTAAGTGGTAAGCTACAAGAAGCACGCTGGTTGATTAAAAGTGTTGAGCAGCGTGGTAGTACGATTTTGCGGGTTGCTGAAGCAATTGTCGCGCGGCAAAAAGCATTTTTTGAGTATGGCGAGGTTGCAATGCGACCTTTGGTATTACGGGATATTGCTGATGAATTGGAACTCCATGAGTCGACCATCTCTCGTGTAACAACTCAAAAATATATGCTGACGCCACGCGGTGTATTTGAGTATAAATACTTTTTTGGTAGTCACGTTGAAAGTGAAAGTGGTGGTGAAAACTCCGCCACATCGATCAAAGCTTTGATCAAACAACTAGTACAGCAGGAAAATACGCACAAACCTTTATCGGATAGTGCTATAACTGAAGAACTCGCACGGCAAGGTGTGGTGGTTGCGCGACGCACCGTTGCTAAGTACAGGGAGGCGTTAATGATTCCTCCCGTTAATCAGCGCAAGTGTTTGTAAAAGCACATCGCCTTATACAAAAGCACAAAAACCGAAGGAGTAGTATATGAACCTCAACATTAGTGGTCATCATCTGGAAGTTACACCAGCGATTCGTGAATACGTGACAAGCAAAATTGAACGTACGACACGTCATTTTGATAATGTGATTGATGTTGCCGTCATTTTGTCGGTGGATAAGCTGGAACATAAAGCCGAAGCAACGATTCATGTTGTCGGCAAAGATCTTCATGTTGAGTCAATCGATGCGGATATGTATGCTGCAATTGATAGCCTTGCTGATAAACTGGATCGTCAGATTATTAAATACAAAGAAAAGCAATCTGGCCATCGTAATGAAGCCATCAAGCACCAAGCGGTGATCGAAGAATAATCCGTTGCGCAAGCAACACAACGGGAACGCCGCGAGTCGTTCCCGTTTTTGTTTCTCGGAGCGCAGGTTACAATGGCGGCTCCTTTAAGGACATAAGTTTGAACATGAGCCTGATTAGCAAAATCCTCCCCGTTGCCAATGTATTTCTTGATTTGGACGTGGGTAGTAAAAAACGCGTTTTTGAACATGTCGGTATTGTGTTTGAAAATAGCCACGGTATTGCGCGTAGCGTAATTTTTGATAGTTTATTTGCCCGAGAAAAGCTAGGTTCAACAGGCTTGGGGCAAGGCGTCGCGATTCCGCATGGCCGGATTAAAGGTTTGAAAGAAGCAGTTGGCGCTTTTGTCCGTCTCAAAGAGCCTATTCAGTTCGATGCCCCCGATAGCAAGCCAGTTTCATTGATTTTTGTGTTGTTGGTTCCTGCCAACGCGACCGATCTGCATTTGCAAATTTTGTCAGAATTGGCGCAGTTGTTTTCTGATAAGCAATTGCGTGAAGAATTACTTGGATTGCCTGAGGCGACGGCAGTGTGGGAGCAAATTTCCCAATGGGAACCCTACGCTTCAGAGTTTTAAGCCAACACAGCCCTCAGCTTTTGCCTGAGGGCTTCTTATTTGGGGTGGCCTGTTGGGCACTCAGTCTGTTTGGCAGAGCAAGTCATAGTGCGTGCGTCAGCTGGAACAGTGGTGCACCGGAACTTTTGCCTTAGCATTCAAAGTCTGTAGTAAAATTTATTATTCAATCATTTCCAAAATTGATCAACGCGAGCCAGCATGCCTCAAATCACTGCCCGACAACTTTTTATCGATAATGCCGAGAAATTGCGCCTGACTTGGGTGGCTGGGCAGTCGGGGGCGAATAATTTGCTGTCTAATGACGCGTCGGAGCAAAAGCCCTCGTTGTCTTTGGTGGGGCATTTGAATTTTGTGCATCCAAACCGAATTCAAGTGCTGGGTATTGCTGAAGTCGCCTATCTGAATGGCCTCTCGGCCGATATTCAGCATTCGAGTTTGAATCAGCTGTTTGCCAATGATATGTCGGCGATGATTGTTGCCAATGGGCAAGTGGTACCTGATTCATTGCGTGAAGCTGCTGAGCGACATCATGTGCCTTTGCTGACGAGCCCAGAGCAATCACCTTATTTGATGGAGGTATTGCGCTATTACCTAAGTAAAGCATTGGCTGTGTCGACACACCTGCACGGGGTATTTTTGGATGTACTCGAAGTCGGTGTTTTGTTAACCGGTGAATCGTCAATGGGTAAATCTGAATTGGCGCTAGAGCTCATTTCACGCGGTCACGGTCTTGTTGCGGACGACGTTGTTGAAGTCTATCGCACCAATCCAGAAACCTTAGAAGGCCGCTGCCCGCCAATGTTGCGTGACTTTTTGGAAGTGCGCGGAATTGGTGTGTTGAATATTCGGACGATTTTTGGTGAAACCGCAGTTCGCCCGAAAAAAACGCTCAAGTTGATTGTGCATCTGGCCAAAGCCGGCGGTGAAGCTGTGGCGCCCGTTGATCGATTGCAAATGCAGGCTGCCACACAGGCGATTTTGGATGTTCCCGTTCGCAAGCTAGTGATTCCGGTGGCGGCGGGGCGCAATTTGGCTGTCTTGGTCGAGTCTGCCGTGCGCAACTATATTTTGCAGCTGCGCGGAATTGATTCGACGCGTGAGTTTATTGAGCGCCACCAAAAATTCATGGAAATGGGTGAGTAATGCATCGCAATCAACAGTTGGTGATTTTGTCGGGTTTATCGGGCGCAGGTAAAAGTGTCGCATTGCGGGCGCTGGAAGATTTGGGTTTTTATTGCCTCGATAATTTACCCGCTCCTTTATTGCCGCAAGCGGTTTCGATGTTAGATCGCGATGGCTATCCGAAAGTGGCGATTGGTATCGATGCGCGTAGCGCCCATAATCTGGCCACTTTTCCCGATCATTTGGCTGCGCTGATGGATTTGGGTTTAGACGTGCGCATGATTTACCTTGAAGCGAATAATGAAGTGTTGGTCAAACGCTATTCAGAAAGCCGCCGCAGCCATCCATTGTCCAAAGGCGAGTTAACCGTCACGGAGTCGGTGGCCTTAGAGCGTGAAATGCTGGAAACCATCCGCGAAATGTCGCATGCGATGGATACCTCGGGTTTATCTGCTGCGCAACTGCGCGTTTGGGTGCGTGATTTTATTGATTCGGATCGTGCCAAATTGACCCTGATTTTTGAGTCATTTGGTTTTAAACACGGCTTGCCGCTCGATGCTGATTTTGTGTTTGATGCGCGTTGTTTGCCGAATCCTTATTACGATCCTGTATTGCGTCCGCTCACCGGCATGGATCAACCAGTGGCGGATTTCTTAATGCGCCAACCGACGGTTGGCAGCTATTTCACGCATATTTTAGGTTTTTTAGAGCGCTGGTTGCCGGAGTTCGAACGCGATCAGCGTAGTTATGTGACGGTGGCGATTGGTTGCACGGGTGGGCAGCATCGCTCAGTCTATTTAGCCGAAGAATTACGCCGCCACTTTGCGCGCAATCGCCAAGTGTTGGTGCGTCATCGCGAACAGCATCATCGTGCCTAACACTGCTTGGCGGCAATGGCTGCAAATGATGCAGCCCGGTGATTATCTAATGTTGTTTTGTTGCATTGCGCTGTGGTTGGTCATTACGCCCTCGTGTTGGTCGCAGGGCAGCGCTACGCGCGTCAAAGTATTTCAAGATGGTCAATTGTTTGCCGAGCTTGATTTGGCTGCGGCTCGGACTTTGGCGATTGCTGGGCCGCTTGGCGATACCGTTGTTGAAGTCGCAGCGGGTCGCGTTCGGATTGTTAGCGATCCTAGTCCGCGTCAGTATTGCGTGCGCGCCGGTTGGCTTACCCAAGCAGGGCAAAGTGCCATTTGCCTACCCAATCGCACCAGTATTCAACTCATTGGCAATCAGCCTCTCGCGTATGACAGTCTCACCTATTAAGCGCACCTTTAAAGTCACTGCTGAGGATGAATGGATTGCACGCTTGGCTGCTTGTGCCATCGCTTTGGCGGTGGTTGAGGCCGCCATTCCTTCGCCAATTCCTGGCTTTAAACCCGGTTTGGCGAATATTGTCACCTTAATCGCATTGCAACGTATGGGTTGGAATGCGGCAGTTTGGGTTTCTTTGCTGCGGATACTGGGGGCTGGGCTGGTTTTGGGGGGATTTTTCTCGCCCGGATTTGTAATGAGTTTGGGTGGCGGCATTGTGAGTTTGCTGGTGCTGGGCTTGGCGCAATATTTGCCGCGCCGCTGGTTTGGCTTAGTGTCACTGTCGATGCTCTCTGCGCTCGGGCATTTGGGCGGACAACTCATCATTGCACGCTTATGGCTGATTCCGCATAACGGTATTGTTGTGTTGATTCCCGTGTTAGCGGCGATGTCGATTGTGTTTGGCTTGATCAATGGTTTGATTGCGACGCGATTATTGCGTGATGCTGAACCGAGTGCTCCACCGGAGAGTCAGAGCTGAGTATTCGTTCAATTATCGCGGTTTCTTGAGGATTTAATAATGAAAACCATTACTCTGGCTTTTACTGGCGCTTCTGGCTTGCCGTATGGTTTGCGTACTTTGGAATGCTTGCTCGCGGCGGGTTGCAAGGTGCGTTTGGTGTATACGCAAGTGGCGCAAATTGTGGCCAAGCAAGAGCTGGATTTAACATGGCCGAGTCGTGCGGCAGATTTGGCGGAATTGCTGCGCGCGCAATATGGTGTGAGTGACGCTGAGCAATTGCAGGTGTATGGACAAAGTGAATGGTTCGCGCCGATGGCGTCAGGCTCAAATCCGGGGGATGGCATGATCGTCGTACCGTGCACGATGGGCGCGCTGTCGGCGATTGCTAATGGTGCATCGGATAATTTGCTCGAACGCGCTGCTGATGTGATGATCAAAGAGCGTAAAACGCTGATTTTAGTGCCGCGTGAAACGCCGTTTTCGGCGATTCATTTAGAGCATATGCTGAAACTCTCGCGCCTCGGCGTTGTCATTTTGCCGCCGAACCCCGGCTTTTATCACCACCCCAAAACGATTGAAGACTTGGTTGATTTCGTCGTGGCGCGGATTTTAGATCAAGTGAATGTGCCGCATCAGTTGATGCAACGCTGGGGTGAGTAGGGGTATGATTATCTAGCCATTCATAATCAAAAGCTAGTTGGATATACCCTGAGTTAGTGCTCGTTTGCTGATGCGCTGGAAAAAGACGTACAGCGCAATTGCCGCGAAGGTCAGTGCAATCACTAACGCTAGCCAATAGCCAGCCGGACCTTGTGCGCTAAATGGTCCAACGCCAAAAGTCAGTGCATAGCCCAGTGGAATCCCAATCACCCAAAACGCAGTCAGATGAATCGCCAGCGGCATGCGCGTTGATTTATAGCCGCGCAATACGCCCGCCACGACAATCTGCGTGGCATCCGAAAATTGAAAAATTCCCGCCAACAATAAGAGCTGCGCCGAAAGCAATATCACCGCAGGATCGGCTGTGTACCATGTCGCAATCGTGTTGCGGAACAAAATAATCATACTTCCCGAAACGACAGCAAGGATAAAACCGAGGTAAATCCCAGTTTGACCGATAAAGCGTGCCAGAGTGTAGTCACCCGCGCCAATCGCTTGGCCAACACGAACGGTGAGGGCGGTACTGATGGCGAGTGGAATCATAAAGGTTAATGAGGCAAAATTAAGTGCGATTTGGTGCGAGGCGACGGTGGTGGTGCCGAGTTTGGCGATAATCAGCGCAATCAAGCTAAATGCGCTGGCTTCGACAAAAAACATGATCCCAATAGGTATTGCCAGCTTAGCCAATTGTTTTTGAGTTTGTAGCTGAATACCCTGCAATTTTCTGAATGGATGAGTTTCACGATAAATCGGCGATACCCAAATCCAGATGATCCATAGCAGCGCACTAAACCACATACACAAGGCCGTCGCCCATGCGCAACCGACTGCGCCCAGCGCTGGAAATCCCCAAACGCCATAAATTAGTACATAGTTGGCTGGAATATTCAGCAGTAGCGCCAAGATCGAAATCATCATCATAGGCTTGGTTTGATTCAAGCTTGAGCTATAGCCATATAGCACGCGGGCAATCGCGACGGCCGGAAAGCCCCAAGAAATGACTGCTAAAAAGTCACTTGCCTTGGCCGCGACATCGGAGGTGAGGCCGATATGAGCAAATATCGGCAGCAAGCTATGGGCAATTAGCATCATCACCGCGGCGACCAGCACGCTTTGGTACAAGGCTTGCTGCGTGAGTGCAGGGATTTCATGAAACGCTTTGGCACCGACTTTTTGCGATGCCATTGGGCTAATCGCAATTAGTAGGCCAAACATCGTTACAATCATCACGCTCCAGATCGATGTACCGACTGAAACAGCCGCCAAATCACCCGCGGACAAATGCCCCGCCATCACGGCATCGACAAAGCCAGTTCCCGTTTGCGCGAGCTGACCGACCATAATCGGCCAAGCTAAAATCCATGTTGCTTTGGCGTCTTGTAAACGAGGCATTTTATCCTTTGGGTATCGGGCGCGCTGGCTCGAAAGTTGCAAGTAATTCCGGGAATCGGCGTTGAAATAGCAGGGCTTCATCGCAACTCAGTCCGAGGATTAATAAACTGCCATCGGGTAAATTGTGGGTTGCCAAGCTCAGGCTGTGTGCCGCAGCAAAGGCACGCAATAAAGACTGCGGGCCGGTATAGGGCGCTGCGCGAAGCTGTAAAGCATTATGCTCGCGATACGTATCAAAATTAAGTCGTTTGTTTTTAATCACGGCGGGTGATTTGCGGGTTGATTTTTGGTTTTGTTGTAGGTCGAGTTCTAAACAGTCGTACATGGCAAGCTCCTGAGAAACTCGCCGGTGATTGATTTTTTGTTCCAATCACCGACGCTTTAGCGGAATTTCGATTGCGCCCCGCAAGTTGTCGATTAATTGGCGCAGTATTGAATAAGTCGAAAATTCCCACGTATCGTTGCCGTGCTTTGCCGTACTACTGGTGCTGGCGTTGCGTGTGGCTTGCGTGAAAACTTTCGCATCAAAACTTAGAAAAACAAAAAACCCACGTGCAGTGGGTTCGCACGCTTTAGCAACATTTATAAAGCGCCCTGCAAGCTGGGTTTCAAATCGGCGCTGAAATCATTGTGCGCTGGGCACGACTAGCTCGTCAAGTACGGGTTTATCCTAGGTCTGTTGAGATTCGCAAACCGAATCTCAACAGACTCTAGTCTTTACTATCAATGAACACCGTGACTGGCCCATCGTTGGTGAGCGAGACTTGCATATCAGCGCCAAATTGCCCTGTTGGTACGGGTTTGTTCAGCTTGAAGCTTAGTTGCCGCACAAATTCATCAAACAGAGGCTGGCTGATTGGGCCCGGCGCCGCATCGCCCCAGCTTGGGCGATTGCCCTTTTTGACTTGGGCAAACAGCGTAAATTGGCTGACCGCTAAGGCTTCACCACCAACATCGAGTAGTGAGCAATTCATCACGCCTTTTTCATCAGAAAATAGCCGTAGATTGCAAATCTTATTCACCAGCCATGTGATATCAGCCTCGTTGTCGTCATGGCCTACACCGACCAATAATAATAAACCAGAGTTAATTTCCCCGACTGTCTGTGCCGCGACCGTCACTTTGGCTTGGCTCACTCTTTGAATTAATACCCGCACAACTGGTTTCCTTGCTGCTCAATATCAGATGTCGCGATTATTCAACTGCAATGGTTTCGTTGTAAAGGCTGTCATGTGATTTGGCTTTTTGCGCCAAGCTGGCAAATTGATTGCTCGCCGCAGGGGTGACTGGCGCGTTGACTTGGCTGAGCATGTAGCGAAATTTGAGTTCTTCTTCGGGGGCAAATTCTCGCAAGCGATTGAGGTCACGAATGATGGAGCGCATTAAGGGGGGAATAGGCGCTAAATCATTGCTGCGATATTCAAAAGCATGCGCTTGTTCGCTTGCAACACACATTTGAATGCGAAAGCTGAGTTCCGCATGACTACGCGCGCTTAACTTTTTAGTTGTTTTATGTTGCTGCTTGGGCGCTTGTATCGTGGTAATCAGTTCGGGGTGGCGTGCTTTTCGATAAATAACATTTTGGGCAATGTTGAGAAATTTTCCTAGCATGCAATATTACCTTTTGCTGATATGTAACTTTTTTCATTGTAATATTATGTAAATAGTAAGTGCAAGAAAACTTTCCATTTTCTTTCTGCTTTTGTTTGTTTTTTGTGCGTAGGAAAAGGCATTCATGGCTGTGACTGGTTTGCAGCAATCGATACGCTCTGTGGACTAGTCAGGCATACGGAATTTCACTAATATCTATGTTCTGAATTTAATTTGAGTTGTCGCTAAAGGAAGTAATCATGAAACGGGTTGGTTTAGTCGGTTGGCGCGGTATGGTGGGTTCGGTTCTGATGCAACGTATGCAAGAAGAAAAGGATTTCGATGTGATCGATCCTGTATTCTTCACCACGTCGCAAGCGGGTCAAGCTGCACCGAATTTCGGTAAAGATGCGGGCACCTTGCAAGACGCCAACGACATCACCCAATTGGCGGCTATGGACGTGATTATTTCTTGCCAAGGTGGCGATTATACGACTGAGGTATTCCCAAAACTGCGCGCAGCAGGTTGGGAAGGCTACTGGATCGATGCGGCATCTACATTGCGTATGGAAGACAACGCGGTGATCGTTTTAGATCCAGTTAATGACGACGTGATCCAAGGCGCGTTGGCCAAAGGCGTGAAAAACTACATCGGCGGCAACTGTACCAATTCGATCATGCTGATGGGTATGGGCGGTTTGTTTAAAGCAGGTTTGGTCGATTGGGTTTCGTCAATGACTTACCAAGCTGCTTCAGGCGGCGGCGCAAACCATATGCGCGAATTGTTGAAGGGCATGGGCGTAGTGTATGGCGCGGTAGCTGATGAATTGGCAACGCCTGCATCTGCAATTTTAGAAATCGATAAAAAAGTGGCACACACGATTTCTAATGACGTGCCAACTGATTACTTTGGCGCGCCATTGGCGGGCGGCTTGATCCCATGGATCGACAAACAACTTGATAACGGCCAATCGAAAGAAGAATGGAAAGGCCAAGCCGAAGTAAACAAAATCCTCGGTACTGATGCGACGATTCCAGTCGATGGTTTATGCGTACGTATCGGTGCAATGCGTTGCCACAGCTTGGCGTTGACGATCAAACTCAAAAAAGACCTGCCATTGGCTGAGATCGAATCAATCATCAAATCGGGCAACGATTGGGTGAAATGGGTGCCTAACGACCGTGAAATCACGGTCAAAGAGCTGATCCCAGCGCAAATCACTGGCAAGCTCGATATCGGTGTAGGCCGCGTACGTAAACTCAATATGGGCCCGGAATACATCAGCGCGTTTGTTATTGGCGACCAATTGCTGTGGGGCGCTGCTGAGCCGCTGCGCCGCATGTTGCGGATTTTGTTGGCGAAGTAATTCGTATTGATTTAAAAAACGGGGTGATTTCACCCCGTTTTTTTTCGTCTATTGATCTGTGTTGGCAAAATAGCCTGCGCTGCATCAATCAGCGGCGCTGTGTCGCTAATTCTGCCAGCTGCTCAGCAAAAGATTGAACTGCATGCCAGTCAGTAAACTCAGTGCTAACACTGGGATTAGTTGGCCCGCCAGTTAGCAGCATAATCAGCCGGATCATTTGCCGATCTATCCAGCGATACCTTGGATAATCAAGCTTGCCAGCGATCGCACAGGCGGCGATTGGCTTAATTGCATATTGATTCAGCAATTTTTTGAGGTAGGTATTGCGATTGAGATCGCACTTTTCCCTGTTGCGCGCGGTCAAGTTGACCGAGATTACCGCCAAAGCGAGCGTATTGAGTATCGAGCGATGACGCTGTAGCCACCGAGTCGCGGCGGGCAAGTGTTTGCCATAACGCACTGCCGCCACGAGCACGATTAAACTCGCTTGCTGGAGCGCGTTTTGCTCTGGGGCTGCTTGATGCAGATCGAGTAGCACGCAGTGCAAATCAGCGTTTGATAAATGCTCGGCAAGCAGGGTTGCAATTCGTTGCGCCTGCCCATCATGGCTGGCATAGGGAATCAGAATAGTCGGCATAGATTGTTTTGATGGCTCATCTTCTGGTGCATTTGCAGTTAGAGTGCCTGCGCGATCACGACTTTGCTTGGCGTGGTTTGAGCGAATAGAGGCGTTTGCCTCTGTCTATTTATGCAACGTCAGCGTTGAGATGTTCAAGCCATAGCTGAATCCAGATGGGTTGCTCCGGAATGAAATGTTGGGTTAGGGCTAAATTGTCTGTTTCATGTAAGTTCATGATGATTCCAAAAGTGAGGTTGAACGATGTCAACATCCTCTTTTTGTTGCGATGCAGCATTGATCAGCATCAAGCGAAGGGTGACTTCTTTCGATTGAATCGATGAAGTGCGCATACTTATCGGATCGCCATGGGCACGGTCAACATCATGTCAATCAATGGCATTGATTGTTCAAAATCATGTAATTTTATTACTTTTTCCTCGGGCGGCGACCGTGCATGAAATGCGGACGTCTTGCTTTCCTGTCAGCGTTTGTCTGCGTAGTACGATGAGCTGTTGCTGCTGTTAGTCACAGTTTTCTTGTCTATCCTGTGAATGTTTTCGTCTTTAATTTGGGATTGGCCGTCTTCATTGAAGGATTTTTTAGTATTAGGTGTAAGCCGTTGGCTGCTCACCCGACTAAAGCAGCAAATATTCCTCAAGGAAATGATGATGTCTCGATGTTCTTGGTTTCAGCGCCTTGCGAAGGCACAATCACTCGATTTACTTGCCCCACTGGCCGATTTGCTGCTGCGCTTGTATCTCGCCAAAGCTTTCTTTCTCTCGGGGCTGACTAAAATCGCTGATTGGGAAACGACCCTTGCGCTGTTTAGCGACGAATATCATGTGCCGTTGTTGTCGCCATACTGGGCAGCAATAGGTGGCACAGTGGGCGAGCTGGTGCTGCCCGTGTTGCTGGTGTTTGGCCTGTTTACGCGCCTGTCGGCGGTAGGGCTGTTTGCGCTTAATCTGGTGGCCGTACTCTCGTACTATCATGTGCTCAAAGATATCCCCGCGGCGCTGCAAGACCATCAGGAATGGGCTTTGATGCTACTGGTGTTAGCTGCTAGGCCACTGTCGCGCTGGAGTTTGGATGCCGTATTGTTCCGCCGTTGTGATTCGACTGAAAGGCGCAACTCATGAGCAAATTCTGGCTGAGTCTCGTGCTGACTTTGAGTATGGCGCAGAGTATCGCTGCGCCGTTACTGACTGGAAATGACATTGTGAGTGGCAAGCCGATTAGCCTTGCTCAGTATAAAAACCAGACCGTGCTGTTGGTATTTTTTAGCGCCGGCTGCACCACCTGTGTGTATAACTTCAAGCTGATCCGTGAATTTTATAAAGCCAATCGAGCCAGCCATTTTGGCGTGATCGGTGTTGGCCTTGACAGTAAACCTGGGCTATTTCGCAGTTACGCCGAGCTGGTGCGCGCCACCACGCCCAAAGATGAGCAATTTCCGCTGCTATGGCGTTTGGGGGCGACCCACCGGGATGGTTTTGGTGAGCTAAAAAATGATTCAACGGTGTTTGTGATTAGCAAAAACGGTGAGATCACGCTTAAGCGCGAAGGCGTGATCAAAGACGATGATTGGGACGAAATTTGGACGTCGCTGCAAGCGAATTAATTACCAAAGCCGTGTATCAACTCGTTCATCTCGTGCAGGGATTCACAATAGTTATGTAGTTTGGATAGGTATATTAATTAGTGTTATATTTTACTTTGGCTTGGTGGCTATACCTTGAAAAATTATGGTGAAGCGCTGAAAAATTGGGCTTAATTTGTTAGCGTCGCTAGCACCGAAGAGCACACTGCAACAACGGCAAGTCGCAAATAGGCAATCTGTATTTAATGGTCAGACGGTTTGCGCTTAGCTGCGGAAGTATAATCAACGGGGTCATAATCAATCGAGTCTGACCCCTTTGATTTTTAAAAATCTTAAAAGTGGCTTATTCAACGGTCACGCTTTTGGCTAAATTACGAGGCTTGTCAATATCTGTTCCTTTTTTGTAAGCTGTGTGGTAGGCCAGAAATTGCAAAGGCAGCGTGAAGACAATCGGTGCTAATGGACCCGTTTGGCTTGGTAGTGTGATAGTGCGGTAACAGTAGGGGAATGCCGCTTCGCAACCGGGCTCGGCAATTAAGAAAATCTTACCGCCGCGCGCTTCAACTTCACGCAGATTCGATAGTAATTTATCAAATAACTCGTCGTTGGCGGCGCAGACAATGACGGGCATGTCTTCATCAACAAGCGCGAGGGGCCCATGCTTGAGTTCGCCTGCGGCGTAACCTTCGGCATGAATATAGGCAATTTCTTTGAGTTTGAGTGCCCCTTCTAGTGCAATCGGGAAGAGGGTGTGTCGGCCAAGAAATAGGGCGTGATTGTAGTGGCTCAGTAGATGTGACCATTCTTCAATCTGTGTTTCAACCGCAAAGGCATCGTTGAACATGGCTGGTAAGCGTGGCAAGCAATTGGCCAATTGGGCGAGCACGTCTGGGGTTAATGTTTGGCGATGTTGCGCGAGTGCGCCTGCCAGTGTAAATAGCGCGGCGAGTTGGGTGGTGAATGCTTTGGTCGAGGCGACCCCGATTTCAATGCCTGCATGCGTCAAAATCACGAGGTCGGCTTCGCGGGTGAGTGTGGAGTGAGCAACATTGCACAACGCCAATACATTGACTTGACCGCGCTCTTTGGCGGAGCGAAGCGCGGCTAATAGATCCGCAGTTTCGCCAGATTGTGAAATCGCCACGATTAGTGTGCCGTCTTGTTCTCGTCCACTGCGATAACGGTATTCACTGGCAATATCAACACTAACGGGTAAGCCTGTGTATTCCTCAATCCAGTATCGAGCGACCAGTCCGGCGTGGTAGCTTGAGCCGCACGCCACGATGCGAACGGCGGTCGTATTGGTAAATATCTCGTTTGCATTGCTGCCAAACAGTGCTGGTGAGAAGCCTTGTTTAAGCGCTGGCGCGAGGGTGTCGGCCAGAGCGGTTGCTTGAGCAAAAATCTCTTTTTGCATGTAGTGGCGATAGGGACCCAGATCGGCTGAATCGGTGACTACGTCTAAGGTGCGAGCCGTACGTGTGACAGGGTGGCTATTGAGATCAAAAATCTCAATGGTTTCGCGTTGCACGACCGCAAGGTCACCTTCTTCGAGGTAAATCATGCGCTGAGTCAAAGGGAGTAATGCGGCAATATCAGAGGCAAAGAACTGCTCTCCAAATCCTAGGCCTAATACCAAAGGGCTACCTTGGCGGGCGCAAATCAATAAATTTGGCTCATGCAGGCAACTGACACCAATCGCAAATGCGCCACGTAGGCGTGGAATTGCGGCTTGTACTGCGGTTTGTAAATTGGCGCATTGTTGATATTCGAGATGAATTAAGTGCGCAATGACTTCGGTATCGGTTTCTGAACTAAATGTATAACCAGCGGCCTGCAGTTCTTGTTTTAATTCAGCATGATTTTCGATGATGCCGTTGTGCACCACCATGATTGAGTCGCCACCTTGATGGGGGTGCGCGTTGGCTTCTGAA
Organism: Deefgea chitinilytica; assembly: GCF_016881405.1. Classification (GTDB taxonomy): domain Bacteria; phylum Pseudomonadota; class Gammaproteobacteria; order Burkholderiales; family Chitinibacteraceae; genus Deefgea; species Deefgea chitinilytica. The sequence continues at coordinate 118,974 of NZ_WOFE01000001.1, forward strand.
GGAATGCCGTGGGTAGCCCAACGAGTATGTGCGATGCCACTGTTGCCTTGGCTGTTTTTGCAGCGCAATGCTAAATCGGCAACACGGCCTGCAACACGGATTCGCTCTAGTTGCTGCTGATGATTGAGGGCGATTCCGCTTGAATCGTAACCCCGATATTCAAGGCGAGCTAATCCAGCTAATAACATCGGTACTACATTGCGATCTGATACTGCGCCAACAATTCCGCACATAAAATTGATTCCTCATAATGGTGCATTGCATCATCGAAATGTAGAAGAAATACTGCCCCTTGTCGCTACTTAAATACCCGCATTACCGTTTGACGGATTCCGCTTCTAAGCTTGTGGTTGCTCACTAAAGTGAAGCAAGGTGCCACTTCTGTGTAGGAGTTCATGATGACAATTCAGTTGCTTTCTATGGGAGTAATCGGTGTGCGATTGCTGGATTGTATTTTGACATCGAATGCGACCTATCCAGATGAACTGGCAGATCAAATTGTGAATGAAATCAATCACTATTTGGTGAAAGCGCCTTTGAGCGAAAAACCGCTGCTATTTCATTTAGCCTGTGAAGTCCATGAGGCATTGAGTGATCGATTTGGGCGCGTAGATTCTTTGCAAGTCAGGCGAGACATTGCTAATTTGATGGGCTTGTTGATTTATCGTGCGCGGATGACTGCTAATCAAAGTCGCTAGTTGGCTAGTTAAATTGAAATGTTTGCCATGTCGCCCTGAGTAGTTGGGCGATTTTTTTGTGCAGTTTTAATTGGTTTATTGGCTTGCAATACAGAAAATGCATGTTTTGGCTTATGCTAGCGAAACTTTTGTCTAGAGTAAGCCAGCTATGAAAAATAAAACTGCAGATCTGATTGAGCCACTGATTGCATTGGCTGCGATATGTCTATTGTCGCTGACCATATATGCGATTATGAAGCCATTTTTGGCCGCCACTTTGTGGGCGGGTATTTTGGTCTTGTCGACTTGGAAGCCTTACTTGAAACTAGTGAAGTTGTATCAAGGGCGACGAGCGATTGCTGCCGTGACCATGATGGTCGCGTTTGGCGGGTTTTTCTTACTCCCCGTTATTTTTGCGGCAAGTGATTTTGCCTCTGTAGCAACTGAGTGGGGTATACAGGTAAAGAGCGCTTTTAGCAATGGTTGGCCAAAGATACCTGATTGGATGGCTGGGATTCCTCTTGTTGGCTCGAATATTGAGCAGTTCTGGTTGAAATTAGGAGATCGTGACGCGGAAACTTTGCAAACAATACGTAGCTATGTTTCGCCAGCGTCACAGTTATTGCTGATGTTGGTGACTGAAATTGGCAGTGGCATGATGTTGTTGGCGATGAGTTTGTTTATTGCGTTTTTTATTTATTTGGATGGCGAAGAGCTGCTGGCATGGATTCGCGGTTTTATGGAGCGAGTGGCTGGTGAGCGGAGTACCGAGCTATTGGCTGTGTCCCTTAGCTCAACTAAAGGTGTCGTGTATGGTTTTATTGGTACTGCGCTGGCGCAGGCAGTGTTATCTTGGTTTGCCTATTTAGTGGCTGGCGTGCCCAATGCGACTTCATTAGGCTTTGCTAGTTTCCTGCTGGCTTTATTGCCAGGTGGCCCGGTTCTGTTAGGCTTGCCGGCTGCGGCGTGGTTATACCATCAAGGGGAAGTGGGCTGGTCCATCTTTATGGTGTTGTGGATGTTAGTGGTGGTGAGTTCGGCTGATAATGTGATTAAGCCTTTGTTAATTGGTAAAGGCAGTCGTTTACCGTTTATTTTAATTTTATTCGGGGTACTAGGCGGCGCGCTGGCTTTTGGCATGTTAGGGGTGTTTATTGGCCCTGTGTTGTTAACTGTCTTTTATGAGCTGGCACGTAGCTGGATTTTCTTTCCTAAATCATTGCCGCCAGCCGCTTCAAGCAATCAGGCTGATCGTGCAGATTGATTGTGCTTTTACGAACTGAGTTTGCTTTGCCGCTATGTAATTCATAGCGGCTTTTTTGTGGCGTGATTCAATCCAGAATGTTGGTCGAAATGAAAAAGCCCAAGCATTACGCTTGGGCTGTTGGTGTTTTTGCGAGTAGAGCTTAAAGCTTAAATTTATGCACCAGAGATGCAAGTTGATCAGATACCACTTTAATTGATTGAGCCGCACCCACAGTGCCTTGAGCTGCAGACATAGTGCCATTGGAGGACTGGGCGACTTCATCAACGTCATTGCGAATGGCCATGCTTGAGGTGACTTGTTCTGACAGAGAGTTGCCAATCTGGCCGACGACTGCTGCGGTCGCTTCAGTTTCTTGGCGAATTGCTTTCACGGCTTCGCCACCTTCTTTGGCTTGGCGAATCCCTTCTTTGAGCTGAACGACCATTTCATCCATGCGCGTTTTCGCGTTTTGGCCGCTGCCTTGTACGGCGGTGATGGTCAGGCCAATTTCTTGCGTGGCTGAGCTGGTTCGTTCTGCCAATTTACGTACTTCATCGGCGACGACCGCAAAGCCACGACCCATATCACCGGCGCGAGCGGCTTCAATTGCGGCATTAAGTGCCAGCAAGTTGGTTTGGTCTGCCACATCACGAATCACTGCAATAACAGCAGAGATGCTGGTCACACGCTGTGCTAAATCATCAATGCTGCTTTGAGTGTCACCCACTGCTTGTTCAATATCGGCAAAGCGTTTCACGGCAGATGAAAGTACATTCAAGCCTTTTGCAGAAATCTCTGTCGCGGATTCACTTTGCTGACGTGCGGTATTGGCTTGTTCTTCTGCTGCGCGGGTTTGATCGGCAAACACTTCGGCGGTGTGGGCAATTCGGCTCGCGGCATTGCCTTGTGCTTCAATGAGGCGATTGCTGTCTTGTGCTCGTGCAACGATATCATCGCTGGTGTGATGTAAGGTATTAACGGCTTGCGAGAGTTGCGACATCACGGTACGCAATGACTCACGCATACGGATAACCGAGCCGAAAATACTGTGTGGAGACGCTGAACCAATTTGGGTCGTGTCTTGTAAATTACCATCTGCGACGCTTTGGACTAATTTGAGAACATCAGCGGGTTCGCCACCGAGATCGTTCAAAATTCGACGTACGGTGGTCAGCATAAAGAATCCGACGATACCGGCGACGATCAAGCACACGATGACTTGCCAGCGCGCATTACTCCAAAAACGAGCGTCTGCTTCGGCAAAACTAACGCCGTTACCAACAATCCAGCCCCAGCGTGGTGTTTTCTGTGCGACTGACAGTAGCTCAACAACTTTCCCATCTCGCTCAGAAGTCCAAGGGTAGGAAGTCAGAGCGCCACCTGATTTTTCGAGTGCCGCTACGGCAATCGCGCCAACGCTGCCACCTTTGGCATCTTTAAATTCATTAAAGCTGGTGCCATGTAGTTGTGGGTCGAGTGGTGTGGCGATGAAGTTGAGTTTTTCGTCGGTGACGTAAACATATTCTGACTTATGATATTTATTCTCGCGCAGAATTTGCGTTGCGATTTCTTTGGCTTGTTCGTCGGTGAGCTTGCCACTGGCAGCTAAATTTTCTAACTGCGCGATACTGAGATAGGTGCTGCGTAATAACTGCTCAATCCGAGCTTGATTGTCTGAGGCGCTCATATCACGCATCGTGCTAAGACCAACGAGCATAACGCCAATTAGTGAAATCAGCACCGCGATGGAAAGCGTCCATGCTTTAAATTTTAATGTCATTGCTTGCTCCAGATATCAAACTTCAAGGGGTATATAGCTCTTGGTATTATGCCTTGAATATTAGAGTTCAATTATACCATTTCCTAGGTAATTCACTTTCCCGCTCACATGCACTTGTAGTTGTAGATCAACTTTGACATTAATAATAGACAGGCGGCTGATTAATTTCTGGATTGTATGGCCTTGTTCAATTTTGAAATTGATCGGGGTTTTTGCACCCGTTGCAATTAAGTAACTCGCTATGTTGGCAGCAGCAATCCCAGAACCAAAATCTTCGATGATTTGAAATGGATCGGCGCTAAAGCAGCGTAGGGTCACAAGATCGTGATCGATACTCCAAATCGTTGCTTGGACTAGTGATTTTGGGCTGGCTAAACAATGGGTTAGCAGTGCCGGGTGAGGCTTGGCTTGGAGTACACTTTGTCTTGAACGAACTTGAATCATCAATTGTTCAAGCCCGCTGTCGACAAATAAAATCGGATTAATGATGTCTTTGGCGCTGATGTCGAGCGCTTGTGCGATTTCGAGATGTCCACGATCACAGGGGCGGGTACTACCCGCTGGGCAAATCAGGGTGCTGCTTTCATTAAGATACTCTACGGTGGTAGTGCCTGCATCGGTGTGAATAAGGGTTGTTTTAAAGTTCGGATCTTGCTGATGAAGTAAAGCCGCTACACCGAGCAATGCACGCCCCGAAGTGGGCAATTGGTACTGGGGGGTGAAACACATTAATTGATGGTGAAACGTACTATAAAAAGCCACTTCAACCCCGCCCATTTGATAAGCCAATGCCTGACATTCATCAGGATGCGGTAATTCATCGCAACTAAATATAAATAGTGGATCACCAGAGCGCGGTTTCTCTGCGAAAATATTAAAAATATGAAAGTTAAATTGTGGCATTTCGCAATCGCCCAGAAAGAAAAGGTTGCTGCCACATAATGGGGCAGAAAATGGCATTGTTTGGTAAAATGCCAGCAATATATTGTCTTGAACTTCTATTTGTTGGACTGCCCCATGCCTGTGAACTTACCTATTGCTGAGAAAGACCAGCCCTTAAAGCGGGATCTTGATCTCCTTGCTGCCTTGTTGTCTGACACGATTCGTGAACAGGCAGGTGCTGCGACTGCTGAACAAATTGAAGCGATTCGCCAGTTGGCTTTTCGTTATGTCCAAGGCCATGAGCCTGATGCAGGTAAAGCGCTGGCTCGTTCTTTAGCTGTTTTGGACATGCCAACTACGATGGCTCTGGTGCGGGCGTTTAGCTATTTTTCGCACTTATCCAATATAGCAGAGGATTTGCATCATAACCGTCGCCGTCGCGTGCATAAAATCGCTGGGTCTGCGCCACAACGCGGTAGCATTGCGGCAGTGATTGATGATTTGATTGCCAGAAATGTTAAACCATCGGAGATGTTGGCATTATTGGGTGATACGCTAATTGCACCCGTGATGACGGCTCATCCAACCGAAGTAAAACGCAAGACAATTCTGAATTGCCATAATGCGCTGGCGGCTTTGTTGACCGAACGTGATCGTAGCCAAATGACGCCAGAAGAAACTCGCGCCAATCAAGAGGCGATGGAGCGCGTGATGCTGACGCTATGGCAAACGCGTGAAGTGCGTACTGTGAAATTGACGGTGCAAGATGAAATCGAGAACGGCTCAACGTTTTTCCGCAATACCTTCTTGCACGAAATTCCTCGCTTATACCAAGATTTAGAAGACAAATTCTCTGAGATGAATGGTGAAGCCATTCAACTGCCTAATTTTATTCAAGTCGGTAGTTGGATTGGTGGCGATCGTGACGGCAATCCGAATGTGACTGCTGAGGTGATGCGCTACGCGGTTTCTCGTCAAGCTGGCGTTGCTCTAGATTACTACTATCAACAGTGCTTGAAACTTGAAGGCGAGTTGTCGATGTCGACTCGTTTGGTCGCGGTTGACCAAGCATTGTCTGAACTTGCCGCAACTGCGGTTGAAGATCAAGCACGTAAAGACGGCGAGCCATATCGTTTAGCTGTGTCAGCGATTGCCTCGCGTATTTTTGCTACGGCGTTAGAAATTGGCACATTCCACCATGAATTACATGATGTAGCCCATGCGCCAGCGTATAAAAATGCGGAAGAATTGACAGCTGATTTAGCAATTATTGCGAATTCATTGAAAGCGCACGGCGCGGCAAAAATCGCGAACGGCCGTTTACGTCGTTTGCAACGTGCGGTTTCAGTCTTTGGTTTCTTCTTGGCTCCTGTAGATATGCGCCAAAACTCAGCGATTCATGAAAAAATGATCAATGAGTTATTCCAACAAGCTGGGCTTGAGGAATATAGCAAACTCGATGAGCAATCTCGTCGTACGGTGCTATTGCGCGAATTGGCCAGTCCGCGTCCTTTAATCTGTCCGTATGATGTGTCGTACAGCCCTGAAGTTCAGCAAGAGTTAGATATTCTCCACGCAGCGGCTGAATTGCAAGCGCGCTACGGTGAGGCGGTATTGCCAAACTATATTATTTCTAACTGTGAATCCGTTTCGGATATGTTGGAAGTGGCGGTCTTGCTCAACGATGTGGGTCTGGTGTCTTTGGCACCGCAAGTGCGTAGCAAAGTGAATATCATCCCATTGTTTGAGACGACACCTGACTTGCGCAATAGTGGCAAGATCATGGCTGAAATGTTTGCCTTGAGCCAATGGCGTCAGTTACTCAATTGCCGTAATCATGTGCAAGAAGTAATGCTGGGTTATTCCGATTCGAATAAAGAGGGCGGTTACCTCACGTCGAACTGGGAGCTTTATAAAGCTGAATTGAACTTGGTGGATGTCTTTACTGCTGCCGGTATTAAGTTGCGTCTATTCCATGGCCGCGGCGGTACTGTAGGTCGTGGTGGTGGTCCAGCGTATGATGCGATTCTGGCACAGCCCCCAGGCTCAGTGAACGGACAAATTCGGATTACCGAACAAGGTGAGGTGATTACTGCCAAATACGCAGATCGAGAAGTTGGTCGCCGTAATCTTGAGATTCTGGTTGCCGCTACTTTAGATGCAAGTTTCCAACCTGCGATTGTAGAGACTGACGACGTCGTTGCTCGCCGTGCCTTGATGGAACGTTTATCATCGCGCGCCTATCAGTTCTATCGTGATTTGGTGTATGCAACGCCTGATTTTATTACCTACTTCCTAGAAGCAACGCCGATTAAAGAAATTCCAAATCTGAATATCGGTTCGCGCCCAGCCGCACGTAAAAACACCACCAGCATCGGTGATTTGCGCGCGATTCCTTGGGTATTCTCTTGGTCGCAATGTCGTTTGATGTTGCCGGGTTGGTATGGTTTTGGTACTGCGATTGCTGAGTATTTGGCCGAGACAGGTGATGAAGGCTTAAGTTTGCTGCGTGATTTGTATGCAAATTGGTCATTCCTACAAGTAACGATCTCCAATATGGAAATGGTATTGGCAAAATCGGATATCGCGATTGCAGAGCGCTACTCAGAGTTGGTGCAGGATCAAGCTGTGGCTGAGCGTATTTTTGGCCGTATTAAATCAGAATGGCAGCGTTCAGTGGATGCGGTTTTAGCAATTACTGGTCACTCGCAATTGCTGGGCGACAACCCAACGTTGGCACGTAGTCTGGATAATCGTTTGCCATACCTTGACCCGCTCAATCATTTGCAAGTTGAATTACTCAAGCGTATTCGTGGCGGCGATGATTCAGAAGAGCTGCGCCATGCGGTGCATTTGACGATTAACGGGGTTTCAGCCGGTTTGCGTAATAGCGGCTAACATTCTCAGTCATACGAAGGAAAACGCCATCATGAGTCCATTGAAGCAAAATATTGCAAAGGTGGTCGTGATGGCGTTGTTGTATGCACCGCAGCTTCATGCGGCTTTACCCAGTCATTTTGGCGATAAAGTCGAAGCTGCTTTGGCCTGCCGTAGTGAATGGTCAACCGAATGGTGGCGGAGTTATTTTCGCCAGCATTTAGAAGCACCTATTCGAGTATGGGGTGAGGCTGAGTGGTTTAATGGTAAAAATGCAGAGTTAGCAGGAAATCGAGCGCAAGAAGTCTTTGTCAATACCCCAGAATCAGGTGCACTTATGGTGGGGGTCTTAATTAATTCTCCCGTGGCTACGGTACGCAAAAATATTGAAACAAAAATGGGTTTCAGTTTTGTCGAGTTACCTGGTCCTTATCCGCGTTATTTATCTAAGTTAGGTAGTGTGCTGGTGCGTGTCTCTGAAGAGCAAACGAAATGGTACTGCGCACGCTGGAACTTGGGTAATCGTCCTTAACGTTTATTCAATATTTGTTCGCGATTAATACCAGTTGCTGACGACTGGCAAGCTGAGGTATTCCCTTTTTGGCTATTTTGAGGCGTATTTGTAAATTTCAGATGTGAAATTTTATTGTTATTTCCATGTAATTTTAATGGGCTTACGTATTCCTAGTGACTGGGGAGCTTGATGCTAGCTAGCGTTTTTTTTGTGTAGTGCTTCACAAAATATTACTAAAAATTTTGGAGCGCAACTACATAATTATTGCCTTATATTGCGATGCAGCAATTGCTGTTTCTTTAAATTGCTGAGTAACGATTAGTAAATTGAGCCGTATGTTGCAATGCAAGGCTATGATTTTTACAGTTTGATGTAGGAAAAATTTTGACTACATAAGACTGTCTGAATTCACTTTTTTTTTATAAAAAAGATGCTTGACAATAAAATTGCGATGCTGATTAATAGAGTTCAACGGGATCGAAAAAATAATTTCGGGCTGTTACAGCAAAGCAAAAAATAGTTTTCTTTCTTTTAACTTACTTTTGAAATGCTGGGGCAAGACCAGTCGCGCTGCGCGGGTAAAGCCAAAAATAAAGAGGATGGAGACTAGCGCCGCAAGGCGTGCAGTAAATGCAGTAAATAAACCCTAACGGATTGTTATGATTAGGGTTGAGAGGATGACGTAGCAAATGTAGCACCCAAAAAAAGCGCTGATTGGATGGTAATAATTAGCGTAGGAGAGAGACGTAATACCGTAGTGCCCCAATAAAGTGCCGAGCCTAAGTAGCTCGACGATGCTCGGTACTAAACCTTGGCATCATTCAGTATCGAATTGATGACCATCAGCCCTTCCGATTATGGAAGGGCTTTTTATTTTCTAGTCCCGATAATTTGGAGGATAATCGCGTTTTGCTTTGTTGCGAACTTCCATGTCTGTTTCTACATTTTCTAGTTCATCTTTAACCGCTTTAAATACCTTGGGCTTAAAAGCGGTTGCTCGGCACATCTTGCACCTCACTGAGCCAGCTCAAATTATCCAATGGCGCGCTGATCCGCGCTTTGCACAGACTACATGGTTGGTGCTGGGGGGCGGCAGTAATGTGGTGATGTCCGAATGCATCGAGCAAACCGTGATTCATGTCGGCTTGCAAGGAAAAAGACTATTGCGCGAGGATGATGCGGCTTGGTATGTCGCCGCGGCGGGCGGTGAAGCGTGGCATCCGTTTGTGCAATGGACGTTAGCGCAGGGCTGGGCAGGGCTGGAAAACCTATCTTTGATTCCGGGTACTGTCGGTGCCGCACCGGTGCAAAATATCGGTGCCTATGGCGTGGAAATTAAAGATGTGTTTGAGCAATTGACCGCGATCCATTTGCAAACGGGTGAGTCGCGCGTTTTTACATTGGCCGATTGCCAATTTGCTTACCGTGATAGCGTGTTTAAGCAAGCTGAGGCAGGGCAGTGGCTGATTGTGGAAGTGGTGTTTCGATTATTAAAAAACTACCAAGTACAGACTCAGTATGGCGATATTGAGCGTGAATTGCTCAGTTTAAACCTTGGCTGTACGCCCTCGGCAGTAGCACAGGCGGTGATCAATGTACGGCAACGAAAATTGCCCGATCCAGCGCAGATTGGCAATGCCGGTAGCTATTTCAAAAATCCAATTGTTAGTCCAGCAATTTATCAAGCTGTGATGGCAGCGCATCCGAATGCCGTCGCTTATGCGCTAGAAGATGGCCGATACAAATTGGCGGCTGGTTGGCTGATTGAGCAAGCGGGTTGGAAAGGCCGGCGCTTAGGCCCAGTAGGCATGTATGAGAAGCAGGCTTTGGTATTGGTAAATCATGGCGGCGCAACCGCAGCCGATGTGTTAGCCCTTGAGCGAGCTGTACAAGCGGACGTGTTGGCCCAATTTGGTGTTGAGCTAGAAGCTGAACCTGTGAAGTGGTAGGTATATACCGCTAGCCATTACTGATTAATAGCTAGCGGTATATACTGTTAATGTATTAAGCGAGTGCAGCAAGTAATTTATCGTGAATACCACCAAAGCCGCCATTACTCATAATCAAGATATGGTCGCCGTTTTGCGCGGTTGTCGTTAATGCGCCAATTAAGTCTTCTAGTAGGGTAAAGCTGCGCGCTTTATCACCTAAATCAGCGAGTGCCTCTGCTGGATCCCAGCCTAAATTGGCACCGAAACAAAATACCAAATCCGCATCGACCAAGCTGCCAGCCAACGCCGCTTTCATCGTACCTAGCTTCATGGTATTGGAGCGCGGCTCAAGCACGGCCAGAATGCGAGCTTGGCCTACTTTGGCACGCAATCCGGCGACGGTGGTTGCGATTGCAGTTGGATGGTGGGCAAAGTCGTCATAAACGGTGATGTTGTTGACGCAGCCTTTGATTTCCATTCGCCGTTTCACATTGGCAAATTGCCCGAGCGCTTCAATCGCGACGGCAGGCGCAACGCCGACGTGACGTGCGGCAGCAATCGCGGCCAGCGCATTATGCGCATTGTGTTCACCCAGCAGTGACCACGTTAACCGTCCTTGCTGTTGTCCATTCAGTAGTACGTCAAAACCGTCGGCATATGTCGTGCTGACTTGCCAGCCAGTCTCATTGCCCGCGAAGTATTCCACTTCGCTCCAGCAGCCACGCTCTAAGACGCGCTGCAAACTGGCTTCACGGCCGTTCGTAACGACGCGACCTTGCCCTGGCACCGTGCGAACGAGGTGGTGAAATTGCGTTTCAATCGCGGATAAATCGGCAAAAATATCGGCGTGATCAAATTCAAGATTGTTGAGGACGGCAGTGCGGGGGCGATAATGGACAAATTTACTGCGTTTATCAAAAAAGGCCGTGTCGTATTCGTCAGCTTCGATGACAAAAAACGGTGATGTACTATTCGCGTCTTGCCGTGGTGTTTGCGGTAGTCTTGCTGACACACCGAAGTTTTCAGGAATCCCACCCACTAAAAATCCCGGCGCGAGCCCTGCATATTCTAAAATCCATGCCAGCATCCCGGTTGTCGTCGTTTTACCGTGTGTACCCGCAATCGCCAACACCCATTTGTCGTGTAATATCTGTTCGCCTAGCCACTGCGGGCCAGAGGTATAGGGTAGTCCGGCATTTAGAATCGCTTCCATTAGCGGCATACCCCGCTTAACAACATTGCCAATCACGAACAAATCCGGCTTGAGGCTAAGTTGTTCTGCGCCAAAGCCCTCAATCAATTCAATTCCTAGCGCTTCCAGTTGCGTGGACATCGGGGGGTAAACATTGGCATCGCAGCCAGTAACCGTGTGACCTGCGGCGCGTGCTAGCGCAGCGATACCGCCCATGAATGTGCCGCAAATACCAAGAATATGAATGTGCATAGATAAATTTGACCGATTTGTCGAGTGTAGAGAACACAATAATTATTAAATTTACTGCTTATTTGACCAAGTGACTTGCGAAATATTCGCATGTCCTTACAATTGAGCCAAATAGTATAACTAACAATTAGGCTTGAATTCCATGACTATGTCCACCCCTGTGAATCCGGTGGAAATTGCCCGTATTGCGCTGAAGCGGCTTACTGAACGTGGTTTACCACCGACACCTGACAATTACACCCAGTTTTATAATGCGATTCTGACCATCAAAGCGCCAGAAACCAAAACCGCCACCGAGATGCAATTGGCGTGGCAAGTTTTGTACAAGCTGGACGATGCGGTCTCGGATACGGCAGAGTTGACTTCCAGTTTATTAGACAACTTGGCAAGCTCAAGTTCGGTTTTCGAGCAGAAACTTGGTGATTTACAGCAAGTTCGGCAAGCGCATGCAGAAAAGAGTGTCAGCCCAGAAGAGACACATGCTTCACTTGAAGACATGCTCAATGTGGTGATTAGCACCACGCATAATGTGCATTCTACCGTCACGACCTCGCACAGCGATTTGCAAACGATTCGTGATTCAATTCGCCATATTGAAGAAGACCTTGCCTTTAACCGTAAAGTGCTCGAACAAGATGCGCTGACGGGCGCGCTCAATCGTCAAGGCTTGGATCATTTATTAATGCGTGAAGTCAAACGCGCGCAGCGTATCGATGGTCGTTTAACCGCCGCCATTATTGACCTTGACGACTTTAAGCAGATTAACGATAAATTTACGCATTTGGTGGGTGATCAAGTCTTGATTCACATGACCAATTTGACCAAGGCGGTATTGCGTGAAAGCGATATTCTGGTTCGCTACGGTGGTGAGGAATTTTTGCTATTGCTGGTTGATACTGATGTGCGTGGCGCGAGTTATGTGATTGATCGGCTCAAACTCGTTGCTGGCCGTACGCCATTTATTCATCACAATCAGCGGATTGAGGTACGTTTCTCTGCTGGGATTGCTCAGCTTAAAGACGATGAAAATGGTCGAGCTTTATTGCTGCGTGCAGATGAAGCACTATATCGCGCCAAGCAGGGCGGACGTGGTAAAACAGAGATTGCAGAATAAATTGCATTAGTCAAAAAACCGCCTAAAGAGGCGGTTTTTTTATACTGCCGTTTTCACCCAAAGCGCGTGATAACCATTACTGAGCACCAAGCCTGCAAAGTAAAGGTAGAGCAGCGCCGAAACTACATGGCAGGCTTGTTTAAAACGATTGCCCATCGTCTTGCCCCCTTGATGGCTGGCGCAAACAATACTGAGAGTCCAAGCCAGACCGCCAGCAAAAAATCCGATTAGAAATTCGCTGGTGCTGAGCCATGAGCCATCTGTTGCTTGTGCGATCAGTGAGCCACCGACAGCGGCAAACCATAGAATCGACGTTGGCGATGCCATCGCTAAAATGAGGCCGCGGCCAAATAAATGATGCTTGGCAGGCAAAGGGGGATGCGTTGATTCTGCACGTTGCGCGTCTTGCCATGCTTCACGCGCCATTTTCCACGCTAGCCAAACTAATAGGCTACCACCGCCGAGCCAAGTAATCCATTGCACACTGGGAAATTGCAGCAGGTAGCGCATGCCCAGCAGCGCAAGTACAGCGTAGATCAGGTCGCCAAAGCAAGAGCCAAAGCCGAGTAAAAATCCTGCTCGACGACCATGTTTCATAGTGACATCAATCATGGCTACATTGACCATGCCAATATCTAGGCAAAGTGAGAGCGAAAGTAAAAATCCGGTAATGAAAGTTTCCATGACCGGATTTTAAGCGGAAGCGCTTGCAGCTTACATTGGGGAAGTTGGCAGTTCTCAAGTACAGCGTTAACTTAGTTTCGCCAAAATGCCGTTGTAAATAAAATTAGTACTGAGAAGATCTCCAAGCGCCCTAATAGCATCGTAAAACTACAAACCCAAGTTTGAAAATCAGTTAAACCGCTGTAATTGCTTGCTGGGCCGACTTCACCTAAGCCAGGACCTGCATTATTAATGCAGGCAATAATCGCGCTAAAGCTAGAAATGAAATCCATCCCTGATACTAATAAAGTAAAAGTGAGGACAACGATGCTGCTGAAGTATAAAAAGATGAATCCCATCACCGAGGCTAAAATGGGAGCAGGAATGATTTGTCCATTCACGCGCAAGGGATGAATCCCTTGGGGGTGCAATAACAGTGACATTTGTCGTCCCACTTCACGCGTTTGAATAATGGTGCGAATCATCTTAATCCCGCCGCCAGTCGAGCCGGCACAGGCAGTAATACATGAGAGCAATAGCATGACCAAGGGCGCAAAAATCGGCCATTGCCCAAAATCGACGCTGGCAAAACCACAGTCAGTCGCAATTGAAATCAGATTAAATGAGACGTGACGGAGCGAGGTCAAAAAGTCAGGATAGGTTTTTTGCCAGAGCAAGAAAAAACTAAGACCAATGGTACTACTTACAATCAGCAGCAGCATTGCTTTGAATTCGGTGTCACGCCAATAGACTGACAGCTTACGTCCGGATAATGCGAAGTAATGCGTCGCAAAATTGGTCGCGGCCAGTAGCATAAAGATCATTAAAATTACTTCAATTAATGGCGAATTAAAAAATCCTACGCTGGCATCATGCGTTGAAAAACCGCCCAGGCACATCGCGGCAAAGGCGTGACAAACTGCGTCGAGCCAAGACATTTCACCGACCCAGCGCAGCAATAAAGTACATATTGCGGTGAGGCCTGCGTAAATCAGCCATAAATTGCGCGCCGTTTCATGAATCCGTGGTGTGAGTTTGCTGTCTTTGATTGGACCTGGTGTTTCCGCTTTGAATAACTGCATACCCCCTACACCTAATAGCGGGAAGATAGCAACAGCCAAGACAATGATACCCATACCCCCTAGCCAATTCAGTAGGTGCCGCCACAGATTGATCGAGGCAGGCAGATGATCCAGCCCTGTCATCACCGTTGCGCCGGTGGTCGACAGCGCCGACATCGTTTCAAAATACGCATTGGTGAACGACATCGTCGGGTCATACAGCATCAACGGCACCGCCGCGACGGCGGGTAATGCCGTCCATAAGCCCACTACTAAAATAAAACCATCGCGCGGTAGTAATTCGCGGCGGTAATTACGGGTGAGTAGCCAGAGCGCTGCACTAAAAATCTGCAGTCCAATCAAGGCATCGATAAACGGCCATAGCCCTGCGTCATTGTTCCACCACGCCACGATAATTGGCACGATAATGCTGAGCGAAAACAGCATCGAAACGCGTGCGACGACATTGACAGTGGGGAGAAGTTTTTGCGTGAGTTGCATTTAGAAAAATCCCACCGATACGGCAAATAATTTTTCAACATCGCGAATATGGCTTTTATTGTCGATAAAGACAATCACGTGGTCATCACTTTGAATCACCGTGTCATGATGCGCCATCATCACTTGATCACCGCGAACGATCGCTGCCAAATCCGCACCCTGTGGTAGTTTAATCTCATCGAGCTGCCGTCCGACCACTTTCGACGTATCTCGCGTGCCATGCGCAATTAATTCAATCGCTTCAGCTTCGCCACGGCGTAAACTGTGCACCGCGACGATGTCGCCTTGGCGCACATGGGCTAGCAAGGCTCCAATCGTGACTTGTGCGGGCGACAAGGCGACATCAATTTTGCCACCCTGTAATAAATCGACATAGCGGGAACGATTAATAATCGATACCACGCGTCGCGCGCCCATTTGTTTGGCTAATAGTGAAGACATAATGTTGTCTTCGTCGTCCGAAGTGAGCGCTAGCATTAAATCGCAGCGGTCAATTTGCTCGTTCTCGAGAAGGTCTTCGTCAGTGGCTTCGCCGTGCAAGACCAGTGTGTTGGGCAAATGTTCTGCCAGCCAGTTGGCTCGTGCTTTATTATTTTCGATTAATTTAGTTTGAAAGCGTTTTTCGATTTGTTTGGCAAGACGATAACCCACATTGCCTCCGCCACAAATGGTAATGCGTTTGACGGGCTTTTCGTGGCTGCAAAATTCGTTGATGACCCGTTGAATGTGTTCGGAGGCCGCTAGGAAAAATACTTCATCGCCGACTTGCAATTCGACGAGACCATCAGGGCGAATACGTTTATTTTTGCGATAAATTGATACGACTCGGCATTCAATTTTATCGAGGTAAAGAGCGAGTGTTGCCAAATCTTTACCATCCATATGCGCGCCAGCTTCGACGCGAACCGCAATCATTTTGGCCTTGCCGGCCGCGAATTCAAGAACTTGCAGCGCTTCTGGAATTTCAATCAGACTGACCAAATAATCAGTCACAATTTGCGCGGGAGTGATGATGTGATTGACGGCAAAGCCACCTTCGGTGAATAGGCTTGGGTACTCCAGAATATCTTGATCACGAATCCGCGCTAACCGTGTTGGTACATTGAATAAATCATGCGCAATTTTGCAGGCGGCGATATTGAGTTCATCAAATGGGGTCACCGCAAGTAGTAGATCGGTGTCTCTAACTCCTGCGGCGATGAGTGTTTTGGGGTTGCTGGCTGAGCCAACTAAGGTGCGTAGGTCTAAACGATCGGCGAGCGGTTTGAGTAAATTGGCATCGTTATCGACGATGGTAACGTTGTACCGCTCATGCACGAGCTGTTCGGCAACTGAAGAGCCAACCCGACCCGCACCTAAAATTAAAATATTGGCCAAGATAAACCTCTCAGTAATTTTTGCAACGAATAAAAAATCGGCTATACGTGATAGCCGATTTAAATTTTACGCACTCCAATCGCTTATTGCTCTTCGGACGCACGCTGTTTGCGTGGCATTTGTATTCCGAGCTGCTTCAGTTTGCGATAGAGGTGCGTACGCTCTAGACCGATGCGCTCGGCGACACGGCTCATATTGCCATTGGAAAGCTCAATTTGTCGCTCTAAGTAAAAACGCTCAAATTGATCTCTTGCTTCGCGAAGTGGCAAATCCAGATCGATTTGCGGCAAAGGCATCGCTTGTGGTGCTACGCCAAGGGTAGCTTCTTGTGAATTAGGCGATAGCTGTGTCAGTAGGCGGCTCACTGGCAAGATGTCAATATCACCATCGCGGCCGGTGATGGCCAAACTTTTGACTACATTGGCCAGCTGATCAATATTGCCGGGCCATTCTTGCTGGCTGAGCAATTGCAGCGCGGATTTAGAAAAACGGCGCGGTCCTAATTTATTGCTGCTAACCGTCTGTGCGAGCAAGGTTTCTGCCAGTGCCGCGATATCTTCTGCGTGCTGGCGTAGCGGAGGAACCGCAATAATTACTTGTGTGAGCTGGCGCACCAGCTCAGGTTCGCACTGGCTGATCAATTGGTCGAGTGGGCGGCTGGAGGCCGTCACCAAGCGGATTTTATATTTTTCCAGCTTGGGCAGCAGATTGAGCAAGCCAGCTTGCGCTTTCCGATCGAGCCAAGCGATATCGCGGACAAAAATCGTACCACCAGTGGCGCGATTGAGAATATCTTGCGGCGGCAACGCCAGTTCTTCATTTGAGCTTGGCGAAATGAACGGTGTATTGGGCCGAGTTAAATGCCGCGCGCATGTTTCAAAACCGGATCCTGGTTCGCCGGTGAGGGTGATGGGCAGGGTTTGGCTTGAAACCTGGTCAAGCGCCTCACGCAGCGCGTTAATCGCTGTGCTATTGCCGAGGCTCTGCAAACCCTGTGCTGGCTTTACCGCATTGGCTGGCTGGGAAAAAGCGCGTTTGACGGTGGCCAATAGTTTTTGTAAACCAATTGGTTTTTCGAGGAAGTCTAGTGCACCGATACGAGTTGCTTCGACAGCGGTATCGACCGTCGCATGACCAGACATCATAACCACTGGCATTGTTAGCTGACCATTTCTTGCCCATTCCTTGAGCAGTGTCACGCCATCAGTATCTGGCATCCAAATATCTAATAACACGAGGCGGGGCTCGCCTTGGTTGCGGTATTGGCGTGCAGCTTCTGCATTTTCAGCGAGTGCAACGCTATACCCTTCATCCAGCAAGATTTCAGATAAAAGCTCGCGGATGCCGATTTCGTCGTCGACGATTAAAATCTCTTGATTAGCCACTTGTTGTTTCCTCCCAGAGCGGCAGCTCGATCCTAACGTAAGCACCGGTGGCATTGCCCACCTGAACGCGTCCGTGATGTTCTTCGATGATCTTTTTCACGATCGCTAAACCCAATCCCGTTCCTTTGGCCTTGGAGGTGACATAAGGCTCAAAAACACGGGGCAGGAGCTCAGCGGGAAAGCCTTTGCCGCTATCTTCAATATAAAGACGCGCCCATTTTTCGTCTTTTTCTACCAAAAGGCAAATCCTTTGCTCTTGAGCATCGGCAATTGCATCTTGGGCATTTTGCAGCAAGTTATGAATCACTTGCCGCAAATGAGTTGGATCACCATTGACCATCAATGATCCGTGTTCTTTGAAATCGCACACAATCGGCGCAGCCTCGTAAAGCACGAGAATTTCTTTTAATAATTGCATCAGATCCAGCGGCCGCTTCTTGCCCGATGGCTTTCTGGCGTAATCGCGGAATGCATCGACCATCTGCTTCAGTGCAGCCACTTGCTTGACGATGGTTTGGGTATTGCGTTTTAAAAACTCAGCGCCGGATTCATCAAGCTTATCAAGCAGCTTCATTTCCATACGTTCTGCTGAGAGTTGGATCGGCGTGAGCGGATTTTTAATCTCATGCGCCAGACGGCGCGCTACTTCGCCCCAAGCAGCATCACGTTGAGCAGAGAGTAGCTCAGTGATGTCATCAAATACCATCACATAGCCGTGTAAATCTTCAGCCCCATCAATTTTTTGCGTCAATCGAGTGCCGCGCACCAATAGCACTCGTTTTTCTGTATCGAGTTCGATTTGCCGTTGCCATATTTCATCATCGGATAAGAAGCCGTGAATCGTGTGCGCAAAAAATGCAGTGAGGCTAGGGTAGGCTTCATTCCACTGCGATAGCGGCAGATTGCCAATCCGGCTTGGATCTAGTCCTAAAATACGTAATGCGCTGTGATTGGCCGATTGTAAGTGCCAATCTTCATCGAGCGATAACACCCCGGCCGAGAGTGAACCTAAAATCGCTTCGACATACGCTTTCGCTTCCGCTTGTTCGGCTTGATTTTTTTCCAAGGTATCGCGGGCATCGGACAGTTGTCGAGTCATTCGGTTAAATGAATGGGTCAAAATGCCGAGCTCATCGCGGCTGATTACTGGATGTTGTTGGGTAAAGTCACCCTGTGCTACGGCGCGCGTCCCTGCGGCCAACACTGATAGCGGCGCAGCGAGTTTGTCCGACAGATAAATTGCCAATGCTAAGGCACCCAGTAGCGCCATCGTTAATGCCATAGTCAGTGTCAGACTAAAAATGAGTTTTAAACCGGATCGCGATTGAGACAGCTGTTTGTATTCGCTGCGAACCTGTTCAACCAGTTCAGCATCTTGTGCCAGTTGTTTCGGTACTGGCTGAATCAGTTGCAGCAACTTGACCCGGTTTGATAACTCGCTGCCCGGCAGTTGCACAATGACCCGCATGATCAGACCATGATTGGCATCACTTTCTATGCCTTTGTAGTTACTGCGTTCGGCTTCAGTAATGATTTTCCGGTCGGGTAGATTGGGGACTAAGCCAGCGTACTCATTACCGATATGGGCGTGAACTTGGCTGTTTTTATCAAACAGTGTGATTTCTTGCACGCCGGTTTGTTCACGCAGTTTCGAGAGACGCTCTAAGAGCAAACTCATGCTGTTATCGTGAATATCCCAAGCAATCACATTCGCTTTGCGTTGCAGATCATACAGTTGATAGTCGATGGCATTGCGGCCTAGGTTCAAACCACGCTCAAGTGCATTATCAACACGGACGTCAAACCACGTTTCGATCGAGCGATTTAAGAACTGTACCGAAAGAGTGTAAACCAAGGCACCCGGTAAAATGGCAACCAAAGAGAACATCAACACCATGCGGATGGTTAGGCGAGAACCAAAGACTTTATTTTTAACGCGTTTTAATAATTGAGTGAGTCGAGAGCCGACCAATGCGGCAAGTGCCAATAGCAATACGCCATTGAGGGTTAGAATGAGTTTGTAATACTCAGATAGCGTTGATGCGTTACCCGACGCTGAGGCCAACAAAAACAGCAGGATAGTGCCTAAAATGCCCAGGAAAACCAGTAGCTTTTTCATTGGGCGGCCTCATTATTAGCGCCGCGTTGTAGCTCTTGCCAGCCGGAATCCAACAGCCATTTTTCATCACCTAAAGCGGTGAGTTGATAAGACTTAGGAAGTTGGGTGTGATCTAAGCGAAACCGAATTTTGCCAGCAAAATCATCAGCAGAAATCTCGCTTCCTTCTAGTACCGACCAGTTTCTTAAAATCGATAAAGCCAGTAGTGCTTCTTCTGCAGTATTAAAATTACGACTTAAACCATTGGTGTTGAGTCGATATTGGCGTGTGAGTGGTTGATAACTTAAGCGGTAGGTAATGCTGGCATTCGGCGTAAAACCATCGGCCATACTGCGATACCATGAATAGAGCAAAGGTCTGGTTAGTTTAAAGTCATAAGTAAATGGTAGTGAAAGACCGTTTTTTAATGCTGATTCAATTTCAGGTGACAGTACAACAGCGTAGCGGGCGGAAAGTTCAATGCGATTGTTGTTAAATTCGACTTCGGATTTTAAGGTTTTGATGCTGCCGGCATGCACATAAACGGTGCACAGCAGCAGCAATGTGGCAATAAAATATTGCCAATCACGTTTTTGAAAAAAGCGCGTAATAAAAACCATCATGTTCCGCAGTGGGTAAAAGCTGACCACCTATAGATTGGCCATGAGGTAATGCTTGCGATGGTAAGTCCAGGCGCTGTGCATCTGGATGCCGCTCGGCAAATGCCTCGGCTGAAGCCGCATTTTCTATAGGAAAAACTGAGCATGTAGCGTACAGCAGTTTGCCTTTTGGCGCTACGAGTGCCCAGAGTGCATCCATTATTTTGGCTTGTTGCTGAGCAAATTTGGCCATGTCTTCATTGCGACGTAGCCATTTAATGTCAGGATGGCGTCGCGTTACCCCTGTTGCCGAGCAAGGGACGTCAGCTAAGATACGGTCATATTGTTGCCCATTCCACCAAGCACTTGGTGTGGCAGCGTCACCGACTAGCAAGGTGGCTGATTTATTTAGACGTTTTAGATTATCTTCGACTCGTTTTAGGCGGCTGGCATCGTTATCCAGCGCCGTTAAATGTACATTAGCTAACTCTAAAATATGCCCTGTTTTGCCGCCGGGGGCCGCACAAGCATCCAAAACCGTCATGCCATCTTTCACGTCTAGTAACTTTGCCGCGGCTTGTGCACCCCAATCTTGTACTGATACCCATCCGTCGAAAAAGTGTGGTAAAAAATCAACACTTGTCGGGCGATTGATACAAATTGCAAAATCATCGAGTGCTTTTGCCGCGATATTGGCCTCATCGAGCAAGTTCAGATAGGCCGCAACGTTGGTGTGCTCTGGATTGATGCGCAAGGTCATCGGTGGATGTTGGTTATTGGCCTCCAGAATGCTTTGCCACTGCTCTGGATACGCCGATTTCATCGTTTTTATCCACCAAGCTGGATGCGAGTATTGCCCCATTTCAGTGGTTTTGGCGCGACGAACTAACTCGTCTTTACCGCGCAGAAAGCTACGCAATACGCCATTTACCAAGCCTTTACCAAAGCCACTACCGGTTTGCGCTGCGACTTTGACTGCATGGTCAACGATGGTGTGCGGCGCGGTGCGAGAAAATTGCAGTTGATACAGGCTAATCAGTAATAGTGATTTCAGTTCTGGTTCATGCAAAGGGCTACGCAGCAATTGTTTCAGAATGGCCTCTATTAGCCCAAGTTGGCGCAAAGTGCCATAGCTAATATCCTGAATTGCACCGCGTTGGCCGGATTCAAGTGCTGGATTGCTGCGCCAAACCGCATTGAGTGCTTCGGTGAGATTTTGGCCTGCTAAAACGTGTGTCACGGTTTGACCGGCTAATTTTTGCGTTAAAAACATAGGTCATTATTTCCAAATAATGAGCCCGACTAAAAGTCGGGCTACTAGGTATTGGTGTGTAGATTTTGATTTATATGGCTTTGAGCTAAATACCTGCGAATATTATCGCCGAACCATGCTCATGTTTCTAAGACGCGCTACGCGTTCTTCGGTACGGGGGTGGGTGCGAAATAAATCTTGTAAGCCACCACCGTGTAAGGGGTTAATGATCATCATCTGCGCGGTGGCTGGATGTGTTTCGGCGGTGTGGAGTGGAATGCCGCGCGCATAAGCTTCGATTTTTAACAAGGCATCAGCCAGTGCCTGTGGGTCGCCAGAGATCCGAGCGCCGCCCGCATCCGCTTCAAATTCACGCGAGCGAGAAATCGCCATTTGTATGACACTGGCCGCCAGCGGAGCCAATAGCGCAAGTGCGATTCTGGCTATTGGATTGGCGTTGCTATCACGACCGCCGAAAAACATCGCAAAATTAGCTAAGGCCGAGATCGCACCGGCCATTGTTGCGGAAATCGTCGAAATTAAAATATCTCGGTGTTGCACGTGGGCTAGTTCATGCGCCATCACGCCGCGCAATTCACGGTAAGACAAAACGCGCATAATACCGGTTGTCGCGGCCACCGCTGCATGTTCTGGGTTGCGTCCAGTGGCAAAGGCATTGGGTTGGTCTTCATCAATGACATAGACTTTGGGCATCGGCAAGCCTGCATTACGCGCCAGTTCTTCGACCATGCCGTAGAGTTCGGGTGCGGTACGCGCATCAACTTGTTGCGCGTTATACATCTTGAGCACCATTTTGTCGGAGTTCCAGTAGGCGAAGATATTCATCCCGCCACCGATAATTAAAGCCATCAACATCCCGCTTTGACCACCAATCATGCCGCCCATCATCATAAACAAGGCCAAAATAGCGGCCATAAATAGCGTGGTTTTAAACCAATTATCCATGTTGCTGTCTCCTAGTTTGATTGCCAATCAGACTATGCGATATCAAATTGCATCCCGACTTCAAGTGGCGAGCCTGCCAAAAATGCTGCTGTGCTCAGGCGTTTGCCCCCTGATTTTTGTAGCTCGGTAATTCGTAATGCGCCACTGCCGCAAGCCACGGTGATGGCGTCTTTATCAATGGCAATAATAGTGCCTGCTGTGCCGTGATTTTCAACTGGGTTGGCGCGCCAGATTTTTATCATATTGCCATTCAGTACTGATTGCGCGCTCGGGAAAGGATTGAAAGCGCGGATTTTTAAATCAAGTTGTTTGGCGGACTGTGACCAATCAATCATTGCTTCTTCTTTACTGAGTTTGGCGGCGTAAGTTACGCCTTCTGTTGGTTGAACTTGTCGTGGTAAATCGCTCAAATGAGCCAGTGCGTGCACAATTGCTTGCGCCCCTTGCACGGCTAATTTGTCGTGCAATGTTTGTGCATTATCGTCCAAGGTAATTGGCGTGGTATGAATTGAGAGCATGTCACCGGTATCTAGCCCGGCGTCCATTTGCATAATTGTGATCCCTGTCGCTGGGTCACCTGCCAAAATCGCCCGTTGAATCGGCGCCGCACCACGCCAGCGTGGCAATAGGGACGCATGGATATTCAAGCAGCCAAAGCGCGGTAAATCCAAAATGATTTGAGGTAGTATTAGGCCGTAGGCAGCAACAACCATAACATCTGCAGCAATACCGATTAATGGTGCTTGTTGATCGCTAGTGCGTAATTTCTCTGGCTGGTAAATCGGCAAGTTGTGTTCAAGCGCGACTTGCTTGACGGCAGAAGGCGTCAATTTCATGCCACGACCACTGGGGCGGTCTGGCTGCGTTAATACCATGACAATCTCGTGACCTGCTGTGATCAGCGTTTTCAGTGCTTCTGCTGCAAAATCGGGGGTACCTGCAAAAATAATTTTCATGTGAGAGAGGCGTGAGTTGGAAGGGAGGATGGGGCTGAAGTGCTGCTGTGGGTTACCCCAGTTGCCTCACTTCGCACGCTTTACATGGTTTTTTTCTGATTTTTTTTTAATTTTTGCACAATTCGATTGAGTTTAAGTCGAGATAGTTTTTCCACAAACACTTTGCCATCAAGATGGTCAATTTCATGCTGAATGCAGATGGCCAGCAGACCGTCAGCATCAAGTGTGAATGGTTGGCCATGACGATCTAAGGCTTTCACAGTCAGCGTTTCGGCACGTTCAACCTCTTCATAAATTCCAGGCACTGACAAGCAACCTTCTTCATAGGTCGTGTGTCCATCGGCGTTTATAATTTCTGGGTTGATTAAAACGAGCAAGTCATCTTTGTTTTCTGAGATGTCGATCACGATTAAACGCTGATGAAAATTTACTTGTGTTGCTGCCAGGCCAATACCTGGTGCGGCGTACATGGTTTCTGCCATGTCATCGATTTGGCGTTGCAGGACTGTGTCAAAAACCGTCACAGGCTTCGCAATTGTGTGTAAGCGCTCGTCGGGATAGTGCAGAATGTTTAAAATTGCCATGTTTGCTTGCTAGACCAAAAGTTTATATGCAGAATTAATAATAGATAAGCTATAGATTATATTATATTGGATATGGGTTGTTTGGTTGCTAAATCAAGCCTCTATTTGATGAACTTCTTTTGAATTTTGCTTGCGGCTCGAAAATCTGCAAGAACTGGGCTCAAATTATTATGCGTAAATCCATTATCTCTTTGCTTCTCGTCGCGGGTTTTGTCTCTGCACCGCTGCTGGCTGATGAACTCAAATTAGCCAAAAATGCGCCTGACCGTTATGTTGTGGTGAAAGGTGATACTTTATGGGGCATTTCAGGTAAGTTTTTAAGCCAGCCTTGGCGTTGGCCAGAGATTTGGCAGCTGAATAAAGAAGAAATCAAAAATCCGCATTGGATTTATCCTGGTGATGTGATTGTTTTAGATACCTCAAGTGGTCAGCCACGCTTGAAATTATTGAAAAATCAAAAAGTAGATAGTCGTGGTGGCAACGGCAAGCTCAGTCCGCGAGTTCGTGAAACACCATTGTCTAGCGATGCGATCACTAGCATCCCGCATAAATCGATTGAGCCATTCTTGTCTAGACCCTTAGTGATGAGCGTGGAAGACTTTACTGCCGCACCACGTATCGCAGCCGGTCCTGATAATCGCTTGTTGTTTGGCCCTGGTGAACAAATTTACTCGGTTGATTTAGTTGGTGCTCAGGAAGGTGAAATTTGGCAGGCCTTCCGTAAAGGCAAGCAACTCACTAATCCAGAGGATCCAAACGAAGTCATTGGAATTGAAGTTAACTATTTAGGCGACATCCGCGTGCGGCGCGAAGGTGATGTTTCAACTCTCGTTGTCGTGAACAGCCGTGAAGAAATTACCGTCGGTGACCGCTTAATCCGTGCCCCTGAAAAACCGTTTATTAATTACGTGCCACACTTACCTGCACAAGAAATCTCTGGCAAAGTGATTTCAACTTACGGCGGTGTTGCTGAGGCGGGTTCATTGACTACAGTGGTACTCAATCGCGGCGCACTTGATGGCGTTGATGTCGGTACTGTGTTGTTCTCGTACAAAGCACCTCGCGAAATTAAAAAAGAGGTAGATTCTGAACCAACTCGATTTACGCCGAAGTTGAAAAGTGGCAATTTGTTTGTTTACCGAGTGTTTCCAAAAGTCTCTTACGCATTGGTATTAGACAGCACCCTGCCAGTTAATGTGGGTGACGACGCGAAAGCAGAGGCTGTGGTTTCGGCGGAATAAATTTGTTAGATTCTGATCTTGAAAATTGGCTACGACTTTCCCTGGTTTCTGGGTTGGGAGTTCGTAGCCAATTGCTTTTATTGCGCCACTTTGGCGAACCTGCTGCGATCTTTTCTGCTTCACGCGCCGAATTAAAGGGCTTAGTTTCGCCTGCATTGGTCGATGGCATCATTCATATGGCGCAAATAGAAAATTATCCTGAGCGTCAATTAATAGAAGACTGGCTAGCGGGGCAAAATCACGCCTTACTCACCTTAGATCATCCTGCCTATCCCTCACAATTATTGTCTTTGCCAGATCCGCCGACGCTTTTATATGCCAAAGGAAACTTGAAATTATTGCAAAAGCCCGCACTCAGTATTGTGGGTAGTCGTAATTCCACACAGCAGGGGATTTGTAATGCTGAAGCTTTTGCACAGCATTTATCCAATAGCGGCTTATGTATCGTGAGTGGTTTAGCCAGTGGAGTTGATGCGGCAGCGCATCGAGGTGGTTTGTTGGGTGTTGGGTCGAGTATTGCGGTGATTGGTACAGGTATTGATAGAATCTATCCTGCCAGCAATCGTGATTTAGCGCATCAGTTGGCGCAAAATGGATTGATCTTGTCTGAGTTTGCTCTTGGTTCACCACCGATTGCTAGTCATTTCCCACAACGAAATAGAATTATTGCTGCTTTAGGTTTGGGATGTTTGGTCGTCGAGGCTGCTCTTGGTAGTGGCTCACTGATCACCGCGCGACAAGCGGTTGATATTGGGCGTGAGGTATTTGCTATCCCAGGTTCCATCCATTCACCACTTGCAAAAGGTTGTCATTCACTAATTAAAAATGGTGCGAAGTTAGTTGAGTCTGCAGATGATATCTTGGCTGAACTGTGTTTTGGCAATGATCTATTTTCGACACCCGTTCAGGTAAAAGATACAACGACGAGTACCGAATCTGAGACCTCAATTTTAGATATTTTGGGTTGGGATCCGATCGATTTAGAAACATTAATTGAACGGACTAGCTTGACGAATTCCGCGCTGTGCGAGATTCTGTTGGGTTTGGAATTAGAAGGGAAGCTGGCTTCTTTGCCTGGCGGACGCTATCAACGCATTGGCGGTGGGGTTTAAATTAAATTATGTTAGAAGTCCTTGCTTACCTTTTTGAGCAGTTTTATAACGCAGATGGCTTGCCAGATATGTCTCAGCTCGCCAAAAAGTTATCTTTGGCTGGCTTTGAGGGTGAAGATATCCATGATGCTTTGACATGGTTGTCTGAACTGAAACAAATCGATATTGCGCCGTATCAGTTACTTGATAGTAAAGAGCTGGGTTTTCGTTCTTTACACCCTATTGAGTTGGAGCGCTTGAGTGAAGAAGCGGCGCTCTTTTTGCATGCTTTAGATGCCACTCGCGTTTTGAGCGCGGGTGAGCGTGAATTAGTGCTGGATCGGCTTTGGCGCGAGCCCGATGGTGAGGTCGTGTTGGAGCGGATTAAATTAATTGTATTAATGGTAATTTGGCAAAAGCGTGATGCTTTGTCCAATCTACTGATCGAGGAGTTGTTGTTTGGTCGTGAAGGTTTTGCCTTACATTAAGAGCTATTTGCACCACACACTCCAGTTTTCGAATCTCTGCTGCCTTGGGGAACCATGCCGGCCAATCTACTTATCGTTGAGTCGCCTTCGAAAGCGAAAACTCTACAAAAATATTTAGGCAAAGACTTTCAAATTCTTGCCTCCTATGGTCACGTCCGTGGATTAGTCCGTAAATCGGGCTCAGTTGATCCTGAAAAAGACTTCAAAATGAAGTATCAGGTGATCGATAAAAATAAAAAGCACGTAGATGCGATCTGTGATGCCGTTGAAGCTGCTGATCATGTTTATCTCGCTTCCGATCCGGACCGCGAAGGTGAGGCAATTTCTTGGCACATCATGGAAATTTTGAAAGCCAAAAAATTACTCAACCCAGAAAAAACGTTCAAACGGGTGGTGTTTCACGAAATTACTGAAACGGCTGTTTTGCATGCAGTTGCTAATCCCCGTGATATTGATTTCAACTTGGTAAATGCTCAGCAAGCGCGTAGTGCTTTGGATTATCTGGTTGGCTTTAACCTATCACCGCTCTTGTGGCGCAAGGTTCGTACTGGTCTCTCAGCAGGGCGCGTACAGAGTCCTGCGCTGCGTTTGATTTGCGAACGCGAGATTGAAATCCGTGCGTTTAATCCGCAAGAATATTGGTCGATTCATCTCGACACCAAGAAAGGCCGCAGCAAAGTCGCAGCCAAGTTAACCACTTGGCAGGGTAAGAAGCTCGATCAATTCGATATTCCAAATGAAACTGAGCAGACCGCAATTTTGGCTGGTTTAGCGGGCAAAGATGCGGTTGTTCACTCGGTTGAAAAGAAAAAGAAATCACGCAGCCCTGCTGCGCCATTTACGACCTCGACCTTGCAGCAAGAAGCAGTGCGTAAACTTGGCTTTACCACTGATCGTGCAATGCGCACGGCACAGCAATTGTATGAAGGGATTAATCTTGGCGGAGAAACGGTCGGTCTGATCACTTATATGCGTACGGACTCGGTCGCTTTATCGAATGATGCTTTGGCTGAAATTCGTGGCTATATCAGCGAGCATTTTGAAAAAGAGTATTTACCGAAAGACCCGATAGCTTATAAAAATAAAGCTAAAAATGCGCAAGAGGCTCATGAGGCTATTCGACCTACCTCGATTCTGCGCACGCCAGAGTCCGTTAAAACGTTTTTGTCGCCTGAACAATTCAAGTTGTATCAAATGATTTGGAAGCGCACGCTATCTTGCCAAATGACTCCGGCTAAGTTTGATACGGTTGCGGTGGATATCGCAGTCGGTGGCCCAGAGAATCTGTTCCGCGCAACAGGGCAAACCTTAGTATTTCCTGGCTTTATCGCCGTCTACCAAGAAGATGCCGATGATGTCGATGACGACGAAGATGAAGCACGTCTGCCCGTGATGCTTGAGGGCGATGTGCTTCCAGTGGAAAAAATCTTTGGCGAACAGCACTTCACTCAGCCTCCACCTCGTTTTACAGAGGCGAGTTTGGTAAAGTCGCTTGAAGAGTTCGGTATTGGTCGCCCATCGACGTATGCGTCGATTATTTTCACGTTAAAAGATCGCGAATACGTGATTTTGGATAAAAAACGCTTCACGCCAACGGATACTGGCGAAGTCGTGAATAAGTTTTTGTCCGAACACTTTACGCAGTACGTCGATTACAATTTCACCGCGAAACTAGAAGACAAACTTGATGAAATTTCCAATGGCAGTCGTGAATGGATTCCGGTCTTAGAAGAGTTTTGGAACAAATTTCATAAGCTAGTCGAAGAAAAACAAGCTTTATCACGCGCAGAAGCAACGCATGAAGCGATGGATGAAGATTGCCCGAAATGTGGCAAACATAAGCTGTCGATTCGTTTGGGTCGTCGTGGCCGCTTTATTAGCTGCAGTTCGTATCCAGAATGCGATTACACCCGCAATATTGGCGACGATCCAAATGCCGCGCCGCTTGAGCCAGAAGTGGTGCCAGATCGAACGTGCCCAAAATGCGAATCGCCGTTGCATATTAAGTTAGGCCGTTACGGTAAATTTATTGGCTGCTCAGCTTATCCAAAATGCAAGCACATCGAGCCTTTAGAAAAACCGAAAGACACGGGAATTGAATGCCCTGAGTGCCATAAAGGTAGCTTGATTGAACGCAAGAGCCGCTACGGCAAGCTATTTTATTCGTGCAATACCTATCCCGATTGTAAATATGCCACGTGGAATCCGCCAGTTGCCGAGGCTTGCCCGCAGTGTAAATGGCCAATTATGACGATTAAAGTCACTAAACGCCGCGGGACGGAAAAAGTTTGCCCACAGAAGGAATGCGGTTACAGTGAGGTATTGATACCGCCACCAGAAAAAGAACCTAAATCATAGGTGCTGGGTCTTACAGCAAATTGGGGTCGCCTTTATATCGAAGATGACCTAGAACGGGAATCGGATTGGTTCCCGTTTTTCGTTTAAGTTTTGCAAGCTAACATGAAAATTACTTGGGGCTGTTGTGTTGCCAGAGAATAATTCGTTTAACTCAAAGCAATTTCATATGCATGAGGCTTTGGCGCTTTATCAAACCTATTTTACTGCGTTTGATAATGTGGTGAGCTTGCTTGCCAACGCCGATGATCCCGAGTCAATCATTGAGATGCTGCGTACGCTGGCAGAAGCTTCGCACAGTAGCATGAGTGGTTTGTACTTAAACGAAGGAAATGGTAAGACGGCACGTTTAGTCGCTGCTTGGCGTGATCAAGATTGTCATTTAGCGAGAAATACCCCCCAGCCGTTTGTTTCGCTAGAATATGCTCAATATCCACTTCTGGCCGATACCCTTGCTGTTGGTATGGTATTGAATAAATCATTATTAGAGTTACCGCTAGCAGAGCAAATGCTGCTCGCGCAAGTTGGGGTTCGGCAATTACTCTGTATTCCCTTGCTAGATAACGGCAGTTTGTTTGGATTTTTGATTTTTCTAAATGATGACGAACGGCCACCGCGCGACAGTATGGAGTTGCGTTTATTGTCAATGCTAGCTAATCACGTTGCACAAGCCTTGCTTAAAGCCAAAATTGAAGCCGAGTCATTGGCGAATCAGCAGCGTTTACGTGCGCTGGTGGGGGGCACGCAAGACATGGTGTTCGAATTGGAACCGAATGGTGTCATTTGCCAAGTTTGGTCAGGGCATCCAAGCTTGCCATCGGTCGAACATCTATTAGGGCGACCATTGACTGTTGCGCTGCCTTTTGAATTAGCTAACGAGCTAGTGCATCGTTTGCCAAAATTGTTGGCAGGACAAGCCAGTATGCAGTTTCACTGCACTCTGAGTACTGAGAATGTCTGCTTTTTGGTGCGTTTGCAGCCTGTTAGTGCGGGGAGCAAATTGCATGCTGTGGTTTTAATGCAAGATGTGACGGTGTTGATGCAGGACGCTGCACGCAAAAAAACCATGCTGGAAACTTTAAACCTGCTGGAAGAGGCCATTATTGATTTGTCGCCGGCAGGGCAACTTGTTGAAACCACATCAGTTTGGCCACGTTTACGTGGTATCGATCCGCGCCACTTAAGTCAAGATCTTGGCCGTTCCTTGTTAACTTGGGTTTACCCTGAAGATAACGGTCTGGTTGGTGGCATTATCGCTCAAATGGTCAAAACGGCCGAAGCCGCTACTGTGCGTTTTCGCTTAATGCGGGAGGATGGTGAGTTTGTTTGGGTGGAGGCTAGGCTGATCGCTCATAAGGCTGCCGATGGAAAAGTGGCTGGCTTGCGCGGCGTTTTGCGCGATGTAACTGTGGCGCATTTGAATGAGCAACATATCACCCAATTGGCTTTGTACGATGGCTTAACTAATTTACCTAATCGTTTGTTGCTTGACGATGAACTGCACCGCGCAATTGATCAGGCGAGGGTGCAAAATTGTAAAGTTGGTCTTGGCTTTATCGATTTAGATCATTTTAAGCAAATTAATGATGCTTTTGGTCACAAGACGGGTGATGAGCTATTGATCAGTTTATCCAAGCGTTTGAAAGCTGTTTTGCCAGAAGACGCGGTGTTGGCACGCTGGGGGGGGGATGAGTTTATTGCGCTGATTCCAAATCTGAGCGACATCATTCAGTTAAAGCAAGTAGCCGAACAGCTTCGCGGTGCGGCACGGGAATCGATTAGTATCAATGGCATGGAGACGCAGCCGACCATCTCGGTTGGCTTTGCTATTTATCCAGACAATGCAGAAAGCGGTGAAGAACTGCTCTCTGCGGCGGATCATACGATGTACCATGCCAAGCACGCAGGTCGTAATACGGCGTGTTTTTATAGCGACATCGTGCATCTCAAAGCGCTGGGTCGTGAACACGTAGCGATTCAATCTCGATTGTCGAGCGCGATTAAACACGGTGGCTTGCAGGTCTTTTATCAGCCGATTGTTAACTCTCGTACTGGTGAAGTGATTGCGGTTGAAGCGCTGGCTCGTTGGCTGGATGATAAGAGCGGCTGGATTAGTCCTGAGCTATTTATTCCAATGGCAGAGAAAGTTGGACTGATTCAAGAGTTGTCTGAGCAAATTATGCTGATTGCGTTTGCGAAATTGCGCGATTGGCGTGATAGCGGATTGGCACAAAAAGTGATGATTAATATTTCACGTAGCCAGCTCTTTTTGCCAAATTTTGTTACGCAACTGGTTGAGCGACTCAGCCAATTCCGCTTACGTCCTTCCGATATTATTTTAGAAATTACCGAGAGCGTTGCCTTAACGGATTATTCGCGGCAGATGCGACATTTGCGACAGCTGCGTTTGGCGGGATTTGAGTTGGCGATTGATGATTTTGGCACGGGTTATTCATCACTGTCGCAATTGCATGAGATGCCGGCGCAAATGTTAAAAGTGGATGTTTCCTTT
The DNA here is from genome assembly GCF_016881405.1 of Deefgea chitinilytica. Taxonomy (GTDB): domain Bacteria; phylum Pseudomonadota; class Gammaproteobacteria; order Burkholderiales; family Chitinibacteraceae; genus Deefgea; species Deefgea chitinilytica. The sequence goes on from NZ_WOFE01000001.1 coordinate 150,568, forward strand.
GCGCAGCGTTTGCATACCGAAGAAGGTCGGCGTGTGATGCAAGCCATCGCGCAAATGGCGCAAGGTTTGCAGTTAGATTTGGTGATTGAAGGGGTAGAAAATTTAGAAACCGCACGCTTTTTGCAGGGCTTGGGCGTGAATTATATGCAGGGTTTCTATTTTAGTGAGGCGGTTCCTGCTGGCGTGGCGGAATTATGGATGCGCTTGGGATTATTGGCTAAGATGTAATCAACTTTCTGGCCTGCGGCAATGAAATGGTTTCTAATATTTTGCTATTGCATTTCGGTTTCTGCATCGGCAGCAGAAAAAGTTATGGTATATACGCATTATGAAGCGGCTCCTTTTTTAAATGCTCAGCATCATGGGCTAACTGTTGATTTAGCGAATGAACTCACGAAACGTAGCGTAGGGCGTTATGAATTTGTGGTTCAGCCTACTCCAAGAAAGCGCATTGACTTTATTCTGAGCGATCCTAACTGGCAAGGTATTGTGCCTTGGGTGACCAGCGTATGGTTTCGGGATGAGGCACAAACCAAATATGCTTGGAGTGCATCGCTGTTTAATGATGCCGACCTAGTTTTGAGTCATCAGCCGTTTACTTATGCTGGGCCTGAAAGTTTGTTTGGCATGCGTTTTGGTGGCGTACTCGGGCATCGTTATGCTGAACTTGAGCAGTGGATTGCTGAGGGGAAAATTCAGCGGGATGATGCCTTAAGTGAGATTGGTAACTTAAAAAAGCTACAGGCTAAGCGGGTTGATGTTGTGTTTATCTCAAATAGCAATTGGATCGCTATTTTGGCTGAAAATCCATCGCTGTCTAAAGGAATTTTCGTAGCAAAAAAACCAAGAAATGTGTTTGAGCGAAAGTTATTAATTAGCCCTAAAAATCTGCAACTCACACAGTATGTGCAGCGAACGGTGGAAAGTTTGCGAAATGACGCCGATTGGCAAAAGAAAGTCAGTCCGTATCATTATGCGCTACCCAAATAAAAAAGATGACGCAAGGTCATCTTTTTTATTGTCTGAAGCAATCCTGCCATTTATTGATGCATCGGAGCCAGAATTTGCCGTAAAAATTGCTTCGCTCGATCGGTTTGCGGATTGGTAAAGAAGCTCTCTGGCACGGTGTCTTCCACAATTTCACCGTGATCGAGGAAGATCACTCGGTCAGCGACTTCGCGGGCAAAGCCCATTTCATGGGTTACCACCATCATTGTCATGCCAGATTCGGCCAACTGCTTCATCACGCTCAGTACTTCGCCAATCATTTCTGGATCGAGCGCGCTGGTCGGCTCATCAAACAGCATTACTCGTGGATTCATCGCGAGGCCACGGGCAATGGCAACGCGCTGTTGTTGACCACCGGAAAGATTGCTCGGGTAAGCATCTTTTTTATTGGCTAAACCAACGCGTTCAAGTAGTTCGATGGCTTGTTTATTCGCTTCTACGGGCGCGATTTTTTTGACATTAATCGGTGCCAGCGTAATGTTTTCCAGTACTGATAAATGCGGGTACAGATTGAAATGCTGGAAAACAAAACCGACTTCTTCGCGCAATTTATTGATATTGGTTTTGGTGCTGTTGGCTTGAATGCCATCGACCCAAATTTCGCCATCATTGATCGGTTCGAGCTGATTAATGGTACGAATCAGCGTTGATTTTCCCGAACCAGATGGGCCACAGACGACCACAACTTCGCCTTGTTTGACCTCAAGGTTGAGGTTTTTTAAAACATGGTGGTCGCGGCCATACCATTTATTGACGTTTTGGAAGCGAATCATGGTCACATTAGCATTCATTTTGGAGCCTGTTATTTTGTGTCGAGAATGTGCATCAGCCTAGCGGGGAAATCCCTAGCAAGCCGTTGAAAAACGACGACGAGACTCAAATTCTGAATTAAAAAATAGCTTAAAATCCTCATTTACTACCCGTAAACTCCGGTTTTTCGCTATTTTTTGCCTTGCCTTTGAGCCTCTCGCTACTTTTTCAACGGCCTGCTAGCTCGGTCGTGTTCCTAACTCGCTAACGCATTACTGAGCGCCACGTATTGCGCGACACTGACATTCTCTGGGCGGCAGCTTGGATCAATCCCTAGATCGGCCAGCACTTGATCGTTTGCAATGCCTTTGAGGTTGTTGCGCAGCGTTTTTCGGCGTTGGGCAAAGGCGGCCACAACCAGTTTACGTAGGTGCTCTTCATTGTTAGCCGGATAGGGTAGGACATCGTACGGCACCATCCGTACCACCGCCGAATCGACTTTCGGTGGCGGATCAAACGCCTCTGGTGGTACATCGATGATGTGATCCATCAGGTAGCGATACTGCAGCATGATCGATAGTCGGCCGTAATCGGTGGTGCTCGGTTCAGCCACCATTCGTTCAACCACTTCTTTTTGCAGCATGAAGTGCATGTCGTAAATCACATCGGCAAAGCTGGCCAGATGAAATAGCAGTGGCGTAGAAATATTGTATGGCAGATTACCAACTAGTTTGATGCGGCCATCGGGCGCAATTTCACGCGCGAGTGCGCCAAAATCAAAATTGAGTGCATCAGCGTTGTGAATTACTAAACGCTCTGGCGGATAAATACTTGAGAGGTGGCTAACGATGTCACGGTCGATCTCAACGACATTCAATTGCGGAACCCTAGCCAATAACGGTGTGGTTAATGCCGCTAAGCCGGGGCCAATTTCAACAATCACGTCATCCGCTTGTGGGTCGACAGCGTTAATAATGCCAGCGATGACGCCTTGGTCTTGCAAAAAGTTTTGGCCAAAACGTTTGCGTGGAATGTGTGCCATGAAAATCCTGAATCCTAATACGAGCAAATAATAAAGCGAGTGAAGTAAGTTAACTGCATCGATGTTTGGTATAACGCCATCAATACGTTATGAGCACTTTGCTCTACATTGTAAAGCAGTCGCGCAGCCTGATTTTTCCGTTGGTCGAAATTTAGGCGGCTAGCAGACTTATGCGTGGGTGGCGAGTAAGGCGGCCAATTGGGTGGCCGAGATCAAACTGCCGAAATCGGCTAGCCCAGTGCCAGCTAAATCTAGAGCGGTGCCATGATCAACGGAGGTGCGAATAATCGGTAAGCCCAGCGTGATATTGATGCCCGCGCCAAAGGTGGCAAATTTGAGTACGGGTAAACCTTGATCGTGATACATCGCCAGCACGGCATCGCCTTGCGCCAGAATCGGCGGATTGAACAAGGTATCAGCAGGCAGCGGGCCGATCAGGTGCATACCTTGGGCGCGCAGTGAGTTGAGTACGGGGATGATGACGTCGATTTCTTCTCGCCCCATATGACCGCTTTCACCGGCGTGTGGGTTGAGCCCAGCGACGATGATTTTAGGCTCGGCGAGGCCAAATTTTTGCTGTAAATCGCGATGCAAAATCGTGATCGTAGTTGCAAGTGATTCTGCCGTTAGCGCGTTCGCCACATCTTTGAGTGGCAAATGCGTAGTGGCAAGCGCGACGCGCATCATTTTTTGGTCTGCGCCGTATTGGCCAGCTAGCATCATTACAACTTGCGGGGTATTGGTTTTTTGGGCAAGGTATTCAGTATGTCCAGAGAAATACCCACCTAGCTTCGCATCGTTAATCACGCCTTTATGTAGCGGGGCCGTGACCATCGCGGCAAACTCACCGCTGACGCAGCCTGCAATTGCACGATCAAGTAATGCTAGCACATAGGCTGCATTGGCTGGATCGAGCTGCCCAGCTTGGCTTGGTTTGGCTAAGGGTAAATGGCAAACCGAAATTGGCGCTGGGTTGGCAAGGTCGTAGTCGGGCCAGGCCGCAACATCGGCCGGATTGATTCCGACACAACTAGCGCGCTCCAGCAGCATTTGGCGATCAGCCAATAAAACAATCGGGCAGGGTATCTGGCTCTGAGTTAGTCTGAGCGATAACTCTGGGCCAATACCTGCAGGTTCTCCGGTGGTGATCGCCAAAGGTTTTTGCATTATTCGTCCTTCAGACGAATTTCAACGTGAGCACGATCACGTAATTGGCGTAACCAATCATCGTATTGTTCTTCGGCTTTACGTTGTTTGAGTTCATTACGCAATTTGAAGCGCGCACGCTCTAAGGTCACGTCTTGTTTGCGGCGACCGTCAACACGAATCAGATGAAAACCAAACGGGCTTTGCACGACGCTGCTGATTTCGCCAATTTTGAGTGCATCCATCGCTTTTTCAAATTCGGGTACGGTCTCGCCCGGATTGAGCCAGCCTAGATCGCCGCCTTTGGTGGCGGTGGCATCGTCAGAAAAGGCTTTCGCTAGATCTTCAAACTTCTCGCCATTGAGGATTCGAATTCGAAGTTGACTTAATTTTTGCTTGGCATCGGTTGTCGATACAATTTCATTGCTACGAATCAGAATATGGCGCGCATTTGTTTGCTCAACGACCACTTGTTCTTGCTGGCTGCGTTTGTCGATCAGTTTAAAAATATGAAAACCAGCAGGGCTACGAACAATATCGGTTAGCTCGCCTGGCTGTAATTTATCAAGCAGTGAGGTAAATGCGGGTGGCAAAGAACCTGCCGGACGCCAACCGAGCGAGCCGCCATTGTTGGCATTTTTATCCGTCGAGAAGCTCGCAGCGACACTGGCGAATGTCGCGCCAGTTTCCAGCTCTTTTCGAGCCGATTGAATTTTGATGCGGCGTTCTTGAATTTGATCTGGATTTGCATTTTCTGGCACTGGAATAAAAATCTGCGCCAAATCGTATTCCATCTGTGCTTTGTTAGCCGAGAGCTTTAAGTAATCATCAATCTCTGATTCAGTCACGACCACTTTGTTGTCGATTTCGCGCTCTTTTAAGCGTGCGAGCAGCATATCTTGGCGAATTTGGTCGCGAAATTCACGCCAGCCAATGCCGGTTTCTTCGAGTCGCTTGCGAAATTCGGGTAGTGACAATTGATTTTGTGCCGCAATACGATTAATTGCATTTTCAAGTTGATTGTCATCAATACGAATCCCTGTTTGCTGGGCGTATTGAATTTGAATCTGATCGATAATCATCCGATCTAGCACTTGCTGTTGCAGCACCTCATATGGTGGTGCTTTGATATTTTGTTTGGCTAGATTCTCGCGCACCGTATTGATTTTTTTCTGTAGCTCAACTTGGGTGATGGCATTGCGGTTGACCACGGCAACAACGCGGTCTGCCGTAATAATTTCAGCCATCAAGCTGCTGCTCAGCAGAGATAATGTGAGGGTTGCTGCGCGCAGCAAATGCATAGTCTTCATACGGTCGTGCCTTTAACGAAGTTTTGGAGAGCGGTATGTGTCGGCATAACCAGGAATGGATTGCTTCAATAAATTAATCGGGTTGATACCGATGCCCGCTAAACCACCTAATTCTAAGATGGCAAAATAGTTTGTTTTAAAAGTGTTATCGGTCGTGATGTAGCGTTGAGCCGCGATACGAAACGCCCAGCAGCCGGCATTATATTCAAGGCCAGCAATCGTCTCTAGTGATTTGCTGTCTTTCAATGAATAGTTGTAACGGCCTACTGCGAACCAGCCATTACCCAGCGGCCATTGCCCCGATGTTGAAACTTGCTCAATCGCTGACGATTGATTGCTCACGTAGCGCAGATTCAGCGTTTTAAATTCGCTAGGCGTCCAATTGATATTCACTTCCGAGTTGATGGTATTGCCAGCATTCAAATCTTGTTGCAATACATAATTGATGTTTACATGATTAGGCAGCTGACTGCCCACGGTGACAAATAGATTAGAATTTTTTTCTTCTTCTGCATTGTCTTGGCCGGATAAAGTGACTTTCGGTGAGGTTAGATAAAACTGTTGTCCAATCCCCAGTGACAAGCGTTCCGCACCCGTGGCGTTATCAAAAATACGTGAACTGACCGCCAGCGTTAAATTGTTGGCGTCATTGATACGGTCGCGTCCAGTGAATTTATTTTCAGCAAACAGTTGTGACCAAGACAGAGCCGCTACCGCTGAATCATAATTCGGGATATTGGTTTGTGATTTGTATGGCGCGTAAAGATAATAAATGCGTGGCTCGAGTGTTTGGGTGATACCGGTGCCAAAAAAATCGCCTTCACGCTCAAAAAACAAACCCGAATCAATACTGGCCATCGGTACAACGAGCGATTCATTTCCTAGGCTTTGTCCGCTTGCCGTTTCTGAACGATAGGTATTGGCTTGTAAACTCAATCGCGGGGTAATAAACGCATAGCTATTGGCGAGCGGTAGGCTGATACTTGGATTAATCCAAGCGCGTTCACCTTGAACTTTGGTTTCGTTCTCAAAGCGAGTGATTTCACCGCTAATCCGTGTTTCTAGCCCGTAGCCGATTTGAGGTGCTGCGCTAAAATACCACTGCGGCATCCGCCAATAAGGCGTGTCGACAGGATTGCTTGGGGTTTGCAAGGTTTGATACCGCTGCACGCGCAAGTGCGTTGACCAAAAATTACCGTTGTAATTCAGTAGCGCCTCTTGGGGTAAATTGACTTGCGATGCGCCCGCTAAAGAATCTGAAAAATCAATGAAATAATTGGCATCGGACACGCGCTGGTAGTTCAAATTCAGCGAAAGACGGTCGCTTAATGCTTGATTGTGTTGGAAAAAGACGCCGAAACGATCTGTTTCTGTTTCATTATCCCGAATCCCTGACGCACGAATAGTGCCAGCATAGTCGGGTTGCAAGTAGCGAAATTCTCCGCCCAACATCACACCACGATGACCGTAATAGCTTGGGATAATCGTTGCATCGTAATTGGGGGCAATATTCCAATAAAACGGCTGCGTGAATTGCAGACCATTTTTGTTGCTATAGCCAAATGAAGGCATTAAGAAACCGGTTTTTCGCCCGCCATCGAGTGGAAAATCGACCCACGGGTAGTAGAAAAACGGTACGCCTTTGAATTCGGCCCAACCATGCCAAGCTTGACCGTAATTGGTGGTGTAATCTAGATCAAGCTCTTTGGCATGCAGATACCAATCGTCATTGCCATCGATGCAGGTCGTTAAACGGCCATCTTGAATTTTGTATTTATCTTTGCCACCAAATAATACTTTGACGCCGTCACCGCGCACCCGACCTTCGGCCATGTGATAAATCGGATTGTCCATATCCCCGATGCGTGTTTGCATCGTCATATTAAGGGTGGTGCCTTGTAGCGTATCGCCCTCTTGCACCATTTTGACTTTGTCACCCGCGAGGATTTGATCGGTTGTAAAGTCATTTTTGACCCAATCGGCATCAACGGTGACATCACCACGTTTGATCACGACATTGCCGCGTGCTTCGGCAAATTGGCCTTCTTGCACACTGGCTTCGTCCGATTCAATGAACACAGGCGGTTCAACTGGCGTAGCAGGAGGGGCAGCCACAGTAAACATAGGCAAAATAGCCAATGAGAGGGCGACGATATTGATTCGATAAGGAGGAGAATTGCTCACCTGCATGTGGCTTTTGTCATTACTTTGATAGAATCCGGTGATTCTAGCAGTAAACGCCCGAATTATTCTTAACAAACGTTGTAAATAAGGCCTAAACATCAGATGAATCGCAGTGAACAGCTTTCTAATTGGTTGCAGCAAGTCCGTGGTAGTGCGCCACACTCTCTCGTTTTAGCGGCTGCAGATGCGAGCGTACGCCAATATTGGCGTGCAACGTGGGCCGATTGTAGTGTCATCGTGATGGACTTTGACCCCGTAGTATTTGATTGTGCGCCATTTTTAGCGAGGCAGCAGCAATTGGCTGGTGCCGCTATGCCAGTGCCTGCCGTTTATGAGCAAGATCTCGGGTTAGGTTTTGTGGTGCTGGAAGATTTAGGTGATGTCACTTTAGCCAGTTTGTTGAGCGAAGAAACGGCAAAAGAGTGGTATTTGCGTGCAATCAAGTTGTTGGTTGAGCTGCAAGCGAATACCTCGGATGATGAGTTGCCGCGATTTGATGCTGAGTTTATTCAGCGCGAACTGAATATTTGCCTGGAATGGTATTTTGGTCAGCAATTTGGGGTGACTTTGGCAGGCAAAGAATTAGCTACGTGGGAGCGCGCTTGTGCCTTAATTACGCAGGAAATTCTCAAACAGCCGACTTTGTTTATGCATCGCGACTTCCATTCGCGCAATCTGTTGGTGCAAAACGACACGTTACGATTGATCGACTTTCAAGATGCCGTCAAAGGTCCGATTGCGTACGATTTAGTGTCGCTACTGCGCGACGCTTATGTTGAATGGGGCGAAACCTTTGTGTTGGATTTGGTGATTCGTTACTGGGAGCAAGCCCGCGCTGCGGGTTTGCCGGTGCACGAAGATTTTGGTGATTTTTATCTCGCGTTTGAAATGGCGGGTCTGCAGCGTCACCTTAAAATCCTCGGCTTGTTTGCGCGTTTGAAATTCCGCGACAACAAACCGCAGTACCAAGCTGACATCCCACGCGTGTTTCAATATGTACGCCAAGTTTGCTTGCGCTACAGCGAGCTTACCCCGCTCGGTCGCTTGTTGGTGAATTTGAATGGCGAAAAAGTCGAAACGGGATATTCGTTTTAATGTGTAAGGAGTGAGGTGTAAGGGGGATCTCCCGATACGCCTACGCGCTTTTACTCCTCACGCCTAACCCCTTACTCCTTACATAAACTATGAAAGCAATGATTCTGGCCGCTGGCCGTGGCGAGCGAATGCGGCCTTTAACGGATGTCACGCCCAAACCTTTGCTCGATGTGGGCGGCACGCCGTTGATCGGTTGGCATTTGCGCCGCTTAGCCGCTGCTGGTTTGACAGAGATTGTGATCAATCATGCTTGGCTGGGCGCGCAAATTGAAGCTGAGCTCCAAGATGGTGCTGCGTACGGCGTACGTATCCAGTATTCAGCCGAAACTGCCGCACTCGAAACGGCGGCTGGCATTGCGCGCGCCTTGCCGTTATTAGGTGATGCGTCATTTTTGGTCGTCAATGGCGATGTATTTACCGATTTTGATTTTGCACGTTTAGCAACTGCTGCCAATTCATTGCGTGCCGATGGCGCGTTGGCGCATTTGATTGTTGTGCCGAAGGCGGGTTATCCAACGGGACGCGATTTGACTTTGCGCGATGGCCGTGTGCAGCCATGCGGTGAAAATGATACGCCGTACACGTTCTGTGGTTTAGCTGCGTATCACCCCGCATTTTTTGCCGACGTGCCAAGCGACGCGCCGATGCCTTTGCTGCCGTGCTTGCTCAAAGCGATGGCAGCAGGGCAGGTGACAGGTGAGTGCTATGCGGGTGAATGGCTTGATGTGGGTACGGTAGAGCGCCTTGAATTTGCCCGTCGCCTGGTGGCTGCGCGTTCAACGCTTGCCGATTAAATCGGCCTTTGTGCAGACATAACCCGTCTAATTTGGCTTGGATTGACTGAATGAAAGAATGAGTCAATTTCCAATGTATTTTCCTGTGTGAAATGGGGAAAACGATGCTTGTTTTTTGTTGCATTGCAACGTAAATTAAAGCTTGGTCATCACGATTGGGGAAGTCTTATGTCTGATTCATCAGTGTTTGAACAATTTTATCAGGGTCAGGCCGAGCGCAACCAAGCACTGAAGCATCAACTGCGCCAAACCTTTGATCCATTTGGTTTATTGGCCACCACCGGCAAGGCTTACCAAGCTTGGCTGATGCATCCGCAAGATCTCAATGATGCGCTCAGTCAGTACTTGAATGACTTGATACGAGTGCAAGGGTGTACCTTACGTCGCTACTTGGGCGAGCCTGATAGTGATTGCATTCCACCCCATCCAGAAGACCCACGGTTTACCGACCCGATTTGGTGTGACTCTCCATTTTGGGATGGAATGAAAGAGTTTTACTTACTCAACACGCGCTGGTTACAAAATTCCTTATACGCCACACCCGGTTTGACCGAACAAGAGTGCAGCAAAGCAGCATTTTGGCTGCGCCAATACTTGAATGCCTTAGCCCCGACTAATTTCTTGCTTACGAATCCAACGGCGATTGCCAAAGCGATGCAGACCCACGGCGAGAGCCTGTTGCTGGGCTGGGAAAATTTTAAACGTGATCAAGCTGCTGGCGATATCGCGATGACCGATTTGTCCGCATTTACCGTAGGTGAAAATCTAGCTACAACCGCTGGTTCTGTGGTGTATCGGGGTAAACTCCTTGAAGTAATTCACTTTGAGGCTAATACCCCTACAGTACATAAAGTGCCTTTGGTTTTGATTTCGCCGTGGATTAACAAATATTACGTGCTCGATTTAAATCCACAAAAAAGCATCATCCAATATTTAGTCGATCAAGGTTTTTCGGTGTTTGTGACCAGTTGGAAAAATCCAGATGCTTCGATGGCTGAGGTCGGTATGGACGATTACTTGACCGAGGGCATCGTGAAAATCATCGATGTCGCCCGCGAAATATCGGGCAGCGATAAAGTGAACCTGTTGGGGTATTGCATCGGCGGTACTTTGGTCAGTTTGTATTTGGCATGGGCGAACCGGAAAAATCCAGATCAAGTACCAGTGGCCTCGACGACTTTACTGACCACGCTGACTGATTTTGCGCGTCCCGGCGACATTGAAGTCTTTATCGACGAAGACGGTCTTGATTATATCGATACGATTATGGACCGCAAAGGCTATCTGGATGGTAAAGAGATGGCCGCGAGTTTCCGTATGTTGCGCAGTAATAGCTTGGTGTGGAACTACTGGGCGAGTAATTACTTGATGGGCGAAACACCGATGGCGTTTGATGTGTTGTATTGGAATATGGATACGACGCGGATGCCGAAGAAAATGCACCACACCTATCTGCGCGAATTGTATTGGCACAATAAAATGATCCAGCCCGATGCACTGACGATTGCTGGGCAGCCGATTGATCTAGGCAAAATCACCCAGCCGATTTATATGGTCAGCGCCGAAGAAGACCATATCGCGCCGTGGAAGCAAACCTACACTTTAGTCGATCGTGTCGCATCGCCCGTCACATTTACCTTATCGACGTCAGGTCACATCATCGGCATTATTAATCCGCCGGGGCCCAAATCAAAACGTAGCTTTTGGCAAGGTACACCGAATGCCAACGAGTCGCCCGAAGATTGGCTGGCTAGTAAAACGCAGGTCGCTGGTTCATGGTGGCCGAACTGGATTGAATGGCTCAAACCGTATTCAGGCGCGCAAGTGAAGCCTAAATTATCGAGCCGCGCCCATCCTAAGCTGTGCCCAGCACCGGGTACATATGTCTTGGAATAAGATAAAGCAACAATATTTGGTCTGAAGCACTGAGCTTTGCGCCAAAGCAATATCATAGACACGCCAGCATGAGTACAATGCGGACGTGTCTGTTTATTTTATGCCGCTTGCGTTTTCAGCAAGAAGCAATAGCAGCAAGCTTTTTTGCTGTAGCGATAAAGATATGGTTTACCGCTACAGTGGGTCGTTTTTCATTTAGTTTGCGCAAATGCGCTCAACATTAAATCTGAGGAAACTGTGATGGCAGCAACGCGTACTGATTTAGCAAATGCAATTCGTGCACTGGCAATGGATGCTGTGCAAAAAGCCAATTCAGGCCACCCAGGCGCGCCGATGGGCATGGCTGAAATTGGTTTGGCTTTGTGGGGCGGAAAAATGCGCTTCAATCCACAAAACACCGCTTGGGCGAATCGCGACCGTTTCGTATTGTCAAACGGCCACGGCTCGATGCTGCAATACGCGCTATTGCACCTCACAGGCTTTGATGTATCAATTGAAGACATCAAAAATTTCCGTCAATTTCATTCAAAAACTCCAGGTCACCCAGAAGTTCATTACACGCCAGGTGTAGAAACGACGACTGGCCCGCTGGGTCAAGGTATCACCAATGCAGTGGGTTTTGCGTTGGCAGAAAAACTGCTTGCAGCCCAATTTAACAAACCCGGTTTAGAGATCGTTGATCACCACACTTATGTATTCATGGGTGATGGCTGCTTGATGGAAGGCATTTCGCACGAAGCTTGCTCACTCGCTGGCACTTTGGGCTTGGGTAAATTGATTGCATTCTGGGACGATAACGGCATCTCTATCGACGGCCATGTTGAAGGCTGGTTCACCGATGACACGCCAAAACGCTTTGAATCCTACGGCTGGCATGTGATTGCGGGCGTGGATGGTCATGACGTTGACGCGCTTGAAGCCGCCATCGATGCCGCCAAAGCGGAAACCAACAAACCAACGCTGATCTGCTGCAAAACCATCATCGGTAAAGGTTCGCCAAACAAAGCCGCTAGCCACGATTGCCACGGCGCGCCATTGGGCGAAGCAGAAATCGCTGCAACTCGCGAAGCTATTGGCTGGCCACATGCACCGTTTGAAATCCCTGCTGATGTGTACGCGGGTTGGGATCGCAAAGCAGCGGGTGCTGCAGCAGAAGCCGAATGGAACGCTTTGTTCGCTAAATACAGCGCGCAATACCCCGCTGAAGCCGCTGAATTCACTCGCCGTATGAAAGGCGATTTGCCAGCCAACTGGAACGACATCGTCAAGGCGGCCGTTGCGGACGCCAACAGCAAAGCCGAAACAATTGCAACACGTAAAGCCAGCCAAAACGCATTGTCGGCACTATGCCCACAATTGCCAGAAATGCTCGGCGGCTCGGCTGACTTGACTGGCTCTAACTTGACCAACTGGAAAGGCTCGACGAGCTTGAAAGTGGAAAACGGCCAAATCTCCGGCAATCACATCAGCTACGGCGTGCGTGAATTTGGTATGAGCCACATCATGAACGGTATCGTGTTGCATGGTGGTTTCCGTCCGTACGGCGGCACGTTCTTGATGTTCTGCGAGTATGCACTCAATGCATTGCGTATGGCTGCGTTGATGAAAACTAATAACATCTTCGTTTACACGCACGATTCGATTGGTTTGGGTGAAGACGGTCCAACGCATCAGCCTGTTGAGCAATTGCAAACCTTGCGCTGCATCCCGAATATGAACACATGGCGTCCTGCCGACACCGTTGAATCGGTAGTCGCTTGGGCTGCTGCAATTGGCGAGCGCACCACGCCATCATCATTGGTGTTTACACGCCAAAACTTGGCGTTCCAAACGCGTACTGAGCAACAATTGGCCGATATCGCTAAAGGTGGCTACGTACTCGTCGATGCAGCAAATCCAAAAGTGGTGATTATCGCAACGGGTTCTGAAGTGGATCTCGCAGTGAAAGCAGCCGCAGAACTCAATGCCGCAGGTACCGCAGTGCGCGTGGTGTCAATGCCAAGCACCAATGTGTTCGACAAACAAGACGCAGCATACAAAGCATCGGTATTGCCAGCTGGCGTACCACGTTTGGCAGTCGAAGCTGCAACCAGCGACTTCTGGCGCAAATATGTGGGTCTGGAAGGCGACGTGATCGGTATCGACACCTTCGGCGAATCAGCACCAGCGCCGTTGTTGTTCAAACACTTTGGTTTCACGGTCGAAAACGTAGTCGCTCGTGCGAAAGCATTGGTGAAATAAGTTTTTCCGCCTCAATAAAAAAGCGCCTTCGGGCGCTTTTTTATTGGGTGGCACTGCGACAACGTTGATTAGGTTTGATTATTTAACTTATTGGGATTCGGTTAAACTTATTGAAAGGTCGGTTGTCGGCCAGAAGCGGAAGTAATACTGCGCTTGTTCATGCCCGAATGAGTGTCCGCTGACCTTATGATCGAAGACGAACGTAGCCAAGTTGGAGGATGTATGCTGGCAAACATGCTAGCTGGAAAAGAAAAACTTTGGAGAGCATTTTGGTACTTTTATGTACCTGCATTAGCTACACCAATTGCACTCCTATGATTGCAGCTGCAGAAATTGAGAGTATATTTTCAGTATCAAGAACAGCTCTCTGCTGATTCTGACTTGACAGCCATGCAAATGAGTTTTGGTAGTATTGTTGATTAACTGCTTTTTCTAAATAAAATAAGTTCATATTTCCCCAGCCTTTATTTTAACTAATTGATCACAAAAAGCCGTAACACATCTCTATAAACCAATGCACATCCAATACCCTATAAAAGCATTTTCCTTTTTCCCACCCCTCAGGAAGCTCTGTCAGATCGGGCAATATCACATCATCTCTCACACCATATTTCTTTTTAAGCAGTTCGTGCCTTCCAGATAGAAATGGACTTTTTAACACTCCATGACTGACATCTACTACCGCAGGAATGTAAAGCAGCGACTTTGTTTTTTCATAAAACCCATAACGCTCATCTAAAAATATGACATTCAGGGCTTCATACTGCCGTAAATTAAACCGTCCTTTAGGACTCTGATCTTTAATTAAATCATCTATTAAATTAGCACCACTTTGCCCATACAAATCAGGCGGCCAATATCCACCGTGCGGATTAACATATCTAACCCCAACCTTCTTCTTTAGCTCTTTAACTGCAGGCGAAGAATCCCACAAATTACTTCCATCACGAACAGACGGCTCCGGATGTGCATAATATAATTTAATCAAATATTCAAGATCACTCCTATTTTTATTGAAAAATTTTATCACCTCATCATCTTTTGGAAATTTATTGGCAACAAATATAGAGTACCCTGCGTAAAAAACAGATAAGAGCAGCAATACCAAAAAAAACACATACAATGATGTAGGGCGTTTGATACTAATTACCATGTTTCGAACCTACCAATTAGATATTGAAAATACACAATAAAATACTTATGTCAATTAGCACGGTAGGTTGAGCTAAATGAAATGCAGCCCAACGTTCACCGCGATTGTTGGGCTTCGTAAGCTCAGTGCCAACCTACAAAAACCTTCTGCTCGGGGTCGATAGAGCCTTTTCTTTAAAACGATCAGGAAGGAATGACTTCTAAATCTTTCTCTGGGTGCTCGAGCGTGACATCATTTTCGCTTGGGCGGCGGGCGATCCAGCGTACTTTGACGACCGCTTCTTTGGCGCCGAGTGGTACAAAAACATCGATGACTTTGCCTTTGCGCCGATCGAGTAAGCGTCCCATTTCGGGCTTGAGAAATTGAATTTGATCGCGCCGGATTTGTACGGTTTGTTTTTCTTGAATCATGATTTGCTCCAAAGCGCCAACGCGTTCTTTATTATCGTCAGAAACTGCAAAATCTCAATTCTGATGTAAAAATAGCTCAATCAATCAAGATTGAGCTATTGGGTATCTGCTTGTAGCAATTAAAGAATAATGCCTTGCGGCTAATACTACATCCCTGTATACATCGGCCCACCGCCGCCTTCGGGTGTCACCCAGTGAATATTCTGCTTCGCGTCTTTAATATCACAGGTTTTACAGTGCAAGCAGTTTTGTGCGTTGATTTGATATTTGGGCTGACCAGCGACCTCGATAATTTCATACACCCCAGCAGGGCAGTAGTGGCATTCCGCTTTGATTTCATTGCTTAAATGTACGGGGGTAATCAGGCTTGGGTCGCGCAATTTTAAATGCACCGGTTGGTCGTGTTCGTGCGATACATTCGCTAGCGCCAGTGAATCGAGTTTATTAAACGTTAGTACACCGTCGGGTTTAGGATATTTGATTGGTGTGTACTGACCTTGCGGCAACAGTCGCTCGTGATCGGGCGTGCTGTGTCGCAATGTCCACGGGGTATTTAGTCCTAGCTTAGATAACCAAAGCTCTAAACCCGCATACAGCGTTCCACCGAGTACGCCGAGCTTGGAAAGCGCAGGTTTGATATTGCGCACTTGTTCTAGCTCTTGCCACACAGTCGATGCTTGTAGTGTGCTCACCAATTCAGTGAGTTCATCTTGAGCGCGGCCTGCGCTTATTGCGGCTGCGGTTGCTTCAGCAGCCAGCATTCCCGATAGCATCGCATTGTGCGTGCCTTTAATCCGTGGGAAGTTGAGTAATCCAGCCGAACAGCCGAGCAGCGCGCCGCCAGCAAACACTATTTTGGGTAAGGATTGCAAACCGCCTTCGGCAATCGCGCGCGCACCGTAACCGATGCGGGTGGCACCAGCGAATGTGCCGCGAATTTTCGGATGTGTTTTAAAGCGTTGCAATTCATCAAACGGCGACAGCGTTGGATTTTGGTAATTCAAATGCACTACATAGCCGACCGCCACTTGGTAATCGGGCAAGTGATAAATAAACGCACCACCGCTGGTGCTGTTATCGAGCGGCCAGCCTTGTGCGTGTTGCACGAGGCCGAGCTGGTGATTTTCGGGCTTCACTTGCCATACTTCTTTCACACCCAGGCCGTAATGCTGTGGGTCGCGGCCTTCGCGTAGATTGAATTGCTGTTCCAATTGGCCCGCCAGCGAGCCGCGCGCGCCTTCGCAAAACAGTGTGTATTTGGCGTAAATCGCCATGCCGAGTGCGTAATCGGCTTTGTGTTCGCCCTGTTTGTTGATGCCCATATCGCCAACGGCGACGCCTTTGACTGCGCCATTGTCGTCATAAAGTACTTCGGCGGCAGCAAAGCCGGGGTAAATTTCAACGCCAAGGTTTTCGGCTTCTGTGGCCAGCCAAGCGCAGACTTCACCGAGTTTGACGATAAAACAGCCGTCATTGTGCAATTGCGGCGGCAGCAACATCTGCGGGATTTTGAAACCAATGTCGGCATCGAGCACGAGAAATTCATCGGCGGTCACTGCAGTGGCCAGTTGCGGCGCGCGCCGTTGCCAATCAGGAATCAGTTGATTGAGCGCAATCGGGTCGATCACCGCGCCCGATAAAGTATGTGCACCGACTTGCGCGCCTTTTTCGAGGATGCAGACGCTGAGCTCCGCGTTGACTTGTTTGAGCCGAATTGCTGCTGCCAAACCCGCTGGGCCAGCACCAATAATCAGTACGTCGTATTCCATTACATCGCGCTCTTGCATCGCTACCTCGTTTACGTAGTTGGCCAAGTTACACTCAAATTACTAAGTTTGGCAGAGTATTTTGGGGCGGTTTTATATCTATAGAATAGATAATCTTTATAATTACAATGGGTTTTACATATATTCTACCGACAAATATAATCGTCTGCAAAGAGTAGGTCTTGACCTAAATCACGCCAGCGGCCATGGCGAGCAATAGAAGGAATTGTGATGAAAATCTTAGTGCACATTAAACGGGTCGTTGATTATCAAATCCGTCCACGTCCCACGCAGGATGGCAAAGACGTTGAACTGACCAACGTAAAAATGAGCATCAACCCATTTGATGAAAATGCCGTCGAAGGCGCGGTACGCTTGAAAGAAGCGGGCGTGGCGACTGAGGTCGTTGTAGTGGCAGTTGGTACTGCGGCAAACCAAGATGTGTTGCGACATGCCTTGGCAATGGGTGCTGATCGGGCGATTTTGGTCGAAACGCCAGCGGTGGTGCAGCCCTTGGCGGCAGCGAAATACCTTAAAGCGATTGTTGAGCGCGAAGCGCCACAATTAGTGCTCACGGGTAAGCAAGCGATTGATGACGACGCGGCAGAAACTGCGCAAATGGTGTCGGCTCTACTGAATTGGCCGCAAGCGACGTTCGCGTCGAAAATCGATATTGCTGATGGCAAAGCGCTGGTGGTGCGTGAAATCGACGGCGGCCAAGAAACGCTGTCTTTATCATTACCAGCCGTGGTATCGGTTGATTTGCGCTTGAACGAGCCGCGCTTTATTAAATTGCCAGCGCTGATGATGGCGAAGAAAAAGCCAATCGAAACGCTGCCTGCGGCTGAGTTTGCTATTGCTGCGCCAGCGCTTGAGATCCTCAATATCGCTGAACCGCCTGCACGTAAACCGGGCAAGATTTTGAATTCTGTGGCGGAGCTCGTTGCTGCGCTGCGTGCTGAAAAGGTGGTGTCATGAGTATTCTCGTTATTGCTGAACTAGACAGTCATGGCGTCAAAGCCGCTACTCGTTCTGCCATTACGGCAGCGAGCCAATTAGGCGAAGAAGTTCATTTATTGCTGGCAGGAAGTGGTGTTGAGGGTATTGCTGCACAAGTAGCTAGTATCAATGGCTTGAGCAAGATACTCCTTGCTGATGCGGCTGAGTACGCGCACGGTATCGCTGAAAATTTGACGCCATTGCTGGTGCAGCTTGCACCTAGCTATTCAGCCATCGTCGCTGCGGCAACCAGCTTTGGTAAAAATCTATTGCCACGCGCAGCGGCTTTGCTCGACGTGGCAATGGTGTCGGAAGTGATTCAAATCATCGACGCAACGACGTTTGTTCGCCCGATGTACGCTGGCAATCTGAATGCGACAGTGAAAGCACCAGCGGGTTTACGCATTTTGACGATTCGCCCAACCGTATTTGAAGCTGCGGCCGCTGAAGGTGGTTCGGCTGTCGTAGAAAACATCGCCGCGGCTGCTTATGAAGGCGACACAGGCAAGGCCACATGGGTGAGCCGTGATTTGGTGCAATTGGATCGCCCTGAATTGGCAACCGCTCGTGTAGTGATTAGTGGTGGCCGTTCACTCGGTAGTGCTGAAGGCTTTAGCGCGACATTGACGCCACTGGCTGATGTGCTCGGTGCCGCGATTGGCGCAACGCGCGCGGCAGTCGATGCTGGCATGGCACCGAATGATAGCCAAGTCGGCCAGACCGGCACGGTGGTTGCGCCTGAGCTGTATATCGCATTTGGTGTGTCGGGCGCTGCGCAGCACGTGGGCGGAATTAAAGATAGTAAGGTGATTGTGGCGGTGAATCATGATGCCGATGCACCGATTTTCCAAGTCGCCGATTATGGTCTGGTGGCTGATTTATTTACAGTGATTCCTGAACTCACTGCTGCATTAAAAGGTTAAGTAATGTCTAAGTTTGCCCATGAAACAGTGTTAAGCGTGCGTCATTGGAATGATACGCTGTTTAGTTTTACCACCACGCGTGATGAATCACTGCGTTTTGAAAATGGCCAGTTTGTAATGATAGGCTTGGAAGTCGATGGCAAGCCGCTGGTGCGCGCTTACTCGATTGCTAGCGCCAATTACGAAGAAGAACTCGAGTTTTTCAGTATTAAAGTACCGAATGGCCCGTTGACGTCGCGTTTACAGCACTTGAAAGAAGGCGATCAATTACTGGTGAGCCGCAAGCCAACCGGGACTTTGGTGTTGTCAGATTTGAAACCGGGTAAGCATTTGTACTACCTCAGTACTGGTACGGGTCTAGCGCCATTTATGAGTCTGATTAAAGATCCAGAAGCTTATGAGCGTTTTGACAAAATCATTTTGGTGCATGGTGTTCGCACCGTGAGCGAGTTGGCTTACGCTGATTACATTCAAAATGAGTTGCCGAATAATGAGTTTTTTGGTGAAGAAGTTCGCCAAAAATTGATTTATTACCCAACTGTGACGCGTGAGCCGTTTCGTAATCAAGGTCGCCTGACTGATTTGTTTGCGTCAGGCAAATTGACGGATGACATTGGTTTGCCACCGTTGAACCCAGAAACCGACCGTGCGATGCTGTGTGGTAGCCCAGCGATGCTCGAAGATACTTGCAAAATGCTGGATGATTTGGGCTTTCAAGTGTCGAAACGGATTGGCGAGCCCGGTGATTACGTCATTGAACGCGCGTTTGTAGAGAAATAATGTGGTGTAGCGCGCCTATTTTGGCGTGCTGATTTGCAACCTTGCTTTGGGCTCACTAGACTGTTTAGGTGGTCGTAAAATAAATCAGTTTTGGAGTGAAGCCAATGCAAGTGAATGTTCGCTTTGATAATAACCGTGCCTTTTTGGGTTTGAACGGCAATTTCACGTTTGAATTTCACCGTGAATTCAAACAAGCCACGACTACCGTGTTGGAGCATCCGGGTGTGAGTGAAATCGAGGTGGATTTTTCTGCAGTTGATTATATGGATTCAGCGGCCCTTGGGATGTTGTTACTGTTTAATGAGCGTGCGGCGGGTAAGAAAATTACTTTGATTAATTGCAAAGGCACAGTGAAATCGGTGCTCGATATTGCCAATTTTGGCAAAATTTTCGAAATTCGCTGAGTCGATTTAAAAGTTAAAAAAACCGGCAATAAGCCGGTTTTTTTACGTGCGGATTGTTGATTAAGAT
The DNA here is from genome assembly GCF_016881405.1 of Deefgea chitinilytica. Taxonomy (GTDB): domain Bacteria; phylum Pseudomonadota; class Gammaproteobacteria; order Burkholderiales; family Chitinibacteraceae; genus Deefgea; species Deefgea chitinilytica. Next base: position 170,536 of record NZ_WOFE01000001.1, read on the forward strand.
TCTTCCATTCCGAGCTCTTGAATTTTTCTGGTTAGGGTATTTCGTCCCCAGCCAAGTAATTCTGAGGCTTCTATCCGCTTACCCCCTGTATGGGCCAGTGCTTGCTCAATCACTGTGCGTTCAAACTCGGGTACGATTAAATCTAGAATTCGGCTATCGCCGCGTTGCAGGCGTTGCGCTAATTCTGCCGCGAGCGATGCGCGCCAATCGCCAATTTGCCCGCTGATTAGATTAGGATTTTCTGACAATTCGGGCGGTAAATCGGCGCAATCGACGAGTTGCCCTGGCGCCATCACGGTAATCCAATGGCAGACATTTTCCAGTTGGCGCACATTGCCGGGAAAACTAAATTGCGTTAGCGCATTCATCGCCGCTTCAGTCAGGCGTTTGGCTTCAATGCCTAATTCTTGCGCCGACTTGAGTAAGAAATGCTTGGCCAGCAGCGGAATATCTTGGCTGCGCTCACGTAAGGGCGGCAGACGCAGGCGAATCACATTCAGGCGATGAAATAAATCTTCGCGAAATTGATGATCTTTTACGCGGTCTTCGAGATTTTGATGTGTTGCGGCAATGACGCGAACGTTGGCTTTGATCGGTTGATGTCCACCTACACGATAAAAGAAGCCATCGGAAAGGACGCGAAGCAAACGCGTTTGCAAATCAAACGGCATATCGCCGATTTCATCTAAAAATAAGGTGCCGCCTTCGGCTTGCTCGAAACGGCCAACGCGTTTGGCATCGGCACCGGTAAATGCGCCGCGCTCATGGCCGAATAATTCAGACTCTAATAAATCCTTCGGAATTGCAGCGCTATTAATTGCTACAAAAGGCTTGTTGGCGCGTGGGCTGTGGCGGTGCAGGGCGCGGGCAACCAGTTCTTTACCGCTACCTGATTCGCCAGTAATCATCACCGTGGCTGCCGAATGGGAAAGGCGACCAATCGCGCGAAATACGTCTTGCATCGCAGGCGCTTGACCAAGCATTTCCGGCACGGCGTCGCTGACGGCGCTGGCGGGCGCGAGTTGTTCGCTTTCGACGATGGCGCGGCGAATCAGTGCAATCGCTTGCTCGACGTCAAACGGCTTGGGCAAGTATTCAAACGCTCCGCCTTGAAACGCCGAAACGGCGCTATCTAAATCCGAATGAGCCGTCATGATGATGACGGGAATTTCTGGCCAATCACGTTTGACGATCTCTAAAAACGTCAGACCTGATTCGCCCGGCATCCGGATGTCGCACACTACGGCTTGTGGGCGTTCGGTTTGAATTTTTTGCAGTGCTTCGGTTGCTGATGGAAAAGTCGCATGTGCGATGTGCTCGCGCGCAAGTGCTTTTTCAAATACCCAACGAATTGAGCGGTCGTCGTCAATCACCCAAACTGGCTTCATAGTGGCGTTCCTGAGTCTTGCCACGCATTCAGTGGCAGAAAAATACTAAACATTGTGTGGCCGGGGCGGCTTTCAAATTCAATCACCCCGTGGTGTTGCGCAACATAAGTATGTGCTAAGTGCAAACCAATCCCGGTGCCGCCTTCACGACCAGACACGAGTGGATAAAACAGTGTTTCTTTTAAATGTTCGGGAATGCCGGGGCCATTATCCGAAATATCAATTCGCAGTGCGAGTGGATGCCGGCGGCGGTTGAGCGTGACTTGGCGTGCAATTCGGGTGCGCAAAATCACTTCACCAATATTGGACATCGCTTGAATCGCATTGCGAACGATATTAAGTACGGATTGAATCAGCTGTTCTTTATCGGCAATCAATAATGGCATGCTGATGTCGTAATCACGCTTCACTGATAGGCCGCTGGGCGTTTCGGCGAGTACGAGGCTACGCACGCGCTCTAAGACTTCATGAATATTGATTTCTTTAATTTGTGGCAAACGATGCGGCGTGAGTAGGCGATCAAGCAGGCTTTGCAGGCGCGAGACTTCATCGACAATCACGTCGGTATATTCTTTCAGTTGCGGATCGGGTAATTCAAAAGCCAATAATTGCGCTGCACCACGAATGCCGCCGAGCGGGTTTTTGATTTCATGCGCTAAATTGCGAATCAGTTCGCGATTGGCTTGTTGCTGTGCTTGCAGGCGCTCTTCATTGACAATGCGGCGTTGTTGATCGATTCGCCGTACTTCCAATAATAAAACTGCCGCAGGGCATTCTATCGGTGTGACGTCTAGCGTGACGTACATTTCACCTTCAACACCAAACACAATGAGTTCGTGTTCAGTAATTGAAATGCGTTTTTCAAGCGCAGTGTGCGCGGCGAACACCAAGGGAGAATTGATTCCAAAACAATGTTCAAGCGTTTGGTGCTCGGTGTCGCGTAAATTGAATAAGCTATTGGCGGCTGGATTGGCAAAGACGATATAGCCGTCATTGTCGATAGCTAATACGGCGGCATCGAGATACTCAAGGCCAGCAAAGGCGGGGTGGCTCATGGCGCTGCTCCATTATGCGCTGCGCGAGTGTGTAAACTAAATACCCGCGTTCAGTTGCGCTTTTCCTTGGCTAAAAGTGCTAAGGCTTTGCTATGCATCATTAGCAAAAACTAGGCCAGCTTTAAGTTAGGGGCTGTTGAAGTTGATTAGGCTTTGATTCACCGCGAGAATCGCTCCTGCGCGGCGGGAAACCAAACATCAACATGCCCTGTGGCACAGGAGCAGAATAAGCGATTTTTGCACTGTAATGGTGCGTTTTTGTTCTTGGCGTGGTTTTAACGCACTCTGTTGATTTCCGATTGCAATGCGGCGACATTCTTTTCGTGCATCATAATCGTTTCGCGTAGGCGAGCGATCCGCTCAAGGTAGAGTCTGGGGTTAGCCTGTTCAGCCGCGGTTTTTGTCGTTTCGGCTTCTTGTAGGCTGCGCTGCGCTTTACTCAGCAGCGTGCGTTCGTTGTTGAGTTCTTCGGTTAAAATGACTTTGCGATTGCTATCACGACTTTTTTGTGTGGCAGCGTCCACTTTCGGGAAATTGAGCGGTGAAGGCGCTGCTACGCGGGGTGATTTACCAACGTTGCTGCTATCACCGCCAGGGCGGCGTGCATTGGTGGTCGGATTGGATTCCGACATGATGCGCACCGCACCTTTGATGGGCGAGTTGGTAAAGGTCACATTGCCGTTTTCATCGGTGTATTTATAGATGTCGGCCATGGCGCAGCTACTGATCAAGAGCGCACTAAAAAAAATTTTTGCGTACATAATTGAAAGGTATCACAGCAGTGGCATTGCTGCCTAATCGCTTGGTCGATTGTTCTAATTTAACTTACAGGTTGTGGCGCATCGGCGTGGCCGAGTGGTTTTTCGGGGGCGATTATGTCGCGAACGCGCTGTTTGAGTATTTTGGCTTCGGGAAAACCGTTGTCGATTTTTCTATCCCAAACCAAAGCATCATCGCAATGGATTAAAAAAACACCACCCGTTCCCGGTTGCAGCGCCACTTCACCTAATTCAAAAGCAAACGTAGTCAATAATTCTTGCGCTAACCAAGCGCTACGCAAGAGCCAATTGCATTGGGTGCAGTAGTGAATCGTGATGCGGGGTTTTTTGTTCATAAGTTCGGTCGCTGATCGTTTTGGACGTGTTCAATTCAGCCCAGAGAGCAATTGATTTGAACTGAACACGTCTTGGTCAAAATTTATGGTTTGCGGATGGATTTGACTAACTCATCGAGCGTCGCCATGCCTGCTGGTGCATTGGCATGATTGATGATGCCAACGACCGCCCAAGTTTTTCCATTGGCATCACGCACATAACCTGCCACTGCGCGCACGTCTTTGAGGGTGCCGGTTTTGATGTGGGCTTGACCTATGCTCGCGTTGTCTTTGAGGCGTTTTTTCATTGTGCCATCAATACCGACAATCGGTAGTGATGAGACAAATTCAGCGGCAAGCGGCGAATTCCACGCGTCTTGCAAAAGTTCGGCTAAGTGTCGTGCACTGATTTGTTCTTTGCGGGAAAGACCAGCGCCGTTTTCAAGCACCAATTCATCAAAACGCATTCCCTTACTTTGCAACCAACGATGAATCACCGCAGCGGAGCGGCTGGCGGTGGTTGAACCATCGGCAGCAGAACCTTGAGTTGCGCCCAAGGTTAAAAATAATTGCCTTGCCATCATATTATTGCTGAATTTATTGATGTCGCGAATGGTGCTAACCATATCGGATGATTGCGTACTGGCCAGCAGTACACTATTGGCAGGTGTGATGCCGTGTTGCATTTTGCCACCGAGCTTGCCACCTTCGGCTAGCCATAAGTTTCGAAATAATTGGTAGGTATAGGTCGGTGCATCAAACGCAGCAATGTATTTCTCGCCTATACACCCTGCAGGTACTTCGCCCACTAGTTGGATCATCAATTGTGGTGTCGCTTGGCCCATGCGAAATTGCACGCGCTTTTGCCACGTTTCACACGGCGCAGCAGCACCAATAGCGAGTTGATTGCTCAAGCGAACTTCAGGCCAATCGGGCTCTGCGCTGGCTTTAACGCGCTCGCCATCGGCGCGAATTCGTAGTCGTAGTGATTTAAAATTAGTCAGCAGCGCATCAGGTTTGACCATAAAGGGGCGATCACTGGCCTCGCCATCGTCATCAAATGCTGCTTCGTTAGGATCAAGAATAAAGGCACTGCGATCAAGTACCACATTGCCACGGATGTCATCGACGCCCGCAGCCTTTAAATCGCGCACTAGTAACCACATCCGCTCCAAGGTCAGCTTGGGGTCGCCCGAGCCTTTCAGGTAAATATCGCCATCCAACACGCCATTTTTAGGGAGAGCATTCGCGCGCAGTTCGGTTTGCCACTGCCATGCTGGGCCAAGGATCTCAAGGCCGGCCCAAGTGGTGACGATTTTCATCGTCGATGCTGGGTTGGATGGCACATCGGCACGATAAAATTGCGCTTTTGCGTTGCTGTCCAATGGAATCATCGCTACCGAAAGGGCATCACTGGGTATTTTAGCGGCTTTCAGTGCGGCATTGACGCTGCTGGGCAGCGTTTCTGCGGCCAAGGCAATACTGCTTGATAGGGCGAAAGCGATTAGGGGCATTAGTCTTTGCATACATCATCCTGAGTTCGGTCTGTGTTCGACTCTTGCCGGGCTTGCCACGCAGCGAGGTCGATTCGATATTGTTGCAATTCTTCGGTGTATAAATCCAAGATGCATGGAAAGCAGCCACTGGTGCAACAGGCTTCCAGTGGCGGTTCAACTGGTGCTTCGGGCTTGGGGTCTTTCGGCTGCGGCTCAGTCATATTGTTTGTCACTTCATTCATTGATTGATCTCGTTTGTGAACTGATTTGCACATGAATCCACAGCACTCAGCTTTGCATTGTATTCGTCATCATTTCGGCAATCGCATCTGTTAGAATGTCGCCATGAGCTACCAAGTACTAGCCCGTAAGTGGCGACCAAAAACATTTGCCCAATTGGTCGGGCAGGAACACGTGATTAAAGCGCTGGCCAACGCGTTTGCGTCCGAGCGCTTGCATCACGCGTATTTGCTCACCGGTACGCGCGGCGTGGGTAAAACCACCATCGCTCGTATTATGGCCAAGGCGCTCAATTGCGAAACCGGCATTACGTCTGAGCCATGCGGCGTTTGCTCGGCGTGTACGCAAATTGATTCGGGGCGCTTTGTTGACCTGCTCGAAATCGACGCGGCATCCAATACCGGTATCGACAATATCCGCGAAGTCTTGGACAACGCGCAGTATGCACCGACCGCTGGCCGTTTTAAAGTCTACATTATCGACGAAGTGCACATGCTCTCCAAGTCGGCATTTAATGCGATGCTGAAAACACTGGAAGAGCCACCAAGCCACGTCAAATTTATCCTTGCCACCACTGATCCACAAAAAGTACCGATCACGGTATTGAGCCGTTGCTTGCAGTTTTCACTGCGCCAAATGACGCCGCAACAAGTGACGGGCCACTTGAATAATGTATTGCAAGCCGAGCAAATCGAATATGAAGCACTCGCACTTAATTTGATTGGCCATGCGGCAAGTGGTTCCATGCGCGATGGTTTATCGTTGCTCGACCAAGCGATTGCCTACGGCGCGGGCAAAGTCGAAGAGGCTGGTGTGCGGGCGATGCTCGGCGCGGTCGATCAAAGTTATTTATTTGAACTGTTGACGGCGCTGATTCAGAAAGACGGCCCCGCATTACTCAAAACCGCCGATGCGATTGCCGAGCGGGGTTTGTCGTATGAAGCGGCTTTGCATGAACTGGCCTCCTTGTTGCAACAAATTGCTTTGGTGCAAGCAGTACCGAACGCCTTGGCCGACGATTTGCCATTACGCGAGCAAATCATTGCCATCGCACAGGCACTCACGCCAGAAGACACCCAACTGTATTATCAAATTGCTTTGCATGGCCGCCGTGATTTGCCACTGGCACCGGATGAATATGCTGGTTTTACGATGACCATTTTGCGGATGCTGGCGTTTGCGCCGAGCGATGCGGGGTATGTTGTGCCAGTTAATCCTTCAGCGACTGCTGCACCTCAGCAATCAGTGGCTGCTTCGCAAGTTCAAACGGCGGTAACACCAGTCGCGCCATTGCAAGCGATACCGCCCGTGCAAGCAACTTCAGGATTGCAAGAGTCTGTCGCAAAAGATGACGACACGCCGCCTTGGCGGCAAGATGATGTGACTGTAGCAACTAGACCTGCTGCGCCACAAACTAGCCCAGTTCAAGTGCCCGTTACACCAGCGCAAGCGGATACGCCTAGTGTTCCTGCATCATCAGCGCCTGCGGTTTTTAATGGTGATTGGCGCGCTTTGGTGGTGCATCTGAAATTGGGGCAGGCGGGTATGCTGGCGCAGCACGCTGAACTATTGGGTTATGACGATATACAGTTCAGACTTAAGGTTGAGGAAGAGTATCGCAGCGTGGCGACCCGCGATTATCAAGAAAAACTACGTTTAGCGCTTAGCGAGCATTTTGGCCGCAATATCACGTTGAGCGTACAAATTGGCGAAGTGCAAACTGAAACACCGGCGGATATTCATTACCGTGAAAAACAAGAGCGGCAAGATCAGGCGGTGGCCGCGATTAACGCCGATCCTTTTGTGCAAACTTTGGTGAAAGAATGCGGTGCTAGTATTGCAATCGATTCAATTAAACCCATTTAAAAAATCCTTAGTTCACGAAAAACACGAAAGCCACGAAATAAGGCCAAAATGGCGGTATGAAAGTCGTAGATTTCTTGGTGTAGCATGCGTTTACATTTGCTGCAAAGCAGGAAAATCAGTGCTGAGGATGAGCTCATTTTTGCGTTTTTCGTGTGTTTCTTGGGCACCTTCTTTTTGTTTTTAATTTAAAGGAAATTGTATGTTTGGTGGTAAAGGCGGTATGGCTGGTTTGATGAAACAAGCGCAGCAAATGCAAGAAAATATGGCGAAAGCACAAGAAGAATTGGCATCCGTTGAGGTTGAAGGTCAATCTGGCGCTGGCATGGTTAAAATCACCATCACCTGCAGCAATGTGGTGCGCCGCGTTGCGATTGACGATAGCCTGCTGTCGGATGACAAAGACATGCTAGAAGACTTGATCGCCGCCGCCTTTAACGATGCGCTCCGTAAAGCAGAAGCGACCAGCCAAGCGAAAATGAGCGGCTTCACAGCCGGCATGCAATTGCCACCCGGTTTTAAGCTGCCGTTTTAATTGCTGAGGGTTAGTACAATAAGCGATTGGTCCACGAAACACAGGAAAAAGCATATAAAAGACCAAAGCTCATTCTGAGCTTCAGATTTTTCGTTGGTGGTTTTTGTGCCGTTCGTGGACTGCATTCATTATCATTCGCTCCTTGTGGGTATTGCTTTGTAGGTATTATTTCACAAGATCTAAAGGGCAATACCCATGCCAATACCCGCTTCGCTTAATCATCTGATTGATGCCTTGCGCATTTTGCCCGGTGTTGGGCCAAAATCAGCTGCCAGGATGGCATTTCATTTGGTGCAACGTGATCAGCGCGGGGCGCTGCAATTGGCGCACGCATTGGAAAATGCGCTTGGTACGCTCAAGCATTGTCGCCAGTGTAATACCTTTACCGAACTCGATATCTGTGAAATTTGCCTCGACGAGCAACGTAATCATGCGCAATTGTGTGTCGTTGAAATGCCGACTGACTTAATGTCGATCGAGCAAACGCGTAGTTATGAGGGCTTGTACTTTGTGCTGATGGGGCGCTTAAGTCCTTTAGATGGCATCGGTCCGAATGATATCGCGCTGAAACAATTGTTGGAGCGAGCGAGTAATGGCATCGTAACCGAAGTCGTTTTGGCGACCAATTTCACGACTGAAGGCGAAGCCACCGCGCATTATGTAGCGGAAATGCTGCGTGCTCGTGGGCTACAAGTGAGCCGGATTGCGCGTGGTTTGCCCGTTGGCGGCGAGCTGGAGCATGTGGATCCAGGCACGTTGGCGCAAGCACTGATCGAGCGACGTCGAGTTTAGCTGGTCTTGTTACGCTGCAGATAGTTGGTGCTGAGTGTTTCAGAGCTTTTGATGCAATTTCTGCCTGCTGCTTTCGCTTGATACATGGCTTGATCGGCACGACTGATTAAATTATCCAATGTTGTGTCGCCCGGTAATAGCGATGTGATACCAAGGCTGACCGTGACATGGAAGGTTTCATGTTCAAGGCTACTGTGTACGTATTGAGCCACAGCCAGCCGGACTTTTTCGGCCACAATCAATGCCTGAGTTTGATCTGTTTCGGGCAGTAAAATCACAAATTCTTCTCCCCCCCAGCGTGCGGCGCTATCTGGACCACGAATATTTTGTTGGCAAATTTGGGCAATGGTTTTGAGTACCGAGTCTCCGGTAAGGTGTCCATAGCGATCATTAATGTGTTTGAAGTGATCGACATCGATCATCATGACACTGAGCGCTTGTTGATAGCGACGTGCTTGCAAGATGGCTTGGCTGGCTTTGACTTGCCATTCGCGGCGGTTGGGGAGACGAGTTAGCTCATCTGTGGTGGCTAGCGTTGTTAATTCAGCATTGAGTGCTGCCAGAGACTCGGTGCGTGACTGAACTTCGGTTTCTAGTTGCTCTCGATGCAACATAATTTGTGTTTGCGCTTGCGCTAGGTATTGCAAGGCTAAACTGACAGAAAAAACAAAGATCTGAATTTGCAATAATGAAACGACTAGATTTTGCTTCGCCCAGTCGCCATAGCCTTGTACGGTAAAAAAAATACAAAGCTGCGTAATAATAAGCAAGCCCAAGTTGGTTGCAGCCATCCGAAACTGCACCGCAATCACGATCATCAGCGGCAAAATCAACGCTAGTACGCGATCTAATACAAAAAAATTCAGTAGGATGGGTGGAATGATGGCGAGCAAATACCAAAATGATCGACGAAATTCAGCGAATAAAGTGCCGGCTTTGAGGTAGGGATATAGCGGTGTGAGCAATAGTAAGCCGGAGGTATCGGCTAGTAATAAAATAGTAGCGCGTAAAATGATGGAGTTAATGTCGCTTGGAATTAAGCCTCTAGCCAGCATGAAAATAATAAATAATGGCATGGAAATGAGTGCAGGGATAAAACACACATGGAGCCAGACTTTGGGTAAGAGACTAGGTTGCGTCCATAATTTTGTAGAATATTCTTTTTCTAGACGTAGATAAGATTGTGCTGCGAAACTTGATTGAAGCGTGTCAATAGAAGCAAAGAGCAGTCCTGATAGGGCAATCAGACCAATTTGTGCTCGCCAATCGCCCTGAAACAAGTGCGGTGTATTGATAATAAAACTACCAATAAAAACGAGGGCAATGCCTAATTTTTGGAAACGCAGCACACTAAATAGCCCGATCCCTGCTGCGAGCCAAACAATGGCCATATTGCCGGGATTGATCGTGCCCAGCTGAATCGATAATTCACCCGCCAGCACGTAGAGCACTAAAAATAGGCCCGCTTGGATAGGGTGTGAATTATTCTCTTTTTTCATCAAGCTTACTTTTTAATTAAGTATTTTCTTAATTATAGCTTTTTTAAAAAACAGTGAAACTAGAAAAGCAAATAATTTCTGACTAAGTGCTTGAATTAAATCGAGTATTGGTGTTTTCCCTAGTGAGGGTCAATAAAAAACCCGCACAAGCTAGGCTGTATGCGGGTTTGCGGGAACTTATGAGCCTGTATGAAACAGGCTTATAAATTACAGAGAGTAGTACATATCAAATTCAACTGGATGCACGTTCATACGAGTGCGGTTTACATCGTTCATTTTCAATTCGATGTAAGCGTCAATCCACTCGTTAGTGAATACGCCGCCACGAGTCAAGAACTCACGGTCTGCATCCAATGCTGCCAATGCTTCGTCCAAAGATGCGCAAACTGTAGGGATCAATTTGTCTTCTTCTGGTGGCAAGTCATACAAGTTTTTGTCTGCTGGATCGCCTGGGTGAATCTTGTTTTGGATACCATCCAAACCAGCCATCAACAATGCTGCGAAGCAGAGGTATGGATTTGCCAATGGATCTGGGAAGCGCGCTTCGATACGACGGCCTTTTTCGCTGGCAACGTGTGGAATACGGATCGATGCAGAACGGTTTTTCGCAGAGTAAGCCAACTTCACTGGTGCTTCGAAGTGAGGAACCAAACGACGGTATGAGTTAGTACCTGGGTTGGTGATTGCGTTCAAAGCTTTAGCGTGCTTGATGATACCGCCGATGTAGAACAAGGCAGTTTCAGACAAGCCTGCGTATTCGTTACCAGCAAACAAGTTCTTACCATCTTTCCAGATAGATTGGTGAACGTGCATACCTGAGCCGTTATCGCCAACCACTGGTTTTGGCATGAACGTTGCAGTTTTGCCGTATTGGTTTGCTACGTTGTGAACCACGTATTTCAGGATTTGAGTCCAGTCAGCACGTTTAGTCAAAGTAGAGAATTTAGTACCGATCTCATTTTGACCCGCATTTGCCACTTCGTGGTGGAATACTTCAACAGGTACGCCCATTTCTTCAAGGATCAATACCATTGAAGCGCGGATGTCTTGATGGCTGTCTACTGGTGGAACTGGGAAGTAGCCGCCTTTTACACGTGGACGGTGACCGAGGTTGCCGCCTTGAGTTTCATCAGCAGTAGCCCATGCGCCTTCGTCTGAACCGATTTTAACGAAAGTGCCTGACATGTCCGTGTTCCAACGGATGTTGTCAAAAATGAAGAATTCTGGCTCTGGACCGAAGTAAGCAGTGTCACCGATACCTGAAGTTTTCAAGTAGGCTTCAGCACGACGTGCCAAAGAACGTGGATCGCGGTCGTAACCTTTGCCTGTTGCTGGCTCGATCACATCGCAAGTCAAGATCAATGTTGGCTCATCAAAGAATGGATCGATGTTGGCAGTTGATGGATCTGGCAACAACAACATGTCAGAGGCTTGAATGCCTTTCCAACCTGCGATTGAAGAACCATCAAATGCGTGACCTGCTTCAAACCATTCTTCGTCAACTACGTGAGAAGGAACAGTTACGTGCTGCTCTTTACCGATGGTATCGGTGAAACGCAAGTCAACGAAACGAATGTCGTTTTCTTTAATAAGCTTGAGAACGTCTGCTACCGCCATGTTGTCGCTCCTGAGGGACGAATAAAAACACAAAAATAATAATGAAAAAACGTGCTGCATCAACTAAAGCACAAACTGTGCCAATGCAATTACTGCTTGCAGGCTATTGTGCCACATCTAATTGCTGGCGCGTAACCTCCTTTTGCTGGTATTTTTTTGGTGCATTAATAGGGTTTTTGCACTTTATTGGTGCGTTTAAATATCGGGCGTATTGCCGCGTCTGTGGCTAAAATAACGCTATCGATTGATAAAAGAATAAAGCGAGCGAATCCAGATGAGTCAATTTAACCAAATCTTAGAAAATGCACGTGGTAGGGCGGTTAGCAAAGGACTTGCTTATGCTGGCGAAGTGACGCCGGCTGAAGCATGGGCACTAGTACAAGCAGTACCCAGCGCAAAAATAGTTGATGTTCGTACGCATGCTGAGTGGCAATGGGTCGGCGTGGTGCCGGGAGCTGAGTTAATTGAGTGGAAGTCTTATCCAGGCATGGTGGCCAATCCTCATTTTGTGACGCAATTGAAAGCCGCGGTCGATAGTGAGGCAATCGTTTTATTTTTGTGCCGTTCTGGTGCGCGGTCGCACGATGCGGCGGCTCTGGCTGCACAGCATGGCTATACCGCTGCGATGAATATCTTGGAAGGCTTTGAAGGCGATAAAGATGCGGCAGGTCATCGCGGTAGTAAAAATGGTTGGCAAGCGGCGGGTTTGCCGTGGACCCAAGGCTGATTTGTGTTGACTGAGGTGTGAGGAGTGAGGCGTGCAGTGTAAACTACGCCTCACTTTTTATTTGCGCCGCGACTTCAAATGACTCAGCCGACTTATGTTGTTATTGGCAATCCGATTGCCCACTCCAAATCTCCGCAAATCCATGCTTTGTTCGCGGCCCAATTTCCAGGTCATCCTGCTGTTACAGACTTTTTTTATGATCGACTGCTTGCCCCTTTAGATGGTTTTGCCGCTGCGGTTCATGATTTTGCTGTTGCTGGCGGGCGTGGTGCCAATGTGACGGTGCCGTTTAAAGAAGACGCATATCGCTTTGCGGCAGAGTTAACTACACGGGCGCAAGCTGCGGGTGCAGTGAACACTTTGAAACGCTTGTCGAGTGGTAACTGGTTGGGTGATAACACCGATGGCGCGGGCTTGGTCGCTGATGTTTTGCGGCACGTTGAGATTAAAGACCGACGTATCTTGCTGCTTGGCGCAGGAGGGGCGGCACGCGGCGTAATACTACCCTTACTGGCACAGCAGCCGGCAAGTCTTTCATTGGCGAATCGAACACTCAGTAAAGCAGAAGGATTGTTAAACCAATTTTCTACAATGAGCACCATTCCTTTGTTGGCGCATGAATTCAGCCATTTGAATTCAGATTACGATTTAATTATTAATGCGACTTCAGCCAGCCTCGGTGGCGAGCGCTTACCGATTACCAATTCTGTTTTTGCGCCCAATGCACTGGCCTACGACATGATGTATGGCAAAGTAGAAACGCCGTTTTTGGCGCAAGCGCGGGAAGCTGGTGTTACGCTGCGTGTTGATGGTTTGGGTATGCTGGTGGGGCAAGCGGCGGAGGCGTTTGAGTTGTGGACTAGTTTACGCCCTGATGTCGAGCCAGTTTTGCAATGGATGCGCGAACAGCTCTAATCAGTTGATTGAATAAAATATGATGTATATGACTGTAACCATTAATAAATAATGGCTACAGTCGCATACTTGAGTAGAGAAGTGATGAATAAAGTTGGGGTTCTGGGCTGGATAGGGCGTGGTTTTGCTGTCTTGTTGGCATTGATTTTGTTGTGGAATATCTGGATGGTGCTGCATATCGTCGCATGGCGTTGGGTGCACCCCAGCAATACGGCCTTTATGTCAGTGCAATTGGATCGATTGCAGGCGAGCAATCCCGCTGCTGAGTTAAAGCATGAATGGGTGGATTACGAGCAAATTTCGCCGAATTTAAAGCGAGCGTTGGTGGCTTCGGAAGACGCCAAATTCCTTGATCATGAAGGTTTTGATTGGGAAGGTATGCAAACAGCGTGGGAAAAAAATATCAAGAAAGGCCGCATCGTGGCGGGCGGCTCGACCATCACCCAGCAGTTGGCAAAAAATCTCTTTTTATCTGGCAGCAAAAATCCGTTACGCAAACTCGAAGAGGCGTTTTTGACGGTGATGATTGAGCTGATTTTAGATAAACAGCGGATTTTTGAAATTTATTTGAATGTGATTGAGTGGGGTGACGGTGTGTTTGGCGCGCAAGCCGCGGCTGAGCATTACTATAAAACCAGCGCTAAAAAGCTCAGCGTTGCGCAATCGGCAAAACTGGCTTCAATGGTTACCAATCCTCGCTATTATGATAAAAACCGCAGCGATCGACGTTTACTGCGTAAAGCTGCGATTATCCAGCGCCGTATGCCGTATGCCGATATTCCATAAATTGACGACAGCGATCATATTAAATCGCTGTATCAACTGAATTTACTGATAGCATCAAACAATAAAAAATGAGGTGATGCATGCATTTAAAATGGTGGCGAAGCGATGCAGCAGTTGCTGCCATGGTTTTGATTCTATTTTTTATCTTTTGGCTCGCCACTCCAATGATTCGCAGCTTGGAATCGCAAGCTTATGATGTGGCAATGAGCCAGATTGAGCGCAGCCCATCTCCTAAAATTTCAGTGATTGCCATCGATCAGCAAAGTTTAGATAACTTGGGCCGTTGGCCATGGTCGCGCGAAATTCACGCCAAAATGATTGCGCAATTGCGGCAAGGTGGCGCGCAATTGATTGTACCGACGGTTTTTTTTACCGAACCGCAACGCGATCGCGGTTTGGATTTCATTGAAAAACTTGCGCAACAAATTGCTGCCAATCCAGAAGCCTATCCCGCCCTGCTCAATGACAATGTACAAGTTGCGCTACAAAATCTGAATGTTGATCGTCTGTTGGCGGAGCAGATTGGTGCCGCAGGGAATGTGTTATTGCCGATGATGTTCAGCTTGGGTGAGCAAGCGGGTGAAGCCACGCATGAGCTACCAGAGTTTGTGATGCGCCAAGAAATTGAGGGCAGTGGTGATGCCACGCTCGGTATGCCGCAATCGGTCATCAATCCAGTTTTACCGATTGCAGACATCGGTGAGCGCGCCAAAGGCGTCGCTTCACTGAATTTAGATCCCGACGCCGATGGCGTTGTGCGCCGTATCCCGCTGGCACTGCGTTATTATGATGCGATTTTCCCTTCATTTTTGACCCTCACCGCCGCCAAAAGTCTCAATATTCCAAACCGCCAAGTGAATGTGAATTTCGCTCGTTCGTTATCAATCGGGCCAATGCGCTTTGCCACTGAGCCAGATAGCACCTTTTTGCCGCATTTTTATGCCAATCAACATGGTAAACCGGCTTTTCAAGTCGACTCTTTTTATGATGTGCTGGCAGGCAAAATTCCGGCGAACAAATATCGCGATCAAATTGTTTTAATCGGAGCGACTGCGCCTGGAATTGGCGCGGCTTTGACATCACCTGTACTGGCTAACAATGCACCTGTTGAGCTGTTTGCGCATAATTTATCGGCGATGCTGTCGCAACACTATTACACGCCAATGCGCTGGGGTTTTGCGATCACCTTGAGTTTGGTGCTCTTTGTTGCTTTGTATTTGGCTTTGATTTTGCCGCGTTTACGCGCTAAAGCAGGGGCGATTTCTACTGGTGTGATGCTGTTGACCCTAATGCTCATGCACTATGTTTTGATGAGTAGTTTGATGATTTGGCTGCCTCTGATGGCGCCAGCGAGTTTATTGCTACTGGGGCATTTGGCATTGACGACCAAGCGCTATTTATGGACGGAAGCAAAGGGCGATCAATCGGCCAATGAGTCTGCCGAATCGAATCGGATGCTAGGCTTGGCATTCCAAGGTCAAGGCCAATTGGATATGGCGTTTGATAAATTGCGCCGTGTACCGTTGGATGACGGCATGATGGAGGTGATGTACAACCTTGGCCTTGATTTTGAGCGTAAGCGTCAATTTAACAAGGCCGAATCGGTGTATCGCCTGATGGCCAAACACGATGCTAAGTTTAGAGATTTGCCAGAAAAACTTAAAATGGCGCAGCAGATGTCGGAGACGGTGATTCTAGGCGCCGGTGCCGCGGGCGGTACAATGATATTGGCGGGTGGCGATGTTGAAAAACCCATGTTGGGTCGCTATCAGCTGGAAAAGGAGTTGGGTAAAGGCGCGATGGGCGTCGTGTATTTAGGTAAAGATCCTAAAATTGGCCGAGAAGTTGCGATTAAAACCCTCGCTTTGTCGCAAGAATTTGAGGCTGATTTGTTAGACGAAGCACGGCAACGTTTTTTCCGTGAGGCGGAAACCGCGGGTAAGCTCAATCACCCGAATATTGTGACGATTTTTGATGCCGGCGAAGAACACGATTTGGCCTATATTGCGATGGAATTTCTACATGGTGAAGACCTCACGCCGTATACGCGGCCGGAACAGTTGCTGCCGATGTTGGAAGTGATTACCTTGGTGAAGCAAATTGCCTTGGCTTTGGATTACGCGCATCAAGCTGGAGTGGTGCATCGGGATATTAAGCCTGCCAATGTGATGTATGATCGCGCCCTCGGTGTGGCGAAGGTCACAGATTTTGGGATCGCGCGGATTACTGATTCGAGTAAAACCAAAACAGGAATGGTGCTGGGAACGCCGTCTTTTATGTCGCCTGAACAATTAGCTGGCCATCGAATTGATGGCCGATCGGATTTGTTTTCCTTGGGTGTAATGTTGTATCAATTATTAACAGGGCATCTGCCTTTTGTGGGGAGCTCGATGGCTGAGCTGATGTATCGGATTACGCAGCAACCACCGACTGATCCACGGAAATATACCCCTAAGATGCCAGCTATTTTGGTGAAAATTTTATTGAAATCAATGGACAAAGATCTCAGCCAACGTTTTCAAACGGGGGCTCATTTTGCGCAAGTTTTAGCAAAATTAGAGGTGGCGATAAAAGGAGTTGCGGATGCGCAGTCTAGCAACGGCTCTTGAAATTTGTGGTCTGACTGACGTAGGTAAACTGCGTGACCATAATGAAGATGCAATCAGTTTTGACACAGATATTGGCTTAGTCATACTTGCCGATGGGATGGGCGGTTACAATGCAGGTGAAGTCGCCAGCGGCATTGCCACACAGGTGATGACTGAAGTGATGCGGGCACAATTGGCTGCGATGCCAGCGCACATTAAAACTGCAGGTAGTTTGTGGCCAGTAGCGCATGAAATGTTGTTGATCGCTGTAGATCGATCAAATTCGCTAATTTTTCAGACGGCGGAGCAACATCCTCAGTGTGCCGGGATGGGGACAACTTTAGTCGGCGCCTTGTTTTACGATAATCATTTGGCAGTGGCGCATGTCGGTGATTCACGTGCCTATCGGTTTCGGCAGCAAGAATTAACGCAATTGTCTCGCGACCATTCGTTTTTGCAAGAACAGATTGATGCGGGCTTATTGACAGTAGAAGAGGCGCGTTATGCGCCGCATAAGAATTTAGTTACCCGCGCAGTAGGTATTGCACCGATGGTGCAAACCGAGCTACATGAATATGCTGTTGAGCCCGATGATATCTATCTGTTTTGCTCAGATGGTTTAAGCGATATGCTCGATGATGAGTCGATCCAAGCTATTTTGTCGGTGCAAGCTCATAATTTAGTGTTAGCCACGCAAACCTTGGTTGAGCAAGCGAATGCGATGGGCGGGAAAGACAATATTTCCGTGATTTTAGTGCGAATTCGGCGAGATTTTGGCGTTGATGACGGAATTTGGAAAAAAGTAGGCGGATGGTTTGGCGCCGGTAATTAAAGTTTTGGAATCAATAACTCATGGCAAAATTATTTTTAAGTCTGGAAGGTAATCCTGTTAAAGAGTTCCGACTAACTCGGCATCGTACATCGATTGGCCGACGCTCAACAAACGACATCCAGATTGATAATTTGGCGGTGTCGGGTGAGCATGCGATCCTTGAGTTAGTGGGCCAAATCTATTTTATTGAAGATCAAAAAAGCACCAACGGTACTTCGGTGAACGGCGAGAAAATCCAGCGTCATCCATTGCGCGATGGTGATGAAATCAAAATTGGCAAATATAGCTTAAAGTTTTGGCGTGAAGCGGGCGCAGAAGCGAACGGCACAGATTTTGAACGCACCATGATTCTACACGCCGCTGCGCAGCCACAATTTAAAGCCGGCGCTGAGCAAACTGCGGTGGTGCGGGTATTAACTGGTGCGAATGCTGGGCGCGAATTAGTTTTGACTAAAAATACGACGACCTTAGGTAAGGCCGGAGTGCAAGTCGCGGTAATTAATCGTCGCGGTTTAGATTATTTTTTGGCTCATATTGAGGGAGCAAAGCGACCTGTGGTGAATGGTCGTGAAATTGGTGAGCAGCCGCATCAATTAATCGAAGAAGATTTAATTGAGATTTTAGGAATCCGAATGGCTTTTTTCTATCGGTAATGCGATGAGTACATTGCGTGTTTTAGGTTGTAGCGGTGGTATTGGCGGCGCCAATCGCACGACTTCATTTTTGCTTAATCAAACGATCTTAATCGACGCAGGTACCGGCGTTGGTGATTTGAGCATGGACCAATTGCTGCAAATCGAGCATGTATTTATTACTCACGCACATTTAGATCACATTGCTTGTTTGCCACTGTTGATTGATTCAACCATCGGCGCACGTACCGCGCCAGTCACTGTACATGCCTCTGCTGAGACGATTCAGGTCTTAAAAAACCATATTTTTAACTGGCACGTTTGGCCTGATTTTAGTGTGATTCCTTCTGCGGAGGAGGCGTTTTTGCGCTACTCACCGCACGAACTTGGCGAGCCTTACCGGGTTGATGGGCTCACAATCACGCCTTTGCCTGCTGAACACACCGTACCTGCGGTTGCGTTTCAGATTGATAACGACCGTTCATCGATTGTTTTTAGTGGTGATACCGTTGGTGGCCAGCAATTTTGGCAAGTGGTTAATCAAATTACTAATCTAAAGACATTGATTATTGAAACGGCGTTTGCTGAACGAGAATTGCCGTTGGCTTTGTTGGCCAAACATCTTTGCCCTAGTACTTTAGCCACTGAATTACAAAATTTAGCGAGTCATGTCGAAGTTCTAATTACTCATTTAAAACCCGCTGATAGCGATTTAACGATCGCTGAAGTGCTCAATTTAGACCACGTTCACCCAATTCGTCGACTTTTGCAGGGTGAAATATTGGAGTTCTAAAATGCCCAATGCCGCATCAGGCTCTCATGTAACCTTCATGCATGATTTGCAGGTCTTAACAACCCAAATTCATGCCACGGTTCGTTTAGATGAGTTATTGACAGAGATAAGCCCTGATGTTTGCCGTGTTTTTGGCTGCGAGCGTTTTACCATGTATATCGTGAGTGAAGATGGTCGCGATTTGATTGCTAAAGTCAAAACGGGGATGGAAGGCGTTCGTGAGTTGCGCATTACGATCAATGACCGCAGCTTAGCTGGTTTTGCCGCCAATCATAAACAATTACTGAATATTGCGGATGTGTATGATGATGCGGAGTTAAAGCAGTATGGACCAAATCTGCAATTTTTGAACGTAGTCGATCAAAAAACGGGTTTTCGTTCCAGAGAAATGTTGGTTTTGCCGATTCTCAATGACGCAGATGGCACCTTAGTGGGGGTGTTGCAATTGATGAATCGCCGTGAAAAACAGCCGTTTAGCGCTGATTTGTGTCATGGTGCTCAGTTGCTTGCCAAAACGCTGGCCGTCGCGTTGAAGCAACGTAAAACGGCTGCAAATCCTTTTGTTCCCCAGCACAAATATCACCAATTGATTGTCAGCGGCGTTTTGTCACCTGCGGCATGGCAAGTTGCGCTTAAAGAGTCGCAAAAACTCCAGCAAGATATTGAGCAAGTCTTGCAAACTGGTTTTTCTGTCTCTCTGGAGCAAATCGGCGCCTCTCTGGCTGCGTTTTATGGACATCCGTACGAGCCATATCTGAATGAACGGATTAAACCGCTGGATTTATTAAAAAATATCAAACGAGAGTATGCGCTGGAGCAGCAATGGCTACCCATTGATGACACAAAAGATGGCGTACTCATCTTAACGACAGATCCAGAACGTTTGCGCTTAAGCCATGCTAGCCAGTTGTTTGCCGATAAAAAATTGCACATCAAAATTACGACGCGGCAAGAATTTATCCGTACGGTCGACCAGTTTTTCGGCGCTTTAGCTGATGGCAGCATCGATGTTTTATTAGGAACGATGCACGACGAAGATGAAGTGCAAACGCTGAGCGCCGAAGAAGTGAGTGCCGCTCAAGATAACGAGGTAGTAAAACTCGTTAATCAAATTATTTGTGATGCGCACCGTCAAGGTGCATCGGACATTCATATTGAGCCTTATCCTGGCTCGGCTAAGACGCAAATTCGCTTTCGGCGCGATGGTGATTTGGTTCAATACCGCGAAGTTCCGTCGGCTTACCGCAACCCGTTGGTGACGCGGATCAAAATCATGTGTGATTTGGATATCAGCGAACGGCGTAAGCCGCAAGATGGCAAAATTAAATTGAAGAAGTTTGTGCCGACTTTAGATATTGAATTACGGGTTGCTACGATACCTACCGCCGGAGGCTTGGAGGACGTGGTAATGCGGATTTTGGCCGCAGGTGAACCGATGCCGCTAGAGAAATTGGCCTTGTCGCAGCGTAACTTGGCTCGCTTAAAAACAGTAATTGCCAAACCGTATGGTTTGTTTTTTGTTTGCGGGCCAACAGGTTCCGGAAAGACCACCACTTTGCATTCGGTGCTGAAATACCTTAATCGCGCTGAAACTAAAATTTGGACTGCTGAAGATCCGGTTGAGATTACCCAAAAAGGTCTGCGCCAAGTGCAAGTCAACGTCAAAGCTGGCCTGACCTTTGCGACAGTGATGCGTTCCTTTTTGCGGGCCGATCCTGATGTGATTATGGTTGGCGAAATGCGCGATATTGAAACTACTGCAATGGGGGTGGAAGCTTCGTTGACTGGGCATTTAGTGCTCTCTACCTTACATACTAATAGCGCACCGGAATCGATTATTCGTCTATTGGACATGGGGATGGATCCGTTTAATTTTTCCGATGCATTATTGGGGATTTTGGCGCAGCGATTGGCGCGTCGCTTGTGCCCGAAATGCCGTGAGGCTTATGTGCCAGAGGCGGATGAGTTGGAGCAACTGCTTAATGAATACGCCGATGAGTTAAGACATACTCCGGCTTGGCTACGTGATCCGGATGCTGAGTTATTAGCGCTACGACAAGAGTGGCAAACCAATTTTGCGGATCAAAATGGCCATTATCGTTTGTATCGCGCTGTGGGTTGTGCTGAATGCCACAATACCGGCTATCACGGTCGCGTGGGTTTGCATGAATTAATGATCGGTACTGATGCGGCTAAAAAATTAATTCAGGAACATGCGCGTGTGGCTGCCTTGTTATCTTGTGCTTTGCAAGAGGGGATGCGCACCTTGAAACAAGATGGCATTGAAAAAGTGATGCAGGGTATTACCGACATGGCTCAGATTAGAGCGGTTTGCATTAAATAACCCACAGGGGGTATATCATGAATGCCGCAGAATTTCATGAGCGATTAGAGAAGCTTAATTCAATTGGGATTGCGCTCTCGGGTGAAACACATATTCACCGTTTGGTTGAAAGCATCTTGGTTGCTGCGACCGATTTAGTGCAGGCCGATGCGGGTACGCTGTATTTAATTCGAGATCAGCAACTGCACTTTGAAATTGTATTGAATACCTCATTAGGCATCGCGATGGGGGGGACAAGTGGCGTTGCGATTACTTTTCCGAGTATTCCTTTAGTCAATCAGGATGGCACGCCCAATTTGGCCAATGTGGTTGCTTGCGCGGTGAATCAGAATAAGACGATTAATGTTCCTGACGCCTACGCGACCGATGATGAATATGACTTTTCTGGTACACGCCGCTTTGATCAGAGTTCTGGTTACCATTCCAAATCATTTCTTTCGGTACCAATGCGCAATCACGAGGGCGAAGTGATTGGCGCTTTACAACTGATTAATGCCACTACGCCCTTGCATGAAATTATCGCGTTTTCCAGTAGCGATCAGCATTTGGTTGAGTCTCTGGCTTCGCAAGCGGCGATTGCGATTACCAATCGCATGCTGATTAATTCGCTGCAGAAACTGTTTGAAGGGTTTATTAATTTGATCAATCTGGCGATTGATGACAAATCGCCTTATACCAGCGGGCATTGTCAGCGCGTTCCTGAGCTGACCATGATGCTCGCAGAAGCTGCGCACCGAACGACTGAAGGTGCTTTGGCGCACTTTACCCTGACCGAGCGAGATCGCTACGAGCTTAAAATTGCAGGCTTACTGCATGACTGCGGAAAAATCACTACGCCAGTGCACGTGGTGGATAAGGCGACTAAATTACAGACGA
This sequence comes from Deefgea chitinilytica, assembly GCF_016881405.1. Taxonomy (GTDB): domain Bacteria; phylum Pseudomonadota; class Gammaproteobacteria; order Burkholderiales; family Chitinibacteraceae; genus Deefgea; species Deefgea chitinilytica. Next base: position 192,607 of record NZ_WOFE01000001.1, read on the forward strand.
TTTCAGATCGGATTGAGCTGATTGATACGCGATTTGAGGTGCTGCTGCGCGATATTGAAATTCGATCGCTACGTGGGGCAATGACCCTGGCTGAATACGAGCTCGAGCGCCAACAGCTGCTTGCTGATCGAGCCTTTCTTCGCCAAGCTAATTTAGGCGGTGAAATGATGAGTGATGATGATGTTGCGCAAATCGCACGAATTGCCAAACGCCAGTGGGCGCCCAGTGGCGGCGAACAGCAAGATTTCTTGACTGCTGACGAGTTTGAAAATTTAGCCATTCGTAAAGGTACGCTAACCCCGGCCGAGCGAAAAATTATTAATCATCATATCGACGTGACGATTCAAATGTTAGAGGCTTTACCTTGGCCTAAGCATTTATTGAATGTACCAGAATACGCCGGCGGTCATCACGAGCGAATGGATGGTAAGGGATACCCAAAAGGCTTAAGACGTGATCAGATGAGTGTTCAGGCACGTATTATGGGGATTGCCGATGTGTTTGAGGCCTTGACTGCGCGTGATCGCCCGTATAAAGAAGGGATGAAATTATCAGTAGCGCTGGGCATCTTGACGCGAATGGCGTGTGAGCAGCACGTTGACCACGATTTACTTGAAGTTTTTTTGCGGGAAAAAGTATGGCTCAATTACGCCGAGCAGTTTTTGGAGCCTAGTCAATGTGACACGGTTGATATTTCGCAGTTGCTTGAAAAAATAAAGGGTATTGCCTTGTAGTCATTGTATAAAAATGCCTTTAGGGTAATACCCCTAGTTTTATTGATTCATTCCGCCTGAAGCCACAAAGTGAATGCGTTCAAAATCTAAGCCTCGGCTTAAAATGCTGACCAAACGAATCCGTGTTTGCCGATGACCATCCCACAATTCAAGCAGCCTGCCTTGGCGAAACCAGCCTGCCGGTAAAATCAATGAATTAGGCACTTGTAACGCGACAATCGCAGGGATTAACAGCACTTCGGTATGGTCTGTTTGTCCGAAGCGCGCGGCGTCTTGCGCGCGGATCGTGGCCGCTTGCGGTTGCCCTGCTAATAATTTAACGCCGATTTGTAGGTCATTGCCGTGATCGCAAAGCCACCGAATGCTGCCAATTAAAAATTGTTGCTGATCTTTGATGATGAGCAATTGCTGCAAGCTGATGCGCTCTCCATCGTGCGTGCGTTGTAGGCGAAGCCCAGTTGCAGTTTCGTCGATGGTTTGCCATGGATTGGTTAGCACCTGCGGTAAAACGATGGGGGCATTCATTGCGCTGGTTTGGCCAAATAAACGAATTTGCATTAGTTCTTGGCTGCTGAGCTGCGATTCATCTTGCGGCGGTGGTGCAAAACGACCTTCTGCCATCCAGCGATGTAAATTCGTCAGCCCAAAACCGACCGCGACTGGATTTTGAGTTTCACGTCTAGTTAGATTTCGCTCAAGCGGGTGATCGCACCACTGGCGATATAAGTCAGTCAGCAGTGCCTCAGCCGCTTGGGGACTTAGTGTGGTGCCAAGACCTATTTTTTCTGGCATTTCACCGCTACGTAGCAATTTGATTCGTTTACTCAGTGCCTGAGCGAGGAATAAGGTGCTAATTGAAGTTTGACTGTCTTTGACTGGTTTGTCTAAACGCTCTGGCGCATCTGGTGCGGCAAAATCAATCGTATAAGCAGGCCGATTTGGCAGCGTTTCTGCAATATGATCCAGTGAGCAACGGCTGGCAAACACTTCAAGACAATCATTAATCCACAAGAAATAGCGTAGGTTGTATTGAAATGGATTTGCTGCGTTCAGCAGTAAACTATGGATAAAGACATGTTCAGGGGTTGCAGAGCCGCCAATACGGATGAGGCTATCCTTGGCTTTTTTTTGCGCCACACCCAGTGTTTGAGCCAGTTGGTAATAATTAAATTGTTGCGCCCACTGCTCGCTGGGTATTGTGCTGTGGATGAGGTAATACGATGTATTGACTTTTAAGCTGTAATACAAAGTCCGCTCAGCCAATAGCGGCATGTATTCTGCTACATCGGTTTGCCCAGAGAGTGCGGCGTGCCAGCAACGGGCGTACGCATGTTCGAAGGCCTGCCATAGTTGCTGCGCATTTTGCCATGTTTGTAATTCGATCTCTGCTAATGGAATGGCTTTTTGGGTATAGCGGCTAAGTAATCCTTCTTGCAATACATGCGCAGATTCTCGAAATTGCTCGATGATTTTTAAGCTATCTAAGCCGGACACATTGCTGTGATTGAGCTCCTCGATGGCTTCGAGCATTTCTGCATGAGCGGTGGGGACATTAATGAGTGGCAATAATTTAAGCCAATCACGAGCGCTTCTTGCGTCTTGAAATGGCGATGCTTTGCTGCCGGAAATGGCGGGTAGTCGTTGCCGGAACAGATCAATACTCATGGCTGTAACTGCCCGAGTTGTTGTTTCAATTGCACTAATGCAATGTCGTTGACAAGGTGGCCGACTGGGCGAACTGCTGTTGCCCAAATTGGGGCTGGGAAGTGAGTATCATCCACCCAGCGAGGAATCATATGCCAATGCAAATGGGGCACCATATTACCGAGACTGGCTAAGTTAATTTTATCGGGTTGTAAGTGGGCGCGCACAGCAGTCTCAACCTTGCATACCAGCTGCATCAATTGGCTGCGTTCGCTGATACTTAAGTCGGTGAGTTCTGCCACATGCTGTTGCACCACTACGCGAAAAATCGGATAACCGTGTTCCATCACAAAAATGATTCGTGCAAAGTCATTTTGCCAAATGAGTTCGCCACCAGCGGCAGTGCAAAGGGGGCAATCGAGTGGCATGCTTTCTTCCGTAAATTTATAACCATTATGATTTGATTATAAACAGAATTGAGTACAAAAAAATAGGGTGCAACGATAAGCTGCACCCTATTGTGTAGAGCTTAACAATTTATTACAAAAGCACGCGCTCGATACCACCGCTGCTAGCTTGTTTGACGTATTCCGGCATCCAGTTTTGGCCTAATACGCTCTTGGCGATTTCGACCACGATGTAATCAGCCGTTGTGCCTGCGTCATCATCATAACGGCTCAAGCCTTGCATGCAAGAAGGGCAAGAAGTCAGGATCTTAACCGGTGTTTTATCATCACCCGAATCAGCTCGCAGTTTAGCTGCGCCTTTTTCCATTTCCTCTTGCTTGCGGAAGCGAACTTGGGTTGAGATATCTGGGCGAGCTACAGCAAAGGTACCTGATTCACCGCAGCAGCGATCATTTAGATCAACACGTTGCCCCATCAATTGATTGGCTACGTCGATGCCTTTATACGTTTTCATCGGGGTATGGCATGGCTCATGATACATATACTGGGTACCGCTCAGACCTTCAAGCTTGACGCCTTTTTCAAGCAGATACTCATGAATGTCAAGTAAGCGGCAGCCAGGGAAAATTTCTTCAAAGCGATATTTCTGCAGCTGATCCATACACGTACCGCATGAAACGAGTACCGTTTTGATATCCAGATAATTGAGTGTATTGGCTAAACGGTGGAATAACACGCGGTTATCCATCGTGATTTTGTCGCCTTTATCCTGCTGGCCGCTCGAGGTTTGCGGATAGCCGCAGCACAAATAGCCTGGCGGCAATACGGTGGTCGCGCCAACGTGCCACAGCATGGCTTGTGTTGCCAAACCAACTTGGCTAAACAAACGCTCAGAGCCGCAACCCGGGAAGTAAAATACCGCTTCAGTGTCTTCATTCAGGCGTTTTGGATCGCGAATCACTGGCACCACATTGCTGTCTTCCACATCGAGCAAGGCTCGCGCGGTTTTCTTCGGCAATCCACCCGGCATTGGTTTGTTCACGAAGTGAATCACTTGTGCTTTGAGCGAAGCTGTGCCCAATGTGGCTGGTGGCGCTTTGGTCACACCTTTAATCAAGCCAAAACGTTTAGCGAGGGTATGCGCGACACGTTGGCCTTGATAACCCCATTCGATCATCGCTTTACGCATCAATTTGATCGTTGCCGGGTCTTTCATCGTCAAGAACGCCATCCCCAGTGCAGAGCCGGGGTTAAATTTCTTCTTGCCTTCTTTACGCAAGAAATTACGCATCGCAATGGTCACATCGCCAAAATCGATGTCAACAGGGCAAGGATTGACGCAGCGATGGCAAACGGTGCAATGGTCAGCCACATCACCCAGTTCCTCAAAGTGTTTCAATGAAATGCCACGGCGGGTTTGCTCTTCGTACAGGAAGGCTTCAGTCAGTAAGCCCGTTGCCAAGATTTTATTGCGTGGGCTATAGAGCAAATTCGCGCGCGGTACATGCGTTGAGCACACAGGTTTGCACTTGCCGCAACGCAAGCAATCTTTGACCATATTGCTGATATTGCCGATGTCCGATTGCTCCAGAATCAACGATTCAGTGCCAAGCAAGCTAAACGATGGCGTATAGGCATCGCGCAAATCAGCGCCTGGCATCAGTTTGCCTTTATTGAAATGCCCGTTTGGATCGATTTTTTGTTTATACGCTTCAAATGGTGCCAGTTCTTCGCGCGTTAAGAACTCATACTTGGTAATACCAATACCGTGCTCACCCGAAATAACGCCGTTGAGTTCACGCGCTACCTGCATAATTCGCGCTACCGCATGGTGCGCGCGTTGCAGCATTTCATAGTCGTCAGAATTGACCGGAATATTGGTGTGCACATTGCCGTCTCCTGCGTGCATATGCAGCGCGACCCAAGTGCGGCTTTTCAATACCTTTTGCTGGATGGCATGAATCGCATCCAGAATTAATTTATCCGCGCGACCTCCAAACAGTACTTCGAGGTCGGTGAGCAATTCGCGTTTATACGAAATCCGCAGGATGGAGTCGCGAATCGCATGAAATACGCTTTGTGGCAATTCATCAGGCCCTAGCGTTTTTTCCAGCGGCATGGTTGGGAACGCGGTTTGATAGAGTTCAAACGCATCGTCCAAATTGCGGCTGAGCCAAGTCCAGTGTGTGCGTGCTTTGTCGATCAAGGCCAGTGCAGTTTCGCGGCGGTCACCAATCAATACGTCATGGCTCACGGGCGATTCGCTGGCATCAAACGGTAGACGACCTTGCTGGAAAAACTCGGTAAATTTATCGAGTAATTCCATTTTGTTATGGATCGACAACTCGATATTGATGCGCTCAATCGCATCGGAATAATCGCCTAAACGATGCAATGGAATTACAACGTCTTCGTTAATTTTGAAGGCATTAGTGTGTTTGGCAATCGCCGCAGTGCGCGCGCGATCAAGCCAGAATTTTTTGCGTTGTTCTGGTAGTACTGCGATAAACCCTTCGCCGCCACGGGCATTGGCCAATTGCACCACATGACTGGTGGCTTCACCCAAGGCTTTTTCATCATCGGAAACAATATCCGCAATCAGTACCATTTTGGGGCGGCCTTTTGACTTGGCCTTGGTTGAATAACCGACTGCACGGACATAACGCCAATCTAAATGCTCTAAACCCGCCAGTTGCACGGTTTTGTGCGCATCGAGATAGTCTTTGATTTCAACAATCGATGGTACGGCGCGGCTGACTTCGCCAAAAAATTCCAAGCAAACCGTACGCACATGACTTGGCATCCGGTGCAGAATAAAGCGGGCGCTAGTAATCAGACCATCACAGCCTTCTTTTTGAATGCCAGGTAAACCCGCCAAGAATTTGTCGGTAACGTCTTTACCGAGGCCTTCTTTTCTGAATTTAGCGCCAGGAATGACGAGGGTTTCTTCGCCAATCTTGGTACTGCCATTCGGTTTGTATTTAGAGATTTTAAATGTGGCTTGTGCTGCGTCGTGGATTTTGCCTAGATTGTGATCCATACGCTCGATAAATAGCCAATTGCCGTCGGGATCAACCATTTTCCAGCTGACCAAATTATCAAGCGCAGTACCCCACAAGACGGCTTTTTTACCGCCGGCATTCATCGCGACATTACCACCAATACAGGAGGCGTCGGCTGAGGTTGGGTCAACGGCAAATACGAGGCCAGCGTCTTCGGCAGCTTCCATCACACGGCGGGTAACGACACCGGCGCCACATTGGATGGTGCTGACTTCGTGATCGACGCCAGGAATGCGCATTTTCTCAACGCCTTGATGGCGGTCGAGTTTTTCAGTGTTAATTACAGCAGAAAGCGGGGTGAGTGGTACTGCGCCACCAGTGTAGCCTGTGCCACCGCCACGTGGAATGATGGTCAAACCAAGCTCAATACAGGCTGCAACGAGTGGCGCCATTTCCGCTTCGGTATCAGGGCAAAGCACAACGAATGGGTATTCAACGCGCCAGTCGGTAGCGTCAGTGACGTGGCTAACACGGGCTAAACCGTCAAACTGAATATTGTCGCGTTTGGTTAGACCGCCCATTTTTTTCAGCGTTTTTTTCCGCAAAATCGCGACATCGCGGAATTCACGTTCGAAGGCATCCACCGCTTGGCGAGTACGCGCCAGTAGAATATTGACGCGTTCGTTTTCTTGGCGGCGTTTTTCGATTTCGGAGAGACGATGATGCATCGCCTCAACCAGCAATTGCAGGCGTTTGTGGTTTTCGAGTAAATCGTCTTGCACGTAAGGATTGCGCTTCACCACCCAGATGTCGCCCAACACTTCAAACAACATGCGCGCCGAACGACCTGTTTTGCGCTCTTGGCGTAATTCATCTAATACACGCCAAGCGTCTTCTCCCATCAAGCGAATGACAATTTCGCGGTCAGAAAACGAGGTGTAGTTATATGGAATTTCGCGTAAACGTTCAGGCGTTACAAGCAAAGTCGCGGCGGTGGGATCCATCATGAAGGGCGTCTCCAGCAGGCATTACGGCTAAAGAGTGAATTTTAACGGAAAAACGCGTACTGAAACTCGCAAATTTAGTGTGGGTATGTAAAGAAATCTCAATTCAATCTTAAAAATTGGATGAATTTTGATCTAATGGCGGTGCGTCGACGTGTGGGACGGGCAAATTGGAGCCTGATTGGGGGCTGTGTCACGGTGAAACAGGGGGTATCAGTGCAGTCTGATAAAGACTGCATTGCTCGCGACATTTGGATTTAGACTAAGTTGAGTTCCATTGTCTCAAGTTGTGTTTCGTGCCGTTCGGCTAAGATTTGCTGACGTAAATTGAGGTAAGCCGTTTGGTGCTGCTCAGCTAAAGCAGGCTCGCCAATCGCGGCGCATGCCTGAGCCAAGATTAAATGAATCGAAGATTGCAAGTGACGAGCGCCTAATGCGGTTGCGGTTGTTAAGGCAGTGGTGAGTTCTTCAATGGCATGAGAGTAATCGCCCTTGGCAATATGACATTCACCGAGTGTTAACAGCGTATTGGCTTCGCTCCATTGATGGATGTGCAGGCGATTGATTTTGAGCGCAACCATTAAGCTCATTTTGGCCAGTTCTAACTCGCCACGTAGTAATTGAATTCGCCCCATATGCATATAAATCTCGGCTTCATTGCGGTAGCTTTGATCGGCGCGTACCAAGGGTAAGGCGCCTTTGAGTACGGCATAAGCTTCATCTAATTGCCCGCAGGCAATTAAATCGGCGGCAATATTAATTAAAATCGCGCCTTGTAAATGATAGTCTTCCGAGCCTGCCGCTAGATCTTCCGCTTTACGATGGTGGGCAAGTGCGGTTTGAAAATGCTCGTGGGCGTAGTACAGCTGACCAAGGCCAACATGCGCTTGCACGCGCGTTTCTAGATCAATCGCGCTGTCGGGGAGGGTGAGGCAGCGATTCCAACTATCACGCGATAGGTGGTAAGCACCAAGGGTATATTGAGTTTGGGCATATAAGCAAATGGCTTTGCCCTCATACTCCCCGATATCATGCTGTTCAGCCAGCGTGCTTAATTCGCTCAGGTAGGCCAGTGTATCGTCGTTATTGCCAAAATTAAACGTTGCGATTGCACAAATCGAGAGCGCTTTGGCTTCGAGTTTGGGTTGAGCAAAACCGCGTGCTAAATCCCTTGCGCTAAAGGCAAGGTTAAGCGCTTCGCCACTTTGGGTGTGGATGAATTTTTGTGCGCGATTTAGATTATGCTCAAGTTCAGCAAGCGTCATGTTTATGCAATACAGAGTACAGGATGCGCAGCATACCACTACTGCGCAGCAAGCCCCCAGCGAGATTAATCTGCTGTGAGTAAAATGGCACGACAATCGTCGGGAGTGAGATCTAAATGTTCTCCCAGTTTCACCCGCCCATGTCGCGTCAGTTGTGCCGCAACGCCATCGGCGACAAGGTGAGCATCAAGCTGATACGCCGATAATCGGGTTGGCAAACCCATGCGCTGAAAGAAATCCTCTGTTTTTTCAATGGCCGCCTGTGCAATCACCTTATCGCTGCCGCTGAGCTGCCAAACACGGCGTCCGTATTGTGCGAGTTTGGCTTGTTTGGCTGCAAAACGATAACGCCACAGCGCCGGTAAAATAATCGCCAAGGTTTGTGCGTGGTCGAGTCCATGTAGCATGGTTAATTCATGCCCCATTGCGTGGGTAGCCCAGTCTTGTGGCTGCCCCAAACCGACCATGCCAAATAACGCTTGATTGGCCGCCCACATCAAATTGGCGCGAGCGGGGTAGTCATTCGGCTCGGCGAGCGTTTGCGGACCCACCTCGATCAGTGTTTGCAAAATCCCTTCGGCGAGCCGATCTTGTACGCGTGCGTCAGCGGGGTAGCTTAGATATTGTTCTGTCGTGTGCACAAACGCATCGACAACGCCGTTGCCGATTTGTCGCGCGGGTAAAGTCATTGTCGTTTTCGGATCGAGGATGGCAAATTGCGGGAAAACCAGTGGATTTTTGAAAGAGAGTTTATCGTTGGTTTCCCGACGCGAAATCACCGCGGCGAAATTACTCTCTGAGCCGGTCGCTGGTAAAGTGAGTACAACCCCAATTGGTAGCGCGGTTTTTAGCGCGACGCGATTACCGATAATTTGCCAGCAATCGCCTTCGTGCGGGATGGCTGCAGCAACGAATTTGGCACCGTCAATTACTGAACCACCGCCTACGGCCAAGACAAAATCGAGTTGTTGTTCGCGGGCAAATCGAACCGCGCGCATTAGTGTTTCATATTCAGGATTGGGTTCAATGCCTGAAAAAGCTTGCCAATGATGCTGACTGAGCGCCGCGGCTACTGCATCATACACCCCATTATGTTTGATACTACCGCCACCATACAGCAACAGGATTCGTGCATCGGCTGCAATCAGGGTGCTTAGCTTGCTGATTTGGCCCGCTCCAAACTCAATTTGGCATGGATTATGGAAACTAAAATTTTGCATGGCGGCCTCGATGATTGAAGGTTTTCTCGATTAGAAGAGGGATGGATGCTGCGGCTGAGTTTATCTCGTATCTGCTGAAGGCCGTGTGTCATGTTGATGGGGGCTTGATATTTCTTGATGTATTGCTTTGAAATGATTCAAATTTAATAGTTTTGGCGCTATACCTTGCTTAATCGTTGAATTTCAGACTCGAGTTGAGCTAGTCGTTGAAACAAATTAGGGTCAAGCAAGCGATGGAAATGTTCTTGATAGAGCTTGTGATGGTATTCCGATGCCTTGGTTTGTCCTAGCGTATTGAATACTTGGGCGAGGAACTGATGAATGATAAATACTTTGTGTCCGCAACCCATTTGTGTGGCCATTTCTAGCGCACGGGTAAATTCACTCAGGGAGTCGGTGAATTTACCTTCGGAGAACAATATTCTGCCTTTAACGATATACCAGCTAATTTCACCCCAAGCCCAAACTCGTACTAGGCGTTGTCCTTGCTCGATGAATTGATGTGCGGCTGCGAATTGATTTGTCAGCATCGCAATCAACGTTTTATAGGAATAAATTTCACCAAGATATTCCCTATGGTTCAGCTCGAGCGTAATTTGCTCGGCTTGATGCAAAATAGATTGAGCCGCTTCGTAGTCGGCTAATTCATATAAATCAGCGGCGATATTAATTAATAAACGCGCGCGTAATTCAGCGTCGGTCTCGTCGGTGAGCCAGCGCTCTGCTGCTTGATGATGGCGTAGTGCATCAGAAAATTGGCCGCAGGCATAGTAAATTTGTCCCACGCCAATATGGGCATGTATCCGTGTTGCGGCTGAAAATTGAGCATTACCAAGGTTGAGGCAATCTGACCAATAGTCAATCGCGGTAATGTATTCACCCAGCGTGTAGTGGGCTACGCCAAGATGATGCAAGAGATCGCCGCGCTCAAGCTCAAAGTTATGGGTTTCGGCAATCACCAGCGCGCTAAAGAGAACATGGCAGCCTTCATGAATTTGCCCGAGTCCAAATAGCATGCACATGTATTGGTGCAATACGGCGATATGTAATCGGGGCTCACAGCCCGATTTGGCTAATTCACTGGCGGCAATAGCGTGCGCAATCGACGTTGTTGGATCGATGTACGTGAGTGATTTGCTTAAGGCTAAAAGTTCGCGAATACGTGCTTCTGGATCGTTCATATTGCACCTGCACAGATCAAGCGATAAGGATACGCATTGCCGTATCAATGCTCAAACTTTTTTACAGATTGATTGAATCTGCATGTGTTTTAGCTTCAATTTCGAGTAAGCGAGTTTGGCCACGGCAAAGTTGGTGCAGTTGGTTCAGTGTGCTTAGGTAATCGTCGGCTTGAATTGACAAGCTGAGTACCACTTCGTGTTCGGTGTAGTCCAGACTTAAAATTTCACCACCATGCTGCTGTAAGTAGTGCCGCACTTTGTTTTCATCGGCAAACGGCAGCGCCAGCAAGCAGTGCTCGTAGCGAATTTGCTCAATGTACTGCGCTGCAAGTAGTGGGCTAGCAATCGCGTCGGTATACGCACGGGTAAGGCCGCCGGCACCGAGTTTGATGCCGCCAAAGTAACGAATCACTACCGCGAGTACATTGTCCAGATGTTTATGCTGCAACACTTGCATCATCGGCCGTCCTGCTGTCCCAGAGGGCTCCCCGTCATCCGACATGCCCGATTCACCACCCGCCAGCAGCGCCCAGCAGACATGACGTGCTTCAGGATGCTGTTGTTTGAATTCTTGAACCAAGAGCATCGCTGCTGCGCGATTGCTTACGGGAATAATATGCCCGATAAAGCGGCTTTTCTTGATGATGATTTCTGCAGACACTGCAGTGGCTAAAGTTGTACTCATTGCATCATTTTACGCTCTCCTGCCTTCTTGTGTAGATTACGAATGTAGATCAAGATTGGGTGGTTTTTTGACTGCGGCAACTGCAAGCTTGGTGTAGTCTTGTCAGAATGGTTTATTTCTTTGGGGTAGGTGGATGATCAAAAGTATTATTTCTGATATGGACGGCGTGATTTACCGAGGTAAACAATTGATTCCGGGCGCCAATGAGTTTGTGCAAAAACTGCTGGCCGCCAAAATTCCATTTTTATTTTTGACGAATAACGCCGAGCAAACGCCGCTGGATTTAAAGCTCAAACTAGAAAGCTTAGGGATTCATGGACTGACGGAAGACAATTTCATCACCAGCGCGATGGCCACGGCGATGTTTTTGCGCGGGCAAAAAGAGCGCGCTAAAGTCTATGTGGTCGGTGGTGGTGGCTTGATTAATGAATTGTATAAGGTAGGGTTTTCGATTTCGGAGTCGAATCCTGATTATGTTGTGGTGGCTAAATCGTCGACGTTTAGCTTTGAACAGCTGAAAAAAGCCGTTCGTTTCATCGATCAAGGAGCAAAGTTTATCGGTACCAACCCCGATATGATTGATCCGGTGGAAGGTGGCAATGAACCTGCGGCGGGCACGATACTCGCGGCGATTTCGGCGGCGACCGGCAAAAAGCCGTATATTGTCGGTAAACCCAATGCACTGATGATGATGCTGGCCAGTCGTAAATTGGGCGTCCATCCGGAGGAATGCGTCATGGTTGGTGATCGAATGGATACTGATATTGTCGGAGGTATGGAAGCGGGAATGACAACGGCGCTGGTGCTGTCGGGCGTTTCAACGTTGTCGATGTTAGATGAGTTTCCATATCGCCCCGACTATGTGTTTAATCATGTCGGTGAAATTGAGTTTAGCCAGCTTTAGTGTGCTTTCGTAAGGCTAAGCGCCTGAACAGGCGCTCAGCGCAATTCATGCCACGGAGACAGACCGCCTTAAGCTGGTAATGGGTTTAATGGTGGTTCACTGCTGGACGGTGGTGCAACGAAGGGTAGCTTCATAATAAATCGGGTGTATTGGCCTACAGCGCTTTCTAAAGTTAGCTCTCCGCCTAATACCCCGGTTATCAAGTTGTAAGTGATATAGAGCCCAAGGCCGCTACCGCCTTGGCCTAGCTTGGTGGTGTAAAACGGATCAAATACGCGGCGTTGTAATTCATCGGGAATGCCACAGCCATTGTCTTCATAAATCAGCGTTACTTTGTCGGTCTCATCTGCGCGCGCTTTGAGCGTCATCTGGCCTTCTGTTCGATGCTCAAAACCATGTAGCAATGAATTATTAATTAAATTGGCAATGACTTGCTCAAAAGCGCCGGGAAAGCTATCCATCATCAAGCCAACTGGGATATCGAGTGTAAGCCGATGCTGTGTGTGGCGCATTTGGCTGTGCAGCATATGCACGACATCATCAACAGTTTCTAATAAATCAAAATTGCGCCGCCGTGCGCTGGTGGTATCTACGGCGACTTGCTTAAAGTCGCTGACTAATTCGCTGGCGCGCCGCAGATTGCGTTCAATCAATTGGCTTGCACTGATACTGGTGTTAACAAAGTTGTCCAAAATTGATTTTTTTAATGTGTTGTTTTGTAGGTGCTGCGCGAGTTCTTTGCTTTCGGCACTGAGTGTCGTGCTACAGGTGAGTGCCGCGCCGAGCGGGGTATTTAGTTCATGCGCAATCCCCGCGACCAAGCCACCTAGTGCCGCTAGTTTTTCTGATTGCACCAATTTATTCATGGCTTGATGTAATTCTTGGTTACTCTGTGCCAGCGCTTGGGTGCGCTCTAACACCCTTGCTTCGAGTGCATCATTGGTGTCGAGTAATTTGGCGTTGAGCACATGAATTTCATTTTGGAAGGCGTGTCGTTCGTTGTTAGCGAGTGCGCGACTAGCGATATCTGTCACCTGGCTGGCGTGTTGAATCTCATCGGGTAACCAATTTCTTTGCTCGCCGCGGTGTTCGAACATCATGATGTGGCGACCAAAATCACTTTGTATCGGAAACGCCAGCACAGATTGAACACCGTGTGCTTGTAAATAATGCTCACTCAAATCCCATGCGTCAGGGTGATGCTGTGCATCGTGGGCAATCAGCGATTTATGTTGTGCTAGCCAATCAAAAAAATGCGGCATTTGACTTGACTGTAGCGGGGCCGTACTGGAGCAAGGCTGAGTTTGATCAAATAAATAAAGACAGCGTAATTGCTGAGTTTGCTCATCGAATTGCCAGAACCCGACCCGTGCGACTTCTAAAATTTGGCTGGCAGCTTGGCAGATAATTGGCGGGAATGTGCTGAGTTCGCCTTCTTCAATCGCCGGATGATTGGCTAGGTCAATAATCATATTACTGACACTGATGCGCAATCCTGTTTGTTGTTCGAGTGCTTTGCGTTGACTGGGTTGATTGCTGGCGTTGAGTTTTTGCTGGAACTCAAACCCGGCCTTGAGTTCAGCCAAAGCCAGCGGCAAGTTGAACATTTGTTCCGCATAGTTGGCCGCGGCAATGTGTTGTCGCATCAAGATGTGCGAGAAGTCATTTTGAATCGAGATATCTTGGCCGTGGTGTAGTGTTTCGAGCGCTTTGAGCCAATCTTGACGACGGGCATAAACGTCGGCCATCGCGCTTAAAATATTGGCCTCGCCCCAGCGATAATTGACTTTACGGGCAAAAAACAAAGCTTGTTCTAGCTCTTTCATTGCTGGCTCGAGCTCGTCTTGTGCAATCGCGACCTCGGCTAAGCGAAAATACGATTCCGCCGTGTAATCATGGTAATTGTGTTGCAGGCAGATCGTTAATGCGCGATGGAGCACTGTGGCCGCTTCGCTGCTACGGCCACATTTTTGTAAGTTGACGCCTAAATTTATTTGAATTTTTGCATCAAGATAAGGATCGTTCACTTCGTGAATTCGATCTGCGGCGGCTTGATGAAAAATCACCGCGGTCTCTGAATCACCTAAGGCGTCATAGATTTGCCCTAATCCTACTTTGGCTAACATCCAGATGGTGGGTTCAAACTGAGCACGCTCCGATAGTTCAATACAGCGCAGCCAGTTTTGTAGCGCGGTGCGATAGTCTCCGACGCTGTAATGTGAGCGCGCAATTTGCTCATGGATTCGTGCTTCGAGCGGGAAATTGTGAATGGCTTGCGCTTGCTGAATCGCTTCATACAGTAAGTTGCGAGCCTCCAGTGCCTTGCCTTCATGATCCATGATTTTGCCGTAGAGCTCGGCGGCGTAGATTTGGCTAAGTGGATCTCTTTGCTCGCGGGCTTGGTGGATTAAAACTTCACACTCTGCCCGCGCTTGTGCTGGCGATTGATGCCAGCATTGTTCTATCCGTGATATTTCTTGTGCAAATGCAGCTGGTTCAATCGATTCAGGCATGGTCAGTTACCGTATGAGCATGTGTTTAGATTGGCACAACTTGTAAAAAATACCGACTTTTTTCCCTAAGTGCGATTGAGGTTTGCTTGGGAGCTTGCTCTGGGCTATTTTTTCACGGCGCAATTAGCGGTAGTTTGATTTTAAACCGAGTGTATTGCCCTGATTCGCTTTCTAGTATTAGCTCTCCACCCAATACCCCAGTAACAATATTGTAGGTGATGTACATGCCAAGCCCACTACCGCCTTGACCTAGTTTGGTGGTGTAAAACGGCTCAAATACTTTTTTGTGTAGCGCAGCTTTGATTCCACAACCATTGTCTTCGTAGCAAAAATCGATGCTATTGTGCTCGTTGAGAGTCGCCGAGATCTGGATGATTCCGGCATTAATTGATTCAAAGCCGTGGAGCAAAGAATTATTAATTAAGTTGGTGAGCACTTGTTCGAATGGACCTGGATAGCTATCGAGTTGAATGCTGCTTGGGATATGGATTTGAATTTGATGCTGCGAGTGGCGGATTTGGCTGTTGAACATCTTGACAACGTCATTCACCGTGTCGAGCAGGTTGAATGCGCGCCGACGTGAACTCGTGGTGTCGACTGCAACTTGCTTAAAGTCAGACACTAGTTCAATGGCCCGATTGAGGTTGCGCTCAATGAGTTGGCTGGCTTCAATCAGCGTATTGCCGAAATTATCTAAGCTGGATTTTTTTAAAGTATTACTGTGCAGCATTTGAATCAATTCTCGGCTTTCAGCGCTTAAAGTTGTGCTGCAGGTCAGGGCTGCGCCCAGCGGCGTATTCAGTTCATGCGCTATGCCTGCCACTAGGCTTCCTAAAGCGGCGAGTTTTTCCGATTGAACCAATTTTTCCATCGCCAATTCGAGCGTTTGTGTGCGTTCAGCCACGCGAGATTCCAACGCTTCATTGGCCTCGGCCAGGCGGGCATTCAGTAAATGAATTTCTCCTTGAAAACGATGTCGTTCATGGTTGGCAAACGCGCGGCTGGTGATGTCTGCCAATTGGCTGGCGTGTTGTACTTCATCGGGTAGCCAGTTTCTTTGCGCGCCAACGTGTTCAAACATCAACACATATTGGTCGGTTCCGCTGAGAATAGGAAACGCCAGAATCGAAAATATGCCGCGTGGTTGCAGATAGTGTTCTGCTAAATCCCAAGCATCCGGATGATGGAGTGCATCGTGGGCAATCAGTGATTTGTGCTCATTGAGCCAATTAAAAAACGCACTAAGCTCAGCGGCGAGCAGCTCAGTCGTTTCATTGGTGGTTTGGTCAGTATAAGCGGTGAGTATACCTAAACGATCGGTTCGTCTTTGCCACAGGATTACGCGCTCTAGCGATAAAATCTGAGCGGCTGCTTGGCAGATGACACTCGGGAATTGCTCTATTTTTCCTTTTTCAATGGCGGGATGGTTGGCTAAATCGAGTAGCAGGTGGCTTGCATTAGGGCGTAAACCTGTTTTTTGTTCTAATTCTTGGTGTTGATCGGGCAAGGCTGCGGCGTTGATTTGCTGTTGTAGTGCAAAACCTGCTTTGAATTCCGCCAAAGCCAGCGTGGCTTGTTGCAAATGTTCGGCGTAGTGGGCTGCGGCAAAATGCTGGCGCATTAGCACATGCGTAAAGTTATTGCTGCGAGAGACGGCTTGACCCTGCCCGATAGCGCTCATTGCTTGCTGCCAGTTTGCTTGCAAAGCGTAGATTTCGGCCATTGCGGTGTAGATATTGGCCTCGCTCCAGCGATGCTCGGCTTTGAGCGAGTAGTCCAAGCCGCGCTCTAATAAGTCCAAGGCGGTATCCAGCTCACCCTCACTGATGAGTATTTCGGCCAGTCTAAATTGTGATTCTGCGGTGTAATCATAATAATTTTCGCGCAAGCAGATCGCGATGGCCGCGTAGAGTGCTTGTTTGGCGGCGAAATTGTGTTGGGATTTAAATAGCACCACACCCAGATTAATTTTAATTTTTGCATCTAGATACGGATCGTTGACTTCGGTGATTCTTTGTGCAGCCGTTTCGAAAAAAGTGACTGCTGTAGTCGGGTCATTGAGGGCATCGTAAATTTGCCCAATACCAATTTTGGCCAAAATCCAAGTCATTGGCTCTGCTTGAGCGAGCTCAGCCAATTCGATACTGCGTAACCAATGATTCAGCGCGGTTCGATAATCCCCGAGCGTGTAATAAGAGCGGGCAATTTGTTCATGCACGCGCGCTTCGAGTGGGAAGTTGTGCAGTGCCTGCGCTTGTTGCACAGCTTCATAGAGCAAGTCGCGGGCGGCGAGCGATTGCCCTTTGTGATTCATAATTAAGCCGTATAGCTCGGTCGCATAAATTTGCGCGAGCGGTTCGCGTCGCTCGCGTGCGTTAAAAATTATCGCTGCACAAGCCGCGGCGGAGGCATCAGGAGTTTGCGACCAAGTCGCTTCGATTTGAGCCAGTTGCTCGGCAAAATCAGCGGGGATCGGGCTTATGTCGGTCATAGTCGATTTTTGGCTGGCACATGCATCAGAATGGCACAAAAAATCGAGATCATCCTTGTTTTTTAACGTGCGCTGAAAAGGGGCTTAGCCCCTTTTCTTAGTTCAGCAGATCGTTAAGCTTTGTGGCGTGACGATTGCATATTGCCCGGTTTTAGACGGCGTAGCGCTTGCCCAGCGGCGTTGAAGACATGGAACGCATTGCTTGGCGCGCTCACGGTGATCGGCGTGCCCAGTTTGACTTCCCGTTCGCCATCGCCACGCACGACAATATCGCAGCCATTATTCAGCGTGAGATACAAGTAATTGGCTTCACCTAAATGCTCGACCAAATTGACTATGCCATCTAAGGGTATACCGCTGTAGCTATTTTCAATCAAGTGCTCAGCACGAATACCTACTGTAACCGTGTCGCCCACTTTCGCGGTGCTGCTGTCGACCAAAGCTTGAATCATGGTGCCACCAGCCAAGTTGATGTCCAAGCTATCTGCGTTAACGTGCTGAACAACGCCTTTGAGCAAGTTCATTTTCGGTGAACCAATAAAGCCCGCGACAAATAAATTGGCTGGCTGTTGGTATAACTCAAGCGGTGTGCCTGCTTGCTGAATATGGCCACCTTCCATCACGACGATTTTATCGCCAAGCGTCATCGCTTCGATTTGATCGTGTGTTACGTACACCATCGTTGCGTTCAAATCGCGATGCAATTTGGCGATTTCCAGCCTAGTTTGTACCCGCAATGCGGCGTCGAGATTCGACAGCGGTTCATCGAACAAAAACAATTTTGGCTCACGCACAATCGCGCGACCAATTGCGACGCGCTGGCGCTGACCGCCGGAGAGTTCACGTGGTAGGCGTTCGAGTAAATGATCAATTTTGAGGATTTTGGCGGCGTTTTTAATGCGAACATCGATTTGCGCTTTGTTTTCACCAGCGATTTTCAGGCCAAATGCCATGTTTTTGTACACTGTCATATGCGGGTACAGCGCATAGCTTTGGAACACCATCGCGATACCCCGCTCCGCGGGCGACAGATCATTGACGACGGTGTCACCAATTGACAATTCACCGCCAGTGATCGATTCCAGGCCGCAAATCATTCGCAGTAGTGTTGATTTACCGCAGCCCGATGGGCCAACCAAAACGACAAATTCGCCGTGTTGAATATCTAAATTGATGCTATCCAAAACTTTGGCTTTGCCATCGTAGGATTTCGATAAATTATTGAGGCAAACATTAGCCATGGGATGTTCCTGTTTAGGTGTGAGGCGTGAGGAGTGAGGTGTAAAACCTTCTATCTTCATCACACACTCGAAAATTAATTGATGTTGTTAAGGTCGGGATGGGTGGGGTTTACCCCTCACACCTCACATCGTTTACTTCACCGCGCCCGAAGTCAGGCCGCGAATCAGTTGACGCGAGAAGAAGGTGTATAAAATCAGTACTGGAATCACCGCGAGGCTGAGCGCGGCAAGGACTGAATTCCAATCAGTCACGTATTGCCCGATAAATTGCTGCACACCCAAGGTGACGGTTTGGGTTTCTTCGCTCGGCGCTAAAATCAGCGGGAACCATAGATCGTTCCACACCGGAATCATCGTAAACACGGCGACGGTGGCCACCGCTGGGCGGATCAGCGGCAAGATCACTTGGAAGAAAATTTTGAATTCGCCGACGCCATCGCAGCGGGCGGCTTCTTTGAGCTCTTTCGGAATCTGCGCGATAAATTCGCTCAGAATCATGATGGCCAGCGGTAAGCCTTGCGCGGTGTAAACCAGAATCAATGCGGTGAGCGTATTGATCAGATTCAACTGCACAATCAATTCCAGAATCGATACGGTGCCCAAGCGAATTGGCACCATAATGCCAATCATCATGTAAATCGCCAGCAAGCGATTGCCGCGGAATTTGTATTCCGACAGCGCCCACGCCGCCATCGCGCCAAATAGCAAGATCAAGGCCAGAGACACCAGCGTGACGGTTAAGCTATTGCCGAAATACAGCATAAAATGCGATTTGGCGATGACGCGCTCAAAGCCGCCGATAAAGAAAGTTTCAGCAGTCGGAAACGCCAGCGGATTATCAAAAATAGCCGCTTTGGTTTTGAATGAGTTAATTAAAATTAACACAATCGGAAACAAGGCCAACAAGGTGTAGCCGCCGAGCATCGCATGCACGCCAGCGGCGGAGAGTGGTTTGGTGACTTTTTTCATCATCAATCCCTTAAAGTTCGTAACGCGTCAGCTTGCGCTGCACGAAGTAAAAATAAACACCCACGCCACAGAGAATCACGAGGAACATCAAGGTCGCCACCGCTGCGCCCATCGTTGGGCTGCCGATCTGGCTTTGGTAGCCAAAGAAGGTGCGGTAGAACAAAGTCCCCAAAATATCGGTACTGTAGTTCGGCCCAGCAATCGCGCCTTTTACCGAGTAAATCAAATCAAAGGCATTAAAGTTGCCGACATAAGTCAGAATCGTCACTAAGCCCAGTGTTGGCAGAATTAGCGGTAGTTTGATTTCCCAAAAGATGCGCCATGCGCTGGCACCCTCGACGTGAGCTGCTTCGATGATGTCTTCTGGGACCGCCAGTAGTGCGGCGTAAATCAGCATCATCGGGATACCGACGAATTGCCAAACTGAAATTAAAGCGAGGGTAATCAGCGCTGAGCCTTCTTCACCAAGCCATGGCGAGAAATACTCTGCCAAACCGACTTTCGCCATGAGGCCTTCTGACACGCCCCACAAGGGCGATAAGATCAATTGCCAGATAAAACCAATAATGACGACTGAAAGTAGCGTTGGCAGGAAAATAAAGGTGCGATATTGCCGCGCAAATTTAAGCCCTTTGAGCGATAAAAAAGTCGCCAAGATCAAACCTATTGGGTTTTGTACCAATAAATGAATCAAGAAAAACTTGAAATTATTCGCCATCGCATTCCAAAACGCCGCCGACCAAGCCGGATCGGTCAAAATGGTGAGGTAATTGCTAAGACCGGCAAATGTGGTGTGGCCTGCATCGTTGCTGGTGTAAAAACCAAGACGCAAAGTATCCAACAACGGTAATGCGCTAAAGACTGAGTAAATCAGCACTGCAGGCGCTAAAAAAAGGACGATATGCCAAGGTAGGCGTTTCATCGCGACTCCAAAAATCAATACGCAGGGAGGGCTTTAGCGCGCCCTGCATTGCATTATTCTAATGACCGAAGTGGGCGCTTCAGGCCGAAAAAAACCGGCGGCATGCCGCCGGTCAAACTCACATCTGTGAGTGGAGGGAGAACTTATTTGGCGGCGTTGGCGCGTGATTTTTCAAAGCCAGCTTGGATTTGCGCTGCAGCATCTTTTGGCGTCATTTTGCCGTTCAAGACTTGCGAGCTCACATTCCACAGAGCGTTTTCCATGGCTGGCTCACCACGGTTCAGAATTTGCGCGTTCAAACGAATCGTTGATTTGCAGGTTTTGCGCCAATCGAGCATTTGTTTGGCCACTGGGTCTTGAACTGAAATCAAATGATTCGACAATGAGAAGAAGCCGGTCACTTTATTGGTGTACAAATCGGCAAACTCTTGGGAACCCAACCAAGCCAAGAATTTATATGCATCGGCTTTGTTCTTCGCTTTTGGATTCACGCCCATGCCGATATCGGTGTGGTCAGAGATGTAGCATTGGTCGCCAGCTTTAGCCACGGGGGGAGGGAATGCACCGAAGTCCATGCCTTCTTTGTTGAAGTAGGCAATGTCCCAGCTACCGGCTGGATACACACCGGCTTTACCCATTGCGAACATATTTTGGCTGTCGGCGTAGGTTTGTGCCGATGCGCCTTTGCTCATCAACGGTGTCCATTTGCTCATTTGTGTCCATGCCGCTACAAATTGCGGGTCGGTAAATTTGGCTTTGCCCGCGATTAAAGCTTTACGGCCTTCTTCGCCTTTCCAGTCATTCGGGCCAATATTGGTAAAGACGGTTTGATTCGATTCCCATTGATCCGCTGTACCTAAAGCGATTGGTGTTTTGCCTGCCGCTTTGATTTTTTCCATTGCGGCATAAAATTCTGGCTGTGTTTTTGGCACTTGAATGCCTAACTCTTTGAACATCTTTTTGTTGTAGAAAAAGCCATGAATCACGGAAGCCATTGGCATGCAGAATGCGGTTTTGCCATCATCCGTTTGCCATGCCACTTTGGCTGAAGCAGGGAAGTGTTCCATGCCCGCTTTGCCATCGAGTTTTTCTAGATGGCCTTTTTTGAATAAATTGAGTGATACATCGAATGGGCGGCAGGTAATCAAATCGCCTGCAGTGCCGCCAGTGAGGCGTGCGGTCAAGCTCGAGTCGTATTCAGTCGGTGCGGTCGGGGCGAATTTAACTTGGATGCCAGGATTCTTTTTTTGGAAAGCTGGAATCAATACTTCTTCCCACAGTGTTTTGTCATCAACGCGCCAAGATTCAATCGTGACGGTGCCTGCTTGGGCGGTGCCTGCTGCCAGTAGCGAGGCGAGTAAGAGATGACGTGCGCTTAGTACAGTCTGCATTTCGATATATCCTCAAGTGAATGTGCTTGCTATGCCGGGATCTGTGTCTCGGTGCAAGTAAATTATCACCGCTGTATGTGTGACACTAGCGACTACAAAATTGCCTATGCTTTGGGCATATGTTGTTGAATTTATTGAGCTACATCAATTTTTCTGTTGATTTGCCTGTTACAAATAGTCACGGGCGAGCGCTTAAAAATACGCTGCAATACCCATTTCATCAGGCGTATGCTGTGTAACGCCCTAATAGGGGTAATCGGTAGAACGCGATAAAATGAAATGATTTATTACAATTTCCGAAGCATGCTTACGATATAGTCGGGTTAATTCATGGAGAATAGCGACAGGTGTTTGAATCAAAAGTAAAAAATCGACAGAGCGTATGGATTGGCTTGATTCTGTTGCTGTTGTCAAACGCACTACATGCCAGTGAATCGCTGGATGTATTGCATTGGTGGACGTCGCTCAGCGAGCGGCGTGCGGCTGATTTTTTACGCACTAAATTAGCCGAAGAGAATATCGAATGGCGTGATGCGGCGATTCCGGGTGGTGCAGGTATTGGTGCAGTCAAAGTACTCAAAAGTCGAGTACTTTCTGGCAATCCGCCTTCGGTCGCCCAGTTGATTGGCCCTGCCGTCAGTGAATGGGCTGAGTTAGGCTTGATTTTGGAATTAGACAATGCAGCGGGCCGCTGGCAAAGCCAAATGTTTCCAACAGTGTGGCAACTGGTGACGCATCGGCAGCATACAGTGGCCGTGCCATTGGGGATTCATCGCATTAACACTTTGTTTTATAACAAAAAAGTTTTTGATCGAATGGGCTTGGCACCACCGAGTAATTTTACTGAATTTAAGCGTATAGCGTTGCAATTGCAGGCGGCGGGAATTACGCCGTTGGCGCAAAGTCATGAAGCCTGGCAAGTGGCAACACTATTTGAAACGCTGGTGCTGGCTGAATCGGATGTGAAATTTTATCGCGATTTATTTGTGGCTCGTAATCCGCAAGCGTACTTAGACCCACGGTTTGCGCAAGCGTTAACACGTTTGCGGCAATTACGTAGTTACACCGTTAAAACGGGGCCAGAGTTATCTTGGACCGATGTCTCTCGGCAATTTGCCAGTGGCAATGCGGCGATGGTGATTATGGGGGATTGGATGAAAGGTGAGTTAGCTGCGCAAGGCTTGAGCGTTGATGTCGACTTTGCGTGTGCCACCGTACCGAATACGGATAATACCCATTTATATAGTATTGATACGATGGTGATGTTTGCAGGGGATTACAGTCGGCAGTTAAATCAAGAGCGCTTTGCACAAATTATTGTCTCGCCTACTGCGCAACTGGGCTATAGCAAATTAAAAGGCTCGGTGCCAGTGCGCAAAGATGTCGACATCGCAAGCTTAGACAGCTGTGGTCGGAATTCGTGGCGGACTTTTGCCCGTGGTGCAACTTATCAGGCGCCAAGTTTGGTGCACCGAATGGCCACGGATGATACTTTTAAAGATGCGATTGTGAAACAGATTCAAGTATTTTACTTAGATGAAAAGATTTCAGTGGCAGAGACGCAGCAGCGCTTAGCTGCGATGGTGCGCGCTTTGAACCGTAAAGAGGATTAATGAATGAGCCGGAAAATATTGGTTGTTGATGATGACTTAAAAACGCGCACCTTGCTGAAGGCCTACCTAGAGCGCAATCAATACGATGTGCGCTTAGCGCCGGATGGCGAAACTTTTTTAAGTGAGTTTGAGCGCTATAAAGATGAACTCAGCTTGGTGATTTTGGACGTGATGCTGCCCGACACCGACGGCTTTGCGCTGTGCCAAACGGTACGTAAAAATAGCAATGTGCCGATTGTGATGTTGACTGCCAGCTCTGATGAAACGGACCGCATTGTAGGGCTAGAACTGGGTGCCGATGATTACATTGCTAAACCGTATAATCCACGCGAATTGTTAGCACGAATTAAAGCAATTCATCGTCGCACTGGCATCGACGGCACCGCATCGGGCGGCCGTTATTATCGATTTGTTGGTTTTACCTTAGATACGGTTGAGCGTGTGTTAATTTCTCCCGATGGCGAAGTCGTGAAACTGACGGGTTTGGATTTCCAGCTACTCAAAATGTTCTTGGAGCATCCAGGGCAAATTTTGGATCGTAGCCAGTTGGCTGAAGAGACGCGCGGTCGCGATGCTGGTCCGCTTGATCGTTCACTGGATGTGCAGGTGAGTCGTCTACGACAACGTTTGGAAGACGACGGCAAGCATCCAAATTTAATCAAAACCGTACGCGGTGCGGGCTATGTACTGTCTGCTGAGGTAACGATTAGCCATGTTTAATGCAGTATGGCAATCGATTCGCTTATTCGGCCAGCGTGCACGTGCAATGAGCACGCCGCATTGGCTAGAGCGGATTTTGCCATCGCGGTTATTGTCTCGCTTGCTGTGGGTGATGACGATTGGTGTACTGACTTCGCAATTGATTGGTAATGCGATTTGGGCCAACTATCTACAGAATAAATCAGAGCAAGAAGTCTCGGCAGCCGCCGATCACATCGCGCGCGGTGCGGTGAGTGCGGTGGAATACTTTCAAAGCTTGCCACCGAATTATCGGCCCTTGGTCATTCAGCAATTGCGTGAAATGGGCGGCACACGATTTTTTGTTAATGTCAACGATAGCCCTGTTGGTATTAAGGGTATCTCATCAAACCCATTGCCTGATAAGGTCTTTACAGTAATACGTCATGTTTTTGAGCAGGAGCTACCCCGTTTAGGTAGCGTAAAAATTGATTTTGCTTGGCCCAATGAGTTGGTGGTGGCTAGTGATGGCATGACCGTGGCGCAATTGCCTGATCACTGGGTCAAAAACACCTTATTGATGGAAGCGCGTCCGGCACCGGTTTTGGTTATTCAAACCGAAATAGAGCCTGGTCATTGGCTGTATCTTGCCACGCTGATGCCAGATCCGTATTTTTTGGATAATAGTAATCCGATGCCGCCCGAGCGCTGGCTGTTGCAATTTGCGACCTTAATTACTGTGATGTTGCTGAGCTGGGTGGTGGTGCGCTGGATTACTCGGCCATTGGCCGCGCTGTCTGAAGCGGCCGAAGCATTTGGCAAAGGGGAGTCACCGCATTTGCCCGCCGAAGGGAGCGAGGAATTTATTCGTACCGCTAATGCGTTTGGTGCGATGCGGGAACGAATCCAGCGCTATTTGGAAGACCGTGAAAAGTTGTTCACCGCGATTTCGCATGATTTACGCACGCCGATTACGCGCTTAAAGCTGCGTACCGAAATGCTCGACGACGAAGATTTACGGCTAGAGTTTCATGAAGACCTCGATGAACTCGATATGATGGTCAAAGGCGCACTGCAAAGCGTGAAAGACAGCGATATTCATGAAAATCGCACGCGCATCAGGCTCGATGCGATGATAGGGCGGATGGTCAAAGACGCTAAAATGGCCGGCCATGCCATTGCGTTTAGCCGCTGTGGCTTATGGGTCATGGCCAAGCCCTTAGCGCTGAAACGTGCGCTCAGCAATTTGATTGATAATGCTTTGTTCTACGGGCAGCAAGTCCAGATTTCAGTGTTGGAAGGCGTCGGCAAAGTGGTGATTATTGTGCGCGATCACGGCCCTGGTGTTCCCGAAGATGCGCTCTCGACCTTGTTCGATCCTTATGTTCGCTTAGAGCATGGGCGCCATAGCAATAGCCACGGTCATGGACTGGGCTTGGGGATTGCGCGAAATATTATTCAGGCGCATGGCGGCGAATTGGTATTAAGCAATCATCCCGATGGTGGCTTGCAGGCGATGATTACGCTGCCGAGAGATTAGCAAAATCCATTAGCTCTACTTAGGGCAACTTCCAGTACAATCCTAGCCTTGCTGATCTTTAATTGAGCGCCTGCCTTGCTTGAATTTTCACACCCCATTGATTTGAACGCACTCCGTATTGCTTTTGCCGAGCAAGGTGTCGTCGTGCTGCGCGCATTTGCGTCTGCTGAACAAGTGAATGCCATTCGCGATTGCGCAATGCAATGTTTGCAAGCGCGTGAAGCGCCATTTGAGTTGGAAGCGAGTTTGGCCTATCCGGGCGCGCCAGCGTCAACTGAGGCGCAAGGGGGACAAACGATCAGGCGTTTACGCGGCATGGTGGCACGCTCACCGATTTTTATGGAGTGGGCAACCGATGCTGCTCTGAGCAAATTGATGCGTGCTTTATTGTCGAGCGATAGCGTGACGTTGACGCAAGTGCATCACAATAGCTTAATGACTAAACAACCGAGTTTTAGTAGCGATACCTTGTGGCATCGTGATTTGCGCTATTGGCGTTTTACTCGGCCCGAGCTCGTGTCATGCTGGCTCGCCTTGGGGGTAGAAAGTCCTGAAAATGGTGGATTGGGCTTTATTCCGCATTCGCACATGGCGCAATTGCCGGAAGACGCATTTGATGAGCGCGAATTCTTGCTGGCAACGCATCCCGAGGCAGTACCGTGGGTTAGTCAAGCCGAGTTTCCTACTTTGGCCGCCGGTGATGTGGTGCTGTTTGACGCCCGTACCTTTCATGCCGCCAGTCGAAATAAAACCAATGCCACCAAATATTCACTGGTGATGAGCTACCATGCCAGTGACAACTTGCCTTTAGCTCATAGCCGTTCTGCCGCGCAAGCGGGTATTGTTTGCGAAAAATAAGGTCTAGCGGTGTTGCGTTGTCATTTTTTGTTTTGATTAAATCTGGAAAATTGTTAATCACCTCAAGGAGCTCATGCGATGCCGATTAGTCCTGAATTATTTGCCTCATTGATTGAGAAAATTCAAAGTTTAGAGCCGCTGGCTGCGTATCAAGGTGCAGAGCAGTTGGACAAAATGAAGCATGAAATGACCGACGAGCAGCGTCTGCATTACGATACTGTTTTGGGCGATGCAAGCCGCAAGCGCAAAGAAATCGCCAAAGCGCAAGCCGACGCCGAGGCCGTACAAGATGCTTGGGATCAGGATGAGAATTGAGTAGGTATCTTGATTTGGTCATTTAAAATCAATGACTATATCCATATACCTACGGGTTTTTTTTCTTTGTTGCTTGCTGTTCTGGAAAAACATTGATATCGCGATAGCGGTCGCCCTCGGTTTGATGAACTGCATAGGGATACAACGCCATCACGCGTTTTACGTACTGTCGCGTTTCCGGATAGGGTGGAATGCCGCGATAACGATCGACTTTACCTTCCCCTGCGTTATAACTCGCCGCCACCAGCGCAACATTGCCTTGGTAACGATCAAGTAACCAGCGTAGATAGCGTACGCCACCTTTGACATTCTGACTCACATTAAATACGTCCTTAACATTAAATCGCTCGGCGGTATCGGGGATCAGTTGCATCACTCCCATCGCTGATTTGGGCGACACGGCAGTGGCGTTGAGCCCTGATTCTACTTTGGCAATTGTCAATGCAAAGTGAGGATCGACGCCGTGCCAACTGGCAACCTTGCTGATAATTTTGGCGACCATTTTTTGATTCGCATTCATTAACTTGATGTCAGGCGGCGGGGGAAGCTGCGCGCGAGCTGGATCGGTGTTCGATTCCACGCAGGCCGGTAAACGATGGGCACTGATGCGAATCGTTTCGAGCATTTTCTGGGCTTCATAATGACCTTGTTCGGCCGCAACTGAAAACAAAGTTGCCGCTGCTACTCGATCTTCTGGAACTCCCAAGCCAAATGCATACAGCATCGCTAGGCGATATTGCGCCTCGGTAACGCCCTGTCTGGCGGCTTGGCAATACAACACCGCCGCCGTCCATGGATTATGAGCTTCTTGTTTGGCGGCATTAGCCAACTGCGTCGGCCATTGTGCGGCGTAATCTGGGCTAATTGCTGTGGTTGAGAGCGTGAGAGTGGCACTGAACAGCATCGTCAGCATGGCGCTTTTCCTAATGGCTAAACAGCCATTTTCAGCATAGGCTCAATTGGATAAAGCAGACAATTCGCCTGATTAAAGGCAGGAGCTTGAATGACAGTGCATGTTCGACTGATGCCTACACTGCACCAGATGCAGATTGGGATTTTGGCCTTGTCGGCCCCCGAGCGAATCAATGCGCAAAACTTGAGTATGGTGCGGCAAATGACGCAGGCTTTGTTGCAATGGCAGGCGCAGGATGATGTCGTTGCGGTGGTATTGATTGGCGCTGGCGAGCGCGGCTTTTGCGCAGGTGGCGATCTAAAAGCGCTGTATGAAGCGATGATGCAGCCAGAGCAAATCGCGCAAGGCGATGCTTTTTTTGCCGAAGAATACGCGCTGTGCCAAATGATTCGTGATTACAAGAAACCGGTACTCGCGTGGGGGCATGGCATCGTGATGGGGGGCGGTTGGGGCTTATTTGCCGCTGCGAGTCATCGGGTTGTCACAGAGTCGAGCAAATTGGCGATGCCAGAAACCGCAATTGGCCTGTTTCCAGATGTGGCGGCGAGTCGTTGGTTGCCCGAATTGGCGGGCTACGGGCAATTTTTAGCGCTGTCTGGTGCGGCGATCAATGCGGCCGATGCGCTACTGACGGGCGCAGCGCAATGGGCCTTGCCCGATGCTAAGCGGCATAGTGTGCTCGCAGAATTGGCGGGGCTACCTTGGCAAGGTGACGTTAGCGATGCGGCCTTGTTGGATGATTTTTTGTCGCAGCAGATCTCCCCGTCACTGGCTGCGCCGCATTTGACGGCGCATCATGATGCCCTGCAAGATCGTGATGGAATTGAGGTTTCACAGCGCTGTGTTGAATTACGAAACTTCTCTCAATCGGCTGACCCTTGGTTGGCGCATGCTGTAGAACGCATTTATAAAGCATCACCGACTTCACTTTGGCTAGCGTCGACTTTGCAGCAGCGCTGCAAAACATTGAGTTTTCCTGCAACAGTACAATTAGAAACGCAAGTTAGCGCGGCATGTTTGCGTTATGGTGATTTTAGCGCTGGCATTTATGCGACGCTGATTGATCGCAGCAGCAAGCCGCGTTGGCAACAGACTGACCTCATGCAATTGGATCAGATGCAGTTGGCTGAGGCTTTCCCGATGCTTTTTTAACTGAATTTAATTGAAAGCAGGAAACTTTTTTGCTTTGATACTCTCATAGCTGGTGATACAGTACCACCACGAATCAGACAAGGGAGGTTCATGATGCAATCGTTTAATCAATTTAATCAAAATGCGACGATGTATAACAGCGACGCATTAGCTGCAGAACGTAATCAAGTTCTACGTAATACCTATTTCTTATTGGCATTGACGATGTTGCCAACGGCAGCAGGCGCA
This sequence comes from Deefgea chitinilytica, assembly GCF_016881405.1. Classification (GTDB taxonomy): domain Bacteria; phylum Pseudomonadota; class Gammaproteobacteria; order Burkholderiales; family Chitinibacteraceae; genus Deefgea; species Deefgea chitinilytica. The sequence goes on from NZ_WOFE01000001.1 coordinate 221,477, forward strand.
TTGCTAGGTATGTCGCTCAATTTCCGCGTCAGCGGTTTCATGGGCTTTGGCTTGTTTATGTTGGTGAGTTTTGCTGCGTTTTACGCGATTGAAAAAACCAAAGAAAGCAGCGCAGGTGTGTTTTTGCTGTTGGGTTACACTGGCTTTATGGGCTTGTGGCTCAGCCAAATCTTGCAATCAGCGATGAAGTTTAGCAATGGCGCAGAAATGATCGGCATGGCTGCGATTGGCACTGCGGCGATTTTCTTTACGCTAGCGACCATCGCAACGGTAACCAAAAAAGACTTTTCCTTTATGGGTAAATTCTTATTTATCGGTTTGGTGATTGCATTATTGGCGGCAGTTGCGAATATTTTCTTTGCAATTCCTGCTTTGTCATTGGCTATTTCCGCTGTCGTATTGATGATCTGTTCGGCTTACGTTTTGTATGATGTGAGCCGTATCGTCAACGGTGGTGAAACCAATTACATCAGCGCGACGTTGAGTCTTTATCTTAATATTTACAACATCTTCGTTAGCTTGTTGAACATCATTATGGCCTTTACCGGCAATAGCCGCGACTAAGCTGTTGATCACTAGCTGCAAATGCTAAAACGCCACCGATTGCGGTGGCGTTTTTTATTTCTTTATTTTAAGCATTAGATTCAAACTTGTTTTGGTGTGCTTTGTTCACGCAGTTTTTCTAACACTTTATTTGTAGGGCCAAACATTTGTAATTGCCCCTCTTTGATTAACAATGTTTTGTCAGCCACTGCTAATGAGGCAGGGCGATGTGTGATAAGGACAATCGTACTTCCAGCCTGCTTGGCAGCAAGAACCGCTTTGAGTAACGCTTGTTCACCTTCATCATCAAGATTAGAGTTTGGTTCGTCGAGAATAATTAAACTAGGTTGCTTGTAAAGCGCCCTTGCTAACGCGACGCGTTGCCGTTGTCCACCGGATAAATTACTACCAGCTTCGCCAATGACGGTGTCGTAGCCTTTCGGTAGCCGCAGAATAAGTTCATGTACCCCAGCCGCTTTGGCCGCTTCAATCACCGCTTCTGGGTTCACTTCACCAAATCGCGCGATATTGTCACTGATACTTCCTACAAAGAGTTCGATGTCTTGTGGTAAATAGCCAATGTATTGACCCAGCTCCGCTTTATTCCACACATAAACATCAGCCCCATCGAGCCTCACTTTTCCTTGCTGGCATGGCCAAATACCTGCCATCACTTTCGCTAAACTAGTCTTTCCTGAACCACTCGGGCCGATAACAGCGAGAACTTCACCCGGAGATAAATTAAAACTGAGGTTTCGAATAACTTGGTGCTGTCCGCCAGGCGGCGTCACAAATGCGCCTTCTACACTTAATGTACCTTGTGGGCGACCAATTGGCATACCGACTTCGCGAGGAGGGTATTGCTTGAGCATTTCATCTAGGCGTTCAAAAGCACTTCGCGCGGTTAGCCAGCTTTTCCAGCTGCCAATTACCTGTTCAATCGGCGCTAAAGCACGACCAACCAAGATAGAAGCTGCGATCATCACGCCGCCAGTGGCTTTGCCCTCTAAAACTAAATACGCGCCAACACATAGCGTAAGAGACTGTAGAAAGATTCGAATAAACTTAGTAAAGCAGCTAATCAGCGCTGATTTATCAGAAGCTTTTGCTTGGTGGGTGATCGCTTTCTGCTGAATCCCTAGCCAACGTGCTTGTAAAGAAGGCAGCATGCCAAGCGCATGAATCACCTCTGGATTTCGTAAATTTGTATTGGCGTATTGCGCCGCTTGTTGATTACTTTGATTCGCGTCATTGAGATGGCCATGAGTGAGTTTTTCATTTAGCCACGCTAAACCAAAAAGAACAGCGCCGCCAATAATGCATAACCAAGCGAGAGAGGGATCGATAATCCATAGCACGATTAAATAAATCGGAATCCATGGAATGTCTAGAAAAGTAACTAATCCTGGTCCAGTTAGGAATTGTCTTAAGCTCGTTAAGTCACCTAATGCAAAGCTTGGGTTGATGCTGCCACTACTTAAATTGCGTTCAAAACTCGCTGTAAATACGCGCTCTGCTAAATCGGCATCAAATTCTTCACTGATGCGAACTAAAGTCATCGATCGAAACATTTCTAGTAGGCTGTTTAGAAAATAGAGTCCAGCAACGAGTAATGTAAGCAAAAGCAAAGTGGTTTCGTTACGGCTGTTCAGGACGCGATCATAGACTTGCATCATGTAAAGCGAAGGACTCAACATCAGCAAGTGAATAAAAAAGCCAAAAACACCTAAAACGGCAAATTTTCTTTTGTGTTTTGCAATGTAAGGCCAGATATTGCTATGCGGTTTAAGGGCCGAAAATTTCATGACAAAGGGCTCGTATTCTTTAAATTATATCGGGAAGCTGTTTCGCTCTAAAGGGTATAGAAGAATTGGTGTTGAGTGATGAGCTGAATTTTTGCTTTAGTCAACTTACATTTTACATGAACAGATTGTCATGGAATAATCCTTTCAAATTGCTGACTTTTGTTGGCTTGCTGCTGTTGAACGCTATTTTTTGACTGACGGTCTTGGAAGAGGCGTTTTTTTTATTTAGAGTATAACCCCTGCATATATCGCTTGAAACATAGTATGCGTATAACTTTGCTTAGCATAACGAAATAACACACATCACAGGAGAGAGTCATGGCAAATCCGTTTAAAGGTCAATTGCTAACAGGTAATAATGTTTGGCAGGAAGGGGAAGCTGGTAACGACACGATTTTAGGTGGTCGTGAACTTAATCCAATGACTGGCTTGATACAGCAAACTAGATTCTTGTATGGAGGTGAGGGTGACGATCTATTGGTCGCAAACCCTAATTCCACTCGCTGGATTGACTTTGATGGTGGCGTTGGTGCCGATACGATGATTGGTGCCGCCCAATCGGGTGATTTTTTCTTTGTTGATGATGCAGGCGATGTTGTTGATGGTGGCGATACTTCTGCTGCGCGAGTTAAATGGGATACTGTTGGCACAACTCTGAATACGGTGGACTTGGCTGATAAAGAAGCCAGCGGTCAATGGAAAGGCATTGACGAGGTGATGTACAAGGGTAATGGCGACTTCACAGTCTATGGTAATGCTGCCGATAATTTTTTGAGCGGTGGTTTGGGCCGAGATTTGATTGTGGGTGGTGCTGGCAATGACACCTTGGTAAGTACTAAATATCAGAATTTTGGTGCTGGGCTCGCGAATGAAGGCATGCCAGTTGATGGAGTAGGAACTGGTGGTGAGAATGGTTACGATGACACCTTAGATGGTGGTGCAGGTGTTGACACGGCATTCTTCCATGGTGACAGTTGGGATTACGAATTAACTCGTCTGAATAACGGCGATGTAGAAGTTAAACACAAAGAAACCGGTCGTGTCGATATTCTAAAAAATGTTGAGCGCATTCAATTTGATAATAACACTTGGTCTGATCCCGCTCAATTTGATCACGTTAGATTCGATGATGAGCAAGCGTGGTTTAGTACGGCCAACGGTCAAACCATCACCAGTGGCGCTTCAACTGTGGCAGGTGCTTTGCAAAACACCGATTCTAAAACGGGGCAAGTACTCGTTGGGATTGATCCAACAACCGATGCATTGATTTTTGGTGCGCCACAAGACGATGCGCCGAATGACTATTACATTGTCAACCACACGGGGGTGTTGATCAACGATACGGTGGGTGGGGATGATACCGTTGAATTGCGTGGCGGAGCAGGTGCTGCGACTGTCACATTCAATATGTTGACTCAAGGTGTCGGTATTGAAAATGTGATGGTCAATACGAATAAAAATGCCACTGTAACAGGTAATGCGCTAGATAACTTTATTGCGGGTGGCGATGGTGCTGATAGTTTAAGCGGTGGTCTAGGTAATGATACCTTTATGACCCAGCATTCTGAGAATTCAGACACCACAGTGAACGATACGGTTAATGGTGGTGATGGTTTTGATGTCGTTTGGTACAACGGCTCTAGTGATGACTATAACATTGTTGAAAATGCAGCAGGTAATTGGACTGTTACACACAAAGTGAATGGCGGTGTTGATACGTTTACCAGTATTGAACAAATCCGTTTCGCTAATGGCTTAGATAATGTAGAAGAGCCGACTGCCGATGTATTTACATCGAGCCAGTTTAATGCTGGCGTTACGCCGAGTAAGTCAGAGATGAGCTGGGATCCGAATCGCCCAGTTCGTCTTGATGGGACTACAGGTGATGACAATATTGTTGTTGGTGGTCAGGTTTATACCGTTCCGAATGGTGAGTCTTCTGCAACGGGCACGGTATTTGATGCCCATGGTGGGGCAGGTAATGACACCATTTTAGGTTTGCAAAATGTAGTCCATCTTGATGGTGGTGAAGGCAACGACCGAATTAGCACTCTTAGTGATGGTTATGTTGAGTTGAATGGTGGCCTTGGTGCCGACACGATGATCGGCGGCAAGGGAGCCAATTTATTCTTCGTTGATAACATCGCTGATTCAGTGAAAGGCGGCGGTGGCGTTGATGATATCTTCATTGCTGCTAATTTTGATACGAATGGTGGCACTGCTGGTGCTGGTACTTTTGTTGTTGCAAACGGCGTTGGGCAAAAATACGAAGGTGTGAATAATTTTAGCTATCAAGGTAGCCAAGATATCACTATCACCGGCGCAGCGATTACGACGGGGCTCTTATTGGCTGGTAGTACTGGCAATGACAGCATTATCGGCGGTTCGGGCAATGATATTTTGATTGGTCAAAATTTCTCTGGTTTTGGCGGCGGCTTGAATGGTAAAGGTGGTTTTAATGGCAAAGGAGCGAATGGCCAATTAACTTCGATTGCGCCTGGCGGCGATACGCTTGATGGCGGAGCTGGTACTGACACGGTTTATTATGCGGGCAACGCTTGGGATTACACGTATGTGCGTAATACGACGACCGGTGTTATTTCGGTAACAGAGATTGCTACAGGTCGCGTTGATACGTTGAAAAATATTGAGCAAATCCAGTTTGATGCGGGTACATGGCGTAGTAACGATTGGAATGAGCGCCAAGTTTGGGATGATGCTCAAGTTCGTTTTAGCACAGCAGCGAACACTACGATTTCGGGTGGGGATGGGGTCGTAAATTATAAATACGGTGTTGGGCAGTCAATTGATGCCCCGAATGATATTTACGTGATTGACCACGCAGGCGTTGTAATTCAAGAAAAGGCGGGTCAGGTATATGGCTATGACACAGTTATTACGAGCTTAGCTAGCTATACCCTAGGTGCTAATATCGAAGACCTGCAATTTAAAGCCACTCTGAATGGCGCGAACGGTACTGGCAATGCATTAGATAACACCATTACTGGCACCAATGGCAACGATACTTTGCGTGGCTTAGATGGTGACGATGAGTTAGAGGGCGGCTTGGGTAGTGATTTACTGTTTGGTGGTAATAACACTCCAACCTACCAAGGTGGTGGTGATGTAGCGTTTTATAAAGGCCCGTCTTCAGAATACGTCGTTGAGCGTTATGGCACGATTACCTTGGTCAAACATATTCAGCAATTAGATGGCAATGGCGACCCTATTTTCGATGCAACTGATACGCTCTACAACATTGAGAAAATCAAGTTTCAATGGAAAGACGGAAATAATCCTGTTCAAACCGAGGTTAAAAATATCGAAGATTGGGGCTTTGCGGTTGATTGGAATGGTAATAAATTGGAAACAGGCGTTAACTTGACCGCTGTTGCCGATACCCGTCATCTGAATGGTACGCTAGGTAATGACACCATTGATATGCGTGCCACTTCAGGTTATCGCGAAGTCTACAGCGGTCATACCGCGAATGGCCAAGTCGTTAATACTGGTGCAGATAAAATCTTCTTGGGTAATGGCTACAATCTGGCGATTGTTGATGGTGGTGACGACACGATTATTGGCTTTAATAGTCAAGATACCATTGCTGGCAACGATGGGATTTTTGGTATCGCGACCCACACTGCGTTTTTTGATATGAGTTCGCCAAAAGTAATCGGTAAAGCCGTTGATTTGATCTATATGGGTCAAAACAATGCCTTTGATGATTTTAATGGTCAAGACATGGCTGGTTTTACTGCGATTGGTAGTGCCCGTGATGAGTTGATTACCGGCGGTAGTGGTTCCGATAACATCAATGGCGGTGCCGGTAACGATATGCTGTCTGGCCAAGTTTATGCTGGCTATGGTCGTGGTTTTGATGCGCGCCAGTATGGTAACGATACCTTGAATGGTGGTGCAGGGAATGATTCGGCGTTGTTTAATGGTAATGCAAGTGGTACTGGTGGTTGGAAACAGACCTCTGCAGATGGCCGTCAAATTTTAGAGCTGTATAACACGATGAACATTACACTCAATGCTGCGGGTAATGGGTTCGAGAGTGTGAGTCAAGTTGTGCAGAAACCTGTTCTTGATCCAAATGGTCAGCAGTTGATGCAGCAGCAATTGGATAACAATAACAATCCTGTTATGCGACCAGTCCTTGATTCGAATGGTCATCCTATTATGGATCCTGTGTTGGACCAAAATGGGAACCCGATGTTTAACCAACAAATGACTATTGAGCTGGATGCGAATGGGATTCCTGTACTTGTTCCCGTTATGGTTTCAATTCCTGATGGTGATGGGGGTTTTACACAAGTTCCAGCGTTGGATCCTAATGGTAATCCAATCATGGGTAACAACTGGATTCCTGTTCTGGATGCTAATGGTAATCCCGTAATGCAAGCTGTCATGCAGCCTAGAATGGAGGCTGTTTTAGTTCCGGTATTCACTGAGGGTGAAACAGTCACTACCCTGCAGAGTATCGAAGTGATTCGCTTTGATAATCATACTTGGGGTGCCAAAGACGACGATATTGAATTGCGTGTGTCGAGCGGTGCCAATACGACGATGTCCGGTGGTGACGCCAATTACATTCGTGATGACGGTAGCACGGGTGTTAATGCCGGTAACGATATGTATTTGATCATGCATAACGGCGTGAAAGTAGCCGATACAGTGGGTGACGATACCATTTTGGCTGGTGCAGGTATCGTGAATTACAATATGGCGCTTGATGCCGCAAATGTTGAAAACCTGGTCTTTATCTCGCAAGACAACGTGAGCCGTTCTGCTGTTGGTAATGCACTTGATAACTATATCTCTGGTACTTTGCTTGGTAACGACACTTTAAGTGGTGGTGCAGGTCAAGATATTCTAGTTGGTTTAGGTGGTAACGACGTTTTACGCGGTGATGTCGGTAATGATGTGCTGGAAGGTGGCGAGGGTAATGATACGCTCGATGGTGGCACTGGTGCCGATACGATGGTGGGGGGCAGTGGCAATAACACCTTCGTTGTCGATTCGATGGATGATGTGATCAACGTAACCGGTTCATGGGGTGTGACGATCAATTCATTTGTGAATTACGATGTAGAAGAACGTTTGGAAAGTGACGCCATTATTGCGGGTAATAATGAAGATAATGGCCCATTGAAACTCAATCTGTTAGGTACCGCAGTCAAAGGTGTTGGTGGCGAAGGTAACGACATGATTACTGGTAATGCCGCCGTAAATATCTTGGGTGGTGCTGAAGGTAATGATACCTTGGTGGGCGGTAGTGGTGCGGATACGCTGATTGGTTATAAAGGCAATGACGTGTTATTTGGTGATAGCAATATCAACAATATCAATAATGCCGCAGATACTTTCCGTTTCAATACTACAGTAGGTACCGATGATATTTACTTCTTTGCCAAAGGTTCCGATAAATTGCAATTCCAGCAATTTAGTAAAATTGCCGGTGCGGATGCCGGTGGTGAAGGGCTAGGCAAAATTGCCAGCGGCGATGGTGTTTTCCAACAGCAAACAGTTACTTCGGGTTATTTGTTCAATGAAGCTAGTGAAGTCGTGGTATTCCATCAAGACATTTGGAATGCAGGAGATGCTGGACAAGTTGCAAATACGTTAAGTAATAAAGCAAGTGGCCTGTTTACTGCTGGTGAACAACGTATTTTTGTGGTTGATAATGGAAATGATAGCTTCGTATATCAATTCACAAATCAAGTGCAGGGTAATGTGGCCGATAAATGGATTCAAGGAAATGAATTACATCTATTAGGTGTGGTGCATGACGTGACTAATTTGGCAGCAACAGATTTAATCTTGGCTTAATCGATTAAATCTCTGGAAAATAAAAAACCCACGTAAGTGGGTTTTTTATTTTGGCTTTAATTGTAGATAAATTATTTTTTTATTGTTTTATTGATTAATTCAATATATTGAGGTAGGCAGCGCGTGTGCAAGTCATATTTTTCAATAATGGTTTGTCTTGCTGCTTGTCTGAGTGGTTGTAACTCTCGGCGATATTCAATTGCATGCGCCATTTTTTTTGCTAACGTTTGGCTGTCAAAGAAGTCAGTAAGCCACCCGTTGATACCGTCTTGAATCACTTCTGTAACAGGGCCTGTGTTTGACCCAATCACGAAGCATCCTGCTGACATTGCTTCTAGCATTGACCACGATAGTACAAATGGATAGGTAAGATAAACGTGAACAGTGCTGAGCTGTAAAATTTTTAAGTAATCTGCATAGGGTATTTTGCCTAGAAAGTGAACTCGAGAACTATCAATTTGATTTCCTACTTCATTCAAAAGTGCTTCTCGCCACGTTTTCGCATTTTTAGGTGGAGTCCCATAACTGACATTATCCCCGCCAACGATGAGTACATGAGCATTAGGTCTTTGCTGCAAAAAATCAGGTAAAGCACGCATAAAAGTATGAAAACCCCGATAAGGCTCCATATTCCGATTTACAAATGTAACAATCTCGTTGTCTTGTGTCAGTTGCAGCCCTTTGCTAAGGATTTGCAGGCTAACTGGCTGTTCGGCAGGTTTAATGATAGTTGTATTGATTCCTTCGTGAATAATATTTATTTGCTCGCGAATAAAGTGTGGGTACTGTTTTGCTTGCCAATGTGTTGGGCTAATTGCACTATCCATTAAAGGAAGACTGACTAATTGGGTGGCATTTTTTAACCGTAAATTATGACTTAATTCAGATGATGAAGGAAATTCTGGGTCAAAATTGCAATCTGCTCCTTGAGCATTGTAAAAGAACTCCAGAAATCCAATAAATGGCACATCAGGAAATTCATCTTTTACAAACATACAATCACCCCATCCGAGATGACCAAAAATCAGATCAGGTTTGAAGCCTTTTGTTTTGATTGTTCTTAAAACACGGGCCGCTGCAATTCCTCGCTGGGTGTGATTGGCTAATGGCGCTAGCCAAGGATGAATGTCATTATGAACCGGGCTGGGAGTGCCATATAAGCCGTATTGCAAGCGGGGATCTTGAGTATGTATATTTTTTCTATCGCCAATCGCTAGTACTTGGTTATTTGGAGATGCTGATAAAAAAGCAGCAATATTTTTATATTGACCAGGGAAATTTTGATGGATAAAAATTATATTCATAACGTGTTTGAGCCTGTTCTGAGATCTAAAATTATAATATTAGTTTTAATTTAAATGAACAAACATAAGTCGAAAAAGTCTTTCGTACATACTTGCTGAATTTAATTTTGTTGTGTTTTTTTGACGAATTTAAAACCAAGCGGCATGTTGCGATTATTAGTTTGTTTTGTTCTCATGCAGATTGTACTATATCGTTTCGCTTTCTTTTTGATTCTTATCGAATTGGTTCTTGTGCTGTAAATGTTGTGGAGTCGGTTGATGTTGGCAATGCTTTGGTCAGATTTAGTGCGTCATCCATTGAGATATGGAGTATCTGCAGTTTTAGTTACAGTGGTTGCATTGTTTGTTTGGGCAATATACGCACCTTTAGACCAAGGGGTTGTTTCCCAGGGTGTAGTAAAAGTGACGGGAAGTCGTAAAACCGTTCAGGCTTTAGTGCCAGGCAAAGTGGCCCAGATTTTGGTTAAAGATGGTCAGCGGGTTAAAAAAAATGATCCTTTGATTAAACTCGATGATACGAATGCTAGAGCCCAGCTAGGTATTGTAGAAACTCAGTTTCTGACTTCGTTAGCAATAGAGGCTCGCTTACGCGCTGAGCGAGAACAAAAAAATGAAGTGCTTTTCCCTAAAGAGTTAAGCGCATCTAATCCGATTGCACGTGATGCGATGTCTTTACAGCGACAGTTATTCAATACACGGCGCCAATCTTTGAAAGCTGAAGTCGATATTTTACATAAGAATATTGAAGGTTTACTTGCACAGCAGCGTAGCCTTAAGGATGTCAAAAGCAGTAAAGAGGAGCAATTAAAAACATTGAAAGTTGAATTAGAAAGTATTCGAGATTTAGCGAAAGATGGTTTCGTGCCAAAAACGAGGATGTTTGAATTAGAACGAAGTGTCTCTGCAATCAATGCTGGTATTTCGGATGATATCGGGCAAATTGCTAGATTGGAGCAAGATCTTGCTGAACGTCGTTTACAGATTATTCGTCGTACTCAAGATTATCAGAAAGAAGTCGAAACTCAATTAGCGCAAATTGTGCAGGATGTTGCCGTCTCAACAGATCGAATGCGTAGTTTGCAATTTGAATTAGATAATGCAGTGATTGTTGCGCCTCTAGAAGGAACAGTGGTTCAACTAACGGTCCACACAATAGGTGCAGTTTTACAAAGTGGTAGTCCAATTTTAGATTTAGTTCCATCAGAGGAACCGTTGATTATTGAAGCTCAAATTCCAGTTCATCTAATTGATAAAGTCAAACTTGGTAATGAGGTGCAATTGAGATTTTCAGCATTTAATCATGTTTCAACTCCTACTGTGAATGGGCGTTTGATTTTAGTTTCTGCAGATAGTGTAATTGACCCACAGACTAAATTAGCATTTTACTCTGCACAAATTGCAATTAATCCAGATGGATTGGAGGTGTTAAAAAATAACAAAATTATTCCTGGGATGCCTGTTGATGTTATAATTAAAACGGGTGAGCGTAGCTTAATGAATTATTTTTTAAAGCCATTGCAAAATAGAATTAGCTCGGCGATGAAGGAAGAGTAAAATGCCTAGTTATTCTTTGTTTGAAAAATTTTTTTTGTTGTGCTTGTTTTGTGTTTGCTATTCAGCTATGGCAGCAGAAATAGGACCGAAAGAAGCTTTTCAAGCAGCATTAAATTTCGAGCCTAATTATCAAGCAGCAGTTCATCAATATCAAGCTGAGCAAAAAGGAGTTGGGATCGCGAGGGCTGGTTTATTGCCATCAATTAATTTAGTCGCAAACATTGATAGTGATCGTGATACTCAAAGCTCACATCGTAATGGCAGAAGCACGGAGACATTAGTCAAATATGAACGCCAGTATTATCAAGCCACATTAAGGCAGCCATTAATCAACTTACCAGCATGGTATAACTATCAACAAGAAATTGAGCGTGCAGACTCAGCTAGTCAAAGCTTGCAAGCGAACAAAAATCAACTTTTGCTAGATGTAGTTAGAGCCTACGTTGTATCAATTTATGAAGATGAAAACATTAGCTTATCAAAAGCGTTGATTAAAACCTTAGAAGCTCAGCAATTAAGTGCTGAACGACAATTAGCTGCTGGAGTTGGTACTGTTACCGATGTCTATTCAGCACAGTCCAAGAAAGATATTGCTGAAGTTGATTTACTGGAGGCGATCAATCGAAAAGAAACATCTTTGCGCAAGTTAAAACTTTTATCAGGGTTGAATTTCGTTGGTTTGAAAAAAATAAAGCGATTTGATTCTGCACTTTTGCCTGTTTTACCTCTGGATGAGTTGAAAAGTAGAGCGAGTCTTAATAACCCAAATTTGGCCTTGAAGAAGAGTGAGTTTGAGCAAACAGAGTATGAATTAAAAAAGTCGAGAGCTAATTTTCTTCCTAAATTAGATTTCGTGGCTTTACGCGAAAATTACAATCGATATTTTAATTCTTTTGATGATGGCAGTCAGACCAATCGATTAGGGATTGAACTTAGCTTTCCATTGTTTAGTGGCGGTCGTGATTTTTATCGCGAGAGACAAGTTGCCGAATTGAGAGAAAAAAGCAAATATGATTTTCAAGCTGCAACGAGTGATTTGAATAATGAACTTGAGAATCAGTATTTTCTTTACGCAAATGCAGAAAGAAAAATCAAAGCACTTCGTTTAGCTTTGCAATCGAGTGAACATTATGCGTTTGCATCTAAGAAAAGCTATGAGGCTGGTGTTCGTACTTTAATTGATTCTTTAGATGCCGATCGACAGCTTTATCAAGCTCGACGGGATCTGGCACAAAGCTATTTGCAGTATGTTTTGTCTTGGTTGCAAATTGGGCTGCTAACTGGCGCTGTGGATGACTCCCAAATTAATATGCTGGATGCGTTATTTGGTTGATTTATTTAGGAGTGATTTTGAAAAAAAATAACTATATTATTGCAAGTCGGATTACTGCTTTATTATTTCTCTGTGTAATGAGTCCGATTGCAATCAGTGCAGAAAAACTCATTTCTTATTTACCAACTTGGCGCGATGCTAGCGTCGTGAGCAAAGTTGGTCCGCAGTTGGCCAAACTAGATGTGGGTATTTTATCGTTTATCGAAGTCGCTGCTGATGGCTCGGCGTTTATTCCTGCGACGACTAAAGCGGGTGCTGATTTATGGAAGGCTCAGTTTGCGAGTGCCAGAAAAACTAACCCTAATTTTAATTGCATGTGGGCGATTGGTGGTTGGACTGGGTCACGTAATATCGCCAAAGTCGCACGCACTGAAGCGGGGCGTAATAAGTTAGTGCAATCGGCGATTGGCATCATGCGCGATTCGCAATGCGTGGGTTTGGATTTGGATTGGGAGCATCCAGTAACTGGCGGTGATTACGCGGCAGATGCGTCGCCGGCTGATTTGCAAAACTGGGTAAGTTTATTGCGTGATTTACGCAAGGGCTTGGATGCAGCAGGCAAGGCGGATAAAAAAACGTATTTCTTGACCGTTGCAGTTCCCGCCAATAATGGTGGCTGGGTCATGGGCGGGTACGATATGAAATCGGCGCTGCCGCTGCTCGATTGGGTCAATTTGATGGCGTATGACCGCGCGGGCGCTTGGAGTAAAACATCGACTTTGCAAGCCAGTTTGCACGCCGTGCCGGGCGATCCTGATGGTAATGTGCTGTCGACTAGCAAGGCGGTGGAATATTTCCTCGCGCAAGGCGCGAAACCCGCACAATTAGTACTTGGCGTACCATTTTATGTTCGTGGTTTGGGGGGCGTAGCAGCAGGTGAGAAAGGCGATGGTTTAGCACAGCCGATGTCCGGACCCGGCTTAAAAGATGAAGCCGAGCAGGGCGTGGCAACGTGGGGTGATTTCCAGTTGCGTTACGCTAAAGCCAGCGGCTGGAAAGCGTATCGAAGCAAAGAAGCGGGCAATGCACCCTATATGTACCATGCGGGGAAAAAAGAGTTACTCACTTACGACGATCCGATTTCTTTGGCTGAAAAGGTTAAATTTGTGAAAGCCAACCAACTCGGTGGCGTGATGATTTGGGAAATCACTCAGGATGATGCTGATTTCACTTTGCTCAATAGTGTGAATCAAAATTTGAAAGGCAAAAAATAGTTTTGTTATTTTTCGCTATCTAAGATGGGCGCAATAGCGCCCATTTTTTTATTGTCAGTTTTTAGTTTGTATCTAGTCAGCTACGCTGATTTCCAATACGATGCCTAGATGACAATATTGACAGCCACTTTTTCTGCTCGGCAAGCCTTTAAAATCGGCATGTTAGACACTTTGCCGCTGCAAATGGGCGTTGCACCGTTTGCTTTGATTTTTGGCACGCTCGCTGGGCCGGCAGGTTTGTCTCCGTGGGCGACGCTGGCGATGTCGGTGTTTGTGTATGCCGGATCCAGCCAGTTTTTGGCACTGAGTTTGCTTGCCGCTGGCGCGGCGCTGCCGGTGATTGTGTTGACCACGCTGATTGTGAATCTGCGCCACGCGCTCTACAGCGCCACCTTGCAATTGCCGTTTGCGCATCTGCCTTTTTTATGCCGTGCGGCCTTGGCGTTTTTTCTGACCGACGAAACTTTTGCCGTGGTGCAAAGCGCCGCCAGCCGCCAGATTGCGCCGCTGGATGCGGTGATGTTCGGCTCTGGCGTGGTTAATTTTTCGACTTGGGTGAGTTTTACCGCGCTCGGTATTGTGCTGGGGCAGAATATTCCCGCGCTACAACACTGGGGTTTGGAATTTGCGATGGTTGCGACATTTACTGGAATTGTGGTGCCCTTATTGGTGACGCGCGCGCAAGTCGCCTGTGCGCTGGTGGCGGGCGTAACGGCTTTGCTGGCGCACGGCTTGCCGTATAAATTGGGCTTATTGCTGGCGGTATTTGCAGGGGTATTTGCTGCTATGCACATTAAGGAAAAGGCTTGATGGATATACTGAGGAGTTTACTCTTGCTGCTTGGCATGGCGCTGGTGACTTACGGCCTGCGCGTGTCGTTCTTTCTGCCCGGCGTTGGCGAGCGTTTTCCATCCAAATTGCGCCAAGCCGCAGCGTATGTGCCGGTCGCCGTATTAACGGCGATTATCGTTCCTGAGATTTTTATTGCGCACGGGGAATGGCAAGTACTCAGCCCGCAACTCGCCGGAGCCATTAGCACGGGCGTGGTGGTCTGGCGCAGCAAAAAATTGATGCTGGGTATTGTTGCTGGGATGGCGGTTTACTATGCGTTTCGGCTGCTGTGAAGCAAGTTGATTATTCTTTTTCGCTAAAACAGCAAATTGTTCTCTTTATAAGTCGGATGGTACTTGTGGCATAAAAGCCCCGCTAGCAAGGATTCCCCATGCGATCCAAGCTGCGATTAGCGCATAAATAATTCGCGGCAGCCATGCAGCGAATTGCGTGGCGGTGTGTTCGAGATCGGCGTTGAGCTGCGTGGCGAAGCGCTGCAGCATTTCGGGTAGCGTACCGCTGGTTTCGCCAGTTTTAACCATCGCGATCAGCGTAGCATCCGTTAGCCACGGCACGAAAGTCAGCGCTTCGGTGAGGCTCTGCCCGCGTTGTAATTGCCGCAGCAGTGGCTTGCACTGTGCTTCTAAATACCCGCAGTGGATCGTCGATTGCGCAATCGGAATCGCTGCAAACATCGATACGCCTGCATGCAGTAGCAGCGCTAAGCTATCGACAAAATTGCGTTGTTTGCTGCGTCTGTACCAAGCGCCAAAGAGCGGTAGCTGTAATAGCAGGCGAGCCATGCTGGAGTGGGTGTCTTGTTCAATAGCATTCAATACGCTTCTTCCCAGCATATACATCGCAGCAATCAATATGAGTGGCATCAAGATGCCGAATAAATAGCCGCCAACGCTGAGCGTACCCATGATAAGCGCGGGCAGTGGATTGATCAGTAAGCCCAGCAGTAGCATCAACGCAGGCAGCGCCAGTTTGGCGCGGATTTGTTTGGCGAGTCGCGCGTGCAGTGCCGCTTGTTCGGCCAAGCGCGTGTAGGTCGCGGCGGGGCTGCCAGCTTGGCAGGCGGCGGCAATCAGCGCGGTTTCCAGTGAATTAAATATTCCTGCTTGCGCGCCCGCTTGCGCAATCGTTTTGCCGCGCTTGAGCGCTTTGCGCATCATTTCCAAATTAGTTTGATAGCGCGTGGGCAAATTGATCGAGGCGAGCGCATGTGCAGCCGACAGACCTGCACGCTCTAAAGTCGCCAGCTGCGAAAAAAGCTCGGCGCGAACTGGCCAAGGGAGTTTCGGTTTACTTTGCATAGTCATGAGTATTATCGATGTACGCTAGAAAGGCGAGGGCGGCGGTTGACACTGCGTGATGAATCGGTTGCAATAGAGGTCTGAACGACAAGAGAGGCGCCTTGCCCAGGTTGTATTGCCGAGGAAATCACATTCCGCCGACGCAGTACTAGGGGGTGCAAGGCCGAAGTGTTGGGCGTTGTGATGCGCTCAATGCTGGTTGCAGAGGCTGAATCCTCTGGACTGTCAGTAGCCAAATCATCGGCCACTGGAGTGCTCTTGGTGATGATTTTTCCCTAGGCCTGCCTTTTGCAGCCGCATCATTACCGCACTTTTCCTCTCTCCAATCGTCTTTAAATTGGAGAACTGCATGACTTCTGTACTGACCCCTCAAAATACTGCTTTGTGGACCGCGATAATTACGCCGATGCTCGCTGATGGCGCAATCGACTTTGCTACATTTACCAAGCTACTGCGTGAACAAGAATCTGTGGGCAATGGCGTGGTATTGCTCGGCTCAACCGGCGAAGGCAGCAATCTCAGCATCGCCGAGCGCCAAGCTGTGGTGCAGCACGCCTGTAGTTTGAACTTGGCAATCCCGCTGATGGTCGGCGTCGGCGGCTTGGACTTGCCGAGTCAGCTTGAGTGGTTGG
Source organism: Deefgea chitinilytica (assembly GCF_016881405.1). Classification (GTDB taxonomy): domain Bacteria; phylum Pseudomonadota; class Gammaproteobacteria; order Burkholderiales; family Chitinibacteraceae; genus Deefgea; species Deefgea chitinilytica. The sequence goes on from NZ_WOFE01000001.1 coordinate 237,847, forward strand.
CTTTCTGTGAAACGCAGCCCGTATCGAGTTACCTGCTGGTGACGCCGATTTACGCCAAACCCGGTGTGAATGGCCAGCGCCGCTGGTTTGAAGCACTACTGAATGCAGTCAGCAAACCTTGCATGTTGTACAACATCCCATCGCGCGCTGGCGTGCCGCTGGCTGAGGGCGCGATTGCAGGCTTGCTTGGGCACACTAATCTTTGGGCAGTGAAAGAATCGGGCGGCAACGCGGCGCGCTTTGCAGAATTGAAAGCGGCATATCCGCAAATTGCGTGGTATTCGGGTGACGATGTGTTGTTTGCCGAGCACGCAGTGCTGGGGGCTGCGGGTTTGGTGTCGGTGGCGAGCAATGTGTGGCCGCAGCAAGTGGCCAATTGGGTGAAGCAGGGTTTGGCTGGCGAAGCGATTGGCGATGCACTGCGCTTGGCATCGGAAACGCTGTTTATCGCACCAAGCCCGATTCCGACCAAAGCGATCATGCATCATCAGGGCCGAATTGCATCGAATGAATTGCGCTTGCCGCTGTGCGCTGAAGATTTGCTGTCGCTTTTGCCAATTTTGGAACAAGATCAGCAACTTGCTAAGCTCGCTTAATCTTGTAGGTATTGCCATCTAGCCTTTAATTAACAATGGCTAGATGGCAATACTTGTTTGTTTTTTTAGATAAAGCTTTTATTATTAAAATATAGTGTTTAGACAAAAATAAACCCGCTCAAAAGCGGGTTTATTGATTTTGAGGTGTTTAAACGGCAGTTTCATCCAGTTCTGGCAGCGCGATTTGGTTATCGGTGCTGAATTGGTAGTCTTTAAACACGTGCTCAGCAGTCAACAACTGGTAACGGCCGTCTGGCAACACATTGGTGGTGTCTTTCAGGCGATAGGTGTAGTGGCCGCAAGTCCAGCAATCAAAGTTACGCATGTGTGTGCACAGACAGGTTTTTTCATACACATGAATCTCAGAAATCTTTTTCGCGTTTGGATTTTCTTCGATAACTTTGTTGTAGGCCTGAATGTAAGAGCAGCTGCCGTTGGCATCGAGCAAGTAGCCGTAGGCTTCGCAGTTCGGGCGAATGCCTGAGCCAATCGCTGGCGTGTTTTTCATCATTCGCATCGGGTAGCCCGTTGGCGAAATTTGATTGACTTCGATAATGTCTTCCGAGGCTTTGTAATACTCTTGCTTTACATTATCCGGTAAACCGCATTCTTTGGTTACGGTAAAGCGCGTGGCCACTTGCACGCCGCCGCAACCCATTTCAAGATATTTGACCGCATCAGAGCCAGTAAATACGCCACCCGCGGCAAACACCGGCATATTGTCGTAACCTTGCTCTTTAATCCACGCGATGACTTCAGCGACGATGTCTTCGAGCTTGTATTCGGCCCAGTCCATGCCAAAACCCAAATGGCCGCCAGCCAATGGACCTTCGACCACCACATAATCAGGTAGGCGATTGCTACGTGCTGATTTTTTGATAAACAATTGCAGTGCACGCACTGACGAGACGATGATGCCGAGTTTGGCTTCGCGGAAACGTGGATGGTCTTCAATCAGTGAAAATGAACCTAGATGCAGACCGGCTGCCAGCGTAATCCCGTCGATGCCGGCATCGAGCGCCGCACGCATACGCACTCGCAGCGTGTCTTTCGGCGCGTTCATCGTGAGTTTTTCCATGCAATTGATGAAAATCAGCCCGCTGCCTTGCTTGCGCTGCATGGTGGCTTCAACGTGCAGGCGAGTGGCTTCTTCGAGCTGAGCCAAATCAAATTGCACGACTGATTTATCCGAATTAGCAACGTTGAATTTGTATTGCTTGAGCTTGTCTTTGACGTGTTTGGTATTGTAACGGCGATCAGTAACAGTATTAATCATTGCATCGGAAATATGCCCGATGCCGCCCAAGCGGCAAGCTTCGAGCGCCAAATCGGCGGTCGAAATATCCACGCCCATACCACCAATCATGATAGGAACATATTCTGCTGCATCACTTGCTGTAGAAAACTTCACACGAAAATCATCAACACGCTTCATTAGATCAATCCATTCATAAATCTGGCTTATGCAGATTCAATGATTAGTAAATTTTTGAATGCCGAATGATAACTTGGAAAGGGGGCTTTTGGCTTGTGTCAATGATGATAATAAGCAATAAAATCCCGATGTAGCGGTGTGAATTTCACCATGACTTTCAAATTAGCAGTGAAATGACATCCGACTATGACTGTATTGGTAAGTCTAGGCTGGTTTTTCACCGTAGTGCTTAAATCCAATTAGAATGGTAGCCATCATTTTTTGGGATGCAGGGCATGAGCACGCCGAGTCTGTTTCAAGAATTCGCCGTTGATTTGGCGGAGCGTAAAAATAATCATTTATATCGTAGTCGGCGAGTGCTCGATTCCCCGCAAGGCGCGCGGGTGACGGTGGCGGGGCGCGAATTACTTAATTTTTGTAGTAATGATTATCTTGGCTTGGCTAATCACCCTAGCGTTGTTGCTGCCGCACAGGCGGGCGCCGCGCGCTGGGGCGTTGGCAGTGGCGCATCGCATTTGGTGGCGGGGCATTTTGCGGTGGAACAAGCACTGGAAGAGCGTCTTGCGGCGTGGGCGGGTAAACCTGCAGCGATCACTTTATCAACCGGCTATATGGCCAATCTAGCCGTAGTGACGGGCTTAGTTGGTCGTGGTGACGCGGTGTTTGCCGATAAAATCAATCATGCTTCGCTGAACGATGCGATGGCTTTATCGCGCGCCGAGGTTAAACGCTTTGCGCATAGCGATGTGGCAGCGCTGGAACGCTTGCTTGCAGCAAGCACCGCCAAACGCAAACTGATCATCGTCGACGCCGTATTTAGCATGGACGGCGATATCGCGCCGCTGGCGGAAATGCTGGCGCTGGCTGAAACTTACGATGCGCTGCTCTATATCGACGACGCGCATGGTTTTGGCGTCTTGGGCGACGGGCGCGGCACTTTGGCGGAGTTGGGTTTGGCGTCGCCGCGCATTATTTACATGGCAACGCTGGGAAAAGCGGCGGGCGTTGCAGGGGCGTATATCGCTGCAGAGCAGGTGGTGATTGACTATTTGATCAATACGGCTAAGCCCTATATTTATACCACCGCCGCACCACCACTGATTGCCGCCGCGATGCTCGCCAGTTTGGATGTGATTGAGTCAGACACCGCGCGCCGCGAAACCTTGCATCGGCATATCGCGCAGTTCCGCGCTGCGTTGGCGAATAGCTGCGAATTATTGCCATCACGCACCGCCATTCAGCCGATTATTCTGCCCGATGTTGAAACTGCAGTAAAAGTATCGCAAGCGCTATTCGACGCTGGATTCTGGGTCGCTGCCATCCGCCCACCAACCGTGCCAACGCCGCGCCTAAGGCTTGTTTTGAACGCGGCGCATACCGATAAAGAAGTCGCGGCGCTGTGTAATATGCTACAGCTGGTTTTGAGTTATTAAATGGGTATGCCTCTGCAATCATTGTTTAGTAATGTCTAGAAGGCAATACATAGATAAGGTTTGATATGATAACTCTGAATGTGATTGGCCCCGGCCGCTTGGGGCAAAGTGTGGCGCGTTTGGCGGTGGATTCTGGGCTGTATCAAATCGGTGGCGTGTTGGTGCGTTCTGCATCGTCGGCAGCCAAGGCGCTGGATTTTATTGGTGCGGGGCAGGTGTGTTTGCAACTGACTGATTTTCCTGCCGCCGATTTGTGGCTGCTGGCCGTGCCCGATTCGTCGATTTCTGAAGTGGCGCAGCAGTTGGCTACTGCAAAGGTGGTCAAACCAGGTGATGTGGTGTTTCATGCCAGCGGGGCGCTAGAGGCGAAAATCCTTGCGCCGCTGCAAGTGCAAGGCGCGCACATCGCTAGCTTGCATCCCGCATTTTCTTTTGCCGATCCAGCGCGGGCTGTAGTGACCTTTGCAGGGACACCGTGTGCGATTGAGGGGGACGTGGCGGCATGTGATGTGCTGCAACAATTTGCGCTGGACATCGGCGGCGTGCCGTTTGCCTTGGCTGAAGGCGGCAAAGTCGCTTATCACGCAGCGCTCTCAATGGCGGCCAATTACCTTGTGACATTAGCTGATTTGTCATTGCAAACAGCAAATCAGGCAGGTATTGCGCCAGAGACGGCTAATCGCTTGGTGTTGGGGCTGATGCAGCAGACATTAAGTAATGTTCAAGTTCTGAGCCCTGCAAGCGCGTTGACGGGGCCAATTGTTCGCGGCGATGCAGCAACCGTCGCCCAGCATTTGTCGGTGTTGCCAGAATCACATCAAGCCGCATATCGCGCCATGGGCGAGGCGACGGTGGCTTTGGCGGGTGAGCGTTTGTCTGAAATTCAGCGCACCAGTTTGATGACGACTTTGCAAGTGTCATCACCAATCTGACGGTGATCATGATCAATTGAATGCGGTAAACTGCACGCCTTGGTTTTTTGGACATAAATGAATGTGGATTGAAACGCGGGGCCGTGGGCCGGATGTGGTGTTGCTGCACGGTTGGGCGATGAATAGTACTGTGTGGAATGGGATTGTCGATGAATTGGCGCAGCATTTTTGCGTGCATTTGGTCGATTTACCCGGACATGGTGCTTCGCCTGCTGCATCGCCCTTGAGTTTGCAGATGATGGTTGATGCGGTCGATGCGGCGTTTCCGTGGGGCGCTCAAGTGATTGGCTGGTCTTTGGGGGGCGCAGTGGCGGCGCAGTGGGCGCTGCAGCAGCCCGAGAAAGTAAAATCATTGACCTTGGTCGCCTCCAGCCCATGTTTTATGCAACGGGATGATTGGCGCGCCGCGATGCCGTCGACGGTGTTGGCGCAGTTTGCCGAAGCCTTGCAATCTGACTGGCAAGGTACCTTGAAACGATTTATTAGTTTGCAAGCGATGGGCGACGCCAGCGCGCGCGCGGTAACCAAGGAGTTACTCGCCGATTTGTTCAAGCATGGCGAGCCGAGTGTAGCTGCGTTGAGTGAGGGCTTGGTGATTTTGCGTGATACCGATTTGCGTGAGCAAATCAGCCAGATTTTGTGCCCTGTATTACTGCAATACGGCGACCGCGACACGCTAACGCCGCTACCCGCGGGACATTGGTTGAAGTCGCAATTGTCTGATGCGCAATTGTTCGTGCATCAAGGCGCGGCCCATGCGCCATTTTTATCGCATCGGGATGATTTTTTGGCGGCGCAGTTGGATTTTTTGACCAAAAATTAGTTGCGAATTACTGCAAAGATTAAAAAAGCCACCGAGTTCGGTGGCTTTTTCATGATGATTTCCGCTTATTTTTGTTTCGCGAGCAGTTTTTCGATTTCTTCTTTCGGTTGCGCACCAGACACGATTTGGCCATCAGCAAAAATCAAAGCCGGTGTGCCATTGATGCCGAGTGATTCACCGAGTTTCACATTGCGAGCGACTGGATTGTCGCAAGTGGCTTTGCCGCCAGTCGGCAGGTTGCCTTGATGCATAAATTCTTGCCAAGCTTTGGTTGGGTTTTCTGCGCACCAGATCAATTCTGATTTACGTGCCGCATCAGGATGCAAGCTAGCCAGTGGCATTAGGAAAGTGTAAATCGTGATGTTGTCGATGCCAGCAAGGCTTTGTTGTTCAAGGCGTTTGCAAAATGGGCAGTCTGGATCAGAAAACACCACCAGTTGACGTTTGCCATCACCACGAACTTCTTTGATCGCATCGGCGAGCGGCAGTTTGGCAAAGTCGACTTTGTTCAATTCAGCCATGCGCGCTTCGGTCAGGCTTTTTTTCGACGCTACGTTGACTAAATCACCCACAACCACGTATTCGCCTTTGGCATCTGAATACACAATATGGCGTTTGTTTAGTACGACTTCGTACAGCCCTTTGATCGGCGTTTCGCGCACGGTATCAACTGGTTGGCCGAGCTTTTTGGCTAAATTGGCTTTTAAATCTTTCGGTGGCGCATCTGCTTGTGCGCTGCAAGCCGTCATTGCAATCATGCCTGCGGCAATCAGGGTACGAGTAAAATGTTTCATGCTAATCCTTGTTATCTAAGTGAGGAGTGAGGAGTGAGGTGTGAGGAGTTAGGGGTACAAGTCTGCTCGCTGTTTGATATGTGTCATATGTATATGCATGAAGGCTTTTTACTATAAGATCTAGGTGAATATACTCTCGAATAACACCTCACACCTCACACCTCACAAATTAAGAATCCATGGCGTGGCGAATCAGTTGTCGCTTGATCCATGGTAATGAGTCGGTGAAACCTAGCCCGAAATTACGCAGGCTTTTTAAAATTGAATTTTGGTTATTAAATAGTTTTTGCAAACCATCGCACACTGTTTGCATTAACAGCACCGATTCACGCCGTGCGCGCTCGTATCGACGTAAGACCAGTACATCGCCGATTCGTTCCGGATGCGTGTTTGTCAGTAAGTTAGCTAATTCTGCCACATCGCCAAAGCCAAGGTTAACGCCCTGACCAGCGAGCGGGTGCACGGTGTGAGCGGCGTCACCGACTAAGGCCACGCGCGCTGCAACGCAGCTTGCGACATGGGTGAGCTTGAGTGGAAAGGCCGCTGGTGGTGTCACTAGTGTGAGTTCACCGAGTGCTTTGCTGCCTGCTTGAGCGATTTTGGCGGCAAGTTGCTCGGCGCTGAGCCTGAGTAATTCGTCTTTTTGGTTTTCGCTACACGACCAGACCATCGACATTTGTTGTTGCGGTAACGGCAGCCACGCCAAAATACTGTCGGATTTAAACCATTGCTGTGCCGCGCCGTAGTGCGGTTTTTCGCAGGCAAAATTGGCGACGACGCCAAATTGCTCATACGGCTTGCTATTGGCGTCGATCTTCATATGGCGGCGCACCCATGAGTTGGCACCATCGGCACCCACGACCAAACGAGCCTGCAGTGCACGATTGTTGCTGAGCGTGAGTGTCGCGCCGTCGTGGTCGATGACCAGTGATTCAGGCTCAGTGGGCGTAATAATTTCGACGTTGGGGCTGCTCGCTAATTCGAGCCATAAAGCGCGTTGCAGTTCGCGGTTTTCGACGATGTAGGCCAGCTCGTCAACGCCACTTTCTAGCGCATTAAACTCGAGTTTTGCGTTGGGCTCATCGCCGCGAATTTTCATTGCAGAGATTGGTGACAGTCGCTCGGCACGCATGCGCTCCCACGCGCCAATTTGCGTGAGTAATTTTCGGCTAGCGCGGCTAATGGCGTAGACTCGCTGATCCCATGTCGCCAGATCAAAATCGAGGACAGGCTCGCGGCCTTCGAGCAAAATAATCGATAGCGAGGTGTTTTTTAGCGCCAGAGCTAGCGCCGCGCCTACCAAGCCACCACCGACAATAATCAAATCAGCGTCATAATTTTTCATGGCAATGAGTTTATCACCCCGCCATATTGTTGCAAGGCGATTTGTAGCTTTGACGGCTAAGCTAAAACAATGTTGAGCCGCTATCTACTATTTATCGCCAGCTTTGTGCCGGGCGTGATTGTTTTGCAGCAACAAGCCAGCCTACCGCCGTGGTGGTGGGCGGCTGTGGGCGTGGGTACTGCGCTAGTGATGTTGCGTGCGCGGCATTGCGTCATTCAATGGGTCGCAATTGCTTTACTCGCAATCAGTTTGGGATTTGCCTGGGCGCATTGGCGCGCTGAAATCCGGATGGCGCAGCGAATTCCAAGCAATCTAGTCGGCCAAACGCTTTGGGTGACAGGCTATATCAGTGATTTGCCGCAGGCGAGTCGTTTTGGTCCGCGATTTGTATTTACACCTGAAGCCCTAATTGCGAATGGCTGGCTACCGCAACGCATTCAAGTGAATGCCAGTGATAAGCACGGCCCATTTTTAGCTGGCGAGCGCTGGCGTTTGCAGTTGAAACTCAAACCGATTCATGGCAGCGTCAATCCCGCTGGCTTTGATTTGGAAAGTTGGTTTTTGCAACAAAATATCGCAGCGATTGGCAGCATCAAATCCGCCGAGCGGATCAATGAATTGGCGGGAGCTGCTTGGTTACTGCGGATACGCGCCGCATTGCGTGAGCGGATTGTGCAAGCTTTGCCCGATGCGTCGTATCAAGGCGTGATTGTCGCTTTGACGATTGGCGATCAAAGCGGCATTCCAAAAGAACAATGGCAGCGCTTTGCGCAGACAGGAATTACCCATCTTATTTCGATTTCTGGCCTGCATATCACTTTGCTGGCGGCGATTTCAGCATCAGTTGTGCTGTTTGCGTGGCGGCGAATACCGCGCCTAGCGCAGCGCTTTGCGGCGCAACGTGCGGCGTTGATTGCGGGTGTCATCACCGCGCTGATCTATAGCCTGCTGGCTGGCATGGCGGTGCCGACGCAGCGCACCGTGTTAATGCTCTTGGTGGCGGCACTGTGTTTGTGGCGCGCGAAACCGATGGCGGTCAGTGGTATCTGGGCGGCTGCATTACTGGCTGTGGTGGTGTTTGATCCATTTGCGGTGCTGTCAGTGGGGTTTTGGCTGTCGTTTCTGGTGGTTGGTTTTTTGATTTGGGCGGGAGCCAATCGGATTGGCGATGTGAAGCAATGGCAAGTCTGGGTCGGCACGCAGTGGGCAGCAACGGTGGCTTCGCTGCCGATTTTACTGGTGGCATTTGGGCAATTTCCAATGGTATCGCCCGTGGCCAACGCGGTGGCGATTCCGCTGGTCAGTATGTTGGTCACGCCGCTGGCTTTGTTGGGTTTGTTGGAGCCGACGGGGACATTATTACATTGGGCCGAGCGAATTTTTGCTTGGGTCGATGTCATGCTGCAATGGTGTTTAAGCTGGACTATGATTGATTTGAAAATCAATACGCCATCGATGAGTATATTGCCAATCGCTATGCTGGGTATTGCCTTGCTGCTATTACCCCGTGGCATGCCTGCACGTTGGCTGGGTTGGGTGATGCTATTACCGCTATTTTTTACGCCTAAACCAACGCTGCCAGTGAATCAATTTACGGCTCACGTTTTGGATGTCGGGCAGGGTTTAAGCGTGCTGGTGCAAACCCAAAATCACGCTTTATTGTTTGATACTGGCCAATTTGCAAATGGCGAACGAGTGCTGTTGCCCGTATTGCGGCAGGCGGGCATTCACGCTCTTGATAAACTCATCTTATCGCATAACGATTTGGATCACATCGGCGCTGCGCCGGTGTTGCTGGGACAAGACGGCGGGCGCGCTGTGCCGATTGCTCAAATTGTGCATAGTTTGCCGCCTTTGCATCCTATATTAGCAACGCCGATTGTCCAGCAGGCGTGCCAAACGGGTCAATCATGGCGATGGGATGGCGTGCAGTTTTCGATGCTGTGGTTGCGGCCAAAATATCCGGCGCGGGATGATAATGCCAAAGGCTGTGTATTGCGGATCAATAATGCTCACCACAGCTTGTTGATTCCGGCTGACATTGGCCGTCTTGAAGAAGGCGAGCTGGTCGCGGCGGGTTTGCCGCCAACCGATATTGTGATTGCACCGCACCACGGTAGTAAAAACTCATCATCTGAGCTGTTCATCCAAGCCTTGCAGCCCAAATACACGGTGTTCTCAGCAGGATTTTTGAATCACTTTCGCCATCCTCATCCCGATGTGGAAGCACGCTATGCCGCGGCGGGGACTCAATTGCTGCGTACTGATCAAATGGGCGCAATTGGTTTTACTGTTGGTGAGCGTATTGAAGTACAGCAACAACGCGCCATTGCGCCGCGATATTGGTACACTGCGACCACATCTGCCCTTACTGGAATCACGCCATGACGATGACGTTGTCTGCAATCTACCGCTATCCCCTTAAATCTTGCCGCGCACAAGCGTTGACTAATAGTTTGTTAACGATGCGCGGTTTGCAGTTTGACCGTGAATGGATGGTGGCAACGAACGAGGGCAAATACATCACGGGCCGGACTGAGCCCCGCTTATTACTGATTCGTGCCGAACCAACAGGTGATGGGCTATGGCTGAAAGCGCCTAACTGCGTTGATTTATTTGTGCCACTTGGTCACTTTAGCGAAACCCACATCGCCGATGTTTGGGAAAACGAATTTTTAGCGCGGCGGGGGGCGCTGGATGCGGATGCTTGGTTGTCGGCGTATTTGGGGCAGCAAGTGCATTTGATGTGGACTGGGCCAGAGAGCCATCGCCGCGTGAAGCATCATCCTGAAATTCCAGTTGGCTTTGCCGATACCTATCCCTTGCTGTTGATTGGCGAAGGCTCGTTGCGTGAGCTCAATCACCGTATCGGGCGTGAAATGTCGATGTTGCGTTTTCGGCCAAATTTGGTGATTGCCAATACCGAGCCGTTTGCCGAGGACAGATGGCAGCGGATTCGAATTGGCGATGTGGAGTTTCAGCTCGGCAAACCGTGCGAGCGCTGTATTTTAACGACCTTAGACCCAGATACCGCGGCTAAATCACCTGACTCAGAGCCCTTACGCAGCTTAGCAAAATTTAGAAAAATCCAAGGCGCGGTGGTGTTTGGGCAAAACTTACTCGCGTTGGGAGAAGGGGAGCTACGTCAGGGGATGCCGCTTGAAGTGCTGTCTTACTTTTAAATCCCATCGTTGCTGCCTTGCTGTCCAGTATGGAGGACACAATGACTCAATTGCAGCACCTCAAAGGCCTTGGTCCGAAAAGCCAAGCCATGTTGGCGAAAGTGGGCATTGTCAGTGTCGAGCAATTTATGGCGGCTGATCCATTTCAGATTTACGCGCAACTGCACGCCACGATACCCAATTTATCCCTCAATATGCTGTATGCGATGCTGGGCGCGCAAGAAAACATTCATTGGCAAGTCATCAAAGCGGAACGAAAAACTGAAATACTGATGCGGCTAGATGATCTAGGCTTAGCGCCAAAAAAGTAATCCAAGCTTGTGGGTATTGCTACGTAGATAATCATTGGCAAGCTTTATAGTGATATACATCGGGTTTTATTGTATGGGTACGGATTAAATTGAAAATTAAATTGAGCAAGCGGTTTTGGGGAGTATGTGTTTTTATTTGCTTATTGCTGCTTGGTTTGTTGTTTTTGGCTGAGCGGCATGAAGTCAAAGCGCAGCAGCAGATTGAGCTTAGTTTTAAGCACGATCAAAATCAGCTCGTTGGCACACTATTATTGCCTGCGGGGCAGGGGCCATTTCCTGTGGTGGTGTTGGTTCACGGCGATGGGCCGCAAACAAGGGGAGTGGATCGCTACACGCAAATTATCAATGCGTATTTAGCGGCCGGTATTGCTTGTTTTACTTGGGATAAACCGGGCACTGGCGACTCAACTGGTGATTGGTTGCAACAATCGATACAGCAAAGGGCGCAGGAAACCCACGCCGCGATGCAAATGTTGGCGCAGCGAGCGGATGTTCAAGCGCAAAACATCGGCTTGCTGGGATTTTCACAAGGCGGCTGGGTTTTACCCAAGGTGGCCGCGATGAATCCAGCTCCCGTGTTTTTAATTACCGTCGGGGCGGCACTGGATTGGCGGGCGCAAGGTGAGTTTTTTACTCGACAGCGCCTAAGACGCGCGGGATTAAATGCGTTAGAAATTGATAAGGTCATTCAATGGCAGCGTGCTGCGCCGCAACCATCCATTTCGCTCAGTTTTGCAGAATATAGCCAACAATTTCAACAGTACTTAGCCACATTTCCTGCCCCCAATGGTGCCAATACAGTACCGCTGTCTGCTGAACGCTATCATTTTATCGCGCTCAATATCGATGCCAACTCAAGCCAGCAGCTGACCGCGCTGCAGATTCCCTTATTGGCGATTTGGGGGCAGGATGATTTAAATGTAGATGCAAAGGACAATGCGCAAGCGTTTTCAAGCTTGCTCAATGTTAAGAACAATTCAAAACACCAAGTTGTCGTTGTTCCGCAAGCAGATCATACGATGCTGGATTCAGCAAGGTTCAATATGCAATTACCTAGCGAGTGGACGTGGTGGATGACAGTGCGCTATTTCATCGCGGCTGAAGATGCATTTGCTCCAGCATTTTTACCCCTGATTGTGGATTGGGCTAAGCAGCATTTTGTTTAGATTTTGACCCGCCAAATGAGGCTGGTATTGAGCAAATCAAGCTGAATGTGTATTAGTTTACAGAGCCATTTTGCTTACTATTAAGCATGATTTAGCGCAAATTCTTACGTAAAAAATCAGCGTAGTCTGTGCCTACACCATTTCAATTTTGATGAAGGCAAGATCATGACTACGACTGCTTTTTTTATTCCCAGTGTGAATTTGATGGGCGCTGGCTGTTTGGCTGATGCGGCCAAAACGATGCAAGGCTATGGCTATAAAAAGGCCTTGGTCGTGACCGACGCGCCCTTGGTCAAAATCGGCGTTGTCCAACGCGTGACTGATCTACTCGCCACCCAAGGTATCGCCACCGTTGTGTTTGACGCCGTGCAACCTAATCCAACCACGGCGAATGTGGCAGCAGGTTTGGCGCTATTGCAAGCCAATGGTTGTGATTGCGTGATTTCATTGGGCGGCGGCTCGCCGCATGATTGCGCCAAAGGCATTGCGCTGGTGGCGGTCAATGGCGGTGAGATTAAAGATTACGAAGGGCTAGATAAATCAGCTAAGCCTCAATTGCCGCTGATTGCCATTAACACCACCGCGGGCACCGCCAGTGAAATGACGCGTTTCTGTATTATCACCGATGAAGCGCGCCACGTGAAAATGGCGATTGTCGATAAACACACCACGCCGATTTTATCAGTGAACGACCCTGAACTAATGTTGCTCAAACCCGCTGGCCTCACTGCGGCAACGGGTATGGATGCGCTCACTCATGCCGTGGAAGCCTATGTTTCCACCGCCGCGACGCCGATTACCGATGCCTGTGCACTGAAAGCCGTTGAAATCATCAGCCAATCACTGCGCCAAGCAGTAAAAAATGGCGACGACATCGTGGCGCGTGAGCAAATGGCCTACGCGCAATTCTTGGCAGGCATGGCGTTTAATAATGCGTCGCTCGGCTATGTACACGCGATGGCGCATCAGTTGGGCGGTTTTTATGATTTACCGCACGGTGTTTGTAACGCCATCTTGTTGCCGCATGTTCAGGCGTACAACAAACAAGTGGCTGCCAAACGACTTGGCGACATTGCCCGTGCGATGGGTGAAACAACGACAGGTTTGACCGACGATGCCGCGGCTGATGTGTGCTTGGCGGCGATTCGCAAGCTTTCGGTGGATGTCGGTATTCCTACTGGTGTGGCGCAATTGGGCGCGAAAGAAGAAGACATCCCGACTTTGGCAACCAACGCCCTGAAAGACGCCTGCGGTTTGACCAATCCTAAACAGCCGACGTTTGAAGAAGTCTGCGCGATTTATCGTGCTGCTTTGTAATTAAGCCGCTGACAGCAGAAAAGCCGCCTTCGTTTCAGGCGGCTTTTTTGTGATCAGTGTTTTTACTCGGCGTGGTTTTGCAAACAGCTCTGCGTACAATTGATCCAAACTCGGGCCAAATAGATAATATTATTTTCCTAGGTATGAGTCTAAAGCACTTATTAATGTTGGATATTTAAACTTATACCCCTCGTCAAGTAACCTCTTAGGTACGACGCGCTGACCTTTGGTAAATAGTGCCCCCATTTCGCCAGCCAGCATATCAATGATACACGCTGGGGTGACCAGAAAAGTCGGGCGGTGCAAGGCTTGACCGACCGCTGTGGCAAATTGCGCTTGCGTCGGTGCTTCTGGGGCAGTGAGATTGTATGCGCCGCTCATGCTGGCGTCGCTCATCGCACGCAAAATCACGGCGATCACATCATCACGATGCACCCAGCTCATCACTTGTTGCCCGTCGCCCATACGACCGCCAAGGCCAAAATAATACGGCGTGATCAGTTTAGGTAGCGCGCCGCCTTTGTCATCATGTGAGCAAAACACCAAACCTAGCCGCAATCGCACGACGCGTACGCTGAAATTTTCAGCCTTTTGTGCCGCGGCTTCCCATTTTTGGCACAGTTCAGACATAAATTCGTCTTGCGGCGGCGCAGATTCGTCGAGCGCTTCATCGCCACGGCAGCCGTAATAACCAATCGCTGAGCCATTCACCAAAACGCTCGGCTTAACAGTTGCTCGGGCAATCCATGACATTAGTCCCTCGGTCGTGCCAACGCGGCTATCGAGTAAAACTTGCTTGCGCGCCGCCGACCAGCGTGGCCCAACTACCGGGCTACCCGCTAAATTGACGACGACATCAAACTGCGTGTCGTTGGTTAATTCATCCCAGCGCTCAAAAGCACTGACTTTGCCGTTGAACTTTTTAATGGCTGCGGCAGCTTGGCGGCTATAGAGATGGACGCTGTAACCCGCCGCAAGCATTTGCTTGACTAGCTCACTGCCAATAAATCCAGTGCCGCCAGTGATGAGTGCTGTTTTGCTATGTTGTGCTGAGTGCATGGCCTGCTTCCTGAGAATTGGTAAAAAGATTAAAACATGTTTGCGTGAAATCTTAGATCGGTTTGTTGACCATCAGCCAATACACCACGATTAAGCTAATAAATGCGGGAAACCCCAGTACAGTCCACATACGCTCAAAGCGCCAATAACGTGCCGGTAGCGCGGTATGATCGCGCGCTGCGATTTGCGCCATATCGCGCATTTGCAGTTGCAGCCACACGACGGGCAGCCAGCATGCACCAGCCAGCGCATACAGCAGCATAGACCACAACAACCAAGGCGAGTTCAGTGGATAAGCCAGCCAATACACCATCAATAGGCCAGAAATCGGCTGAAAGATGACCGACGGCGTGGTGAACCACCAGTCAGCGCGCGCTACCCAGCGCGTAATCACGGCAATCGCTTGTACATTACCACTGCGATTGGTGACAAACATATAAAACGCCGTACCCAAGCCAGTTCCAAACATCAGCGTGGCCGACAAAATATGCAGCCATTTAATCAGTAAATAGTGTTCCATGTTGTGCTCCTTATCTGTGGCGCGGTGTTTTGAGTTGATCAAGCATCAGTAGTAAAGCCAAAATTGGTAGATTTTTCAGTAGCGGCCCAAAGGGATGCCACAGAAATTCAGGGATTTGAATCGCAATGATGACGCTGTAAAACAGCACTAGAACGATTTGCCAGCGCCAATAGCGATTGAGTAGGCAAGCAATACCAAAAGCCACATCCAGAGCGACCGAGCCATAAAACAGCAGTGGCTGCCATGTCGCGCTCATTCCGGCTTGGCCAAGCAAGGCGAAACTATCGGCGCGCGGAAAGTGCCAACTCACCACGGCAGTGAGCAACCATACGGCGGCTAAAGACCAGCGCAAAAGGGGTAAAAGCCAGGCGAGTAATGCAGCTTGCCGTTGTGTTTCGCTCTGTGCCGCATCGGGTACGGCGGCTTTGGGACTACGCCCGAGTAATTCGCGCATTGGATTCTCGTCGCCGGTATTATCCGCTTTGAGCATCGCTAAACTATCGGCGTTGAGTAAAGAAAAACCCATGTATTGACACACACGCATTGCTAAATATTGCTGCCAAGGATATACCTTGATGCTGATTGTGTTTTTCATGTTCATTGCACTGCGTAATGCTTGCCACCATTGATGCAAGGGCATCGCTGTTGCTCCAACGGCTTCGACGATTTGATGGTTGGCGGCACGTGCTTCAATTAATTTGACTAACAGCGCAATCACATCATCTAAATGTACCGGCTGAACTTGGCTCAGTCCCTGTAAATCGGGTAATAGCGGCAAGCTGGCGATTTGGCAAAACACTTGGCTGCTCGTGCCGTTGGGGGAGTAGATTAAGGAAGGACGCACGATAGTCCAGTCCAGCTGGCTTTTCATCAAAGCTTCATCCGCTTCACCTTTGCTACGCCAATACGGCGTAATGGCCGTACTGGCCGCGCCGAGTGCCGAGATTTGAATAACGCGCTTTAAGCCCAATTGCTCGCAAGCGGCAAACAAAGCGAGCGGGGCTTTCACATGGAGATCAGCAAATGTTTGTGTCGCGCTTTCACAAAAAATCCCCACCGCATTGACCAGCACATCGACATTGTTAAGATGTGGCAGCCAATCTTGCGGCTGTATTAAGTCAGCAAAATTGGCGGAAATCTCGTCGGAATTGCTGGCGTGACGACTCAAGATTGCAACTTGATGACCGCGCAGTCGTAGTGCAGTGGCTAATGCCGCTCCAATTAGTCCACGGCCGCCGAGAATAAGGATATGCATGCTTATTTCCTTTATTTCTGTTTAGAGAGAAATATCTGGGCAAATGTTTACAGCCGACAGATTCCATCATGGCAACGTGGTGCAAAGCCGAGCAGGGCGCTAATCCGATAGCGATGCCGCGCAACCCAGGCGTACAATCGTGCAACAGTAGGGCGAGTCAGCCGCCAAGTGAGCGGCCCAGTCCACCAGCGACTGCCAATGCTGCGATACAGTGCAGCAATGGTATCAACTCCAATCAGCATTACGCCATCATCGCGACGAACGTGCAGCAATTGCTGCATCTTGTTCATCTCCAAGCCTTCGCCATATTGGCTTGCTGCAAACTGCGGGTGGCTAATATCAATCGCAGTAAAGTGGCGATTGACATCTTTGCGAAGTAAGCGCAGCACTTCAAAGCGGCACATCGGGCAAGCATCATCATAAAAGATCTCATAGTGCGGCATGGTAAGTCTCCTCAGTTGAATGACTGAATTACGTATCGTCTTTGCCAAACAGCGATGCCAATTGACCCAGTTTGCTCCCCATTTTGAGCAGTTTGATCACGGTGCTGGGGGGTAATTTTTTGAAGTCATCGTAGCCGTACATCAGCACTTCTAAAAACTCCAGCACTTCATCCATTTTTTTTCGGGTGGCGGCTTCGATTTCAAAGTCGGTTTCAGCTTCAATCGCGCATTCGCGCAGCACGGTGAGTGTAGGGTCGAGTTCACGTTTTTTGCGTTCTTCGGTAATTACGCGAAAGATTTCCCACACATCTTGCAAGGCCACAAAGTGGTCACGCCGATCGCCCAGTTCGTGTTGAACTTTGACCAAACCCCAGCTTTGCAGCTCTTTGAGACTGTTGCTGACGTTGGAGCGCGCGACGTTGAGCGTTTCCATGATGTCATCGGCGGTCATCGGATGATTGACTAAAAAAAGCAGCGCATGAATTTGCGCGACCGTCCGATTCACCCCCCAGCGCGTGCCCATTTCACCCCAATGGACGATATATTTTTGCATAGTCGGGCTGAGTTTCATGATTTTCCTTTGTTTCTGTCTTTACAGAAATTAAATACCTAAATTGATATCGCTGCAAGTTATTTTTTGTGCTGTGCATTAAAAATGCGTGTGAGTTGGAGTTCGTGAAAATTTAATTTAAGGTGGCTAGTTTCGAGATATTCTGTGCTCTGGGCTGCAGTGTTTTTTCAATCTGATGAGGTGTTTCAATGACTGGCATTTTTGATAAGGTAAAAGAAGTATTAGGAACTGCAGAGCAAGCAATTGAAGTGGCGGCTGAGCAAGCTGCAGTTAAAGCCGCGCAATTGGCCGATCAAGCAGGCCAATTCACTGATGAACTTGCATTTAAAGCGGCTGAGTTGGGCGATCAAGCCACCATCGCTGCTGAGCAGGCTTTGGATTCGGTTAAGGACAAATCGGTGGAGCTAGCCGAAAAAGCCGAGCTACTGGCCGATCAGGCTGCTTTGAAAGGCGCGGAGCTCGCGGATAAAGTTGGCCAAGTGGCTGATGAGGTGGTGCTTAAAGCTGCGGATTTGGGCGACCAAGCGGTGATTGCTGTCGACCAAGCGTGGGATGCGACTAAGGAGACGGCGAGCGAAGTGGCGAGCAAGACTGAAGTTTTGGCAGATCAAGCTGCGTTAAAAACAGCTGAATTGGCTGATAAAGTAGGTTTGGTTGCCGATCAAGCGTTGCTGCAGGCTGCCGATTTGGGTGACCAAGCCAAGGTAAAAGCGGCTGAGTTAGCCAGTAAAGCTGGCGAGCACGTCCAGCAGGGGATTGCGAGCGTGAAACAGGCAGTATCAGATGAGAGTCTAAAAAGATAAGTTGCTTGAATGTGATATCGATGAAACCGAGCTTTGCTCGGTTTTTTTATAGTTTAAATGATTATAAGCAGGCAATTAATTGTTCTAATTTGGAATTTGTATTTCGCTTACACTCTCGAATCAATTTTTATTCGAGTTGCATCATGAAAATTCGTCATCCTGATTTATCGGCTACGCCAGAAAACATCGAGCATCAGGCGATTGGCATCCCGCCACTGGATGAGGCCATAGGTAGCCAACGACAATTTTGGCAGCGAAAACGTTTTATTGGTTTGGTCTTATTGGTCATCGTGACAACGCTAGGTTATGCCTTGCAACACGTGAACGAGCCATTGCAGCAAAGTACCTTCAGCGCGGTACATTATGTGCTGACTTCGCCGATGTTTTGGCTGGCGGTAGGCGTGGGCTTTGCGGCACAGGCGATTGATGGCGCGCTCGGGATGGCGTATGGAATTAGCTCGAATACTTTTTTGATTGGGATTGGTGCCAGCCCTGCTTCGGCGTCAGCGGCAGTGCACGTGGCTGAGGTCTTTACGACGGGGTTTTCGGGTCTGTCGCATTTGAAGTTCGGAAATGTGGACAAGGCGCTGTTTAAGCGTTTGGTGTTTCCCGGGGTGGCAGGCGGCGTGGTCGGCGCATATTTGCTCACCAGCATTGATGGCAAACTGATTAAGCCCTATATCGCTGCCTATTTATTAGTGATGGGGCTATATATTCTGCGTAAAGCGTGGTTGGCTACGCACCCAAAACCACATTCAAATGAAATTAAACACGTTGGCCCTTTAGCGTTGTTGGGTGGTTTTGTTGATGCGGTCGGCGGTGGTGGCTGGGGTCCTGTGGTGACGTCGACTTTAGTTGGACGTGGCAATGATCCGCGTAAAACAATTGGCACGGTGAATGCGGCTGAGTTTTTTATCGCTTTTTCAACTGCGGGTGCGTTTTTGCTCTGGGCGGAAATGGATCACTGGTTGCTGGTGGCAGGTTTGATTGTTGGCGGCTTGTTTGCTGCGCCGTTTGCGGCTTGGCTGTGCCATAAATTGCATGCTCGCACATTGCTGTGGATGGTTGGCTTCTTGATTTCATTGCTGAGCGTGTTTAACCTCTATAAATCTCTTAGCTAAGGATAGGGGTATATTGATAAAACCATTATTAAATAATGGTTTTGTATAGATACTTCTTTTGTGTAATTCTCCATTGTCATAGTTTTCGATTCGGGTAGACTGCAAAAACACTGTTTGTAGGTTTACCCGATGCCACTTTCTTCCCGTCAAGAACTCGCCATGCTGATTACGCTGATGCTGGTGATGTTTACCACCATCGCTGATTTTATGATCATGATGCCGTTGGCTTCTTATCTGATGGCTGAATTTCAGATTAATACCGCGCATTTCGGTTTATTGGTTTCGGCTTATTCATTGGCGGCGGGATGTTCAGCCTTGCTCGCCTCTTCACAAGCGGATCGCTTCGATCGACGCCATGCCTTGCTGTTTTGTTATGCTGGTTTAATGTTGGCAACGCTGGCCTGCGGCCTCAGTAATGGTTTTTATACTTTATTGGCGGCACGGGTGTTGGCCGGAATATTTGGTGGGGTGATCGGCTCAATTGCGATGGCGATTGTCGGCGATTTGATTCCGCCTGAGCGCCGAGGCCAAGCGATGAGTTGGGTGATGCTGGGCTTTTCGATTTCAGCCGTGGCTGGCGTGCCTTTGGGCTTGTGGTTGGCGGCGCAAAGTGGCTGGCGGATGCCGTTTTTTGCTTTAACGGGAATTTGTGCCTTGGTCGCGATCGCGATGGTAGGTTATGTTCCTCCGGTTCGGGCGCACTTGGCAGCGCTGAATCATGATGCAAATTGGTTGGATAATTACCGCGAATTATTGACCGTGCGGAACCACTGGTGGGCGGTTGGCTTGACGGCGATGCTGATGATTTCGGGCTTTATGGTGATTCCATTTATTGCGCCTACTATGGTTGCCAATGTGGGTTTGCCGGCAAGTGATTTAATGTATTTCTACCTCGTGGGCGGCGCGGCGACCATTTTTAGTCGCCCGATGATTGGTCGTTTTACTGATCGTTACTCGGCCAAAACCGTGTTGCCGTGCTTGATTGTTGCGAGTTTTGTACCGATTTTGCTCGTCACGCAAAATTTTAAAATTGGCTTGCCATGGCATTTGGCTATTTCGGTGTTATTTTTTATCTTTGTCAGTGGGCGTTTTATTCCTGCGACCACCATGGTGACTGCCGCAACGCAGCCGCAATTGCGGGGACGATTGATGGCATTTAACTCTGCGATGCAAAATTTTGCCTCTGGCGCGGCCTCACTTTTCGCTGGACTGCTGCTGACGCAAGACGCGCAAGGCCATTTGCATCATTATGGCTGGATTGGTGTTTTGAGTTGTGTGGCTGGTTTGTTGGCGATTTGGATCGCTAAACGGATTCAGGCGGTCTCTTAGCGGCGCTTGATGCCGGCTGATTGGGAAAACTTGGTACTTGATCGCTTAACTCTGCTGGCATCGTCGTAAAGGTGCGCGGCGCTCAAAAATGAATTTTGATTTGTGCCGCAACAAATCCTTCGAGATCGACGGATTTGATCGTGGGAACAACTACTAAATTTACGCCAAAGTGGTAGGGTGTTTCCAGTGAGATAAATAATCCGCCAGCTGGAATGACATCGTATTTGTTTACTTTCGTTTTGTATCCAGTCAATAAGCCTGCTGTGGCGCCTAGTGATAGATTCCCATTTTGACAAAATTCCAACTGCAAGGGGGTCCAAGCCAATTGGGCGTATAGCGAATTTTGTCGAATTGAATTGCGATAGCCGCCAAGCATCCAATGCCATAAACCGTTGCTCCGTTCGATGCCAATTCCGGGATTGTTTTCTGATAAATCACCATCATGAACCATGTCACGGTTGTAATGGTGTGTCCAAACTGGGCTGGTAATCCAAGTTCGCCAGTCATTATGCGTATTCATCCTGGTAATAAAATCCGGTGTCAGTTCACCAAAAGCTTGGGTGCTGCTGAGCTCGTTTTCTTGAGCATGGCTCAGTCCAATATGGCACAGCAGGGTCACAATCGCGACGGGGATGATGGTTTTGAGTTTCAATATGACGCCTTTCTTGCTGCGGTTTAAAGGTGTACTGCGGGTCTATTTAAAAAACTTAGATAAGCCCTTCTTGTTTTACAAACTTAAATTTTCTGTAGTCAGTGAAGGTTGAGTGCATCCACACTCGGATATGAAAGATTGTGCTACTTGGCGTATCTGTTCGCTTGATGGTGCTCGATTTTGAAGGAACCTATTGGGTATTTGCTTGTAGGTATTAATTTGAATGGTTTTGGGCTTTATACTTTAATATTTTTGACTGTAAAGCTGCCTTTGCTTGGCATGCTATTTTGATTGCTAGCTATAAAGATTGACTTAAAAACTTATTAAAACTGTCAAAAAAAATTCATTCGTATCGCAATCTGAGTTTGTTGCGAACAGATTGAATTAGAGCGCTAGGCAAAGTGCACATCATCTTGCTTGATTTAATGTCCGTGACAAATTGCAGCTGATTTTTGCGCTTCGCATTTTCCTGACATAAAAGTTGCGTACAATTAATTTGCTCGCGGCTTAGCCGCTTTTTTTATTGAGGTTGTTATTTTGGATCGGCTAGAGCGATTAATCATTCGGATGGGAGCAGGAGAAAAGCTAATTCACGATTGGCTGGGGTTTGATGCGAATGCGACCGTAGTGGCTTCGGGGCACGATTTACGCAGCTTGCCTGCCGCCATCAGTATTGATTTGACCATTCCTGCCGTATGGTTGACATCACATCGCTTGAATTTGCCCGCGGTGAATAAAAAGCAGCGTGAGTTATTGATTAGCCAAGCGCTGGAAGATCGCGTGTTAGGTGCATTTAGTGATTTGCACTGGGTGGCTGGTGCAGCTGAGGATGGTGCGACGACAGTTTGGCTGATTGAAAAAACACGCTTGGCTGCAATCACTGAATGGGTGGCGCAATCGGGCTTGCAGGTTGAGCGCTATTTACCAGAGCATTACTTATTGCCGCATCGCTTGAGCTATACGCAGTCGAGTGTAGGCATCGTTTTTTGCTCTGAGCAAGAGTCTGCATGGCTAGACAATGAGGCCGAATTATTGGCGCTATACCCTGAGCAATCGTTTCAATGCATCGCGGTATCCGAATTGGCTTTGCCCAAGCAAAATGCAGTGTCATTTTATCAACCTGCAAAGGTATCGCTCTCTAGTAATTGGAATGATTGGCGTATGGCGGTATACGTCTTGATTGGGTGTGCGTTTATTTATTTACTGAGTTTGTTGATTCAATGGCGTAGTTTGGCGCAACAGGAGCTGGCTTTGCGCCAAGAAATTCGGCAGACCTTTGCCAGTATTTTTCCAGGGGTGCCTGTGGTTGATCCGATTTTGCAATGGCAAAGTCTGCAAAATGCGGCCAATCGCGGAGGGTCAAACGCGTCAGGCGATGCTTTGGATTTATTGTATAAAACAGCTGGACAGATTGATTTGGACTTGGGCATCGATAGCGTGGAAGTGAAAGCGGGCAAGGTGAGTATGCTGCTAGATGAAGACAAAGCCGCGGCGTTGTTGGCTAAATTGACAGCGCAAGGGGCAAAAGTACAGCGCAACGCAATGCCGGATGGACGAGTAACGATTGAGGTTCAACCATGAGCGCGGTGATGCAGGTTTGGCAGCGGCAAGCGCAAGCGTATTGGCAGCAACGTCAGCCACGTGAACGGTTGATGTTAACGGTATGGTTGCTTGCTGTGCTATTTGCGCTGATGTATTTCGCCATTTATTCGCCGTTGAACACACAGATTGCCAAATTATCTAGCAACGTGCCACGTTTGGAAGGGTATTTGTTTGCGATGCGCGGTAGTAAGCCGGATGCCGTTCGCAGTAAGACGGCGACTGGTGATTTACGCAGCGCAGTATTTGCTGCTTTATCAGCCAAAAAAATCAGCGCGGATGTCCGCTCGATTTCCACGACGCAGCTAGAGTTACGTAGTTCGCACTCTTCAGTCAATGAAGCTTTGCAATTGGCCAATAGTTTGAAAACCGAATTGGCTGCGAAAGTGATTTCAATTCAAATTAAGCAAGATAATGGCGCTGCCGCTTTAGTGTTAGTGTTGGAGCGGACATGAAACCTGTAAAAACAAAGATGCATATTCATCGCAAGGCCATCATCGCGCTGCTCGTGATCTTCAGTCTTTTGGTCTTGCTTGCCAGAATGCCGATGAGTATCGTCGGTTGGTTTTTACCCAATTCGGTGAGCTTGGTGCAGGCCAATGGCAGTATTTGGGGTGGTCGAGCCAGTGCTTTGGGTTTGCAAGGTGTGGTGCTGCAACAAAATCTGTCGTGGCAATTTGAACCTAAAGCGTTATTGAGTGCTCGCTTGGCGTGGCAACTTCGAGCTGAAGCGTTGGGCATGAGCAATCAAGCTCGGTTGGTGTTGGGGCTAAGTGGAGCAGCGCTTGAAAATGTTGACGTCACATTTCCGCTAGAGGGCGTCTTTCGAGCGATGCCGAAAGTGGCTAACTGGGGTTTAGGCGGACGCGCGCAATTACGCAGTGCACGGCTGTCACGGCAGCCCGGTGATCAGGCTGAATTGGTGCTTGATCCAGTGTTTAGTCAGCTAGTGCCAGCGCTGACGCCGATTACCGTGCTGCGGCTTAATTTGAATGTGATTGATGGCGGAGCCAACTGGCAGATTGCTCCCGCTGGTGCCAGCGCAATTGCGGTTACTGGGAATGGCAATCTGCAATGGTCAGGCGCGGCGCAAGGCCGCATTAATTTGAAACCCGATGAACAAGTTCGGCAACAACTCGCTCCGTTGTTGCTGCAAGTACCGGCTACAGCAGAGGGTTATCAGATTCAATTTTAGGGCGCGTACTGTCTTGGCGCTGATGCTGAGCAAAAAGCCTGTGCAAACAAAAGCCACCGCACATGTCGGTGGCTTTTTGTGTTGAGGATGAAATTGATTGCTTGGGTTTAAGCCAGTGCTTTGGCTTTGAGTTTTGCAAACTCATCGGCTGAAATCGTGCCCGCATCCAGCAATGCTTTTGCATCGCTGATTTGTTCAGCTGGCGACTTAGCGGCTACTTGGCGAATATAGCTATCAGTATCTGATTTCATCCGTTCCAGCATTTGTTGTTGGCGTTGTGCCATACCGCGGCCGTGGCACAAAATATAAATCAGAGCAACGAAAGGAACAGGCAGGATTAAACCAATGACCCAAATGGCCTTACGAATTCCGCTCATTTCTTGATTGCGGAATAAGTCGCCAAAAATATGAAATAGCACGAATAAGTAAACAATAAACATAAACGCTTCAATGATGAGCCAAGCGAAATCCCAAATATTACTCATGGTAATTTAATTCCTATTAATAAATAAAAAGCGTAAAACCCAATTGGATTAATACGGTTTGCGTGTTGCTCGGTTAATCCAGGTGCGTAATAAAGAAAGTAGCGCACCACCAGTGACCATCCCTAGTGCATACACGGCAAAAACGAGCAGTGAGGCGGGCATGGTAATGCTAAGCGTAAATAAAGAAATCGTCACCGCGGTGAGATTTTGAAATTGAAATAGCACAACAACGGCAGTCAGAATAACAATGAGCGCAATATAAACGTAACGCATGATGTGTCCTCTTGGAATTTGAAATGGATTGACCAACTAGAAAATCATGATCAATTCAGATGGTGGATTACCAATAATCAATAGTGTAGGGTATTTAAAATTGCACATTCAGTCAAATCTAATTGCAAATGGCATGCTCACGGTTGGCTTGCCAACAGTTGTTCGCTTGCACCTATTGATGACGGGTAATTCGTAGCATTTCTTCGATGCTGGTCACGCCTTCAACAACACGCTCAATCGCATCATGGCGCAAACTGGTCATTCCTAAGCTTTCGGCATAGCTCCGAATGGTTTGTTCATTGGCGGCATTATGGATTAGGGTGCGCATCGCTTCGTCAACGACGAGCAATTCGTGAATGCCGGTGCGGCCGCGATAGCCGGTTTGTGCGCAATGCGGGCAACCGCTAGGACGATATAATATTGCAGGGGTATGCTCTCCAAGCTCTTTTAAATCATCGTCTGTTGGTGTATACGGTTGCTTGCATTCATTGCATAAGGTGCGAACTAGCCTTTGCGCCAACACGCCAATTGTCGATGAAGCGAGTAAGAAGGGCTCAATCCCCATATCGACTAGCCGCGTAATCGCGCTACTGGCGTCATTGGTGTGCAAGGTGGCCAATACCAAATGCCCTGTGAGTGAGGCTTGCACCGCGATTTGCGCGGTTTCTAAATCGCGAATCTCACCGATCATGATCACATCAGGGTCTTGCCGCAATATGGCGCGCAGTGCTCGCGCAAAACTCATATCGATACGTGGGTTGACTTGTGTTTGGCCGATGCCGTCGAGGTCGTATTCGATCGGGTCTTCTACCGTCATGATATTGCTATTTTTGGCATCCATACTACCTAGCGCGGCGTACAACGTTGTCGTTTTTCCCGAACCTGTTGGGCCTGTCACCAAAACAATGCCGTGCGGCGAGGCGAGTAATTGAGTTAGTGACTGCAGCGTTTTTTGCGCCATGCCGAGTTTGGCCAATTGTAGGCGACCCGCCGATTTATCGAGTAAACGCAGCACCGCACGTTCGCCATGCCCGGTGGGCAAGGTTGACACGCGAATATCGACTGGCCGACCCGCGATGCGTAAATTGATGCGACCATCTTGTGGAATCCGTTTTTCGGCAATATCGAGCGCCGCCATCACTTTAATTCGTGAAACTAAGGCCGCATGCAGGGCACGGTTGGGTTCGACCACGTCGCGGAGCGCTCCATCGACACGGTAACGAACCACCGAACGCGTTTCAAAGGGCTCGATGTGAATGTCGGACGCGTTTTCTCGCAATGCCTCGGTAAAAATCGCATTAATCAGTCGAATGACGGGCGATGATTCTTCGGCCTCCATCAAATCAGAGACTTCGGGCATGTCTTGAATCAGTCGCGCTAAGTCAGCCGATTCTTCAATGTCGTCGACCATATTCATCGCGCTGGCTTTACCGTCATGATGATTATTGAAGTGTTGCGTGAGCTTGGCATTAAACTCGGCTTCGGTCAGCACTACCAGACGACTTTGCCCCAATTGGCGCCGCAATTCACCCAGCGCGGCGATGCTGCCGCCTTGGCGCATGACAATCGACGTTGTGCCGTCCGTGATTTCGGCATCAAAAACACCGAACTCACGAGCATAAGCATAAGAAACAATCGACTTCATTATTGTGGGCTCGTGCTGGTCGTTGGTGCTGTGTCGTTGGATGACGCTTTCGGTTGCGGTGAATAGACCGATTTACCTGCTTCAGGAAGTCGCTCTGGCAGCTGAATCTTTGGCATATCTTGTAAAAACCAATGTTCGCCGATTTTGAAATCACCTTGTTGCTGACGCAGATATTGATAGCGATCATCCGCCAATTGGCTATTGGCCGCGCTATCGCGAATGACTACTGGGCGTAAGAAAATCATTAAATTAACTTTTTCATACTTTCGATTTTCAAAGCGGAATAGATGGCCTAAATAGGGCAGGTCGCCCAAGCCGGGTACTTGACTGTCATTATTGCTGACGCGATCTTCAATCAAGCCACCCAGAACGACGATTTGACCATCATCGACGAGCACTTTGGTTTCAATCGTACGCACTTTGGTGGCCAATCCGGCGCCGTTGGTATTGAGCGAGGAATCAACGCTAGAGACTTCTTGGAATACATTCAGCGTGATCACGCCGCCTTCAGACACTTGCGGGCGAACGCGTAGCTTAATGCCGACGTCTTTACGCTCAACGGTCACAAAAGGATTCGCATTCGCGCCAGTGCCATTTTGCGAGCCGGTGATAATTGGAATATTTTGCCCTACTGTAATTTTGGCTTCTTCATTATCGAGCATCAGCAAATTGGGCGTCGAAAGCACATTGCCATTACCGCTGCCTTGTAAAGCACTAGCCAATAAACCCAGCGATGCAGTGCCATCACGCGGATCTCCATTGAATAAGCCCAGCGTCATTCCCGCCGGAATCCCTGCTGGTGTTTTGGCCAGAATATTACTGATGATATTGCCAAGACCGCCGGGACCTGAATTGAGATTGGTCACCCCGCCTGCGCCAAATTTGTCATTGCCGCCAGCAACCAGCCATTGGAAGCCAAACTCAGAGAGTTTGGATAAATTCACTTCCGCAATCATCGCTTCGACATAAATCTGTGAGCGACGTACATCGAGTTTTTCGATCACCGCGCGCAGATTATTGTAGATATTTTGTGGTGCCGTAATGATCAGCGAATTGGTAGTGCTGTCTGCTTGAATACGCACGCTTGCGCCAGAAATTTGCACATTGGTGGCGGTATTGGTTTGCACATTGTTCGATGGGGTGCTGCTGTTGGTATTGCTCATCGAATTATTGCTGTTGGCTGTACTGGCGGCATCATCTTGACCTGTCAAGATACCTTTGAGCGTGCTAGCGAGCTTCACTGCATCTGCGTTACGCAAATAAATGACATTGATCGCACTGTCGGTGGTGGCCGCTTCATCCAGACTTTTGATCAATTGCCGTAACTGGCTGGCTTGTGGCGCATGCAAGGCGCGGATCATCAGGCGATTGCCGCGTGGATCAGGCACCACAATCGAGCGGCGCACGCCGTCCGGTGGTGGAATTGGTGCGCCACCGACTTGCACCGAAACCTCTGGCATTAAGCGGGCAATATTTTGTGCTACATCCAAGGCTGATGCATTGATCAGTTTGACTGTAAATACGTCAGTATTTTTGGGCTGGTCGATGTTGTCGATAATCCTTGCCAAGCGGCGAATATTATCGGCGTAGTCAGTGATAACTAAAGTGTTGCTAGTACCGGATTGATAGGCGCTAATTAGACTAGATGGCGTCGCCAAGGGGCGCAGCATCGTTGCCATTTGATTGGCGCTTTCATTATTGAGCGAAAAAATTTGCGTAATCACTTGCTCACCAGAGGCAAGCTCACCACGAACGAGTGTTTTATTGCTCAACGCTTTGCTGTCAGCTTCGGGTTGGATTTTGATCGCGCCATTACCTTGCACAGTGGAAAATCCTGCTTGGCGAAGTGCGGATTGTAAAATCGGATAAACCAGATCTTTAGCTACAGGTTGCGTAGAAACAATATTGATGGTGCCTTTGACGCGCGGATCAATAATGAAATTTTTACCCGTAATCAGGCTAATCGCTTTAATCGTGGTTTCAATGTCTGAATTGACGAAATTCAGCATGATTTTTTCGTTATCGTCAGCAGCAAAAGCAATCTGGCTACAAAGAAGTGCGGCAATTAATATTTTTTTCATGGGTTTAAGGATTGACGGTATAGCTAATGGTTTGCGGTTTATCTTGGCGTTGGATGAGCAAAGACAGATTAGTTTGCTGGCTAAAAGCGCCATAAAGTAAAGAAAGGTCGTCGAGTTTGTTTAGCGGTCGGCCATTGATGGCTTTTAGAATATCGCCGTCGCGGAGTTGCAAGACTTGTGCGAGTTGTTGTTGATTGGCTTGTTCCACCAAGATACCGCCAGCTTGGCTCGTACCCAAGCCTTTGCTCCAGTTGGCTAGATTGCCACCTTGCAAAATGCCCGTAAGTTGGCCACGGCTTAGAGTGATCGTTGCTGCCTCGGTATTGTTTGTGGGTGTATTGGCTTGAATTGGCGCTGCAGTACTGATCGCGGCTGGATTGAGCGAAGTGGGTGCTGATGCGGGTAAATAGACTTTGCTTTGTACACCGCTGCGCTCAAGTACGATGTGGTCTTTCATTGCCGCCACTAATTTGCCATATTGACCGACTTCTGCGCCCACTTTGACGGCCACTGCGCTGGCTTCAAGCCCCTCAATAATCGCAATCCCATCCCGCCCCGAAATCAGCGCTTTTAAGCTTAACCCATGACTGTCATTGCTGACGGCACTGCCTGTTTTAAATAAACGTAACACCGCTTCAGGGTTGAACGACTGTGTGTTGGGGGCTGGCTGTGCTAAGCGTAGCACTGAGCTGGTTTGATTGGGCGTGAGCATTTGCCAAAACAAACCGACAGCGATCCAGATAAAGAGGGCGATGGCAAGGTATTGAACTGCAAGCGCCAGATGTTTAATTGAAAAAGGCATAGTGAAGTGGCGCGGCCGCCTTAAATTCCCTGTAGAAGCATTTGATTTACTTATGTTCGTCATTATTGCGCGGTAAACTGCGGTACTCGATGCGATGTAGAGTCTGAATGCAGGCTGGAATCATTGTCTTTCGATGTAAACCTTGAGCCAATTGAGTGTTGTTCAAAAGTCCAGAATAGAAAATGCGGGGATTTCAGTTTTATCTATCCTTGAAATATTCAGGAGCAATTCAGTATTGAAACACATGTAGATGAATGTAATATGGCATTCATCCATTTTTAATTAAAATATTTTAGACATGAAAGGCGCAAGCTTGTCTTTCGAGCGACATTTTTGTGACGGCATTCCAATATCAAGCAGTTCCAATCTCCGGTGGTAAAACAAAGTCTGGGCAAATCGACGCTGATACACCTCGCCACGCGCGTAATTTATTACGTGAGCAAGGTTTGCTGGCGACACAACTGACTGAATTAGCTGCCGCCCAGAACCAATCAGCAAAGTTGAGTTTGTCGGGGCAACAATTAGCGACGCTGACGCGGCAATTCTCTGCTCTGCTGGATGCGGGTCTAACGATTGATGAACTGTTGATTGTATTGGCTGAGCAAACTGATCAAGAAAAAACTCGGCAAGTGCTGGCTGGACTGCGTGCTGATGTGATGTCGGGCTTGCCGTTGTCGAGCGGGATGGCCCAATTTCCTCGGGTGTTCCCGACGCTGTATCGTACCTTGGTCAAGGCTGGTGAAGAGTCAGGTAAATTGGCGGGCGTGATGCAGCGTTTGGCCGATTACCTTGAGGCGCGTGGCGAGCTTAATAGCAAAATTGCGATTGCCTTTATATATCCTGCAGTGGTGATGTTGGTGTCGGCCTTGGTGATTTTAGGGATGCTGACTTGGGTGGTGCCGCAAATGGTGCAGGTGTTTGAATCGGTCAAACAAACGCTGCCGCTACTAACACGTGCCTTATTGTGGACCAGTGCCGCGATCAAAAGCGCTGGCGGCTGGGTGTTGTTGATCGGCTTGTTCGCGAGTGTGGCTGGCTTTTACGCCTTGAAAAAGCCCGAATTGAAATTGCGCTTTCATATTTGGCGCTTAACATGGCCGGTCCTTGGTTATCTGGATCGATTGGCAAACACGGCGCGTTTTGCCAGTACCTTAGCGATTTTGGTGGGGAGCGGCGTGCCGCTGCTTAAATCATTAGACGCTGCCGAAGGCGTAATGAGCAATTTGAAATTACAAAGTGCGGTGGGTGAAGTGGCCGCCGAAGTGCGCGAAGGCGTGAGCCTAGCACGCGCGATGAAAGCAGCCGATGAATTTCCACCGCTGCTACTGCATTTGGTCGCCAGTGGCGAAGCGACCGGACGCTTAGCGCAGATGCTGGATCGTGCGTCAATTGAGCAAACTAAAGAACTTGATCGTAAAGTGACTGCATTTACCAGTTTGCTTGGCCCTTTGATGGTACTAGTGATGGGCGGCGTGGTGATGGTGATTGTGTTGGCGATATTACTACCAGTCTTTGAGATGAACCAGTTAGTGAAATAATTCACTAGCAAATGCTTGGCAGTATATGAGTGTGATCCTTATTTTTATTAGTTCTTATTTGTATACCTTCGTGGAGTTTGTGTGAGAAAAAGTCGTGGTTTTACTTTAATTGAAATTTTGGTCGTGGTTTCGATCTTGGCGATTTTGGGCGCATTGATTGTACCGAAAATTATGGATAGGCCGAACGAAGCGCGGATTGTTGCCGCTAAACAAGACGTGTCGGCGATTATGTCGGCACTGAAACTGTATAAATTAGATAACGGTCGCATGCCAACGACTGAGCAAGGCCTGAAAGCCTTGGTGGAAAAACCAACGACTGATCCGGTGCCGATGAATTGGAAATCGGGGGGGTACCTCGAAAAAGCGCCGAAAGATCCATGGGGGCAGGATTATGTGTACCTCAATCCCGGCGCCCATGGCGAAGTGGATGTGTTGAGTTATGGGCCAGAAGGCCAAGCGGGGGCGGATAAGCCTGAAAATCTGATTGGTTCTTGGCAGCAATGATTTTTGCTACTGCGAATCGCAAATCCTGCGTTATTACTGCGGGGAAAAATCCTCATTTACGAAATGTAAACTCCGGTTTTTCTCCTCGCAATGCCTTGTCTTTGCGGTTCTCGCTATGCAAAATCTAGCTTTTTTATGGCGATGTTTAGATTGGGTGTTGGTATTGTTCCGCACTCGTCTGGTTGGGGTTTTAAAATCCCTCCATATCAAGCCGACGAAGTCGGTGTAGATATAGGGTCGTCTTTCTTTGCTTACTTTCTTTGACGAAGCAAAGAAAGTAAGTCCCCGTCGCGGATTGCGACAGTAAAACATTGTGCCGCAGGCACTTAAAATGAAGAATTCTGTGCGATCACAATCCGGCTTCACCTTGCTTGAAATCCTTGTCGTCACTGCAATTATTTTAATTGCGACCAGCTTTACGGTGTTTCATTTCAATCGTGGTGATGGGGCGCAAGCGGCGGCGGATCGTTTGATGTTGCAATTTGAAAGTGCGCGCGATGAGGCGATAGCCAGAGGGCGCGCCGTGGCTTGGACGTCGGACGGCGCAGGCTATCAGTTTTGGATGAAAAATGAGCGTCAAGAATGGGAAGTGCTCAACGCGGGCGAAGGCTTGCGCGCCACTCAGTTGGCTGATGGTGTCCAAGTGAGCGCGCAGACCATTAATCAACAAAATCGCCCCTTAGGTGAAAAAATTATCCTGCCGGCTGATGGCGTGATTGAATCATTTGAAGTCTTCCTCAATGGCAGTCAAACGCAGTGGCGCATCAGCGGTGACGTGATGGGGCGCTTTGCGGTGCAGCAGGTTCAACGCTGATGCGGACAAAAACGCAGGGTTTTACCTTGGTTGAAGTTTTAGTTGCCTTGGCGGTGCTGGGGATTACCCTTGCGGCAGCCGCTAAATTGGTAATGGGTTCGACCGATACCTTAATCACTTATCGCAGCCGAACCTTGGCCAGTTGGGTGGCGAGTAATCAGGTTAATCAAATGCTGGCGATGCGTGCTTATCCTGAAACAGGCTCGACCAGTGGAAAGATCACTCAGGGCGGAGAAAATTTTGTCTACACGATGAATATTAGCCCGACACCTAATTATAGTTTCCGACGTATCGAGCTGAGCGTAGCACTAGCAGAGCGTCCTGAGCATATACTGGCACAGCAGGTATTTTATGCTGCCCGAGTGGACTAAGCCGATGTCACGTGGATTTACTTTGCTCGAAGTGTTAGTGGCTTTGGCGATTTTTGCCATCATGAGTTTGATCACCTATCGCGGCGTCAATATGGTGGTTGATACGCGTACCGCGGTTGTTGCCGAAACCGCCCATTGGCGCGAGTTGACGCTAGCCTTTGAGCGCATCGAAAGTGATTTAAGCCAAATTGCGCCTCGCCCGTGGACTGATAGTGCAGGTCAATCTCAACCGCCGCTGCGCAGTTTCAGTTTAGTAGAAGTGCCAAGCAGTTTGGAATTTATTCGCTTTGACGGCGACCGTGCGCCCTTGCATGGTGTGTATGAATGCCGTCCTCAATCACTCACCTTGCGACTGTTTGCGCAGCCCGATGTGGCTAAAGCGGATCAGGCGGTTTCGCATGAATTACTCAAAAACCTCAGTCGCTGTGAATTTGATTTTTTAGACGACAAAAATCAATGGCGTCAGCAATGGGGCGAGTCAGCCAGTCGACCACGGGCGATTCGGGTGCGGCTTGCCACTCAGCAGCATTTGGGTGAGTACGAACGCGTGTTTTTAATCCCATGATCCCAGTTCAATTCAAACAGCGCGGCGTGGCGATGATTGCTGCGCTCATGGTCGCGGCTTTGGTGGCCTCGGTGGCTGGATTGTTGATGCTGAGGCAGCAGCGAGCTTTGCAGCAACTCGAAATCCGCAAAGAAACCGCCGAAGCGCGTGCGGCCACGTGGTCGGTACTGCAATTAGTCCGGCTCACGCTGCGCGACGATGCTAGAGCGGGTCAGCCTGACCATTTGCTCAAACCGTGGGCGGTGCCGATTCCCGAAATCAAAATCGAAAACGGCGCCATGAGTGGTCGGCTGACTGAACTCAATGGCCGATTTAATCTCGCAAATTTGCTCGATAAAGACGGTCAGCTCAATCCAGCAGGGGTCGCCGCGTTTAAAAAGTTCCTGCTCAATTTAGGTCAGCCCGTGGTGCTGGCTGATGCACTAGTGAAACATTTGCAAAGCAAAGCGATTTTAGTGGCAGGCAAAAGCAAAATTTTGCCCTTGGTCGATGTGAATGAATTGACTCAAGTTGACGGTTTTAGTATTGAATTAGTACGGCAGATTGAGCCAAGTATTGTGGCGTTGCCAGTGCCGACGACCTTGAATTTAAATTTTGTGTCGGCTGAAGTCTTATCCGCCTGGGGGCCGAAAGTGACTGTATCGGCTGCTGAGCAAGCATTGGTAAAGCGTAGAAGTAAATACTTCTCTAATCCTGCTGACTTTGTGCAGCAATTACCCAAAGAGATGCAAGCTGACATTCCAACAGCGATGTTGGCGGTGAATAGTCAGTTTTTCTGGGCGGATATGGGTGCGCGTTTTGGCAATGTGTTCTTGCAACACCGCGCTTTGCTTGATCGCTCTCAAGCTGAAATGCCCACGGTGCTTTGGGTAAAGCGGATTTATTAATCTGCGCCGCATTATCTAATTGAAATCATCGCTCAATTGATTCGACCTAAATCAACAAAAAGCCATTCGTCGTATTTTCCGCAATAGCGGTTTCGCTAGGAATGCCTACAATGTCTGCATTCCTATCTGCGAGAATCATCATGCAAATCACCATCGTTCATCACCCTTTGGTTCAACATAAATTGGCTTTGCTGCGCGAAGCCGAAGTCTCGACCAATAAATTTCGCTTACTCACCGAAGAACTGGCTCGTTTGTTGGCGTATGAGGCAACGCGTGATTTGCCGCTGGAGGATGTAACGATCCAAGGTTGGTGTGGTGATGTGCAAGTGCAAAAAATCAAAGGTAAAAAACTCACCGTTGTGCCGATTTTGCGCGCGGGTTTGGGGATGCTCAACGGCGTGCTCGACTTGGTTCCGTCGGCCAAAATCAGCGTGGTGGGCTTAGCGCGGGATGAAGAAACCTTGCAACCCGTACCGTATTTTGAAAAATTCGTCGGCGATTTAGAAGACCGCCTTGCGTTGATTATCGATCCGATGCTGGCCACTGGCGGCTCTTTGGTTGCGACGGTGGATATGCTCAAACGCAATGGTTGCAAAGAAATTATCGCGATTGTGATGGTCGCAGCGCCTGAAGGCGTGAAGCTGATGAATGAAAAACATCCCGATGTGCAGATCGTGACTGCGTCGCTCGATTCACATTTGAATGAGCAAGGCTACATCATTCCGGGCTTGGGTGATGCGGGCGACAAGATTTTTGGCACGATTAATAAATAATTAGAATGGCGCTACTGGGTCTGTTCCCAGTTAGCGCTGCAATTGGGAGGGCTTATGTTTTCTGAAGTAAAACAATTTATATCCGGCGCGCAAATTTTATTTGTCGCCTTTGGTGCGCTGGTGCTGGTGCCGCTACTGACTGGCCTTAATCCGGCCATGGCGTTGCTTGGAGCTGGCGTCGGTACTTTGATGTTTCAATTGATTACTCGTCGGCAAGTGCCGATTTTTTTGGGCTCGTCATTTGCCTTTATCGGACCGATTATTTTCGCGATGCAAACATGGGGCCAAGCCGCCACGCAGTTTGGCCTTTTTTTTGCGGGCTTTATGTATTTTATTATTGCGGGTTTAATCAAATGGCGCGGCATGGGATTTATCCATAAATTATTGCCGCCGGTGGTCATTGGCCCAGTGATTATGGTGATTGGTTTGTCGGTAGCAGTGGCTGCTTCAGGCATGGCGATGGGGCAGGGTGGTGGTAAGCAGTTGGTGCCGTATGGGGTGTCATTATTGCTGGCTACAATTTCTTTGACGACGACGATTATCGTCTCGGTATTCGCTGGCGGTATGTTGCGTTTAGTGCCGATTTTGTCGGGTGTCGTTGCGGGTTATATTGCGGCGGTATTCCTCGGCGTGATCGACTTGTCTGGGGTTGCTAATGCTCCGTGGTTTGCGATGCCGCATTTTGTGGCTCCAGAAGTCAATTGGGCGGCGGCGCTGTTTATGTTACCGGTGGCGATTGCGCCGACCATTGAGCATATTGGTGGCGTAATGGCTTTGGGCAAAGTGACGGGGCAAGATTACACCGTGAACCCAGGCTTGCATCGAACTTTGAGTGGTGATGGCATGGGGGTGTGTTTTGCTGGTTTGATCGGTGGACCTCCCATTACAACGTATGCCGAAGTGACTGGCGCCTTGATGATTACGCGTAATTTCAATCCGGTCATTATGACTTATGCGGCGATTTTGGCGGTGATTTTGGCGTTTTTTGGTAAGTTCAACGCCATTTTGGTGTCGATCCCAATGCCGGTCATGGGGGGGATTATGGTCTTGCTATTTGGTACGATTGCCTCAATTGGCTTGAAAACGCTAATCGATAGCAAAGTTGACTTAATGTTGCCCCGTAATTTAGTGATTGTTTCTGTTGTGCTCACTTGCGGTATTGGTGGCTTGATGGTGCAAGTCGGTAATTTCAACTTAGTCGGCGTCGGGCTAGTGAGCGTATTGGCGATTGTTTTGAATTTATTGCTACCAGCCGATCAGCATCATGATGGGATTGTAGAAGGGCAGGATATTTAAGGTATTGCTTTGTAGGCTTTAATTGATAAGGCTTATCGGTTGATACATGTAATGGCGGAGAAATTCTCCGCCATTTTTTATGGCTGATATTTATGTCTTGTGCTGCATCAACCGCGAACCTAGCTTGCTAGTCCAATGACTACATGTATGCCAGTAAGCATGCAATTGGCTACAGATTGAGCATGCTGGAGTTAGGTGGCAATCAATATAGCGGTCATTGAGTTCTGTACTGGGATACGGATCGAGGGTAAAGATTGAGCCATCGGATAATGAAATCGAACCATGGCCTTGCGGGGCATTGCGATAGTCGGCATTCATGATATTGCTCCGTGAATTTGTAACTCTAGTTTATGCCGAACAAACCCTGCCAAATAGACACATACAGCACCTTATGCGGTGAGTGCAGTGGGTGGATTTTTGATCTGTACGGTAGGCAATCACGCAGAAGTGTTTTCTCGCAAATTGAGCTGCAAAATTGCGCGATTTTTTGCATTGAAAAGCATTAGATTTCAGATTGGCAGGGCGATTTGGTCGCTGTTTTGGTAGAATCGTTGCCTTGAGTAAAAATCCCATGAGTTTGAGCCGCGATGAGTGAAAAAAACAGCCCCGCAGTCCATGCAGAAAATGCCCCTGTGACCAGTAATTTTATCCGCCAAATTATTGATGCCGACCTTGCGAGCGGCAAACACACTGCGGTGCAGACGCGTTTTCCGCCTGAGCCAAATGGCTACTTGCATATCGGCCATGCTAAGTCGATTTGCCTGAATTTCGGCATCGCCCAAGATTATAACGGTCTGTGCAATCTGCGCATGGACGACACCAACCCGGAAAAAGAAAACGACGAATACGCCAAAGCGATCGAAGACGACGTACGCTGGTTGGGTTTTGAATGGAATGGCGATGTGCGCCATTCTTCAGATTATTTTGAATTGCTGTATGGTTACGCCGTTGAATTGATCAACGCAGGCAAAGCCTATGTCTGCGAATTAAACGCCGAAGAAATGCGCGACTACCGTGGCGACTTCCAAAAGCCAGGCCGCAACAGCCCGTTCCGAGATCGCACGCCGGCGGAAAATCTCGATTTGTTCACGCGCATGCGTGCTGGCGAGTTTGAAGACGGCAGCAAAACGCTGCGCCTTAAAATCGATATGCAGTCGCCGAATTTGAATATGCGCGATCCAGTGATTTACCGTATCAAACGCTCCACACACATTAAAACTGGCGACACGTGGTGCATTTACCCGATGTATGACTACACACACTGCATCTCTGATGCGCTAGAGGGCATTACCCATAGTCTGTGTACGCTGGAGTTTGAAGACCATCGCCCCTTGTATGACTGGGTTTTGGATAACATCACTATCCCATGCCATCCACAGCAGATTGAATTTTCGCGACTTGAACTGTTGTATTCGATAACGTCGAAACGCAAACTCAATCAACTCGTCACTGGCAACTACGTGTCGGGCTGGGACGATCCACGCATGACGACCATTAGCGGGATGCGCCGTCGTGGTTATAGTCCCGAAGGGATTAAGCTTTTCGCACAGCGTATTGGTGTGAGCAAAGGCGAAAATATTATCGATTTTGCCATCCTCGAAGGCGCGGTGCGCGAGCAACTGGAAGGTAGCAGCCCACGCGTGATGGCGGTGTTAAACCCACTTAAAGTCACACTGACTAACTTTGAAGCAGGCGTCACCGGTTCACGTAGCGCGCCATTCCATCCGCACCACGAAGAAATGGGCGAGCGTGAAATCCCGATTGCCCGTGAAATCTGGATTGAGCAAGACGACTTTGCCGAAGAACCACCTAAAGGCTGGCAACGCCTGACTTTGGGCGCGGAAGTGCGTTTGCGTTATTCCTACGTGATTAAGTGCGATGAAGTGGTGAAAGACGCTGACGGCAAAGTGATTGAATTGCGTTGCAGTTTGGATACCGAAACCTTGGGTAAAAATCCAGAAGGCCGCAAAGTAAAAGGCGTGATCCACTGGATTTCTGCCGAACACGCGGTGGCTGCGACGGTGAATTTGTACGAACGCCTGTTTACTGAGCCGCGCCCAGATGCAGTGCGCGGTGCAGACGGACAGTATGTCGATTTCACCCAATTCATCAATCCAGAATCGCTGAAAACCATCACTGCCTATGTGGAAAGCTGCGTCGTGAGTGCTGCGCCAGAAACGCGGTTCCAGTTTGAGCGTTTAGGTTACTTCATTACCGATCGCTACAATCATCAAGCAGGTGGTACCCCGGTATTTAACCGCACAGTCACTTTGAAAGACAGTTGGGCAAAATAATAGTGAGTCGGCTTTGTGGCTAAGGCCGACTATTTGAAACTTGATTGAAGTCATGAGGTTGATCTAATGAAACTGATACTTGCAACAATGATGGTCGTTTTGGCTGGCTCAGTGTTGGCTGAAGAAGTACGTAAACCGATTTTTACTGGGCAAGTCGGTTCTGCCCCTGTGCAGGTAATGTATGAATACTTGCAAAACCGCATTTCGAATGAATTGGGCATTGGCGAGTATCAGCAATTAGTCATTAAGCAAACTGCTGCGGGGCCAGAAAACTTTAAGCAAGTGCAGATCGAAACGCAATTGCAAGGCTTGCTGGACGATTCAGTACGTACCCAGCGTTTTCAGTTAAGTATGAGCTTTAATGATGCAACATCAGTTTGGCTGATTGATTCAGTCAAGCAAGACTGGCAATGCCGCCGTGGCAATAGCCGAGCTTGGACTCAGAAGCCGTGTAAATAATGCGTCGGAAAATAGGGGCTTAGCCCCTGTTTTTTTAAAGTGAATTTTGTGTTTGGATGAAAATCAATGAGCTTTATGAAAGACAAAGCACCGACTGTGCGGCATTTATTTCGTAATTTCTGGCGCATCGCCAAACCATATTGGGTTTCTGAAGATAAACTCTATGCTTGGGGTTTGCTCGCGCTGGTGATTGGCTTGTCACTGGGCATTGTGTATATGAATGTCCAGTTTAATAGCTGGAATCGTGAGTTTTATAACACGCTACAAAACGTCGATGCCGTGGCTTTTAAGGCGGCGCTGATTAAGTTTGCCTACTTGGCCTTTGCTTATATTGTGATTGCGGTGCACGCGATTTGGTTTCAGCAAATGCTGGAAATCCGCTGGCGCAAATGGGCAACTCTGCATTACACCCAAAAATGGTTAAAAGAGAACAATTTTTACCGTTTGCAATTGACCGATAAAGACACGGATAACCCAGACCAACGAATAGCTGAAGACGTAGGGCAGTTTGTATCGATTTCCTTGTCGCTCTCGTTGGGTTTATTGCGCTCGGTAGTCACCTTGGTGTCATTTGTTGGTATTTTGTGGACCCTCTCTGGCCCGTTGAAATTCATGCTGGGTGATACGGCGGTGACGATTCCTGGCTATATGGTTTGGATTGCGATTATTTATGCCTTGATTGGTACAATCATCACGATTTTGCTGGGTAGCCCTTTGGTTGGTCTCAATTTTATGCAACAACGCTACGAAGCCGATTTTCGCTTTGGTTTAGTGCGAGTGCGTGAAAATGCCGAGTCGATTGCGATTTATGGCGGCGCAAAAGATGAACAAGAGCGCTTGGGTTATCGCTTTGTCAATGTGGTCAGCAATTTTTGGTCGCTGATGCGAATGAATAAACGACTGACTTGGTTTACTTCATTTTGGGGGCAATTAGCGATCATCTTTCCGCTGATTGTTGCTGCGCCGCGTTTTTTTTCCAAAGAAATCCAGCTGGGTGATTTGATGCAAATTAATTCAGCGTTTGGCCAAGTCTATGGTGCTCTGGATTTTATTATTGGCAGCTTTAGCACGTTAGCTAATTGGAAGGCAGTGATTGATCGTTTAACGACTTTTGAAAGCAGTATTAACAGTGCGAATGCGCTGCCACGTATTACACCAAAACCGATTGCGAATGGATTGCAACTGAGCAACCTATCGGTGAGCAAACCGAACGGCGAAGTGCTATTGGAACAACTCAATTTTTCGCTCAAACCGGGTGATTCGCTGTTAATTCGCGGTAAATCAGGCTCTGGCAAATCTACTTTATTACGTGCTTTGGCAGGTATATGGCCTTATGCTCAAGGTGAGTATGCTGTTCAAAGCAATACTACCAGTTTGTTTTTGTCGCAAAAACCGTATATGCCGCTGGGTAGCTTGCGCGCTGCTCTTTATTACCCAAATGATGTTCAGCAAGATGATGCCCAAATAGCCGATTTATTTGCATTGGCCGGCTTAAGTCATTTGATGTCGCGGCTAGATGAAGTCGATTCGTGGTCACATGTCCTTAGTTTGGGTGAGCAACAAAGGATTGCTTTACTGCGGGCGATTTTGGTCAAACCGGACTTCCTTTTAATGGATGAGTCGACGTCGGCGCTCGATGCCGATGGTGAAGCGCGACTTTATCGTGCAGTTGCCGAGACGATGAAAGACGGCGTGATGATTAGTGTTGGACATCGCTCAGGTCTTGTTGAATATCACCAACAAGTGCTCGAATGCCAAGGGCAGGGCAAGTGGGCTTTAGCGGCGTTGAATTGATGATGGCGAGATTGCGTATGCATTGATTTGCCACGATTGAAATCCAAACTGGCGGTTTTTTAGGCTGATTCGCCGTTCAGATGAGATGCTGGATCTTAGGCGCACAGTTTTATGAATTTGAAAAAGAGTAAACCATGTTAAAAAACGATACTTTCCTGCGCGCTTTATTGCGTGAGCCTGTTGAATACACGCCGGTGTGGATGATGCGCCAAGCAGGACGTTATTTGCCTGAATATTGCGCTACGCGCAAAAACGCAGGTTCATTTTTGCAGCTTTGCAAAAACACCGAGTTGGCTACTGAAGTGACTTTGCAGCCGCTGGATCGTTTCCCGCTTGATGCAGCGATTTTGTTTTCGGATATTTTGACTGTGCCCGATGCGATGGGCTTGGGGCTGTATTTTGCTGAAGGCGAAGGCCCGAAATTTGAGCGCACGGTGCGTACCGAAGAAGACGTTGCCAAACTGTTCGTGCCAGATGTTGGCACCGAGTTGAAATACGTGACCGACGCGGTGAGCTCGATTCGTAAGGCGCTCGATAATCGTGTGCCTTTGATTGGTTTCTCGGGTAGCCCATATACGCTAGCGTGTTATATGGTTGAAGGTGGCTCATCGAGCGATTACCGCACGATCAAAACCATGATGTATGCGCGTCCAGATCTTTTACATCGTATTCTAGAGGTCAATACCCTGACGGTGATTGATTACTTGAATGCGCAAATCGAAGCCGGTGCGCAAGCGGTGCAGATTTTTGATAGCTGGGGCGGTTCATTGCCATTCGGCAAATATCAAGAGTTCTCATTGCAATACATGGCGCGGATTGTGGCTGGCCTCAAACGTGAACACGACGGCCGTCGCGTGCCAGTGATTGTGTTTACCAAGGGTGGTGGTCAGTGGCTGGAAGATATTGCTGAAACCGGTTGCGATGCGATTGGCTTGGATTGGACGACCGACATCGGCGCAGCGCGCCGTCGTGTGGGTGATAAAGTCGCATTGCAGGGTAATTTTGATCCGGTGGCGCTGTTTGCACCGCCGGCTGCGATTGAAGCAGAAGTCGAACGCATTCTCACGAGTTACGGTGGCGGTACCGGACATGTGTTTAATTTAGGACACGGTATTTCGCAATTTACCAATCCTGATCATGCGGCAGCCTTGGTTGCCGCAGTGCATCGATTTTCAGGTAAAAAGTAAAACTTACAGCTTGTATTTAAACTGTAATGAACATGAAAATCAATGATTTATCGATGATTTATGTAGTCTTAGATTGCGAAATTACAGTAAGTTATACACATTAAGGATTGACTGGGTTTTTGACTTGTCAATCCCCTTTTAAAAAAATGATGTAAAACGTTGACAAAGTTAAGTTGTTGATTTTATTGATTTAATTTTGTTGTTTAATTTTTGTGCAACTTAACCGTAACCCCATTTTTATTGAGGATTTTCGGTTTTTTGACAAGTTGTTCACAAAATTATCCACAGAAACTGTGCATAACCCTGTGTTAATATTTTTTCGTGAAAAAGAGAGAAAAAGTGGCGAGTTTTGCCCTTGTTGCGCTTGACGTGCCACTGAAAAAACTGTTCGCATATGAGGTGGCAAACTTTACGGTGGCTGTAGGCTCACGGGTACTGGTGCCATTTGGCCCGCGGCGCTTATCGGGTGTGGTGATGCAATTGCGTGCTGACGCCGCCGATTTTACAGGCACCCCAAAGTCAATTCTTGCTGTATTCAATGATTTACCTGCTTTACCTCAAAATACTTTGCAACTTTGCCAGTTTGTTGCTGATTATTATCACTACCCAATTGGCGCGGTAATTTCAGCAGCACTGCCTACGGTATTTCGTGCGAATTCGCTGTTTTCCGAGCCAGCGGCATCTACGGTGTATTTTGTGGAGGCGCTGGAATCTTTACTAAGTCAAATTTCCAAGCGTGCACCTGCACAGCGGCGTGTTGCAGAAGCTTTATTGGTGCCGCATACGCCAGCAGCACTGCGCCGCTTACACGATAGCGCTTGGCGTTGGGTGAAAGCTTGGCATGAGGCAGGTTGGGTGCAGTCTGCCGCTGAGGAAAAATGCGTGGGACTCGCCAGCGCGGCATTACCGCTCAACGTCGAGCAAAGTGCTGCGGTGGCTGAACTGGTGCAAGCCAGTGGCTTTAGTCCTTTTTTACTGTATGGCATTACCGGCAGCGGTAAGACTGAGGTTTATTTGCAGACGATTGCTCAAGTGTTGGCGCGTGGTTTGCAAGTCTTAGTTTTAATTCCAGAAATCAATCTCACGCCGCAGCTCGAAGGTCGTTTTCGCGCCCGCTTTCCCGGTGTGCGGATGGCGGCATTGCATAGCGGTTTAAATAATACCGAGCGGGCGGTTAATTGGTTGGCAGCGCTGCGCGGCGAAGCGCAAATCGTGTTGGGGACTCGCTTAGCGGTGTTTACGCCGCTACCCAAGCTGGGCATGATTATCGTCGATGAAGAGCACGATCCGTCGTTTAAGCAGCAAGAAGGGCTACGTTATTCGGCGCGCGATGTGGCGGTGTATCGGGCGCGGCAAGCGAATGTGCCGATTGTACTCGGTTCAGCAACGCCGAGCATCGAAAGCTGGGCTAATGCGAAAGCCAAACGCTATCGATTGCTGCCGCTCACCCAGCGCGCGGTGCCCGGTGCGGTGTTGCCCAAAATCGTCTTATTACCAACTAAAAACGTTAGCTTAGTTGATGGCTTGCATGTGATGGCGCTGGCGGCAATGCATGCTGCGCTTGAGCGTGGCGAGCAAGTGCTGATTTTTTTAAATCGTCGTGGATTTTCACCGGTGCTGCAATGTGGCGAATGTGGCTGGATGGCGAGTTGTTCGCATTGCTCGGCGCGACTGGTGCTGCATTTGAAAGAGCGACGGTTGCGTTGTCATCATTGCGGTCATGAAGAAGCGATCACCGCAGCTTGCCCAGATTGCGGCAATCATGATTTGAAACCAGTCGGGCAGGGTACGCAGCGATTGGAGGACGCTTTGCCGCAGCATTTTCCGGGTAAAAAGATCCTGCGGATTGACCGTGATTCAACCTGCAAAAAAGGTGAGCTTGACGCTGCGCTGGCGCAGGTGCATTCCGGAGACGCGGATATTTTGATCGGCACGCAAATGCTGGCCAAAGGCCATGATTTTGACCAATTAAACTGCGTCGTTGTACTGAATGCCGATACGGGGCTCTATAG
Source organism: Deefgea chitinilytica (assembly GCF_016881405.1). Taxonomy (GTDB): domain Bacteria; phylum Pseudomonadota; class Gammaproteobacteria; order Burkholderiales; family Chitinibacteraceae; genus Deefgea; species Deefgea chitinilytica. The sequence continues at coordinate 281,508 of NZ_WOFE01000001.1, forward strand.
CGTTGATTTTCGGGCGGAGGAGCGCTTGTTTGCGCTGCTGACGCAAGTTGCAGGACGAGCAGGGCGGCGGGAAAATCCGGGCGAAGTCTTTATCCAAACCGCGTTTTCTGATCATCCGTTTTACCACCAACTCCTGGCGCGCGATTATGCGCCATTTGCCGATCGAACATTGGCTGAGCGAAATATGTTGCTCTTGCCGCCAGCCAATGCTTGGGCTTTGTTTCGCGCCGATGCGCCAGAGTTGGAACAAGCCTTGGCGGCGCTATCCGACATTCGCAAATGTATTTCGCCAGAGCCGGATTTGGTGCTGAATCAGCCGGTGGCAGCAACGATGTTGAAAAAGGCAGGCGTTGAGCGGGCGCAACTCTTAATTGCGGCAAAGTCGAAGGCGCAATTGCAGGCGGTGTTAGGTGAGGCTTTGCCGACGATACAGGCTTTAAAACTGGGAAAAGTGCGTTGGACTCTGGATGTGGATCCGGTTGAGGTGTGAGGTGTGAGGTGTGAGGTGTGAGGTGTGAGGTGATTTTATGGTTTGGGTATATTAATACAAGCCATATTTATAAATGGCTGCATTAATATACCTGCCCTAGCTTTTACGCCTCACCTCTAACTCCTGCCACCTCACAAATTAAACTGCTTGATCGTTGGTCTCGCCAGTACGAATTCGCACCACATGCTCAACGGGGCTCACGAAAATCTTACCATCGCCGATTTTGCCAGTGTGGGCAGCTTTAATAATGCCTTCGATGGCGGTATCGACTTGTTCATCGGATAATACGACTTCGATTTTTACTTTTGGCAAGAAATCAACCACGTACTCAGCGCCGCGGTACAATTCGGTATGTCCTTTTTGGCGACCGAAGCCTTTTACTTCAGTCACTGTTAGACCAGAGATCCCCAGCTCGGATAGTGCTTCGCGCACTTCGTCAAGTTTAAAGGGTTTGATGATGGCTTCGATTTTTTTCATAAAAGTCCCGTCTAGGTGTTGATGAGCGTTGCGCGAGTATAGCTTTGCCAGTCAAATTGCGCCAAGATGTGTTGAGTAAATAGCGTCTGAACAGAACATAATATGGATTGCGCTGCATCACGTCGCTTGACTTGGATAATATTGAATGCTGATTGAATTCATCAACTTATTAGGTTTTTGCTGATTTTTATTTGAAAATAGCTAGACGAGCTGAAGGTTGTTCTGTAAGATGCGGGTCTTGTTGGGGGGGGTTGGCGGAATTGGTAGACGCACTGGATTTAGGTTCCAGCGCCGCAAGGTGTAAGAGTTCGAGTCTCTTATCCCCCACCAGAACAAAGATGCAATGCATCAAACTGAAGAGCCACTTAGCGAAAGCAAGTGGCTTTTTTGCGTCGATTAAAAATATGGTTTTATCGCTTGAAAAATGAACGTCAAACCAAACATTGCAAGCAATGTGGATTTGATTAGTACTGTTGTGTATCGATTTCACGCTGGGCGGTAGATGGTCATTGGTTATAGATTTTGCTATAATGCTCAGCTTCGTTGAGTAAGGTTGTCAGATTGGCGCTTTCTCAGTTGGTTTTGAAGTGTTTGTCAGAAACGTTGGCGTAAAAATCTCGGTTTAGCAGATCACTTCTTATTAATTTATATTGATTAATTTTCTTCCGAGTAAGATCACTCGGATACGTTTGAGGAATACTGGTAATGCAAGCACAACTGGAAACCCTGAGCGCGCTAGAGCGTCGTTTGTCCATTGCGGTACCACGCGAAGAAATCGCTAAGCAAGTTGATGCCCGCCTCAAGCGCGTAGCTAAGACCGCTAAAATCGACGGTTTCCGTCCTGGTAAAGCACCATTGAATGTCGTTTTCCAAAGCCACGGCTTCCGCATTCAGGAAGAAGTGTTGGGTGAAACGGTTGAGCGTAGTTTTGGTGAAGCGGTTGTTGAGCAAAAGCTCCAAGTTGCTGGCTATCCACGCTTTGAAGCTAAACAAGACGCTGCTGAAAACGGCCCGTTTGAATTTGTGGCGACATTTGAAGTTTATCCAGAAATCAAACTAGGTGATTTGAGCGCTGTTGAAGTTCAAAAGCCAACTTTGGTGGTGGGCGATGCTGAAGTTAACAAAACTATCGACATCTTGCGTAGCCAACGTACTCGCTTTGAGCGTGTAGAGCGTGCCGCTGCAGCGGGCGACCGAGTGATTATCGACTTTAAAGGCACGATTGATGGTGTAGCCTTTGCTGGTGGCTCATCAGACAACTACGCTTTCGTTATCGGCAACGGCCAAATGCTGCCAGAGTTTGAAGCTGGTGTAGTTGGTATGAAAGAAGATGAAACTAAAGACGTAACTGTTGCATTCCCTGCTGAATATCATGGCAAAGATGTAGCGGGTAAAACAGCCGTATTTGCTATCACAGTTAAAAATGTTGCCGCAGCCAACTTACCAGCGCTTGATGCTGACTTTGCGAAAAGCCTAGGCATTGTTGATGGCGATGTAGAAAAAATGCGCGCTGAAGTCAAAGGTAATCTAGAGCGTGAAGTTCGTTTCCGCTTGAAATCTCGCGTTAAAGAAAATGCGATGAGCGCTGTGATTGAAGCAACACCAATCGAATTGCCACGTTCATTGATTTCATTGGAAATCGGTCGTTTGGTAGAAGGCGCACAAGCTGATTTGCAACAGCGCGGTATTGATCCGAAAACTGTACCATTCCAACCTGCATTGTTCGAAGCACAAGCACGTCGCCGCGTTCATCTGGGTCTGGTATTGTCTGAATTGGTTGAAGCAGAAAAATTGTCTACTCAACCAGAGCAAATTAAAGCCATTATTGAAGATTTGGCACAAAACTATGAAGATCCGAGCGAAGTTGTGGCTTGGTACTACGAAAGCCCAGATCGTTTGTCAGGCCCAACCAATATGGCACTTGAAGACAATGTGGTTGAGTTTGTACTTTCAAAAGCTAAAGTAACCGAACAAGCTATAGCTTTTGATGAATTGATGGGTCAGCAAGGTCAATAAGTTAGTGCAGCAAAAGTTTTTGAGTTAAAACGAGAAAACTTTTGCCTATCTACTTAGTACTTAATTAAAACTGAGAGGTTGGAATGTCCCATATGGAATTTGATCCGCAAAATATCGGTTTAGTACCTATGGTCGTTGAGCAAAGCGGCCGCGGTGAGCGTGCGTATGATATTTATTCACGCTTGCTGAAAGAGCGGGTTATTTTTCTGGTTGGTCCAGTGAATGATCAAATGGCGAACCTTGTGGTGGCCCAGTTGCTGTTTCTGGAATCAGAAAACCCAGATAAGGACATTTCGCTGTATATCAACTCACCGGGTGGCTCTGTCACAGCGGGGATGGCGATTTACGATACGATGCAGTTTATCAAGCCCGATGTCTCTACTTTGTGCATTGGCATGGCAGCATCGATGGGCGCTTTCTTGTTGTCGGGTGGTGCTAAAGGGAAACGTTTTAGCTTACCAAATTCTCGTATTATGATTCATCAACCGTTAATTGGTGGTTTGCAAGGCCAAGCATCGGATATTGAGATTCATGCTCGTGAATTGATTAAGACCAAGCGCACTTTGAATGAGCTGCTCGCAAAGCACACTGGTCAAGATATTGAAACAGTTGAGCGTGACACCGATCGCGATAACTTCATGAACGCCGAAGAAGCAAAAGCTTACGGACTCGTCGATGAAGTATTAGCTTCTCGGGCGGCTTTGGCAGGTTAATCTCTCGCCGAAACTCTCGTAGCCGCCAGCTAGTCTGGCGGCTTTTCTTTCCTCGGCGCGTTTTATTCGGAATGGCTGTTCATGTCAGATAAAGAAAAATTATTGTATTGTTCCTTCTGCGGCAAAAGTCAGCATGAAGTGAAAAAACTGATTGCAGGCCCACAGGTCTTTATTTGTAACGAATGTATTGATTTGTGCAATGATGTGATTAAAGAAGAAGTCGCCGAGTTAGCGGCTGGTCCAATTACGACCAGTGAAGGTAAGCGATTGCCCAAGCCGACCGAAATTCGTGATGAACTCAATCAATACGTGGTTGGCCAAGAGCGCGCCAAGAAAATTTTGTCAGTCGCGGTGTATAACCACTACAAGCGTCTTTCTACGAAGGGCGCAGCGGGTAATGAGGTTGAATTAGCAAAGTCGAATATCTTGCTGATTGGCCCAACGGGTTCTGGTAAGACATTGCTTGCACAAACCATGGCTAAATTGCTAGATGTGCCATTTGTGATTGCTGATGCAACGACATTAACCGAAGCAGGTTATGTTGGGGAAGATGTTGAGCATATTATTGCTAAATTGCTAGCGCAATGCGATAACGATGTTGAAAAAGCACAGCGTGGTATCGTTTATCTCGATGAAGTCGATAAAATCGCTCGTAAGTCGGAGAATCCTTCCATTACTCGCGATGTATCGGGTGAGGGTGTACAACAAGCTCTGCTGAAATTGATTGAAGGCACCGTAGCTTCAGTGCCACCAAGTGGTGGCCGTAAACATCCAAATCAAGATTTGCCAAAAGTAGATACGACGAATATCTTGTTTATTTGTGGTGGTGCCTTTGAAGGTTTGGATAAAATTATTCGCAATCGTTCAGTTAAAGGCGGCATTGGTTTTGGTGCTGAAGTAAAAAGCAAAGATGAGCGCAAGAATATTGGTGAGTTACTACATGAAGTTGAACCGGATGATTTAATTCGTTTCGGTTTGATTCCTGAGTTTGTTGGCCGCTTGCCGGTGGTGGCTACTTTGGCTGAACTCGATGAAGCGGCACTTGTGACGATTCTAACCGAGCCAAAAAATGCGCTGATTAAACAGTACCAAAAACTGTTTGAAATGGAAGAAGTTGAGCTAGAAATTGGTTCTGAAGCGTTGGCGGCAATTGCGCATAAAGCGATGGAGCGTAAAACGGGGGCGCGTGGTTTGCGTTCTATCGTTGAGCAAACCTTGCTAGATACAATGTTTGAGTTGCCCGCGATGGAGGGTATTGCCAAAGTCGTCGTGAATAAAGAAGTTATTACAGGTACAGCAAAACCTGAATTTGTTCCTGTCGTTGCTGAAACGATTGTCGCAAGTAAGTAATACTTGCCTTTAAATCGCCCGCAGCGGTTTCCTCAGTCTAGGAAGCTGAATGCGGGCGTGATTGTTTATGGCGTTGCGATTGAATTTAATCGCAATGACCACATATTGTGAACATACTCTCGATCAGGTCATCCCAATATGTCTGAGCATCAATTACTCGCGGTTGAATCTACTTCGTTCCCAATGTTGCCATTGCGAGACGTTGTGGTATTCCCACACATGGTTATTCCTCTTTTTGTTGGCCGCCCCAAGTCGATCAAAGCGCTCGAAGCAGCAATGGAAGGTGGTAAGCATATTCTGTTGGTCGCTCAAAAGAATGCGTCCAAAGATGAACCGACGATGGCGGATTTGTACCCTGTTGGTACCGTCGCCACCGTACTGCAACTTTTAAAGTTGCCAGATGGTACGGTTAAAGTTTTGGTTGAGGGCGTGCAACGGGCGCTGGTTGAGTCTTTGCAAGACGAAGATGGCTTTTATCAAGCCATCGCAACACCACAACCGCTGGCTGATGAAAGCAATCACGAAGCCGAAGGCATGCGCCGAGCTTTGCTGTCTCAGTTCGATCAGTACGTCAAACTGAATAAAAAAATCCCGCCAGAAATTTTGACTTCTTTGGCCGGTATTGATACTGCAGGTCGTTTGGCCGATACAGTCGCAGCGCATCTGCCGCTCAAGTTGGAACAAAAACAAGCCGTTCTTGAAATGGAAGACGCTGCGGCAAGAATGGATCATTTGCTCAAGCAACTAGAATCTGAACTCGATATTTTGCAGGTTGAAAAGCGTATCCGTGGCCGTGTAAAACGCCAAATGGAAAAAAGCCAGCGCGAATATTATTTAAATGAGCAAGTGAAAGCGATTCAGAAAGAGCTCGGCGAATTAGATGAAAACGCAGATCTGGATGAATTAGAAAAGAAAATTAAAAATGCAGGAATGAGCAAAGAAGCGAAGGAAAAAACCGAAGCTGAATTGAAAAAACTGCGCATGATGTCGCCGATGTCAGCTGAATCAACTGTCGTTCGCAATTATGTAGAAACGATGTTGGGTTTGCCTTGGAAGAAAAAAACCAAGATTAGTAAAGATTTGGCCGCAGCGGAAACTGTTCTCGACGCAGATCATTACGGCTTGGATAAAGTGAAAGAGCGGATTGTTGAGTATCTTGCGGTGCAAACACGCGTAGAAAAGCTCAAAGCGCCTATTTTGTGCCTAGTTGGCCCTCCAGGTGTCGGTAAAACTTCGTTGGGTGAGAGTATTGCTCGCGCTACGAATCGTAAATTTGTACGGATGGCTTTAGGTGGTGTGCGCGATGAAGCTGAAATTCGCGGTCACCGTCGTACCTATATTGGTTCGATGCCGGGTAAAATTTTGCAGAGTATGAGCAAAGTTGGCGTGAAAAACCCACTGTTTTTACTAGATGAAGTGGATAAGCTTGGCAGCGATATGCGTGGCGATCCTTCTTCAGCGCTATTGGAAGTTTTGGATCCTGAACAAAATCATGCGTTTAGCGATCATTACTTAGAAGTTGATTACGATTTGTCGGACGTGATGTTTGTCGCAACCGCGAATTCACTGAATATTCCAGCGCCACTATTGGATCGGATGGAGATTATTCGTCTTTCGGGTTACACCGAAGATGAAAAAGTGAATATCGCGCTCAAATATCTCGTACCTAAGCAAATGAAAAATAACGGCGTTGCAGAAGGGGAATTACTGATTGCCGATTCTGCTGTTCGCGATATTATTCGCTACTACACGCGTGAAGCTGGCGTGCGTAGTTTAGATCGCGAAATTGCGAAAATTTGCCGCAAAGTAGTGAAAGCCTTGTTGATGAAACCGAGCGATAAAAAGCTGAGCGTGACTAACAAAAACTTGGATAAGTACCTCGGTGTGCATCGTTATGAATACGGTGTGGCAGAGTTAAAAAACCAAGTGGGGCAAGTTACAGGGTTGGCTTGGACCGAAGTTGGTGGTGAATTGCTCACCATTGAGGCTGTGAAGCTGCCTGGTAAGGGCAAAATGATTCAGACAGGTCAACTGGGCGATGTAATGCAAGAATCGATTCAAGCGGCTTTGTCGGTCGTTCGCACGCGGGCGGTGAGTCTTGGGATTGATCCTGAGTTTTACCAAAAAAATGACATGCATATTCACTTGCCGGAAGGCGCAACACCGAAAGATGGTCCATCGGCAGGTATTGGCTTGGCAACCGCGCTAACATCTGTGTTGACAGGTATACCTGTACGCTGTGATGTTGCTATGACGGGTGAAATTACCTTGCGAGGTGAAGTGTTACCCATTGGCGGTTTGAAAGAAAAATTACTTGCCGCACACCGTGGTGGGATCAAGCACGTGTTGATTCCTGAGGGAAATGTCAAAGATTTGGCAGATATTCCCGACAATGTGAAACGAGGACTTGCTATTCATTCCGTCAAATGGTTTGATGATGTATTGGCGCACGCTCTGGAACATATGCCGGAAGCGGCTGCTGCCATTGTTGTAGAAGTGCCGGTTGCAGATAGTACTGAAGTGACCCAAACCAGTACTAAACATTAGTCATACTTATGTTGGTGTAGTAGAAAACAAGCAATTACGTCGAAACTACCCAACAAAGTATCAAGTCAGGTTGACATGTATTTTTGCGGCTTGATATAAAGCTTATAGCAAAAAGAATACTGTGTAGTCCAATCAATTGAAAGGGGATGTAAGTGAATAAATCTGAACTCATCGACGCTATCGCTGAATCTGCTGGTCTCTCTAAAGCCGCTGCGGGTAAAGCATTAGATGCAACTATTGAAGCCATCTCTGGTGCCCTTAAAAATGGCGATGAAGTGACTTTGGTTGGCTTTGGTTCTTTCTATGTTTCTGAGCGTGAAGAGCGCGCAGGCCGTAATCCACGTACAGGCGAAAGCATCACTATCGCAGCTGCAAAACAGCCAAAATTCCGTGCTGGCAAATCTTTAAAAGACGCAGTTCAATAAGTTTTTGTGCGTCGGTAGAATGAAATGACGAATTACGTGGCAACGTCTTTGCTATGTAGATTGTCAAGGGAGTGGTAGTTCAGTTGGTTAGAATACCGGCCTGTCACGCCGGGGGTCGCGGGTTCGAGTCCCGTCCACTCCGCCAAAAAATTCAAAAGGGCAAACGTCAGTTTGCCCTTTTTGTTGTTTAAAGCATCTTGCTTACAGACAGCACCGCCGCAATATGGCATGATAACGCGCACAAATAGCAGGAGTTTTCCAAGTATGTTTGATATTGTCGAAAAGAATAGAACAGCAGTAACCGTAGTATTGGGATTGGTTTCTCTGGGCTTGATCGTTGGGGTGGGGCTCACTGGATATGAGGCCATGAGTGATGCAAATCAGCCCTATCTTGCTAAGGTAGGTGCCCACACTATTACGGATCGTGATGTTGCGGAAGCGATTGGCAATCAAACAATTTCTGACGAAATGAAGCCAATGGTGGTTGAGCAATTGATTCGCCAGAAACTCCTGCAAGAGCGAGCAACTCAGCTGAAATTAGCAGCGCCAGATGCCATGGTATTTAATGCGATCGCACAAATCCCTGCGTTTCAGGTTGATGGCAAATTTAATCAGCAACGTTATCAAGAGTTATTGGCCGCACAGCAAATGACGCCGGCAATTTTTGAACAAAAAGTTCGCCAGGATATTGTCATGCGACAATTGATGGATGGGACTGTGCAAACCGGTTTTGTTTCGAAAGCGTCGATGCAGCAACTCAATCAACTGATGGCTGAAAAGCGTGAGGTTGCTACTACGATTGTTTCTCCTGAGCCGTATTTATCTCAGGTCACGATTTCTGATGCTGAAATCAAAAAATACTTCGATGAAAATCAAGCCAACTTTAAAAAACCAGAAATGGTTAAATTGGAATATGTATTGTTGTCGCAAGCTGATTTAGCTGCGGCACAAACAATCAAAGATGAAGAAGTTGCCCAGTATTTTGCCGAGCATCAGCAAGAGCTGGTAAAAGAAGAACGCCGTGTTAGTCATATTTTACTGACTGTTGATAAAGCAGCAAAACCGGCTGACCGAGCTGCCATTCGTAAGCAAGCTGAAGCTATTTTGGCAGAGGTCAAAGCGGCTCCCGCGCGTTTTGCTGAACTTGCAAAGCAAAAATCTCAGGATCCAGGTTCGGCAGTGAATGGCGGTGATTTAGGCTTTTTTGCTCGTGGCGCAATGGTTAAAGCCTTTGATCAAGCTGCATTTAGCCTGAAAAAAGGTGAGATCAGTGGCATTGTAGAAACAGAATATGGTTTTCATATTTTGCAACTAAATGAAATTAAATCTGCAAGCTTGGCTGACGTAAAACCGGCTATTGTGGAAAAGCTCAAATTGCAAAAAATTCAAACGGCATTTCCAGCGCAAGTAGAGAAATTTACAGAATTAGTTTATCAGCAGTCTGATAGTTTAAAGCCGACTGCCGATGCATTGAAACTAACGTTAAAGCAGAGTGATTGGGTAACGCGTACAGGAACTGCTGATTCGATATTGAATAATCCAAAATTGATTGAAGCTGTGTATTCAGATGATGTCTTAAAAGCGAAGCATAATACTGAAGCCATCGAGATTGCACCAGGTCAATTCATTTCCGCGCGCGTGTTAGAGCATAAGCCGGCAAGCACACAAACTTTAGCAGAAGTATCCGCTTTAATCTCTCAGAAATTAAAACAGGAAAAAGCACTTGCTTTAGCTTTGGCTGACGGTGAGAAGAAACTTGCTAGCCTAAAAACTGGCGCTGCTGTGCCTTTGACTTGGGGTGAGACAAAAGGGTTTACCCGGATTGCCCAGCAAGGTGTGTCAGATGCTGATTTGAAAGCGATCTTTAAAGCCGACCCTGCAAAATTACCCGCTTACGTTGGTTCTGCAGTTCCTGGCCGTGGTTATGCTATCTATAAAGTGACTGCTGCACTGCCTGCCCCAGAATTATCCGCCGAAAGTCAGTTTAAGATGCAAGAGAGTCTAGCCAAAATGTATGGTCAAGTTGAGTTGAATGCTTTTATTGATGCGATTAAAAAAGAGACTAAAGTGAAGTATCACTTAAAAGCCCCCCAAGCTCAGTAAAAAACGCTCATTTTCAATTTAAACGGCTGCGAATTTAAGCAGCCGTTTTTTATTGAAAAAAAGATTGTATTTTTGTGCAAATGCTCCGATATTGTAATTGTAAGCTTGTTTTTGTAAGGTTCCTCAACGCAATAACTTTCGAATGGAGGAGCATAAAATGTCGAATATTTTTGATATGTCTTCTGGACAAAATTTGTCAGACCAAGCACAAATTTTGTTGAATAAAAGCAGCTCAAGCTATCCTCAATCTGAGTTAGCCTTGCGTTTGCTCTCAGTTGCAGAATCAGAAGAGCAACGGCCTATACCGCGACCACGTCCTTGGATTATGCCACCGAGCTTATAGCTGATACCCAATAGGGTGAGCGTTGCTCAAGATACGCATTGACGCCTTCTTGAGCTTCCTCATGCGTCCGAATATGTGCTATTCGGTGAGCCGTGTCTGAAATCATTGCATCATCGATTGGTCGATGATCGACAGAAGTAATTAATCTTTTCGCAGCGGCTAATGCATGAGGGCTGTTTTGGCATATATCGCTGATCCAGTTTTGAATTTGTACATCCATGCTGAGCACATCAGCCGCTATTTCGTGGACTAAGCCTATTTTATGCGCGGTTGAACTGGTAAATTTTTCAGTAGTTAAGAAATATCGTCGTGCTGCGCTACTGCCTATACGACTGATGATATATGGGCCGACCACCGCAGGAATTAAGCCTAGTCTTGTTTCTGGTATCGAGAACCAGGCATCTTCAGTACAAATGGCTAAATCGCAGCATGAGATAATGCCAAGCCCAACGCCAAGTGCTGGACCATGTACTCGAGCAATGGTTGGGATAGGTAGTCTATCAAGGGTACGAAGTAAGCGCGCAAAACGAAGTGCATCTTCAAAATTGTGATTTGGATCCGAAAGCGATCCTCGCTTCATCCAAGCTAAGTCTGTGCCACTGCAAAAACAATTGCCACTGGCTTCCAAAATTAGCATCCGTACTTCGCTATTGAGGCGTAATGCGGTCAATATTGCGGTTAATTCAGCAACCATTATTTCATCGACAGCATTACAACGTTCCGGTCGATTCAATGTCACAGTAGCAACCCCACGCTGATCAATTGAGTATTGGGTGGTATCGCTCATGCTATTGACCTCATTGATTGAAATTGTTGCAGTGCACTAGGTTCATAATTGGTTTAGTGTACAAACTGAATTTCTGCCAGTGTTTTTACCATCGGGCTGTGGATTTATTGATAAATATTCGAAAGCGCTTGGATTGGGCTTGGATGAACTTTTATGAAGATCGCCGCTGTGGTAAAGTCACCCTCCGAATTTTGCCGTTGATAGATTAATGCAGCACTCAGATTTTAAATTGACTTTGCCTGTATCAACTGACGCCAAAAATTGGGCGACTCTGGTGTATGTTTTCACGTTGTTTTTTAGTTTTTTTCCTGGCTTACTTGCTGTTTTGTTGAAGAAAGAAGACCAGTTTGTTTATTTAGCGGGTAAAGAAGCGCTAAACTGGTCGATTAATATTTTGCTTTTGTCATGCGTGCTTGGGTGGATTCCCTTGCTCGGCTCGATAGTGGCTGGTTTGTTGTTTATTACTCATATTGTGTGCTGTATCTTGGCCGCAATAAGTACTAGCAAAGGCTTGCTGTACCGATTCCCTGTTGCCTTCCGATTGATTGTATAAATGAAATTTCTGCTGTTTATCGTTTTTACATGCGTGACATCTCATGTCGCGGCTAAAACAGTCACAATTAATTCTGGCAGAGTTTCTCTGTCGGGCGTCTATTTAGCGCCTAATAAGCCGATTGGCCCTGCCGTTTTGTTGCTGCATGGCTGTAATCGCTTGGCGAAACAGCAAACGCCTAGCTATGAACGAACCATGAAAATGGCGTCACTACTGCAAGAGATGGGCTTTGGTGTTTTGATGCTGGATGTATTGGGTCCAAAAGGTAAACGGCAAGGTTGTGTCGGGCGTACCAATAAAAAAAGTATTGGATTACGTGCCAATGATGCACAGATTGCAATTGCATGGTTAAAAGCTCGCAATGAAGTTGATGCGAGCAAAATTGCTGTGATTGGCTGGGCAGAAGGTGCATCTACAGTATTGTCATTGATGAACAGAAGCAATCCAGGCGTAAAATCAGCAGTGGCTTTTTATCCGAATTGCCGCTTGTTTTTAGGTTTGAAAAACTATCGAGTTGCTGCACCAACTTTGTTGTTGATTGGCGAAGAGGGTGAAACTGCGGCTGCTGAATACTGTCGTGAATTGGGCCTCAAGTCGGGTCAAGATCTATTTCATAAAGTCAGCTACTCCGATGCCGAGCATGACTTTGCCAGCGCAGATATCGCTCCGATTAAAAAATCAAGTAATTCCTCTGGTGCGAAAGCCGTTTCACAATCGAATTCAGCTGCAGCACAAGATGCATGGCGTCGTTCATTTAAGTGGATTTCACGTTGGTTCGATCCCGAGCGAAGCATCCAAGGTATACCACCGAGTAATTTGCCCTAAGTGATTGTGTTGTCTTAATAAATTGAGCCACAAACTCCTATAGGATGTCATGATTCCGTTTGGAATGTGATCATTAGAGGAGTTTGGCATGGCTCGTTATTTTAATGAATTATCTGTGGGTGATTTTGAAGAGTACCGGAAAACGGTCACCGAAACCGACGTTGTGCTGTTTGCCGGCCTAACGGGTGACAACAATCCGATGCATATTGATGAAGAGTTTGCGAGTCAAACTCGTTTTGGTAGTCGAATTATTCACGGCATGCTAACCGCTAGTTTTTTATCCAGCGTGATTGGGATGAAAATGCCGGGTCCCGGCTGCATTTATATGGGGCAGAACATCAAATTTTTGAAACCTGTCCACATCGGTGAAACCGTCACAGCCCGAGCTACGATTATCGAGATTTACCCCGAAAAACAGCGCGTTAAATTACTGACCGAGTGCATCGTGCGCGGCGTTGTCGTGTTAACGGGCGATGCGTTGGTCTGGGTGCCAAACAAAGAATCATAGCCGCTTTGTTGGCTTTACTTTAAAATGAGCGCTTAACGATGGAGCTTTTTTGAATGACTCAACAAGATTTTTCTACGGTATTGGCCAATGTAAATGGCGTCCACTTAACGACTTCAGGCGCTCATTTTAAGCAAGTAGGTGAGGGATTGCCGCTGCTGGTGGTGGAAAATCAATTGGGTTCGGCTGTGATTGCCATTCAAGGCGCTCATCTTCTTTCATTTGTTCCAGCGGGCGGCCAGGATTTGCTATGGCTATCACCTAATGCGATTTTTGAGCCGGCTAAAGCTGTTCGTGGCGGTATTCCGCTTTGCATGCCGTGGTTTGGTGGTCATCCAGAGGGGCTGCCATCGCATGGCTTTGCGCGCAGCACGGATTGGACCTTGCAGTCAGCGCGTAATTTGGCCGATGGCCGAACGGAAATCGTACTGAGTTTGCAAGACAGCGAGCAGACTCGTGCAATGTGGCCTTATGCGTTCAATTTTGAGTTTACGATTGTAGTGGGTACAGCACTTGATTTGAGCATGACGACTCAGAATTTGAGCGATACATCAGTACCGTATACCTACGCGTTCCATACTTACTTTGCCATTTCAGACTATACCCAAGTCGTGGTCACTGGATTGGCGGATTTGAATTACATCGATACGATCGGTGTGGAACGTCGCCTAGTGCAGCAAGGGGATGTTGTTTTTACTGGCTCAACGGATCGGGTTTATCTTGACGTACCCGAAGTGCAAACCATCGTTGATGGTACGCGCAGCATTCGTATTGCAAGTTCTGCACATAGTGCTGTCGTTTGGAATCCAGGTGAGCATGCAAAAAATATTGCCGATATTGGCAGTGATGCTTATCGACAGTTTGTTTGTGTTGAACGCGGCGATGTTTTTGATAATGCGCTGACTTTGGCTGCTGGAGCGAGCCACACTGCAACAATGACACTTTCTGCATAAATTTCCGCAGTATCAAAACCAGCCCGGTTTATGCCGGGCATTTTTTTGGCTGGAGTCAGCATGAAATACCGTGATTTACGCGATTTTATGGCGCAATTGGAAGCCCAAGGTGAATTGAAACGGATACAAACACCGATTTCACCCAAGCTAGAAATGACCGAGGTCTGTGATCGCTTATTGCGCGCGGCGGGGCCTGCGGTCTTGTTTGAGAATGTACCCGGTTTCAGCATGCCGGTTTTGGGTAATTTGTTTGGTACGCCGCAGCGTGTTGCGTTGGGCATGGGCGCACAAAATGTGTCTGCATTACGGGAAATTGGCCAGACGCTCGCCTATTTGAAAGAACCTGAGCCGCCAAAAGGCTTTAAAGATGCTTGGGAAAAGCTGCCTTTGCTTAAACAAGTGCTCAATATGGCACCGAAAGAGATTCGTAAAGGAATTTGCCAAGAGAATATACTCGAAGGCTCAGATGTCGATTTAAGTACACTACCGATTCAACATTGCTGGCCGGGCGATGTGGCACCGTTGATTACTTGGGGCTTAGTAGTTACGCGAGGCCCGAATAAAAAACGCCAAAATTTGGGGATTTATCGCCAGCAGGTGATTGGCCGCAATCAAGTGATTATGCGCTGGTTGGCGCATCGTGGTGGCGCACTTGATTTTCGTGAACATGCCAAACAAAACCCTGGGCAACCTTATCCGGTGGCCGTGGTGCTGGGTTGTGACCCCGCTACCATTCTCGGTGCGGTAACGCCGGTGCCAGATACTTTGAGTGAATATCAATTTGCTGGGCTGCTACGTGGTAGTAAAACAGAACTAGTGCAATGTATTGGCTCTGATTTACAAGTGCCTGCGACTGCCGAAATTATTCTCGAAGGCGTGCTTAAACCATGCGAGACGGGCTATCGCGGCGTATCAGAGCACGGTGTGCCGCTCAAAGAGCTCAATGGCTTTTTGCACGCCTTAGAAGGCCCCTACGGCGACCATACCGGTTATTACAATGAGCAAGATTGGTTTCCGGTCTTTGAGGTGGAGCGGATTACCTCGCGCCCCGATCCGATCTATCACAGCACCTACACGGGCAAACCGCCAGATGAACCGGCTATTTTGGGGGTGGCACTGAATGAAGTGTTTGTCCCGATTTTGCAAAAGCAGTTTCCAGAAATTGTAGATTTCTATTTGCCGCCAGAGGGATGTAGTTACCGGATGGCGATTGTATCGATTAAAAAGCAATATCCTGGGCATGCCAAACGGGTGATGTTTGGTGTGTGGTCGTTCTTACGTCAGTTTATGTATACCAAGTACATCATCATCGTTGACGATGATGTTGATTGCCGCGATTGGAAAGAAGTCATTTGGGCGATCACTACGCGGATGGACCCTGTGCGTGATACGACTTTGGTCGAACATACGCCGATTGATTATCTGGACTTTGCCAGCCCGATTTCTGGTTTGGGTGGCAAGATGGGGCTCGATGCCACTAATAAAATGCCAGGTGAAACAAATCGTGAGTGGGGGCGGGTGATTGAGCGTGATCCGGCTTCGGTGGCGCGAATCGATGCAATTTGGGGCGAACTCGGCCTGTAAATCAGCTATGCTGTTTGTATTCAGTGATCTTTATTAGGAATCAGCGCCATGCTAGGTAGTAATCGTGAATTTCAATTTACTGAAGCGGATTTTGAAAAAATTCGTGTCAAGATTTACAACTACGCAGGTATTTCTTTGGCCACCTCAAAGCACGATATGGTGTATGGCCGTTTGGCTAAACGCTTGCGTGCGCTCAATCTAAAGACATTTAATGAATATTTGCAGGTACTAGAGCGCGGTGATCAGAAAGAATTTGAGTTGTTTACTAACTCACTGACCACCAATCTCACCTCATTTTTTCGTGAAGCGCATCATTTTGAGATTTTGAACCAACAGCTGAAAAACTGGCGTAGTGTTGGTACGATCAATATTTGGTGCTCCGCATCGAGTACTGGTGAAGAGCCGTATTCGATTGCGATTACGGCTTGTGAAGCGTTTGATTCCTTACGCCCGCCCGTTAAAATCATCGCGACTGATTTAGATACCAATGTACTGGATGTGGCACGGCAGGGTATTTATCCAGCCCTTGAAGTGCAAAAATTGGGGCCGCAGCGCGTCAGTAAATTTTTTGATAAGCAAGCCGATGGCCGATACCAACTTAAGAGCGAATTGCGCAATATGATTGTGTTTCGCAAACTTAATTTGATTGAAGCAAATTGGATGCTGCGTGGGCCGTTTGATGCGATTTTCTGCCGCAATGTGATGATTTATTTTGATAAACCCACGCAGCTTAAAATCCTACAACGGTTTGCGCCGCTCTTGAAAAATGACGGATTGCTGTTTGTTGGGCATTCTGAAAACCTCTACCACGCTGCAGAGTATTTCAAATTGCAGGGTAAAACGGTCTACGAATTGGCTAAGCGCAGCACAGGTGGTGTTTAAATGGAGCCTAGGGTTAGTTTTATCACCTTAGGCGTCACTGATTTAGCGCGCTCATTGGTGTATTACCGCGACATTCTTGGTCTGAAACCACGCACGGTACTCGAGAACGTGGTTTTTTTTGAAATGGGGGTGACTTGGTTAGCCTTGTATCCCCATGAATTACTGGCAGAAGATGCTGGCGTACCTAGTGCTGGTGGTGGTTTTCGTGGTGTTACCCTAGCGCACAATGTGCGTAGCCCTGAAGAAGTTGATCAATTATTGGCGATTGGCGCGCAAGGCGGTGGGCGCTTAGTCAAAGCAGGCCACACCGCTTTTTGGGGCGGCTACACTGGTTACTTTGCCGACCCTGATGGCCACTTGTGGGAAGTGGCTTGGAACCCTGATTTTCCACATCTATGACGTATATGAATGTGGCCAATGTTAAATATTGGCTGCATTCATATACCCTTAATGCCCTAAAATTCGATACCAAATTTGCCCGAGCAATTCACGGCTGGCGCTACTACTGCTTGCGAGCACTTTAGCGCTGGGAAAAAAGCTCATCACACTGAATGGCTCGTGATTATGAAAATCAGTCGGCGCAGCGTGGACGATGAAGCCCGCTTGTTCAAAACTGCGGCTGGCACGCAGCATATGCTCGGCGGAAGTGATTAAAATAATCTCCGCATACTGCGGCAGTAATAATTTCGCGCTCTCTTTGGCATTGTCATCGGTGTCGTTTGACGCAGATTCCAGCCAAGTTGTTGTTACCCCAAAATCTTTCTGCAAGCTTTGTCGCATCAATTGCGCTTCTGGGATACCGCCTTGAGGTGCGCCACCAGAGACTAAAATCGGTAGGTGATTGAATTTGTGGACTTTGGCCGCATAGCGGACGCGTGCCAGCGTTATATTATTGATGGTTTGCCCTTCCAGCATGTCTTTGGCGCCAAATCGAGAGCCGCCCCCCAAGACGACAATCGCACTGGCGGTGATGCCAGGATTGGCTTGATTTTGAATTTGTGATTCCACTAATTGTGAAATTTGATTGCCAACTAGCGGTGTACTGAGTAAATACATCGCAGCTAATGTGCTCCAAAATAGCCGTGGACTCCACTTCGGGGCTCGGTGGCGCAGGGCAAAAGCCAGCATTAATAAGAGGATAAAAAGGCCGGGGGGTAACAAAAAACTACTGAAGATGGTTTTTAGGATGACGCTGCTGGTCATAAAAATAAACTAACTGAAATCAAAAAACGCAGTGTAGTGGGAATGCTTTGTTGGTGCAGCTGAAATATTGAATTTGGGTAAAACTGTTGGATTGCTGTAGTATCAAGCTGTAGCCATTGCTTAATAATGGCTACAGCTTGATACCTTTGATTAAAAAGCTTGTGATTGTAAGTAATTTTCGAGCGTGATTTGTTTAATCAGGAACAATTGCTGTTCTAGCCAGTGCGCGTGATCTTGTTCGGTATCTTCGAGCAAGGTCATCAACATATCGCGGGTGACGTAATCTTGCTCTTTTTCACAGAGCGCAATGGTTTTTTTCAGCGCGGCGGCCACTTCGTATTCGGTCAATAAATCAAATTGCAGCATTTCTGGCACATTGCTACCGATGCGTAGCGGCGTGCGTGCTGCCACATTCGGGATGCCTTCCAAAAATAAAATACGCTTGATCAGTAGAGTGGCATGACCGATTTCATCTTGGCGTTCGTGGTCAATCCGCTCAAATAGTTTATCGTAGCCCCAGTTATGATACATCTGGCTATGAACAAAATATTGATCGACCGAGGTCAGCTCCGCAGCGAGTAGTTCGCTTAAAGCGGCAATGACTTTTGGACTACCTTTCATGATGATTCTCCTTCAAATGTAATCAAAAACTTCCCGGCTGCGTTGCTACGTCTTGCCGTACTGCATGTACTGTCATCGACGGCGCGCCTTGCTGGAAATTTTTGTATTGGTCTTTACTCACCAAACGCTTGTGATTGCAGATAGTTCGCCAATGTCATGTCTTTAATCAGTGTTTGCTGCGTTTCTAGCCAATCAATGTATTCTTCTTCATCTTCGAGCAAGTCTTCAAGCAAATCTCGGCTGACGTAGTCTTGCGCTGTTTCGCAGGTTTTGATGGCGTCTTTCAGTGTGCCAAGAAATCCGCTAAATAATTTCAAATCACAGGCCAACATTTCAGCAACGTCTTCACCGATCAACAATTTGCCCAAATCTTGCAAATTAGGCAGGCCTTCTAAAAATAGAACGCGCTCGATCAATTTGTCCGCCCGTTTCATCGAGTCAATCGATTCGTGGTAGGCCTTATCATTGAGTGCTTTATAACCCCAATTTTTGTAAATTCGTGCATGTAAAAAAGTTTGATTGATGGCAATTAGCTCGTTGGCTAAAACGGTATTCAACGCTTTGATGACTTTTTTATCGCCTTGCATGCTGATCTCCTTGCGATGAGTTCGGGGGTTGGCAACACTGATTGTTCAATGATTTTACGCGGATATTGACAATTATCAACAATATATTACGACAAGCGTAATGAATAAAAATACTAATAATATTGATTCTTATTGAGTAAGAAATATGCAGAGCACGAAGTAAAATAACACAGTTAAAACGCGCTACAGACTGTCATCAATTCCCCGTAAAATAGCAAAATCAGTACGCAATTTTAATTAAGGAGAATTTTGTGAAACCAAGTCAGGCGCAAATTGAATTTGCACAAAAATTGGCCGATGCTAGCGCGGCAGTGATTCGTCAATATTACCGTACCGGCTTAGCCATCGACGATAAACTCGATGCTAGCCCAGTGACGCAAGCCGACCGTGAAGCTGAGCAAGTGATGCGCGCCTTGATTAACGCCGAACGAGCTGATGAAGGCATTATTGGTGAAGAGTTTGGTGCCGAGCGTGAAGACGCAGATTGGGTTTGGGTACTTGATCCGGTCGATGGTACCAAAGCCTTTATTACGGGTCGGCCATTGTTTGTGACCTTAATCGGTCTTTTATACCGTGGTCAGCCGGTGTTGGGCGTGGTCAATCAGCCGATTGCCAATGAACGCTGGGTGGGCGTGGTCGGGCAGGGTTGTACTTTGAACGGGGAAACCATCACGGTCAGCCAAATTACCGAGCTGGCGCGTGCGCGGATTGGCACGACTGGGCCGCAATATTTTTCTGAGTCAGGCCTACGCGCTTTTAATAGCCTGCAGCAAGGTGGCCGCTTCACCGTTTATGGTGGCGATGGCTATCAATATGCCTTGGTCGCGACCGCAGGTTTGGATATCGTGATTGAAGAAGGTCTGAAACTGCATGATTTTGCTGCCGTTGCGCCCGTTGTGATTGCGGCAGGTGGCGTGATGACGGATTGGCAAGGCCAAGCCTTAGTCAAAGGCTCGGTTGGGCGGGTGATTGCTGCGGCAAATCCGCAATTGCATCAATTGGCCTTGGCTGCGATGCAAACTGCTTAATCAAATCGAAAGCATAAAAATAGCCCGCGATACCTGCGGGCTATTTTTACGACTACACAATGGCACTGAGTGCATCAGTGCCCAATCTGCACTGTATTACTTGCAAGCGCCTTCATCTTTCCAAACGCCCCATTGGCCAGAAGCCGATGGCACTTCACCGACGGTCCACCACTTATTGCTGTAGTTTTTACCGTTGTATGAAACTTTGATATTCGGTGTAGTGTATTGCTTGCTAGAGCTCCAGGCTGCTGCGCAAACAGTGCTGTCTGGTGGCGTTGTTGCCGTTGGTGCTGGTGTTGCAGTTGGCGCTAGCGTTGGTTTCGGTGTCGCAGTCGCAACTGGCGTTGCCGTTGGTGCCAAGGTTGGTTTTGGCGTTGCTGTTACCACTGGTGTTGCTGTTGGTGCGACAGTGGGCTTCGGCGTAGCGGTAACCACTGGTGTTGCCGTTGGTGCAATCGTTGGTTTTGGCGTTGCTGTTGGTGCCACGGTTGGTTTTGGTGTCGGTGTAGTGCCGCCCGGTGAAGCAATATCAATTTGGTAAGTCAATTCCAAACCGCTGCGGTTGTAAACGCGGTTATCTTGCGCGCTTTTCACCGGATTGATCGTGCCATTGGTTTGCAAGACACCGATACTCACATTGCGTGAAGTTTCATTCACTTTTTGAGCTAAAGCATACGGCCAATTCGCCATCAAATTGGTTTCTAGACCAGTCACATTGTCAAAACCCAAAGTCACTTGGATGTTTTCAACGTCAAAGCCTTTGTTATCAAACAGACGGAATGACACTTTCGTGCCCGCAGTCAAATCTTGTGCCGCACGAATTTGACCGATTTCTTTAAATGTATTCACGCCGCCAGTGAAGTTCACGTCTGAGCAAGAATAGAAAGCTTCGGTGCTGTCGCTACGTTGCCAAGTCAGATAAATGATGTGTTGGCCGGTTTTTTTCGGCAACTTGCAAGTCAGTTTGTAACGCTTATTGCTATCAACTGGAAGATTACCCAATGTGCAGAAATTTTCTAAATCAGACCATTTCAGTGGTTGATTTTGATTCCAACCATCGCGCGTCACATAAAGCTGCCAGTCGCGAGTTTGGTGTGGTGCAGTGCCGTAAAAAATAAAATCAAAGTTACCATTCGCATCCGGAGCAATCGGCGTGGTCGCCCAGTCGTTACGCGGCAAATTCAGACCTGCGTAATCCGGTTTACCACCGCCACACAATTGGCCATCCGGCACAAATGCTTTGTGATCGCCATTCGGTAGTTGATTCACACCGGGCCAGTCGTACAACATTTGCTTGCCAGAAGTCGCTGCGGCCGCTTGGCAGGCAGCAGACTTGAGGGTTTCTGGGCCTTCGTTAAAGCAGCTTAACCCGCGGCTTACCGGCACTTCCATTGAACCGTGGGCGGATACCATTTGTGGCATCACCAGCGCGCCGCTGGCAGCGAAAAGGCTAGTGGCAATCAGGCTAGATATATGTTTTTTCTTCATGTCGTCTGCTCCGAGTTTTTGTGGTTTGGTGGCTTAGCTTTAGGCAATTTGATGTGCGGTTGCAGCACAAATTTGCTTATAAGTTTCTGATAATATTGATTTATCTTGGCACTAAGCGCGCGTAATTTATCATGCAGTGGATTGAATTAACAAATGTTTCTTGCAAGCTTTTCTTACTGTGTTGGATTGTGTGAAGTGGGGCACAGTGAATGGGGTTTGGAGTAAGGGATAACACTTATTTTTCGGTGTGAAATGGGGCTTTGGGGATGGATTGAAACGGTGTGAATTTCATAGCGTAGGGCGTGGTTAGCCGAAGGCGTAACCCGCCAATCTGTTTTCATTTTTCAACTGGAAATCAGCGTGAGCTGTATCCTGCTCTACAAGGCTGGCTTGCTGGCGCAAGCGGTAAACCGGCGGTTTCGCCCGCCGGACGAGCAAGGAGCGGGTCTTGCGCCGCCCCTTGCAACCCGCGCGCGCCCGATCGCCACGAAACCCCGTCCGTCCAGCAATTGGCAAGGCGACGCGAAAACTCGCTGCGCGCTAGCGTCGCGCAGCTCAAACAGTCGCGTCTTAAGACCTCGCCAACAGCCTCCCGAACGGCGCGACTCCACGGGCAATCCGTTCTAATGAGCGGCGGGGTATATCGGCGTGGGCAATTATTAGAATGAGATGCAGGGCAATACCAAGGCAGGTATTTATCGCAATGGTTGGGCGATGGTTTTTAAATCCCGTTAAAGCGAAGGCCGAGCGAGGAGCGAGACCTAGGCTCGCGACGAGAGAGGGAACGGCGGAGCCGACTTCGCCTCGGGTCGCCTTCTTTTGCTTACTTTTCTTGGCGAAGCAAGAAAAGTAAGTGCCGCGGCGCATAGCCGCTAATCCATGTGTGATTAATTGATGCAGGTAAAAAAACCGCCATGTTTGGCGGTTTGTCGCGGTAAACGTTGGGCTGCGCAAGCTTAGCCCAACCTTGTATCTTTCTCTCCGTGGTGGTTAGCTACTACCACATGAGGCGAAGTGAGTTTGAGCCCACCCTGAAGGCATCGACCTTGCTGCGTAGATTAAACCCTTTGCCTCACTTCTTTCGCCAAATCAGACACTGAACGGTAGCCAAGGGCGTTGACCCTGCATGCACAAGGCAAGTGGGCGAATTAGGCTTTTCACAGGAAGAATTGTTATGTTTTATCTCGGTATTGATGTCGCTAAAGCCAAAATCGATTGCTATTTACTGACCCAACTTGAACCACTCAAAGGCAAAGCCAAAGTGGTTGCTAACACCACCAAAGGACTCGCCGATTTACTCAGTTGGCTCACTAAAAATCATATTCCGCACGATCTGCTGCACGTTACGATGGAAGCCACTGGCGTATATCACGAACTGGCCGCTACGCTACTACATGACGCTGGCGCCTGCGTCTCGATTGCTAACCCTGCTCAGGTTAAACACTTCGGCCAAGGCCTCGCGGTGCGCACCAAAACCGATGGTGTAGATAGTCAAGTGTTGGCGCGTTACTGTGCGATGATTAAACCCACTGCGTGGATGCCACCACCGCCTGAAGCCCGCATTCTAAAAGGACTTCTGGCTCGCCGCGAAGCGATTCTGCAAGACTTGCTCCGCGAGCAAAACCGCCAAGAAAAGGCCGAATCGACCGTTACGCCCGAGTTAATTCATCAGTCGATTCACGACAGTATTGCCTTTTTAAACGCACAACTTAAAAAGCTACAAAGCCAAATTGACGATCACATCGACCGTCATCCTAGCCTGAAAAACGACCTCGATTTGCTGCAAAGCATCCCCGCAGTCGGCCCACAAAGTGGCACGCAATTACTGTCGGTGATGCACACACATCAGTTCAATACGGCGGAACAATTATCGGCGTATTTGGGCTTGGCCCCCGTGGAACGGCAATCGGGTTCATCGATTTTTGGACGCGCCAAACTGTCTAAAGCTGGCCCTGCAAAGGTTCGTGCAGTGCTCTACATGGCGGCCATTGTGGCGACCAAGCACAACCCGCACGTCAAAGCCTTATTTGAGCGCTTGCTTGCCCGAGGCAAGAGTAAAATGTCGGCGCTCGGTGCTTGCATGCGTAAACTGGTTCACCTGTGCTTCGGCGTGCTGAAAACGCAAAAAAAGTATCAAGCTGAGTACCAAAATGCTTGACTGGCAAGACGGTATCTACGTCGCTACTTGGTATCGGGTTGGTGCTGTCCAATCAGAACTGGATTTTGTATTTGTCGTCATACCGGCGCAGGCCGGTATCCAGAGCTTCGTTGCGGGTGGCATTGACGCTGGATTCCGGCCTGCGCCGGAATGACGAATCGAATTGGATGTTGATGTATTTAATTGTAGGCATTGAATTTCAATGTTTAGAAGGCAATACATCGACTTAATTTCAAACTTCGTTGAGCTACGTGAAATCTCTTGTACCAAGCCTAGCGAGGAACAAGGGGAAGCCGGGTTTTTGCGATCAATTTTTTGAGTAAGACTACAGCAGGTATATATCGCGATGATTGGTCTGGGGCTTTAATTCCCGTGTAGCGAAAACCGCGGCGAGGAGGGAGACGAACAGTTTTATCGTTTGGCTCACGACGAAGCAAGGGCAGCGCGGAGCGCTTTTCGCCCGGGTCGCCTTCTTTTGCTTACTTTCCTTGGCGAAGCAAGAAAATTAAGTGCCGCGGCGCATAGCCGCTAATCCGAGTGTGATCAATTGATGCAGGTAAAGAAAAACCGCCATGCTTGGCGGTCTTTTGCGGTAAATGTTGGGCTGCGTAGGCTTAGCCCAACCAACGGCTCTATTTTTGCCATAACCGAAAAACCATTCCGCGTATTAATACATGCATAGGCAACCAAAAGCATATGCCGCCTAGTCCTCCTATCAGTGCAGCTCGGATTGCCCCTGACATTTCTTGTGACTGAAGCATAGGAATAAAGATCCAGATGGATAAGAGCGATACAGCTAGGGCAGGAATTGACCACAGCACTTTGATTGTCATGTGCACCCTCAGTTTTGCTCCACACTGACCGCATTGGTGTGAAGGCCTCCGCTTGAAGCTAACGTTGTTATCAATAATCTCAACACTAGCTGATTGACAGCAAGGGCATCTTTTTGATGTAACAGGATATTTTTCCACGATTCGCTATTCCCTAGTCTTGTCACTGCGCAGTAAGAAAGATCACCGCTTCGTAATCTCACCCCAAATCTTATCCAATCGCTTCACCGACACCGGATATGGCGTTCGTAATTCTTGCGCAAACAAGCCAACTCGCAATTCCTCGATCATCCATCTAAATGGCAATAGCGTCGAGGTATCTCGTCCTTCTCTTTGCCATTTATCGATTTCAGTCAGATACCTCTGCATCAATTCAGCCACTTCTGCGCCACGTTGGCCGTCGCGGTTCGGGTTTTGGGCGCGTTTCTCTAGACGGACTTTCATGGCTTTGATGTAAACGGGAACGCGCGGTAATTGCTCCCATGGCGTGGCGGTGAGAAAGCCTTTATAGATCAGCTCGCCGAGCTGCGCTTTCAGCTCATTCTGGATATTGCCGCCTTTGGCGAGCAGCGTGCCGAGTGCGACAAAATCGGGCGCGATGTCGTTCAGTGTGCGTAGCACCGCGTCTCGTACCGAGGGTAGGCGTACTTTGGCGCGGCTTTTTTGCTCGTCAAAGTCTTTCTTTTTACGCGGCGCTTCGTCGTCGCCCAAAAAGGCGCGGTTACAGATGCAGGCGATGACGTCCGCCATCAGCTCGTCACTATTGCCGAGCGAACGATAATGAATTGCGAGCTGGTTAAAGTTCGGCAGCGCCTTCGGTAATTGCTTCAGATGCTCTTTCAATTCAAATTGCAGCAGACGGACGACACCAGCGCGGTGGGCTTCGTTGGCGGCGTGTTCGGTGTCAAACAGACGAATCGCTACGCATTCTTTACCTGCTTCATCTTCATCAGGAACGAGGCCGGGGTAGCCGGTCATCGACTTGCCGTGGCGCTTGAAATTGATCTTGGCGGGGAGGTCACCAAAGTCCCATTTTGTAATGCCTGATTTTTCGATGCCCGTGGTTTCATCAGCGGTATCGCGGAAGGTGAGTTGCGCCGCTTCGCCGAGCTGGGCGCGAATCGCGATCAAATCGCGGCCTTGGGCGAGTTCTTGGCCTGCGTCATCGACGACGCGGAAGTTCATCCGTAAATGCAGCGGTAAATCAGTTTGACTAAATTCATCGGCACTGACAGGTTGGCCAACGCCGCGCGTGGTGGCTTGCGCCAGTTGCGGCAATAGGGGTTCTTCACGGCTGGCTGTGTCGAGCGCGATCAGCATTTTGGTGGCAAATTCAGGCACTGGTACGCAGAGGCGACGAATCGATTTGGGTAGCGATTTAATCAGTAGCGTAATTTTTTCACGGATGAGGCCCGGCACCAGCCAATCAAATGTCGCGTGATTGACGCGATTGAGCAAATGCAGCGGCAGCGTCATCGTGACGCCATCGAGTACATGTCCCGGTTCAAAGCGGTACGACAGCGGCAGTTTGATGTCGTGGACGCGGATGAATTCTGGGTATTGCTCTTCGGTGACGGCTGCGGCGTTGTGCTGCATCAGGTCGTCTTTTTGTAAGAACAGCAGCTGTGGTTTGAGTTTTTCTGCGCCTTTGCGCCAAGCTTCAAAGCCTGCGCCGTTGACGATGTCGTGTGGAATGATCGCGTCAAAAAAGGCGAACAGGGCGTTTTCATCGACCAAGACGTCTTGGCGGCGCGTTTTGTGCTCGAGCTCTTCCACATCGAGCAACATCGCAAAGTTGTGCTCGAAAAACTTGGCTTTGCTATTGTAGTTAAAGCGCACCAAGGCTTCGCGGATAAACATCTCGCGCGCTTCGGCGGGATTGATACTCCCGTAGTGTACGGTTCTGCGTGCCACAATTGGTAAGCCGTACAGCGTTATACGTAGCGATGCATTGACCTGCGCGTTGTCTTTGCTCCAATGCGGGTCAAAGTACTGTTTTTTGATCAGGTGCGGCGCGATTTTTTCTATCCACTCAGGTTCAATCGCGGCCACACAGCGTGCGTAGAGCTTGCTGGTTTCGACGAGTTCCGCCGCGACGATCCATTTTGGCCGCGCTTTTTTCAAGCTAGAGCCGGGAAATACATTAAATTTAATGCCACGCGCGCCGAGGTATTCGTCATTTTCGGGCTGTTTGAAGCCCAAATTACCCAGCAGACCCGTAATCAATGCTTTATGAATTTGCTCAAACGTCGCCGGTTTTTCATTCAAGCGGAAGGGCGCATGACGGTGCCGCGAATCGGCCGCTTCTTCGCTAATCACCATATCGGAAAGCTGTTTATGTAATTCGCGCCATTCGCGCAGACGCAAGTAGGATAGAAAATTGCGGTGGCAGTCTTGTACTAATTGGCGATTGCTCGTTTTATCGGCTAACAGTTTTTCAAAGAATTCCCACAGCCGCAGATAAGAGAGGAAGTCGGATTTTTCTTCATTAAATTTGGCGTGCGCTTGATCGGCCGCCGCGCGCGCTTCATACGGGCGTTCGCGTGGGTCTTGTAGCGATAGCCCTGAAGTAATAATCAGCATTTCCTTCAAACAGCCTTCGTCACGCCCCGCAATCAACATCCGGCCCACACGCGGGTCAACGGGCAGTCGAGCGAGTTGCCTGCCGATATCAGTGAGGGTATCGTTGTCATTAACAGCACCTAATTCACGTAGCTGCTGATACCCGTCGGAAATGAGTTTGCTCGATGGCGCTTCTAAAAATGGAAAATCATTGACGTTGCCCAGTTTGAGCGCTGCCATCCGTAAAATGACACCGGCTAAACTCGAACGCGTGATTTCGGGGTCGGTAAACTCTGCGCGCAAATTAAAATCTTGTTCCGAATACAGGCGCACGCAAATCCCGCTAGCTACGCGGCCGCAACGCCCAGCTCGTTGTCGCGCTGAGGCTTTTGAGATTTTCTCAATCAACAATTGCTCGACTTTCGCGCGGGGGCTGTAGCGGTTAATTCGTGCTTGACCACTATCGATCACATAACGAATGCCGGGTACCGTCAGCGAAGTCTCGGCTACATTGGTTGCCAGCACGATACGTCGCCCAGTGCTGCTTGGGCGGAAAATGCGCTGCTGATCTTCATTGGATAATCGTGCAAACAGTGGCAGGATTTCAGCATCACGCAGTTTGGCTTTTCTGAGTTCTTCGGCAGTTTCGCGAATTTCGCGCTCGCCGGGCAAAAACACTAAAACGTCACCACTACCGTCTTTGCGCCACAGCTCATCAACCGCTTGGGCGATGGCTTCTTCCATCTCGATTTCTTGGTCGTCTTCGTCGCTGCTTGATAGTTCTTTGTAACGCACTTCAACCGGGAAGGTGCGGCCAGAAACTTCTAGCACCGGCGCATTATTGAAATGCTTGCTGAAGCGATCCGAATCAATCGTTGCCGAGGTGACGATGACTTTGAGGTCGGGGCGGCGCGGTAACAGTTGCTTGAGGTAACCGAGCAAGAAATCGATATTTAGGCTGCGCTCGTGCGCTTCGTCGATGATGATGGTGTCGTATTGATTTAAAAAACGATCTGATAGCGTTTCGGCGAGCAAAATCCCATCGGTCATCAATTTGATATAGCTCGCTGGTGAGCTTTTTTCGGTAAAACGCACCTTGTAGCCAACGGCGCTGCCCATTTCGGTTTTGAGTTCTTGTGCAATCCGGCTGGCGACTGAGCGTGCTGCCAAGCGGCGCGGTTGCGTGTGACCAATCAAGCCATGCACACCACGACCGAGTTCCAAGCAAATTTTGGGCAGCTGGGTGGTCTTACCTGAGCCGGTTTCACCACAGACGATGACGACTTGGTGCTTGGCGATGGCGGCTTTTAGTTCATCGCGGCGTTGATTAACCGGCAGATTGTCGTCGTAATCGGGAATTGGGAGCTTTTCGCGCCGCAATGCGGTTTTGGCTTGTGATTTGGCGATACCTGCGAGCAAGTCAGCATGTTGCTGGGCAAAGTCTTGCTGCTTTTTTTGCCGCTCATGGCATTGCAGCAACAGGCGAGAAAGCGAGTGATAGTCGGCAGATTGGCAGTCAGCGAGTTGTGCGCGCAGGGCGCGAAAGTCCAGATTCATTGCGGCGGGGGCTTAAAAGGCACTAAAGGCGCAATTTTAGCACGCACACCGTGGGCTATAGCAGAAACGATATTATTGCAGGGTGACGAGGTGCGTGTTTTGATTGCCGCGGTCTACTTTATGCAGTGAGCAATGAATGGCTTCACCTGCAATATTTTTTAGGTGGGTGAGGTTGGCGTATTGATGTTCGCCTTGGGCAAATTGGCTTAAACATTCACCAATTAAATTTTCCGGCGTAACGCCCAAGCGATGGCAGGCGGCCATATTGGCAAATTGAATAATTTCGTCTTCAACCAATAAAAATGGCTGTGGTAATACATCGGCCATGGCACGCACCAGATGGCTGGTGCCAGCTTGCGCTTGTTCGGCTTCTTTTAGATGGGTGATATCGATGGCGATGGTCAAAATATAGACTTGCCCCTCGCGCTCAAGTGGAATCTTGGTGAGATCAAACCAGTGGGTACGACCATTGCTAAGGGTGCAGTGATCTTCGAGGCGAATGGTGCTGCCATTGCGTAAAACCTCATCGTCACCCTTGGCTAAGATAGAGGTATCTTCGTCTAGCCCCATATGGGATTGAACTAGCAGCTCATGCCCCAGTAATGCCTGAGTTGCTTGGTTGACCAATAAGAAGCGCTTATGTTGATCGCGAACGAAAATCAGGCTTGGATTGGCGTCCAAGATTTGTTGGGTAAACATCTGTTGCTGAAATAGTGCCGTCTCGATGGCCTTGGTACTCGAAATATCACGAATAATGACCACGCAGCTGCGTGTTGTTAGTGGTGATAAACGGGCTTCAAATGTAATATCGGTATTATCGAGTTGGTATTCGAAATGCTGCGGTGTTTGCGTATTTTGGATTTTAATTAAGCTCTCTAAAAACTGGCGTGAAACACGGGCAGGAAATAGGGAGGCTAATTTAGTATGTTCAATCCCATCGGGGTGCGTTGTTCCGAGCGCTTGATTTTGTGCGGTCACTCGACGACTAGCGTAGTCAATCCTCCAAATTAAATCCGGTAAAGCCTGTAAGGCTTCGGCTGCTTCAGCGGGAGGGACGATGGTGGTGTGTTGTTCAAGAGTGGGCTTTTCTTTCTTGGACTTTAATACCACTTGGGCGTAAGCAAGAGTAGCAAATAGTAAAAATAGCGAAATAGCGATGCAAATCTGACTAAATACATTTAATTGACTTTCTGAAATAGAAAAAATCAATAAAATGAATGCATTAAGCGCCAGTGCAATATAAACAAGCGTACGCACTTGCTTGTTTTTGCTTGTGGCAGCCCAGTTGGATGATGCAATTTTATGAGTCATAAGCAATCAGAGAATGCTACTGGTATTATTGTTAATACTAGCAATCTTAACGTGAATGCTAAAAATTAGGTATCAATTTTTTGATTTGAAGATAGGAAACAACAAGGAAATTGGCGGAGTGGACGGGACTCGAACCCGCGACCCCCGGCGTGACAGGCCGGTATTCTAACCAACTGAACTACCACTCCGCAGTGGTGCATAACTTTGCTTAGTTGTATCTAAACTTAATTTGATGGACAACTAATTTTGAAACTTGGTGGGTCGTGACGGGATCGAACCGCCGACATTCTGCTTGTAAGGCAGACGCTCTACCAACTGAGCTAACGACCCTTGAAAGGGTGGCGGAGTGGACGGGACTCGAACCCGCGACCCCCGGCGTGACAGGCCGGTATTCTAACCAACTGAACTACCACTCCGCAGTGGTACTTAACTTTTATTTAGCTGTTTCAAATATTAATCTGATGGACAATTAATTTTGAAACTTGGTGGGTCGTGACGGGATCGAACCGCCGACATTCTGCTTGTAAGGCAGACGCTCTACCAACTGAGCTAACGACCCAAATTACTTATTTGTTTTGCTGGCGGAGTGGACGGGACTCGAACCCGCGACCCCCGGCGTGACAGGCCGGTATTCTAACCAACTGAACTACCACTCCGCTGCAATTTTTCCCGAGCTACACTTTGAAAAAGTGGTGGGTCGTGACGGGATCGAACCGCCGACATTCTGCTTGTAAGGCAGACGCTCTACCAACTGAGCTAACGACCCCTCGTTCGAGAGAGGCCGAATTAAATCATTTCTCGATTCGGGCGTCAACTCATTTTGCGACAAAAATCGGATATTTGTTGCTGGTGTTGGCTGGTTTTTTCTGAAAATCTATATGAATCAGTAGATTAAAACGGTGTTGTTTTTTGCAGTTTTTTTTCTAGTGGCCTGTTTGTCGTTCATGCTAGGGGGTATGGCTTGGTGAACTCTGTTGCAGAATGCTTCTCAATTGGTACGGTGCGAAATACCGACTGTGGTTTGCGATGAGTTTGGTTTTGGCTGATGGTCGGCACTTTGCATTTTTCCAGACTCAATTTAAGCTGCAAACCTCTTTGTGATTTGATTGGCTTAGTGTGATGGCCTGCAATAAGGTGTGCTTATGAAAGTTGGGATGCGCGAACAAGATCAGCGTGGTGCCTTGCGGATGCAGGTCTCTTATAAGGTAAAAATTCGCCCTATGGATTTGGGTTTGCCGTTTTATGGGGATTGCACTGATTTGAGTGTGACGGGTATGACCGTGCGAACCAGCTATGTGCCTCGCCCAGAGGAAGAATTTGATATTTTTTTAATGCCAGCACGATCCCATATATTACGCAGTGAGCCTTTTTCCGCTCGCGTGCGCGTTAAACGCAGTCACAAACTTGAGTCTTCGACATTGTTTGAGTTAGGTTTGGAGATTGTTCAAGTTCACAGCTAAGTAGATGGATTGGATGTGTCTTTTGCTTAAAAGCACAGGCTAGCTTGGCTTTGTGGTGTTGCTTTGTGCTGCATATAGCGGCGGCTCGATGGTCTTTACAAGAAATCTGGCAGCGACTCGTAGTACACTAGCGTCCGAATGATAGGTGCTGCAGTCATGGCGCCTAATCAATGCTCCCGCCAATTTTCGAATTTCAAATGAAACTAATTGCTTTAAAAATTGATGTTGATAATTTATCAGCTATTGAGCTTGGTGTGCCTCGCTTGAACCAATTACTGTTAGAACGTGAGTGTGGTGCGACTTTTTTCTGGTCTTTAGGCTGTGAAAAAAATGGTACTTTTTTGCGTCCGGCGCGTGGCTTAAGACGCTTTCCTGGCGCGGGGCTTCAAGCGCTAAAAGCGCGTTTTGGTTGGCGTTCTTTATTACGCGGCAGTTTTTTGCCCTCGGCGGCGTTAAAAAAAGCAGCGTTGAACGCCATGAAAGCATTGCAGTCTTCGTCATTTGAGCATGGTGTGCGGCCAGCTCAGCAGTATCAATGGCAGCAGCAGATTGCTAATTGGTCGCCAACTGCGACGGCTCAGGTGCTGCAAGATGATATTGCACAGTTTTCCCGATTAACTGGTGGGCAGCCGGTTGCGTTTTCTACCAAGTCTTGGCAAGGAAATCGTGGGGTGTATAGGGCTGAGCAGTTTGCTGAGTTTGAGTTTTCAAGTGATACCCGTGGTGCAACACCTTTTTTCCCAGTTTCAAATGCTGAAGTGTCTCGGTGTATGCAGTTGCCTGTGACCTTGCCAATGCTTGAAGAGATTCAGCCATTTTCTGGTGCTGATCGTGTTGATGTGATTTTGGCGTTAACGAGCCAGCAGGCAACGTTTGGTCATGTTTATAATGTGGCGGCTGATTTTGAAGGTGTGCAAGCGATTGATGATTTTGCGCGGCTATTAGATGGTTGGTTGGCACAGGGTTATCAAATAGTTAGTTTAGGTGAGATGTATCGCCAAATTAAAGTGGCTGATGTGGCTTATCATGAAGTGGAATATTTTCCTTGTGAAGGCCGGCAAGGTTTGCTGGCGACGCAGGGGCGGCGTTATCCGAGTGAATAAAAAATGCCGCGTTTTGCGGCATTTTTTATGTGGAAACGTCGTGACGATTAACCATCGGACGTGATTTTAAGTGCGAGTTCTCGCAGCGCTTCATCGACTTTATGATTGGCAATTTGGCAAGTCCCCGCGTTTTCATGGCCGCCGCCGCCGTACTGCAGCATCAGTTCGCCAATATTGGTTTGTGAGGAGCGGTTAATAATCGATTTGCCGGTGGCAAATACGGTGTTTTGTTTTTGCAATCCCCACATTACATGAATCGAGATATTGCATTGTGGGTACAGTGCGTAAATCATAAAACGATTGGTGGCGTAGATCGTTTCTTCTTCGCGTAGATCTAAAACGACGAGATTGTCATAAATTCGGCTGCAGCGCTGGATTTGCTCTTTAGCTAATGGCGCGTGTTCCATGTACAGCTCGATGCGCTCGATGACATCGGGTAATTTTAGGATTTCATCAATGCCATGATGGCGGCAGTATTTGATCAAATCCATCATCAATTGATAGTTTGAAATCCTAAAGCTTCTAAAGCGACCCAACCCAGTGCGCGCATCCATTAGGTAATTGAGCAGCACCCATTCTTTGGGGTTGAGAATTTCATCGCGGGTAAATTCGGCTGAATCGGCTTTATCTACCGCCAGCATCATATCGTCGCTGATGTCGCTAAAGCGCTCTTTACCACCGTAATAATCATAGACAACGCGCGCAGCAGAGGGCGCTTTGGGATCAATAATGTGATTTTTATGGCCTTGATTACGGATGGTTTCGGATAAATGATGATCGAATGCTAAATGGGCGCCAGCCACATAGGGGAGGTTGGTGGTGATGTCGCGATCGGTAATCGGCACTTTCCCATCTTGCATGTCTTTGGGGTGTACAAACAGAATATCATCAATCAGGTCGAGTTCATTCAGTAGTACTGCGCACACTAAACCATCAAAATCACTGCGGGTCACCAAACGGTATTTTTGATCTGCCATGGGAAAGCTCCTGCGTTAGTGCATTTACTTTAGTTGGTTTTTTGCAAGTTTGCAGATTTCACGACATTCATCGCAGTTGCGACCATTCCTGCGACATCAGCAGCGTTGCTCGGTAGTAGCATGGTATTGCCAGTTTTGGCGATATTGCTAAAGGCGGCGACATATTGTTCGGCGACTTTGAGGTTAATGGCTTCAATGCCGCCAGGGGTTTGAATGGCTGACGCCACGACTTGCACGGCTTCAGCAGTCGCGTGAGCAACCAAACGTAGCGCTTCGGCTTCACCGGTAGCACGGTTGATTTGCGCTTGGCGTTCGCCCTCGGATTGGTTGATATTGGCTTGCATTTCGCCTTGCGACTGTTGAATTGCCGCCTCGCGCTGCCCAGTTGCTAAGTTAATTTGTTGTTGTTTAACGCCTTCTGATTGCGCGATCAAGGCGCGTTTTTCACGTTCTGCGGTGATTTGTTGCTGCATCGAATGTAAAATGGCTTGCGGTGGCGTCAGGTCTTTAATTTCATAACGCAGTACTTTTACGCCCCAGCTTGCCGCTGCTTCATCGAGTGCAGCCACAATTGAGCGATTGATCTCATCACGTTCTTCAAAGGTTTTGTCTAGCTCTAGTTTACCGATGACCGAACGCAAAGTGGTTTGTGCAAGCTGGCTGATTGCTAGTACATAGTCAGAGCTACCATAGGAGGCCATGCGTGGATCAATCACTTGGAAATATAAAATTCCATCGACTTGCAGCTGGGTATTGTCACGCGTAATGCAGACTTGGCTTGGGATATCGAGCGGAATTTCTTTGAGCGAGTGCTTGTAGGCAACACGATCAATAAATGGAATGACGATACTTAAGCCTGGTGCAAGTACCGCATGAAAACGACCTAACCGTTCAATCACTAGTGCACTTTGTTGAGGGACGATTTTGAAGGTTTTAGCGACAAAAATAATGACCACAACAAGAAAAGCTAGCATAAATTCATAGGGCATGGCGTGCTCCAAAAGATTATTTGAGTGATTGAGGGCTGATTTCTAGGACTGCGCCGTGGCGAGCGGTGATAGTCCAGTAACTATGGTCTGTTTGCTCGGTATTGGGGGCTAGTACAGCATTCCAATAACTACCACGGTATTTCACGCGGGCGTGTTGTTCATCAATCCAAGATTCAATTTCAACACGCTGACCAATATCATCGGCATCAATCGGCGTATCGACGCGTGGATGCTTGATTTTCCACTGTCGCACACCGAATACCGCCAACAATGCAAAGAGACCAGATAAGCCTATTTGCATTGCAATGCTTAGATTTAGGCTGGCGGCAATCGCGGCAATCAAAAAGCCCAGCGCAATTGCGAGTAAATAAAAAGTCGTTGTGAATATTTCGCAGTCAATCATCAGTGCCGCTAGGATGAGCCAGAAGCTGGTAGCAGTCATATCGTTACCTTGGAATGAATAGATCCCACCTAGACTAGCTGACTCAAGCTGTAGGCGCAAAAAAAGCGCACGTCATCGTGCGCTTTTGGCGTGGGTGATCAAATAATTAAACGCTTAATTTTTCCAAACCACCCAGATATGGACGTAATACGTTCGGTACGGTAACGGAACCATCGGCGTTTTGATAGTTTTCCAACACCGCAACCAAAGTACGGCCGACGGCGAGGCCTGAGCCATTCAGTGTGTGCACTAATTCATTTTTACCGGCTTCGTTTTTAAATCGCGCTTGCATACGACGCGCTTGGAAAGCGCCCATATTCGAGCAGCTCGAAATCTCGCGGAAGGTGTTTTGTGCTGGTAGCCATACTTCGAGATCGTAAGTCTTTTGGCTGCTAAAGCCCATATCGCCGGTGCAGAGCAAGACTTTGCGATATGGCAATTCAAGCAATTGCAGGATTTTTTCTGCGTGGCCAACCAGTTCTTCGAGCGCGGCCTCGGATTGTTCTGGGTGAACAATTTGCACCATTTCAACTTTATCGAACTGATGCTGACGAATCATGCCGCGCACGTCACGACCGTATGAGCCAGCTTCAGAGCGGAAGCACGGTGAATGTGCGGTAAGTTTGATCGGCAGTTGCTCAAGTTTGAGTAAATCGCCAGCAACGGTGTTGGTAAGCGTGATTTCAGAGGTTGAAATTAGGTATTGATCAACGTTGCCTTCTTCACCGCCACGCGTCACTTTGAACATATCTTCAGCGAATTTGGGTAACTGGCCGGTGCCGAATAGGGCGCTGTCGTTGACGATATAGGGCGTGTACATTTCTTCGTAGCCGTGCTCATTGCTGTGCACATTAAGCATAAACTGAGCCAAAGCACGGTGTAGTTTTGCTACTGGGCCACGCAATACACTAAAGCGGCTACCGGACAGTTTAGCGCCGGTTTCAAAATCCAAACCCAATGGTGCGCCTAAATCGACGTGGTCTTTAATGTCAAAATCAAATTCACGTGGCGTGCCCCAACGGCTCACTTCAAGATTGCCAGATTCATCGCTACCGAAAGGAACATCAGCAGCGGGCAGATTAGGGATGTGTTGCAACAGCGTTTTGATGCGCTCATCCAATTGAGCGAAGGCGCTTTCAGCGGCTTTGAGTTCGTCACCTAAGTTGGCCACTTCGGCCATGATCGCGCTAACGTCTTCACCTTTGGCTTTGGCGGCGCCAATTTGCTTTGAAGTGGAGTTACGCTTGGCTTGCAAATCTTGCATCTGGGTTTGTAGTATTTTGCGCTCGTCTTCCAGTGCTTGGAATGCGGCAGCATCGAGAACAAATTTACGTTCAGCTAAGCGTTGGGTTACCGCAGCGAGGTCGGTACGAAGCAGTTGAATATCGAGCATATGAGTGTCTTTTGAATTGATACTTAATGGATGCAGAGATTTTACACCAAGGCTGTGCTAGCTCGGTATCTATTGAGTTAAAAATACAATTTTAGGGGTATATTGATCTAATTATTGTTTAGTAATGATTTGCTCAATATACCTATTTGTTTTGTTTATTTTTTGCTTTGTTGTTTTTGCCACTCAGCATCGAGCTCGGCCAAGTGTGCCATTTTTTGTGCAATTTTCTGCTCCAATCCGCGCGGTGTTGGTTGATAAAATTGCACAGCAAGGCCGTCGGGCAGGTAGGTTTCCCCGGCTGCGTATGCTTCGGGCTCGTCGTGGGCGTAGCGATAATCGTGACCATGCCCAAGCTCAGCCATTAATTTGGTCGGCGCATTGCGTAGATGGAGCGGAACCTCGCGTGATTTGTCTTGTTTAACCAACGCTTTGGCCGCTTTATAAGCTAGGTATCCTGCGTTAGATTTCGGGGCGACCGCGAGATAAATGACTGCTTGGGCAAGAGCTAATTCGCCTTCGGGCGAGCCGAGTCGCTCATAGGTGGTTGCCGCATCATTCGCGATTTGCATCGCGCGCGGATCGGCTAAACCAATGTCTTCCCACGCCATGCGCACAATCCGCCGTGCTAAGTAGCGTGCGTCAGCTCCGCCATCGAGCATGCGCACTAGCCAATATAAAGCGCCATCAGGGTTAGAGCCACGTACCGACTTATGGAGTGCCGAAATTTGATCGTAAAAATAATCTCCTCCTTTATCAAAGCGTCGGCTACTGATGCTGAGTGCATTGGCGAGAAATTCAGCATTGATTTCGTTGCGATGACTGGCGATGGCGGCTTGGCTGGCCTGTTCAATCAGATTGAGCAATCGCCGGCCATCGCCGTCGGCAAGGTCGATCAGCGCCGGAATGGCGTCGGCAGCAATTTTGATAGCAGAATCTAGCTGGCTTTCTGCGCGTTGAATCAGTTGGCTTAAGTCGGCGTGGCTGAGTGAATGCAGTACGTAGACTTGTGCACGTGATAAAAGAGCAGCATTGACTTCGAAAGACGGGTTTTCGGTCGTTGCACCAATAAAGGTAATTAGTCCTGATTCAACAAAAGGCAGAAAAGCATCTTGCTGCGCTTTATTAAAACGATGCACTTCATCAACAAATAAAATACTGCGCCGATTGAGCTGTAAATTGCGTTCGGCTTGATCCATCGCGAGCCGAATATCTTTGACTCCAGAAAATACCGCTGAGAGTGCAATTAATTCACAATCAAACGCCGCAGCAAGCAGGCGTGCCAGCGTGGTTTTACCAACACCAGGCGGCCCCCAGAAAATCATCGAGTGAGCCTTGCCGCTCGCTAAGGCAAGCGCTAATGGCTTGCCCGCTGCGAGTAAATGCTGTTGGCCGATAACGTCAGCAATCGACTGCGGGCGTAAGCGCTCGGCAAGCGGCTGCACTGGTCGACTGGAAAATAGATCACTCACGGATAATGTCTGTGCCTGCAGGAGGAGTAAAAGTAAATACTTTGTCTTCGATGGCTTTGTTGCGAATTAATTGGGTAAATTGAATCTGGGTTGTTTGCCCAAATTGATCGTCTAATTCCATGCGCGATAGCGTATTTTCATTAAAGCCAATTCGAATACGGGCAAAGCTGCTTTCTTTTTGTTTTGGCGTTAATTCGACCCAATACAGGCCATCTTTATTGGGGAGTTCTGCGGTATTAAAACTGGTGTCGAGTTTGTTATTGCCCGCTAAAACCGCGGCAGGGCTGGCATCCAGTGCTTTTCCAACTGGCTTAATTGTGACTTGGGCTAGGTCAATGTCATATAGCCAGACTTGTTTGCCATCACTGACAATTTCTTGAGGGTAGGGCTTGCTATATACCC
This sequence comes from Deefgea chitinilytica, assembly GCF_016881405.1. Taxonomy (GTDB): domain Bacteria; phylum Pseudomonadota; class Gammaproteobacteria; order Burkholderiales; family Chitinibacteraceae; genus Deefgea; species Deefgea chitinilytica. The sequence goes on from NZ_WOFE01000001.1 coordinate 319,641, forward strand.
AACGAAACTTACCCGGACGTACCAAACTAACTTGACCAGCGGAGGACTGTATTTTGTTATTTTTACCGCTGACTTGTTGGGTAAAGTTGGCTTGCAGTGTTTTGGTTTCGCTTAATTGTTGTTGTAATTTTGCAACATTGCTAGCAAATACTGTCGGAGATGTAAGGAGCATCGACGCAAAAATACTCAAAAAATGATGGGTAAACTTGCTCATCTATTCATCCTCAATATTACAAATGTAAACAAAAAGCCCCGCCATGGCGGGGCTTTCGATACTTAGTGCAGCAAATTATTGCTTAACAACAACTGCAGAACCAGAAACAGTTACTTCAACGCGACGATCTGGAGCCAAGCATTCGATCAATTTAGCGCGTGGTTTCACGTTTTTGCAAGTGTCGCCAGTTACTGGATCAGCTGGGCCGCGGCCTTCAGCAGTGATCTTGTCAGCTGGTGCGCCTTTGCTGATCAAGTAGTTACGTACAGTGTTTGCACGACGCTCAGAAAGACCTTGGTTGTGTTTCAAGCTACCGATACGGTCAGTGAAACCAACAACTGCAGCAACGCCATCAGTTGGGTTCATGTTTTGAACTTCAACATACAATGCATCCAATGCATCTTTACCAGCTGGTTTCAAGTCAGCTTTGTCGAATGCAAACAGAGTGTCTGCGCGCAATTCGAATTTTTTAGCAGTTTTTTGTGGTGCAGGTACAACAGGAGCTGGTTTAGCTTCAACAACAGGAGCTGGAGCAGCTGCTGGAGCTACATAGCCTTGGCAACCTTTAACTGACTTAGCAGCTTCTGCAGTCCATGAACCAGTTTGTACACAAGTACCATCAGAAATCTTAACTGCGCCTTCTGGATTAGCTTCAGACACGTTAGTGCTGTTTGTTACGTAAATCTCTGTAGCAGCTTGTGCGCCAGTCGCAGCAAAAGCAGCAACGATAGCGAATGATGTCAGAGTTTGCTTGATAGTCAGCATGTGAATTCCCCGTTTTATTAAATCAAATAAATGTAAGCGAATGGGCGTTACATAAACACATAAATATGTCCCAAGCCGTATTCTACTGTCTTAGGCAAATTTGGCGCAAATAAAAAGCTTGCTTAGTCGCAACTTAACAAAATTGTAACAGCACACAACGCCAAGGCATATCGATGACGCAATAATTGGTTCGATTGCTTCTGCGTGGTAAACTTGAACATCACTATAGATTATTTGAATCTGACTAGTCTGTATTTTTTGTAACAAAGTTTCAAAAAGCCTAAAAATCCGCTAGTTCTGAAAGTTAGTTTCAGTCCTGGTTTTGATAGTCCTTACGTTTTTCACTAATCGGCCTTATCAATGCTCGAACAATTCAGTTTTGCCAAAGAAACGATCCCTGTCAGCCTCGAAGAGGAAATGCGCCATTCCTATTTAGATTACGCTATGAGCGTGATTGTAGGCCGTGCGCTACCTGATGTGCGCGATGGTTTAAAACCCGTTCACCGCCGTATTTTATTTGCGATGCATGAAAGCAGTAACGTCTGGAATCGACCTTACGTCAAATGCGCGCGTGTGATTGGTGATGTGTTGGGTAAATACCACCCACACGGCGACTTTGCCGCTTACGAAGCCTTGGTCCGGATGGCGCAAGGCTTTTCGCTGCGTTACACCTTGATTGATGGTCAAGGTAACTTTGGTTCAATCGATGGCGATCGCGCTGCTGCTTACCGTTATACCGAGTGTCGTTTACAAAAGATTTCCAGCGAGTTGTTGGCTGATATCGACAAAGAAACGGTCGATTTCACACCGAACTATGACGAGAAAGAACTTGAGCCTACCGTTTTACCAACGCGGATTCCAAATTTATTGGTGAATGGATCATCAGGTATCGCTGTCGGTATGGCGACCAATATTCCGCCACATAATTTAGGTGAAGTGATCAATGCTAGCTTAGCGCTATTGGATAATAGCGAGCTGACCATCGATGAGTTGATTGATTACATCCCTGCGCCTGATTTCCCAACGGCGGGTATTATTTATGGCATTCATGGCGTGCGTGAAGGCTACCGCACAGGCCGTGGCCGTGTCGTAATGCGTGCGCGGACCCACTTTGAAGAGTGTGGTAAAAATGGTGATCGCCAAGCGATTATCGTCGATGAGTTGCCGTACCAAGTGAATAAAGCCCGTCTTTTAGAGCGTATCGCAGAGTTGGTGCGTGAGAAAACCATCGAAGGTATTTCTGACTTACGCGATGAATCGGATAAATCCGGTATGCGCGTGGCCATTGAACTGAAACGCGGCGAAATGGCTGACGTGGTTCTAAACAATCTTTATAAGCACACGCAACTGCAAGATAGTTTCGGTATCAATATGGTCGCCTTGGTGGATGGTCAGCCCCGCCTGTTGAATCTGAAGCAAGTTTTAGAATGCTTCTTGAAACACCGTCGTGAAGTTGTTACTCGCCGCACCGTGTTTGAGTTGCGTAAAGCGCGCGATCGCGGTCATGTGTTGGAAGGCTTGGCGGTTGCGCTGTCGAATGTTGATGAAATCATAGCCTTGATTAAGGCTGCGCCTACACCGAGCGATGCCAAAACTGGCCTGATGAGTCGCGTGTGGAAATCCGGCTTGGTCGGTGAAATGCTGGCACGAAGCGACGCGGATGCTTCGCGCCCAGAAGGTTTGCCGGAAATTTATGGCTTATCCGATGAGGGCTATCGTCTGTCTGATGTGCAAGCGCAGGCGATTTTGGAATTGCGTTTGCAACGTTTGACCGGGCTTGAGCAAGATAAAATTATTGCTGAATACAAAGAAGTCGTTGAGAAAATCCTCGATTTGCTCGATATCTTGGCGCGTGAAGAGCGTGTGACTGAAATCATCCGCAATGAAATGCTGGAAGTGAAAGCGAACTTTGGTGATGAACGTCGTTCAGAAATCATCGCGCATGGTGAAGACCTATGCCTCGAAGATCTGATTACGCCGCAAGATATGGTGGTGACCTTAACGCATGGCGGCTATATGAAAGCCACTGCGGTCGAAGAATATCGCGCGCAAAAACGCGGCGGGCGCGGTAAGCAAGCGGCAGCGACTAAGGACGATGACTTTATCGACAGCCTGTTTGTGGCCAATACGCATAACTACATCTTGTGCTTTAGCTCGCGCGGTCGGGTGTACTGGCTGAAAGTCTATGAATTGCCACAAGGTGGCCGCACTAGCCGTGGCAAACCGATTGTGAATCTGTTGCCTTTGGAAGAGGGCGAGAAAATCAACGCGATTTTACCGGTGGCCGAGTTTGTTGAAGATCACTTCATCTTTATGGCGACCGCCGATGGCACCGTGAAGAAAACCTCACTGGCTGATTTCTCGCGGCCAAAACGCAACGGTATTATCGCGATCAATCTAGATGAAGGTAACTACTTGGTTGGCGTGGCGCTCACCAATGGTACTGATCAAGTGATGTTGTTCTCTGATGCCGGTAAATCAGTGCGTTTCGCCGAAGATGACGTCCGTGCCATGGGTCGTACTGCCGCAGGTGTGCGTGGCATGAAGTTGGGCGAAGGTCAAAAAGTTATTTCGCTGCTGGTCGCCAATTCGGACGAGCAAATGGTATTGACCGCCAGCGACGGCGGTTATGGCAAACGTACGCCGGTGGGCGATTTCCGCCATACCAGCCGTGGCACGCAAGGCGTGATCGCGATGGACTTGACTGATAAAACCGGCTTGAAATTAGTTGCGGCAAGCTTGGTTGAAGAATCGGACGACGTGATGCTGATTACCACCGGCGGTGTATTGATTCGCACCAAGGTGAATCAAATTCGCGAAACGGGTCGTTCTGCACAAGGTGTGCGCTTAATTAATCTGGACGAAGGCGAGCACTTATCTGGCTTGCAAAAAGTAGCTGAGGTTGATGAGCCAGAAGACGCTGAATTTAGCGAAGCGGGGGTTGCGAGTGATGCGACAGTCGTCGCTCCTGATGTCGCAGAAGAAGCCAATCCTAGCGAAGAATAAAGGCGATTTATGAGCGGACTGTGGTTACCGGTTGCACACCCTGAATTCTTTGCTCAAGTCGCGCCATGGTTTATGGCGCTGCCGCATTGCAAAACATTAGGTCTGGAATTGGTGACCGCGGAACGCGGTAAGGTCACCTTGAAGTTACCATTTCAAAACGCGCTGATCGGCAATCCCGCAACGCGGGTTTTGCATGGCGGTGTGGTGACTTCCCTGATTGATACTGCAAGTGGTATTTCACTGTATACCTTATTGTCTGCCCCCGAAGCTGCCGCAACGCTTGATCTTCGGATTGATTATTTACGCCCCGCCAAACCCGATTTGCCCTTGTATTGCACCGCTGAATGCTATCGGCTTACTGAGGCGATCGCCTTTATGCGCGCGACGGCTTATCAAGATGATCCAGAAAAACCGGTCGCGCATTCAGTCTCGACATTTGCGCGAATGGCTTCGAATAAGGAGTCTGTATCATGAGTGAGGGTATTGCTTGCTTCGCTAATCTGGCTGATGCCTTGGAGAAAATACCCTATGCAAGATTATTAGGGATTCAAGCGCTTGAGCGAGATGGTCAGCCACAATTTTTATTACCTTTTGCTGAACACAATATTGGCAATGTGTTATTGCCCGCGATTCATGGTGGTGTGATTGGTGGCTTCTTAGAAAACGCAGCGGTACTCCATCTGATGTGGGCACAAGAATCAGCGGGAATCCCGCGCATTGTTGATTTTTCTATCGATTATCTCCGCTCGGCGCGGGCGCAGGATTTGTATGGTCGCTGTGAAATTGTTCGCCAAGGCAAACGTGTTGCCAATGTATTGATGACGGCGTGGCAAGATGATGAAAGCAAACCGGTAGCAACAGCACGCGCGCATTTTTTACTCAGCTAATTCGCTGTCAATTCAAAATATTGTTTTAAGAGAATCGCTTTATGACCCAAGTGTTTAATTTTTCTGCTGGTCCTGCCGTTTTACCGTCTGAAGTGTTGCGCCAAGTGCAAGCTGAATTGCTTGATTGGCATGGTTCGGGCATGAGCGTGATGGAAATGAGCCATCGCGGTATTGAGTTTGGGCAAATTTTGAGTGAAGCCGAAGCCGATTTGCGCGCGTTAATGGCAATTCCCGATAACTATAAAGTGCTGTTTTTGCAAGGTGGCGCGATGTTGCAGTTTTCAATGTTGCCACTTAATTTTGCGCAAACGGATAGCACGATTGATTTTGTTCACACAGGCCATTGGTCAAAAGGCGCAATTGCTGAGGCAAAACGCTATGCCAAAGTGAATATTGTCGCCAGCAGTGAAGATAAAAACTTTAGCTATGTGCCAGAAGAGTCAACTTGGCAACGCACACCAGATGCGGCTTATTTGCATTATTGCAGCAATGAAACCATCGGCGGCGTTGAATTCAATCACATTCCGCAAAGCGATGGTGTACCGCTGATTTGCGATATGTCTTCTAATATTTTGTCGCGCCCAATTGATGTTAGCCAATTTGCAGTTATTTACGCAGGTGCGCAAAAAAATATTGGTCCATCTGGCGTTGCTCTTAGTATTGTTCGAGAGGATATGTTGGGTAAGGCTCGTAGTGATATACCCACTTTAATGAATTATAAAACTTTTGCAGATAACGGCTCAATGTACAACACCCCGCCAACATTTGGTATTTATGTGGCTGGTTTAGTTTTCAAATGGTTATTGAAAAATGGCGGTTTGGCGGTGATGGAGCAAAAAAATATCGCCAAAGCCAATGTCTTGTACTCCGCGATTGATGCTTCCAATGGTTTCTATCATTGCCCGGTGGCGTTGGCCAATCGCTCACGGATGAATATCCCATTCACACTCGCTGATAGCAATCTCGATAAAGAATTCCTGGCTGGCGCTGAAGCGCGGCATTTATTGCAATTAAAAGGCCATCGCTCGGTGGGCGGTATGCGCGCTTCAATTTATAACGCGATGCCACTCGAAGGTTGCCAAGCACTGGCAGCGTATATGAACGAATTTGCAAAAACGAAGGGCTAACATCATGGCGGGACAAGGTTCTGGCGGTAATGTGATTGCCGCATTGGCGAGTTTTTTCATTCCTGGCTTGGGGCAATTGCTGCAAGGCCGTGTGCTAAAAGCGGCGCTGATGTTTGTTGCTGCCGCTGTGTTGTGGTGGATTCTACTCGGCTGGATTATTCATTTGTGGTCGATTGTTGACGCCGCCTTATTCAAACCCAATCATTGAGTTTATTCATGTCTGATGATTTGTTAAAACAGCATCGCGATGCGATTGATGCGATTGATTTACAGGTATTGCAACTGATTAATCAACGCGCCGAACACGCGCGCACCATTGGTGAAATCAAGGGCGGTGGCGTCGTTTATCGCCCTGAGCGCGAAGCACAAGTGCTGACGCGGATTAAAGAACTGAATCCTGGACCGCTGTCGGGCGAAACTTGTGCGCGCTTGTTCCGTGAAATTATGTCGGCGTGTTTGGCGCTGGAGCGCCCACTCACAATCGCATTTTTGGGGCCTGAAGGCACCTTTAGCCAAGCGGCAGCAGTCAAGCATTTCGGTCATGCGGCGGCGATGCAGGCTTGCGCGTCAATTGATGAAGCGTTCCGAGTGGTGGAAGCGCGTGGCGCAGATTATGTGGTTGCTCCCGTTGAGAATTCAACTGAAGGTGCAGTTGGTCGAACTTTAGATCTCATGGTGACCACGCCACTACAAGTGTGTGGCGAAGTCGTATTGCGAATTCATCATCATTTTTTGCGTGCAGTTGCTGGATTGAGCGATGTCAAACGTGTTTATTCACACGCGCAAAGCTTGGCGCAATGCCATGAATGGTTGAATAAAAACTTACCTGAAGGGGTAGAGCGAATTTCGGTAGCGAGTAATGCCGAAGCGGCGCGTTTAGCTAGCCTTGATCCAAGTAGTGCGGCGATTGCTGGCGATTCAGCGGCTGAGAAATTTGGTTTAGTTAAATTGGCCGAAAACATCGAAGACGAGCCAAACAACACAACGCGCTTCTTGGTACTTGGCTATCAAAATGCGGCGCGTTCGGGGAAAGATAAAACTTCGCTGGTGATTTCAGCGCCGAATCGTCCGGGCGCATTGCATGCTTTGGTTGAGCCGCTAGCACGTAATGGCGTTTCAATGAGCAAATTCGAATCGCGACCAAGTCGAACTGGTTTGTGGGAATATGTGTTTTTTGCCGATGTTGATGGCTTTGTTGAAGACGCGCATTTACAAAAAGCGCTGAAAGAATTGCAAGATGTTGCGGCATTTGTAAAGGTTTTGGGCTCTTACCCACAAGCTGTCATTTGATTGTGATGTTCACCCCGTTTAATGGCTTTGCAGCTTCATAACAGCACAAGTATTAAACGGGAGTCTACGAAAAACACGAAAGGCAAGAAAAGGCATTACTGTTTTATCAGTTAAGTTCCATTTTTATGCCCGCCAGTGGTATGCAAAGTGTATGCAGCATTTATTTTGCATTTGGACTTTTTCGTGATTGTCGCATCCGCAAGGGACTTTCCTGCGGAGCATGTTTTTCGTGGACAAAAAATAGCACTTTAAAATGTGGAAAACTCAATGAAATCAGTCGTGGTATTTTGTGGTTCACGTTTCGGTAATAAAGAAGTCTACCGCCATGCAGCACAAAAGCTTGGCCGCGAATTGGCCGAGCGTGACATTACTTTGGTTTATGGCGGCGGTCACGTTGGTTTAATGGGCGCGGTCGCTGAGGCTTGTCTCGATGCCGGTGGCAAAGTGATTGGTGTGATTCCGCAATTTATGGTTGAGCGTGAGCTGGGGTATGGCGCTTGCAGCCAATTAGAGGTTGTTGATTCGATGCATACCCGTAAGGCACGAATGGCTGAACTGGGTGATGCGTTTATTGCGATGCCCGGTGGTTTTGGCACATTTGATGAGCTATTTGAGATCCTGACTTGGGGGCAAATTGGCTTACATGAAAAACCAGTTGGCCTGCTCAATACCGCAGATTATTTTGTGCCACTACGTGCCATGGTCGCGCAGGCAGTGAATGAAGGCTTTGTTAAAGACAGCGATGCCGATAAGTTATTGAGTGCCGATGAGTCTGCTGATTTGTTGGATTTGTTGCAGCAAAAACCGACCAGCAATGTAGGTGAGTGGTGGAAAACTTAGGTTTAGCCTTGGCAACTGATGCAAAGAGGGCGGCGGCGCTGATTTATCAGTCTGACGCCCCTTTTTATGATTATTGGTTTGCATTACCGCCAGAACTGATCTTGCTTAACTTGGCGCAGCTTTGGCAAGCCGAGGCCGGCAGTTATAGCTATCGTAACGCGCAGGTGCTACGTAATGCCGATGAAGAGCTGATTGCCTTAGTTTTTCATTATGCAGCAGGGTATGGCGCGCAACTTCAATTAAATGATGAGTTTGAGCTAGGTACTCTGGCATTAGATCTTACGATCTTGCGTGAACGGCAGTATCAGCTTGATTTTTTATTTCCACACGTACCCAAAAATGCTTGGTATTTACGCACGATTGCTGTGGATGCTGCGCATCGTGGTCAGAAACTGGGTGAGCGTATGCTGGCGCAAGTGTGTTACGCCGCGCGCGAAGCGGGTTATGCCAGTCTGCACGTGGACGTCGATAGCGGTAACCCCGCCGCGGTACGGTTTTATTTACGGAATGGATTTGAGATTTTAGTTGAATCCGAAGTACGTCAGCTCGCGCAGTTTGCCTTGCCGGCCAGTTTGCGTTTGGTAAAAGTCCTGAATCAAATTATCCCTACTTAATTCACCACGCTAATTTCATTCGAAAAAGAATAGGAAAGATCATGTCACTGAGTACGCTTGCCCCCGAACACATCCGTGCGATTGCGCCGTATCAACCCGGTAAACCAGTTTCCGAATTGGCGCGCGAAATGGGTTTAAATCCAGCTGATATCGTTAAATTGGCATCCAATGAAAATCCACTCGGCATGGGGCCAAAAGCGCGTGCGGCGCTTGAGGCAGAAATTGCTGAATTGGCGCGTTATCCGGATGGGAATGGTTTTGAGCTGAAAGCCAAAATTGCACAGAAATTTGGCGTTGAGCTCAATCAAATCGTCTTGGGCAATGGCTCGAATGATGTGCTCGAATTGATTTCCCATGCGTTTTTACAAGCGGGTGATTCGGCGGTGTATTCCGAATACGCGTTTGCGGTGTATCCATTGGCGACGCAAGCGATGGGTGCGACGGGCATCAGCGTGAAGGCGGTTGATTATGGTCACGATTTAGAGGCGATGCGCGCGGCGATTTTGCCGTCGACCAAAATTGTTTGGATTGCTAATCCGAATAATCCAACCGGCACGTTGGCACGGCCGGGCGATTTGATTGAGTTTATGGAGTTGTGCCCAAAGAACGTGATCGTGGTGCTTGATGAGGCGTATACCGAGTTTTTACCAGCAGCAAAACGTAGTGATTCAATTGCTTGGTTGAAACAATTTCCAAACCTAATCGTCGTGCGGACGTTCTCCAAAGCGTATGGTTTGGCGGGGCTACGGGTGGGCTTTGCGCTGGCCAGTAACGAAATCATCGACATGCTCAATCGCGTACGCCAAGCGTTTAATGTCAATAGTCTGGCGCAAGCGGCTGCGTGTGCTGCCTTGGATGATCTGGAGTTTTTGCAAGAATCGGTACGCGTGAATAATGAAGGGATGCAGCAAATTACCGCGGCTTTTCGCCGTCTTGGGATTAGTTTTATTGAGTCGAGCGGTAATTTTGTCACCTTCCATTGCGGCGATGCGAAGCTGCTCAATCAATTTATGCTGGAACGCGGTGTGATTGTGCGGCCATTGGCAGGCTACGGCATGAATAATAGTTTGCGAGTATCGATCGGCTTACCGTCTGAAAATGCGCGGTTTATTGAAGTTTTAGAAGAAGCGATGGCGGACTGATGTATTGCCACGTAGTCATTAAAGAATAAAGCCCTGGGTTATATACCCAGGTTTCTCGGTAAAAATAGCCGCTTGCGCGTAGTATCGAGTGGATATTTCATCATCCGGATTGCTGGTAACGAAGCGGATTGTTAAACAAGTCCGCCGCCTGCGACAGCCCTCGGTTATAATACGGGAAATTAAGATTGCACTGAGGAGATGCACATGTTTGGTAAAGATACGACTTACGTTTCAGAGTACACGCAATTTATTGAAGGTGTTTTGGCAAAAAATCCAGAGCTCAAACAAGGTCAAATTGACGGCCGTGCTTTGTTGTGGGACAAGGAGCCTATTAATTTGGATGAGCGCAATCGAATTGCGGCATCAACTACTCGCAAGTAAGCGAGCTTGAGCGCTTAAAACCGCCATCGATGTGGCGGTTTTTTTGTGGGTAAATGCTTTTGTGGCAAATTGTAACTTTAGCTTATAATTTGTTGCTGGGTTTGGCTGTGTTTCTGAGTTCCGTGCCCGGCATAACTAAGCTACTATCTTTGTTTTGATTGAGGCTCTCAAACTTGCATGTTGTAAATGACAATTCATTTCACAAATTATTGCTTTGTTGCGATGATGGGCACGCTATTAAGTTGGTTTGATATGTCGTGAGTATTTTGCATTATGATAAAGTGAATATACTGCTGTTAGAAAAACTAACTGAATCGATCATATAGAGAAAGACTGCGTGTCAAATAACCTTTCTAAGCAGCATTATGAAGAGTCAGGTGACTCTTTTGGCTGGATTCGTAAAGTCCTCGTTTTCTTGTTTATCTGCGTGTTTGTTGCTGCCTTGGTGATTCAAGGCGTGTCAACCTGGCGTAGTTATCAGGCTACGCTTGCGAAGGCTGAGCAGGAGATGCTGTTGCTAGCGCGTGCGTTTGATCAGCATGTTGGTCGCACGATGGAAGGGACGTTGTCAGCGTTAAATACAATCGAGCAGGATGAAATTTTTCAATCTTGTTTGGCGGTGCAAGATTCAGCCTGTTTGCATGCTTTTATGCTGCGCTTTGTCGGCCAGTACTCCCAACTGAGTAGCATGGGATTGGCAAATAGTAGTGGTGTGTTGACAGCGTCTAGCTTGATGTACCCTGTGAAAACTCACAACTTATCAAGCAGCCAGTTTTTCCGAGTAATTCGCTCTCGGCCGCAAGCGCCATTTTATATCGCGGAGCAACAAGCCGATCCAACCGGAACCGATTCGATCATTCCATTTGTCACTGGCGTTCTTGATAAAAATTCAATTTTCTCTGGGGCGATCATTGCGGGTCTAAATCCGGCTTATTTTCATAAGTTTTATTCATCGATTAATCAAAACCGAGATCTGGTTATTCGCTTATTTCGCGATGATGGTATTTCCTTGGCGCGCTATCCACGATTAGATGAAGAAATCGGTCGAGATATTTCTCATAAAGAATTTTTTGACCGCGTTTCCAGTGGCACGGAAAGTGGTGTGTTTTATGAAACCAGCAAGATCGACAATATCACAAGGATTTATGGTTGGCGACGTGTAGAAGGCTGGCCATTAGGTGTTTCGGTTGGCATTAATCGCGATGATGTTTTAGCCCCATGGTGGAAAGAAACATTTATCACCATAGGCATGGCGTTTACTTTGCTGTTGGGCGGATCTGCTTTATTAATTTATGTTTTGCGCCAGCTTCGCCGTTTAGAAAGAACGGAAGCTGATTTATATTTGACTAAAGTTGCGATTGAGAATGGTGCAGATATGGCAATCTGGCTCGATCCGGCCGGACATATTCGCTATATCAATGCCACGACTTGTCATCGTTTCGGGTATTCCGAGCAAGATTTAATGTCGATGCGCTTTCGTGATATTAATCCTAACTTTAAGCCGGAAAGCTGGCCGAAATTCTGGAATTTATTACGCCAACATCGACATTTATTTGATGAAATTATTTTAAAAACCAGAACTGGTGAAGAATTTCCGTGTGAAGTTCATTCCAATTATATTTTATTTAAAGGCCAAGAATACAATTGTGCTGTTGTTCGCGATATTTCTGAACGTCGCATGCAAGAAGAGGCAATTGTTAAATCAGAACAGCAACTTCGTTTAGCGCTTGAAGCATCTAGCACCGGTTTATTCGATATGCCATTAGATGGTCGCCGTACTGCAATTACCAGCCCTGAGTATGATCGATTGCTGGGTTATCAGCCCGGAGAGCTAGTTGAAACATTTGATAAATGGAAAGACCAACTGCACCCGAATGATAGAGAGCAGGCTGTTTCTGCATATCGAGATTATTATGTTGGTAATTCAGCGCAATTTGCTGTTGAGTTTCGTCGCAAGATAAAATTAGGCGATTTTCGTTGGTTTCAAACACGCGGTAAATTTGTTGATTTTGATGCCCGTGGTAAACCAAGCCGTTTAATTGGTACGATGACCGATATTACCGAGCGTAAAGAGGCGCAAGATCGGATTACTGAACTTGCTAATTTTGATACGGTAACGGGTTTAGCTAATCGCAATTTATTGCGGGATGAGTTGCGGCTAGCGGTTGCCAATGCTGAAAAACATAATACGCAATTGGCTGTGTTATTTTTAGATTTGGATCGTTTTAAAACCATCAATGATTCATTAGGTCATTCGGCTGGTGATATGGTGTTGGCGCAAGTAGCTGGGCGTTTACGGCAAATTGTCGGTAAGCAAGATATATTATCCCGCTTAGGCGGTGATGAATTTGTCTTGGTGTTGGCTGATTTGCCAAATCCCTTGGTCGCAGGAAATATTGCCGACCGAATTTTATCGTCTTTTCATGATTCGTTTTCATTGGATGCGGGCAATTTTGCGACGTCGACTTCGATTGGTATCAGCGTGTTTCCTGATGATGGCCGAGATCCAGACGTTTTAATTAAAAACGCTGATGTGGCGATGTATCAGGCCAAGGCGAGTGGCCGTAATAACTATCAATTTTTTACGGCAGATATGAACGCACGAGCGTCAGAGCGCTTGATTTTAGAAACCAGTATGCGCAGGGCTCTGGAAAATAACGAGTTTGAGGTGTATTTCCAACCTCAGGTGAGCCTAAAAACTGGCTGTATTATTGGTGCGGAAGCGCTGATTCGATGGAATCACCCTGAGAAAGGTCTGATTTCGCCATCTAAATTTATTCCAATTGCTGAAGAATCACGCTTAATTGTGCCGATAGGGAATTGGGTGATGCAAGAGGCTTGTCGGATCGCTGCTGGCTGGCAGCAAGCAGGGTTGCCGCCCATTACAATTGCGGTGAATGTTTCTCCATTGCAATTGCATCAAGCCAATTTACTCGAGCTGATTCAAAGTGCGCTTGATAATGCTGGTTTACCTGCGAAATATCTAGAAATTGAAGTGACCGAGTCGGTGGTGATGCAAGAAGTTGAGCAGGTCATGCTGACTTTGCAAGGCATTAAGCGATTGGGGGTGAAGTTGTCCCTAGATGATTTTGGGACTGGATATTCAAGCTTGGCGTACCTAAAACGATTTGCGTTTGACAAGCTAAAGGTCGATCAAAGTTTTGTACGAGATATTAGTACCGACGCTAATGACGCCGCGATTGTGATGGCGATTATTGGTTTAGGTAAAACTTTGGGAATGTCGGTATTGGCTGAAGGGGTAGAAATGCAGCCACAGCTAGAGTTTTTATCTGCGGCGGGCACCGATTCGATTCAGGGGTATTTATTTAGCCGACCGATCACCGCTGCGGCATTTCAGTTGATGCAAGAACAAAATAAAACTTTGCTACTTCATCCTCAGTGAGGGGAATACCCCTCACCAGTTTATTCATCGTTAGCTTTTAATTCTTCAACTAGAGCAATATACCCCTGCATAGCATCTTGATTGCTCATTCCTGCTAGTTTGGCCCAAGCATCATATTTTGCTTGGGCAACAAATTGAATGGCCGAAGGGCGTTCGCCCGATACATCGCCCTCACTTCCTTGTTTATATAAGGCGTATAGCTTGAGCTTGGTTTGTACATCGGGTGCATCATTTAAATTTACTACTTCATCTTGTGCGGTTTTAAACCGTGTAGCTAAATCACTCATGATTCTTCCTTTTGAAACGATCGTTTGAAATTGCGCGTTTAGTATAGACTGAGAACAGCTAATTTTCCAACTATGCTGAGAGCAGCGCTCACATTACATCGGAGAGTCCATCATGCATGTACCGCAATATCTTGCGTATTTGAATGGCGAGTTTGCACCGCTGGATCAATTAAAAATATCTGTTTTGGATCGTGGTTTTTTATTTGGTGATGGCGTCTATGAAATGATTCCGGTTTATAGCCGGGTGGTCTTTCGTTTGGATGAGCATTTATCTCGGCTTGAGCAAAATTTAGCCGCGATTGGTATTCCAAATCCACATTCGCGAGAAGCATGGCGGGAGTTGGTTTTATCTTTAGTGGCGCAGCAAACTTTTGATGATCAATCGATCTATTTGCAAGTTTCACGCGGGCCGGCTTTTCCGCGTAATCATGCTTTTCCAGCGGAAGTGTCACCGACTGTTTTTATATTTGCCGATCAACTAGAAGCGCCTGCCACGGTCTTGACCGAGCAAGGCGTGAGTGCGGTTACTGCCACTGATGTGCGATGGCTGCGCTGCAATATTAAAGCCATCTCCTTACTTGCGAATGTACTCGCCAAGCAGCAAGCAGCCGATGCAGGCGTTGCAGAAACGATTTTATTGCGGGATGGCTTGCTGATCGAAGGTGCGGCAAGCAATATTTTTATCGTAAAAACAGGCATAATCTATGCCCCCGCGCCATCTGAGTTGATGCTGACTGGGATAACCTATGATTTGTTGATCGAGCTGGCGGGGCAATATGGCTTACCTTTGCAATTAGGTGATGTGACGGAAGCGATGTTGCGGCAAGCCGATGAAGTGTGGCTGACATCGTCATCGAAAGAAATTCTCGCAATTGTGTTACTCGATGGTCAGCCAGTAGGAAATGGGCAAGTTGGCCCCATATATAAAAAAATGCTTGGGTTTTATCAGGAATTTAAGCGGACGGTCATGCGCCGTCGCATTGATTAAATAAGTTGCAGGTATAGCGTATGCCAGCAAGGCCGTCAAGCCCAACATAGTACAGCGGGCAACCGCTGCGGGGCTGCGTTGCGCTGCCCTAAGTAGTATGAATAATCGATTGGAGTAATTAGGCATGGTTGGATTTACCGATATTCCGAGTCAAAAGCTCGAAGATTTAGTGACGTTTCCGGTGTTGATTCCCGTTAAAGCAGTCAGCCACAAAAACATTGCGCAAGACACGTTTGTGCAAGAAATATTGCAAGTAACTATTTTGCATGTGCCTGATTTTGAGGAAGAAAAAATTGAAATCCGCGCCTCAAGTAGCGGCAACTACCACGCATTAACTTTGATGGTTACGTTTGAGCATGTCGATCAAGTGCACGCGCTTGATGCTGCACTGCGCGCGCATCCTATGGTTCGTATGGTGCTTTAAGTGGCTGATGTGATTACAAATGTGATCGTCAAACAGCTAGGGCAGGTTGACTATTTACCAACGTTTGAAGCGATGCAAGCGTTTACCGTAAATCGTGATGCCAGCACGCCCGATGAATTGTGGTTGCTGGAGCATCCGCCCGTGTTTACGCAAGGTTTGGCGGGCAAACCGGAGCATATTCTGCAAACTAGTGATATACCGATTGTGCAGATTGATCGTGGAGGGCAAGTCACTTATCACGGGCCGGGGCAATTGGTTGCGTATTTGTTGCTTGATTTACGGCGGCATAAATTGGGTGTGCGTGATTTGGTGCGTTTGCTGGAAAATAGCGTGATTGGTGTGCTCGCTGAAGACGGCATAGATGCGTATGGCAAAGTGGATGCGCCGGGCGTGTACGTTCAGCTCAAGAATGAATGGGGTGAATACGAAGCTAAAATTGCCAGCTTGGGCTTACGGATTAAAAACGGCTGCTGCTATCACGGCTTGGCCTTGAATGTAAGCATGGATTTGGCTCCATTTTCCTTGATTAATCCCTGTGGTTACCAAGGTTTACAAGTCACACGGATGGTGGATTTAGGGATTAACAAGACACCTGCCGATTTGTTCGGTAAAATGGCGGACAAAATTCTTCAACAAATCAAGCAATTACCCGTATAAATAGTGCGGTAATTCGGACGCTATGACAGAACAAATCACAGATCAAATCAAAGACGTGGCTGCTGGCGCGACGCCGGCGGCAAAACCCGCTTCAAAAGAAGTTGGTGTGAAACTCAAAGGCGAAGCTAAAACCGCCCGCATCCCGATTAAAATTGTTCAGCTCGAAACCAAAATCAAAAAACCGGAATGGATTCGCGTACAAGCTGCCAGCCATAATAGCCGCTTTTACGAAATCAAAGAAATTCTGCGTGAACAAAAATTGCATACTGTCTGCGAAGAAGCAACTTGCCCAAATATTGGCGAGTGCTTTGGAAAGGGCACGGCAACTTTCATGATTATGGGCGACATCTGTACCCGTCGTTGTCCGTTCTGTGATGTGGGGCATGGTCGTCCGAATCCACTCGATGCAAACGAGCCACGCCATTTGGGTGAAACCATTGCCGCGTTGAAATTGAAGTACGTGGTGATTACCTCGGTGGATCGTGATGATTTGCGTGATGGCGGTGCAGCGCACTTTGCTGAGTGCATCCAAAAAACCCGTGAATTGAGCCCGGCGACACAGATTGAAGTGTTGGTGCCCGATTTCCGCGGTCGGATGGAATTGGCGTTGTCGATTTTTAAAGACGCATTGCCTGACGTACTCAACCATAATTTGGAAACCGCGCCACGCCTTTACAAGCAAGCGCGCCCGGGCTCGGATTACCAGCATTCGCTCGACTTACTTAAAGAGTTTAAGCGTTTGTATCCACACGTGAACACCAAGTCCGGCATTATGGTCGGTTTGGGTGAAACGGATGAAGAAGTGTTCCAAGTCATGGAAGACATGCGCGCGCACGATATCGATATGATTACGATTGGCCAGTATTTACAGCCATCGAACGGGCATTTGCCAGTGTTGCGCTATGTGCATCCGGATCAATTCAAAGTCTTTGAAAAGCGTGCTTATGAGCTAGGCTTTAAACATGCCGCCGTTGGCGCGATGGTACGCAGTTCATACCATGCTGACCAGCAAGCGCATAATGCTGGCGTTTGATTTTTAGTGATTGAAAAAAACGGAGCCAGTGTGCTCCGTTTTTTTATTGGGTATGTATTTCTGGCCTTTAATTGTAAAGGACTTTGTACATATACATAGGGTGGCTTTGATGCGTGACTTACCTAAACATCAGTTAACAATGACGGTGCTGATGACGCCTGATATGGCTAACTTTTCTGGCAAAGTGCATGGTGGTGCTTTGTTAAAGCAGCTGGATCAAGTGGCCTATGCCTGCGCTAGTCGCTATGCGGGCGCGTATGCGGTGACTTTATCGGTGGATCAGGTGACGTTCAAGCAGCCGATTTTTGTCGGTGAATTAGTGCATTTTTTCGCCAGCGTTAATTACACTGGCCGTACTTCGATGGAAATTGGCATTCGGGTCGTTGCTGAGAACATTCGCGAACAAACCGAGCGACATACCAATAGTTGCTATTTCACCATGGTGGCAATGACCGAAGAAGGAAAACCGCTGCAAGTTGAGCCGCTGACACCACAGGATGAAGATTCAGTTATTCGTTGGGTGCAAGCAGAAGCGCGTCGAGATATTCGTTTGATGCTGAAAAAATAACGCGAGTTATTTTTGCTTGATCAAACGTTTTTCGCTAAATAATTTACGGATTGCTAAATTCGGATGCTGCAAACCAATGCTGTAGGCGTTCAGATTGGCTTTATTGCACAGTTCTAGATCAGCATGATGATTGATAAGTGCTTGCGATACATGGACATGGCCTTGTTGTAGCGCTTTGTGCAAGGCGGTTTCGCCCTCATTGTCTTGGTGATTGATATTGGCGCCTGCTTCCATCAACACCATGACTGCATCGCGCTGCCCGCGTGCAGCAGCTTGAATGAGCGGTGAGCGTCCGGTTTTGCTAAGGCTATTTACATCGGCGGCATGCTCGAGTAATAACTGCATCACTTCGGCATGACCATTGGCAGCAGCCCAGTGCAGGGCAGTATAGCCGCCAGAGTCTTGGATTTCTGTTGCTGCTTGATTGGCCAGTAATAAGCCGACACAGGGCAATTGACCAAATGAGGAAGACCAAATCAGTGGGGTTTTTCCATGGTGGTCGGTTGAATTGATCTTCATTCCTGCTTTTAGAAATAAGACCAATTTCATCGTGTCGCCGCGTTCGGCGGCGGCAAAGAAGCTTTTTTTATCGAACGCAATTCCACTTTCTTCTAAGTGTTCACGTGCTTCTTTCACGTGACCCCAAACATCGGCATCGGCGCGCCTGTAGCCTAGCTGGCGCTCTTCGTTGGCCTCGATCAGATAAGAAATTTCATTAATGACCGCCGAGGAAAAACCTTGCCGGTTGCCTCTGTCATCAAGCAGCAAAGTTTGCAGGTAGCTGCTAAAGCTATCACTGTGGCTTGACGCGATGATGAGCTCGAGCACACGTGGATGCTGCTGTGCGAGCTGATGCGGATAGCGTGATTCATCGCCATTGACGAGGTTGAGAAGCTGCGGATTCACTGCATGGTCCAATAATTTGAAAATCGACTATGTTTTGCCAACAAGTGGAAAAGCTTACAGGATGGTGAGAAATGAGGCAATTGAATTTCTGCTTTTGCTTCTCGATCAGCTGCATTGTTTGTGATGTAAAACAAAAAACGCCATCTTGCGATGGCGTTTTTAAAATTAAGCAGTATATCGGCTTATGCCGCTAATTACATGCCCATGCCGCCCATACCACCCATGCCGCCCATATCTGGCATTGCTGGAGCATCTTCTTTTGGCAATTCAGCGATCATGCAATCGGTGGTCAACAACAAGCCAGCTACCGAAGCAGCGTGTTGCAACGCTGAGCGTGTTACTTTAGCTGGGTCGAGAACACCCATTTCAACCATGTCGCCGTATTCGCCAGTCGCTGCGTTATAACCAAAGTTACCTTTGCCTTCCAGCACTTTCGCTACGACTACGCTTGGCTCGTCGCCAGCGTTTTGAACGATTTGGCGCAATGGCGCTTCAATCGCACGCAGAACGATTTTGATACCTGCGTCTTGATCAGCGTTAGAGCCTTTCAATTCAGTGATCGTAGAGCGTGCGCGGAGCAATGCTACGCCGCCGCCAGCCACGATACCTTCTTCCACCGCAGCGCGTGTTGCGTGCAATGCATCTTCTACGCGGGCTTTTTTCTCTTTCATTTCAACTTCAGTCGCTGCGCCGACTTTAATTACCGCTACACCGCCAGCCAATTTAGCAACGCGTTCTTGCAGTTTTTCTTTGTCGTAGTCGCTGGTTGAAGTTTCAACTTGCTGGCGAATCGTCGCAACGCGTGCTTTGATAGCTGATTCATCACCTGCGCCGTCGATGATCGTGGTGTTTTCTTTGCCCACTTCGATGCGTTTCGCTTGACCGAGCATTGACAATTCAGCTTTTTCCAGTGACAAGCCAACTTCTTCGGCAATCACAGTACCGCCAGTCAAGATAGCGATGTCTTCGAGCATCGCTTTACGGCGATCACCAAAGCCTGGCGCTTTAACTGCAACTGTTTTCAAGATGCCGCGGATGTTGTTCACTACCAATGTTGCCAGCGCTTCGCCATCAACGTCTTCAGCGATGATCAGCAATGGGCGGCCCGCTTTGGCTACGCCTTCGAGAACTGGCAACAAGTCACGGATGTTGCTGATTTTTTTGTCGTACAACAACACGAATGGGTTGTCGAGCAAGGCGATTTGTTTTTCTGGATTGTTGATGAAGTACGGGCTCAAGTAGCCGCGATCGAATTGCATACCTTCAACTACATCCAATTCGTCTTCCAGACCTGAGCCGTCTTCAACGGTGATCACGCCTTCTTTACCTACTTTTTCCATCGCAGCAGCGATTTTCTCGCCAATCACTTCGTCTGAGTTGGCAGAGATCGAGCCAACTTGAGCGATTTCTTTGCTGGTTGTGCATGGTTTAGCGATGTTTTTCAATTCGCTCACCAAAGTCACTACGGCTTTGTCGATACCGCGTTTCAAATCCATTGGGTTCATGCCAGCAGCAACGTATTTCATGCCTTCTTGCACGATGGCTTGTGCTAGCACAGTCGCAGTCGTTGTACCGTCACCTGCGATGTCAGAAGTTTTGGACGCAACTTCTTTGACCATTTGTGCGCCCATGTTTTCGAATTTGTCTTTTAATTCGACTTCTTTAGCAACTGATACACCGTCTTTGGTGATCGTTGGTGCGCCGTAAGAGCGTTCGAGAACTACGTTACGGCCTTTCGGGCCTAAAGTTACTTTAACGGCATTCGCCAATACATTCACACCAGCAACCATTTTTGCGCGAGCGCTATCGCCAAACATTACTTCTTTTGCAGCCATTTGATTTTTCTCCAATAATTTGTATATGTAGCGCGAATTAGTCTTGGATAGGCCAAGATCAATTCGCCAAGCTCACAGGCTTACTGCCAACAATTATTCAATTACCGCGAAGATTTCTTCTTCACGTACAACAACTAATTCTTCACCGTCGATTTTGACGCTTTGTGCGTATTTGCCGAGCAAAACTTTATCGCCAACTTTGACTGACAGCGCTTGAACCGTGCCGTTTTCCAACACTTTGCCTGCGCCAACAGCAATCACTTCACCCATATCTGGTTTTTCAGCTGCGCTACCCGCTAAGAGAATGCCAGAAGCGGTTTTAACTTCAGCTTCAACACGTTTAATCACTACGCGGTCATGCAATGGACGAATTTTCATGGGTTAAAACTCCTGAGTATTGAACAGTCGTTAAATATAAAGATTGTTGCTAACGAGTGAGTTCATCTGTGAACCATTTAGCACTCGACTTGCTTGAGTGCTAAATAGTCAGGGCGAGCGCAACGTATTTCAAGTGCTGATTGTGTTTTTTTTAATTAAAATTGACTGCTTCATCATAGTGTAGGGGTATTGCTTTCAAATCCATTATTTACATTGACTAAAGGACAATACGTAACAAAAAAATGCGATGCGCTGTGCCATTACTCGCTAACGTCAACAGAACCGAGTCGCTTGTGGTATCTTTGTCGGCTGTCGAGGGCATGAGCAATGAAAACAAACTTGAAAGTCATTTTGGGATGTGCAACGGTGGCGATAGCAGCACTGGGCTGGAATTATTTTGCTGCGGGCGCGCCGCTGCCCACCGCGCAGGCGATGACGACGCTTGCTGGTAAACAGATCAAAATCGATGACTACAAAGGTAAAGTCGTTTTGGTTAACTTTTGGGCAACCAGCTGCACCGGTTGTATGGCGGAAATGCCGGGCTTAGTCAAAGCACAGCAGAGCTTAGGCTCGGATAAATTGGTGACGATTGCAGTGGCCATGAGTTACGACAATCTGGATTATATTCAAAATTATTTAGCTAAATCCGCGCTGCCATTTGAGGTGGTTTACGATCAAACTGGCGCGATTGCTAAGGCTTTTGGTGAGGTGCAACTGACACCGACCTCTTTTGTGATTGGTAAAGATGGTCGTTTGCTGAAAAAAGTAGTGGGTGAGCTGAGTGAGGCGCAGTTAGTGCAAATGGTGAATCAAGCCATTTAATATTGCGTGAATCGCAGCTCAATTTTCTGCTGGAATTGGGTGAAATGCTTGGGTGAAATCATCTCTATTTCACCCAAGCGTTTTGAGCTTGCCTTAGACTATTTTTTTGCTTTTACAGCATAGGGGCGAATTAAGCGATGAACCCCATCTTGCAGTTGTTTCCATTCCCGAGGGCAGTAATCAGCTCGCCCTTGCGGCAGTAGTTCTTGTTTCACTAAGAATTCAGCTTCTTCTGGAAATTTGGCGTAGGTATAGCAAAGCATATTAAAGTAGCGTTGTTCAGATAATGGGTGAATATCTGAAAATGCACCAAAATCGTAGCGTGTATCGTCGCCAAAATTTTCATTTCTGCGCATGAAATAGAACTTGGCGCCTTGTAGCAGCTTTTTGACTTCGGCCATGTCTTTTTGCTCTAGGGAATAATGGAAAGCTACGGCATCTGCCGCAATTTCTTCATTGCCAATCAATGGAATTTTAAGAATATCAAAAATTGCATGGCTTAATTCATGTCTGAATAAGAAAACGGCGGCATGTTTTTTAATATCATCACGATATTTTTGGTCGTGATGGCCTAGCTGAGCTTCTACTTTTTCGACTAAGTCCTTGAAAATTTCATAGCACATAATCACGCGCGCTTCGCCAGGCACATACATTGCATTGACTTCATTGCATTGCTTGGCTTCCAGCGTCAGCGGTGTTGGCCATTGCAGGAGTTTTGCGGTACCGGCTGCAGCTTCCAGTGCTTGCCGTGATTTTAAAAACTCATAGTAAGGCTTTAAGTTTTCATCCACGGGTGGGGTGTAAGTGACGATGACTTGCGGTGCAGCAAAAGTTGTATTGAATGCGGCGCTGAGCATCAAGATTGAAAGCAACCGAATGATTTTTTGCATTTTTCACTCCGAATAAAAAAGGGTGACTTAAGTCACCCTTTACTTTAATTGTGCATGCCGCAAATACAAGCGATCGTTTTTGCAGCTTGCTGCATTGGTCTTATTTCGATGGGGCTACGGCTTTGTCGTTGCCGCCTTCACCTTTCAGCGGTTTAGCTGCTTTGTCGTTGCCACCTTCGCCTTTCAGTGGTTTCGCTGCTTTGTCATTGCCGCCTTCGCCTTTCAGTGGTTTAGCAGCTTTGTCGTTACCGCCTTCGCCTTTCAGTGGTTTAGCAGCTTTGTCGTTACCGCCTTCGCCTTTCAGTGGTTTAGCAGCTTTGTCGTTACCGCCTTCACCTTTCAGTGGTTTAGCAGCTTTGTCGTTGCCGCCTTCGCCTTTCAGAGGTTTAACCGCTTTGTCGTTACCACCCTCCCCTTTAAGTGGGGCGCTTGCATTCGCTGCCATGGCAGTTACGCTAGCAAGTGAAAGAATCGCTGCAACTAAAACTGAACGTTTTTTCATGATGTGTAAGCCCTTTGGTTGGTTTTGTGTTGACATTATTATTGTAGTTGAATGCTTATTCAGTGCAAAAAAATAGCTTAGCCTCGTATCAAAATTGTAACTAAGTCAGTAAATGAAAATCTAAACAAAGATTAAAGTAAGGGGTTGGCTAAAAAGGCAAGTTTATGCATGCAACTCGCCCAATTAGCGTTTAAAAAATTAGCTTAAAGCGGTCTTCAAGGCGCTGACGATAGTTGATAAATCTGCGCTAGTAATTTGCCAATGCGTTACCAGTCGCATCCAGCCGTGTTCTGGTGGATTAGCTTTGATGTGCGCTTGCGCGAGTGTTTGCATCAGAAAATCAACGTCAATTTCGCGAGTGAAACGCAGCCAAACCATATTGATGTGCACCGCAGATAAATCAATTTCGATTCCTTCAATCGCAGCTAATTGCACAGCAAGTGCTTGAGCATTCTGATGATCCTCAATTAAACGTTGTGGCATGTCATTGAGTGCAATCAAGCCCGGTGCCGCCAATACGCCAGCTTGGCGCAGCCCGCCGCCGAGCAATTTACGTTTTTTGCGCGCTTTGGCAATAAACGCTTCGCTACCTAGTAGCATCGAGCCAATTGGCGCGGCCAAGCCTTTACTCAGGCAAAACATCAGCGAATCGCAATATTGAGTGATTTCACGCACGTCGACGTTCAAGTGCGCTGCGGCGTTAAACACCCGCGCACCATCTAAATGCACCGGCACGTTTTCCGCTTGCGCCACTTGCCAAATGGCTTGCATTGTTGCCAGTGGAATCACGCGGCCATTTGAATGCGCATTTTCGATGCAAATCAAGCCGGTTTTTGGCTCGTGGATGTCAAAACCGTGGCGAATTTTGCGGCTGATTTTTGCGGCATCGAGCGTGCCATGGTCGCTGTCGAGTGTGCGCAATTGCACGCCGCTAATCGCCGCCGCCGCGCCGACTTCGTGATAAACAATATGGCTGTCGTCACCAACGATCACTTCATTACCAGGCTGGCAGTGCGTGAAAATCGCCAATTGATTGCCCAGCGTACCAGTCGGAACAAACAGTGCCGCCGCTTTACCTAGTTTGCTTGCCGCTTGCTGCTCAAGCTCGATCACGGTTGGGTCATCAGCATAACAATCATCGCCGACAATGGCATTGGCCATGGCGGCACGCATCGCTGGGGTGGGATGAGTCACAGTATCGCTACGTAGGTCGAGTATTTTGTCCATTGTTGATCTCCATTCAGATCGCTGCAGTCTAAACTAACTAGAGCATTCCAGCCTATGGAGGCCAATTGTGAAGATTTGGCATCAAATGAGTTCGGATGAAGTCTTGACGCACTGGCAATCGCATGCAGAACATGGCTTAAGTCATGCCTTGGCGCAAACACGGCAACTAGAGTTTGGCAAAAATCAGCTACCGACCGCCGTTGCGCAATCATTGTGGCAGCGTATTTGGCATCAGCTAGCGCAGCCTTTGGTCTTGGTGTTGATTTTCGCTGGCGCGGTGACGCTGGCGCTGGGCGAATGGGTCGATGCTTCAGTGATTTTGGGTGTGGTTGTAATCAACGCGGTAGTGGGTTTGATTCAAGAAGGTCGCGCTGAGCAAGCGCTGCTGGCCTTGGCCGAGCATTTAGGGCAAGACGTGCATACGGTGCGCGATGGTCAGGCATTGCGTTTGGCGGTCGAAGAATTGGTGCCGGGCGATGTGGTGCACTTGAGCGCTGGCGACAAAGTACCTGCTGACTTGCGATTATTTCACGCTAATGAATTGGCTGCGCATGAGGCGATGTTGACCGGGGAATCTTTGCCCGTTGATAAGCATATCAAAGCGCTGGATGCGGCAACGCAATTAGCCGAGCGCGGCAATATGGTGTTTGGCGGCACGATGCTGCTGCGTGGTAATGCGAAAGGCGTGGTCGTTGCGACCGGACTCAATACCGAAACAGGCAAAATTGCGGCGAGTTTATTGCAAACCGACGCGATGATCACGCCGTTGACGCGGCAAATCACGCAATTTGCCAATCAATTGCTGTGGATTATCATCGCCTTGGCGGTGCTGACGTTTGCCGTCGGCATGGTGCGCGGCGAAAGTGCCTATGACATGTTTATGGCCGCAGTCGCGCTGGCCATTGGCGCGATTCCCGAGGGCTTGCCTGCCGCGGTGACGATTACGCTGGCAATTGGTGTGGCGCGAATGGCCCAGCAAGGCGCGATTATTCGCCACTTACCCGCCGTAGAAACCTTGGGCGGCACCACCGTGATTTGCTCGGACAAAACTGGCACCTTGACTGAAAACCGAATGACGGTGACGGCATTGTACGTGGCGGGAAAAGTTGAGAAATTGATGTATGTTGATAGAGGCTTTGATAATCAAGATCTAGATCAAGATACGTCAAGATTAATCCAGGCTGCTGTGCTGTGTAATGATGCTGTGTTGCTTTCTGATGGCACATTCACAGGCGATCCAACCGAAACAGCGCTCTTGGTAATGGCGCAGCAATTTGGGCTCGAGGTAGCTGTAATTCGCCAACAAGCCCCACGGCGAGATGCGGTGTCGTTTAGCGCCGAGCGCAAAAGCATGCAAACCTTGCATTGCTCAGCTGAAGGGAGCATCGCCCAGCATTATCTCAAAGGCGCGCCGGAAGTCATTTTGCCCTTGTGCGCTTTGGGTGACGAGGTTGCTGCTCAAGTCAGCGAAATGGCTGCCATGGGTTTGCGCGTGTTGGCTTTTGCGGCGCGAGGTAATGACGCAGCTAAGCTTGATCTTGAGCTTGATTTAAGCGCATCCAATTCTGGCTGTGATTGGCGCTTTTTGGGCTTGATCGGCATGATCGATCCGCCACGCCAAGAGGTTAAAGCGGCGATTCTCCAATGCCAAGCCGCGGGTATTCGCATCAAAATGATTACTGGCGATCATCCGGTGACAGCCGCAGCGATTGCGACGCAATTGGGCTTGATGCAAGCCAATACGACAGTTCTTACTGGCCAAGAGTTAGCCAAAAATAGCCCTGAGCAATTGCAAGAGATTGTGCGTAATGTGGCGGTGTTTGCGCGTGTCGCTCCCGAGCAAAAATTGCAATTAGTGCGCGCATTACAGGCCAATGGTGAAATTGTCGCGATGACTGGTGATGGCGTGAACGACGCGCCGGCACTGAAAGCTGCTGAGATTGGCATCGCAATGGGGCAGGGCGGTACCGAAGTCGCCAAAGAAGCTGCTGCGATGGTGCTGACGGACAATAATTTTGCCACTTTGGTCGCCGCTGTGCGGCAGGGGCGCGGCGTTTACGCGAATTTGCAGAAATTCATCACATGGACCTTGCCGACCAATATTGGCGAAGGTTGCGTGATTTTGGTTGCGATTTTAAGCGGCACCTTGCTGCCGGTGACGCCGCTGCAAATCTTGTGGATCAATATGAGTACCGCTTTGCTGTTGGGGATGATGTTGGCGTTTGAGCCGGTTGAGTCTACGGTGATGCAGCAACTGCCTCGCAATCCACGTGCCGCCTTATTGAGTAAAACCTTGGTTTTTCGTATGGTTTTGGTGGGTTTTTTGTTTTTACTGCTGGTGTTCGGCCTGTTTCACTGGGCGTTAGCGCAGGAAGTGCCCGTTGGGCAGGCTAGAACGATTGCAGTGAATGCGTTTGTGGTCGCGCAAATTGCCTATTTATTTACTTGTCGATCTTTAACTGGCGGTTGCTGGTCTTTGGGTTGGTGCAGTAATCCATCAGTGTGGCTCGGTAGCGCTGTGATGCTGGTGCTGCAAGGCCTGTTTACTTATTGGGCACCAATGAATCATTTATTTGGCTCAAGTCCATTTGCTGCCGTGTATTGGCTGTGGATTAGCGTGGGTGCTTTGCTGATTGGCTTGTTGGTTGAGTTAGAAAAAATGCGGACTACAGCCGCGGCGCGAAGTTCTGTAAGATAAGCCGATTGTCGCAATGGATAACAGTTGATGCATCAAAACTTTCAAAATCAAGCCTGGTTGCGTCGCAGTCAAGACGCAGTTTGGCATCCGTGCACGCAAATGAAACGCCACGAAACGCTGCCGCTGATCCCGATAGCGCGCGGTGATGGCGTTTGGTTGTATGACATGGATGGCCATCGCTATCTGGATGCGGTATCGAGCTGGTGGGTGAATTTATTTGGCCATAATCAACCGCGTATTAAAACGGCGATTACCGCGCAAATGGACCAACTTGAGCATGTGATGTTGGCGGGATTTACGCATCAGCCGGTGGTCGAACTCTCTGAGCAGCTTGCTGAATTAACCGGCCTTGGCCACGCGTTTTACGGCTCAGACGGCGCATCGGCGACTGAAATTGCGCTCAAAATGGCAGCGCATTATTGGCGAAACTTGGGGTTGCCGGAAAAAAACCGCTTTGTGTATTTGCAAGACAGCTATCACGGTGAAACCGTGGGTGCGCTATCGGTCACCGATGTGCCCATTTTCCGCACTGCGTATGCGCCATTAGTTCGTGAAAATTTTTCAGTGCAAAGCCCTGATTCACGCCAAGCGCAGGGTGAACAAACAGCTGAAGATGTCGCACTGTGGGCCTTGCAAGATTTAGAGCGCGTACTGGTTGCGCATCACCATGAAATTGCAGCGTTGATTGTCGAGCCGCTCGTGCAAGGTGCGGCGGGTATGGCGATGTATCATCCGATTTACCTAGCTCAGGCACGGATACTATGCGACAAATACAGTGTGCTCTTGATTGCGGATGAAATCGCGGTCGGTTTTGGCCGCACTGGAACGATGTTTGCTTGTGAACAAGCGGCGATTAAACCGGATTTGATTTGTTTATCCAAAGGCATTACCGGGGGGTATTTGCCCTTGGCTGCTGTATTGTGTAGCGATGCAGTCTATACTGCCTTTTATGCTGATGAAACGGTCAAGGCATTTTTGCATTCGCATTCGTATACCGGGAATGCCTTGGCGTGTGCCGCAGCGTTGGCGACCTTGGCGATCTTTAAAGACGATGCGGTGATTGCGCAAAACCAAGCCAAAGCTGCTCGGTTTAATGCAATTTTTGCACCTTTGGCGCAACACCCACGAATTCAAAACTGGCGCCAGTGCGGCATGATTTGGGCGTTTGAAATCAGCGATGTATCGCCAAACTTTGCTAGCGAGTGTTTTGTGGCGGCGCTCAAAGAAGAAATTTTATTGCGCCCCATCGGCAATACGCTCTATTTTATGCCACCCTATACGATGACTGACGCGCAAGCGCAATTTTTGCTCGCTGGCACTTTAAATGCCCTAGAGAAATGCTGGTAACTCAATTAAGAACCGATGCCTTTACAACTTACGCTACCTGAACCTGATCCGAACTTAGCTCGTTCGGTTGAAACCAATCCATTGCACTTGCGCGAATGGCTGATCGGCTTGCCCACTGGTAATGTGATGGAAGCGGGGCGCTTGCTGCTCGATGCGCTGGCTACTTTAAATCGAGTGAAGCTCGAGGCCGAAGATCGCGCCAAATTACTCGATGAATATCAGAATTCATTAGAAATGCTGACCGGTGCTTTTGAAACCGCCTACGCTTCACCCGGTTTGCCGATGAAAGACAGCGCACGACAAGCCGCGCAATTGGCGCTTAATTTATGGTTGGAAATGGGATTAGGCTGGAAACAGGCCTTGATGGACAAGGTGGAAAAGAAATTTTCTTTCTTCACCTCGACCAAAATGATCCCGATTTTAATGCAGTCAGTGCTGTACTGTTTTTGGCGTACGTTTCAAGTGTGTACTCGTTTATTTCAGCCCTTACCGATGGGGGTGTGGGGGGAAATTCATCAGGTATTTCGCTACGCGGTGGAAAATAAATATCTGGATGAGCGCAAAAGCGATAATCCGAAAGAGAAGGCGTCTCGCTCGATTGCAACGATTTACAAGCAAATTCTCTTATTGGCGTTGGCCGACCCGCAACGTTTTTCTGGGCCTGAGCTGGATAAAATTATTGAGATAATTGAAGGCTATGCTTTATACGCGCATTTTCAGCCTGTGAGTAAGCTCAATTCATCGGCGGGCTTTTTTCTGATCGAGCTCGATCTTGATCGGCCACCACAGTTTGTCGGTCATCGTTCTTTGGATCATTTAACGGGTCAATGCCTGTTATTTGACACGATTGAGTTGGCGAAAAAACTGCATAAAGCAGAGAGTAATGTCGAGCTCAAAGTTCCACTGGCGCACGACCGGCAAAAGGTGCAAATGTGGCTGGAGTTACTGCGGCGTGTTATTCGGCAATGGAGTATTTCCCCGCAGCGTTTGTATCAGCGGATTCCGGCGCAATCCTCGGTTGAAGTGGTGCTAGGTTTGCCGATTTCGGTCTTGCACCTGAATGGCGGCATGCCTTTGCAGCCTAGTTTAGGTGCTCATCATCTGAGTGCGGCGTTTGCAGCGATTGATGTGGCTGAAATGCAGCCTATTCCATGGCAGGTCATCAATGAAAGCCCTGGTGGCTATGCCATTTTGGCGCGTGATTTACCGAGTGAGCAGGCTAGGCCCGGTGAAATCGTCGCGATTCGTGCGGCTAGCGACGCAGGTTGGATGGTGGCTTCTATTCGTTGGCTACAGCAGCGTCATGATGGTGCGACCGAAATGGGCTTGCAAGTGATGAGCGCCAAAGCGCAGCCGGTCTTGGTGCGGCCATTAGGTAATGGTGAAACCCAATATCAAGCGGCATTGCTGTTGCCGAGTATTGCTGCGCTAAAACAATCGCAACGCGTTGTGGCTGTCAAAGGCTGCTACACGCCATTACGCGAGTTTTCGGTCGTTCACAGTAGTGGTGATGAAAGCAAAATTCGCAGCGCCAAATTGATTGAGCAGCAAATGGGTTACGACTTGTTTGAATATACAACAGATTGATGGGTATATCCTGTAAAGCATTCATCCTAAAAGCCTGCCGTCTTATACGTCAGGCTTTTTTGCTCTGGGATGTGCTCTATCGTAAGTAGCGGCTAAATGCTGAAAGTCTAAATGTGTATACACTTGTGTGGTCGCAATGCTGGCGTGGCCGAGTAATTCTTGTACCGCGCGCAAATCACTAGAAGATTGCAATAAATGGCTGGCACAACTATGCCGCAATTTGTGCGGGTAAAGTGGCTCAGTGATGCCGAGCGTTTCTTGCCATTGCCTGAGGCGCAACTGCACCGCACGGGTCGTCAGCGGCGTACCTTTATTGCTGACAAATACGGAATGTGCACTGGGATGCGCTAATTGCGTACGCAGCAATAACCAGCGCCGAATCGCTTCTTGCGCCATATGACCAATCGGCACAATGCGGGATTTATTGCCTTTGCCCGTGACTGTCGCCAAGCCTTGATGCAAATCTAAATCAATTAATTGCAAACTGACCAGTTCACTCACCCGCAGTCCAGAGGAATAAGCGAGTTCAAAAATCGCTTTATCACGCGCTTGCAGCGCTTCGGCGTCGGGCATGTTTTCTAAAAAACCAACGGCATCGTCGCTATTGAGCGCAGCCGGTAGTGCTTTGATCGATTTAGGCGCTTTGACACCTTCAACAGGATTGATCGGCCATTTCAAATCACGGCACATTAGGCGATAAAACGCGCGCCACGCCGATAAAACTCGGGCAATTGAGCGACCAGATAAGCCTGCGCTGGCCAATTGCCGCACAAAACCGCGAATGGTTAACGGGGTCAGCGTGGCTAAATCGCTACCTTTGGCATACTGGGCTAGTAGTGCCAGATCGCGTTCATACGCCAGCAGTGTGTGAGCGCTACTGGCTTTTTCACCGGATAAATAGCGAAAAAAATGCGCGAAGTGCTGCTCGGTTTGTGGGTCGAGCGGCGTTTTCGCGCTGTTTTTCTCTGATGATTTTGTTGCTGTTTTCAAAGCGAGTCTTTACACCGTTTCGGATTCGAGTTCAGCGTGCACTTGCGGCACAACGCGGCGTAAAGCAGCAGACACGAGCTCAGATAGTCGTTGCAAATACAGCGTCCCCATATCAGGGTAGAAACGCTCGGCATCAGGGCTGGCCAACACCAAAATACCAAATGGTGCGCCGCCAGTACGCAATGCAAACTGTGCGAATGAATTGAGCGTGCCAGTTTCGAGTGCAAACCAGTTCAGTACGTCGTCGGTCACGTAGGGGCCACAATACGGCGTAATCAGATTGTCGGCGAGTTTGTGGATATTCTCATCCACTGGTGAAAACTCCAGCAAATTTGATTGGCTATTGGGCAACCACAGGCGCAAGGCCATATGCGGGACGGCAAATTTTTCTTTGAGGTGGTATTCCAAGGTGCCGATAATGCTGGGTACATCGGCGGCTTTCATCAAATCAACAGTGAGTTGGTGCAGCATGTCGGAAATATTGTCATTGTCGACACCAAATTGCAGCAGTTCGCCCAAGCGTGCTTCCAAGGTACGATTTTTATCGCGCAAGGTTAGTAATTGACGTTCCGCCAAGGAAACGGCATGACCACGATGATTGTGCGGCACATAAATTTCCGCCAAATCATCGGCAAACACATCGAAAAACTCTGGATTTTGCTTTAACCACTGCACCACTTCACTGGCTTGCATTTCTTATCCTTTTTATTGGGTTCGATTCTTGTTATGGTGTGGGTATATTGCCCTAGCCATTGTTAAATATTGCTTATAATTCAATACTGCCTTCAAAAACCGTAACCGCTGGCCCGGTCATCATCACTGGAGAATCACCACCTGCCCATGAAATCGTCAAATCACCGCCGCGGGTGTGCACCAGCACCGTCTCGTCGAGTAGGCCACGACGAATACCTGCTACCACAGCCGCGCAAGCACCGGTACCGCAAGCCAGCGTTTCACCCGCGGCACGTTCGAATACGCGTAAACAGATTTCACTGCGGCTAACAATCTGCATAAAGCCAGCATTTACTTTTTGTGGAAAGCGTTTGTGATTTTCAATCAGTGTGCCGTGCAAGGCGACCGGCGCAGTCTCAACGTCATCGACGATTTGCACTGCATGTGGATTGCCCATCGACACGACCGAAATATCGTAGACCTGACCATCGACAATCAGTGGGTCGATAATGGCTTCATTTGGCGCTTCAAACGGAATTTCACTCGGCGCAAAGCGCGGGGCGCCCATATTCACGGTGACCAGACCATTGCTTTCGAGGCGCGGATAAATGACGCCTTTGGCCGTTTCAACGGCGATTTCGGTTTTGTCGGTCAAGCCTTGATCGAATACAAAACGCGCAAAACAGCGTGAGCCATTGCCGCATTGCTCCACTTCAGAGCCATCACAATTAAAAATTCGATAACGGAAATCGATGCCGGGCGTAGTGCTTTTTTCAACCAGCAGTAATTGATCAAAACCGATCCCAAATTGGCGATGGCCGAGCTGACCAATTGCTTCATTGCTCAGTGTAACCGCTTGGCGCACGCCATCGATCACCATAAAATCATTACCAAGGCCATGCATCTTGCTGAAATTGAGTTTCATAGTTCGATCTAACAATAAAAGAGAGCCAATTGAAACAGAGTCCATCGGCGGGGTAAAACGAAAAATTTTAGGCCTGAAATGATTTTGCTTATGTCATAACGTTCAGGCGTGAGTCGCTGAAAAAAACGATAGAGCTAGGCTAACGCCTCTGTAAAAACGGAGCAAGTGCTGTCTTGCTCGCGTCGATAAAATGCCGCGAATTTGACTGTTTTATCACTGATTGGCAGGCAAAACTTTGATCGCTACTGCGGCGATGCCTTAATCAGTAAACAGTCGGCTGTATTCCACCATCAAGCAGCGATCCATCACTATCGGAATCCCCGCCGCTTGGGCGCGAGCGGCGGCGGCTTCGTCAACGATACCCAATTGCAGCCAGATGAATTTCGCACCGCGGGCAATCGCCTGATCGACGACTTCTCCCGCTTCTTCGCTGCGGCGAAATACATTGACCAGATCAATTTCGCCCGGCACGCTGGCCAAATCGGGATAGACCGTTTCACCCAAAATCTCAGCTTGCGGCTTTGGTGTGACCGGTACGATTTTAAAACCCCATTGCTGCATCAACTTGCTCACGCCATGACTGGCACGATTGGGCTTATCCGATAAGCCGACAACGGCGATGCGATGGGTTGCTTCAAGTATGCTTTTGATTTCGGCATCTGATGGATTTTGAAAAGTCATTGGCTGTCCTTTGGGTATTGCCAGCTAGGTCTTTTATTTCAATGTTTAGAGGTAGATACATCGTTATTTACAGTTTTTTCAGATTGTGTGTTGATGGTTTTAAGTGCCTGCGGCACGGTGTTTTGGTGTCGCCATCCGCGAGGGGGACTTCTTTCTTTGCGTCGCCAAAGAAAGAAGCATCGAGCGGCGACCCGGGCGTGCATCGGTCCCCGATGAGCTCTGCACCCCGCGCCGCTAAGCTTTGGCGTCGCCTCGGTCAGTTGTGAGCCAAACGATAAAACGTTTATCTCACTCCCTCTCTCGGTGCGCTTGGACGGGTTTTTAAGCCCCAGCTCAACGAGCGTGGCACAGCACTCATACCAAATCTGAATCCACCCAATTTACAGCAACTGAATCTGAAAAAACCGCGCTAGCACTTGCGCGTAAATGAAAAACAGCGCCACAGTGCCGATTGCTGAAATCCCCAGCGCAGGCCAAAAACCCAAGCGGTTGAGTAACAGCGGAAAAGTTAAAAACATTGGCAAAGTCGGTAGTACATACCAAAACGTATACCACGCATGTGCGGCGATTTTGTCGGATGGCTGTTTTTCGACGTACAGCCAAATCAGCGTTAAACAGGTCACCAGCGGCAACGCTGCCAGTAGCCCGCCGATACGTTCATAGCGGCTGGCAATCTCAGAAATCCCGACCACTAAAGCGGCGGTGATCAGGTATTTGGCAATCAAATAGCCGCTGATATTCATGTTTACGCCAGCACCATCACCGCATCAGCTTCAACAATCGCGCCTTTTGGCAAGGCCGCTGCTTGTACCGCTGCGCGCGCAGGGAAGGGCGCGGTGAAGTATTCGCCCATGATTTCATTAAGCTTGGCAAAGTTGGCCAAATCCACGACAAACACGCCCAGTTTCACGATGTCGGATAAATCGCCGCCCGCCGCTTGGCACACAGCGCGTAGGTTTTGGAACACTTGATGCGTTTGCGCTTCAAAGCCTTCAACCAAGACATTGCTCACTGGATCAAGACCGATTTGGCCGGATAAATACACGGTGTTGCCGACTTTAATCGCTTGCGAATAGGTGCCAACGGCTTTTGGGGCATTGTCTGAATGGATGATTTCTTTGGTCATGTTTTTTCCTAGTGATAAGTCGTTTAGAGTAAGTCAGATCGTAAATTAATTTGCGGCTTGAGTGAAATCAAGTGGCTGTGGATTGTTGCGAACCATTAGTTTCTCTGGGTATGGAACAGTGATAAAACCCAACTTTTCGTAGAGGCTATGGGCATCAGTCGTCTGTAGCAAAGTTCTTGTTACACCTTGAAGTATCGGGTGATCAAGTAATCGCTGTGTGAGCTGCTGAGCAATACCCCGACCACGATAATTTTCATCAACATAAACATCGGCCAAGTAAGCAAATCTCACTGTATCGCTAATCATGCGGGCGTAGCCAATTTGCTGATCATCGATAAACGCACCAATCACTAAGGTGGAGGCTTGGGCTGCTTGTTCAACACGCTGCTGTGCAATACCCGGCGACCAATAACAATTAGCCAACCAAGCGGTGATTTTTGGCCAGTCTTGATCGCTGTATTGGGTAGAGAAAGTAAGCGGCGATGCCGACATAAACAAGCTCCAAGTGAGAGAAATGATTGAATTTATTTACGTCAGTTCAAAGTTTCTAATCATTGGGATTAGAAAGGGCATGATGCCGTAAATACTCACTGAAAATGTAGCACGCCAACTACTAGTGAAGTCGGGTGGGCTGCGTCTGATAAACACAATAAACAGCAAAATTGGCCAAAAAAATAGTAAATATTGAAAATCAAAAAAAAGGTGTGTCGTTTGTTCCGCTGGCAAAACTAAAAACAACACTCCAGCCAAAAGGTTGAGGCTACTAAATAATAAGAATGCCGCCCCCTGTAGAGATGCAAAAATTGACCCTGGATGTATTTTTATTGACTGATTTAGTCGTAGAAATAAACGATTAATTTTGCTCACTAGTTTCGTTCCGGCTCAACACTCAAGGGCGTTTCATCGCATTAATCGAATACGGTTCTGGATGAACATGGCCGTTATGCATCAGATCGTCGGCGGCGAAGATGTGGACGATTTCAACCAAGATCAGATCGGCAACGACTGGATTGCCGACTTCGATATTTTGCAATAAACGACCTTCGAGTGCGACGGCGCAGTTTTGAATGCGCGGTGTTTTGACGGCTTGTGCTGCGCAGAACTGCAGACCGAGCGCATCAATTTGCGCGTCACTCGGCGGCGTGCTTGAACCCGTGGCGTGCACCGCAGGCGCGTGGTCGTGCGATGGAATGTGAATCACACAATCGCCACCGCTGAGTAGGTTGAGCGCGGTATCTTTTTGTTCGCAGCAGCCATTGTCTGCTATTCGGCGATTGACACTGAGCGATACAATCAGCGGGTCGCTGGAGACAATATTAAAGTAAGAAAACGGTGCAATATTGACCTTGCCGAGTACATCGACGCTACTGACCCAAGCAATCGGGCGCGGCACGACGCAATCGGTGATTAGGGTGTATTTTTCACTTGCTGTGAGTGCTGAAACAGGCCATTCCATCATTTAATCCAGTGGGTATATGGCTATAGCCATTATTTTATAATTTATTGGTGCATATACATGCATTTCTAATTTATGTTGTTTGTTTTATGTGCCTGCGGCACAATGTTTTGCAGTCGCAATCTGCGACGGGGACTTACTTTCTTTGCTTCGCCAAAGAAAGTAAGCAAAGAAAGGCGACCCTATATCTGCACCGACTTCGTCGGCTTGATATTGAGGGCTTGTTAAGCCCCTGCTCAACGAGCGCGGCACAGCATCAACACCAAATCTAAACAAAGCTAGTTTATTTTGGCTCTGCATGTTAAGTCGATATTTTTATATGGCGATCATATGGCTAAAATCAATCTGGCAAAAACCGCTCCATCAACACATTCAAAAAGCGTTGGCCTTTGAGTGTCGGTTTGACGTGATGTAAATCGCGCTCTAATAAACCTTCCGCACAGGCGCGCTCAATTTCGTGGATGATTTTGGTCATCGGCAAACCAGTGCGCTCAGTAAATAGCGCAATCGGAAAGCCGCCGATTAAGCGCAAAGTATTGAGCATAAACTCAAACGGTAGTGCTGATTTTTCAATCACTTCTTCAGTTTGAATCGCTGAACCCGCGGCCATTTTAGCTAGATATTCACTCGGTTGTTTGAAGCGCGCTTGGCGGATGATTTTATCGTGAAAACTGATTTTGCCGTGCGCGCCAGCGCCGATGCCGAGGTAATCGCCAAATTGCCAGTAATTTAAATTGTGCTGGCTGCGGCGACCTGATTTTGCAAACGCGCTGGTTTCATAATGCTCAAAGCCCGCGGCGGCGAGTTTGGCTTCAATCATTTCTTGCATGTCGGCGGCGAGGTCCTCGTCGGGCAGCGCGGGTGGGTAGCGATGAAACAGCGTGTTGGGTTCCAGCGTCAGGTGGTAGGCTGATAGATGCGTTGAACCACAGGCAATCGCTTGGTCGATATCGGCTTCGGCCTCAAGCAGCGTTTGATTGGGCAGTGCGTACATGATGTCGAGGTTGTAATTATCAAAATGCTTCGCGGCGATTTCAATCGCGCGCAACGCTTCGTCGCGATTGTGAATTCGACCTAGCGCGGTTAAATGCTCAGCGTTAAAGCTTTGAATGCCGATTGAGAGTCGATTAATTCCGGCTTGGGCATAGCCAGCAAATTTCTCGATTTCAAACGTACCAGGATTGGCTTCGAGCGTGATTTCGGCATCAGGGTTGAGCTTGACGCGCGCCCGAATCGCTTCGAGCAATCGATCCATGCTGGCAGCAGAAAACAGGCTCGGTGTGCCGCCGCCCATAAAGATGCTAGACACCGATCGTCCCCACACTTGCGGTAGATTGGATTCCAAATCAGTAATCAGCGCATCGATGTAGGCATTTTCTGGGATGCCTTCTTTGACTGCGTGCGAATTGAAATCGCAATAAGGGCATTTGCGCACGCACCATGGAAAGTGAATGTAGAGCGCGAGTGGCGGTAGGGCGGTGAGGCCCGATTGCGAGAAAGATACGGTTTGCATAGTGTCGCTAAAAAGGCGCAAGAGCCCTTGGGGGCTCTTGAAAGTCGTGATTAAAACTGGTGCAGCTTGCCGCCAGCCCACATGCTGGCGGTGGCGGCTTATTTTTTGGTTTTGCTATCGCTAGGGGTTTTATTGGCAAAATCGAGCATTTCTTTCAGCGTGGCGTAGTCAGGTTTACCTGGCTTGATGTCCATTTCGCCGCCATCAAGGTAAGTGAAGTATTTTTCACACGCTAAATCTTTACCGTCTTTATCAACCAAGGTTTTCACGATGGTATTGGCGTTCTCAGTATTGACCTTCACCAGATTTTCTTTGAATTTGGCTAGTTCTTCTGGGGTTGCTTTTTCTTGCACTGATTCAACCAAGGCAGAGACATAACCAAAGTGCATTTGTAAAAAAGCCTTGTTACGGGTTTGCCAGTTGTTCACCGACGTTTTGATGTTGTCTGCGTTTTTGTCGTTGCGGCATAAGTTCACCATTTTTTGCATGGTGACAATATTAGTGCTGAGATTGCCCGCAGCTTGATTGCGCGCTTTCGTAAATGGTGAGCCGGTTTCTGGTTTTTTGGCACTCGCGGCGTATGCGCCGATTGGGAGCATGAGCGCGATGGCAAGAAGGCTATGTTTTAACATGGAATTTGCTCTGTACAAGTAGTTGAAATAGGAAAGACAGAATAAAGTCTGGTTTTTGCTTAACTGTAGTTGATTGCTGCAGTTTCAAGTCGGTGCTGCATTTTGGTGCTTATTTTTGGTAAGGATTGTGCAGTTGCTGGACTAGGTTCAGCAGCACATCTCGCATTTGTGTTTCTGAGACTTCCATTAGTAAACCATCTTCAAACAAGTCTTGCGCCATTTGCTGTAGTTCATCGAGGTTTTCATTCATTACTTTGACTTTTTCGGTGCAAGAAACGACGGAACCGTCGTCTCGCACCCAACGCGCCCAGCGACTTTCAGCGGTGCTCATGGTGTAATCCTTTGGCTTAACCTTGCATTTACGCGGTTACAACCCGGTTTCTTTCAATTGTTCGATTAGTTTTTGCAGTGCTTTGGCGCGATGCGAAATCGTCGCTTTTTCCGTCGCGCTCAGTTGAGCCACTGATTTTTGTAAATCGGCGCGCCAAAAAAGCGGGTCATAGCCAAAGCCGCCATCGCCTTGTGGCGTAAGCAAAATGTCACCTGTGCACACGCCATCAGCAATCAACGGTTGCGGGTCATTGGCGGCACGCACCAAGACCAAAGCCGCGTAGTACCAAGCGCGGCGATCAGTTTGGCCTTGCATATCAGCCAGTAATTTTTCATTATTGCGCGCATCGGATTTAGGCTCGCCTGCAAAGCGCGCTGACAGCACGCCTGGTGCGCCACTAAGCGCATGCACACAGAGGCCAGAATCATCGGCTAATGCGGGTAAACCTGTGATTTGTGCCGCGTGACGTGCTTTGGCAAGCGCGTTTTCAACAAAGGTTGTAAACGGCTCAGGGCATTCTGGAACGCCTAGTTCGCCTTGTGGAATCACTTCAAAATCAAAAGGCGCTAATAAGTGGTTGAATTCTTTGACTTTACCGGCATTATTGCTCGCCAATACGATTTTTTGCTTTGTTGCCACTCTTAATATGCCTTTTTACTTAAGATCATCAAATCTTGCTCGCGCTTCATTTGAAAACGATTCAGTGTACTCATCCCGATCAGTACTGGGCCTGTATCGCTGCTGTCGCGTACACTCAAATCGATATTATACAACGTAACGGTGCCGATTCTGAGTTGAGGGATTTGCACTAACCAAGAATTAATCACGCCGTTGGCGGTTTGTGAACGCATCGGTTTTCCGTTGCGATATTTAATATTGAGTTGATCGGCGGCCTTACTCGACATCGATAAATGCGTCGCCCCCGTATCGATCACGCCGCGCTGAGTTTGCCCATTAATCGAGATATCCGCCAAATAATGCCCACCGTAGCTCGGTGACAAAACTAAACTGCTGTCGCCATCGCTTTGCGTTTGTGTCGAGGCGATATACCCTTCGCCCAAGCCAAGCCGCCGTTGTCGGCCATTACTGTTTTCAATCACCGCCGAATCAGCGGCAATCGAAATAATTTTTGCGCTGCCCACGGTTTGCCCAATTTGCAGTGTTTTCTTTTGGCCATTGACTTGAAAAATCGCTTTGCTGCCCATCGTGGCCAGCAAAGTAATCTCGTCGGCGTGTGCCGCAGAACTGATCAGTAAAGCGAGTAAACAAGTTTTAAGCGTTTTGGCTAACATTGGACGATTCCTGACGGGATTCGACAATATTAAGGGCTTCTTCGATTAAGCGCCAATCGGCGTTCTTCAGCAGTGACGCATCTGACAACATTCTGCGCCAATGTCGTGCACCATGAATGCCTTGGTATAAGCCTAAAATATGCCGCGCCACATAGCGCAGCGGTGTACCTGCACTCAGTTCCGCATCGACAAACCCACGTAGGTTCTCCATCGCAGCGCGGCGCGTTTTGGCAATATGCGCTGCACCATAAATTGCCGCATCGACCTCAGTTAAAATCCACGGATTGTGGTACGCCTCGCGCCCGACCATCACGCCATCGACGTGTTGTAAATGTATTTGGCTATCGGCAATCGTCGTAATCCCACCATTAATAATGATTTCGAGTTGCGGAAAATCACGCTTTAGTTGGTAGGCATAATCATATTTCAGCGGCGGAATATCGCGATTTTCTTTTGGGCTCAAGCCTTTCAAAATCGCATTGCGCGCATGCACGATAAAGGTATTGCAACCAGCTTTAGCAACATGGCCGACAAAATCACGGACAAAACTATAATCTTCAATTTTGTCGATGCCGATGCGGTGCTTCACCGTCACATCGATATTGCACGCGTCACGCATTGCTTTCACGCCATCAGCGACGAGGTTGGGTTCTAGCATTAAGCATGCACCAAACGAACCCGATTGCACGCGCTCACTCGGGCAGCCCACATTCAAATTGACCTCGTTATAGCCCCATTGCTCAGCGATTTTGGCGCATTTGGCCAAGTCGGCGGGTTCTGAGCCACCCAATTGCAACGCCAACGGATTTTCCGCCGGATCAAAGCGCAAATGACGCATCTGATCACCATGAATAATCGCCCCGGTATTGACCATTTCGGTATACAACCAAGTGTGCTGGCTCAACTCACGAGCGAACCGCCGATAAAAACGGTCTGTCCAGTCGAGCATCGGGGCAATGCAGAAGCGGTGGGAAGGGGGATTTGGAGTTTGGGTCTTGATTTCGGACATTACAGTATTGATTTCATCGTGGTGTAGGGCACAGCCCTGAATCGGGCTTATTTTACGCGTTTGGCGGCGGACTGGCTTGTTTTAGTCGACTGGAGGGGGGTTACTGAGGTAAAGCAAACTAAGAGCAAAACCCCGCTGTCGACTGGTATCGCGTAGCGGGTCTTTGGGTGTTGCGAATTATTTTGCTTTGCGGCGACGTGCTGCCAGCAGGCCAACCAAACCCATGCCCATCAAGGCGTAGGTTTCTGGCTCTGGTACTGGTGCTACTGCTTCGTTGACGCGAATGTTGTCGAATACGGAGTGGTTTGTGTAGTTACCATCTGAGAAGGTTACCCGGTTCAGGCCAGTCCAATTTAGGGTGGCGAGGGTTGGTGCAGTCGTC
Organism: Deefgea chitinilytica; assembly: GCF_016881405.1. GTDB lineage: Bacteria > Pseudomonadota > Gammaproteobacteria > Burkholderiales > Chitinibacteraceae > Deefgea > Deefgea chitinilytica. The sequence goes on from NZ_WOFE01000001.1 coordinate 360,468, forward strand.
GACGAGAAAATGTCTTGGCTGTATGTGAGTGTTGAACCAACGTAGCCTTCGATGCGCGTAATGCCTGCGTTCTATGCTTTGGTGATGAACAGATCATTCAGCGTGAAGGCTGTGTTGCTTGAAAATGAGGCTGGGCTGCCATAACCGTTATAGGCGACGTTGTTGCCTGATACCACGCCATGACCATAGCCTGTGCTTTCATATCCGCCAACAGTGCCATTCAGCGCATATACATTGTCCCAGTTGAAGCCTTGGTAGCTAATGCTGATTTGATTGCTTGTATCTGAAATTAGCTCGTCAAATGTAATGACTGTGGCTGATGCAATTGACGAGGCTGCGGTGAGTGTTGCGAAAACAGCAAGTGATGCAATTTTAGATTTGAACATGTTTTACCCGTTTCATTAATGAAGTGGTGTCATATTGGAGAAAACCGCAATTGACATCGCGCAACGTAAAATAATTTCTTCTGGTTTCAAAACAGATTATTCTTATACAGCTGTGATTACGTTCTCATTTTTCTATAAGCTGTTGAATTTATTCGGCAATATTTTTTTAATATTTTGTATTAATTTGAGACAGTTTCAAGAAAGTGTGTTGCTTGTTTGCGTGAATATACTGTTTTTGAATGGTTGTTGATGTTGTGCGCTCTTGCTACTGAAGGTGTGCAGTCGATATTGGATGTTGAGCCAGCCCATTGATGCTGGTTTTTTTGTGGGTGTGAATATGCCAGTTGCAGCAAAGAAACCGTGTGTGAAGTCCAAGCTCATTGGTGGCAGGTTCGGAAGGCGTTAGATTTGTTGTGAGGTATTCGCACTGTGTGAACTTGTAATAGCCGTTACTTAACACAGGGAGTAGTGGGGCAAATTATTGACCGTAGAGTGTCTTTTAGATTAGAAGTATTTGTTTGTAGCTGATGAATTTGAATGCTTTTCAAGTCATACCTCCAAAAATATTAATACTAAGCCGTAAAAAACGGCCTTCGCACTGAAGGCCGTTTTACTGATGAGGCTTATTTTTTAAATAGGCCGATGATTTTCCCAAGCACCGTCACCACGAGCAAGGTCGCCGCGCCCGCCACCACACCTGCAATTGTATTTAACAACGAGGGCGTTAAGATCGCCAGCGTGTGGCCAAAATACGGAATGGTTTCGGCATCGTGACCAAGGTGCTCGATGGTGTGGTGTAGGTAATCAATGCCGTGGGTGATAATGCCGCCGCCGACCATAAACATCGCCAAGGTGCCGACAATCGCTAAGAGGCGCATCAATTTGGGCGCGCCAGCCAAGAGGCCACGGCCAATGGTTTGCAAGAAGGCGCTGGGGCGCTGATTCAGATACAGCCCTGCGTCGTCCATTTTGACAATGCCTGCCACTAGACCGTAAACGCCAACGGTCATAATGACGGAGATGCCGGCTAAGACGGTGAGTTTGCTCATAAATGCCATGCTGGCCACGGTGCCGAGCGTGATGACGATGATTTCGGCTGAGAGTACAAAATCGGTGCGGATGGCACCTTGGATTTTGTCTTTCTCATAGGCGACCAGATCGACTTCGCTGTCGTTGACTGCTTCGCTGAGCGCTTGATGTTCGGCTTCTTCTTCTGCATGGCTGTGCAAAAAAGGATGGGCGATTTTTTCAAAGCCTTCAAAACACAGATACAAACCGCCGAGCATTAAGAGCGGCATAATCAGTGGGATGGGATAGCCAAAGGCTTTGAGTTGGTCTTCGATAAAGCTAATTAATAATGCGGCGGGGACTAAAATCAGTTTGTTTTTAAATGAGCCTTTGGCGACAGCCCAAACGACGGGTAATTCGCGCTCGGCGCGTACGCCGGAGACTTGCTGGGCGTTGAGCGCCAAATCGTCGCCGAGGACGCCGGCGGTTTTTTTGGCGGCCACTTTGGTCATGACCGATACGTCGTCAAGTACCGCGGCGATGTCGTCGAGTAATACTAAAAGGCTGGCTCCGGCCATGGTTCATCCTTGTTGATTCAGGGCAATGTAATGTGGGCGTTAATATACCTGAAGTTTGCTGGCCAGCGTTGTGCGTCAGCGCGAATCGGATAAAAATTCTGCATCGGTGCTTGTGTGATTATTGATTTTATAAAGTCAAAAACAGAGTCCACGAAAGACACGAACAGCACGAATAAAGGCAAAACAGCAAACCTCAACAGAATCTAAATTTTATTTTCGTGTTTTTCGTGGACAATAGGTTTTGAATTTGTTGAGGTGGATGAAGCGCTGTAGGTATTTTGCTTCAAGATAAAAATGCCCACTTCATCGTGGGCATTGGGTCAACAACAGAACAGGCCTTGGGCGCGAAATTGCTCGCGGACGCGGTGGACGAGTTCTTGGCTGGGCGGGCGGGTGTCGGTGAGTTCGTATTTCATGCCGAGCTCGGCCCATTTGTCTTCGCCCATTTTATGAAACGGTAACACTTCTACGCGCTCGATTAGATCTGGGGCTTGGCGGTTCAAGTCGCCTAAGTACTGTGCCAAACCGGCGACGTCTTGCTCGTCGTCGCTGATACCGGGCACCAAGACATAGCGCAGCCAGATTTTCTTTTGCAGGCGAATCAGTCGCTCGGTAAAGTCGAGCGTCGGTTGCAGCGGTTTGCTTGTCAGCGCTTCGTATTTTTCGGGGTTAAATTGCTTGATGTCGAGCAGCACCAAGTCGATGTTATCGAAGTATTCATCGGGCAAATGCGCGGCCAAGAAGCCTTGGGTATCGAGTGCGGTATGAATTTTGAGCTGCTGCTTGGCGCGGCGGAAAATTTCGCCGACAAAATGCGCTTGCATTAATGGCTCGCCGCCCGAAATTGTAAGCCCACCGGCTATGCGCAGGAAGCTAGCGTATTTGCCGATTTCGGCGACGATGGCGTCAACCGTGTATTGCTTGCCGTTGTGTAGCTTCCAAGTGTCGGGATTGTGGCAATACAGGCAGCGAAATTGGCAACCACTCACAAACAGCGCAAAGCGCATGCCAGGGCCATCGACTGCGGCGCCGGTTTCGATTGAATGGACGTAGCCAATTTGATTGCCATCGGCATCAAAAGCAGCAGGGACGATTTCACCAGCGGGTTTGTTGTTCTGCATGTGAATTCCAGAGTGGTTTTTTTGATTTTAACTGATGCGTGTTACTCCAAGCGTCAATTTTATAAACTAAACGCGGGATGTAAAAACGGACCGCAGGCATGCCAGCGATCCGTTGGGGCGAGGCGTATTCAATTAGCACTTGTCGTGGAAAGTGCGATTAATTACGTCGAGTTGTTGTTCGCGGGTTAGTTTCACAAAGTTCACGGCGTAGCCCGATACGCGCACGGTGAGTTGTGGGTATTTGTCTGGATTTTCCATCGCGTCTTCGAGTGTTTCTTTGTTTAAGACATTCATGTTCAAGTGAAATAGCTGTGCCATCATTTGTCCTTTTGGGTATGTGGTTGTAGCAGTTATAAACTATTGCTTAGATGGCAATACCCTTATGAGATATTGCCATGCTAAGTCAAATTAACACTTCGCGTGGAAAGTGCGGTTAATCACGTCCATCTGTTGTTCGCGAGTCAATTTCACAAAATTCACGGCGTAGCCTGAAACACGTATCGTTAATTGTGGATAGTTTTCTGGGTGCTCCATCGCATCCATCAAGGTATCTTTATTCAACACATTCATGTTCAAGTGGAACAATTGGTTGGCGTCTTGTTCGATTTCAGCCAATTTTTCATCCACTTTATCTGAGGTCATGCAAGCAGAGCATTCATCGCCGTGTGGGCCAAACAAACCATCAATTGACGCAGCCAGTGTTTTCACGCGGTCGGTGGCGTTGTGACCTAATGCATCTGGTGTCATCGACGCAGTCCAAGACACGCCATCCAATGCTGATTCGTATGGAATCTTCGACACTGAGAAGCCCGCAGCGACAAAACCGTTGGTATCACGGCCATTCATCGGGTTTGCGCCCGGAGAGAATGGCGCGCCTGAGCGGCGACCGTCTGGGGTGTTACCGGTTTTTTTGCCGTAAACCACGTTCGATGTGATCGTCAATACCGATTGAGTTGGCATTGAATCGCGGTAGAACACCGGTTGTGCTTTGATTTTTTCCATAAACGCAGTTGATAACCAAACGGCGATATCATCAGCGCGATCATCGTTATTACCGTAGGCTGGGTATTCGCCTTCGATCACGTAATCGACTGCTAAGCCTGCTTCGTTACGCTTGATGTGTACTTTGGCGTGTTTAACGGCTGATAGTGAGTCAGCAGCCACTGACAGACCAGCGATACCGCAGGCCATCGTGCGCAAGATGTCACGATCATGCAGTGCCATTTCGATGCGTTCGTATGCGTATTTGTCATGCATGTAATGGATGGCATTGAGTGCCGTTACATAGGTTTTGGCGAGCCAGTCGAGCATTTTGTCGTACTTGCTCATCAATTCATCATACTCAAGCACGTCGCCTTTAATCGGTTCGAAGCCTTTAGCAACCAATTTGCCAGTTTTTTCGTCCACACCGCCGTTGATGGCGTAGAGCATGGCTTTGGCCAAATTCACACGAGCACCGAAGAATTGCATTTGCTTACCGACGCGCATTGCGGAAACGCAGCAGGCAATTGCGTAGTCATCGCCCCATTTTGGTTTCATCAAGTCGTCGTTTTCGTACTGAATCGCCGAGGTGTCGATTGATACTTTGGCGCAGAATTCTTTAAAGCCTTGTGGGAATGAAGTCGACCACAACACAGTCAAGTTTGGCTCTGGTGCTGGTCCAAGATTGTAAAGCGTGTTTAATACACGGAAGCTAGTTTTGCTGACCAGTGTACGACCGTCTTCGCCCATGCCGCCGATTGATTCAGTAACCCAAGTTGGGTCGCCAGAGAATAGATCATCGTATTCTGGGGTACGCAAGAAACGCACGATACGTAATTTCATCACCAGATGGTCGATCAATTCTTGGGCTTGTGATTCGGTAATGGTGCCTTCACGCAAATCACGCTCAAAGTACACGTCAAGGAAAGTTGAAATACGGCCAATCGACATCGCTGCGCCGTTTTGTTCTTTAACAGCCGCGAGGTAACCGAAGTACAGCCATTGCACCGCTTCTTGTGCAGTTGCGGCAGGGCGGCTGATGTCAAAGCCGTAGTTTTTCGCCATTTGTTTCAGTTCAGACAGCGCTTTGATTTGCTCTGACAATTCTTCACGCAAGCGGATAATGGCTTCGGTAAATGGTACGTTGTCGATTTCAGATTTTTCGCGTTTTTTGTCGGCAATCAGGAAATCTACACCGTACAGCGCCACACGGCGATAGTCACCAATGATACGGCCACGGCCATAGGCATCTGGCAAGCCAGTGATCACACCTGAGCTACGGCAGGCCAAGATTTCTGGGGTATAGGCATCAAATACGGCGTTATTGTGATCTTTACGATATTTAGTGAAAATATCTTTGATCTGTGGATTCATTTCAAAGTGGTAGGCTTTTAGACCATTCTCTACCATTTTCAAGCCGCCGTTTGGCATGATCGCGCGGCGTAGTGGGGCGTCGGTTTGCAAACCAACGATGGTTTCGAGTTCTTTATTGATATAACCTGGGCCGTGTGCGGTGATGCTAGAGCCCACTGAAGTTGAGACTTCTAAAACACCACGTTTGCGTTCTTCTTTAAGAAGCGCAGACAGTTCTGTCCATAATTGGGTGGTGCGCTCGGTCGGGCCAGCAAGGAAAGTATCGTCACCCAAATACGGTGTGTAGTTGGCTTGAATAAATTCGCGAACCAGTACTTTTTCTTGCCATTCGCCTGCAGTGAAATTACGCCAAGCGTTGATTTGCAGGTTTTCTTGAGGGGCATTCATTTGGGTGAGACTCCTATGGGCGATGTCTGTTGGACAATCTTTGGGCCGAAGCTTTCAATTGGTCGATTGAAAGCACATCAGTTCACTGCCGGATTGGGCAATGTGTTCTTTAATACGCATTAAATCATCGTAACAATATTGTCATTCTAAAATTTGATGTACATCATATTCCAGAAGATGTTCTTCAATATTTCTCACTACACAAAATTGTTTAGAATCAAACTGCTTTAAAAATAATTGTGTTGGTAAATATCGCTTTCATGACAATATCTTATGCCTTTAATTGGCAAAATGGAATGTGAAAAGTGGCAGAAGGTGCGTAAGAAATTGATTTAAATCAAGGTAGGAATTGCGATCAATTCCGTAGTGAGGAAATGAGCATTGCAAGATCAGAAATAGTAGACGTATTGCCTTCTAAACGCCATTTAATCTGGCTTAGAGGGCAATACATTTAAAAGCGTGGTTCGGCAGCTTGTGGGCCTAACCATTCACGCAAATCAGCCAACAGCTCATCACGCAATATAATCCGCCAAGCGTGATTTAAGGTCAGTTGACAACGTGCTTTGGTGTTTTGGTAATCGATTTCCACCGCGCAGCCGTGCTCGGCAGTGTGCGGGGCGAGGATTTGTTTTAATCTTTCAGCGTCGGCTTGATGATCCAGCGTAATTTTCAAGGCGCGGGCGAAATGGCTGCGGGCTTCGGCTAAATCAAACACCCGGTCGGCAATAATGCGCTGCCCGCCTGAAAAGCGGTCTTCGGAAACTTTGGCTTCAATCACCAGCAGCGTATCTTCTTTGAGTTTGGTGCGATTGGCTTCGAAAGAATCGGAGAACAAAGACACTTCAACTTTGGCGTGACCATCATCAAGCTGCAAAAAACACATCCGACCACGATCGCCATTTTTAATCCGCATCCCTGCCACAATCCCCGCAATAAATTGCGGTTCACGCTGATTCTGCAGGCGATCAAGGCGGGTTTTGATCAGTCCTTTAATTGGTTTGGCGTGCGCATCAAACGGGTGGCCCGATAGATAAAATCCAATCGCCGTTTTTTCCTCGGCGAGCTTGATTTTATCGTCCCACGCTTGGGCTTCGATGTGTTCAATTTGCGGTGCGGCAGCGGGCTCTAGCATGTCAAATAGGCTGCATTGATTGGCATTGGCGACTTCTGCTTCGGCCACAGCCATGGCTTGCTCGACATTGGCCATCAATTTGGCGCGATTGGGCTCTAATGAATCCAAGGCTCCGCCGCGAATCAGTGCTTCGAGTACGCGTTTATTGACTTCTTTTTTATCGGTGCGGCTGCATAAATCGTACAAATCTTTGAACGGGCCATTTTTTTCCCGCTCGGCCACAATCATATTGACTGCGCTCTCGCCAACGCCTTTGATTGCGCCCAATGCATAGCGAATCTGTTTTTTGCCAACGGGGACAAAGCGGTAAAAACTTTCATTTAAATCGGGCGGTAAGATGACCAGTTTGTTCTTTTTATCGAGGCAATCGTCGTAAAAGACTTTGAGCTGTTCGGTATTATCCAGCTCGGATGACATCGTCGCGGCCATAAACGCCGCAGTGTGATGTGCTTTGAGCCACGCCGTGTGATACGACACCACCGCATAGGCCGCTGTATGTGATTTATTAAAACCATATTCAGCAAACTTGGTCATCAAGTCGAATAAAGTTTCGGCGAGTTTGGGATCGTAGCCTTGCTTGGCGGCACCTTCGGCAATCGTGGTGCGGTGTTTAGCCATTTCCTCTGGCTTTTTCTTACCCATCGCACGGCGTAGCATATCGGCGCCACCGAGCGTATAGCCACCAATAATCTGTGAAATCTGCATCACCTGCTCTTGATACACGATCACGCCGTAAGTCGGTTCAAGGCATTTTTCCAAGTCGGGGTGGAAATAATCGGGTGCTTCGAGACCTTTTTTCCGATTAATAAAGGTATCGACCATGCCTGAGCCGAGCGGGCCTGGGCGGTACAAAGCCAATACCGCAATAATGTCTTCAAAACGGTCGGGTGCGAGCTTTTCCAGCAAGCGCTTCATCCCGTCCGACTCGACCTGAAATACGCCGGTGGTATTGGCATCGCGGAATACTTGATACGCGGCTTGATCGTTAAAACCCAAACTCATTAAGTCGAGGTATTCGCCCGTTTGGTTTTTGATGTATTGCAGTGCGAGTTCGATAATCGTTAGGTTTCGCAAACCTAAAAAGTCGAATTTGACCAAGCCCACGGCTTCAACGTCGTCTTTATCGAGCATCGACACGGGCGAGGCATCGTCGCCAGCCGCTTGATACACAGGGCAAAAATCGGTGATTTTATTCGGCGCAATTAACACGCCACCGGCGTGCATCCCGATATTACGGGTAAGACCTTCGAGTTTTTTGGCAAGCTCCCACAGTTCTTTGAGCTCTTCTTCGCGCTCAACGCGTTCAGCCAGTTCTGGCACCATTTCTAGTGCGTCATCCAAACTGTATTGCTTGCCGGGCGCAGCAGGAATCAGTTTGGAAACACCATCGCAAAACATATACGGCAAATCAAGCACGCGGCCGACGTCGCGCACCACTGCTTTGGCGGCCATCGTACCGAAAGTCGCAATCTGACTGACCGCATCAGCGCCGTATTTTTCGCGCACGTATTCAATCACGCGCCAGCGGTTTTCCTGACAGAAGTCAATATCAAAGTCGGGCATTGATACGCGTTCTGGGTTCAAAAAACGCTCAAACAGCAGGGCATAGGCGGTGGGGTCGATGTCGGTAATGCCAAGGCTATACGCAACTAGCGAACCCGCGCCCGAACCCCGACCTGGCCCCACTGGGCAGCCATTGACTTTGCCCCATGCGATAAAGTCGGCAACGATCAAAAAGTAGCCGGGGAAACCCATATTAATAATGGTATCGGTTTCCACCTTGAGTCGCTCGTAATAGCGCGGACGTTCAGCTTCACGCTCAGCTTCGTCTAGGTATAGCTGCGCAAGTCTTTTCTCTAAGCCGCGTTTGGCCTCATACACCAAGAAATCATCCAGCGTCATGCCTTCTGGTGTTGGGAACGGGGGCAGTACATTTTTGCCCAATACGATTTCGATATTGCAGCGTTGTGCAATCGTCACTGTGTTGGCCAGCGCTTCGGGTACGTCGGCAAACAATTCCTGCATTTGCGCCGTGGTTTTGAAATATTGCTCTTCGGTAAATTCTCTGGGGCGACGTTTGTCATTCATGACAAAGCCAGCCGAAATGCACGTACGCGCTTCATGCGCTTTGAAATCGTCCGGATCCATAAACTGGATTGGATGTGTCGCAACGACCGGCAGGCCAAGCTCACCTGCTAAATCAATATGGCACTGCAAGCTGTTTTCACTGGCTGCTGTGCCGGTGCGCTGGATTTCGAGATAAAAGCTATTGGGGAACTGTGCGGCCCACCACTCAGCGGCGGAGCTGGCCAGTTCGGCATTATTGGCTAAAAATTGCTGGCCGATTTCACCAAGCTCTGCCCCTGATAAAGCAATCAGTCCGCTATTGTCGCCTGTGGTGAACCATTCTTTTTTCAGCTCGCCACGCCCCCGATATTGATTATCGCGAAACGCCATCGTGATAAGCTCACACAAGCGGCCATAACCTTCGCGATTTTTACAAATCAGCAGGGCACGAAAGGGTTTATCGCGGTTATCTGGATTTTCGATCCAAGCGTCCAAGCCAATAATCGGCTTAATCCCCGCATTGCGGCAGGCTTTGTAATGTTTGACTAGGCCAAATAAATTCATCAAGTCGGACATGCCCAGCGCGGGCATTTTATCGGCTTTGGCGCGTTTGACCGCGTCTTCTAAACGGACAATACCGTCAGAAACTGAAAATTCGGAATGGAGGCGAAGATGGATATAGGCTGGAGCGTTCATGGGCGCATTTTATCATTAGTCAAACGTTCACCCCTTCATTTTGTCGAAAAAAGGCCGATAATATGGTGGTAATACCAAGAAGGGGAGTAAGCATGAGCGATAGCATGGTGAATGCGGCCAGTAGTGCCTCGGTGAATAATTCTGCGGCTCTGATCATGTTGCGAAAAAGCATGGATATTCAAGCGCAAGGCGCATTGAGTTTGTTGCAGGCGATCCCACAACCCGCACCGGTTAATCCACCCAATCTTGGGCAAAATATCGATACGCGAGCTTAGTGGGTATTTGAATGTAGCCATTATTTATTAAAGGCTATATTCATATACATAAAAAATACGGCGCAAATGCGCCGTATTTTATTTTACGCTAGACCGAATTAGTGACTAAACACCATCACGCCGTCTTTGGCATCGACTGCAATGGTGTCTTTGGCGGCGAATTCACCTGCTAACAAGCGTTTTGCCAATACGTTTTCCAGCTCGCTTTGGATTGCGCGTTTTAGCGGTCGTGCGCCATAGACTGGATCGAAACCGGCTTCGGCGATCAGATCGAGTGCCGCATCGGAAACCGTCAGGCCAATTTCCATGCTCGCCAAACGATTCATCAATTTATCCAATTGAATTCGCGCAATGTGGCGAATTTGCTCTTGCGCCAGACCGTGGAATACGACGACTTCATCAATCCGGTTGATAAACTCCGGCCGGAAGTGCGTTTTGACCTCGGCCATCACCGCCATTTTGATGATTTGATAGTCCGAATCGGCCAAGCGCTGAATGTGATCACTACCGAGATTTGACGTCATAATCACCACGGTATTTCTAAAGTCGACCGTGCGCCCTTGTCCGTCGGTGAGGCGACCATCGTCGAGCACTTGCAACAGCACATTAAATACATCCGGATGCGCTTTTTCGACTTCATCAAGCAAAATCACACTGTACGGTTTACGGCGCACCAACTCGGTTAAGTAACCGCCTTCCTCAAACCCGACGTAGCCCGGTGGCGCACCAATCAAGCGAGCGACCGAGTGTTTCTCCATAAATTCGCTCATATCGATGCGAATCATATGGTCTTCCGAGTCGAACAAATAGTTCGCCAATGTTTTACATAGCTCGGTTTTGCCGACCCCGGTTGGTCCCAAGAACAGGAACGAACCATAAGGCCGATTTGGATCGCCCAAGCCTGCGCGCGAACGGCGGATTGCGTCAGATACTAAGCGCACCGCTTCATCTTGGCCGACCACGCGTTGATGCAAAACGTCTTCCATATGCAGTAATTTTTCACGTTCGCCTTGCAACATTTTGCTCACCGGAATGCCGGTAGCGCGGCTGACGACTTCGGCGATTTCTTCGGCGCCCACTTGCGTGCGCAAGAGTTTATTCGTACCACCCGTGGTTTCGGAAGCCTCTGCCGCTTTGAGTTTGGCCTCCAATTGCGGCAACTGGCCGTATTGTAATTCGGATGCTTTATCCCATTCACCGGCGCGGCGTGCGCTGTCCATTGCCATTTTGACTTGCTCGATTTCCTCGCGAATCGCTTGGCTGCCGAGCACGCTGGCTTTTTCGGCTTTCCAGATTTCCTCTAAATCCGAATACTCTTTGCTCAATTGCTCGATTTCGTCTTCGATCAAGGCGAGACGTTTTTTACTGGCTTCGTCTTTTTCGCGTTTGACCGCTTCGCGTTCGATTTTGAGCTGAATCATTCGGCGATCGAGTTTATCCATCACTTCGGGCTTGGAATCGATTTCCATCTTGATTTTTGCTGCTGCCTCATCGATCAAATCGATGGCCTTATCAGGCAAGAATCGATCGGTGATGTAGCGGTGTGAGAGTTCCGCCGCTGCCACAATCGCCGGATCGGTGATTTCGACACCATGATGGATTTCGTATTTTTCTTGCAAACCGCGCAAAATCGCAATCGTTGCTTCCACGCTCGGTTCGTCGACCATTACTTTTTGGAAGCGGCGCTCTAGCGCTGCATCTTTCTCGATGTATTTACGATATTCATCGAGCGTCGTTGCGCCCAAGCAATGCAGCTCGCCGCGCGCCAAAGCGGGTTTCAACATATTGCCCGCGTCCATCGCGCCTTCGGCTTTGCCCGCGCCAACCAGCGTGTGCAATTCATCGATAAACACGATCACTTGACCGGCTTCTTTTTCCAACTCAGTCAACACGGCTTTGAGACGTTCTTCAAAATCACCGCGGTATTTAGCGCCAGCCAACAAAGATGCTAGGTCTAAAGACAATACCCGCTTTCCTTTTAGTGATTCAGGTACTTCACCATTGATAATTCGCTGTGCGAGTCCTTCGACAATCGCCGTTTTACCCACGCCTGGTTCACCGATCAGTACCGGATTGTTTTTGGTGCGGCGCTGCAATACTTGGATCGCACGGCGAATTTCATCGTCGCGGCCGATTACGGGGTCGAGCTTGCCTAGCCGCGCACGCTCAGTGAGATCCAGACAGTATTTCTCTAGCGCCTCACGTTGGCTATCGGCTTCTGGGTTGTCAACGGCATTGCCACCGCGTACCGCATCGACAGCCGCTTGTAGCGCTGCTTTATTACCGCCGTTTTCTTTGAGTAAACGGCCCGCTTCGCCTTTGTCATCACACAGCGCGACTAAAAACAAATCGCTGGAAATAAACTGATCGCCGCGTTGCATCGCCGCTTTGTCGGTGGCATTCAATAGGCGAGCTAAATCTTTGCCAACTGTGATGTCGGCGTCTGAGCCAGAAATTTTAGCAATCCGCGCTAATGCCAGATCCAGCGCATTGCGTAGGGGCTGAACATTAACACCGGCCCGAGCCAGCAATGCTGTGGTACCTGAATCGGTATCATTGAGTAAGGCTAATAGCAGATGTTGTGGCTCGATGTAAGCATTGTCATTCATATTGGCAAGGCTTTGGGCATCGGCCAAGGCTTGCTGGAATTTGGTTGTTAGTTTGTCAAAACGCATTTTTTCCTCCAATTGAGTCAGTTACAGACTACATGGCTGCGGTGTGCGTTTTCTTCAAGTGATTGGAATTAATAACTTTTTTGGAGCCAAGTGGTTGAGGCAAGGCTGAGCGTGGGAATCGGCGAGTCACTAGCCACACACCTTATTACGCCCGCTGTGTTTGGCTTCGTACAATTTGGCATCTGCTCGGGCGAGTAAGGAATCAGCGAGTTCATCGCTGCTGCGGCAAGCTGCGCCGATGCTGACGGTTTGTTGCTTTAAGGCAGGGACGATTTTCGACCATATGCAGGATTCAATTGCAGCACGAATGCGTTCAGCAATTCGCAATGCTGCAGCAAGATCTGCACCAGGCAGTAACACGATGAATTCTTCTCCGCCAAAACGAGCAACAAATTCGCCTTGGCGACAACTTTGGGTGAAGATTTGCGCTGCTTCTTTTAAAACACGATCTCCGGCTTGGTGCGAAAATTGATCGTTGATGCGTTTAAAGAAGTCAAGGTCGAGCATAAGCACTGAAAATGGTTGTTGCAACTGAATCGCTAATTCGATTTCGCGCTCTAGCCGTGTATCAAGTGCTCGCCGATTGTAGAGTCCGGTGAGTGCATCCGTTTCGGCTTTTGATGTGAGGAGTCGAATCAGTTCTTGATGCTTTTCTAAGCGATTGATTAAGTGAACATTCTCTTGCAGGCTCACTTCTAGCTCTTGCACATTATGAATTTGCTTGAGCAGGGCAATGGTTGTGCTGGTCAGTTGATGGTCTTGGCTGCGATGAATTTTTTCTAAGTAATGTTCAGTGAAAATAATATGTTGCTGCAGTGCCAATTCAAATTGATGCTGATCTTTGTAGATTTGGTACATTAATTCATGGGCTTGGGTAGAAAAAGCCATGGAGTTCATCGCTTTGGCGGCGGCAACGGTCTGTTGGGCTAATTCAATTGCTGGCTCATAGCGCTGCAATAAAACCAGTACTTTTGCGTGTTCAATATGGGCTAGCGCAAGTCCCCATGTGTAATTGTGTTGTTGAGCGGATAGGGTCGCTTCTTCAAAGCATTGGAGTGCCAAGCTCATTTGCCCCAAACCCGCATGCACTATCCCAAGATAGGCTCGAATTTCACAAAAATTGCGCTGCTGGTGCTGGGCGGTGTTTAAATTTTCTTCTGCGATTTTGAGCGCCGCATAGGCTTTGTCAAATTCGTATAGGCGGATGAAATCAACTCCGAGGCAGAGGTACACTTCGCAAATTTGCTCACTGGACTTGGTTAAATAGGAGAGCTCCGTCGCCGCTAAATGGTAGCGTTTGGCATTACGAAAATCGTTCATGCCGTAGAATACTTTTCCTAGCCCAAGGTTGCAGCGTAATTGCGTGTTGATATCATGCTGCTGTAGTCCAAGCTGTAAACCTTTCAGCCAAGTGCGCATCGCAAGGTCAATTTGGCTTTTGATTAAGTAAATTGAAGCAAGTTCGTCATAGGCTAGGCCTGCGGCAAAAAATACGTGTTCGCTTGCCGCTTTCGGTAGTGCAATTCGCAGAATTTTCTCTGCGGTGACGTATTGCCATAAATAAGCCTCACTTAAACCCAGCATAATCTGCAGCTCTAATTTATAGGCTTTATGATTTTTGTCTTTGACGAGAACTTTTAGCTTTTGATTGGCTAGCGCCGGGTCAGACTCGAGTAGGGCGAGTAATGCTTCGAGTTGCAGGGGCGTGATTTTGCTATTGAGCATTTGGCCCCCGAGTTGCTAAATTTAAAGTCCAGCAAGGCGTGGTATTGACTAGGGTTGCTATCGCTTGATGGTGTAATTGAATCGGCGCATAAATTAAACGTAATTGCGGCTGGATTTGGCTGTTGAATGTTACTTGATTGAATGCATCATCAAAAATAGCGCTGAGATTCTGTGGCGCTTGAATTGGGCTTAGTAAAATAAACTGTTGGCCACTATATCGAAACCAGGTAAGTATTTGTAATGAGAGCTGTGGTCGCAATGATTGCAATAATTCGCTACAGCGCATTAAGATTTCGTCGCCTACATCATAAGCAATGGTTTCATTGATTTCCATTAAGTTATCAATTGAAAATAAATAACCAAAAATAGGTTGATGTGCTTGCGATGGTAAATGTGAAATAAATGCTTTGCGATCAGGAAGTAGTGTGAGTGGGTCAAGGTTATTATTTTTAAAATCAAGCAAGGCTTGCAGTTGTTTAACCTCATGTTGTAATGACTTATTTTCTAATTGCAAAATAATGATTTCTTGTTTTTTGTCCAGCTCACTCAATTGTGCTTGGCTCAATGATTTGATATTTTTTGCTAGCTTCGCTTGATAGTTGACTTCAATTTTATGATAGGTTTCTTGCGCTGCTAAGGCGGCGGCAAAGTCTCCCTGCATAATTCGCACATCACGTAATTGTAGACAGATTTTTTTTTGTAAAAACCCTTGATCGAAACTCGATGCGAGCAAAATAGTTGACTCCAACATAGAGCAAGCTTGTTTTAAATCGCCACTGCGTTGATATAGAGTCGCTAGCGCAATTCGGTTTTGAGTTTGTCCCCACAGCAAGTTTTCACGAATATGAATGGTGAGCGATTGGTGTAAAGATTCTGCTGCGCGTTCAAAATCACCAGTTTCGATAAATGATAATCCAGTGTAATGATGTAATTCAGCAATCCACGCCGGATCATTAAAACCATTTTGGATAATACTCCAGCAAAACGAAATAATATCAATACTTTCGGCAAATTCTTTGCCGGAGGTTAGATTATTAAGTAAATGGAGTGCGGACTTTAATATGATTTTGACATCGTTGCTTTGTTTGGCAAATGAATACGCATAACGCTGGCAAATTAAAGCACGCTGATTTTCATTATTAAGTAGATAAAAATCACCAATGCCTAAATACGCTATTGCAAAGTGGTGGGGTTCTTGCTTGGGGTCTGCTTGTTCGAGTAATTCAAGGCTCACTTTGAGTGCACCTGCATAATTGCCCATCGCATTCATGATGTCGGCAGATAGCATCTTTGCTTTGAAATAAAAGGGATTTTCCGTTGCGGGTACTTTTAAGCTCCGCCGAATCTCACGTTTGGCACTACTAAAATCATTTCGCGCCCAGGCGGTATGAGCTAATAAATAATGAATTTGGCTGGCACGCTGGGGTGTGGCACGATGTTCACGCAGTAAGCGTTTGAGCGAACTGATGGCCTGTTCTGCCTGCCCAAAATGAATAATATGGTCAAGTCGAGCTATCTCTTGCTCGAATGCTTCGCAACTGAACATGCTGAGCCTTTGCTATTGCTTTAGCGCAGTATAGTCAGCAAAGTTTTAAATCAGTATAAAAAAACCGCCAGATAGGCTGGCGGTTGAGTTGATTTTGACTCGGTAAATTTATGTTCGGACACAATCCATAAAGTAGCTGGTTTTGCCGCCTTCAGTCACGGCGACTAAACCGTGAATATAGGTTTCAAAGCCAGGGAATTTCTGGTTGAAGTCACGGGCAAACTTCAGGTAATCAACGATGGTTTTGTTGAATACTTCACCCGGAATCAAGAGCGGAATTCCCGGTGGATACGGTGTGAGCATGACCGCGGTGACGCGGCCTTCAAGATCATCGATGGCGACGCGATCAATTTGCTTGTGTGCCATTTTGGCGAACGCTTTGGCTGGCTTCATCGCCGGAATCATATCGGATAAATACATCTCGGTCGTCAGGCGAGCTACGCCGTGCTCTTTGTAAATACCGTGAATTTGTTGGCATAAATCGCGCAAGCCCAAACGCTCATATTGCGGATATTGCGCGATAAATTCAGGCAATACACGCCAGAGCGGCGCATTGCGGTCGTATTCATCTTTAAATTGTTGCAGGGCTGCCAATAGGGTATTCCAGCGGCCTTTGGTAATGCCGATGGTGAACATAATAAAGAAGGAGTATAGGCCGCATTTCTCAACAACGACGCCGTGTTCAGCCAGATACTTCGTTACAATGCTGGCTGGAATACCTTGTGCGTCAAAGTCACCATTCAAATCCAGACCCGGTGTGAGAATGGTGGCTTTGATTGGATCAAGCATATTAAAGCCATCGGCGATGTCGCCAAAGCCGTGCCAATTATCCCCAGCTTTGAGCATCCATGCGTCGCGATGATCTAGACCTTCGTCGGTTAAATCATCTGGGCCCCATACTGAGAACCACCAATCTTCACCATACTCTTCGTCCACTTTGCGCATCGCACGGCGAAAATCCAGTGCTTCCATCAGTGATTCTTCTACCAGTGCTGTGCCGCCTGGTGCTTCCATCATCGCCGCAGCCACATCACACGACGCAATAATTGAATATTGCGGGCTAGTTGAGGTGTGCATCAAATAAGCTTCGTTAAACAAATCACGGTCGAGCTTGCGGTTTTCTGGGTCTTGCACCAAGATTTGCGATGCTTGGCTCAAACCCGCGAGCAATTTATGTGTGGATTGGGTAGAAAACACCATCGATTCTTTACAGCGCGGGCGATCTTCGCCAATCGCGTGGTAATCACCATAAAACTCGTGAAAAGCCGCGTGTGGTAACCATGCTTCATCAAAATGTAGCGTGTCGATTTCACCGTCGAGCATGCCTTTGATGTCTTCAACGTTGTACATAATGCCGTCATACGTTGATTGCGTGATAGTCAAAATACGCGGTTTAAAGTCAGGATCTTCCGCGAGTTTTTCGCGCGCAAATGGGTTTTCCATCATCTTTTTACGGATGTTTTCGGTGGTGAATTCGCTTTTTGGGATTGGGCCAATAATGCCGTAATGATTGCGCGTTGGCATCAAGAACACAGGCACCGCCCCCATCATCATGATCGAATGCAGAATCGATTTATGGCAGTTACGATCGACGACGACGACATCACCCGGCGCTACGGTGGAGTGCCAAACAATTTTGTTCGACGTAGATGTGCCGTTGGTGACAAAAAATAGATGGTCAGCATTAAAAATACGCGCAGCATTGCGCTCTGACGCAGCAATCGGACCAGTATGATCGAGCAATTGACCGAGTTCTTCTACCGCATTGCATACGTCGGCGCGCAACATGTTTTCACCGAAAAACTGGTGAAACATTTGCCCAACGGGTGATTTTAGGAACGCTACGCCACCTGAATGACCCGGGCAGTGCCATGAATATGAACCATCATTGGCGTAATGTGTGAGCGCGCGGAAAAATGGCGGCGCGAGGGTATCCAGATACGATTTCGCTTCGCGGATAATATGGCGCGCAACAAATTCTGGCGTGTCTTCGTGCATATGAATAAAGCCATGCAGTTCACGCAAAATATCATTTGGAATGTGGCGTGCTGTACGTGTTTCACCGTAGATATAGATTGGAATATCAGGGTTACGGCGACGGATTTCGGCCACAAAATCGCGCAGACTGGTCAGGGCTTCATGCGTTTCTTCTTGCGAGCCGGCGCCGAATTCTTCATCGTCGATCGACAAAATAAAACCTGATGCACGACTTTGTTGCTGGGCGAAGGAGGTCAGGTCACCGTAGCTGGTATAGCCAACCACATCCATGCCCTCGGCCTCAATTGCCGCAGCCAGTTCACGAATACCGGAACCACTGGTGTTCTCGGTGCGGAAGTCTTCGTCGATGATGACGAGGGGGAAGTAAAAGCGCATGTGATTCCTTCGCTAAAAGTAAAAACGCCCCATGCAGGGGGCAGGGGCGTATGTTAACTCAGTAGGATTATAGTTTTAATACTTTTGTCGGATTTTATTAAATGACCTACTGCTTTGACCAGTCATTCCAGACCACTGCTGGTGTCCAGTTTGGATCGGCAGGAGGTTTGCATCCCGTAGGATTCACACACTTGTAAGTGTGGCCATTAAAACTAACCTGATCATCCTTTGAATACGATGTGGATGAACTCCATGCAGCAACGGGTGCAGGAGTAGGTGTTGGTGTTGCCGTGGGGCCTGCAGTTGGTGTCGGTGTTGCAGCAACTGGAACTGCAAATGATTGTGCGTTATATCTAAGGATGGTGGAAAGTACCACTTCCTGTGATTGTCCTTGGGCATTCGCCCAGCTAACGTTGGCAACTACTTGTTTTGGAAAAGGTGCGGCAACTGGCGTTGGACCTGGAATCGTTTCTCCAGTCACAATCGATAAATCTGTTACTTCGCCACTAACAGAGAAAGTGGCTGATTTGCCTGTGACGTCGGTAGCTGCCTTGTCAGCAATATTCCCTGTTTGAAAATCTTTTCGATAGTCGTCTAATAAGCCCTGTGCCAAGGCCAACGCTTCATTGCGATTACGTGCATCACTGGTGCCTTGCATTTGAATAGCTTGAAACTTGGTCAGCGCAATGCCTGCTCCAGCTAAAATGATTACTGTGATTAATACTTCAATCAGGCTAAAGCCATTATTTTTGAATTTAGAAGTCACGCCATAGTCCTGCTTTAAATTGTGATGCCGAGCCGCCTGGGGGAATTGGGTTGCCGAGTTTGGTTGGATCGTAAACAACGTGAGTTGAACCGTTCATTGAGTGGGTTGAGAATAGTGCTCCATTTGTGGCATCTGTTTTTCCATTAACGGCGTTTGGTTGTGTGCCATCAAAATTAGAAAATGTTTGTCCTAAAGCAGCAGCATCAAGGTCACCAGCAATAGCTAAAGCACCCAACACAGAAATGGTGCCGCTTTTACTGTAAAGGTTGTTGGCATAAAGAAGGCCATTAACTTGTAAGTTCAAGCTATTGCCAATAATGTTTCCATTTACGATCACATTTTTAGCAGAAATGGTACATGAGCCCGGATTAAAGTCACCTTCGATCCAAACAGTCAGAGGATTCCCTGTTACAGTAGGGCAGCCACTCGAGTTAAAGACAGTTCCTGCGGCCGTGGCCGCTGCTTTCACTTCACTCTTGGGCGAGCCAAAATACATTTCAAAATATTGGTCTTGGGTTAAAGCCGCAATGTCACTGTAAGGTGTAATTGTGCCATCGGTTGCACCATTACGGGTGAATGAGTCTCCTGAGACAATAGGGCAAAATCCAGTGGTAGGTGGATTACTATTATTACTAGTAATTGAGCCACGTGAGTCTGCGTAACCTTTAACCGAGAATCCAGCTTTATTTGGGTTAAATCGACCTTTCAGTGGTAGAACTACCGAAACTGTTGCCGTAGGTTGCCCTGCAGTGACGCAAGCGGGGGCGGTATTGCTCGGTGTCGCAGTGGAGTCATCAGCGCAACCTGTGCTAGTGATGGTCATGCTAAGCCCATTCATTACAGCCCGAACTCTAAAACCTAATCCTAAAGAGTCTGGGGCGCCGTTTTCTTTTAGACGTTTAGAAAAATATCGATCACTAGCGAACTGATTTGGCGATGTCGAATCCGCAAAGTCACTTACAAAGCTATAAGCATTAAAAAAATTGTCGCGACAAGCTGTTGCGCCAGTTGCAACTGTTGGCGTGATGATCTCAGTGCCAGTGCCGCCAGTTGAAATGATATTCAAATCACTTTGAATCCGCGCGGCAAATTCATTTGCCCCAGCTTCTGCTGCTTCAAATGCTTTATTGTTTGCATAATAATTCGCTGAGGTTTTTTGGAAAATAAATGCTTGGCGATTGGCATATAAAGTCGCAACCGTCGCAATTAATACCAGAATCAGCGTTACGGCTAGCGTTGCAATACCGTTTTGTTTAATCAACATATTTAATATACTCTAGGCAAATTACGCAGTTGGATTGATTCGCTGAGTGTGGAAGAAAATTCCGCACCCTTTGCTGATCCAGTTATGCTGATGTTAAGTTGATTAATTAAATCAGCACCTGCTACGGTTTCTGTGGTTGCTATAAACTTTAGTTCGGTTACATTAATACGTTCAATCGAATTCATCGGTACCCAAGCTGAGTCGGATGCATCGCAAGTATTAATTGATAAATTAGTAGGCGAATTTAGCATTAATACTTGGCCATTATTTAGCATGAAGCCACTGACTTCATTCGAGGTTAAAGTGTTATTGATTGAGCCTGGGCGTTCGTAGCGGAAAATGATGCATTCACCGGTATATATTTTTTTACCACTCACTGTTGTTACAGCCGCACCCGGCATGTTTATTTTTCTAAAATATTTAGCTGGTGTGGTCGTATCATCGGTTGCAAATTGGCTATAGCCAGAGCGGCGCAGCTCGCGAACCATCAGAGACATAATGGGCTGAATTTCTTGCTCTAATGCCATATTACGCAGCCCATCTCTATTGGCGAATAAACTGCTTAAGGCCATGCTTGATGCCGCACCCAGCAATAAAAGCCCTAGTGCCATAGATACGAGCAATTCAATTAGCGACATGCCTTTTTGTTTTGTCATTAGCATGCTGGATGCCCCCCAAAGCTAACTGCCCCTGTTGGAATGCATAGACTAGTTAATCCAGTCACTGTCCAATCTGCACGAATTGAATAGTTGTTGGTGCTGAATAAAACGGACTGCGTACTGGTAAATGAAGGTAGCAAACGAACAGGCTCTATGGTTGTTCCGCTTATTCCAGTCATTGCGCTTTCTGTCAAAATCGAGTTGGCAGTGGCAGAACTAAAAGTTTTTAGGTCGCACGCATCACCCACAGCGCATGTTGATGCCGTCGCAGCTGTAATACGCCAGTCACTGGCTGAAACACGCGTTGCAATGATATGTATTGCAGTATTCCGTTTGAGCGCTTCTGATTTTGCGAACTGTAGAATTGCTAAGTATTCATTTGCAGCACCATCAAGTCTTTTTTTCTCTAGAAAATCGTTAAAATTAGGAATTGCAATTGCTAATACAATTCCAAGGATCGCAATTGTTATTAACAATTCGATCAGAGTAAAACCGTGATTTTTAAAAGGCGACACTTATTTACTCCAGCAGGCGGCGGGAGTGCCTTTAGCATTGCCATTCAGAATATGCATATAGATCGTAGAGCAATCTGTTGTGCCTGCTTTGTCGGCTGTTTGTGATTTTCCAGATACTGCTGTTGCCTTAATGCAATAGGTTGTGCCGTCCGGATTTCCTGTGCAGCCACTTCCATCTTTGGCGATACTGAGAGTGTAATACCCATTTTCGCTGGACATACTTGCTGTTGTTGCGCCTGAAGTAAGATTTAATTCATCGGTTCCAAGAATTTTTGAATAGCTAGTATTATTCGCCCGCCATTTTTCCTGTGCTTGTTGAACTTTGCTAATAGCTATTGTGGCATCTGTGCGGCGGGATTTTCGGACGTAGTCTTGGTAGTTTGGAATCGCAATTGCAGCCAAGATGCCGATGATGGCGACGACGATCATCATTTCGATCAGAGTAAAGCCGTTGTGTGTGCGGTTCATGGGCGAGCCTGTGCTGGGTGTTTGGTCTGTTTAGTTGGGATAGTAAAGGTATTTACTTACTGCGAGCAAGACCACTTTGCGTAGGAAAGAGGAGCGGTCTTGCTGACAGGATGAGCGGTAAGGAAGTGTGACAGCGCACACGGATTGAAAAAATTTAATCTAATTTTTGCTGCGCTGCACGATTGAGGCGGTCGTGAATTGCTAGCCATTCTGCGCCTTGCGGCGGGGTTTCGAGCAGCAAGAGATCAAATTTATCTTGGTCTAGGCGACGTAAAGTTGCGTAAATTTCTTGGGCATAGGTGGTGGGGTTGGCGGGCATTTGGTGCTGCGGATAGTGATTTTCGGAATTTTCCTGTTGTGTGAGTAATACCACTTTTTTGCCTGCCGCTTGTTCTTGAGCGGCGATTCGTAAGAGTGCCGTTAGCGAGCCAAGTAGCAGCGGTGTGCGCGGTGCGTAGTGTGAATCAAGTAGGCCCGATACGCGCTGCTGGGCGCTGGCTTGGTCGGTGTGGTGTTCAATCGGTGTGCCAAGCACACTTTCAATTGCCGCGCGCGAAATGCCGCCGGGGCGCAATAATTTGGCAACGCCGCCGACTAAACTGACTATCGTTGATTCAACGCCAACGTGGCAGGCGCCCCCATCCAAAATCAATTTCAGTTGATCAGTCGTGAATTCATGGCGTACATGTTCAGCCGTGGTGGGGCTGACGTGGCCGAATTGATTGGCACTGGGGGCAGCAAGACCGCCGCCAAATTGTCGCAATAATTCATGGGTGATCGGATGCGCAGGCGCGCGCAAGCCGACGGTATTTTGTCCGCCCGTCACTGAATCGCTCACATGCGCTTGGCGTTCCAAAATCAGCGTGAGGGGGCCTGGCCAAAAAGCGTGAGCCAGTTGATAGGCAGCTTCTGGGATGTTTTGTGCCCAGTCTTTGAGTTGCTCAATCCCTGCGATATGCACAATCACTGGATGATCGTTCGGTCGACCTTTAGCGGTGAAAATCTTGGCCACTGCGTTCGGCTGGCTGGCATCGGCAGCGAGCCCGTAGACGGTTTCGGTGGGGATGCCGACCAATTCTCCCGCGCGCAGAAGGTCAAGTGCTTGGCTAAGGTCGGGGATGGTGAGGTGAGTAGGCATAAGTAGGGGCAGGGCAGGAAATAGAATACTGCAATTATAACATTGCCTCCGCATGGAGTAAGTTGATTTGCCTTGCCTTGGGGTATTGCTCAATACACCTTATTTATTATTACCTGCAGTGATATACCTTTGTTGATATTGGGTGCGTTGCTTTAGCATAGAACGAAATGAATTTCGTTGCTGCAGGCTTGCCCGCGAATACACGCTTAACAAAATCAATTGCTCTGCGTATTCGGGTTGCGTTCGTGGACAAGCCTGCTTCTATGTTGCACAGCAAGGTCAGCGTGGGGCATCAATAAATCGGGAGCGCCATAAACAGTTTGATGACCAAGGCGTTGGCGATGTCGATAAAAAAGGCACCGACCATCGGTACGACAATGAAGGCCAAATGCGAAGGCCCAAAACGATGCGTCACAGCTTGCATATTGGCAATCGCGGTTGGCGTTGCGCCCAGCCCAAAACCGCAGTGACCAGCCGCGAGTACGGCTGCATCATAGTTTTTACCCATCACACGGAAGGTAATAACAATCGCATAGACAGCCATTGCTACGGCTTGGATACTGAGGATGAGTAAAATGGGCAGTGCTAAGTGTGCTAATTCCCACAACCGTAAACTCATCAAGGCCATCGCTAAAAATAGCGCCAAACTCACGTTGCCCAGTACTGAGATTTCGCGTTCAAAGACTTGGTACCAGCCCAAGCCACTAAGCACATTGCGTAGCAATACGCCAATAAACAGCACGCACACAAAAGTGGGTAGTTCAAATGACGTACCGGCTATGGCTTCTGCCAGCATCTGTCCGCCTGCTAAACTTAAGGCAATCAGCGCTAAAGATTCAATAAATGAATTAACCGTAATCAGGCGTGTGGCTTGTGGCTCTTCAAAACCGACTGGCGCTTGATCCTGATGGTGTGACGCGCTGGGTATAGTGACTTTGCGGATTAAGTATTTCGCAACCGGCCCGCCGATTAAGCCCCCAAGTACCAGACCAAAAGTAGCACATGCCATTGCTAGCTCGGTGGCGCCTTGAATACCAAATTGTTCGCTAAATACACTGCTCCATGCCGCTCCCGTGCCGTGACCGCCCGACAAAGTGACTGAGCCTGCCAGTAAACCTAAATGCCGTTCTAACCCCAGCAAACTTGCCAAGCTAATGCCGATGACGTTTTGCATCACCAAGAGGCCAAGCACTACGCCAAGAAATTTGAGCATCACATTGCCACCCGCTTTGAGGGTGGCCAGATTGGCCGATAGTCCAATGGTGGCAAAAAAGGCCAGCATCAATGGGGTTTGTAGTGAGGTATCAAACTTAATGGTGACGCCTGCCACTTGCTGCGCGAATAACATCAATAGCGCGACGACCAAGCCACCCGCAACCGGCTCGGGGATGGTAAATGCTTTCAGTGGCGCCGTTTTTTCGACTAATACTCGGCCAAATAGCAGGACGAGTGAAGCCGCAACGAGCGTGCCGTATCCGCTGATGGAGATCATAAAAATCCTTGGGATGGTTCTAGTAATCGGTATTGATGCAAAGCTTGCTTGGCTTTGCTGTATTCAGTATTGAGTGTTTAAGGCTGGACTAAATAAGATCGCGCTCGCTTTGATGTGTCGTAACATTCGCGCCTGCGCGACGGAAAACCCCGCGTCAGCCGATCCTAGTAAAAAAATAGGCAACACAGATTGTGTCGCCTATTTGAGTGAATGACAATCAAATGCGCTGTTAATTGTTCTGCTTTACAACTCCAGCGCCAAGAGTTCTGCAATCGTCTGGCGGCGGCGGATTTGGCGCACGGTGCCGTCGTCGATTAACACCTCGGCAATCAGTGGGCGGGTATTGTAATTGCTCGACATACTCGCGCCATACGCGCCGGTGTCGTGCAGTACGACAAAATCACCAATGTCAGCCGCTGGCAAATCACGTGGCGTGACCACGCCGCCTTCCTCTTGCGTAAACACATCGCCCGATTCGCACAGTGGGCCAGCCAGTACGGTAGGGCGCGTTTCGCCGCCCGCAACTACGCCATTAGCTCGCAACAGGCTGATTTCATGGTAACTGCCGTACATCGCAGGGCGCATCAGGTCTGAAAAACCAGCGTCAACCAGCACGAAGTGGTTATTGCCAACGTCTTTTTTCGCGCGAACTTCAGCAATCAATTTGCCGCTTTCGGCAACAAGGAAACGGCCAGGTTCGATTTCCAAATGTACGGCATGCCCTAGATGCGCCGCAATTTCATTGCGCGCCGCATCCCAGAGGCTGAAATAATGCGCGGTAT
The DNA here is from genome assembly GCF_016881405.1 of Deefgea chitinilytica. Lineage (GTDB taxonomy): Bacteria > Pseudomonadota > Gammaproteobacteria > Burkholderiales > Chitinibacteraceae > Deefgea > Deefgea chitinilytica. Next base: position 385,876 of record NZ_WOFE01000001.1, read on the forward strand.
CGATGGTTTCGCCGCCCACGCGGTAAGGAATCGACAAACCGCCACCCGCTGAAATCGCCCGAATATCGCGCCCCGATTGTTTGACTTGCGCCACCATCGCGGCACAGACCTCTTGCAAATGGCTGTAATCCACGCCCGAGCCGATGTGCATGTGCAGGCCGACTAAATCCAGATTGTATTTCTCGATTAGTGCTAAGGCTTCTGGCAATTGGTCGTGCCAAATGCCGTGTTTGCTTTGCTCGCCGCCAGTATTGGTTTTTTGGCTGTGACCGTGGCCGAAACCGGGATTGATGCGTAACCAAACGCGGTGGCCGGGATGCGCTTGCCCGAGTTGTTCTAACATTTGCGGGCTACCACAATTGACTTGAATGTCTAACTCAACAACGCGGGCTAAAGTCGCACGATCGAGTAAGTCGGCGGTGAACACAATATCGTCAGCGTCTTTGCCCGTGGCAAAGCCGGCTGCAATCGCGCGTTCGATTTCACCGAGCGACACTGAATCGACTTTCACTCCTTGCTCACGCATCAATTTCAGAATGTGGATATTTGAATTGGCTTTTTGCGCAAATCGAATCGTGTCGAACATTTGCAATTGGCCGATGCGCTCGCGAATGGTTGCGGCGTCATAAATCCAAGTTGGTGTACCAAATTGTTGGGCGATGCTGAGGGTTTGTGTGGCATTCAATGGTTTCACAGTGATGTCCTATTGATATTATTGATTGTGATTTTTTTTGCGCCTGCGGCACGACTATTTACAGTCGCAATCCGCGACGGGGACTCACTTTCTTTGCTTCGCCAAAGAAAGTAAGCAAAGAAAGGCGACCCGGGCGCGCATCGGTCCCCGATGCCCTCGATCCGTCGTGAGCCAAACGGTAAAGCTGTTTGTCTCTCTCCCTCACTCGGTACGCTTGAACGGGGTATTTAAGCCCCAACTCAACGAGAGCAGCCCGGTAACAGTGGATTTGAATCATTTATTTACTGTTAGGTCGGCAGATTGCTACGTATTGGCGCAGTACGTCGTTGATGCCCAACTCAAGGCATTCCACAATGACCGCGTGGCCGATGGAGACTTCGACAATATTGGGGATAGTCAAAAATTGCGCCAGATTTTGCAGATTCAAATCATGCCCTGCGTTGACTTCTAACCCTGCGTCTTGTGCGCGTTGGGCTGCGGCGGCAAAGCCAGCCAAAATGGTGTCGTTCTCGGGCGTGCCAAAGGTTTCGGCGTAGGGCTCGGTATAGAGCTCAACGCGATCAGCACCGAGTTCTTTCGCTAGCGCCATGTCTTGCGTGTCGTAATCGATAAATAGGCTGCTGCGAATGCCAAGTGCTTTCAGTTCAGCCAAAATTGGCCGTAAAAACTCGCCATCTTTTTGTAAATCCCAGCCGTGATCAGATGTCACTTGATCTGGCGCATCGGGTACCAGTGTGCATTGGGCAGGCCGATTGGCTTTGACTACAGCTAGAAATTCTGGCGTTGGGTAGCCTTCGACATTGAGCTCAACGCCACGAGATTGGCACAGCTCGCCCAGCTCGGTGACATCCGAATAGCGGGCGTGGCGTTGGTCGGGGCGGGGGTGTAGCGTAATACCGCCCGCGCCCAAATCGAGGCAACGCGCAGCAAATGCGCGTACATCGGGATAATTGCGGCCACGAGAATTGCGCAGTAAGGCAATTTTATTGATATTGATCGACAGTATGGTCATGGCAATGCTCGGCGGATAATTCTTAAGTTTGCTATTCAAACAGATTGTGAAATCGTGGTAAAACAATAAATTCTGCTCCACCCTCAATTTCGCTTAAGGAGCCGTACCTAATTGCACTTGCAAGGCTCCAAGCCTTGTGAATTCTTGGGTCTAAACGCTATGTTTGATTACAAACTACTTGAAGCACTCGATATGATTTTGCGTTGTGGCAGCTTTGATGCCGCGGCCAAACGTTTGCACTTAACGCCATCGGCGATTTCGCAGCGGATTCGGCAATTGGAAGAGCGCCATGGTGAGGTTTTACTGCGGCGCGAAAACCCACTGCGTGCGACTGCAACGGGCGAGAAATTGCTCGCGCATGTGCGCCAAGTGCGCTTGCTGGAAAACGATTTTGCCCAAGAAAGTGACGCGACATCAGCCGCTTTAACGACGCTACGGGTGGGGATTACCGCTGATAGTTTGGCGATTGGCCTGATTCCGGCACTCGCGCCGAGTTTGGTGCAGACTAATTTATTGCTCGAATGTGTGATTGATGATGAAGCCTACACACTGGATTTGTTGCGTTCTGGTGAGGTGATTGGATGTATCAGTACGCAGCCCTTGCCTTTTGCTGGCTGTGGGGTGATACCGTTGGGTGAATTGCCTTATATTGGCGTGGCGAGTCCAGCATTTGTGGCGCAGTATTTTTCCCAAGGCATCAATGCTAGCAGTTTAGCGGCAGCACCTGCCGCGGTTTATGGCCGAATAGATAGTCGTAAAGAGAGTTTGCATCGCCGCTTATTGCGCGAGCAATTTGCTTTACTCGAAGATCAATATCCGTGTTTTGTGATTCCCGAAAGCCATGCGTTGTATGCGGCTGCGCAGGCGGGATTGGCCTATGCCGTCGTGCCGTGTGCACAAGCTGAAGCTGATATCGCGGCTGGGCGGGTACTCCCGTTGCGCGAATTGCACGCCAGTGTGCCGCTGTATTGGCATCATTGGGCGCGGCAAACGCGACCCGCGCTATTGCTGACGCAGGCCATGTGCCAGTTTGCTGCTGAATATTTTAATGCTGTTTTAAATTCTGATTGAGTCAATTTAATGATCGAACCTTTGATTGTATTTCTGGATGCTGCCACCTTGCCGGTTTCGCTGAAAACGATCCCAAACCCGCATCGCTGGATTTCATATGCCCAAACGTCGCCTCATGAAGTCGTTGAGCGCTTACAGGGGGCGACAGTCGCAATCAGCAACAAAGTCCCGATCACGCGAGACATGCTGGCGCAACTGCCTGATCTCAAGCTGATTGCGGTTGCCGCTACGGGTTATAACCAAATCGATATTGTCGCGGCGCGTGAATATACAGTAGGGGTGTGTAACATCAGAGACTATGCTATTCATGGCGTAGCGGAGCATACCTTGATGTTGATGCTGGCTTTACGGCGTCAATTACTGGCGTATCGGCAGCGATTGGCAGCGGGTGAGTGGCAATCTGCGGCTGGATTTTGTCTGTTTGCCGAGCCATTGCATGATTTGGCGGGTAGCCGCATGGCGATCATGGGCTCGGGCGCATTGGGGCAAGCGACGGCAAACTTGGCGCGGGCGTTTGGCATGGAGGTAGTTTTTGTCGAGCGAAAAGGTGCCGCGCAAGTGCGGCAGGGCTATTTGGCTTGGGATGAGGCTTTGGCAACTGCGGATGTGCTGAGCCTGCATTGCCCGTTGACTGAAGACACGAAAAACTTGATCGGTTCGTTTGAGCTGGCGCAGATGAAAAAATCAGCGATTTTAATCAATACCGCGCGCGGTGGTTTGGTTGATGAGGCGGCATTATTGGCTGCGTTGCAAGCGGGGCAAATTGCTGGGGCGGGGATCGACGTCTTGGTCGCTGAACCTCCACGGGCAGGTAATCCACTGCTCGAGGCGCAATTACCCAATTTGATCATTACACCGCATGTGGCATGGGCGAGTGTCGAAACGATGCAAACGCTAGCCGATCAATTGATTGGCAATGTGGATGCGTTCTTGCGCGGTCAGCCGCGGCATTTAGTCTAAATTTTCGGCGTTGGTGTTGAGCTCCAAGGCACGGTTTTCGCGCCATGTGGCAATTTTGCGGAATAACCAGCTTTGTGGTTGCTCGACTCCGGTGCGGGCGTATTCCAGCAAACTCACTTCGCTGCACATTGCGTCGTGCGATTGCCAAGCGGCATCGTCGCCGATAAATAAGATCTCGTCGCCAAAGTTTAATTCGGTATCGTCACTCGGTAATAAAATGTCTTCGCCAGCGTGGCAGCGCATCAGGGCGATGCAATGCAATGGCGCGCCGTGTTCGAGCACACTGTGCGCAAAATGGGCTAGTTGTAAGTGCGGCGTTGGCCGCGCTAAAAAGGCGTGCACTGCCGCGATGTTGTTGGCGTCGAGTTTGATGCTCCAATTTTCGGGCACGCAATGCTGACAAAGTACTTCGATGTTTTTGGTGAGCGCCGCCGCCCAAGCTTCATCCTGAGCCTCGATGTGCTTCACAAAGCGAGACAGCATTGGGCTCGCCATTGCGCGTAGCGCTTCGTGAGCGACAACTTCGCTGCGAATCGATGTGAAATCGGGTTTAAAGGCTTCAAAGAGCAGGTGATTGCTGGCGAGGTTCTGCCGCGCGACGATAAATAAATTCGGGTTGAGCATGCGCGCAGTGGCAATCGCCGATAGATTGTTCGCATCGTGATCATGGCTGACCAATAAGCCCACGGCTCGCTCGATGCCTGCCGCTTGTAAGGACGCCGCATCAACACCGAGCGCCAGATGAAATTGGGCGGGGTCAAGCTCAGCTTGCGGTTCTGGATCGATGATGTGCACGCTAATTCCTGCTTCTAAGCTGAGCGCAGCATGTACTGCTCGGCCAAAACGACCGTAGCCAACAATGACCCAATGGCCTTTCGGTGGCACGATGGGGGTGGGAATTGGGTTGCCAGGAAAGTCAGATAAAATCGTTTTTAGTTGTGAAGCCGCTGGGGCATGTAAGGCCAAATGAAATTGAGCGCCGACCGCTTCAAACATATTGATGACTTTATTGGTGCCAAACGACGCCATATTGTCGCTGACTTCTTGATTTTTGCTGCGGCAAATCGACAGCATTTTTGGCCGCAGTACGTAGGCGCTGATTGCAATCGATAGATTGGTATTTTCATCGCCGGTGATGCCCAATACGCCGACACACATCGGATGGCTCAGCCCTGCCACTTTAAGCAATTCTGGATTGGCTGCGTCGCCAGCGTGGTAAGGCGCATCAAAATGATAATTGGCCAGCGCCACTTCGTTGATCCGTTCCTCACGTAGATCGATGACGACAAAACGTATATTTTGCTCATCCAGTACTTTGCACAATAAGCGCCCAGTTTGGCCGTAACCACAGATTAAATAAAACGGCTCGGTGAAGTTTTTAACTTTATTAATAAAGCGCGTGTATTGGATTGCTCTGGCGAATGCTTGGTCGCGTGATAAGGCAAAAATAGAGCCCAGCGTATACGTCCAGCCAACCACAGCCAAATAAATACAAATGACCACCCACATGCGTTGCGCGTTGGTAAATGGGAACGGGATTTCACCAAAACCAATCGTCGTTGCGGTGTAGCTAATAAAATAAAAAGCGTGGAAAAAATCCATCCGATACGGTTGGCCTTGGTCATCGACACCCGGAATCATCACTAAGCCCATGACAGAGATGGCGTAGATCAAGATGAGCGTGATAATCGGCGTGCGTAAGCGCCGAAGCATCAGGAAGAAAATATTAGGCATGTGGGTTTCAGACTATGGTGCGGTTTAGCGACGGTGTTGCAGTGTTTCACCAATCAGCAAAATCACTGACACCAAATTGGCCGCGAGCGCACCCGCGGATAGCGAAACAATCGTTGTCGTTGTGGCTGGCGTCATGCCCAGTTGAGTAATGTATAGCGCATTCCACCATACCAAGGCAGCGGCGATGAGTTGCAAATCGGCTACCAAGCTGGTCGCCAGATGCAAGGCACCGACTTGGGTGCGGTCGCCAAATTTAATCACTGTGGCAATCAAATTCACCACGATGGCGGCAAATAGCTCATTGACATCATGCTGGTGAGCGACATCAATTTCGCCAATCACAAAGCCAAAATTGAGCGTAAATGCTAGCAAAATAAAGAAGCCAAAAATTACTTTTTCTAAATTCATGGTGCGTCCTATTTAAATGCGATGGGCGTTTGCAGTGTGATTGATTGAGAGTTTAGCGACTCATTTGCGTTCTGGCTAATTGAGCTTGGCGCAAGCTATTTGGGCGATTAGCGTGTTATCCCCAGATGGCGTGGATAAAAAACGGCATTGGCTGTGGGTAACTGAGCTAAGTCTTTGACTTAGCAAGGAAGCGGCTTGCGGGTATCGCCGATGTGAAAAAATAGGCCGTTTGGTTTGAGTTATGCCCAATAGTGAGGTGTATTGCTTGAATAAGCTGTGGGTAACCGAGATAGTGTTTTGATCTGTATCGGAAAAATTGGCTTGCTTAAAATTTGAGCAATTTGTATTTAGTTAAACGTAATTAGCAGTAGGGAAGTGGAGGTTGGGATCTGTTGTGATGTATTGGCCTCTAGCCTTTAATTAATAATGGCTAGAGGCCAATACACTTGAATTAAATAGCTTACTTGGCGCCGCCCAGTACGCTAACTAATTGATTGTAGCGACCATAAAAGGCTTTTTCTTGTTCCGCTTTGAGTTTGGGGTCGAGCTTAGTATTAAACGTGAGCTTGAACAAATCATGGAATAACTGCAAATCCGTTACTTGGCGCAAGCTACGATTATCGGCTGGGGAAAAACCAGCCAATTGGTCGGCGTAATACAAGCGTTGTCTCGCTAAAGCGGTATTGTTACCGGTGCGGCCATAGTCGAGGAAAAACTGACTGATTTTACTTTTGACATTAGCGGGTAGGTCGCGGCGCATTACTAAGGGGTCGAAGGTGAAGTCGGGCGATTGCCAAACCACTTTCATTTGCGCAAAATCGCGAGGGTATTTCTCTTTGAGCTGCTCTAAGTCGAATGTATTACTGACAGCGACATCGACCTGTTTTTTTGCCAGCGCTACAAACGATTGCTCTGCTGTGCCAACAATGATCTGTTTGAAATAGTGCTCCGGCAGAATATTGCGTTTCATAAACAGATGATATTGTGGAATGTAAAAATCAGCGGTGCTCGATGGTTTTCCCGAGGCATATCGTAGTTGTTTTGGCTTATCTAATAGCTGCTCGGCATTTTGTATTGGGCTTGTTTTTGGCACCAGCATCACGCTGCGATAAGTTTTAAGATTACCGCTTTGAATTAAACTGGCAAACACATCACTTTTTCCGCTTTCAACCGCGTCGAGCGCCAGTTTATTATCGAGTCGAGCGACTTGGATTTCATTGTTTTGGATTTTCTTCAACATGGCGTCGCGGTCACTACTTACCCAGCCCTTTACAGGTTGGCCAATGGCAGCGGATAGATCATTCAGCACCGGTTGCCAGTCTTCAAGGGTTTGCTCATCGGCCCGTGTGGTTAGCAAACCGACGGTAATGTCGGCGTAACTAGGGATTGCAATCAGGCAGAGCGCGGCGAGAAAAGGACGAATAGACATTAGGGAATTCCCGAGTATTGCAAATGCCGAGTAGCTTAGTGTTTTTGTGTTGCGTTTTAGTGAAAACTTTGTAAGGAATTGAGATGCCGTATATTAATTTACGTGTAGCGGGTGAATTAAACCGTGAACAAAAACAGCAAATCGTCGCTGAATTTACCCAGACCATGGTACGGGTAGCGAACAAACCGGCTGAGTATGTGATTGTGACCATTGATGAAGCGCCGTTGGCCGGCTGGGGGTGGGGTGGCCAATTGCTGGATGAGGCGGACTAAATCGTTTGGTTTCAGCGGATTGATGGACGATTTCGACCTTCGCGTTTGAACAAGGTATAATCGCCCACTTTGTTGTTGCAGGTGAAGATTGCTATGCCAATTTATGCTTATCGCTGTGCCGCTTGCGGCCACCAAGATGAACATTTGCAAAAAATGTCGGCTGATCCCTTAACGCAATGCCCGGCTTGTGATGCGCCTCAATATGAAAAGTGCGTGACGGCAGCGGGTTTTCAGCTAAAAGGTTCTGGCTGGTATCAAACCGACTTTAAGGGTGGCTCATCCACCGCAAGTCCCGATTAGTTTTAATTGATTAGGAAAAATGTGACTTCTTTACTCAAGCGCTATCTGTTGACGGGTTTACTAATCTGGATCCCCTTGGTGATTACCTTGTGGGTTCTGAATTTGCTCATCGGTACGATGGATCAACTGGGCGCTTATGTACCGAATCAAATTCGTCCTGATTATTGGATTTTACAAAGCCTCGCCAAGCTCTTTCCGCAATTTACCGGGATGAATAATATCCCCGGCTTTGGGGTTATTCTTACTGCGCTGGTGCTGTTAATTACTGGGGTTGTTGGCACCAATATCTTGGGCCGACGCTTGCTGCAAGTGGGCGGCTCGATTGTGAAACGGATTCCTATCGTGCGCTCGATTTATATGAGCGTGAAGCAGGTTTCCGATACGTTGTTTTCGGATTCGGGCAATGCGTTTCGCAAAGCGGTACTGGTGCAGTTCCCGCATCAAGGTACTTGGTCTGTCGGCTTTGTGACGGGCGTGCCCAGCGGCGAAATTGATGACAAGCTGGGTGGCGAGCTGATTTCAGTGTTTGTTCCTACGACGCCGAATCCAACCTCGGGCTTTTTGTTTATGGCCAAAACCGCCGATGTCAAAGAGCTGGATATGTCAGTCGATGAAGCCCTCAAGTATGTGATTTCGCTGGGGGTAGTGATGCCAACGCCAAAAGATACGGTTGCTGCGCCAGCGCTGGGTGACGTCGCAAAAAAGTGATTTGCCGCGCTTGAAATGGTTTTAGGGTATGGCATAGCGGCGCTAGACAGTACAATACGCTAGCCAATGAAAGCCAAGAATTAAAAGCGAGGGGCGAAGCGCCCCTTGGCTGATTGACTGAAGTGATTTAATGCCTGCGGTCATGCCGCAAACGGGGAGCAAACCCGTGAAATATTCAGCGTTTTATTTTAAGGAAGTGTTTGATGCGTACTAATTACTGTGGTCTGATTAACGAGCAATACCTCGGCCAGACTGTGACTTTGCAAGGTTGGGCTCATCGTCGTCGTGACCACGGTGGCGTTATTTTTATCGACTTGCGCGACCGCGAAGGCATCGTGCAAGTGGTGGTCGATCCAGATACCCCAGATGCATTTGCCACCGCTGATGCATCGCGCAGCGAATACGTGCTGGAAATCAAAGGCATCGTCCGCGCACGTCCAGCAGGTACGACCAACGCTAAAATGATTTCTGGCCAAATCGAAGTGTTGGCCAAAGACATCATCGTGTTGAACAAAGCCGAAACGCCACCGTTCCAGATCGACGATGAAAATCTCTCTGAAAACGTGCGTTTGACCAACCGCGTCATCGACCTGCGTCGCCCAGTGATGCAACGCAATCTGCGTTTGCGTTACCAAGTGGCACTGCTGGTGCGTAACTTCCTCGACACCAAAGGCTTTATCGACATCGAAACCCCGATGCTGACTCGTTCTACGCCAGAAGGCGCGCGCGATTACCTCGTGCCAAGCCGCGTTCACGACGGTCAATTCTTCGCCTTGCCACAATCGCCACAGCTATTTAAACAATTGTTGATGGTGGCCGGTTTCGATCGCTACTACCAAATTACTAAATGCTTCCGTGACGAAGACTTGCGCGCTGATCGTCAGCCAGAATTTACTCAGATCGATATTGAAACTTCGTTCTTGAACGAAGAAGAAATCATGAATATCACCGAAGAAATGGCGCGCCATGTCTTCAAACAAGCGATCAATGTAGACCTGGGCGAATTCCCACGCATGGCGTATGACGACGCGATGTTCTACTACGGTTCGGACAAACCGGACCTGCGCGTTGACTTGAAATTCACCGAACTCACCGACGTGATGAAAACGGAAGAATTCAAAGTCTTCCGTGGCGCAGCCGACATGGACGGTGGCCGCGTAGTCGGCTTGCGCGTACCGGGCGGCGCAACACTGAGCCGTAAAGACATCGACGACTACACCAAGTTCGTTGGCATCTACGGCGCGAAAGGTCTGGCCTACATTAAAGTGGAAGATGTGTCGAACATTAGCAACGCAGAAGACTCTGGTCTGAAAGCACCGATCGTGAAGTTCCTCAGCAACGAAGCGCTGAAAACCATCATCGAACGCACTGGCGCGCAAAACGGCGACATCATCTTCTTTGGTGCGGATAAACGCAAAATCGTTGACGAAGCGATCGGCGCACTGCGTATCAAGATCGGTCACGAGCGCGGCGAAGAAGGCGGCTACTTCACCAAATCGTGGAAACCATTGTGGGTCGTTGACTTCCCAATGTTTGAATACGACGAAGACGGCAAACGCTGGAACGCCTGCCATCACCCATTCACTTCGCCCAAAGTGGAACACCTTGCATTACTGAAAACCAATCCGGGCGCATGCAAAGCACGCGCTTACGACATGGTCTTGAACGGTTGGGAAATGGGCGGCGGCTCGGTGCGTATCCACCAAGCTGACGTACAATCAACCGTGTTCGACGCGCTCGGTATCGGCGAAGAAGAAGCGCAAAACAAATTTGGCTTCTTGCTCGACAACCTGAAATTCGGCGCGCCTCCACACGGCGGCTTGGCCTTCGGTCTGGATCGTTTGGTGACGCTGATGACCGGCGCAGAATCAATCCGCGATGTCATCGCCTTCCCGAAAACGCAGCGTGCGCAGTGTTTGTTGACCAATGCACCGAACGAAGTGGACGAGAAACAATTGCGCGAATTGCATATTCGTTTGCGTAATGCACCGCAGGTTAATTTGGCGTAATTGCTGATTGAGTTTGAGTTTTAAAAAAAAAGGCGACTGAGGTCGCCTTTTTTGTTGTCTTAGGTATATCAATGTAGCTGTTTTTCGGTAATGACTGTGGTGATATACCCTATGAAATGTTCTTTTTGGTTTTAGCTTTAGACTGAATTTCTAGTGATTTTAATGAGCTGAGTCGCGCTGATGCCGCGCGGCACCCACCTTATCTTTGCTTCGCCAAAGAAAGGTGGGCCAAAGAAAGGCGACCCGGGCGAAAAGCGCTCCGCGCTGCCCTTGCTTCGTCGTGAGCCAAATGATGAAGCTATTTGTCTCTCTCCTCGCTGCGGTTTTCGCTACACGGGGTTTTAAGCCCCAGATCAACGATCAAGAAATAATATTGATGTATTGTCATATAAGTATTGTAAATCAAGGGCTATGAGCAAATACCTCGAAAGGTAGGGTGTATTCGATGCATAGCGGTAATACGCTGGAAGGTGTGATTCTTGTGGCGTAGTGCCGTTGGCGACTACGCCCTACGGAGCTGTTGACCAATGCACCGAATGCGGTGGACGAGAAGCAATTGCGCGAATTGCACATCAAATTACGTAATCCGCCCGTGATTGAGTAATTGGGTTTGTAGTTTGAGATGATAAAAAAGACCGCCGATGGCGGTCTTTTTTGTTGGTGGCATATGTGGCTGTAGTTATTGCTGATATTGGTCTGGGCGCATATACATTGCTTGGTAGGTGAAGGGTAGTGCGTATTCGACACGGAGCGGCAATATGCTGGAGGGTGTTGGTTTGTGCAGCGTAGTGTCGTTGGCGACTGCGAATCTATGATGCTAATGTGTGCTAGTGTTTCTGGATTGTTCTTCTAACTGCTGCTGGTAGCTATTAAATAAATAATCCATCCGGATGTTAATGAAGCGAGTCTTTTTGATTAAATAAATCTGACTGTCTGTTGATTGATCTATTGATTCTCTTAGCTGCTTTAACTGTGTGTGTTTCTCTTCGAGTTGCATTGTAAGGTCTTGTAAAGTTGAGTTGGTTTTTTTTGCTGATTCAATAATTTCTTCAACTTTGTTTTTGTGATCTTTTAAGGAAGCTGATTTTTTGTATGCCTCTTGGATGTCTTGGATCGTGTCAATATCAAATCCAGTTAATTCGGTTGTTTTTTCTTTGAGCTCTTCCATTTCTTTTGCTCTTTGTGCTGAGGCTTTTTCTAAATTGGCTACCTCAAAAGTCAAAATGTTAACTTCTTTCTCGATTTGACTTATTGTGGCTATACTTCTACTTCTAATTTCGTCTGTTGCTTTTGACTCTGTTTCATAAGACTCTAGCATTGTTTTTAATAGTTGTAATTCGGCTGTCATTTCAGCTGATTTCGATTGAGATTCGAGCGCTTCTTTTGTGCCTTTAAGCTCTTTTCTTTGAAGTGTTACGGCATAAAAAAGCAAGATAACAGAAATGAAGCCAAAAATAGGATTTAGTGTCCCGCCAATGAAATCGCCAAAGGTACCCCAATCAGCATTTTGATCGGATATTTTTGCGTGAAAATTCCAAGCGTATGCAAGGAAAACACCTCCGGTTAATAGAAGTGCGGCAACTGTAGGAAGCCAGTGCTCCTTGAGAAAAGATACAAGAGTATAGTCTCCATCGTGTATTGTGTTCCTATGTGTAATGGATACTTGATCCTCTGCAGTATTTTCCTTTTGCTGTAAATCTGGGGGCATATTTTAAATCCAAGTTTAATTTGTTTGAATTGAGTGCGTATTTGATTTTCATAAAGCTTACCATAATCTAATTCGCTGGTTACGCTCGCGGCTAGTCTGACTTGCATTTTTTATATTTTTTTGCGCCGTTGGCGCGATGTTTTCAATGCGCGTTCCGTCGCGCAGACGGGCAGGGGTATTTGCTTCTGCAAATACCCCTGCCCCCCAAAGCAGCCCCCGGCATCTGCGTCGGCTACGCCGATGCCCTCGCTGCGGACAATCGGCAAGGCGTCGGGTTTTAACAAAACAGAGCCCGCCGAATTCCCTTGTCGCTTGTTTACCCCAAGGGCACAGCCTTCGCTAAGGCGGTAAACCGCCAAGCTACGGCATGCCTCGCTCGGCGCAGCTGCAGGGGATTTCATGCATACCCATCATTGCGGCATATACATGCGATGGTGTTGCTCTGGCGATGAATTTTGAACTTGGTTTGGTTGATATACCCCTGTTGCAATTAGGACGGATTGCCCGTGGAGCCGCGCCGTTTGAAAATGACTCGGCGAGGTTTTAAGCCGCAACCTGTTTGAGCTGCGCGACGGTAGCGCGCAGCGAGTTTTGCGGCGCCTCGCCGTGGCTTTTTCAAGCGGGGTTTCGCGGTGATCGGGCGCGCTGGGGTTGCAAGGGGCAAGGCAAGACTGCCCCTTGCTCGTTCGGCGGGCGAAACCGCCGGTTCACCGCCTGCGCAGCAGGCTATGCGGACGTAGAAGCGCTATTTGCCTTTGCTTAGGGTGGCATCAATGCGCCAGTGATTAAAACAGTGAATGCTTCAATTTCCCCATTTTCAACACGGGTGAACGCGCTTTATTGCCACTCAAGTCCAGCTCGGCTGCGCCCACTTGAAAATCTTCCCCTTCGTGATTACCAGAAAAATGTTCTACTAGTTTTTTCTGGCCTTTAAACACGGTGAGCTCAATCCCGCTGGCTTGGCCGCCATTGATGGCGACGTAGTAGCTAAATTCGCCTTGATAAATTCCAACTACATCCATGCCGGTGTGTGGCCCGGTGCTGAGGTTGGCGATGGTGAACGGGGCTTGGGTGGTGGCGTCGACGTTCATTTCTACTTTGCCGGGTAGACCGTAACGATAGCTAACGCGGCCAAATGGCTCACGGGCTTGGTCGGCGCACAATGACAGCACTTTGCCTTGCCGCGTGTTTTTGTAGCCTGAGTCGGTGGCGATGGTTTTACCCATCCATGCATCGATGATGGCGTATTCTTTATCGGTGCAGTGGGTAGGGACTTGTGCTTGGGTTGTGCTGATTAGAGTGAGACTGAGTGTGATCAGGCTGAGTGAGATCTTGGGCATGGTGGTGCGGATGGAGTGAATTTTGCCTAGTATAAATTGATTGTCAGTGTTTTGTTAGGTTTTGCAAAGCTTGCAAGATTCAATTGCGCTTGTCTGTTGCCTGGGCCGGCTTGTGGTGTTGGCGATGTGTTTTTAGCCATGTTTGACTATGCTGAACCTACTTCAGCTTAATGATAAGGAGCCATGCAGTGACGATTAGCCAGCGCTTAATTGCAATGATTGCGGTGACCTTAATGGCTTTGCTGTTTTTGGCCGGTTTAGGCAGTTATAAACTGAAGCAGGATGTGGATCAATTTGAGTCGCTCGATACCAATATTATTCCGACCTTGGTGTTGATGAGTGAGCTAGATGCTGCGATCCGTGAAAATCGTATAGCTATGTTTGCTCATATTCTGGCACCGAATGATCAACAAAAGGCGGAGGTGGCTGAACAAATTACGCTGCGTAATCAGCAGATTGAACAGTTGTTCAAAAAATATCAGGGCTTCTTACTCAATGAGCAGGAGCGGTTGTTGTTTGACAAATTACAGGCGAGTTATGGTCAGTATCAGGCGGTATTTTTACAGGTTATACAGCGCTCGACTGCACTTGATGCCACGAGTGCATTTGCATTAGCTAATGGGCAGGGCGCGGCGTTGAATCGTCGCTTGGCGGCCGATTTGCAAGCTGTGGTGAAGTTTAATCAGCAGCATGCTAGCGCGAGTGTGGTTACGGCTAGACAGGGTTCTAGCCAGTCAATTACTTTATTTGTGAGTTTAGCGATTGTTGCAACGATGCTGGTGCTAGGCTTGGGCTTGTGGATTTTGCGGGCTATACGGGGGCCGTTACGGCAGACGGTGCGAGCGGTCAGTCATGTTGAATCCTCACTTGATTTTACTTTCCGTGTGCCTGCCGCTGGCAAGGATGAAATTGGCGAGCTTGTGACGGCATTTAACCGCTTGCTCGACACAGTGCAGCAAAGTTTTGCCAGTATTAGTCGCAATATCAGTGAAATGACCAGATCTGCGCATCAAATGGTGGATGCTTCGGGTGATTTGTCGCGAACAGCTGGGCATTCTAGTGAGGCTGCTGAGCATATGGCCGCGACAGTTGAACAGGTGACGGTGAGTATTTCGCATGTGGCCGAACGAGCGAGGGACGCCGATCATAACGCAACGTCGTCTGGGCAGTTGGCTGTTGAGGGTGAAAAAGTAATACGAGCCACCGTGGATGAAATTAATGGAATTTCGAGTACTGTCAATGATGCCGCATTAGAAATCGGTGCTTTGCGTGAGCAAAGCCAGCAAATTCAAATTGTGTTAGGGGTAATTAAAGATATTGCTGATCAGACGAATTTACTGGCTTTGAACGCCGCGATTGAAGCTGCACGTGCCGGTGAGCAAGGTCGAGGTTTTGCGGTGGTGGCCGATGAGGTGCGTAAATTGGCTGAACGCACTAGCAATTCAACGCAGGAAATTACGCAAACGGTGAATCAAATTAGCGATTGCGCTGATCGTGCTGTAAGTCGAATGAATCAAGTGGTCAATTCGGTTAGCCAAGGGGTGAATTACGCGCGTGACGCGGGGGATTCAATTTTGCGAATTCGTGGTGCTTCGGAGGTGGTGGTGGGGTATGTCTCCGATATATCGATTGCGATTGGTGAGCAAAGTACGGCTAGTACTGCTATCGCTCAGCAGGTTGAGCAGATTGCTAAAATGGCAGGGGATACCAGTGGCGCGGCAAGGCTGGCGGCTACTTCGGCTGATCAGTTGTGTGCCTTAGCTGATTCGGTGCAGCAAACCTTGGATCGTTATCGTATTTAGCTGGGGTAATTGGCTGTATCTATTCTATCTAAAGGCTTTGGGTTATATACGCATTAGATTTGTGGGTTGTTTGAATTGAGTATGGCAATAAGGCTAGGAAGGGGAATTTTTAGTTCTGGTTTTTGTTCGAACAGTATTGACTACGTTTATCACCGCCAAAAAAAACCGCTGACTCGCAGCGGTTTTTAAGTCAAACTCAATATTTAATAATATTAATCTTGATGATAGTTTGGTGCTTCTTTGGTGATTTGCACGTCATGAACGTGTGATTCACGAATACCCGCTGCGGTGATTTGTACGAATTCCGCTTTGGCGTGAACATCATCAATCGTAGCGCAACCCAAATAACCCATTGATGAGCGCAAACCACCGACTAATTGGTGGATCACCGCAGTCAAAGGACCTTTGTATGGTACGCGGCCTTCGATGCCTTCTGGTACCAATTTATCTGCATCAGCGGTTTTGTCTTGGAAGTAGCGATCTGAAGAGCCATTTGCGCCAGCCATTGCACCGAGCGAGCCCATTCCGCGGTAGCTCTTGTACGAACGACCTTGGTAGAGTTCAACCTCGCCTGGAGCCTCTTCGGTACCACCGAACAAACCACCCAACATCACCATGTGAGCGCCTGCGGCGATGGCTTTAGCAATATCGCCGGAGAAGCGGATACCGCCATCAGCGATCAATGGCACGCCAGTGCCTGCGAGTGCTTCGGCTACATTGGCTACGGCAGAAATTTGCGGTACACCAACACCGGCAACAATACGCGTGGTGCAGATCGAGCCTGGGCCAATACCGACTTTGACCGCGTCCGCGCCAGCTTCAACCAAGGCTAGAGCGGCTGCGCCAGTGGCGATATTGCCACCAATCACTTGCACTTGTGGGAAGTGGGTTTTGACCCATTTCACGCGATCCAGTACGCCTTGGCTGTGACCGTGCGCTGTGTCGACGACGATGACGTCAACGCCGGCTTCAACCAGTAATTTCACGCGCTCGTCAGTGCCTGCGCCAACGCCAACGGCGGCGCCAACGCGCAAGCGGCCTTGCTCGTCTTTGGCTGCCAGTGGGTGTTCGCTGGTTTTGACAATGTCTTTAACGGTGATCAGACCTTTGAGGGTGAAGGCATCGTCGACAACCAGCACACGCTCTAGGCGGTGCTCGTGCATTAATGTGCGAGCGTCTTCGATGCTGGTACCTTCTTTTACCGTTACCAGTTTTTCTTTTGGCGTCATGATCGATGACACTGGCACATCAAGGCGAGTTTCAAAACGCAGGTCGCGGTTGGTCACAATACCAACTAACTGACCATTGTCGATCACGGG
Organism: Deefgea chitinilytica; assembly: GCF_016881405.1. Lineage (GTDB taxonomy): Bacteria > Pseudomonadota > Gammaproteobacteria > Burkholderiales > Chitinibacteraceae > Deefgea > Deefgea chitinilytica. The sequence goes on from NZ_WOFE01000001.1 coordinate 402,642, forward strand.
TAAGCCAGAAATCTTGTGTTGACGTGTTAACGTTAGCACGTCACGAACTAACATAGTCGGCGCTACAGTGACGGGGTCTTTCACAATACCTGACTCGTAGCGTTTTACTTTTGCTACTTCTTTGGCCTGCATCGCAGGGGTCATGTTTTTGTGAATGATACCGATGCCGCCTTCTTGTGCCATTGCTATGGCTAAGCGCGCTTCAGTGACTGTGTCCATTGCAGCAGAAACGAGGGGGAGGTTCAGGCGGATCCCGCGCGTGAACTGTGTAGCCAGCGAGACATCGCGTGGCATAACATTTGAATGAGCGGGTACCAGTAGAACGTCGTCGAACGTTAGGGCTTTTTGCACAATACGCATGAAGAGAATCCTTTTCGCCAAAAAAGCATTATACCGAAACATCGATGACACGCCTATTGCATTGTAATAATTCCAGTTTTTTAGCGTGCTGAAAGCCTGTGCTCGCTCGATTTTTTTTCAAGGTACCCAGTTAAATTTGGGTATTATTCGCTACTTTGCTTTCACCTATAGTAACCCGGTGAGTGTTGAGGCTCTGATTATGCGCGTCAACATCCTTTTTATAAGTTAGTAGAGGACTGGTTGTGCCTAGAATCCCCAAGCGAATACGTTTATTACTGTTGGTGGCGATCTTATTGGTCGGTGGCTTTTTAAGTACCAGCATTGCCAGTTATGTCGTTTCGCGAGATGCATTGCGTGATGGGCTGATCGGTAGTGCTTTGCCCTTAACGGGCGACAATATCTATTCTGAAATTCAAAAAGACATGTTGCGTCCCGTTTTTATCTCATCACAAATGGCGCACGATACTTTTGTGCGCGATTGGTTGCTGGCAGGGGAGCAAGATCCGACTCAATTGACGCGCTTTTTGCAGGAAGTCAAACACAAAAATGGCACTTATAGTAGCTTTTTGGTGTCGGCTAAAACGCTGCGCTATTACTACGGTGGTGGCATTCTTAAATCCGTCGCGCCAGACGATCAGCGAGACGCTTGGTTTTTTCGCGTGGCGAATATGCCTCAAGAATTTGAAACCAATGTGGATCCTGATTTAGCAAATCGCGACAAAATGACGATCTTTATTAATTACAAGATTTTCGATTATGCCGGTCAGTTTATTGGTGTGACTGGGGTCGGTATTACGCTCGATAGCATGCGCCATTTGCTGCAAAACTACGAGGCGCGGTTTCAGCGACGGGTTTATTTTGTGGATCAAGCTGGGCAAGTGATGCTGACGGGAGATACCCAGCAAACCAGAGCCTCAATCTTGCAGCAAGCGGGAATTAGCCAAGTTGCAGCAAAAATTCTTAATCATCAAACCGAGCCAATTGCTGTTACCTATAGCTTGAATGACCAATTGATACTGCTCAATACGCGTTTTATTCCTGAATTAGGCTGGTATTTGATTGTGGAGCAAAATGAAACCGCCGATTTGCGGCCAGTGCAAAGAATGTTTCAGTTTAATCTGCTGATTTCAGCGCTCGTGACTTTATTGGTGCTGTGTATCGCAATGTATAGTATCAATCGTAGTCAGCGTTATTTAGAAACCTTGGCTAGAACCGATGGTTTAACTCGGCTGTTGAACCGACGTGCCTTTGAAGTGGTCTTGACACAAAAACTCAGTGAGCTGAGCAGACGGCCACGGCCCGTGTCGGGCATCTTGGTTGATATCGATTACTTTAAGCAGGTCAATGATCAATTTGGCCATACCACTGGTGATGCGGTGTTGCAGCAGGTGGCGCAACTGCTGCGAGCCAGCGCACGGGCTGGCGATACTGTGGCGCGTTGGGGTGGAGAAGAGTTTGTGATCTTGCTAGATGATTGCCCGAAAGCGCAGGCTTTAGAATTAGCTGAGCGACTGCGATTGAAGGTGGCTCATTTTGATTTTGCATTGCCTGACTCATTTCGAGTGACGGTCAGCTTGGGCGTGGTGGAATTGCAGCCGGGCGAGACTGAAATCGAGTTTTTCCAACGCGCCGATCAACTACTGTACGCCGCCAAATCGAGTGGGCGTAACTGTGTCATGGCCGATGTTTAGTGCCGCCAATTATCCAATCCCGATCATGTTAGATTAGTTGTTGTTGATTGTTGCGCTGCATGATGGGCAGATTGCCAATCTCAGACTAACGTGAAGTAAGGGTAGCAAAGTGCCGCCCTGATTTCAGTGGTGCAGGAGGTGGTCGAGATGAAGCAGGCACTTTCTGTGGCGCCCGACACGGCGCTGATTTTATCGGGTGGTGGTGCGCGTGCGGCGTATCAAGTTGGCGTCTTGTTGGCGATCGCGCATTTATTGCCACAACATGCGATTAATCCTTTTCCGATAATTTGCGGTACGTCAGCTGGCGCAATCAATGCGGCGGCGATGGCGGCTGGCGCGGCGGAGTTTCGCAAAACGGTATTTATGTTGGCGCGGATGTGGCAAGGTTTGCATCCTGAAGACATTTACCGCGGCAGCTTGCCGTGGCTTGCTGGTGCCGCGGGGCATTGGCTGGGGGCTTTGTTACTAGGTGGATTAGGCCGTTATAACCCACGGGCTTTTTTGGATAATGAGCCACTGCGGGCGTTTTTGTCGGCGCGGATGAATTTTTCGCAAATTCAGCACAATATCGACGCGGGCGTCTTACGTGCAGTATCTATTTCTGGCTTGGGCTATACCAGCGGGCAATCGGTATCTTTTTTTCAAGCCGCGCCGGACTTGCAAGATTGGGCCAGAGCAAAGCGAATCGGTGTCCGTACCGAGCTGAATATCTCACATTTAATGGCTTCTAGCGCAATACCCTTGATTTTTCCTGCGGAACGGATTCATCGCGAATATTTTGGTGATGGCTCGGTGCGGCAAATTGCGCCCTTAAGCCCAGCAATCCATTTGGGCGCGAAGCGTGTACTGGTGATTGGGGTGGCGCCCAATTTTGAAGGCGGGCCAGCGCGGCAACGCAGCACGATTTATCCCACATTGGCCCAAGTGACTGGGCAATTAATGAATAGTGTTTTTCTGGATAGCCTTGATACCGACTTGGAACGAATGATGCGGATTAATCGCACTTTGTCTCATATCCCTGAGGCCATACGCTTGCAGTCAGGATTAGAATTGCGGCCGATTGAAGTGCTGACGATTTCGCCGTCACAACCTTTGGAGCGCCTGACTTTGGGTTTTAGTCGTGATTTTTCTTTAGGGATGCGTTTTTTATTGGGTGGCTTAGGGGCTTTTCGCCGGCAAGGCTCGGTGCTGGCGAGCTATTTATTGTTTAGTGGCAGGTACTTGCGGGAATTAATTCGGCTGGGCTATCGCGATGCAATGGCAAAAGAGTCCGAACTCAGTGTTTTTTTGGCTGCAAATTCCCAGTCAAGCAGCGTAGAATAGATTTTTTCTATCTTGCCGGAGTTCGGGCATGGCTTTATTGCGGTGGCGAGTTGGCTTTTTTGTTTTGTTCTTGGTTTGCGTTGGTATGATGGCTTTTGCGCTTTATCACCAATTCTATCAATGGCTCATGCCTTGTTTATTGTGTGTGTATGAGCGCCTGATTGTGATTGCCTTGGGCTTACTCAGTTTACTGGCCGTGCTGTGGCGGCCCAGCACACGGCGTGGCGTAATGATTTTTTCTTCGGTATATGCTTTGGTTGCGCTCTGGGGCGCAGCGATTACGGTGTGGCATTTACTGCTACAGTTTGGGCCGAAAGAAAGCGGGATTAGCTGTGCTGCCAGTTTGCCATTTCCGATCGATTTAAATGCTTTACCTGGCTGGATTTCTGCCGTCATTCGTCCGGTTGGTGATTGTTCGGTCGCGGATTTCACTTTGTTTGGGATGTCGATGCCATTTTGGTTGTTAGTTGCGTTTATTGGCTTTTTGTTGCTGTTGTCGATGTTGGCGCGGACACGATTGGTTGAAATCCGCCGTCGGGGGCTTTAAATGACGCTGACTGAACTTCGCTATATCGTTGCCGTTGCGCGCGAACGTCATTTTGGCCGCGCTGCAAATAGCTGTTTTGTATCGCAGCCAACATTATCGGTGGCGGTGAAAAAATTAGAAGAAGAGCTTGGTGTTGCCTTATTTGAGCGTGCCGCTGGCGATGTCACTGTCACACCAACTGGCTCATTAATCATTGAGCAGGCGCAGCGCGTGCTTGAAGAAGTCTCGGTGGTGAAGCAATTGGCCGAGCAGGGTAAAGATCCACTAGCTGGCACGTTGCGCCTCGGTGTGATTTACACTATTGGACCTTATTTATTACCGCATTTAATTCCTCGGCTGCGCGAACTGGCGCCGCAAATGCAATTATTGCTGGAAGAAAACTACACAGCGCGCTTGAGCGAGATGCTTAAACAAGGTGAGATCGATTTGGCGATTTTGGCTGAACCGTTTCACGAAGGCGGCATTAGCACTCAAGCCTTGTATGACGAAGATTTTGTGGTTGCAACCCCCAAAGGCCACCCGTGGGAGCAGTTAGAATCGATCGCTTCTGGACAATTGTCCGAAGAAAATGTGCTGCTATTGTCGCCTGGAAATTGCTTTCGCGATCAAGTACTGCAAACCTGTTCCGATTTGAATCGAGAAAGCATGTCGGTGGGGAGTTTGCAGCGGACTTTACAAGGATCTTCATTGACGACGATTCGGCATATGGTCGCGGGCGGAATTGGTGTAACCGTGTTACCTGCCACTTCGGTCAGCGCGGCTGATGAGCGCTTGCTGAGTGTTCTGCCATTTGCTCAGCCAGTTCCATCGCGGCGGGTGATTTTGGCATGGCGACGAAACTTTCCGCGACACGCGGCGATTGAGGCGGTACGCCAAGCGATATTGCAGTCGAATTTAGAGCCTATCCATCGTTTGCCTGCTGCGCTGGTCAGCCAATAGTTTTTTGCTAACTATTGAATGTAAATAAGTCATTGGAAATATCAATCGAGTCGTCGTATTCTTGTCTTCGTTCGCAATTAATATGGATCAGGAGTCAGCATCAGCTGGCTTTCTGATCTCAACGAAGAGGTATTTCATGGCATCACCATTCCATAATCCAGATTCTTTGACCATTCAAAACCTTGAATCGGCTTTCGCCGGTGAATCAATGGCGCATATTAAATATCGCTACTTCGCGAAGTTGTGCCGCGAAATGGGTGATGTGGCAACGGCAGAAGCGTTCGAAGCGACCGCTGATCAAGAAGTCATGCATGCATTTGGTCACCTTGATCTGTTGTTCCCTAAAGCCAAGATGACACCGGCCAAAGCCTTGCAATTTGCGATTGAGGGCGAAACGTATGAATACACTGAGATGTATCCAAAGTTCCGCCATATTGCGGTTGAAGAAGGCCAACATGCTGCGGTAAAAGAAATCGACGAACAAATCGCTGAATCAAAAGAGCACGCAGAGATGTTTAAAGCTGTGCTGGAAAAAGCCGCTAAGCGATTTGCCGCTTTGGCCAAAGTAGAAGAACGCCACGCTAATCATTATCAAGCAGCATTAGATAATTTAAATAAATGATGGGTATCTTATCCAAGCAATTTAATAATAAGGCGCTTAGCGCTATACCTAATTAGGAGTGCACAATGAAACAATGGCAATGTGTGGTATGTGGTTTTATCTATGACGAAGCAGCGGGCTTGCCCGATGAAGGCATTGCGCCGGGTACGGCATGGGCTGATATTCCAGAAGACTGGGCCTGTCCTGACTGTGGCGTGGCGAAAGCGGACTTTGATATGGTGCAGATTTAACAGCGCAAAATGTCAAAAAAGCCGGCTTGGGTCGGCTTTTTTTATGGATTGAATTAGATAGGGAAACTAGAATGTCAGCGCCAGTGATTATTATCGGTAGCGGCCTTGCGGCATACAATTTGGCGCGGGAATTTCGCAAATTAGACAAAACTAGCGCATTAATGCTGGTGTCTCGTGATCATGCCGGGTTTTATTCTAAACCGATGCTGTCTAATGCTTTGTCTGCCAACAAGAGTGCTGAGCAACTCATTATGAAAACGGCTGATAAGATGGCCGAAGAACTGAATGCAACGATTCTGCCGCATACCACCGTAGTTTCAATTGATGTCGAACATCAAGAGGTGGTGCTTGGCGATGATACGATATTGCCGTATCGCGATTTGGTTTTAGCACTGGGCGCGGATCCAATTCGCTTGCCACTGAACGGTCAGGCCGCAGCAGCGGTGTTGTCCGTGAATGATTTGGACGACTTCACACAATTTAATCGTCAATTAGATGGTGCTCGGCGAGTCGCCATTTTGGGGGCGGGTTTGATTGGTTGTGAGTTTGCGAATGACTTATTAGCGCGTGATATTACACCGATTGTGATTGATCCGGCGACTTGGCCCTTGTCGCGCTTATTACCACCAGAGGCCGGGGCGTACTTGGCACAAAAATTAAGCGACGCAGGTGTTCAGTTCCACTGGGGTGTCACCGCACACAGCGTTGAAACAGTGGATGCTGGATTGCAAGTGACGCTCAGTGACCAAAGCTCGCTCGTCGTTGATTTGGTGTTATCGGCGGTAGGCTTGCGCGCACGAACTGAGCTCGCGGCGGCGGCGGGGCTGTCGGTCAATCGTGGTGTGGTGGTGAATCAATATTTACAAACAAGCCAACCCCATGTTTATGCAGTCGGCGATTGTGCCGAGGTGCTTGGTTTGAACTTGCCATTTGTCTTCCCAATTATGCAGCAGGCAAGGGCATTGGCTGCTACGCTAGCTGGTACCGAGACTAGCGTTAAATACCCTGCAATGCCGGTGATGGTCAAAACCCCTGCTTGTCCAACGGTGGTGGCACCTCCGGCGTTAGGCGCAGTCGGTGAATGGCATGTGGAGCCTAGTGAGACAGGGATGCTGGCAAAGTTTAGCGCTGCAGATGGACGTTTATTGGGCTTTGCCTTGCTGGGATCGGCGACCGCACAGCGACAAGCTTTAACGCCCGATTTACCCGTCGTATTGGCTTAAGCCATCGCGCGGTGGCCGGCCAACTGTGCTCATGCAGACCGGTGATTAAGTGCAATTATCGTGTCGCCCCAATTAAATTGGGGCGATTTTTTTGCAAGGGATGACTTAAGCTGGTAGCTCTGTTTTGGGGAGTACGACATGCACAATCAGGCCGTGTGGCTGGGCATCAAGTAGTTCAACTGTGCCTGCGTGGCGCTCGACAATTTCTTTGACGATAGACATCCCAAGGCCGCAGCCATTGCCGGTTTGCTCGCGGCGATAGAAGCGTTCAAACACGCGAGCTTTGTCTTCGTCAGGAATGCCTAGCCCGTTGTCTTCAACATCCACGATGTAATTGTGCGCATCTTCAGTGAGGCGCACGGTGATGCTGCCATCGCGAGGAATGTATTTAATCGCGTTTTCCACCAAGTTGATAAACATTTCGCGTAATAGCGCCGAATTGCCGTGCATCATCGCCGTTGGGACAAAGCAATCGCAGCCTAAATCAATCCGCGCCGCCAATGCGCGGGGCACTAGTTCTGCGGTGAGATCACGAATGATTTTGGCTAAATCCATTTGCACTTTTGGAATGCCGGTTTGGCTGCCGGGTTCCGAGCGAGCCAGTGTTAATAATTGATTGACTAAGTGAATGCTGCGCGTGGCACTGGTGTGCACCATATTAAGCCGTTCACGCAGTCCTTCAGGTGAGCTTTCCCGCATTGCGAGTTCAGTTTGCGATTTCAAGCCTGCCAAGGGCGTGCGTAGTTGATGCGCGGCATCGGCAATAAACCGGCGTTGGCGATTGATGCTCTCTTCAGTGCCCGATAGTAAATGATTTAGTGCACTAGAAAGTCCCTGCAGTTCTCGTGGTGCATCTTGTAGTGAGAGTGGCGACAAATCTTGCGCCTTGCGAAGTTCCATTAACGATTGCAGTTGCGCTAGTGGGCGTAAGCCACGACCAATTCCCCACCAAACCAGTAAGCAGGTGATGATAATTAATAAGGCAAGCGGTAGGGCTGTCGAAATTAAAATTTGCTTGGCATATCGATTGCGCTGGTCTAAGTCAAACGCAACTTGAATTAATATCGGTTCTGCGTTGGCCGTCGTGGCGCGTAGGGCTGCGATTCTAAATTGCTTCGCGTTGAGCACGGCATCAAACAGTAATGGTTCAGCCCTGGAATTGATTTCTGCTAGGTATGGGGCTGCAGTGTTTTTAAAATCAGGGCTACCGTGTAATACGTTGCCACTTTGTTGACTAATTGCATAAAAACGATGATCCGTTTGCTGCACGACCATTGGCGCTAGGCGTTGGATGTCTGCATGATGAGTTTGGCTTAGTCTGGCTAATGACTCCGCCGTTTCGACAAGTCGCGTGTCGATTACGCGATTGGCGTAGAACAATGTCACCGTGAAAAAAAGTACTGCCCCAGCTAGGCAATAAACCAGTTGGGGCAGGAGTAACCACAGCAGCAATTGCTGCCGTAGGGAAGTCTTAGTTGTTGGCATCTGCAGGAATAATTTGTTGCTTTTCAAGTAAATAACCTAGGCCACGGATGGTACGAATGACAACGCCAGCTGGGTCTAATTTTTTACGGAGGCGGTGAACATAAACCTCAATCGCATTGAGGCCGACTTCGGCGTTTTCATTGCCCAATTCGCTGACGATTTGCTCTTTGGTCACTACACGGTCGATATTCGACATCAGAATCTCAAGGACGGTGAGCTCACGAGCTGACAAATCAAGCGGTGTATCATTGCACCACGCGCGTTGACCTGCGCGATCTAAACGCAAATTGCCGAGCTGTTGTACTGATTGCGGCAGAATTTGGCTGCGGCGCAATAGTGCACGCAAGCGAGCTTCCAGTTCAGAGAACTCGAATGGTTTGGCCAAATAGTCGTCTGCGCCGGCATCCAAACCCGCAACGCGCTCTTCCAAACCGTCTAAAGCGGTCAAAATCAAGATTGGCAGCGAGGGTTTGTGTTGGCGCACATTACGCAATACGGTCAGGCCGTCCATATTGGGTAGGCCAATGTCCAGCACGACCGCGTCGTAGTCATTGTGCAACAAAATTTGCAAAGCTAAGGCGCCATCATTGACACAGTCGCACTGGAAGTCAGCTTGTGAAAGGCTGGATTTCAGTGCATCGGCGAGAATCAGGTCGTCTTCAGCTAAGAACAGTTTCGTGGTCATTGGGTAGTTCCTCTTTTGTAAGATTAAGCTTACCGCAGAGTTTAGCGTTAATTTTGTAATTTCCCAAGCCTAATTTACAGCGCCTAAAGCCTTTGCCTTGTCAAGTGATTGATTTAATTCACTATTATTTCTGATGTCAGCTTTACCGTTTGTCAGCCAGCCTGTCAGCTCAGTTTTTATCAGTGTTTCTAATGTCGAAATCCAGCGTGGATTGTCATTGAGGCAGGGGATGAAATTGTATTTTTTGCCACCTGCGCTGACAAAATCATGCTGTCCTTCGATAGCGATTTCTTCCAATGTTTCGAGGCAATCCGCTACAAATCCAGGGCAAAACACATCGAGTTGACCGACTTGTTTTTTACCAAGCTCAGTAATCACTTGGCTGGTATAGGGCTTGAGCCATTCTGCTTTACCAAAGCGCGATTGAAACGCGACTGTATATTGCTCAGGTTTCAGTTGTAATGCTTCAGCCAATAATCGACCCGTTTTGAGTGCATGGCAGTGGTAAGGATCGCCTTTGTTGAGTGTATAGCGCGGTACGCCGTGAAAGCTTAGTAGTAAGTGATCGCCTCGGCCATTGCTTTGCCAGTGCTGACGCACTTGCTGTTCGAGTGCTGCAATATACTCAGGGTGGTCAAAAAATGGGGCAACGGTGCGAATGGCGGGTTGAAAACGCGTTTTTTGCAGTACACGGTACACTTCGTCATTAACGCTGGCACTGGTGCTGGCGGCGTATTGGGGGTAAAGCGGCACGATGATGATTTTTTGGCAGTTGGCCGCTTTGAGTTTGGCAATTTGTGATTCGATCGAGGGCTTACCGTAGCGCATCGCATAATCGACGACTAATTGTCCCGGAAAGGATTCCCCAAGCAAGCCCTTGACCAATTTGGCTTGTTTTTCAGTCCATACTTTGAGTGGGGAGCCTTCTTTGCTCCAGATGCTGGCATATTTTTCGGCGCTTTTCTTGGGGCGTACTGTCAAGATAATGCCATTTAGAATCAGCCACCAGATCGGCTTTGGAATCTCCACTACGCGAGGATCCGATAAAAACTGGCGTAAGTAAGGGCGTACGGCTGCGGCAGTTGGCGCTTCTGGCGTGCCCAGATTGACTAATAACACGCCAATTTTGGCAGGATTTTGGTGAGAAAAAGCTGGTTCAATAAAAAATCGGGCCATGATGGTGTCGGTGTTTGAGTGAGTAGGAGGGACGTGTGCCGTGTTTCAGCCTCAATCATAAATTAATTTACTGATTCTGATTTAAGGAAAGCGAGCAATCGCTTGTTTTAATTGCTGTAGCGCTTCTGTATTTTGGGCGTAGCGCGCTTCTTGATAAAGCAGGGTGATCTCCATGATTGCTGTTGATTGTGCTGGACATTGTAATTGGCAGCGCAGAGCAAATTGCAAGACCGTTTCAGAGGGCGCTTTGTGTAGCTGGTATTTGCTCATTTTGGTACAAAACCGTTGATAGAGTAAACTAGCTAGATCAACGGGTGGTGGCCGATTGCTGAGCAACAGCCATAGCGCAAAACCACCCAAGCTTAGGGCAATTCCGCCCGCTAGCCATAGAAAAAAGCGCAGAGATAAAAATTCATCAATCCCGAGTTGTTTGAGTAAATCTAGTTGGCGTTTATCGTCGTAGCCTATCACCCACTGATTCCAGTTGTTGACGAAAACATCTAGTTTTAATCGCAATGTTTTTAACCAAAAATGATCGCTACGTAACATCATGGGTAAGCCTGCCCCCTGAAAGCTGGTGCCAAGACCGCGTTCAATTCGGGTTGGCGAGATCACAAAAGTAGGGTCGACCCGCTGCCAGCCTTGTCCCGCCAGCCAAACTTCAATCCACGCATGCGCGTCGGCTTGGCGGATGATGTAGTAATTGCTGCTGGGATTGAGTAATCCTCCTTGGTAGCCGGTGACGACTCGGGCTGGAACATTCGCTGCACGCATTAAAAATGCGAAGGAACTGGAAAAATGTTCGCAGTAGCCTTGTTTGCTGGCAAATAAAAATTCGTCAATTCGGTCGCGCTGCCGCAGGAGTGGTGGGCTCAATGTATAGCTAAATCCATTCGATTTGAGCCAATCTAATCCCGCTTGAACTCGCTCGGCGGGTGGCAAATTCAGCCAAGTTGCGGCAAGGGCACGGGTTTTAGGATTGAGATTGGCTGGCAATTGTAGTGCGGCGGCGACGCCGATATCGCCTTGGGTTTGCCAACTCAGTGTAGATGTCGCTTGATAGCGCAGTCGTTGTGTAATTGGTGTGCTGCGTAATAGTTGCAATTGTTGTCCGACAATGGCATCACTGGGAGTCGTCGTCGGTAAATCTAGGGCGAGCAGCCAATTTTGTTGATGTGGCTCGAGCGTGATTTGGTAGTCTACCTTGGGGCCCTGTGCAATGATGCTAGGTACTGCGCCATAGCTATTTTTGGCAGGTAGCCAGCGTTCGCCATCAAATACATCAAACACGGGACCGCGCCAGTACAATTGATCTTGACTAGGGGTTAGGCTTTTGAATTCTGCACGAAAGGCAATACTGTCATCTTGAATGAGTTGGCTGAGACTGCCCGGGCTCATTTGTTCGCCAGAGAGGCCACTTAAGCCTATTTTTTCACTGGGCGTGGACCAAAGTGGGGCGGGTAATCTGGGGAATAAAACAAATAAGATAAGTGCAATGGGTATTGCCTCAGCAATTAGTCGAATTGATTTCTTGCTTGATATACCCAGTGATAAATTAGGATTTTCTAGTTTGAGCGCGATACTAAAAATTGCAAAAACAGCCAATAAGGCAATCGCCGCCTGCCATGGCGCTTGTCCTTGTAGAAATCCGACGCCGGTGGTGAATAGCGCTAATAAAAACATTGAATGCGCATCGCGTAAAGTTCGTGTTTCGTAGAGTTTAATGATGCTCAGCGCGACCAAGATGGCAACGCCACCTTCGCGGCCTATCAGTGTTTCATGGGCTTTAAACACCACGCCTAGGCTAATTACGGCTAAAAAAATGCTCAGCCAAGCTGGGATTTTGCTGCGAATTAACGGTGTTAAGCTGCAAAAAATAATCAGGCATATTGTCAGTACGGCAGCCAGCCAGATTGGCTGCATCAATAAATGGGGGAAGCAAACCAGCCCCATCAAAAGGCCGATTTGTTGCAATTCACGTGGGTGAAGTGTACGGCCTGTTTTTTTGATGTTCATAGGGGCTCGCTTTGACCAAACAGCGCCAGTGCTTGCAAGCATGTTGATTGGTGCTCGCTCCCCAGTGCTGGCGCAAATTCTTTATGGCCTAATTTGAGTCCATATGGACGTTGTTCATCTTCAGCGGCAATAATCCATGCGGTTAATCTGCTTAAGCGTTGTTCGGTTTGTAGCTCGTGCATTTCATCCCAGTTGAGCCAAAGGGACTTGCCCAGAGGTGATTGATATTGGCGTATCAGTAGGTTCTCACCGTGTGCGCTGTGTTTCCAAGCAATATCGTGCCGAGCATCACCGCGTTGAAATGGACGCAAGCCATAAAAATCGTCATTTCCGATGAGATTAAATTCTTTGCCATCTTGCCCATGCAAATGTTCAGGCAGTGGGGGGGCATCTTTTTCTGGCGCAGGGTAGATGAGCGTTTCTTGTTGAAGATTCAGATAAGTCCAGCAGCGGAAAAGACCGAGCGGTTGCGTAGAGTCAATCCGTAGGCGTGGCAGTTTGAGTCGACCACGTCGCCAGCTTGGTATGGCTATGGACACTATTTGATGATCTAAACCTGGCACTTGAGATACAAAGGCATCTTCGCCATTACCAGTATTGATTTCAATGCCAGCTCGAAACTGTGGTTTTAGATTGTGTAGCGTGATTGGAAAATAGGCGTCTTCTCCGGCAAAAACCGCTTGGCTCGAATTCGTGCTGAATTCTAGACCCAGTAAATTAGCGTAACTGCGTAACATGACGGCGTGTGCGACACCAATCATGAGAAAGGCGAAAAAAAAGCCAAGACTGAGTTGATAATTGAGCGATCCCACCAAGAGCGTCAGAATGGTGATCAAATAAGCCAAACCATACCAAGTCGGAAAAATATACAGCCTTTGATGCCGTATACGCTGCCGCCCTTCGCTGGGCGGGTGGCGATGGTCGATAAATCGAAGCCAGATTGGATAAAGATATTGGCCGATGAAAGACGATCTGAATGTCATCATGAAATGGAAATATCTTATGGGATGGCAATATGTTTAAGAATTTGCTTGGCTGAGTCAGGGTCACTGCGGCCACTCAGACGCAATATCAGTCGATGACCTGCCAAAGCTGGAAAAATTTGTTGTACATCATCGGGAATCACCATTTTTCGCCCATCAAGCCACGCATATGCTTTGCAGGCTTGGACTAAACCCAAGGCTGCGCGGGGCGATAATCCGCATGTGTACTGTTGGCTTTCCCGTGTTTCTGCCAATAATGCTTGAATGTAGTCAAGTAGCGCGGGGGCAACTTGAATGGATTGAATTGCGGTTTGAGCCGCAATCAGTTGTTCGGCGTTCAAAACGGGTTTGATTTGCGCCAATAATTCGCGCCGATCAATACCTTGCAATAAATCTCGCTCGGCTTTGGGATCTGGGTAGCCTAGCTGCACTCGGAGTAGAAAACGGTCTAATTGAGACTCGGGTAAAGGAAAAGTACCAATTTGCTGCTGTGGATTTTGAGTGGCAATCACAAAAAAAGGATGCGGTAAGGCACTGGTTTGTCCATCAATGGTGACTTGTTGTTCAGCCATTGCTTCGAGCAGCGCCGATTGAGTTTTGGCGGTGGCGCGATTAATTTCATCCGCAAGCAAAACTTGCGTGAAAATCGGTCCCGGATGAAAGCGAAAGCGCTCTTCACTGCGCTCGTAGACCGAAACTCCCAACAAATCCGCTGGGAGCAAGTCGCTGGTAAATTGAATTCGCGCAAATTGTAGTCCTAACACATTTGCAATCGCGTGCGCCAAAGTGGTTTTGCCAACGCCAGGTACGTCTTCAATCAGTAAGTGGCCGCGAGCGAGGATGCAGCTTAAAGCTAAACGCAAAATCGGCGCTTTGCCAAGGATGATACGGTTGAGTTGCTGTTCGGCTTCGTGCACCTGTTGCAACAGGCTGTGTTGGCCTAAATGATTCATTCTTTCCCTCTTTTGCTGTGCGGCGTAAACTGATAGTGCGTGTTTGCGAGCGTGCTGCATCTAAATGCTTTTGACTGAGAGAGGTGCTCGCTGCATTTCAAACATACGCTTAACAATAAATATTATTCGTGAGTAAGGGGCAAGTCTGTGTCAGGTTCCTGTGGTGCAACAGCATTTATTAGTCATCCGTCGTGTGTGATGCATGAAATGGGTAAGGGACATCCCGAGTGCCCTGAGCGCCTAGCTGCTATTCAGGATAGGTTGATTGCCGCAGGAGTTTGGGATTATTTGTTACATATTACCGCGCAGCCTGCTACGCGCGAACAATTATTACGTGTTCATACCGCGCAATATTTAGATCGATTAGCAGTCGCGAGTCCTGCGCAAGGTCATGTGCATATGGAACCCGATACCGCGATGAACCCCTATACCCTCAACGCAGCTTATCACGCTGCGGGAGCGGGCATCCAAGGCGTTGATCTGGTGATGCAAGGCAAAGCACAGAATGTGTTTTGTGCTATGCGCCCGCCCGGACATCATGCCGAGCGTGAAAATGCGCTAGGTTTTTGTTTTTTAAGCAATGTCGCGATTGCTGCCAAACATGCGATGGCCGTGTATGGCTTGGAGCGTGTGGCCATTATTGATTTTGATGTGCATCACGGCAATGGTACTGAAGATTGTTTATTTGATGAACCACGCGCTTTGATGGTTAGTATTTTTCAGCATCCGTTTTTTCCGTATTCGGGCGAGGTGCCAAAAGGGCCGAATATGTTGAATGTTTCAATGCCTAGAGCCAGCAAAGGGGCTGAATTTCGTGATGTAGTTACGCAACAGTGGCTGCCTGCATTGCATGAATTCAAGCCGCAATTGATTTTGATTTCTGCTGGTTTTGACGCCCATTTGGAAGACGATATGGGTTCGATGGGTTTGGTCGAGGCCGATTATGCTTGGGTCACCAAGCAAATTATGACTATTGCCGAGCAATACAGTGAACGACGCATCGTTTCAATGCTGGAGGGGGGGTACGATCTATCGGCGTTGGCGCGCAGTGTGACAGAGCACATCAAGGTGCTGTCGGATGCTTAAATCGATCTGCACTGTATTACTGCTTAGCCTAGTAATGCTTGGGTGTACTTCAACCAAAACCGCTACCAGCAAACCTGCCAAGCCAATACCCTCCTTAGCCAACATTAAAGCCGATGGCGCAGGGCGTGAAATTGTGATGTACGCCTTGGGCTTATTGGAAACTAATTATCAGTTTGGCGGCACCAATCCCGAGGCAGGTCTTGATTGCAGTGGTCTCGTTTTGCTGGTGTATAAAAACGCTTTGGGTGTGAATTTGCCACGCTCAGCCGCTGAAATCGCCTCAGTCGCACGGCCAGTCCCCAAAGAACAATTGCAAGCGGGCGATTTGGTATTTTTTAAAACGACGAGCCGTTCTTTTTCGCATGTAGGAATTTATTTGGGTGACAATAAATTTATTCATGCGCCTTCCACCAATGGCAAAGTAAGGATCGAATCTTTAGCCAACAGCTATTTTGCGCCGCGTTTTGAAGGTGGCCGCACCTTAATGGCCGATTAATTCATCGCAATTAAATACGGTTGCTGTTAGATATTAGTCATTCAGCCGACTTGATTTCGCAGTTGTGCAATAACGCTGTGGCACTCTTTATTTTGCATGGGAAACTCCCGATACGCGTTTTTTCCACACTTTGCTACATTGATTTAACGATTAATTAAGTTGAACACCATGTTGATACGCCCGATTGGCCTTGATGATAGAGACGCATTGTTGGCGCTGGCAAAAACGGCAGGCGTTGGCGTGACCACTTTGCAGCCCAATCCCGCGCGCTTAAATGAGCGAATCCAAACCAGTTTACATAGCCTAAACACCACCCCTGAATTGGCCGATGCCAGTTATTTATTTGTATTAGAAGACGATGCCACCCATGAAATTGTAGGCATTTGTGGTATCGAGGCAGCGCTCGGCATGCACGACACTTGGTATAACTATCGTGTTGGCTTATCGGTGCACGCTTCGCGTGAACTCAATATCTATAAGCAACTTCCAACGCTATTTTTAACTTCAGATCTCACCGGTTCGAGTGAGTTGTGCTCGCTGTTTTTGGCGAGCTCACATCGCAAAGATGGCAATGGCGCTTTGCTGTCAAAAAGCCGGTTTTTGTTTATGGCTGAGTTTCCTGAGCGGTTTTCAGATCGAGTCATCGCTGAAATGCGCGGCGTTTCTGATGAGGCGGGGCAATCGCCGTTTTGGGAAAGTTTAGGCCGACATTTCTTTACGATGGATTTTGCTAAAGCGGATTTTTTATCCTACGTCGGCAGTAAATCATTCATTGCTGAATTGATGCCTAAGCATCCGATTTATACCTGCTTTTTGTCAGAGGCAGCGCAAGCGGCGCTCGGCAATGTGCATCCTGCCACTGCGCCAGCACGAGCGATGCTAGAGGCGGAGGGCTTTCGTTATCAAGGTTATGTCGATATTTTTGATGCTGGCCCCAGTTTGGAATGCAGTTTGGCCGACATTCGTGCTGTGCGGCAATCAACCATCTACCAATCGCTGGCCGTGGCCGCCGAGCCCAAAAATGCCACCCCATGGTTAGTGAGTAACCGTCGCTTGGGCGATTTCCGAGTGACTTTGGCGATGACCCGTCCACTGGAAGATGCTTTGCCTTTAACGAGTGAAGTATTACAACGTCTTAATTTGGAAAATGGCGATAGTATTCGTGCCGTACCATTGTCAGCAAAAGCTTAGAGGGTAATACCTATGCAATTAATTAATGGTCAATGGCAATTGGGCCAAGGTGAAGTTTTTTCTTCGTGTAATCCAGTGACGCAGGACATTGTTTGGCAAGGCCCAGCAGCTAGCGCGGACGACGTGAGTGCGGCGGTGCAGGCTGCGCGTGCGGCATTTGCGCCTTGGCGCGACTTGGATTTATCGGAACGGATTGCGTTGGTACGCAATTTTGCCGATTTATTGAAAGCCAATCAGGCTAGTCTTGCTGATGTGATTGGTCTTGAGACTGGTAAACCGCGTTGGGAAGCGTTGACCGAAGTGACCACGATGGTGAATAAAATCGAAATTTCACTGAAAAGCTTTGATGAGCGCACTGGCACCAAAGAATCCCAGCAGGGTGATGCACACGCGGTATTGCGGCATCGTCCACACGGTGTGGTAGCGGTGTTTGGTCCGTATAATTTTCCTGGTCATTTGCCCAACGGACATATTGTTCCGGCCTTGATCGCGGGTAACTGCGTGGTGTTTAAACCGTCTGAACTGGCGCCAATGACCGCACAAAAAACCGCTGAATTGTGGATGGCGGCGGGGTTACCGCATGGCGTGCTCAATGTGCTGCAAGGTGGCCGCGAAACGGGGATCGCTTTGGCGGCGCAACCTGATTTGGATGGTTTGTATTTTACCGGCAGCGCGAATACCGGCTACGCCTTGCATCGGCAATTTGCCGGCGCGCCGCAGAAAATTTTGGCGCTTGAAATGGGCGGGAATAATCCGCTGATCGTCGAGGAAGTTGCTGAGGTCGATGCGGCCATTCATCATGTGATTCAATCGGCGTTTATTTCGGCGGGGCAGCGTTGCACTTGTGCGCGCCGCTTGTTGATTCCCAATGGTGCGTGGGGCGATGCCTTTTTGGCGCGCTTAATCAGCGTCACTGCAGCGTTAAAAGTCGGCGCGTGGGATGCTGAGCCGCAGCCCTTTATGGGCGCAGTGATTTCGGTGACGGCTGCCAATATTTTATTGGCGGCACAAGAGCGTTTACGCCAAATGGGCGCCGTGTCATTGCTGACGATGGAGCGGATTCAGTCAGGAACGGCATTGTTGTCGCCAGGAATTTTAGATGTCACAGCGGTGAACAATTTGCCTGACGAGGAGTATTTCGGCCCGCTATTGCAAGTGCTGCGCTTTGACGATTTTAAGCAAGCCTTGGCGTTGGCTAATCAAACACAGTTTGGCTTGGCAGCGGGGTTATTGTCGGATTCGCGTGAGCAATACGACATATTCTGGCGCGAAGCGCGGGCAGGCATCGTAAACTGGAATAAGCCACTGACAGGTGCCTCAAGCGCTGCACCATTTGGTGGTATTGGTGCTTCGGGCAATCATCGCGCCAGTGCTTACTATGCCGCCGATTATTGCGCCTATCCGGTGGCCTCTTTGGA
This sequence comes from Deefgea chitinilytica, assembly GCF_016881405.1. Lineage (GTDB taxonomy): Bacteria > Pseudomonadota > Gammaproteobacteria > Burkholderiales > Chitinibacteraceae > Deefgea > Deefgea chitinilytica. The sequence goes on from NZ_WOFE01000001.1 coordinate 421,066, forward strand.
AGCTGAGAAGTTGATTTTACCGTCGCAATTACCCGCAGGAATGAGCTTATGAGCAGCAATGAACGCGCTTTTGAGGCCAATTTTGATGGCTTAGTCGGGCCGACACATCATTATGGTGGCCACTCGTTTGGTAATGTCGCTTCAACGGGCAATGCAAAACAAGCGGCCAATCCGCGCCAAGCGGCTTTGCAAGGTTTGGCAAAAATGAAAGCCTTGGCCGATCTGGGTTATCAGCAAGGCGTGTTGCCGCCGCAAGAACGTCCGGCGCTGTGGTTGATGCGTGACCTAGGGTATACGGGTACGGATCAAGAAATTATTAAGTCTCTTGCCAATACCTCGCCAGGGTTTTTATCGGCGATGAGTTCGGCATCGTCGATGTGGACGGCTAATGCTGCGACGGTTAGCCCCTCGGCCGATACGCAAGATGGTCGGGTACATTTCACCGTCGCTAATTTGCAGAATAAATTTCATCGTGCGATTGAGCATCGGCAAACATTTCGTAGTTTAAAAGCTATCTTTTCAAACCCCGCTCATTTTACTGTGCATGAAGCCTTGCCGATGATGGCGGCCTTGGGTGATGAGGGGGCGGCAAATCACACTCGGTTTTGTCATGATTATGGTCAGGCGGGAGTCGAGTTCTTTGTGTACGGGCGGCAGCATTGGGGTGGGCAAGTCGAGCCGAGCAAGTATCCGGCACGGCAAACGCGGGAAGCGTGCGAAGCGGTGATTCGGCGGCATGGTCTGGCGGCAAGTCACACGGTGATGGCGCAGCAAAATCCGGCGGTGATTGATGCGGGCGTGTTTCATAACGATGTGATTGCGGTGGGTAATCAGAACGTGTTGTTTTGCCATCAGGACGCATTTTTGCGGTCAGAGCAGGTGTATGCTGAGCTGAATGAAAAAATGGCAGGGCAATTGCAGCTGATCGAAGTGGCGCGTGATTCGGTGAGTGTGGCTGATGCCGTTAAATCGTATTTGTTTAACAGCCAATTGTTGGCGAAACCGAACGGCAAGCAGCGATTGCTGGTGCCAGAGGAATGCAAAAATACCCCTGCGGTTTGGGCTTATTTGCAGTCTTTGCAAAGCAGTGGTGGGCCAATTGATGAATTATTGGTCTATGACCTCAAGCAAAGTATGCAAAATGGCGGTGGCCCTGCTTGTTTGCGGCTGCGGGTTGCGCTGACTGAGTCAGAGGCAGCACAAGTGAATGCTGGCGTTTGGATGAATGACACGCTGTATTTGCAGCTATGCAGCTGGGTTGAGCGCCATTACCGTGATCGTTTACTGGAAAGTGATTTATTTGATCCGCAACTTTTAAATGAAGTTCGGACTGCTTTGGATGAATTAACGCAAATTATGCGCTTAGGCTCGATTTATCCATTTCAATTACATGGGCGCGATGAATAAGGAGTAGTTTGGTATTTGCAGGATGGTGTGCGTGCGGTGACTGCGCCTAGTTTAAGGGCTGAGGTTATTACTTAAGCTAGCTAGCCTGCTAAAATCAAAACTGACGACTGAGATGTTTGTTGAGGAATTTGCGCATGAGTAGTTTTTTACAAGAAACCCTCGCTGGTCATACCGCGATTGCGTTGCCGTATTGTTTGCAGAGTGGCGCTAGCGTTCAAGTGATGGATGAGGGCGTAATTCGGTTTGAGCCACAAGATGGGGTTAAGCATACTTTTGATGTGGTGATTTCCTGCGGTATTCATGGTAATGAAACGGCACCGGTTGAGTTGGTTGAACAATTGATTGAGCAAATTTGTGCTGGTGCGATCAAAGTACGGGCACGGGTTTTATTTATCTTTGGTAATGTGGCGGCGTTGCGCCTAGGTCAGCGATTTGTTGAAGAAGATATGAATCGACTGTTTAGTCGCACACCGGACGTGGATGATGGAGTCGAAAAACGCCGCGCTGCGATGCTAGAAATGCATGTGATGCGTTTTTTTCAAGCCGGTGGAGAAAACCGCCCTCGGTTTCATTATGATTTACACACTGCAATTCATGGCTCTTTGATAGAAAAGTTTGCCATTTATCCCTTACCCAAAGCGAATAAGCCATTTTCAGCAACGGAAATTGCTCGTTTGTCTTTGGCTGGCGTTGATACAGTGTTATTGCAATCGACGACGTCGAGTACATTTTCTTTCTTTACGAGTCGGCAATGCGATGCTGCGTCGTTTACCGTTGAATTAGGTAGCGCGCGACCTTTTGGGCATAATCAAGGTATTGATTTGTCCAAAATGGCGGCTTATTTGCAAGGTTTGATACAAGGTGAGTTGCCGATGCCTGAGCTGGTTCCTGCTCATGTGAAGATCTTCCGTGTCTCGCGTGAAATACCGAAAAAAAGCCATGATTTCCAATTTGCGATTGATGGAAAAACTGACAACTTTACGCCATTGCCAGTCGGCATGGTGTTGGCGGTCGATCAGGGTGAGGAGTTTGTGGTGACCGAAGCGGATGCTCGGATTATTTTCCCAAATCCAGATGTGCCACCGGGGCAGCGTGCGGGTTTGATTATTGTTCCTGCACATCAATTGTCCAGCTAAAAAAGATTGCGGTAAATAAAAAGCCATTCATGTTTGAATGGCTTTTTATTTATTTCTTGGCAGTGTTTTTCGCTGGAGTTTTCGATTTCGTATTTGGTTTGTTAGGCGTTTTTGGGGCTTGTGATACGCTCTTTTTGGCAGGTGCCTTTGCCGCAGTTTTACGCGCACTTGAAGTTGTTGCCTTTGCTCCGCGGCTGGCTTTGGCGGGCTTTGCGTTTGTGTCAGCGTTGTTAATTTTGACTTGAGCACATTTCATTGCCGTTTTTTTGTTTTTACCTTTGCCAGTAATGACTTTTTTGCACTCAGTGCGAGAACTCGCGGTGGCGGTATTCACTACGCGTGACGAAGTAGAAACGCGTCTTGCTTCATTGCTCGAGTTTGCGAGCATGGCATTGACGTTCAGACCTTCTGCGCCACTATCGGCAATACGACGAGCGCCTGTAAAACGGCTAGTCCAGTAGCTTTGCCCCATGTTTGCCACTTCGACGCTGCGGCCTGCACGGGGAGAATGGATAAATCGATTGTCGCCTAGATAAATGCCTACGTGCGAAAAAGTACGGCCCAAGGTATTAAAAAAAACTAAATCGCCAGGCTTTAATTCAGTTTTGTCGATGGTTTTACCAGTTTGTGCCATTTCAACCGCAGTACGTGGCAAGGTCATATTCATCGAGTTTTGAAATACGTAGCGAATAAAACCGCTGCAATCTAAACCCGACTCAGGCGTGTTGCCGCCCCAAGTATATTTCACGCCGATTAAGCTCATTGCTGATAGTAATAAATCTTGCGCGGGGGTGTAGTCGGTGGTTTTATCAGTTGGGCGCGCAGCTGTTTTTTTTGCGCGCGTTTTTGCGGTAGTTGGGGCTGCTGCATCGCCGCTACCCAACCACGCACTGGGTGACGTATCGCCAATCGGCATGTCTTCATCCGCAAAGCTATTGGCCGCGGTGAGAGAGAAAAGTGTGGTGATAATGACAATCCATTTCATGGGCAAGAACTGTACGTATGTGGAATAGGGCTGTAAAGCATAAAATCAAGAAAATCTAAATTTAATCGATCGGCTTAAGGAATTTGAGACCCAATGTTAAAAGAAACGTTCACTGTGATGCGCGATTTACCAAGGGTGCGTGAGATTGTAGCGATTTTGATTCGTTATGGCCTTGGTAATTTAGTGCAAAAATTGGGCTTGAATAAAGGGATTGAGCGCGCTAGCGATGCTTTGCATTTACCTGGAGATCATGAAATTCAGTTAATGGATCCCTCGGTTCGCGTCCGCAAAGCACTAGAAGAATTGGGGCCGACCTTTATCAAACTCGGTCAAGTGCTGGCCACCCGTGTGGATATGTTTACACCAGAGTGGATTGCCGAGTTTGAGAAGCTGCAAAACGACGTTCCTCCGCTGGATTTTGCCGTGATTTTGCCAGAGTTGCAGCAGGTATTAGGTGCCGATCCACATGATATTTTTAAAGCACTCGATTCGCAGCCGATCGGCTCTGCATCGATTGCGCAAGTGCATCGTGCGCAGTTACAAGATGGTACTGAAGTCGTATTAAAAATCCGCCGTCCCGGAATTATTTCGAAGATTGAAGCTGATTTGAGGATTTTGCGACATATCGCCACATTAGCTGAATTTGAATTCCCCGATTTGCGCCGCTATCAACCGGTACGGATTGTGGATGAGTTTGCCAAGTCTTTACGCCGTGAACTGAATTTATCCACGGAAGCGCGCAATTTAGAGCGTTTTGTACAAAACTTTGCTGGTCACGATGAGATTGAGATTCCCAAAATTTGGTGGGAATGGACTGGTGAGAGTTTAAATGTTCAGAGTTACATTGGTGGTATTGCCGGTAATGATTTACAGGCGGCTGATGCGGCGGGGATGGATAGAAAAGTATTAGCTGCTCGCGGCGCAGATGCGGTGTTGAAAATGGTGCTGATTGATGGCTATTTTCACGCTGATCCGCATCCTGGCAATGTGAAGTATCTCGCAGGTAATCGCATCGCTTTTCTTGATTTTGGCATGGTTGGGCGATTACCGCATCCACGCCGGGATCAGATTGTGGATTTACTCGCGGCTTTATCGCAGCGCGATGAGCACGGCATTTTGAATGTATTGCTGGAGTGGACGGGCGATACGGTGGTGGATGAAGACAAGCTTGCCAGCGACATTGCCGACTTTATGTTCAATTACGAAAACCTACCGCTTAAAGACGTGCCGTTTGGCCATATGCTCAATGATGTTGCAGTGATGATGCGCGAGCATGAAATCACTTTGCCATCAGATTTGACGTTGCTGTTCAAGGCTTTGATTACTTTGGAAGGACTAGGCCGTCAGCTTGATCCGGAATTTAAAATGGTGCCGCATCTGACACCATTTGTGAAAGAAGTGATTTTGGAGCGTCTCAGTCCGAAAACTTGGCTCAAAAACGGCAAAGACAATTTATTTGAAGCGTTTGGCGTGTTGTCCGGTTTACCGCGTGATATTGGTAAGCTGATTAAACAAGCTCGGCGCGGCAATCTGAAAGTAGATTTAGACCTCAAAAGGCTCGATCGATTTGGTAATTTAATTGCCAAAAGTGCTAATCGCTTAACGATGGGTATTGTGACAGGGGCCTTGATTATTGGTTCGTCGATTGCGATGACAATAAAAACTGGACCAACGCTGTTTGGCATGCCTTTGCTGGGATTTCTGGGTTTTGTGTTGGCACTAATGAATGCGATTTGGCTGATGTTTGCAATCTGGATTTCGAGCAAGGATGAGCGTTAATTTGTCAGATAGGGTCTTAACACCTGTAACCAATAGCCTGTTTTGCTGTCTATTGCCAGGGTATGCGCCGGACTGCTAGAGGGTAAAACAGCTTGCTGGATATACTCAGGCACTTGCCGTTTGCCCAGTTTGGCCGCGGTTTGCCCATTAAAAGCAATTAACTGCAGGTCAGATAAAGATGCGCAGCGCTGCATAATTGGATTGAGTGTCGCTTGCTGAATCGCGGCATCCAGACTACCTTGCCGTTTTGCTTGTGCGACGACATCCCATAAACCGATCCTATGATCTTGCAGTATGTCGTAACGCTGTGCAAAAGGCAGTGTATTGAGCCCGATTTGTAATAATTGGCTCATAATCAGCCAAAAAGCATTTCGTGGATGGGCGTAATAATGCCCCGCATTCAGCGAGGCATCTCCGGGCAAACTACCTAAAATTAAAATCCGGCAATCGGTGCGCAGGATGGCGCCAAAACTACTTTTTTCCATTTGAGCTTAGGTGTTGCTTAAAATTGCAGCACCATCAAAACCTAAACGTAAACCACCCCAATGGCGTCCTGCCACCATAATCGGCACATCGATTTCAGTCATGATTTCGCCAGTGTCGCGCAGATAAGTTTGCAGCAAAAATCGTTCAGTATTTCTCGCTGCACGTAACCCTGCCGGATCATTGAAAATCCGTTGGTCACGGCTGTTGATCAAATCAACGGCCTTCTCGCCGGTTAAAGGCTTGGAGTACCAGCTATTATGAGTCGGTCCGTAGCCGTTGGTATCCACTGCCAAAGAGAAGCGCCCCCCTAAAGCCAGCTTGGCTAGCTCATCATAAATAGGCTGAATTTCTTGCACAAAATACTGGTTGTAGCTGGTTTTGTATTTTTGTGGCGCCGTTTGAGGGATGGCTTGATAGTTTTGATCGAACACATTCACGCCACGATTCATTAGTGCTTCAATTTTTTCGGCAACGCGATCGCGGTATTCACACACTTGAGTGATGGTTTGATCTAGTGCTCCTTGTCCCACGGTAAAGCGGCCAATCATTGCTTGCACTTTCTCTGCCGCTTCGGCGACGTCTTTTGATGATTGCGCGGAGCGATTCATTTTTTCGTTCACGCCGAGCGAGAGCTGATGAATTTCCGAAACATTTGCGTTGACCAGATTGTTGGAGACGGTAAATTCTTCCAGGGTCGCAGCAATTCCAGATAGCGCTTGTGCCGTCATTTCAAAATCGCTCATCAGTAGCGCAAACTGTTGCGATGCTTTATCAACCACTTCTTGCGTACGGTTGGCATCACTGGTGATCATCACGGTTTCGGATAAGGTTTCAGCCACTTGACCCAGCATACTATCGATATCGCCGGAAATTTCATCGGTGGCAACGCCTACTTTTTCCGCTAATTTGCGTACTTCATCGGCCACCACGGCAAAACCGCGCCCTTGCTCACCAGCCCGTGCCGCTTCGATGGCGGCATTGAGCGCCAGTAAATTAGTTTGCCCAGCAATTTCTTTGATGAGATCGACAATGGTTTTGATGCTGGCAGAGCGTTTATTTAGACCGTCTACGGTTTGATTGAAATTACCTATTTTCTGGGTAATGGCATTAATGCGGTTGGTGACATCTTGTAGTTCCGCATACGATTGTCTAGCCATTACTAAATTTTGCGCGGTTGTTTGCGAGATTTCGCCTGTCCGATTAGAAACTTGGTTAATGCCCTCAGTAGTGCTATTGCTGGCCTCGACGACCTTTCTTGCCAGTTGGTCTTGCTGGGTCGTGGCCGATGCTGAGTCTTTGATATCTTTTTGTGATTTCGCCGCTTCTAGCGCCATGCCTACGGTCATGGTTTGTACATTAGAAACAATATCGCGTTGCTTGCCTAAAAAGCGATTACAAGTCAGCGCGAGCTGGCTAATTTCGTCGGAGTAGGGGGCGGGGATGTTTTTGGATAAATCGCCCTCGTGGCTGGCAGCATCGTCAAATACTTGATTGATGAGCTGTATCGGTTTTGTGATCCAGAAATGGAAATAGGTTATTTGGATAAGACATAGCAAGCTTGTTAAAACGAGGCTAATCCAAGCATAACGTTTAAGCTGGCTGAGTTCATTTAAGATAACTTGAGCACTGCTATTGTCAACGTTGTTCAGTGCAGTTTGCAGGGTTGACTCGGCGCCATAGACCGCAATCAGCATGCAGACTGGAAAAAAAAAGAACAATCCAATGAATGCAAATTTACGGCCTAAGCTCGGAATAAAATTGCGCTCAAAGGATTTATGAAATTCGGCGATCATGCTCATGGTGCACCCGAGTATTTAGAATTCTTGTTATTGTTGTAGTTCTATTGCTTGCCAATCGGCAAGCATTACTCATGCTTAGTCACCAAATGCGAGCGCCAGATCATCGAGCGTTAAATGCCATTTTTTAAGCATTCGACTAAATACGGCTAGTTCTGCATCACAAATTTCTTGATCCGATTTGGCGATGTCGAGTGCTAAGGCTGCCAATTGCAAGCGCTTTTGAGGATCGTCGATGGTTTCAAGCAAATCATCAATACGCTGTTTGTCGATTAAACGAATTTGGCCGTTTTCATCGGCTTCATCAGTGATGTCATTGCAGTACGCTTGTAGAACTTGAATAAAACCTTTGCGGGTAATACCGATGATTTTATAAGCATCTAAATGTTCAAGTTCGTCGATTTCTTCAGGATCAAAGCTGCCATCACACATCATTTGCATGACTAAAATGCGCGCCATTGCTTCTGGGCTATTGTTTGGGTATTTCTTCATGACACTAGTGCTCCTGAGCTTACTAAAATTTGCCGGAAAGATTCGGGCAAACTGATTATTTTTCGTTTGGTATAGCTAAAACTGGCCATCGAGGTTTTTGCTTTAGCGATGGATCGATCTTGTGTAGTCACATCATAATAAAGTTCAAACCCAGCTCTGCTGATTTCGTCAACCGCTAGGCGAATATGCAACAGATCACCGTAAAATGCCTCATGTAAAAATACCAGTGATGCATCGCAGAGGATTAATCCTGCGCCGCCAAGGTCGAGTTCATTTTGAAAACCTAGGCTACGTAACCATTGAAGCCGTGCTTCGTGCAATAGACCTAATAGTGCATCATTAGCCAAATGATTGCCGTAATTAATATCGCTAATTCTGACCGCAATCTCGCACTCAAACAGCGTGCACGCTGGTAATTCAAGTTTAATCCGTGGCATAGTCGTATTAATTCAAAGTCTCTGATTTGAGTGTATGCTCGACACCCTTAAGCTGCAATAGTCTAGACTTAATTATCAATTCTGGAAGGAGCCTCATCATGTATCAGCGAATCTTAGTGCCAGTTGATCACAGTGATACCAGTGCAGCGGCTTTACAGGAGGCCAAGCGCCTTGCCAATGAGCAACATGCAGTGGTTCGTTTGGTGCATGTGATTGATTTGGCCCAATTTGCGTGGAGCGCCAATGAGTTTTTGGATGTGCCACAACTGCAAGCCTCTTTGCGCCAAGGAGGTCAGACTTTGCTCGATTCGCGTGCAGAGGAATTGCGCGAGGTGGGGTTGACGGTGGAGGTGGATTTGCTCGAAATTTGGGGTGGGCAAATTGCACGCTCTTTGGTAGATGAAGCCGAAAAATGGCAGGCTGAATTATTGGTGATGGGAACGCATGGCTATGGTGGATTAACGCATCTCTTACTTGGTAGTGTAGCTGAAGGCGTATTGCGGATTACCAAAACGCCGGTCTTATTGGTGCGAGCGCCTGAACATGGCGCTTGAAATACCAGTAGTGACACCGTTGCGCGTTGATGATCATTCGCGCGATATCGCTGGATTAACTTATGTGTATCCGGTGGTGTCGCGGCGCGCGGGTGGTGTATCGCTAGGGATTAATCTGAATCCGAATAATGCCTGTAATTGGCGCTGTGTGTATTGCCAGGTGCCTGATTTGCAGCGCGGCTCAGCGCCAGATACCCATGTTGAGCAGCTTGAACACGAGCTTAATTTGATGTTGCACGATATCGTACAGGGTGATTTTATGCAGCGCGCAGTGCCCGAGGGGGCACGCCGTTTGAATGATATTGCCTTTTCGGGTAACGGCGAACCGACGACATCAGCCCAGTTTTTAGCGTGCATTGAAGTGGTTGAGCGCGCCATTGCGCGTTTTGCTTTGCGTGAGCAAATTAAAACTGTGCTGATTACCAACGGCAGCCAAATGGATAAGGCTAGCGTTCAAGCAGGTTTGCAGAAAATGGCCACAATCAACGGTGAAGTCTGGTTTAAGATTGACCGTGCGCCGCAGGATGGTTTCGAGTTTGTAAATCAAATTAAGCTCAATCGTGAGCAAGTGGCGCGCCGTTTGGCGACCGCTGCGGCATTGTGTCCCACTTGGGTGCAAACCTGCATGTTTGCAGTGGATGGCGTGCTGCCTGATTCTGCCGAGGTGGAGGCTTATCTTGCTTTTTTGGCCGAACAAATAGCGCAGGGGGTGGTTTTGCAAGGCGTACTCTTGTACGGTTTGGCGCGACCCTCATTGCAAGCTGAAGCGCCACGGCTGACTGCTGCACCGTTGGCATGGATGCAGCAACTCGTTGCGCGGATTGAGGGCTTGGGTTTGGTTGTTAAGCTCAGCGCTTAAGCGCTGACTTGCGCTTGCTTTGCTTTTTGAATGAATTCGTGTAGTAATTCAGGGCGTTCACTGCGCAAGATTTCGAGCGCCCTGATTTCTTCTTTGCGTAAGCTCGCTAAATCAATCCCTTCAATGTGCACCACGCGTAATAGCTCGGCGACGGGCTTTGGCATATTGCGACCGCTTTCATAGCGAGAGCCGCCGCTTTGCGTAACGCCAATTTGGCTCCAGAAATCGTGTTGATTCATGCCAAGTTGTTTACGAATATCGCGAGGGCTTAGTTTTTTAGTCATGGAGGTGCTCCTGTCAAAGGGCGTGATGAGTTCAGTGCCAATCATCATATAAGCCGCGATTGATTGAGGCACGGCACTATTCCATGCGATTAATTGTGCTTTATTCCCTTTCGTAATCTAGCTAATTTTGTTAGGTATGCTGCTAGTGCCCTCGCTATTCAATATGGGTCGACTTATTTAGCGAGGGAGTAATGTATGTTGATCTAATTATTATTCTGTATGGCTTATTGGTGGATACCCATTCAAAAAGATTTGAAAATCGTCACGTTCTGCCGTCAGATCCGCAAAAATATCTGATAATGCCTGCAGGTTTTTTTGACCAAGTTGATCGCGAGACGCGAGCTGATCTGGCCAATCAATCTGCACGGGGCCTGCTAGACTGGCTGCCAAAAAATCATAGAGAGCATCTAAATTGCGACCGAAATCGACGGGCAATTCAACTTGTTCACCCAGTTGTTGATAGATATCTTGCAGTGATTGAATTTGCTCAAATCGAATATGGACTACTGGCATTGAGGAACCTCGGTGAAAGTAGCGTAATGATCAGTCGTGATGTAGCGAGTGCCATTAATTTGGTAGACCAATCGCTTGGCATTGCGTTTTTTGCCTTGATAGTCAAGATCGGCTTCAAAATAGCGCCCCGTTGGTAGGCGTTGTTCTCGATTGCCAAATCGGTCGCCGCCAATAGATTTACCGGGCGATGTACTCCACAAACTGTCACCGGGTTGCCAGCCCGCGCTTTGCGCTTGTTTTTTGGTGATGAATTGCTCGGGTAAGCGCTGCTTTTGATTGAGTGAATTGAGAATACGGGTCAATTCATCGGCGGATATCGGTTTTTGCTGCGCCATTGTTTGTGCGACCTGTTGACAGGTCGCAGCAAAATTTAGACCACTACAGAGTAAACCGAGGGTGAAAATGAAGGCTTTCATTCACTGCTCCTGTTGCATCGCTGCTGATTATCATTCAAGCATGAGAAATCGGTCAAAAGTTGCGATTGAGGTTGGGTAAATAGGGTATTGCGGGTTGTCGCAAAAGTGCTTCTGTGCTAACTTTGTCAGTTCCCTGATAGCCTTATTTGCGACGATATGATGGCTCAAACGCTTTACGACAAACTCTGGCAGTCTCACGTTGTGCATGAAGAAGCCGACGGCACTTGCTTGATCTATATTGATCGCCACTTGGTGCATGAAGTGACGAGCCCACAAGCTTTTGAAGGCTTGAAGTTGGCCAATCGTCAACCTTGGCGCAATTCTTCGGTGGTGGCGACGGCTGACCACAATACGCCAACTAATGAATGGGAAAAAGGGATTCAAGACCCTATTTCTCGTTTGCAAGTTGAAACCCTCGACGCGAACATTAAAGAATTTGGCGCGCTGGCTTATTTCCCGTTTAAAGACCTCCGTCAAGGCATCGTGCACGTAGTTGGTCCAGAAAATGGGGCGACTTTACCTGGCATGACTGTAGTGTGCGGCGATAGCCATACTTCAACGCATGGCGCATTTGCTGCGTTGGCACATGGTATTGGTACGTCGGAAGTTGAGCATGTACTCGCGACGCAAACTTTGGTGGCTAAAAAATCGAAATCAATGCTGGTACGCGTGGATGGTCAAGTTGGTCGTGGCATAACGGCGAAAGACATCGCTTTGGCGATTATCGGCAAAATTGGTACTGCGGGTGGTACGGGCTTCGCGATTGAGTTTGGCGGTGAAGCGATTCGCGCCTTGTCGATGGAAGGCCGGATGACTTTATGCAATATGGCCATTGAAGCCGGTGCGCGTGCTGGTATGGTCGCGGCTGATCAAAAAACCTTTGATTATCTGAAAGGCCGTCCTTTTGCACCGACCGATGCTCAGTGGGATGCCGCGGTAGAAAACTGGAAAAACCTTGTTTCTGACGAAGGTGCCGAGTTTGATTCGGTGGTGGTACTGAATGCTGCCGAGATCGAACCGCAAATCACTTGGGGTACATCACCAGAGCAAGTGCTCGGTGTCAGTGGCTCCGTGCCTGATCCTGCTAAAGAGTCTGACCCAACTAAGCAGGGTAGCTACACACGTGCCTTGCAATATATGGGCCTAGAAGCCAATACCCCTTTGGTCGATATTAAACTGGATAAAGTATTTATCGGCTCCTGTACCAATAGCCGGATCGAAGACTTGCGTGCGGCGGCGGGTGTAGTGAAAGGAAAGAAAAAAGCCGATAGCGTGAAATTGGTGCTGATCGTCCCAGGTTCTGGTTTGGTCAAAGCGCAAGCTGAGGCAGAAGGTTTGGATAAAATCTTTATTGAAGCCGGTTTTGAATGGCGTGAGCCAGGCTGTTCGATGTGCTTGGCGATGAATGCTGATCGTTTGGCGCCGGGTGAGCGTTGTGCATCAACGTCGAATAGAAATTTTGAAGGTCGCCAAGGGCAAGGTGGTCGTACGCATTTGGTGAGCCCTGAAATGGCCGCCGCTGCCGCGATTGCGGGGCATTTCGTTGACGTGCGTAATTTTGCTTGAGGATTAAACATGCTACGTTCATTACTGTTATGTAGTCTTGTACTCGCTCTGAGCGCCTGCAATACCATTTCAGGTATCGGGCAAGATATTAAAAAAGGTGGCGAAGCCATCGAAAAGGCGGCGAAATGAAAGCATTTACTGAGTTGGATGGTTTGGTTTGCGCGATGGATCGTGCGAATGTGGATACAGATGCGATCATTCCAAAGCAATTTTTAAAATCAATCAAACGCTCTGGTTTTGGCCCGAATTTATTTGACGAGTGGCGCTATCTCGATCATGGTGAACCTGGCATGGATAATAGCCAGCGCAAACTCAATCCTGAGTTCGAGTTGAATTTGCCACGCAATCAAGGCGCGCAAATCTTGCTGACTCGGGATAACTTTGGTTGTGGTTCATCGCGTGAGCATGCACCGTGGGCGATTGAAGATTATGGCTTTTGTGCGTTGATTGCGCCGAGTTTTGCCGATATCTTCTTTAATAATTGTTTCAAAAATGGTTTATTGCCGATCGTGCAACCTGCTGCCGTGATTGATCAATTATTTGAAGAAGCAAAAACCGAAGGTTATCGTTTAAATATTAATTTGCCAGCACAAACGATTACCACACCCAGTGGTCAAGTATTTCCGTTTGAAATCACTGAGCATCGCAAGCATTGCCTATTGAATGGCTTGGATGAAATTGGTTTGACATTAGCGCATAGCGACAAAATCAAAGCCTTTGAAGCCAAGCATCAAGCTGCTCAACCGTGGTTATTTGTGAAATAAGCAAAGTTTTCTTGCATCGTTGTCTCGCTTTGTCGTACGTTTTGTACTGTCTGCAGCTTCGACGCCTTGCCATAAAACTATTTGCAATAGCAATTAAATGAAACGGCCCGTTCATTTGGGCCGTTTTTTTAGACTGTATCAATATTATTGTCTGAATTTTGTCGTATTCTATTACGGTCGAATTCTACTATTGGAAACTACAAGCATGATTCTGCATAAATTCAAAAATTCAGCTGATTTAGACCGCGCAGCGGCGGACCTTATTATTTCTATGGTTCGTGCGAAACCGAACGCCGTTTTGGGTATGGCCACCGGCGGTACGCCTGTCGGTTTGTATCAAGAAATTGTAAAAACGTATAAAGCAGGCTTGGTGAGTTTTGCTAGCGCAAAAACTTTCAATCTGGATGAATACGTTGGTTTGCCAGTAACGCATCAAGAAAGCTATCGCAATTTTATGCAGCGCAATCTTTTTGATCATATCGATATCAAGCGTGAAAACACCCACGTGCCAGATGGCAATGCAACTGACGTTGATGCCGAGTGCCGCAACTACGATCGCATGATGTTTGAGCAAGGTCCAGTGGATTTGCAATTATTGGGGATTGGCGGCAACGGCCACATTGGTTTTAACGAGCCAGACACGCAATTGTCTCGTGGTACTTATAAAGTCACCTTGAAACAAGAAACTCGCGAAGCTAACAAGCGTTTCTTTAACCACATCGACGAAGTGCCAACGCACGCGGTTACGATGGGTATGGGCACGATTATGCAAGCCAAAGCCATTTTGCTGGTGGTGAAAGGCGCTGAAAAAGCAGCGATCTTGGATGCAACCTTGAATGGCCCAATCACTACGTTGGTGCCTGCGTCATTGCTGCAAACGCACCCACGCGTGATCGTGATGACCGATTGCGATGTTGATTATAAAGTATCGTTCTAAGCGAATGGTCTTGGCAAAAAGAGGGGCTCGCCCCTCTTTTTCTACATTTGCCGATTGTAAATATCTAGATGTATTAGGCTATGTTCAGATTAGGTGTTGATGCTGTGCCGCGATGGTTGAGCTGGGGGCTTAAAATCCCGTCTAAGCGCACCGAGTGAGGGAGGGAGACAAACAGTATTATCGTTTGGCTCACGACTGACCGAGGGCATCGGGGACCGATGCGCGCCCGGGTAGCCTTTCTTTGCTTACTTTCTTTGGCGAAGCAAAGAAAGTAAGTCCCCGTCGCGGATTGCGACTGTAAAACACGTGCCGTAGGCACTGAAAAATCATCAACATCAAATCTGAATATCGGGATGTATTAAATGGGTATTGCTCTGTGAGTCTTTATTTATATGACTTACTTTTATATACCTTTTCGTTGCTAAATAATAATTAACTGACTAAACCCACGAGAACATCATGAAAGTATTAATTCTGCCCGGCGATGGCATTGGTCCTGAAATCGTTGCACAAGCTAAAAAAGTGCTCGAAGTTTTAAAAAAAGACGGTTTGGATTTGGAATTGCAAGAAGCGCCTTTGGGCGGCGCTGCTTACGATCAGTACGGCTCGCCGTATCCTGAGTTTACGCAAAATTTAGCGCGTGCAGCTGATGCGATTTTGCTCGGCGCCGTTGGCGGCCCGCAATACGACAAACTCGATCGCCCGTTGCGTCCAGAGCGCGGCTTGCTGGCGATTCGCAAAGATTTGAATCTCTTTGCTAACCTTCGCCCAGCAATTTTGTACCCAGAATTGGCCAATGCTTCAACGCTGAAACCTGAAGTAGTCTCTGGTTTGGATATTTTGATTGTCCGTGAATTGACTGGCGACATTTATTTTGGTCAGCCACGCGGTATTCGCACCAACGAAGCCGGCGAGCGCGAAGGCTTCAACACCATGCTGTACGCTGAAAGCGAAATCCGCCGTATTGGTCACGTGGCGTTCCAAGCGGCGCAAAAACGCGGCAAAAAACTGTGCTCGGTCGACAAAGCCAATGTGTTAGAAACGACTGAGTTCTGGAAAGAGATCATGACTGATCTGGCCAAAGAATATCCCGATGTTGAACTCAGCCATATGTTGGTTGATAACGCGGCGATGCAATTGGTCAAAGCGCCAAAACAATTTGACGTGGTCGTAACGGGTAATATCTTTGGTGATATCTTGTCCGACGAAGCATCGATGTTGACGGGTTCTATCGGCATGTTGCCAAGCGCCTCACTCGATGTGAACAATAAAGGCTTATACGAACCTAGCCACGGTTCAGCACCCGATATCGCGGGTAAAGACGTGGCCAATCCTCTGGCAACGATTTTGTCAGTGGCAATGATGTTGCGTTATACCTTCAATAACGAAGCCGCTGCGCAACGAGTTGAAAATGCAGTGAAAAAAGTATTGGCCGATGGTTTACGGACCGCCGATATCTATGAAGAGGGCACTACCAAAGTATCGTGCTCTGCGATGGGCGCTGCGGTGGTCGCTGCGATGTAATCGTATTGAATACCGTTTGTCATAGCAAAAGAGGCTGGCATTGAAAGATGTCGGCCTTTTTTATTTTGGGCAGCTAAATTGAGGTATCAGTTTGATCGCTATGAGCAAAGGAGGGTATCGTGCAAGCTAAGCTAGTTTTAGTGATGAGCTGTTCTATGTTGGCTGGCCTAGCCAACGCCGAGACTGTAACACTCACTTTGCAGGAATATCCGCCGTATATGGGCGAGAAAATTCCTTATCAAGGCCTACTAACTCGGGCAGTGCTGGCGGTATTTGATTCACAAGGGATCGATGTGATTTTGAAATCAGTTCCCAACAATCGAGCGATTGAAGGAGCTCGCCGCGGCGCATATGACGGTAGTTTTGGCTGGGCTAAAAACCCCGATCGTGAGAAAGATTTGTTGTACACCAACCCTGTGATTTCATTACAAATGGTTTTTTGTCATCGCAGTAACCAAGCCTATCCGTGGAAAAAAATGGCCGATTTAGCGCCGCATGCGATTGGGATTACCACCGGTAATTATTATTCAGAAGATTTTACTCAGTTACAAACCAGCGGCGTGTTGAAAGTGGATGCGGCCGCCAGTGATCAAGCCAATTTCAAAAAACTCTTGGCGGGTCATATTGATTTGTTTCCGATTGATGCCGAAGTCGCGCCGTATTTAATGGCAATGCACCTGACTAAGGCGGAGCGCGCCAAAATTTCTTGCCAGAAAAAAGCCTATTGGGAAGCGCCGTTGCATGTGGTGTTTAATAAAAAAAATCCAAACGCTGA
Source organism: Deefgea chitinilytica (assembly GCF_016881405.1). Taxonomy (GTDB): domain Bacteria; phylum Pseudomonadota; class Gammaproteobacteria; order Burkholderiales; family Chitinibacteraceae; genus Deefgea; species Deefgea chitinilytica. Next base: position 437,776 of record NZ_WOFE01000001.1, read on the forward strand.
ACGTTGGGTGGCGGCATTTAATGCGGGCTTGGCCAAATTGGAAAAATCGGGTCAATTGCAGCAATTATTTGCATTAACTCGTGAAGAAATCTACCAAAGTGCGCAAACCCCGTAAGTGGAGTTGGATTAGGAAATTTACCGAATAGTGAAACTCGTTTTATCTGCCTAGACCGAGTAAAATGCCCGATTCGCCGACGCGCCCTGTGGTGCGTTGGGCTGGTTTTTATATACTTGGAGTGGGTTTATGTCTAAAGCAATTTCAGTTGCTCTCGTTGGGGCCGATACCCCTGCATCGCAAGCGGTATTGGATGTGTTGGGTGAAATGCCTTTGGCCTTAACTGCACTTTACCCGTTGTCTGATGATGAAGATGCCAGCTCAGTAGAGTTACGCAATCAGAGCTTGCCGATGATTGACGTTGCGACATTTGATTGGAGCAAAGTCGATGCTGCACTCTTTGTCGGTGCGCCAGAGTTAGCCACACAGTACGCGCAGCTCGCTGCCGATGCAGGGGTTGCCGTCATCGATTTGACTGGGGCAACTGCAAGCAAAACGGGTAAACCACAGCGCGGTCAAGTGATTGGCTTGCCGCATGTATTGACTTCGATGATTTCTGCTCCGCTGGCTGCTTTGCAAAGCATTGCAAAAATTGATTTTGCGGCGGCAACTGCGATGGTTTCTGTATCAGAAGATGGCAAAGCTGCGATTGATGCGCTCGCGATGCAAACGCGGCAATTGTTTGCCCAGCAAGAGGTTGAATTGGCAGGGTATCCAAAACGTTTGGCGTTTAACGTGCTGCCGACGGCTTTACGCGGTGAAGAAGCACGGATCGCGCAAGAATTGGCGGCTGTAGGGGCGAAAGTCAATTGCTTGACGGTTAGCCGTGTTCCGGTCTTTTTTGGTCATGCGGTGAGTTTGAGTGTGCAACTGGCTGAGGCGGTGAGCTTGGAGAAAGTCGAGGCTGCTATCGCTGATACACCGACCTTGTACCATATGAAAGCAGAAGGAAGCGCTGGCATTGCGACGCCGCAAGACGCGATTGGTGGTGATAAAGTTTGGCTCAATCAATTGTCTGTTTCGAGTGATGGACGTTCGGTCAATCTATGGTTAGTGGCCGACAACGCCCGTTTGCCAGCACGTGCCGCAGTATTGTTGTTAGCCTTAATTTAAGGTATTGCCCTATAGCTATTGTTTAATATTGGCTTTATAGATATACCTGTGATAAAAAACCGAGCCATAGGCTCGGTTTTTTCATGTCGACAATTTGGTGCCGATGCAAATACATGTGCAATATTTCTCACACCTCACACCTCACACCTCACACCTCACACCTCACACCTCACACCTCACACCTCACACCTCAGAGTACTTCCGCTGCGTAATCTGCCAGACGTGAACGCTCGCCGCGCGTGAGCGTGATATGGCCGGAATGACTCCAACCTTTAAAGCGATCTACCACATAAGTTAGACCCGATGAGCCTTCGGTGAGGTAGGGCGTGTCGATCTGGCTGATATTGCCCAAACAGACGACCTTGGTACCAGGGCCGGCACGGGTGATCAGTGTTTTCATTTGTTTCGAGGTTAGATTTTGCGCCTCATCGATAATCAGGAATTTTTTCAGGAAAGTGCGCCCCCGCATGAAATTCAGTGATTTAACTTTAATCCGCGAGCGAATCAAATCGCGCGTGGCGGCGCGCCCCCAATCGCCGGCTTCGGCATCGGTTTGATTTAAAACATCCAGATTGTCTTCGAGTGCACCCATCCAAGGCATCATTTTTTCTTCCTCAGTGCCCGGCAAGAAGCCAATGTCTTCACCAACGGGAACGGTGACGCGGGTCATGATGATTTCGGTGTAGATCTTGCTTTCTAGCGTTTGTACTAAGCAGGCTGCGAGGGTGAGTAGCGTTTTACCCGTACCGGCTTGGCCGAGCAAGGAAACAAAATCAACGTCAGGATTCATCAATAAATTGAGTGCGAAATTTTGCTCCCGATTTCTGGCGGTAATCCCCCAGATGGCATTTTTGCTGTGGGTGTAATCTTTTAGGCTTTCAAACACGGCCGTTTTGCCATCAATATTGACGACGCGTGCTTGCAATGGCGTGTCACCCGCTTGGTAAAGCAGTTGGTTGACATAGAGCTCGGGTACATCTGGCCCTTTAATTTTCCAATAGCTGCGCCCGCCTTCTTGCCAGCTTTGCAAGTCTTTGCCGTTACGCTCCCAAAAGGCTTGGTCGATTTCGCGCATGCCGGTGTAGAGCAGGTCGGTGTCTTCGAGCACTTTGTCGTTAAAGTAGTCTTCGGCAGATAGACCTAAAGTGCGGGCTTTAATCCGCATATTGATGTCTTTGGAAACGAGAATAACTTCGCGTTTTGGAAACATCTGCTGCAGATGATGCAGTACGCCTAGGATTTGGTTGTCGGCTTTCCCCATCGGCAATTGGGTGGGTAGGGCACTGGTGATGGCTTCGGTTTGCAGGAATAAGTGCCCAGTTGCTTGGTCTTTGCTGCTTTTGCTCAGCGACACACCCTCGTGCAGGTTATGCTCCATGCCTGCGACGAGCTCCTCCATAAAGCGGCTGGCTTGTCGAGCATTGCGGGCTACTTCGGTCATCCCTTTTTTATTGGAGTCCAGCTCTTCCAAGGTCATCATCGGCACAAACACATCGTGCTCTTGAAAGCGAAAAATCGAGGTGGGGTCATGCATCAATACATTGGTATCCAGCACAAAAAGTTTGCTGTCACTAGGGGCTTTACGTTTACGGGCGGCCATGATGCACTCCTTGTTGTTAGTATTTAATGCAAAATAGCGGACGTTTTGTTGTGGCTGCGCTTGGATACATCGATAGATTCGCACAACAATCGGCCATCTATTTTTACGCGGTCTTTGGATTCAATAAAAAAGCGGCTGAAAGGCCGCTCGGTTGTTACTGCTGGGATTGCACAAAGCTGAGTACTTCTGCTGCATGATTTGGCACTTTAACGCCGCGCCATTCTTTTAGTATCTCGCCAGCAGCATTGATAACAAAGGTGCTGCGCTCGATACCTCTTACTTGTTTTCCATACATGTTTTTCAATTTCATCACCCCAAATGCTTCGCAAGCGACTTCATCAGGATCGGAAATCAATTCAAAAGGCAGCTGCAATTTAGCCTTGAAGTTTTCATGACTTTTTAATGAGTCACGGCTAATGCCGAAAATTTGGCAGTTAGCGGCTAAAAATTGCGGGTATAGATCACGGAAATCCCCGGTTTCAGTGGTGCAGCCGGGGGTGCTGTCTTTGGGGTAGAAATACAACACAAACATCGAGCCAGCCAATGCTGCGGTATCTAGGACGGTGTTGCCGGTGCCAGATAAGACCAGCGCTGGGCAAGGGGTTAAACTCATTAGGGGCTCCGAATCGTTGTTATTTAAGTCGCCTTAATTGATTGTCGACAATCTGCGGTAAATGGGCAAGGTTTGCTTTGTCACAAATCCAAAATCATTACAGGCTGTCATTCTCTGGTATTGCAGGCTTAGCGGGAGCAGCTAATACCGTTACAATACGGGAAGAATATTTACAGGCGTGTGACAATTGCGTTAACTACTTTAATATGAGCACAAATGCATTAGGTTCAAGGTGGAATCATTTATACTTTGCACCAAAGAGTGCTGCGCATACGGATCAGTCAGCTTCCCGTGCCTCAACCAAACGATAAAGAGTAGAGTGTAATGAGTATTAAATCAGATAAATGGATCCGCCGAATGGCGCAAGAGCACGGCATGATCGAGCCGTTTGTGCCGGGGCAGGTCAAAGAAGTCAACGGTGAGCGGATTGTGTCGTATGGTACATCCAGCTATGGTTACGACATCCGTTGTGCGGATGAGTTTAAAGTGTTCACCAACATCAATAGCACGATTGTTGACCCAAAAAATTTCGATGAAGGTAGTTTCGTCGATGTATCGGGTAAGGGTTACTGCATTATTCCGCCTAACTCGTTTGCACTGGCGCGCACGGTAGAATACTTCCGGATTCCGCGTAATGCACTTACGGTGTGTTTGGGCAAATCAACTTATGCGCGCTGCGGTATCATCGTCAACGTGACGCCTTTTGAGCCAGAGTGGGAAGGTTATGTGACGTTGGAGTTTTCGAATACTACGCCGTTGCCAGCGAAGATTTACGCTAACGAAGGTGTGGCCCAAGTGCTGTTTTTTGAAGCGGATGCGGATGATGTTTGCGAAACCAGCTACGGTGATCGTAATGGTAAATATCAAGGTCAAGTAGGCGTAACGCTGCCGCGCACTTAATTGCGGATTATTTTTGATTTAAAACAGGCTTCTTCGGAAGCCTGTTTGCTTTTGTCTATTTTATATTTCATAATTATATTATATATTTTTATATTTAATAAGGAGTTTAAGCATGACTGAAAGTTATCGTGAACTTGTGCAAGACATCAGCGGTAAATTACGTGAATTTGCCAAAGAAATACCGGAAACCCAACAAGGCTTTATGCAAATAGCTAAAGCCACGCACGGTGATGGTGCTTTGAGCAAAAAGCAAAAAGAATTAATGGCGATGAGTATTGCAATTGCCGCGCGCTGCCAAGGCTGCATTGGTTTTCATGCGCAGGCCTGCGTCAAATTGGGCGTGACACGCGCTGAATTTATGGAAATGCTACAAGTTGCGGTGTATATGGGCGGTGGCCCCAGCGTGATGACGGGCGCTGAGGCTTTGCTGGCGTATGAAGAGTTCGGTGGTGAAAAAGCACCAGTATAATTATCAAAGGGTATTTCATTGTATTCATTGATTAGTATAGCTTGCAATGAAATACCTATTGTTATTCTTGAGTGAGAAGTAGGGTGTTCACACCTCACTTTTTCTCTTTAAATTCACTCGCTGCGCGCAAAATGCCGCGCATGATGTCGAGTTCTTCGCGCTCCATTTGCGCGCGCACAAACAGTCGGCGTAGGCGCGGCATCAATCGTTTTGGCGCATTTGGTTTTAAAAAACCAATCGTAAGTAGTACTTCTTCCAAATGCTCAAAAAAGAGCTCTACTGCCTGATGTGGCGCACGCTCACGGTTTTCTTCCAAATAACGTACATCATCAAAATCATTTTCAAAGCAGGCGGTGCGTAGCTCGTACACCAGTACTTGCACCGCTTGTGATAAATTTAGGCTCGAATAATCAGGGTTGGTTGGGATCGTGACTCTGCGGTTGCATTGCTCAAGTTCGGCAATCGTTAAACCACTGGTTTCGGCGCCAAACACCAAGGCGACCGCGGCTCCCGTTCTTGCTGCTTGTACCAGCTCAGGCGCAAGCTGGCGCGGCGTTTGCAGCGGTTGCGACAGTTCGCGGCGGCGCGCGGTGAGCGCGACTTGTAGCGTCGTACCAACCAGCGCTTCCTCCATCGAGCTAACGACTTTGGCGTTCGCTAAAATATCGCGCGCGCTAGAGGCTAGCGCATCGGCTACTTCGGAAGGAAATTCTTTTGGATTGATCAGATAGAGTTGGGTGAGCCCCATGGTTTTCATCGCACGGGCGGTCGAGCCGATGTTGCCGGGGTGGCTAGTATGTGAGAGTACGACGCGGATATTCGAGAGGCAGGCGGTTTCAGTATTGGTCATCATGAGTCTTTCGCTGGGTGTGGCGGGTAAATCGAGCTGAATGTGGGTTAAATATCAAGTTTTAACTATTTGATTTGATTCTTTATTCATAATCGGGTTTATTAGTCCGTGCGAGACGGGTAGAATACGCAGCAACCATTTTGATCTTTTTTAATAGTGAGAAGTCATGCATCCAATGCTGAACACTGCGGTGCGCGCTGCGCGTCGCGCCGCCACCGTCATTCAACGTGCGTCGAATAATCTGGACCTAATTACACCTGAAAAAAAAGGTCACAACGATTTTGTGACTGAAGTTGATCGTGCTGCTGAACAAGCCATCATCGAAACGATTTTAGAAGCTTATCCGAATCATGCGATTTTAGCAGAGGAGTCGGGCAAGCGCGGTAATTCTGATTACGTTTGGATTATCGATCCGCTTGATGGTACGACTAATTTCTTGCATGGCTTCCCACAATACGCCATCTCAATCGCGCTGGAACACAAAGGCGTGATTACTCAAGCTGTGGTGTATGACCCCAATCGCAACGATTTGTTCACTGCGACGCGTGGTGTTGGCGCATTCTTGAATGACCGCCGCATCCGCGTATCGAAAGTGCGTGAATTGTCCGATGCGCTCGTCGGTACTGGTTTCCCGTACACCAAATTCAATAATCTAGAAAACTACCTGAATATTTTCCGCGATATGGCACAAAAAGCCGCCGGCGTTCGCCGTCCGGGCGCAGCGGCCTTGGATTTGGCTTATGTCGCTTGTGGTCGCTTTGATGGTTTCTTTGAGTTTGACTTGAAGCTGGTTGATATCGCTGCGGGTACGCTCTTGGTGCAAGAAGCCGGTGGTTTGGTGACGGATCTGAACGGCGAAGAAAAATTCCTTGAATCAGGTGACGTACTCTGCGGTACACCACGTGTATTTGGTCAAATGCTATCGGTAATTCGCGGTCATTTGAAATAATTGTTACTGTTTTGAAGAGTCAAAAAGCCGACTTTGTGTCGGCTTTTTTGTTGAGGGCTGAAATCGTCTCATAGCGGAATTGTATCCTTGAAGCGCAAAGTTATTGAACACGTCCCTTCATTGCTAGTTCAGCATATGATTTAAGGCTAGTTGGTATAAAAACTCTGCTTTTAAGCTTTGATGCAATCAGATTTTCGATTCTGTCCTCGCTTACGCTATACAAATGTCCAAGTCCATGAAGTGCACTTTCCACGCAAGCGGGATTGGCCAAGCTCATGCATTCTTCAAGAATATCAATCATTGCGTCGTATAGCTGCTGCTTGTTTTTTCTGTCACCTAAATATGCAATTGGGGAGATATCCCACAGCATATAACAGACTTGGTTTAAAGAATTGTCCGTCGTTTCATTTAGGTGTCCCAAGAATTCGGCGCACCTCACATCAAAGCAATCGCGGTAAAGGCAGTAGATGGACCTAATTAAGCGCATGCGACTCTCCAATGGAACGGAGTCACTTATAAGGCTGAAAGCAATGTCAGAATAGGAATTGTTAAAAACGAAGTCCAAAGCTGTGCTTATTTTTTCATTTGAATAACTAGCAAACTCCCGACCGCAATTTTCAAGCATGTATGCAGTCAAATCCACCAGCTCTGCATCTGTAGCGTCAAATGTTGAGATTTCGGATTCAGCACCTAAGCCCCAAAACGAATCAGCTGAAAAAGAAAAGATATAGCTAACCCATTCTTGATAACGAGCGGGTGGTTCTTTGGACTCTATAGCTATAGGTGCTCTTTTTCTCTTTCCCATGTTAAATCTCTCTAGCACCTGAACAATACAAATCAGTGTCTGCTCTTGTCTGAAAACGGTAATTCCAGTATCTCACTGTAGGCAATGAACTTGTTTGTGTTTCGCTATATACATCTCATTTTTTATTAAGGATCGCTTGGTAGATTTCCGGCTTAAAACCTACTTGCGTCTGGCTATCTGTGACTAATACTGGGCGTTTAATGACGGATGGATTGGCGATCATTACGATGATCGCGCTGTTTGCATCAATAACGCTGGCTTTAGTTGCGTCGTCCAATTTACGCCATGTGGTACCTTGTTTATTAATTAAAGGCTCCCATCCCATCGCTGTTATCCAGGCTTGGACTTGTTCGGCACTAAGACCTTTTTTTTTGAAATCATGCCACTCGTACTCAAAGCCATTCTCGGTCAGCCAGTTGCGGGCTTTTTTAACGGTGTCGCAGTTGGGGATGCCAAATAATTTCATATCAAACTCATTTAAAATAAAAATGGCGCGAGACAATTTGAGCGCCTCACGCCTCACGCCTCACGCCTCACGCCTCACGCCTCACGCCTCACGCCTCACGCCTCACGCTTAATGTAGCGATAAATCGAATGAGATGTCCGGTTCTGCTGGTTTGTTCTTAGCGGCATGGCGAGCGGCTTCCTGTTCTTCTACCGACTGTGCGTTATTGACCATCCACGAGAGATTGGTGGCCGAATCGGCGTTACGCAATGCTTCGTCCAGTTCAATTTCACCATCACGGTACATTCGATACAGTGATTGCTCGAAGGTTTGCGAGCCCTCAGATAGCGATTGCTCCATGGCTTCTTTGATCTCGGATAGCTCGCCGTTTTTGATCAATTCGGCAATCCGATTGGTGTTGAGCATCACTTCAACCGCTGGCTTGAGTTTGCCAGTGGTTTTGCAGCGCACTAGGCGCTGCGAAATGATGGCTTTGAGTGAGGTGGAGAGATCGTACAGCAGCGATTCGCGGGCTTCTTGTGGGTAAAAGTTCACAATCCGGCTCAGCGAGTGGTAGCTATTATTTGCGTGCAAGGTAGAGATACACAGATGACCGGCTTGGGCGTATTGCATCGCGTAGGTCATCGTGGCGCGGTCGCGAATTTCGCCAATCATCAATACATTGGGTGCTTCGCGCATCGCGTTACGCAATGCGTCATCGTAGCTGTGGGTGTCTGTGCCGACTTCGCGTTGGTTGACCAGCGATTTTTTGTGGCTGTAGATAAATTCAATCGGGTCTTCCATCGTCAGAATGTGTCCGCTGTGATTTTCGTTGCGATGCTCGAGCATTGCCGAAACGGTGGAGGATTTGCCTGAGCCAGTGGCACCGACGACGAGAATAATGCCGCGTTTTTCCATGACCAAATCTTTGAGAATTTCGGGCATGAAGAGTTCTTCGAGTGTATCGGCTTTCGGTTTAATAAAGCGTGCTACTAATGCAACAGTGCCACGGCTTTTAAATACATTAATCCGAAAATTACCAATTCCTGCGACGGGAAAAGCAAAGTTCATTTCAAGGTCGCGCTCAAAGTCGGCGACGCGAGTAGGGCCCATGAGTTGATAGGCGAGTTGCTTGACGTGATCCGCGCTGAGGATTTGATTGTTGACCGGATGGCAAGTGCCTTGAATTTTAATGACTATTGCCGAATCTGCGGCTAAAAACAGATCCGATGCGCTGCGCTCAGCCATGAGTTTAAAAAACGGCAATAGATTCATTGTTGATCCTTGGGGCGAAATTTTTAATTGCGAAGCTCTCTACGCAAAATTTTACCTACATTCGATTTGGGTAGGCTATCCCTAAATTCAATGACGCGTGGGATTTTGTAATTGGTCAGTTGACCGCGGCAAAATTCGATAACTTGTTCGCTCGTGAGTTGCGGGTCTTTTTTGACGACGACCAGTTTGACTGCTTCACCAGTTTTGTCATCAGCAATCCCAATACAGGCTACTTCTAAAATACCCGGATGGTTGGCTGCGACGTCTTCGATTTCGTTTGGATATACATTAAAACCAGACACTAAAATCATGTCTTTTTTACGGTCGACGATTTGGAAAAAACCGCTCGGTTTCATGATTGCAATGTCGCCAGTCGCTAGAAAACCGTCTTTGCCGAGTATCTGCGCGGTTTCATCGGGGCGATTCCAGTAGCCTTTCATAACTTGAGGTCCGCGAATAAATAGCTCACCGCGCTCGCCTGCGGCTAATTGATGGCCTGCTTCGTCGCGAATTTCTGCATCGGTGAGTGGGATGGGAAGGCCAATCATGCCATTAAATTCCGTGGTGTTCATTGGATTTATCATGGCCGCCGGAGAAGTTTCGGTTAGGCCGTAGGCTTCAACCAGTGGAATTCGGGTGATTTCTTTCCATTTATCGGCGACGGCATGTTGAACGGCCATCCCGCCGCCAAGAGCCAATTTCCAGTTGGAAAAATCTAGTTTTGCAAATTCTGGATTATTCAGCAATGCATTAAACAAGGTGTTCACACCAGTGAGGCAGGTAACGGGGTACTTGGCTAGTGTGTTTACAAAATCAGGTATGTCGCGCGGATTGGTAATTAGTAAATTGGTTGCGCCGATTTTGGTAAAGACCATGCAGTTGGCGGTCAGTGAAAAGATATGGTAGAGCGGCAATGCAGTGACGATCATTTCTTTGCCGTCGGTGACAACAGGGCTAATCCAAGCGTGGGCTTGCTGCATATTAGCCACGATATTGCCGTGGGTCAGCATTGCGCCTTTGGCGACCCCGGTGGTGCCACCGGTGTATTGCAAAAATGCAATATCGGCATGGGATAATGTAACTGGATTTAGGGTATTGCTACTTCCTCTTTGAAGTGCTTGGCTTAGTGTTGTATGCCCTGATAGGGTATAGCTGGGAACTAGTTTTTTAACGTAGCGTACTACGCTGTTGACAATCAGTTTTTTTGGAAAGCCAAATAAATCGCCCAATTCGGTCACAATGGTGTGTTTTATTGGGGTGTTTTGGATGACGCTTTCAAGTGTATGGGCAAAGTTGGCCAAGATCAGAATTGTTTCTGCGCCTGAGTCATTCAGTTGGTGTTCTAGTTCGCGGGGCGTGTAGAGCGGGTTGACGTTTACTACTACATAGCCAGCGCGAAGGATGCCAAAAATGGCGACGGGATATTGCAATAAATTAGGCATCATCACTGCAACGCGCGAGCCTACAGGTAGTTTGAGCGTCTGTTGCAGATAGGTTGCAAACTGAATTGATAACTGATCTAGTTCGCGGTAGCTAATGCTTTTGCCCATGTTAATAAAGGCTGCCCGATCGCGGTATTTGCTAACGCTTTGTGCAAATACTTCGGGGATAGAAGCAAATTCGTCAAGATTAACGGTATGCGGTACACCATTTTGGTAGTTGGCCAGCCAAGGAAAGGTCATGATTTGTCTCCAATCGTTCATGTACTTTATGGGGAAAAGCATCGGTGAGACAAGTGCATCTTTCTCAAAGGACTATTTCGCCAGCTTATCTTTTCTGTTAGAATCGGGAAAATCCCGTAAAAAATCGTGCGGGAGTGCTTTCAAAGGGTTTTAACGAATGGGCGCGCAATAGTTTGCAGCCCATTTTTTGTTTGTGGTTTTTGAGAAGGGAAGTATGGCGGTCAATCTACAATCCGTGTTGGACAATACCTTGCCGGGTTTAGGGTATGAATTAGTCGATTTTGAAATGGGCGAGAAAGGTTTATTGCGCATTTTTATCGATAAAGAAGGCGGTGTCACCATTGATGACTGCGTATTGGTGAGCAATCACTTGTTGCGCGTATTCATGGTGGAAAACATTCCCCATGAGCGTCTTGAGGTGTCCTCACCGGGATTGGATCGCATCATCAAAAAACCGGCGGATTTTGAGCGATTTGCCGGAGAGATGGTGAAGGTGAAACTGCGGTTGCCCTTGCCTGATCGTCGCCGTAATTTAATCGGCAAGCTGTTGGGTTTGGTGGATGATCACGTGGTGATTGATGTGGCTGGCGAAGAATTAAAACTGGCGCTGTCTAGCATTGATCGGGTACGGATCGAACCACAGTTTTAAGCTGTGTCACCTATTTGGCAAATACTGTTAATTTGGCTTTTGTTTGATGCCGGAGGACTAATTTATGAATCGTGAAATTCTAGTGCTGGTCGAAGCACTTGCACACGAAAAAAATGTAGAAAAAGAAGTTGTGTTTGGTGCACTCGAATCTGCGCTCGCTTCTGCAACTAAAAAACGCTACGAAGAAGAAGTTGAAATTCGGGTTTCAATTGACCGCCATACTGGCGCGCATCGTAGTTTTCGTGTGTGGGATGTGGTTGAAGACAACGACCACGAAGAGCCATCGCGTCAAATTGCCATTACAGATGCGCCTGATTACAGCGCCGATTTGAAAGTAGGCGATGTTTGGGAAGTAGAGCTCGAGCCGATTGAATTTGGCCGTATTGGCGCGCAAGCCGCCAAGCAAGTGATTTTGCAAAAAATTCGTGATGCTGAGCGTGAGCAAAATTTGAATGAGTTCTTGGAGCGTCGTGAGCATATTGTTTCTGGCAGTATCAAGCGCATTGAGCGTGGTAATGCGATTCTCGAATTGGGTAAGCTAGAAGCCATCTTGCCGCGTGATCAAATGATTCCGAAAGAAAATTTGCGCGTCGGTGATCGCGTGAAGGCATTTTTATTGCGCGTTGATCGCAATGGTCGTGGCCCGCAATTGGTGTTGTCGCGCGTAGCGCCGGAATTTATGGCCAAATTGTTTGAGTTGGAAGTACCTGAAATTGAAAACAATTTGATCGAATTGAAAGGCGTAGCACGTGATCCAGGTATGCGTGCCAAGATCGCGGTGAAATCCAATGACCAACGGGTTGACCCACAAGGCACTTGCATCGGCGTACGTGGCACCCGTGTTAATGCTGTGAGTAATGAGCTGGCTGGTGAGCGTGTTGATATTGTATTGTGGTCGCCCGATGCGGCGCAATTTGCAATTAATGCTTTGTCGCCAGCAGAAGTCAGCTCAATTATTTTGGACGAAGATGCGCACAGCATGGACGTGGTAGTTGATGAAGAAAATCTGGCGATGGCCATTGGCCGTGGCGGTCAGAATGTGAAGTTGGCGGCGGAGTTGACTGGTTGGAAGCTCAACATCATGACCGTCGATGAAGCAGAAGAAAAGCACGAAGAAGAATTCACAAAAATCCGCGCATTGTTTATTCAAGCGTTGGACATTGATGAAGATGTAGCCAGTGTATTGGTGCAAGAAGGTTTTAATACATTGGAAGAGGTGGCCTATGTGCCACTGAATGAAATGCTGGAAATCGAAGCGTTTGATGAAGAAACCGTGAACGAACTGCGCTCTCGTGCTCGTGATGCCTTGTTAACGCAAGCTATTGCGCGCGAAGAAAAATTAGAGCATCAGTCCGAAGACCTGAAGACGCTTGAGGGTATGACTCCGGAGTTGGCTGCACAGTTGGCTGACAATGATATACGTACCCGTGACGATCTAGCAGATTTGGCGGTCGATGAATTAACCGAAATGACTGGTATCGACGCAGACACCGCTAAACAACTGATCATGAAAGCGCGCGAACATTTGTTCGCCTAAGGCGCGGGAGAGTAATTTATGAGTGAACCCAAAGTCAGCCAGTTTGCTGCCGAATTAAAAATGCCAACGCAAGAATTGCTCCAGCAATTGAAAGCGGCTGGCGTGAATAAAAATAGTGCCGATGATGTTTTGAGCTCGGATGATAAGCAGCGTTTATTAGGTCATTTGAAACAAAAGCATGGTCAAGCAGGCGATAAGCCAAAAGTGACGCTGGCACGTAAAGAGACTTCTGAGATTCGTAAAACAGATGCCACAGGTAAGTCTAAGACTATTCAGGTTGAAGTGCGTAAGAAGCGGGTTTTTGAAGCCCCAGAAGCACCGGTCGCGAAACCTATTGAAGCCCAAGCTGCGCCTGCTGCTAAGCCAGTAGCTCCAGCAGCTCCTGCTACTACGGTGATCGACGAATCGCAACGTCAAGCACGTGAAGCTGAAGCGCGTCGTCAAAGCGAGTTGTACGCGCGCCAAGCTGCGGAAATGGCTGCAAAGAAAAATCGCGAGCAAAAATCGACTGAGCAAGCCGCACCAGAGGCTGCTGCTGTCGTTGCCGAAGCAGTGACACCTGTTGAGCAAGCTGCTGCGGCAGTAAAACCAGCAAATACAGCAACGGCTAAGCCACAACAGTCGGCACAGGCGGCAAAACCGCAGCAGTCAGCACAACAGCCGAAACAGCAGCCCGCGCAAGCTAAGCCGACTGAAACCGCTAAACCTGCTGTGAAGCCGCATTTGAAACCTGGTCATGAAGCGCCGCGCGTTGGGGCTCGTGTAGATTTCCGTCGGCCGAAAGAAACGCCAATTCATGCGCCGGAAAAAGCCGCGGCACCCGCGCCAGTCGCTGCAAAATCTGCCGATAAAAAAGGCAATTCTGCTGCGAAGAAAGAGGAGAAAGGCGCTTGGAATGATGGCCGTCAAAAGAAAGGCATCAAAACTCGCGGTGGCGATACTGGTAATGATTGGAAGACGAGAAAAGTCGGTAAACGTAATAATTCAGCTGCACAGCAAGATAATGCTCATGCTTTTGTTGCCCCTACTGAGCCAGTAACCCGTGAAGTCGAAGTGCCAGAAACCATTTCAGTCGCAGATTTGGCGCACAAAATGGCGGTTAAAGGCGTTGAAGTGGTGAAAGCGCTGATGAAAATGGGCATGATGGTTACGATTAATCAGGTGCTGGATCAAGAAACCGCCATGATTGTGGTCGAAGAAATGGGCCACACGCCAGTGGCTGCAAAATTAGACGACCCAGATACTTATTTGGAAGAAGGCGATAAAACTGAGCACGCATTAACGCCACGCGCTCCGGTGGTAACGGTAATGGGTCACGTTGACCATGGTAAAACATCGTTGCTGGATTACATTCGTCGCGCCAAAGTGGCGTCGGGTGAAGCGGGTGGTATTACTCAGCATATCGGTGCGTATCACGTTGAAACCGGCAAGGGTGTTGTTACCTTCCTTGATACCCCTGGTCATGAGGCATTTACATCAATGCGTGCCCGTGGTGCGCAATTGACCGATATCGTGGTTTTGGTGGTTGCTGCCGATGACGGTGTGATGCCGCAAACGATTGAGGCGATTCACCATGCAAAAGCCGCAGGCGTGCCGATTGTCGTTGCAGTGAATAAAATCGATAAGCCAGAAGCTAATTTCGAGCGAATTCGTCAAGAAATGGTAGCGCAAGAGGTTGTGCCGGAAGATTGGGGTGGTGATACTCAGTTTGTGCATGTTTCAGCGAAAAAAGGCTTGGGTATCGATGAGTTGCTCGATGCGATTCTGTTGCAGGCTGAGGTGCTGGAGCTGACTGCGCCGGTAGAGGGTCCTGCAAAAGGGATTATTATCGAAGCTCGTTTGGATAAAGGTCGCGGCCCTGTGGCCTCGATGTTGGTTCAGTCTGGTACTTTGCGTAAAGGCGATACCGTCCTTGCTGGTCAAGTGTACGGCCGTATCCGCGCGATGCTGGACGAGAACGGCAAGCCGATTACAGAAGCAGGCCCATCAATGCCTGTTGAGATTTTAGGCTTGTCGGAAGTGCCATCGGCTGGTGTGGATGCAATGGTGTTGGCGGATGAGAAGAAAGCGCGTGAGATCGCGATGTTCCGTCAAGGTAAATTCCGTGATGTGAAATTTGCTCGCCAGCAAGCATCGAAACTCGAGAATATGTTTGCGCAAATGGCTGAAGGCAATGTGCAAAACTTGCCGATCATCATCAAGGCCGACGTACAAGGTTCTTCGGAAGCGCTTTCTCAAAGTCTGCAGAAGTTGTCGACTGGAGAAGTTCGCGTACAAATCTTGCATAGTGCTGTAGGTGGTATTTCTGAGTCTGATGTGAATTTGGCTTTAGCTTCGAAAGCGGTCATTATTGGCTTTAATACTCGTGCAGACGCTGCCGCGCGTAAACTGGCAGAAACCGAAGGCGTTGATTTGCGTTACTACAACATCATCTACGATGCGGTTGATGATGTAAAAGCGGCCTTGTCTGGTATGTTGGCACCAGAACGTCGTGAAACCATTATTGGTATGGTTGAAATTCGCCAAGTCTTTGCTGTATCGAAAGTCGGTACGATTGCAGGTTGCTTGGTGATGGAAGGTCTGGTTAAGCGTTCGGCGGGTGTTCGTGTCTTGCGTAATAACTTGGTTATCCATCAGGGCGAATTGGAAAATCTGAAACGCTTTAAAGATGAAGCAAAAGAAGTGAAAGCAGGTTTCGAGTGCGGTTTGCAATTGAAAAACTTCAACGATATCCAAGTGGGCGACCAATTGGAAATCTTCGAAGTGGTCGAGGTTGCTCGTACGCTGTAATGAAGTGAGGTGTCAGGGGTGAGGTGTGAGGTGTTCTCATCCCGACACAATAGCGCAGGCCCTTTGTGGAGCTTGCGCTTTTTGCTTTTAATTAATCAGGTGCTGAGAGGTTGTTCACCTCACTCCTCGCGCCTCACTCCTCACAAGATAATGGCTAATAAACAATTTACTCGTGCTGATCGCGTAGCTCAGCAAATTCAACGAGACTTGGCGACGGTAATTCGTGCTGAGCTCGATCATCCACATGCATCGCTGATTACGGTGACCGATGTTGAAGTGTCGCGTGATTACTCCCACGCGAAAGTGTTTTATACCTTTTTGGGCGATGCAAGTCATCGTCCTGAAATCGCGCATTTACTTGAGCGTGCTAAAGGTTTTTTGCGTGCGCAAATCGCGCAAGGTTTTTCTTTATACAAAATGCCTGAATTGCACTTCGAGTATGATGAGTCGATTGAGTATGGTATGGATTTGACGCAAAAAATTCAGCAAGCAAACGCATTGCCAAAAGCGCCTGACGACGATGGCCAAGCGTAAAATTGACGGAGTTTTGTTGCTGGATAAGCCATTTGGTTTTTCAAGTAATGGGGCTTTATCAAAATGCCGTTGGTTGTTGCAGGCCGAAAAGGGCGGGCATACTGGCGTGCTTGATCCGTTTGCTACGGGATTATTGCCTTTGTGTTTCGGTGAGGCGACCAAGTTTGCGCAGCGCATGCTGGATGCGGATAAGGGTTATCGCGCCACAATTACATTTGGTCAGGTCTCGACAACGCTCGATGGTGAAGGTGAGATTAGCGATAGTGGTGTACCACCAGTTGATTTGGCGCAAATTGCGCCAGTATTGCAGCAGTTTTTAGGCTCAATTGTGCAAACCCCCCCAATGTATTCAGCGCTAAAGGTTGATGGTAAACCTTTGTATGAATATGCCCGTGAAGGTGTGGTGCTGGAGCGCAAATCGAGGTCAATCACCATTTATGAACTAACGGTTGTGTCTTATCAGGCTCCGGTGCTTGTTGTGGATGTGCTCTGTTCGAAAGGCACTTACATCCGAGTATTGGCTGAAGATCTGGGGCGAGCGTTGGGATGTGGTGCCTATTTGTCTGGCTTGCGACGCACGTTGACTGGCGGCTTTAAGTTGGAAGACGCTATTACGCTGGATGAATATATTGAACTTGCTATGCCGGAGCGTGAGGCGAAGTTGTTGCCGGCAGAGCAATTGATTGCAGAATTGCCTAGCTTTGTACTGAATCCTGCGCAAACCGCACTGATGAAAAACGGCATGCCAATATTAGATGCCATTCATCCTCCGTTGGGTGAGTTAAGGCTTTACGGCAGCGGTGAAAAGTTAGATAATCCCATGTTCATCGGTTTGGGTGAGGTGGGCGCTGATGGCGTGCTGCGACCCAAACGACTGCTTTCTACGCATGTGGCGTAGAAGGTTAATGGAGCTAGCTTGGGTGTTAAAAGCTCAAGCTATGCTTGTCTAATCACCTTTGGGTGATTTTTTGGAGAAGTTTGAATGTCTGTTTCTGTTGCTCAAAAAGCTGAATTAGTAAAAAAATTCCAACACAAGGAAGGTGATACTGGTTCTTCTGAAGTACAAGTTGCATTGTTGACTGCTCGCATCAACGATTTGACTGAACATTTTAAAGTGAACAAGAAAGATCACCACTCACGTCGTGGTTTGTTGGCTATGGTTTCTCGCCGCCGTCGTTTGCTGGATTACCTCAAACGTACTAATGCCGATAGCTATCGCAATTTGATCGCTGAGTTGGGTCTACGTAAGTAAGACTCAATCAAAGAAGTCGCAGTCAAACGATTGCGGCTTTTTTTCTATGTAGCGTCCTGTTTTAAAGCTTTATTTTGCCCAATAGCGATTCCGGCGGTGAAATAAAGTTCGGTTGTGCCGGAATCGGCGATGTGCAGGCATAAACCTGACGATCCAATCGCAGCGGAAGCAAATTAGCGCCAAGGTCGTTGGCAAACATTGTGAAAAGGACAACGAGTGTTCAATAAATTTACTAAAACTTTTGCTTATGGCAAAAATACGGTCACCCTCGAAACAGGTGAAATCGCTCGCCAAGCCACTGGTGCAGTTATGGTTGATGTGGATGGCACCTCGGTATTGGTGACTGTCGTAGCTGCTCGCTCGGTTAAACCGGGTCAAGATTTTTTTCCGCTGACTGTTGATTATCAAGAACGCACCTATGCGGCAGGTAAAATTCCTGGTGGTTTCTTCAAACGCGAAGGTAAACCATCTGAAAAAGAAGTGCTCACAAGCCGTTTGATTGATCGTCCGATCCGTCCATTATTCCCAGAAGGTTTTTTTAACGACATCCAAATTATTGCAACAGTGATGTCGATTAACCCTGAAGTTGATTCAGATATTCCTGCCATGATCGGCGCTTCTGCAGCCTTAACTTTGTCTGGTGTTCCGTTTGATGGCCCAATCGGCGCGGCGCGCGTTGGTTACATCAATGGTGAGTATGTATTGTGCCCTGCGATGTCAGAAATGAAAGACAGCCAAATGGATTTGGTCGTTGCGGGTACTAGCCAAGCAGTATTGATGGTTGAGTCTGAAGCAAACGAATTGTCTGAAAGTATTATGCTGGGCGCGGTAGTTTTCGGCCATGAGCAAATGCAAGTGGCTATTAACGCCATTAATGAATTGGCGGATGAAGTAAATCCTGAATTGTTTGATTGGACTGCTCCAGTTGCCAACGATGCCTTAATTGCGCAAGTTCGTGAGATCGCGGCTGAAGGTTTGTCACAAGGCTTTAAGTTGCGCCAAAAGCAAGCTCGCACTCAAAAAATCAATGAAACTTGGGAGTTAGTAAAGTCAGCATTGATTACTGAAGAAACCGATACCTTATTGGCTAATGAAATTAAAGGCATCTTCAAAGGTTTGGAGGGCGAAATCGTTCGTGGTCAAATTCTAGCGGGTGAGCCGCGCATTGATGGTCGTGATACGCGTACTGTGCGTCCAATTTCGATTCGTACGGGTGTATTGCCACGCGTTCACGGTTCGGTATTGTTTACGCGCGGCGAGACGCAGGCAATCGCTACTGCGACCTTGGGCACCAAGCTCGATGAGCAAAAAATCGAAGCTTTGCATGGTGGGTATAACGATAGCTTCATGCTGCATTACAACTTCCCTCCGTACTCAACGGGTGAGACAGGTCGTGTTGGCGTGCCAAAGCGTCGCGAAATCGGTCATGGCCGCTTGGCTAAGCGTGCTTTGGTTGCGATGTTGCCAAGCAAAGAAGACTTCGCCTATTCAATGCGTGTCGTTTCCGAAATTACCGAATCGAACGGTTCGTCCTCTATGGCCTCGGTGTGTGGCGGCTGCTTGGCGTTGATGGATGCGGGTGTGCCAATGAAAAACCACGTTGCAGGTATTGCAATGGGGTTGATTAAAGAAGGCAATTCGTTTGCGGTATTGTCTGATATCTTGGGTGATGAAGATCATCTTGGTGATATGGACTTTAAAGTTGCAGGTACTGAAAATGGTATCACTGCGCTGCAAATGGATATCAAGATTACTGGTATTACCAAAGAAATCATGCGAGTAGCACTTGATCAGGCAAAAGAAGGTCGTGTGCATATTATCGGTATCATGAAAGGTGCTTTGGATGGTGCGCGTGAAGAAGTGAGCGAGCATGCGCCACGTCTTTACACGATGAAAATCAATCCAGAAAAAATTCGTGATGTAATTGGTAAAGGCGGAGCGGTAATTCGCGCATTGACCGAAGAAACCGGTACACAGATCGATATCACTGAAGATGGCACGATTACGATTGCCTCGGTATCTGCAGAAGGCGCTTCAGAAGCGCGTCGCCGTATCGAAGAAATTACCGCTGAAGTTGAAATTGGTCGTATCTATGAAGGTCCAGTTGTTAAGATCTTGGATAAAAATGTAGGTGCTATCGTTTCGATCATGCCTGGTAAAGATGGCTTGGTTCATATCAGCCAAATTGCAAATGAGCGTATTAATAATGTGGGCGATTACCTGAAAGAAGGTGAGATTGTTCGTGTTAAAGTGATTGAGCAAGATGAAAAAGGCCGTATTCGTTTGTCAATCAAAGCGGTGCTGAACGACGAGGCTGCTGCTAGCGCACCTGCAGAAGTTGTTACTCCTGTAGAGGTTGTTGAAGAGTAGTCATCAGTGATGATGCTTTTCTTGAGTAAGTAAAAAACGGGCACTTTTTAGTGCCCGTTTGTTTGCTTGATGATGTTTCGGTTTATTGTGCTGTGCTGCTGGTGCCGTTGGTTTTCTTGGCGGCAGTTTTTACTGCATCAGCCGTAGCGGTAGAGGCTGCTTTGACAGATGCATCGGCAAATTCAGCGACTTGTTTTGCGGCTTTGGTCATGCTATCTACGGCTGCTGCGGTAGCTTGTACGGTAGATTTAACCGCTGCAACTGCCGCATCAGAACCTGCTGGTGCAGATTTAACAAAACGATCAAGGCCTGATACAACGTTTTTATTAAAATAAACGCTGCGCTCATCAATCAATTTGCTAAATTCAGTTTGTGCTTGCGAGGCGATTTCATACAAGCTACGGCTGTAGGCCATAGAGTTTTCTAATGTCGCTTCAGAGATTTTTTGTTGGGCAGCAAAAGCAGCTTGCGCATCTTTCACGGTCACAAATTGTTTTGCGTTGCGTGCAGAGTCTTCGAAAGTGTTTTTTGCAGTTTCAACTTGAAGCTTTACAATACGTTCGGCAGCATCGATTGAGATGCGAGCAAAACGCAAAGCGGTCTCGAGTTGTTCGGTAGCGAAGTCATTGATTTGTTGCTGTGCTGTTGTCATGCTAATACTCCTGAAAGATGTTTGGGTGAATCAGACTCAATCTGGTTAAATGTTGCATTGCACAATCCGATGTCATTTTGGAAGTGTTTTTTAGTGTTGTCAATATAAATTTGTGCGGTGCGTCATGTTGCATCGTGACTCACACAGGGCTATCCTCAGTAGATGGTTCGCGTGATTAAATAATTGGGGAGGGGTTGAGGCAATGAGTGTTGAAAAAAGAGTGATCAAAAAATACCCCAATCGTCGTTTGTACGATACGCATACGAGTAGCTACATTACGCTAACGGATGTAAAACAATTGGTGCTTGATGGTATAAATATTTCGATTTTGGATGCAAAAACCAACGAAGATTTAACACGCAGTGTTTTGCTGCAAATTATTTTGGAAGAAGAAGCCGGCGGCATGCCGATGTTTTCTTACGATGTGTTGACTCAGATTATTCGTTTTTATGGCCATGCAATGCAGGGTCTGATGGGGAATTATTTAGAGAAAAACATGCAGTTGTTTGCTGAAATGCAGAGTCGATTGCAGGATCAGGCTAAATCGACGATCATCAGTGATAATCCTATTTTTGCAAATAATAATCTCTGGGGTGAGTTCATGAAGTTCCAGGGGCCCGCAATTCAAAATATGATGGGTAACTATTTAGAAAGTAGTACTAGCATGTTTGTTGATATGCAGCAGCAATTGCAGGATAGAGCTAAGAATTTATTTACTGGGTTTGGTATGCCTGGTGGTCCTCAGCGTGCAGATGCTGATGGTGTGCGGCCTACCGAACCACCAAAAGCTGAAAAAGATGCTGCGGAGGTTGTGCCTGACGGTAATACTGCTGCCGTGGTTAAAAAGAGTACCACTCGTCGCAAACCTTCGCCAAAGGTTGAATGAGGGTATTGCTTTGTAGCTTCTATTTTGTATTGGATTTCGGTGTATACCCCTAGTTGTTTTGCAGCCCCTTTGGGGCTGTATTATTTTGGAATTCGAGTATGACTTTTTCTGATGCGTATCGGCAGCGTTTTGCAGGTATTTCACGTTTATATGGTGCAGAGGCTTTGGCGCGTTTTAGTGAGGCGCGAGTTTGTGTGATCGGCGTGGGAGGGGTTGGCTCATGGGCTGGTGAGGCGCTTGCCCGATCAGGTATTGGGCATGTGACGTTAATTGATCTTGATGATGTTTGCATATCCAATACCAACCGACAATTGCCGGCGATGGAGGGGCAGTATGGCCGCATGAAGGTGGCTGTGCTTGCTGAGCGTATGCTGGCGATTAATCCAGAATTGCAGATTCAGCAGATTGAAGATTTTATCGCGCCAGATAATTTTGCTGCGTATTTGCAGGGGCGTTTCGATTTTGTGATCGATTGTATTGATAGTGTGAAAACCAAGGCGGCATTAATTGCATGGTGTCGTCGCAATAAGCTCAAGATTATTACCGTGGGTGGTGCCGGCGGACAAATCGACCCTACGCAGATTTTGGTCGATGATTTGAGTCGGACAATTCAAGATCCTTTGGCTTCAAAAGTTCGTGCTTTACTGCGAAGAGAGTACCAATTTCCTAGAGTGGGTAAAAAATTTAATATTGAGTGTGTGTTTTCTACCGAGCAATTGGTGTATCCGCAAGCAGATGGTTCGGTTTGTGCGGCTAAACCAGCGATGGGTGAGGGCGTTCGATTGGACTGCGCAGGTGGTTTTGGTGCAGCGATGACGGTGACGGCTACTTTTGGTTTAGTTGCAGTTTCTCGAGTGCTTAAGGGCTTGGTGGCACAGTAAAAGGCTGATTTTTGGGCAATAAAAAAGCCACGATAAAATCGTGGCTTTTATTATTTAGTCATGTGCAAATTAAGCAGTTTCGCCAACAACTTGCAATTTAACTGTGCTAACAACGTCGTGGTGTAATGCTAGTGCCACTTCGTATTCGCCGATTGCTTTGAAAGGGCCTTCAGGTAGGCGCACTTCAAATTTCTTAACTTCGACACCAGTCGCAGTGATTGCATCAGCAATATCTTGAGTTGTTACAGAGCCGAATAAACGACCATCCACGCCAGCTTTTTGGCTGATTGTGAATTCTGAACCTTCAAGTTTAGCTGCACGAGCTTGTGCTTGCGCCAAGATTTCGGCTTGTTTTGCTTCTAACTCAGCACGACGTGCTTCGAATTCAGCCAAGTTAGCGTCATTTGCCCGTTTTGCTTTGCCTTGTGGGATCAAGAAGTTACGTGCGTAACCGTCTTTAACTTTAACCACATCGCCCAAAGTGCCTAGGTTTGCTACTTTTTCGAGTAGGATAATTTGCATGAAAAGTTCTCCCTTCTCGATTAGTGTTGGTCAGTGTATGGAAGCAAAGCCAAGAAGCGTGCTACTTTGATCGCAGTCGACAATTGGCGTTGGTATTTTGCTTTAGTACCAGTGATACGTGCAGGAATGATCTTGCCGTTTTCAGAGATAAAGTCTTTTAGTAAGGCAACGTCTTTGTAGTCAACGTGTGCGATACCTTCAGCTGAGAAGCGGCAGAATTTTTTCCGCTTGAAAAGATTGCGAGACATGAGTTAATCCTCAATTCAAAAGTTCAAATGCATCAATATGCAAAACCAATATATGACGTGTACGTTGATTTTTGGCGGCAAGAAATCCTTTGCATTTAATCAACGGATTCGATGGAAGTTGAGCAATTGCTTGCGCTACATTTCCCATGGCTAAAAAACTAATTTCAAATTCAACTTTTCGTGCTTTCCCTAGCTCTAATTGCGATGAAAGATGGGCAATTGTTCCATCAATCACGGCTATCCCGCTCGGTGTTGTACGCAGCGCTGAATTCGTTATCAACGTACCTTCAATTAAAATTTGGTTTCGTAAGTTCAATTTTGGCCGAATTAGGCGGCAATACCTTCAGCTGCTTGTGGCAATGATTTAGATTTTTCTTCTTTCATCATTGGTGAAGCTTCGGTTACGGCGGTATCAGTTTTGAGTGTCAAGTGACGTAAAACTGCATCATTGAATTTGAACGCGTGCTCGATTTCGTCCAAGGTAGCTTGGCTGCATTCGATGTTCATCATTACGTAATGAGCTTTGTGAATTTTTTGGATCGGGTAAGCCAGTTGGCGGCGACCCCAGTCTTCTAGGCGATGGATAACGCCAGCACCTGAAGTAATCAGAGTTTTGTAACGTTCGATCATTGCAGGAACTTGTTCGCTTTGATCTGGGTGTACGATAAATACGATTTCATAGTGTCGCATGAATTCTCCTTACGGGTTGTAGCCTACCGTTAGCGACCACGGTTAGGCAAGGCTTGAGTTGAACCATAAATAATAACTGATTGTGCGCTGCTTTGCAATTTTTGCGATTTCGTCGTTTTAGCGCTCAATTTCATCCATTTTGCCAGAGATAGCGGCCCAAGTTTCGTGATCGGCAAGTGGATCTTTTTTCTCAACGATGGTGGGCCAGGTTTTGGCTAATTCGGCGTTGAGGGCGATGTACCCATGCATGCTTTCCGGGACATCGTCTTCTGCATAAATAGCTTCTACAGGACACTCGGCGACGCAGAGTGTGCAGTCGATGCATTCATCTGGGTCGATTACTAAGAAGTTTGGGCCTTCGCGAAAGCAGTCCACAGGACAGACGTCAACACAATCAGTGTATTTGCATTTCACGCAGGCATCGGTCACAACGTAAGTCATTGCTTGTCCTTTTAATTTAGCTGCTGTAAAAATATCGCCATTTTAGCAGACTGCCTTGTTAATTAGGTGTGGTATGGCGAATTTAAAGAGTGCTGATGTAGTAGAAAGTTCCTCTGCTTATGTTGGGCGTTTTGCGCCAAGTCCAACAGGGCCGTTACATCTGGGGTCCTTGGTTGCTGCGGTGGCTAGTTACTTAGATGCAAGGGCTCATGGTGGGCGTTGGTTGCTGCGAATCGAAGATGTTGACCAAACAAGAAATCAGCTGGGTGCGCAAAATGATATCGTAGAAACATTAGCAAGGTTTGGTTTTGAATGGGATGGTGAATTGCTTGTTCAGAGTGATCGACATCATAGGTATCGCTTTATATTGGATGATTTAATTGAGCGTGGATACGTATACCCATGTAGTTGTTCACGACGAGAGGTGGCAATCTATGGTCGGCAGGGTTTGGATGGCTTAATCTATCCAGGAATTTGCCGATTAGGCGTTAGAAAAACGAATGTCCCACATTCGTGGCGGCTTCGTGTAGATGGTGGTCTTATTGTCTTTGCTGATTTAATACAAGGGGTGTTTGCGCAGGATGTTCAGCAGACTGTCGGTGATTATGTTCTGTTGCGCGCTGATGGTTGCTGGGCGTATCAGTTAGCTGTCGTTGTTGATGATGCTGAATGCGGTGTGACTCACGTTGTACGTGGATCGGATTTATTAGATTCAACGGCAAGACAAATTGGTCTGCAAAGGGTGCTGAACTATCCCACAGTGACTTATGCTCATCTGCCCGTGCTTGCCAATTTGCAGGGCGAGAAGTTAAGTAAGCAGACTAAAGCTGAGCCTTTATTTGCGGGTGCAGAGTCTGAGCAGTTATTTTTTGCTCTTGAATTTTTAGGGCATGAACCGCCAGCAGAATTACGGGGGGCGCCTCTTGCGTTGTTGTGGCAGTGGGCGTTGGGTTCTTGGGATTTGACTCGGATTCCACAAAAACGTAGCGTCTCTGTTACGTTCGAGCATAAAAATGAATATAAAATTCTGCTTTAGATTGAATTGTTAGTATTATCGGTTAATTATTGAAATTAAAATGTCGCTATGATGTTTGACTTTCTTTTTCTGAAAGTTTTTAAAGTGCTTCGACAAAGAAATTAAATCGAATTTGATTCATGGTACAGAATTTAGCGAAATTGTGTGACCGCGATTGGGAGATTGCTTGTGCTTAAAACGCCACGACTAAAAACATGCGTATTGGCCGTAACGATGGCTGCTTTACCCTTGTTTGCTAATGCAGCTGGTTTGGGGCGACTCAATGTTTTGTCTGGGTTGGGTCAGCCGTTTCGTGGTGAAATTGATTTGGTTTCCGTGCAGCCAGGCGAAGCCGATTCTTTGGTCGTTAGTTTGGCGCCACCAGAGGCGTTTGCAACAGCGCAAATTTCATATCCTCCTAGCGCCTTAGGCTTACGATTTAATATTGAAAAGCGTGCCAATGGTCAGTACTACGTCACCGTCAACTCAGCACAGGCAATTACCGAGCCATTTTTGGACTTGTTAGTTGAATTGAATTGGGCGTCGGGGCGGATTCAGCGTGAATACACCGCATTGATTGATCCTGTTGGTTATGCGCCTTCAGTGAGTTCTGGTAGCACAGCGAAATTTAGTCCGAGTGTTTTACCTGGAACGAGAACGACTGGAGTTATTAAACCCCCTTCAGCCAAAATATCGAAGGCGGCCTCCACTCAGGATGCTCAGGCTAAAGAAGTCGTTGAATCAAGAAAAGAAAGTACAAGTAAAGAGCCTGCAGCTGACTCTTATACAACAAAAAGTGGTGATACTTTGTCTGCTGTGGCAAAGCGAGTTAAGCCTGATGGTGTGAGTCTGGATCAAGTTTTGGTTAGTCTTTACCGGAGTAATACTGACGCATTTGATGGCAATATGAATCGATTAAAGCGCGGTAAAATCTTGCGTGTGCAGTCGGCCTTAGAAATGCAGCAGTTAAGCGCTAAAGAAGCAACTAAAGAAGTACAAGTGCAGTCTGCCAACTGGAGTGAGTATCGTAGTAAGTTAGGTGAAGCTGCGGCTAAGTCTGCGCCACGCGATTTAACCGAACAGGCTACGGGCGGTAAAATTACTGCCAAAGTTGAAGACCAGGGCGCAAGTGCAGTTGATAAAAATAAAGATGTTTTAAAACTTTCTAAAGCAGCTGATGCGGCTAAAAAGTCAGCCGATAACTCAAAAGTTCTAGCTTTGGAAGAAGAGGTTGCCGCTCGTCAAAAGGCGCTTAACGAAGCCAATCAGCGGGTTGCGGAGCTGCAAAAAAATGTAGCGGACATGGAAAAGTTAGTGGCGATGAAAGCAAAAGCTTCTGCAGCAGTCTCTGCAGTCGCGTCACCAACTGCAGTAGGGTCATCTACAGCTTCTGCTGCTGAGGTCGTTGCTTCTGCTGTTTCATCGGAAGTTACGGCTACTGCAAGTGAAGTGGCCGCTAGTGCTGTGGCTGCTAGTCCTGTTGCTAAAGTGAAAAAACGGGTAGAAATTGTTGCGGATGTGCCTGAAGAGCCTGGGTTTATTGAGGGCTTGTTTGAAAATCCATTGGCGCTGGGTGGCGGGGCGTTGGCGATTTTATTGGGCGCGGGCGGTTTATGGTATGCCCGTCGACGTCAGCGTCCAGGCGTATTTGAAGACAGTATTATCACTGGCGGTGATCTTAAAGCAAATACAGTACTGGGTAGTACGGGCGGCGGAGTGATTAGTACTCAGTCGACTGAGAACTCATTCTTGACCGATTTTAGTCGCCAAGGCTTAGGTACTATTGATACCGATGAAGTTGATCCGATTGCCGAAGCTGAAGTCTATATGGCGTATGGTCGTGATGCTCAAGCCGAAGAAATTTTAAAAGATGCCTTACATAAAGATCCTTCGCGTCATGAAATTCGAATGAAATTGCTCGATATCTATGCTGCACGCAAGGATAAGGTTTCCTTTGAGGAGCATGCTTCTGCTTTGTTTGCAATTACCGGTGGTAAAGGACATCATTGGGAGCATGCAGCAGAAAATGGCCGTGCGATTGATCCAGAAAATCCACTTTATCAAGCTTTAGATGGTAATGCTGGTCTGGTTGATACCAGCGTGCTTGCTCCTGTTGCTGCTGTAGGTGCGGCCGCTGTTGCCGCCTCTGCACTGTCTGAGGTGACTGAGCCTGATTTGTCGCAGGCGCTTGATAATCACTTAGATTTTGAGTTGGATTTAGATCCATCGCAAAATTTAAGTGATTTATCTGGATTTGGGGCCGAGTCAGGCGAAGCATTAGAGCCTGCACAGGAATTACAATTTAATGAGCCTGAACCGCTTCCTGAGGATGCAAACGAGCTGAGTTTTGATTCGGTTGCGATGGACCTTGACAATATTGATCAGCCTCTTCCTGGGGTTGAAGAGACCTCATCGTTGTTTGCTGCGCAAAATGATCAGATGATGGCATTGGATTTACCAATTGATCTTGGCGTGCCTGCTGTTGATTCTGATGGCGAATTGGAGGGTCTGGATGCACTAGCTGATTTTGATTTGGATGCAGCCTTGAATCCAATACAGGAGACTGCCGGTGAATTAGCTTCACCTGCAATGAATGAATTTGAATCTATGGTTGATTCTTTGGATTTAGATATTTCTACTCCGGTGGACGCATTCAAGCAAGATGAGGCTGAGTCGATATTCGCCGAATTGCCTGATTTAAATTTGCCAGATAATGCGTTGGAAAAAGGTTCGCAAGGTGATATCGAGACTGCAGCGGCTGATATTGGTTTGGATTTTGATTTTGATTTGAATGAGGGGCTTTCGTCGGGGGCTGCGGCGGAAAATGTATCCCCTGCTGTGATGGATGTGCCTTTGGGTGATATTAGTTTGGGCTTGGAGGTCGCCGCAACAGATAGTGAGCTTGATTTTGCTGCGGATGATCCAGTGCAAACAAAAATTGACTTAGCGCGCGCATACATTGATATGGGGGATGTCGAGGGCGCTCGGGAAATTTTGCAAGAAGCCCTGCAAGAGGGTAGTCCAGAACAGCAAAATACAGCGAAATCGTTGTTATCTGATTTGTAATTTTGGTTTGTGTTGAATTAATTTTTGAAACTGCATTCGATCAATATTTTGGCGCTTTGGTTGTGGCTACTTACTTTGTTGCCATGGCTTGAGCGCCATTATCTTTTT
Source organism: Deefgea chitinilytica (assembly GCF_016881405.1). Taxonomy (GTDB): domain Bacteria; phylum Pseudomonadota; class Gammaproteobacteria; order Burkholderiales; family Chitinibacteraceae; genus Deefgea; species Deefgea chitinilytica. The sequence goes on from NZ_WOFE01000001.1 coordinate 466,173, forward strand.
CTTGTTTGCGCTGTCACTCTCGGATTGGCCTGTTTTTGGGTGCGAGATAGACTGCGACGAAGTTTACCTCGCCTCAAGTGGTTACTTGTTTCGATTATGCTTGTTTACGGATGGTCTGTTCCTGGGCGGTATTTGTGGTTGACTGGGCTTTCGCCGACGGATGCAGGTTTGCTGTTGGGCTTAGAGCAAATAGCTAGGATATTAATTGTTACTTCAAGTTTGCAGTTGATGCTTGTTTTGATGACGCGTGCTGAAATTTTTACTTCGATTTTTATTCTTCTGACCCCGCTACAATTTTTTAATCAGTTACAAACACGCTTTGCACTCAGATTTGCTTTAACATTAGAAAAAGCCGAAGAATTGCTGGTAGCCAGACTGGGATTCGTCGAGTTATTTAATTTGATTCTGCGTCCTAGTTGTGGTGCAGTTGCTGAATATTGCTTTGAATATATCCCTATGAGGCAAGCTCAGCAGATTATTTTATCGTTGCAATGCATATTAATCGTATTGACTATAGCGATGGGAGTGAGTGGGTTTTGGAATTGAAGCGATACGCCTTAGCGATTGAATATGATGGCCGAGATTTTAGTGGCTGGCAAATTCAGCCACGAATGGTGACTGTTCAGGGTGAGATGGAGCGAGCTGTTGCTAAAATGGCTGGGCATGAAATTCGTGTGCATGCCGCTGGGCGGACAGATGCTGGCGTACATGCTAGCCGACAAATTGTGCATTTTGATACCGCTGTTCAGCGCCCGATTACGGCGTGGGTGCGGGGTGTAAATAGCTTTTTACCTTCTGGGATTGCTGTTTTATGGGCGCGTGAAGTTCCTAATCATTTTCATTCCCGTTTTGTTGCCACTGCTCGGCATTATCGCTATTTGCTGTTGCGTCATCCTGTGCGACCTAGCTTACAAGCTGGGCGAGTGGGGTGGATTCATTATGATGTGGATGTAGATAAAATGCGTGCAGCTGCACAGCATTTATTAGGTGAGCATGATTTTAGTAGTTTTAGGGCCGCAGAATGCCAAGCGCTTTCGCCGATAAAGTTATTACAACGAATTGAAATCAGTGAGCAAGGTAATATGCTTTGCTTTGATTTTTCTGCCGGCGCGTTTTTACACCACATGGTACGCAATATGATGGGGGCTTTGCTGCATATTGGCAAAGGAAATGAAGAGCCTGAATGGATGGCTTGGTTGTTAGCTCAACAAAATCGACAATCAGCACCACCTACTTTTATGCCGGATGGTTTGTATTTGACGGGGGTCACATATCCTGCTGAGTTTGCATTGCCCACTGAGCCTGAATATCGTTATGGATTAATTTAAATGAATCAACATTTACGTACACGGGTAAAAGTTTGTGGTTTGCGTGATGCTCAAACAGCTAGAGCAGTGGCACAGGCTGGTGCTGATGCGATTGGTTTGGTTTTTTATCCGCCTAGTCCACGGCATGTTTCAATAGAGCAAGCGACTGAAATCGTTGCCTCTTTGCCTGCTTTTGTGATGTCTGTTGGCTTGTTTGTCAATGAGTCTGCTTTAGTTGTCAGTTCCGTGTTGGAAAAAGTGCCTTTAGACTTGCTGCAATTTCATGGTGATGAAGATTTAGCGTATTGCAGTCAATTTGGTCGACCTTTTATCAAGGCGGTTAGGGTAAAACCCGACTTAAATTTGCTAGAATACGCCCAGCAGTTTGTTTCACCCTTATGTCGTGGCCTTTTATTAGATGCGTGGGTTGACGGCGTACCAGGTGGAACTGGGCATTCGTTTGATTGGAATGGTCTACCCAGTGAGTGGCCTTTGCCCTTAATTTTGTCCGGTGGCTTGCATGCAGGAAATATCGCCCAAGCGATTAAGCAAGTCCGGCCTTGGGCTGTAGATGTTTCAAGTGGGGTCGAAGTGAGCAAGGGTGTTAAAGATTTGCAGCGGGTCGATGCCTTTATTCGTGCCGTTATTTAATAATCTGCTTTAAGTGTTTATGTGAGAGAGTCATGAGCGAAATTTATCAGCAACCAGATTTACGTGGCCATTTTGGTATTCATGGTGGTATTTATGTCGCAGAAACATTAATGCCTGCTTTAGAAGAGTTGCGGATTGAATTTGAAAAAGCGTTGAAAGACCCTGCATTTATGGATGAGTATCGCCATGTCTTGAAGCATTATGTCGGTCGTCCAAGCCCTGTTTATCATGCTGAGCGCTGGTCAGAGGCTTTGGGCGGCGCGCAGATTTATCTAAAGCGTGAGGATTTAAATCATACTGGCGCCCATAAAGTCAACAACACGATCGGTCAAGCCTTGCTGGCGCGACGGATGGGGAAAAAGCGAGTGATCGCTGAAACAGGAGCGGGCCAACATGGTGTTGCGTCTGCTACGGTAGCGGCGCGTTATGGTATGGAATGCGTCGTGTACATGGGGGCTGAAGACGTTGCTCGTCAAGCGCCCAATGTGTATCGGATGAAATTGCTCGGTGCCACAGTGGTTGCCGTAGAGTCTGGTACTAAAACTCTGAAAGACGCTATGAATGAAGCAATGCGTGATTGGGTTACCAATGTCGACTCAACGTATTACATCATTGGTACCGCAGCAGGCCCGCATCCATATCCGCAATTGGTGCGTGATTTCCAAGTGGTGATCGGTGAAGAGTGCAAAGTCCAAATGCAAGACATGATTGGCCGCCAGCCTGATGCGGTGATTGCCTGTGTTGGTGGCGGTTCAAATGCGATTGGTATTTTCCATCCATATATCGACGTGGCCAATGTTCGCTTAATTGGTGTTGAAGCGGGTGGTGATGGTGTTGATACTGGGCGTCATGCTGCGCCTCTGACATCAAACGCTAAGCACGGCGTGTTGCATGGTCAGCGTTCATACTTGATGCAAGATCAAGATGGTCAAATTAGTGAGACACATTCAATCTCTGCTGGTCTAGATTATCCTGGTGTTGGTCCTGAGCATAGTTTCTTGAAAGACCTAGGCCGCGCTGAATATGTGGCGATTAATGACGACGAAGCGTTGGCTGCATTCCATGATTTGTGCCGCTATGAAGGTATTATTCCTGCGCTGGAATCAAGTCATGCCTTAGCGCAAGCAGCCAAAATGGCAAAAACAATGCGCAAAGATGAAGTCTTGCTCGTGAATTTGTCTGGTCGTGGTGATAAAGATATTCCAACGATTGCAAAAATGAGCGGCATTCAGCTTTAAACTTCTGTTTGGCGGGGTATGTCTCGCCAAGCATTGTCTAATAATGTGTTGATAAAGATACCTATGTCTCGTATTCAAAGTGTGATGCAGCAATTGGCTGCAGAAAACCGCCAAGCATTGATTCCATTTATTACCGCTGGTGACCCAAACCCAAATCTAACCGTGGAACTGATGCACGCATTGGTGCAAGGTGGCGCGGATGTGATTGAGCTGGGCGTACCATTTTCTGATCCGATGGCCGATGGCCCTGTAATTCAACGAGCATCAGAGCGCGCGCTGGCGCATAAAGTAACGTTGCGCCGTGTATTTGAAATGGTCGCTACGTTCCGCACGACAAATCCTACTACGCCGGTGGTCTTGATGGGCTATGCCAATCCTGTTGAAGCGATGGGCTACGAAGAATTTGCGAAGTCGGCAATTGCGGCTGGTGTAGACGGGGTTCTAACCGTTGATATGCCACCAGAAGAGGCTGTAGAGTCAGCGCAAGTATTTAAAGCGCACGGTTTAGACCCGATTTTCTTATTGGCTCCGACCACACCAGAGTCACGCGTGAAAGCAGTGGCTCAATTGGCTAGTGGTTACGTGTACTACGTTTCTCTGAAAGGGGTAACGGGCTCGGCGAATCTGGATGTGGCGGATGTGAAGGCCAAACTGGATGTGCTAAAACAATTTTTATCGATCCCAATTGGTGTTGGCTTTGGGATACGTGATGCCGCAACAGCAGCTGACGTCGCGCGTATTGCGGATGCCGTCGTGATTGGTTCACGTTTAGTGCAGGAAGTCGAGCAAGGCGAAGCGGGTCTTGCTGAGCGTTTGCGAGTGTTTTTGGCTGAAGTGCGTGCCGCAATGGATAGTGCCCGTCACTAAGGCTTGAGGAGTTAGGAATGAGTTGGTTACAAAAATTATTACCGCCAAAAATTCAAAGCCGTACCACGGCCAGTAAATCTGCCGTGCCGGAAGGGCTCTGGAGTAAATGCAATGCGTGCAATGCCGTTTTGTATCGCACCGATTTGGCGAATAATTTAGAAGTTTGTCCCAAATGTAATTTCCATAATGCAGTTCCAGCGCGTGAGCGCTTGAATCAGCTTCTGGATGCTGAAGGGCGTTTTGAAATTGGCGCTGAAGTTAAGCCAGTTGACATCCTGAAGTTCAAAGATGGTAAGCGTTACCCTGATCGTCTTGCTGCTGCGCACGCGGCAACGGGTGAAGATGATGCGATGGTGGTGATGCAAGGCTCGATTTTGACGGTGCCTGTCGTCGTCGCTGCGTTTGAGTTTAAATTCATCGGTGGCTCTATGGGCTCAGTGGTTGGCGAGCGTTTTGTGCGGGGCGTGCAAACCGCGCTTGAAAATGATTTGCCATTTATTTGCGTATCAGCTTCGGGCGGAGCGCGGATGCAAGAAGGTTTGAGTTCATTGATGCAAATGGCGAAAACCAGCGCCATTTTGACCAAACTCGCTGATAAACAATTACCTTTTATTTCCTTGTTGACTGATCCTACGATGGGTGGAGTTTCTGCGTCATTTGCGTTCTTGGGTGATGTGGTGATGGCTGAGCCGGGTGCCTTGATTGGTTTTGCGGGGCCGCGTGTGATCGAGCAAACTGTCCGCGAAACTTTGCCGGAAGGCTTTCAGCGTTCTGAGTTTCTGTTGGAAAAAGGCGCGATTGATATGATCGTTGATCGTCGTGAATTGCGTCAGCGTTTAGCAGATGTGATTACGTTGCTCAATCGTCAACCTGCGGCGCATTAAATGTCAGTGTTCAATGCCGATGGCTTGACCGAGTGGTTGAGCTACTTGGAGTCTTTGCATCCCATCGCGATTGATATGGGTTTGGCTCGCGTGACCGCGGTTCGCGATGCGATGCAATTGCAAGCCCAATTTCCAGTCCTGACGATTGCCGGCACCAATGGCAAGGGTTCGGTATGTGCGATGCTATCGCAAATTTTGCGAACGGCGGGTTATAAAGTAGGCACATATACCTCGCCGCATTTATTGCATTACAACGAGCGGATTGCGATTAATGGCACGCCCGTTACTGATGCGGCAATTGTCGATAGCTTTCGCGCGATTGAACAAGCTCGTGGTGAAATTAGTTTGTCTTACTTTGAGTTTGGTACGCTCGCTGCGATGCATCAGTTTGTTGCGCAGGGCGTTGATGTTGCCGTGATGGAAGTCGGGCTTGGTGGTCGTTTAGATGCGGTGAATATTTTTGAGCCTACTGTTTCTGCCGTCGTCAGTGTTGGCATTGATCATCAGAGTTATCTTGGAGATACCCGTGAGAAAATTGCGGTGGAAAAAGCGGGCGTCTACCGCACAGGCAAACCTGCGTTATGCGCAGATCCTCAGCCGCCGCAGACATTGCTGGATGTCGCTACAGAACTCGGTGCCGACCTGCGATTAATCGGGCGTGATTTTGGTTTTGAGATGCAAGTAGAAGGCTTGCAATGGTCTTGGTGGAATAGGGCTGGCTTACGCCGCCATGCTTTGCCTTTACCAGCGTTGCGCGGTAAATACCAACTCAATAATGCGTGTTTGGTGCTGGCGGTGCTCGATGCATGCCAAGCACAGTTGCCAGTGTCATTGGGCGACATCAAGCGCGGCTTGCTAGAAGTTGAATGGCCAGCACGTTTTCAGGTATTGCCCGGTAGGCCAACCGTAGTGCTGGATGTAGCGCATAACCCCCATGCAGCATTAGTACTCAAATCGAGCTTGGATGGAATGGGATTTCATCCGAAGACGCATGCGGTACTTGGAATGATGCAAGACAAAGATATCGCAGGGGTGATTAGCTTGCTGGCTGATCGGATTGATGTGTGGCACGTGGCTGCGCCCGCATTGCCGCGGGCGGCAAGTGCGGCGAGTTTGGCAGAAATCATTCTAAAAATTTCACCGCAGGCGCGCGTCGAACAGTATGAAACAGTCGCAAAAGCTTATCAATCAGCCTGCAATAATGCGGTTGAAGCTGATAGAATTGTGGTCTTTGGATCTTTCTTTACTGTGGCTGAAGTCATGGTGGCGCGTGGGCAATAAAGTATGGCAAATGTGAGTGACGAACTTCAACAGCTAAGAAAACGCGCTCGTCGCCGTTTAATTGGCGCAATTGCTCTGGTTATTTTTGCGCTAACATTTTTGTGGACGGTTTTAGATGGTGAACCGCCTAAAAATCTAGTCGATAACCACGCGGTCGAAATTATCTCTAGCGCGCCGGCCTTATCTTCGACTATTGACAACGTTAAAGCTTCCGCTGTTATTGCTTCGGCGCCGATTGAGCCCGCGCCAGTTGCAGAACCAGCGCCTATTGAGGCGTCAAGAATTGCACCGGTCGCGCTGCCCGGTAAGTTGGTGAGCCACCAAGCAGAAAAAACAGCGCCCTCTACTGATAAAGAAGCTGAACTTGCTGCTCCAACCGAAAAACCAGCACTTAGCCAAGCGATTGTGGCGACTGCTAAACCTGTACCAAGCAAAAAGCCGATTGAAAAACAGCCAACCAAAGCACCTGAAGCCAAAAAACCCGCTGCCAATCCCGCTGATATTTTAGAAGGAAAGCAGTCGAGTGCCGTTGCTGCGCCGACAGCTGCGAAAAAAGTCTATTATATTCAGGTTGGTGCATACGCTGATGCTGAAAAGGCCGCAGAATTGGTGGGGAAATTAAAAAATGCAGGGGTTAGAGCTGGTAGTGAGAAAATTAAAACGAGTAAGGGTGAACTAACTCGAGTTCGAGTCGGGCCGACTGACGATGAGGCAAAAGCTAAAGCGTGGGTGAAAGCAATGCAGGAAATGGGAATTTCCGGTAGCTTAGTGGCTAAGGCTGCACAATGACGACGTTTGATTATGCCGCGCTCGGCATCGTCGGCTTGTCAATATTGTTGTCTGTGATGCGTGGTTTAACGCAAGAAATACTGGCTTTGTGTGCTTGGGTACTGGCGTTTTGGTGTGCTATGCATTACTCGGCGCAAGTGTCGCTGTGGATGCCTGAGAGTATTCCTACTGAGAGCCTGCGTTACTTGGGGGCATTTGCCACATTATTTTTTATTGTTTGGCTGCTCTCTGCCATTTTTAGAATTACCTTAAATCAATTTATCAAAGCAACTGGATTTAAACCGATTGATCGGGTGCTTGGCGCAGGTTTTGGCGTGGCTCGTGGGTATTTATTGGTGCTGACTCTGGTTTTATTGGCTGGTTTTACCAGCTTGCCCAAAGAGCCTGAGTGGCGCAATGCGATGTTTAGCCCTTTATTTGAGCAAAGCGCGTTTTTGGCAAAATCTTGGTTGCCTGAAGCTTTTGCCAGTCGAATTCATTACGATTGACCTAAGTTAGTAAGATTAATTTTTTCAAATGTTGTAAACGCAAGGAATCTTGACCAATGTGTGGCATTGTAGGTGTGGTCGCTAAAACTCCGGTAAACCAAATGTTGTACGACGGACTGCTAGTATTGCAGCACCGCGGACAAGATGCAGCCGGTATCGTCACTGCTGAACAGCAAGTGCTTCATATGCATAAAGGCCAAGGCCTTGTTCGTGATGTGTTTCGCACACGTAATATGCGATCTTTAATGGGCAATGTGGGGATTGGCCACGTTCGTTATCCAACTGCCGGCTCGGCGTCTAGCTTGGCTGAGGCACAGCCGTTTTATGTGAATAGTCCGTTCGGGATTGTGTTGGCACATAATGGTAATCTAACGAACGACAAACAACTCAAAGAGGACATGTACCGTACGGATCTGCGGCATATCAATACCAATTCGGATTCGGAAGCGCTCTGTAATGTGTTTGCACATGAATTATCGCGCCGCGTAACAGGACCGCAACTGGATGCCGACACGGTTTTTGATGCCATTACTGCGGTACATCGCCGTGTGAAAGGTGCATATGCCGTTGTGGCGATTATTGCTGGTTTTGGTATGGTTGCTTTCCGCGATCCGCATGGTATTCGCCCATTAACTTTGGGTAGCCATGATACGCCAGAAGGGACTGAATATATTGTCGCGAGCGAATCAGTGGCGCTCGATGTATTAGGCTTTAAATTCATGCGTGATGTTGCCCCTGGTGAAGCAATTTATGTGACGCTTGATGGTGAGTTATCTAGTCGACAGTGTCATGCAAACCCTGAATTGGTGCCTTGTATTTTTGAGCATGTGTACTTTGCTCGGCCTGATACAGTGATTGATGGCATTTCTGTGCATGAAGCGCGCTTGAAAATGGGCGAGCAATTGGCTGCTAAAGTGCGTGCGATGGTGCCAGCGCTGGATATTGATGTGGTGATTCCGATCCCAGATACCAGCCGTGATTCAGCTTTGCAGTTGGCAGATGCGCTGGGCTTGCCGTATCGTGAAGGGTTCATGAAAAATCGCTATATTGGCCGCACTTTTATTATGCCGGGTCAAGCGAGCCGTAAAAAATCTGTGCGGCAAAAACTCAATCCGATTGCGGTTGAGTTCTGTGGCAAGAATGTATTGTTGGTTGATGATTCAATTGTACGCGGCACAACATCGAAAGAAATTGTGCAAATGGTACGTGATGTTGGTGCGAAGAAAGTTTACTTGGCTTCTGCTGCGCCACCGGTGAAATTCCCGCACGTGTATGGTATTGACATGCCAACGCGCAATGAGTTGATTGCCACAGGCCGTAATGCCGAGCAAATCGCTACTGAAATCGGTGCTGATGGTGTGATTTATCAAGAATTAGATGCCTTGATTCAAGCCTGTTCTGATGCCAGCAAAGGCAAAATCACTGCATTTGAAACATCGTGTTTTGATGGTAAATACATTACCGGTGACATTACAGATCAATATTTAGATGAGCTAGAAGCCAAGCGTGTTTCACCGCTATCGACAAAAGCGAACGAGGGCGAGGGTGATAGCCGGATTTTGGATTTGAATATTGGCGTTGCCGAGCAGAATTTGATTTAATCGTAAAAGCGCAGATAAAACGGGAGCCGCGTGCTCCCGTTTTTATTGAAAAAAGGAATCAATATGTTGAATTTGGATGATTTACACCCAGACACGCTGGCGGTTCGGGCAGGTACGATGCGGACTGAATTTGGTGAGCATTCTGACGCACTGCATTTAACGTCAAGTTTTGTGGTTGGCTCTGCTGAAGAAGCACAACTTAAGTTTACCGGCCAAGTGCCTGGCTACATTTACTCGCGTTTTACCAATCCAACAGTTGCCGCATTTGAGCAACGACTTGCGGCTTTAGAGTGCGGAGAACGCGCGGTGGCAACCGCATCGGGGATGAGCGCGATTTTGTCACTCTGCATGGCGCATCTGAAATCAGGTGATCACATTGTGGCCTCAAGCGGATTATTTGGCGCGACGATTCAGTTATTTAATACCTATTTAAGTAAATTTGGCGTGACCGTCACTTACGCTGCGCAGACTGATTTGTCGGCATGGGAAGCTGCGGTTCAGCCGACGACCAAGCTGTTTTTTCTTGAAACGCCGAATAATCCATTGACCGAAATTGCTGATATTGCGGCGATTGCTGCAATTGCCCATCAGCACGGTGCTTTGTTAGCGGTGGATAATTGTTTCTGCTCGCCAGCTTTGCAACAACCTTTGAAGCATGGTGCAGATATTGTTGTGCATTCTGCGACTAAGTTTATCGATGGACAAGGTCGTGTGCTGGGGGGGGCAGTGGTGGGTAGTCATGCAGTGATTGAGCCGATTTATCTGTTTCTACGTACGGCAGGCCCGACTTTATCAGCGTTTAATGCTTGGGTATTGTTGAAAGGCTTGGAAACATTGGGCTTGCGGATGAAAGCGCATTGCGAAAACGCTTTGCAATTAGCCCAATGGCTAGAGCAACAACCGCAAGTGACGCGCGTGTATTACCCAGGGCTGAAATCGCATCCACAATATGAGTTGGCTCAGCGCCAACAAACTGGTGCTGGTGGTGTGTTGTCATTTGAGCTAGCAGGGGGTAAAACGGCGGCTTGGGCATTAATTGATCAGGTTCAATTGATGAGCCGTACTGCTAATTTAGGTGATACGCGCACTACGATTACGCATCCGGCCACCACGTCACACGGGCGATTAACGCCTGAAGCACGTGCACTTGCCGGCATTACTGATGGAATGGTGCGGATCTCGGTTGGCTTAGAGCACGTTGGTGATTTAATTAAAGATTTGCAAGGCGGTCTATAAGGGTATTGCTTGCTGATCCTTATTTTTTTATTTGCTCTAGCTGTATACCTGCATTTTTTCTTTGAAAAGTGGGTTTGATTTTTGATAGGTCACTGCTGATTTATATTCGCCGCATAAAACGACACGCGGTTTGATTTATTCGCCCATTTAGTGGGCGCAAGCTAGAATCGGCATCATTGATATTGATTTGGAGTATTTGAATGAAAAAAATAGCTGTGCTTTCTGCTGCTCTAGCATGCTCTACGCTGGCATCAGCCAATGATGTGGTATGGAATTTGAATGTCACTCCAATCTATTCACAAAAAACCGATCTTGATTCGGGGGGGCGCGTTGGTTCGAATATGGTGCTTGCTTCGCTGGGGGCGAGTACCGCCATCGATCGAAATCAGCGGATTGGCTTTAATCTGAATTTGAGTCGTCAAGAATGGGAATTTGATGCCCCGAAAGCTTGGGGTGGAAAAACACCGTTTGGTGATTTTAATCGTGCAGTTTTGACAGTGCCGTATAGTTATGGCACTCAATCGGGCTGGATTTATTCTGTGAGTCCAGGGGTTGAGTTTTCCGCAGAGGAAGGCGCAGATCGTAATGAAAGTATTAATTATGGTCTTACTGCATTCGCTGCTCGACAATTTAGCCCTGATCTGATGCTGGGTTTGGGGGTTGGTGCTTGGGATGGCCCGATTGACGCGAAAGTGTTTCCATTTTTGATTGTGAACTGGAAAGTCAGTGATAGTTTGACAGTTAAAAATCCAAATGTAGCAGGTCCGGCTGGTCCTGCTGGCCTAGAATTGGCTTGGAGTGCATCACCGAAGTGGACCTTGTCTGCTGGCGGGACTTGGCGAGAAGTAGAAATTAGACTGTCTGATTCAAACCCAATTGCCTCGCACGGTTCAGTTGAAAATAGAACTGTTCCACTGTTTGTTAGTGCCGATTATGAGATTTCACCAAGTGCTAGTTTGAAATTCTATGCCGGTGCTGCGCTTAATGGTCAGTTTATTATCAATGACCATAATGGGAATGAAGTGTCGAAAGAAAAATATTCGACGATGCCTTTCTATGCAGTTACGCTTTCGGGGAAGTTTTAAAGCAAAAGGCTGAGTTAATCAGCCTTTTGGGTCGCTAAAAAAATCCCTGCCAGAATCGGCAGGGATTTTTGCTTATTATTTCTTGATCAGATTTTGGTAGATGGTATTGACCAACTCTGCATCTGGCGTGTCTTGCGACAATTCCCAAGCCATAATACCGCCCAGTTTTTTCTTTTTAGCAAACTCAATTTTTTCTTTGAGTAGTTGTACATCGTCATAGACGATCACATCATTGCCATTGAGTTTCCATACAGCGCGTGTTTTGTCGTCACGGAATACTTTTCCTGGCAGATTTTTAACGTAGCTGTACTTCAACGTTGGTTCGCCATCAGGGGCTTTTACAACGCCTTGAGTCGGCTGATACATCCCATTATTTTCTAGGCTATTGACCTTCCAGCCATAACCATAAAAAGGAACGCCGAGTACGAGTTTATTACTTGGGATGCCACGCGTGAGGTAGTCCTCTACGGAGCCGTCAACAGAAACTCGATCTTTTGCGCCGCCGAATAGAATAGCATGATGACCCGTTACCGCAGACCAAGGGCCAGTAAAGTCATACGCCATCAGATTAATCCAGTTCAGATAAGGAATAATCTTTTCTAACTCAATTTTCTCTGATTTAGACGTCGCAGCAGGGGCGGCGATGGTGAGGATTAAGCCAGGTTTTACTGCGTCGAGTTGTTTGCGGAACTCGGCGAGCAATGCGGTAAAGTTTTGAGTATCTTCTGCTCGGACGATATTGCCATCATTACCTGGCGATGCTGGGTATTCCCAGTCGATGTCAAACCCATCAAAGACGCCCGCAGCCATACCGGGTACGACTTTGCCTTCTTTGTTTGGCACATTGCCTTTAATGTAGGCATCGATACACGATTTGACGAAGGCTTCGCGATTGGCTGGAAGGGCTGCATCAGAGAAGTGTTTCGACCAATTCCAGCCACCTAAGCTAATGAATACTTTGAGATTTGGATTTTTTTTCTTTAGTTGTTTGAGCTGATTCCAGTGCCCAAATAACCCGTTATCACCTTTATCTTCCAGTCCATCTAGCGTTGCTTCTTTAGGGACAGGATCCCAGTAATCATCACCCGCCGCACCTTCACCAGCTTTGTCTACGCCGATCACGCAGCGATTGTCTTTTACATTACCAAAGGCGTATTCCAGCACTGTAAATTTGCTAGCGGCACCGCTGTCGACCAGGTTTTTAACATTAAAACCACTGGTGTGCTTACCCCATGCTGGGAAATACATCACAGATTGGGGCGAGCTTGGGCCGGCAACACCTGCAGTAATTGGAACGATTTTGGCTTCTTTTTTCTCGTCAGGTTTGGCAACTTCGAGGCTGACCAGTTTAATATTGTCGATATAGGCGTCTTTACCAGAGCCTTTGGCTGAATCCCATTGTTCCCATTTCAAATGAAAATCAAATTTTCCTTTGAAATCAAACTCATAGTGTTCCCACTTTTTCGTGTCTTTGAGGCGTTCTGGGAATCCCGTGGCGGTACTGGCTAGCCACTGTTCTTTCCGACCCGGCTTACCCTCATCGAGGCCAAGTGTAGCGCCGCAGTTACCGCCGCACATCCCAAGGTAATCAAAGGAAATTTTGTATTTTCCTTCTGGAAATTTAGCGCGGCTAAATAGATCACCAATATTCACGGGTTTATCAAAACGAGCCACTTTATTGTCGGGGTTAAGCGGATCTACCACGATCGAGGTATAAATAGCCGAGCTGTCTTCGCCGCCTAAGCCTACCCATTGACTTAAATCTTTTTCAAAATTCTCTTCAAATACGACGTTTTCTGCTTGGGCAAAAGCCGATGCAATCAGTAATGGCAATAAGAGTTTTTTCATTTCTCAGCGACTCCTCGGTTAAGATTTTTATCTCTCGAGGTTAATAGAAAAGCCGACAATGCACGAATTTTTATCAGTGGGTGTTCTTTTTGTAGTACAGGCAGCATGAACTACGCTGAGGTTTAGCTTCTGTTAAGACATTTCTCGCTCGCTTGGGGCGCGAATGTGGTCGTTGTACTTGTATTGCGCCATTGTTGCGATTACGACAAAGGATATTCCTGTTACTTTGGAGCATAAAGATGGACACCAGCCCGCATTCATTGTGCACATTATTTGCCCAGCTTGGCTTGGCTAGCGATGCCGCCAGTATTAAAAGATTTATCTGCTCGCATCGTTTATCCAGTGATATCAATATCGCGGCTGCGCCATTTTGGACACCTAGCCAAGCGGCTTTTCTAGCTGATGAATTACAAAATGACGCAGAATGGGCTGAGATGATTGATGAGCTAGCGGTGCTGTTGTCTCATAACTAAGTTTCGATTCATTGAAATACGGTGTAGCCCAGTGTATTGATTTGCTGGTGCAAAAATTGAATTGCTGCAGCAGCCTCTGCTTGCTCGCCTTGTACGCTAAATTCAATATGTGGCTCGGCGCAATGCGTATTGCCAAAACTAGGCAGGCTAGAAAAAGCGAGTGTGGGCCATTTAGCCACTAACTCTTGCATAATCGTGATCAAATCGCCTTCCTTGGCATTCAGTACCGTGATGCTTTGGCGGTACTTGGCAGCGGCCACTTCGTAATATTCATCCAATAGCCATTCCACCATTGGCCAAGCCATGCTGGGAAAGCCGGGTAAGAGATAGTGGTTTTGTATCGAGCAGCCTGCCACTTGATTGATAGGATTCGGGATGATGCTGGCACCTGCTGGAAATTCAGCCATTTTGATTCGATGTGGGTAAGCGTCGCTGCCAAATTTCTGTTCGATGAGTTGAGTGGCCTCGGGCTGGCGGCACAGTGGACGATTCAGTGCCAATGCCAGTGCGCCGCGGGTGTAATCGTCGGGGGTCGCACCGATGCCGCCACAACTGATCACGTGCCGGCCTTGCGCTAGCGTGCGCTGAAACGTTTCGAATAAGGCCTGACGGTCATCGGCTAAATACAAAACCGCATCTAATGTATGCCCACGTTGCTGGAGCCGTTGCAAGATCGCGCCAAAGTGTTGATCTTGTCGTCTACCACTGAGGATTTCGTCGCCGATGATGAGTAGTGTAAAGTTAGCCATTGGATACTCTATGCATGTATTGCTTCTTGATTAATTATTAAATTAGCTTTGGTCTATATACCCCATGCTAATCTAGTTCGGTGCTCAGTGATTGTAATGTGGTAAACATCGCTTGAAGTTCAGTTGGGATTGCGTTTCTGCCTTTAATTTCCGCAGCTTCCGCAATTTCAAGCGCCATCCCCGGTTTGCTGTGATAGCGCAGCGCACGAGCAATGATTTCTTCATCGTCTAGCTCGATTTGTTTGTCGAGCGCAGCTTGATAATACGGATTGGGTGTGCCACGTGGTGCGGCGGCATTTTTAAAGGTATCAGCAAAACCGTTGTGCCAGAGGTAGTGTTCAATATCGCGTTGATTAAGCATCGTGATATGGCGTTGTTCGTCACGGTTGTTGAGTAAACGCTGTGCGCGTTGTTGATATTTGAGACCCGCTTCGTCGCCATCGCAAATAACGTGCCATTTAATCCCCAAATGATCGGCAAATTTAATCAGTGGTGCCAAACCGGCTTGGGCAAATTCAACACAGCGAATGCCTTCGAGCGGGAAATTAACCCCCGAAATCCGTGCCAATTCTGGAAACAACCAAAACTCAGTTTCACCTTCAACCAGCAGCCAGACGCGCGCAAACATACTGCTGGCTCGATTGCTGCGGATATGGAAGGCGACTTTGCGCGCATCGCTTAATGACAGCGCATTCGCGGCGAGCTGATAAACATGTACGTAATTGGGTTGGCGTACTAAACGGCGCAAGCCGCTTTGCATAAAGCTACCAAGTAAATCGCCGTTATTGGTCGTAATGATTTTTTGCAGCGTCAGTTGTTCGATTAAGCCCCAGATCATCGCCAGTTGAATCGGGTGTAAGTGCGTTTCTGGGTCTTCCATTACCAAAATTGGTTCGGCATCGGCGTGCATTGGGTTGTCGCCACGCGCGGTGAGCAGAGCACCGAGTAAGATCAGTAAAGTAACGCGCCGCAAACTCGAACCCGAGCGATTGGCGATATCAATCAAGCTGTCTTCATTGCGAAAATTGAGCGGCGCGGCGGCGATTTGTTCGGCTAAACGTTGCGGTGCCTTGCTTTGCAGAAATTGCGCTTGCTCTTCGAGCAGCGCTTGCATTGCGGCAAGGCCGGTGCTGAGCTCTTGCGGGTGTAATTGGTGCGGCAACGTTAAGATCCGTTCAAAAACTGCGCGTACCGCATCGCTGGCGGTGAGTTCAGGCTCTTCGGGGCGTAACTGAGTCGCGAGACGGGGGTGTTCGAGCCAATCAGTGAGTTGCATATCGCGAAAGCGCAGCACTGGATGGCGTTCAATTAACTGGGTGGCCAGTGCATCACTGTGCTCGTGATCGAGCTCTGCGCCGTCGCTGCCGACAAATAAACGCCGCGCGTGAATCTCGGTGTGACCAAAGCGCTCCGCTGCAAAACGTAGTGCCAGCATCGGCGTGCCGTTGTTATCAGGCCAGATTAAGCCGGAAAACGAATGCGCTTCGTCATCGCTGGCTTTAAAAAATAGCGTGATATTGAGGCGGCGCGCAATGCTGGCACGCGAATTATTGATACGGTGAAAGTCATCGTGCGTAAATAGATTTTCAATCGGAGTCGGGCTACCTAAGCAGCGACACAGTGCGTTGATGAGGCTGGTTTTGCCCCAGTTATTTTCGCCAAACAGTGCGGTGGCATTGGGATCAAGCGTTAAATCAATTTGGCTGATGCCGCGAAAATTGGTGATTTGCAATCGCACTAATTGCATGGTTTGAATCCCTCAATCAAGCAAGGGTTGCGGTGCGGCAACCCTTTGATGATTATTCGGTGGTCGGTGGATTGAGATAACGCTCAAACACAAAGCCAAAATCTTTCACGACGTATTTTTGCTGTGCGGCAGACAGCCAGCTAAAAGCGCTTTGGTTGATTTCTTTAAATGCCTCGACGACGGGCGTACCTCCGACTTGACCACGACCTAGCGTCGTGGCTGCCAATTGTAAGCTGGCCTTGGCATTGTCGTGCGCGACTTCATTTTCGTGCATGGTCTCGGCAATTTTTAGCAAAGATTTGTAGAGGTCTTTTAGCTCTTCGAGGTGTTTTTTATGCACGTCAATCGAAAACGCTTTGCTACCAAAGGTAAATTTGATTTCGATGTCCATGTCAACGGTGCCGGCGGTTTCGAGGTGCACGTCCGTAATCGGGTAAGCATGGTAGCTATAGCGATAGAGCATGCGTTTTTTGCTCATCGCACTGGTGCCGTCTAAATGAATCAGCGCTCGGTTGGTAAAGCAGTATTCATCGGTTTTCGACTTAATCAGGAAATAGATTTTTTCATGGTCTTCATGGAAAACATAATCATCACTATCGACTTTGTCGTAATCCTGCGGTTTAACGACTGAGCCAATGTCGCTAAGTCCTAATGCATCTGCTGCTAATTTGCCAAACATAGGAGCACCTCTTGTTCGTCAGTGGAGTGTCAATTATTGCACGGGAAGATGCAAATTGCAGCGTGCGGTTTAGCGTTGTTTTTGTAACCTGCGCTCGCTTTGTTTTTGCTCGTAAGCCGACTTATGTGCGATGTAAACGATGCGTTCCACTTCGGCACAAATATCTCCTTTTTGATTAATCAGTTGCAGCGGATAAGTGCGAGTAATTTCGGGCGTAATTGCTAAGAGCTGATGAATTTCAGTGAGCTCCGCCTCGTCGATTGTAAATTGCACGGTAAGCGTACTCAGTGCCGGGCGCTTAAAGCGTATCGTGCCACCTTTGTCCCAGACGACATAATCATCGCCCAGATTAAAATACAGCATGCTCATGTAAAACGGATCGGTCGCCGCAAACATGCTGCCGCCAAACAGACTGCCATTTAGATTGCGGGTTTTCCAATTGAGTGGCAGTTTGACCGTGATCTCACGCAGATCAGCGGAAATTTGGCTGACGCGGCAACCCGTGCGGCGAATTGCCGGATAGAAATTAAAGCCAGTCTTGAGCAAAAAACTCGCCAGCTTGGGGCGGGCGAGTATGCTAAATACAAATTTTCTAAATAAGGGCGACATAATTAACCCTGTTGGGTATGTGAATGTAGCTTTTTATCGGTAATGCTTAGCGATAGATACCCGTTAAAACCCGTAATCTCTTTCGACTTTACTAATCCGAACTTTAAACGCTTGGTACCATGTTTCGCGCCCCATTTGCTGGGCCAACAGATGCTCACTATGTGCTTTCCAGTTTTTGATTGCCGCTAAATCTTGCCAATAAGAAACGGTGATGCCCAGTGCTTGACGCGCTGATTCTGCACCTAAAAACCCAGGCTGAGTTTGGGCGAGTTCAACCATTCTGGCCGCCATTTCGCCATAGCCTTGATCGATATCAGTACGAATCGACGTAAAGATGACTGCGTAGTAGGGCGGTGGTGGCGTGTTGGCGAGCATGGCAATCCTCCGTTTTGTTATTGAAAAAGCGTTTTTTAAAGCAGACTTTAATCTTCTTCCCCTAAAAAGCCACCGCTTTGATGCGCCCAGAGTCGTGCATACAAGCCGTTGTGTTCGAGTAGCTTTTGGTGGCTGCCTTGCTCGACGATTTTGCCTTGATCGAGCACGATTAGCCTATCCATTGCGGCAATCGTTGACAGTCGATGCGCAATCGCAATCACGGTTTTGCCTTCCATCAAGCGATAGAGGCTGGTTTGAATGGCGGCTTCGACTTCTGAATCGAGTGCACTGGTCGCTTCGTCGAGTAATAAAATCGGTGCGTCTTTGAGCATGACGCGAGCAATTGCAATCCGTTGCCGTTGTCCTCCGGAGAGTTTGACGCCGCGTTCACCGACATGCGCGTCGTAACCAGTACGGCCAGCAGGGTCGCTCAGCGTCAAAATAAACTCATGTGCTTCGGCGCGTTGGGCTGCGGCGATCATGTCAGCGTCGCTGGCGTCGGGGCGGCCATAAAGGATATTTTCACGAACCGAGCGATGCAGCAGTGATGTATCCTGCGTCACCATGCCGATATGAGAGCGTAAGCTTTCTTGTTGAACGTGGGCGATATTCTGGCCATCAATCAAAATTTCGCCGGCGTTGATGTCATAAAATCGCAGCAGTAAATTGACGATAGTCGATTTGCCCGCGCCAGAACGCCCCACCAAGCCAATTTTTTCGCCCGCTTGAATTTGAAGAGACAATTGATTCAGCAGTAGACGGTCACTGTCGTAGCCAAAATCAACCTGATTAAATTGCACCATGCCGCGCGGCACATCAATGACCGGCGCGTTGGGGGCATCGAGCACTTGGTGTGGGGTGGTCAGCGTGTTGATCCCATCTTGCACGGTGCCGATGTGTTCAAATAAGGCGGCGATTTCCCACATAATCCATTGTGACATGCCGTTTAAACGCATCGCCATTGCGAGGGATGCGGCGACCGCACCAGCGGTGACTTGCCCTAGGCTCCATAAATGCAGCGCAGTCGCGGCACTGCCCAAAATCAGCAAGATACTGAGTGTGTGGTTGACCACCTCAAAGCCGCTGACTAAGCGCATTTGACCGTTGACGGTATGCATAAATTCTTGCATTGCCGAGCGGGCAAATGCAGCCTCGCGCCGACCGTGTGAGAATAACTTCACCGTAGCGATATTGGTGTAGGCGTCAGTAATTCGCCCGGTCATTAGTGAGCGTGCGTCAGCTTGATTTTGCGCCGCTTTACCAAGACGCGGCACGAAATAACACATCGCTGCGATATACAGCAGCATCCACGCGAGTAGCGGTGTTAGTAGCCAGAGATCAAAACTACCGGCAACGGCGAGCATGGTAAAAAAGTAAATGGCGACAAACACCATGATGTCAGTCACGATAAACACGACTTCGCGCACTGCCAATGCTGTTTGCATGACCTTGGCCGAGACGCGGCCAGCAAATTCATCTTGATAAAAACTCATGCTTTGCGCCAGCATTTGGCGATGGAAATTCCAGCGCAGCAGCATAGGAAAATTCCCCGCTAGAGCCTGATGCTTGAGCAGTGTTTGCAGCCCAACTACGACGGGGCTTAGTAGCAAAACTGCGGTAATAAGGTAAAGCTTGGGTTTTTCTTGTTCCCAAAATTGGCTGGGTTCAATATGCCCCAGCCAGTCGACTAAATGCCCGAGTAAACTATACAAAATGGCTTCAAATGAGCCGATCAAGGCCGTACACACCATCATGCCGAAAATCAGCGGACGCAAGCCTTTGGTGCAACGCCAAATGAATGAGCTGCAATTGTGCGATTGAGGTTTGCTTTCTTGTTCTGGGTAAGGGTGAACAAGGCTTTCAAAAAGACGAAACACAGCTTGTTTTCCTTTCAATAATTAGCGCTTGATTGTACAGAAGGGCGATGGCTAAGTGACAGTGAATTATTGCGGCGAATGAATGATTTGGCATCTTGACCGTTCGTACATCTATACTTGGGTTAGTCGTTTGTTTGTAAGGAAACGATGTTAAAATCCAAAAGATTTATTTGGCATTATTTTAAACAAGCAAATTAATAGGATTTGAGCTTATTTCATGGCAGCTACCAAAATGGATCGCAACGATTTACTAATTGCAACGCGCTCTGTATTTCTTTCTGAATTTAATCACAGAATTGCTCCCGTGTTGGAGCACGCCTTGGCACAGTTATTTAGTAAAGCGGATCGAGCTAGCTCTATGGTTGAGCAGCGCCAGTTTTTGGAAGCACGTCAGTTTGTGATGAGTCATAGCGCTGTGCTTGAGCAACATTTAGTCAAGACGATAGAGCAGCTGGTTCATCGTAGTTTTCAAACCGCCTACAGCAATTTTCGACCTTCTTTTTTTGATGGGATTGGCGCGGCAGGTTTGTCGCTGGTGGAGTCAGCATCGTTTGAAGAAGAATTGCATATTGATCAAATTACCGTTCGTTTTCGTCAAGAGGCAGAAGAATCGATTCGAGATTTAAATATTCGAATCGCTCTATTGTTTGAGCAAGACGTGATTAAAGAACGTGAAAATCCTTTTCGTACCTATGTAATTTCGCGCGCATTTGCGACGGCCTTAGAAGAAACCGTTGAAGATCACGCTTTGTTTCCCGTATTGCTTGGGCAGTTCACTGAATCAATGTGCCCCCACATCGCCCCCATGTATGAAGCGCTGAATAGTTTACTGGCGAGCCATGGTATTGCGGCGCAATTGCAGTTGAAAGTAAGAAAACAGCCTGATTTGTCTCAGTTCAGCCAGCGGATGGAGGCGAGTGAGCCGCAATTGGAAGGCGGATTGGTCGATGGCGCAGCCAATCTGAATCAGCATTCAGACGCAACTGAGTTTGCGCCAGATTTATTCTCACACTATGCGCAGTATACTGCGCCGTCTGCACGCTCCGATGGCTCTTTTTCGCAAAGAATGCATCGTTCAGAAGATCAGTTGCTCGATTATGTGCAGTCGATCGGTGCTGGCGTGGCCAGTGATCGAGCTGTGGAACGTGATTTAGGCCATTCAGCTGTGGCAGGGGCGCCTGACGTTGCGCGAGGGGCGACGAAATCGTGGCTCAATGATGTCAAAAACGCAGGGCGCTCATTAAAGCATTTCTTTACTGGCAATAGTATGTCAAAAATGGGCGCGGTTGATGCGCCATTTGATAGTGAGCCAGTGCCTCATCCAATCCGCCAAGTGAGCGCACCTTTAGCGCATTCGGTTCACAATTTATTGCAAATTTCAACGCCCAGCACTGAAGGGATGTGGGGCGAAGACGGCAAGATTCGCAATTTGATTCTGGAGCAGCGTCAGCAATTGAATGAGGTTGCTGCGGATGTTGATGAATCGATGACGATTGATGTCGTCGCGATGCTGTTTGAGTTTATTTTGCGCGATGCCAAAGTCCCCGCCGAGGTGCGCGCTCAGTTGGGGCGATTGCAATTTTTAGTACTCAAAATTGCATTGCAAGACCCGAATTTATTTGCCAGAAAAACGCATCCTGCGCGAATGTTGGTGAATCGAATCGGCTCCATCTCGTTGAGCATGCAGCAAAATAGCGATAGCGCTAAGCGAGTGAATGCGGAAATCTGCCGGATTGTGGCGATTATTTTGGCCGATGAAACCGAAGATCTGCATTTATTCACGCTGATGCTCGATGAATTGGATGCTTGGGTTGCCAATGAGTTAGCGCACTGTGAAAAAATGGCCAGTACGGCGGCTCAGGTTCTCGACACGGCAAAACAGCGCACTTTGCACTTTGCTCGTATTACCGCGATGATTTCAGATGCCTTGTCGCCCTATACGATTGAGCCGTATTTGCACGATTTTCTGGTGACGAGTTGGGCGAGGGCGATTGAGTTGGCCGGGCGGGAAAACCCCGCGAAAGAGCAGCGTTATCGTTTGGTGGTGCCCGATTTGATTTGGAGTTTAGCGCCGAAAGTTGATCGTGAAGAATGCAAAATTTTGCTGGGTTTGATCCCCAGTATGGTGTCAACCCTGCGCGAAGGCGTATTCAGTTTGCAATGGCAGCCAGAGCAAATTCAGGAACTCAATTCGCACTTGGTTGATGCGCACCGTTTGGCGATGCGCGCTGGAGCCGCAGATTTGAGCGCGCCGCCGCCGCCACTGTCGATGATTCATGAAGAATTTCGCGATTTTATGCTAGCGGCGTATACCGATAAGCCATCGGAGCTTGAGGACAGAGCGCCGTTAAATCCGATCTTTATTGAAGAAGCCATCGGCGCTTTAGAAAATAAGCTGAATTTGATCGATCAAATCATCGAAGCCGAGTTGGGCTTAGAAACACCAGCGGAAGTCTTACAACAAAGCGCGAATGATAATTCAGCGTTTGTGCAGCAATTGGCAAATGGCGTTGGTGTTGAAATTAATATTAACGGCACGCCACAAGTGGCACAGTTAAGCTGGACTCAGGCTAATCAAAACGCGATTGTTTTATTGGTAGAAGGGCATGAAGAGCCATCGGTGCTCAGTTTACGTGCTTTTCGCCGTTTGTTTGCCCGCGACCGCGTTCGCTTTTTGGAAGAGTCGCAACTGTTTGATCGCGCGATGGTTGATTTATTGCGCTCAGCGGATGATTTGGTGCAAAGAGAAACCGTTGCGGCCTAATTTTCAATAGGGTATTGCTTTAAGGTTATTTTTTAGTAAAGGCTTTAATGATATACCCCGTAGATATTGCTTGCCTGAAGGCGTTTTTTTATTCAGTGTATTCAGCGCCACAGCATGCAGCGCCTATTCGGGTGCTGTATTGTCTGCAGTTGGAATTGAATTGATTCCTACAATGTAAGTCAGTTTAGAGGGTAGAATAAGCGACGCCATTTATTTCGGTTTTCGCATGTCTAGTCGCCTCAATATCTATCAGTCCAATCGCCTCGAAAATCTGTTTGAATTGCTGCAAGCCTTGTACGGCGTTGCGCTGAGTGATCCGTTTGCTAGTGAGAAAATCATCGTCTCTAGCAAAGGGATGGAGCGCTGGCTGCGTTTCAAGCTCGCGGATCGCGTCGGTATTTGTGCAGGGATTGATTTTCAGTTGCCAGCGAGTTTTGTGTGGTCCTTACTGAAAGACGCGATGCCGCATTTGCAAGCCGAGTCACCCTACAGTTCTAGCCCTTTAGCGTGGCGATTGTTTGGTTTATTGCCTCATTCCCAAGCACAACATGCCAGCCCGATTGTGGCGGCGTATTTACGCGAAGGGGATGCGCGGCGCCGCATGGCTTTGGCAGGGAAACTCGCCGATGTATTCGATCAATATCTGGTGTTTCGCAGCGATTGGATTGCCGCTTGGGAAGCGGGGCATTTATTGGATTTAGGCCCCGATGAAGCTTGGCAGGCGACGCTTTGGCGTGAAGTGCGTGCCAGTATTGATGCTGACTATTCTGCAGCTGAAGTTCCGCATCGTGCGGATATGTTTGTGCGATTGTTTCAGCAATGGCAATTGTCTGGTCCCAGCCGTTTGCCCGAGCGAATTACTGTTTTTGGCGTTGCCGGGATGCCGCCAGCGTATATCGATGTATTGGGCGCATTGTCTGAGCATATCGATGTTAATTTGTTTTTACTCAACCCCTGTCGCGAAGAATGGGGTGCGATTGTTAGCCCAAAAACGAAAGCGTTGCGCGAGGCCAAGCAGCCGCAAGAATCACTCTATTTAGACATTGGTCACCCGCTGTTGGCGTCTATGGGTAAGGCGGGGCGGGATTTCTTTCGTGCGGTAACCGAAGCATTTCCGTGGACGGGCGGTGGCGAGCAATGGTTGTTTACCGACCCACTAGAGGGCAATCCTAATCCGAGCTTATTGCAAATGCTGCAATCGGATGTGCTTAATCTATTTAACCGCGATGCGGGCAGCGCCCAAGTGATCGCTAAAAACGATCAATCGCTGACCTTTCACAACGCGCACAGTGCGATGCGTGAAGTGGAGATTTTGCACGATCAACTGACCGCGATGCTGGTGGCCGATGACACTTTACTCGCCTCGGAAATCGCCGTACTGCTGCCCGATATGGGGCCGTACGCGCCGCTCATTGAAGCGGTGTTTGGCGGTGCAAAAGCATCGGGTGCGCCAAATATTCCATTTAATATTGCGGATTTAACAACGCAACAAGAATGCCCTGCGGTCGATGTATTGCTCAATTTGCTCAAGCTGCCTGAAAGTCGCTGCAAGGCGGATGAGGTGTATAGCTTGCTCGAAACGCCACAAGTTGCTGCGCGTTTTGGTATTCAAACGACTGATTTAGTCACCCTCAGGCATTGGATTGAATCGGCCAATATCCGCTGGGGCTTGGATGCCGCGCATCGGGCCGAATTTGATTTGGCCGATATGGGAGCGACCAATACCTGGCAAGCGGGCTTGGATCGCTTATTACTGGGCGTGGCTTTGCCCAATGCTTTGGCGGGCGATGCGATCCCGTTGTGGGGCGAAGGTGCAGATGCGATTGCGCCATGGGATGATTTAGAAGGCTCGCAAGCGGCTTTGTTGGCGAAGTTGCTGTCATTGATTGCCGCACTGAAATTCTGGCGCACCGAGTTGCAGCGCGAGCGCACTTTGGCTCAGTGGCGCGATGCTGCTTTGCAAGTGCTGGATGCCTTCATTTTGTTTGATGAGCAAGACGATGTTGAATTAAAACTGGCTGAAGTCATTCGCAGTACTTTGGCGACGCTCGCCGATGAGGCTGAGCTGGCTGGTTTTACAGAAACCGCACCGCGCGAGGTGATTGTTGATTGGCTGAGCCGTCATTTTGAAAACTCCAGCCGTGGCTCTGGCTTTATGTCACGGGGCGTCACGTTTTGCACAATGGTGCCGATGCGCGGTTTACCGTTTCGGGTGATCGCTGTGCTGGGCTTAAACGAATCCGATTTTCCGCGTAATCCACCGACGGCTGGCTTTGATTTGATCGTGCAAAAACCTTTGCTCGGTGATCGCTCGCGGCGATTGGATGATCGCTATTTATTCCTCGATATTATTTTAGCGGCAAGAGAAAAACTGTACCTATCGTGGGTGGGGCGCAGTTTGAAAGACGATGCGCATTTTCCTCCTTCGGTTTTGGTGAGCGATGTGCTTGACTGCATCGCACAGGGCTTTTTGCTGGAAGGGGATTTGGACGCGTCGCTCGAAGTGCGCCGCGAAAACCTATTAAAACACCTAATTGTAGAGTATCCATTGCAGCCCTTTAGCCAGCAATGTTTTGCTAGCGATACACGTGTGCAGTCATTTAATCCATTGTGGCAAGCGGCGGCACTCAAGATTGCGACGGCAGCAGCAAATGATCCGGTGGCAGCGGTTAGCTATCCACCTTATTCCTTACCCAGCGAATTACGCTTAGAGGAATTGGCGCAATGTTTGGCTAAACCGGCAGCGTATTTCTTACACCACCGCGCGCATTTGCATCTGAAAGAAGCGGATGGGCACTTGCTCGACGATGAAGCGTTTGATTTGAGTGATTTCCGTGACGTGCGGATTCGCGAGTTGGGCTTGCAGTATGGTTATCAGGCGCTTGATTTAGCTTTTGCACGAGGTGATACCCCACTGGGTATGCCGGGGCAATTGTTGGTTAAAGAGCAATTGCACGTAGCCAATCAGTTGCGGGAGGCCTTGCCGCGCTATCGGCGTGGCGAGGCTTTTCCGCCACAGGTGGTTGATATTGCCTTGCCCCAGCTTCGGGTCACCGGCTGGTTGGACGAATGTTTTGTGCGTGGTCGAATTGTGGTGAAAAGCCAAATTTATCCACGCGATGTATTTCGGGCATGGGTTGAGCATTTGGCTTTGTGCGTCATGCAGCCAGCGGGCATGGTACTCAATACGCGTTGGCTGTCGCCAGAGCGGGTATTTATTTTTGCGCCACTCACTGCTGCAGATGCTGCAGCTCATTTGAGCGAAGTCGTGGCTTTGTATGAAGCGGCGATGTGTGCTCCGCTGCCGTTTTTCCCGCATGCTGCCTTGGCGTGGGGCAAAGCTGAAAATGGAGAAGAGCGCTGGAAAGACGCCATGGGGCGCTGGTTACCGAGTTTTAGTGCCAAGACTCAAAGTATGACGCCTGGCGAATGGGGTGAGGTGCAAAATCAACTGTTGTGGCCGGAAGATCCGTTGGAGGAAGGGCGTGCAGAGCGCGATGTATTTGTCGCATGGGCCGAGCGCATTGTGCTGCCGATGCTGGCTGCTGTGATCGATCATGATTTAAGCCGTGATATGGCATTGCTCGATGGAGAAAACCATGAGTGAAGTTCAACATCTGCATACGCAATATGCGCTACTCTTGGTGCATGATGTACCGCTCGCTGGCCGTAACTTAATAGAAGCTTCCGCAGGAACAGGCAAAACTTTCAATATCACGGGCTTATATGCACGCTTGGTTTTGGGGGCGAGTATTGCGCCGGGAGCACCATCCTATAACGCTCAGAAGGGATTACTCCCCGAGCAAATTTTAGTCGTGACGTTTACCAAGGCTGCAACTGCCGAATTGAAAGACCGAATTCGTTTGCGCCTCGCGCAATTGACGCAAACCTTTGTTGAGCAAGCACCCGTGATTGTGAACGGTGCTGCGGAGCCGTTTTGTGCCGATGTGTGGTCGCGCGTCATTGATGAGCAGCTTGATCCCGCGCCGCTGTTGGCGCAATTGCGTTTGGCTTTGGCGACGCTCGATTGTGCTGCGATTTCAACAATTCACAGTTTTTGTCAGCGACTACTGACCGAGCAAGCGTTTGAGGCTGGCTTTGATTTTGATCGTAGTTTGCTGGAGGATGAAAGTGAATTACTGACTGAAATCACACAGGATTTCTGGCGCTCTCAGCTTTATCACGCTGATCCGGCGTGGGTCGCGTATTTGCGCAGTAAAAAAATCAGCGTTGACTCTTTGTTGCAACGTGCCGCGCTGAGTAAAAGCCGCAATCCGTCCGATTTCTTGCCGCTTCCTCCCTTACCATCGGATGAATATCTCCAAGCGCAAGCACAGCGATACGCTCAGTTGTGGTCTGAATGTCAAAAATGCTGGGATCAAGCAGAAATCAGTGCCTTGTTGCTCAATGCATTGGCGGGAGGGATTTTCTCTGGCACTTACCGGCTGACCGTTGAGAAATGGCAGGATTGCTTGGCTCAGGCTAATCGCTTGCTGCTATCGAGTACGCCTAGTGTGGGGCTATTTAAGGAATGGGACAAACTGACCCAAAGCCATTTAGAAAAAATGGTGAAGAAAGATTTTAAGTCGGTCGTACCAAAGCATAAATTTTTTGTCGCCGCTGAGCAGCTTTTTTTGAACGCGCAGAGTATGGCTGCTGATTTCGATTTGCGCTTAAAACACTGGTTGCTGCAGTTTGGCGACTTTGTGCGCGAGCAATTGGCGCAACGCAAAGCCAAAGCGGGGCAAATGTCGTTTGATGACAGCATCACCGCTTTGGCGCAAGCCTTACAAAATCCAGTTCGGGCGCAAAACCTAGCCGACAAGGTCAGTCAAAAATACCAAGCGGCCTTGGTCGATGAGTTTCAAGATACCGATCCGGTGCAATTTGCGATTATTGATCGCTTGTTTGGGCAGGTTTTAAGTGATGGCACGCTCCCGCCGTTTTTTATGGTGGGCGACCCGAAACAGGCAATTTACGCGTTTCGCGGTGCGGATGTATACGCGTATTTGGGCGCTCGCGCACAAGCGGATGCTTGTTACTCGATTGATACCAACTTTCGCTCTGATGCGCCGATTGTGCAGTTTGTGAATGCCTTATTTGCGCCCAAAGACGCTTTTGTTGAAAGCAAAATCACGCATCCAACGATCAACCCCAAGCATAGCGGTGCGTCGAAATTGCGCTGTGCCGATGCACGAGGCTCGGTACATGCCTTTGTGTTTGACGGCGGTAATCCAGAAAATGCCGAAAAAATGCTGTTTGCTGCCACAGCGGATGAAATCGCTGCGCTACTGAATGCGGCCAATGACGGTAAGGCCAGCTTGGGTGAACGAGCACTGAGCCCGCGGGATATTGCCGTTTTAGTGCCCAGTCACCGACAAGCCAATGAGATGCGCAAGGCGCTCCTCAAACGCGGTATCGCCGCCGTGATGCAAACGCGGGAAAGCGTGTTTGCTTCTAGTGAAGCACAAGGTCTATGCGCGGTGTTGGCGGCGATTGAGGCCCCTGCGCAGACTGGATTATTGCGCAAAGCCTTAGTGAGTTCGGTAATGGGCTTGAGCGTGGCGCAATTAATGGCGCTGCAATTGGATGATGCAGCGTGGCAACGTGAAGTGGAAAACCTGCAAACGTGGCGAGATGAGTGGCGAAAATTTGGCTTTATGGCGATGTTTCGGCGTTGGTTAGTCGAGGCGGACATTAGCAGCCGAGTTTTGCAATTTGCCGATGGTGAGCGCCGCCTGACTAATTTATTGCATGTGGCGGAATTGATTCAAAACGAATCGCGCGCTCGGCCTAGCCCGGCGCTCTTGCTGGCCTGGTTGAGCCGCCAAGTCGCAGAGCCAAACCAGAGTTCAGAAAGCCAGCAAATGCGCTTGGAAAGTGATGCCGATCGAGTGCGTTTGGTGACGATTCATGCGTCCAAAGGTTTGGAATATCCGGTGGTGTTTTGCCCATTTGCATGGAAGGGCAAGAAGGCCTTGCTCCGAGATACCGATATGTTGGCATTTCACGATCCGGATAATGGGCATGTATTGAAAATCGATGTCGGAACGAGTGAGCTTGAAGCGCATAAAGCGCAGGCAGAGCATGAAGCCTATGCCGAAGCAGTACGTTTGCTCTATGTCGCAGTGACGCGCGCCAAGCATCGTTTGTACTTGGCTTTTCCTGCTTTGGATAAAGCCTCACCGGTCGTCAAAAACGCACCGCTGACGCAATTGTTGCGCGATGAGGCTGGCGTGTCTTTCCGTAGCCAGCTGAAAGACTTGGGTATCGCACAAATCACCGCCGCTTTTGTGCGCTTGGGGCAATCAATGTCTGCGCCGTTGACGGTGAGTGATTTGCCAGCATCGCAGCATTATCAAGGGCAACTCAGTAGCAGTGCCGATTTGCAACTTGGCCGATTGTCGCCACGCTTTGCGCAAGCGCCGTGGAGTTTGGCGGCGCAATGGCGTTTGGCAAGTTTTACTTCGCTAACGCGTGCGTATGGCGCGAACGAAGCGCTGGCCGAGGTCGGCGCTGATCACGATGCACACACGACGCTGCCCAATTTGCAGGATGCCGCGACTGTCGATCAGATGCGCTTTAGTTTTGCGCGTGGCAGTAAGGCCGGTACGACCTTGCATGCCGTGCTAGAAACAGAGGATTTTAGTCGTGGTGATGCAGCGTTGCTGGCCTCGAACGTTGAAAAACAAATGCTCAAATCCGGTTTGCCGCTGAGTGACACGACTGCTAGTGAAACGGCCGAATGGTTGCTCGATGTGCTGGCTGCGCCGATTGAATTGCGGACTGAGTTAGAGCAGGGTACATCGAAGGGCGTGTTGCAACTGAATCAATTAAGCACGCGGCAAAGACTGAATGAATGGCAGTTTTTGCTCGGCTGCAAATCGATTGATGTCGCGGCGTTTTGCCGTGTGTTGGCCAAGCCCGAATTTAATGTCGAGCCGAGTTTTATCGCTGCCGCGCAGCGTTTAAAACCGGAGATATTTGCCGGTTATTTGAATGGTTTTGTCGATTTGGTGTTCTTTTGGCAAGGGCAATACTTTATCGCTGATTATAAATCGAACCATTTGGGTGATGATTTGGGGTGTTACGCACCCGAGCAATTGATCGACGTGATCAGCGATTCGCACTACTACTTGCAGTATTTGCTGTATGTCTGCGCTTGGCATCGGCATATGCAAGCGCGGCTGGGCGCGGCCTACGATTATCAGCGAGATTTTGGTGGAGTCTTGTATTTATTTATTCGGGGTATGTCGTCAAAATCAATAAATTGCGGTGTTTTCCAGGATATACCTAGCTTGGAGTTGATTGAGGCCTTAAATGCAACACTGGGATTAGGAGCTGAACAATGAGCGATATATTAGCAGTTTCAGCCCCCGTGATTGATTTTTCTAGTGCCTTAGTGCAATTGCTACATCGGAAAAATCCTGACGCGCCCGCTGATTTATTTGGTTTGGCGGGGGAATTGGCTAAAGCGTCCGAGCGCGGCGATGTATGTGTGGCGATTCCTGCAGCGACGAACCTTGCTGCGTGGTTGGATAGTGGTTTAGTCGGCGAGGCAGGGAGTTTTACCCCTTTGATTGCGTCGCAACAACGGTTGTATCTGGCGCGCTACCATCAGTATGAGTCGCGTCTTGCGGAGCAATTATTGGCGCTGGCAGCAGATCAGGTGGCTGTGCCGGATGAAGCAGAGATCAAAATGCAGCTGGCGGCCTTGTTTGCGACCAGTAAAGAAAACCCAGATTGGCAGCAAGTCGCCGTTGCTGCGGCGCTGCATCAGCGTTTGACGGTGATCAGTGGCGGCCCCGGCACGGGTAAAACCACGACTTTGGTGAAGTTGCTGGCTTTGCTGCAAATGACGGCTACGGCACCGTTGCAGATTGGATTGGCTGCGCCGACGGGCAAAGCCGCGATGCGGATGCAAGAAGCCATCGGCAAAGGGAAAGCAGAGTTATTGGCCAACGGCGTTTTATCGAGCGATGTCGCTGCGTGCATTCCGGATACTGCAGTGACTTTGCATCGTTTGCTCGGTAGTCGCTTTAACTCAGTGCAATTTAAACATACCGCTACGCAGCCTCTGGTGCTGGATGTGCTGGTGCTGGATGAAGCATCGATGATTGATTTGGCGTTGATGAGTAAATTGGTCGATGCGCTCCCTCCGCATGGGCGTTTGATTTTGCTCGGTGATAAAGATCAATTGTCGTCGGTCGAGGCGGGTGCTGTGATGGGCGATGTCTGTGCTGGGGCTGGCCTGTCACCACAATTTGCCGCGCAGTTGTCGCGCATTACCGGACAAAACATCACGGCTGGTTTTTCAGAGTCGCGCCTTGGTGATCATGTGATGACTTTGCACAAAAGCTATCGATTTTCGGGCGTGATTGGCGAATTGGCGCGAGCAATCAATCGAGGGGAATTGCGCAAGCTTAGCGAGCTGCTTGCCAGCAGTAGTCCTGCTGAGAGCACACCACTAACGTGGTACAACGGCAATCCGGCTCAGCAAGACCTGATTGCACCGATTATGCAAGGCTTTGACGCGTATTTTGCAGCCCTTGCTCGCAAGGCCGATGCCAATGAAACATTCAAAGCTTTTGATGCATTTCGGGTATTAAGCCCTATTCGTAACGGCGCCGCCAGTGTGTCGCGGGTGAATGCCGTGATTGAAGCGCAGTTGGTCAAGCGAGGTTGGCGCAGTAGCGATCAAGTTTGGTATACCGGCAGGCCTGTGCTAGTGCCACAAAACCTATATGACTTAGAACTATACAACGGTGATATTGGCCTGACTTTGCCTGATGAGACTGGCAAGTTGTGGGTGTATTTTCCGGCTGCAGAGGGCGGTACGCGCGCGATTGCGCCAGCGCGCTTGCCTGCGGTGGAAACGGCGTTTGCGATGACGGTGCATAAATCGCAAGGTTCTGAGTTTGGCCATGTTTTATTGCTATTACCGAGCCCAGCTGACGGCGCAGGCAGTTTGCTGAGTCGTGAATTGGTGTACACCGCGATTACCCGAGCGCGAAACAAAGTCAGTTTGTGGGGAGAAGAATCGGTGATTGCCAGCGCCAGCCGCAAAGGAGTGGTGCGACAATCGGGTTTGGCGCAGCGCTTGCAGCTTGGCTAGCGCTGCTTGTGAAATCACTTTGGGGAAGGCACTGAACTCTCGCCTATGTGCTGTTGAGGCGAGTCGGGGGGAGAGGCTGTACTTGTGGGGATTTCGCTGTACGTTTCTGGAATGAATTGATTCGGCGTTATACCCTCATTGCTTGTCTTGAGTGTGGGCGATATATCAATCAGTTGGATGTGAAATAATTATTACGAAGTGTAAATTTATTTATTAATTTGTAGTAAGGAAATGATTGAGTACGTGATAACCCGTATGAGATTATCTGCTGAATGTTTGACTATGTTAGTCAGGCTTTCTATTGGATATCGGGTAATCAAAGAAAGATGAAATTAAATAAAATAGCGCTGGGCTCGCTGGCCTTGCTGATGGGGGTTGCGTCGATGACGGCGGCAGCGACGTGTGCCGATTCGTGGTCAACTGCACAGGTATATACCGCCGGGCAAACTGTGGTGCTGCAGGGCAATACATACCGTGCTAAATGGTGGACTTTGGGTGAAAACCCTCTGCTTAATTCTGCCTCAGGGCAAGTCTGGGCTTTGGTCGGTGTGTGCGCTAGCACCGCCACCGCGACCCCAAGCCCAACGCGTGCGCCACAAGTGACGCCAACTGCTACGCCAACCGTGACCGCCACGGCATCACCGAGCAATACCCCAGTGATGACGCCAACGCCTGTGCTCACGGCGACACCGATTCCTACCGTTTCCGCCACGAGTACGCCAAAGCCAACATTGACGCCAACGCCGACATCGGTACCCAGCGCTACGCCAACTGCAACACCGTCACCAAGCCCCATCGCAACCTTGCCCGTCAGTGGCTGCGCTGCCTTATGGGATGCAGCAATTGCATATGTGGGGGGCGCGAAGGTGTTGCGTCAGGGTATCGTTTATCAAGCAAAATGGTGGACGATGGGTGAAGATCCAGCGCTCAATTCCGGTGACGCCAAACCATGGCAAAAACTCGCTGAGTGCAGTAATTCAAGCCCTGTACCAACAGCAACAGTGAAACCAACGCCAACCACATCGATAGTCCCTTCTGCGACGCCTGTTATTACGCCAAGTGTTACTCCGACTGTGACAGCAACGCCGCAAGCGACGACGCCCCCTGTTGGTTTGGATCATTTGGTGATTAACGAGGTCGCAGCAGACACGATTGGACAAGGAAGTTGGTTTGAGATTTACAACCCGACTAGTCAAGCGATCACTTTGAACGACGTGAGCGTACGAATCCAGAGTAAACCACTCAATGCACTCAGTACCTATCCGCTTAGCGGCACGATTGAGGCTAAGTCTTATTTGGTGGTGGCTGCGAACACCGAAGCCGTAGCCCCGAAAAAAACCGCGCAAATACAATATATCGGTAACTATCAAGATTGGCCGATTTGGGGGGCGGATGGCTCGATTGAGTTGATTCGCAATAACCAGACGCTGGATTTCGTCAAATTTGGCAATAACAACAGCCCAACAATCAGCGCGAATGCATGGCAAGGCGGGGCCGCTGCTGCGCTAAGCGGCACGGGCAGCTACGCTTTAGTGCGTTACTACACGCAAACGAGCGATAGTCATAGTGCCGCTGATTGGCGTTTAGTGCCATTTGGCACGCCAGCGGGGCGTAATGACGTCGATATCGATGCCCGCGATGAAGATCGAGACGGGATTCCAACGAGTGCCAAAAAACCAGGCGGCACTTATGCGGGTTTGGATTTGTATGCGATGGGGGCTCGCGCAGGCCGACCGACGATTCTGGTTCACCTCGATTGGATGCAAAGCAGTAATGACGAAGGAATCAAGCCACGCAAAGAGGCCTTGCAATTAGTGCGTGCGGCGTTTAATCGCAAAGGGATTGATCTGTTGATCGACGTGGGGCAGTTATATAGCCCCGTGTTGAGCGCTGCCGACTTTAATTTGGGGAGCGCAAAAGAAGTTCCTTACGCGCGTTGTGTCAGCTTGTATAAAAATGCCGATTGCGCCAATGCGATGGATTATAAAAATGACAGCATGGACGTTCGCCGTCGTTTGGTTGCGCATTACGCCTTGATGGGCTCAACGCAAAATAGCAATGGCTATGGCGGCTCGTCTGGATTGGGCGAGATCAATGGGAATGATTTTATTGTCACGCTGGGTTTGTGGGGGCTCAATAGCAGCAGTGCGAATGCGCTGTATACATTGATCAATTATCAAGCTGGCACGATTATGCATGAGCTTGGGCACAATCTGGGTTTGCTTCACGGCGGCAATGACGATAAAAATAACAAGCCCAACTACTTGAGCGTGATGAATTACGACTATCAACTCAATGGCGTACCGAGCGACCCGACCGACATCAATGAGCGAATTTATTACCGCCAAAACAGTATGGGCCGCGCCACCCCGGGTCGAGCCGCAAATACCTATGGCGTGTGCGATTTACTCGATGGTCCGTGCAGTAATCGATTTGTGATTGATTATTCAGACGGTAAGAGTATTGCTTTGAACGAATGGAGTTTGGACGAAGCCAAAATGATAGGCCGTGGCGTGAAAGCTGGCGCGTATGCCGATTGGAATTACAATGGGCAGTTAGAAGCTAGTGTGTCGCGCGATGTGAATGATGACGGTGTTAGCGATACGGCATTGAGTGATTATGACGATTGGACTCATATCCAATTGGCGTTTAACGTAAGTATTTACTCAGTGTTTAGAAGCAGTAGCGAAACAGAACTCAATTCACGACAAAATATCCGCTTGCTAGAAACCGAAAGCCAAGTCTCAGTTGAAACACCGCCAGCATTTCTAAGTAAGAAGTAATACCAAACCCCGAGGGAACTCGGGGTTTGTTTTTATATAAACATTAGTTGTAGATACTGATTCATATTCTTACGATATGTAATTGGAAAATCAGTTGATTTAGTTGTCGTGCTGCGGTGAGGCCACCCGTGGTGAGCTGGTTTTTGCTTTCATCTGCGCTGCTGGTTGCTACCGCGCCTTTCAGATCGATATTGCCTTTGACAGTGATGTTGAATCCGCCGTCGCCAGCATTTAGTCCGCTTTGCTCGTTCACGGCGGCGTAATCGGCGTGCATTTTGTCGCGGCCAGCATTCAAGCTGCCGCTGACTTTACCCGCCCCGACTGAAATACTGCCGCCGATGGATTTTTGTTGGCTGTCGTATTTGCTGGTGTCTTGCAGGCTTTCAATACTCAGATTGTCATCAACGTTGGAACGATTTGCAGGACAGTGCCTTATTACACGTATTGCAGAGTATATAAATGAAGATCAATTGCATTAAATGGATGTAGCCTTATACCAACAATCACCATCAAATAAGCAAACCCATTTAACTGAAGAATGGCGCAATCGTAGTGTGGCTTAGCTGAAGGCGTAACCCGCAGTACACAGGTTTAATATTCAGTGACAGGAAAAATAAGCTGGTTTAGTGTTGAAGCGCCAGTCAGCGTAGGTTCACAAGCGAACTACGCCCTATAAAACACGGCCTACTTGGCTTGGCTGGGCTTGGACAGCTTAGAGTTGATTCACCAAAAACAACCACAAAGCGTTTAGCGACCACATAGTCTTGCCAACCAACTTTTCTTTGTTTCAGGCTCTATTCGAGCACGGTGAGTGCTTGGCTCATCTGGTCGCAATAAATCACCTGGGTAATGCTCATGTCCAAGACATAAGCTGTCATTGATCCCAAAAACTTTAGCCACTACCGCCGCTTCAATACACCAACGCCCAAAATAAAGCCCCCCCTCAAATGGCGCAAAATCAGGATTGCCATATTCATACCAATAAGGCTGTTGTTTTCCATGCCGATTCAGCTCTGAATACCAATGATCAACAAAATCATAGAGTAGGCCTGCCTGCTGTTCTTGGGGCGCTTTGATCGCAGCAAGTAAACGTGGATAAGGCCGATCCTGGCACAATTTCATGCCTATTTTTCGTTCAGGTGAGCGTGTGGCAATAACGCGATCCAATAATACATCTTCACCTTCACCTTCACCACCAACCAAACGCAACAAACGTTGCCATTGCTCATCGGGGATTTCCAGTAGCAATGCTAGGCCAATCAACCAGAAACAAAAAATATAATGATTAAGATCATTCAGATTAAAAGTCCAATCACGACATTTTGTAATGTTTTCTTTGGCAAATAATTCATCGGTTAATTTATTCGACAACTCCCATGCGTCAAGCAAACCCTTAAAACTTAAATTCAATTCAATAATATTGTCGCCACGGGAATATTGACGCAATATGAGCTTCAGATGCTGCACAGCCAGATCAAATGAATATTGCGGATCATATAAAGGATTAACTGAAGGTTTGCCCAATAGTTCAAATTTCTCTTGAATAACCTCTTGAGTAAATTTAACCCATTTATCCCAATAAGCCTGTGTACCAAGTGGTGAACGAATCATAATTGTGTCCCAAACGTATTTTTACCGGGTAAAATAATTTTTGAAGTATCAATCAGCTTAACTTTACCGTTGGCATCAAGCACTTTAACTTGCACATTTCCATCAGGCAATGTTCGTAACACGGTAAGTTGGGCTAAGCCGTAGGCTGGCGCTAAGCCTGCGCAGTCCAGCGTTGACCGCGATTTATTTGCATCAAAATTAAGGTTTGCTAGGTATATCAATCAGGATATTGATTGATGGTGCTTTTGGCAATATACCCGTAATAATTCTGGGCATGTTTAGATTATGCTTTGATGCTGTGCCACACTCGTCGGGCTGGAGCCTAAAAATCCCGTCTAAGCGCACCGAACGAAGGAGTGAGACAAACAGCCTTATCGTTTGGCTCACGACTGACCGAGGCGACGCCAAAGCTTAGTGGTTTACCGCTTAGCGACGCGGGGTGCAGGGCTCACAGTGGAGCTGGGCGCGCTCGGGTCGCCTTTCTTGCTTACTTCTCGCAGCGAAAAGAGAAGTAAGTCCCCGTCGCGGATTGCGACTGTAAAACCCCAAATTTGAACATTGTCATAATTTTACTGAATAATGTTAGTCGTCTCACCACCCGCGGTGATCGACAACATATCAATACAATGCCGCGGAGAATCTGCCTTGTGCAAATCTCGGGGTGATGCAGGTTGAGCTCAATAGCGCAGGCTTGGCTAGTGGTTACATTCATCGACCGCTGGATTGCGCTGTGATGGGGGGGTGTGAGCAGCTGTCCGTTTGCGCTAGCTTAGACAAAAATTTGCCGCTGTCGGTTTTGATTGGCTTGTGGTGGCTCATGGCTGATGTTGTAGTCGGTGAGCGTGCCAAGCCAAGCCAGTTCGGCGACTACCCGTGAAAAATCTGCCGCCAGTGGTGCGCTTACGGTCATACGCTGACCACTAATCGGGTGAGGAAAAGTCATCTTGAGGCAGGCAAGCAGTAGGCGATTGACGCCAAAA
Source organism: Deefgea chitinilytica (assembly GCF_016881405.1). Taxonomy (GTDB): domain Bacteria; phylum Pseudomonadota; class Gammaproteobacteria; order Burkholderiales; family Chitinibacteraceae; genus Deefgea; species Deefgea chitinilytica. Next base: position 503,210 of record NZ_WOFE01000001.1, read on the forward strand.
GCTTGCGCAAAGGCGCGGTTGTGGTTGCCCTTGCCGTAGGTCGAGTCGCCAATGATCGGGTGGCTGATGTGTTTGAGGTGGCGGCGTATCTGATGGCGGCGGCCAGTAATCGGGTTGAGTTCGACGAGGGCGTAGCGGCTGCTGGGGTATTTGTCGACCGTCCATGGTAATTCAATCGTTGCAAGGCGGCGAAATTCGGTTTGGCTTGCTTGTGCGCCTTTGGGGACTTCGTCGCCAAACAGTTCGGCATCGTCTTTTCTAAGTTCTAAAGGATGGTCAATAGAACCCGTTTCGCTAGGCCAGCCGCGGACAATTGCGAGGTATTGTTTGTGAATTTCGCGGGCCGTAAATTGCATTGAGAGCGTGCGCGCTACGTTGGGGTTGAGGCCAAAGAGTAAAACGCCGGAGGTTGCTTTATCTAAGCGGTGCGCTGGATAAACATGCTGGCCAATTTGATCGCGTAATAATTGCACGGCAAAGCGCGTTTCATAGGCGTCTAAGCTGGTACGGTGGACGAGCAGGTCGCTCGGTTTATGAATAGCAATTAGGTGTTCGTCTTGAAATAAAATGGGTAGCATGTTGGGCGGTAGTTTGAATTATGCCAATGAATTAAATTTCTGATTGAGTAAGAGTTGTGCTATCGTTACTTGCTAGGTTCGGCGATTGAGGAATGCGGAATGACGTCAGTAAAAAGTTTACCTGTTTATTCGTGCGGGCATGAGCATTTACGCGATGCTTATGATCGCGCAGACGATCATTCGCAAACCTTGAGCTGGGCCGCAACGAGTTTGCCTTGCTCTGAGTGCTGTCGGGCTAGCTTAAAAAATCTGGATTTAAGTCCACAAGTGTACGTTAATTTGCAGCAATTATCGCCGGGTATGGCAGCATTTGTGATTGAAGTGAGTGAGGTGGTGCAGCCCTTGGATGGTGTGCTTCATCTTACTGGATATTCTCACCGTGCAGCGTCCAAAGATGAGTTGCATCCCGGCGGCGATGCGTTTGATGTGCCTGGCGCGGTGTGGCGTAAAGAATATTGGTTCGCTAATGAGACCGAGCCGATGCATGTAGTGGCGTTGCTGCGCCACTTAAAGCAGGAAATGCGCTGGTTGGAGACTTATTTACCTGACGGTGAGCTGGCGGTGCATTTTGCTGATTTTGTTCCGCCTAAATAAAGCTTAGTTGAATAAACAAAAAACCGAGTCGATGACTCGGTTTTTTGTTTTAAGGGTTTACTGTTCAAATAGTGCCTGCCAAGTGTGTTTGACCGATTCTAAATCGGTTTGAATGGCCTCGATCTGGCTGATATCGAGTTGGGCGCCATTAAGTCGATGTGTATGTTGCAGACGCCTGAGTGCGCGATAGGCCAGCCTAGCGTGTTGAGCTGCTTCGGGGCTGATAAGTGCGTGTTTTGCTGCCGTATCAAGTAGAGCGATATTGCCCAAATTGGCGGTTAAGTCTGGATATTGAGCGGAATACGCCAAGATTAAAAATTGCATAATAAATTCAATATCAACAATTCCACCGCGCAGATGTTTCACATCGCTTGGAAGGGCAGGATGTGTTTCGAGCATCTTGTCGCGCATGAGCCGAACTTCGGCGCGCAGAGCAGGAATGTCACGTTCAAGGCAGAGAATGGTGTTGCGAATTGCCGTGAATTTTTGACCAATTTGCACGTCTCCAGTGCAATACCTAGCTCGGGTAAGTGCTTGATGCTCCCATACCCACGCAGCTGTACGCTGATACTGTTCAAATGCTTCGATGCTGGAGACTAACAGCCCTGAAGTGCCATTCGGGCGCAGGCGTAGATCGATGTCGTACAGTTGCCCAGCGGAGGTCATGCTGGTGAGCCAGTTGACGACGCGTTTGGCAAAGCGCGCGTAAATATCGCCCGCATTGGGATGATCGTCCTCATACAAGAACACCAAATCCAAATCAGAGGCGTAGCCCAGCTCTTTGCCGCCCAATTTGCCGTAGCCAATAATCGCAAATTTGGGCTGCTCAATATGCTTATTCGGTAAGTCGCGCCAAACTTCTTCGACGGCGACCGATAAAATCAAATCGGCTAAGTCTGATAAGTGATCCGATAGCGTTTCTAATGGCAGCAAATCAGCGATGTCTTGTGACACGAGGCGGAAAATTTGTGTGTGTTGGAAGTGACGCAAGCAATCCATGCGTGCCTCGGTGTCGTCATTTAGCGCTTGAATGTCGCTGCGCAGTTGTGCGCCTAGTTTGATCCAATCGGGGCTTTGATGCAGTAGACGAAAATCGAGTAACTCGTCCAATAAAATCGGGTGGCGCGTCAGGTATTCCGACACCCAAGGGCTAGCGCTGTATAGACTGGCGAGGCGTTTGAGTGCTTGTGGGTGCTCGGCAAGCAGTGCGAGGTAGGATTCGCGACGGCCAATCGCTTCCAGTAAATTGAGCAGCCGTGTGAGCGTTAGGTCGGGATTGTTAAACTCGGCAGAAATCGTCACTAAAGACGGCAAAATGGCATCGAGGCGTTGGCGGCAGCGATCTGGCATTTGTTTGTATTTGCTACCGTCGTGTAATGCGTTGAGGCGGCGTTGAATGTCGTTTGGATTTTCAAAACCCAGCTGGCTCAGATGGCTCGCATCTTCGTCCAGATAGTGATCTATGTGCGTTTCAGTGACGCCGCCATTGAGTGCAGTTTGCTCGGGGAGTGCAAAAATTTGATCAAATTGGATAGTGACAAAATTGCGGTATTCGTCGAGCTTAGCCCTAAAGCTTGCCCAATCCGCAAAGCCCATGCTGCTGGCCAATCGAATTTGGTCGTCAGAATTGGTCGGCAGCATTTGGGTTTGTGCGTCGTCCAAATACATAATCCGATGTTCGATATTGCGTAAAAACACATAGGCTTCTTGCAATTGCTTGACGACATCGCTCGGTAGTGTGCCTTGTTGCACCAGTTCGTTCAAAATGACCTGGGTGGGGCGCTGTTGCAGCACCTTATTACGGCCGCCGCGAATAAGCTGAAACACTTGGCCGATAAATTCGATTTCACGAATGCCACCAGGGCCGAGTTTTACATTGTCAAAACGATCTTTGCGAGCGACTTCGCGGCGAATCTGGCTATGCAATTCGCGCATTGAGTGATAGGCACCGTAATCGAGGTATTTTCGATAAATAAATGGCGTTACTAAATCCATCAAGCCTTTTTCGTCACCACTCAGCGCACGGCCTTTAATCCACGCATAGCGCTCCCATTCCCGACCTTGGGTGAGTAGATAATTTTCCAGCGCGGCAAAGCTGGTGACTAAGGGCCCTGAGTCGCCAAAAGGTCGCAGGCGCATATCGACGCGGAATACAAACCCATCTGCAGTGGTATCGCCGATCACTCGGATCAGCTTTTTGCCAATTTGCGTGAAGTATTCATGGTTGCTAATCGATTTGATGCCGTTGGTGTTACCGTCTTCTGGATAGACAAAGATTAAATCAATGTCAGACGACACATTCAGCTCGCGGCCGCCGAGTTTGCCCATACCAACGACGATGAGTTCTTGGCGCTGACCACTTTCCTCACCAATCGGTTCGCCAATTCGTTCATTGGGCTGGCTCAGAAATTGCAGTGCGGTGCTGATGGCTATTTCTGCCAGATCGCTGGTCGTGCTGACGGCTTCGTTTAAATCGGAAAGTTGATTGATTTCTCGTGTAATCAAGCGTGCCATCACCGCTTGGCGCAGACTACGCAGCGCGCTGCTGAGCGATTCTTCGTCGTGAATATGGGCGGCGGTTAATTGCGCTTGCATTTGTTCACGAGTGAAAACCTGTGTGGCTTCTTGCTCGGTGCGGGTCGCGAGCTGTGGGTGGCGTAAAAAGAGATTTTTCAAATAGCGGCTGTGATGTATTGCGGCATTAACTTGGCGTAATTCGCTGAGATCAGTCATCTTTTATGCTCTTGGCGTGAGTGTCGATTTAATGAGGTCGGTGTAGTGATCGATTGGCGGTGCTATGAGTGACATATTCTTGACCAAATAGCTATTTTAGGCGGATTTGGCGCGTGGAAACAGGTTAAAATAACAGACTTTCTGTGATGTTGTTGATTAAACATCAACAGTCTCTTGCTTTTATGGGGCGTGTATCCCCATGTCAATTTTGGACGTTTTGAGTGCGCCGTATCCATTTTGCGTTGTTTCATTTTCCGGTATGGCTATTTCGTTGGACGAAACGAATTGCTATTGCATTGGTTTTGCTTTTTGCAGTGCTGGCCGGTGCTTGGCAATTTTGGTTTATTCCTCGATTAAATGATTATCGACCGTTACTGATCGAGCAATTAGCGCAAGCAACAGGTGCAAAAGTATCGATTGGCCAAATTAGTGGCGGCTGGCAGTGGCTACGTCCGCAAATTGAGTTCTCTGAGTTTGCTATGGGGACGGATTTAACATCCCCCGCTTTGTTGTTCCAGAAATTAGACGCTACTTTGTCGATCTGGACTTTGTTTAGTGGCGCGCTGCATTTTGATCAAATTCATTTGCAATCCCCCGAGCTTGAGGTCGCTCGTGCGGCCGACGGCGTGTGGAAAATCGGCGGAGTTGCATTATCCAAGCAAGATAGCGGCGATCATCGGCTGCTGGATTGGTTTCTTTCGCAAGGGGAACTACGCATCGCGGATGGCAAGTTACGGTTTCGTGATGCCTTAGCGCAATTTCCTTCGCTGGAGGTGACTGAGTTTGATTTCGTGACCGATCAATTTTTTGCAACACATCGTTTTGAGTTGGCTTTTTCGCCACCGAAGTCGCTTGGTCCTCGCATCAAATTGCAAGGTCGTTTTCAGGGGCGCGATGTCGCTGAATTATTGCAAGGTTCGGGTTGGTTAAAGGCGCAAGTACCGCAGACCAATTTGGCGAAGTTGATGCCTTGGCTTGGGCAATGGTGGCCAGAGTATGCATTTTTGCAAGGCTGGGGTCGTGTGGATTTACGGCTTGAGTTTGCCAAAAGTCGTTTGCAATCTTTGGAAGCAGACGTTGGCATTAAAGATTGGATGATAAAGTCGATTAATCCATCCGTGATGTATAGCCTTCCAGTCTTTGATGGCTCTTTGTTTTGGACGGATACTCCCAAGGGTAAGGCGTTAAAGTTAGAGGGGCGTCGGATTGTTTCGAGTAGCGGTGCGCTCTGTGAATCCTGTAGTTTGAATTGGACGCAGACGGCGAGTGGCTCTGCGCTGTCTTTACGTCAATGGCAGTTGTCGGGCATGAATGTTTATCTGCCACTGTTAAAGGAAGTAGGGAATGCAATCGGTGCGCGAATTGCGCAAGGCTCGTATTCGGGTCTGGTGAAAAAGGCTGCCTTGAGTTGGCAGAGCACGTTGTCGCAGCCCAAAGCATTGCAAACGGAGTTTACGCTAGAAAATTTTAAACTGATTCACTCTGATTTAAGCGTTGGTCCGCTCAATGTGTCGGCGCAAATACAAGAGCGAGGTGGTCGCCTTGATTTGGATGGGCAAAGCGTTTTATTCAATTTTCCTGCGCAATTTGTCGATCCTGTTATTTTTGCTGAAGCGCATACCCGACTAGAGTGGCAAAAACAAGCCAAAGATTGGCAGTTTGATGTGGTCGACCTGTCGCTGATGAATCCTGCTTTGCAGCTGAAAGTCAAAGCCAATTATTCAGGCCCTGTTTCTGGTTTGGGTAAAGTGAAATTGTCGGGCGATATTGGGCATTTATCGGCGAATCAGGTTTATCGCTATTTGCCGCGCATATTGGGTGATGATGTATTGCTGTGGTTGCAGCAAGCTTTGCTGGCTGGGCGCGCCAGTGATGGCAAAATTGTTTGGCAGGGCGAGGTGGCTGGTTTTCCTTATAGCAAGGGCTCAAAAGATGAGTCGCGGGGCCGGTTTGCCATTGATGCCAAGGCGCATGATGTGACGCTCAATTATGTCGCCGGTTGGCCGCAAATTGAAGAGATTGACGGTCGACTCGCCTTTGAAGGGCTGGCAATGAATATTGACGCGACAACAGGGCTGATTTCAAACACCCAGTTGAGCGAAGTATCAGTGCAAATTCCAAACTTAGAAACCGATCAGCATGTGTTAGTTAAAGGCAAGGCGAGTGGTAAAACCAGCGATTTTTTGCAATTTGTTGCCAATAGTCCCGTGAAAGACAGTACCAATGGTTTTTTGGATAACTTGCTTGCGCAAGGTGCCGGAACCTTGGGTTTAACGCTGGACTTACCAATTAATGATATTGACCGCACTAAAGTCGCTGGTCATTACCAATTTAAACATAATCAATTGAATTTTGGCGGCGCAATTCCGTTACTGAATGCTGCGAATGGGCGCGTCGAGTTTACTGAAAACACGCTCAAAGTGCCCAATGCCGAAGCCAAAGCTATGGGTGGTAGTGTGAAATTGGTCGGGGTGAATGAGCCCAGTGGCGCACTGGCTTTATCTATCAACGGCGATGCGGCGATGAGTGAGATTGCTAGCGAATATTTGCCGGCGTTGCAAAAACGAATTTCGGGGCAAACCAAATACCGTGCACAACTGAAGATTGAACCGAAGCAATTTGATTTAACGCTCAATACCGATTTGCAAGGCGCACAATTGGTGTTCCCTGAGCCATTGGGTAAAGCCGCAGACGTGTCGCGCGCTTTGCAGGTGAAAGCCGGCGGTAACGCCCAGCAAACGCATTTGACGTTTAGTGTGGGAGAGTTGCTCAATGGTCGTTTGCAAAGCAATCGTGCAGGCGCTGAAACTGTGCAGCAAGTGGGCATTCATTTAGGGCGCGATCTGCCTTCGTTGCCCAGCCAAGGTATTTTATTAACAGGGCATTGGCCTAGTGTGAATGTGGATGATTGGCTCAAATTAAGTGATGAGGTGTCGGATCAAGGTCAGTCACCGTTGCCATTGATTCAAGTGAAAAAGTTAAGTTTTGCGCAAGTTGCCGCGTGGGGGCGGCTACTGAATGGTGTGAGTCTGAACGCGAAATTAGATCGGACTTCGTGGCTATTTGATCTGGATGGTAAAGAGTTGCAAGGGCAGTTCAATTGGAGTCCAAACCAGCGTCAAGTGACGGCAAAATTAGAAAAATTATGGCTCCCTTTGGCTTTAAGCGATACTGTTCAGAGCCAGTTTCATCCTGTGGCGGAGCAGAAAAATGCATTTGATACGCCTAGCGCGTGGCCAGCGGTGAATTTATCGATCAATGATTTGCGATACAAAAAACTGGAGCTAGGGCAGCTCAATGCGATTGCTGTGCCACAACCTCAGGCCGTGGCGATTGAGCAATTGCAGCTTAAAAATAGCGATGGGGTGTTTGAGCTGGCAGGGGCGTGGACACAGCGGGATGGCAAGAATAAGACAGCAGGCAAGGTTGAGCTCACTTCGCCGAGCGTAGGGCGTTTATTGGCGCGGTTTGGTTACCCCGAGGCGATGAAGCTCGCTCCGCTACATTTTTCGGGCGATGCCAATTGGCAGGGGGTGCCGTGGGCACCTCAGCTCGATTCATTGCAAGGCCAGTTTAAAATTGATGTGGGCGCTGGGCGCTTTGTGCAAGTTGATCCCGGTGTTGGGCGTTTTCTGACCGTGCTTAATCTGCAAGCGATTCCGCGTCGGCTTAAGTTGGATTTTGATGATGTGATTTCACAGGGTTTTGCTTTTGATCGGATTACTGGCGACGCACAGATGGAATTTGGCGTAGCTAAAACGAAAAATCTATTGATCGATGCGCCGTCCGCAAAAGTGCGTTTTCAGGGGGATGCTAATTTTGTCGCGGGGACGCAAAATATTGTGGTCAAAATTATTCCATCGGTGGCCGATACCGTGGCATTGGGGGTGGCGGTGATTAATCCGGTGGCTGGTTTGGCGACGTATGCGGCGCAAAAAATACTGGATCAAGATCCCATTGGTCAGCTAGTTTCATTTGAGTATTTAATCGATGGAACGATGCGAGATCCGCAAGTAAAGAAATTAAATTAAGACGTATCTAGCTATAATCTTTATTTAGCATGAACTATAGCTAGATACCCTAGAGAGATTGCAATGAAATCGATAATTGTCGCCGCCCTACAAATGATTTCAACGCCAGTCGTCGAGCAAAACTTGGCGACGGCGCGGCGCTTGATTGCGCAAGCTGCAGCCGAAGGGGCGCAGTTGCTCGTGTTGCCCGAATATTTCGCCATCATGGGACAGCGCGATACCGATAAATTGGCGTTGCAAGAGGAATTCGGTACGGGACCTTTGCAAGATTTCTTGGCGCAGGCCGCGCGTGAATTTGGCGTTTGGCTGGTGGGAGGAACGATTCCGCTGCGCTCAGCCTCGCCTGATCGAGTGATGAATTCGTGCTTGGCATTCAATCCGCACGGTGAATGCGTCGCCCGATACGACAAAATTCATTTATTTGGTTTTGATAATGGCGCTGAGCGCTTTTGCGAAAGTGACACGATTGCGCCCGGTAGCCAAGTAGTGACATTTGATACACCGTTTGGTCGAGTCGGTTTGTCAATTTGTTATGACCTGCGTTTTCCAGAGCTATTTCGCAGCGTGGGTGACGTCGATATTTGGTTATTGCCCGCTGCATTTACCGCGACTACTGGCCGTGCGCACTGGGAAGTGTTGCTGCGCGCGCGTGCTATTGAAAACCAGTGTTTTGTGATTGCCCCCAATCAAGGCGGCTTGCACCCCACGGGACGTGAAACCTATGGGCATAGCCTGATTGTCGATCCTTGGGGGCAAGTGCTAAATTGCCTGCCGGAAGGCGAGGGGCTGGTGCTGGCTGAATTGAAAGCCAGTCAACTCGAACGCGTGAGAAAAACCTTGCCGGCTTTGGCGCATCGGTTGCTGTAGAGCGCATTCCTTATGAATGTTGTCAATTTATTGCCACATCTGGATATTTAAAAATGTCAGCAACCAATTTTAAGACTGAAAATAATACTTACCGAAAATTAATCGGGAATGGTTTGATTTATCGTATTCCCAGTTTTCAGCGTGATTACAGTTGGACTGAGGAAGAGTGGGAAGATCTGTGGGTGGATATTCTCGGGACGATTTCAGAGACGGGTGAGCCTGCCCACTATATGGGCTACCTAGTTTTGCAGTCAGCAGATGAGAAAATTTTTGATGTCATTGATGGGCAACAGCGGCTAACGACCTTGTCACTGATAGTGCTTGCGGTACTTAAAAATCTGCAAAGGCTAATTGAGGAAGGCAAGAATCCGGATCAGAACCAGCAGCGGCTAGATCAAATTCGGCAAACTTATATTGGCTATCTTGACCCAGTAACGTTGTTGTCGCATACCAAATTGACTTTGAATCGCAATAACGATCATTATTTTCAAACGTATTTAGTGCCATTGGGGCATTTGCCACAGCGTGGTTTTAGGGCGTCCGAACATAGTTTGCGTAAAGCTTTTGAATGGTATGAAAAGCGCGCCCGTGATTATATGAAGAGACAAGGTGGCGATGAAGGCGTAGTTCTCGCCCGCTTGATTGAGACGATGAGTGATCGTTTATTTTTTACCGTGATTAGTGTAACTGATGAATTAAATGCTTATAAGGTATTTGAAACTTTGAATGCACGTGGGGTGCGGCTATCATCGACCGACTTGCTGAAAAATTACCTATTTTCGGTTTTGCATAAGCAAAATGAGCATGCTCATGAAATGAAAATGCTGGAGGATCGTTGGGAGTCTATGGTTTCTCGCTTGGGCTCCGAGAGTTTTCCGGATTTTTTACGCACGCATTGGATTAGTCGTAAAAGCTTTGTCCGCCAATCAGAGTTATTTAAAACTATACGAGGCAAAATAATTGATCGTGCAGCGGTATTTCAGTTGCTGCGCGAGATGGAGGAGGATATGGATGCTTATCTGGCGCTAACTAGTCCAGAGGCATCCCAGTGGCCTGCCGAGTTAAAACGCAGTGTACAGCAATTGCGTATGTTCAGCGTTCGCCAGCCGTTTGCTTTGATTTTGGCTGCGTATCGCGCTTTGAATTCAGTTGATTTTGCGAGTGTATTGCGTGGTTGTGTGGTTATTTCGTTTCGTTATAACGTGATTGGTAGCCAGCCAGCCAACGAGCAGGAGCGGGTGTATTACGCGGCCGCACAAAAAATTACAGCCGGTGAGGTGGATACGGCAGCTTCGGTTCTGGAAAGTTTACGTTCAATTTATCCGACGGATGATAGCTTTAAGTCGGCATTCGCTGAAAAGGTGATTGGCACTAATAACTCTCGCAGTAAACGGATCGTCCGCTATATCTTGTGCGAGTTGGAACAGCAATTAAGTGGTCAGGTTTATGATTTTGAGAGCGATTCATTTAATCTTGAGCACGTATTGCCGCAAAATCCAGAAAATGGATGGCGTGTTTTTTCTGACGAGGAGGTTGATGCTTTGCGTTACCGTATTGGAAATATGGCATTACTAGAAAAAGGCAGGAATAAGGATATAGCTAATTCAGCTTATACCATTAAAAAACCGGTTTTACTTGAAAGCGGATTTGCTTTAACCCAAAAGTTGGCACAAGAAAATGCCGATTGGACACCAGAACGGATTGCGAGTTGGCAAAAGACCCAGGCCAAGTTGGCAAGCGCTGTTTGGCGTATTGCTCAGTTAACGTAGATTAATCTGCGCTTTAAATTAAACCGAATTAAAAAAATGTGGACCCCAATGACCGTTTTCTCCCTCGCTGAACAGCAATTATTAACCCCATTTCAACTCGATGAGGCCGCGCTGAGTCAGGTTTTTGCTGACATCATGACGCATGAGATTGACTACGCCGATTTGTATTTCCAATACAGCCGTTCTGAAGCATGGAGTTTGGACGAAGGCATTGTAAAGTCGGGGAGCTTTAATATCGACCAAGGTGTCGGTGTGCGAGCGATTCAGGGCGAGAAAACCGCTTTTGCCTATTCGGATGACATTAGTTTGCCTGCGCTGAAACAGGCAGCACACGCAACGCGAGCGATTGGCCGGCAAGGTGGTCAGGGGTGTGCTCCGTTAATTATTAAAGAAAAAGCGCTTCAGCTATATACCCCTGTAGATCCAATCGCTAGTCTGAATGAAGCAGCGAAGGTTGCCTTGCTAGAAAAAATCGAGCAAATCGCGCGCAGCCTTGATCCGCGTGTGGTGCAAGTGATGGCGAGTCTAGCCAGTGAATACGAGGTGATCTATATCGCCCGCCACGATGGTCACCGCGCTGCTGATGTGCGTCCTTTGGTGCGCTTATCGATCAATGTGATTATCGAAGCCAATGGCAAGCGTGAACAAGGCAGCGCCGGTGGCGGTGGGCGCTTTGATTATGCCTATTTCACTGATATGGTCTTGCTCGATTATGCGAAAAAGGCCGTCGATCAAGCGGTGCTTAATTTAGACGCGCGACCAGCTCCGGCGGGCGAAATGACGGTGGTGCTGGGTAATGGCTGGCCAGGGATTTTGCTGCATGAAGCGATTGGTCACGGTTTGGAAGGCGATTTTAATCGCAAAGGCAGCTCGGCATTTGCGGGTAAAATCGGCCAACGCGTTGCCGCGAAAGGCGTGACGGTGGTCGATGACGGCACAATCAATGATAGACGTGGTTCGCTGAATATCGACGATGAAGGTAATCCTACGCAGCGCACCGTGTTGATCGAAGACGGGATTTTGCAAGGCTATTTGCAAGACAGTTTGAACGCCCGCTTGATGGGAATGCCCGTCACAGGTAATGGTCGCCGTGAGAGCTACGCACATATCACGATGCCACGGATGACCAATACCTTGATGGAAAACGGCGACAAAGACCCACAGGAAATCATTGCATCGATCAAACGTGGCTTGTACGCGGTGAATTTTGGCGGCGGGCAGGTCGATATTACCAGCGGTAAATTTGTATTTTCGGCGGCGGAAGCGTGGTGGGTGGAAGACGGTAAATTGATGTATCCGGTCAAGGGTGCAACTTTGATCGGTAACGGCCCCGATGTACTGACCAAGGTCTCGATGCTAGGTAATGATTTGGCCTTGGATCCGGGCGTTGGTACTTGCGGTAAAGATGGGCAAAGCGTGCCAGTCGGCGTGGGGCAGCCAACGATGCGGATCGATGGCGGTTTAACTGTTGGCGGCACGGGTAATTAACGATGGCTTTGTTGGTGAGATCCGTGCAGCCTGATGAATACGCTCGAGTGGCTGACGTTGTGATCAGTTCATTTGAGCATTTGGCTGTGCAATATCAAACGCCAGCAGGTGTTACCTATTTTAAGCAGTTTGCGAGCGCAGATGCGATTGCCAAGCGGGATCAATCTGATTCAATCACTTATGTTGCCCTGATTCAGAATGTGATTGTTGGTGTGTTGCAGGTTCGCGGGGCGCATGTTGAGCTATTGTATGTGCTGTCCGAGTTGCAAAGTCGCGGCGTTGGGCGTGCTTTAGTGAAGGCTGCTGATGTCGAGTGCCAATTAAAAACAGTTAATGCCAGCGTAAACAGTGTGATGGCGTATATGCGCTATGGATTTATGCCGTGTGGCGCGGATCAGATTGCCGATACTGGTGTGCGCTTTGTGCCGATGCGGCGTGGCTAAAGTGTCAGGTATAGCCCTGTATTGTCTGTTTTGGCAGGGCTTTGGATTTATACCTAGTTAGAAAATATTTAGCACTTCAGCGCACGCTTCGTTCATTTCATCGATGAGACGGGTGTATTGCGGATCATCTAATTCTGCAGGATCGAAGCTTTCTGGTAAGTCTTGTTTGTTAATCTCATCAAGTCCCCCGGCAAATAAATTGGCGACGTAAATCACGTCGCTTAATTTTCTTAATTGGGTAACGGTTGGACGAGGTAAATCATTGTCTCGTACTGCATCGATAATTTCATCAGGCAAACCCAATGTATCGAGTAGCACCGTACCGATACTGTCATGCCATTGCGCGACTAAATAATCGACTGTTTTGGGGCGCTCGAGTAGTTCTGGGTAACGTCCTGCGCGATCCAGCATAAAAAAAGCGCCCAAATCGTGGACTAGGCCTGCAAGAAAAGCCATGTCCGGATTAATGCGTGGCGCGAGTTGCTTACAAAGAACGCGTGCGATTGCGGCAGATTTTAAGCTGTGCAACCACCAGTTTTTTGATTGCGCTTCAAACGGTGCTAGTTGAGCAGACCGGCTCATTTGATCCATCGCGCAAGCCAGTGCGACCGAGCGAGCGGTTCCCATCCCCAGTCGCACGACTGCATTGCTAATGTCGACAATGTTTCGGCCTGATGGGTTGTATGTGACGGAGTTAGCCAGTTTAATAATTTTGGACGTAATCAGTGGGTCTTTTTGTACTTCGAGGGCGATTTGCTGGATGCTGGCATTGGGATTTTTCATTGCTCGGCCAATTTCGATGGCAATGTCAAAGCAAATCGGGAATACCGTATCGCCATCCAATTCTTTGGCAATGTCTTCTAGCATTGCAAAACGTTGGTCGTGCAATTCCGAACTGGTTTTATCTTCTGAGAGCATCGTGGTCATATTGAGTGATAACTTGAGCAGATAGTCGAATTAGCTTAAGGATAGTACAAAAATAACTTATAAAAGCCGTCAATCATTAAATTTTAGTTTCTTAGGTGTTGAATGCCCGAGTAAACTCTCACCCTTAGTTATTTTTGGAATTGGCGAATATGGCGCAGAATAAAATTCTTCACGGCTTTCATGCTGTTGGTTCACGGTTACGTCGGTTTCCTGATTCGGTGCTCGAGGTCTATGTCAATAGCGAGCGCAGCGATCCACGGATGAAAGACTTGCTTAAAGCGGTCAAAATGCAAGATGTGAAGCTGATACCGGTGGATGGTGCACGTTTAGATGGCATCGCTGGGCATGTACGACATCAAGGTGTCGCCGCGTTGATTGATACTGAAAAAAGCTATCTATCCATTGAAGATGTGCTCGATGATTTGGATGAGCCACCATTTTTGCTGATTTTAGACGGTATTACCGATCCGCATAATTTGGGCGCTTGCTTGCGTGTTGCGGATGCAATGGGGGTACACGCGGTGATTGCGCCGAAGGATAAATGCGTGGGGATCACCGCGACAGTCTCAAAAGTAGCGTGTGGTGCCGCAGAGGTTGTGCCGTACGTGATGGTGACTAACTTGGCACGTACGATTCGTGATTTGAAAGAGCGTGGCATTTGGGTGATTGGTACGGCGGCAGATGGCCAATCTGATTTGTTCCATTACGAACAAACAGGTCCGATTGCTTGGGTATTAGGTAATGAAGGCGAGGGAATGCGCCGCTTGACCCGTGAGCTGTGTGATAGCTTGGTGTCGATTCCAATGTATGGTTCGGTAGAAAGTTTGAATGTGTCAGTTGCTGCTGGCGTGGTCTTGTCAGAAAGCCGCCGCCAACGTGTGATGAAAAAATAGTTGTTGAGTGGGTATTGAGCTGTAGCTAAATTTTATATGGCTTTGGGTTTAATACCCCTATATTTTAAAGCTGCACAGCAGCGTCGCGATTTCATGCGCTGGTGATTGCTTGCTTGGTGCTTGGCGGCTAAGCAGTGAAGGTTGTTGCGGATGATAGGGTGTGAATGCGTGTTCGGGATATTCAGCTAAGAAACGTTGCGCGCTGCTGGCTAGCGATTGAGTGAGTAACTGCTGTTGTGCCATGAAGCTAGACAGCTGGTTGACTAGGTCTGGGTGATTGATTTGAAAACTTGGATTGGGGGACTGTAGATTTTCCCAAAGCGGCAGCCAAGCTTGGCTGTGACTACCAACTAATGTGTTCCATATTTGATGCAAAAAACCAGCCGAGCCGTATTCGCCAGCATGAAGCCAACCGCTGGGGATGGGGGCTAAGGCGTCTAGAATCGGCGAAACCGCGGCAAGATGTTCCTGCGTTCCACCTGCGGACAGCATAAAACCTTGCAGTGTTGCGAGCGATGATGGGATCACAAAAACATCAACGATAGTATTGGCGGTGCGAACTGGGTGAAAAAAATCGGCTTGGAAAATCAGCTGTGGCAGGTCCGGGCTCGTATTGCCCATTTGCGGAGTGCATAAACTGTATTGCAAAGCGGGTGCGTTGAGTGCCAAACGAGCCGCAATTGTAGGTAATAAATAACTAGGCGCTGTGAGTTGGTATTTCATAGCGATCCTTAGAGTCTGTTGACGTTGGGTTACTCATCGCTTAGAGCGTCTGATCTGCAGGTTTTGGCGTTTTGCGCTGACACTGAGTCTACACAGCACTGGTTGAGGGGGATTGAATGATGCGGTTCATTCCTTAGCTCTAGCCAAAATTCGCATCTATTTGACTGATCAAGCAAACATCCACAGATTCTTGATTGGCCTTCCTGCATGCTAGCCGCAAGAAGACCGAATCAATTATTCGCCTTGGCAATTATTGAGTAGTTTTTTCAAGCTATCGCCATCAATGATTTCAATCAAGCGATTTTGAACTTTAATAAACCCTTGATCTTGAAATTTAGACAGCGTTCGACTTACGGTTTCTAGTTTTAAGCCTAAATAGCTACCAATTTCTTCGCGCGTCATCCGCAAATGAAAACTGCTGGAAGAATAACCACGGATCGAAAAACGTTGTGATAAATTCAATAAAAAGGCTGCTAGACGCTCTTCTGCTTTCATATTCCCGAGCAATAACATCACACCATGATCGCGTACAATTTCACGGCTCATCACTTTATAGAGGTGACGCTGCAAAATCGGTACATCGCCAGCAAGTTCTTCGATTTCACCAAATGGTAATTCGCACACTTCACTGTCTTCTAGTGCAATCGCATCGCAGGTATGAAAGTCAGAGCTAATCGCATCCATGCCCATCAATTCACCCGACATATGAAAGCCAGTGACTTGCTCGCGGCCATCTTCAGAAATAACGCTGGCTTTAAAAAAACCAACCCGAATCGCAAATAGAGACTTGAATGGTTCGCCAGCGCGATATAGCGCTTCGCCGCGCTTGACGGGCCTAGCTTGGGTAATAATGGTATCGAGCTCTTGCATTTCGTCAGGCGTGAGCCCGATAGGAAGGCAGAGTTCGCGCAGGCTGCAATTAGTGCAAGATTGGCGCAAATGGCGAGGGGTCAATTCGCGTATTTGGATGTTTTGAATCATAAAAGGCTCGATGTACGCAGGATGATATTTACATATGCTGTTTTAATGGAAAAACAGCTATCTATAAAGAGGTGCTTAGTATTTTATCTGATCTAGATCAACTTTAGTTAGAGTACTACAACATATGCTGCGCCCAAAGTGATGAATGTGGAAAAAAAATGCACTCGCAAAAAATAAGCTTTATGCAGCCCGCGATTGATTTTGATCGTGAATTAATCGTGCGATACGACGGTAAAGGGCCAAGATATACGTCTTACCCAACGGCAGATCGTTTTGTGACCGGCTTAAGTCAGGCTTCGCATGTAGAAAGTTTGATGCGGCGCACGCCGGGTGCTTTGGCGATGCCGTTGTCCTTGTATTTTCATTTACCATTTTGTAATACCGTATGTTACTACTGTGGATGTAACAAAATCATTACAAAAGATCAGACTAAAGCTGATCAATATCTGGATTATCTCACGCAAGAAGTGCAGATGTATGGTGTCTTAATGCCGAACCGTCCGGCAGTCAGTCAATTGCATTTAGGTGGAGGCACGCCAACGTTTTTGTCGCATGACCAGTTACAGCGGCTGATGGATGTCGTGAATGCGCATTTTACCCTGCAAAAAAATGGTGAATATTCGATCGAAATTGATCCGCGCAAAGTGGGTGAGGACACCATCAAGCATTTGGCAGGGCTGGGTTTTAATCGAATGAGCGTCGGGATTCAGGATTTCAATCCTGAAGTGCAAATTGCAGTTAATCGGGTGCAAAGCGAAGCGGAAACCCGTACTGTGATTGAAGCCGCTCGGATGTATGGTTTTCGCTCGGTCAGCGTGGATTTAATTTATGGCTTGCCAAAACAAAGTGCGGCGAGTATCGCCGAAACG
Source organism: Deefgea chitinilytica (assembly GCF_016881405.1). Taxonomy (GTDB): domain Bacteria; phylum Pseudomonadota; class Gammaproteobacteria; order Burkholderiales; family Chitinibacteraceae; genus Deefgea; species Deefgea chitinilytica. The sequence goes on from NZ_WOFE01000001.1 coordinate 520,106, forward strand.
ATTGAACGAGTTTTGCTGCTCAAACCGGATCGAATTGCTTTGTATAACTACGCGCATTTGCCTGAGCGGTTTATGCCGCAACGTCGAATTAATGCCGATGAATTGCCTTCCGCCGAAGTGAAACTCGATATATTACAAAATTCAATCGAACAACTGACGCAAGCGGGCTATGTGCTGATTGGAATGGATCATTTTGCCTTGCCGAACGATGATTTGGCGGTGGCGCAGCGGCGTGGTCGTTTACAGCGCAATTTTCAAGGTTATTCAACCCATGCGGACTGTGATTTGCTGGCGTTTGGTGTTTCTTCAATTGGTAAAGTGGGGGCAAGCTATTTTCAGAATGTGAAAACTTTGGATGAATACTACGCCAAGTTGGATCAGCAACTGTTTCCTGTGGAGCGGGGGCTGACGATGAATCGCGATGATGTGATTCGTCGTGCTGCGATTCAGGCTTTGATGTGTCAGTTTCAATTGTTTTATCAGCCTTTTGAGGCGGGCTATATGATCGACTTTGCCGAGTATTTCGCTGAAGAATTGCGCTTGCTGCAACCTTTGGTGGTCGATGGCTTGGTCGAGTTGGAGTCGGATGGGATTTTTGTTACGCCGAAAGGGCGCATGCTTATCCGTTCCATCGCGATGGTTTTTGATGCCTATTTACGGACAAAAGCCACCAAGGCAAGGTATTCTCAGCTGATTTGATGGTGGCGGCGAGTTTTTGATGCTGGAATTAGATTTTGTGGCTTTATTTTTAGCCGGGCTGCTGGGAGGAGGGCATTGCGCTGGTATGTGTGGGGGCGTTGTGGCTGCCTTTAGCTCACAGTTGCCTGCAGGCCCTAAATTACCGTATCACCTTGGCTTTAATTTAGGCCGTTTACTAGGGTATGCCCTGATAGGCGCTATTTTAGGTGGTTTGGCAGGCATTACTGCCCTCTCTCAGTTGCAATCGCTAAAGTCGGTGTTGTTTGTGTTGGCGAATGTATTACTGATTGCGCTGGGTTTATACATCGCGGGCTGGTCGCGTTGGTTGGTGCGGATTGAACGAATTGGCCAACCCGTATGGCAACGAATTCAACCCTTGCTGCGGCGTTTGCTGCCGATTCGTTCGGTATGGCATACGCCGATGATTGGGTTTTTGTGGGGCTGGATTCCTTGCGGTTTGGTCTATACCGCAAGTTTAGCCGCTTTATCAACCGGCTCAGCGAGCAAGGGAGTAGGGGTGATGCTGGCGTTTGGTATCGGTACATTACCGAATTTATTGCTGATCGGTCTGTTTGCCAGTCGTTTGACGCAGGCGCTAAATTACCCTGGGGTGAAACCGAGTTTTGGTTTAATGATTATGGCGATCGGTTTGTATCGCTTGGTGGGTATATCTTGGTAATTTAAATAAGTCAATGCTTTGAAATGTATGCCCTTTAACAAAAAATAGAGCGCAATGCGCTCTATTTTTGTTGCGGATTCTATTTTTTGGTTTTGACGGGGTCGGGTAGTAAAATGGTGGGTTTAGAGTTGGGCTCGATTTTGGGATAGTCACGGCTATAATGCAGCCCACGGCTTTCCTTGCGAGCTAGCGCACAACGCACGATGAGTTCTGCCGTGGTGACTAAATTGCGCAGCTCGATTAAATCGTTGGAAACGCGGAAGTTACGGTAAAACTCATGAATTTCGCTTTTGAGCAGCTCAATCCGATGTTGTGCGCGTTCTAAGCGTTTGTTGGTGCGAACGATGCCGACGTAGTCCCACATAAAACGCCGTAATTCGTCCCAGTTATGTGAAATGACGACTTCTTCGTCGGGATCGGTAACACGGCTTTCATCCCATTCTGGCACGCTAGGTAGTGAAATCGGCGTTTGCTGCAAGATATCTTCAGCCGCAGCTTTGCCCAGCACCATGCATTCTAATAATGAGTTGGATGCCAAGCGATTGGCACCATGCAAGCCTGTGCAGGCTACTTCACCCACGCCATACAAACCTTCAACATCGGTGCGCCCTGCTAAATTAGTCACTAAGCCACCGCAAGTGTAGTGCGCCGCGGGCACGACGGGGATCGGCTCTTTGGTAATATCGATTCCAAGTTCTAGGCAGCGTTGATAGATGTTTGGGAAGTGCTCTTTCACAAAAGCGCTGGATTTGTAGGAAATATCCAGATAAACACAATCAAAACCGCCACGTTTCATTTCAAAGTCAATTGCACGGGCAACGATGTCGCGTGGCGCTAATTCCGCACGTTCGTCATGATTGGGCATAAAACGCGTGCCATCGGGTAGGCGCAAAATACCACCTTCGCCGCGCACCGCTTCGGTAATCAAAAACGATTTGGCATGTGGGTGATAGAGGCAAGTCGGATGAAATTGGATGAACTCCATATTGGAAACGCGACAACCCGCGCGCCAGCCCATCGCAATGCCGTCACCCGTCGCCACATCGGGATTAGTGGTGTAGAGATAAACTTTGCCCGCACCGCCCGTGGCAAGTACGGTAAATGGCGCCAGTATCGTTTCAACTTGGTCTTCGTCTTTATTGTATACATAGGCACCAACGCAGCGATTATTGTTGGCTTTGTCAGTAATGAGGTCGACCGCGATGTGTTCTTCGAGCACGGTAATATTCGGATGAGCCGCTACTTTGATCGCCAAGGTATCAATCACGGCTGCGCCAGTGGCATCGGCCGCATGAATGATACGTCGATGACTATGTCCGCCTTCTCGGGTCAGGTGATAGCCGTGATAACTGGTTTCACCAGCATCATCTTTAGTGAAGGGCACGCCCATTTTAATCAGCCAATCGATGGCATCTTTGGAGTTTTCGACAATAAAACGCGTGGCGTCTAAGTCGCACAGCCCAGCGCCTGCGACTTGCGTATCTTTAATGTGCAATTCAATGCTGTCGGAGTCATCAAGCACGGCCGCAATGCCGCCTTGTGCCCAGCCGCTACCGCCGTCGCGTAATGCTCGCTTGGTGATAAGACCTACTTTGAGTTTTTCTGCCAACTGTAGGGCAATCGTCATCCCGCCGAGCCCACTGCCAAGAATCAGTACGTCAAATTTACGCATGGTTGTGTTTTTCAAAAAAATGAATCGACAAATCTTAACAGAGCCGGGCGCGGCTTGCTTGTCGAGAAGCGCTTGATCTTGTATTTATCAATATTCACCCAATATGCACGATTAGGTTGAAAAATAGATTGAGGGGTTGATACTCTTGCTTAAAATAAGTGAGCGCGATTTAGATCAAGAATTGGTCTTGCGGGCGCAGAACGGCGATCAGCGTGCTTTTGAGTTGTTGGTCGTTAAGTATGAGCGACGAATTGCGCGACTATTATCGCGGATGATTCGTGATCAATCAGAGATTGAGGATGTGTCACAAGAGGCATTTATTAAAGCCTATCGTGCGCTGCCTAGTTTTCGTGGTGAAAGTGCGTTTTATACATGGCTGTATCGAATTGCGATTAATACCGCTAAAAATCACTTGTCTACGCTGGGTCGTCGCCCTGTCTTATCGACTGAATATGAGGATGAAGATGGCGATAGTGTCGATGCGGCCTCTTTAGTACCTGATTTTCATACGCCAGAAACTGAACTATCAAATAAACAGATTGTCTCTACTGTGAATGAGGCTGTAGATGCATTGCCTGAAGAGTTGCGCGAAGCGATTACGCTACGAGAAATGGACGGCATGAGCTACGACGAAATCGCTGCCGCGATGGATTGTCCAATTGGTACCGTACGTTCACGTATTTTTCGTGCCCGCGAAGCCATTGCGAATCGTCTGCGTCCTCTGCTTAAGGAAGTAGGTAAAGATAAGCGCTGGTAATCTAGCGTTAATCTATCGGTCGCAGCAATGAAACAAAAGGTTGCCCAAAATGAATGAAAATATCTCTGCACTGATTGATGGTGAAGTTGAGCCAAAACAGTTGGCTGCAATGGTGGATGAGCTGCTGGCGTCAGCAGAGCAACAGAATGATTGGTACACACTTCATGCTGCGCGGGATGCCATGCAGCAGTATCCGATTTCTGCCGATTTTATGACCAAGTTCTCTGCGCGTTTAGCGCAAGAACCGGTGATTATTGCGCCGAATCGAATTAGAAAATCGTCGTGGATGAAGCCGTTTTTAATTCCGGCGACGGCGGTTGCCTCGGTGATGTTTGTGGGGCTGGCTGTTTGGCAATTCTCAATGCCTGCTTCTGAAATGAGCGTTGGTACAATGGCCAAAGTCGAGAGCCCAGCTATTTCGTCGAGTGAAATTAGCCCTTACTTGCTTGCCCATCGTGATGACTTAGCCAATTCGATGGCGGCCGAGCAGTTTGCCATGGCGCATTTTGAAGCAGGAGAGCAGCGTTAATATGCAGCTTTATTTAATTCAGCGCTGGCTGATGTTGTTAGTTTTGGGAGTTTTGTTGTCCACTGCTGCGCATGCCGCTCCGTTGGAGCGGGCCGAAGCAGTACGTGTTTTGTCGCGAGCTGCTTCTGCGGCAGAAATGGTGAGCTACACCGGTAATTACGTCTATCAATATGGCGATAGCGTCGCAAACTATCAGATTACTCACTTAGTTGAAGATGGGCTTAGCGTCGAGCGCCGCGTCTTATTGGATGGAAAGCCAAAAGAATACTTAAGAAGTGGCGATAAAATCAGTATGTATCCTCCGCAAGAGCATGGTTTTGTTCTTGATCGTCGATATACGTCGAAATTATTTCCAAATCAACTACCGAATGATTTAGAGGCACTACTTCATTCTTATCATTTAAGTAAAATTGGTCGTGATCGGGTGGCGGGGCGTGATGCCATTATTTATCAGCTCGAGCCTGTTGACGCTTATCGTTATCCGCAGCGTTTATGGGTCGATGCTGAGAGTGGTTTGATTTTAAAATCATTAATGATGGGTTTGCGTCAGGAGGTGGTTCAGCAATTTAGTTTTGCGCAAGTCCAAGTGGGTGGCAAAATAGATCGCGAACTGCTCAAGCCTGCTAATCCGGTTCGTGAGGTCGTGGTCGTTGATGCAGAATTGATTGATTTGGCTAAACATCCACAGTTTGTGATTAAGCCAACTGTGCCTGGCTTTAAATTGGTCAAGCAAACCACGCGCAATTTACCCCACAAGCAAAGAGAAGTAACACATCATTTGTACAGTGATGGTGTAGTTACCTTATCGGTGTTTATCGAGCCAAAAAATCCGAAAATGCCTTTAGGCTTGGCGCATCAAGGCCCGGTGCATCTTTATGCGCGCCAAATGGGTAATCATTTGGTGAGTAGTTTGGGTGAGGTACCTGCTGCAACTGTTGAAAGTTTTGCTAACGCATATTCCTTGCGTTGAGTTAATTGAATTTGGAATAGAAGAGTAACAATGATACTGAGTGAAGCTCAAGTCGAGCGCTGTGAAGGTGAGTTCGCGTGGGTTAAGATTCGCCCACATAGTCCTTGTGGTCATTGCGATCCGAAAACAGGCTGTAAATCAGTCTCGATTACCCGACTATTTGGACAAGCTCAGCAAAGTTACCAAGTCAAAAATCCATTACAAGCTAAACCTAATGATTATGTCAAAGTCGCGGTTAACGAAACCGATCTGCTTGGGACTGCCGTTTGGGCTTATGGATTGCCGCTGATTTTGTTGATGCTCGGTGCGGTATTAGGCTCTGCGATTGCTCAACCGCCGCATCAAGAATTGTATGCTTTGCTAGGGGCGGTGCTTGGGTTTTCAATTAGTTTCATTGTGCTGCGATTTCGCAATGAGCAAGCCAAGCACTCCCAGCCCAGTATTGTGGAAATATTGCCCAATATCATACCGCTAAAAAAATGCGCTACGCATGAATCGAAGTGATGTGTTTGTAATCTATTGAATTGGAGGTACGAATGTTGAAGAAGTTGTTGATGACTTTAGGCTTTTTGGCAGGTTTAAACAGTATCGCCAGTGCAAGCCAACTACCTGATTTCACACAAATTGTCGAAAAAGAGGGGCGTGCGGTCGTTAATATTTCGACCACTTCAATGGTTAGTGAAGAAAATACTGGCATGAATGAAGATGCCTTGGAGATTTTTAGACGCTTTGGTTTTCCTACCCCGCCGCAACAAGGCCGAGGCCCAGCTCGTCAACATCAAGAGCGCTCGCTCGGTTCGGGTTTTATTATTGATGGCTCTGGTTATATTTTGACCAATGCGCATGTGGTTGCCAAAGCGGATGAAATTACCGTGAAGTTGATGGATAAGCGCAGCTTCAAGGCAAAAGTTGTTGGATCGGATGCCCGTACCGATGTGGCTTTGCTCAAAATTGAATCAGCAGGTTTGCCTAAGGTGACTTTAGGGGACTCTAATAAATTAAGGCAAGGTGAATGGGTGGTGGCGATTGGTCAGCCGTTTGGTTTGGATAATACGGTGACTGCGGGTATCGTCTCAGCCAAGGGGCGTAATTTACCTGACGAGAATTTTGTCCCATTTATTCAGACGGATGTAGCGATTAATCCCGGTAGTTCAGGTGGCCCGCTGTTTAATATGGCAGGTGAAGTCGTTGGGATTAACTCGCAAATTTATAGCCGATCTGGTGGCTATATGGGCCTGTCGTTTTCAATACCCATCGATGTGGCGATGAAAGTGGTAGACGACTTAAAGAAAACAGGCAAAGTCACTCGTGGACGCTTGGGGGTATCAATTCAAGATTTGAACGAGGAGCTTGCGAAAGGCTTTGGTCTGCAAAAACCAGACGGCGTCTTGTTTACGCTGATTGAGAAGGATGGTCCAGCGGATAAAGCGGGTCTGAAAGCCGGCGATATTCTGACAAAGTTTAATGGTCAGGTAGTGGAGTCAGCCAGTGAGTTACCACGGCTAGTTAGCGCGATTAAGCCGGGCACAAAAGTGGTGGTGCAAATTTGGCGTGACAAAGCGGCACGCGAGGTTTCTGTCGTTGTTGGTGAATTAGATCAAGCAGATAAAGTCAGTGCGCAGCGTGAATACCGCGGGAAAGACAAAGTGGATGAATCACTTAATTTTGGCTTGGAGGTGCAAGAACTCAATCCTGCGCAGTTAAAACGACTTTCGCTGTCTTTTGGATTGCTGGTGCGTAATTCAACAGGGGCTTCGGCTGCTGCAGGTATTCAGTCTGGCGACGTGATCGTGGGCATTGCAGGGCAGGAGTTAACTAGTTTTGCACAATTGAAAAAAACACTGCAGGCATTAAAGCCAAATGACACTATTCCACTGCGCATTATTCGGAATGGAGCTCCAGGTTTTGTTGTATTGAAGGCACCCGCCAAGTGAAATTGAAACTGTATGGTAGAGCCTACTGCGGCTTGTGCTCGGTAATGCGTGAGCAGTTATTGGCACAAGCTGCGGGTCGTTTTGAGTTGGAGTGGATTGATATCGAAGATATCGATGATTTGGAGGCGTTGTATGGCGAATTGGTGCCTGTTTTGACTGATGAGAATGGGGATGAAATTTGCCACTATCATTTGGATCAACAAGCTTTGGATGTCAGCTTGGCAAAAATCAGTTAAAATAAGCAGTTATCGCTAGTATGGGCACGCGTGGCGTGCCCTTTTCATATTTGCAAATTGTGTACAGCCTTCTGGCTGCGGGACTCATGGATCACATTCGTAACTTCTCAATTATCGCGCATATCGACCACGGTAAAAGTACTCTGGCCGATCGTTTTATTCAATTCTGTGGCGGCTTGGAAATGCGCGAAATGAGCGCGCAAGTGCTTGATTCAATGGATATTGAAAAAGAGCGTGGCATTACGATTAAGGCGCAAACTGCAGCTTTAAAATACAAAGCCCGTGATGGCAAAATTTATAATCTCAATTTGATTGACACCCCCGGCCATGTTGACTTTAGCTATGAAGTGAGTCGTTCTTTGGCTGCGTGTGAAGGTGCGCTGCTGGTTGTCGATGCTTCGCAAGGTGTTGAGGCGCAAACAGTTGCCAATTGCTACACCGCGCTTGAATTAGGTGTTGAAGTCCGCACAGTTTTAAACAAAATTGATTTGCCCGCAGCCGATCCAGATCGGGTTGCGCAAGAAGTTGAAGATATTATTGGCATCGAGGCCAGCAATGCAGTTCATGCCTCGGCTAAGTCAGGTATTGGTATTGAAGACATATTGGAAGAGGTTGTTAATAAGATACCCCCTCCTGAAGGTAATCCAGATGGCCCGTTAAAAGCGCTAATTATCGACTCTTGGTTTGATAATTACGTTGGCGTTATTATGCTGGTGCGTGTCGTTGATGGTGAAATTCGTCCTAAAGATAAAGTTCTATTCATGTCGACTAAAGCGCAGCATTTATGCGAGCAAGTTGGCGTGTTTACACCAAAATCTGTACAACGTGAGTCTTTACGCGCTGGTGAAGTGGGCTTTGTGATTGCTGGTATCAAAGAAATTGCGAGTGCGAAAGTCGGCGATACGATCACTACGGTGAAAAACCCTGCAGCAGAGGCTTTGCCTGGTTTTAAAGATGTGAAATCTCAGGTGTTTGCTGGTTTGTATCCAGTAGAAAGCCATGATTACGAGAAATTACGCGATAGTCTAGAAAAACTCCAACTAAACGATGCCTCCTTGCATTTTGAGCCTGAAGTCTCGCAAGCCTTGGGTTTTGGCTTTCGCTGTGGTTTCTTGGGGTTATTGCATTTAGAAATCGTCCAAGAGCGTTTGGAACGTGAATTTGACATGGATTTGATTACCACGGCACCAAGTGTGGTGTTTGAATTGGTACTTAAAGGCGGCGAAGTCGTACAAATTGAAAATCCATCCAAATTGCCGGATCCATCCAAGTACGACGAAGTGCGTGAGCCAATTATTACGGCGACGATTTTGGTGCCGCAAGATTATGTCGGCCCAGTTATGACGCTGTGTAATCAAAAGCGTGGTATCCAGGTGAATATGCAATATATGGGTCGCCAAGTCATGCTGACCTATGAATTGCCAATGGCCGAAGTAGTGATGGATTTCTTTGATAAATTAAAATCAGTGAGCCGTGGTTATGCTTCATTGGATTATGATTTTAAAGAATTCCGCACTGGTGATTTGGTCAAGCTCGATGTGCTAGTCAATAGTGAGCGTGTTGACGCATTAAGTTTGATCGTCCATCGGAGTTCTAGCCAATATCGGGGTCGTGAATTAGTGGCGAAAATGCGCGAGCTGATCCCACGCCAGATGTTTGATATTGCAATTCAGGCCGCAATTGGTAGTCATATTATTGCACGTGAAACGGTGAAAGCAGTTCGTAAAGATGTTTTGGCAAAATGTTACGGTGGTGATGTTTCTCGTAAACGTAAATTGTTGGATAAACAAAAAGCCGGTAAGAAGCGCATGAAGCAAGTGGGGAATGTTGAAATTCCACAAGAGGCGTTTTTGGCAATTTTGCAAGTGAGCGATAAGTAATTCTTTTGAATTTAAGGTTTTAAGGATTGGTCGATGAATTGGCTTGTAATTGGAATTTTGTCATTGGTATTGGGGCCGATATTAATTATCGCGGGTGCAAAGCATGAGCGGAAAAACAATGAGCCACCACAATTAGTGCAATATGGCTATTTGCTCGCCGTTGTTGGTTTGTTTGTGTTGTTGGTGCAGTTTTTCAGCATTAGTGCTGCGATGTTGATTTTTGTCGTATTAACGGGTTTTGTCTGGGCAATGGATAAGTTTGTCTGGAGTAAAACTCGGGGTGAAAAGCAGATTGCGGACTGGGTTGAATATGGTCGCGGTTTTTTTCCGGTTATTCTTGCTGTTTTTGTGTTGCGCTCGTTTATTGTCGAACCATTTCAAATTCCGTCATCGTCAATGCGGCCTGGTTTAATCGTGGGTGACTTTATTTTGGTTAATAAGTTTGCCTATGGTGTCCGCTTGCCGATAACTAATACGGTGGTAGTGCCAGTTGGCCAGCCGCAACGTGGTGATGTGATGGTGTTTGATTATCCAGTGAATCCAAAAATTCAGTATATTAAGCGGGTGATAGGCTTACCTGGAGATGTGATTGAATATCGTGGTAAAAAGTTGACGGTGAATAATCAACTGGTGCCAACTAAGCAGATTGAAGATCATCAGTATGTTGAGAATGGTGTTTTATTGGTGAATAATCAGCAATTTGTCGAGCGTGTTGATGCAGCACAGTATAAAACGCTCACAATGGCGGATGTGCCTGCGTTGAATTTGCGTGAAGTGGGTGACTTTCCATCTCGCGAGAACTGTAGCTATGATGAATCAGGTTTTAAATGTACCGTGCCTGCAGGTCATTACTTTATGATGGGCGACAATCGTGACCACAGTGCCGATAGCCGCTATTGGGGCTTTGTACCGAACGAGAACATTGTTGGCAAAGCCTTTTTAATTTGGATGAATTTCAAACATTTCGATCGTATTGGCACCACCATTCAATAGGAGCTAAGGTAATGAAAAAGCAGTTGGGCTTGTCTTTCTTCGGTTTTATTATCGTCGCGATGGCCGTGGCGATGGCGCTTATTGTTGCGTTTAGTGTGGTGCCTACTTACACCCAGTTTTTTTCAATTAAAAATACGGTTGAAAAGCTAGCGAAAAACAGTGCGGGTCAAACTCCAGAAGCGATTCGTCAGGCGTTCGATAAAGAAGCGCAGATTGGATATATTACCGATATTTCCGGAAAAGATTTGGTGATTACTCAAGTTGGCGGTAAAACCAATATTACGGCTAATTATGAAAAAGTGGTTCCATTGGTGGCTAATGTGAGTTTGCTATTTGATTTCCAAATCGAAAAATCTTCCGGTGCAAGTATTGAATAATTTAAGGAATATTTAATTTGTCAGTTGTCTTACCTGCCGAGCGTTTGCAAAAAACGCTCGGTTATGTTTTTTCTGAGCCTAAGTTACTTAAGCAGGCCTTAACGCATCGTAGCGCCTCTTCGATTCATAATGAGCGTCTGGAGTTTGTTGGCGATGGCATTTTAAACGCTGTTGTTGCGCGCACTTTGTATACTGCCTTTCCGCAATTGAGCGAAGGTGATCTGTCCCGTTTGCGCGCTCATTTTGTTCGGCAAGAGTCTTTGGCGATTATTGCCACAGAATTGCAGCTGGGTGACTACTTATCTCTTGGTGAAGGCGAGTTGAAAAGTGGCGGTCATCGTCGGCCAAGTATCTTGGCCGATGCTTTAGAGGCGGTATTAGGGGCGATTTGGCTAGACGGAGGTTTTGCTGCGGCAGAGGCCGTACTGCAGAAATTGTTTGCAACACGAATTGCTGCTGTTAATCCACTTGAAGCGATGAAAGACCCAAAAACTTCTTTGCAAGAGTGGTTACAAGCGCGCAAAGTCGATTTGCCTCACTATGTGATTGAGCGTCAACAAGGCGACTCGCCCGATCAAATTTTTGAAGTGAGCTGTACGATCAACGAGCTTAAAGTGACGGCAAAAGCCGAAGGCTCAAGTCGACGCGCTGCAGAGCAACTTGCTGCCGGAGCCGTTCTTCATCTATTGCGTGAGCAATTTCCCGGTAAAAAGGTAGTACGAAAATGAATGAAATTTTGAATGGTGAGTTATTAACGGGTGACGAACATGCTGGCTATCGCTGCGGTTTTGTTGCGATTGTAGGCCAACCGAATGTGGGCAAGTCAACGTTAATGAATCATTTGATTGGTCAAAAGCTCAGTATTACCTCAAGAAAAGCACAAACTACACGGCACCGTATTACTGGGATATTAACTTCGGAAATGGCACAGTTTGTCTTTGTTGATACGCCGGGTTTTCAAAAGCGATTTAGAAATGCCTTGAATCAAGCGATGAATAAAAGCGTCACAAGTACTTTGGGTGATGTGGATGCTATTTTATTCGTCGTGGAAGCAGGGCGTTTTGGCCCTGCAGATCAAGCGGTGCTCGAATTGCTCCCTAAAGATCGCCCAGTACTTTTGGTGATCAATAAGGTGGACACGCTGGCCGATAAAAATAGCCTTTTTGGCTTTATTGAAGATGTCGCCAAGCATTTTAATTTTGCTGCGATTGTGCCAGTGTCGGCGCAAAAAGGTTTGAAATTAGATGTCTTAGTGGCTGCGATTGAGCCGCTATTGCCAGAATCTGTGCCGATGTTCGCAGAGGATCAGATTACAGATCGAAATGAACGCTTTTTGGCTTCAGAAATTATTCGCGAAAAGATTTTCCGCATGATGGGTGAAGAGCTGCCCTATGTAATGGCGGTCGAAATTGAAAAATTTGAAGAAGAAACGCTTGCCGACGGGCGAGAGCTTCGACGGATTTATGCTGCAATTTTGGTGGATAGAGAAAATCAAAAACCTATTTTGATTGGTAAAAATGGCACAAAACTAAAGAAAATTGCGACCGATGCTCGCCTTGACATGGAAAAGTTATTCGATGCCAAAGTCCATTTAGAAGTGTGGGTTAAAGTAAAAAGTGGTTGGGCTGACGATACGCGTTTAGTACGTCAGTTTGGTTACGAATAATCAATGAGCCGAGGTTCAGGTAAGCAGCGTATTAATGCGCAGCCTGCATTTGTGCTTCATCAGCATCCCTATCGTGAAACTAGTCGTCTGCTCGATGTTTTTTCGCGTGATCATGGGCGACTCACCATTTATGCTCGCGGTGTGCAGCGCCCAGGTTCTCAAATTCGTAGTGTTTTATTGGGATTTCAACCGCTATTGCTCTCTTGGTTTGGTGCTGGTGAGTTAAAAACCTTGCACTCAGCGGTGTGGCAACCAGGCTTGTCGCAGTTATCGGGTCTTCCTTTGTTATGCGGATTTTATATTAACGAGTTGCTGCAGCGCTTTTGTCCGAAAGAAGAGCCAAACTCTGCTTTATTCACGGCATATTTTGAGGCAATTAAAGCCTTGTCCTTGATTGGCTCTTCGACGGTTGAACCGATTTTGCGCCAATTCGAGCGGCAAATGCTTGATTGTCTGGGTTATGGTTGCCATTGGAATCTGGAAGCACATTCAAATCGGCCGCTCGATTTAACGTTGAAATATGAATTTAAATATGGACATGGTTTAGTTCGTAGTGTGAGTTCGGATGCTTGTCCTGCACCGTTAATATTGGCCTTTGATGCCGCTGATTTTTCTAATGAACAAGTTTTGCCGTGGGCAAAATTATGGATGCGCCAAGCCATCTCTGAGTTATTGGGTGATGCCAGTCTACATACTCGGCAGCTCTTGCTTGATTTACAAAAATTGTAGGTATGTGTTGCTAGCTATTAAAAATTAAAGGCTGGCTAGTTATACGCTAAATTTTTATGTGATGATGGACCTGCTGCCATCGAGATTGTTGACTAAATTAGGCTTTTGCGTTGCTTGTTGTAATTGAATGAGCCTGACCGGTACAGTTGATATGGTTGATTGCTGAGGTTGACGGTGAGTCAAATGGTAAAATTTATTATTTTGGTGGGTTTGACTTCAATTCAATAGATTTTTATACCGATTGCAGCATTCTTCTCTATGCTATAACGTAAGTAAGTTCGATGATCGAATTGAGGGCGAAGATATGATTAGCATTTCGCATGAACCCCATTACATTCACGCGGTGGTATTCGAGCAGTTTACATTGCAGGACTACAAAGAGTTTGAGTCGAATGTCCTGTACGATATACGCTTTCATGGCAAAGCACGTTTACTATTAGATTTAAGCCAAATGGATGGTTACACCATTGATATGGCGTTAGAAGAAATTCGTTTTTCAAAAGAAAATCGTCAAAATTTTGAGAAAGTGGCGGTAGTGAGTGACGATCAGTGGGTTGTCTGGTCGGTGTGGATCAATCAACTTATTGCCGAATCAGAGATTAAAATTTTTCCAGATATTCAGAGTGCTCAGCTTTGGTTGGGTCGTGATGGTGCCGCTGGGTAAGTTTAGAGAGTATTTTGTGTATTTAACTGGATTGGCTGGATAAAACTATGCTTGATCGTATTACTTCGCTGTTTTCGCGGGAAAAGTCGCCTTTAGCAAATGCTAAATTGGCTACGCAGTGGTGCAAGCAAATTGAATCACTTGATCCAGCATCGCAGTGCGATAAGGTGCATGGCTTAATCAGTGATTTTGTCGCGGCGGCAGACAAAGTTAGTATCGATCGTTTACAGGCCTTGATGTTGCTGGATGAGCAAATTCAAGAAGCGTTTGATGCTGTGTGTTATCAATATGTTTCTAACCCACGTATGTCTAAGGATATGGAGCAAAAACTATGGAAGTTTGTTGTTAGTTTTGCTTCTGATATGGTGCAGGCTTATCAGCGATTTGTGCAGGCAGAGCATACTGAAGTGCAGCAGCAACAATTTGATTTGCTGATGCCTTTGGTGTTGGCGCGCAGTTTGCGGTATGTCGCTGTCGAGGCGAAATGGCACTATTTCCGCTTTGAACGGGTACCTTCTAAGCTTTGGATACAAGCGCACCAGATGTATCGTCTGTCTGAGGTTGGCGCTTTTGATTGCAATCCGTTTTCTTTATATCCGAGCTATAAAAAAGATATTTCATCTTGTGCTGATGAGTATATCCAAATGTTGATGCTCAGTACCTTGGCCAATAACAATCTGTCAGTACGACAAATTGATATGGTGGATACTTGGCTAGAGCAGTGGTCTAAATTGATTCAGCTTGGTCGAAAATTCCAAGAAGATCGTCATCATTTTTGTGTCAATCTACAAGAATCACAAGGGCCACAAAAAATCAATAATGACTTGATCGGCGAACCTTATCGATATTGGGGTTTGAATGATCTGATTGGCCAGATCCAAGAGATTTTGGGCAAACTTATGACTGGAGCTAGTTACGCATCATTAGAACTTGGTGTCGATGTACGTGGTCCAGCGGTTGGTGAATTATTAAAGCACTTGGATGTGTTTTGGACTATGTGCATGCGCAATAGTCAAGTTAAGCGTAGCGAGCGGCAAAAAGTAACGAAAGCGGCAGATATCATTTATGGTCTTGATCGAGTTTGCCGTTATGTGAAGCAAGACAACGATAAATTTAGTCGTCAAGGCGTCGAGGGTAAAGAGCAGGTCGATTATGATGAAATTATGGACATGCGCCTGTACGGATTTGTTTCATCAAGGACGAAGGAAAAATTAGCAGCCAATCCGTATAGTTTTACTGTCAACAAGAAAGAGAATGATTGGCAAGCATGGGCCGTCGATAACGAAAGCGCTGATGGTTTTGGTGCGGTGATCCGCTTCTCTGAGAACGAGTGGATACGGCCTAGTTTGCTGATTGGTTCTCGCACATCGAGCGCGGATAATTGGAGCGTCGGTATTTTGCGCCGTATCGCAAGGCTCAGTGAAGACGAAGTTTCTGTTGGCGTGCAAATTGTCAGCGGAACGCCTGTTATGGTTGGGATGAAATCCGAACAAAACGATAGAATTGAAAATATTACAGTTGCTGAACTCGGCTTTACCGGTGGACTAGAGTTGCCGAATGTGCGAACTGCGCTGTATGTGCCGCACCAAATCAATGGCTCGAGCGTGAATACCTTGATTATGCATTCAGCCGATTATGGCTTAGATAAAATTTATCAAGTGAATGCGCGAGATAAAAAGTTTTCGGTTAGCTTAGGTTCGGTGCTTGAAAAAGGGGTTGATTGGACTTGGGTTACTGTGAATGTTTTACGGCAAGATTGATTACTAAATACCGAATAAAAAAGGCGCATCTCAATGGTGCGCCTTTTTTTATTAATTCGGATTTTTGATGGCTGATTTGGGTCTAAATGCAGTAACAATCTGGGGGTGCGTTTCAATATAAGGCCCTTCTAGTAATTGTATACAGTAAGGAATGGCTGAAAATATACCTGCACAAACCGTATTGCCTTCGGCATCTTTTAATCCTTCCAGTGTTTCTTGGATAGATTTGGGTTGCCCAGGGAGGTTTAAAATTAAGCTGGCTCCACGAATTACGGCGGTTTGCCTTGATAGAATCGCCGTTGGCACAAATTTAAGGCTGATTTGGCGCATTTGCTCACCAAAGCCGGGCATTTCTCTATCCATGACGGCCATTGTTGCGTCTGGGGTTACGTCACGTTTTGCAGGTCCTGTGCCGCCAGTGGTAAGAACTAGATGACAGCCACAATGATCGACTAAGTCAATTAATGTTGTCTCAATCAGGTCTTGTTCGTCCGCAATTAAGCGGGTTTCGAGTGAAAATGGTGTGCTTAGGGCACGGTGTAGCCAGTCGTTGAGTGCCGGAATGCCTTTGTCTTCGTAAATACCTTGGCTGGCTCGATCAGACACGGAAACGAGGCCAATTTTTAAAACAGTATTCATTTTGAAAAACTTAATCCAAGTGCTGATGGTTGTTTGAGTAAAATCGCATGATTGAAATCATCGATTTGATAGTCGGCTAGACCTGTTGTGTCGTGCCCAGCGGTGCTGGTAATAGCAATGACTTGGCACTGTGCTGCATGTGCAGAGCGGATGCCGTTGGGGGCGTCTTCAAACGCGATGCATTGGTTGGCGTTTAGCCCTAGCAGGGCAGCACCTTGCAGATAGGGGGCAGGGTTAGGTTTGCCTTGTGTGACATCTTCGGCGCCAACTAAGTATTGAGGGAGCGGTAGTCCAACGAAAGCCAATTTCGCCAGCGCTAAATCTCTCGGCGCTGATGTCACAAGCGCCCATTCATTGGATGACAGTTGTTCTAAAAAATGTTGTGCCCCGGGTATCGCAGTGGTTCCTTCTAGGCTAATCAGTTCTTCCGCGATGAGTAGTTCAGTTTCAAGGTCAGCGTTCAGATGTGGTGCAACGATTGCAATGGTCTCTTGCCCACGTCTGCCGTGCATAACCGCCATAATATGTTCAAAATCAATCTGATGGCGCTCAGCCCAACGCCGCCAAATGAGCTCAATGCAAGGCCTTGAATCAATCAAGGTGCCATCCATATCGAATAAAAATCCTTTGGCGGTCAATGTTGGTACTGATTGCGATGGCATTTTATTCCTCGGTGTTTTCTTCGTCGCTAGCCGCTTCATTTTGGTAGCCTGTTGCTGGCTCTTTGATGAAGGTTTTCATCAGTTGGAACAATTCACGGAATGCCTTTGGCGGAACATGTTTGCCTGCTTCTTGCTGCTGACGCTCTTTTTGCGCATTACGAATCAGTTGGCGTAAGTGCTGAATATCGACACTTGGATAGTCGGCGATAAATTTCTCAACCGCTTTGGCATCGTTTAGCATGCGCTCTCGTAAGCGTTCGATTTGATGCAACCAGATGTTGTGCTCATTGGTGATCCCTTTTTGTGCATCTAAAAAGGCATAAATTGGAGCAGGATCGATATTGCGCATCAGTTTGCCGATATACTGCTTATTACGTGCAGTAGCCACGTTGGCGGTGATTTTTCGACCTTCTTCCAGTGCTTGCAGTAGGTTTTCTGGTAAGTTGAGCGGTAATAATTGCTTGGGCGAAAACTCAAGCAACGTAGCGCCTAGTTTTTGTAATTCCGTCGCTTCACGCTTGGCTTGAGATTTGCTGATGATGCCAACGGGCTCATCGCTATCGTATGGATTCGACTGATTTGGGTTTGCCATGATGTCTAGAACGGGTGCAAAAGCAGTATGATACCAAACGAAACCCTATTCCCCACTTTTCTTCTGAGAAACTTCTGTGTCTGAATTTAGTTTTAGTGAACAAAATCTTCGAGATTTAGCGACCCATGTGCTGCAAGAGGCAAAAAAACAGGGCGCTACTGCGTGTGATGTCGAGGTTTCTGAGGGCGCAGGGCAAAATGTTTCCGTGCGTTTGGATGAAATCGAGACAATCGAATTCAACCGTGACAAAGGTGTGAATGTTACCGTTTATCTGGGAAAGCAAAAAGCGCACGCCAGCAGCAGTGACTTTTCTGCCGCCGCGATGACAGAAACGGTGAGTAAAGCGCTGAGCATTGCCAAATATACTGCTGCCGATGAATTTGCTGGGCAGGCCAATCCTGAGCGCTTATGTACGCAGTTTCCAGATTTAGAGTTGTATCACCCGTGGCCGTTAGCGGTCGAAGGCGCGATTGAACTGGCACGTGAATGTGAGGCGGCGGCGCTCGCGGTTGATGCTCGGATCAATAATTCGGATGGCGCTACCGTTGCCACCTCCGGGTCGCGCTGGGTGTATGCCAATTCTTTAGGTTTTATCGGGACTGGAACGAGTACTCGCTATAGTATTTCAGCAGCAGTAATTGCTGAGGACGATAGCGGGATGCAGCGTGATTATTGGTATAGCTCGGCGCGAGCGCATACCGATTTAGATCATGCCAAAGCGATTGGTCAACGGGCGGGAGAGCGTGCGCTGCGCCGATTGGGCGCACGACGTTTAAAAACCGGTGAATATCCGGTGCTGTTTGAAGCACCGGTGGCTAGCTCATTGATCGGCCATTGGATTTCAGCGGTTAGCGGCAGTAGTTTGTACCGTAAATCGAGTTTCTTGTTGGATAGCTTGGGTCAGACTGTATTTGCTCCTTGCGTCACGATTCATGAAAACCCATTTTTAAAGCGTGGATTTGCCAGCAGCGCCTTTGATGCGGAAGGGGTCGCCACTGTGGCGAGAACCGTTGTCGATGCCGGTGTGCAGCAGGGGTATTTCCTTGGCAGCTATTCTGCAAGAAAGCTAGGGATGGATACCACCGGTAACGCCGGAGGGCCACATAATATTTTGGTTGCGTCAACGACCGAAGCCGCGAATATGTTGGCGATGCTCGGCACCGGTTTATTGGTGACAGAGTTGTTGGGCCACGGTACCAATATGGTCACTGGCGATTATTCGCGCGGTGCTGCTGGTTTTTGGGTTGAAAACGGCGTCATCCAATATCCAGTCGAAGAAATCACCATTGCAGGCAATTTGCGAGATATGTATCGCCAAATTGTCGCGATTGGTGACGATGGATTGTCTTCGAGCAGCCGGAAAGTCGGCTCTATTTTGATTGAGCGGATGACGGTGGCTGGCGAATGAAGCTAGGCCGCCCCGAGTATTGGGATCAAGCTTGCCTAGAGTTAGCGGCAGCTGATCCTGTCATGGATAAATTAATTGCGATGTATCCTTCGGTAAGCCTCAGTGGGCGTGGTGATGCGTTTCATACCCTAGCTAGGTCGATTGTGGGGCAGCAAATTTCGGTCAAAGCCGCAGATTCGGTGTGGGCGCGCTTGATTGCTGCGCTGGGTGATGTGACGAGTGATACGGTGTTGGTGATGTCAACGGACGCATTGCGCGCTTGTGGTCTGTCGGCGCGAAAAGTGGAGTATCTCAGTGACCTAGCACGGCACCACCAATCAGGACGTTTGGAACCGAGTGATTGGCTTGATTGGGATGATGAAGCGATTATTCGTGAACTGATCACAATTCGCGGCATTGGTCGTTGGACTGCCGAAATGTTTTTATTGTTTTATTTATTGCGCCCCAATGTACTGCCCTTGGATGATATTGGTTTGATCAAAGGGATTGCGCTGCATTATCACGGTGGAGAACGCTTGCCGCGCGCTGAATTAGTCGCGTTGGCCAATTGTTGGCAACCGTGGCGTAGTGTGGCTACTTGGTATTTGTGGCGCAGCTTAGATCCTGTTCCGGTTGAGTATTAATCCGCTGTTATAAAAAAAATGACTAAATCGACGCCCGATCCTTTTTTAGCTTGGAGTGAATTAGCGCAAAAAACTCAAGAAATGTGGTTGGATTCTGCATTTGTGTTTTCGCAGCGCACTCAGCGGATGGCTGAAGCTGGCGTGAATCCGACCGAAGCGGATCAAGCAGAAATGAGCCAAATGGGTTTGGAAAAACTTGAAGCAGTTGGCGAGTCGAGCTTAGCGGCCTTTCAGCACTGGGGGCTGCTGCAGCATCTGGTATGGGATGCTGCTTTGCAGCAAACGAAAGCCACGGTTGGCTTGATGGCTGCTGCAGTTGGAACGCCGCAAGAACAAGTAGCGGCACAGCAGGCGTGGCAGTTCAGTGTGCTTAGCCCTGATCAATTGGCGCAGGCCACCGCCGAGATGGCCCATGCGGTACTGCATCCGGTGCATAAACGTACCAGTGAAAATGCCGAACGACTCAAGAAAGAGGGGACTGAATAAAAAAGCGGCTGAAGCCGCTTTTTTATCGTATTTGTTCAGGCAATTTGCTAATTTATAGCGTTTTGAGCTTGCCTTGAAAGTCACTCAGATTTTCATAACCTTTTTGCGCCATGATGCTGAGTAATTCTGCTTTAACACGAGCAAAAATCCCTGGGCCTTCTTCGTACAGCGCAGTGCCCATTTGCACTAAGGTCGCACCAGCGAGTAGATGTAAAAATGCTTCTTGGCCCGATTTCACCCCACCACAACCGATAACTGCTTTTTCAGGGCAACGGCGGAAAAATGCATTGACATTGGCTAGCGCTGTTGGCAATACATAATCACCACCCAAACCACCAAAACCATCTTTAGGTTTGATGATTACCGATTCAGAATTGATGTCGATCGCTAAGGCATTGCCGATGGAGTTGATGCATGTAACAAAAGCCACGCTTGGATAACGATTTAGAATGGCTGCGGCTTCGTCAAAGTGGGCGATATCAAAATAGGGGGGAAGTTTAACCCCTAGTTGCCGTTGACCATAACCCGAGGTGACTTCGGCCAACAGTGTATCCATCGCGTCAAAGTCGTAGCCGAGCTGCGCTTTACCCGGCACATTCGGGCAAGATAAATTCACTTCGAGAATCGCAGGGGTAACTGCATCTTTCAGGCTGTCCACCATTGCGAGATTGTCATCAAGCGTCAGACCCGATATCGAAATAAACAATGGTTTGGTTTCGTAATCATGCCGTTCGGTATAGCGCAGATAGTAGGGGAAGCCTTCGTTGGGTAAACCCATCGAATTGATACTGCCCCACGGTTTATTGCCATCGAGTACACGGTAGCGCGGCTCGGGGTTGCCGTCGCGCGGCTCCAGTGTGCAGCTTTTGGTAACCATCGCACCCGACTCGGACTCTAGTAAGGCTTCCAGTTGCGAGGCTACACTGCACCACACGCCCGACGCATTCATTAGCGGATTGGTCAGTGGCAAATCTAAAAAAGTAGTCGCTAGACTAGGGGTAATGTTGGGCATAGCAAAGGCTCCCTAAAGACGATTAAAGGCATCTTAGCGGCAAGCACTTTGCTCGATTGTGAGCCTAATCAACAAAAGCTTGTTTTAAGCTTTCATGATGATTTTGTTGCTTAATGCCAACATCATTTGTCGCCACGCAGCGGTAACCTCCGAGCCTAGCTCAGCTTCCAGTGCTTGCAGCAATTCCCGCTGCGGGCTGGTCAGCTCATTTTCCAGCGTGCTACCGAGTGGGGTGAGATAAAGGCATTTGACGCGTTTATCGTGTTGATCGCTGCGCGTCTCAATTAAACCTGCCGTTTGCAATGCTTTCATCGGGCCGTGTAGCGCTTGTTTGCTCACGCCGAGTTTACTAAGTAGTTGATTGACTGCAATGCCTGGATTGCGCGCAATAAAGTACAACACGCGGTGATGGACACGATTCCACTGCCGTTCGGCCAGTAACGCGTCGGCTTGGGCGGTAAAGGCGCGGTAACCGTAAAACAATAACTCGATATCGGCTTCGATTTTTTGGTCAATCATATTGACTTATATTCCTTGTTTCTGCATGATTAGGTCTATTGTGTTGACCTATTTGTAATCCATCCGGAGTATCTCATGCTGGCAAAAAGAATAGAACGTTTAACTTCATCGTTGGTGCGCGATATCTTGGCTGTCGCGCAGCGGCCGGGTGTGATTTCATTTGCCGGCGGTTTGCCCGCTGATGAAGCACTATTGAATGTTGATTTATCCGCGTTATCACCCGAATTGCTGTCGAGCGCAATGCAATATGGCCCAACGGAAGGTGAGCGTGGCCTGCGTGAGCACGTTGCCGCACGAATGGCAGAGATTGGTTTGAAGTGCCGTGCTGATCAAGTGCTGATTTTAAATGGCTCGCAGCAAGGCATCGATTTGGTCAGCAAATTGATGCTTGAAGAGGGTACGCCAGTGTTGGTTGAAGAGCCCGCTTATTTGGCTGCTTTGCAATCGTTTAAGCTATTTGGCGCCGATTTGCGCACCGTGCCGCTGCAACAAGGCGTTAACATTGATGCATTGGCCGCGCTTATGCCTAGCGTGAATTTGGCCTACTTAACCCCGACTTTTCAAAATCCATCGGGCTATTGCTATAGCGAAGCTGAACGTAAATCTGTCGCCGCCTTGGTTGATACCCACGGGGTGTGTCTGTTTGAAGACGATCCTTATCGAGAGCTAGCTTATGATACACCTGCTCCAGCCCCAATGGTCAGTTTCATCCAATCTGCGCTGTGGATTTATCAGGGCTCATTTAGTAAAACGCTCGCTCCCGGTTTGCGTTTGGGCTTTCTGATTGCGCACCCGGATTTAATGCCGCATTTGATTCGGCTCAAGCAAGCCGCCGATTTGCATTCCAATCGTTTGAGCCAATTGATTGTGGGCCAAATTTTGGCCAGTGGTCAGCTTGCGCCGCATTTGGCCAAATCGTTACCCATTTATCGCGAACGCCGTGACGCCATGGCGGCTGCGCTGCAGCGGCATTTGGCACCGTATGCCAGCTGGCAAGTTCCGGCGGGCGGTTTGTTCTTTTGGGTGAAGTTGGCCGCTGTGAATGACACGTTAGCCTTGATGCACCAATGCTTGAGTAATGACTTGGCGATTATGCCGGGCGTGGCCTTTATGGCTGGTGGGCGAGATGATGGTTATGTTCGCCTGAATTTTAGTCATGCGAAACCCGAATTGATCGAGTGTGGTATCGCCAAGTTGGCGCAGCTGGTTTCAGTGCAGCAAAAAGTTTGATCTGATCGCAAGTAAAACACCAAGACGCAAGGTAAAATGCCAGCAGACTCGGGGTGTCGCCTCTTTGCCATCTGTTGCGGAGCGACTGAGATAAACCCGCAGTACCTGATCCAGATTATGCTGGCGTAGGGAAGTCTGCCCACTTGTTAGGCAAACTCCTAGGCCATGACCGGAGTTGCGATGACACAAACGACCCACACTATTCCTGAACTCCCTTTTTCAATTATTGCCGATGAATTAGAACGGCTGCGTGTTAATACCCCACTGGTGCATGTAATGACCAATGAGGTGGTGCAATGCTTTACAGCTAATACCCTGTTGGCGATTGGCGCTTCACCTGCGATGGTCGTTGCGCGTGAAGAAGTGGCTGAATTCGCTACGATTGCGGATGCGCTGCTGATCAATGTCGGCACTGTGTACGCAGAACGACTTGTGGCAATGCAGATTGCGATTGATGCCGCCAATGCTGCTGGCACGCCGTGGGTGCTTGACCCTGTTGCGGTGGGCGTATTGAGTTATCGCACCGAGGCGGCTCGTGCCATGTTGGCGCAACGTCCTGCTGCGATTCGTGGCAATGGCTCGGAGATTTTGGCTTTGGCCAATGCCTTGAATTTATGCGACGTCACTGGTGCAGGCAAAGGCGTCGATAGCACGATGAGTTCAACATCGGCGTTGACTGCGGCGCAGCAACTCGCGGCAGCGACTGGTGCGATTGTCGCGGTGACGGGCGCGACCGATTACATCACCGATGGCGCGCAAACGTGGGCGGTGCCATGGGGGCACGCGATAATGACGCGCGTGGTCGGCACGGGCTGCGCGCTGTCGGCTGTGGTCGCGGCGTTTTTGGCTGACGCACCAAATCGTCTGAATGCCGTTGCGGCTGCATGTGCGGTGATGGCAATTGCGGGCGAGCGTGCGATGGAATGCTCGGATGGCCCCGGCACGTTTGTTGCACCATTTTTAGATGCGCTGCATGTGATTCATCCAACTCAACTGCGGAGTTACAGCGTATGAGCCGCCAAGCACTCCCGATTGATTTAAGTCTCTATCTGGTGCTTGACCCTGATTTGTGCGGCGGCAGCGCAGGTATGGTCGCCACCGCCCAACAGGCCGCAGCAAGCGGCGTCACTGTTGTGCAATTGCGCGCGCCAAACTGGAAAAAACGCCAATGGTTGGAAACGGCGACCGCGTTGAAAGCCGCACTGGCACTATTGAATGTACCGCTGATTATTAATGATCACGTTGATATTGCATTGGCCATCGATGCCGATGGCGTGCATGTGGGGCAGCAAGATATGCCCGCTGATGAAGTGCGGCGACTGTTAGGGCCGAATAAAATCGTGGGCTTGTCGACTAATAGCTTGGTGCAATTTAATGAGGCTGAGTTGATGTATCAGGCTGGCATCATTGATTATGTTGGTGTAGGGCCGGTATACCCTACAGGCACCAAAAAAGATGCCTCGCCTGTACTGGCCTCGGATGAGGTGAATGGCATGATGCAAAATCGCTGCTTGCCTGCGGTAGCCATTGGTGGGATTCAAGCTGGTAAAGTGGCTAGCTTAATCGCGCAAGGCTTAAACGGCGTTGCCGTGGTGTCCGCAATTTGTGGCAAAGCGGATGTTACCGTAGCGACGCATGGCCTATTGGCAGAAATTCATGCTGCACGAGGAAATACACAATGACGATTCATGCATTAACGATTGCGGGCTCGGATTCAGGTGGTGGTGCAGGGATTCAGGCTGATTTAAAGACATTCTCGGCGCTCGGCACCTACGGCATGAGCGTGATTACGGCGCTAACGGCGCAAAACACGCAAGGCGTACACGGCGTGCAGGTGGTGTCGCCGGAGTTTATCGCCGCGCAGTGCGATGCGGTGTTTAGCGATATTCGCGTCGATGCGGTCAAAATGGGGATGCTCGGCAATGCGGCAACCATTGCTGTGGTCGCAGAGCGCTTGGTGCATTACCAACCTGCAATTATTGTGCTCGATACCGTAATGATCGCGAAGGGCGGCCATGCGCTGCTTGACCCGGCGGCAGTTAATGCGTTGCGTGAGCAATTATTGCCACTGGCGAGTATTATCACCCCCAATTTGCCGGAAGCCGCTGCATTGCTCGGCTGCGCCGAGGCGCAATCGGAAGAGGACATGTTGCAGCAAGGGCGGCAATTACTCGCTGCTGGTGCGCAAGCCGTGTTGATGAAAGGTGGGCATTTAGGCGGCGAGTCGTGCCCTGATTGGCTGATTACTCCGAGTGAAGAAGTCTGCTTTCCCGCCGCCCGTATCGCTACACGCCACACGCACGGCACAGGATGCACGCTATCTGCTGCATTGACTGCCTTGCGCCCACAGTGCGCAGATTGGTCAGAAACAGTCGCGAAAGCTAAAGCGTGGCTGCTGCTCGCGATTGCCGAAGCTGAGCGCCTCGAAGTCGGCCATGGCATTGGCCCAGTGCATCATTTTCATCAGTGGTGGTAAAGGCAATTTGAAGGTCAAGCAAGTGGCGAAAAAGGCGCGGTAGATCATCCCGCGCCTTTTTGTGAAGAGTGAACTGCTAGAATAAAGTCATTTGGTCGGCCAAAAGATAAACGCCGCGCATAAGGCAAGGCAGCACAGCCCGACAAAATAACCCAGTGCATGATTAAAGAGAAATAGCCTACGCCATGTATTGCTCTCTATGCGTTTCCATCTGCCATCTTTGGCTGCATACCTAACACCATGCATAAAGCCACCCATCGCATCGGGGTCATGCATATACAGCTCGAGCTTGGGCGGTAACACATCACTGTAGTTTTCTCGCAGATAAGTGTAGAGCGCATGGCTGCACAGCATATAAATCAAGCCACCGCCCAGCGTGCCGAGCACCAAAAAAGGCATGCCGTAATTAAGAAAGAGTTCGCGCATTGTATTAATCCTTTATGGTGTGATCAGTAGGCCTGTCGCTTGGCCGATACTATATTCGTCATCAGTATATTTGAGTTCAACCTTGTTTTTGTTGAAGTTAAAGGTGTATTTCCAATAGGTAGAACCTTCGTTGTAGCGTGTTTGTAATTCCAGTGTATGTTCATCTAGCCAGCGCGCTCGTGCGTATAGTTTTAGATTGCCTGCATTGATATCGGGCTTACTGCGATAAGCGCCATCGATCCCGACGGGCCAAATATTTTTACCTTTAGCAAGCCGATCTCCTTTCCAGTCGACTTCCCAAATTAAAGCGCCATCATCCTTGGGGTCAGGTTTGATATTGATCGCTTCGATGCCCCATGGCTTTGCCGCAAAGCGCCACGTTTTGTTATACCAATCTTTGCCTAAGTCACGCGTATTATTGGCGTCTGGTGGCGAGCTTAGCGCACGAATTGTCTCTATTAATTGTGCTTCTGCAATCGCATTCGTGGGTAAGGGACTGTTGTTTTTGACTAACTGATGTAATTGATTGAGGGTCGATTCATCAACATTTTGATCAGGAATCCTGCCGGTTGTTACGATCACCAACTGCTGAGCAGGATCGACACGAATAAATTGCCCGTGTCGACCCGCTGCTTGAAAATAGTGTTGATCTAAATTTAACCAAAATCCACGGCGATAGGGATAGGTTTCAGCTGCTTTGGCCTCTGCGATCAAATTGGCGGTCCAGCCAACGGGCAGTAAACGCTCGCCTTGCCAAACGCCATCTTGCAGCCACAATTGGCCCAGTCGCGCTAAATCGTGCGGTGTGAGCATTAAAGCGGATTCGCCAATAGTTTGGCCTTGTGGGCTTTTTTCCCAAGTGAATTGTGCAATCCCTAAGGGCTTAAAAAGTTGCTGCTTAGCAACGTCTTGCATCGGCTTGCCCCAAGCCTGCTGTATCACTTCGGATAGCAAATTCATATTGCCACCGTTGTAATTAAAAGTCCGCCCCGGTTTATCGTCCATTTTTTGCGTGAGCACGAATTGATTCCAGTCGCGGCTTTTAATCATCTGATAGACGCTGGATTGCTCGTTATACGGCCATTCAGACCATGCAATCCCTGAATGCATATCCACCAAATTACCCAGTGTAATGGCCGCTTTGCGTGGATCAATATCGCTTTGTAGTTGTTCGGCGAAAAAAGGTCGCATCGCTTGATCGAGACTTTTGAGTCTTCCTTGCTGAATTGAAATACCTAGCATCGTAGAAGTTACACTTTTGGTGACTGAGCGCAAATCATGCAGAGTATTGGGCTGATAAGGGTAAAAGTAGCTGTCTAACACGATATACCCATTGCGCATGATTAAAATACTATCAATTGGCTTGCCTGATTTGTGAATCTCTTTTAGCGCCGCATTAAGCTGTGCCGAATCGATCCCTTGCGCCTCGGGCGAGCTGGTGGGGAGTTCTCTGGCCAAAGATTGACTTAGACTGAGTGCTGTAACGATTGCGATTGCAATGAGGCGGTGGTGCATTATTATCCTTGGGTATCTGTCTAAAAGACTTTTTTATCATTGCTTGTAGCCGAATACTTTGCTTTTTCTACTTTCGTTTCTTTACTGGTGTACAAAACTGATAAGTAAATTCAGTGTTGGCGGTTAGTGTTTCTTGTGGGTCTTTGATTGGCCCTAGCGTATGGCCGTCGCGTGTTTCGTCAAATTCCCATTGGCTGTGCGGCAAGTAATAGCTAAATACATAGGCAGCCAGCAGCATCGAATCGGCGACGGTGCCGCAAAAATCAACGACCAAATACTGTCCCGCTGCAATATCGGCAACGAGCATATTGCGTTCGGCTTGAAAGTCGGTATCGACTAGCAAGCCAACGGCGTATTCGCAACGCTGATGATCGGTTACGTTTGGGTTGTCGAGCATGCGTGAAACCAAGCGGCTGTTCGCATTCGTCAAGCCATGTGCTTGCCCCCAGCGCGCTACGCGTTGCCATAAAGTAAACATTTGTTCGAGTGCGACGCCATGTTGCCAAAAATACACCCAGCGATAGCTTGGCATTTTTTCAAATTTAAGCGCCGAAATTTGCCTTGGTAATTCGCCATTGCTTGCTGCTTCCAGTGCGGCTTGTCGTTGTGTATTGGGTATTGATTCTAGGGTTGTATCTGGATGGGATACTTTGCAATTCTTGCTATCTTGCGTGGTGTTTTCAATATTTTTATTATTTTGCTGACGCCAGTTGTAGCTAAGCCCGTCCAGAGTCCATTGCTCGCCTTTTCGCCAGTCGCGGGCGGTCATGCCAAAGTGAGTGCGAAAAGCGCGCGAAAACAAAGCTTGTGATTTAAACCCACAATCGAGTGCAATTTGTTGCATCGGAAAGGGCGGGTAAATCAATAGTAAATTGGCCGCGCGCTCGATGCGAATGCGGCGCAGGTAATCATTCGGCGTTTCCTGCTGCATAGCAGTGAACACGCGGTGAAAATGGTAGGGTGAAAAATGCGCGGCTTTGGCTAAATCGGCCAATTGAATGTCTTGATCAAAATGAGCGTGGATATAGCTGATGGCTAAATGAATGCGGTAAACGTGATCGTCAATCATGAGGGGCGTGGTGATTGCGGTGATGAAAAAAAGGGAAGCCTGAGGCTTCCCTTTGTCGTACTTAGTTAAAAATTACTGAGCTGCTGGAGCTGGGCCGACGATTTCTTTCATTACCCATTTACCGCCTTTGACTGCGTAAATGGTTACAGAGCCGTCTTTCAAGTCGCCTTTTTCGTCAAATACGATAGGGCCAGTAATACCTTTGTGTTCCATTTTTGCAAGTTCTGGCAAGTATTTTGCTGGTTCTGCTGAGCCAGCTTTTTGCATTGCACCGACCATCACTTTCACTGCGTCATAAGTAAATGGCGCATAAAGTTGGACGTCGGTGCCGAATTTCGCTTTGTAGGCTGCCAAGAATTCTTTGCCGCCTGGCATTGATTCAGTTGGTACGCCAGGGATAGAAGCCAGCATGCCTTCTGCATCAGCACCCGCCAATTTGATGAATTCAGGTGTTTGTACACCGTCGCCACCCATCACGATTGCATTGATGCCCAATTTTTTCGCTTGTTTTTTCAGTGGTGCGCCTTGTGCATCCATGCCGCCGAAGAAAATCAAATCAGGCTTAGTGGCTTTAATGCCGGTTAAGATCGCATTGAAGTCAGTTTCTTGGTTAGTGGTGAATTCACGCTTCACGATCGTTGCGCCTGCAGCAACAGCGGCTTTTTCGAATTCATCTGCTAGACCTTGGCCGTAGGCGGTACGGTCGTCGATGATGGCGATTTTCTTCGCGCCATTTTTAACAGCGAATTGACCCAATACTTTACCTTGCTGTGCATCGTTGGCCATTACGCGGAAAGCGGTTTTAAAGCCTTGTGCCGTGTAGGCAACTGCAGTGGCTGATGGAGAAATTTGTGGGATGCCCGCGTCGTTATAGATTTTTGAAGCCGGGATGGTAGTGCCAGAGTTCAAGTGGCCGATGATGCCGTGCACTTTTTGGTCAACAAAGCGCTGCGCTACAGTAGTTGCGGTTTTCGGGTCGGCTTGGTCGTCTTCTGAAATCATTTCGATTTTCAGTTTTTTACCGCCAATGTCTACACCGCCTGCATCATTGATTTCGTCGATGGCCATTTTCACGCCATTTTCATTGTCTTTACCCAGGTGCGCGATATTGCCAGTCAAAGGACCTGCTTGACCGATTTTAATGACAGTGATTTCAGTCGCTGGTGCTGGTGCGGCTTCAACAACCGAAGCGGCTGGTGCGCTGGCTGCTTCTGGGGCTTTAGGTTCTTGTTTGCCGCAGGCTGTAATGGATAAAACAGCTGCTGCGATAAGGCTGAGACGAGCGATGGTCATCGAGTTTCTCCAGATGGGTCAAATAATTATTCTGTAAGTACCAGTCAAGGTTCAAAGTACTTTGCCATTAGAAGGCAATCAATCTTGCTTGGGCAAATTGGGCGCTTAAATGAGTGTTTTCCTGTATCTGTGTAGCAACAGTCATGTATTAAATTGAGCGTAACAGATGCTTTATGACGGTTTTAATGTGTTTTTGACGCAAAAAATCAGACCCCTTCAGTGTGATGTTCATGTTTGAATTGTTGCAAAATTGCGACTGATTGGTGTGGCGATGCTTGCGACGGGCTTGCATCAGCCTAGAGGTGACCCAGCTCAGCGAGTGATACGACGGCGTGTTCCGCAACAATAAAGTGATCCAGTAGCTTGATATCGAGTAACTCTAGTGCGTGCTGCAATTGGCGAGTTAGTAATAGGTCGGCAGGTGAGGCCTCGGCGCAGCCCGAAGGATGATTGTGTGCCACGATCAGCGCGGCGGCATTGTGCTCCAGCGCGCGGCGAGCGAGTTCCCGCGGATAAACCCGCGTTTCAGACAAAGTACCCGAGAAAAGTTTCTCTGCTGCGATGAGTTTGTAGCTGTTATCTAAGAACAAACCATGAAATTCCTCATGATGCAAACCGCGTAAACGCAATTGCAGAAAATCTCGCACCGCAGCGGGATTGGTAAATGAATCTCGTGCTTTGAGCTGCTCAATCAGTGCGCGGCGACTCATCTCGAGCACGGATTGCAACTGGGCGTATTTGGCGCTGCCGACGCCATTGATGGCATCAAAGTCGCTGAGTTTGGCTTGAAACAAAGCTTGTAAAGAGCCGAAGTGCAACAGCAAATCGCGGGCTAAATCCACCGCGCTTTTACCGGGAATACCGACGCGTAAAAAGATCGCTAGCAATTCAGCATCGCTGAGCGTTGCCGCGCCATGCTGGAGTAATTTTTCCCGTGGGCGAGAATCTGCTGGCCAATCGGTGATGGACATAGGCTTTTCTTGTTAAACTTCGACTATTCGCTATAGCAGAGGCTTACGCTGTGAGTCATAAAAAAATCGTTTTGGGTGTTACTGGCGGCATAGCCGCATATAAATCCGCTGAATTAACGCGGCTATTGGTCAAGGCCGGCTATCAAGTGCATGTGGTGATGACTGAGGCGGCGACACATTTTGTTGGCGCGGTGACCTTTCAGGCGCTATCGGGTCATCCGGTGTTTGTCGATCAATGGGATGCGCGGATGCCTAATAATATGGCGCACATTGATTTAACCCGTGGTGCTGTCGCGGTGCTGGTTGCACCGGCGTCGGCCGATTTTTTGGCTAAAGTCGCGCACGGACATTGCGATGATTTGCTTACTACATTGGTGGCGGCGCGAACTTGTCCGCTGATCGTCGCACCAGCAATGAATAAACAAATGTGGGAAAACCCAGCTAATCAGCGCAATGTAGCGCAATTGATTGAAGATGGCGTGGTGATTTTGGGACCGGGCTCTGGCGAGCAAGCATGTGGCGAAGTGGGCGATGGTCGCATGCTCGAAGCTGAACACATCTTTGAGTTTTTTGAAGCGGGCTTGCAGCCCAAGCTGATGCTGGGTCGCACGGTGTTGATTACCGCTGGCCCAACGTTTGAGCGGATTGATGCGGTGCGCGGTATTACCAATACTAGCTCGGGTAAGATGGGCTACGCGATTGCGCGCGCGGCGTATGAGGCGGGCGCTGAGGTGATTTTGGTGTCGGGTGAAACCGCCTTGCCAACGCCGGTGGGGGCGCGCCGGATTAATGTGCAAAGCGCACAGCAAATGCTCAATGCGGTTGAAAACGAAATCGCTGCGGCTGATATTTTTATCAGTGTGGCGGCGGTGTCGGATTACTACGTGCTCAATCCATCTGAGCAAAAAATCAAAAAAGACGCGCATATTTTGACTTTGGAGTTGGGGCCTAATCCCGATATTTTGGCCAATATCACTGCTAAACCAAATCCACCGTTTTGTGTGGGCTTTGCTGCCGAGTCGGAAAACCTACTTGAATACGCCGAAGCGAAGCGCAAGCGGAAAAAACTGCCTTTGCTCGCTGCCAATTTGGTGCAACAAGCGATGGGCAGTGAAGATAATGAGCTGATTTTGCTCGACGACAGTGGCGAAACCCGCCTTGCCCGCGCGCCAAAAATTGATATCGCGCGCAAGCTAATTGCGCATATTGCTCGCTTGTACGACGCAGAACAAACCGCCAAAACTGAATAACTATTTCGCTGTACTTTGCACGCTATGGTGCAGAGTAGGGTTCATCATTTTTAATTTACTAGGAAGTAACCATGACCATCATCGACGTTAAAATTTTAGATGACCGCTTAAAAGAAAACCTGCCCGCTTACGCTACCAGCGGTTCGGCAGGTCTTGATTTGCGCGCTTGCTTAGATTCCTCAGTTGAACTCGCACCGGGCGCAACGACTTTGGTACCGACAGGGATGGCGCTGCATTTGAACGACGCAGGCTTGGCTGCGATGATTTTGCCACGTTCTGGCTTGGGGCATAAACACGGCATTGTGCTTGGAAATTTGGTCGGCCTGATTGATTCAGACTACCAAGGGCAGATTTTTGTTTCAGTTTGGAATCGTGGCAGTACCAGCTTTACGATTCAGCCGCTCGAACGCATCGCTCAGTTGGTCATCGTGCCCGTGGTGCAAGTGGGCTTTAATATCGTTGACGAATTTGCTGAGAGTGCCCGCGGCGAGGGTGGTTTTGGAAGTACGGGCAAGCATTAAGCTATTTAATGTAATGTTTGTATATTGCAGGGTGTATTGCTTGCTATGCATTGATAAATTTAGTTCGTATGAAAATACCTAGATTAAGGCTGCGCTCTTGTCTGAATAAAAAACCGCCAGTGACTGGCGGTTTTTTTACTAATTACTTCCCATCCCGAATCAAATATTCAAATGCGCTGAGCGATGCTTTTGCGCCTTCGCCCATCGCAATGATGATTTGCTTGAATGGCGTGGTGGTCGCGTCGCCGGCGGCAAAGACACCGGGGAGCGAGGTGCGGCCATGGCTGTCGACTTCAATTTCACCGCGCGGGCTTAAGTTGAGCGTGCCTTTGAGCCAGTCGGTATTCGGTAGCAAACCAATCTGCACAAAAATCCCTTCTAATTCGATTTGCTGCGCATTGCCACTGACCCGATCAGTGTAGGCCAAGCCGCTGACCTTTTGGCCGTTACCCAAAACTTCAGTGGTTTGTGCGTTGGTGATGATGGTGACATTAGCGAGGCTGCGCAGTTTGTTTTGCAATACCGCATCTGCGCGCAGCGTGTCGCCAAACTCCAGCAAAGTGACGTGCGCAACGATGCCCGCCAAATCAATCGCGGCTTCAACGCCCGAATTGCCGCCGCCAATTACCGCAACGCGTTTGCCTTTGAATAGCGGGCCGTCGCAGTGCGGGCAGTAAGCGACGCCGCGGCCGCGGTATTCTTGTTCGCCCGGCACATTCATTTCGCGCCAACGTGCGCCAGTGGAAATGATGACGCTGCGGCTTTTGAGCGTCGCGCCGCTTGCTAATTGAATTTCAATTAATTTATCGGCGGAGTGTTCGGCGGCGATCAATTTTTCTGCGCGTTGCAGATTCATGATGTCGACTTCGTATTCACGCACATGGCTTTCAAGTGCTGCGGCAAGCTTAGGGCCTTCGGTTTCTTTGACTGAAATGAAGTTCTCAATACCCATCGTGTCGAGCACTTGGCCGCCAAAGCGCTCAGCCACGACGCCAGTGCGAATGCCTTTACGAGCAGCGTACACCGCAGCGGCTGAGCCAGCAGGGCCGCCGCCGACAATCAAGACATCGAACGGGGCTTTGGCGCTGATTTCTTCGGCTTGGCGTTCGCTGCTACCGGTGTCGAGTTTGGCGATGATTTCTTCTAAGCTCATGCGGCCTTGGCCAAACGGCTGGCCGTTGAGCAAAATCGTCGGTACGGCCATGATTTGGCGCTCTGTCACTTCGGCTTGATACAGTGCACCGTCGACCATTTCGTGGCGAATATTCGGGTTCAGTACTGAAAGCAAATTGAGCGCTTGCACGACATCGGGGCAGTTGTGGCACGACAAGGAAACAAAAGTCGTAAATTCAAAGCGGCCTTTGATCGATTTGATCGTGGTAATCGTTGCGTCATCAATGCGTGGTGGATGACCGCCTGTTTGCAATAAGGCCAACACTAAAGACGTAAATTCGTGACCTAGTGGAATGCCCGCAAAACTCACGCGCGGTGCTTCACCCACTCTGGCAATGGCAAATGACGGTTTGCGCGCATTGTTGCCGTCAAAACGGACGCTGATTTTACTGTTTAGTACGGCGATTTCGTTAATGAGCTGGCGAATTTCACCCGCCGCAGCGCTGTCGTCGAGCGAAGCGATTAGTTCAATCGGGTGTTGCAGTTTTTCAAGGTAAGCCGATAGCTGGGCTGTGATGTTGGCATCAAGCATATTTGTTACTCCGGTGAATTTTATTGATAAGCCAAATCGTGGGTATATCGATAAAGCCTTTGTTAATGAATGGCTAGGTGTCGATACATGGCTGTTGAGTCGTTGAATGGGCTGATCATTAAAATCCATGCCGCCGCAGCGGCACGGATTAAGCTGCGTTGAAGCGATTAGATCTTGCCAACCAAGTCGAGCGATGGTTTCAGGGTTGACTCACCTGGTGTCCATTTAGCTGGGCACACTTCACCTGGATGGCTCGCTACGTATTGCGCGGCTTGCACTTTGCGCAACAACTCTTTCGCGTCACGGCCAATGCCGAGGTCATGGATTTCTGCGACTTTGATTTCGCCTTCTGGATTGATGACGAAAGTGCCGCGTAGCGCTAAACCTTCTTCTTCGATCATTACATCAAAATTGCGGGTGATCGTGCCTGTTGGGTCGCCAATCATTGGGTATTGAATTTTGGCGATGGTGTCAGATGCATCGTGCCAAGCTTTGTGTGTGAAGTGAGTATCAGTCGAAACTGAGTACACTTCTACGCCCAGCTTTTGGAATTCACCGTACACGTCGGCTAAGTCACCGAGTTCAGTTGGGCAAACAAAAGTGAAGTCGGCTGGGTAGAAAAACACCACAGACCATTTACCTTTGAGTGACTCGTCACTCACTGGGATGAATTGACCATTGTGGTAAGCCGTTGCTTTGAATGGTTTGATAACGGTATTGATGATAGCCATGTTGTATTTCCTTTAGGGTAAATTTGAAAGCGACAAGTGAATGATAAAGAAGATGGATTGATAGATAAAATTGTATGTTTTTATCTAATTGTTAGAAAAAATCAATCGTCACTTTCAACCGATTACCGAGGAAGTTCTCCAGCGAGGATTGTTTTGGCTTGATGTAGTGAATCGACGATGGTTAATCCTAGCGCTTTGGTTTCTGGCAGAGCTGGGCGCAAATCAGGCACCATAAAGACACGGCAACCTGCGGCATGGCCTGCTTGCGCGCCAAAGTTGGAGTCCTCAAAGACAATGCAATCAGCCGCTTGCGCGTTTAATTTGGCGATGGCTTTGAGGTAAATTTCGGGTGCTGGTTTCGGGTGAGTAATTTCGTCGCCACAAACAGCAAATTGGAAGTAAGGCAGCAATCGGGTTGTTTCTAGGTGATGGATCGCGATACTGCGTCGAGTTGAAGTCGCCACGGCGCAAGGGATGGCGCGTTCGCGCAGATAATCCAATAGTTCAAGTACGCCGGGGCGCAAGTCAATTGCGGACTGGCTGCGCTCGAGGTAAATCTCGTGCGTACGAGCGCGCAGCGTCATCACTGGAAAGTCTTTACCTAGTTCACTACGTAGATAACTTTCAGTTTTGGATGAATGCATGCCGATCATGCCCAGTGGAATATGCTCGCTAATCGTATGGCCCAGCTCAAGCGCGGCGTCGTGCCAGCAGGCGAGCGACATTCGTTCGCTATCAATCAATAATCCATCCATATCAAAAATAGCGGCGGCGATTTTTGTGCGTGTTTCGGTGATTTTTATTGCCATATTCACGATTTATCTCAACAATAAGGGTCTATTGACGTTTGGTTTGCCAGCCGCGTTTGTGTGGATTTTGGCCTGAGGTAAGGCACGAAGCGCGCAGCGTAGTCATTCTACGCCAGTGCTTTGTAACGCAGCATCAGACCAAAATCCGCCAAACCGAGTTGTTATACAAATAAAATCGCTCCAACGCGGCGGGAAACCAAACGTCAATAGACCCTAGTTTACTCGCCTTGAAGTTCAAATGACCGCCAAAAATACCCAATCTCAATTCATAAGCTGTCCTTGTGGGCGCGCTGCTAGTTATGAAAAGTGCTGTGGCACTTATCACGTGAATCTGGCGGCACCAACGCCAGAAGCCTTAATGCGTTCGCGTTATAGCGCGTATGTATTGGGTTTGTCAGATTACCTGATGGCAACGTGGCATGTGTCGACGCGACCTACTGATTTGGATTTGACTGATGATGCGGCAGTGAAGTGGCTGGGTTTAAAGGTCGATTTTGCGAATGAGCAGGGCGATCAAGGTGAAGTGCATTTTGTTGCTCGCTATAAAATCGGCGGCAAAGCACATCGCCTGATGGAAAAAAGCCGTTTTGTTCTTGAGGAAGGTCGCTGGTTTTATCTGGATGGTGAGGTGGCGGAGTGAGCCTTGATACTCTGCAGCAGCTTCGGGCCGGAAAATTAAACGGCATCAAGCGACTGGATTTGTCGTGCGGCTTGACTGAGTTTCCGCTGGAGATTTTTGAGCTGGCCGATAGTTTGGAAATCCTGAATCTTTCAGGCAATCAATTGTCGAGTTTGCCCGATGACTTGTGGCGTTTGCATAAGATGCAAATTATTTTTTGCTCGGATAATTTGTTTACAGAGTTACCTGCCGTATTAGGGCGATGTTCGTCGTTGACGATGATTGGGTTTAAAGCGAATCAAATTCGTCTTGTGCCAAATGCGTCTTTGCCTAAAGCGCTGCGTTGGTTGGTGCTGACTGATAACCAAATAGCTCAATTGCCGCCCAGCATTGGCGATTGCGCGCAATTGCAAAAACTAATGTTGGCGGGTAATCAATTAACGGCTTTACCGGCAAATTTGGGTAACTGTCAGCAGTTAGAGTTGATTCGCTTGGCTGCCAATCGTTTCGCCGCGTTGCCTGAAGTGTTGTTTGAATTGCCGCGTTTAGCGTGGTTGGCCATCGGTGGTAATCCACTTGGCGCTGCAATTGAGCATCAACACCTTATGCAGCAAGATTTACCGCAGGTGGCATGGGATGATTTGGTGGTGGGGCAGTTGCTGGGTGAGGGTGCTTCGGGGGCGATTTATCAGGTGCAATATCGTGCTGCGGATCGTGTGTGTGATGCAGCGATGAAGTTATTTAAAGGGCAAGTAACCAGTGATGGCTTGCCCGCCTCAGAAATGGCCGCCTGCTGTGCGGCAGGCTCGCACCCTCATTTGATTGGCGTTTTGGCGCAATTAATTGAGCATCCCGAGCAGTCGCAAGGATTGCTAGTGCCTTTGATCGCGTCAAGCTTTACCGTGTTAGCGCAGCCGCCCAGTTTGGCCAGTTGTACGCGCGATGTGTATCGGGCAGATGTAAGTTTTACATGGCCAGTGATGCTGAAGATCGCGCGGGGTGTGGCTGCTGCGGCGCTGCATTTGCATCAGCGTGGCATCGTGCATGGTGATTTATATGCGCACAATATTTTGCATGATGCTGCGGGGCACGTTTTCTTGGGCGATTTTGGTGCGGCGGCTTTTTATCAAACGCAATGCGCTTGGGCGAACTGGCTTGAAAAAGTTGAGGTGAGAGCCTTTGGTTGTTTATTGGCAGAACTACTCGAGCGCTGTTCATCCGATATAGATCTGCGTGTTGCGCGATTGCGCCAACTGCAAGCGCAGTGCGTTCAGGCTAATGTGGCGCAACGTCCGCAGTTTGCTGCAGTGTTGGCTACTTTGGATGCCTTGTTGTAGAAAAACCTAAGTAAATTCCCTAGATTAGCGTTCCCTACTTGACTTCCGTAGTGACAAGATTTAACTTTCAAACAGTCGTTTGAATTTGACTTAAATCAAGTTATCGCTGGAGCAGGAAATGGAAACCGGAAAAGCGCTTGAAACATCGCAGCGCATTTTAGATGCCGCAGAGTTGTTGTTTGTCGAGCATGGTTTTGCCGGTACTTCGATGCGGCAAATTACTAGCTCGGCAGGCGTGAATATTGCGGCTGTGAACTATTACTTTGGCTCAAAAGACGGCTTGTTTCAAGCGGTTTTTGAGCGCCGTGCTGAGCCATTTGCGCAATTATCCATTCGCAAAATTGATGAGCTCACGACTACCAAGGCTGACTATTCCGCAGTTGAAGTCGCGCAAGCGTTTATGGCCGCGGCGATGGAAATGGGGAGCAATCCAGAATACGGCGGTCTGGTGTTTGTGAAATTGCTTGCTCGCAGCTACGTCGAACCGAATCCAGTCTTAAAAGAAAAACTTCCACAACGCTATGGTGAGTTGACCCGCAAATACTTGGCAGCGCTCAGCCATGCCTTGCCACATCTGTCTAATTCAGAAATTAACTGGCGTTTTCACTTTATGACTAGCGCAATGTTTAACGCATTTGCTGGCAATAACGTTATGCGCTTGTTTATGCCGCAACCACTGGTTAATGCTCGTGATCCACAGCTGGTTGCTCAAATGTTATTGCCTTTTATTGCTGCTGGCCTCAATAGCCCAGCAGCAAACTAAAAACCACTCGGAGAATCACATGTCCATCTTAATTTGCATTATCGCTGTTGTGGTTTTGTTGGGGGTATTGGCGTATTTGCGCGCGCCGTTGTGGTGGAGTTCATTGCTACTATTGATCGGTGCTGGCTATGCCGTTTTGCAGCAGGGTGCGCATCCAGCAATGGCGGGTATCTTATTGGTGGCTTTGTTGGTACTTAATCTCAAGCCAATACGTCGTGCCATTTTAACTGGACCTTTGTTCGCCGTGTTCCGCAAAATCACACCACCGATGTCGCAAACGGAGCAAGAAGCAGTTGATGCCGGCACCGTATGGTGGGATCGCGACTTGTTTTCAGGTAAACCTGATTTTGCCAAATTGCATCAATACGCAGCACCGAAACTCAGTGCGGAAGAGGAAGCATTTTTAAATGGCCCGACTGAGCAATTGTGCGAAATGCTCAATGATTGGGAGATCACCCAAAAGCGCAAAGATCTTTCGCCTGAAGCGTGGGATTTCATCAAGAAAAATGGCTTTTTGGGCTTGATTATCAAGAAAGAATTCGGCGGTAAAGAATTTAGTAATTACGCCCATGCTCGCGTGGTAACCAAAATTGCTACCCGTTCGGGTTCCGCTGCGGTGACAGTAATGGTGCCTAATTCACTCGGCCCTGGTGAATTGTTGCAGCATTACGGTACGCCTGAGCAAAAAAACTACTATTTGCCACGTTTGGCGGTGGGTGAAGAAATCCCTTGTTTTGCCTTGACCAGCCCAGAGGCGGGCTCTGATGCCGGTGGCATTCCTGACTTTGGTGTGGTGGCGCGTGGTAGCTACACCGATCCACGCACTGGTGTGTTTCACGATAACGTACTTGGTATTCGCCTGACTTGGGAAAAACGCTATATCACGCTAGGCCCCGTAGCGACCATTTTGGGCTTGGCTTTCAAACTTTATGATCCAGAACATTTACTCGGTGAACAAGAAGACATCGGCATTACCTGCGCCTTGATTCCAACGACGCACGAAGGTGTTGAAATTGGTCGTCGTCATTATCCAGGTACGAGCGCGTTCCAGAACGGCCCGAACTGGGGCAAGGACGTATTTATTCCGATGGATTGGGTGATTGGTGGACAAGATTTCGTTGGCAAAGGCTGGAAAATGTTGGTCGAGTGCTTGTCGGTCGGCCGTTGCATTTCTCTACCGGCGATGTCGGTGGCAACAGGGATGCTATCGTCGTACACCACGGGTGCTTATGCGCGGATTCGTAGCCAGTTTGGTTTGTCGATTGGTCGCTTTGAAGGGGTTGATGAAGCCTTGGGTCGCATCGGTGGCTACACCTATCAAATGGATGCGGCACAACGCTTGGCGCTGACGGCACTGGATTCGGGCGAAAAACCGTCGGTAATTTCAG
This sequence comes from Deefgea chitinilytica, assembly GCF_016881405.1. Taxonomy (GTDB): domain Bacteria; phylum Pseudomonadota; class Gammaproteobacteria; order Burkholderiales; family Chitinibacteraceae; genus Deefgea; species Deefgea chitinilytica. The sequence goes on from NZ_WOFE01000001.1 coordinate 559,695, forward strand.
GTATTTTGAAATACCACAATACCGAAAAAATGCGCAAATCATTGAACGATGCAATGGATGTGCATGGGGGTAAAGCGGTATGTATTGGTCCGCGTAACTATCTAGCTCTAGGCTACCACGCAATACCCGTAGCGATTACTGTCGAAGGCGCTAATATTCTCACGCGCAGCATGATTATCTTTGGTCAAGGTGCGATTCGTAGCCATCCATTTGTGCTACGTGAACTCAAAGCGGCGATGAACAAAGATTTGGTGGCGTTTGATGATGCGGTAATCGGGCATATTGGCTTTGCGATTTCCAATATGGTGCGCAGCTTTTGGTTGGGTTTGACAGGGGCTCGATTTGTTACTGCTCCGGTGGAGGGGCCAACTGCACAAAATTACCGTGACATCGTGCGTTTTTCATCGGCGTTTGCCTTCTTGGCCGATACCGGCATGGCGACACTGGGCGGTAGCTTGAAGTTCAAAGAGAAGCTGTCTGCGCGTTTGGGCGATATGTTGTCGAATTTATATATTGCGACCGCCGCATTGAAAAAATTCCACGACGATGGTCAACCCAAAGAAGATCGTCCTTTGGTGCGTTGGGCGGTAGAAACGGCACTCTACGATTGCCAAGAAGCAATGCATGGCTTTTTAGCCAACCATCCAAATCGTTTCGTTGCTTGGTTTGCGCGTCGCGTGGTGTTTCCTTGTGGCATGACGTTGGCGCAGCCCGCTGATCGCGTCGGCACTCGGATCGCGCGCAATTTGATGGAGCCATCCGCATCACGGGATCGTTTGGTGCAGTTTATGTACCGGAGTAAGGATGAAGCCGACTCGGTTGGCGTGCTGGAGCATGCTTTGAAAGCGGTGATCGCGACCGAAGGCATCGAAAGCAAATTACGCCGGGCACAGCGTGACGGCCAACTCAAATCGATTACTGCCAAAGCGCGTTTACAGGAAGCTTTGTCTTTGGGCTTGATCACCGCAGAAGAGCATAGCGAAATCGTGCGGGCGCGCCGCTTAAAACGCGAAGTGATTATGGTCGATGATTTTGATGCAAATTTAGAAACTGCCGATGTAGATGCAATTCATCGGTCGATTGTGTGAAGCAGAATAAATGTTGGCGACTGAGTTAATTCGGAGCTAACTCGACTCAACGCGGTACCCCTTGGAGATTCAAATATGAAACAGCTTGTACGTTCCTTAAAAGTGATTGGTGCTGGCAGTTTAATGCTAGGTTCGGCTTCGGTCATGGCATCGGGCTATCACTTTGGTACACAAAGTGCCAGTAACCAAGGGGTCGCCAATTCGGGCGCAGCCGAGGTGATGGATGCGTCAACTATTTTCTACAATCCAGCCGGTCTCAGTCGCTTGGAAGGTGCGCAAGTGAGTGGTGTCTTGAACGTCATTATGCCCGATGGTGAGTACACGAATATTAAGTCGACGACCGCAACAGGCAAAACGATTACCGGTGGTAACGGTGGTAATTTTGGTGTAACGACAGCCGTACCACATATGTATGGCTCGTACCAAATCAACGACAAAATGACTGTCGGTGTGGGCTTGTTTGTGCCATTTGGCTCGCATACTGATTACGAAAATGATTGGGTTGGCCGTTATCAAACGCTAGAAAGTGAAATCAAAACGATCAATTTGAATCCTTCGATTTCCTACAAAGTGAATGACACGGTTGCCTTGGGGGCGGGTCTGAGTGCGCAATATATTGAAGGTACGCTCTCGAAAGCCTTGGATTTAGGGGCGGCGGCAAATTCTGCACTGTCTGGTAATAAAGCCTACGACGGCAAATCCGAGGTCAAGGGTGACGATATTGGCTACGGTTACAATTTTGGTGCATTGTTTACCATCAGCGACGCGACGCGCGTGGGTTTGGCGTATCGCTCAAAAATTCGGCATACCTTGGAAGGTGATTTGAAATTCACTGTGCCAGCCGCTTTGCAGCCAACCGCGATTGGTCGCAGCTTGAAAAATACTTCCGCGAAGTTAAATGTAGAAACGCCTGAATCGTTCTCGATCAATGGTTTTCATCAATTCACACCTGAGTGGGCGATGACGGCCGATTACACCTGGACTGGTCATTCACGCTTTGATGAAATCCGCATTCAAGCGACGGGTCGTACCGATACCGTGACTGTGACCAATTGGCGCGACACCAATCGCTATTCGGTCGGGGCGATTTATACGCCAAATGCGTCTTGGGTGTTCCGTGCTGGTCTTGCTTACGACCAATCACCAGAAAGCAATGAAGCTGAGCGTATCGCCAGTATTCCCGATAGTGATCGGATTTGGTATGCCTTGGGTGCGCGTTACAACATCAATAAAAACAACTCCATCGATTTAGCCGCCATTTATGTGCAGCTCAAAGATTCAACCATCAATCGTAAACCATTGGATGCCAGCGAAAAAGCCGCGGGCACCATCAATGGTAACTACAGTGTGGATTCAATTACCTTGGGTATGCAATACAACCATCGCTTTTGATTGCAAACAGTGCTGAGCGGCGCCCAACTCGCTGCTCGCATTGTGCCGAATTGAGGAACTAAGTATGACTTTTTCAGCAACGAGCCCAATTCGCCGCGTCGCGGTGCTGGGCGCAGGGGTGATGGGCGCGCAAATTGCCGCGCATCTATCCAATGCAGGTATTGATACCATTTTGTTTGATTTGCCAGCGGCAGAGGGTGATCCCAATGCGATTACCCTGAAAGCCTTGGACAATTTAAAAAAACTTAAACCCGCACCATTGATGTCGGCAGGTCGAGTGGATGGCATTACGCCGGCGAATTATGGTAGCGATTTGGGGCTATTGGCCGATTGCGATTTAGTGATTGAAGCGATTGCCGAGCGACTCGATTGGAAGGCTGATTTGTACTCCAAAATCGCACCGCATCTTGCGCCGCACGCGATTCTGGCAAGTAATACCTCGGGTTTGTCGATTGAAAAACTCGCCGCCAGCGTACCAGCGCAAATGCAATCTCGTTTCTGCGGGATTCATTTTTTTAATCCTCCACGCTATATGTATCTGGTTGAACTCATTGCAACTAAGGCTTGCCAGGGCGATACCCTTGATGTGCTGGAAACTTTTCTGACTTTGCGCTTAGGCAAAGGCGTGGTTCGTGCCAAAGATACGCCGAATTTTATTGCCAATCGTATTGGTGTATTTTCAATGCTGGCGACGATTCGCCATGCGGAAACGTTCGGTATTCGTTTTGATGTCGTTGATGATTTAACTGGGCCAAAATTAGGTCGCCCTAAATCCGCGACGTTTCGCACTGCCGATGTGGTAGGGCTGGATACTTTTGCACATGTCGTCAAAACGATGACTGATACCTTGTACGATGATCCGTGGCATAGCTTGTTCCAGATGCCAGAATGGCTCAATCGCTTGATTGCCGCCGGTGCTTTGGGGCAAAAAACACGGCAAGGGATTTTTAAGAAAGTCGGTAAAGACGTGCTGATGCTTGATCCAGTGAGCGGTGAATATATTGCTGGCGGACAAAAAGCGTCGGATGAAGTCAAAGCGCTGCTCAAAAATCCGAATGCCGCCGCCAAAATTGCCGCTTTACGAGCGTCCGAAAATCCAGAAGCGCAATTTATCTGGGCTTGCCTGCGCGATGTGTGGCATTACATCGCGGTGCAGCTAGCGCACATTGCCGATAATGCGCGCGATGTCGATTTTGCGATTCGCTGGGGTTTCGGTTGGGAACAAGGCCCGTTTGAGATGTGGCAAGCGGCTGGCTGGCAAGCGATTACAACGGCGATTAATGAAGATATTGCTGCAGGTAAAACGCTGTCGAATACACCGCTGCCAGCTTGGGTGATGGCAAGAGATGGCGTGCATACGCCACAAGGTTCATTCAGCGCCGCGACTGCACAGTTGGTTGGTCGCTCGAACTTGCCGGTGTACGAACGACAATTTTATCCGCCGACGGTATTGGGCGAAGCTGAGCCGGATTTTGGCGAAACGTTGTTTGAAAACGATAGCGTGCGGATGTGGTTGCCGCCAGCGAGTGTCGGCACCGCGGCCAATGATGTTCCTGTCCTGAGTTTTAAAACCAAGGCGCATTGCATTGGTGCCAATGTATTGGCCGGTGTTCAAGAGGCTATCAAGATTGCAGAGCAATACCACCCTGGGTTGGTGATTTGGCACTCGACTGCGCCGTTCTCGGTCGGCGCTGATTTGATGAGTATGGGACCCGCATTTATGACTGGCGATTTTGCCGCGATTGAAAACATGGTTGCAGAATTTCAAAACACCTCGCAAGCGATTAAATACGCCAAAGTACCGGTAGTTGGCGCGGCGCAAGGTTATGCCTTTGGTGGCGGTTGCGAATTTCTAATGCACTGCGCCCGTGTGGTGGCGCACGTGGAAACGTATATCGGTTTGGTTGAAGTGGGTGTTGGCCTGTTGCCCGCGGGCGGTGGCTGCAAGGAATTCGCACTGCGCGCGTCGCGCTTGGCGAGAAATGGCAATATCTTGGAAGTGCTAAAAGATTATTACCTCGCAATGGCAACCGCTAAAGTCGGCACGAGCGCGGAAGAAGGTCAGCAAATCGGTTATCTAAAAGAATCCGACGTCATCGTGATGAATGCCAATGAGTTACTGTATGTGGCGCAAGCCCAAGTGCGTGCAATGGCTGCCAGCGGATACCGCGCTCCGGTGCGTCCGAAGGCGTTTGCCGTAGCGGGGCGTTCAGGCGCAGCCACGATTCGGGCGCAGTTAGTCAATATGCTGGAAGGCGGCTTTATTTCCAAATACGACTTCCATATTGGTGTGCAGATTGCCGAGATTGTGTGCGGTGGCGATGTGGATGCGGGGACTTTGGTGAACGAAGATTGGATTCTGAAGTTGGAGCGTGAGCGGTTTATGGGCTTGCTGAAAAAAGGCAAAACCCAAGAGCGCATTATGCACATGATTGAATTCAATAAACCCCTACGCAACTAAGAGCGCGCTTAAAAGAGCTGCGCATCCCGCTATAGCGCGTCGTGCGGTGCTCGGAATCCTTATGTACTCGATGTACATTCCGGTTCCTGCGCTCCGGTCGTCGCACTCTTTCGGGGGCTCGCAACTTTTAATTCACGCTCTGGTGAGAATTAAGTTTGGCCTTGGCCGAATAATTTCAGGAGCTCAAAATGAGCAAACAGATTCAAGAAGCTTATATCGTCGCCGCGGTGCGAACGCCTGTCGGTAAAGCGCCGCGTGGCATGATGAAGGGTGTGCGGCCGGATGATTTATTGGCGCATGTGCTTAAAGCGGCGATGGCGCAAGTACCGAATCTTGATCCCGCTTTGGTGGCAGATGTGGTCGCCGGTTGTGCGATGCCGGAAGGCGAGCAAGGCATGAATGTGGCGCGGATTGGCGCGCTGCTGGCTGGACTGCCAAATACCGTTGGCGGTATTACGATCAATCGTTTTTGCTCGTCAGGGATTAATGCGGTGTCGTTGGCTGCGGACAAAATCCGTCTTGGTGAAGCTGATGTGATGATCGCAGCGGGTACTGAGTCGATGTCGATGGTGCCAATGGGCGGCAATAAATTGTCGCTTGGTGCGAGTATTTACGAAACCGATGAAAATGTCGCGATTGCGTATGGTATGGGTTTGACCGCGGAAAAAGTCGCACAGCAGTGGCAAGTGAGCCGCGAAGATCAGGATGCGTTTGCGGTTGAGTCGCATCGCCGCGCTTTGGCCGCCACCGCAGCAGGCAAGTTTACGGCAGAAATTGCGCCGCTGGATGTGACCTACCGTATTCCGAATTTGGCAACGGGTGAAGTTGAACTTGTCAATAAAACGCTATTGCAAGATGAAGGCCCGCGTGCGGACACCAGTGCAGAAGGTTTGGCGAAGTTGAAAACCGTGTTTGCGGCGAAGGGAAGTGTGACGGCAGGTAATAGCTCGCAAATGTCTGATGGCGCTGCCGCCCTGATTTTAGTGTCTGAAAAAATCCTTAAAGAATTTAATCTGACGCCGTTGGCGAAATACGTGACGTTTGCGGTTAAGGGCGTGCCACCGGAAATTATGGGGATTGGCCCGAAAGAAGCGATTCCTGCTGCGCTGAAACAAGCGGGTCTGAATTTGGCGGATTTGGCGTGGATTGAGCTTAATGAAGCGTTTGCTGCGCAAGCTTTGGCGGTGAGCCGTGATCTGAATTTAGATATGTCGATTGTTAACCCACATGGTGGCGCAATTGCGTTGGGCCATCCACTGGGCGCTACTGGTGCGATTCGTGCGGCAACGGCGATTCATGGCCTGCGCGGAGAAGGGAAGTCAGGCTACGCCATGGTGACGATGTGTATCGGCACCGGTATGGGTGCAGCAGGGATTTTGCAAGTTTTATAAACGACAGGCGTTAAATTAACTCATCAAGCCCGTATCTCATTGGATTACGGGCTTTTTTTGGAGCTGAAAATGAAAAAATCACTGCTTGCTTTGATGTTTGCTGCTGGATTGTCTGCTGTTGCGCCAGTTTATGCGGTTGAGTTGTCGGGCGTGGTTGTGCCGGAAAAGGTTGTAAGTGCTGATGGTGCTTTGCTACTCAATGGTGCTGGTGTGCGTAAAAAAATGATGTTTGAAGTGTATGTGGCTGCTTTATATCTGAGTGCTAAGTCGTCGGATGCTGCAGTCGTGTTGGCAGCCAATACGCCACGACGAATGCAATTGACCATGTTGCGTCAGGTTGATGCGGCTAGCTTGTACCAAGCATTGCTTGATGGTTTGCAAGCCAATTTATCGGTGAATCAATTGAAAGAGCTGCAGCCAAAGATAGCAGAGCTCGAGAAGATTTTTAACGAAGTGAAAAGTGTCGCTAAAGGCGATGTCATTACGCTGGATTTTATTGCAGGGCAAGGCAGTAAAGTCTTGGTGCGGGGGCGAACCGCAGGAGTGATTGAGGGTGATGTGTTTGCGGATGCTTTATTGTCAATCTGGCTGGGTAAGGCACCCGTGAATGAAGATTTAAAAAAGGCTTTACTTGGCAAGGGCTGATGTTGATGTGCTGGGTGTTATGTAGTATTGCTACATTGTTGTTGTGCTGCTATTTTTGCTGTTTTTAATGTTGTTACTGTTTTCTTGTTGTTTTATAAAGAATTTATTAAAAATTTTGTACTTTAAGTTACATGTTATGATGATATTTTAGGTAGTAAAATTACCAAATGACTTGCGTGGTTTGAGTAGTTTTGATAAAGTACGTTCATCGAAGCAGTAAATGCAAGGCCAGTGAGATAGCTGGTTAACTTAAGGAGAAACACCATGCGTACATTAATCAAAATGATCAAAAATTTCGAATTCCAACAAAAGTTGCTGGTTAAATCACACGGTTTTCAGCTGACTTTAAATCGCTAAGCGTCAACGTTTTTAGTAGTGCCCTGTAGTAACCGCGACGAAAGTTGCGTTATCGACTCCATCCTCCTGTGCCCGACTCTAATTTGCATCTTTGATGCAAGCTAAGTCGGGATTTTTTTTTGCCAAATTTTGATTCACTCATGCGGTCATGCTGCAATTTTGGTAAAGTCGCGTTTTACTTCTTGCCTTGGTTTTTTTGCTTGCAAATCCAACCACTATTTAATGCATTTTGTTTGGCGGCAGTTGCATTTCATTATTCAGCTCAAGCTGCAACTGAGACTGAAGCGCCATTTAGTTTTCGCATCGATTTGCGTGCGCCATCGGCTGTATCTGCTTTATTAGAGCGGCATTTGGAAATTTTTGCGCTGCGCAATAGTCCGCGAAACTCCCCAGAGCAGCTTAATCATGCGATTGATAACTTGCCAGTCTCTGTTGCGAATTTGCTAGAAACTGAGGGCTACTTCAATTCCAAAACTCAGGCCCGTTTAGAGCAAACCGGTGAGCGTAATCTGGTGGTGATTGAAGTCGAGCCCGGCCCTGTGGCACGTATCCAAGATGCGCAACTCAATATTTCTGGAGCGATTGAAGACAACCCAGATCGTTTAGAGGTGTTGGAGCAGCGATTTAATCAGCGCCGAGATGAATTGATCGGTGAGCCTTTTACTCAGCGCACTTGGGATGATCTTAAGCGTCGCAGTTTGGCATCTTTTTTGGCGCGCGATTACCCCGCTAGCAAAATGAGTGAGAGCCGCGCCGAAATCGATCCTTTGCAGAATACGGCTCATTTTCGGATCGATATCGATAGTGGCCCTTTATTTGTGTTTGGGGCGACGGAAGTGCGTGGTTTAAATCATTTTCCGGAACACTTGGTGCTGGATCGCGTACAAATTAATCCAGGCCAAGGTTATCGACGTAATGATCTAGTTAATCTGCAAACTGAATTACAGAATATGCCGCATTTTTCATCGGTGTTAGTGGATGTTGATTTATCGGAGTCTGAGCCATTTATTGCACCGATTCACATCAATGTACAAGAAGCACCGCTGCATCGAATCACGAGCAATATTGGTTACAACACCAATGTGGGCGCGCAAATTGGCGTGGCATATCGCTATTTAAACTTTTTGGATCGCGCTTGGGTATTTAACTCCAGCTTGCAATTAACGCAGAAAGAACAGTCTGCGACAACTGGAGTGACGCTGCCGAGAGGAACCGATGGCTGGGAGCATAATGTCAATCTTGATTATTTAAGGTCAGATATTCAAGGTTTTCTATCAGAAACCTATCGAACTGGTGTGTCGCGCAATAAAACTGATGGCGATATTGAGCGTTTTATGTCGGTGCAGTATGTCACTGAAAGCCGCGAACTGAATGATGGAACAACCAGTAACCCTAAATCATTAACAGGAAATTTTCGCTGGATTCAGCGTAAGTTGGATAGCAAAAAAGACCCGAAAAATGGTTATTTAGCTTTAGGGGAAATCGGTGGCGCGAGTGAGTATCTATTAAGTGATGTGAGTTTTGTGCGTTTGTACGGCAACGGTATTTTATACAATCAAATCGGCAAAGATGGCGTCTTACTATTGCGTTTAGAGCTTGGCGAGACATTTAGCCAAGATGTTTTTGGTGTGCCGTCTGATGCGTTGTTTCGTGCTGGCGGGGTCGGTTCTGTTCGAGGCTATGCCTATCAGTCCTTGGGGGTTCCCGCTGGTGGATCGACTGCACCGGGTCAAGTATTGGCAACATCGACCATTGAATATCAGCACCCGATTGCGCCAGATTGGCGTGGTGCCGTGTTCTTTGATTATGGCGATGCGGCATTAGACTGGCAGAGTTTTGATGCTGTGGGCGGTGTGGGTGTCGGTGCGCGATGGCAAAGTCCGGTGGGGCAAATTGGTGCTGATTTAGCCTACGGATTGGAGTCAAAAAGGGTGCGATTTGAATTTGCAATGGGCTTAGCATTTTAATGTCGATAGAACCGAGTAAACCATCCGAACTGCCCGCTGAAGTGGTTGACCCTGCTTTAGATGCGCTGCCAGAGAAAAAAACGCCACATAAATACGGTTTGATTCGGCGCGTGCTACGCGGCGTGATTTGGGGAACCATTTGTAGTATTGCTCTTACCGTACTGCTGCTGGCGGGTATTTTGACTTGGCTCGATTCCGACTATGGGCGAGCGCGTTTAGTTGAAGTGATTAATCGCAGTGGCGTGGTCACTCTCAAATCGCTGCAAGGATCATTTTGGTCTCGGCTTGAAGTCAAAGAGTTGCGTGTCGATACCGATGATGTGGAGATTAAGCTAAATTACGGAGTATTTGATTGGACTCCTTATTCAATATTGCTTAGAAAGCTATACATCAATGAATTGAATTTGGATGTCCTGCAAGTTAATTTAAAACCGCAGCCGCCAATGAAAGAGTCGACGCCGCCGCCGACTCGATTAACCTTGCCATTCAGTGTGCGATTGATTCAGTTCAAGATCGCTCAGCTAGCTATTTCTGGCGCACCTTTACTCAAAGATATTCAGGCTAGCCTAGATAGTGATGGCCAATCCCATCGCTTAAGTGTGCAGCAAATTCGTGCGCCGCAAGGTACGCTCAGCGCAGCACTGAATTTAAATGGCATCGCGCCTTTTGCCACTGCAGGTTCATTTGTGTTGGCTGGCGAGCTGGAAAACAGAAAACTCACAGCGGTTGGCCATGTTGTGGGTGATTTGCGCGCTCTGAAGGTGAAGGCCGATTTGAACGCTGATCAAGTGAGCGCAAATGTAGATCTACAGCTGGATGTGTTTGCCGAGCATGCTTATCAGATGGTGCAATATGGGCGTGCACGTTTAAACCAAATCAATCCCGCTGCGTTTCATGCGGCTGCGCCAAAAGCGAAAATCAACGCTGATTTAGAAGTGAAACCCAACGCTGACGGCGCAAAGATCACCTTGAATTTGCAAAATCAGCAGCTCGCTAGCTTTGATCGTCAAGGCTTGCCCTTACGTAATCTGAATGCCGCGTTGCGCTTAAAAGGTGAAACCTTAGAAATTCAGAACATGCTGTTGCAGTTAAGTGGCAATGGCAAAATCACCGCAAGCGGTCGAATTTTTAATGAGCAGTTAGATTTAAGAGTTGGCTTACAAGGGATAGACCCGGCGGTGTTGTGGTCGCCGCAACCCCCAAGCCAAATGGCCGGAACCTTGCAGATCAAAGGGCCATGGTTAGCACCTGATATCAAAGGGCAGTTATCAGACGCTCGATTGAAAGCGCTGGCGTCGATTGATATGGGCTGGATTAAGCCACAACAACAGCGACGGATTGCAGTTCGCCGCCTGGAATTAAGTCGAGCGGGTAGTCAGGTCTTAGCCAGTGGTGAAGTGAATTTAGTGTCGCCATTTGATTTTAAGTTGAATGCGCAATTGCAACGATTTAATCCAGCTGATTATTTTGCGGTGCCTGCTGGGCGGATTGGTGGCCATTTTGTTGCTAATGGGCAAGTTGAGCCGAGTTTGCAGATTGATTTAAATTACAGTTTGCGAGAGAGTCAGTTTAATGGCGAGCCCCTCACCGGGCAGGGGCAATTAAAACTTAATCCGAATCGTTTGCAGCAAAGTCAATTATGGCTGGCCTTGGGCGCTAATCGTATCGATGTCAGTGGAGGTTTGGGTCAAGCTGGCGATCGTTTAAATTATCAGCTGCATATGCCGAATTTGGCCGTGATAGGGGCTGGCTTTTCAGGCTTGTTGGATGGGCAAGGTGCTTTATCGGGTGCGTTTAATGCCTTGCAGATTCAGGGTGATCTTAAAGTTCAGCAGCTGAAAACGCCTTGGGATTTAAGTATTAAGCAGGCCGATATTCATGCCGATGTGCCTGCTGATTTGCAGCGTCCGCTGAAGTTGCAGGTGAATTTAGCTGAATTACGGTTCGATGAAATTCATCTTGAGAAAGCGAATTTGCTCGCCGCGGGTAGCCGAAACTCGCACGAATTGACATTATCCGCGAGTGGTCAGCAGCAAAAACAAGCGCTGGTGCTCAATACTGCTTTGCAAGGCTCGTTGAATGATGCTTTGGTTTGGCAGGGCAAAATTAAATCATTCGACGGCAAAGCATTACTTCCCTTTCATTTATCGGCACCAACGTCTTTGTTGGCTTCTGCGGAGCAGTTTCAGTTGGGGGCGGCGGAGTTACTTATTGGTCAAAGTCGTATCAAGCTGAATAATCTAGATTGGCATCAAGGTGTTCTGAATACCAGTGGTGAGTTAAAAAGCATCGTCGTCGCAGATTGGTTGCCGTTCAGTGGCAATAAAGACATTAAAACCGATTTGATCTTGGCTGGCGCATGGTCGTTGAAACAAGACCATGCGATTAATGGGCAATTGAATTTAAAGCGTGTGAGCGGTGAGATTGGCTTGCAAAATAATGGTACGGTCAACCAAGCGGTTCAGATGAGCGAGTTACAGCTCAGCGCGAAAATCATCAATAATCAGCTCAATTTGCAGAGCAATATCAAAGCACCGCGTTTGGGCTATGCCGATTTTACGCTATCGGCGTTATTGGATCCGCGTACATTCCAGGTGGCGGAGGGCAGTGCTCTGAATATGGGGCTGCGCAGTGATTTGCCTGATTTGAGTTTGTTGTCGCCTTTTATGGGACCTTCGATTCAATTGGCGGGTAGCGCAAAAATCAATGTGCAACGGCTTGCTCAGTCTGGGGTAGTGAAAATGACTGGCGGGATTCAAGGTTCAGGCTTGGCTTTGCGTGATGCTAGTACTGGATTGCGGATGACAGACGGTCAGTTGGACGTTGTGTTGTCGAATCAACAGATCCAGTTACGAACACTGCGGTTTAAAGGCGGCAAGGGCGAATTAACGGGCTCTGGCGTGATTGAGCTGGGTGGTACCGGTTTGCTCGGCTCAGCTAAATTGAAAGCTCAACAATTTACTTTGATTAGTAAGCCGGATATGTTGTTGGTCATGAGTGGGCAAGGTGCGCTTGAGTTTAGAGATGGTGCTTTGCAGGTGAATGGTCAATTTGTCGCAGATGAAGGTGATATCCAATTCGTTTCAAATGAAGTACCACGTTTGTCAGCTGATGTTGTTGTTTTGGGGCGTGAACAAAAAGACGCCAGTCGTACCATTCCGATGAATATTGAAGTCTCGGTCGATCTTGGGAATAACTTCCGCTTCCGCGGTTACGGCTTGGATGCGGATTTGATTGGTCAATTACGATTACGCGCGCAAGCAAATCAACCGCTTCGTGCGAATGGCACTGTGAGTGTGGATAAAGGCACTTTCCGCGCCTATGGGCGAACATTGGATATTGAGCGAGGGGTGTTGTCGTTTGTCGGACCCATCGATAATCCGGGCTTGGATGTGCTGGCGATGCGTCGTAATCAGGCGGTTGAGGCGGGTGTTCGTGTGCAGGGTAATGCCCAGTCGCCTCGGGTTACGCTCTTTTCCGAGCCGAATGTGCCGGATTCGGAAAAACTGTCTTGGTTGCTGTTTGGTCATGGCGTCGCTAATGTCGGCGGGGCAGACGGAGCGCTGGTCTTGCAATTATTGAATTCAATGGCAACGGGCGATGTCACAGGCAACGGTGTAACAGGCAATATTTTGAATACGGTTGGCTTGGATGATGCGGGTTATAGTTCGATTAAAGAGTCTGATGGAACCACTACTCAGGTGGTTTCGGTGACCAAGCAATTGGCTAAAAATCTGAGTGTGTCGCTTGAAAAGAGTTTTAATGGCTTGCGTGATGCAGTGAGCTTTTCTTTGCAATTGTCGAGAAATTGGTCAATTGTATCGCGGATCGGGGTCGATTCAAGTTCGGTCAATGTGAATTGGACTCGTCAGTTTGACTAAATATTCGTTATTACGGGGTTCGGGCGACGACCCAAGCTTGAACTTCGATCGCACCTGCGAGTTTAAGTGCTTTCGCTGCAGCATTTAAACTCGCACCGCTGGTCATTACATCATCGATGATGGCGACTCGTTGCCCTGTTAAATTTCCAGAATACACAAATGCACCACGCATATTTTGCCAGCGGGCGTTGGCGTTGAGCCTGGCTTGGTGTTCGGTGTTTTTGATTCTTTGTAGCGTGTCTATTTCCAACGGTAGCTGGTGCAGCTTAGCAATCGGGCGGGCGATTTCAACTGCTTGATTGAATCCGCGCTCTCGAAGTCGAGCCGGGTGTAAAGGGAGGGCGATTAACCGATTGGGGCGCTGTTCTTCTGGAGTGATTTGCGCCAAATACGCACCCAGTGGGGGGAGTAGCGACCAACGATTGGCAAATTTTGCAGCCTGAATTAGTGAGGAAATAGGCTCGGTGTATAAAAACGCGGCGTAAGTTCGATCAAATGCCGGTGGTGCTGTTTGACATGCGCCGCATAGGTGCCCTTGGGTATTGATATGCCCACAACGCGGGCAGCTATTGCTGGCCTCCCAGCGTGGTAGCGATGGGTAACACGCTGTGCACAGCGCGGCCGAGCTTGGTGCTGCACACAATATGCATTGATGTGGTGCAATGTAGTTTAAAAAAGTGTCGATAAAATTTGACAACTGAGTGCCTCGTTCGGACAATGCAAGCATTCTGTAGCGAGCGATAGCGCGAAATGCGCTTAGTACGAGTTTTAGTATTTAATCATTGTGAGAAAATTGCGAATGAATTGTTCAACCTCAGCATCAACTCAAACCATCGAATTTAAACGCGCTACGCCGCATCCTGAGCAAACTTTATGGTCTGAGGCCGCCGTTGCTGAGCTATTTGCACTGCCATTTAATGATTTGTTATTCCAAGCGCAAACAGTGCATCGTGCCAATTTCGATGCCAATCGGGTACAGCTTTCGACACTATTGTCGGTAAAAACCGGGGGATGCTCGGAAGATTGCGGCTATTGTTCACAATCCGCGCGCCACGATACTGGCTTGGAAACGCAAAAGCTGATGGATGCTGATGAAGTGATCGCGGCCGCGGCGATTGCTAAAGAAAATGGCTCGTCTCGCTTTTGCATGGGCGCTGCATGGCGCGGACCAAAAAATAAAGATTTGGAAGAAGTTAAAAAAATGATCGCAGGCGTTAAGGCGCTGGGTTTAGAGACCTGTGCGACCTTTGGCATGCTCAAAGACGGCCAAGCCGAGCAACTCAAAGACGCGGGGCTGGATTATTACAATCACAATCTTGATACCTCAGAGGCCAAATACGGCGAAATCGTCACCACGCACAGCTACGCTGATCGACTCGATACCCTGGGCAAGGCGCGCAAGGCCGGTTTGAACGTGTGCTCGGGCGGTATTGTGGGTTTGGGGGAAACGCGTTTAGATCGCGTGGGTTTGGTGGCGCAGCTCGCTAATTTGGATCCGCAGCCCGATTCAGTACCGATTAATAATTTGGTGCAAATTGACGGTACGCCGTTAGATGGTTCGGAAGTGGTTGATTGGACTGAGTTTGTACGGACGATTGCGGTTGCACGGATCACGATGCCAAAGTCGTTTGTACGACTTTCTGCGGGTCGCCAGCAAATGCCAGAAGCGATGCAAGCCTTGTGTTTCTTGGCGGGCGCGAATTCAATTTTTTACGGTGATAAATTATTGACGACCGGTAATCCTGAAGTCGAGGGCGATAAAGCGCTGTTCCGTAAATTGAATTTATTGCCACTTTGAGTGGGTATTGCTTGCTAGTGATTGATATGTAATGGTCACAGGTGAATACCTGTTAAAAATTAAAAAGCCCGCGATTGCGGGCTTTTTTGATGGCGGTCAGTTTGAATTAACCGCGAACTTTCTTTACCACTTGCATCAATTGCTCGGCGGCTTCTTGACCATTGCCGGTTTTCAAGGCCTGAGAAATGCAGTCTTGAGTTTGTTGTTCTAGCAAAATCAAGCCCAAAGCATCGAGCGCTGAGCGTGCCGCAGCCACTTGGTTCAGAATGTCGCCGCTGTATTTTTCTTCTTCAACCATGCGGGTGATACCTGAAACTTGACCGACGATGCGGTTCAGGCGCTTCACCAGCAAATCCTTGTTGGGACGTGGCAATTGAGTTTTATCTTGGGTTTTAGTGCTTGATGGCATATCCAGCTTCCTCTATGGTAGTTTCCAGCGCGACACGGCTGGTTTGATTGGCGTCGAACACGACGAGTGCCGCGCCTGGGTTTAAAGTGACATTGGCCGACTGCACCCCTGTCACGGCTTGCAGGACACGCATTACGCTGGCTGTACAGCCACCACAAGTCATGCCTTCAATTTGAATTTCTACGGTTTCCATTTTGTTCTCACTCATTGAAGTCTCCAGCGCTTTAACAAGAGCGCATTGCTAACGACTGAAATTGACGACATTGCCATCGCGGCACCGGCAATCATCGGGTTAAGTAGACCCAAGGCTGCAAATGGGATGCCGATAATGTTGTAGATGAAAGCGAAAAACAGGTTTTGGCGGATTTTACGTAAGGCGGCTTTAGATAAGCGAATCGCGGCGGCGACGTGGGTTATGTCGTTGTGCATCAAGGTGATGTCGGCGGTTTCAATCGCGACGCTAGCGCCACTTTGCATGGCAAAACTAACGTCGGCAGCAGCAAGCGCTGGGGCGTCATTAATGCCATCGCCGGCCATTGCGACTTTATGGCCCGCGGCTTGTAACTGTGTGATTTTTTCTGCTTTATCTTTGGGACTGGTTTGGGCAAAAAATTGGCTAATGCCGAGCGAGTCGGCCATCGCTTTGGCGGTGTTGAGATTGTCACCCGTCAGCATAATCACGTTGATGCCGGCCGCTTGCAGTGATTGCACCGCAGCTTTGGCCGCCGCGCGTGGTGTGTCTTTGAGGCCAATCAGCCCGATTAATTGCTGATGACTTGAAACCGCAATGACGGTTTGCCCCGCTTGCGACATGCGCTCAACTTGAACTTGTTCTGACTCCTGCAATCGGCAAACCCAATCGGGGCGACCAATTTGGTAGACCATATTTGAAATTCTGCCGCGTATCCCTAGCCCGGCGTCACTTTGAATATCATCGACTGGACTGAGTTTGATTTTGCGCTGCTCGGCGGCGGCGAGCAAAGCATGCGCGAGGGGGTGTTGCGAGTGCGCTTCGATGCTGGCGGCGATTTGAATTAACTCGGTTTCACTGCCAAGCATCGCGATCATTTCGCTGACCTCGGGTTTACCGTGGGTGAGCGTGCCGGTTTTGTCGACGATTAAGGTATCAATCTGGCTTGCCAGTTCGAGCGCGCTGGCGTTACGGAATAATAAACCGTGCTGTGCGCCTAAGCCGACGCCGACCATGATAGCGGTTGGCGTCGCAAGACCCAGCGCGCAAGGGCACGCGATGACGAGTACGGCGATGGCATGAATGAGTGCTGTGCTAGGATTGGCGAGCCAAAACCACGTAATAATAAAAGTGAGTACTGAAATCGCCAGCACGCATGGCACAAAAATGGCTGCCACACGATCAGCCAATTGTTGAATTGGCGCTTTACTGCCTTGCGCTTGGCGCACCATGCGAATGATGGCGGCGAGTTGGGTTTGGCTGCCGATACTGGTGGCGGCAATCGTGATGCTGCCCTGTGTACTGCGGGTGCCCGCAAAGACGGCATCGTTAACTGATTTGCTGACCGGAATGGATTCGCCAGTTAGCATGGCTTCGTCCATTGATGCTCTGCCACTCAGAATCTTTCCATCCACTGCAACACTTTCACCATCGCGAACCATTAAAGTGTCACCGATAGTGATTTGATTGATGGCGAGCTCAATCCATTGATCGTCGCGATAAACGCGAGCCGTTTGTGGTTGGAGCGCTAAAAGTTCACTGATTGCGCTAGCGGTTTTTTGTTTGGCACGGCTTTCTAGCCATTTACCGAGTATCACCAGCGTAATAATAGCGGCACTGGACTCAAAATAAACGTCGTGGCGCCCTTGCTGCCAAGCCCACACGCTGTAAGCCCATGCCATCGTCGTGCCCAGAGCAACTAAGACATCCATATTGGCTGCGCCGCCCTTGAGGGCAAAATAGGCACCTCGATAAAAGCGCAATCCTGGGATAAATTGCACGATAGTGGCAAATACAAATTGTAGTGGCAGTGGAATAAAAGCGTGGCGTCCCAACAACATGCCACTCATTTCAAGCAAAAAAGGGAAGGTAAATAGGGTAGCGATTAGCAGATTCCAAGTTTGCTGTGCTGTTTTTTGTGTAGTCTGCGTTTCAATTGGAGCACTGCTAAATCCTGCTTTTTGAATCGCATTGGTAATCGCATCTAGTTGTAGATTACCCTCTGGTGCAACAATACGTGCTGTTTCATTGGCGAAATTCACTTGCGCATCAATATAAGGTAGGCGATTAAGTACTTTTTCTAGGCGCGCAGCGCAGGCTGTACATGTCATGCCCTGAATGGAAATGGCTACTTCTGTCATTGGTACGCTGTAGCCTGTTTTCTCGATCGCTGCAATCAGCTGTTTGAGGGGGTGATTTTGTAGGTTCCTCTGGATTTGCGCCGACTCGCTGGCGAAATTGACGGAGGCTGTCACCCCATCCATTCGATTCAGCGCCGCTTCGACTCGCTGCGCGCACGCCGCGCAAGTCATGCCCTCGATAGGTATATCGATGGGGGCGCTATTAAAAGGAATGTTCTGATTGATACCCATGAAGGGTATCTTAGGCTGCTTCGGATATACCTGCAAGGGGTATATTGCGATGGAGCCAAACTTTTTGCTACTGCTTTGGCTCCATTATCGTGGGGCTTAATCGTTGAGGTGTTCGGCCGTTTTTTTGCGCGACAGAGATAAAATCGTGACAACGAGTGCACTTACCGCCAGCCAAAACCAAAGAGAAAGATCTTTAATCAATTCAATGAGTGAAAAAGTGTAGGGCACCGTAACTGAAATCACGCCAGAAACTTTACCGACTTCATAGCCATAGCCTTGATTTGGGTACAAGTCGCGAACAGAGGCGGGCGCTTTAGCCGGGGTGTCGTGACAGCGCATGCAGGCTTCCGTGGCGACGAGTGCTCGAGCGTAGCGTAGTTGCCCGTCACTGATGGTATAAAACTCTTTACTATTATTTTTGCGAATTTCATTCATCGCCGTTGTTTCAAATCCGGTCGGTGCATTTTTCGGATTCATAAACTTATCGGAAGTAATTCTAAATTTGGTGGTAGACGATGACTTTTCAGTAAAGTCAGAAATTTCGCGCTGGATCAGAGCCGGGTTTTTTAGATGAAATTGGATAATCTCATCGGCCTCGCTGCTGCTAATTTCGCTAGAGTTGGCAATCGATGGCGTGACGATCATCGTATCTAAATGCGAGCCTAAGTCTAACTCTTTGCCTTTATTGTTCTTAATCCACATGCCACCGAATGTTGAAGCCCATTTGCCAATATTCTCTACCATGTCGGCAACGGTTCTGGCTTGCGCAACCGCTTGATTGCGATAAATCGCTTCGCCAGACGCATAAATAGTGACGCAGAGTAAGGCCATGATGAGGACGATGGAAAAAAACGAAATTCTTCTTTCTGCCATAACTATGGTTCCATTTTGTTAGACGCTGGTGGGGCTTGAAATTTGCCCGTGTTGTCAACAGGCAGCTGAAATTCGCTCACTGCAATACGAGCTTATGCGATTGTTGTAAGTAATCGGCTGGCAATTCTAGTGATCAAACTGAGTAATGTAAAGGAAAGTACTTACGTCTAGCTGCTGGTTTTGTGGTTTTATTCGTTTGCTGAGGGGAGTTGGCTTGGTAGTTTTAGGTTTGAAGTAAGGTATGACACATATTGCAAGTCATGTTCAGTTGGCGCTGTGCTCGCCATCCCAGTGTGAAAGCCATCACACCGGGCTCATTTTTGATTAATCTAACTACTTGTTTTTGGGGAGACTGCGCTGGGATAAGCGCGCATATTAGAAATGCCCCGCATGAGCTAGTTCGTCGCCATTTGCTACAACAATTATTCCTGTGCGGGTAGGTTAGCGATGCTTGCAAAAGCTATGCTTCGCCACCGCCTTTTTTCATCACTTTGCCAGCTTCCGCGCGTTGGCGGCGCACCTCTTTCGGGTCAGCGATTAGTGGACGGTAAATTTCTACGCGGTCTTTGGCGCGTAAAACGGTGTCCAGTTTGACTGCTTTGGCAAAAATGCCAATTTTTTGCGTGTTCAGATCAATGTCAGGAAACTCGTTCAAGATGCCGGATTTGTGAATAGCTTCTTGCGCCGTTGTGCCGACGGGTACTTTAATGCTGCAGAGTTTTTGTTTGCCATGCGTGGCGTAAACCACTTCAACGGTGATGAGTTCGCTCATGTTTAGGTGTCCTTTGTTGGGTATTGCTTGCTATGGCTTTAAAATCATTGCCTTAAAGGGTATACGTGCAGTGATTCTGGCTATTTAGCCGTATTTACGATCCGCTTCTTTGACAAAAGCATCGACAAAAGTCGAGGTGATTTTGCCAAACACCGGGCCGATAATCGCATCCAGCGTGCGACTTGAAAATTCGTAATCGAGTTCAAACTCGATCTTGCAGGCGTCTTCTAGCAGTGGTGTAAACCGCCAAATTCCCGTTAATGTTTTAAACGGCCCATCGACAAAGTGCATGACGATTTCATTTTTGCTTTTAGTGTCACGGGTGCGGAAAAAGGTACTTACCTTTAAAAATTCAATTTTAATGGTGACATCCAAAATTTCCTCGCTGCGTTCGTGAACTTCCACGCCGCCACACCAAGGTAAAAATCGTGGGTAATCTTCGACGCGATCGACTAAATCGAACATTTCTTGGGCCGAATGGGAAACTAGAACTGATTTGCGTAAACACTGCATGGCGATGAAGGGGTAAAATAGCGAGCTAATCTACCCTGTGATTGAGAAATGACTGATTATCCCGACCAAGTGAACGAGATGCAAGCTAGCTATCAAGTCAATTCGCGTGAAGACGAAACTGCCGTTTATCGTATTCCGCCGCATTCAGTTGAGGCCGAGCAGTCGGTGTTGGGCGGTTTAATGCTGGATAATGCCGCGTTCGATAAAATTGCCGATGTGATTGGTGATGGTGATTTTTATCGGGAAGACCATCGGCGAATTTATCAAGCCATCATTAAACTGGTGGAGCACAATCGTCCGGCTGATGTAATTACCGTTAAAGAAGCGCTCGATACGACCAATGATCTAGCGTATGTTGGTGGACTCGCCTATCTAGGCTCCTTAGTACAGAATACCCCCTCGGCCGCTAATATTCGCCGCTACGCCGAAATCGTTCGCGAAAAATCAGTGATGCGCCAATTGGCTAGCGTTGCCACCGAAATCGCTGACGCTACGTTTTTCCCCGATGGGCGCGATGCCAAGCAATTGCTCGATGAAGCTGAATCACGCGTATTTATGATTGCCGAGCAATCCCAAAAAGGTAGTCAGGGCTTTTTTGCGATGCCGCCGATTTTGAAAGAAATCGTGGAGCGCATCGATTATCTGTATCAACAAGACAATCCTTCCGAAATTACTGGCACGCCAACGGGTTTTATTGACCTCGATAAAATGACTTCTGGTTTGCAAGGCGGCGATTTGATTATCGTCGCCGGCCGTCCGTCGATGGGTAAAACGGCGTTCTCGATCAATATTGCTGAAAACGTTGCTATTGACAGTAAATTGCCGGTGGCGATTTACTCAATGGAGATGGGCGCGGCGCAATTGGGGATGCGGATGGTCGGCTCGGTCGGCAAGATCGATATGCATAAATTGAAAACCGGCCGTTTTGAAGACGATGATTGGCTGCGTCTGACGCATGCAGTGGGCAAACTCTCGGAGGCGCCGATTTTTATTGAAGAAACGGGGGCTTTGACTGCGCTGGATATTCGTACCAAATCACGCCGATTAGCGCGCCAATGCGGTGGTCAGTTAGGCCTGATTGTGATTGATTACTTGCAATTGATGGCAGGACGTTCCGGTGCAAAAGATCAAAACCGCGCCACTGAACTCGGGGAAATTTCTCGTTCGTTGAAAGGTCTGGCGCGTGAGTTGAAATGCCCGATTATTGCGCTCTCGCAGCTGTCTCGTTCGGTTGAGCAGCGTACTGATAAACGCCCAATGATGTCCGACTTGCGTGAATCGGGGGCGATTGAGCAGGACGCGGACTTGATCATGTTTTTATATCGTGACGAGTACTACAACCCAGATAGTCCGTTTAAAGGGATCGCCGAGTGCATTTTAGGTAAACACCGGAATGGCCCAACGGGCAAGATTCCGCTGGTATTCCAAGGTATGCATTCACGTTTTGATAATGCTTTGATGCGACCGGAAGGCTGGTCGAGCGATTTGGAATAAAGGGTCAGTACTTGTGTCGGTAATTACGCATTTTCAGCAGCATGTTGCTGCTAGTATTGATTTTCCACGCCCTGATCGCCTAGTGACTGGCAATCCACAGCGTACTACGTGGACGCACTATGAAAGCGATGATAGGCAATTATCGTGTGGGATTTGGGCTTGTGAAGTGGGCTCGTGGCGGATTCAGTTTGCCGCTGATAAGGAAGAATTTTTTTGCGTGATTGAAGGTCAGGTTTGCTTGTGGGATGAGTCGGAGCATGGTGTGGTGGTGAAAGCGGGTGAAGCTGCGGTGATCCCCGCCGGTTTTCGTGGACGCTTTGAGGTTCAAGAAGCGGTTCGCAAATATTTCGTGGTACTGGATCGTTCTGCTGTTGTGTCAAAATGAAAAAAATTAAAAGTCTATTTGAAACATTAAATAAAAAACTCGATGGCGATCTGTCAGACGATGCTGCGAGACAGCTTACTGAACAGCATCGCCCTCCGACTCCACCCGAAGAGTCTGGCCCCGCAATTGATCGCTTGTTTGAGTTGCCGTTGTCACCGGTAGTCAATGCCGCGAATAAAGGCTTAGCAACATTGCGACAAGCAGTGGGCAAAATGAAAGAGCTGGGCACGCGTGATGCTGATGGGTTTGAGTATGAAATGACGCGGGTCGAGCCAGAGCTCGATCCGATTTTGCGTTCTGCCGAGACCGCACGGCCTACAGCAGTGGCGGCGTCGGAACGTATCGTGCCAACTCAGCCACGCCAAACTCGACACGCTATTATGCCGCAAGCTACGTCAGAGCCGGCTAAGTCAGAACAAGCAGCTACAGCAGCCGCGCCAATCACTCAGCAAGCGACATCCGCTGTGGACTATGCGCGAACTTCAGCAGCGGCAAAATCCTCTGCTCAGTTTGAGGGGGGGGCTGCATCAGCGACTACTGCGCAAGCAGCTGCGCCTGCTCCTGAATATTCTCCGATGCCTAAACGGCGTGAATTGCCGACGATTGATTTGCAACAAATTCAAGCGAACCTCGCGATCAGTCAGCGCAAACTAGCGGCTGAAGGGGCAAAAATGCCCAGTAAAGCGCCGCCCGTTGAATTGCCGATTATTGATGCCTCAGAAATTCGCAGTCGTTTGCAAGAAATTCACGCTAAGCCCAAACCGATTGAATATCCCAAAAGAACGGCTTTGCCAGAAACAAAAATTATGCCACCGCAAGCCGCAGCATCGACTACGCCGCTTAAAAACGCTTCGATTGGAGTAAAACCGCCATTGGCACCGCCAGTGGTGACGATTCGTCGTGGTTCTTTTGGGGGTATGGCTTCACAGCAAATTTCAAGCAAAGCTTTGGAAGGTATACCTGGTGATTTTGCTGGGCAGGTGCAGGAAGAGGTCGCGCATATTCCAGTCTCGCCATCTCAAGCTCCCGAGCTTGTACCAGTATCTAATATCAGTTCGGTGGTCGAATCGATTGAGTTAGTTGAATCAGAGTCGGTCTTTTATCCCGTACCAGAGCAACTACCACCCGTGCCGCAGGTGCAAGTCGTGCCGCCGCCCCCAGCGCGGCCAACGCATTTTTTGCGACCGGATGAACTTAGTGCTTCAGTCGCCGCGACTAAGCCGCATTCAGCTTGGGGTGAGTGTGAAAATGGTTTGTGCTTGCCGCTGGATTTACTGCGACCACCACTACAAGCCAAGCAAACAGTCACGCAAGACGACTTGTTGGAACGCAGTATTTTGATCGAGGAAAAACTCACTGAGTTTAAAGTCAAAGTTAGTGTGCTCGATGCGTACGCGGGGCCAGTGATTACTCGCTTTGAAGTCGAGCCTGCAATGGGTGTTCGCGGTGCGCAAGTGGTGAATCTTGCCAAAGATTTAGCGCGCTCATTGGGCGTGGCTGCCGTGCGGGTTGTTGAAACCATTCCGGGTAAAACCTGCATGGGCTTAGAGTTGCCCAATCCAACGCGGCAAATGATTCGCCTCTCTGAGATATTGTCGGCACCGGAGTATCAGCAGCAAACTTCACCGATTACGATTGCACTTGGCAAAGACATTACCGGCTTGCCAGTGGCGACGGATTTAGCGAAAACGCCGCATATGTTAGTGGCGGGGACGACCGGTTCGGGTAAATCAGTCGGTGTGAATGCGATGATTTTGTCGATTTTATTTAAAGCGACTCCTGATGAAGTGCGCTTTATTATGATTGACCCGAAAATGTTGGAGTTGTCGATTTACGAGGGCATTCCGCATTTACTGGCCCCGGTTGTCACTGATATGAAATTGGCTGCCAATGCGCTCAATTGGTGTGTTGGTGAAATGGAAAAGCGCTACCGCTTGCTCAGTGCGCTGGGCGTGCGTAATTTGGCGGGCTTTAACCAAAAAATCGCCGATGCGGCGGCAAAAGGTAGGAAGTTAACCAACCCATTTACGTTGACGCCAGAAGACCCCGAACCGCTCGAGCATTTGCCACTGATTGTGGTGGTGGTCGATGAGTTTGCTGATTTGATGATGGTCGCGGGTAAAAAAATTGAGGAGCTAATCGCGCGTTTGGCACAAAAAGCACGTGCGGCTGGGATTCATTTGATTTTAGCGACGCAGCGTCCGTCGGTGGATGTGATTACGGGTTTGATTAAAGCGAATATTCCAACGCGTCTTGCGTTCCAAGTATCGAGCAAGATTGATAGTCGAACCATTCTGGATCAAATGGGCGCTGAAGCTTTGCTAGGGCAGGGCGATATGTTGTTCTTGCCGCCGGGAACGGGCTACCCAACTCGGATTCATGGTGCTTTTGTTGACGATGCTGAAGTGCACTGTGTCGTTGAATACCTCAAGCAATTGGGTGAGCCGAACTATGTTGAAGGCGTCTTGCATCCAGTAGTTGGCGAGGATGGGGCAGGTAGTGGCTGGTCGAGTGGAGCTAGTGACGGTGAAGAGGCTGATCCGCTGTATGATGAAGCCGTGGCTTTGGTGTTAAAAAGCCGCCGCGCTTCGATTTCTGGGGTGCAACGTCAGATGCGAATTGGCTACAATCGCGCCGCACGCTTGATTGAGCAAATGGAGGCTGCTGGCTTGGTGAGTCCTATGGAAAGTAGTGGCAACCGTACCGTTTTAGCGCCACCGCTGGCAGAATAAATTACTTACGCTTGCCTTGTGTGGGGCTTGGTGGTTTGATGGGGCTTAAATTAAAGTAGGGGCAAATGATGAAATTTGAAGAATCAATTAAGATTTGTTTTAGTAAGTATGCAGATTTTAAAGGCCGCGCAACGCGCCCTGAGTTCTGGTGGTTTGTACTGTTTACGACTTTGGCGAGTCTGGCTTTGTCTATGGTAAGCGAAACGGCCTCCGCGCTTTTTTCAATTGCAACGCTGCTGCCATCGCTGGCCGTTGGTGCTCGGCGTTTGCATGATACCAATCGAAGTGGGTGGTGGCAGTTGATTGGGATTGTGCCTCTGATTGGCTGGATCATTTTGATTATCTGGATGGCGCAAGAGGGAAACGGTCCGAATCGATTTGATAATGAACTTTAAATCAATTGTTTATCAATAAAAAAGACCAGCTAAGACGCTGGTCTTTTTTATTATGATTTACTTTTTACCAATTCGAATATTAAGTGCCGGGGCGACTTCGGTTTTGAGCGTGGCCGCGAGTTGATCTGCTGCTGTGTTGATTTTGGCGGCAGTCTTGGGGTTCAGTGAAGTTTCCAGTGCGGCACCAGCCGACTGCAGTTGTGCCAGTTGGCGTGACACTTTTTGCCAAATTGCAGCTTTGTCGCGGGAAATCAGGTAATCATCTAGCCCGAGGCCGCCGTTTTTGCCTTCGAGTAAGAGCGTTAAGCCAGCAATATTGGATTTAATTCCCGCCGCTGTGGTTTGCGTTTTAGCATCTTGCCACGCATCAACGCCACCGTTGAGTTTGCTGGTGCGAATGCTGCTACTTCCTGCGATGATTTGGTTAAGGTACTCGACGACAAACTGCCCTGGGTAAGATAAATCATATTCTACCCCGCGAACTAAGCCATGCCACTCGTATTGCTGGGTGGTGACTTGTTGTAAAACAACTTGTGTTTGCCATTGTAAATAAGCGCAGTTTTTATCTTGTTTTAAGAGCTGTAGTGTTTCAATGGGCTTGCCATTAAATAGGAGTGCAGCAATGGCTGGCATGCCAACGGTGCCATCAGGTAACTCGCGGCCGTAATGGTAGGCCTCACCATCGACCATGGTGCGGTCAGGCGTTTTCTTGCTTTGTTCCAGTATGTCTTTTAGTGGCGCGGGAGGCGCTTCAAAAAAACGACCATTATTGACATTGTTGGTCGGGCCAATTGGCGCGATTTCAATTTTACGCCATGCTAATTGGGTGCTGAGGTAGGCTTGTTGGGCCGATGTGAGGTGCTCTTCAGTGGGTTGTTTGCATAATTGAGCACTGCTGGTTTTTAAGGCTTCAGCTTCTTGTTTCAATGCGGCAACGTTTGGAATAACGACTTCGCGCATGATTGCCATGCTCAATTCTGGTGCCGTGACTCGTTTGAGTTCTGTCGCAGGGGCGGAAGCATTTTCTGCGTGAACTACGCCTTGCAATAAAAGTGCTGAAAGTGCAAAAGGAATTATTTGTTGCATGGTTGGTCTCCTCATTATTATGCGTAATTGATACCACAGCCCATTTGTGGTGTCAGTAAATTTATTCAAGTCCAAACGTCAATCGGCTTGTATAATTGCCCGCAATTTTTTGATTCTATTGACTAGGAAGTAAAATGAGTTTTTATATTCGCCCCGACGATGTGCCCGAGCTACAAGGTTTGACACGCTGGGACCAACGAGTGTTGTTGCGCGGCACCTTCATCAAAGAACGTGCGATGTCGACGGTGTTTTTATTATTGGCGGTATTGGGTAGTGTACAGTTTGCCATCAATCCATTGATTGATCGTTTTGCGCCGCAGATTCGTGCTGAGAACATGATTTACGCGGGTATTCTGGTAGCGTGGTTGTTGTTCTTGATGTGGGTACGTGATGTGGCGATGATGAATATCTTGCGCCCAAAAATTGCGGTGAAGCGTGCCGAAATGAAAGCGGCTGAAGTCGCTAAGCTTGAAGCCGAACGTGCCCAAGCCAGCGCTGAGTGAAGTTTGAAGTGATGTGCAATGCTGCCACATTGCTAGCGTTGGCGTACAATAACTGCCTATTTAAAAATTCTTAAAATTAATTTGGAACTACCTTCTCATGCGTACTTCGCAACTCTTTATTTCCACTAAAAAAGAAGCCCCTGCTGAGGCCGAATTGTTGTCACATAAACTGATGCTGCGCGCTGGTTTGATCAAGCGTTTGGGGTCAGGTTTGTATACGTGGATGCCGCTAGGCTTGCGAGTGTTACGCAAAGTAGAAAGTGTCGTTCGCTCAGAAATGAATGCCGCTGGCGCACAAGAATTGTTGATGCCTGCGGTGCAACCTGCTGAGTTATGGCAAGAAACGGGTCGTTGGGATGTGTTTGGCCCACAAATGTTGAAAATCACTGATCGCCACGAGCGTTCATTCTGTTTTGGCCCAACGCACGAAGAAGTGATTACCGATATTGCTCGTAGCGAATTGCGCTCGTACAAACAATTGCCTGCGAATTTCTACCAAGTACAAACTAAATTCCGTGATGAAATTCGTCCGCGTTTTGGTGTAATGCGTGCGCGTGAATTTGTGATGAAAGATGCGTATTCATTCCACGCCAGTTTCGAGTCGCTGCAACAGACATATGATGTGATGTATAGCGCGTATTCTAAGGTGTTTACGCGCCTAGGCCTTCAATTCCGCGCGGTTGCGGCCGATACTGGCGCTATTGGCGGTTCTGGCTCTCATGAGTTTCATGTGTTAGCTGATGCCGGTGAAGACTTGCTGGCGTATTGCCCAACATCTGATTATGCCGCTAATGTTGAATTGGCCGAGGCATTTGCGCCCGCCGTGCCGCGCGCTGCTGCTACTGAATCGATGCGCGACATCGATACGCCAAAACAAACGGCTTGTGCTGATGTAGCTGCCTTGGTCGGAGTAGGTGTTGAGCGCACTGTTAAAGCGATTGCATTGATCTCAGCGGCAGGCGATTTTGTGTTAGCGCTGTTGCGTGGCGACCATAGCTTAAATGAAGTGAAGTTGGGCAAGGTTGATGGCATGGCGGACTTTCGTTTTGCTACGGATGAAGAAATTCGCAGTCATTTAGCGTGTCCTCCAGGTTTTATTGGACCGGTTGGTATTGCGGCGAATATACGCGTCATTGCTGATTTGACTGTGGCGGCAATGAGTGACTTTATTTGTGGTGCGAATAAGCCGAAATTCCATTTGTCGGGTGTGAATTTTGGTCGCGATTTGCCAGAGCCGAATGTGGTAGCAGATATTCGTAATGTGGTGAGTGGCGATGTCTGCCCTGATGGCAAAGGCGGCACGTTAGAGTTGTGTCGCGGTATTGAAGTGGGTCATATCTTCCAATTGCGCACCAAATATTCCGAAGCGATGAATTGCGTTTTCGTGACCGAGCAAAATACGCAGCAAGCAATGGAAATGGGTTGCTACGGGATTGGTGTTTCGCGGATTGTCGGTGCGGCAATTGAGCAAAACCATGATGAGCGCGGTATTGTTTGGCCTGCGGCGATGGCACCGTTTAGCGTGGCTGTGGTAGCGGTTGGTTATCATAAATCAGAGGCAGTGAAAGCGGCTGCGGATGATTTATATGCGCAATTAATGGCGGCCGGTGTTGATGTTTTGCTGGATGATCGCAATGAGCGACCTGGTTCGATGTTTGCAGATATGGAATTGATCGGTATTCCGCATCGCGTGACGATTGGCGATAAAGGTTTGGCTGATGGTATCGTCGAATATGTGGCTCGTCGTGGTGGTGAGATGCAGAAAATTAGTTTGACACAGGCGAAGTCTTTTTTGCAGGGTGTAATTAATAATTAAAGGGGTATTTGCTGTTAGTCTTTGTTGGGTAATCGCTGGCAGCATATACGTCTGTGTTTTTTCGGTAGTGGGGGCTAGGTAGTGAAGCGATTACAATTACTCGGCGTTGCTGTCTTCTTGTGCTCCTCTGTGGTTTTGGCGGGGGCGCAACGTGAAGAGCTGCTGTCGCAATCAGTGCAAACGACTTTGCAGCGCTCGATTAGTGACCGTGCTGAGCCGCGTTTGATTTTTGATAATCCAGCGCAGGCTGAGGCTTGGTTGTCCGAAATGTCGGAGCGTTTAAAAAAACGTGTTCCTGACGAGTTTGTACGTCGTAAGCTGCTGACGGCGATTCATTATGAAGCCACGCGTGCGGGGCTGGATCCACAATTGGTGTTGGGTTTAATTCATGTAGAAAGCGGCTTTAATCGCTATGCTGTGAGTGTGGTAGGCGCGCGCGGCCTAATGCAAGTGATGCCATTTTGGCAACGCAGTATTGGTAGTCCGGAGCATAATCTTTTTGATATCAATACCGGCTTGCGCTACGGTTGTACGATTTTGCGGCACTATTTAGATATTGAAAATGGCGATTATTTTCGCGCTTTAGGCCGTTACAATGGGAGTTTGGGTAAGGCTGAGTATCCAAATTTAGTTTACGGCGCTTGGAAAAATTGGTATGACTGGAGTCCAGCTGCTGAGCAAAGAGTGGCGCAGCGTTAGGGCGTAGTGCAATTCATTGAATTTAATTTGCGTGTTTAATAAAAAAAGCTGGTTTCTGTTATATGCAGAAACCAGCTTTTTTATATTAACTTACTAACTTAGATGAGTGGGTGTTTTAACCGGCTCTCAGCTTGGCGAACTGATTGGATTCAATCCATTTGCGTACACGTTGCACATCGCCAATTCGGGTGTACTTTCCGTTGGAGTCCATTAACACAATCACTACAGGTTTATTGTTGATTGTTGCTTGCATCACGATGCAGCGCCCAGCTTCATTAATAAAACCAGTTTTTGAGATTCCAATATCCCAGTCAGCATCTTTTACTAGTGGATTGGTGTTGCGGTAAGTCAGAATATTTCCTCGTATATTAGACGCAAACGAGTATTCGCTAGAGGTGCTAAATTGGTGAATTTCAGGGTAGCGTTGTGCTGCTTTAACCATCAAGGCCAATTCACGCGGGGTTGACACATTTTGTGGCGTTAAGCCGGTTGAATCATAAAAGCGCGTGTTTCTCATCCCCAATTGCGCCGCTTTTTCGTTCATTTTGCGTAAAAACGCGTCTTTGCCGCCCGGAAAGTGATGTCCGAGCGCAGAAGCGGCTCGATTTTCGGATGACATTAAGGCGAGTAAGAGCATTTCGCCGCGCGTGAGCGTGGTACCTACTTGCAGACGCGAGCTGGTATTTTTAAGTGAGTCGACATCTGCTTCGGTAATGCTAATGAGCTCATTGAGTGGTAAGCGAGCGTCAAGCACGACCATGGCGGTCATTAATTTGGTGATTGAGGCGATCGGGATGATGTTATCGGCATTTTTCTCGTACAAAACTTCACTGTTTTGTTCGTTGAGAATTAAAACGCCAGTTGATTGTAATCCAGGATTATCAGGGTCAATGCGAGCTGCGACAGCTCGCGTTACTTGAACATCTTTACGCGCATCAGCAATTGCGGCTTTAGAGATATTTTTATTGCGCGAAGTGTAGGTAACTTTGCTCGCTTTGCTGATGTTGTTTTTTGTGGTGTTGGCTGTATTTGAATTGTTGGTTTTTTTTGATTTTGCAGTTGCGGTGCTTTTTTTATTTGATGACTTTTTAGCGCTGCTGGTCGATTTGTTTTCTTTGCTACTTGATGCAGCAAATGAAAGCGGAGTGTAGGCGATTACACTGGCACTGATTAGCATGCATAATGAATTGATCAGTTTTGACATCAAGTATTCCCCAACCTATTTCGGCTGTGTATTAGTAATCGGTGATTTATTTTACGCAATGAATTATAAAATGTCATGTTAAATCAAGTAGTAGTGGCGTTTTTTCAATGCTTCTGCTTAAATTTTGTCAGACTTGCATAGTTCGTTAGATTAAGATAATGTTGCGATGCAGCAATGGCTTGTGTAATTTTGATCAAAATGACTAAATCGGAGCAGTAGACTGTGCTAAACAACCCCACTATGGAACAATTTTTCCAGCAAATTACGGAAGCGCATCGTCAATGGACTCAAAACTGGGTGAATGCGCACCCGCAGGCTGAGCCCACTCAACACATGAGTGTGATGCACGATTTAGTTCAAAAAATGAGTCCTGCCAATTTGGCTTGGTTGGGTAACCACTCGCAATTTTATCAGCAGCAAATGGATTTGTGGCTTGGACTCATCGGTGCTAAGCCATCGGTTAAAGTTGCTGAAGCAGACAAATCGGATCGTCGTTTTAATGCACCTGAGTGGGAAGCGCCGCTGTTTGATTATATCCGCCAGAATTATCTGGTGACTTCGAAGTGGCTGATGCAGCTAGTAGAATCAGCTAATACCGACGAAGCGAGTAAAGAAAAAGCGGCATTTTTTACTAAGCAATATCTCGATGCAATGAGCCCAACCAATTTTGCCTTTACCAATCCTGAAGTCATGAAGCTGGCTTTGGAGACTAAAGGGGAGAGTTTGCAAGAAGGCATGAAAAAACTCATGGCTGATATGCAAAAGGGTAGCATTACCATGACCGATGAAAGCCAATTTGCCATCGGTACGAATTTGGCGATGACGCCGGGTGAGGTTATTTTTGAAAATGAACTCATTCAATTGATTCAATACAGCCCAAGTACCCCTAAGGTGTATAGCCGCCCATTGCTTGTAGTTCCACCGTGTGTCAACAAATACTACATCATGGATTTGCAGCCAGCGAATTCGATGATGGCCTATATCGTGAGTCAAGGCTACACGACGTTCTTGGTGTCATGGAAATCGATTGAAGCCCATCAAGGCACTTTGAAGTGGGATGATTATGTTGAGTTAGGTGTAATTAAAGCCGCAGAAATCGTTCGTGAAATCAGTAAGGCCGAGAAAATTAATGTTTTATCGTTCTGCATTGGTGGCGAATTAGTGACAACGGCAATGCCAGTGATGCAGGCACGCGGGTTGGACTGGTTCGAGTCGATTACTTTAATGACGGTGATGCTCGATCACACTGATCCAGGTGAAATCAAACATTTCATTGACTGGAATTTGATTCGCCAACGTGAGTCTCAGGTTGAGGGTGTGATTGATGGCAAGGAATTAGCCAAAACTTTTTCTGCTTTGCGCTCAAATGATTTAATTTGGAATTATGTGGTGAATAATTACCTCAAAGGTAAAAATCCACCACCATTTGATTTGTTGTATTGGAATTCAGACTCGGCGAATTTGTCGCTGCCGATGCATACTTTCTTCTTGCGGAATATGTACTTAGAAAACAATCTCACCAAGCCAAATTCATTTAGCTTGTGTGGTGTCCCGATTGATTTGACAACGATTAAGGTACCAACCTATATCTTCGCTGCTCGGGAAGATCATATCGTGCCTTGGCAATCCGCTTATCTTTCGACACGTATTTTGCAAGGTCCAATTCGTTTTGTGTTGGGCGCTTCAGGGCATATTGCGGGCGCAATTAATCCAGTGACGACTAATAAACGTAATTATTGGGTGAATGAAGATACCTCTGTTGAGTCTGATGCGTGGTTTGAGGGGGCAGAATCTCGGCCCGGGAGTTGGTGGCAAGATTGGTCTGCTTGGCTTGCACCACACTCTGGTGAGCAAGTATTGGCACCGAAGAAATTAGGCAGTACAAAATACAAGATGATTGAGCCTGCACCAGGTCGTTATGTGAAGGCTCGTGTTGTATAAACTTGTGTTTTCAATGAAGCAAGGCGATACGCCTTGCTTTTTTTTGTGTAAATAGCTTACAAATTACGCTGTTGAATATTATTTACTTGGAGAGTTTGAATGACTGAAGTTGTTATTGTTGCCGCTTGTCGTACCGCATTGGGTAATTTTTCTGGTTCGTTGGCTAAAGTGGCGGCGCCTGAGTTGGGGGCCACTGTCATTCGTGCCTTGTTAGCTAAAACTGGGGTCGCTGCTGAGCAAGTTTCAGAAGTCATTTTAGGTAATGTGTTGACAGCGGGCTTGGGGCAAAATCCAGCTCGCCAAGCCGTACGCCGCGCTGGCTTGCCGGATGCCGTGCCAGGGATGACCATCAACCAAGTGTGTGGCTCTGGTTTAAAGGCAGTTGCTTTAGGTATGCAAGCAATTTTGGCTGGAGATAGCGAAATTGTGATTGCAGGTGGTCAAGAAAATATGAGTGCTACCCCGCATTTACTCAATGGTAGCCGCGACGGTTTCCGTATGGGCAATGCCGCATTGGTTGATAGTATGGTGTATGACGGTTTGACTGATGTTTACAATAACTATCATATGGGTGTTACGGCTGAAAACATTGCTAAAAAATATTCGATCACACGTGAAGAGCAAGACGCAATGGCGTTGACATCGCAGCAGCGTGCAGCGGCAGCACAAGCAGCAGGTCGTTTTGTTGATGAAATCGTGCCTGTAAGTATTCCGCAGCGCAAAGGCGACCCAATTATTTTTGATCAGGATGAATTTATTAAGCCAAACACGACGGCTGAGTCTTTGAGCAAATTGCGTGCTGCTTTTGATAAAGAAGGTACTGTGACAGCAGGGAATGCATCGGGGATTAATGATGGTGCAGCGGCGGTGATGTTGATGAGCCGTGAGCGTGCTGATGCGCTAGGTTTGAAACCATTGGCAACCATTCGCGCTTCGGCGAGTACTGGTTGTGATCCAACTATCATGGGCATGGGGCCTGTGTTGGCTAGCCAAACAGCATTAAAACGTGCGGGTTGGGATTTGGATTCTGTTGATTTGATCGAAGCCAATGAAGCATTTGCAGCCCAAGCTTTGGGTGTGGCGCGTGAAATGAAGTGGGATATG
This sequence comes from Deefgea chitinilytica, assembly GCF_016881405.1. Lineage (GTDB taxonomy): Bacteria > Pseudomonadota > Gammaproteobacteria > Burkholderiales > Chitinibacteraceae > Deefgea > Deefgea chitinilytica. Next base: position 593,163 of record NZ_WOFE01000001.1, read on the forward strand.
AATAAAGTGAACGTCAATGGCGGTGCTATCGCCTTGGGCCATCCAGTGGGTGCTTCAGGTTGCCGTGTATTGGTGACTTTGCTGCATGAAATGGTACGCCGCGATGCCAAACGTGGCTTGGCGACATTGTGTATCGGTGGTGGTATGGGTGTGGCTTTATGTGTTGAGCGTTAATCGCTGTATGCTTAGACTGGCTGTGATTAAGCGAGTCTTTGCATGACTGTTTAAAAATAAAAAACCCCGCAATAGCGGGGCTTTTTATTGGGTATTTGCATGAAGCCTTTAAAAATAAAAAGCCTTAGGCTTATACCTTGTTTTTAAGTGCGTCACGAATTTCACGTAGTAAGACTACTTCTTCCGGCGTAACCGGGGCTTCTGCTGGCGCAGTTTCTGGTTTACGATTGAGTTTATTCATCGCCTTGACCACCATGAAAATGGCAAAAGCAACAATAATGAAACTAATTAATGAATTAAAAAACATGCCTAGATTCAGTGTGACAGCGCCTGCGTCTTGTGCACCTTTCAAGGTGTTGTAAGGGCCTGCTGTTTTGCCATCGGCTAAGGTTACAAATAAATTGGTAAAATCAATTTTACCAATTAAAAAACCAAGCGGCGGCATAATGATGTCTTTTACTAATGAATCGACAATTTTGCCAAATGCCGCGCCAATGACTACACCAACAGCCAAATCAACGACGTTGCCGCGCATGGCAAATTCGCGAAATTCTTTTAACATTAGATGCTCCCAATAATGATCTTAATAATCTAAATTAATCTTTGACTGTGCTGATATAGCAGGTGATTTCTTCACGGTCGTGGAATAATTGTTTAGCACTAATTTTATATGAAATATTGGCCTTTTTGAGCTTTTGATCGATTAAGTCAAAACATTTTTCGACTTCTAAGTGCCGTTTTTTCATTGGTAGCTTTAAATTGAAAATAGCACGACGCGCATTACCCGATGCCAGCCATTTCGCCATGAGCTCGGCAATACGGATTGGTTGCTCGACCATATCACAAACAAGCCAATCGACGGGATTCTTGGGTTTGAACTTAAAACCATCATCGCGGACGTGCTTCACCTGGTGGTGCCCATCCATACTGCCTTTCATTGGTCCATTATCGACGGAAAATACCTTGAGACCCCGAGCAACCAGTTGATAAGTCCAGCCTCCTGGTGCCGCTCCTAAATCGACTGCGGTCATGCCTTCGCGAAATTTTTTTTCAGGCTCATCAACCAGCACCAAAATTGCTTCCAGTAGTTTTAATGTTGAACGACTAGGTGCGTCGCAGGGCATCCGCAGGCGAGGAATTCCGTTGAGCCAATCGGTTGCGCGAACGGGGCGGGTACAAATCATGACTTCGTTTTGTTTTGGGAAAAACAAATGTAACCGGTGCCGCGATTGTTGAGGTTGCAGCCAATTGTTTTGTGCTAATGCTTTGGCGACATAATCGCCAAATTTACGCGTAAAACTAGACAATGATTTGCCATGATTGGTATCTGGGTGTTCTAGCCAAACATCACTGTAAATACCATTGATGATAGTCAGCGATTCAACGATGGGGGTGAGTCGATCTTTGTTGCCGAGCTCAATGCGGCTGTGAATTTGCAGTGTTTGGCGAGAAAAAATAAATTGCTTAGTAAGCAGCTCACGTAATAGAGCACCATGATGTTCATTCGGAGTAAAAACAACCCAGCCATCGCCGCGCTCAAATTTGCCCGCGCCTTGAGCGTGGTTTGCGATCTCTTCTGCGCATTCAGGCTCAAATCCGGGGCGGCAGTAAGCGAGCAAAGCGTAGGGTTTACCGGCGAGCAATGTGGTCATGGTGTGAGACTCGTTACAAAAAAGACGCAAGGATACCCAAGAAACGCTATTTCACCAATGCCGTTCAGTGAATGTTTGCTGTGCGGACTAGGGATTGAGTGAGCGCTGAATTTTCGGCTTTGGTGCCACAGCGGGGAAGGTCATAATAAATGACGTGCCTTTACCGACAGTAGATTTAACATGGATGTGACCACCTAGTGTTTGTGTTACTAGGTTGAAAACGATGTTTAATCCCAAGCCACTGCCGCCATTCGCACGTTTAGTGGTGTAAAACGGGTCAAAGATTTTGCTAATCACTTGTTCTTCAATTCCGCTGCCGTTGTCCGAAACGTGCAGGGTTACGGTATTAAAATATCGCTCTGCAACAATATTGACGTGTTTTTTACTTGCAGGCACATCTTCGGCAAATGCATGAAGTACGGCGTTGTTAATTAAATTAGTGATAATTTGTGAAATGGCACCGGGGTAACCTTCGAGCTCGATGGTTTCAGGGCAAATAATATTAATGGTAATTTGAGAGTGCTTTAAGGTTGGTCCAATGCTGGTAATGATTTCTTGCAGATATTTACCTAATTCAAAATCGCGCCTAGCTTCTGAGGTTTGGTCTACTGCAACTCGTTTAAAACTTTGGATTAAATCAGCTGCACGCATTGCATTGCTAATAATTAGCGACGAGGATTGTTCTGCGGTTTGGCTGTAGCTAATGACTTCGGATTTTTTCATATTACCCGATTCGATTTTTTCGCGGAATAATACAGAATCGTCATGCAGCACCGAGGCACTGGTGAGAATGATGCCAACTGGCGTGTTGATTTCATGAGCGATCCCCGCGACTAGGCTACCTAGTGATGCCATCTTTTCCGATTGAACAAGGCTGTTTTGTGCTTCTTTTAATTGACCCAGTGCAGTTTCGGCGGCGTCTTTGGCGATGCGCATTTCTGTTTCAGCTTGGCTGCGAATTGAGACGTCATCTCTGAGCCGGTTAACAATACGGGTAAAACCATCGGTTAGGTCGGTAAATTCTTTGTAGGGGTTCTTTGGGAGCTCGATTTCTTCGAGGTTTTTGCTCGATTGAGCGGCTAGACTTAATTTTTTACCTAACAATGAGAGCGGTGAAATGACCATTCGCTGCAATGTGGCCGATAGTGCGATCAGTAACAGTGCGTCTAGTAGCAGAATTTCGATGAGTTTTTCAATGATAATCTTGCGCAGTAAACCGTTGATTCGCTCATGAGTGATGGTGATTTTCACCGTGCCGAGTGGGTGTTTATCTTGGTTTTGTAGATAATTTATCGTCGTTGTATGGGTTTCTGGGCCAGAGAATCCGGTAGGGGTTGTAATTGGAGTGACCGCGCCATTTTCACGTAGCCGCCCAGCCAGCATGACTTCCATATTTGAGACTTCTAGCGATCGGATATCAGGCGAGCGCATTTCTGCGTCGAGGACTAAAGCCAATTGCTGATCATCAAAATTCCACATGATGCCGGGTAAAACGCTTTGTAAGCGCGCATCCAGTGAGCGGCTGAATTCTTCTAGCTCAATATTGAGTTGTTTTTGAGTACGATAATAGGAAAATGCTCCTGATACAGTGAGCACGGTTGTGACAATTGCAATAAAAATTAAATTTAGATCGGTCCGAATCTGGCGCATACACTTGTTCTTTCGTTTGAAGTGCTTGCAACCAATCTAGCAGAGGATTATCTTTTTTGCAGATAAACTCGGTCATTGAAACTGTGAACCCATTCCGGGCGCCACACCACCAGAAGTGTTAAATTGAGCCCTGTCATAAATGCCTCTGGCCAGCCCATTAGAAAATAGATCGGTAACATTTCCTCAAATAAAAACTGAGCAGAATAAGCGTTCACCAAAAATAATAAGCTACAGTTGATCAAGCCAAAAATCCACATCGTGACAGCGCCAGCGGCAAAGCAATTCACAAAGATATAAACGAAGAAATTAGGGCTGAAGTAGCGTTGGGCAAATCGTAAAATTAACTGCGTTGTTAAAACGGGCAATACGCCAATCAACCAAAAAGAGAGTCCCCAGCTCGCGATGTCAGCGTGTCCAAATCCTAAATCGATCGCTAGCAATACCGCCAAACTCAGTAAGGCGCGATAGCTGCCTGCAATTAGTGTCAGTGCGGTGCCGCCAAGAATATGAAAAGCCAGTCCGGCGTGGATTTGAGCTTTGAGCTGCCAAGTCAGTAGTAAAATGACTGAACAGCATAACCAACTGCTTATTTGCGCTTGGCTAAGTGTCTGCCAGTGCTCTTGCTTGATTGCCCAAATGCATGCCATCAGCGCACTGAAAGCGCTAAAAAACAGTAGCCAACTGGGGAATAATCCGGCAGGTAAATTCATGACTAGCGCCATGCCTCATGAACGAGTTCCGCTAGTTGGGTCAATCTACCGTGAAAAAAATGCCCAACGCCTGGAGCAACAACGATGGGTAATTGCTGTGGCCTTGCCCAATTTAGCACCGCCGATAGACTAATGACTTCATCTTCTTCGCCGTGAATGACTAGGGTGCCTTTGGGAACATTCGGAAAGGCGTACCGACTCACTGCAGGCCCAATCAAGATCATGCCTTCGACTTCTGCATCTGTAAGGCGTTCACGTAAGCGGCTTTGCACCAAGGTGCCAAAAGAAAAGCCCGCTAAAGTGAGGCGCTGTAGCGTTGGATGAGCGGCGCGTGCAAACGCCAGTACCGCCGCCATATCGTCTGGTTCAAATTCACCGCGGCTATGTTCACCTTCAGAATTACCAACGCCGCGCAAATTGGGGCAGTACGCAATATAACCGAGGCGTGAGAGTGTTTTGGCGAGTGTGTGTACAATTTTATTGTTAAACGTGCCGCCCTCAGTCGGATTTGGATGTGCGACTAAGACGATACCCACCGGAGCCTCCGTCGCCGCATCTAGGCGTAGGCATTCAAGACGGCCTGCTGGGCCGGTGATTTCAATTAATTCAAATGTGGCAGCTTTACGGGGTATTGTCATTTGAGGCTTATTCTTTAATGGGTGTGGTGATATACGTAAACAATGCGCCGTGTGGCGCATTGTTGGGTATAAAAGTTCGGGTTAGTTTGCAGTGGACTGAGCTGGAATGAGTAAGCGCTCTACAATCCGACCATGTACCAAATGCTCGTTGATGATCTCGTCGATATCGTCTTTGTCGATGTAGGTGTACCAAGTTTCTTCTGGGTAAACCACAATCACCGGCCCTTCTTCGCAGCGTTCTAAACAGCCAGCTTTGTTGATGCGAACTTTGCCATCGCCATTTAGGCCTAACGCTTTTACGCGGTCTTTGGCATAAGCCCATAGTTGATCTGCGCCACAGCTATTGCACGATTGGCGCTCGCCGGGCGCGCGTTGGTTTAAGCAAAAAAATACATGGTATTGATAATGGCTCATGATTGATCCTTATTGCAGCACAACGGGTTTAATGTGGGCAGTCACAAATAAGGGTAGCCCATCGGTATCTAAAGTGGGTTGTACGTTTTCAATAAACACCAAATCATCCAAACGACATTCCTGCATTAATTCACGCACGTATTGCGCGATCAACTCGACATGATCGGATGGCAATAAGGGCCATACGAAGCCTTCCCAGCGCTCGGCATCTTCTTTGCTGGAAAATGTAATTCGAATTTCATTGTTTTCATGCGCGGCAACGGTGACGACTGGTGTGCGGCCTTTGCTGCGAATGCTACGTAGTGCGTTGCTGGTCATCACTTGCAGGCGAGTTTCCAGTTGCGTCACGCGGCCAACGTCTTGTGCGGCTAGCCAAGGCAGCGGTGTGCGTGGAATGGGGAACAGTGTCACGCCGTCTGTTTTTAGCGTTTCGCCGATTAAATTCGCTAAAGGCATGCCCCAGCTGGTGACTTGGCCTCCCAATTGAATGGCGGGCTCAGCGCCTTTTTCTTGCATAGCGACGCCAATCAGATAACGTAAGGCGACGGCCTCGTCTTTCACTTTGATTGCGCTGCCCGCCGAATCAATCGGGAAGCGCGCAGCTTCGCTAATCGTGGCGCGCCATTCAGCGAGTTGCGCTGGGCTGATCGCGGCTAAAATATCGGGGCCGAGTAGTGCTCCAGAGAGCCATGCATCGGCGTTCGCAGCGACCACGCCATGTTCCCGCAAAATAGCTAATGCGGCAGTGCCATCGATTTCGCTTGGCAATGTCGTTTCACCTTTGCAACCAGCCACCAAGACCACAGGAATCGCGAATAAAACGGCGGAACGCTGATCATGCATACTAGCGGTTTCCACTTCAACGCGTAGCGCGTGCCAGATGGTTAGCCATGCATCTTGTGACGGCGCTTGAGTGAGCGCACCATTTAAGGCGTAATGGTCTTTCGACATCAGTAGCTCGGCGACGAGTTGCTGCAAGCCCACGCGTTTTTGTGCAATCAAATCGGCATCGCGCTCGGTCATCAAAGACATGACTTGGCGAATGATTGGGTTTTGTGGATTTACACGGGGGTAGAGGCGTGGATCAGGCAGAGTCATGGTGGGCACAAAATTAAAAGCGAAAAGGTAATTATACCTATCCGTGCCTATTCTGTCGGCAACAAGTCTGGCGAGAGGCAGGCTTTTATTGCATGATGCAGCCAATTCCAAAAATGAATCGCTCAGGGTGCGTAATGAGTCAAGTTGCTTTTATCGATCAAAATTTGCTGGCGGATTTACTAGACGAAGCGGCACAAAGCCCGCGGCGACGGAAAAATCGGAATTTTCATGCTAGCGATGATGCGGTGTGTCATCGTTTGCTCAATGCTTTGCAGCCCGATACTTATGTGCAACCGCACTGTCATTTTTCCGTCGATAAAGAAGAAACGATGGTGGTGCTCAGTGGTCGCATGGGGGTGTTGATTTTTAATCGCGATGGGATCGTTATTCAACAGCAAGTGTTAGCTGCAGGAACCGACTGTATTGGTATCAATATCCCGCCTAGGGTAATGCATAGTTTAGTGGCTTTGGAACCAACCGTGTTCTTTGAGGTTAAAGCCGGGCCATACGTGCCGGTGGCGGAAAATGAACGTGCAGCTTGGGCGCCAAGTGAAGGCGACGAGTCGGTTGCAATTTATCGGGAATGGATGCGATCTTTGTTTGATTAGGGGTATTTGCTTCAAGTTCTTTTGATTGATTGCCTGTGGCTCAATACCTTTAGGTTAATTCCTTGATTTGAAATTCGGTGTATTGTTTGATGTCGGCTCGCTCAATCGTTACATGGTCAACACGCGCCGCGGGTGGGCCTTGTTGCAGCCAAATTGTGAGTTGATCCAGTGCGACAGCGTTGCCCTCTGCCCATAGCTCGACTCGACCGTCAGCACGATTTTTGACCCAGCCGCAGATGCCCAGTTGCTGCGCTTTTTCACGGGTGGCATAGCGAAAACCAACGCCTTGTACCAAGCCGGTGATTAAGAAGTGCATTGCTTTGATCATCGCTGTTCCCTAGAAAAAATGCCGCTAATCCATAGAATAGCGGCATTTTTTTGAAAAGCGAACCGAAGATGATTTCTGTCCCATTCCCGTTTTGACACGAAACCGAGTTGCAGATCAATGAGCTGCACAGCAAGGTCGATAAAGTCAGTTGGTAATCGGGCTGAAATTATTTCACGCGCATCCCGGGTTTGGCACCTGCATGTGGCTCCAAGATATACAAGCCGCCGTCACCACCGGCAGCTAAAACCATCCCTTCTGACATGCCAAACTTCATCTTGCGTGGTGCGAGGTTAGCGACCATGACGGTGTGTTTGCCGATCAGATCTTCAGGTTTGTAGGCTGATTTAATCCCTGCAAATACATTGCGCGTTTCGTTGCCCAAATCGAGCGTGAGTTGCAGTAGTTTTTCTGCGCCTTCGACGTGCTGGGCGTTGGCAATGCGCGCGATGCGTAAATCGACTTTCATAAAGTCATCAATGCTGCAGGTTTCTGCGATTGCAGGAATGTCGAAGCTGGGCGCTGCGGCGGGTGTATTGCTGATCGGCTCCAATGTTTGCTTGTTTTCCTCAATCATGGCCGCGATATTTTTTGGGTCAATTCGCACCATCAAGTGGCTATAAGTATTGATCGTGTGATCGAGCAATAAATGCTGCGCGTCCTCCCATTGCACTGGCGCTACATTAAGGAAGGCTTCCACATCGCTCGCCAATTTTGGCAGCACGGGTTTGAGATAGATCGTCAAAATGCGGAAGGCATTAATCAGGAAGCTGCAGACTGCATGCAGATTGGCGCTTTGCTCTGGATGCTTGGCCATCTCCCATGGTTTAACTGTATCAACGTATTGATTGATATCGTCGGTCAACGCCATGATTTCGCGAATGGCGCGGCCATATTCACGGCCTTCATAGTGTTGAGCGATGCTGTCGCTGGCGCCTTGCAATTTTTTTTGCAATTCAACAATTGCCGGCATTACCGCGTAATCGTCAGCGGCAAAAACGCCGTTGTGCAATTTACCTTCAAAACGTTTACTGATAAATCCCGCCGCGCGGCTGGCAATATTGACATATTTGCCAATTAAATCGCTATTCACTCGCGCGGCGAAGTCTTCCAGATTTAGATCGATATCTTCAGCGGTGTTCGACAGTTTGGCGGCATAGTAGTAGCGCAACCATTCTGGGTTCAGATGACTGAGGTACGATTCGGCAGTAATAAACGTACCGCGAGATTTACTCATTTTCGCGCCGTCAACGGTCAAGAAACCGTGGCTGAAAATCGCTGTTGGCGTGCGGTAGCCCGCGTATTCGAGCATGGCTGGCCAGAATAATGAATGGAAATACAGAATGTCTTTACCGATGAAATGATACAACTCGGTTTTTGAGTCTTTGTTCCAATATTCGTTAAAGTCTAAACCGAGGCGGTCACAGAGGTTTTTGTGGCTGGCCATATAGCCAACGGGCGCATCGAGCCACACATAAAAGTATTTGCCCGGCGCATCAGGGATTTCAAAACCAAAATACGGTGCATCGCGCGAAATATCCCAATCAGTGAGACCCGACTCGAACCATTCCTGCATTTTATTGCTGGCCTCAGTCTGCAACTTGCCCGGAGTGGTTGTCCACGTTTTGAGGAAGTCTGCGCATTCGCCCAGTTTAAAGAAGTAATGCTCCGAGTCACGCAATACCGGTGTTGCTCCTGATACGGCGGAGTATGGGTTTTTCAGCTCGGTCGGTGAATAGGTTGCGCTGCATACCTCGCAATTATCGCCGTATTGATCTTTGGCGCCACATTTTGGGCATTCGCCTTTTACGAAGCGATCCGGCAAAAACATCTCTTTTTCTGGATCAAATAATTGCGAAATCGTCTTGCGAGCGATTTTGCCATTGGCTTTGAGTTTGCTGTAAATATCGTACGCTAATTGCTTGTTTTCAGGGCTGTTGGTGCTGTAGTAATTATCAAACTCAACGTGAAACCCCGCGAAGTCTCGCGAATGTTCATTGTGTACTCGCTCGATCAGGGCCTCTGGGGTGATGCCTTCTTTTTCGGCGCGCAACATAATCGGTGTGCCGTGTGTGTCATCCGCGCAGACGTAGTGGCATTGATGTCCACGTGATTTTTGAAAACGAACCCAAATGTCGGTTTGGATGTATTCGACTAAATGTCCAAGGTGAATAGCGCCGTTGGCGTAAGGAAGGGCAGAAGTAACGAGGATTTTGCGTGTCATGGCCAGCCAAAATGTGCGAAATAGTTGTGAGATTATAACGCAGACTGCGCCAACTAGTCGGCTCTGAAACGTGTGCAGAAAAAAACAACGGCGTCATCTATAGTCATAAAGTCGTTTTGTTATTCAATTTGTGGATACGAATGCTGGAAAAAAAACACAATGTATTGCAACAAATCAACTTCACATTAGTGTTGGTTGCGAGTGTTGGTGTCTTTTTGTCAGTGCTCTCTTGGTATTTTGCTTCGCAAGAATTGCAGCGTCAGGCGCAGTTGCAGTTTGAGCGGCAATCTGAGCCATTAATCAATGAGCTCAAGCTGCGGGTTAAAAGTTTGTCTTTGGGCTTGCGTGGCGCACGGGTGGTGCCGCTGATGGTGAATGGCGAGCTCAAACCACAGCATTTTCGTACTTATCTGGCGACCCGAAAGTTGACTGATGAATTTCCCGGTGCGCTGGGCTTTGGCTTTATTCGACGTGTTGCACCGCAAGATTTGGATGCCTTCATTGCTGAACAACGTGTGTATCGCCCTGAGTTTTCAGTCAAAACCTTGGGGGAGAATCCGGGGGCGAAATTTATTATTCAATACATCGAGCCATTGGCGGCGAATCGAAAAGCAATTGGCTTGGATATTGCGAGTGAGCCGGTGCGTAAAGCGGCTGCTTTTCAGGCCATGAAAACTGGTGAAATGGCCATCACTGCGCCGATTCAACTAGTGCAAGCGGGCAAAACGGAGCCTGGTTTTTTGATTTTGCTGCCTTTTTATTTGCGTCCGCTTGAAGGGGTTGAGTATGGCGCGTTGCAAGAGCGTGAAGAAAGCCTGATTGGTTGGGTTTATGCGCCAGTCTTAATGAGTAAATTTGTTGAGGGTTTAAGCCAGCTGCTTGGGAAGCATATCGATTTTGAAATTTATTCTGGCCGCAAGATTGAGCGGTCAGCATTAATTTATGACGATGATGGGCATGTGGCAAAAACGGGTCGAACCTCTGTAGCGCAAAGGCAGTTTTCCCGTGAGGTAAGCATTGAGCTTGGCGGCCAAGTTTGGACGGTGGTTTTGAGCTCGAATGAGAATTTTATTCAGCAACTAGATCATTGGTTGCCATTGTCGATTTTAGTACTGGGCTTATTGTTGACTGGGATGGTGACGTCGGCTCTAGCTAGTGCTGCTCGTTTAAAAAATCGTGCTCAAGTGTTGGCGCAAGAAATGAGTTTGCAAGCGAGGCGGCGTGGCGTGCAGCTTGATGCGGTGCTCGATAGTACGCCCGATGCGATTGTGACTGCGGATCGGTTCGGGGTGATTATCAGTGCTAATCAAGCGCTGAAGCGTTTATTTGGTTACGACTCGGGTGAGTTAATTGGCAAAAATGTATCTGTGTTGATGGGGGATACTGATGCTGCTGCACACCATCATCATCTTGAACGTTATCAGCATCATGGCCGTTCTTCTGTAATGGGGAAAGATAGGGCGTTGTGGGGGCGGCATGCCGACGGTCATCCGATTCCGATTGAAGTTAATTTAAATCAATTTGAATTAGATGGTGCAGTGTTTCTGGTCGCGCAAATTCGTGATATTAGCCAGCGATTAAAAAGTGAGGACGCGCTTCGCGCTAGTCAGCGCCAGTTGTCGATGATTGTCGAATCGGCCGGTTTAGGAACCTGGGATTTTAGTGTGGTGACGGGTGAGGCGTATTTTGGGGGTATTTATGGGGAGATGTTGGGTTTTAATACCTCTGAGTTAATACCCAATGTTTCGACTTGGCGAGAGTTAGTTCATCCGGATGACCTTCCGTATGCGGTCGAGCTATTAGATGTTCATTTGGCGGGGTTGTCGCCGATTTTTAGTTGTGAATTAAGGATGAAAACAGCTAAAAACGCTTGGAAGTGGGTTCATACCGTGGGGCGGGTTTACGAGCGTGACGAGCAGGGGCAAGCGCTAAAAATGGCCGGCATTCATCTTGACGTTGACTTGCGTAAACGCAATGAGTTGGTCGTCATTGAAAAAGATCAATCGTTGCGACGATTGCAGCAGCAGCTCAGTAGCATTATCAACTCTGCCACAGAAATTTCGATTATTGCGACGGATGTTTGTGGCTTGATTGAAGTGTTCAATATTGGTGCTGAAAAAATGTTGGGCTATGAGGCTGTTGAAATGGTGGGCTTGCAAACGCCTGCGGTGCTTCATGACGGCGCAGAAGTCATGGCGCGCGCAGAGGCTATTTTTGAGCAGACCGGTGATCGTGTTTCTGGTTTTGAGGTGTTTGTTTATTACGCTCAGCAGGGGATGAGTGATAGTAAGGAATGGACTTATATCTGCAAGGATGGTCGCCGTTTAACGGTTAACTTGATGGTCACTGCTCGGCATGATGAGGTTGGAAATATCGTGGGTTATTTGGGAGTGGCCACGAATATTTCGGAGCAAAAGAGAATTAATGCCATTTTAGAAGCGGCCACCGAAGAGGCGGTGCAGGCGAATCGAGCAAAAAGTGATTTCTTGGCCAATATGAGTCATGAGATTCGCACGCCAATGAATGCGGTAATTGGGTTCTCAAATTTGCTTTCGGATACCCCGCTTAATGAAACGCAGCTTGACTTCGTGAATTCGATCCAACAATCGGGCGATGCTTTGTTGTGTTTGATAAATGATATTTTGGATTTTTCAAAAATTGAGGCTGGCCATTTAGAGTTGGAAGCCATCGAGTTTGATCTTCGTTATTTGTTAGAAGGTGCCTTGGATATTGTGGCCGAGAAGGCGGCTAAGCAGAATTTGGATTTGGCTTGTATTGTGGATCCTCGGCTACCACAAAAATTGATTGGTGACCCCGGGCGTTTACGTCAGGTGTTGTTAAATCTATTAAATAATGCGATCAAATTTACCGCTGACGGTGAAGTGGTGGCGCGAGTGGTGCTGCTTGAGCGAACTACTGATCAATGCTGTGTGCGGTTTATGGTTAAAGACAGCGGGATTGGTATGTCGGCGGCGGCAAAAGAAAAATTATTTAAACCGTTTTCCCAGGCCGATAGTTCAACAACTCGGCGTTTTGGCGGTACTGGTTTAGGCTTGTCGATTTGTAAGCGACTGATTGATGCAATGCAAGGGCAAATCGGTGTTGAGAGTGAAGTTGGTGCTGGTGCTGAGTTTTGGTTTGAAGTAACGATGCCAATCGCACAAGGGAGTGCACAGCAACAGGTGGTGCCGCAAAATCTACAAGGCAAAAAAGTGCTGGTGGTGGATGACTTTGCTGCAAATCGCGAATTGATTAAGTTGCAATTAGATGCTTTTGGTATGGTGACTTCATGCTTTGATTCGCCGGAGCTGGCATTGTCTAGTTTGCAAGCGACGCCCGATGAATATGTGTTGGCTTTGATTGATATGCAGTTGCCTGAGTTGGACGGTTTAGCGCTTGCTCGTGAAATTCAAAAAATAGAGGCATGCGCGAAAATGCCGCTTATTTTGCTGACGTCGATGGCAGTGCCGGGCATGGCGAGTGATGCTAAGTTGGCGGGTTATTCTGCATTTTTGACTAAGCCGATACGGCAGAGCCAACTGATCTATGCGATTGAAGAGACATTCAAAATGCAGCACTTGCCTAAGTCTGACCAGTCTTTGGTGACTGCGCATCGCTTAGCGGAACAAATTGCTGCGACTAAGCCTTACATTTTATTAGCGGAAGACAATCCAGTTAATCAAAAAGTCGCGGTTTTGATGTTGGAAAAATTAGGCTGTCGCGTCGATGTTGCACATAACGGGCAGATGGCTTTGGAAGCTGTGCAACAAAATCAATACGATGTGGTGCTTATGGATTGTCAGATGCCCGTGATGGATGGCTTTGCCGCGAGCCGTGCAATTCGTGAATTGCCAATCGCGGCGGCCAACGTCTATATTGTGGCTCTTACTGCAAATGCTTTTCAGTCTGACATAGATCATTGCTATGCAGCAGGAATGAGCGATTTTGTTGCCAAGCCAATTTATTTGAACGAAATTTCACAAGCTTTGCAACGCGGCTTGCTGCAATCTGGCCGGCTGATCCAATTGGATTCTAATTCTGAAAAAGGGGATGGTATGACTGAAGTCAACGACTTGGATTTGGTCTTGCAGTTAGAGTTAAAAGATATTACTCAAATGTTTGCCGAGCTGGCTCAGGCAGTGGGTATGGATATGAAGGATGAATTATTGGCGCTATTTTTCCCAACGCTGGATGAGTGTGTTGAGGGATTGCAGCAAGCTATACCCGCTGCGGATGTCACCAACGTAATTAGCTTTGCGCATAAATTAAAAGGCGCGGCTGGGCAGTTGGGTGCTACCCGACTTGCTGCTTATAGCAAGTCGGTGGAAATGGCCGCGAAAAGTAATGATCTGGAAGCGGCTAAGGTTGAGTTTGCAGCTTTACAAGCTCTTGGTGCAAAGATTAGCGAGCAATTAAGAGTTGGCTAATTTTGGGTTTAAATCAATCTAAAGCAATTAAAGATGGGTGAGTGCGGTGTGAATATTTGGTTTTCCCTCGATGTTTTGTATCTGATTGGCACTGCTTCATTTACGATTTCTGGCTATTTGATTGGTGCACGCAAGCGGTTTGATCTGCTGGGCGTGATGATTTTGGCCTTGTTGACTGCAATAGGCGGGGGCGTCATTCGTGATGTATTGGTGAATCGAATACCACGTGTTTTTGTTGATATCAGTCCGTTTTATACGATCTTTGCAACGCTTGGTTTGGCCTGGTTGATCAAATTGCAGCACAAAAATAAAGGCGTGCTGTTTAAATTATTTATCGTGGCAGATTCGATTGGTCTGGTGGCGTTTAGTCTGGCGGGAGCTCAGCTGGGGATTGATTTGCAGCTGAACTTATTTGGCGTGTGTGCTTTAAGCTTTATTACTGCGATTGGTGGTGGCTTGGTGCGCGATATGATGGTCAATGATGTGCCGTTTATTTTGCATGAAGATTTTTACGGTACGGTTTCTATTTTGATGGCTTTGTTGTTGGTATTAGCCTATCAGCTTGGTTTTGCTGGTGCTGCCGTTACTTGGGTCTTGTTTAGTTTGGGTTTGACCTTGCGCTTGGTGGCTCACAAAAGCGAATTGAGTTTACCGAAGGTAGATTGTTAATGCTGCCTGCTGTTGCTCAGTTACCGCTATGGTTATCCGAACGTTTGGCGAAAGGAGTTCGCAGCTCTGGGGGGGATTATCAACTCAACGCGCTGCGTGCTGCTGCTGTGCTGATTCCAATTGTTTTGCATCCTACCGGCGCGACGGTCTTGTTGACTGAGCGGGCTGCTCATTTAAATGCCCACGCGGGGCAGGTGAGCTTTCCTGGTGGGGCTCGCGAAGCACAAGATAGCAATGCCATTGCCACCGCATTGCGTGAAACTGAAGAAGAAATAGGTTTGCCGGCAGAATGTGTTGAAGTGCTCGCTTGTTTGGGTGACTATCACACGATTAGTGGTTATTGTGTTACGCCGGTTGTTGGTTTGGTGCAGCCAGGCTTTTCTTTGCAGCCTGATCCAACTGAAGTTGCTGATGTGTTTGAATTGCCTTTGTCGGTGCTGCTGGATC
The DNA here is from genome assembly GCF_016881405.1 of Deefgea chitinilytica. Lineage (GTDB taxonomy): Bacteria > Pseudomonadota > Gammaproteobacteria > Burkholderiales > Chitinibacteraceae > Deefgea > Deefgea chitinilytica. The sequence goes on from NZ_WOFE01000001.1 coordinate 608,199, forward strand.
GTTCGCGCTATGAAAAGCGCAGGGTATCTCGCAAGGGTGTTCGTGGAACAACGCATTTTTTAGAGTGTGGTGAGCGCGTTGTGTGGGGTGCGACGGCAGGTATATTGCTCAACTTTACTCTTGATCTTGATTTGGAAGGTATACCTAAAGATGTGACGCTTGATGGATGAAGAATCATCTGTCCTTGTTTGAGTGAAATAGATGTCGTGTTGATATTAGATTCAATCATCGAGCACTTAAATCAGATTTCGTTTTTCTTTCTGCCATTAGTCAGTTGATTTTCAATATAACTCCCATTCGCGAGCAGAAGTCCTTTGCGACTTCACTGAAAATTCATTAAGCCGTGGTACAATCCGCGTTTTCGCAAATACCCACAGTTCAAACATGACCCGTGCACTTCGTAACGTCGCCATTATCGCTCACGTCGACCATGGTAAAACCACGCTGGTAGACCAGCTTTTACAACAAGCCGGTACTTTCCGCGCCAACCAAGCCATTGTTGAGCGTGTAATGGATTCCAACGATCTTGAAAAAGAGCGTGGTATTACCATTTTGGCTAAAAATACCGCCATCGAATACGATGGCACCCATATCAATATCGTTGATACTCCGGGTCACGCGGACTTCGGTGGTGAAGTTGAGCGTGTATTGGGTATGGTTGACGGCGTATTGTTGCTCGTTGATGCGGTTGAAGGCCCAATGCCACAAACCCGTTTCGTAACTAAGAAAGCGCTGGCTTTAGGTTTGAAACCAATTGTTGTCATTAATAAGATCGACCGCCCTGGCGCACGTCCGGATTGGGTGCACGATCAAGTGTTCGATTTGTTTGATAAGCTTGGCGCAACTGACGAGCAGCTCGACTTTAAAATGATTTATGCTTCAGGTTTGAATGGCTTTGCTAAGCTCGACCTTGATGCTGAGTCTGACAATATGCGCCCCTTGCTCGATTTGTTGGTGGAGGCTGTTCCTAGCCCTCCTGGCGATCCTGATGCACCGTTGCAATTACAAATTTCTGCACTGGACTATTCGACATTTACCGGCCGCCTTGGCGTAGGTAAAGTGATTAATGGTCGTATCAAGCCTGGTCAACAAGTCGTAGTAATGAACCATGACGACCAAGTTTCTAGCGGTCGTATCAACCAAGTGCTTGGGTTTAAAGGCCTTGAGCGCGTTCCGGTTGAAGAAGCTGAAGCTGGCGATATCATTATTATTTCCGGTCTCGAAGAAATCGGTATCGGTGTAACAATTTGCGATAAAGAATCACCAGTTGGTTTGCCAGTGTTGGGCGTGGATGAACCAACCTTGACGATGGACTTTATGGTGAACACATCACCACTCGCGGGTACTGAAGGCAAGTTTGTTACCAGTCGTCAAATCCGTGACCGTCTGCACAAAGAATTGCTGGTGAACGTGGCATTGCGCGTTGAAGACACAGACAATACAGATATCTTCCGCGTTTCAGGCCGTGGCGAATTGCATTTGACGATTTTGCTGGAAAACATGCGCCGTGAAGGCTTTGAAATGGCCGTGGCAAAACCACGCGTTGTTTACAAAGAAATCAATGGCGAGAAATGCGAACCATACGAAAACTTGACCATTGACTTGGAAGATGAACACCAAGGTGGCGTAATGGAAGAACTCGGTCGTCGCCGTGGCGAGTTGACCAATATGGTGTCGGATGGTCAAGGCCGTACACGTTTGGAATACCATGTTCCAGCGCGTGGCTTGATCGGTTTCCAAGGTGACTTCATGACCTTGACTCGTGGTACTGGCTTGATGAGCCACGTATTTGATGACTACGCACCTGCGAAAGCGGATATGCCAGGTCGTCACAATGGCGTGTTGATTTCTCAAGAAAACGGCGAAGCTGTTGCTTATGCTTTGTGGAAATTGGAAGACCGCGGTCGCATGTTTGTTAGCCCAGGCGATAAACTCTACGAGGGCATGGTCATCGGTATCCATAGCCGTGACAACGATTTGGTGGTGAACCCAGTTAAAGGCAAACAACTGACTAACGTTCGCGCTTCTGGTACTGATGAAGCAGTTCGTTTGACTACACCAGTTAAATTGACCTTGGAATCAGCCGTTGAGTTTATCGATGATGATGAATTGGTTGAAATCACACCAAAATCAGTGCGTATCCGTAAGCGTTTCTTGACTGATAACGAACGTCGCCGTAATAAAGTCGCTTAATTGCTCGTGTTACGAAAAAACGCCAATCGATTGATTGGCGTTTTTTTATGCCTGGTGTGCTAGTTGATTTTAATTTGCTAGTTTGCTTTGCCGCTTGAAGTGTTTTTGGATGGAGTGAAAAAAACGCCAATCAATCGATTGGCGTTTTAATGGGTATTGCCATCCAGCTCTTTATTGTAAAGGTATGTAATGAAATACCCTTGATGGTTAGCGCAGGCTTTCTAAGTATTTGTCCGCATCTAGCGCCGCTTGGCAGCCCGTTGCGGCGGAAGTAATCGCTTGACGGTAGATGTGGTCTTGCACGTCACCAGCAGCAAAAACGCCGGGGATGCTGGTCGCGGTTGCGCCGCCGTTGCGGCCACCTTTGGTGATGATGTAGCCTGTTTCGTCCATCTCGAGTTGGCCTTTAAAGATGTCGGTATTGGGCTTGTGGCCAATTGCAATAAACACGCCCATTAAAGCCAATTCTTTTTGTGAGCCATCGGTGGTGCATTTTAACCGTGCGCCAGTAACGCCTGTTGCATCGCCAAGAACTTCATCAAGGGTTTGATTGGTTTCAAGGGTGATTTTGCCTTCGGAAACTTTTTCCATTAGATGGTCAACGAGGATTTTCTCGGCGCGGAATGTGTCGCGACGGTGAATCAATGTAACGTGCTTGGCGATGTTGGAAAGATAGAGCGCTTCTTCAACTGCGGTATTACCTCCGCCGACTACCGCCACATCTTGGCCGCGGTAAAAGAAGCCGTCACAAGTTGCGCAGGCTGATACACCACGACCGGAGAAGGCTTCTTCGGATGGCAGGCCAAGGTATTGTGCTGAGGCACCGGTCGCGATAATCAGTGCGTCGCAGGTGTATTCGCCCGAATCGCCCACGAGTCGCATTGGTTTTTCAGTGAGGTGTGTGGTGTGAATATGATCAAAAATCATTTCAGTGCCGAAGCGCTCGGCGTGTTTTTGGAAGCGGCTCATCAATTCTGGGCCGAGTACACCATCGGCATCAGCTGGCCAGTTGTCAACATCAGTGGTGGTCATTAGTTGGCCGCCTTGCGCTAGGCCAGTGATCAGAACTGGCTTTAAATTGGCGCGTGCAGCATACACAGCTGCGGTGTAACCTGCTGGACCAGAGCCTAAGATGAGTAAACGATGGTGTTGGGTCGCCATATTGAATTCCTTAGCTTGAATTGATTTGCGGTTTTGAATTTATGCTCAGATGCTCGCTAGTGTAATGCTTTTATCAGAAAGCTTCTAATCTAGCTTTTTTATCGCCTTGATAGCTAAAATGCTGGATGGTGTATTGATTGGGGTTGATGGCTTGAAAATCAAGCTGTAGCTCGGTCTGAAATTATGACGTGGTGATACTGATTTTTAATGTCTTTATTCGCTTTTTGAGTGTCGTGCTGGTGTAGGACTCATTCATCTCACAAGGGTTGATCTATTGTTTTCAATGTTGCAGCGCGTATTGGTGCATTTTAGTGCTTTGGCGCGCCCGCCTGTGCGGCGTGTATTGCTGAAACAAATTTATTTTACTGCGAATGAGGCCGCGTGGTTGGCGGCGGCGACAGGTTTTGCTTTGGGCGCTATTGTGGTAGTGCAATTGCACGATGAATATGGTCAGAGTCGTGATGCGGCGTTGCGATTGTTGGGTTCGCTCAGTTTTGTTGAGTTGTCCCCGATTTTGGCTTGCTTAATGATGGTGGCGCGTTCGTCTTCGGCGGTGGCGATTGAGTTGGCCTCGATGCGAATTAGCGGTGAGGTCAATGAGCTAAAACGGATGGGCTTGTCGATTAAATCGTATTTAATGTTGCCGCGCGTGCTGGGTATTACTGTCGCGGCAATGGCTTTGACCGCGGTGATGGCGCTGTCTTCGGTGCTGGGCGGAATATTGTTTGCGTCGGGTTGGGATGCGAGTTACCAAATCTTTGCTTTGGAGCGCATGCTGCGTTTGGACGAAGTGCTGGTGTGCATATTAAAAGCAATGAGTTTGGGGTTGGCGATTGGCTTGGTGGCGGTGCATGCTGGATTTTCGGTGCAGGCACAGGCTTCTGATGTGCCCAAGGCAGCTTCTCGAGCTGTACTGAGGGGTATGTTGGTTCTGTTCTTGATAGACTTGGCTTGGGCGGTGATACGATGACTCAAGTTGCCTTGTTTGATGTTGATGTATTACGTGTGCCGGGGCGTTATTGGCTAACGATTGCTGAGGCTGAAGAGGCGCCGGCGGTGATTAATGCTTTAGCAAAGATGGCTAACGAGCTTGAACCGGGTAGTTTGGGGGTGTTAGAGGCGAAGCCGGTGCTGATTAATAATTTGCGTGCTTGGGAAAACTTGATTTTGCCGCGTTGGTATCATCAAGCGGGATCATTGCATGAGTATGAGCAGGATTTTGCTGAGCTATTGCAGTTGATGGCGTTGGACGCTGATAAGCTGTTGCTGTTGATGAGTAAATTGCCAAGTCAGATGGATTTGGCGCAGCGTCGTGTGGTGGCTTTGCTCAGAGTCGTGATGCAGCGTGCCTCTACTTGGATCATTGAAGAAGAGTGGTTGGATTGGTGGGCAGATGGGCGGGGGCGTAATCCACTGCTGGCGAAAATGTATCCGCATATTGTATTGCCCGCATCAGTGGTGGTGCTCTCAACGCGGGCGGCGCAAAAGACATTTCAATCGATTAATTTATTGGTGGATGCTCAGGTATGAAGCAAGTTGTTTTTTTGAAGGACAATGATCCACGATTTAAGTGGTTAAGTTGGCGAGTGGGTGTGTTTGTCGGTGTTTTGAGTGTGGTGATATTGCTATTGTTGTTGGTGCTGGGAGAGCGGCAGGGTTTGTTTAGTAGTAAAGATAAAATTCATTTTGTTGCAGAGAGCGGTAGTGGTCTTAAGCCAGGGATGCAAGTTCGTTTGTCTGGTTTTCGTATCGGTGTTGCGGATCGGGTTGAGTTGAACGAAGAAGCTAAGGTGGATGTGACTTTGCTGATCGAGCAGCAATATATGAAGTGGATTAAAGAGGATTCGATCGCGATTTTGCAGCAAGAGGGGTTGATTGGCGATCACTATATCGAGATTGCTGGGGGTACCGCGAAAGCTAAACGCTTGTCAGAGGGCGGGGTATTGATGTTTGCGCCGGCGCTGGGTATTGCAGATATTGCTCAAAACTTGAGTAATCGCACGTTGCCAATGATTGATTCAGTGCAACAGACGTTTGATTATATGAATGATCCTAAAGGCGATCTTCGTTTAATGTTTGCCAATGTGCAGAAATTAACGGCAGATTTACATGAAACGCGAGAGAAATTAGATCAGTTGCTGGCGCGCGTTGATGGCGTAGTTAATGTCGAGGCTCGTGGTACTTTGCGTAGTGCGGATCAAATGCTGCGGCGAGCTGATAGTGTGGCGGCGGAGGTAAATGCAAAATTGTCGCCAGTGCTGATGGGGGCGGCGTCGATTGTGGTGAGTGCTGATTCTGCGGCGCAAGATGCTAGTGCGACGATGTCGGTGATTCGTAAAACGGTGGAGCACTCGGCACCACGTGTGCCGAGTTTGCTGCGTAATACCGATGAGCTGATTTATGGTGGGCGGCAAACTCTGGATGGTTTGCAGCAAAGCTGGCCGCTCAACTCAATGCTAGCGCCGATTCCGTTGGATGTGCCTGCGCCGGAGAGTCGACGATGAGCGTGTGGCGTTTGGGGTTGTTTCTGCTGTTGAGTGCATTGGTCGCGTGTAGTTCGGCACCACAGGACTTGAAATCACCTGCACGTATGCAGGCAGAGCTGGCGCATCGTAATGCTTTGCAGGCAATACGTGATGGTCGGATCGAGAGTGCAGCCGTTGAATGGCAAACTGCATTGCTGTCTTATCAGTCGATTGATGATTGGCAAGGACAAGGTATGGCGCGTTTGGGTTTGGCGCAAATTCAATCTCGCTTAGGTGATCGTTCTGCTGCAGAGCTGACCTTGGCTCCGATGTTGGCAACTGCGGCTTTTAGTGTTCAGCATCAAGCTCAGGCGGCATTACAAATGGCGCAGCTAATGCAGTTGGGTGATGAGGTTCGTTCGGCTGAGTATTTGCGCATGGCACAAGCGCTGTGCGCTAGTCCTTGCCGATTTGAGGTGCAAATCTTGAATTTGCAGGCAAAGCTTAATTTGCGGGCTGGCAGCTTAGAGGCTGCCGCTCGTTCGGCGCAGCAAGCCTTAGCGTTGTCAGGCTCCAGTCGAGTGGAGGCTGCTTTTTCGCAGCGAATTTTGGCTGAAGTGGCTTTATTGCAGCGGCAATATGCTGCTGCATTAACTTGGCTAGAGCAGGCGATTGTGCTCGATCGGCAAAGTGCCGAGCCTTTATGGTTGCTGGATAATTATCGTTTGATGCAAGAAATTGCCCGCCAGTCGGGCGATGAGCAGTTGCTGGCACGAGCACAGGTTCATTTGTCTTCTTTGTGTGCAGCAATGGCTTGTTCTCCTTGAGTTGGCAGGGTGTTTGCTATATACTCCTGCGCTTGCTGTGGGAATGCGTTATTAATTAGCGTTGTTTCGTAGTAAAAATCCCGTCCACCCTCTCAAGGGTGCACTTCAAATGGTTTGAAGTGTCCCGTGTGGGCGGAAGACCTAACCCTGAGACACATTGGAGAATTAAATGTCTGTAAGTATGCGCGATATGCTCGAAGCTGGCGTCCATTTTGGTCACCAAACCCGTTACTGGAACCCAAAAATGGGCAAGTACATCTTCGGTGCTCGCAACAAAATCCACATTATCAACTTAGAAAAAACTTTGCCATTGTTTGAAGATGCGATGAAATACATCCGTCAATTGTCTGCAAACAAAGGTAACGTATTGTTCGTTGGTACTAAACGCGCTGCTCGCGAAATCGTAGCTGAAGAAGCAGCTCGCGCAGGTGCGCCTTTCGTTGATCACCGCTGGTTGGGTGGTATGTTGACTAACTTTAAAACAGTTAAGCAATCACTCAAACGCCTGCAAGACATGAAAGCAGTTCTGGAAAATGCCGAAGGCAGTGGCTACGGCAAGAAAGAATTATTGATGATGAAACGTGATGTTGAAAAACTAGAGCGTTCATTGGGCGGTATTAAAGATATGGGCGGTTTGCCTGATGCAATCTTTGTTATCGATACTGGCTACCAAAAAGGCGCGATCGTTGAAGCCATCAAATTGGGTATCCCTGTGATCGGTGTGGTTGATACCAACAATAGCCCAGATGGTATCGATTTCGTAATTCCAGGTAACGATGACTCTTCTCGTGCGATTCGTTTGTACGCACGTGCTGCTGCAGATGCAGTGCTTGAAGGCCGCAATCAAGCAACTCAAGCACTAGTTGCTGCCGTTGCTGAAGCTGCTGCTGAGTAAGCCTAGCGGCAAAGCGATATCAAGAAAAAGGGGCATCTGCCCCTTTTTTGTAATGTTTGTCTAATAAAATGTAAATTCCCGTTCTGGAGAAAATTAAATGTCTGCTATTACTGCAAAAATGGTTGCTGAGCTACGTGAATTAACCGGCCTTGGCATGATGGAGTGCAAGAAAGCGTTGGTTGAGACTGAAGGTGACGTAAAAAAAGCTGAAGAGCTACTCCGCATTAAATCGGGTAACAAAGCCTCTAAAATGGCTGGCCGTACAGCTGCAGAAGGTGTAGTAAAGGCATTTATTTCTGATGATAAAAAAGTTGGTGCGATCATTGAAGTAAATTGCGAGACTGACTTTGTTGGTAAAGATGAAGGCTTTGGTGCATTTGCAGCTGCTTGCGCGAAAGCAGTTGTAGCTGGTAATCCAGCGAATGTTGAAGAGTTAGCTGCCGTTGTTACTGATTCTGGCGAAACTGTTGAAGACTTGCGTAAAGCAATCGTTGCTAAGCTTGGCGAGAACATGACTCTACGTCGCTTTGTACGCTATGAAACTGAAGGTCAATTAGCTGCTTATATTCACGGTGCGAAAGTAGGTGTGTTGGTTGATTTTGCTGGTGGTGACGAGCAATTGGGTAAAGATGTTGCTATGCACATTGCTGCAGCAAAACCTAAGGCATTGGATGCCTCAGGTGTGGATCCAGAGGCAATTGAAACCGAACGTCGCGTTGCTATCGAGCGCGCTAAAGAAGCTGGCAAGCCAGAAGCAATGCTGGAAAAGATCGCAGAAGGTACAGTTCAAAAGTATCTTAAAGATGTAACTTTGTTGTCTCAATCATTTGTTAAAGATGACAAGCTCACCATCGAACAATTGTTGAAATCTAAATCAGCAACTGTCAATGCATTTACGATGTTGGTTGTGGGTGAAGGCATTGAAAAGAAAGTAGTAGACTACGCAGCGGAAGTTGCTGCAGCTGCACAACTTTAAGTCTAATCTAAAGACTTGAATGAGCGCCGCACGGTAACGTGCGGCGTTTGTACGACCACGATCACGCACATTAAAAGGATAAATATATGAGTCAAGCCACAAAATACAAACGAATTTTGTTGAAACTCTCCGGTGAGGCGTTGATGGGGGACGATAGCTACGGTATTAATCGTGCAACCATCGATCGGATTGTCCAGGAAGTGAAAGAGGTTGTCGATTTGGGTGTCCAAGTGGCCGTAGTGATTGGTGGCGGAAACATTTTCCGTGGTGTTGCTCCTGCAGCATCAGGAATGGATCGCGCAACGGCAGATTACATGGGGATGCTAGCAACCGTGATGAATGCACTTGCCCTGCAAGATGCAATGAAGCGCGCAGGTATTATTGCCCGTGTTCAATCTGCATTAACGATTGCTCAAGTTGCTGAGCCTTATGTTCGTGGCAAAGCAATTCAATATCTCGAAGAAAATAAAGTGGTCATCTTTGGTGCAGGTACTGGTAATCCGTTTTTTACGACGGATACTGCAGCGGCCTTGCGCGGCATGGAGATGGGGGCTGATATCGTCATTAAAGCAACTAAGGTTGATGGTGTATATACTGACGATCCTAAGAAAAATCCGGATGCGGTTCGCTATCAGACTGTTACGTTTGATGAAGTCATTAGCCGCAATCTCAAAGTGATGGATGCAACGGCTTTTGCCTTATGTCGTGATCAAAAAATGAATATTTGTGTGCTGAGTATCTTCAAGGCTGGCGCTTTAAAGCGTATGGTACTTGGGGAAGACGAGGGTACACTGGTACACTGCTGATATTGTTAATTCGCAAGGCGACGGGCGGAGCAATTTTCCGCCTGTTTTTTATTGCTGCTAGAGGTTAAATGATGATTGCTGATTTAAAAAAAACTACCGAAGCCAAGATGCAAAAAACGGCCGAGAAACTGCGCACTGATTTAGCTAAAGTTCGTACCGGTCGCGCACATACTGGTTTGTTGGATCATGTACAGGTTGATTACTGGGGTAGCATGGTGCCAGTGAATCAAGTGGCTAATATTACCTTGATTGACTCTCGCACGATTGGTGTTCAGCCATGGGAAAAACCAATGGTGGCCAAAGTGGAAAAAGCAATTCGTGATTGTGATTTGGGATTGAATCCGGCTTCACAAGGTGATTTGATTCGTGTTCCGATGCCGATGTTGACAGAAGAGCGCCGCAAAGACTTGATTAAAGTGGTTCGTGCTGAAACTGAAGAAGCGCGTGTTGCGATGCGTAATGTGCGCCGAGATGCGAATGATCAGATGAAGCGAGCAATTAAGGACAAAGAAATTTCTGAAGACGATGAGCGTAAAGGCCAGGAAGAAATTCAGAAACTCACTGATAAGTATATCGCCGAGCTAGACAAGCAACTTGCAGAGAAAGAAAAAGAACTGTTGACGGTTTAAAAAAACGATTTAGGTAGGCGGAAAAAAACGTGGCTTTATTCTCTCGCGAGCGCGAAGAACCGAATGTATTGAACGGTAAAATTCCTCAGCACATTGCAGTGATTATGGATGGCAATGGCCGCTGGGCTAAACAGCGGCTGATGCCGCGTGTGTTTGGTCATAAGAAAGGCGTTGATTCCTTGCGCGAAGTGATTACGACTTGCAAAGAATGGGGGGTTCAATACCTAACGGTGTTTGCGTTCTCAAGCGAAAACTGGCGCAGACCCGCTGATGAAGTCACGTTTTTGATGGGACTGTTTCTGCAAGTTTTGCAGTCCGAAGTCGAGCGAATGTATCGAAATAATATTCAGCTTAAAGTGATTGGTAATCGCAGTCACTTTTCCGCTGAATTGTTACAGATGATTGAAGCGGCAGAATTAAAAACAGCCGAAAATACCGGTTTGGTCTTAACCATCGCTGCTGATTATGGTGGGCATTGGGATGTGATGCAGGCTACTCAGCGCTTGTTGCAAGCGAGTCCTGAGTTGTTGGCGTGTTTTACAGAGTCTGACCTACAACCCTATCTTTCGATGGCCTACGCGCCCGATCCCGATTTATTCATACGCACAGGTGGTGAGCAACGCATTAGTAATTTTTTGCTGTGGCAGTTAGCTTATACCGAATTGTACTTCACTGATTTGCCTTGGCCTGATTTTGGTCGTGCCGCTTTGGGTGATGCCATTTTGTGGTACCAAGGGCGTGAGCGACGCTTTGGGCGAATTAGTGAACAACTCGATGCGACAAAGTAAATTATGCTAAAAACCCGTGTTCTCACAGCGTTGCTGCTGCTGCCCATCATTGTTATTGCCTTATTTTATTTTTCTTCTGCCGCTTGGATGTTTTTTTGTGCATTGCTAATGGCGCTAGGAGCGTGGGAGTGGAAAGATATCGCTGGCATGAGTGGTATTGTTGCCAAAATATATCCTGTTTTAACTGCAGGCATATTTTTACTCTGCGTTAATTTTGCCCCAGCTTATTTTCAGTATGGTTTGCTGTTAGCCTCTTTGGGTTTTTGGTTAGTGTTTGTGCCGTGCTGGCTGCGATTTAAATGGCCTTTGCTTAATGCTGGTAATTTAAATGTGTTCAGTGGTTGGGCTTTATTGATTCCTGCTGGTTTGGCCATGGTGATATTGCGCGGTGATGGATGGCCTTTGCTGATGATTATGGCTGTTGCATGGATTGCCGACAGCTTTGCCTATTTTTCGGGCAAGGCATTTGGGAAAAGAAAATTAGCGCCAACGATTAGTCCTGGTAAGAGTTGGGAGGGGGTATATGGCGGTACCTTTGCAGTAGTCTGTTATTTTATGGTTATACCTAAACCTTTTTCTTTTTTGCCTTTCATTTCGTCATTACAAAATACCAAAGGCCAAGTGCTGTTATGGGCTATCTTCGCGGTGGTGATTACTGCTGTGAGTGTGATGGGGGATTTGCTGGAGTCTATGCTCAAGCGTCAACGCGGCATTAAAGACAGTAGCCATATGTTGCCTGGACATGGTGGCATTTTGGATCGCATCGATAGCTTGCTGGCAATATTACCCGTTTCAGCAGCGATTTATCTGTTACATCTAATGCCTCTGTAAAAAGCGATATAAAATCATGCAGCAACAAATTGTGACCGTATTGGGTGCAACCGGCAGTATTGGCACGAATACTTTGGATGTGATTGAGCGACACCCTGAGCGTTATCAAGTTTATGCGCTCAGTGCTGCAACGCAAATTGAAAAGCTCATTGCCGCGTGCGAAAAGCACAGACCAAAACATGCCGTGGTATTAGATGAGGTCAGTGCGGAACAACTTAGCCGTGGCTTACGTTTACGCGGTCTTGAAACGCAGGTGAGTTTTGGCTCACAAGCATTAATTGAAATTTCAACTGCACCAGAAGTGACAACAGTAATGGCCGCAATTGTGGGGGCCGCAGGTATGTCTGCAACACTGGCTGCTGCAAAGGCTTCTAAGCGAGTACTGCTTGCAAATAAAGAGACGCTGGTTTTGGCAGGGCAGCTTTTTATGGATGCTGCGTCACATTCTGCTTCTGTGTTGCTGCCGATTGATAGTGAGCACAACGCCATTTTTCAAGCTTTACCGGCGGCATATCGTGAAAACCCATATCAATCTTCGTTGGCTGAAGTTGGTATTGAGCGAATTTTATTGACTGCATCGGGTGGCCCATTTCGTACTCGTGAATTAGCGACCTTTGCGGACATTACAGTTGCTGAAGCGGTTAAGCATCCCAATTGGTCTATGGGTAGAAAAATATCGGTAGATTCTGCCAGTATGATGAATAAGGGTTTGGAGGTAATCGAAGCCCGTTGGTTGTTTAATGCTCTCGCAGATCAGATTCAAGTTGTAGTTCATCCGCAAAGTGTCATCCATTCCATGGTGCAGTATCGTGACGGCTCAGTGTTGGCCCAATTAGGTTCGCCTGATATGCGTACGCCAATTGCCTATGGTCTGGCATACCCAGAGCGTATTGATGCTGGGGTTCAGCCCTTGGATTTGTTTGCGGTAGGGCGCTTAGATTTTAGTCCGCCAGATACGACACGTTTTCCTTGTTTGGGTTTGGCCTTTTCTGCGTTAAAGCAAGGTGGTGCGGCACCTGCAGTACTTAATGCGGCGAATGAGATTGCTGTAGAGGCTTTTTTGAATGAACGAATCAAGTTCATTGAAATACCGCAGGTGATTGATGCAGCCTTAAGCCAACTCGCTACGCTTCCCTCTATGAGTATTGAGCAGTTACTTGAAGCGGACGCTCAATCGCGCGTTTTTGCCACGCAGTTTATTCAAAGCAAGTTATCGTCATGCTGACTTTTTTTGCATTTATATTTGCAATTGGTTTACTCGTGTTTATTCACGAGTTTGGGCACTACTGGGTCGCGAGACGGTGTGGTGTTGGCGTACTCACATTTTCAATTGGTTTTGGCAAGCCAATCTATCAATGGCAGCGCGGCCAGACTACGTGGCAAATTGCCGCAATTCCGCTGGGTGGCTTTGTTAAAATGGTTGGTGAAGCAGACGAGCCTGTTGCGGCTGAGTTGCGTCAATGTGCATTTAATACTCAGCATCCGGCAAAAAAAATGGCGATTGCATTTGCTGGGCCATTCATTAATTTATTATTTGCTGCCTTAGTTTATGCAGGTTTGTTTGCATATGGGGTGGTGAGTTTGAAACCAATTGTTGGCTCGGTCGTTGCTGAAAGCGTTGCTGCAAAAGCGGGTTTGCGTTCAGGCGATATGATTACTGCTGTAAACGCTGAACAGGTCTCGAATTGGGAGCAGGTGCAGATGGGATTATTTGCTGCTGCCGGTCAGCCTGAATTGTCAATTGAAGCTAAAACCAAAGAAGGTAGTTTAAGGCATTTTACATTAGATTTAGATCGAATCAGTGCTGCTGAATTTGATCAAAAAATTTTGGCCCGATTGGGCTTGTCTCCATTTGCTGTTACGAATCAAATTGCTTATGTACAAGCAAACAGCCCTGCAGAGCGTGCAGGCATCAAAGTTGGCGACTGGCTTGTGGCAATAAATCATGAAGAAATGAAAACTTGGTCAGAGTTTCAAACTGTTATTGCTCAACTTCCGGCTTCGGTCGTGCCTATTACTGTTCGCCGTGGTCAAGATCTCGTTCAGCTCAGCGTGACTCCTGATGTTGTTGAGCATAATGGGCAAAAAATCGGGCGAATTGGTGTGAGTCCTAGTAATGATGAGCGTTTGTATCAGGCGATGCAGCAAACAATAAGGCTATCACCTGTTGATGCTGTGTTGGCTGGTATTGCGAAGACATACGATCTTTCGATATTAACGGTCAAGATGTTTGGTAAGATGCTTGTCGGTGCTTTGTCGCCGAAACAAATTAGTGGACCGATAGGGATCGCTGACTTTGCTGGGCAAAGTGCTGCAATGGGGTGGGTGAGTTATCTTAATGCATTGGCACTGATTAGTTTAAGCCTTGGCGTGTTGAATTTGATGCCGATACCAATTTTGGATGGTGGTCATTTAATGTATCATGGCTACGAATTAGTAACTGGGCGTACGATTCCAGAATGGCTCGCATTAAGTTTGCAAAAAGTAGGCATTACTTTACTGCTCTTGTTAATGGCTTTAGCACTCTTTAATGATGCTAATCGCTTCTTGTTTGGCCTCGGCTAATCTCTAACCTGTTGACGAATGGACCAATGAAATTTAAATCAATGTATGTGCTGCTTGCCGCAGCATTTGCCAGCCTCAGTTTAGCTGCACAAGCTTTTGATCCGATTACTGTTCAAGATATCCGAGTAGAGGGGCTGCAACGAACCGATCCTGGCACTGTTTTTAATTATTTGAATGTCAAAGTGGGCGATCGCTTTGATCAAGCTCAGGCTAGCGAGGCAATACGTTCTTTGTTTACGACTGGTTTTTTTGACGATGTTCGCATTGAAGTAGACGGGAATATTCTCGTTATTACTGTTGAGGAACGCCCCACCGTTGCACAAATTAATGTGAATGGGGCGAAAATGCTGGAAAAAGACCAAGTCAAAGCGGCATTTAAAGGGCAAAATCTCGCGGAAGGACGTATCTTTCAGCAAGAGGTATTAGAAGCCGCGGTAAATGAGTTAAAGCAGCAATACTTTGCTCGTGGTCGCTATTCGGTCGATGTGAAAACTACAGTAACAAAATTAGATCGAAATCGAGTTGGTATTCAAATTGATATCACCGAGGGTGATGTTGCAAAGATTAAAGCGATTAATTTTGTCGGCAATAAAGTCTTTTCGCAGTCTGACTTAGTCGCACGGATGTCTCTGACTACACCGACATGGATGACTTGGTATACCAAATCAGATCAATATTCCAAACAAAAATTTAGTGGTGATTTAGAGGCAATTAAATCGCTTTACTTAGATAGCGGATATTTAAATTTTGCTATTGAATCAACCCAAGTGGCTTTGTCTGAAGATAAGGCTGATATGTTTCTTACCATCAATTTGCGCGAAGGTGATTTATACAAAGTTGGTGAGGTTACTTTTGCAGGTAACTTTTCACTACCGACTGCGGAGTTAGAAAAATTAGTTACCGCAGAAAAGGGGGAAGTTTTTTCTCGAGAAAATATTAATAAGTCAACGGCTGCGATTATTGAAAGGCTTGGTGTTGAAGGTTATGCGTTTCCAAATGTCAACGCAGTTCCTACGATTGATGAAGAGCATAAAACAGTCGCGTTTACTTTTTATATTGATCCCGGTAAAACAACTTCGGTAAGAAGAATTAATATTTACGGTAATAATTTAACTAAAGATCAGGTTTTGCGCCGAGAAGTTCGGCAAATGGAATCTGCTCCTTACGATTTGGCAAAAATTAAGCGCAGCAAAGAGCGTTTGCAGCAATTAGATTTTTTCAGTGAAGTTAATATTGACACTCCTGTTGTGCCTGAGAGTGTGGATCAAGTTGATGTCAATATTAATGTGGTTGAGAAAAAAACGGGTAACTTGAATTTTGGTGTTGGGTACGGACAAGGCGAGGGTGCTATTTTTCAAGCGTCTGTTTCTCAGGCCAATTTCTTAGGTACGGGTAAACGTTTCGCTGCAGATATAAATACAAGCCAAGTATCTAAAACGTTTTCTTTAAGCATGAATAATCCATATGCAACACCGGATGGTGTATCGTTTGGTTGGACTGCTTATTTGCGCGATACCGACCCGGGTGAAATGGATTTAGGTCAGTATAAAATATCATCCAAAGGTGTCGGATTTAATTTTGGCATGCCAACTACTGAATATAATTCGCTAGGCTTGAGTGTCAATGTTGAAAACATGCAGTTTGATACAACTAAAGATTCACCAACGTACGTTCTTGATTACATTAAAGAGTTTGGTGATTCAACGATGATTTATTCCCTTGGTGCTAACTGGGGAACTGATTCACGTGACTCTGCTACTTTCCCAACCAAAGGACTTTTATTAAAAACATCTGCAGAAATTGGAGTTCCTCCATCAGATATTAATTACTATAAGTTGAATTTCCAAAGCCAATATTTTTATTCGCTGCCTACGAAAAAGCCGTATACCTTTATGTGGAATATTGAGCTTGGCTATGGTGGTGTTTATTCAGGAAGTGAAGATTATCCGTTTTACAAAAACTTCTATGCGGGTGGTGTCAATTCGGTTCGAGGTTATAAATCGGGGAGTTTAGGTCCGCGTGATAATGCGGGTAATAGTATGGGTGGCTCGACTCGGTTTGTGAACAACTTTGAAGTTTATGTTCCCGTGCCGGGAATGAAGGATGATAAGTCGATGCGCTTAAGTGCATTTTATGATGCGGGTAATATTTGGACTTATGACCAAAATATTGACTTTACATCGCTACAGCAATCAGCAGGTGTTGGATTTACTTGGATTTCTCCGATTGGGCCGCTTAAGTTAATTTATGCTTATCCGATCAATGCAGCGCCGGACGCTAAAAAACAGAGTGTTCAGTTCCAAATTGGGCAAATCTTCTAATTTAGAGAGTTGAAAAATGAAGACTTTTTATTTCTTTCCAGTTCTATTTGCTTTCATATCAACTGTTGTTTTTGCTGATACTAAGATTGCAGTGGTCGATATTCAAAGAATCTTGCGTGAAGCCGCCCCTGCTGTACGTGCCTCGAAGAAATTGGAAAAAGAATTCGAACCTAAGAGATTAGAGTTACAACGTTTTTCGGCACAAGGAAAAAGCTTGCAGCAACTGCTTGATAAAAATACTTTGACTGAAGCTGATCGTAGGGTTAAAGAACGTGAGTTGGTTAAATTAAATCAAGATTTCCAACGTATGCAGCGTGAAATTAATGAAGATTTAAATGCACGCCGCAATGAAGAAATGGCTGGCTTGCAGGAGCGCGTTAATTTTGCGATTCGCTCTGTTGCTGAAACTGATAAATTGGATATTGTGATTCAAGATGCGGTATACCGTAATCCAAAAATTGATGTGACAGAGAAAGTACTTAAGCTATTGGCTGATAAATGATGACTCGTCATAAAAAAGCTTACAAACTGTCTCAGTTAATAGAAGAGTTTGGTGGTGAACTTTTCGGATTAGATGTTGAAATTAGCAATGTCGCATCTTTAGAGTCTGCGCAAGCTGGGGATTTATCTTTTTATACCGGAGTAAAATACGCAGAAAAGGTTGCGACATGTCGAGCTTCGGCTTTGGTTGTGAAGCAGTTTTCTGCAGAATATCAATTACCACAGATTGTAATTAAAGATCCTCAGCTTTTTGTGGCTCGAGTATTAAAGTTATTATTTCCGGTAAAAAAATCATCAGCTAGTATCCATTCAACAGCGGTGATTGCAAATGATGTGGTGATCGATAGTTCTGCTGAAATTGGCTCGTTCGTTACGATTGAATCTGGCGCCCATATTGGTGCAAATACAATAATTGATTCCCATTGCTATATTGGGGCAAATGTTCATATAGGAAAAAATTGCTGGGTTCACCCAAGAGTAGTTGTTTATTCCGATTGTTTGATTGGTGATTCGACAGAAATACATAGTGGCGCTGTGGTCGGTTCTGATGGCTTTGGCAATGCTTGGAATGGGAAGGCGTGGGAGAAAATTCCGCAAATTGGTAAAGTGATTATAGGGTCGAATGTTGAAATAGGAGCCAATACAACGATAGACCGTGGCGCGTTGGATGACACAGTAATTTCGGATGGGGTTCGTCTAGATAATTTAATTCAAATTGCACATAACGTAAAAGTCGGCGCACATACTGCGATTGCCGCATGTTCTGGTATTGCGGGGTCTACTACGGTTGGTGCTAACTGCCTAATTGGCGGTGGAGTTTTAATTGCTGGGCATATTGAAATTGCGAGTGGCGTTACTTTGTTATCTGGTTCGGGTACTCCCGCTTCTTTGACTGAGCCTGGCGTCTATGCGAGTGGAGTGCCAACGATGCCTTATGCTGTTTGGGCACGTAGTGGTTTGCAATATCGTCGTTTAGATGAAATGGCTAAACGAATAAAGAAATTAGAAAAAAGCTGCCGAATTAATGACTTGCAGCAGTCAGGAGAGGAAAATGCAACAGATTGATATTAATGAAATAATGCAGCATCTACCACATCGCTATCCGTTTTTGCTAGTTGATCGTGTTTTAGAGCTGGAACCGAATAAGTCAGTTGTGGCACTTAAGAATGTATCGATGAATGAGCCTTTTTTTCAAGGTCATTTTCCTAAATATCCTGTAATGCCTGGTGTGTTAATTTTAGAAGCTTTGGCTCAGGCTGCAGGTATTTTAACGTTTAAAAGTATTGTTCCTGCACCATCAGAGAATACAATTTTATTTTATGCTGGTATTGATAATGCTCGCTTTAAGCGCCAAGTTGTGCCTGGTGACCAATTAATTTTAAAGGCTGAAATTATTGCCTCGAAACGTGGAATTTGGAAATATATTGCTCAAGCTTATGTGGGCGATGAATTAGCTTGTGAAGCTGATTTGATGTGCGCCCAGCGTGAAGTTCTCTAATTTTATAGATCAATTTAATGCCAACTATTCATCCTACAGCCCTGATTGATCCACGTGCTACGTTAGCAGAAAATGTCAAAGTGGGGGCGTATTCAATGATTGGACCTGATGTAACAATCGCATCTGGTACGGTGATAGAGTCGCATTGCGTTATTGAGGGGCAGACGCAGATTGGTAAAAATAATGTCTTTCATTCTTTTTGCTCGGTAGGTTGTGTTCCTCAAGATAAAAAGTATGCAGGTGAGCCCACTCGCTTATTGATTGGCGATGGCAATACATTTTTTCAAAATGTGACGATTTCTGTGGGCACATCACAAGATCGGGGTGAAACAAGTATTGGTAATGACTGCTGGGTCATGGCCTATGCCCATATCGCGCACGATTGTGTTGTTGGTAACCATGTGATTCTTGCGAATAACGCAACATTGGCTGGGCATGTTGTGGTGGGTAATTATGCAATTTTAGGTGGCTTGACTGCAGTACATCAATTTTGTGTGATTGGTGAGCATGCCATGGCAGGTGGTGGTTCTATTATTGTGCAAGATTTGCCACCATTTGTTATGTGCGAAGGGAATCGGGCGACAGCCAGAAGCATTAATATCGAAGGATTAAAGCGTCGCGGCTTTACTACTGAAGAGATTGCTTCTGTTAAAAAAGCATACAAAACCTTATACCGTGAAGGGGTTTCGTACGATATTGCGGTTCAATCTATTCGTGAGCAATCACAAAATCAGCCGATTCTACAAGCTTTTGTAGATTTTTTTGATCATTCAAAACGTGGAATAGTTCGATAAAGTTTATGAATGATCAGTTGTTTATTGATGGTCATGACAATGGCCCAAAAATTGCGATTATTGCCGGTGAAGCGTCTGGAGATTTATTAGGGGCGGCGTTAATTCAAGCATTACTGCAGCGGTTTCCTAATGCTCAATTTTCAGGCGTAGCGGGGCATAAAATGCTAGCAGCAGGTGCTCGCACTATTGAACCGATGGAGACGCTGGCTGTCGGTGGCATTGTTGAAGTCGTCAAGCATCTACCAAAATTGCTAAAGTTAAGAAAACGCTTAGTTAAAGCAATTAGCAGTGAACGCCCTGATTTGTTAATTACGATTGATGCGCCAGATTTCAATATCGGTTTGGCAAAACGTATAAAACGCATAGGTATTCCGACTTTACATTATGTTAGCCCTTCGATCTGGGCTTGGCGTCCTGAACGAATAAAGCAAATTCGGAAAGCGGTTTCACACATATTATTGATTCTCCCGTTCGAAGAAAAAATTTACCAAGAGCAAGGTATACCGGCAACTTATGTTGGTCATCCTTTGGCTGATTTAATGCCCGTCACAGTCAACCAAATTCAAGTTCGAGAGATTTTAAATCTTTCTAGCAAAGAGGTCGTGGTTGCGATGTTGCCAGGAAGTCGCCAGCGTGAAGTATTGGTAATGGCAGAAATTTTCATTAAAACTGCATTATTACTTGCGCAACAATATTCAAAAATTGTTTTACTCATTCCATTTATTAGTAGAGAAACGCGCAATATTTTTGAGAATGAAATTTGGCGTCTTAATGCGCAACATTTAAATTGGCGTTTAATGTTTGGCCATGCTCACGAAGCGATGACGGCATCGGACGCGGTTCTATTAGCTTCTGGAACGGCTGCTTTAGAAGCGATGCTGGCAAAAAAACCTGTTGTAGTTGCATATAAGATTAGTCCATTTACCTACAGAATGGTAAAACGGAAATTTTTGCTGCCGTATGTTAGTTTGCCAAACATTATTGCAGGCAGATTTATCGTTCCAGAGTTTTTGCAAGATGAGGCTACGCCGGAAAATTTAGCTTTAGCACTAAGTAATTATTTGGCTGATAAGGCACTATCGGCCAATTTATCTGGGGTGTTTGAAGAGCATCATCGAAGTTTACAATGTGATGGTGCTGAACGTGCGGCTGAAGCTGTCACTAAACTAATTAAGAAAGCTCTAGTATGTTAATTTGCGGCGTCGATGAGGCGGGTAGAGGCCCTTTAGTTGGTTCTGTTTTTGCTGCCGCAGTTGTACTACCAAGTGATCACACCATTATTGGTTTAGCGGATTCCAAAAAAATATCTGAAAAGCGACGTAATGAGCTTGCTGAACAAATTATGTCGCAATCTATTGCTTGGTCGGTTGCATTCGCAACTGCAGATGAAATTGATCAATTGAATATTTTGCAAGCCACGATGTTGGCGATGTCGAGAGCGATTTCTTTGCTGGCAATTAGGCCAGATGAAATTTTAATTGATGGTAATCGTACCCCTGTGATTGATATTCCATGCCGCGCAATTATCAAGGGTGATGCAACGGAACAGTGTATTTCTGCCGCATCTATTCTGGCGAAGGTGAATCGAGATGCTGAGGCATATGCACTGAATTTGCGCTATCCGGAGTATGGTTTTGATCAGCACAAAGGGTATGGTACAGCTCTGCATCTGAAGGCGCTTAAGGAGTTTGGGCCGATACCCGAGCATAGAGTGTCTTTTGCACCGGTTCGTGCTGCATTTGCACAACGTCGATTGTTTGAATAGCTTGTGACGCAGCTACGCTGCTTCTATGATGTAGAAATTATCTATATTTAATTTATTGATGTAAGACCGCTAACTAGGAAGCTAGCTTATGTTTGTAATAATTGGCTACATCTTTATGTGCGTCTGTATTTTAGGCGCATATGTCTGGCATGGTGGGCATTTAGCCGTTTTTTGGCAGCCTTCAGAAATTATTATTATTTTTGGTGGTGCGATCGGTGGCATGATTGCAGGGGCGAGTCCAAAAAGCTTGAAGTTATTTGGTAAAGCATTACCGGCAATCTTCAAAGCATCTGCATTCAATAAAGCTTTCTATATGGATTTGTTTGCATGTTTGTTTGAATTATTGGCAAAAGTGCGCAAAGAAGGCTTGATGTCAATTGAGGGGGATGTGGAAGATCCACATGCTAGTCCAATTTTCTCAAAGTATCCTAAAATCTCCCACGATCATCATATTACCGATTTTATTTGCGACTATCTGCGCTTAATGGTAGGCGGTAATTTGAATGCTTTTGAAATAGAAAATTTAATGGATATTGAAATTGAAGCTCATCACAATGAGGCGCATATTGCAGCGGGCATGATGGCGAAATTAGGTGACGGCTTGCCTGCATTTGGTATTGTTGCTGCGGTAATGGGGGTGGTTCACGTGATGGGTTCATTGCATTTACCTCCTTCCGAACTCGGTAAATTAATTGGCGCCGCACTGGTTGGTACTTTTATGGGGATTTGGTTGGCTTATGGTTTTATTGGACCATTAGCGAACGTATTAGAGACCAAAATGGCGGAAGGTCATCAAGTTTTTTTGACGATTAAAGTCACATTAATTGCTAGTCTTAATGGCTATGCGCCTCAAGTTGCCGTTGAATTCGGACGTAAGGCCTTAGATTCCTCAGAGCGACCTTCGTTTAAAGAATTAGAAGAATTTGTAAAAAATGCCAAAGGTAAGTAGATTTTTTGAAGAATAGGCTAAATCAAAATGAGCGATGATTCTCAAAGACCAATTGTAGTCAAAAAAATAAAAAAAGGCGGCCATGGTCACCATGGTGGCGCTTGGAAAATCGCCTATGCGGATTTTGTGACGGCGATGATGGCTTTTTTCTTACTGATGTGGCTATTGGGCTCAGTCTCTAAAGGTAATTTAAAAGGTATCTCTGATTTTTTTAATAATCCGCTTAAAGTTGCAAATGCTGGCGGTTCTGGCTCTGGTGATTCTAATTCAGTCATTCAGGGGGGAGGTAATGATATTACTAAGCAAGCGGGACAAGTCAAAAAAGGCGATCCTCCAGTTCAAACCGAAGCGGCTCAAGATAAAAAAAGATTAAGCGAATTAAAGCAAAAATTTGAAGCGTTAATGAATGATAAAATTCGTGATAATTCAAAATTAGGGCAGTACAAAGAGCAAATTAAATTAGATATGGTAGCTGAGGGGTTGCGGATTCAAATTGTGGATGAGCAGAATCGCCCCATGTTTAAGTCTGGTAGTTCTGAATTAGAAAACCATGCCCATGCTGTTTTACAAGAAATAGCTCAATTATTAAATGAAGTACCTAATGCTGTTTCATTGGCAGGTCATACCGATGGCACTCAATTTGCTGGCGGTGCAGCGGGATTTACTAATTGGGAATTATCTTCTGAGCGGGCTAACTCATTAAGAAGAGAATTAATCCTTGGTGGTTTTGTTCCTGGAAAAGTACTTCGTGTTAACGGTTTCGGTGATGTAATTCCATTGGATAAAAACAATGTTTATAACCCGATTAACCGCAGAATTAGTATTGTTGTATTGAATAAAGAGGCGGAGTCTGATATTCGCAAGCTGGCAGGGCAGACTGAAGGACTTTCGGTAACTGGGCCTGCTGATGGTTTTGTTAATCCAATTCAGCAGCCAACACAGTGATGCGTGTTTTCAGTACTATGCCACAGTGGCTGATTTTTGGTGTTATTTCTTTTGCTTCCCTGTTGGCATTGTTTGTTTTTAATTCATTTTTAAATGGATTGATTGCTGTCTCAATTGTTGCATTTGGCGCATTTCTTTTGGCTGTTTATTTACATGACGGAGCATGGTGGAGATGGATACACTTGGCTTTTATGCCATTAGTTGTATTTTTCTTGCAGTTTGATATTTCACCTAATTGGTATTTGCTAATCCTTGTTTTGTCTTGGTTGATTTTTGGCAAAGTCATGGTTTCGCGTGTTCCTTTGTATCTCAGCAATCAGAAGGCGCTATTCCAATTGGCAGAGAGTATTCCTCACGGCGTACAATTTCTAGATGTTGGCGCAGGTACTGGGAAGGTTTTGCGCTACTTAGCGGCAGCAAGGGCAGATTTGTCTTTGTCCGGAGTAGAGCACGCGAGTATTCCATGGCTGTGGGGTAAACTCAGGCTACCTGCTTCAGTTCGCTGGCTGCACAAGGATTATCAAACAATCGATTTTGCAAACTATGACTGCATTTATGCTTTTTTGTCACCAGTGGTTATGTCTGATATCTGGTCACAAGTTCGCTCTCAAATGAGGCCAGGTAGTCTTTTTATTAGTAATACTTTCGTTGTTCCTGGGGTTGCTCCGGATCAAGTGATTGAATTGAACGACTGGAAAAGCGGCAAGCTTCTGTTATGGCGAATGTAAAATCAACTGCTCATCATGCTTGGCTCCAGTTTTGGGAGCGACGCGCAATTCCTATCTTGCAGGAGTCTCGTAATCAGCTGATGGGGATGATGCGACGTGCCGAAATCATCCGGCCTGCAGAGGTTGCGGATGTCGTGGCGCGCGATCCTTTGCTGACCGCACAAATTTTGCGCATGATTAATCAGCGTGAACGTACTAGCTTGTCATCTGATGTCGTTGCGATTGAAGCGGCGATTATGTTAATTGGTGTTGCACCGTTTTT
Organism: Deefgea chitinilytica; assembly: GCF_016881405.1. Lineage (GTDB taxonomy): Bacteria > Pseudomonadota > Gammaproteobacteria > Burkholderiales > Chitinibacteraceae > Deefgea > Deefgea chitinilytica. The sequence continues at coordinate 632,098 of NZ_WOFE01000001.1, forward strand.
GGAACGATTTGCTCGCGCCCAAACGGTTGAGAGCTTAATGCTGCCTGCACACCAACATGAATATGGCAATTTGTTACGCTTAGTCTTTGAAGCTAGATTGGCTCGTCGTTTAGCGAGTTTTTACGCTAACAAACGATTTGACGCTAAATTGGGTGAAATTCAAGCGGCTGCAATGCTGAGTCATATTGCAGATTTATTGTTGATTGTATCTCCTTTTTTGGAGGAGAAAGCCCCGCAAGTCGCTGCTGATGTACCGGAGTTATTGTCTTTGTGGCAAATTCCAGAGCCGATTCAGGCATTGGTGCGCACAGATGCGGAACCTTCAACCCGCAGCGTGTTGCAACATGCGGTGGTGCCTTTGGCGCGTTTGCTGGCAAAGGGGTGGTGGCAAGATGATGTGCAACAGAAGCTAACGACAACAGCTGCGGTGCTTAATTTGCCGTTTGAAGAAGTTTGGTCTTTCCTCACGAAGCAGTTGCTTGCGTTCACCAGAAAAGAAGGCCGTAGCAATCAGCTGTATTCTCCAGCGCGTTGGCTTGCGATGTTGCCAGGTGAATGGCCTAAACCCACTATTGCTAAAGCTAGTTCGCAGTTTGACGCTAATGTGATTGTGAAAGATGTGCTTGCAGAACGGATGCAGGCATTGCATTTGGCTGGTATACAAGGGGCTCCGACAAATCAAGTGATGACACTCGCCGTGCGTGCTTTGTCTGAGGGGCTGGCAATGCAGCGAATTGCCTTTACTTTGTTGATGGCTGCTGAAAATGCTTTGCGTGCACGGTATGTACAGGGCGTTGCACCGACGGATTCTTTGCAAACGCTAAAAATTTCGCTCGAGAAGCAGCATGTTTTAACCAAATTGTTGCAAAAGCCACAGAGCTTTTGGTTGAATGCTGCAAATTATGCGCAGTTTGCGCCACATTTACCCGTTGAGTTGGTTGAACAAATTGGGGCGAAAAGCTTTTGCGCTATGTCGATTTTTGTTGGCGACAAACCCGTCGGCCTGATTTATGCAGATTGCGGCTTATCGGGTGAGGTGAGTGAATTTCACTATCAGCATTTTAAACAGATATGTCTTTTGGCAAGTAAAGCATTAGCGCACAATGCACGTCGAACTTCAGTGTGACATCAATGGAAATTATCACCTCTACTCAAAATGCCGGTTTTAAGCAGGCATTCAAGTTACTTCAAAATCGTCGTGAACGAATCAAAACCAAACAAACAGTGCTAGATGGCAGTCATTTATTGGCCGCATGGCTTGATGCTGGGCGGCAGCCAGTTCGTTTGTTTGTGGGGGAGGATAGCGTTTATCGTGATGAAATTCAGTCTTTACTGGCCCGCAGTCAGTGCCCAATTAGCTATTTATCGCCAGCTTTATATGCTCAGTTGTCGGAGTTGACTAGTGCCAGCGGTGTGCTTGCGCTGATTGATATCCCTGAGCCGAATCCTCCAAAACACAGTGGCTTGGTTTTGTTACTCGATGGCGTGCAAGATCCTGGCAATGTCGGGGCTATTTTGCGTACCGCTCAAGCTGCGGGTGTTGAACAGGTGCTCTTGTCTGTCGATTGCGCGGACGTCTGGTCGCCTAAAGTGCTACGTGCCGGAATGGGGGCGCAAATGGTGATGCCGATTGTCGAGCGTGTTGACTTAGTCGCTTTTGCCGATCAATTTGAGGGGGAGGTGGCAGCCACGATTTTAGATGGTGCTGTTGATTTATATGCGGCACAGTTTGCAGCTTCGCTCGCTTTAGTCATGGGCTCGGAGGGCGCGGGGGTTTCTGCAGCGCTGGCGGCAAAGGCAAGCCTACGTATCAAAATTCCAATGACCGAAGGGATTGAGTCTTTGAACGTAGGCCATGCCGCTGCTATTTGTCTGTATGAAATAAAACGACAGAGGATGATGTAGGTATTTGTCTGTAATTCTTGTTTTTCAATGACTACAGACGAATACGGTTAGTTGCTATCCAGTACTGCACGTTGTTGTAGGGACTGGATCGGGCGGGCATTCATTGGAAATTCTTTCTTGAAGCGAGCGATCTGTTTGGCAGAAATCTGCAGTGGGTTTTTGAGGATGAGCCAGCGTACCCCTTCGCTGCAAGGTGGGGTAGTGAGGGAGCCCATGAGTGTCCAGTAACTACGGTTATTAGGTAATAAATCGCTAACGTTATATTTGATTTGATCATATCCTCGCGTTTCATTGTGATTGCTTGGCATTTTTTCCCAGAATTTTTGGATGATTTCGTTGTCGCTACTGCCTTGATTGATTAATAAGGCGACCACGGCTAATTGTCCGGCGTCATTTTTATGTACTAAATGAGCGACCATTGGGTAACGCTGTCCGCCAATGGCTTCTTCGCTGGGCGTGTGGAAATGAAATTGTAGTAATTGATAGCGGTCTGTGCCAACGATGAGGTAGCTGCCTGGGTCGTAATTGAGCTGAATGGTGTGCCCGTTGTTTTGAATGCTGGTTTTAGATTCTTGATATTGAAATTGCAATGGGTCTAAATCTTGAGCGTAGGCTTCGGTAATGTTGACTGGTGATTGTTGTTTGCCTGTGCTGCATAAGCCGAATTCCGCCTTCATTGAGCCCCAATTACTCGGCCCTGTTTCTCCTTCATAACTCCAATGACTTGGATCATGAGCGGTTTTTTTGCTGTGGGATTTTTCGCTCGCGATAGTGAAGCTGGTCGCGGCCATTAGAGATAAAGAGATGATTAAAGCGCGGCTGGTAGGGTGCATCACAGAACTCCGATTTGAATTGAATTGCCGAGTGAGTTCAGCATAGAAAAAGCAGCATCGATTTGCTTTGATTTAGATTTATTTTTTTGTCACACGTTATAATCGTCACATTATTGAAATTCTTAAATTGAACAATGACGCTCGCAAAAATTGATGGGCCTGCTTTCTTTCGCGATACAATCCCATTCGCTTGGCAGCAAGGTGTTGCGCTTGCGAATGACTGGGAAATGAGCCGTTATTTGCACGTACTCGCTGATTTTGAGCAAGTTCACGATTATGTCGATGATCTACCGCATTCACAGAATGCCAAAACTGATTTGATGCTGCTTTGGTTGGCGCGCTCGTTGAATCAAGCTCTACCAACGCAGACTTCGGCAGTCTTTGGTTTGGAGCACGTCATTTGGCAGTCGCCGCATCGATTGCCGATTGCGCAAGAGGGCGTTGTGGCATTTTGTTTGTCCGCGCAGTTTCCTTTTTTATTGCAGTTTCCTGCCAAAATAGTGTCGTGTATGGCAAGCGAAGCCGGTTTTGAGGTGACTGCTGCGTGGCAGACTATGAGTCCAATATTGCAAGATAGTTTTGAAAAAACAATTTTCCGTTACCATCGGCGGCATATTCATCAACTTCGTGAGCGGAAACCATGAGTTGGTGGTCAAGTATTCCGATGGCATGGCAGGCGCCGTTGAGTGAGGTATGTCAAAGTCATGCCCTCATGCAGTTGGCTGATTTTTTGCAGCATGAGTTTCATGCCGGCAAGCGGATCTATCCCCCGCAAGAGTATTGGTTTCGAGCGTTAGAGTTGGTTGCGCCTGAACAAGTCAAAGTCGTGATTTTGGGGCAAGACCCTTATCATGGGGTTGGTGAAGCTAATGGCTTATCATTTTCTGTGCCTGATGGCGTAAAAATTCCTCCCTCTTTACGAAATATTTGGCAAGAACTTGCGCGAGATTTAGGTATTAATCCCCCGCAGCATGGCAATCTAACAGGATGGGCCGAGCAAGGCGTATTATTGCTCAATACGTCGCTCACGGTTGAGGCTGATAAAGCAGCTTCTCACGCTAAAAAAGGCTGGGAAGTGTTGACGGATGCCATTATTTTGCATCTTTCACAATCTCAATCTGGGCTGGTGTTTATGTTATGGGGTGCGCATGCACAAAAGAAAGTGCCCCTGATTGGTACTCAGCACTGCGTGTTGCACTCGGTACATCCATCACCGTTGTCCGCCTATCGTGGATTTATTGGTTGTGGTCATTTTTCGGCGGCAAATACCTATTTGTTGCAGCAAGGTAAAAAAGAAATTGATTGGGGTAGGGTATGAATTTATTAGCCTTTGATATTGGCGGCACACAAATTAAGTACGGAATTGTGAGCAATGCGGGCGAGGTTTTATCAGCAACTGTCGTAGATACCCCAAAGTACGCAGGTGGTGAGGCTGTGATTGAGCTCCTACGCGAATTAACCCGTACGATGATGTCTCAGCATGTGATTGCGGGTATTGCGATTAGTACTTTTGGTCTCGTTGATGCCTATAGTGGCCTGATTTTAGGCGCAGCAGAGGCTGTGGAAGGCTATGCAGGTACTTCACCGAAGGCCGCCTTAGAAAAAGAATTTGGCTTGCCTGTGAGTATTGATAATGATGTTAACTGTGTGGCCTTGGCTGAAGGATGGTTAGGTGCGGCACAGGGGGCTGCGCATTATATTGCCATTGCTATTGGCACGGGCATCGGTGGTGGGATTGTGTTAAATCATCAAATTTACCGAGGTTCGCGCGCAGCGGCTGGCGAATGGGGTTATATGAAGATCGCCGGTGTGATTTGGGAAGATCATGCATCAATGCGCGGTTTATTGGCGGCGGCGAATGTAAAAATGCAAAATCAATTTGCCAATGGTCGTGAGGTGTTTGCTGCCTATGATGCACAAGATCCAGTAGTTAGTGCGGTTGTTAAAGATTGGTTTAAATTATTGGCAACAGGGATTGCAAATTTAATTTACGCATTTAATCCCGAACGGGTTGTGATTGGTGGCGGCATTAGTGCGCGCGGTACTGCTTTTTTGCGTGAATTAAATATGGCAATTAATGCTGAATTATTGCCTGATTTTCAAGGTATGACTGACATCGTGCTCGCAAGTGCTGGTAATCATGCCGGCATGATTGGTGCTGTGCGTAATTGGTTGCAATCGAATAAATATTAAGAATAAATTAAATTTCGCCTAAGGATAGTCTAGTGAATTTCTTATTTAACCACATTGGTTTTGCGCCATCAGCGAATAAAGTAGCGCTGATTGAGGCGCCAGTAGATCAGCTCGAAGGCAAAACCTTCACTGTATTTGATGCGAATACCCGACATGCGGTGTTTCGTGGCGCAATTCATGCCCGCGGCATGGTTGCTAAATGGAAGAATTGGCATTTTTGGGCTGCTGACTTCAGCGAGTTCACTCAAGTTGGCGAATATTTCATTGTGATCGATGAGATGCATCCACCATTGGTTTCTCATCGTTTTGCGATTGGCGATGATTTATTTGCTGGGCAAATGCTGTCCGATATCGTGCATTACATTAAAGGTCAACGTTGTACTGGTATTTATAACATCGCAGATTTATCGCGTCCGAAATGGAATTCGGATGAGCGTCGCGATGTCAGTGGTGGCTGGTACGATGCATCGGGCGATTGCTCAAAATATTTATCGCATCTGGCATTTTCGCAATACATGAATCCGCAACAAACACCACAAGTGGTGTGGAATTTGATTGATGGGCATTCACGCTTGCCGCAGCAATTAAAGTGGTTTGACGAGCGGATGATTGATGAAGCCCTGCATGGCGCGGATTTCTTGGTGCGGATGCAAGACCCTGCCGGCTATTTCTATATGACTGTATTTGATCAATGGAGTAAAGACGAGAATCGCCGTGATATTTGCGAATACAAAACGCAAAAAGGCGATAAATACGCTACGTATCAAGCCGCATATCGTCAGGGCGGTGGGATGGCGATTGCTGCATTAGCTCGTGCTTCGCAATTATCGCGTGATGGCGAAGGTTTTACTCGCGCTGATTATCTACTCGCAGCAAGTCGTGGTTTTGCCCATTTAGAGCAACACAATATTGAGTACCTTGGTGATCAAACCGAAAACATTATTGATGACTATTGCGCTTTGTTGGCGGCGATTGAATTATTGAATGTTAGCGAAGACGCCGTTTATGCTACGGCAGCTGAAGTTCGCGTCAACAATATCTTGGCTCGGCAAGATGCAGAAGGTTGGTTCCGCGCCGACGATAAAGGTGAGCGTAGTTATTTTCATGCCGCCGAAGCGGGTTTGCTTTACATTTCGCTGATGCGTTTTATTGAGGTGTGGCCAGAGTCCAATCTGGTAGGCGCAATTCGTACCGCATTACGTAAGGCATATCAGTTTGAATTGAAAATTACATTTGCTGATGTAAATAATCCTTTTGGGTATCCGCGTCAATACGTTAAGCATAATGGCTTAGCTGGTAATACCCAGTTCTTTATTCCGCATCAAAATGAATCGGGCTATTGGTGGCAAGGTGAAAATGCGCGCTTAGGTTCGATTGTGGCTGCTGCCGCGCAGGCTCGTCATTTGTTTGCTGATGACGCAAAGTTCGTGGCAGACCTTGCGCGCTACGAGCAAGCATCACTCGATTGGATTTTGGGTGCTAACCCTTATGATGCGTGCATGTTGCAAGGTTGGGGCCGTAACAACCCGCGTTATGAACCTGGCTTTTATAATGCGCCAGGTGGGGTTTGCAACGGTATTACCAGTGGCTTTGACGATGAAGACGATATCGATTTTAAAACGGCTGAGGTGGCGACGATGGCCAATAGCTGGCGTTGGACTGAGCAATGGATGCCACACGGCGCTTGGTTATTCTTGGCGCTATGCCATCGCATTCAACACTAATCGCAACGAGGTTTGAGTATGACTATTGTAGTTACGGGTGCTGCTGGTTTTATTGGCTCAAATATTATCAAAGCGCTCAATGAGCGCGGTGAAACCGATATTCTGGCCGTTGATGATTTAAGCAAAGGCGATCAATTTCGCAATTTAGCCGATTTAAAAATCGCGCATTATTTAGATAAAACGGATTTTATCGAAGAGCTTGCTGCGGGAGCCTTTGATGGTGCGATTAGCGCCATCATTCACCAAGGCGCGTGCTCAGATACGATGGAGCACAACGGCAAGTATATGATGGATAACAACTATCAATATACGCTGACCTTGTTTGAATGGTGCCAAGCGGAGGAAGTGCAGTTCTTGTACGCCTCATCTGCTGCGACCTACGGCAATGGCGAGAATGGCTTTATTGAGTCTCCTGATTGTGAGCAGCCGTTGAATGTGTACGGCTATTCAAAGCTATTGTTTGATCAAGTTTTGCGTACCCGAATCGCCAATGGCGAAATTACAGCGCAAGTAGCAGGCTTTCGCTATTTTAATGTGTATGGTCCGCGTGAATGGCATAAAGAACGCATGGCCTCGGTTGCCTTCCATCATTTCAATCAATACCAAGCAACGGGTAAGGTGAAGTTGTTTGGCGAGTATGGTGGCTATCCAGCAGGTGGTCATACTCGTGACTTCGTTTCGGTTGAAGATGTCGTGAAAGTGAATCTTTGGTTTTTAGATAATCCAGAAGTCTGTGGTATTTACAATGTGGGTACGGGGCATTCGCAGCCATTCAATGATATTGCGATCACTGCGGTCAATACCTGCCGTGAGGCTGCGGGTTTAGCGACTTTATCGCTTGATGAAATGCTGGCAGAAGGTATTTTGGAATATATTGAATTCCCTGATGCACTCAAAGGCAAGTATCAGTGCTTTACGGAGGCAGATTTAACTTTGCTGCGCGAAGCTGGGTACAGCGAGAAATTTTTAACGGTACAAGACGGTGTTCGTCGCTATGTGCAAGCGTTATTAGCGCAATAAGTTAAGCTTCAAAGCGGGTTGAAGTTTGCATATACTAAGTGATCGGAATATTGAATTAATTGGGTGGAGTAGATGATGCGTAGCCTGACTATATTGCTGTGTTTTTTGGCGTTTGGTGCACAAGCTGAAGTGTATAAATGGATTGATTCATCGGGGCGGGTACAATTTTCGGATCAGCCGCCACCTGCCTCGCAAGGTAAAGCGCAGCGCATGAATTTAAATGAAAGTCGAGTGACTACTGTGTCTGCCCGTGCTGCTGCATCGCAAGCATCGTCGGTGCAGGCACAAGTTCAGCCCTCTGCTCCCCCCACTAAACCGCCTCGTGATGAAGCTGCTTGTGCCGCAGCAGAAAAGCGCCTTTCTTTTTTGAAAAATGCTAATTTGTTCAAGCAAGTGAGCAACGACCAAGGCAAAGTCGAATTTTTGCCTGCAAAGCAGCGTGAGCAAGAAATTGTTGAGAGAACTGCATTTATTGAGAAGAACTGCCGTTAATTCGGTTGTTAAGTATTTAATTAACTAGGTTTTGTTGAGTGTAATATGAATTTAATCAAGAGTATCTCAAATTTATTTGGTAAAAAAAGTAAGAGCGGTACTGGGGCTGCAGCAACAGCAGAAGTAAAAGCCGCAAGATCGGTTGAGCTGAATATGCCGAATGCTAAAGTGAAACGCCGTAAACAGAAACGTGGCTATTAATCTTCTTTTTGGAGAGCGTTGAAAAATTGAATTCAGCAGCAGATTTATTTAATACTGAAACTTGGCATCTTTTGAAGCAAGAGCAAGAGCGTGCAAATAGCGAACGCATTGCAAGGCAAAGAAAAAAGCGTGAACTATGTGAAGGGTTGCAATTGCAGTTAAAAGATGCCGGTATTTCGATCGAAGAATTAATGGAAGCGGCGCAAAAAATAAAGTGATTTTTAGCAGTCTGTTAATTCTTGATGCGTTAGATAAAGCCTTAGATCGAACTCTAGTTGAATGTAGTTAGGCTCTATATGCTGGCAAAGCTGATAAAAAGCTTTGTTATGGTCTTTTTCTTTTAGATGCGCTAATTTACTAGCAAGTTCTTTAGATGTGGACATGAAATAGTCTTTTTAAATCAATGCTCTTGTTATTTTCTGTTTGTCCATCTCCGATGCGTTTTCGTATGGACGATCGCTTGAAGTTTGTCCATACCCTATTTATCCATTTTGAGTTTAACAATTTTAGAAAGTGATGTGTATTTTGATTCTTGACACTATGGCTATTATTTTGTGGCTGAACCCAAAGCAGGCGGCGCGCCGGTGTTCCAGAGAGAAATCTTTTGGGTATCCTCGAGCTAAAATGTAAGCGCGATGGTAGTGGTGCGCTGGGGGGATTTAAACAAAATTTATGTGCATCTAGCCAAGCTGATAACGATGAGTTACACCAAAATATCGGCTAGTGCATCCATGAGTTTCTGGCCTCGCTGCCGAGATACCAATCGTCCATCCATGCCCATCGCTATGGGACCATCCTGATCGGCATACTCAGAGTCCCCAATAAAAATGCATTCATTGGCAGGCAGGTTTAGCTTGTCTAATACGTATTGGTAAATTTGGGGCTCGGGTTTGATGCATCCAAGCTCGTAGCTCATTGCATAAACGTCCGCGCTTGGTAGCAACTCCATCACCTTGCTCCCGTAAGGCTGGGCAAGATTTGAGCAGATTGCGATACGGCAACCCCGCAAGCGAAGAGCTGTAAAAGTCGCGGCAACGTCGCTAAAGCAGCTGATGTTGTTTAAGTCTGCTTCTAAGGCGGTATCGTATTCTGCCAGCTGATCAGCAGGGACGGTCGCATCAAAGTGAGCCGCTAGCTCAGCGATGCTTCCGTCAAACGTTAATATGAAGCGTGAATCATCCGTTTGGGGTGGGCGCCCATGAGCTCTCAAATACTTCATCAGAGATAAATATGGATGATGCTGCTTGCCTATTTCCAAAAGAGTGCCAAATACATCAAAAACAACGGCTTGGGGGTAATTATAGGCGGGTTCAGTGAGGATTTGATTCATGTCGACGTGCTGTATCCTGCATTAAACTATCTGGAATGCGTACTTATTATGCAGATTACGACACGGCATAGCGCTTATTTGCATCCGCTCTTAGTTGTCAGTACCATAAAAATTAATTATTTTGGAAGTAGATCAATGGTTATTCGTAAGATTTTGACTTTGGTTCCAGCCTTGTTGTTCACTAATCTTGTGAGCGCTGATGTCGGTAACTATAGCAAGTTCTGTGAAAAGGGCGATTTCTCTGAGCAAGTTCGATGCTTGAACTCCAATGGTTTCAAGCTGATAACGATGTCGGCAGACTCTAAAAACGACGACAAGCTCTTCCAAAAGGGCAAGTTATTTAAGCTTTTTGATCTAAATGGTCGTGATATAACGCCATCAAAAAAAATACAAGATCAGTATTTTGCTGGCTCTTTTCCTGATTACTCATTTGTTGGCGGGAAAATCCATGTCTTTGATATAACAGCGGAGGACAGCGAGATTCTCTGCATTAGTGCAGTTACCGGTAAAAAGGTCAATTGCCCAGAGCGAAGCAACTAAATAGATATCGATCAAGCGGATTGCAGCAGGGTTAAGTCACTTGGTCCTGCGTATTCTCGATTGCGACACAATATCTGGACGCAGTATGATTGATATGTGCTTGCTGCTATCCCAGCGTTGTAAGGGGCTATGGATTTAGAATCCGCTCGGTATTTAAATTATATGATATGAAAGGTCAGTCGATGCTGGCAGGAAATACGAAGGTCCAAGTATATTTAATTGTAGTGGCACACTGAATTTGGCCACCTAATTAGAGGTGTTATGCTGCACCTCGTAAGCAATTAGGTGACTCAATGAACAACAAAACCAGACCCACATTCACGCCTGAATTTCGCCTAGAATGCGCGCAGCTCGTGCTCGACAAAGGCTATTCCGTTCGACAAGCCGCCCAAGCAATGAACGTGGGTAAATCGACCATGGATAAATGGGTTCGGCAATTACGCGAAGAACGCGCTGGTATGGCACCCAAGGCGACACCAATGACGCCTGACCAACTCAGAATCCGTGAATTAGAAAAGCGCCTGAAGCAGGTCGAGCTTGAGAAGGAAATATTAAAAAAGGCTACCGCTCTCTTGATGTCGGACTCGCTGAACAATTCACGATAATTGCTCAGCTCAAGCAGAGCTACGCTGTGGCACAGTTGTGCCGTACGTTTGAAGTCCATCGCAGTAGCTTTAAAGCCTGGAAACGCCACAAGCCAATTAGGCCAGAGCAGGTTCAGCGCTTAAGCAAAGTACGTGAGTTGTTTAACGCCAGCAATGGCTCTGCAGGCTCGCGCAGTATTGCCACTATGGCCAGTACACAAGGTGTCCAGATGAGTCGTTATCTGGCGGCCAAGTGCATGAAGAAGCTTGGATTTACCAGTTGCCAGCAGCCTAGTCATGCGTACAAAAAGACGGGGCGTGAGCACATTGAAGTACCGAATTTGTTGGCACGACAGTTTGCCGTAGCAAAACCCAATCAAGTGTGGTGCGGTGATGTGACCTATATCTGGGTTAGCAATCGGTGGGCGTATCTGGCTGTTGTGATGGATTTGTTCGCCAGAAAACCCATTGGCTGGGCAATGTCACTCTCGCCGGACAGTGATTTAACCTGCAAGGCACTCAGTCATGCGTTTGAAAGCAGAGGTCAACCTAGAGGATTGATGTTCCATTCTGACCAAGGTAGCCATTACACCAGCGTCAAGTTCAGGCAATTATTATGGCGATACCAAATTCAGCAAAGCATGAGCCGGCGAGGTAATTGCTGGGACAACAGTCCTATGGAGCGCTTCTTCCGAAGCTTGAAAACGGAATGGGTTCCTGAGGTTGGTTACAGCTCATTTGTGCAAGCTGAGCGGGAAATACTGGATTACATGCTGGGCTACTACAGCCAGCTGAGGCCACACCACCATAACGGTGGGTTGGCGCCCAACGAGGCCGAGCGTAATTATTGGCTTGGCTATAACGATGTGGCCAAAATTAGTTGACCACTACATTATGCGTGCACAATTTGTGCAATCCGACACGAATTTTTGACCGGAGGTCAGTCACCTATTCCATGAATCATTCTTGGGGCATATGTATCCAACTTGAAAAGCAGGAACCTTAGTTGGATTGCTAAGGTAGATAAGGTTCTGAGTTTAGCTAGGACGAACAAATTGTCATCATTATGATGACAATTTGTTCGTAACTGCGGTACACTGACTTTTGTTTACTTCTGTCTTAAGTTTTCGTGCACTTATGTCACAAGACTCTTTCGAGCTAAGCCCTTTGGGCACGCTTTCTCAGGGGCAACTTGAGCGCTTGAGCTTCATCGACTACCGACTGATTTTTGTTGGTGAGCTTCGGCGCGCCGACCTAGAAGAGCGGTTTGGTATCGCAGCCGCAGCCGCGACACGCGATATATCCTGTTACCGCGAGCTAGCCCCTGCCAATATCAGTTACAACCCACGTGCGAAGATTTATCAGTTCTCTGACAGCTTTAAACCTTTACTACCAATTCAGCCCGAACGAGCTCTAGCTTGGTTAAGGCAGGGTATTGGCGATGGCATTAGTCATGTTGCAAGCTTGCCCGTTCATGCTGATGCCGCACTGGCACTTTCTCCCCCGAATATTGAAAAATTAGCGGTTCTCTCACGTGCCATCCATCAAAGAGAAGCACTGAAAGTCACGTATTTATCTTTGAACTCAGGTGCTTCAGTGCGTGAGATCGTTCCTGTTGCCCTTGTCGATAACGCGGTGCGCTGGCATGTGCGTTGCTATGACCGCAAGAATGGTCGTTTTGGAGATTTTGTCGTTAATCGGCTGAAGCATATCGAGCCTGCATCTCAATCGCCAGCAGAGCATGAGCTTTTGGCAAATGACAATCAATGGAACCAAGTGATTAATTTGGTTTTAGTGCCACATCCAAATCTGAAAAATCCGATTGCGATTGAAGCAGATTATGAAATGCAAAACGCTAAGCTCAATATCAATGTCCGCGCAGCATTGGCAGGATACGCATTACAGAGCTGGCGAGTTGATTGCTCCCATGATCACTCGCAACCATCGCAGCAATATCACTTGTGGCTCAGTAATTCAGAAATCCTCAATGGCGTAGAAAGTTCATCGCTGATCGCCAGCTATTTGAAACAAGGCACTGCAGCATGAATCAATACCAACTCACTAAATTTGGCTTCAAATTTGGTAAAAACGGCGCGCACTCAGCAAGAACAATCATGCTCGATGAGCTGGAAATATTGTTTGACTATTGCTCAGCCGACTCAACGCCAGGCGACTACCAAGCATTTGTTGTGGAACAAAATGGCCTAGCAAAAAGCACGGTTAAATCCAGGCAGCTAACGTATCGGCATTTGGTTGACTTGTATGGACTCAATCCTGAATTCGCGGTGTTTCGTATATTCCGCAAATTATGGGATGGCTATCCTGATGCTCGGCCAGTTTTGGCACTCACTATTGCCCTTGCTCGTGACCCCATCTTGCGATTAAGCACCGAGTTTATTCAAGAAAAGAAATTAGGTGATGCTGTCGTTCGAGAAGAAATTGAAACCATTTTGGCAGCAACCGAAGAAGGGCGTTATAGCCCTGCCTCTTTGAAGTCCATTGCGCAAAATATCAATGGCAGCTGGACGCGTGCAGGTTATCTCATCGGCAAAGCTAAAAAATATCGATCAGAACCCGCCGTTGGTGTGGCAAATCTGACCTTTTGCCTATTCCTTGCCTATCTGGAAGGGGCCACAGCACAGCGCTTGTTTTTGAGCCATTGGGTTGCCTTGCTCGGTAAAAATCAAGACCAGTTGAATGATCTAGCGGTTGGCGCGGCCAATCGGGGTTTGATTGTATTTATGAATGCAGGCGGGCTATTGGAAGTACGGTTCCCTGAATATTTAACATCTGAAGAAGAAGGCTGGCGTCATGAGTAAAGTAGCTCGGCTAGTAAGCAAATATCAAAGCCATATTGGCATTCCTTGGGCGGCTGGCCTAGCGGCAGTACAGCGCGTGATTTTTGCCGTCTACGACAAAACAGATGAACTGCGAATGCGTGCGCATATCGATGCCTTTGAGCTTGCCACTCATGAAACAGGGCATGAATGGTTATTGCTTGATGTTACCAATGCGTTCCCAGAATGGATGGCGCAGCAAGAATACCGTGAGAGCTATTTTGAGTGTCCTGATGATTTGGCGGGTTACCACCTTGGTGAATTAGATGGATTCTATGAAGCGCTAATAACCAAGTTGCGCACCGAAATCGATGCAAAAGTAAGCAGTAACATGGTTGTGGCAATTATGGGGGTCGGCAGTTTGTTTGGTCTGTGCCGGGCATCCACGATTGTCGAGGGTTTAAAAGACCATATTCCTGGACGTTTACTGGTGTTTTTTCCGGGTGAATTTATTGCTGAATCCTACTCATACCGCCTGCTTGATGCGCGAGATGGCTGGAATTACCAAGCCGTGCCACTAACAACAAACGAATAAGCGATTGACCATGAAAAATTTTGAAATCTACCAAAAACCACCTAAAGCCAATCGCTTAGTCAACAACGGTGTTGCAGAAGTTGCCGAAGATTATTCGGATGGTGCCGTTAGTATTTTGCGTTACGAGTTAGAAACCTTCGTTTGTGATGGTCAATACCGCTCTGGGGTTAAAAAGGTGCTGGATACCTTTTTGACCAATCTTGGAAATAATGCCGCTCAGCCAGGCGTATGGATTTCTGGCTTCTTTGGTAGCGGTAAGTCGCATTTGGCCAAGATGCTGCGCAATTTATGGACTGACTTTACGTTTGCTGATGGTGCTACAGCACGTAGCTTGGCGCATTTGCCAGATGATGTTAAAGAGCCATTGCTGGAGCTATCTACGGCTGGAAAACGGCTGGGTGGTCTGCATGCAGCAGCAGGTAAGCTGGGAGCCGGTGCGGGTAATAACGTGCGTTTGGCCTTGCTACGCATTGTATTTAAATCGAAAGGGCTACCCGAGTCATATTCGCAAGCCAGTTTTGTCATGTGGCTCAAGCAAGAAGGCTATCTGGCGCAGGTGCAGTCAGAAGTAGAGTCTCATGGCCGAACGCTTGAGCAAGAATTGCCAAATATGTATGTTTCGCCGTACATCGCCAAAGGCCTATTAAAGGCATACCCAGGCTTTGCAAATTCAGAGGCTGAAGCACGTCAGTTATTGAAATCAAATTTCCCCCAAGTCACCGACATCAGTAACGATGATATGGTGTTGGCGATCAAAGAAGCGCTGTCTATCGACGGCAAATTCCCGCTGACTTTGATCGTTCTTGATGAAATGCAGCAATACATTGGCACTGACACCGACAAAGCCTACAAGGTGCAAGAAGTGACCGAAGCGTGCTGCAATCATTTTAGCGGCAAGCTGCTATTTGTAGCGACAGGCCAAACCGCAATGTCGGGTACTCCACTGCTGTCTAAAATCCAAGGCCGTTTCCCTGTCTCGATTTTGTTGGGTGACAACGACGTTGATACGGTGATTCGCCAAATTATCCTGGCTAAAAAAACCAGCGTGTCGCCACAAGTCGATCAGGTTTTAAAACAAAACCTGGGTGAAATTTGTAGCCACTTACGCGGTACAAAGCTTGAGCACAGCCGTGATGATGAAAATGATATGGTGGCCGATTACCCAATCCTGCCTGTTCGTCGTCGTTTTTGGGAGCGCAGCTTGCGCCACATTGATGCGACTGGCACCGTGTCTCAACTTCGCAATCAACTCCGTATCGTGCATGAAGCGGTGCAGGCCAGTAGCGAAGAAGAACTGGGCAATGTGGTTGCGGGGGATTTTCTCTACGATCAAATTTCTAGCGATCTACTTTCGACAGCGGCTATGCCACTCGAAATCTACGAGCAAATTCGCCGTTTTGCCGAAGGTGATGCCACTGACCTACTGAAATCTAAAGTGCTCAAGCTGGTATACCTGATTAATAAATTGCCCAATGAAGTGGCTGAAGAAATCGGATTGCGTGCCACGCTCACGACTTTGGCCGATTTATTGGTCACTAATCTTCAGCAAGGGTCGAACGAGCTTCGCGCAGCTTTGCCGACAGTGCTCAATTCGCTGCAAAACGATGATCGTTTGATCATGGCTTTGGAAGGCGCAAGCGGTACAGAGTACCGCCTGCAAACCCGTGAAAGTAGCGGCTGGTATGAAGAATACCGCGCTCAGGAAACTGAAATTAAAAACTCCACGGGCAAAGTGGAAACGATTCGAGTTGACCTTTTCACAAAAGAAATCCGTACGCAGCTCTCCAAAGCACGTACTGAAAATCACGGTAAATCCGGCGTTCCGCGCAGTTTTGAGCTGTGTTTCGACCGCGACTTGCCAAAAGATCACGACAAAAATCTCTACATTTGGGTGCAAGATGGTTGGTCCACCGAAGAGAAAGGTGTGATTGCCGATGCACGCAACAAAGGCGCTGATAACCCAACGATTTTTGTTTACATCCCAGATCAAAACAAAGGCGATTTAAGTAATGCCATTGTTTCGCTCGAAGCTGCATCAAAAACCTTAGAGCGCAAAGGCACTCCGGTCGGCGCTGAGGGGCAAGAAGCACGCCGAGCGATGGAGTCTCGCCAATCTCACGCAGAAAAAGAAGTCAAAAAACTGATCGGCGAGATCATGGCGGGAGTGAAAGTATTCCAAGCGGGTGGGCAAGAAGTTAGCGCGGGTAACACCTTAGCGGAGCGTGTAACTTCGGCGGCCAAATCATCGGTTATCCGTTTGTATCGGGAATTTGATGTGGCTGACTTTGCGGAGTGGGGCAATGTGCTCACTGAAGCTCGCAAAGGTAGTGCCGATGCATTCAAAAAAATCGGCCATAACACCGAGCCAGAGAAACACCCGGTATCTGCAAAAGTGCTTAGCTTTATCGGAGCGCAGAAAAAAGGCGCAGATGTACGTGCTAACTTTATTGAGGCTCCATACGGCTGGCCGCAAGACGCGGTCGATGCCGTGTTGTATGCCTTGCTCGCCGCAGGCATTTTGCGCGCCACCGATGTGAGCGGGCAAAACGTCGATGCGAAAAGCCTTGATCGTCAGAAGCTAACGCAAGCGACCTTCAAACCAGAAACCGTGACGGTTAGCACGGTTCAGCTGATTAAATTGCGCAAATTATTTCCCGAGCTGGGATTGCCGTCTTGTAATTCGGGCGAAGAAACTCAACGAGTACCAGGCCTTTTGGCGAAGTTGCGCGAGCAGGCTCAGGCCGCAGGTGGCGCAGCGCCACGCCCTGAAAACAGCTTACCCGATTGGTTGCGTAACCTTGAGCTGCAATCAGGCAATGCCTTATTGCTTGAGGTCTTGAGCCAATCAGAAAACATCGTAAATCACAGCAAAGCCTGGGTTGCTGCCGCAGAGGCAATTGCGCTGCGCATGCCGATTTGGGATCAACTGCTCGGTTTACTTGATCATGCTAAGCCATTACCAGGGCACGAAGCCATTCGTGCAGAGCAGCAGGCCATTATCGCGCAGCGTAGCCTACTGGCCGAGCCTGATCCGGTTCGCCCTTTGCTCACACAAGTTTCAGAGCTTTTGCGCCAAGCCCTCAATGCGAACTGGCAAGATTATGCCGATAGCTATGAGAGAGAAATGACCCAGCTGGATGCGGATAGCAATTGGCAAAAATTGGATGAGAGCAACCGTGCCGCATTGTTGGCACAACACAGTATCAAGGCACCAGTGCCGCTGAAATTGGCAAGCCCGCAAGAGCTAGAAGATGCCCTTGATGAATGCGGTATTGCATATTGGAATGAGCGCCGCCATGGCTTGACGAGTCGCTTTGAAGCACTGCGCTTGGCTGCGGCGAAATTGCTGGAGCCCAAAGTGATTCAAGCTCAGCTGCCGCGCCGTACTTTGCACACCGAAGCCGATGTGGCCGCATGGTTGCAAGAAGCAGAAAAAACGCTGTTGGCCAAATTGGCTAACGGCCCAGTGATTCCTGCTTAATAACCTTGACCAGAGCTCGGAGATTCGTGATAATGATTGCAACAACACCCGCCACACTTCAGGCGCCGCAAGGCGTACAGTGCTCCCATGGCGGGTTTCTCGTTTCTGGGGTCGCATTATGAAATATGCCAAGTCGCCCCTATCTATCCCCGATCAAATTGCACACTGGCAAGCCAAAGGCCTGCAAATCCCTGATCTTGCAGCCGCGACACAAGCGCTGACTTTTATCGGCTATTTCCGCTTGCGTGGTTATGCGCTGCCGTGGATGCATTCCACTGCAAATGGTAGGGTATTTAACCCTGGCACAACGCTATCAATGATTACCGATGCATACCGGTTAGATCATGAATTGCGCGGTGCGATATTGCGTGAATTGGAAACCATCGAAGTGGGCATCCGTACCGTCATCAGCAATACGATGAGTGATGACTATGGTCCGTTTTGGTATTTCAATCAGCCTGCCGTGATTTTTGGCGACATCAAAAAGCGCGATGGCAGTTTAGAAGCGTTTCCACTGCAAACCTTCTTGGCCGAAGTTGATAGTGAAACCCGTCGCAGCAAAGACGCCTTTGCTCAGCATTTTTACAGTAAATATACCGATCCCGCTTTACCGCCCAGTTGGCTAATGGCTGAATGCGTCACTTTTGGCAAATGGTCGAAAATTTACCAGCATTTGCAAAAGGCTGATGCCAGCAAACCGCATCCGAAAAAAGCCATTGCCAAGGTGTTTCAGCTGCAAATGGAAGTGCTGGAGTCTTGGCTGCACGCGCTCACTGTCTTGCGCAACATCTGCGCGCATCATGGGCGAGTATGGAATCGCCGCTTCAGTATGCGCCCCAAGGTATTTACTCAGCAGGCCAAGCATTTCACCGACCCGCAAAGCTTCTACTCTTACGCCGTGGTGATTCGCCTCTTATCGCGAGCCATCAATCCGAATAGTGATTGGCCACGAACATTACAAAATATTCTCGCCAGCTATCCCGGCATAAATCCCGCCGACATGGGCTTTCCTGTGCAATGGCAAGCCGATGCACTTTGGCTTTAAGTATTCAGGATCAAAATGACCACGCTATCAAAAGAATTACGCAACAAACTCGAAGCCACAGTAAAACAGGCGCGTGAAGTCGCCGAGCGCGCAGCACAGGCGGCTTTGGAGCATTTGGGTGTCGGTGAAGGCGCATTGCCTGCGCATTTAAACGACGTGCAAAAAGTGTTACGGCGTAAATTGCGGGCGCATGGTCGCGCCTTGGGTGATGTGAAGCACGGCGACGATACGCAAGAAATCCAGCATTTGGTTTGGGAAACCGCCTACGAGCATTGGCATCGTATGCTGTTTGCGCGCTTTTTGGCCGAAAGCAATATGTTGATGTACGAGGTCGGCGCACCTGTGTCGCTCGCCGAATGTGAAGAATTAGTCCAAGACCCCGATACCAGCTTGGGCGCTAAATCCGGCTGGGAATTGGCCGGTATTTTGGCGGCGCGCATGTTGCCGCAAGTGTTTAAACCCGCTTCACCCGTGTTTGATTTGGTCTTCGCCCCCGAGCAACAGCGAGAGTTAGAAAAGCTGCTTGCAGCGCTATCCAGCGAGGTATTCCAAGCTAGCGATAGCCTGGGCTGGGTGTACCAATTCTGGCAAGCCAAACGCAAAGACGATGTGAACGCCTCGGGCGTTAAAATCGGTGCCGATGAACTCCCCGCCGTCACGCAGCTGTTTACCGAGCCGTACATGGTGGATTTTTTGCTGCATAACTCGCTCGGCGCATGGTGGGTAACGCGGCATCCCGAGCTGCCTAGCCCGGTGCCGCTCACCTACTTGCGCACCTTGGACGACGGTAAACCTGCCGCTGGCGAATACGAAGGCTGGCCGCAATCGTTAAAAGATTTCACCCTGCTGGACCCGTGTTGTGGCTCCGGCCATTTCTTGGTCGCGGCGTTTTTAATGCTAGTGCCCATGCGTATGGCCAGCGAAGGTCTGAGTGCCGCTCAAGCGGTAGATGCGGTGCTGGCCGACAATCTGCACGGCCTGGAGCTCGATGCCCGTTGCGTGGAAATCGCCGTGTTTGCACTGGCGCTGACAGCGTGGCGCTTTAGTGATGAAAGTGGCAACCCACTTGGCGCACGCGCCAGCATGCCTGCGCCTAATATCGCCTGCTGCGGATTAAAAGTTGCAGCCAAAGTCGAGGCTTGGCAAGCGCTGGTGCCAGTTGATGCACCGAATGCTGAGCATTTACGCCAAGGTTTGGCGCATTTGCACGCCACTTTTGCCCAGGCGCCACTACTTGGGAGTTTGCTTGATCCAGCCAAAGTGAATAAAGGCGATCTGTTTGCGGCGAATTACCATCAGCTCAGTGATTTACTGGCGCAGGCTTTGGCATCGGAGAATGCTGCTTTCGTAAATGAGGATGAAGAGTATCGAGAGTTAGCATTGAGCGCGCAAGGTTTGTTGCAGGCAGCACGTTTACTGGAGTCTCGTTACCACTTGGTCATTACTAATGTTCCATATAAAAATCTAAACGAATTGTGTGATGATTTACGGATTTTTTGTGCAAAAATGTACCCAGAAGTGAAAGGGGATTTGGCAAATGTGTTTCTTGAACGCTGTATAGAGTTAACGAAATCATCTTGTTCTGTTCATGTGGTAATGCCACAAAATTGGTTGTTTCTAACTAGTTATAAAGTTCAACGATCAAAACTACTCCTAAAACAAAAATGGGATTTTCTTGCTCGATTGGGTCCCGGCGCATTTGAGACAATTTCAGGAGAAGTGGTAAAAGCAATTCTTTTGATGCTCACTAAAACAGAGCCTTCGAATGACGGTCGATTTTTTAGTGTTGATACATCACAAGCCATTACCCCACTAGAAAAAGCGTTTGAATTGACTAATCAAGCTATGAAAAAACATAGTCAAATACAGCAAATGAAGCATCCAGATCAACGAATTGTACTTGATAAAATAGCAGGGCATAAATTATTAAATAATTATGCTGGATCTTTTGTCGGCCTCCAGAATGGAGATACACCACAATATTTATTTTCTTTTTGGGAAGTTGAGTTTTCTTCAAGTAAAAAATCTGATTGGGTATTTTTTCAAATGCCATGTGAAGATGCCACTTTATATCAGGGACGCTATGGAATACTTCGATGGGAAAATGGTAATGGAAGTTTGCAGGCATCTACTCAAGCGAGAATTCAGGGGTGTGAGGCATGGAATAAACAAGGAATTTTAGTTCGTTTGACTAAACCATGCCCAAGTGCTGTTTACTCCGGCAATCTTTATGATCAGAGTAGTGCCGCCATAATTCCAAAAGATCCATCGCATCTGGCGGCTATTTATTTATTTTGTCAATCAATTGATTTTTTTGAAGAATTGGAAAAAATAGATCAGAAACGAAATGTAACAAATGCTACTTTTGTTAAAGTTCCGTTTGATTTAGATTATTGGTTGAAAGTAGCGGATGAAATATATCCATTAGGATTGCCAAAACCCTATTCCGACGACCCAACCCAGTGGATTTTCCACGGCCACCCAAAGCCGTCTACCGATCCGCTACAAGTCGCTGTTGCTCGCCTGCTTGGTTATCAATGGCCTGCCGAAACCGATGCGCAAATGGACTTATCCGACGAGGCTCACGCTTGGATAGCCGAAAGCAAGCTCCTTAATGCATTCGCCGATGACGATGGGATTGTCTGCTTGCCTGCGGTGCGGGGTGAAAAATCAGCGGCAGATCGCTTGCTTGATTTGCTGATCGCCGCCTGGGGCGATGCTTGGCATCCGGATGTGCTCAATAAACTGCTGAAAGAAGCCAATTGCGAAGGCAAAGGCCTGGAAGTGTGGCTGCGTGATTATTTCTTCGAGCAGCACTGCAAACGCTTCGGCCATCGCCCCTTTGTCTGGCAGGTGTGGGACGGGCTCAAAGACGGTTTCTCTGTCTTGTTGAACTACCACCAGCTAAACCAGAAAACGCTGGAGCGTTTAATCCATACCTACCTGGGGGATTGGATTGCAGGCCTTGATACAGCTGACAAAGCGGGCGATACAGATGCACAACGCCGTTTGAATGCTGCGCTGGAGCTTAAATCCAAGCTAGAAAAAATCCTCGCAGGCGAAGCGCCCTACGATATTTTCGTGCGCTGGAAACCGCTGGCCGAGCAAGCCATCGGCTGGAACCCAGACCTGAACGACGGCGTACGCATGAATATCCGCCCCTGGATGACCGCCGAAGTCCTGCGCCACAACAAAGCCCCTAAACTGAACGTGAAATGGGAAAAAGATCGCGGCACCGACGTCGAATCCGCGCCATGGTTTCACGTCTTCAAAGGCGAACGGATCAATAATCACCACTTAACGCTGGCTGAGAAATTAGCCGCTAAAAAATAAGGCCACCATCATGGGGTATCTAGTGCTATGGGATACGATAGATCCAGGTAATTCAGGCGGGAGTGTGCCAACGCCGGATTCCCCATGGACTGGGCATGTGATTGTTCCCGAAAAGTTTGCTTGTCTGCATTGCCAAGCGCAGTTTGCGACGAAAGATGAGCTGTTTGAACATCGTTTTAACGAACACCCTTATCGCCGTCCTGTGCTGTTTTATCAGGGACGTGAGCTGAATAATCCGCGTGAAGATATTTACCACGTTATTGCAGCGGATGACTTTGATTTTAAGCAGGCCGATTGGCTGGAGCTTGAAGGTGAGCGGGTGAGCGAAGCGGTATTGCGGCATTTTCTAACGCAGCAGCGGCAAAAGATCGTGAAAATTCGGCTGGTCAACGAAGGGCTGAGTAGTGAATATGAATTAAAGATTCATGTGGCCGATTTGGCGGAGTTGGCACAAGTCGACGAGCTATTTTTCACCTTGCTGGATCAAGTGAATTTGTCGGTATTGGCGGTCGATCAGTTTGTTAAGGCGTGCCGTAAATTTAATACGGTGTTGGCGTATGTAGATGGCTTGAGCCATTACATTTATGCCATTTTGGCTAAAGATCAAACTGGCGGCACGCAATTGAGGCGCGATCAAGCCAAAGGTCGCATGAGCCGCGCATTAGAGGTGCTCAAACGCTTTGATACCCCGCTGGCTCGGGCCATTTGTGGCGTGATCAATTTTAATTTGAATTGTTTTTCTGCCGGTAGCACGCTGGAGCACGCACCCAAACTGCAGCAGGCGATGCAATGGTTTCATCATTTGCAGACCCAAGTACCAAATCTTGCAAAACCAACAGGTATTGGCGTTATAGACCAAGGGCTCAAACTGCCTTTAGATCGGTTTACAGATTCAATCTTGAATTGGGTGTTAATGCCCCTCGAACGCCAAGCCGAACAACTGGATTTAATTGTTCAAAGCAAGCGTGACTCCGCACATTTCGATGAAGACAAATTGAAGCTCTCCATGCTACTGAGCCAAATTTACTTATTTATGCATGATTACGCGCCAGCGAAACATCAGGCGCGTGGTTCAATGAACGACCCTGCATTTGGTGCTTGGGCACAGGCTGTATTGGATCAATGTGAGACCATGAATGAAAAACAAACCTAAAAAAATCCCTACGGTTATTAATAAAAAGACTGGTGAGTCTCGTGTTGCCCAGCCGGCTCCAATCCAAGAGCGAGCATTCATCGAGCAGCTTGAGTCTGTTCAAGACCCGGCTATGAATGCCGCCGAGGTATTGCCTGTGGCTGATGCTGTGGTGACGAGCTCGGTGAATGTGACGGCAGACGCAAAGAGTGAACCAGCTAGCAAGAAAAAGAATCAAAAAAAATCCGATGTTGATGCGGATAAAGAAACCAAGAAAGAGCCTGCGCCAGAGAATGTCACTGAATATTTACAGGCGTTTTATACCAAACGATTGAAGAGCCTGCCTGAGCCCATCTTTAATAAAATTAAATTTTCAGCACAAATTCAGCCTGAACTTCGGTCAGACTTGTTTGATTTGGCAGCCGACAATGATCCGACTTTGGAGCTTAGCAAGAAATTATTGCTACTGAGCTTGGATGATCGCGGTTATCCGAGTTTGGCTGAAACATTACGCTCATTCGCCCGTGATGTGGTTTTGCGCCATCACTGCATGCGCTCTGCCGAGCCATCACACGTGTTTCCACGCAAGGATTACACCGAAACCTTTACGCTGAGCGATTTGTGGAAGTCGTTCAAGCATATTATTCCGACTCCGCCGAGTGATTCATCGAATGCAGAAGATGCTGAGGCTCCGACTGACGTTGCTGAAGGCAAGAAGAAAGTCGGACTCAAAGAAATGCAAGAGGCAAGGATTAATGCATTTTACTGCAGCCTGATTTGGCGTTTTAGTTGGGAAGTGACTAGCTTTTCACGGCTAATGGCTGAGCTTAAAAACTCACATTTAGAATTTGCGCTCGATGGTCGCGAGCTTGAACATGAGGCAATTACATTCCTGGTCTCTACCAAAGAATCGAACAAGCTAGCGTCATTAGTGCATTGGTTTTCTAAGCAAGAAAATGCCTTAATCCATGCCCAGCAGAATTTGCAACAAGATGTCGTGCGCGCACACACAGAACGTGATCAAGCTCGTGCAGAGTGCGAGCAAGCGCAGCAACAAAATGCCTTGCTACAGGCAGAAATTGAAGCTTTACGCTTGAAGTTGAAGTCGACGGTAGAGGCATCCCATGTTACGGGTGTGCATTTAAAAGATGATCTCGAAAAAAACCGTGGGCGTACCTATCAAGTGCTTGAGCATGAAGTTGGCGTACTGAATGATTGCGTGACTGCTTTGCAGCGTAATCCACCGAAGATTCAAGTTGTGCAGATGTATTTACCTGATGTCATTGATCATCTGAATGATGAACTCAAGAAATTAAAGGATTAATGCAATGAAGCATGCGATTGGTTTTGACTTTGGCACGACGAACAGTTTGATTTCGATTATTGTTGGTGATCGGGTAATCTCATTGCTCGACGGTAATATGCCGCATCCATCGGTGGTGTGCTATCAGGGTGATCAGATTATTGTTGGGCGCAAAGCTAAAGAACGTTTGGCGAACATGCAACTAGGTGTAATTGGCAATATCGTTCGCTCACCTAAAACCCGACTTGGGGAACCCAAAATTTGGGTTGATGATGTAGCCAGAAATCCTAAAGAAATTGTTGCGGATTTAGTGCGTTATGTGAAAAACGCTGCGCAAGAACAGCAACCAGGACAGTATGACCATGCCGTTGTGACTATTCCTGTTGATATGCAAGGACATCGGCGCGCCGAGTTACGTGATGCGTTTCGTATGGCAGGAATGAGCATCGTCCAGTTTGTGCATGAGCCCCTCGCTGCTTTATATGGACACCTACGCAATCAAGACAACTTTGAGCAAAAAATTCGCGAGCTCAATCGTGAATTGGTTTTGGTTTTTGATTGGGGTGGCGGCACTTTAGATTTAACGTTGTGCAAAATCATGGATGGCATGCTACTGCAGATCAAAAATGATGGTTGCAGTGATGTCGGTGGTGATGTTCTCGACGAAATGATTGTAAATGAAGTGGTAAGGCGCTCTTTAGCTGAGCGCAATATCACCGATGAAGTTTTACCTCGGTCAGGTGCTCGCCAAAAATTGTTGGCACGTGCCGAAGCTGCAAAAATTAGCTTGTCTGATCGAAGTGAAGCTTTGGTCTATGTACCGAGCTATTTCGATTCGGACTCGATGGATGATCCCGATTTGGAGTTCACACTAAAACGGGCTGATTTTGAGGCAATGGTCAGCAGTAAAATTGAGTCCGGCATTCAGCGCATTCATAATTTGCTGAATGGCTTAAGAATCAACCCTTCCCAGATTTCGCTCTGCTTAGCCACTGGCGGCATGGTCAATATGCCGATGATCCAATCACGCTTGCTGGAGTTATTCGGTCCGCAGTGTTTGCATGTATCTGAGCGTGGCGCAACGGTGATTTCTGAAGGCGCAGCTTGGATTGCGCATGATCGCGCTAATTTGAAGTTGGCCAAAAACATTGAGGTTTTGGTAGCTGGGCAAACACATTTCCCAGTGATCAAAGCGAATGTCGATATGCCTCGTGAAGGCGAAGTCAGCGGCAATGAAACAATCAATTTGTATTGTACTGATCCGCGCGATGGTAAAGCTAAAATCCAGCTCACAAGCCCAGAGCGCCCAGGTCGTACCGTTCAGGGCACAGATACGAGAAGTATTCTGGAAAATCTGTCAGTAAAAGTAGATAGCAAGTCACGCAAGTTGTTTGAGCGCGTCGAACTCAAATTATCAATTGATGAAAATTTGATATTACATGCAGAGGCTACGGCATCCTTAAACGGCGATCGTGATTTTGCGGAAGTGCATAATTTGGAGTTCGGTTTGAGTTTGCCGGATACGCAAGCCGAAAAAAAAAAGGACATGGCCGATTTGATCGAGTGGCCACAGCCTGAAATCGATAAGGCGCAACAAGTCTGTTTGAGATCCAATGTTGCGCCTGTTGAAAGTGAAAAAGTAGTTCCCGGTGATTTTTTATACCAAATAAAACCACGTCTTTTTGATCGTGAAGCCTGGGACAGGGCCACCGATCTGCAAATTGCTGAGCATTTGTATTACCAGCCATGCTCTATTTGCCGACGCCCCACCCACCACCCTGAATGTAAGTGTGCAAGTTAATGACCACGATTTTAAGCAAATTAGTTGAAGCCCTTGTATCTGCCGCCCGTTTTCACAAAGGCGTACAAATCGCGCCTGCTGCCGTACTTTGGACTGATAAAGACGAGCAATGGCGGGCGGCGATTCCCGCTTTGCGTGCAGCTGGTTTGCCCTTGTTTACCTTGGGGGACTATCAACCTGCTTTGGGGCAAGGCCCGGCTATTTGGTTGAAGTGCGTGATTGCAGGTAGCCTGCCTGAGTTTCAGTTTAATGGTGTTCCGGTGATCTATTTACCCGGTGTGAGCCGTTCTGAATTGCGCGCCGTTGAGTCGTGCTCTCGCGAGCTGCAACCACTGGCCGAGTTGCAATACCGAGGTGTGTACTGGAGTCAGGCCAGCGCCAAAGATTGGACTATCAATGCATTTTTGTGCTCAAGCAACGGTGGTTTGGGTTTGACCGTTGCGCAAGATAGCGCGACGCAAGATGCCTTGTTACGTGCATTACGGGCTGGCGAGCTTTTGGATCGTCGGCTGGCTGATTTGCAGGGGCGCACGCTAGATACTGGATTCTTTGATGGCTTGATGGTGCCAGATCAAACCCGCGATTTGCTGGTTTGGATGAATCGCTCGCAAGAGTCAAAACGCGAATGGGGTGAAGGCCGCTGGGCCGTGTTTAGCAAACATTGCAAACAAGATTTCGCATTTGACCCCGATGGTGATGGTGAATTGACTGCTGCTGAGCGTCTGGCCAGTGGTCATCCGGCATGGGAGCCTGTTTGGGCGTTGTTCACCGATGCACATGCTCGCTATCCGCGTGTGGCAGAGTTGCTAGGGCGTCTGCAACCTAGTGGTGATCTGTTTGCCGACCGATCACGTTATCCCGCCGCCAATATCAAAGAAGAAAACGATCTGCGCGATAGCTTGCAAGGCTTAAGCAATAAGCCACAGCAAGAGGCTAGGCAGGTGATTGAAACCTGCGAATCCACCCACGGTATTCGTCGACACTGGCTTTGGGGCGAATTGGGGCAATCCCCCCTGGCTTGTGCGCTGGAAAATTTGGCCCAGCTTTGCAAGCTAATCGGTGAGCCTTTTGGCGGCACAACGATAGATGCGATGGCCGATGCGTATCGTCAGCGTTTTTGGCAGGTGGATGATTTGGCCTTACGGGCGATGGCTGCTGTACGTACTAGCGCGGATCAAGAAGCGGTGCAGGCTGCACTGAAAGCGATTTATGTGCCGTGGCTGGAAGACACCAATCAGCGCTTCCAAACTTTGGTACGGCAAGCGCATGGTTTTGCAGGTGGCGTGGTGAGAGAGCCACAGGCTGCAAATTATAGCGCGAGCGAATGTTATGTTTTTGTCGATGGTTTACGCTTCGATGTGGCGCAACGCTTAAAACAAATGCTGCTGGATCAAGCATTCAGCGTGCAAATGGATAGCGCATGGACCACGGTGCCGAGTGTGACGGCTTCCGGAAAAACATGGGTTAGCCCTGTGGCGCATTTGTTAAAAGGTACGCCAGACGACAAAGAGTTTGAGCCGATTGTTAGTGCTGATGGCCGTATGGCATCAACGACCAATTTGCGTAAAGTACTTCAAGAGCAGCAATGGCAAGTTTTGAGCGAAAGCGAAATCGGTACTGCGACGGGTTGCGCTTGGACTGAATCAGGCAATCTGGATCATTACGGCCATGCGCATGGTCTGCGCTTGGCGCGTGATATTGATGATCAGCTCAAAAGTATTGCAGAGCGTATTACCGAGCTATTTGATGCCGGTTGGCAAAAAATCCGTGTTGTGACCGATCATGGTTGGTTATTGGTGCCAGGCGGCTTGCCTAAAGTTGAGCTGGATAAATCGCAAACCGAAACCCGCTGGGGGCGTTGCGCCGTATTAAAGGATTCGTCCAAAGCAACTCTACTCACTCTGCCGTGGGATTGGTGCGCACAAACGATGATTGCGATGGCCCCTGGCATTGGCAGCTTTATTGCTGGCCGAGAATATGAGCATGGCGGTATTAGCTTGCAAGAAAGCCTTATTCCGCAACTGAGTGTGATTAATCCGAATGCAAAAGCAGCTGCAATGTCGGCGGTAAAGATTAATAGTGTGAAATGGACTGGATTACGCTGCAGAATTGAAGTGAGTGGTGCACCTGCGGATGCTTTAGTTGATTTAAGAACCAAGCCGCAAGATGCTGCAAGTAGCTTAAGTAGTAGCAAAGCTTTGGATGCTTCGGGTAAGGCGTCTTTGGTTGTTGCTGATGATGAACTTGAAGGTGCTGCGGCAGTGATTGTGGTGCTATCGACTAGCGGCGAATTATTACAAAAACAAACCACCACCATTGGGGAATAAACGATGGAACTTGATTTGCTAGATCGGCAGCTGGCCGAGCATTTTCCTGGGTATATCGTTCGCAAGGATTTGGTGCGTACTTTTAGTCGCCAATTTCCTGTTCCCACGTATGTGGTTGAGTTTTTATTGGGGCGCTATTGCGCCACAACTGATGAAGCGGAAATTCAGGAAGGCTTGGGCATTGTTCAGCGCCAACTTGAATCGCGCACGGTCAAGGCAGGTGAAGAAGAGCTATTTAAGGCACGTGCCAAAGAACAAGGCCAGGTCAAAATCATCGACATCATTACTGCGCGTTTGGATGCTAAAACTGATTCATACGTTGCCAGCCTGCCTAGCTTGCGTTTGAACGATGTGCGTATTGCGCCAGAAATGCTCAAAGAGCATGAGCGCATGTTGACTGGCGGTTTTTATGCCGAAGTGACATTGGGTTACGACAGCGGTATTGCGCAAGAAAAAGGTGGGCGTGCTTTTGGTATTGATGCGCTGCGTGCAATTCAACTTTCAAAACGCGAAGTTCTGGATGTATTGGGCGATGCCCGTTCGCACTTTACAACCGAAGAGTGGAAAAATCTTTTACTGCGCAGCATCGGTATTGAGCCTGATGGGCTGAATGATCGATCTAAAGACGCGATGCTTTTGCGTATGGTGCCGTTTGTTGAACGTAATTATAACTTGGTCGAACTTGGTCCACGCGGCACGGGTAAAAGCCATTTGTTTCAACAAATTTCCCCTTATGCGCATTTGATTTCTGGCGGCAAGGCAACCGTGGCTAGGATGTTTGTCAACAATGCTAACGGTCAACGTGGCTTGGTCTGCCAATATGATGTGGTCTGCTTTGATGAAGTTTCTGGTGTGAGCTTTGATCAGAAAGACGGCGTGAACATCATGAAAGGGTATATGGAATCCGGCGAGTTTAGCCGTGGTAAAGAAAGTATCCGTGCTGATGGCAGTATCGTATTAGTGGGTAACTTTGATGTGGATGTGGAGCATCAACAGCGCATTGGCCATCTATTTGGTCCCATGCCACCCGAAATGCGCGATGACACTGCATTTATGGATCGGATTCATTGTTTCTTGCCAGGTTGGGATGTCCCAAAAATGGGGCCAACGCTATTTACATCGCATTTTGGTTTGGTGAGCGATTTCTTATCAGAATGCTTCACACAGCTGCGTAATCAAAGTCGCGTGTCCATGCTGCAGGGTAAAGTGCATTGGGGCGGCGCGCTGAGCGGGCGTGATATTACTGCGGTGCAAAAAACAGTGAGCGGCTTGCTTAAATTACTCTACCCAAAACTTGGTGTAGAAGTACTTGAGGCGGATTTGGAATGGGCAATTCGCTTGGCACTTGAAGTACGTCGGCGTGTGAAAGAGCAGCAAAAACGTATTGGCGCAGCAGAGTTTAGGAATACGCACTTTAGCTATACGCTGGGCGAAGAAGGGGTCGAGAAATTTGTAACGACACCCGAGCTGCAGAGTGATAACAGCATCGGCAACGATCCACTAGAGCCAGGCCAGGTTTGGGCCATCGGACCAGGTGGGCAGGATGATAACCCTGGTTTATATCGAATCGAAGCAACCGAGGGGCCAGGCTCTGGCGTGAAGATTTTAAACAATCCCAAGCCTGCGGCCTTTCAAGAGTCAGTGCGATTTGCCGAGCAAAACTTATACACAAGAGCAATGCAATTGGTTGGAGATCGAGACCCACGTAGCCATGAGTTTTCACTGCAGCTGCGCTCATTCGATGCCGCAAAGTCCGGCGCAAAATTGGGTATGGGGACACTGATCAGCTTGTGCGGTGCGCTGCTGAAAAAATCAGTACGAGGCGGTTTGATTGTGGTGGGAGAGTTGAATCTAGGTGGCAGTATCGAGCCGATTCATAACCCCGTTACGCTAGCTGAAATCGCAGTAGAAAAAGGTGCGGTGGCATTGTTAATGCCAGTCAGCTGCCGTCGCCAACTCTATGAATTAAGTGATGATATGGCGACGAAGGTCGATATTCAGTTCTATCAAGATGCTAGGGATGCGCTTTTAAAGGCGATAGGTGATTGAGCTAGGGATGGTATTATTGAAAGTGAGGGCTTTGGTTTACCTCTTTTGGGTTCCTCACTCATTCCCTTTTATCGGTTTTGAAGCAATCAGCTAGCCTTGAAAAAATGACAACATTGAAATATCTAAGCGCATACCCAGAGCAAATACAAAGCCGGGTTCTGGCAATGATTGCTAGCAATCAGCTTGGAACGCATTTGGCAAAGCGCTATCCAAATCGTCACAATATAACAACAGATAAACAACTATTTGAATACATATCAGAAATCAAGGCCGATTACTTGAAGAATACCCCAGCTTTATCCAAGGCGGTTTTTGATAGTAAGATCAAAGTTGTGCAACATGCACTAGGCACTCATACGCATATTACTAGGGTTCAAGGTAGTAATCTAAAAAGTAAAAATGAAATTCGGATTGCATCTTTATTTAAGATGACCCCACCTGAGTTCTTAAGAATGATTGTAGTTCATGAGCTTGCTCATTTTAAGATTAAAGAACATAGCAAATCATTTTATCAGCTATGCCTGCATATGGAGCCTGAATATATGCAACTTGAATTTGATCTTAGATTGTATTTGATTTATCAAGATCTTCAAGTTTAGTGGATGGAGTCAGTTAAAAATTGCTCTTGGCAACAAATAATAGGCTCTCGCGGAATGAACGCATTAATAATGTGTGTGGATGTATTATTTATTTTTCTAGAATAACGTGCTAATTTATCTGTAATGCCGATTGAGAAAATGCATGATATTGAATGCTTTCTGTCGAAGGCGTGATTAGTTGGCCTTTCTGCGTTATAAATTAGTTTCTTTTCTATTTGCTTGTAGCATCTCACTTGCCAATTTTCTTGCCTTTTCATCTACTCTAGCCAATTGAAGTAAATTAAAAAGGCGCTTGTAGGCTACGGATGAGTCTGGTAAGCAATTTTGACTAAAGTAATATTTTATTAGCTCATCTTGTCGTTTATTAAAAGCAATTTCAGCTATAGCAGAATCAAGCTCTTTTGGCTTTTTTGTTGATATGAAATATTTTCCCTCTTCTGTGCTTTTTCCGATTGTCGGATTTTCGATATCGCAATCTTCCTCTTGCAGTATTGATGCTGTTTCAAAGCCGTATTTCGAGTTTTGAATGAGAATATTCAAATTAAAATAATCCCTAGCGGTGTCTGCCACCTCTTTCGTTGATTTTAATTGTCCGCAAGTCCAAGCGCGCTGTGGTGCAGTATGGCCATTTTCCTGATCCGTGATTCCTGTTGCTAGCCAAAATGCATATTCAGGCCAACGGCGGGCAATGGCTTCAATCATGTCAATGGTTGGTTTTTGCTTACCTGTCCAAAAATTTTTCCAATTTGTAGCAGGTATCCCGGTTTCTTCTTCCAGCGCTTTACTTCTTCGATTTTCATCGACCTCTGAACTGATGATTGCTTTTACTCTGTAGGCAATGTCGTTACGCATACTCTCAACTGTAGTGGTGTTAAGTAGTTCGTTACAACCAAATGTAAAAACTCCGCACCTTATGCCATGGCAACCCCAATAAACAAGGGACTTCCAGGCAGAAGGGGTTTAGAAATTTCCATTTGGTTACGCAACACTACTTAGTGATGTGATTTTAGCCGCGTACTCAAACGTGAATGTGTCGGTCCGCCTTGTATTTTAAACCAGAATTTTTGTAGTACATCTAGTGTCCGACGTACTTTCGGCTTTTGTTGCTGTTTACTACTCAAGAACACAATCGAATTTGTTGTCGTTCTTGCTCTTGAATTTTCAAGCATTACCTCTGCTGTCTCCGTGCCTCTTTTGCATCCCCTTTTTAAACAGCCAACACACCTGAGCTTCTTAAAAGTCGGATCGTTTAAAGATATACCCTTTAAAAATCAATATATTACAGCGACATCTTTGTGAGGGCTGGAGGCTCTTTTAAGCGGAGCCCCATGCCCATCTATGTCGGCTCGGATTTGTGATTTCGGGCTGTTTCTCAAGTTCAGCCCGGACAGCTTGCTAAATTGTGCTCGACGAAAATTTTACATGCCACGGCGCAACTGCTACAGTGTAGATTATACAGTGTAAAAAATACACTCCGATTGGAGGTGTGCCAGTGGAAAGAGTACGCATTGTTTGTATTAAAACAGCTCGACACAAATGATAATCGTTCGCTTTTTCCAAGGGTGACCTCAAAGTAATAAGTAAACTGAACTTGATGAAAGATATGATAATTTTTTCAATTTGTAGTGAACTTTTAAATTAGATAGATTTTGATTGTGGTGGTGATATGAATAAATGGAAAAAAATATTATTGCCTGATTTTAATTGGGAACTATCTGATGATAGGTATTTGGATAACAAAGATAAAAATCAATGTGTCGAAAATATGGTTAGCAGAAGCGATCAAAGTATTTATAGTTTGATATCTACTGGTGCGATTGGCATAAATAAAATGCCAGTAATTGTTTCGTTGCGTGGGGATATATGGAAAGAAGCTGCTCTGTATGTTTTTTGTCAGATTGTTGAAAATGGAATGAGAATTGAGACTGTCTCTAGTATTGCGGAGGGTCTGGTGGCTTATAAAAACTTCCTAGAAGATAATAATTTAAATTGGCTAGATTTTGATTGCATTAAGATTCGAAGGCCTACTTATCGCATGTATGGAGAGTTAAAAATACGAGTGCAGTCAGGAGAGATTTCTGAAAATACAGCCTCCAGAATTATGAAGTCAGTAATTGGATTCTACCGATGGTTAATCGTAAATAAATTGTTTAAGCCTAAATATGACCCGTGGGGGGAGAGAGAAGTGGTGCGGTTTGCAGTTGATACGATTGGAAAAGAATATAGAATTATCAAAAAAAAGACGGACTTAAGTTTTAGTTCTTCTCGAGATGGCTATCAATATGGTGAAACAATTATTGATGGTGGAAATTTAAAACCAATTCCAAGTGATGAGCAAAAATATATTTGCGACTTCTTAATGCAAAATAAGAATGTTGAGATGAGGCTAATATTTGTTTTTGCATTGATTACTGGTGCTCGTATTCAAACAATATTAACAATGAATGTGGAGGCAATAATTAATGTGTGTGAAGGAATTGTTCCTGAAGAAATTAGAATTCCTGCTGGGCCTGCAACTGGCATAGACACTAAAAAAAATAAGAAACTGGTAATTATCATGCCGGCATGGTTTGCTATGAAATTATATCGGTATATTAAAAGTGAAAGAGCATCAAAGAGAAGAGCGCTAGCTAGTCCTGAATATAATAACAATGTTTTTCTAAGTAAAACGGGGCAGCCATTTTATGAGAAAAAAGTGCTAGGTTCAGTTTCCAGTGATGGCAAAAGGTATTTTAATAATGGCCAAGCGGTCCGTCAGTATTTGTCTGAACAAATGTTGCCTTGGATTAGGAAAAGATATAAGAAAGATTTTTCATTTAAATTTCATGATTTAAGGGCGACATTTGGTATGAATTTAACTGAATATCAAATTGGGTTGGTTGAAAAAGGTTTAATTACTTTAAGCGACGCTAGGACATATGTGCAACACAGAATGGGGCATGCGAGTGCACAGCAGACAGATCATTACTTGAACTACAAAAAGAAAATAACGCATGAGCGATTTATTCGAGACGAATTTTATAATGATCTACAAATATTGATGGATCAAGCGGAGGAAAATGAATGAGAGATAAATATGAGATGATCAAAGTTCCTTTTGATGGGGCGGGGAATATTCCGTTTGATACACCAAAATTATTGATGATTTCAGGGGTGGATGGATGTATTCACCTTCATAAAATGCATAACAGCAAGAATTTGACAAGGAGTGTGATAAATAGGTTGATCGAATATTCGAATGATAAGTACAAGCAAGGAATTAGGCCGATCACAATTCGAGATGCGTTAAGAAGATTTTTTAGTTTCTTTTACTGGTGTGAGGGAAATATTGAAAGCGATGCAATTGTCGGATTGGAAAAGTCGAAAGATACACTTGAGAAATTTAAGAAGTATCTCACCCTCCGAGCTCAGAAACGCGAGATTAATTTCAAAACTGCAACGAGGCATCTTGAGATCGTTAATGAAATTCTATCATTTGTTTTTGAAGTTGATTATGTGATTAAAGACAGATTGATTGTTGGTATCGATAAAGTAAAGGAAACAGTGGTTCCTAGCGATTTCGCCCAAAAAAGAACATTAGGTATTTGCAATTTATTTTTCCAGTGTATTCATGATCATATCATAAATGAGAAAAAATATCCATTTTGCATTAAGTTGCCTAGCTATCTTAAATGGAAAAATAATGAATTATGGATATTCCCAACAACTGTTTGGGCGTATAACGAAAATGATGGTCCGCTGCATGATGGGAAATGTAATAGAGGATTTTCAATTGCAAATAACTATTCCAATGGAACTGTTCGAGATTTTAACGAGCTGAGTAAATTGTTTGGCTCACAGAAATCAAAGTCATCACTTCGGGCATCAGTTAAAAGTGCAAATGATCAAATTGAAAGTGCAAATTTAGATATGCAGCATGCGCAGCGCAGACGGATTGCCCAGCATGCTATGGCCGCTTACATCGTGCTTTTTGTTGCTGCGACGGGAATTAACTGGGCTCAATTGAGAGACTTGGTGTGGTCAGAAAATGATCAGTATGATATTAAAAGTCAACGGCAAGGATTTCGAAGTATTAAGTATCGCGCAAATAACAAAGAGGTATATTTTGAACTACCACTTGGTTTTATGCCTCTTTTTAAGAAGTATTTGGAATTAAGGAGGTACTTGCTAAATGGAAATTACTTTGGTCTGCTTTTCTTTGATTTTGGGGTGCGTTTTAGTAAAAGCAATAAGGCAAAGAAAATCGGGTCAAGTATGAGTAAAATCTTTAAAGTACTATCAAGATTAGATCCGGATCTTGATGTTGTTGGCGTGCGTGCTCGACAGTGGCGCGCATCAATGTCAACAAAGTTACAAACTAAAAATGATCTGCCTGCAGTAAGTTCTATTTTAAACAATTCTATAGACACAATTAAAAAACATTACAGCCAAGGTGGAGAAGAAGTTCAGCAGAAAGAATTGGGTAGTTTCTTCGCGGCGCTTGATGGCTTTGTTAAAGATAAACGAGATGATAAAGAATTAAAAAGTCCTGTTGGCTCATGTGCGGATTACGGAAATCCATCTGGTACGTGCCACGACTCTGCCGCTATCAACCCAAATTGTAATGATTTATTTGGGTGCTTCTCCTGTAATAAATATCGGCTGGTTATTGATGAGCTTGATGTCCGAAAAATCCTAAGTGCGCGTTTTTGTTTGAAGTTACAAATGACTGATTCAAAAGTTGGGACTGCGCATTCAGAAGCATTATCAAAGATGGTAAATCGTATTGATGAGTTGCTAGAAAGTGTAAGAAATAAAAATGAAATTTTAGTGAAAAAAATTGAGATGCAAGTCGAGGGAGAGCAACTGCTAGATAATTATTGGATGAACAAACTAAACTTATTAGTAAATATGGGGTTTTGAAATGGGTCTTAGTGTTTTGAATGATGTAATAGATGGCTTAATTGTTAGTGCTCCACCTGGGTTCTTGCCAGAAAATAATACAATTATATCGTATGCGAGTGATGGAAGTGTTAAATCACGATTCTCAGATGATTCATGGGTGTTAAATAGTAATGAGTTGAGGGCAAAAAGCGGTACTATATTTTTTTTGAGTGAGTGTGATTTGGAGGCGAAAATTTTTGTGAAATATATAACATATTTGTTAATGTTTAGAAAAAAAGGTCGAAGGCTGAGTGATCGGACGTTGATCAATTATAGTGGTGTTGTTGGTGTTATTGCGAAATTTATTTTTGATAGAAAATGTGATTATTTTTTGTTTTTTTCTAATCAAGAATTGATTAAGGAGTTCTTTTCTGGTGCGTCGGGGTGGCAAAAAGAAACTGCTGGCTCTATATTTGCCGCATTGTCCAAGCTAGATTTTAGTGAAACTGGATTTAAGATTGTTGATTGTGAAAAAATGTTTAAATTAAAGGGGGTTGATAGAGTATACAGAGAAAAACTGAAGCAGCACCCACCCCTACCGACGAGAATTTACTCAATTATTTTGACTCGTTTATCTGAGAAAATTATTGAATGGCAGGAAATCAAGACCGAGGTGATGCATCTGGTTTCCCATTCCTATTTAGATAAACTATGGGGGCGAACAAAGGAGTCAAAATTATACAGAAAGAACAAACCAGTTGCCGGTGTTATCTATCCGAAATTCGAGGATGTATGTTCAGAGAATCTTGCTAATTATTTAATAAAGAATGGGTATTTATACAGTGTTCGTGGATTGACTTCTTTGATTGGTGATGTGCAATTGGCTGTTAAATTGACTGTGCAAGCATATACCGGGATGCGAGACGACGAAGCATCGACCCTCCCATTGTATTGTGACCATTCAAAGAAATTTGCTGATGATGAGGTTTTTTGGATTGATGGTTTTTCAACGAAGATGAATAATGGCCAACCTGCTGCGGCTTCTTGGATTACCAATTCCACTGCAGTTGATGCTGTTAAAATCGCACAAGAGATCGCTGTTTTTATTTCAGATTTAATAGATTTTGATTATAAGGACGAAACAAAAAACACACCACTATTTGTGTCTGTTGGGTATTTGTGGGGGCTTCGTCCTGAGTCGCAGCGCTTACAGCCAGGTGTTTTGAATTTAGCAACCATGAAAAAATTTAGAAAGTGGATTCAGCCAAAAATTGAAATTGATGATATTAAAGAGCTCCAACAAATTGATCTTCATCGCGCGTGGAGCGCTGAAAGTAATTTTAAAGTAGGCTCTGCTTGGCATTTTTCATCTCATCAATTGCGGCGCTCGCTTGCTGTGTACGCGCACAGATCAGGTATTGTTTCTTTACCGAGTTTACGGCGACAATTGCAGCATTTGACTAATGCGATGACAAAATATTATGCACGTGGTGCATTATTTGCTTTAGATTTTATTTCACCATGGAATACTGATCACTTTGTTTTTGAGTGGCAGAATGCTTCTTCTTCTTCTTCAGCAATTGGCTATATAAAAAATGTTCTTGAAACAGATGATTCAATTTCTGGTGGGCATGGCAGCTGGGTTGAATTACGGATTAAATCTGATGCCCAGCTTCTCACTCAAAGCCGTGAAACCATCGTGAAGATGTTTCAAAGAGGAGACATTAGCTATAAAGAAACTCCGATTGGGGGTTGTACTTCCACTGTAGGTTGTCATCAACCAGCCATAAATTGGCTGAGTCTAGATTGTTTGAAAAGCAATTGCAAGAACATGGTCTGCACCTCTTCGAAACTTAGTAGATTGATTAAGTGTCAAGAGTCATTTGTGAATCAGCTTGAGGTTGATTCAATTGAACATAAAATTGAGATTTCAGCTTTGAATGTCATGTACGAAGCCTATAAAAAATTAAGTTAGTGAGGAAGATTATGTCGCAGAGTATTTTGGAATATTTTGATGCATTAGAACGGTTGATTAAGAATGCACCTAGAGTAGTTCCGAAAAACACAAAAATATCTAATGATTCTGTTGCAATTGAGGCGGGGCGAAAACGTGGCAGTATCAAGCGTAGTCGCGCTATGTTTTCCGTTTTAATTAGTGCTATTGATCAGGCCGCAACTAATCAAAATTGCTGCGTTCAAAAAAGTCCTGGTGACGTTTTGAAAGAAAGAAATAAAAAAATTAAGGAGGAGTATGGTCAGCTAAGAGAGCAATATGAATATTTGGTTTCGGAAAATATTAAAATGTTGGTGGTAATTGCTGAGTTGAAAAAAGAATTGGCTCAGTTTAGAGGGGGTAACGTAATTCCTTTGTTTTTGCCAAAGGAATAGTGTGACCTTTATTTGGGGTGGCATATTTTATCTGCATTGTTAATGGGGTATGTGCCCAAAGAAAATTGATTGGTTTTAACATTAATGCTTTTTACCATCACCTTCGTAAGATGGCATGCTTCCGAATTGTCCATGAATGACGTCTCGAAAATTACCTTTAGTAATTCCAGCATCTTTTTCAGATCTTTTTATGGCAGTAAGTTGTCTTTGTTGAGAACCAATTTGATATATGTTTACAACACCCGTGCCGCCACATTGGCTACATTCTGGATTCCCACCCCCGCAGATACACAAACTCACATTTGGGGTTGTAGTATTAGCAGTAGATGCCTTCGGTATATTTGATTTAGCCTTTGGTTTCTTTTGTGGAGGCGGCAATTTATGCGCGTCCGGATTGGAAGGCGGGCGTTGGGTAATGGGAACGTGAGTTCGTTGTCCTAATAAATCGTTTTTTGATTCGATTGGCTTTGTTGCGTAAGAGTGATTGGCATATCTAGCAAACTCATGTTTTTTATCATCGCTCAACAATTGCATAGTTCGGGCGGTTTCAACTTTGCTAGTGCCTGAAGGATGACTAAATTCAATGTGCTTAGTTATCATTGTCTGGGGAATTCGCTCACCACAAATAGGGCAGCAATCTACAATAGGTTTTGCCGAATGGTGCCGCAGACCGCCTGAATGACTAAGTTGTAACAATTTAGCTTCAGTCTTTCTCATTAAACGCGCTAAATGACCAACGTTGTCGTAAGGCTGCATTTTTAACCATTCTTGTGCTGTTTTTTTTAGTCCATATAATCTTTTTAGATCTGGGCTTCTCTGTGAGCATGTTACGTCAACGGCTGTTGCGAACGACGTAACTGGGTTCCGACCTATTGATTTGGTAACTCGGGTAGATTTCTGCTTGTATTTAGAATTGGTCTTATTTTTTACAATGTTATTTGCGCGCAAAGCTAATTTTTGATTTGGTATAGATTTTTTAACTTTGGATGGTTTTTTTTCTAATTTTACATCAACAATATTTACAGGTGTAGCAACATCTTTCAAAGGCAATTTAGATAGACGGGCATGACATCCATTCAGATATGCAATTATTTCATTTTCTTTACAAAGGCTCATTACCGATTCAATTTCTTTGATCTTCACCTCTAATGCATCCCTACTTCCCATGTGTATAAGGATCGCCGAGCGACCCTGCGCTATCTCTGCTAACAACGATGCAATCAATTGATTTAATTTCTCACACTTCATGTTATTCACTGGGTTTCCTTTAGCTATTTTCTAAAAAAGAACGAAATTTCGTATCTTTAGAAAACACATACAGTTGATTCGGTGTTTGTCTAGTATGCGCTGTGGTGTGGCTTATAGAGTGAGCCTCTATCAGATATGTGGTGCTAGTGTAATTAAATCTTGTTTGAATTTACTCAATGGGATCCGAATTCTCTTAGCTGTTTGGCCAGCAGCACTAATTGTTCAGCTATAAAACTTTTGTGATTGTGAGGTTCCAAACTCCTATCTCCGCTTCATTCCACGAGCCTTTTGCGCGTTCTTGCAAGCGCATTCGATCGATAAGCGTCATCTCAAAAAGAGTTTTCTCATCGCCAGTTAGCCAACACTCGGGGTTCGAAACATGTCGCGGATCCAGTGGATTAAAGCCTGAATTCAGATTCAATTGGTGGTAACGTGCTTTCATCAGTATTAGACCTCTCTGGCGTTTTCACGGGCCATGCTCAGCTCATAGTGCTTTCAGCTGGATGAATTAAACCCA
This sequence comes from Deefgea chitinilytica, assembly GCF_016881405.1. Lineage (GTDB taxonomy): Bacteria > Pseudomonadota > Gammaproteobacteria > Burkholderiales > Chitinibacteraceae > Deefgea > Deefgea chitinilytica. The sequence goes on from NZ_WOFE01000001.1 coordinate 672,378, forward strand.
GTATAGCTATTCTAGTGGCTCATAGCATGAGCGCCACAGAGGCGATTCCCACTTTCTTGTTTGACCTAAATAGGCAATACAATGTGTAGCACCCCCTATATTTGGAGCTGCAATGAGTCAGTCCGAACGTCTATTCCGCATCAACCAGTTACTTCATGAACGGCGGGTAGTGCCGATCTCGATGTTCCTCGATGAGCTAGAAATTTCCCGAGCAACTTTCAAGCGAGATATGGATTACCTACGCGACCGATTGCGTGCGCCCATTATTTGGGATCGAGAAGTACGCGGATATCGTTTTGAATCAGCTCAAGCAGCAGGTCAGTTTGAATTGCCTGGGCTGTGGTTTTCAGCGAAGGAAGCGATCGCACTTTTGTCGATGCAGCATGTATTATCACAACTTGAGCCTAGTTTACTATCAGGCCATGTTGGTCCATTTCAGACGCGTTTGCGTACGCTGTTAGCGGATGAGGGTCTGGATCCAGATGCAGTATCACGGCGCATTCGTTTGTTGCCATCGCAACATCGCCCAATTGAAGCTGCCCATTTCGAGGCCATTGCTCATGCAGTCATGCAGCGGCAACGCCTTGCTTTAAGTTATCGGCCAGCCGGAGCCGCAGTAGCTACCGAACGTACAGTTTCACCACAGCGCCTGACACATTACCGCAACGCTTGGTATTTGGAAGCATGGTGCCACTTGCGGAATGCCATTCGCTCGTTTGCTTTAGATAGCATCGAATGTGTGAGTCTGCTTCCAGAAACCGCCCTTGATATCCCTGATGAAGAATTGCAACAAGCACAGGATGGCGGTTATGGCATTTTTAGTGGGAATGACCGCCAATGGGCACGATTAAAATTCAGCGGTAAAGCCGCGCATTATGTGAGCCGAGAAACCTGGCACGCTGAGCAGCATGGCGAATGGCAAGATGTTGAAACCTATTTGCTAGATCTACCGTATCGCGGAGATCGTGAATTAGTGATGGATATCTTACGGCACGGTGCCGACGTGGAAGTACTAGACCCACCAGAATTACGCAAAACAGTGGCCGATCAACTGCAAGCAGCGGTGACTCAGTATGGTGCCGAATTGCTCGCACCAAAGCCTATTAATGCGCCCTCGCTCAATCTCAGCCCACTACATTCAAGCGCAAGAAAGGCTGCTGATCGAATTCGTCATGCTGATGGTCTCCTAATTACCGCTGGCGCAGGAATGGGGGTTGATTCTGGCTTACCTGATTTTCGTGGTGATAATGGATTCTGGGAGGCATATCCAGCGTTGGGCAAAGCCAATCTTAGTTTCATGGATGTCGCCTGTCCGCAAACCTTTCGCACTGATCCCGCACTAGCGTGGGGATTTTATGGTCATCGGTTAAAACTATATCGAGAAACACAACCCCATAATGGCTTTAAGTTGCTTAACCGCTGGGGAGAGCGTTTACTCCATGGGGCATCGATTTTTACGAGTAATGTTGATGGGCAATTCCAGAAAGCTGGCTTTTCAGAACAGCGAATATCTGAGTGCCACGGTTCCATTCATCATTTGCAATGCTTGGATGCATGTAGCACTCACATCGAATCTGCTGATTGGCTGGTACCCGAAATTGATACCGACAATTGTAGGTGGATAGGCAAATTGCCTGCCTGCCAACAATGTGGCGCACTACTGCGGCCCAACATCCTGATGTTTGGCGACTGGGAATGGCTTGGTCAACGTAGCGATGAACAGCGGCAGCGACTGAATCGCTGGCTGGAAAAGCCGCAACGACTGGTCATTATCGAGCTCGGCGCAGGCACTACAATTGCCACAGTACGTCGAGCCGGTGAACGCTTGCTACACCGTGAAAATGCAGAAAACACATCGCTGATCCGCATCAATCCTACAGAATCTGAAGGCCCCACTGGTTCACTCAGTTTAGCCTGCAATGCCCTGATCGGCATTGAGGCAATTGCAGAAACTCTGAGTTGGTAAGTTACTGGCTCATCAACTCTGAGCCAGTCAATGAATTAATACGGTCATTAGGTGAGCCTGCGCAAGTAGCATGATATGGGTATGAATCATTCGGCAGCCCTCATGCTGCATAGGAAATCATCATGCCCGCTCTACCTAGTGGCACCCATATCGCTTTTGATCCTGCAGCTATCTTTTCTTTATTAGAAGGGCCACATACAGTCGACAAGGTGGTTCAGCTCATGCTGATCCGTAATTGGGCAGACATGCAATATTTGCTAGAGATCATCCAATTAGTTCCAATCGAGGAGGCAGATGAGACTACTCTACCGATTTTGTTAAGTGACGATTCTCTTCAGGCCCCAGAAGGTCATGTGATGCGGCCCACGGACATGAGTGTGCCGGAGTACCTACACAGCCTAGAAGTGAGCAAGTTAAAGGCTGATCACGAGGCGCTTGTCGCTGAACTGAATGGCCGCGCCAAAGATCATTTTGCCTTTTTGTTAGAACGGGTGCAGCAAACCCAGAAGCTTTTACTCGAAATGAATGTGGAAGGCAGCCACTGGGGTCATCATCTTGCGAATGGAGGCTTATCATGATGCTTCCTTTGCCTCCAATGACTGCCATACCCGTCTTTTATTCGGAAAAGATGATTGGCAATGTGGCCAGTTTCTCGCCTAGTGCAGCAAAGCCGAGGGCCGTTTTAGCTTCATGGCAAGCCTTGGATATTTCAATTTCTATTCATGATATCGAGCCTGCCAGTAATGAATTACTGAAACTAGCGCATGATTCAGACTATGTAGACGGTATTTTTGCAGGTACGCGGGTGAATGGGTTTCGGACAAAAGACCCCATACTTGCGGAAAGCTGTCGCTATACCGTTGGCGCAATGCTGGCAGCTGCCCATGAGGCACTAAAAAACCAGCAAGTTGCCATTGCTCCCGTATCAGGATTTCACCATGCAGGCTATAGCGATGCATTTGGCTATTGCACGTTTAACGGTTTGTTAGTAACCGCCATCGCACTCAAGCAAGCAGGCCTAGTTCACAAAATAGGTATTCTGGACTGTGATGTGCATTATGGTGACGGTAGTCAGGCCATTATTGATCGACTTAAGCTTGAGGCTTGGATCGAGCACATCAGCATGGGGGCACGCTGGACTACGCTTCCCGAATATGCCGAAGGCTTTCTAGCCGATTTGCCCAAGGTAATGCACAGCTTCACCGACTGTACTTTGCTACTGTATCAGGCTGGGGCAGACCCACACATCGATGATCCACTAGGCGGCTTTTTAACGAGTGAGCAAATGCAAAGACGAGATCGTATTGTATTTGAATACTGTCGGCGCTTTCAGTTGCCGGTGGCGTGGAATCTCGCAGGAGGTTATCAAAGAGACGAGTTGGGTTCCATTAGACCAGTACTTGATCTGCACGATCAAACTTTACGCGAATGCGCAGTCGCTTATAATTTGAAGCCGCTAAGCACTTAACCCCAGCCAGTTCCGTTGCGGCAACTTGGGAGATTTTTCAAACATGGCGATGACTGATAAAGAATTTGAAAAGATGTTAGATAAACGTCGTTTTACGACAAACACAAAAGAAATGAATGAGACAGTTATGTCTTTATTACAATCCGCAATATTATTTGTCATCGAGCAAAATAGCGGCAGGCATCTAGGCATGATCATCGAGCAGATAGATGACACAAGTGCCCAGCAGGATCGTGCAATGGCTTGGGCGAATGCCTACGCAAGTGCAGGCTTAGGACTAAAAGAAGGAGCTAGCCCTCTATCCCGCAAGGAGAATCCGGACAAATTAGGCACGTTCTTGACCAAAGTGTCGGCAGATGCATTGGCCGAATTTCGAGCTAACGGGTTCGACTTAGTAGCAGCCGACAAATTTGCAGCCGACTACCCTAACCCTATGAGTTGGAAAGGATATGTTGCAAAAAAAACTAAACCTAAACCAAAAGAATTCGACTGCAAAACTTATGCCTACACAGTAGCCAAGCATTTCCTTGAAAACGGGATCAGCGAAGCCGCCGCCATAAGTGCACTCAAAGCAGCATTTACTCACCAGCTAGATACGCACTCAAACAAATCAGCTAATGAAAACAAATTTTTGGATGATACTGAAATTTCATCGTCTGTTCGAACATTGCAAGGAGGTTTACCTACTCTAGGTAAACGGAGGTAATTTGGCAGGCTACGTAAGCTACAACTTAGCGGTTCAAATTGCGAATCTTCTCAATCAGAATTCACAGTAAATTAGATTGTCAAGTCGGGTCTTTTGAGTAGTTTAAAGTTGGTGCTATTTGAAAGTATCCACGACTGCTAAGGCCGCGAACGTTCAGGTTGTGGCCTTTTGTTTTTTTAGCGATGGGAAAAACGGGCAGACCCCAGCGTCAGACCGCCTCGAGTGCAAGAAACATTTCAAGTCCACAATAAGTCATATACCAAATAACTTGTACGTACAGTTTTACTGATAATAACTTGCGAGTACCAGCTCATGGGTTACGATCATTTTAAGAAATTCGGGTGGCGTTTCTCTAAATAAACTCGCGATCCGAATTTCGTTTTTGCTTTTTAACTTGCCGCCTTGCACACGTGAAATTTGGGTGTGTGTACCTAGTGCGTGTTGAATGACTTTGATTTTGCTATCAAACGCAACTTTAGCTAGCGCTTGTGAGTTTCTGAAATAATCTTGTTTGATTTCCATGACATAGTCGTACAAAGCTTTGTCCGTTTGCACAGTGTGGCGCAGCGGATAGCGCTCTGCAAGTAGAGTTCCGAGCTCATTGCGCTCGATTAATTGAAGTACTTTGGCTTGAATATGTTCAGGATAGGCGCTGAGATATTTAAGTACGGGCGTCGGATTGGCTTTTGCATTCATGGTGTGATTATACTGAAGGCGCTTTTTTTGCGGTGTATCTTTGTGTTCAGTGTAAAATCAGCCGCATGAACTATGAACTGATTATCCCCGATTCGCTATGGCGTGATGAAGAACTACGCAGCCATATCAATAAAGATTTAGCTTTGCCGGCTTTGGCGCGCCTTTACGGCAAAGGTCGGCGCAACGTATCTACACCGACTCATCTGACTGATTTGATCGCCAAGCGATTGGGCTTGTCGTCTGATGCCGTCGCACCACTGACTTTGTCGATGGACTGTCCGCATGCCGCAGCAGGCTTTTGGTTGCGCGCCGACCCCGTGCATTTACGGATTGATCGTGATCGGCTCACGGTATTGGGTGTGCCATTTTTTCAAATAAGCCAACAGGAAGCGGATACTTTTGTCGCGGCGCTCAACACTTTATTCGCTGAAGATCGCTTTACCTTTATCGCCGCCACGCCAACACGGTGGTATTTACGACTACCAGCGGACCCCCGATTGAATTTTACTGCGCTTGATGTTGCATTGGGCGGCAATATGCATGATTACTTACCGCAAGGCGAGAGTGCGCTCAAGTTTCATGCGGTGATCAATGAAATTCAGATGGCCTTGTATGGTCATACTGTGAATGATGAGCGTGACGCGCTAGGTTTACCGATGATTAATAGCGTTTGGTTGTGGGGCGGCGGTGTTTTTGATCCTACAATGCCGATTGCGCCGTCAAACGTAGCTATTTTTGGTGGAAATGAAATCGTACAGGCGATGGCTGGTCGTGCTTGGCAGCCCGCATTGAATCGTGCCGCTGATCTGCCAAATCAAGATGCGATTGTGGTGCTTGATCAGCTTAGTTTTGATGCGATCTATGGCAATGCTTATGAGTGGCGCGCGCAGTGGGTGCAACTGGAGCAGAACTGGTTCGCACCGCTGTTGGCGATGCTCAAGGCTGGGCAGGTGACTCAGCTCACATTGACCTTTCCTAGCTCTGCCTCTCAAGTTAAAGTCACTCGGCGTGATTTATATCGTTTTTGGCAATCTGCGGCTTTGCCATTTTAATGTGAAGGTTCAAGTGCTTACTATTCGCTCTCGCCAGGTTCCTGTTGAACTCGAAATTGCGCTGCGTGGTGCAGGTTTTTCTCAATTGCATGCCAAATTGTACGCCGCGCGTGGGATTGCCTCTGCTAAAGAATTAGAGCATGAGCTGAAAAACTTACTACCGTTTAGTCTGTTAAAAAACGCGGCCGAGATGGGCGCGCGTTTGGCTGATGCCATCACGGCAGGTCAGCGGATGTTGATTGTTGGTGATTACGATTGTGATGGTGCCACAGCGACTACACTGGGGATGAAGGGTTTGGCGGCCTTTGGCGCGAAAATCGACTTTATCGTACCGAATCGTTTTGAATACGGTTACGGTTTAACGCCAGAGATTGTTGCGCTCGCAGCAGAGCGCCAGCCCGATATTATTATTACGGTTGATAATGGGATTGCCAGCCATGCTGGCGTTGAGGCTGCTCGTAAGTTGGGAATCGAGGTTTTAATTACCGATCACCATCTGCCAGCGGATACCTTACCAAATGCTTTAATCGTCAACCCCAATCAGCCCGATTGTGAATTTCCGAGTAAAAATTTGGCTGGCGTTGGCGTGATGTTTTACGTCCTGATGGCGCTTCGAGCTGAACTGAGATCGCGTGGCGCGTTTGCAGAAAAGTCAGAACCAAATTTAGCGCAATGGCTTGATATTGTGGCTTTGGGTACGGTTGCGGATGTGGTCAAGCTTGATGCAAATAACCGGATTTTAGTTGAGCAGGGCTTGAAGCGAATGCGTTCCGGTCGAGCCTGCCCCGGCATTATGGCGCTGTTTAGCGCCGCTGGCCGCTACTATGGCCGCGCGAGCTGTTTTGACTTGGGGTTTGCCTTGGGGCCGCGCCTGAATGCGGCGGGGCGACTCGATGATATGAGCTTTGGCATTAATACGCTATTGGCTGCGACAGAAGAGGCTGCATTACCGCTGGCCAAAGAGTTAGATCAGCTCAATCGTGCGCGTCGCGAAATTGAACATGGCATGCGTGAAGAAGCCGAACTCGCTTTGGCCTCGGTTGCCGTTGAAGATAGCTATAGCATTTGTCTCTACAATACCGAATGGCATCAGGGCGTCGTTGGAATTGTTGCTTCACGAATGAAAGACCGCTTTAATCGGCCGACGATTGTGTTTGCCGATGGCAACGAGGGTGAAATTAAAGGTTCGGGCCGCTCAATTGCTGGCTTGCATTTGCGCGATGCGCTGGATTTGGTGTCGAAGCGCTTTCCGCATTTAATTCGTAAATTTGGTGGTCATGCGATGGCGGCGGGCTTGTCGCTGCATGTGAATGACTTTGTCGAGTTTAAGTCGGCATTTGAAACAGTGTGTCGAGAGTTGCTTGATGAGTCTGCGTTAACACGTGTGATAGAAACCGACGGCGAATTACCCGAAGACGCGTTTGTGCTAGAAACTGCAGAAGCTCTTGATAAACAAGTTTGGGGGCAAGGCTTTCCTGCTCCGGTGTTTCAGGGGGTTTTTCGCGTTGTGGAGCAGCGGATTGTGGGGGAAAAGCATAGCAAGTTAAAACTGGCAACCAAGCAGGGTATTGTCGTAGAGGCAATGAAATTTAATTGGTGTGAGCCTATACCTAGAGACTGCTTGGCGGTTTATAAAGTAAGTGTCAATGAGTTTCGTGGCGAAAGAATGTTGCAATTACAATTAGATCATTCTGAAGCAGCTTGAATGTAGTCTGGCGAGGATTTCCATGAAAGTCATCGGGTCAATTTTTTTGCTATTGAGTGCTACCGCGCAAGCTGGATTCTTAATATCCAGTAGTGACGCTGAAAAGCGTGAGCAACTCGCTTGTCGTCCTTCGATGATTTTGGGCATGATGGAGTGTGAATCATTGCCCACGCCAGCTCAGCCTAAAGGGAATGACCCAGCCATTCGGCCAGCTGAATTTGTGCCGAACTCGGGTGTGGATATGGGCGCCAAAATCGACTCTACACCCATTCAACCATTTTTAGATCCCGTGCCGGCACGGGCAAAAACGGGGCCATTTACGATTGCGTGGAATATTGGCTTTGGCGACGCAGGCCTGTGGTGGGAGCTCTGGGACAATAATCAATTGCGTTATCGTGGCAAGGATTTCGTTCCTCGTCGCTTAAACGGCAAGGTCGATCCAGTGAAGCAATTGACTGCTAGGGGCGACCATACTACTGCTGAAACAGTGATTGAAGCAGTGCAAGGCGGTGAATTTACCATTGCACAGATTGAGCCAGGTTTGCACAAATGGGTTGTGCGTTTGTGTAATGGTACTTTAGAGCAGCCAAAATGCAGTGAGTCTAGCGCGGAAACTTGGGTTGATCTGGGGCCTGTCGATGCAAATCAAGCGAAGGTCGAGCGGCCGGATATTCCCGTGTTGGCGTGGACTCCGCCCGTGACCACCGAAGGGCTTGCGTTGATACGCTGGAATATTTATTGGGGCAATACCGGTAAAGTTTGGGAAGTATTAAATCATGGCAAAGCAATATATCGCTCGGCCAAATTTACCGATGAAACCGAGAAAAGCCAAGAAGGGCAAGTTGAGTTACCGCTGCTGAATGGTACGCATCAATTGTCGGTTCGTCTGTGCGCGGAAACCTTGTGCAGTGAATCTGACAAGGTCACCGTAGAAGCTATGCTTGGTCCGGAGATCGCGCCGGCTGCACCGCTGGTGCAAGTTCATACCGCAAATGATCCTGAATTGGGCGTGGGCTTACCGATGGGGAAAGTGTTGCTCAGTTGGCAAACTACAGCGCCATCGGTTGCACCTGATCGTTGGTTGTTGATTGATGTGAATAAACGGCAAGTGATTTTAAGTCAAAAAATTACTCGTGCATGCAGTGCTGGCGTTTGGTGTGGTAGTTGGCAAGGCGTACCTGCTACACGTCCGGCAAATTGGCAGGTTAAACTGTGCCGAGCCAAACAGTGTGTGGATAGTGAGATGTTTGAAGTTCCGACTGAGTAATCAGTCAACGATAGAAACTTTCCAATAACTACCCGATTGAAATGAGCAGACCTTGTTCAAGAATCAAGTTGAGCGCAAACGCAGGGTTAAATTCCGCATCGTATTGTGCAACTTGATCGATTGCGCTCATCAGCTTGTCCCCATTTTGTAAGACCGCCAAAAAGCAATAATCCGCGGCACTGATTCTCAGGTATTGATCCCGCCAGATGGCGGCGTACTCTGGCTGATTTAAATCATCCGGCGCTGCCCCACCTTGCTGCATTTCTAAAATGCTCACAATCGGGTAAGGGGATTGCAGTAGCGTTAGCGCAGGGTGTAATTCAAAGCGCAGACTTGCAAGCTGTGTGGCCTGTTCAGCAAGTTGTTGTGCTGTATAGCTAGTTTTGTCTGGGGCATAGTGCGCGTGATGAATTGCCCAATCTAACCGTGCGACATCGCTTAGATAGGGGTAGGCTGCCACATGAGGAAATTGATGGATAAATTCTGGAAAATCAGCGCCTGCCGCATGTAAATTGCTTTGGCTTAACGGGCTTTGCTGCACATAAATCAATGCCATCGCATCAAAAAATTCACTTCCTAGTAACTTATCAATAGAAGGGTAAGCAATCCGTAGCGCATTGATTCGATTGAGCTGAATATTGTTGCGGTAAATATCGAAGTTACTTTGGCTGTCATCGCTGAGCGATGGATTAGTTTGCTCGGCTTGATCGAGTGCCGCTGCAAATTGCGCAATAAGTTGTGAGTAAGTGGTCATGACAGACTCTGCTTCCATTGATCTTCACAGCGTGCTTTGAGGGCAGCGTACTCTTGTAAGAAGTGACTCAATTCAGGGATGTTTTGATCGCGCTCCAGCAGTACAGGAATCGGCCCCGTTTGTGCCAATACCGAGTCTAATATTTGCCAGACTGCTTCTACTGGCGCCGCGCCATGGGTATCGATTGCTACGCCATCAAAGACTTCAAATCCAGCAATGTGAATCTCTCCGACGGCATGAAGGGGCAACTGCGAAATCTCGTGCATCGCATTTGTGCCAAGATTGATTTGACTCACATAAAAATTATTAACGTCTAGCAGTAATCCACACCCAGTTTGAGCTACAAGCTCAGCTAGAATTTCGCTTTCTAAATATTGCTCATCTTTAAATTGAATATAGCTAGATACATTTTCGATCAAGATGGGCCTTTGTAGCTGATCCTGTACGATTTGAATCCGCTCAGCCAGTAGCGCAATTGCGCCTTCGACGCGTGGAACTGGCAGTAAATCGGCATAAACCCTGCCATTGAAGCGATTCCATGATAGATGCTCTGAAATTGCATGTGGTTTAATCCGCGCTACCAGTGTTTTTAGCGCCGCTAAATGTGCCGCATCGAGCTGATCTGGGCTACCTAAACCCATGCCAACGCCATGCAGACTAATCGGATAGTCTTGGCGAATTTTCTCTAAATTAGCGATTGCTGCACCGCCACCAAAGTAATTCTCGCTGTGAACTTCCCACCAAGCGACATCGGGCTGTTCGGATAACACCTGCTGAATGTGGGGGCTGCGTAAACCAAGACCAGCAGTAGGGGGGAGTGTGGTGAGCATAAACCGTATTTTCAGTGGAATCGGCACAGCAGGCTGTGCCGATGGGAACATTACATCGCTTTTAACGTGCCTTTCATTTCGATACATGTGCCCTTGGCAACATATTTCCATTCTTTAGGATCGTTATCTTTTTTGGCTTGCCCTGCGCAAGAATGCCGATTGGCAGCGCAGTCGTTGGCGCTGGCTTTAGCGATGCCGTAGCATTTTTCTTTAGCGGCATCTGCTGCCAGCGCTGGTTGTGCAGCGGTAGCTAAAACAGCGGCGATCGCAGAGGCTAGCATGATTGATTTATTGCTCATTGTTGTTCTCCAGTGGGGGTGAATTTTATAAAGCAAAAGTGGGCTTGTGTTGTTATCTCGTTTTGTCATTCGGCTTTTGTGAGCACGACTCGACATTAGCATAGTCGTGCTCTGCTCATAGTTATTACACAGTTCGGATAAAAAAATACCCAAATCCATCAAAAAAGATTCGGGTATAAGTTTTTTGCTGGGTATTGATTTTTAATTTAATCAAATAAAAGCTTGCAGGGTAATACCTGGCTTATTTAAAGTAGTTTAAAACACCGTCAAGGCCAACAAAATTGATTTTGAACGGCGCTTCAGCTTGAACTTTAGGCTTTGCGTGACAAGCCACACCAAATCCAGCCGCATGCAACATCGGCAAATCATTGGCGCCATCGCCCATCGCGACCACTTGATCCGCACGTAGACCAAGTTCATCACGCATTTTGATCAGTTCGGTGCGTTTGCGTTCGGCATTGACAATATCGCCAATCACGCGGCCAGTGAGTTTTCCGTTTTCGACTTCGAGCACATTCGCTATCGTGCGCGTGAGGCCGAGGCGGGTTTGCAGCTTTTCCGTGAAAAACGTAAAGCCACCCGAAATCAGCAGTGTTTTGGCGCCTGCATCGTGAAAGCCTTTGAGCATGGTTTCTGCGCCCGCCATCAGTTGCAAACGCTCCGCGTAGACGCGTTCTAAAGCTGCTTCGTCTAAACCCGCGAGTAGGGCAACACGCTGCGTGAGGCTCTCATTAAAATCGAGCTCACCGCGCATGGCTGCCGCGGTGATGGCGGCGACTTGCGGTTTGATGTCAAACATATCGGCGATTTCATCGATGCATTCGATGGTAATCAAAGTTGAATCCATGTCCATCACGACTAAGCCAATATCGCGCACGCTGTGATCTTCGGGGATAAACGCGTAGTCGTATTGATTCGACTCGCAAAAATCGGCCACGGCCTCGTCATTCTCGATTTCTGCACCGTGCAATTTAAACGCCTGCTGGTTGATGGCTTCAATGCTGTGTGCGCCAGAAAGTCGCGCCAGTTGTTTGAGGTTTTGTGTGGCCACTTCTGGCGCTTGGATAACTAAACGATACATGGTGACTAAGGTCCTGTTGCTGGTTTTAAACTGCGAAAGATTTTTGCAAAGATGAATGCGATCGCAGCGCCTAATAAAGTTTCAAAAATTCGGTGTTCTGCGGAAAGCACGGCGGCATGCCCGTGTATGCCTAGCAGCGCTAAAATTAAATACACGATGAAGGTGGTGACCGCGGCAACGTACATCAAGCCATTGGCAAAAGCGACCGGTACTAAAGCCCCAGAAATGGCGGCTAGCCCGACCAGTACCCCATACGACTGGAGGTTAAACACACAGCCCCATGCAAGTAGTGATGCAAATAATACGCCAATTAAACGCTGCCAAATCGTCGTTGAAGTACGATTTGGCTCTGGCCGAAACACCATCAAAGTACAAATTGCGGCGACATTCGGCGCTGAAAAATGCAGTTGTTGCGCGAAAAAAAAACTAAAGGCGCAGGCAATCGCCAGTAGCAGGCCAAATGTGGCTCCGGCAAATTGACCTTGGCGCAGTTGCTTATAATCGCGATGCCAGTGCGGTGGTGTGCTTAAACTGATTGGATTGTTCACTCGCGGTGCGACACAGAGTGCGAACGCGATGGTAATGATTGCGCCGGCTAAAAAAGGGGCAAGCATTGAATGCGAGATAAAAGTACCCGGATAGCCAATTAAATAGGCCGAGGCAATCATTCGCAGCAACAAATCAAGCGCAAAACCTGCGCTTAGGCTGGCGCCGATGACGCTAAATAAGAAAATAATTCCCGCGAACCAGAACCATAAATTGTGATTAATAGTTAAGCTGATACTGGCCGCGGTGATGATGAGTATATTGCCAAAGACCATGCTTCCTAAACGCTCTCGGCGATTACCCCCCACATCCATCATGATGGTGGCCAAAATGCCAAAGCCCATCATGCCCGCGGCGAAGTGCTGTTGGTTAAACACTTGGTAACCCATCGTCAAGCCAAACACCAGTGCACCAAGCAGCATGCGCGAGCGATGAAATGGGCCGCCGCTAGGGCGCAAGATGGATAACCAATTGGGCACTCATTAGGCTCCGTGGCACTTTTTGAATTTTTTGCCTGAACCGCAGTGGCAAGGATCATTACGACCGACTTTGGGCTCTTCGCGAACCACTTGCTCGACTTTGCCAAATTTCTCTTCAAGCACGTAATACATAATATCTTCAATATGCCATGGGATTTCTGCGACACGCTCTTGGCGCTCTTTGATAGTGAGCAATTTGAGCGGCTCGGCGCCGACTTCGTCACTTGGGCTGGTGTCGGCTAAGTCACCTTCAGCGGCTGCGGCCAAGGCCAAAACGCTTTCTACGGCGGTATCGAGTGCTTCGTTTGCTTCGAGTAGTGCATCCCATGCGTCGGCGCGTGCCTCAATGCCGGCGTAAAATCCAGAGGCCCAATACACGCCAGAGGTCTCTTGCCAATTTTCGTCTTGCTCTTCATCCGACAAAATCACCGGCACATACAGTGGATTTTCGCCTGGATTGTCGCGGCGATTCACTGAAAAAGCGGCTTTGATGCTGGCCGCATGCTGGCGAATCAGGCCAAAAATTTCTTCCGCCTCGGCGTGATCGTCAAACTCGGGCGGCGTACCGGCAAAAATAGCGGGGAGCCATTCGTCCTCTGGCACTTCTTCAGGGCCAATCGCCAGCGCGACTAAAAAGCCATCGAGCATTTCGATGTCCATTGTCTCTGCTGGCGTACGTGGTGACATTAAAAATGCATCGAGTTGTTCCAGTTGTGCGTCGCTTAATAGTTTTGTGTTCATTGTGTTTCCAATAAATTAATGGTGTTGGAGTGGTTTTTCTAACCATTCCGCATAATCGGGGCGAGTGGGAATAAAACCGCGTAGGCGGAAAAATCCGCGTGCGCTGTGAGTCGTTGCCAGCATTATAGGGTTTAAGCCATGCTCACGGGCAGCCAATTCCAGCTCCGCCAGCAGCGCACTGCCGATACCTTGCCCAATTTGTTTTGGGGCGACATAAAAAAACTGGATTTCACCTTGCCAATTCATTGCCGCAAACCCAACGCGTTTTTTACCCAGTAGTGCTAAAACTTGAATGCAGTTCTCATCAATGCATTCAGCAATGCGGGCTGTATTAATGTCGCTGAGCCAATCGGCTAATTGATTGGGCTCGTGCTGATGATCAAGATCGCATAAAACCGTAATTGATTTTCTGATCAATTCGGCGATGCCTTCGGCATCTTCAAGCGTTGCTGGGCGCAAAGTAAGTGATTTTTTCATGGTTTTAAATCTATGCGGCTGATTTGAGTAATTCGAGCAGGGCATCAGCATTGAGCTTGCCGTTATTATCGCCACCTTCGAGCAGGCTATCGGCCAAATCACGCTTATTGTGATGTAGTGCCACGATTTGCTCTTCGATGGTGCCTTCGGCAACGAGGCGATAAATTGTTACTGGGCGTTGTTGTCCCATCCGATGAGCGCGGTCAGAGGCTTGATCTTCGACGGCTGGATTCCACCACGGATCAAGATGAATCACATAATCGGCGGCGGTGAGATTGAGGCCTGAACCACCGGCTTTAAGGCTAATCAAGAAAATATCACCATCGCCAGCTTGAAACGCATTCACTGCTTCTTGGCGTTTTTTTGGTGGTGTGCTGCCATCTAGGTATTGGTAAGCAATCCCTTGGTTCTCGAGCCATTCGCGCACGATGGCTAGATGATCAACAAATTGGCTGAACACCAGCGCTTTATGTTGGTTTTCGAGTAGCTCGGTGGTGATTTCGGTAAACGCGGTGAGCTTGCTGCCGATGAGTTGACTGTCTTTCATTACCAACTTGGGGTTGCAGCAAAAACGGCGTAGTTTGGTGATTTCGGCCAGTACTTGCATCGGTTTTTTCGCGGCTTCGTCTATGCTGTCGAGGCGTTCGACGGCTTGTTGACGCAGTGCTTCGTACAGATGCATTTCGTCAGAGGTGAGCGGTACGCGCAGCGTGATTTCAGTGCGCGCTGGTAATTCTTCGAGCACTTGGGTTTTGGTTCGGCGCAGCATAAAAGGCTGAATGATTTTCTTCAGCGCTTGCTTGGCGGCCTTGTCACCGTTTTCAATCGGGTTGGCGTACTTGGCAGTAAATTTCTCTTTTGATCCCAAGAGCGCCGGATTGATAAAACGGAACAAATTCCACAGTTCGCCCAAATGATTTTCCATCGGCGTACCCGTGGCAATCATTCGAAAATCAGCTTGCAATGCCATCGCCGCTTGGCTGCGCTTGGTGGTGGCGTTTTTAATTGCTTGCGCTTCATCAAGTACGACGGTATGCCAATGTACGGCAGCGAATTGTTCGGCGTCTTGTTGCAGTAGGCCGTAGCTGGTCACAATCACATCAAACGCGCCTAATTCGTCTAATTTACGATTTTGACCGTAGGCTTGGATCTTAAGCGTAGGTGCAAATTTGCGCGTCTCGGCTTCCCAGTTCAAAGCGACTGAGGTTGGCGCAACGACCAAACACGGCCCATTTGGCGCACGCTCGAGCAGCAACGCTAAGGTTTGCACCGTTTTGCCCAAGCCCATATCGTCGGCCAAACAGGCGCCAACGCCCCAGTGTGCCAAACGTGATAGCCACTGGAAGCCTTCGTGCTGGTATTCACGCAAGGTGGCTTGTAGTGTCGATGGGACTTTGGGCTGATGCTGAGCGAGGCTGTCGAGTTTGGCGATGTGATTACGCCATGCTGCGTCGGCTTCGAGTTCACCGACTTCGTTGGCGAGTTCAGTCAGCGCGCCGCTGGCAAGTAGATTGACTTTAAAACCGTCGGCACCGCTCGGTTCGGCAACGGCGTAGAGTTCTTCGAGTCGTTTACGAAATGAATCGGTCAGCGCCAGATAATCGTTGTCGCCGAGTTTTAAGAAGCGGCCGGGTGATGCGTCGAGTAATTCCAGTAATTGGCGTAGTTGCAGCACTTTGCCATCGTCGAGTTTGACTTCGCCATTGACGACAAACCAATCGCCTTGCTGTTTTAAGCCTAATTTCATATTGGCTAGTGATTTAGTCGCTTTGAGGCGGAAGCGCTCGCCCTCTGGCCACACCAGTTCGATTTGATCGCTCGGAAGGCGGCGTAGCTGCATCAATAATTCAAGGCAATCTTCGGGCGCGTCGATTTGCCATTCTTGACCGTCACTTTCTCCGTGGGCGAGTGCGGTGCAATAGTTAATGATGTAGCTAAGATTGGCTTTTTCGGCTTTTAAATCACGTTCTGCTTGGACGGTCTTACCATCAACTTCGCCCAAAATATTACTTGTGCCTTTTCCAGGTATAAACCAGCCGCCATCTTGAAGTGGTCGCACCAGAAATTGCAATCGCAAGCCTTCATTCAGTGGCAATAAATGCGCATAAATCATCGAGTTGGCAGCAATGGCATCGATATGTGCCGCTAATTCGGGTAAATCTGAATGAATCGCGATATGCGGTGCAATTGAAGTGATCGCACCAACCAACTGTGGTTTTGCTGCGGAGGGCACTAATAAGCCGGCCCCAATAATGCCGGCAATCTGCCGGATGTCGGGGTTGATTTGGTAAACGACTAAGCGTGTGGGCGTTTCTTTGCGCCATACCACGTCTTCGCCTGCGGTAATACTGGGGTTTAGTTTGAGCGAAATCTGCCCTTTGATTTCTTTCAGTTGTAGCGCCACCTCGCCAGCGACCAAATCGATACGGACATCTGGCGCGTCGGCCCAGTAGACTTGTGGATGACCAATCAAGTCAACCAGTGCAGCTTCGTGATTGAGAGTATAGCCTGATTCGCCATAGTAATTATGCTCTGCACGCGCATGCCTCACGATACGTTGATCTTGTTCGCTCAGGTAATTCAGTGCGGGGTCGTTGCCAATACTAAGTCGTTTGAGCGCAACGGTACGGCCTTTGCTCCAAATGCCTTTGGCGTTGGCTTTTTGCTCTTTGGGCTCAATTGAAACCGAACCGTGATGCAGATTGATAAACCATGCCAAGCGCATATCGTTGGTGTTGACGTCATTCGGTTTGGTGTTGAGTAAACTCAGTGCGGTTAGGGCGCGTGACCATGCTTCTTCGCGCGGGAATAAGTCGATCAGTGGCGTCAGTTCGCGCTCGGCATGCCAGTTGGGCTGTAATACATCATCACCAAAGGCTTTGCCCATCAACACATCAAGTTCGTGGATGACCCAAGTGTATTCTTGCCACGCGTGATGCAGTTTTTCGCACTGAGTGCGCCAGTTGGCGTCAAATGGATAATCACGCCAGTACAAGATCATCAATTCAAATAAGCCCATGATGCCGTAATTGGCTGAAATCGGCGTTTGCGCATTATTCTGGCACGACAAACCTGTGGCGAGGTAATACACCCAGTCGATGTGGTCGGCATACAGACCGTTGAGTTTTTCTTTTTTGCCGACTTCAAATTGTGTGACTAATAGCTTGAGATCAGCCTCTTGCCGAGTGCCGAGCAAGGCCAAGCTATAGATGACACCAAGGTGACCGTGAATGGCGATTTTTCGTTTGTTGGTTTGCTGTTTTTCGTGGGCAATAATCGCCGCACCGCGCTCGATGACAGCTTGCAGATCGCGCTTGCTAAGTCGCATCAACAGATCGGCTTCGGTAATTAAATTGGGATTAATGCGCTCAGTCAGGAATGCATAGCTGGCCATGTCGCCACGCAGTTGCGCCTGCCAAGCCAAGGTTTGCAACAACATTGGCGTACTCAGTTGCGAAATGTTGCTGAGCGCATATTGATATTGTGCCGTCGCGGGGGCGAGTAATTGCGTGGCGAAAAACAAAAAGTGGCCTAAAAGCGCGGCTTGTGTTTTTGCTTCAACTTGCGCAAAAAAATGCAATCCAAGTTCATGCCGAAAGAAAAAATGAACCGGATGGTGCTCCAGTGCGACGTGGGTCATGCTGCTGGCGCTAAATGATTGCAGGTCAGTGATCAGTGTGTCACTGTCGTTGAGCATGACTGAGTAAATACAAAGTTGCGCATAGCTTTGTCGCGAAGTGCTTTCCCAGTATTGCACGGTGGGTTTGACTTGCAGTGCGTTTTTGACCCAGCTGCTGAGCTGTCCCTCATGAGCGAGGTAAGCTAAGAGTGGCCATTGCAATTCAGGTTTGAGCTCAAAGCCGACTGTTTCAGCTTGAATCAGTTTGGCGACCATCAACTGGCCGAGCTTAGCTTTGACCGACAAAACATCAAGGGCAAGTTGCTCGGGAAACGGCTGGCTCACGTGTTGCCGCTTGAGTAATTCAATCAGCCGCGTTTGACCAAGTCCATGACCATATACTGCGAAGGCGCATAAATAGGGTAGATGGTCTTTGGGTATGTGGCTAAGCGCATTGTTAATCAATGATCCTGAGTTGATACTGCCCATATTAAGTCAGCTCTCGCAGTAATTCATTAATTCGCGCTGCACGCAGTGCGCTGGATGGCCAGTCGCCCTCGATGCGTAATTTATCTTGGCCTTGTAGTTTGTAATGTTTTTTACTTTGAATCAGGGTGATGATTTTCATCGGCTCTACAATGGTGTTTTGTGCGAAATGCACGATGATTGCCGTGTCGGCAGCATCAATTTTGCTGATGCCCAGCGGTTTTGCGAGCATCCGCAAGCGATGGCAGTCGAGCAGCACTTTGGCGGGCTCTGGTAAGAGACCAAATCGATCAACGAGTTCTTGGTGAATGTCGTTGAGCTCGTCTTTTTCATCGACGCTGGCAAGGCGTTTATACAGTGATAAACGCTCGTTGATATCGGGGCAGTAGTCTTCTGGCAATAGCGCGGGTGAATGCAGATTGATTTCGGTGGTGACGCCCAGCGGTTGTGATAGATCGGGTTCTTTGCCGGATTTGAGGGCTTTAACGGCTTCTTTGAGCATCTGTGAGTACAGCGCAAAGCCGATTTCTTGCATCTCACCCGATTGCGAATCACCCAACACTTCGCCGGCACCGCGAATTTCCAAGTCATGCATCGCTAAGTAGAAGCCGCTGCCGAGTTCTTCCATTTGCTGAATCGCCTCAAGTCGTTTTTTCGCGTCTTTGCTAATACCTTCTAGGTCGGGAACAAGTAAGTAGGCGTAGGCTTG
This sequence comes from Deefgea chitinilytica, assembly GCF_016881405.1. Classification (GTDB taxonomy): domain Bacteria; phylum Pseudomonadota; class Gammaproteobacteria; order Burkholderiales; family Chitinibacteraceae; genus Deefgea; species Deefgea chitinilytica. The sequence continues at coordinate 691,259 of NZ_WOFE01000001.1, forward strand.
ATGGTGCGAGCGACCAACGCGACCACGCATCTGGTGTAATTGCGCCAGGCCAAATTTGTCGGCGCGATTCATCAAAATCGTATTGGCATTCGGGATGTCGATACCATTTTCGATAATGGTTGAGCAGAGCAGTAAATTAAATCGTTGCTGCGTAAAATCGCGCATCACGTGTTCGAGCTCACGGCCGCGCATTTGACCATGTGCCACGCCGATGCGTGCTTCAGGCAGCAGGGCGGTTAGCTTCTCGCGCATGTTTTCGATGGTGTCGACTTCATTGTGTAAGAAGAACACCTGCCCGCCACGTTTGAGTTCACGTAATACCGCTTCGCGGATAATGCCGTCAGAAAATTTCGCAACAAAAGTTTTAACAGCAAGGCGTTTGTTCGGTGCTGTGGCAATGACCGAAAAATCGCGCAGGCCTTCCAAGCTCATTGCCAAGGTACGTGGAATCGGCGTTGCGGTTAGTGTGAGGACGTCTACATTCGCGCGTAGGGCTTTGAGTTGTTCTTTTTGCCGAACGCCAAAGCGATGTTCTTCATCGATAATCACCAAGCCAAGATGTTTGAACACCACGTCGGGCTGAACTAATTTGTGAGTGCCGATGACGATATCGACGCTGCCATCGGCAAGGCCTGCAATCGCGGCAGCGGTTTCTTTACCAGAACGGAATCGTGACAATTCGGCAATTTTGATCGGCCAATCAGAAAATCTGTCAGCAAAAGTTTGATAATGTTGTTCGGCGAGCAAGGTCGTGGGTACAAGGACGGCGACTTGCTTCCCGCCCGCTACCGCGGCAAACGCAGCGCGGAGCGCCACTTCTGTTTTACCAAAGCCGACGTCGCCGCAAACGAGGCGATCCATCGGTTGCTTCACGCGCATGTCAACCAAGACGGCTTCAATCGCGCCAGCTTGATCGGCCGTTTCTTCAAAGCCAAAGCCAGCAGCAAAGGCTTCATAGTCGTGCGGATTCCATTCAAAGGCATGGCCTTCTCGTGCTGCACGGCGGGCGTATAAATTGAGTAATTCGGCTGCGGTGTCGCGGACTTGCTCGGCGGCTTTGCGTTTGGTTTTTTCCCAAGAGCCAGAGCCGAGTTTGTGCATCGGTGCGGTTTCGGAGGCGCCGCCCGAGTAGCGCGAAATCACATGTAATTGACTCACCGGCACATAAAGCTTGTCATTGCCAGAATATTCAATCAGCAATAGCTCTGTCGCGCCGTCGCCTAAATCCATTGACGTCAGGCCCATATAGCGGCCAATGCCGTGCGCTTCGTGCACGACGGGGTCGCCGATTTTGAGTTCGGACAAATCGCGCAACATTGCATCGGTATTACTGCGTTTTTGTTGCTTCTTGCCGCGGCTTTGGATGACTGAAGGGTAGAGGTCGGCTTCGGTAATCACCGCAATCGATTGGTTTTGTTGCGCAAGCCGTTTCCATTCAAAGCCTCTAAATAGTGGGGAAGCCAAAAGCACAGCATGTTCACTGCTGGCGAGCGCATCCGCCCAGCTGTCGACTAGTGCGGGTGTGAAACCATATTCGGCAAAAAATTGCGCCATCGTTTCGCGGCGACCGAGACTTTCTGCACTGAGAATGACTTTCCCGCGGTACTGGCTAATGAAATCGTTGAGGCGACGGATTGGGTTTTCATTACGTCGATCTACGTCTAGCGTTGGTAAAGCTTGGGTGAGGCTGGTCTCGCCCTGAATCAGATCAATGCGCCGGTATTTTTTGATGTTGGCAAACAATACATCGGGTTCGACAAACAATTGTCGTGGTGGCAGTAGGGGTCTATCTTTTTCACCGTAGCTAAGCTTGTGTCGCTCGGCAATATCTTGCCAGTATTGCCCTGCACCCGTTAATAAATCTCCATGCAAGGCCAATACTGCATCTTTGGGTAGGTAATCAAATACAGTGGCGGTGTGATCAAAAAACAGCGGCAGGTAGTATTCAATCCCCGCAGGGATGACACCATTTGAGATATCTTTGTAGAGTCTGGCTTTAGAAGGATCACCTTCAAATGCTTCGCGGAAGTTTTGGCGAAATTTTTTGCGGCCTTCTTCATCGGTTGGAAATTCTCGCGCCGGAAGCAGGCGAATTTCGGGTACTGGGTACAGGCTACGTTGTGTATCAACATCAAAAGTGCGGATCGATTCGATTTCGTTATCGAACAAATCAATTCGGAATGGCAAGCTGCTGCCCATTGGGAATAAGTCAATCAGACCGCCACGAATGGAAAACTCACCAGGGCTGTAAACTTGGGTGACGTGGTTGTAACCCGCAAAAGCCATATCGGCACGCAGTTTTTCTGCGTCGAATGGGTCACCTTTTTTGATGAAAAAAGTCGTTGCAGTTAAAAATTCAACGGGCGGCAAAATTCCCATTGCCGTTTGCAGCGGGACGATCAAAATATCCACTGTGTTTTGCCGTACTTGCCACAGTGTTGCGAGTCGTTCGCTAATTAAATCGGAGTGGGGGGAGAAATGATCATAAGGGAGCGTTTCCCAGTCGGGGAGCTGTAGCACGACTTTTTCAGGCAGAAAAAAACCGAGTTCATCTTTGAGTCTGGCGGCTTCTTGGGCGTTGGCTGTGAAAATGACCAGTGGCCGTGTAGCTTGAGCGTAACTCGCCAATAACATGGCATCGGCCGAACCGTGCGGTTGCGCAATCTGTAGACGTTCGTTAGTACGAGGAATTTCTGGAAGCGACATAAGACGAGTACGCACCGTAAAGACTGGGGAACTAGCGATTATACCAGTCCTAGGATGGACTCAATATGGCAAAAGGGCTGAATCAATCGGCCCTTTTGTGTTTTAAGGTGGTGCGTATTAAGGTAATGCGACGCTTTCGCTGCGTTGGGTGGCCCACGGTTTGCGTAGGCTCCACGTTGAACTGTTGTCGCTTAATTCGAGATACCAATTGCCTGCTGCTAAGGCTTGCTTGAGTTGACCAGTGTACATGCTGCCTGCGGGCTGACTGAGTGTGATTTCTTGATCGAGTCCGTTTAAAGTGGGGTGAACCAATTTGAGCTTGATTGGGCCAAGGTTGTTTTGATTGAATAAAACTCGAATCGATTGTTGGTTGTCGCCAAGAATTACTTGTGCCGTAATCCCTTTTGCGGCGGCATTTTTTTCTAGCTGCAGACGTTGGTTGATGTTGTTGCCTTCTTTGTAATAGTTGTCGCTCACTAAGCTGTCTTTAGAGGTGGCGGCTAGATATAGCATGTGTGCCCCCCCCATGATGGCGAGCACAGGGAAGGTAATTAACAGCCAGACATGGGCGTGTTTGTACCATGGTTTTTGTTCGTCGTGTGTACTCATCTTATTTTCCAATGAAGGTGGCTTTTTCAGTGACGGTTTGGCTAGGGTCGTCTTTTGCCGTCACAATAAATCTAATTTCATGGCTGCCCGCTTTGGCGTGTTCCGGTGGAACCTGCACTCGAACTGAGAGATTGTCGATGACCGTTGACGGCAGTTCGATAGAATCTTTGCCAATAAGTTTCACCTCTGGCAGACCTTCAACTCGAATCAGATAAACATGGTCTTTTTCGCTGGCGTTTTGAATGAGTAAGCGGAATGTATTTTCAAGGTTACCATCTTCGGCTTCTCGAACTAGTGCTACACGGTCGCGTTCAATATTTAATTTAATTGGCTGACGCATTAGTAAAGAGCTGATTGTCACAGTCAGCACAATGCTGATCACGACTGCGTACATGATCACGCGTGGGCGTTTGATTTTTTTGATGATGTCGCTTTCGGGATATTTGTGCTCAAGTGCGTTTTCTGTGGTGTAGCGTACGAGCCCACGTGGATAATTCATTTTATCCATGATTTCATCACAGGCGTCGATGCAGGCGGCACAGCCTATGCATTCATATTGCAAACCATTGCGAATGTCGATCCCGACTGGGCAAACTTGTACACACATTGAGCAATCTATGCAGTCACCTAGACCATCCGCTTTGTAGTCACTCCCTTTTTTACGGCTGCCGCGGTTTTCACCGCGCTCTTTGTCGTAGCTGATGATGAGTGTATCAGCATCAAACATTGCGCTTTGAAAACGGGCGTATGGACACATGTATTTACAAACTTGCTCTCGCATCCAGCCTGCGTTGCCATAAGTGGCAAAACCATAGAACAGTATCCAGAATATTTCATAGCCAGAAAGAGCAAAAACAATCAGATTGCCCCATAGCTCGCGGATCGGCGTGAAAAAACCAACAAAGGTAAAACCTGTCCAGAGGGCAAAGAGTACCCATATTGCATGTTTTGTTGCTTTAAGGCGTATTTTTCGTGCGCTTAAAGGGGCGTTGTCGAGTTTGATCCGAGCGCCACGATCACCCTCGACCCATTTTTCTATCCAGAGAAAAATCTCGGTGTACACCGTTTGTGGGCAGGCATAGCCACACCATAGGCGACCACCAATTGTGGTCCATGCAAAAAGACCAAAGGCGGATAGTAAGAGTAGGGCGGTTAAATAGATAAAATCTTGCGGCAGAAAAACGAGGCTAAAAATATAGAATTTACGATTTGCTAAATCAAACAGCAGTGCCTGCCGATCATTGATTTCTAACCAAGGCACACAATAAAAAAACAATTGGGTCGCGATTACGAAAAAAATACGCCAGTTATTCCAAAAGCCAGTAATCCAGCGTGGATAGATTTTTTTGTGAGCCGCGTACAGCATGACTTCTTCGAGTTCTCCGTCATCTTTTACATTAATGACGTTGACTGGAATGTCTTTTAATTTTTTGCTCATGATGGCTCCTTGGCAAAAACGATGGTGAAAGTTTTGTAAGTAGTCCGGCAAAAAATCCGCATTTCGTCGGGGCGCTTTACTGTACAAATGTACTGTTTTTGGCTTGCCCGTTTTGGGGAAAAGCTGTGACTCAGTTACTTAACTTTAAGCATTGTTCTTCGGTTAATGAAAAACGGGCGGAAAAACCGCCCGCATATAAAGTAAAGCTAGATTTTATTTTTGCTCTTGGCGTAGGCTAAATACATAAGCGGCCAACAAGTGAACTTTTCCATCGCCGAGGAACTCTTTCCATGCTGGCATGACATTGTCACGACCATTGGTAATGGTTTCTACGATGGTGTTTTCGGAGCCGCCGTACAGCCAAACATTGTCAGTTAGGTTCGGTGCACCAATATCTTGATTGCCTTTACCTTCTGTACCATGGCAAGCAACACACACTTGCGCAAAAGTAACCGCGCCGCGTTCTGCGCGAACGTTGTTGTGAGCGGCATTACCTGATAATTTCATCACGTAGTTGGCTACGTCACGCACTTTTTCTTCACCAAAAGCTGCGCCAAATGCTGGCATTTGGCCGTGGCGACCTAAATTAAGTGTTTCTTTAATTTTTTCAGGTGAGCCACCGTAGAGCCAATCTCCATCGGTAAGATTTGGAAAACCTTTGGCCCCGCGCGCATCAGAACCATGACATTGAATACAGTAGGTTTGAAACAAGTTCTTACCCATGGAAACCGCCTCAGGCGATTTAATCACTTCTGTCAATGGCATGTTCAGGAACGACGCATACATGCTGTCGGTTCTTTGATCAGATTTGGCGACTTCAGCTTTGTATTGGCCGACTGAGCTCCAGTTCTTTAAGTTGCCAAAAGCAACTAAACCAGGATAAAGCGTCAAGTAAACTAAGCCAAAAATGAGGGTCAGCACAAACATACCAACCCACCAGCCTGGTAATGGGTTGTTATATTCTTCTAGGTTGCCATCCCAAACGTGGCCAGTTACTTCTGCTTTTTCGCCTTTTTTAAGCTTTACTTTCATTTGCGTTACAAGAATGTAGGCGCAATAGAAAATGCCACCTAGCGAAACTGCGGCAATAAAGTAGCCCCAAAAACTACTTGAAAAATCATCCATATTTACTCTCCGAACGCTTTAGGTCTGCTTGTCTGACGGTGGTAGATCGTCGTCTAGGAACACGCGCTGTGCTTCCTCGTCAAAGGCGGCTTTGTTTCGTTTGCTGAAGGCCCAAAAGCAAATTCCCACGAACAAAACAAAACCCACAACGGTAACGATGACTCGTATTTCGTTCTGCAGATCCATCGCGCTTACCTTTTGTTTTTCAGAACAAGACCCAAGCCTTGCAGGTAGGCAATCACGGCATCCATCTCTGTTTTGCCTTCCACTGCTTTAGCTGCATTTGCAATGTCTGCATCCGTGTATGGATCACCCAATTGGCGCAGTGCAGTCATTTTCTTTGGCAGCATTTCAGCATCGACAGGGCGAGCTGCTAAAAATGCGAATGCAGGCATATTTGATTCGGGCACTACGTCACGTGGGTTCATCAAATGAGTGCGGTGCCATTCATCCGAGTAACGTCCACCTACACGAGCCAGATCAGGCCCGGTCCGTTTAGAGCCCCATTGGAATGGCCTATCATAAACAGACTCGCCAGCGACAGAGAAGTGACCATAGCGCTCCGTTTCCGAGCGGAAAGGACGAATCATTTGTGAGTGACATGCGTAGCAGCCTTCACGAATGTATACATCCCTACCTGCCAGTTGTAGTGCGCTATAGGGCTTAACTCCGTCAATTGGCTTTGTTACTGATTTGCTAAACATGAGCGGTAAGATTTCTACAAACATCGCTACGCTCAGCGTGAACAAAGTCAGGATGATTAAGTAGAAAACATTTTCTTCAACAATCTTTTGCAGCTTATTCATATTATTTTTCCTTCTGCAATCAGGCGTGCGCTGCAACGGCTGGGATTTTCGCATCAACGGCTTTGCCAATTGAAACGGTGCGCAGAACGTTGTAAAGCATTAAAAACATGCCTGATAAGAAGCAAGCACCACCCAAGAAACGAATAAAGTAGTACGGGTAAGTGGCTTTTACAGACTCAATAAAGGCGTAAGTCAAAGTGCCGTCTGGATTCACCGCGCTCCACATCAAGCCTTGTGTTACACCGGCGATCCACATTGAGGCGATGTACAACACTGTGCCCAAAGTAGCCATCCAGAAGTGAACTTCAATCAGTTTTACTGAGTACATTTGTTCGCGATTGAACAAGCGTGGGATCAGGTAGTAAGTTGCACCGATAGTAATCATCGCTACCCAGCCCAAAGCACCTGAGTGAACATGGCCTACTGTCCAGTCGGTGTAATGGCTCAAGGCGTTCACCGATTTGATTGCCATCATTGGACCTTCGAACGTTGACATGCCGTAGAACGACAGCGCAGTAACGAGGAATTTCAGAATTGGATCGGTACGCAGTTTATGCCATGCACCAGACAGCGTCATAATCCCGTTGATCATACCGCCCCAGCTTGGTGCCAGTAGAATCAGTGAGAACACCATACCCAAAGATTGGGTCCAGTCAGGTAATGCGGTGTAATGTAAGTGGTGTGGACCGGCCCACATATAGGTGAATGCAAGTGCCCAGAAGTGCACCACAGACAGACGATATGAGTAAACAGGGCGACCTGCTTGTTTTGGAACGAAGTAATACATCATCCCTAGGAAGCCTGCGGTCAAGAAGAAACCCACGGCGTTGTGACCGTACCACCATTGCACCATTGCATCGACTGCGCCAGAGTAAATTGAATACGATTGCATCGTACCCAAGATTGGCAATGCCATGCTATTGACAATGTGTAGCAACGCAACGGCTAGGATAAATGCACCATAGAACCAGTTGGCAACATAGATGTGCTTCACTTTGCGTGTTGCAATCGTGCCAAAAAAGACAATGGCATAGCAAACCCAAATTACAGTAATCAAAAGATCAATCGGCCAAGCCAATTCAGCATACTCTTTACCCTGGGTGTAACCCAAAGGTAGGGTAATTGCTGCTAACACAATCACTAGCTGCCATCCCCAAAAGTGGAAGGCGGCGAGTTTGTCGCTAATAAGGCGAACGTTACAGGTGCGTTGGACTACGTAGTACGACGTTGCGAATAAGCCGCATCCACCAAATGCGAAAATAACTGCATTCGTGTGAAGAGGGCGTAAACGGCCAAAATGAAAATAAGGGCCGACATTGAGCTCTGGCCAGAACATTTGCGCGGCGATAATTACGCCGACCAACATTCCGACAATACCCCAAACGACCGTCATGATGGCAAACTGCCGAACCACTTTGTAATTGTATGTGGCTTGGTTTTCCATTAGAGCGCTCCGATTGATCTCCAACTGCTTGGAATTGAGTTAATAACTTTTTTATTTGTTTACGATAAGTTTGTTTTGGTCTGTGCCAAATTATTTAGCAACCTAGTTAGATATCAATCTCATTGAATATGAAATTGATACCCTCTGAACTATACGCAACTAAAAAACCAGCAAACTTGATTTGGATCAAGTGTGCATAGTTACAAACCGGCTGATTTTACCTTGTTGAGCGGCTTTCAGTCAGGAAATTTTTGTTTTTCTTCGCTTGAGTCTGCTTCTTTTGAATCGTAGTTGTCATTGTCATGCAAAATTCGCCAGCTTGGTCCTTCTAAATCGTCGAGCTGGCCGCTGCGTATCGTCCACCAGAAAACAAAGCCAATTACAAAAGCAATCACAATCGAGAGTGGAATCAGTAGATAGAGGCTTTCCATTTTATAGGTTCTTTTTGCGTGAAGATGGAATAAGGCGTAGCGCATTCAGCACAACTAACAGCGAGCTCATCGCCATGCCAATGCTGGCCAGCCATGGTGTGACAAAGCCCGCTGCCGCCAAAGGCAATGCGGCAATATTGTAAAGTAGTGCCCACAGTAAATTTTGCTTGATGATGTGTTGAGTTTTCTTAGCTAGCTTAAATGCCGCAGGTAAACAGGCTAAATTATTATTCAGCAAGACCATATCGCCAGCCGCGTGAGCTATGTCAACGCCAGCTCCCATTGCAATCGAAACGTTTGCGAGTGCCAGTACAGGGGCATCATTGACGCCATCGCCGATCATTAGCACGATTTTTCCACTACTTTGCAATGCTTGAATGTAGGCGACTTTGGCCTCGGGTGTCGCTTGCGCGCGCACATTATTGATCTGAAGTTGTTCAGCAATATGATTGACGGGGTGCAGCTGATCGCCTGAAACAAGGTGTAGTTGAAAGCCGGACTGATGTAGTTTATGAATCAGTTCAGCGGCTTCTGGGCGTAAGGAGTCAGCTAGCACAAAGGCGGCAAGCCAGGTATTTCCGTCAGATAAAGCAATAATAGAGCCTTCAGCCTCATACTGTTCTAGTGTATGTGGAATGGCTTGGTTCAATAAATTAGCGATAAATGTTAACGAGCCGATCCAGTATTGCTGCCCATCGATAATCCCAGATAGCCCACCCTGCGCATGTTTTTGTACCTGTGTAACCGCTACTGTTGCTGATGGCTTGCCTTCGTGGGCAAAGGCCTTGGCAATTGGATGCTCTGATTGGCTTTCTAAAATTTGTGCAATCTGTAGTGCCGGCTGAGCTTCGAGCGCTAATGGTATTGCACGAACGATGCGTGGTTCGCCATAGGTCAAAGTGCCGGTTTTATCTAAAACGATGTCGGTGACGCCGGCCATGGTTTCTAATAAGTTGGCACGCGTTACCAATAAACCCAGTTGAGCCAAATGGCCGGTTGCCGCCGTTAATGCGGTGGGGGTTGCGAGTGAGAGCGCACAAGGGCAGGAAATGACCAGCAAGGCAACGGTGATCGGTAGTGCATGAACGGGATCGTGTACACGCCAGTACCAAAAGGTCAGTGTTGCTGCCAAGAGTAAACCAAGGACAAACCAGCCTGAAATTCGGTCTGCTATCGCCGCTAGGCGTGGTTTTTGCTCGAGGGCTTGATCCAAGATTCGTACCATGCCCGCAATACGGGTATTGGCACCGGTGAGCTTAACTTCGATTGTGAGTGGGGACAGCAGATTGGATGTTCCTGCAGTGACATTTGAGCCCGATGTTTTCTGAATCGGGTGTGATTCACCTGTTAGCATGGCTTCGTTAACGTCGCTATTTCCATCGAGAACGATTCCATCAATGGGGATGATTTCCCCTGCTTTGACCACGATTTGATCGCCGACCTTGAGTCGTGCTACGGCGGTTTCATGCAGGCTTTGATCGCTATGTAATTGATGGGCAAAGGTCGGGACTAATTTAACGAGTTTTTCGGCGGCTGCGCCTGCATTGCGGCGAGCTTTGAGTTCAAGATAGCGTCCGCTTAGTAGTAAAAAGACGAACATGGATACCGAATCAAAATAGATTTCGCCATGTTGGGTGATTAAGGAATAAACGCTGGCAAAAAAGGCAATCAATACGCCAAGGCTGACTGGCAAATCCATTCCGGCGCGGCCGTGGCGTAAATCGCGCCAGCTATTACGGTAAAAGGGCCAGCAAGAATAGAGTACCACCGGGAGTGTGAGTAGGGCACTGCCCCAGTGCATCATGGTTAACCACAGATCTTCAATTTCACCATCTGCCGATAAATAAATTGGCACGACAAACATCATGACCTGCATCATGGAGAGGCCAGCAACCCAAAGGCGAAACAGCGCGGATTTTCTTTGTTTTTGCCAATTGACCTCGTCTCTGGCGTGATCATACGGTACGGCGCGGTAGCCGATCGCGGCGATGTGTTCCAAAATAGTCGATAGTTGAATCTGGCTGTCATCCCAGCAAATTCGTGCTCGATAGCTTGAATAATTAATTGAAACGGATTGCACACCTTTGAGTTGGGCGATGTGTTGCTCATTGAGCCAAATACAGGCGGCGCAGCTAATGCCCTCTAAAATCAGCGCCGCTTCTTTGGTATGTGTACCAGTTTGGTGAACAAAATCAGCTTGTAGTTGTGTGTCGTCGTACAAAGATAATTGTTCAAGCAGCTCGGTGGGGAGTGGCTCTTTGCGATCGGCTGGTTTCTCACGCTGCGCGTAATATTGATCTAAACCGCTGCTAATAATAGTTTCAGCGACTGCTTTGCAGCCGATACAGCAAACAGGGTAACTCACATTGTGATAGCGGATATGCAACTCACTATCGGGCGGGCATGGCTCTGCACAGTGAAAGCAAGGGGTGGTGTCGATTTTCATTTGACTATTTTAGCGAAAAGCATTCCCGCGTGGGGAAGCATTTCTTGCCGCGTTGATCCCCGAGGACGAACATCATAAGGTGAGCAATTTCGTTTTGCACGGCGCAATTTCCCTTGCCTCGCGCGGCACATTGCTTTGAATGTTATTTCTTACTCTAGGCATTGCCACCTTGAAGCAGTACAGTGGCACTTTATTGATGATATTAAATTAGGGTTTGCCATGTTGTACGGCTTATCAATTATTTTTCTGGCGCTAGTTGGGGGCGAGTTTGTTCGTCAATTATTTGATTTGCCTGTTCCCAGTGTGGTGTTGGGTATGTTGTTACTCACACTTTGGTGTGTGGTACGTGGTAAGGCGGAATTAAGAGTGGCGCTGGCTTCCGAGGGTTTACTGCGCTACTTGGGTATTTTGTTTGTGCCAGCAGGAGTAGGCTTGATAGAGCTTGGTGATCGATTAGAGGCACAGGGTTTGGCGATGATGGTCACAATTATGCTGTCAACACTCCTAACATTACTAACAACGGCTTGGATTCTGAATTTTTTGCTGGTACGCCGGCAAAATAAAGAAGCGGAGTCTAGCCGATGAGTGTTTCCATTCATCTTGCGCAGTTCCCTGCGACTTGGATTGCTGTAACTGGCGTGGCTTATTTGCTTGCCAATGCGCTGTATAAACGTGCCCATTGTTTTCCTTTGCTTAATCCAGTTTTGGTCTCGGTGCTAATGATTATTGGATTATTAAAGTTAACTAAAACGTCCTATACCGTTTATTTTTATGGGGCACAGCCGATTCATTTGTTACTAGGGCCTGCAACGGTGGCTCTAGCGATTCCTTTGTATACCAACTTAGCCAAAATGAAACAGTATTTTTGGCCTTTATGCATCGCTTTGCTGATTGGCTCCGTGGTAGGTATGGTGTCTGTGCTGATTATTGGGTCGGTGTTAGGGTTGGATTGGCATACGATACTATCATTCGTACCTAAATCATGCACAACGCCAATTGCGATGGCTTTAGCTAAAGAGCATGGTGGTATTTCATCGTTGACTGCTAATGCAGTGATTATTGCTGGGGTGGGGGGGGCGGCCTTGGCTGTGCCTTTGTATCATTGGCTAAATATCAAGCATGAAGTCGCTCAAGGGTTTGCCTTAGGTTTGGCTTCGCATGGTGTTGGAACGGCGCGTGCTTTTCAGATTTCTGAAACCGCCGGTGCTTTTTCGGGCTTGGCGATGGGTTTTAATGGGGTTGTGACAGCCTTGTTGCTACCCTTGGTGCTTAGTGTCTGGGCGTATTTATATTATCTATAGGTATGGTCTTGTGAGCGCTGCATAAGAAGGCGTTCAGGCTTATACATCAATTACGTGGGCTGATCGCATTTATGTCTGGTTATGCTTTTTATCGACAAATATTTCGTGATCTCTTGCTCTGGATTCCTTTAGCGCTAGCAATCGGTTTGCTAGGGGGCTTGGCGTCGGCTGTTTTGTTGGTGTCGCTGGAGTGGGCTACACAAACGCGTGTGGCTAATCCGCAAATTATCTGGCTTTTGCCGTTGGGTGGGTTTGCTGTCGGGTATTTGTATCATCGTTTTGGTCGCAGTATTGAGTCGGGCAGTAACCTACTGATTGACGAGGTTCATAATCCTAAGGCAGTCATTCCTTTACGAATGGCACCTTTAGTCTTGCTTGGCACTGTTTTGTCCCATCTTTTTGGCGCATCGGTTGGCCGGGAGGGAACGGCGGTTCAGATGGCGGGAACATTTGCTGATCAAATTGCACTTTGGACCAAGCGGACTCCAGAGGTGCGTAGAGCGATCTTAATGGCAGGAATGAGCGCAGGTTTCGCCGGTGTGTTTGGTACCCCTATAGCGGGGGCCGTGTTTGGCTTGGAGGTGTTGGCGCTGGGGAAGATGCGCAATAACGCTTTGTTTCCTTGCTTGATCGCGAGCTTAAGTAGTGATGGCTTAGTGCGAGCCATTGGAGTGCATCATACCCATTACGCAATTGCATCTATTCCGGTGGTAACGTTGAAAGGGCTTGCTGCAGTATTGATTGCCGGGATTGTCTTTGGCTTGGCAGGAAAGTTATTTGCAGAAACGACTCATTGGTTTGCGCGTCAATTTAAGCGTATTAAATATCAACCATTACGGCCATTTATTGGTGGATTGGTATTGTCTGTAGTGGTGTATATGACGGGCGCTTATCGTTACATTGGCCTGGGGATACCGAGTATTGTTGAATCTTTTTCTCAGCCCTTATCATTATTTGATGCGCCATTAAAATTTCTATTTACTACTTTTTCATTGGGTGCAGGATTTAAAGGTGGCGAAGTTACCCCGCTGTTTTATATTGGCGCAACTTTGGGCAATGCCTTGGCTCCGTTATTGGATATGCCGTACCCATTATTGGCTGGTTTAGGATTTGTGGCGGTATTTGCGGGTGCAGCTAATACGCCATTAGCATCTAGCTTGATGGCGATTGAGTTATTTGGTGCGGCAATTGCACCCTATGCGTTATTAGCTTGTGTGGTCGCTTTTTTATTCTCTGGGCATAGCAGCATTTATGTTGCGCAACGTTTGGGAGCGGGAAAAGGCCGCCCTATCCATGATGAGCAAGCGACGACACGTTTATCGGATTTGAATTAATAGAGCCATACAATAATTCAATACGGGGTTTTTATTTTATGAATCGATTGGTATTAGAGGGTGCAAGCTATTTACAATTTTGCGTTGGATTACTGTCTTTGTTGGCGTATATCCCGCAATGGAAATTAATGTATAGCACTAAATCGAGTCGAAATGTGTCGCTGGGTTCGTGGGCGATTTGGAGTATTTCATCGTTGATTGCGACTTTTTATGCTTTAGTGCAAGTCGTTGCGAATGGTCGCGGTTGGGCTTTGGTGTTTTCGGCGAGTTCCAATTTGCTGTTTGTAATTGTCACGCTGTGTCTGATTGCTAAATATCGGACGCCGAAATCACCCGCTCCTTTTGTCATGACCTAATGACTGCTCGTTCGCCAATTGAGTTTTTTATGTAATTTAACCACGTCGCCGATGATCAAAAGTGCCGGCGGTTTGATGTGCTGGTCTTTTATCAGTTGTGCTAGGTTAGCCAGCTCGCCGGTGATGACCCGTTGTGCTTGCGTAGTGGCACGTTCTACAATAGCAACTGGAGTATTGCTTGCTCTGCCATGCTGAATAAGTTGTTCTGCAATATACCCTGATTGAGCGACGCCCATATACACCACGACTGTTTCTGTTGGATTGACTAAGCGAGGCCAGTCGAGATCGCTTTCTCCTGCTCTGCGGTGACCGGTCACAAAAGTAACCGATTGCGCGTAGTCGCGATGCGTCAGAGGAATGCCGGCATAACACGATGCACCAGCCGCAGAAGTAATTCCCGGCACCACTTCAAAGGTAATCCCATGCTCGGCCAATTCTTCAATTTCTTCGCCGCCACGGCCAAAAATAAACGGGTCGCCGCCTTTTAAGCGCAGCACTTTTTTGCCTTCAAGTGCTAGTCGAACTAGAAGTTGATTGATTTCTTCTTGCGGTAGTGCGTGATTATTGGATTTCTTGCCGACATAAATTCGCTCAGCATCGCGGCGTACCATATCCATAATCGCGTCAGATACTAAATTATCGTACAGCACTACATCAGCTTGCTGCATCAGGCGCAGTGCTCGGAAGGTGAGTAAATCAGGGTTGCCCGGGCCACTACCCACTAAATACACCGCACCCAAATTGGGCGATTGTGTGGCGCGATTTTCGATGGCATCGATCAGCTGTGCGTGTGCGGCAGCGACTTGCCCTGCAAAAATTTGATCGGGGATGGGACCGGCGAGCACATTTTCCCAAAAAGCACGGCGGCTGGCGGTGTCGGGCATTTTTTCTTTGCACAGATCGCGCAATTCGCTGCCCAGTTTGGCCAAGTCACCCCAGCCGTGGGGAATCAGCGCTTCAAGTTGTGCGCGTAAATGTCGCGCTAAAACGGGGACGCCGCCACCGGTTGAAATGGCAATGGTGAGTGGCGCGCGGTCGACAATCGCCGGGGTAATAAAGCGGCTATGTGCAGGGTCATCAACTGAGTTGACCAAAATGCCAGCCGCTTCACAGGCAGTGAAGACGGCTTGGTTGACGCTGGGGTGATCGGTGGCCGCGATCACGAGGCGTTGCCCAGCGATTTGCGCAAGCGAAAATTCTGCCGGTTGCCAACGGACTTCTCCTGCTTTGACTAGCCCTAGCATTTCATCGCATAGCTCTGGCGCAACGACGGTGACATCGGCGCCTGCTGAACGCAAAAGACGCAATTTACGCACGGCAATTTCGCCGCCGCCGACAATCATGCATGCTTGCTGTTTTAAATTTAAAAAAAGTGGGAAGTAATCCATGGACCAACTCATGTCGTACGCGGTAAAGGCGTATTGTCGCGCTTTCTGCGGATTTGAGCTGTAATTATTTTTGCAAAATTGCCATCGCTTGATACTTCTCAGTGTCGTCGTTGTGGTTTTTGTGCCATGCTAAAAATTCGGAAATGATTGCTTTTGATGGAGTTTAAAAATGAAGAAAATTGCTGCGTTGTTGGTGATGGGCGGTTTAGTGAGTGGTAGTGTGTTTGCGGCACCAGTTGATGATTTACTGAAGGCCAAAAATTGTTTGGCCTGTCATGCAGTTGATAAAAAAGTTGTCGGCCCTGCTTATAAAGATGTTGCTGCAAAATACAAGGGCAATAAAGATGCGGTGGCGTTGTTGGCTGGCAAAATTCAGAAGGGCGGCGCGGGAGTTTGGGGGGCAGTTCCGATGCCACCGAATGCCGTTACTGCGGCAGAGGCAAAATTATTGGCGACGTGGGTTTTGTCGCAAAAGTAATTTTTCTATCGCCCAAATTAAACCGCAAAGCGTGCAACTTTGCGGTTTTTTTATGTTCCAATGAAAGAATGTCGGCTTGGTGGCGACTAATAAATAAACTTAGGAGAAAGCCATGTTGATCCGTCATCCCAGCGATATTGCGCCGTCTGAAATTACGCCCAAATCTGTTTTTCTCAATCGCCGTGAATTTATGGCTGCCTCCGCTGGCGCATTGCTGCTGGCAGGTGAGGCATCGGCGGCACTCAAAGGAGCCCCAAGTGCCTTGTCGACCAAAGACACACCCAATAGCCTGAAAGAAATTACGACCTACAATAATTACTATGAATTTGGTACCGATAAGGCTGATCCTGCTGCCAATGCTGGAAAATTTAAAACCAAGCCGTGGCAAATTGTTGTTGAAGGTGAGGCCGGCAAGCCGCGTACCTATGGTCTAGATGATTTGTTGAAGGTTGCCGCGCTTGAAGAGCGTATCTATCGCCTGCGCTGTGTGGAAGGATGGTCCATGGTGATACCGTGGGTGGGTATTCCATTGGCGAGTTTGCTTAAGCAAGTTGAACCGAATTCCAAGGCTAAGTTTGTGGCTTTCGAAACTTTGCACGATCCTAAGCAAATGCCCGGGCAACTTAGTCGGGTCTTAGATTGGCCTTACCGTGAAGGCTTACGAATCGATGAGGCCATGCATCCGCTGACTATTTTGGCGGTCGGCTTATATGGTGAAGTGTTGCCCAATCAAAATGGCGCGCCAGTTAGATTGGTGGTGCCGTGGAAGTATGGCTTCAAAAGCATTAAGGCTGTGGTCAAAATTCGTTTGCAAGAGACGCAGCCTGCGACGAGTTGGAATTTGGCTGCGCCTAATGAATATGGTTTTTACTCTAATGTGAATCCGAATGTCGACCATCCCCGCTGGAGCCAAGCCCGTGAGCGGCGGATTGGTGAAATCTTAAAACGGCCGACTTTGCCTTTTAATGGTTATGCAGATCAAGTTGCTGGATTGTATAAGGGTATGGATTTACGTAAGAATTTTTAGGTGGGTATTTTTGTGAGGCTTTTGAAAAATAATAATCAGGTGGCAATACCTTCGGGTATTGCTATTGGTGCACGACAAAAATGGATCAAGCTGATTAAGCCAGTGGTCTTTGTATTGTGCATGTTGCCCTTGCTGCGTGTTGGCGTGTTGTTGAATCAAGCGGTGAATCCGATTGAATTTCTCACTCGTTCAAGTGGAACGTGGGCTTTGGTTGGGCTACTTGTCACATTAGCGATTACACCGCTGCGGCAAATCACGGGCTGGAGTTGGTTGCAATCACTGCGGCGCATGTTGGGATTGTTTGCGTTTTTTTATGCCCTTGTGCATTTTGCGACTTATATTTGGCTGGATCAGTTTTTTGATTTTTCGGCGATTGTGCAAGACATCATCAAGCGCCCGTTTATTACCATTGGATTTGCGGCATTTGTACTGCTCATTCCGCTGGCGCTGACATCAACTAACGGCTGGATGCGTCGATTGAAACGCAATTGGGGGCGAATTCATCGCTTAATCTATTTGATTGCGCCGCTAGCGGTGATTCATTATTTTTGGTTGGTTAAAAAGGATTTAACTCAGCCAGTGTTGTATGCCGCCGTGCTGTGTGTGCTGCTGATCTGGCGTGTGTGGCGACGCTATTCTCGTTGATGGCGTTTTCGCCGATGTAATAGCTCGGCCAAGTGGTCGTTTAGCGACTGGGTGGTAAAAATTGAGAGTGTTGCCCAAAGTCTTGAACAGCCAAATGCGTGATTTTCATCTCAGCGACTAACTCACTGAGTTGTTCGGTGTGAAATTGTCCTTCCGCTATTTCGATTTGTTCGAGTAGTTGGGCAATTCGATCGGCACCAATTTGTAAAGCAATCCCTTTGCCGCTGTGAGCAAGGCGGCAACATTCAGCCGCATCAGGACGCTGTGCGAGTTGCGACAAAATTTCATCGATTCGATGGAGTCCTTTTTGGCTAAGCGCCGCAAAGCGCTCGGCACTAAAGCCTAATCGGTGCGGCGCTTCAGGATTAAAATAGCGTGAGCTTTCAAATTCATCTGCTGCAATTTCATCGTGGGTGATCGCTTGGTATTGGCTGTGCACTGATTGCGTGATTCGCGCCACGCTATCAATTAATTCACTCTCGGTAAATGGTTTGCCTAGCCAGCCATTGAGGCCAATCCGTTGAATTTCTTCACTGCTTGGTTGTAATCCTGCGCTGACCATCAGCGTAGGTAAAAAATGCCCTTGCAGACGCATGGCTTCGATGGTGGCGATGCCGTCAAGTTCTGGCATATTGCGGTCGATCACCATCGCATTGACTTGGGGGTTTTGGGCTAGGATATCCAGTGCTTTTTTACCGTGCTCAGCTTCTAGTACCGTTGCATTGGCGTTGCATAATATTTGGCGCATCAGTTCGCGATTGATGTCTTGATCTTCGACGAGCAAAATCACGAGTCCGTTGAGTTGGCTATTAATACGGGGTTCAATTTGCGCGTGTGTTTGAATCGTTGCTAATGCGGTTGCAGTGAAGGTGCTGCCTGCAAACACTTGGCTGGTAAAGCTGAGATTGCCGCCCATTTTTTGAGCGAATTCTTTGCTGAGAGCCAAGCCTAGTCCTGTTCCGCCTTTGAAAAGCCCACTCTGTGTTTGCTCGAATGGACTGAACACCATTGGTGCTTCAGCAGGGCTAATTCCTAGCCCTTGGTCACTCACGATGGCGATTAATTCGACCTGATTATTCTGCCGTGGCTTGCAAGATAAAGTACAACGTACTTCACCCGCATCGGAAAATTTAATCGCGTTCGAAAGCAGGTTGAGCAAAATTTGCCGCCATTTCACGGCATCTAAAGCGACTAGGGCTGGTAGTTGTGGGTCGGCGGCAATAATTAGCGTTAGTCCTTTCTTTTCGGCTAATGGGCCAAACATCCCTTGAAGTTCATTGATGAATAAGCTGGTGTCGAGTGTGGATTCATTCAGAACAAAGTGTCCCGCTTCAATTTTGCTCATGTCTAGCACATTGCCGAGTAAAGTTTGCAGATGATGGCTGGCGTGGATAATGTGCTCTAAGTATTTCTGTTCGATTTGCGGTTGATGGTCCATTTTTTTCATCAACTCGGCGTAGCCCAAAATGGTAGTCAGCGGAGTTCGCATTTCGTGGCTAATTGACGCCAGAAAATGGCTTTTGGCTTGGTTGGCGGTTTGTGCCTTTTGTTCTGCTTCTTTAAGTTGAAGCAGTGTTTTTTGATTGCGCCATAGTGTTCGCAATGTCACAAAAGAAAAAATCAGCATGACACCAAGTAAAACCACATTTAAGGCTGTTCGGTCTTTTAATAAACCCATAACCTTGTTTTTTTTGGCATCTAAAATCTGCGAGTAACGTGCATCAAGGGCGTTGACGACTTGGCGTAGATTCGGTGACATCCGATCGGCGGATGTCGTAATTGCATCAATTTGTTCTGGCGATAGCTTGTTGATTTTGGGCGTGGTTAGCTCTAGCCATTTCACAATCGGGGGGAGATGTTTGGCTACTTGTGGATTGTTGTTGCTCAGCGAAGGAAATGCGCCTGATTGATAATCGTTGATCCGGCTGGCAAAAATCGCATAGCTGGATTGAACTTTTGCGCGATTTTCATCGCTGGGATTGTCTTGGTAGTCGGTGAGGGCGCGCTCAAAAAAGCTATATTCTTTATTGGCCGAGCGAGCGTCACGGAGCTTTTTTTGTTGCTCAGGGGTGTTGAATTCTTTCAGGATTGCTTGAGCTTTAAGTTCATAGCTGAGAATTAAAGCAAAAGCAGCAGCCAAAATTGCTACTGTTGCAATACACAGGGTGCGGTATTTAAAGTTATACAAAATCTCACGCTAATCGCAGCAATAGGAAATCGCATTTTATGCTGTTTGCTAAAAACTTTGCAGTGCCTTACGTCAAATTGCTGGCTTGTGTTGTTTAAGTGGTATTGGTTTGCTTTAGACTTTAAGTAGACTTTCTCGCCCCGGGAGCCAGCGATCTAGATGAGGCTGAGCTAATTGTGGCTGATGTTTCAAAATTTCTTCGGCGACGTCGCGAGCGATTTCAAGTAACTCTGCATCGTTTTCAATGTCGGCAAAGCGCAGCATGGGGACGCCTGATTGCTTGACGCCTGCTAAATCACCAGGGCCGCGGATATGTAAATCTTGCCGCGCGATTTCAAAGCCATCGGTATGTTCATAAATGACTTTCAAGCGCGCTTTTGCCGTGTCGCCCAACGGCGTGGTGTAGAGCAAAATACACAAACTCGCGTGCGCGCCACGTCCCACGCGACCGCGCAGCTGGTGTAATTGTGATAATCCCATGCGCTCGGCATGCTCAATGACCATCAGGCTGGCATTCGGTACGTCGACACCCACTTCGATTACCGTGGTGGCGATTAAAACTTGGATTTCATTGCGCTGAAAAGCCGCCATTGTCGCCGCTTTTTCTTCAGGCTTCATTCGTCCGTGTAATAGGCCGACATTGATACCTTCGAGTTCTTCTGCCAGTTGCGCATGGGTATCGACTGCCGTTTGTAATTGCAGCGTTTCCGATTCTTCAATCAGTGGGCAAACCCAATACACTTGCCGACCTTCGAGTACTTTGGCGGCGATACGCTCAATCACTTCATCACGGCGGGCGTCGGAAATGAGTTTGGTCACAATCGGTGTGCGGCCAGGGGGTAATTCATCGATGATGCTGACGTCTAAGTCGGCATAAAAACTCATCGCCAGCGTGCGTGGAATCGGTGTCGCGCTCATCATCAATTGATGCGGGCTGCAGCCCTTTTCGCGTAAAGCGAGTCGCTGCGCGACGCCAAAGCGATGTTGCTCATCGACAATTGCCAGTCCTAAATTTTTGAGTTCAACGCTGTTTTGAAAAATCGCATGGGTACCGACGAGTAATTGTGCGCTGCCATCGGCCGCTGCAGCGATTGCTTCACGCTTGGCTTTGGTTTTTAGGCTGCCAGTGAGCCAAACCACATTGACGCCCAGCGGTGTTAGCCAACTGGATAATTTTTGATAATGCTGTTCCGCTAAAATTTCTGTCGGTGCCAGCATGCTGACTTGAAATCCTGCTTCAATCGCATGGCAGGCTGCCACGGCGGCAACAATCGTTTTGCCTGCACCAACGTCACCTTGTAGCAGACGTTGCATCGGGTGTTTTTGTGCTAAATCTTTGGTGATTTCGAGTAGTACGCGTTTTTGTGCGCCCGTTAATCCAAAGGGCAAGTTAGTGATCAGTTGCGCTGCGAGACGGCCATCGGGTTTGATTTTGGGGGCGGTTTTTTCGCGGCGCACGGCACGGGCAAGGCGCAGTGAGAGTTGTTGCGCCAAGAGTTCGTCAAATTTTAGGCGTTGCCACGCTGGGTGCGTGCGTGCCGTGAGTGAAACCGTTGGGATGTCCGGCGTGGGGGCGTGTAGGAGTTGCACGCTACTGGCAAAGTCGGGCAGATTCAGCGGGGCCAGAATGGACTCGGGTAAGGTGTCGGGTAGCGGGGTGCTGCGCAGTGCTTTGCTTATGAAACTGGCAATTTGCGCTTGCGACATACCGGCCGTTGTGGGGTAAATCGGGCTGAGCGCTTCTTGCAGGCTCACTTCGCCGCCGACACGAATTTTGGGGTGAACCATCTCGGTGCCAAAATAGCCGTGTTTGATGTCGCCGTACAACCGAACGCGTTTGCCGACGGCCAGTTGCTGCGCTTGACTAGGGTAGAAATTCATTAAGCGCACCACTAACGAGCCGCTGGCATCTTTGACGCGAGCGTTCAATTGTTTGCGTGGTTTGTAGTGAACTTCGCAAGACAAAACCTCGCCTTCAACGAGCACAGGGCTCCCAAGCGGTGCATCGGCGATGGCGTATAAATGTGTTTCGTCTTCGTAGCGTAGTGGTAAATGCAAAATCAAGTCAAACGCGGAGCGAATGCCGAGTTTGAGTAGGCGTTGTTGCTGGGCGGTAGGGAGTTGACTGATTTGCATGATTGGCAAGCTCGAACAATCGTTCTATTGGGCGTACTGTAGCGTATTTGCTGGGTTTGGGCTAGGCAAGGGGAGGTACGAAGTCATGAAAACACGAACAAGAGGTGTTGAGATGTATTGCTTTTCTTTCGTGTATTGCGTGAGCAAAAAATCTTAAAAACTGCGTGCAGTAGATTTTTTTTGCATGTATATGAAGGTAGCCTTTTAAAAATAAGGTTTGGCTCGATATACTGTTTGATAATAAAGCAAAAGACGCCGATCTTTAGCGTTTGGCATTTTTAGCCAAAAAGCGATCAAGCGCTTTGCCAAATGCGAGGCGGTCGCTTTGGCTAAATGCTGCAGGGCCACCCGATTGTAGTCCTGCGCCGCGTAGTTCCTCCATAAAATCTCGCATATTGAGTCGTTCACGGATATTTTCTGGGCTGTAGAATTCGCCGCGCGGATTGAGTGCAAAAGCGGCTTTTTCAATCACGCGAGCCGCCAGCGGAATGTCGGCGGTAACCACCAAATCTCCTGCGTGGACTTGCTCTACAATCCAATGGTCGGCTTCGTCAAAACCATGCGCTACTTGAATGGCGCGAATGTGGGCTGATGGCGGTACGCGTATCAGTTGATTGGCCACCAGAGTTAATGGCAACTGCAGCCGATCTGCTGCACGAAACATCATTTCTTTGATAACCACTGGGCACGCATCAGCATCGACCCATAAATGCAATTTTCTAGGGGTATTGATCTCTAGCAATTGATCATAATCCTTTTGAAGAATATACCTAAATTATTTATCAGGATTGGCTTTGTCGGCCATTTTTTGCCGAATCAAGGGGAGCATAGCGAGCGCTGCTTTTTCACCTTCTAAAATGGCGATATTTTTCATATCAAAATCGGCCGCGCCAATTTTGCCTACTTTCGGACGGATCACGATATCAGCGCGGGCAAGCTCTTGTTCGCCGAGTTTTTGCCCCATGATGACGATGGCTTGATTCATGACGCCCAAGGTGCTGGTTGCAGCGGTACCAGTGGCTTTACTAGAAATATCAACTGCAATCACAAAATTCGCGCCAAGCTCACGTGCCGCGTCGACTGGTACTGGGCTAACGACGCCACCATCGACGAATTTCTTATTGCCAATTTGCACTGGCATAAAAATGCCGGGAATACTGCTTGATGCGCGCACCGCTTGGCCGACATTGCCGCGGTTAAATGCCACTCGATTGCCGGTTTCTAGCTCGGTTGCAACGGCAGAAAACGGTTTTGGAAACTGCTGAATGGTTTTGTTGCCGACCAATTGATTGACATAGTCTTGCAGTTTTTGCCCTTTGACTAGGCCGCCGCCAATTAAATTGACGTCACGAATCTGGCTTTCGTCCAAGCTAAAGGCGCGCTCCTGCAGGGCAAACGCATCCATGCCGCTGGCGTACATCGCGCCAACGACACTACCTGCGCTGGTGCCAGAGACAACGTCAACTTTAATGCCGTTGGCTTCTAGCATTTTAATGACGCCGATGTGGGCAAATCCTTTGGCGGCGCCGCCGCCGAGCGCGAGACCTACCTTGACCTTGATCGGCGGTTTGCTTGGGGGGGGAGTGGTTATGGTTTGTGCTGGCGGGTTGCTATTGCAGGCCGTCATCAGACTGATGACGGCAAGCGCGCTGCTGATTTTTCGAGCAAATCGAATCGCTGAATGCATAGTTATCTGTTTTCCATGGTGATGACGTAGGCGCAATTTCCATCGCAGCGCCATTGAATGTTAAATTGGTAAAGACGAATTCCGTATATCCGGTATGGGTCGCTAGCGTAGGCTGGTCTAGGGTCTTGTGCCAATACCTCGGTAATTAGTTCGAGCAAATGGGCTTGTTGGGCGCTCGCAATTTGCTGTAGCGCTAATGGGCTAAATTCCACTTTAAGTTGAGGCGGCGCGCCATTGACAAATCCGCTTTGGGCATCCGCTTGAGATTCAACAAAAGGAATGTAAGGCTTGATATCAATAATCGGTGTTTGATCGACTAAATCAAGCCCGGCAAAATGCAAAGTCACACCATGCTCGGTATCAATGTTGAGTAGTTTGACTAGAGACAATCCCAGTGAATTAGGGCGAAATGGGCTACGACTAGCAAATACACCGATTTTTTCATTGCCGCCAAGGCGGGGCGGGCGCACGGTGGGCGACCATTGGCCAGCCACTTCGTGAAAGATAAAACTTAACCAAACATGAGAAAAATCAGCCAGACCGCGGACGCAGTCTGCATGATTGTAGGGCGCAATGAGTTTCAAGCTGCCAAGCGCATGCGGCGCTAAGCTAGGTTGCCGCGGGATGCCAAATTTATCGACAAATGGGCTGCGGATAAATCCTATGGGCTGGATGGTATAGTTGTTTGACGTCACAAGAGCAGTATTTGAACAGCGAATGCCTATCATAGCACTCGCTGCTTTTGAACGGCTGTTACAGATTGTGGATCCAGACAATACTAATGATGACGGGGGCAATAATCGCGCAAATGGTGCGGAATGCTGGCAGAATGTTGGCTGAGCCTTGCGCGGTTAGTGATTGTTGAATCCGCGGCCAAATTGCCCAGCCGACAAATAAAGCGGCTAATAGCCCACCCGCTGGCATCATGATATTTGAGGCTACATAGTCCATTAAATCGAACGGGGTTTTGCCAAAGAATTTAAAGTCAGACAGTGTGCCAAACGATAGCGCAGCAGGCACACTCATCACGAACACAGCGGCAAAAATCGAATAAGTGGCCTTATTGCGCTCAACACCAAATTCATCCATTAAAAATGCCACAATTGGTTCGAGTAATGAGACTGATGATGTCACTGCGGCAAACAGCAGCAATAAAAAGAAAGCAATCGCGAAAAATTGCCCAGCAGGCATTTGCGAGAAAATGGCTGGCATCGTAATAAACGTCAATCCTGGGCCTGCGGATGGATTAATGCCAAAAGCAAATACTGCCGGTAGCACCATTAAGCCCGCCAAAATGCACGCTAAAACGGCCAGTAGCGAAATCCAAAGCGTGGCGCCTGGTAGTTTTGTTTCGGTGCTGACGTAGGAGCCATAAGCGATCATTGTGCCGCAACCAATCGAGAGCGAGAACATGGCTAAGCCAGTGGCTTCGATTAACATGGCACCATTGATTTTGGAAAAATCAGGCGTAATGAAATACATGACGCCATCCATCGCGTGCGGCAAGGTCAGAACACGGGCAATAATAATCAACATCAGGAAAAACAGCGCAGGCATTAATATTTTACTGGTGCGCTCAATTCCTTTTTGTACGCCCCCCATTACAATCGCTACGGTGGCAGCCAGAAAAGCACCGGTGTAGGCAATGCTTTGAATCGGGTCGCCAATAAATGAATTAAACAAGTTGCCAAGTGCGGTAGTGTCTTGAGTCAGAATTTCACCGGTGATGGAACGCCATAAATAGGCTAGGCTCCAGCCTCCGACGACACAATAGAAAGATAAAATAATAAATACACAAACCACAGAAAGGCGTCCAGCCCAGGGCCATAGCCCACCTTTGAGTGTGCGGTAAGCCGTCGTGGCGGATTGTTTTGCCATGTGACCGATGCTCATTTCAGCCAGCACCATGGCAATGCCAATACTGAGCACGCAGGCTAAATAAATGATGAGAAAAACACCGCCACCGTTTTGGCCTGCAACGTAAGGAAATTTCCAGATGGCGCCTAAGCCGACGGCAGAGCCTGAGGCGGCGAGAATTAAGCCTAGTTTTGAACCCCAATTAGCACGATTGGACATGTTGTACTCTTTTGATTGTCATATAGAGTATTGTCCAGATTCAAATGCTGGCCACAAGTGGCGTAAGCCCTAGTATGGCGTGGTAATTGTTGGCAAATAGTTGGTTTTGGTGGACTGTCGATTAATTGTTGCTTTTGGGGCGAGCAAAGCCGGCCTTGCTAATTGCGGCATGCCATGCGGCGCTATTCCACTCTTTGATGACTTCTTTACCAATGACCAATACGGGTGGGCGTTGCTGTAAGGTGCCTACAACGCTGAAAAATTCGATCATTGTTGCTTCTTTAGCAGGATCCGCTGTTTTAACGTCGTAGAGGATTTTACGGCTATCGAGTAAAGCCACAGCCTCGTCGCAGGCAATCCCGCATTGTGGCGTAATCCACAGCACAACTTGGGGTGTGTTGAGTGTGCTCTCTTTTTGCTGGCTTGTTTCACTGGCTTTGCTGACCGTGTTCGGGCGGATGGTACGCTCTTTTGCTGGGGCGTTCGGCGGCGGTTGATCGGAGTAAAAGACGTTGCCGCTGCTGTCGCGCCATTGGTAGACCTTGGCGGCAAAGCTGCTTGTTGAGAGGCTGAGTATGAGCAGTACAAAAAGTTTGCGCATCATAATGTGAATAACCGATTAAATGGATTGAGCTAAAAAATATGGCGATGATAGACGGCGCAATTTACTGTGAGCTAGCGATCGACTGTGTTTGAATTAAAATTTGTGCTTGGTCTATTTCAAGGGTCAGTATCCAGTCTAGTCGCTGTTGGCTGCATAGTGGAAGCATAGTCTCAGCGCGCCACGATTGCTGATCGTCGCTCAGCATTTTGTAGTAATTGCTACCCATATCCATGCCCTGCATTTGCCAGCTGAGGCGGATCGATTTTGCCGGGCCAGCGACTACCAGATTGACTGGTTTATTAGCGTTAATCGGTTGCTTGCTTCGAATGTTAAACGTCTGCTGATCAATTTGGAAATTGCAGCCTGAGCTGAGGTTAGGGCAGCTGAGGTGAATGATCTGGTTTGGTTTTTTGGCAAACCATCGCTTTAGTGCGCCTTGTTGCGTAGAAAAAAATAGCCCCATCCCAATTAGTATGATTAGGCTGACGATGAGTTTGGCGCGTTTAGAGATCATGCTGCTAGCCCCGCTTGCCAAGCGGCACGCAAAATGGCCACGCCATGGCCGCCGTGTTGTTGCGCTGTGCTTAAGGTGGTTTGATTTTGTCCGCCAATAGCAAAGATTGGAAAGCGCCAGCCATGCTGGCACAGTGCTGCAAACGCATTCCAGCCTAATGGTGTTTCGGTTGGGTGGCTTTGACTCGAATTGACGTGGCCTAAAAATGCAAAATCGAGTCCTAATCGATCAACTTGTTGTAAATCGGCGAGGTGATGAGTTGATGCGCTAACCCAGTCCATCCCTGATGGCCGCTCCGATAACGTGGCTAACTGGTTGCTGGTTAAATGTATGCTGTCGATTAGCAGTTGGCGGGCTAATTCAATATCCCGATGGATGATGATTTTTCCGCCGTGTGGGCGGGCAATTTTTTGTACGGATTGAACCAAGTGGGCGTATTCGTTTGCTGGTAATTGTGGTTCTCGGATCAGTACCCAGGCTGCTTCATTGGCCCATTTTTCGCTTAATTGTTTCAGAAAATTATCTAGACCTAATTCTGCAACGTTTGAAATGCTAATCTGTGTTGGTAACGCAAGACTGCGCAAGATTGGACCATTTGCGGGAAGAATAGGGGAAGTATTTAGCCGACCAACTGTTTGCCAACTCAGTGCTTGTCCTTCTTGACCATGTATGTCGCCATCCCATGCAGTCACTTTAAAAAAGTGTATTTCCACATCGGCATGCGGATAATTAAAGCGCTGTGTGAGCCATGGTGTCGCTTGTTTGACTTGAATTCCCATTTCTTCATTGAGTTCGCGGCATAGGGCGTCTTGAGCGCTTTCCCCTTGCTCAAGTTTTCCGCCAGGGAATTCCCAGTAGCCCGCATATGGCTTACCGGCAGGTCGGCTACCTAATAAAAATTGGCCGTCAGCATTGATCAGGATACCCGCGGCGACATGAGTTACTTTTCGTGTTTGTGAAGTCATTGATTTTTAGCTTTAATTTGCAATTTTTACACTGCTAAACCATTATTAATGTGATTTTTGTAAGTTATGGTGAGGTCTTATGGACAAAGAAATTATTGAGATTCAATTGGCGAGTCATGGGCGTACCTCTGCTCAATTATCTACGCTTGCTTGTGCGCCTGAAACCTTGTGTACCATTATCGCGATTTCACCGCAAAAAGTAGTCGGGCCACTTTACTGGGGTGCAATGCTTAATGTGCTTATTGTACAGGATAGGGCATGGTACTTGCTGCGTGAAGCGAATCGCAGTCTGCTGGATGACTTCTTGCCTTTGGTGGTTGAGCACAAACGATTTTTTTATATTGCGGATAAAATTAATTTTATTAAGCACTTATCAGTGAGTGATGCTGCTGAATACTTGATAAATGTACAGCCTTGCTTGCTAACAACTCATAATATGGCGCGTTTGAAGGCGGTAGCAACGCCCAATACAGGTGAAGCTATTCGACTTGCTGAGCCATTTTTTGTTCATTAATGGCGGTGTAGGTTGTTGCCCTGGTCTTGTTCCTGTGGGGCTTGATTGGGTAGTGTAATAATAAATGTACTGCCAATTCCTTCTGTTGTTTCCAGTTGCAACTGACCTCCGAGCGTGCCAATCACCAGTGAGTAGGCAAGGTAAAGCCCTAGGCCGCTGCCGCCTTGTCCAAATTTGGTGGTAAAAAAAGGGTCAAATACTTTGCTTTTGATTGAGTCTGACATCCCACAACCATTGTCGCTAATGGTGATTTGAGTAAAATCTAAATCAAGTAATGAGGCGTTTATTTTTATGGTAGGATTTTTTTGTTCTGTGAATGCGTGGATGACAGCATTGTTTACCAAATTGGTAATAATCTGCTCTAGCGACCCGGGGTAACTATTAAGATGAATGTCGGGTGGTATTGTGTTTTCAATCGTTATATTCTTATGTTTTAATGATGGACTTAAAGTAATTAGGGTTTCATTTACTGTTTGATTTAAATTAAAATAGCGGATTTTGCTTGAAGCGGTGTCTACGGCAACTTGT
This sequence comes from Deefgea chitinilytica, assembly GCF_016881405.1. GTDB lineage: Bacteria > Pseudomonadota > Gammaproteobacteria > Burkholderiales > Chitinibacteraceae > Deefgea > Deefgea chitinilytica. The sequence goes on from NZ_WOFE01000001.1 coordinate 720,005, forward strand.
TTAAGGTTTGAGATTAAATTGCTGGCTTTGCGTGCATTTCTTTCTATTAGTTGAGCAGTCATTGAACTTTCTGCTAAATATTGATCGAGTGTTGATTTTTTTAATTTTCCTATATTAATTTGCTCAATTAATTCATTGTTTTTTTCGAGAAGGGTGCTTGACGCCGTCAAGGTGTTGCCTAGTGGGGTGTTGAGCTCATGAGCAAATCCTGCAACTAAATTGCCTAGTGAGGCAAGTTTCTCTGATTGAATTAAATGATCCATGGCTGAAGCTAGCTCTTGGGTTCTTTCTGCTACGCGTTGCTCTAGAATTTCATTGTTTTGTACTAATTTGGCATTAAGTGTCGCAATTTCATGTAGGAAATTGCTTAAGTCGATATTGCTAATTGCACGTGCGGCTACTAAGGCTAATTGGCTTGCGTATTGAACTTCGTTGCTGGTCCAATTGTGTTGACTATTACAGTTTTCGAAGCATAAAAAGCCACGGGATTCATTGCCGACTCTGATCGGTATCATTAAAACCGAAAATATATTTTGAGCTAAAAAATGTTCAGCATAAAGTGGCCAAGTCATTTGATGGTGTCTGACGCTATGAGCAATAATTAAGTCACCATTTAATATGCTTTTTGAAAAAGATGGGTGTTGGTCGGTACTTATTGATTCGTCCTGTGAAACTTCTTCTTGAGGAGGGAATCTAAATAATTTGATAAATTGTTGGTTGCTGTAATTCCAGTAGCTAGCTTGGTCAACTTTGAGTATTTTTATTGCATTTTTACAAATTAACTCAGAGAGCTCGAGTAAGTTTGCATTGCTAAGTTGTGCGCTATTTGCAAGGTCGAGTAAGATTCTTCCTGGGCTTTCAGAGATTCCAGCTATTTCTTCTAGGGCGGCAATTTGCTGTTTTTTGTCACTAGGATAAATTTGGGCGCGTATTTGATTAGCTTGCTTATATGTGTTCAGGCAAGTTGTTGCGTCTCCTTCTTGTTCTGCAATATTAGATTGAGTCAAATAAATGCGCATTAATACATGTTTGGCGCCTGATTTAATTGCTGCTGCTGTCGCTTTCTCTAGTTCTAAATGAGCGTCTCTGAATTGACCTTTTTTTGCGTAGATAATCCCACGCGTCATATAGATATTTGCTAATGCCCAGATGTGATGTGTTCTGGTGCAAATTGCTTCTGCTTGGTCGAGTTGCTGCCATGCTAATTCAATGCGATCTTCCGCTAAATTAACTTCAGCCATTCGAAAGAAAAGCTCGCCGATTTCATCATCAAATTTTAAATTGATCGCATAGGTTTGGGCGATTTGATAGTTTTCGAGTGCGAGCGCGTAGTGTTGTTCTCGGTATAAATTCACGCCTAGATTGAAAATAACGTGCATGAGCAATTCGTGATCACCTAATTCATCGGCGCGTTTTTTTGCTTCTGTCAAAACAGTAATTGCGGTGGCGTGATCTTCCATCGCATCATAAACTTGCCCGACACCGAATTTGGCCCACACCCATGTGTTGTCATCATTGGCTAGTTCAGAGACTTCGAGGGCGTGTGCCCAAGCTTGAATGGCGAGTGAGTATTCGGCCCGAGTATAAACCGAACGGCCAATTACAATCAGTAGGCGGCCTTCTTCTTTAAATAAGTGGTAACTTTGCGCGAGTTGCAGTGCTTCGTACAAAATATTAATACTGCGGTCTGGGTAGCCTTGTTGATCAATGACGAGCGCGTAATCAATTGCGACGGCGATGAATGCCGCATCGTCGTGCAGCTCGCGTGCCAAATTGAGCGTTGCTTCGCATAGCAGGTAAGCATCAGCTTTTCGACTGTGCGTTTGCTCGTGAATTTGGGCGACTGCCGCTTGTAGTTGTGTTGAAATAGGTCCGATTTTCATCAAATCTACAGCCGCGAAATGAAGTGTTGCTTAAATATAGACGCTAATTTTGGGGTTCATAAAATAAAAACCCGCATTGGCATCGCCATTGCGGGTTTAATTTGTTGGTTAAATTTAAAAATTAGCTACGATAGTCGAAATAAATGGGGTAAGTAATTGAATTAAAAAGTAATTGCCAATTGCAATTGCTATTTATACCCGCAGAGATACCCGCTTTAGATAAAACAGGGGTGTCAATATGTCGCTCCCACCGATCAATTAAAATGCTGGCTGAATCTTCCAAAGCAATCAGCGCACCTGCGTACTCGTCATCGCTACGCGGCTCTGCCATGTTACGCAGTAACGCCGCTACGTTTTCCAATCGGTTCGCCAAGTCATCAGCACCAGCAAAGATAATTGCAGACATATAACCCACCTCATTAATAGAATGAAGTCGCAGCTTAAAGCACTGCAAGGGGGCTTGCGCAAGCCCCCCTGTGCTACACTCCAATACTGTGCTGAATCAGCACCAGCTAACACCCACCCGTTAGCTGTCTGTCAATATACCTAGGGGGGTACACCCCCTAAAAAAAGCAAGTACCCCGCCCATCTCCTCCAGACTCGCCCGCATATTTTCCCCGCCCTAAATGAATCGACTTTACATGCTATGCTTAATAGGTAAAGCAAAGCAGGGGTCAACCATGAAACAACTGGGTCTGATAGCTTCATCCAAAACGGAGAACTCTCAAGGGACACCTTCCGAGGGAATGATCGAAGCCAGTCGAGCGCGGATGCGGGCACAGCGCCACGCAGCGGGACTGGAGTACGAGCGGAAGAAAGTACGGGACTCACTGGCAAAACGTATCGAAGAACGCAATGCGGCGGGTAAGAGCCTCAAGGGTTTGACTGAATGGTAATCAACGGCGAGTAGAACTTAGGCCGTTGATAAAACACATCTATTCACTCACCGACGCAGATACCAGTAACACACTCTCCCCAAACAGCATTGGCGCATTACTTTGCGTTTTCTTGGCTCAATGACAGATCAAGCAGTAGTATATTTACATTAAATAAATAAATAAATAAGTAATCTTGTGGAAATTTTAACGGCTGAAATACAGCATGAATTCATTACCAAAACTAACTGCATTGCCTGTATTTTACAGTGAAAGAATGATAGGGCAGGTCGCCAGCTTTTCACCGAGTGCGGCTAAACCCAAAGCGGTGCTTGAATCATGGCTGGCCTTGGGGGTTCCGTTGGCTGTGAGCGATGTTGAACCCGTAACCAATGAGCAGTTAGCCTTGGCGCATGACCCTGCGTATATCGAAGGTATTTTTGCAGGCACGGTTATCAACGGCTTTAAAACCAAAGACCCCCAACTGGCTGAGACTTGCCGCTACACAGTCGGCGCAATGCTTGCCGCTGCTAAAGAAGCCCTTCTTAATAAGCAGGTTGCCGTTGCGCCTGTGTCTGGATTTCATCATGCTGGTTACGAAGATGCCTTTGGTTACTGCACTTTCAATGGTCTGGTCATTACTGCCCGCGCGCTATATGAAGCGGGGCAAGTACAACGGATTGCAATACTTGACTTAGATGTGCACTACGGTGACGGCACAGCCGCAATCATGGATAGATTAAATCTAGGCGATTGGATATACCATTATTCACTTGGCGGCCGTTGGGCTGCGCAGCCTGAAAATGCCGAAGCGTTTCTAGACTCGCTTCCTATGGTGCTCGCAGGTATGTCAAATTGCGATTTAGTCTTGTACCAAGCTGGGGCAGACCCGCATATTTATGACCCATTTGGTGGGTTTCTAACTACAGAGCAACTCCTCCGAAGGGATGAAATTGTATTTGAGCATTGCAAGAAATTTGGCATCCCCGTTGCGTGGAATTTAGCGGGTGGCTATCAACGTGATGACGACGGTGGAATACGACCTGTGCTTGAGCTTCACGACAATACGCTAGTGGCGTGTGGGTTCACGTACTTAGACGCTGCTGTATAAATGCTTGGTTCGTTTATGATAACTATTGGCTGGCCTGATGAGAGCTAGCTTTTTTGATGGTGCTGCTCTATGCACAAACGCAGATACGCATGGCAATGTCGTAAGTGTTGTGCGGTGTGGTATGTGGACGGTCGCGATGACACGTGCCCCTCGTGTAATCCACAGCACAACTCGCATCTGTACAGGTACGATTGTGAGCTGTGCGGAAAACTAGTGTACGCGGATGAACTGCGCGCCGCTAAGGCTCATCACTGGTGGAACTGGCACAAAGAGGAAGCTTGGATTAGTGGTGTGCCAGTACCCCACGCAGCTCGGTGCGCTGGCATCACTTTTGTGCAGGGCGGAGGGGCGTCCGGGAATGGGCGGCGGCGCAAATAAACATAGCGCTACGCTGCGCCCCTCGCTAACAGCCAGCGGGGGGGGGGGCGAACTCAATCAGTCCTTAAACTCCGCCAGTATTCGGTCTAGCTCGGCATCAAGTATTTAATCCCTTGTGTCGTGACTTGCACCGCCGCACCTCGCACCTTGCGCATCAACATGTCGAGCGGCAAAACCTCCGTAGTCGATCAGGGTGGATAGCGCTAAAGCATACAACACTTAGCCCTTGCAGTAGCGACTCGCCAAATCCACATGCGGTATGCTTGCTCTTGAGATAAATAAGTAGTGAGGCGCACTATGAATGATGTACAACGAACACAACGCTCAATATGCGGAGCGTTGGTCTTTTCGTTAGTCAGCGCAATGGTATTTGCGCAGGACTTTACAGAGTCGCAGTTAGAGTTTCACAGTTTGCAGTGGGCGCAGTCAGTCAAAACGGTCAATGCCAAAAAGTCCGGCCCCGGAGTGCTGATATACCTAAAGTTAGAAAAAGTTGTTACCGCAGAAGGGCAAAAATTTAGTGATTCTTTTTTACAGGTTTACGCTTCTTGTACAAATATGAACTACACAGTGCTACTACAAGACTTCGTTGATGATCGTGGAGTTTCTCGCCGCCCCGCGTCTGAGTCTGAGTTTATCCCCGTCGATATGTTCTTAGCTAAGCGTAAAATCGTTGTCGATGCTATTAAAAAAGGGCAGGCACTCGGGTGTAAGCAGGGCAAAGACGCCGACGTCTACGTCCCAGTGGGGGTGCCTAATGCTGGCGAGACTGTGTATGATATCGTGGCGAAGTCCATTAAGCGTAGTGGTGATAAAGTCGAGTACTGGGCTTTTGAAAATCCCGTACTTTTCGAACCTAGATGGGGGCCGACTAAAGTAGCTGACGGTTCTACGGTGACGTGTGCCTTGGCTAGTGACTACGTATGCTATCCGGCAGAGTTTCCCCTGCCCGAAGGGGTACAGCTAATCAAATATCCCTCGCGCCCGCTTAACTCCCGACCGCTGGAGAGGGTCATGTACGAGGCTGACTGTGCAAAAAACAAATCACGCGTACTCCTAGTTGCAGGGGGCAACAGTACCCGCGCAGGCGAATGGGGTGCCGTAGTCCCCGGCAGCGTCGCAGAAGCAAATCAACAATTTGTGTGCAACTTTTTTTAGGTGCGTTGCAAGCCGCTTTAAAAAGCCCCGCCTCTAGGCGGGGTCAGTACCAGTCTTCAAACCCTGCTATTCGTGATGCAAACCCGCGAGTCGTCAACTGATACCGTTGCTTTGCCTTTGGCAACAACCCGCGAAGCTTTTGCGCTAGTCACACAACGCAGCCACACGGACGACCATGCGCCTTGCATACCGTCCCAGTAATAATGCTGTGAGTCGCCAAGCGTCACGTCCAACCCTGAGCGCCTGTACTGGTGGTAGTCGTCCCAATCTAACTCGGCGCGCGCATCATCATCTAACTCGTCGCGGTACTCAAGTGCATCAGCAGCAGTTATAGAAACGCCACCGCTAGGCTCGCCGCGTATACGCGCGAGGACTTGCACCTGTGCCGCTCCCCACTGGCTGCGCATACCTTTGCACTCTTCGGGGCTTTTGTACGCATAGCAGTCGCGTGCTTCTGCGATCACCTCGTCTGCATAACCACCGCGCACACCTCGCCGCTGTAACTCTTGCCGTACCATATCTGAAACCAAGTCTCGCTCTGATGGGGGGTAACCTTGGGCATTCCACAATATCCCGTGCAACTGGTGACCTGTTTGTTTTGCATGTAACATTTTCAAACTCCTTGGATTTCAAATTCAAATAGTGTGCTTGGTGGAGTCCACCATATACCGCGTGCTACGCCTCGGCCTTGATAGGGGCGGCAGGAACTCCACCCCATACGCCGCAGTGCTGCCGCAACGTCCGACGCTCTGGGGTGTGGTCGATATAGCCCATGCAATATGCCTACTAAGTCCTTCACGCGGCGGCGCTGCCCACGCTCGCTGTGCGGCATCGTTTGTAGCCAGTTGCCAATCTGAATATCGAGCGGCTGCCAGTTTGCGTTATACGGGGTAGCTGCCCTCGGTACGCCGCACCACTTGCCCGACTTGATGCGCCTGTCTTTGATTCGGCGCTGTATATCCTCTGCCTCGCGTGCCTCTCTTGCTTGGCGCTTTGCCTCTGCCTGCTCTTGCTTTATTTCGTAGTAACTCTTGTTCGATTTGTTCGCGGCTGCGCTTTGTACTGCGCGGCCAATGTTGCCTGTGATAGACATGGCTTCACCTTTCTAATGATCACTATATATCCAGTCTGCTGACCGCCTATTGCACAATTTTTGTGCAAAAAGGTGGTTTGTTACTGGTGTTACCCATTTCAGCGATTTCCAAAAGGTTCCCGTGTATATATGAAAAAACCAAACCTAATTTTTTTCGACGAATTGGGTAACACCAGTAACAAGTCGCCCCACAATTTAGTAGATTGCGATACCCACAATGCACTTGCTTGTCTTGTTTTCTACCCGCCTTGTGACCGTCGAGTAACCACGTTCACGCAGTTGTTTGGACACACCAATCTTACTGGCTACCCTAAGCCCTGACTTCTCTGCCCAATACTGGTACGTTGAATAGAGTATGGCAAAGTCCACCTCCGCACTGCTGTCGAACATGCAGCACTCACTGAGGAATCCACCGAACACATCGCTGTCAGTTCGGTACGCTGTGGCTGCAGCTATCATGTTGGGCGAACGCAGCAAGCCCTCACGCAGATACATACCCGCCTCATGTACCAGCCAAGCCAACACACCAGCCCTCTCTTTGTCGAGCTTAGCGGCTAGCCCTGTGTCTCGTTGCTCAACGCTGAACGTTTCTTTGAAGTTGAATACTAAGAGCCTGCGCCATGTGCCTGCGTCATTTGAGTTGACGATAGGTAGGTGGTTAGTAACTAGGTTAATCTTCGCTCTGTTGTCGTACACACACGTCGGCTTGAAAACCTCGCGTGCTACATAGCTACCCACCTGCACTAGGCTTTTCATCTGGCCTACCTGCAGGACACCGCCTTCGTCTGTCTCGCTTATCACTGCCATGTTCCTACCCGCTAGGGCAACCAAGTCTGAACGAGCGCCACCAGCCGCGCTTTTGCCACCGCCTACAAGCACTGAGGCATCGGCCACCGTAGCGCAGCCACCCATCACCGCCATCATCAGGTTCAGTGCAACCGTTTTACCGTTGGAGCCTCCGCCTACCATGATGGCTAGAACTTCTTCAACCACACTGCCACCAAGGCAGTAGCCAAACCAGCGCATCAACGCAGCTAAGTCATCAGGGTCTTTCATGATTTGCTTAGCGAACGCATACGCCATAGGGCACGCCTTCGCAGGGTCGAACCCATCACCGCAATCAACGTCACCAAGCGCCGCGCCTAGTGACTGCGTGAAGTAGTCCCTGTACACAGCGGGTCTGGTCGTCCCTGTTCGCAGGTCGATGGCCATACCAGCAGAGTCGAGCACTAGCTCAAGGTTGTGGTTATGCTTGCCCGTGAATCGCAGCGCCCTCTGGTACCTTAGCAAGCCGCAAATCTGTTCGAGACTATTGGCGCTTAGCACCTCTTTCCGCACCTTAGTTATCAAGCTATTTAGGCGCTTGAACTCTCCACTCTTAGCAGTCTTCATGGCGTCAATCAACTTATCGTGCTCGGCCTGCAGTACGCTTGTGACCAGCTCCATAACACCATCGCGCCCCGCAATGTGAAGTCCACTCACTGCGTCGTATCTGTACCAAGTATCACTCGCCGCGTGATAGTGCATGCACTCAGCCAGTTCCACAGAAAGCCAGCCAGCAATATGGGCGTGACTCACGAAGCCTGACACAGCGAACGACTCCCCGACGACACCTGCACCCGCAGCAGCCAGAACAGCCCCGCGCACTTGTAGCGCAGGCACGCCGCCAGCTTCCTTTATTAACGTGGCAATAGTGATGGGGTTTTTAACTGAGCCAGAACGGGCACGGTCTAATACGGAGTGCCACTGTTTATCGAACTCTGTGGGGTTGAACTTTTCGGACTCAGCCGACCATGCACGCAGCGTGTCGTAGACTTCGGACTCTTTTAATTCGCCCCGCGCCACAGCATCGGCACCAGCATATAAACGCTTCATCCATTGGGCGCGTGTTTCGTTGGGGTCGCCTAGCACGCTTGCAAGTAACTCAATCGTCACACGCTGCCGCGCTCTAGCCTCACCAACCAAGTCATTGCTCGCAACACCAAGCAGCCGTACATGGTCAGGCACAGCGCCCAAGCTGCTCTCGTTTGCTGCCATGAATGCCTGTTCAACCTCGTGCACCGTGGCCTTGCGCTGTGTCGCTGGTGCTGCCCTTGGAATACTTGCCCGATTAAGAAGCGCCATGGTTCACCTCCCCGCCGTAGCAGTGGATTAGCCGCGCATGTTGCAACATATCAGCAGGGCAGCTTGGCAGGTAATACGCGCGGCTTATGTCCTTGCAGCTTGCATCTACATCGGCATAGAACCCGAAGTATTGGGCAACGTCTGCCCATAATTGCGGGTATTCCTCGGGGGTAATCACACTGTCGAACGGCAGAATGATGCGGAACTTATGCAGCTCGGGGCTGTGGTTGTACGTGGTGTGCACCGTGTACTCTGCATCCGCAGCGTCAAGCAGTTCAAGCGCAGCCTCAATGGTGAAGTGCCGGCCTTCCTCCTTGTTGTCGACGTCGTATACCATGCAAGATACGCCGCGCACGTTGTCATTGCACCGCTTACCTTCTTTGATATAGAACCCGATTAGCTGCGCACCTTCCTTGCTGCTCGGTGTGGTGTGCTTTCCAATCAGTGCTGGCACAGCTCCCACCACATAACGCCCAACAGTGTCAGCTAGTCGCAGGTAACGCACCCCACGAATTGAAGCGGCAAATGCGGCGCTCATTGTGCACCCCCGATCTTCTTTGCCTCCCAAGCGGTGACGGCGGCAACTTCAAACCGTGCGGCTCTGCCGAACTTAACGGGGGCAGGGAATGATTCGTTCGCAATCCAACGGTACACACTCGCGCGGGTAACTTTGAATCGTTGGGTAAGCTCGCCCATCGTGAGCCACGGTGATGCTGGTGCTGTGTTGTTACCGCTTTGAAGGTCTGAGTAGTTTCTCACTGTGCTGCCTCGTGTGTTGGTTAGAACATAGGCGGAGCATAGTGTAACTGGGCGTCTTGAATCAATGTAAAGTGTATATAAAACAATGACTTAGTGCGACAAAACGCAATGTCATGCGATATCGTGCGACAGTTTTGTGTAAGTCATTTTCTGTGCTAAGTATTTGAAGTTAAAATAAAAAACGCAGAATGGGCGGGTGGCTCTCATTCTGCGTAGAAAAGGGGTAGTAGGTGACGAACGGTAGTAAATTTATGCAGCCTTGCCACCAAACAACGGCACCACATTGGCCGCGCCGCATTGCAAGTAGTCCGCCCAAGTCTGCAAAACTTCGCGCCGTTCCCTGATATAACTCGCGTGGTTATACGCGCCACTGGTCGCACTGCCTACGGTGTGAGCTAGGCAAGTTTCAATCACTGCGAAGTTCAAGCCGCACTCATTAGCCCAAGTAGAGAACGTACCGCGCAAGCCGTGCGGGGTTAGCTCGTCATTGCTAAACCCTGCTTGCCGTAGCACATTGCGCAAGGTCGAACCTGTCAGCGGCTTGCGTCCTGAGCGCCCCACGAATACAAAGCTATCGTCACCGCTATAAGTCACACCGCGCAACGTGGTCAGTAGTGCAATGGCCTGACTACTCAGCGGTACAATGTGCGGCTTGCGTGCCTTCATGCGCTCGGCGGGTACGCGCAACAGCGCAGCATCAAAGTCAACCTCGCTCCATCTTGCATCCAACAACTCAACCCCGCGCAGTACCGTCATCGCCAATAGCTTGACCGCGATCACACCAAGCGGGTGCTGGTGTTGCACTGTGTCGAGCGCGGGGAATATACGGGCAATCGCTGAACCCTCAAGGTGGCTATGTGAGTTCGCTGTTTTGTATGTGAACGCCTGTACTAGATCATCAGTCATAGCGCTGCTTTGCACCTTCAACACACGCCGCCCGTGATTGATTGCGCCTGTAATCCATATCCGCACCAGCTTGGCTTGCGCTTCGCTGCGTTGCTGCACAGTCCGCAGCACTTCTTCAACTGCTGCCGTGCTGATGCTGGATAGGGGGCGCTTGCCTATGGCGGGGAATACATCACCGGTCAAACGCTGCCGCACTTGTCGCGCATAATTCTGCGACCACTTCTTCACGTTGGATTCCATCCAGTGCGTAGCCACGGCCTCGAAGGTGTTGGCACGCAGCGCGGCGGCGCTTCGCTTCGCATCGCCCTTAGCGTGTGACGGGTGCGTGCCTTGTGCCACCAATGCACGCAGCGTCACAACCTCAGCGCGTGCCTCTTTGAGTGTGAACAACCCCGCAGCCTTGCGCGTGTCTGCATCCGCGCTGGTGCTGTTCGCAACCCAGCGCCCTAGGGCGTAGGTGTTTTCCTTCCCGTCGAGCCGATAGCGATACCTGAACAGCTTCGCCCCTGCCTTAGTGACTTCAAGGTATAGGCCGAACCCGTCAGTATGCTTGCCGATATTCGCGCTAGTGAGCTTGCCAATACCCGCATTGGTCAGCGCGCCGCTCTCGCCCACCTCGTACACCACACCGTCAAGGTTCTTTGTCTTGTTGCCTTCGCCGCTTTTTTTCATGGTTGCCACCTTCTAAACTGTGTACCCGCTTTAGTGTGCGGGTATTTTTTACAGATACCCGCTTTGATACCCTCATTAAAACGATACACCAGCAGACAAGAAAGAACAACAGGAAACAAAAAAGCCAGCATTTACGCTGGCTTGATGGGTGTTCGCATGACGCTGCGAAACAGTAGGAAACATCACAAATGATTAGCTACGATAGTCGGCGTTGATTTTGACGTAGTCATAAGAAAAATCGCAGGTCCACACTGTTGCTTGCTGTGCGCCGCGATTGAGCTTCACGGTGATGCAAATTTCCGCTTGATTCATTACCGCTTGGCCTTGGCTCTCTTGATAGTCTGGGTTGCGGCCACCGTTGATGGCAACTAATACATCATCGAGCCACACTTCGATGTTGTCGACATCCAAATCCAAAATGCCCGCGTAACCGATTGCTGCCAAGATGCGGCCCAAGTTAGGGTCGGAAGCAAAAAACGCGGTTTTTACCAATGGTGAGCGGCCAATTGCGTAGCCGACCGCTTTGCATTCCTCATAACTTGCGCCGCCTTCGACTTTGATCGTCATGAATTTGGTTGCGCCTTCGCCGTCACGTACAATCGCTTGGGCGAGAAAGTGCGATACTTCTTCGATGGCCGCTTGCAGTGCGAGATAGTCAGCGTTGTTTGCGTTAGTAATTTCAGGGTTGCCAGCTTGCCCCGTGGCAATTGCGATGTAGCTATCGTTGGTGCTGGTGTCTCCGTCGACAGTAATGCTATTAAATGACAAATCGGCGGCGCGTTTGAGCATGGTTTGCAGTAATTCTTGGCTGATGGCTGCATCTGTTGCGACAAAGCCAAGCATGGTTGCCATGTTCGGATGAATCATGCCCGAGCCTTTGGCAATCCCCGTTACCGTGACCGTTTTTCCAGCAATGCTGATTTGTTTGCTGGTGGCTTTGGGTGCGATATCGGTGGTCATGATCGCTTCGGCAGCTTGTGCCCAATTGGCTGGCGATAAATCGGCTTTAGCGGCAGGTAGTGCGTCGATGATTTTTTCAAATGGCAGCGGCTCTAAAATCACACCGGTCGAGAAGGGGAGTACTTGTTGTGTGTTGATGCCTAATTGTTCCGCCGCTGCTGCACAAATTTTTTCGGCGCGCGCTAAACCATCAAGCCCTGTTCCTGCATTAGCATTCCCGGTATTGATGACTAACGCACGGATTTCATTGTTTGCAGCTAGATACTCCTGACATAAGCGCACTGGCGCGGCGCAAAAGCGATTGAGTGTGAAGACACCTGCCACGCGAGCACCGGCGGCGATGGTGAAAATGGTGGTGTCACGACGGCCCACTTTTTTGATGCCAGCGGAAGCGATACCAATTTCAACTCCGGCAACAGGAAACAAGAGTGACGGATCAATCGGCGCGAGATTAACAGGCATAAGGGCTCCATGTAGCGGTGAAAGTATTGAGTGTGGCAATTGTAGCGTGCGTATGTTGCTTCGTGAAAGCAATTGTCGGTGACATTTGTGAGTAGATAAGTGAGGCGTGTTGAGTTCTAGAGGGGCGGGCGGCGCGTCGATGTGGTGGGATTTGGTGTGCTATTGAAATTGCTACTTACAAAAACAGTTTGGCGTAGCTTGATTTTGTAAAATTATTTTCATTTAAGAACAATACTTTATTTATTTTTGATGTCCGGTGGTCTGGTTTTTGTGTGGTTTTCGCTTGACCTGTGCTGCTTTGGTCTATAATATTCGGGCTCTGTTCGGGGCGTAGCGCAGCCCGGTAGCGCACCTGGTTTGGGACCAGGTGGTCGTGAGTTCGAATCCCACCGCCCCGACCAGACTTCTTGCCTTGCTTCATCTCAGTTTTACCTCTGCATTACCAATCTAACTCAGTCTTTTAGTTTCAAATCCCTTAGAATGCTTGTAGTGCAATGAGTTGATTTAAGCGGCTCTGCTTAATCGTTCTGCTTTGCCATTTATTTTAAATCGGCTTTGCTTTCTTTGGGTTTGCTATGACTAAAACGCCATTTTCTGCTTTAAATTTGCCAGCCGAAATGCTCGACAATCTCGCATCGCTCGGTTTTGAAGCGATGACCCCGATTCAAGCGGCAAGTTTGCCGATTTTGCTCGAAGGGGGCGATATTATTGCCAAGGCCAAAACGGGCAGTGGCAAAACGGCAGCGTTTGGTATTCCTTTGCTGCAAAAACTCAATATTAATTTGCACCGCGTGCAGGCTTTAGTGCTGTGCCCGACCCGCGAATTGGCCGATCAGGTTAGTAAAGACTTGCGTCGCCTTGGTCGCCATTTGCCGAATTTGAAAATCCTGACTTTATGCGGTGGTACGCCGCTAACCCCGCAAGCTGCATCGCTCGCGCATGGTGCGCACGTGGTCGTCGGTACGCCGGGGCGAATTCAGGATCATTTGCATAAGAACACGCTGATTGTGAAGCAGGTCAGTACCTTGGTGCTGGACGAGGCTGATCGAATGCTTGATATGGGCTTTGGTGGCGAAGTGCAGGATGTGATTGATTTCTTGCCAAAATGGCGACAAACCATGCTTTTTTCGGCAACGTATCCAGAAGGGATTCGCAAATTATCGGCATCAATTCAACGCTCACCGACTGAAGTGACCGTCGAATCTTTGCACGATCAAGTGTATATCGAGCAGCAGCTCTTTTTAGTCAAAGACAATGGCGAAAAAGCGGATTTGCTCAAACGCATTTTCGCGCATCATCAACCCGCATCGAGCGTGGTGTTTTGTAATACGCGCCAAGATTGCATGGAGTTGGCGCGTAGTTTGCAAGACGATGGTTTTGATGCGATTGAATTGCATGGTGAACTCGAACAGCGTGACCGCGATTTAACCTTGGTGAAATTCGCCAACGGTAGTTGCCCAATTTTAGTGGCAACCGATATGGCGGCGCGTGGTTTGGATATTAAAGACTTGGCTGCAGTCGTGAATTACGAATTGCCCTACGATCCTGAAGTTTACGTGCACCGGATTGGTCGTACCGGCCGCGCGGGTAAAAAAGGCTTGGCGTTTAGCTTGGTGTCGCCGTCGCAAGTCAAGCGCCAACGTACGATTGAAGAATACCTTGAACAGCCGATTCCTACGGGTAAAGAGGCTGAATTGAGAGTGAACGGTGATTTTGCCTTGCCAGCCAAAATGGCGACACTGTGTTTTGATGCGGGGCGAAAACATAAAATTCGTCCGGGTGATGTCGTTGGCGCTTTAACGGGGGATGGCGGTATTCCGAATGAGGCGATTGGTAAGATTGATTTGTTTGAATTTAGGACTTATGTCGCGGTTCAATTGCAATACACCGCGCAAGTTTTAACGCGACTTGGTAATGACAAAGGCAGGCTCAAAGGCAAACCGGTTAAAGTACAAAAAGTTGATTAACTTACTTTTTAAAAGCAACAGCTTGAATTCACGAATGGCAAGAAAAACAAGTTGGATTTGTTGAATTCAATCGCAAAATGCACTTCAGGCGGCTTTGCCAAGTTATTTTGGCTTTTGCTCGTGTTTTTTTGTGGGTTTTAGGCTTTTTGCTGATGTATGTGACGCTAAGTTTTGAAGAATAAAGCTTATCGTTATATACATAACTAGATCGTCATTTGGTATTGAGGAATTCAATGTCAAGTAATTCGCCCCTCATCCGCCCCTATGATCTCAAACTGCAGCGTTTAAATCAGCATAAGCGCCGCGCCACAGCGCTGTTGGTATTGATGCTGATCATTATGCTGGTGGCGGGTTACTATCGGCGGGAGTTTCCGCTGCTTGGCTATGTTGTTGCATTTGCCGAGGCCGCACTGGTTGGTGGCTTGGCCGATTGGTTTGCCGTGACTGCATTATTTCGCCATCCACTCAATTTACCGATCCCGCACACGGCGATTATTCCCAAAAACAAACATCGCATTGCTGATAGCCTCGGTGAATTTATAGAAACGCATTTTTTATCGAGTGAGCGCATCATGGCTAAGGTTCGCGAATTCAATCCCGCGCTGCGTTTGGGGCTGTGGCTGCAACAGTCAGATAACAGTAAGGCGGCAGCGGATCAAGTGGCGCGTTTGCTTGATTTTGTGCTGCAAAGCTTAACTGAGCCAGCCATGGTGCAGCGTTTGCGCGAATTAATGCGCCAACAATTGAGCCAGATCGATTTAGTTAAGCCTGCCGGTGAAATTTTTGCGGTGATCCGTCAAAGTGGTCAGCACCAAGCCTTGCTCGACGCCGTGTTAGCGCATCTAGATGCCGAGCTGCAAAAACCCGCGTTGCAGCAGCATGTCGCCAGTATTATTGCTGCCGAATTTGATTATTTGCGCTGGATCTCGCTCGATGAAGCAGGCGGCCGTTATATGGCGCGTAAATTAGTGCACGCAGCAGGGCGCGAAGTGCAGCAAATGCGTGAAATGGCGGATCACCCACTGCGCGCTCATTTTGATGTCGCTTTGGCCGATTTGCAGCAGCGTCTTGTTCATGACGAAACATTGCAACAGCAACTTAAAACGACACAAGCCCATTTGTTGGCACAGCCGACTTTGTTGAATGCCATCGATGGCATGTGGGCTCGGGTGGTGGCATGGCTGGCCGATGATCTGGCGACACAAGACTCGGTGCTGCGTAGCAAATTAGCCAATAGCTTGCAGCATTTTGGTTTGCGTTTAGCGAATGACGCGGTATTGGCCGACTGGCTTAATCGTCATGCTCGAGTGGCAGCAGGGCAATTGGTCAAAAAATATCGCCGCCAGATTGGTCAATTTATCGCCGAGCAGCTTAAAGCGTGGGATGACGCGGTGATGGTTGAGCGGCTTGAGGTCAATGTTGGGGTCGATCTGCAATTTGTGCGGCTCAATGGCACGCTGGTGGGCGGCTTGATTGGCCTTTGCTTGTATAGCTTGCACCAAATTATCATGCTGTAGTGCTTATCGATCTTCTTTTTTAAGAGCAATTTTATTGATTGGGCATATTGAGTTCTTGTGAATTTGAGTGCTATCTCCATCTAAGCAAAGGTGAATGATGAGTAGAAAATCCCCTTTGATTCAATCCACTGGAGAACTTCGTATGTTGTTTGAGCCTTTAAAACACCCCCGTTTGGCCTTGCAAAATCGTATCGTGATGGCTCCGCTCACGCGCAGTCGTGCGATAGACAATATCCCCAACCCAATCATGGCGGATTACTACGGTCAACGTGCTGGAGCGGGTTTAATCATTACCGAGGGCACCTCGACATCACCCGATGGTTTAGGTTATGCCCGTATCCCCGGAATTTTTAATGCTGAGCAAGTCGCAGGCTGGAAGTTGGTCACGGATGCAGTGCATCGCGGTGGCGCGAAGATTTTCGTTCAATTAATGCATTGTGGACGAGTCACTGGCGCGGCAAATTTACCTGCGGGCGCTCGCGCGGTTGGCCCGGTGGCCAAAGCGCTAGAGGGGGAAATCTATACCGATGTGGCCGGTATGCAGCCGCATGTCGTTCCACATGCTTTAAACGAGGCGGAAATCCCTGCTGTGATTGCTGAGTATGTGAATGCGGCAAAATTAGCGATTGAGGCGGGTTTTGATGGAATTGAATTGCACGCGGCAAATGGTTATTTGCTGGAGCAATTTTTAAATGCCAACGTCAATACGCGTACTGATGGTTATGGCGGCAGCGCGGCAGCACGAAATCGTATCGTGCTCGAAACGGCGCAGGCTTGCGTTGCTGCAATTGGCGCAGACAAGGTTGGTATTCGTATTTCGCCATACGGGGTATTTAATGCTACTGGAGAGTTTGAAGGAATTGCAGAGCAATACCTTGACTTAGTACGCGGTTTTTCAGATATCGGTTTAGTGTATTTACATTTAGTCGATCATTCGGCAATGGGCGCGCCGATTGTGCCTGCCGCGTTTAAAGCCGATTTACGTGCGGCATTCACTGGATTATTTATTGCATCAGGTGGTTTTGATGCGACAACGGCAGAGGCAGCGCTTGCAGCTGGGCAAGGTGATTTAATTGCGTTTGGTCGTCCGTTTATCAGTAATCCGGACTTGCCGCGCCGCTTGCAAAATGGACTACCTTTAGCTGAGCCCGATGCGAATACGTTCTATACGCCAGGCCCAGTTGGTTATACCGATTATCCTGCTGCGGCATGATTTGACTCAACCTTTCAAAAAGCCAATCTGTGGATTGGCTTTTTTACTTGGCACTGATAAAAAAGCGATTTTCTTGCTTGCCATTCTTGGGACTTATAACGATAATCCCGCACGTACAGCAGGAGAGTGTGATTTTTACCATTTTGTTGATTTAAATCACCACCGAAGGCGCAAATGCACCCGCAAATCGCTCAGGTATCAGGGACTGCTTGCAAGGATGCGACAAAATTGCACTGTGTTATTGGTGCTATTTGTTGAATTCACAAACTCTGGAGAGCGGTGTTTCATCTTGAGACATCCACCGAAGGGCTCAACAATCACGGCGTGATTGGAAAATCTCAGGTGTCAGGACAGAGGGGTGTTGCCCGCTAAGCCACAAGCTAGCGGTCTTAGAGGGATATACCTTGAGAGCCCCATGACTTCGCCAAAAACCACACCATTATACGAATGCCACCTTGCCGCCAACGCTAAAATCGTTGATTTTGCTGGCTGGTCTATGCCGATTCATTACGGCTCACAACTCAAAGAACACGAAATCGTCCGTGCCGACGCTGGCATGTTCGACGTATCGCATATGTGCGTGCTCGATATTACGGGCGCGGATGCCAAATCCTTTTTGCGTGGCCTGATTGCGAACGACGTTGAACGTCTGGCGTTTGAAGGTAAAGCGCTGTATTCGGGTATGTTGACACCTGAAGGTACCGTCATCGATGATTTGATCGTTTACTTGACCCATTACGGCTACCGTGTCGTGGTGAATGCGGGTACAGCGGATAAAGACATCGCTTGGATGCTTAAGCAAGCGCAAGGTCAAGATGTACAAATCCATGTGCGCCGCGAATTAGCGATGATTGCGGTGCAAGGCCCGAACGCGATTGAAAAAGCGTGCAAAGTGATTCACGAAGAGTGGGAAGCCACCGTGAAAGCGCTGAAAGTATTCCAAGGTTTTCCATTTGGCGCGATTGAAGACGGCTGGTTTATTGCTCGCACGGGTTACACCGGTGAAGATGGGCTAGAAATTATGTTGCCCGCCGAAGAAGCGCCGTTGTTCTGGAAAGCCTTGCTTAGTGTTGGTGTTGCACCAATCGGCTTGGGCGCGCGCGATACATTGCGTCTTGAAGCGGGTATGAATTTGTACGGCCACGACATGGATGAAAGCATTTCGCCGTTGGAAGCTGGCATGGGTTGGACTATTGCGTGGGAGCCAGTGGATCGCGATTTCATCGGCCGCAAAGCACTTGAGGTGCAACGCGCGGCCGGCGTAGCAATGAAGCAAGTTGGCTTGGTGCTCGAAGGTCGGGGCGTGTTACGCGAAGGTCAAATTGTTGAGGTGGCCGGTGTGGGTCAAGGCGTCATTACCAGTGGCACTTTTTCGCCTACACTCAAACATTCTGTCGCGATCGCTCGGGTTCCGGCGGCGACCGGAGACACTGCTCAAGTAGATTTGCGCGGTACCTTGACCGATGTTCGCGTCGTGAAAATGCCATTTGTACGCAACGGTAAAAAAGTGTTTCAGTGAGGAGTGAGGCGTGAGGAGTGAGGTGTAGCACCTCGCTTTGCTCACGCAAATGCTTCCTCTCTAAATTTAAATTGGTCGGTGCTGAGTTTTTACCCCTCACACCTCACCCCTAACACCTTACAGGAATCAAAATCATGAGCAATATTCCAGCAGAACTCAAATATGTTAACAGCCATGAATGGTTGCGCTTAGAAGCCGACGGCACGGTAACCATCGGTATTACTGATCACGCCCAAGAATTGCTCGGTGACATCGTTTTTGTTGAATTGCCGCAAGTGGGCGACGAGTTGGCCGCCGAAGCGACTGCAGGTGTGGTTGAGTCTGTAAAAGCAGCATCAGATGTGTACGCGCCGATCGCTGGTGAAGTGGTGGCGATCAATGATGAACTGACTAGCGCGCCAGAATTGGCCAATTCTGATCCGTACGGCGCGGCGTGGTTCTTCCGCGTGAAGCCTGCTGATGTATCAGTGCTCGAAGGTTTGTTGAGCGCTGAGCAATACGCGAAAGAAATCGGCGTATAAGCGTTGCTTCAATTACATTGAGCGTTGCATGGATAGGGGCGGCTAAGCCGCCCTTATCTTGTTTAGGCGATTGCCGCCTCTGATTGGATTTAATTATGTCTCTGCATACTCTGTTTAATCACGACGAATTTGTTGCTCGTCATATCGGCCCGAACGCAGCAGATCAAGCTGCAATGTTGGCTGAAATTGGTGCAAATTCAATCGAAGATTTAGTTGCCCAAACTATTCCTGACAATATTCGTTTCAAACAGCCCTTGCCCTTGCCTGCCGCGGTCAGCGAAGTTGAGGCCTTGGCGAAATTGCGCCAAATCGCGGATAAGAACATTATCAAGAAAAGTTTTATTGGCTTGGGTTACTACCCCAACATCACGCCGGGCGTGATTTTGCGTAATGTGCTGGAAAATCCAGGCTGGTATACGGCCTACACGCCATACCAAGCTGAAATCGCCCAAGGTCGATTGCAAGCATTGCTGAACTACCAGCAAATGGTCATCGACCTCACTGGCCTTGATTTGGCCAATGCCTCGCTACTGGATGAAGCGACTGCCGCTGCGGAAGCAATGGCGATGGCGCGCCGGATTTCTAAGGTGAAGACTGAGAAATTCTTTGTTGATGCACAGGTATTGCCACAGACCCTTGATGTAGTAAAGACCCGAGCGAAATACTTCGGTTTTGAGTTGGTAATTGGCGCGGCGACAGCAGCAGGCGATGATGATTATTTTGGTGCCTTGTTGCAATATCCGGGCGCGGATGGCGCGATCATTGATTTGAGTGCGCCGATTGCAGCGCTGAAGGCACGTGGTGGTGTGGCGATTGTGGCTGCAGATCTCTTGTCGCTCGCTTTGCTCAAATCACCGGCTGAACTCGGTGCGGATGTGGCGATTGGTACGACACAACGTTTTGGTATTCCAATGGGCTTTGGCGGCCCACACGCTGCGTATTTTGCATTTAAAGATGATATGAAGCGCTCGGCACCGGGCCGGATTATCGGCGTGTCGATTGATGCCAAAGGCAAAACGGCACTCCGTATGGCTCTGCAAACGCGTGAGCAACATATTCGCCGCGAAAAAGCCAATTCAAATATTTGTACTTCTCAGGTCTTGCTGGCCA
Organism: Deefgea chitinilytica; assembly: GCF_016881405.1. Classification (GTDB taxonomy): domain Bacteria; phylum Pseudomonadota; class Gammaproteobacteria; order Burkholderiales; family Chitinibacteraceae; genus Deefgea; species Deefgea chitinilytica. The sequence continues at coordinate 740,233 of NZ_WOFE01000001.1, forward strand.
ATATGGCGGGTATGTATGCGGTTTATCACGGCCCAGCAGGTATTAAACGCATTGCTGAACGTACGCATCGCTTGGCGAGTATTTTCGCGCAAGGCGTTCGTGCTTCCGGTGGAAAAATTGTTCACGATACCTTCTTTGATACGGTGCAAGTGAATACGGGCGCGCAAACCGCGGCAATCTATGCCGCTGCACTGGCAGCGGGCTACAACTTGTTGCAAGTATCAGATTCTGTTCTCAGCGTGGCATTCCATGAGGCGGCAACGGAAGTTGATTTGGCGACTCTGTTGCAATTGTTTACTGGCAAATCGCCTGATTTGGCGGCGCTTGATGCTGCAACTTCAGCGGTGATTCCAGCAGTATTGCAACGTACGTCGGCGTATTTGACGCATCCGGTATTTAATAGCTACCACACCGAACACGAAATGCTGCGTTACCTCAAACGCCTCGAAAATCGTGATTTGGCGATGAATCATTCGATGATTTCTTTGGGTAGCTGCACGATGAAGCTGAACGCCACCAGTGAAATGATTCCGGTGACATGGGCTGAGTTTGGCAATATCCATCCGTTTGCACCCAAAGATCAAACCCAAGGTTATTTTGAGATGATCAATGGCTTGGCCGATCAACTTAAAGCGATTACTGGATTTGACGCGATTTGCATGCAGCCAAACTCAGGCGCTCAGGGCGAGTACGCTGGTTTGCTCGCGATTCGTCGCTTCCACGACAGCCGTGGCGATGTGCATCGTGATATCTGCTTGATTCCAAAATCAGCGCACGGTACCAATCCAGCTACCGCGCAAATGATGAATATGAAAGTGGTCGTCGTTGATTGCGATGAAAGCGGGAATGTTGATTTAGCTGACTTGAAAGCGAAAGCTCAGTTGCATGGTGCGAATTTAGCTGCGCTGATGCTGACTTATCCATCGACGCATGGCGTGTTTGAAACTGCGGTCAAGGAAATCTGCGCGACGGTGCATCAGTTCGGTGGCCAAGTGTATATGGATGGTGCGAATTTGAATGCACAAGTGGGCTTAACGCGCCCAGCAGAGATCGGTGCCGACGTGAGCCATATGAATCTGCACAAAACCTTCTGCATTCCACACGGCGGCGGCGGCCCGGGTATGGGGCCGATTGGCATGAAAGCGCATTTAGCGCCATTTATGTCTAACCATGCGGTAGCGAATATTGATCAAGGTGACGCGAGCGTTGCACAAGGGCAGTCGGCGGTATCGGCTGCGCCATTTGGCTCTGCATCGATTTTGCCGATTTCGTGGATGTATATCACGATGATGGGAGCAGCAGGCGTGAAGCACTCTACTGAGATCGCTTTGCTCAATGCTAACTATGTGATGAAGAAACTTTCAGCGCATTATCCGGTGCTCTATACCGGCGTAAATGGCCGTGTCGCGCATGAATGCATTATCGATATTCGCCCACTCAAAGCAGCGAGCGGCATTACCGAAGTCGATATTGCAAAACGCCTGATGGACTATGGCTTCCACGCGCCAACGATGAGCTTCCCTGTGGCTGGCACTTTGATGATTGAGCCAACTGAATCAGAGTCAAAAGCGGAGCTGGATCGCTTTATCGCGGCGATGGTGAGTATTCGTCAAGAAGTTGCCAAGGTAGAAAGTGGTGTTTGGCCAGCGGATAACAATCCATTGAAAAACGCACCACATAGCAAAAACGACATCGCAGGCGATTGGGATCGTGCTTACACGCGTGAAGAGGCGTTCTTCCCGCTGCCGTACGTACTGGAAAATAAATTCTGGCCATCAGTCAATCGCATCGATGATGTGTACGGCGACCGTAATTTGATTTGTTCATGCCCGAGTATGGATGAATATAATTAAGCGTTTCGTTTTTGTAATCTAAAAAATACCCCAACACTCAGCGTTAAGCGCTTACTGTTGGGGTGTTTTTTTATATAACAAATTAACCGGGTAATTCGGTGATTTGGATGATTTGAATATAGCCACTTTTCATTTTTAAGTAGCCATTGTCTTCCCATTGACTGAGCTGTTTGTTGACGCTTTCTCTGGACGCACCGACGAAATTGGCCAGATCTTGCTGAGTCATTTTTAGGTCGATTCTAACGCCATCCTGATTGGTTTCGCCGTGGTTGCGTGCGAGCTGGCGCAGAACTTTGGCGAGTCGTTGAGGTAGCGGCAAAAATAGCGTGTCTTGCACCAAATCATTCGCACTGCGTAGTCGTTCGCATAGGCTGGTTATGAGTGAGCGCATAACGTGTGGATGGTGCGCCAGATATTGATCTACTGCGCTGCGGTGTAAAACCAGTAACTCACCATCTTCAAGAGCTTCCACACTGGCGTTGCGGGGCGCGCCATCTAGCATGGCGAGTTCGCCAAAAATTTCTCCGCCTTCCAGTATCGCCAGATTAATTTCACGACCATCATTATTGCTGCGTGTCACTTTGAGTCGACCGTGCACGACGGCATACATTTCATCACCGCGGCTGCCTTGTTCGATGATGATTTGCTTCGCTACAAAATGCCGCACATGCGCGTGTTTGGCGAGTGTTTCTAGCTCTGAGGGCGTCAGTTGGCAAAACAAACTGCTGCCGGAAAGTAACTTCGCTTTATCCATTGGGCTGCCTTTCGGGATTACAGAATGGTTGCAATGACAGGGGTGTGATCCGAGGGACGTTCATGTTTTCTGGGCTCAACGTCAATTTCGCAAGCGCTGCACTGAGCGGCAAGCGCTGATGATAGCAGGATATGGTCAATCCTTAAGCCTGCGTTTTTCTTGAATGAAAAACCACGATAATCCCACCAGCTAAATGATTTTTCCGCCTGCTCAAACAATCTAAAACTATCAACGAGGCCCAATTGGATGAATTCATTAAAAAAGTTGCGCTCTGCGGGTGAGACTAAAACGCCACCTTCCCATTTTTTTATGTCGTGTACATCGCGATCTTCGGGGGCAATATTGTAGTCGCCTAAGAGTGCGAGTTTGGGGTGTTGCTGTAATTCTTGCGCGATAAACTCTTTCAGCGCCGCTAACCAAGCTAGTTTGTAAGGGAATTTCTCTGAGTCAAGTGACTGTCCATTCGGAATATACACATCGACTAAACGAATGCCGTTGATGGTGGCGGCAAGTACGCGTTTTTGTGGGTCTGCAAAACCCGGGATATTAATAATGACGTCTTCAATCGGTGCGCGAGCAATAATCGCGACGCCGTTATAGGTCTTTTGTCCAGCAAAAACCACATGAAAGCCGGCGGCTTCAATTTCTGCTTGCGGAAAGGTTGGATCGTCCATTTTGGTTTCTTGCAAACATAGTGCGGTGATGTCGCTGTGTTCTGCAAGCCAATCAAGTACTTGGGGTAGGCGTACTTTAAGGGAGTTGACGTTCCAAGTGGCAAATTTCATGTTGAAGCAGTTTCCAATTTATTTAATTCTTCAATCAAATCTTACATAAAATCGTGTCAGGAGCATGAGTTTATCTTGCTTAGATTAAATATGTAAGCATCATAGTGCTTGAGTTCACAGCAGGTGATCGCAATGATTGCTTTTTCATTCCAATTTGAAATAGCTTACATATCCCAATACGGTGGGTCAATTTCATCGGTGATTTGCATGTATCCCGTCGACTCTTGACTCCATAATGGCGGCTTTTGCATGATTTCAATTTGTTCGCGCAATTCTGCAATTCGATCTTGCCAATAGGTTGAGGTGTTAAACCAAGGAAACGCCGCTGGGAACGCGGGGTCAGACCAGCGCCTCGCCAGCCACGCACTATAGTGCAGTAGGCGTAAGGTACGCAGTGCTTCGATTAAATGCAATTGGCGATGATCAAATTCACAGAAATCTTCATAGCCCGCTAAAATATCTGCCAATTGATCTTGTTGCTCATTACGATTACCCGACAGCAGCATCCATAAGTCTTGAATGGCGGGGCCAGTACGTGCATCGTCAAAATCAACAAAGTGCGGGCCGGCTTCTGTCCATAGAATATTACTAGGATGGCAGTCGCCATGTAGACGTATTGCTTGATAGGCTCCGGCTTTGTTGTAGCAGCTGGCAATACCTTCTAGGGCTTGCTCGGCAATCGCTTGATAGCTGGCGGCAATATCGAGTGGAATAACGTCGTTGTTGAGTAGAAAGTCCAATGAATCGCGACCAAAAGTACGCTGGTTTAAATGTGCGCGATGCTTAAATTCATTCAATTGGCCTACGGCATGGATACGTCCTAAAAAACGGCCAATCCATTCACGGGTCTGTGCTTGGTCAAGTTCGGGCGCGCGTCCGCCGCGACGGGGAAAAAGGGTGAAACGAAATCCTGCGTGAGTGTGCAGGGTTTTTCCATTAACGATTAAGGGCGCGACTACTGGAATTTCTCGCTCAGCCAAATCCTGCGTAAAGGCGTGCTCTTCTAAAATAGCGGCATCGCTCCAGCGCTCTGGGCGATAAAATTTGGCTATCAGCGGTGCGCCATCGTCGATACCAATTTGGTAAACGCGATTTTCATAGCTATTGAGTGCTAGCAGGTGTCCTGAGCAAGGTAAATCCAATGACTCAAGTGAGTCTAATATCAAGTCAGGCGTTAGCGCGAAGTAGGGAGCTGTATTCATCGCCACATTTTACGCCGTTTTTAATGCAATCGAATTGCTTTGTTTGGATTGTTATTATGGTGAGTGACGGTTTGGTTTATGATTTGCAAGACTGAGAAATTAAAGGATGCAAATGACCTGGCGTTTTTGGCAGCACCGTGCTTCGTCAGCTCCAACTGCTACAAACACAGCGTTGGATACTAGTTTTGCTACCGTGTTTTCGCCGACAACTCGTTTAAACAGCCGAATTCAACAGCGAGTGTCGGAAGAACGTCGAGGGCTATTGCAATTATTAGCGCTATTGCAGTGTGTTCTGGCGCTATTGATGCCCATGGTGTTGCATTTTATTGGGGTGCAAGCATTGTGGCCGATGGTTGCGTTGATTGTATTGGCCTTGGTGTTTGCTGTATGCGCTTGGCAGCTGATGCGTGTGCAGCCCTTGGTCTCTACGTTTTTGGTCACCGTCAATGTGCTTGTGCTGCCTATTGTCTTGTTTGCGTGCTTAGCGTGGTCTAGTTTTTCTCCGATGAGTGTGGCGTTCCCGTTTGTGTTGCAAATGATGTTGTTGCTTGTGCTGCCATTGCGGTCACGCGTATTGATGTCGGCGTTGAGTTTGTCTGTGCTGCTGGCTTTGTGGTGTGTGCTTACGTCGAGTGGTAAAACACTAGAGCAAGTGGCGGCGATTTTTCTGCTTGCGATTGCGGTGGCCTTATTGCTTTTGGTTGCACAACGCCTCTTTCATCAGCATGTGCGCTTGGGAGCGATTGGCCAGCACGTCCGCAAAGATTCGGAAAAAATGGCGGTGCGCGCGGAAAAAATGCGCCGTTTAGCGTTGACCGATGGGCTGACTGGCTTGGCGAATCGATTGAGCTTGATGAATAAGTTGCAACGCGTCTTAACTGAGCCCGAGCGCGCGTCGCGTGCGGTGTTGTATCTGATTGATTTAGATTTTTTTAAAACGGTGAATGATCAATTTGGTCATGCGGCGGGTGATGCAGTATTGATTGAGTGTGGACAGCGATTTAAATCGGTAGTACGACGTGGCGATGTTGTATGCCGCTTAGGCGGCGATGAGTTTGTTATTGTGGTGCATGATTTGGTCGGGATTGTTCAGGCGCAAGCGGTGGCGCAAAAGATATTGCAAAAATTGACTGATCCTTTGTGGTTTGAAGGCATTGTCATGCCTTTGGGGGGCAGTATTGGCGTGGCTCAGTGGCATACTGCAATCAATACCGCCGAAGTTTGGTTGAGCGAAGCCGATGCGGCGATGTATCAAGCAAAAACTGCGGGTCGAAATCAGTTTTATATTTCAAGAGTTGAGCGATGAGCCAAGTAAGCAATCTGCCGTTATTGGCGATGCAGCAAGTATCGATTCAGTTTGCCGGACACAGTCAGGCGGTGGTTCGTGATGTGTCGTTGTCATTATTGGCGGGTGAAAAGCTGGCGCTGGTCGGTGAATCAGGCTCAGGAAAAAGTGTATTGGCGCGCAGTATTTTGCAATTGGATACTGGGGTGCAATTAGGTGGCGAAATTGTCTTTCGTGGACAGAATTTATTGTCGCTGCCGACGCATGAATTGCGGAAAGTGCGAGGCCGCAAGATTGCGATGATTTTTCAGGAACCTATGACGGCGCTGAATCCTTTGCAAACGGTAGGTCAGCAAATTGTTGAGGTTTTGGTTTTACAGTTAGGGTATACCACGAAAGCGGCGCACAGTAAGGCATGTGAGTTATTACTCAGTACTGGTATTGCTGACGCGAGTGAGAAAATGGCCGCATTTCCACATCAGTTGTCTGGTGGTCAGCGGCAGCGGGTGATGATTGCAATGGCTTTGGCGGGGGAACCCGATATTTTAATTGCTGATGAGCCAACTACCGCACTGGATGTCACCGTACAGGCGCAGATTCTGCAGTTGTTAGCGCAGTTGCAAGCAAAACTGGGCATGGGCTTATTATTTATTACCCATGATTTGAATTTGGTGCGCCGTTTTGCTGATCGGGTGGCTGTAATGCAAAGCGGCCAGATTGTAGAAGTTGCGACGACTGAATCGTTGTTTTCTTCTCCGCAGCATGCCTATACCCAAAGCTTATTGGCAGCTCGCCCTCACCGTATGGCAGAGCCAATTCATCCATCAGCGCCGCTGGCTTTGCAGGTAAAGCAGCTAAGTCATGCTTATCCGATTAAGAAAAATTGGTTTTGTTCTTGTTTAAAAACGGCACTTGAGCCGCTGGATTTTAGTTTGCGAGTGGGTGAAACCATGGCCGTGGTTGGCGAATCCGGTAGTGGTAAAACCACTTTGGCTTTGGCGATGTTGCGCTTATTAGCGGCTGGGCGTAGCGAAGGCACGGTGCTGTTGGCTAATCAAGCAGCGGTGCTTTCTGCTTTTGATCAGCTCAAGGGGGCGGCTTTGCGCCAAGCCAGACGATCTATTCAAATTGTGTTTCAAGATCCATTTGCTGCGTTGTCGCCGAGACAAACCATTTTTGAGATTGTCGGTGAAGGTTTGCAAGTACATCACGCTGGAATCAGTCCGTCTGAGCGGCGCGAACGTGTTATTGAAGTTTTGCAAGAGGTTGGCTTAGCTGCCGATATTTTAGAGCGTTACCCGCATGAGTTTTCTGGTGGGCAGCGTCAGCGTATTGCTATTGCTCGTGCGCTGATTATGCAGCCGCAAGTGATGGTTTTGGATGAGCCGACCTCTGCCTTGGATGCGACGGTGCAGCAGCAAATTTTGCAGTTATTGGCACAATTGCAGCAAAAATTTGGCATTACTTACATTTTAATTAGCCATGATTTGGCGGTAGTACGCGCGTTGGCGCATCAAGTGCTGGTGTTGCGACATGGCAAATTGGTAGAAATGGGTGATGTTGATACTATTTTTATTGCTGCCCAGCACGCATACACTCAGCAGTTATTGCTCGCATGCGCCTGAGTTTCTCATTCTCTGTCTTTTCCCAACGTTGAAGCGGCTTTAAAGGCGTTTTATGCCGCTGATTGTACTTTTGGATGTTTGACTTAAATCAACTTTCTTGTGTTTTAGATTCGGTGTGACACTTTTACATTATTTATTATGTTAAATTATATAGTATATATTTATATAATTTATGAGGTTGCAATGAATCAAGTTAAACAAAAAATAGTGATCGTTGGTGGTGTTGCAGGTGGTGCTTCAGCTGCGGCACGGGTGCGTCGCTTGAGTGAAACGGCTGAAATTATAGTGCTTGAGCGTGGCCCTTACGTGTCGTTTGCTAATTGCGGACTCCCTTATCATTTGGGAGGGGAGATTGTAGAGCGCGATGCTTTGTTACTACACAGCCCTGAAAGCTTAATGGCGCGATTTGGCTTGAATGTGCGTGTGAATCATGAGGTTGTGTCAATTGACCGCGCTGCCAAATTAGTGAGTATCAGAAACCGCCTGACTGGTGAAATGTACTCTGAAAGTTATGACTCCTTAATTTTGGCGCCCGGTGCGGCACCGATTCTACCCTTGCTGCCTGGTTTGGATGATGTGCGTGTGTTTACTATGCGCACTTTGCCTGACTTGGATCGCTTAATGGCGGCGATGACCGCTGAAATTAAGCATGTCAGTGTGGTGGGGGCAGGATTTATTGGCTTAGAAACCGTTGAGGCATTGCGCCACCGTGGATTGGCGGTGTCATTGATTGAGCGCAGTGAGCAAGTTTTAGCACCACTGGATTCGGAGATGGCGGCGCCATTGAAGCAAGAATTAACAGTTCATGGCGTTGATGTATTGCTGGGTGAGAGCTTGGCAAAGATTGAATCCGCGAAACATTTGACACTGCATATGGAGTCAGGCCGTCTGGTACAGACTGATTTAGTCGTTTTGGCGATTGGCGTAAAACCTGAAAATCAGCTGGCGAAAGAGGCTGGTTTGGTGATTGGCTCAACTGGTGGGGTATTGGTTGATAATCAGCAAAAAACAAGCGATTCAAGCATATACGCTGTAGGTGATGCGATTGAGGTGAAGCATGTTGTGAATGGTAAATCAATTTTATTACCACTTGCTGGCCCAGCAAATCGACAAGGGCGAATTGCGGCTGATGTGATATTTGGCCGGAAATCTACCTATCGTGGTAGCCAAGGCACTTCAGTCTGTAAGTTGTTTGGCTTAACGGCTGCAAGCACAGGGTTGAATGAAAAAACCTTGCAGGCTTCAGGATTGGACTACCGTAAGCTTTATATTCATGCTGGTGATCATGCTGGTTATTATCCGGGTGCGAGCTTGATTAGCTTGAAATTATTATTTGCTCCGGAGAGTGGGCAAATCTTAGGTGCGCAAGCGATTGGTGAAAAAGGCGTAGATAAACGAATTGATGTGTTAGCAGTGGCCATACAGGCAAAAATGTCTGTAGATGATTTGGCCGAGATGGAGTTGGCCTATGCACCTCCTTATGGATCTGCGAAAGATCCGGTGAATTTGCTCGGTATGGCTGGGCAAAATATGCAATCAGGTCTGCTAGAATCGATTTATGTAGAGGATTTAGAGCAAGCTATTGCAGGTGGCGCTCAGGTAATTGATGTGCGCGAGAGCGAAGAACTGGGGGGTGGGATGATTCCTGGCTCGCAAAGCCATCCATTATCATTGTTGCGCAGTGGTGCATTAACAATTTCAAAAGAGCGGCCGATACTTGTTTATTGTCAGGCTGGTTTGCGCGGTTATATTGCGCAACGATTCTTGCTGCAAAATGGTTATCAAGTAAAGAACTTAAATGGTGGCTATCTAACTTGGTCAATGTATCAAGCAGCACGAAAATCGCAGAGATAAGTCGACTATGGGGTGCAGCAAGATGTAATTTCATAAAATGACAGCGCGAAATACGCTATTCTTCGTGATTGAATAGTCTAGTTGTGTTTGGAATTCGTTGAATTTTCGGTAAAATCACTAGTTGATGGACTTATATCAGCAAGAATGGGTGTGGGTCTGATAAAATCCACGCACAGTATTTTATATCGTATTAAGGATGTTTGATGACTACCGCTGATTTACAGCCTGCTTCACCGATTAGTGCCCCAGCATTGTTAAGAGAGTTACAAAAGAATAGCCCTGTATTTCGGGATTGCTTGCCCTTGGCTATCGGTATTGATAAGCAGCTATTTGCTGCGCGACCAGAACTGAGCCATCGCGTATTGCGACAAGCATTGGCAATGCATACACGTTCACTGCGCTATTTGAAGGCAATGCAGGTTGCAAAGGTGCGTTACAACTTAGATGGTAGTCAAGCGGATGAAGTAACTGAAGAGCAGCGCGCTTTTGCTGCAAGTAGTTTACATGAGCATTTTAAAAAGGCCGCTCAGCAACGTAAAGAAAAAGAAGCTGCTGAAGCTGCGCGACTTGCTGAAGAGCAAAAACAAGAGAAATTAAATCAATTGGCAGCAAAATTTTCGCGAGGATAATTATCCACCGAGAGGTTTTGATTTTTGAATGGTCATGAATAAAAAGCCCACTACATTTGTAGTGGGCTTTTTTACGTAAGTTTGATTTGAATTAGGCGAGCAGGTGTTTCACTGCGTCGCGTTCTTCAGACAATTCTTTTGCTGTTGCATCCATGCGTGCACGGCTAAATTCGCTGATTTCCAAGCCATTGACAATGCTATATTTGCCGTCTTTGCAAGTTACAGGGTAGCCGTAAATCAAATCGCTGTAGCCGTATTCGCCATTTGCTGGAACGCCCATAGTTACCCAGTCACCTTCTGGTGTGCCAAGTACCCAGTTGCGGATATGGTCAATTGCGGCATTTGCTGCTGACGCAGCAGATGATAAGCCACGTGCTTTGATGATGGCGGCACCACGTTGTTGCACGGTAGGAATGAATTCGGTTTCAAGCCATTTTTGATCATTGATCAAAGTGGCTGCATTGGTGCCTTTCACTTCAGCGTGGAATACATCTGGATATTGAGTCGCAGAGTGATTACCCCAGATGATCATTTTTTTCACGTCATTGATCGTAGTGCCAGTTTTTTGTGCTACTTGCGTCATGGCGCGGTTGTGATCAAGGCGCATCATTGCTGTGAAGTTAGCTGGATTCAGATCTGGAGCGTTTTTCATCGCAATGTAAGCGTTGGTGTTGGCTGGATTGCCGACTACTAACACTTTTACGTCGCGACTAGCTACTTCGTTCAAGGCGCGGCCTTGCGCAGTGAAGATGGCGCCGTTGGCTTCGAGTAAGTCTTTGCGTTCCATGCCTGGGCCGCGTGGGCGTGCACCAACTAATAAAGCGATGTCTGCGTCTTTAAATGCGACTTTTGGATCGTCACTTTGGATGATGCCATGCAATAGAGGGAATGCGCAGTCATCAAGTTCCATAACTACACCGTTTAGAGCTGGTAGTGATGGGGTGATGTCAAGTAATTGCAGAATGACCGGTTGGTCTGCACCAAGCATTGCGCCAGAGGCAATACGGAATAACAGGCTGTAGCCAATTTGACCAGCAGCGCCAGTAACAGCAACGCGAATAGGTTGTTTCATCGAGCACACTCCAAGTTAGTGGCGATTGATCGCCATCAAGCAATAGTCTTTTTTGCTGTGCGATTGACTCGCAAAGCACTGTTTTTGATGCTAAGCAAATTGATTTTAACACGATGGCGCATGAGGTGCGTAGCCTGAGTGTCAAAATCATAAAATTAGAATTATATCTTTTGTCTTATATAAGACTGTAGTAGACTCTGCGTCGACAACATGTTAAAAAGACAAGGTTAAATGAAAAAGCTAGCAGCGCAACCTCTTTATAAGCAAGTAATCCGCGAAGTGATGGCTGCCGTCGAAGCGGGTGAATGGCATGATGAAGAGAGTTTGCCCAGTGAAATCGAGTTGGGCGTGCGCTTTGGGGTGAGTCAAGGTACGGTTCGCAAGGCGCTGGATGCGCTGGTGAGCGAAGGGATTTTGTATCGCCGCCAAGGAGTGGGGACTTTTGTTGCGGGGATGAACGACTTTCTTGCCCGTGGCCAGTTTTTATTATTATCAGGTGATGATGGCTTGGTGCCTCGGATAGAGTTGCTTGGTTGTGTGCGTATTCATGCTGGCGAGCAACTGGCTGATATTTTAGGTTTGCGCCGTGGCGCAACCTTGTGGCAAGTGAGGCGTTTGCTCAGAATTGCAGGAAGCGTGGTTGGCTTAGAAGAAATGCTGCTACCTGAAGCCGGCTTTCCGAATTTGGATATCCGCCGGATTCGAGAGCTGAAAGGTAATTTACGCGAATTATGCTGGCGAGATTTTGGGATTCGTTTGCGTGATGGTGAAGTAAGATACCGCGCAGTGGCCGCCAGCCAAAGCGAGGCAAGGTTACTCGCGGTTGAACTGAATGAGCCATTATTGCAATTAGTTAGATTGGCCAGAGACTTTGAAGGTAAGCCGCAGGTTTGGAGTGTGGCTTGGCTTAAAACAGATACGCTGGCGTTTGAGCCGGCACAGTACGCATAAGAATATTACAAAACCGATTAATGGCATTTGGCATTAATCAAATAAACCGAAATCCCTTGGGGTTTTATTTTGGTCACTTAGAGAGGAAAGAGCGTATGCAAAAAACACGCCCAAAACACCTTGCGCTTTGGCAGATTCGTTTGCCATTGCCGGGGATTGTGTCCATCTTGCACCGCATTAGCGGTATTTTGATGTTCGCAGCCATTCCATTTATGTTGTATGCGCTTGAAGGCTCTTTAGGGTCGGCTGAGCGTTTTGCTGCATTTAAAGACTGCATCGGCAATCCACTGGTGAAGTTGTTTTTATTGGCTGTTTTATGGGCTTATTTGCATCACGCCTGTGCCGGTATACGTTTCCTGTTTTTGGATATCCATAAAGGCTTAGATTTGAAAACGGCACGCTTGACTGCTTACGTAGTATTGGCAGTTAGCTTGACCTTGACTGCGATTATTGGAGCGATCACATGGTAAATCGTCATGTAGTAGGTGCACACTACGGTTTGCGCGATTGGTTGGTGCAGCGTGTGACTGCGGTCATTATGTTGACTTACACCATCGGCGTGCTTGCTTTTATCCTGTTTGCCAATGGTGCTTCTTTTGAGGCTTGGCAAGCTTTGTTCGCCTGTACTTGGGTGAAAATTGTTACGACGATTACTTTTATTGCGCTGCTTTGGCATGCATGGGTGGGGGTGCGTGATATTTGGATGGATTACATTCAGCACATTGGCGTCAAACTTACTATGCATGTGCTAACAATTTTGTGGCTGCTAGGTAGCTTGATTTATATGGTTAAAGTTGTATGGGGTGTTTTATGAGCCAAGATTCTACTCAACGTCCGATCCCGGTTCGTAAATTTGATGCGGTCATCGTAGGTGCTGGTGGTGCTGGTTTACGCGCTGCATTGCAATTATCTGAGGCTGGCGTAAAAACCGCCGTTCTATCTAAAGTGTTCCCTACACGCTCTCATACCGTAGCGGCGCAAGGTGGTGTTTCAGCTTCTTTGGGTAATTCAGAGCCAGATCATTGGACCTGGCACATGTATGACACTGTAAAAGGCTCAGACTGGTTGGGCGATCAAGACGCGATTGAGTTTATGTGCCGTGAAGCACCGAAAGTGGTGATTGAACTCGAGCATTTCGGTATGCCGTTTGACCGAAATAGCGATGGCACGATTTACCAGCGTCCATTTGGCGGTCATATGAGTAATTTTGGCGAGAAGCCTGTTCGCCGTGCCTGTGCTGCCGCTGATCGTACTGGTCATGCAATGCTGCATGCTTTGTACCAGCGTAATGTTCGCGCCAACACGCAATTTTTCGTTGAATGGATGGCGCTTGACTTGATTCGTGATGAAAATGGTCAGGTTCAGGGCGTGGTGGCAATGGAGATGGAAACATCTGAAATTGTTATTTTCCAAGCTAAAGCAACCTTGTTCGCCACCGGTGGTGCAGGTCGTATTTATTCGTCTTCAACTAATGCCTTTATCAATACTGGCGACGGTTTAGGGATGGCGGCTCGTGCCGGTATTCCACTTGAAGATATGGAATTCTGGCAATTCCACCCAACTGGCGTTGCCGGTGCGGGTGTGTTGATTACTGAAGGCGTGCGTGGTGAGGGCGGTATTTTGCGTAATGCCGATGGTGAGCGTTTTATGGAACGCTACGCACCCAATGCCAAAGATTTGGCTTCGCGCGACGTGGTGTCTCGTGCGATGGTAACCGAGATTAACGAAGGCCGTGGCTGTGGCCCGAATAAAGATCATGTTTTGCTGGATATTACGCATTTAGATCCAAACGTGATTATGTCGAAGCTGCCAGGTATTCGCGAGATTTCGATTAAATTTGCTGGTGTTGATCCGATTAAAGCGCCAATTCCTGTCGTGCCTACTTGTCATTATCAAATGGGTGGTATTCCGACCAATTACAAAGGTGAAGTTGTGGTTGGCGACCAAGTCATTCCGGGCTTTTATGCTGCTGGTGAATGTGCTTGCGCTTCGGTGCATGGCGCTAATCGCTTGGGTACGAACTCGCTGCTCGATTTGCTGGTGTTTGGGAAGTCATCAGGCAATTCAATGATCGATTACATCAAATCGCATCATGAGTCGTTCCCTGAGATTTCAATGAAAGATGTGGAGCGTTCAGTAGCGCGTGTGGCGCGTTTGGATAACCAAACCAACGGCACCAATGTGAACGAAGCACGCCTTGCAATGCAACGCACGATGCAAGCGCACGCTGGCGTATTCCGCTTCAACGACATGCTTAAAGAAGGCGTGAAGAAGATCTTGGAAGTGGAACAAATGGTGAAAACCACGATGATCGCTGACAAGTCAAAAACGTTTAATACCGCACGTTTGGAAGCACTTGAATTAGAAAATCTGATTGAAGTGGCTAAAGCCACCATGATTTCCGCTGAAGCGCGTAAAGAATCTCGCGGCGCTCACGTCCGCGACGATGCTTTGGATGTGCCAGAAACACCGAATGGCCGTGACGATGCTAACTGGTTGAAACACACCTTGTGGCACCGTGAAGGTAATCGTCTTGAATACAAACCTGTCAATCTGCAGCCACTGACCGCTCCGTCAGTTGCGCTGAAGACCCGCTCGTACTAAGAGGTTCGCTATGACTACTCAAACTGTCAAATTCCGTGTTTACCGTTACGATCCGGATAAAGATGCGAAACCGTATATGCAAGACATTAGCGTGGATGTGGATACCACGACCGAGCGCAAATTGCTTGATGCTTTGGTAAAACTGAAAGTCGTTGATGAATCGCTATCGTTCCGCCGCTCATGCCGCGAAGGTGTGTGTGGTTCCGACGCGATGAATATCAATGGCAAAAATGGCTTGGCCTGTATTACTGATATCGATACGCTCAAGCAGCCAATCGAGGTGCGCCCATTGCCAGGCTTGCCAGTGATTCGTGACTTGATCGTCGATATGACACAGTTTTTCAAGCAATATCATTCGATCAAGCCGTATGTGATTAACGACAGCCCAGCACCGGATCGTGAGCGCCTACAAAGCCAAGAAGATCGGAAAGAGCTTGATGGTCTATATGAGTGTATTCTGTGCGCTTGCTGTTCAACGTCTTGCCCTTCGTTCTGGTGGAATCCGGATAAGTTCGTCGGTCCAGCTGGTTTGTTGGCAGCGTACCGGTTTATTGCCGATACCCGTGATGAAGCAACGAACGCGCGTTTGGACAATTTAGAAGATCCATATCGTTTGTTCCGCTGTCATAGCATCATGAATTGTGTTGACGTTTGCCCGAAAGAACTGAATCCGACCAAAGCGATTGGTAAGATCAAAGACTTGATGGTAAAACGTATTAGTTGATGGGTATTGCCACCTAATCATTATTAATGAATGGTTGGGTGGGGATACCCTTAGGGGTTGGTAGATGAATGAAGTAGAACTCAAACGGATTATTTGGCGCTCTCGTCGTGGTTTGTTGGAATTAGATTTGCAGCTAGAGCGTTTTGTTACCGATGTTCTACCTACTTTATCTGAATCTGAGCTGGCAGTGTATGAGCAAGTTTTAATGCTGCCAGACTGGGATTTTTTAGAGTATGTCAACGGTAAGTCAGTGTGTCCTGACGCACAACTGGCCGTGATGATTGAGCGCATTAGCGCCGCAAACAATCAATAAAGGCTTTACGCCACATTGTTTAACAGGAGTCTATAGATGGATAAGAAAGTCACGCTGACGTACAACGACGGACAAAATACGCTCGATTTCCCAATTTTAGAGAGCACTTTGGGTCCTGATGTTGTAGATATCCGTAAGTTTTCACAAACAGGGATGTTTACTTTTGACCCTGGCTTTTTGGCGACATCAAGCTGTGAATCAAAAATCACTTTTATTGATGGTGACTTAGGCCAGTTGTACTACCGTGGCTATCCAATCGAGCAATTAGCTGAAGAGTCCGATTACCTCGAAGTCTGTTACCTGCTAATCAATGGCGAGTTGCCAACTGCAGCAGAAAAAGCTGAGTTTGAAAAGACTGTCATGAGTCATACCATGATTCACGACCAATTGACGCGCTTTTTCAACGGCTTCCGCCGTGATGCGCATCCAATGGCGATGATGGTGGGGGTTGTTGGTGCTTTGTCTGCGTTCTACCAAGACAGCCTAGATATCAACGATCCAGAACACCGCAAAGTGGCGATTTTCCGTTTGATTTCGAAAATCCCTACGATTGCAGCAATGTGCTACCGCTATAACCAAGGCTTGCCATTCGTTTATCCACGCAACGATTTGGGCTACACCGCGAACTTCATGCATATGATGTTCTCGACGCCTTGCGAAGAATACAAACCGAATCCAGTTCTGGTACGTGCACTTGACGTGATTTTCACGCTACATGCTGACCACGAGCAAAACGCGTCGACTTCAACAGTACGTTTGGCTGGCTCGTCTGGCGCAAATCCATTTGCATGTATCGCTGCAGGTATCGCTTGCCTATGGGGGCCATCGCACGGTGGCGCCAATGAAGCCGTATTGTTGATGCTGGATGAAATTGGTTCAGTTGAAAACGTAGCGCCATTTATGGAAGGCGTGAAAGCAAAAACCCATAAATTAATGGGCTTTGGTCACCGCGTTTATAAAAACATGGACCCACGCGCTAATGTAATGCGCCGTATTTGCCATGAGGTGTTGACTGAGCTTGGCTTGCAAGATGATCCAAAATTCAAGTTGGCTATGGAGTTGGAAAAAATTGCACTGGAAGATGAATACTTCGTTTCACGCAAACTGTATCCAAATGTCGACTTTTACTCTGGTATCGTTCAGTCAGCCTTGGGCATTCCAGTTCCGATGTTCACAGTAATCTTTGCCTTGGCACGCACTGTAGGCTGGATTAGTCATTGGAACGAAATGATTTCTGATCCTGGCATGAAAATCGGCCGTCCTCGTCAGCAATACACTGGCGCAGAAAAACGCGATTACGTACCAATGAACCAACGCGGCTAAGACCCCGTTCCTGCGCCCTGATGATGATCGGGGCGTAGCTGCATTGACCGGCCTTACTGCTAATTGCAAAGTACTTGCATCAGCTTGCAAGTAGGGCGGATAAAAACTGGATACACGGCAATGATGAAAGAACTCGAAACAAATTCTCAGCTATTTGGCGGGAATGCTCCATTCGTAGAGGATCTCTACGAGCAATATCTATTTGATCCAACTTCGGTTGACGCTGAGTGGCGTGCTTATTTTGATAAGCTGCAAATGACGCCGGGCTCGGCCATTCGTGATATCGCTCGTGCGCCTATCGAAGAGTCATTCCGCCAATTGGCTAAACAACCTATTCGTGCGGCTGGTGTAATCGATGAAGTCGCGATTGAACGTCAAGTAAACTTGCTCCGTTTGATTTCGGCATATCGTATTATGGGTAGCCGTGGCGCACAGCTTGATCCATTGGAAAGAATGGATAAGGCGCCAATGCCGCAATTGGATCCAAAAACGCACAACCTATCTGATAGCGATATGGCGGTGAAACTGGGTACTAATATTGTCGGTCTTGAGCGTGCAACACCGGCTGAAGTATTGAGCTTTTTGAAGCAAACGTATTGCGGCAATATTGGCTTGGAATACATGCATGTGACTAACGCAGAAGAGCGTGCATGGGTGCAAGAATTTTTTGAGTCACGTCGTTCGCAACCGAGCTTTAACGTCGAGCAGAAAAAACGCATTTTGAAGCAAGTGACTGCAGCAGAAACGCTTGAGCAGTACTTGCACAAAAAATACGTCGGTCAAAAGCGCTTCTCGCTCGAAGGCGGCGATTCAATGATCCCTGCGGTGGATTATCTAGCACAAGCAGCAGGTGCTGCTGGCGTGCAAGAAATCGTTATCGGTATGGCTCACCGTGGTCGTTTGAATATGTTGGTGAACATCCTTGGCAAACAACCGCGCGATTTGTTCGGCGAGTTTGAAGGGCGTTACGATACTTCTTTGGCATCCGGCGACGTGAAATATCATATGGGCTTTAGCTCGGATATCCCAACTGCCGGTGGGCCATTGCATTTGACGTTGGCGTTTAACCCATCCCATCTGGAGATTGTTAATCCGGTGGTAGAAGGTTCGGTTCGTGCCCGTCAGCATCGCCGCAAAGATTTGACTGGCGCACAAGTGCTGCCACTATTGATTCACGGTGATTCGGCATTTATAGGCTTGGGTACCAACCAAGGTACGTTCAATATGTCGCAAACCCGTGGTTACGGCACTGGCGGCACCGTACATTTGGTAATCAATAACCAAGTGGGCTTTACAACTTCTGATATTCGCGACAATCGTTCGACCTTATTTAGTACTGATATTGCGAAGATGGTTGAAGCACCAATTTTCCACGTTAACGGTGATGATCCAGAAGCGGTTTGCTTGGTGACTGACGCTGCGTTGCAATACCGTCAATTGTTTAAGAAAGACGTGGTGATTGATTTGGTTTGCTACCGTAAACACGGCCATAACGAAGCAGATGATCCGTTTGTAACGCAGCCGATGATGTATCGCAAAGTATCGCAACATCCAGGCGTACGCCGTAAATATGCGGAACGTTTGATTGCTGAGGGCGTAGTTACAGCCGCAGAGGCGGATGGCATGATCCAAGCGTATCGCGATGCACTAGATCGTGGTGAGCATGTTGAGAAAACAACGCTAACAGATTACAAGCGTTCTCACGCAATTGATTGGACTAAATACATGGGTACGCACTGGCGTCAACCCGTGGTAACTGCGGTTGCACAAGCGGATCTGATCCGCCTGACCGACAAGTTTACGACTATTCCAGAAGGTTTCAAACTGCGTGCCAACGTAGAAAAAATCATCAATGAACGCAAAGCGATGGTCGCAGGTGAAATCCCGGTCGACTTTGGTATGGCGGAGCATTTGGCGTACGCAACCTTGCTCACTGAAGGTCATGGCGTTCGTTTATCGGGTGAAGATTCAGGGCGTGGCACGTTCAATCACCGTCATGCAGTATTGCACGATCAAAATCGCGAAAAATGGGATCATGGTGTTCACACCCCATTGCAAAACCTGTCTGACAATCAAGCCCCATTCCGCGTGATTGATTCGATTTTGAATGAAGAAGCGGTGTTGGCGTTTGAGTATGGTTATGCCTGCTCTGAGCCAAATGAATTGGTGATTTGGGAAGCCCAATTTGGTGACTTTGCTAATGGCGCTCAAGTCGTGATCGACCAGTTTATTACTTCAGGTGAGACGAAATGGGGTCGCTTGTGTGGCCTGACGATGGTGTTGCCGCACGGCTATGATGGTCAAGGTCCTGAGCATTCATCAGCACGTGTTGAGCGCTACTTGCAATTGTGCGCCGAGCACAATATTCAAGTGGTGATGTTGTCTGAAGCCGCGCAAATGTACCATGTGCTACGGCGTCAAGTACTGCGTCCTTATCGCAAACCATTGATTGTCATCATGAGTAAAAAACTCTTGAAGGCAAAAAATGCAGCGAGCCCGATTGAGCATTTCACCAGCGGCGAGTTCCGCTCGGTGATTGGCGAAGCGCAAGAATTAGATGCGAAGAAAGTAAAACGCGTGATCTGCTGCTCGGGTCAGGTGTATTACGATCTAGTGGCTGGTCGTGAAGAACGTGACATCAAAGACATCGCAATTGTGCGTATTGAGCAGCTTTACCCATTCCCAGCGGATGAATTGAAAGCGGAATTGAGTAAATTCCCGAATGCGAAAGAAATTATGTGGGCACAAGAAGAACCACGTAATCAAGGCGCATGGCATCAATTACGTCATCGCTTGGAAGATGTGCTTGAAAGCAAACAAACATTGCAATACGCAGGTCGTCCATCATCCGCCTCACCGGCAGTGGGTTATATGAGCAAGCACAATGCGCAGCTCAAAGCCTTGGTCGAAGAAGCGATGAAATTGTAAATCCAACGCGGCGTTCACGATGGTGCTCGCCGCGTCTTGTCGAATACTCAACATAAAGCGTCTTAGCCAAGATCACTGGAGTTAAAAATGATTGTAGAAGTTCTCGTTCCTCAATTGCCAGAGTCAGTTTCCGAAGCCACTTTGGTGTCATGGAAGAAAAAAGTGGGTGAGGCCGTTGCCCGTGATGAAAATCTGATTGACCTTGAAACTGATAAAGTCGTGTTAGAAATCCCTGCGCAACAAGCAGGTGTATTGGTTGAAATCGTTGAGCAAGATGGCGCAACGGTTGGTAGCTTGCAAGTCATTGCAAAAATCGATACGACCGCGGTTGCACAAGCTGCTCCTGCTGCCGTGGCCGCCGCGCCAGTGGTTCAAGCCGCAGCGCCTGCAGCATCTGCGCCTGCCGCTGCGGGAACTGTCGGTATGCCTGCCGCGAAAAAACTAGCTGCTGATGCCGGTGTTAATTTGGCTGATGTGGCTGGCACGGGGCGTGATGGTCGTGTGTTGAAAGAAGATGTACAAAATCATCTGAGTAAACCAAGTGTCGCTGCGGCTGCTCCAGTGGCAACGCCAACGGGCGACCGTCCAGAGCAACGTGTGCCAATGAGCCGTTTGCGCGCTCGTGTTGCTGAGCGCCTGATCGAGTCACAACAAACCAATGCCATCCTGACTACATTCAATGAAGTGAACATGAAGCCAGTGATGGACTTGCGTAATAAATACAAAGAGAAATTCGAAAAAGAGCACGGCGTTAAACTCGGTTTTATGGGGTTCTTTGTCAAAGCCGTGGTTGCTGCACTGAAAAAATACCCAATCATCAACGCGTCGGTAGATGGTAAAGATATCGTGTACCACGGGTACTTTGATATCGGCGTGGCAGTGGGTAGTCCACGTGGTTTGGTGGTGCCAATTATCCGTAATGCGGATCAATTGTCATTGGCTGATATTGAAAAAACTATCGCTGACTTCGGCAAGCGTGCTCAAGAAGGCAAATTGGGTGTAGAAGAGTTGACTGGCGGTACTTACACCATCTCTAACGGCGGTACGTTTGGCTCAATGATGTCGACACCAATTATCAACCCACCACAATCAGCGATTCTTGGCATGCATGCAACTAAAGAACGTGCGATGGTGGTCAATGGTCAAATTGTTGCCTTGCCAATGATGTACCTTGCTCAATCTTACGATCACCGCATTATTGATGGTCGTGAAGCGGTGTTGGCGCTGGTGGCGATTAAAGACGCGATCGAAGATCCTACACGTTTGTTGCTTGATTTGTAATATTGAATGGGTATATTGGCGTGGCTGATATACCCTAATGTCTGCATTAAAATACCCTGCTGGGTTAATAATGGAATTTAAACATGTCGAAATCTTTTGACGTTGTCGTAATCGGTGCAGGCCCAGGCGGGTATATCGCTGCAATTCGTGCTGCGCAATTGGGCTTTAATACCGCTTGTATCGATGAATTTAAGAATAAAGAAGGCAAGGCATCGCTAGGCGGTACTTGCTTGAATGTGGGTTGCATTCCTTCAAAAGCGCTGCTCGAATCTTCAGAAAATGTAGAGCGTGTTGAGCATAAATTTGCTGCGCATGGCATTACTGTAGAAGGCATGAAGTTTGACGTGAGCAAAATGCTCGAACGTAAGAACGGGATTGTCAGCAAATTAACGCAAGGTATCGGCTATTTGTTCAAAAAGAACAAAGTTGATAGCTTGCATGGTCACGGCAAAATCGTTGGTCGTGTTGGTGACAAATGGCAGCTTGAAGTGACTGATGGCGAGCAAGTAGAAGTCGTTGAAACCACGCATGTGATCATCGCAACAGGCTCTACGCCACGTCAATTGCCACAGGCTCCAGTGGATAATGTCTTGGTATTGGATAATGACGGTGCACTGTCAATTCCAGCTGTACCAAAACGTCTGGGCGTGATTGGCGCTGGCGTGATTGGTTTGGAAATGGGCTCAGTGTGGAAACGCTTGGGCGCAGAAGTTACCATCCTCGAAGGTGCGCCTGGTTTCTTGTTGGCGGCTGACGAAGCGATTGCCAAAGAAGCACACAAAATATTCACCAAAGACTTGGGTTTGATTATTAAAACCAGTTTGAAAATCGGCAATATCACCAAAGGTGAAAACGACGTTACCGTTGAATATACCGATGGTGAAGGCAATGCCTTCACTGAAGTATTCGATAAATTGATCGTGTCGATTGGTCGTTTGCCTAATACCTGGAATCTGGCGGCAGAGTCAGTAGGTTTACCAGTTGATGAGCGTGGTTACGTGATTGTGGATGGTGACTGCCGCACTAGCTTGCCCAATGTTTGGGCGATAGGCGACGTTGTACGTGGACCAATGTTGGCGCATAAAGCTTCGGAAGAAGGTGTTGCGGTAGCTGAGCGTATCGCGGGCCAGCACCCACACATCGACTTTAACAATGTACCTTGGGTGATCTACACCAGCCCTGAAATGGCTTGGGTAGGTAAAACCGAGCAAGCATTGAAAGCAGAAGGCGTTGAATACCGGAAAGGCCAGTTCCCGTTCGGCCCGAATGGTCGAGCGCTGGGCTTGGGTGAGACCGCTGGTTTTGTAAAAATGCTGGCTTGCGCTAAAACTGACCGTATTTTGGGCGTGCACATTATTGGTCCATTTGCGTCAGAATTGATTACTGAGGCCGTGGTGGCGATGGAATTTAATGCTTCAAGTGAGGACATCGCACGTATTGTTCATGCGCATCCTTCATTATCTGAAGCATTGCATGAGGCTGCTCTTGGCGTTGATAAGCGCGGTTTGCATTCATAAGAAAATATGCAAAATTTTTTGGCATCGTAATTTCGCCGTGTCGTTTGTGATGTACTGTCTGCGACTTTGATGCTTTGCCATAAAACTTTTGCATAGGCACTTAAATTTGTTGGTGGATGTTGTTTGACATCCACTAGTGGTACCTACAGAGGGCGTCAACCCTCGCTATAACACTCTCCTCAAAAAGGAATAATAGAGATGAATCTGCACGAATACCAAGCCAAGGAATTATTGGCAAAGTACGGTTTGCCAGTACAACGCGGCATTTTGGCTGCATCTGGTGAAGAGGCTGCTGCTGCTTACGATACTTTGGGCGGCAAATTTGCTGTAGTTAAAGCCCAAGTTCACGCTGGCGGTCGCGGTAAAGCGGGCGGCGTTAAAGTGGTAAAAAGCCGCGAAGAAGCTGCTGCAGAAGCAGCTCGCTTGATCGGTACTAATCTGGTTACTTACCAAACTGATGCCGCTGGCCAGCCAGTACACAGCGTATTGGTATGTGAAGACATGTACCCAGTAACGCGCGAGTTGTACCTTGGCGCGGTTGTAGATCGCAGCTCACAACGCATCGTATTCATGGTTTCAACTGAAGGTGGTGTTGAGATCGAAAAAGTTGCTGAAGAAACCCCAGAAAAAATCATCAAAATCGAAGTTGATCCTTTGGTAGGCATGCAGCCATTCCAAGGCCGTCAAGCGGCTTTCGCTTTGGGTCTGGAAGGCAAACAAGTTGCTGCGTTCACTAACCTGATCTTGGGCTCTTACAAAGCATTCGTTGAAAACGACTTCGCGTTGTTTGAAGTAAACCCATTGGCTTTGCGTGAAAACGGCGAATTAGCTTGCGTTGACGGCAAAATCAACCTTGACTCAAATGCTTTGTTCCGTCACCCAGAATTGTTGGCGCAACGCGATAAATCACAAGAGAACGAGCGTGAAGTGAAAGCTTCTGAGTTCGAACTGAATTACGTCGCATTGGAAGGCAATATCGGTTGTATGGTGAACGGCGCTGGCTTGGCGATGGCGACGATGGACATCATCAAGTTGAAAGGTGGCCAACCCGCTAATTTCTTGGACGTTGGTGGCGGCGCGACTAAAGAACGCGTAATCGAAGCATTCAAACTGATCTTGGCTGATTCATCAGTACAAGGCGTGTTGATCAATATCTTCGGTGGTATCGTTCGTTGCGATATGATCGCTGAAGCAATTATCGCTGCGGTAAAAGAAGTGAACGTCACAGTACCAGTGGTAGTTCGTCTCGAAGGTAATAACGCTGAATTGGGCGCTAAAATCCTTGACGAATCTGGTCTGAAATTGACTTCAGCCCAAGGCCTGAACGACGCAGCCGAGAAAATCGTTGCTGCAGTTGCCGCTTTGTAATCTCAGCACAAAGGAATAAAAATGAGCGTTTTAGTAAATAAAAACACCAAGGTGCTGGTGCAAGGTTTCACTGGCAAAAACGGTACTTTTCACGCTGAACAAGCGTTGAAAGTAGGTACTCAAGTCGTGGGTGGTGTTACACCAGGTAAAGGCGGCTCAGAGCACCTCGGCCTGCCAGTATTTAACACCATGCGTGATGCAGTAGCGCAAACTCAAGCTGACGCATCTGTGATCTACGTACCTGCAGCTTTCGCCAAAGATTCAATCTTGGAAGCGGTTGATGCGGGCATTAAATTGATCGTATGTATCACTGAAGGCGTGCCTACAGTCGATATGTTGTACGTGAAAAAAGCGGTTGATGAAGCCGGTATCCGTCTGATCGGCCCTAACTGCCCAGGTATTATCACTCCGGGCGAGTGCAAAATCGGTATCATGCCGTGGCACATCCACAACCCAGGTCGTATCGGTATCGTTTCACGTTCTGGTACATTGACTTACGAAGCAGTTGCACAAACGACTGCTTTGGGTCTGGGTCAATCAACTTGTATCGGTATCGGCGGCGACCCAATCCCAGGTACTAGCCACATCGACGCATTGAAACTGTTCCAAGACGATCCTGATACTGACGCGATCGTAATGATCGGTGAGATCGGTGGTTCTGCCGAAGAAGAAGCGGCTGAATTTGCTAAATCATACGTGACTAAACCAGTAGTCGGTTACATCGCTGGTGTAACTGCACCGAAAGGTAAACGTATGGGTCATGCTGGCGCGATTATCTCTGGCGGTAAAGGTACTGCAGAAGAGAAATTCAAAGCCTTCGAAAACGCAGGCATCGCGTACACACGAAGCCCAGCAGAAATCGGCAAAACTATGTTTGAATTGCTGAAATCAAAAGGCATGATTTAATTGGATTAACATTAAATCACTACCTTGAAACCACCCTACGGGGTGGTTTTTTTGTGCGTCCAACAAGCTGGAAAAGCTTACAGGCTTGAGCTATAACAGCTTAACTCAGTCTGGGGGAGTCCGCTTAGATGGCTACATTGGTTCGATGTCTATTGCTGGTTTTTTTACTGCTGCCGACGGCGCAAGCAGAAACGATTACCATTAATGCCGAAGATGATTGGGCACCATTTTCTTCAATTAGCGCGGATAAGAAAACTGCCGTGGGTCTATCAGTGGAGTTGGTTCGTGCGGCATACGCATCGCAAGGCATCGATGTGCGCTTTGTTCCGGTGCCTTTTGCGCGCTGTTTGTTTGAAGTTGAACACGGGCAAGTTGTTGCTTGTTTTAATACATCAATTACGGATGAAAATAGAGAAAAATTTAATTGGCCTAGTCAGCCGTTATTGAGCGAGGGTTTGTCGATCTTGGCATTGAGTGAGTTTGCCACTAAAAAGATCAGCCCAAAAGATTTGGAAGGTCATTTGGTTGGGGTAACAAATGGGTATACATATCCAACATGGTTTATGAAAAACAAAAAAATAAATAAAGACTTGTCTCGTACTGACGCTGTTCAGCTAAAAAAGCTGCTGAGTCGGCGTATTGAATATGCCGTCATTAATACGACGCCAGCCCAAATGATGATTAATGCCGATCCAGCCATGCGCGGTAAAGTTAAAATCGTCGGTGAAGTTGAAATGAGTCTTTTATATCTTAATTTTTCTAAAAAGCATGCCGATGCACCAAGGCTGTTGGCAGCGTTTGAAACCGGTTTTAAAGCAATCCAATCGAATGGTGTCTACGCCCGAATTCAGAATGATTTTAAGCAACGGCTTGGTTTGTTGCCTCAGAGTGACCAGTGAACTGATGTGATTTATAGTCAATTTTAAATCGTGTTTATATTACCTGTGCAAGCCTGACAGCACCTGTTAGTATGAGGTCTCTGCTTAAATTCTTACTTGGAGTTTCTTATGTCGCAAGTTGAATCGATGTTGATTGATGATGCCAAAGATGTTTTGCGTGAAACCGCAGAACTGATTGAAGCTGCAGCCAATGCCAGTCCAGAAGAGTCTAAAAAGATTTATGCAAAAATTGCCGAGAATTTGAAAAGTGCCAAGCATCGCTTGGTTGAAATTGAGTCTGCCGCGGTTGAAAAAGCCAAGGTGGCGGCGAAAAAAACCGATGAATACGTTCACGATCACCCATGGCAGGCTGTTGGGGTAGGCGCCGCAGTAGGCCTGTTGATTGGTTTCTTGGTTGCGCGTCGTTAAATGAGTTCTTCGATTCGTTCTGCACTGGGCGGCCTGATTGCCGCCCGGTTTTCCTTGTTCGGTCTTGAGCTGCGCGATGAGTTAGACCGATTGGCGATTATGGTCGCGTATGCGATTGCGGCGGCATTTTTATTGGTCATGGCTTTGGGGTTTTTGGGGTTAGCGGTATTGTTCGGCTTTTGGGAATATCGAATTTTAATTAGCTCAATTTTTGCTGGGCTATTTACTGGTTTGGGCTTGTTTGCTTGGTGGAAGTTGAACGCGTTAATGACGTGTTTAAGTGCGCCATTTCCGTTGACAAGTGAGGAGTTCGCTCAGGATAAAAAGTTAATCAATGCCGCTTTCGCTACGCCCCGATCTGATCCAGAGGCAGACTAATGGCCAATCCAATCCGTGAACAAAAAAAACAGCAGTTGGTGTTTCGATCTCAGCTACATCGCTTGCAGTTGGAAGCCAAATTATTAGAATCTCGGCGCCCTTTGAGTGTGGCGAGTTCTTTTATGGGTGGTATTGCATCGTGGGGCTTTCTTAATCGGATCGCTACTGGTTTGGCGCAAGTTCATCCCGCGCTGGGGCGATTGGCGCAGGGCGCAAAAGTCGTCAGTGTGCTGATTGCGGTGGCGCGTTTGCTGCGTAATAAGTAAATATACTTGCGTGGTTTAGCTCGCGGTGCGATGCGGTATCAATTGAAGCAAAACTTTTGCTAAAGGACTTAAACTTAATGCCACGGGCTTGCGTATAATCGTGCGACCCATGGAGTGAACGCATGTTTAAGTATTTAGAAGATTTTGTTGGCAATACACCGCTAGTCAAACTCAAACGTATTCCCGGTGCAACCAGCAATACGATTCTTGTAAAGCTGGAAGGCAATAATCCTGCTGGTTCTGTCAAAGACCGTCCAGCGTTGTCTATGATTCGGCACGCCCAACTGCGTGGTGACATTAAGCCGGGCGACACCCTGATTGAAGCCACAAGTGGCAACACGGGCATCGCGCTTGCAATGGCCGCCGCGATGATGGGTTATCGCATGGTTTTGCTGTTACCCAAAAATTCCAGCATTGAACGCGTACAAACGATGAAGGCCTATGGTGCGGAAGTCATATTGACCGAGGGCATGGAGGCCGCGCGTGACCAAGCGGAATCAATGGTCAAAGCCGGGCAGGGATTGATTCTTGATCAATTTGCCAATCCGGATAATCCTCTTGCTCACTTTGAAACCACGGGGCCTGAAATTTGGCGCGATACTGCTGGCACGATTACGCATTTTGTTTCCAGCATGGGCACCACCGGTACGATTATGGGGACCCGCCGTTATTTAAAAGAGCAAAATCCCAATGTCCAAATCATTGGCGTACAGCCGAGTGACGGCGCGCAAATTCCGGGCATTCGCAAGTGGACGCCGGATTATGTTCCTGCGATTTGCAACTTTGATTTAATCGATCAAATGATGGAAGTGAATCAACTAGAGGCTGAGGCAATGACGCGCCGCCTGGCGCGTGAGGAAGGTATTTTTGCTGGAATTTCATCGGGCGGTGCGTTGTGCGCTGCGCTGACTTTGTCACAAAATGTCGAAAATGCGGTGATTGTAAGTATTGTGTGTGATCGTGGCGATCGATATTTATCGACAGGCGTCTTTCCCACATGAACGCCAGTCATATTGAATGGCTAGGCTTACTCGCTGGCGCCTTAACGACTACTGCGTTTGTGCCACAAGTTTGGCAGGTTTGGAAAACAAAGTCGGCTAAAGATATTTCCTTGGGGATGTACAGTCTATTTGTACTGGGTGTGGCCTTGTGGCTTGGGTATGGCTTGCTGGCCAATGCCTTACCTGTTGTTGTAGCCAATACCATTACATTAATTTTGGCTGGCGCAGTCTTAATCATGAAGGTTGTTTTTGACGCCAAGGATAAACAATGACCCCTGTTGATTTGCACTGCCATTCGAATGTATCCGATGGGCTCTTGCCGCCGGATGAAGTCGTGCGTAAAGCGCATGCACGTGGTTGCCAGCTGCTCGCCTTAACTGACCATGATGATGTGCGTGGCTTGCCGCTGGCGCGTAAAACCGCAGCAGAACTGGGGCTACAGTTTATTAATGGCGTCGAGATCTCTGTGAGCTGGGGCAAGCATACATTGCATGTGGTGGGGCTTGGTTTTGACGATACTAATCCTGAGTTGCTGGCTGGTTTAGCAAGCGTTCGCGCTGGCCGCGCCGAGCGCGCCGAGCGTATGGCGCTGAGTTTGGAAAAGTTGGGTATGACGGGCGTGTTGGCTGGTTCGCAAAAGTTTGCCGATAACCCCGAGATGATTAGCCGAACCCATTTTGCGCGTTTTTTAGTTGAATCGGGTCGTTGCAAAGACACTAAATCAGTGTTTAAAAAATATCTTGTTCGCGGCAAGCCCGGTTATGTTGAGCACGAATGGGCGCGTTTGCACGATGCGATTGACTGGATTCGTGGTGCCGGTGGCGTGGCGGTGTTGGCGCATCCGAGTCGTTATGAGTTGGGTAATGAAACGCTGCGTGTGTTGTTGATTGAATTTCAACGGATGGGCGGTGAGGCGATCGAAGTGGTTTCTGGCACACACAGTATTGCTGATGTAGCACGCTTTGGGCGTTTGGCGCAGGAATTTGGCTACCTTTGCTCCAGTGGTACAGATTACCACGCAACAGGTGAGGGCTCGCGGGAGCCGGGTTTGAATTCCAATTTGCCGACGGGCTGTGTGCCGGTGTGGGAACGCTGGTTAAAAGTACCCTTGGTGGATGTATTGCCTGCTAAGCTAAATTAATAAATGACTATAGAGTTATACCTAGATATTTTTTTGGATAATCATGTCACAATTTTTCTCAATTCACGCGGAAAATCCACAGGCGCGTTTAATTAAACAAGCAGCAGATATTATTCGCAAAGGCGGTTTGGTGGTTTATCCCACTGACTCATGCTACGCGATTGGTTGCTCATTAGATAATAAGAGTGGCGTAGAGCGGATTCGTAAAATTCGCCAATTGGACGATAAACATCACTTTACGTTAGCTTGTCGTGACTTGTCGCAATTAGGCAATTACGCGCGGGTGGATAATCAAGCGTTTCGTTTACTAAAAGCGGCGACGCCGGGTAGCTATACATTCATCTTGTTGGCGACCAAAGAAGTGCCGCGTCGCGTGTCACACCCAAAAAAACTCACGATTGGCCTGCGCGTTCCCGATCATCCGGTGGCGCTGGCTTTGCTGGAAGAATTGGGCGAGCCTTTATTGTCGAGTTCATTATTGTTACCGAATGAAGAATTCCCAATGACCGATGCATGGGAAATTCGTGATCGATTGGAGCATGATGTGGATTTAGTTATCGAAGGCGGTTATTGCGGTATCGATCCGACTACGGTGGTTGATTTGTCAGGCGATATGCCGCAGCTGATTCGCGAAGGCAAAGGCGCTCTGGATTTATTTAGCTTTAATTAATGTAATCACTGAAGGTGTTATGGAACTCAATACGATACAAATGATTGCAGTGTGGGCTTTGCCAGTGCTGTTTGCCATTACTGCGCACGAAGCGGCGCATGCATTTGCGGCGAAAAAACTGGGCGATCCTACGGCGTTTATGTTGGGGCGGATGACATTTAATCCGATTAAGCATATAGACCCGGTGGGGACTATTTTGCTGCCGTTGATTTGTGTGCTGCTGCCGGGCGGTTTCTTGTTTGGCTATGCCAAACCAGTTCCTGTTGATTTTAATCGGCTTAAAAATCCGAAGCGGGATATGCGCTGGGTTGCTGCTGCGGGTCCATTAGCAAATTTCGTGATGGCGTTTTTCTGGGCTTTACTATTTCGGTTTGCGACGACTTCGTTGGAGGGAAATTCATTCCAATTGCCGTTGGGATTGATGTCGCAAGCTGGAATTCAAATTAATGTGGTGTTGATGGTATTGAATTTGCTGCCGATTCCTCCGCTGGATGGCGGCAGAATTGCGGTGTCGCTGTTGCCGCCTCATCAAGCGCGTGCCTTGATGAAAGTAGAACCGTACGGATTATTTATTTTGATCGGCTTATTGGTCACAGGTTTGTTGGCGACGATTATGACACCGTTGATGGCGATGGTGATGCGTGTAATTCAAATCGTGTTGTAGGGGGAGCGGATGCGTGGAATTGTTTTTCCAGTAGTGTTGATCGTCATTGGCGCAGGCTGGTTGCTCAATGAAATGAATTACTTTCCCAGCGTGAGCTGGATTATTATTTTGGGTTTATTCGTGGCCGGTATTGCGGTTTTGGCGGTGGATGGCATCAATAAATCGACGATCGTGCTGGGGCCGATGTTGATTGCTGGTGCCGTGACGACATTTTTACGCCAACAATTTGGCTTGGGTTTGTCGGTGCAGTTGCCAGTCTTGTTGATCTTGTGCGGTTGCTTGATGTTATTGGCTCGATCAAATTTGATTCGTCCTGCGCCACCTAAGCCGTGGGAAAAACTGCCTACTTCCTCATCGCGGCAGGAATGAGCGTCACTGAGCTAGACGCGCCAATTGAACTGGCGCTCGCCCATGTGTTTGGCGAGCCCGTGCTGCATCTGCCGCACGATTTGTATATTCCGCCGGAAGCGTTGCGTGTTTTGCTGGACGAGTTTGAAGGGCCGCTTGACTTGCTGCTTTATCTCATTCGTAAGCAAAACATCGATATCCTCGACATCCCGATGGCGCAAGTGACTGCACAATACATGGCCTATGTACAGGCTATGGAGGCAAGCCGCATCGAGCTTGCCGCTGAATACCTCCTTATGGCCGCCATGCTGATTGAAATTAAGTCGCGATTGCTGGTGCCTAAGCCTGCTGATCCGATGGATTTTGCTGAAGAAGTAGAAGACCCTCGTACTGAGCTGATGCGTCGATTGCTTGAGTATGAACAAATCAAGCTGGCCGCTAGAGCTTTAGATGCCTTGCCACAAGCGGAACGTGATTTTTCTTGGGTGCAGGTCATGTTTGCCGCAGAAACCGTAGCTAGATTGCCGGATGTTTCAGTTTTGGATTTAAAAACCGCATGGCTGGCTTTGTTGGCTAGGAATAAAAACACTCAGCATCATGTGGTGGCCAATGAGCAATTGTCGGTGCGCGCGCAAATGGCACATATTTTGCGCGTTATTGCCAATGGTCGTTATTACGAGTTTGATGAATTATTTGATGGCTTGCAAGGCGTTCCTTTATTGGTCGTTACCTTTATTGCCTTGCTGGAACTCGTCAAAGAGCGCGCAATTACGGTCACACAGTTTGAACCCCTGGCCCCGATTTATGTGCAACTCATAGGTGGTTCGCTTGGTATTGAGGAGCTAGGGGGTGAATTGCGATGAATTCCACTAACTACAATACGATTATTGAAACGCTGCTCTTGGTGAGCCAAGAAGCGTTGACTGTCACTCAGCTCAGAAAAATACTAAACGATAATTTGAGTCACGCGCAGGTATTGCAGTGCTTGCTGGAGATTGGGCAGAGTTGGCAGGGGAAAGGCGTTGAATTGATTGAGCTAGCCAATGGCTGGCGCTTTCGTGCTAAGCCAGAAATGCAAATCTATTTGGCGCAGCTCAATCCAGAAAAACCACCGCGCTATAGCCGTGCGGTGATGGAAACGCTGGCCATTATCGCTTATAAGCAACCAGTGACGCGCGGTGAGATTGAAGAAATCCGCGGAGTAGCGGTGTCTAGTCAAATTATTCAAACTTTAAAAGAGCGTGGTTGGTTGGATGTGGTCGGACATAAAGAAGTGCCGGGGCGACCTGAGTTGCTGGCCACTAATCGCACTTTTTTATCGGATTTGGGCTTAAAAAGTTTGGCCGAATTGCCTGCATTGTCGCAACTGACTGAGTTGCTGGCCACTGTTAATTAAGTCGAGACGGCGATGCTTGGTGTCGGTGGGGTGCCAAGAGTGTGGCAAATGTTGGTAGTGTGCTGCATTTGACTACATTCACTAGACATCGGCACTGGAAAAGCCTTATTTTGATCGACGTCTTCTCTCAGTGATATGCGCGATTTCATGGCTTTGCAGAATAAAAATCACTGGTTCTTAGCGCTGGCTTATGCGCTTGCCGTAGTGTTAGATCACGGTTTTATTTCCGATGGTGCTTTATTTGGCCCTTTTAATTTTCAGCTTGGTATTGCTGTAATTGGCTTGCTTTTGCTGGGTCTTGGTGCAATACCCTATCTTATTCCTGGTGCTTTGCTTTTTGGTTTATTGCAGGCGACTTCTCCTGTGCTCACCGTATTGCTTGCGCTATTGCATCTTGGGCAAGCCTTATGCATTTTTAGTCTGCTACCGCTGTTTGCGCCTGAGCGACAAATCAGAATCATTGACAGTCATCGCCTGTTGATGGCGGGGCCTGTCACCGGCAATTTATTGTTTGTGAGTCTATTGATTTCGCTGCAGCAATTTTTTATGCCGCAGGCGGATGTGTCCGCTTCGTGGCTTATGTTGTGGTTAGGGCACTCGTTAAGTGTGCTGATTGTGGTGCCAACGGGGTATGCGATTCTGACGGATCGCAGCTTGGTGCGTGCTAATTGGTTGATTGAGCTTACTTTGCTGGTTTCAATAGCAGCATCCGGCGGGATGTTGCTATTGACGGGGCGCGAAGCACTGACCTTGGAAGTGGCTTATTTGATGTTTCCTTTATTGATCTGGTCGTCGTTGCGATTGGGGCAAATGGGGAATGGGATTGTGGCGCTTTTGATTTGGCTTTTGCTGAGCGCGCAATATGTGATGGGCTTAAGTTCAAGTGACTATATCAATAGCGCCTTGTTTTTGCTGGCGATTGCATTGCAGACGGGGATTTTTCTAACGGCATCGCATCGAGAAAATCGACGCGCAGTGAATGCTGCGCGGCTTTCGGCTAAGATTTTCGATTACGCCAGCGAGGGTATTTTGCTCACCGATGCTGACGCAAAAATCATCGCAACTAATCCAGCATTTGAGAAGATTACGGGGTTTACTCGAGAGGATGCGATTGGTAAAACGTCGCGAATTTTTGGCGAACACCAAGGGCGATTGTCTGAGTTGCAGTCGGTGCAATTAGCCAGTTTGCGGGCGACGGGGCAGTGGGAAGGTGAAATTCAGGATCGGCGTAAAAATGGCGAGTTTTATCCTGCTTGGCTGTCGATGAGTGCGGTACGTGATGAGCAGGGCTATATCACCAACTTTGTTGGCGTGTTTTCTGACTATACCGCCCGCAAAGAATCTGAGCAGCGTATGCGGCATTTGGCGCAGCATGATGCGCTGACAGGCTTGCTTAATCGCAACGGCTTGCAAGAGGCACTCAATGCCATCTTGATTCGCTCCGGGACGAAATGCCGCTCGTTTGCCTTGCTGTTTATTGATTTAGATCGGTTTAAAACCATTAATGACACGCTTGGGCACGATGTTGGCGATGAATTGCTTAAGGTGGTTGCTAATCGTTTACGCGGTCATCTGAAACAGCATGATATTGTCGCCCGGCTCGGTGGCGACGAATTTACCGTTTTGCTGGAACATATCATTCATCATGAGCAAATTATTCAAGTCGTCGAGCGGATCTTGGCATCTTTGGGTGAGGTGCATCAAGTTGGCGGTCATGAGTTGTTTGTGACTGGCTCGATTGGCGTTAGCCTGTATCCGCATGATGGTGGCGCGGCAGCACAATTGATGAAAAATGCCGATATTGCGATGTATCGCGCCAAAGAGCTTGGCAAAAATACTTATCAGTTTTACGCCACTGAGATGAATGTGGCGCACCATGTTTCGCATTTAAGCTTGGAAAATGCGCTGCGCTTTGCGATGGAGCGCAAGCAGCTACAGTTGGTGTATCAACCGCAATACGATCTATTGACTGGGCAATTGGCGGGGATGGAATGCTTGATTCGTTGGCATCATCCTGAATTAGGTTTAATTTCCCCAGCGCAATTTATTCCGATTGCC
This sequence comes from Deefgea chitinilytica, assembly GCF_016881405.1. GTDB lineage: Bacteria > Pseudomonadota > Gammaproteobacteria > Burkholderiales > Chitinibacteraceae > Deefgea > Deefgea chitinilytica. Next base: position 774,436 of record NZ_WOFE01000001.1, read on the forward strand.
GAGGAAAATGGTTTAATCGTGGCGATGGGCGATTGGGTACTTAATGAAGCTTGCCATACGGCGCAGCAATGGCGCTTGGCTGGGCTGGAAGTGCCACGGATTGCGGTCAATTTGTCGGTGCGGCAATTTAAGCCGCTGCTATTGGTGAATCAAATCAAGTTGGCGTTGAGTTCCAGTGGCTTGCCTGCCCATTTACTCGAGCTGGAAGTGACGGAGAGCGTCATTATGAAGCGCGTGCATGAGGCGGTGGAAATTTTGCGCGAACTTAAATTACTGGGCGTTAAGCTGGCGATTGATGATTTTGGTACTGGCTATTCCTCGCTGTCGCAGTTCAAAGTATTGCCCTTGGATGTACTGAAAATCGATCGCTCTTTTATTGAGGGAATTCCTAGCGACCAAGATGATGTGGTAATCGCAGAGACCATTATGATTTTGGCGCGCAAAATGGGAATGAGCGTAGTGGCCGAAGGCGTTGAAACCGCCAAGCAAATGCAGCTATTACAGAAAATGGGCTGTGATGTCGGGCAGGGCTATTTCTTTAGTCGACCATTGCCGGCGCTGGAAATGCAAGGCTTGCTCAAGCCAGCACTTAGTGATGAGGTGATTGAAACTTAACTATTTTCTGGGTATTGAGCTATAAGCTATTCATTTATTTGCCTATAGCTCAATACCTCTGTGTTTATTTCTTTTTTGCTTTGCTAGTGACCGGTTTGATTAAATCATCACCGCGCTCAAAAGCGGCTTGGATTTCATCAGCCAATTGCAAAACAGCCGTCGCGTATAAAGTGCTTTTGTTGTAACGCGTAATCACATAGAAATTATTAAAGCCCAGAAAATGCTGAGTGAAACCAGGCTCAGTTTCTAAAGCAAATAGCACGGCAGCTTGTTTGGTGTTGATTTCTGAAATTGGCGCGACGCCTTTGGCGATCAATTCATCGACGGTATAGTGTAGGTTGAACTTATCGGCCAGTAATTCGGCAGGATCGGTATTGATGTTGACGGGGGTAAAGGTGTCGCCGCCATCAATCCAGCCGTGTTGATTCAGATAATTGGCGACCGAGGCCAGCGCGTCGCCCGGATTATTCCAGATGTCATGTTTGCCATCGCCATCCCAGTCTTGCGCGTATTTGCGAAACGAAGACGGCATAAATTGTGGCCAACCCATCGCGCCCGCGTAGCTGCCTTTGAAGGTCGTAAAGTCTTGTTTTTCTTCGCGCGCTAATAAGAAAAACTCGGTCAGTTCTTTTTGGAAATACTCGGCGCGGCGCGGGTAATTAAAGGCGATGGTGCTGAGTGCATCAACAATACGAAATGATCCGGTATAAGCGCCATAATTGGTTTCTGCTCCCAAGATCGCCAGCATCACAGCAGGGGAAACTTGGTATTTCTTGCTGACCGCATCGACTAACTCTGCGTTATTTCGCCAAAATTTAGCGCCATTGTTAATGCGGGTTTTGTTGACAAAATTAGCTTGAAATTCGTGCCATGGTCGGCTGGTCGAAGGTTTGTCTAAAATGGTAATGATATTGCTTTTAGTTTGGGCGTTTTGTAGCGCGTAAGTGAGCAAATCTTCGCTAAAGCCATGTGCAGCCGCAGTGCTGCGAATGTATTCTTGTACGTCAGGGCGGCTAATGAGTTCGTCATCGGCGATGGCCAGTGTAGAAAGGCTGGTTAGTAGAGCTAAAGTTAGTTTTTTCATGTAGTTTTTCAGTTGGATTGAGTCAGTGCGCTAGAAAGCAGTTGTGCGGTAATGTTGACGATCGGAATCACTCGGTCGTATGCCATCCGGGTTGGGCCGATGACGCCCAGCGTGCCAACAATCTCATTGTTGACGCGATACGGGGCGGCAATCACTGAGCATTCATCGAGCGGAGCAATGCCCGATTCGCTGCCGATGTAAATTTGGATGCCTTCAGCGTTTTGCCCCAGTTGCATCAGTTTGAGTAAGGTGCTTTTTTGCTCAAAAAGTTCAAATAGTTGCCGCATCCTTGCCATATCGCTGCCGAAATCATTGAGGCCAAGCAATTGATGTTCGCCAGCAATAATCATATTGTCATGGCTTAAGTCGCTACCGATATGTGCGGCGGCATTCATTAAATCGTATAAATCACTCTTCACACGGCCTAAGTCGCCGTGCAGCAAGCTCATTAAATTACTGATTGTTTTGCCTGCGCAGTGATTGTTCAGAAAGCTAGCGGCTTCGATCAGGGCGGCGTGTGTTAAATGATGCTCGGTTTGCACAATGCGATTTTGCACTTCGCCATCGGCAGTGACGAGAATGAGCAGGACGCGTTTTTCGGATAGCGGTAAAAATTCAATTTGCTTTAAGACGATCTCTTTGCGTTTGGGTGTAATAACGACGCCAGCAAATTGAGTGAGTTGCGACAAAAGTTGCGAGGCCGCAGCAATGCTGTGCTGTGGATTGTCGCTCGGTAATTCGGTGTTTTGCAATTCATTGACATGCTGTGGCAAGTCGGGCGCAGTGAGTAGATGATCGACAAATAAACGATAGCCTTGCGCAGTCGGAATTCGCCCCGCCGAGGTGTGTGGGCTGGCGATTAAACCGAGGTTTTCAAGGTCAGCCATCACATTGCGAATCGTTGCGGAGCTGACATCAAGTCCAGCGTATTGCGATAGCGCTTTCGAGCCAACGGGGTGGCCGTCAGCGATGTAACGCTCTACCAGTGTCTTAAGCAGGATATGGGATCGATCATTGAGCATCATAGCGCTGGATTTTAACCTGTCTGACGTGTTATTAATGCGTTCTGTGATTTATTTTGGTGTAAAACCACACGTCATGCATAGCCTATTCAAAACCATCGCCCTTGTTGGACGCCTCAATACCCCTTCACTTGGCGATCCGATACGCCGCTTGGCCGCCTTGCTAGAAGCTTGTGACGTCAAAGTACTGATTGAAGGAAAAATCGCGCAGGAGCATGAAATCAATGCGTTTCAACGCGTGGAACGTGACCATATTGGCAAGCTGGCCGACTTGGTGATTGTGCTCGGCGGGGATGGTACCATGCTGTCGGTGGCGCGTTTACTGGCTCCCTATCGCATACCGCTTATGGGTATCAATCAGGGGCGCTTGGGGTTTATGACCGATATTCCATTGCATGAAATGGAAAAGTCGGTGCCCAATATTTTGGCGGGGCAGTTTGTGCCGGAAGAGCGGATATTGCTTGAGGCCAGTGTGCTGCGTGAAGGTAAAACGATTAACACCTCGCTGGCGTTTAACGATGTGGTGTTTAGCCGTGGTTCGATTGGCTCGATGATCGAATTTGAAATTTTTGTTGATAGCCAGTTTGTTTACAGTCAGCGTTCCGACGGTCTGGTTGTTTCAACGCCGACAGGTTCAACAGCCTACGCCTTGGCATCGGGTGGCCCGATTTTGCATCCATCGCTACCGGCGATTACTTTGGTACCCATCTGCCCACAATCGCTATCTAATCGCCCGATTGTCGTCTCCGAAAACGCACAAGTTGAGTTTCTGCTGACTCGCGGCCAAGACGCGCGCGTGTATTTCGATAATCAATCTGATTTTGAATTGCAGGAAATGGATAAAGTGCTCATCCGCCGCTATACCAATTCGCTACGCATCCTGCATCCGCATGGTTATAGCTACTACGATATGCTGCGCGCCAAACTGCGTTGGGGTGAGAAGCTGCTTTAAATTCAACGGCAATAGCCCACGAGAACACGAAAGCTACGAAATCAACTCACAGCACTAGAGCAAAATTTGCAAAATGGCTTTGTGTTCGTACTTTTCGCACCTTTCTACGTGGACTAAAAATTGATTTTCGATTCAGCTACTCGCCATTTTGATAGAACGATTGTACACTTTGCTACTTATTCTGCGTTTTTACTGGGTGAGTCCATGCTTTCTGCGCTGCATTTACGTGATTTTGTGATTGTTCGTGAATTGGATTTGGATTTCTCGCAAGGTTTAACCGTGTTGACCGGCGAAACGGGTGCGGGAAAATCGATTTTGATTGATGCACTGGGTTTGCTACTGGGTGATCGCGCTGATGCTGGCGTGGTGCGGCATGGTGCAGAGCGAGCCGAGCTGTCGGCTGAGTTTAATTGCGACAAAATCCCCGCTGTGGCGGCTTGGCTGGCCGAGCAAGGCTTGTCTGATGAAGGCGAGCCGTTGATTATTCGCCGGATTATCGATGCGAGTGGTAAATCACGTTCATTTATTAATGGCAGCCCCGTCACGTTAGCTCAGCTTAAAGGCGTGGGTGAATTTCTGGTTGATATCCACGGCCAGCACGCGCATCAATCGTTGTTGCGCCACGATGCGCAGCGTGATTTGCTCGACGCCTATGCCGGCACTACGCAGCAAGCGCGCGATCTCGCCAAAAAATATCATGTTTGGCAAACTTTGGCGCAGCAGCTCAATGATGCGGAACAAAATGCCGAGCGTTTCGAGGCCGAGCGCGAGCGCTTGCAATGGCAAATCGACGAAGTGGCTGCGCTCAATATGCAAGCGGGCGAATGGCCTGAGTTGCAAGCCGATCACAAGCGCCTGCATCACGCCGCGGGATTGATTGACGGCGTGCAAGACGGCTTGCTGGCATTGAGCGATGGTGATGATAACTGCCAAAGCTGGCTGGCTACTGTGGCGCATCGCCTGAGTCAATTGGCTGATTTTGACCCATCGATTAATGAGACTTTAGAGCTGATTGCTGGTGCTGAAGCGCAATTGGCTGAATCGGTTAGCGCCTTGCGACTGTATGCTGATCGCCTTGAGTTGGATCCGGAGCGTTTGGCCGAAGTCGAAGCGCGCCTCGATGCAATGTATAAAATGGGGCGTAAGTATCGGGTTGATCCTTCGCAATTGCTCGAACAATTGCACGAATGGCAAGCTCGTTTGGCTGAATTGGGCGGGGCAGAAGGCCTTGATGCCTTGCGTAAGCAAGTCACTAGCGCCGAGGCTGCGTACCGTAAATTGGCGACGACGGTGTCCAAGCAGCGTGCCGTGGCAGCCAAGAAGCTGTCCAGTTTGGTGACCGAACAAATGCAGCTATTGGCCCTGTCGGGCAGCCGTTGTGAGGTCGTGCTGCAAGAACTGGCGCATCCAGCGGCGTATGGCTTGGAACAAATCGAGCTGCAAACTGCGAATCATCCTGCTTCGCCACTGCGGCCGATGGCCAAAGTCGCGTCCGGCGGCGAATTGTCGCGGATTAGTTTGGCGCTGCAAGTCGTAACCAGCCAAGTGGCGAATGTGCCGACTCTGATTTTTGATGAAGTGGATGTCGGTATTGGTGGTCGGGTCGCCGAGATTGTCGGGCGCTTATTGTCTGAGCTAGGGCAAAATCGTCAGGTGTTATGTATTACCCATTTGCCGCAAGTAGCCGCTTGCGGCGCACAGCATTTGCAAGTGGCGAAGCAGCAAGGTAAAGACGGCGTTGTTAGTTCGATTGAAATGCTGAGTCATGAAGCGCGGATTGGAGAAATTGCGCGGATGCTTGGTGGCTTGGACATTACTGAAACAACTCGCCAGCACGCAGCTGAAATGCTGGCTTGAGGTGATGGTTGTAATTAGTAAGGTTGTCCGTGTGAAGGACTGCGATGTTGAAATATTTTTATCTTGGTTTTTCCATATTATTTTTATGGGCAGGGCTACTTTGGGTAAAAACACCTGTTCCAGACGTTCATGGAGAGATTTTTGAAGAGCAAGGTGTTTTGAGTTGCGCCGTGGGATCAAAATCAAATCCGATGCACATAATGAAATGGCGACAATACACGACAGGGTTTACAGCTCCTTATGGCATTGTGGGGGTGTGCGGTTTAGGCAATATCGAAGTTGGGAAAAATGTTGAGTTAAAATGGGTTCACGTTCCTACTATGAATGTTGGCTACATTATTTCGGTACGAGATCTGCAAACGAATCAACTCTATGTGGCAGAGTCTGTGCAACGTACAAAAATTGCTGCTTTTGCAGACGACTTTAAAATATACAAAGTGATATTTTTTGGGTTCTTTTTGATTTTTCTTTGTATGTCAATTTGTGAGTGGCGTAAAAAATGATGGTGGAATCAGAGCCTTCTGACTTCATTTTTATGCAGGCAGCGCTCTTTGAGGCGAAAAAGGCAGCTGATATTGGTGAAGTACCCGTCGGTGCGGTGGTCGTGTATCGCGGTGAAATCATTGGTCGCGGCCATAATCAGCCGATCAGTAGTCACGATCCGAGCGCGCATGCTGAGATGGTGGCGATTCGTCAGGCGGCGCTGCATCTGGGTAATTATCGTCTGCCAGAGTGCGAGCTATTTATCACGCTGGAGCCTTGCCTGATGTGTAGTGGCGCGATTTTGCAGTCGCGTATCGCCCGCGTGGTCTACGCCGCGAAAGAGCCCAAAACGGGCGCAGCGGGCAGCGTTTGCAATCCTTATCTTGAGCCGCAACTGAATCACCATACCCAAATCGAGCAAGGCCCTTGCGCTGACGAGTCCCGCCAATTGCTGCAGCGGTTTTTTGCGCTGCAGCGACAGCAGCAAGCCAATAAACCAACCTTGCAAATCGATGGTTTGCTTAATTTTCGAGACTTGGGCGGGATGAAGACCGCCGCTGGTGCTGTCATCAAATCTGGCATGGTGTATCGCTCGGAGCATTTGGCTGGTTTAGGTGAGTCGGCTATCCAGCAGTTATCTCTGTTGGGTTTGCGACAAATTTGGGATTTTCGAGCGCAGCAAGAAGTCATTCGTCATCCCGATCCAGACTTGCCAGGGGTGCGGATGCAGTCTGGTGATGTCTTGGCGGATTCGGAGCAACAATCGGCGCTTCATCTGGAGCAGTTGTTAGCCGATCCAGCTTTGTTGGAGTTGCATTTAGGGCGGGGTCAAGCGGAAAACATGATGATGGAATTGTATCGTGATATGGTGCGAAACCCATCTTCTCAGCGGGTAATGGCTGATTGGCTAAGCTCATTAAAGTCTGCAGAGCAATACCCTGTGTTGTTTCATTGTACTGCGGGTAAAGATCGTACCGGATGGGCGGCGGTTTTACTGTTGACGATTTTGGGCGTGCCGCACGAGCGAATTTTGCGTGATTATTTAACAAGTCACGAAAATGTCTTGTTGAAATTTCAGACCGTGATAGAGCATGGACTTGCCCGTGGTGCTGACGAAAGTATTTTGAAGGCAATTTTTGGGGCGCGAGCGGAATACCTCAAAGCCGCCTTGCATGAGGTTAAAAAATTAGCTGGCAGCTTACATCTTTATATCGAAAAAAATCTTGGTATAGATGCTGATTGTCAGCAAAAAATCAGATTGCATCTACTTGATTTTAAAGCAGTAAAATAAAAATAATTATTTTCGTAAGATGACCTTTGGGCGGTAAAAAAATCGCTTTTTTAGCTTGCTTTGATTGATCGAGCCCACAATAACAATCAGTTCTTACTGAAAAGAGGCTCGCAATGAAGTTGCCTATGATTGCTGCATCATTGATGCTAAGTCTGCCGGTTTGGGCTGATGGTCTGGACGATAGTGCACAGAAAACCAATCAGCTCAGTAGCCAGCAAGAATCAAAACAAGTCGCTAATGTATTGGCGACGACGTATTCCGGATTAGCGGGGTCGAAAGAAAATGCATTGCAACTGGCCAATGCGCTTCGTACTGGGCAAGGCGTGACGATTAATGTGGCGGGGGCCGCAACGGTGCTCAATGCGTCAAATCAGTCAATGGGTTGGGGCGGGGTGAATAACACACTGGCCTTGAGTGGCGCCATGATGCAAAAAAATCCAGGTATGAGCTTGCAGCAAGCCTTGGCTACCGTCACCGCTCAGCGAAGTTCAGGGATGGGGTGGGGGGAAATCTCGAATTCATTGGGATTGAATATGGGTGCGGTGGTAGCAAAAAGCCACGAGGCGCATCGCTCCTTGGGGCATCTAGGTCAGTCGGAACGGGTTGAAAAAGCCGAAAAAATTGAAACTGAGCATGGCCGAGAGACCGCGCATAAAGAAGGGCTAGACGATCAGCGGCAGTCTAGCCGGAGTCGCCAATCGGATGATGTTGCAGGTAAATCTGGGCGTTCATCGAGTGGGTCGGATGATTCGGGTGGGCAGTCAAGTAGCTCAGGTGCTAAGTCTGCTAGCAATAGTGGCAGCAGCGGAAGTGGCAAGTCCGGTGGCGATAGCGGGAAAGGCAGTAGCGGTGGTAGCAGTAGTAGCGGTGGAAGTAGTGGCGGTAGCAGCAGTGGTGGGGGTAGCAGTGGTAGCGGTGGAAGTAGTGGCGGTAGCAGCAGTGGTGGGGGTAGCAGTGGTAAAGGTGGAGAAGGCGGCGGTAAAGGTGGCGGCAAGGGCGGTGAAGGTGGTGGTAAAAAATAATCAGTATGTATACGGCGCTAATCAAGCTCCATAAATGATTGGCGCCGTATACGTTAGATTATTGGTAGATGGCTTTAAAGAGTTCGCTCAATCCTTGCCCCGGCGAGGCTTGACGCATAAATGCCTCACCGACCAGATAGGTGTGAACATTGTGGTCTTTCATCAGTTGTACATCGCTTGGTGTGTGGATGCCGCTTTCACAAACCGCAATTCGATTGCCGCCAGCATCAACAATACGCGGTAGCAAATCGATGGTGGTTTGCAAACTCACTTCAAATGTACGCAAATTGCGGTTGTTCACGCCTACCAGCGGCGTAGTCAACTGCAAAGCGGCGTCGAGCTCTTCACCGTTATGCACTTCGACCAAGACAGCCATGCCCAATTGATGCGCCAGCGCTTCAAAGTCGCGCATCTGTGGTAAATCGAGTTCGGCTGCGATCAATAAAATGCAATCTGCACCCCATGCACGCGCTTCATAAAACTGATATTCATCGACCATAAAGTCTTTACGCAGCGCAGGAATAGTGCAGGCTGCGCGCGCCGCTTTTAGGTAATCGGCGTGGCCTTGGAAATACTGCACGTCAGTTAACACCGACAAGCAAGCCGCACCATGGGCTTCGTAATCTGGCGCAATCTCGGCCGGAACAAATGGATCGCGCATTACGCCTTTAGAAGGGCTGGCCTTTTTGATTTCGGCAATCACGCCCGCTTTACCCGCGGCATGTTTCGCGCGAATAGCCGCAACAAAATCACGGTGATCTTGATTGGCTTCGGCCTGCGCACGAATTTCGGCGAGTGGGATGAGTTTTTTAGCAGCAGCGACTTCTTCAAACTTCGTCGCCCAGATTTTTTTTAAGATGTCGGACATTTTATTTCACTCGTAGGGTGGGTTAGCCGCAGGCGTAACCCACCGATTTTGAATCAGATTTTAGTTAATGGTGGGTTACACCGCTTCTCGATTAACCCACCCTATGCGGCTATAGGTTTTTGTTAATGAGTAAATATTCAGATGCTTTTGATATTGCTTTAATACAGACTTGGACTTTGGAATAGGGTTCTTTCTCGAATATTGCATGATTCGGTGTAGTAACTGCATTGAACGCTTCTGCCGCTTCGCCATATATTCCAGTTTTTTGGGAAATATATTCTCTAATTTCGCCTTGGATATTCATTGCGTCTTGAATGTACTTAAGCAGCTCCTTTTTATTTTTTTGCTCTGCACTAGGTAATTCTTGGTGTGTCGCAGTGTTTTCTACTAGGATGTGCATTTTTTTAGCCTAGAAGTCATCTTATTTAATAGTTCTTTTCCTTCTAGAATTGCGTTTATCTCTTGATCTTCTGTGATCCTACGATTTCTCTGAGTCGCAACGGCAACGTCCATTGCACATACATACCAGTCAGAAATGGTGTCAAGAATATCATTTCGTAGCTTTAGATTTGATTCCGCATTTAATGAATGGCGCCATGTGCTGAGTGCGGATGATGCAATCATCATTGTTGCAAATGCAATCATTAAGCCCACAGCGGTACACAAAACACTTGCAAACGTATTTAACTCTGTCATGAGTTGTTTATATCCGTAATTGTCACAGTGATTTGCCGTCGAAAACTTCAACTGGCATAACTAGCGGCTCAAGGCCATTCACACAGCCTACATTCACACGATAATATCCCGCTTTGCGCATCGTCTGGTGAAATGGGTAAATTCCGCACACCTTGCAGAAATAATGTTTCGCCACGCCGCTACCAAATTGATACACGCTCAATTGATCCGCGCCCGACTCGACCACCAATTCTTCCGGTGAATAAATATGCGGTGTCATTAGCGCACCTTTACGCTCGCAGATCGAGCAATTGCAGCGCACTCCCGAGGTGATCTCAGGCGAGCTTATACGAAATTTGACTGCGCCACAGTGGCAGCTGCCGTGGTAAGTGCGCAGGTTTTCCATTACTTGGCCAGGCCTTGTGTAAACGCCACCAGTGCATCGAGTTTTGCCTTCGCCGCGCCGCTCGCAATCACTTCATGCGCAGCATTAATCCCATCTTCTAGCGTCACGGCTAAATTGGCGGCGTAAATCGCAGCACCAGCATTGAGTAGCACGATGTCGCGGCAAGGACCAGTCGCACCGTTCAGAATGCCTTCGATAATCGCTTTCGATTCAGCGGCATTGCTGGCATGTAGTGCTTTAATGTCGGCCAATTCAAAACCAAAATCACGCGGGTCGAGTTCGTATTCGATAATTTCACCGTCTTTGAGTTCGGCAATCATTGTTGGTGTGCTGATCGAGATTTCATCCATGCCATCTTTACCGTGCACGATGAGTATATGCTTAGAGCCTAATTGCTTTAATACACGCGCTTGGATACCTACGAGGTCGGGGTGGAATACCCCCATCACTTGATTGTCAGCACCAGCGGGGTTGGTCAGTGGCCCAAGAATGTTGAAAATCGTCCGTACACCGAGTTCTTTACGTACTGGCGCGACGTATTTCATCGCGCTGTGATGATTCGGTGCAAACATAAAGCCAAGACCCACTTCATCGATGCACTGACCGACTTGTTCGGCGGTAAGGTTCAAATTCACGCCAAAGCTTTCTAGCACATCGGCTGAGCCTGAGCTTGATGACACCGAGCGGCCGCCGTGTTTGGCGACTTTGGCACCTGCTGCCGCTGCGACAAAAGAGGCACAGGTTGAAATATTAAAGGTATGTGCGCCATCGCCGCCAGTGCCGCAGGTATCAACCAAATGGCGACGATCTTGCACGGCGACTTTGGTTGAAAACTCACGCATCACCGTTGCTGCAGCGGCGATTTCTGAAACGCTTTCTACTTTGGTGCGAAGACCAATCAGTAGCGCAGCGATTTGCGCTGGCGTCAGTTCGCCAGACATGATTTGCCGCATTAGATGCAGCATTTCGTCATAAAACAGCTCGTTATTATCAATAAGGCGATTCAGGGCAGCTTGTACGGTAATCATGGTTCAACTCATTTATTGTGGATCGGCGTAAAGAAGCCGACCTAGGGTCGGCTGTATTGGCGTTACGCCCATTCTTTGAGGAAGTTATCGAGCATTTTATGCCCGTGTTCGGTCAGGATTGATTCGGGATGAAATTGCACGCCTTCAATCGCTAAGGTTTTGTGGCGTACGCCCATGATTTCACCGTCTTCAGTCCATGCAGTGACTGCAAGGCAATCAGGCAATGTTTCGCGTTCAATGGCGAGCGAGTGATAGCGCGTGACGGTAACGGGTGAGGGTATATCTTTGAACATCCCGATATCGTTATGGGTTACGGGTGATACCTTGCCATGCATCAGCGTTTTGGCATGCAATACCACGCCGCCAAAAGCTTCACCAATCGCTTGATGCCCTAAGCAAACACCCATAATTGGCAGTTTGCCAGCGAAGTGTTTGATCGCTGCAATTGAAATGCCGGCCTCGGCAGGCGAGCAGGGGCCGGGTGAAATGACTAAATATTTCGGTTTGAGTGCTTCAATTTCTTCAATGGTGATTTCATCGTTGCGGTGAACTTGTACGTCTTGACCTAATTCACCAAAATATTGCACGAGGTTGTAAGTGAAGCTGTCGTAGTTATCGATCATCAATAGCATGGCGGTTTCCTTTGTCTCAATATGTAGGCGCTTAAGCGTCCAGTCCTTGTTCAGCCAGCTCTGCGGCGCGTAGTACCGCGCGCGCTTTATTGAGTGTTTCTTGCCATTCGCTTTGTGGTACAGAGTCGGCTACGATTCCTGCGCCGGCTTGCATGTATAGCGTTTCGTTTTTGACTACGGCGGTACGTAATGCAATTGCGACGTCCATGTCGCCATTAAAGCCAAGGTAGCCTACTGCGCCAGAGTAAACGCCGCGCTTGGTGGGTTCTAGTTCGTCGATGATTTCCATTGCGCGTACTTTAGGCGCACCAGAAACGGTGCCCGCAGGGAAGGTGGCTTTGAGCACATCAATCGCGCTGAGTTTGGGCTTCAGTGTCGCTTCAACGCTGGAAACTATATGCATGACGTGTGAGTAGCGTTCGACCACCATTTTGTCGACTAACTTGACCGAGCCCGTTTCAGCGACGCGCCCAGCGTCATTGCGGCCTAGGTCGATGAGCATCACGTGCTCGGCAATTTCTTTTTCATCTGCTAACAGCTCCGTTTCGAGCGCGAGATCTTCTGCGCGATCTTTGCCGCGTGGGCGGGTGCCGGCAATTGGGCGCACCGTGACCGTTTCATCCTCAAGTCGAACTAAAATTTCTGGCGACGCGCCAACGATTTGCATGTCGCCAAAGTCGTAATAAAACATATACGGCGATGGATTGATGCTGCGTAATGAGCGATACAGCGACATTGCCGATGCCGCAAATGGCGTACTCATGCGTTGCGCGAGCACGACCTGCATCACGTCGCCGTCTTTGATATAGTCTTTGGCTGTTAAAACGGCGGTTTTGAACGCGTCTTCGCCAAATTCTGAAATCGGTGTGCTTTTTTGTTGTGTTTCGAGTGATAGTGGAATATTGGCAGGTTCGCGTAATTTCATCCGTAAATCATGAATCCGCGCTTCGGCCTTGTCGTATGCCATTTCATTATTCGGGTCGGCGTAGACGACCAAGAATAATTTACCGCTCAAATTGTCGACGACAACGATTTCTTCAGATAGTAGCAATTGAATGTCGGGTGCGCCGATTGGATCGGGTTTGTCGCAGTGTGCGAGTTTGCGCTCGATATAGCGTATCGTCTCATAACCAAAATAACCAACCAAGCCCCCCATAAAACGCGGCAATCCTGTGGTCGGTGGCGCGTTAAATCGTGCTTGGTAATTTTCGATAAAGTCGAGCGGGTTACCGTCAAACGTTTCAATGACGTGATCGTTGTGAATCAGCTCAGTGTGCTGGCCGCTGACTTTGATTCGTGTGCGTGCTGGTAAACCGATAAATGAATAGCGCCCAAAGCGCTCGCCGCCGACAACGGACTCAAGTAGATAAGAATAAGGGCGATTAGCCAATTTAAGATACACCGAAAGCGGGGTATCTAAATCGGCAAATAATTCTTGGATTAATGGAATGCGGTTGTAGCCTTGACTGGCCAAGGCGTCAAATTCAAAACGGGAAATCATGGGGTTCTACTCCAAATCAATAGCAGAAAGGCGTAAGTCATTAAGCAAAAATTTGCTTGCCGCGTTGTCTTGCCTAGTCGTACTTCATGTACTTACTGCGCTGCCAACGTCTTGCTATCAAATTTTTGCGCGGGTACTTATGTTCGCGATATCAGCGACGCCATCGCCAATTGCGGCCTTCAAGTTCTTCTTTGCTCAAGCGCGGGGTGGAGTAAAAAGCCATGTTGATTGATTTCTATGAAAACCGAGGATTGAGCTGCAATTGTGCGGGAACTAAGGCATATCGTCAAACTCGCCGCCGTTTCCGTCAGATTCGCATGCATCGCTGCATAATTTAGCCAATTATTAGAATTTAATTGAGGTCTAAATAATCGCGTAATTCGTCGAAGCGATGAATCACCGCATCGGCACCGAGCGATTCAATGTCTGTGCCGTAGCCATAGCTCACTGCAATCACGGGGCAACCTGCAGCCCGCGCGGCGAGAATGTCGTTTACTGAATCGCCCACCATCAGCATATCGGCTAGCTCCACATTTAATTGCAGGGCCGCAAATTGCAGTGGCTCTGGAGCGGGCTTCTTTTTGGGCAAGCTGTCGCCCGCAACGATCACATCAAAGTGTTCAAACACCCCCATTTCACGTAGTAAAGGAATAGTGAAACGTTCGGGTTTATTGGTCACAATGGCTAGCGGCATCCCGCGCTCGTGCAGCATGTGTAGCGTTTCTTGCACTTTGGGGTAGAACTGCGTGGCGATAGAAAGTCCAGCACGATAATGCTCATTAAATCGGCTCATACCCTCTTGCTGTATCGGTGTGCCGGTATATTCTGCACTATGGCTATCAGCTAATACCCGTGCGACTAAGCTGGCCGCCCCGTCGCCGACAAAGCTGGCAACTCGATCGCTGCTCAGCGCAGCAAAACCTAAATCCGCCCGCGCCAAATTGGCGGCGCGGGCTAGATCGTGAATAGAGTCGACTAGGGTACCATCCAAATCAAAGGCAATTGCTTGAATGCTCATTATTTTCCTTGCTGGGTATTTGTTTGTAGGTATTTTCAAATAAAGCCTACGGCAATATACCTGTTATTAATTTAATAGCTCGAGCAGATTTTCTAAGGGGCGACCAATCGCCGCTTGATTTTGATAAATCAAAATCGGTCGTTCAATCAGTTTGGGGTGTTGGACTAACAAATCGATGATGTCGGCATCAGTTAGAATTTTGCCTGCGCTAAGCTCGCGCCATAAATCTTCTTTTTGTCGCACCAAGCCCAGTGGCGAGAGGTTAAGTTGTTTGAGTAACTCAATCACTTCCGCTTCAGACAAAGGTTCGTCGAGATAGCGACGTATCGTTGGCGTGTGACCGCGCTCCTCGAGTGCAGCTAAAGCCTCACGGCTTTTGCTGCAGCGCGGGTTGTGAAGCAAAATCACGATTGCACCTGCTGCACTGTTGCTAATTCGGCTCGCATTTGATCAATTACCGCTTTGTAGTCGGGCTGGCTGTAAATCGCTGAACCTGCAACAAAAGTATCGACGCCAGCAGCAGCAATTTCGGCAATATTGTCGACTTTAACGCCGCCGTCGATTTCCAGCCAAATTTCACGGCCTGTCTTGGCGGTGTAGGCATCAATCAGCGCGCGGGCTTGGCGCGCTTTGGCCAGCGTAGCCGGAATAAAAGATTGGCCACCGTAACCCGGATTGACTGACATCAGCAAAATCATGTCAATCTTATCCATTACATAATCGAGGTAATGCAGCGGGGTTGCTGGATTGAACACTAAGCCCGCTTTGCAGCCACACTCTTTAATCAGACCGAGCGAGCGGTCGATGTGTTCTGAGGCTTCAGGATGAAAAGTGATGATATTGGCACCTGCCTTGGCAAAATCAGGAATGATGCGATCAACAGGTTTGACCATCAAATGCACATCAATCGGTGCGTCAGTCCATGGGCGGATCGCATCGCACACCAAGGGGCCTATTGTTAGATTCGGTACGTAATGATTGTCCATTACATCAAAGTGAATAATGTCGGCGCCAGCCGTGATGACGTTTTTAACTTCTTCACCCAAGCGGGCAAAGTCGGCAGACAAAATGCTAGGGGCGATACGAAAAGTCATAACGGGCTCCTTGTTGATCAATCAATCGTGATAGTTTGCCAGTTTATCGCGAAAACAAGATGACTTTGCTCAATATGCAGCACGTAGGCTGGTAAACTGCGGCATCGAAGTATTAAGTTGCGACGAGGAATATATGGAACACACCTATAAAGTGAGCGTGCAAGCGCGGCCATTTTATTTGGCTGAGCAGTCTGATGAAAGCAGTGAGCAATATACGTTTGCGTATCAAATCACCATCACCAATGAAGGATCGATTGCCGCCAAGCTATTGACGCGGCACTGGATTATTGAAGACGCGCAAGGACGAACTCAGGAAGTGCGTGGCGAGGGCGTGATTGGCGAACACCCAGAATTAGCACCGGGGCAAAGCTTTGAATACACCAGTGGCGTTACCCTCAATTCGCCAGTCGGCACGATGCGCGGTAGTTATCAAATGATTGCAGCCGATGGCACTGAGTTTGAAGCAGCTATCGATCAATTTGTACTTTCTATGCCACGGACACTGCATTAATGCCACCATCAAGTCATTCTAGCTCTAACCCTCAGCCGCGTAACGACTGGAAAACAATTTCAACCTTGCTGCCGTATTTATGGCAGTACAAATTCCGCGTGGCGTTGGCGCTGACCTTATTATTTTTGGCCAAATTTGCCAGTGTCGCCGTGCCCTTGGTGCTCAAAGACATTGTCGATAGTCTAGACGCTAAAAATGCGACGCTGTTGTTCCCGCTATCGTTGATTTTGGCTTACGGCGCTTTGCGCCTCAGTACGGCGATTTTGGGCGAGCTGCGCGATGCGGTGTTTGCCAAAGTCACGCAAGGTGCGATTCGCAAAGTCGCTTTGCAGGTTTTTGAGCACTTACATCGCTTGTCGCTGCGTTTTCATTTAGAGCGGCAAACGGGCGGCATGAGCCGTGATATTGATCGCGGGACTAAAGGCATTTCGTTTTTACTCAACTTTATGTTGTTTAATATTTTGCCGACCTTGGTCGAGATCAGTCTGGTCGCGATTATTTTGCTCAAAAAATACCATTGGACATTTGCTGCGGTGACGTTTGGTACTGTGGCAGTTTATATCGCGTTTACCTTGGGCATTACTGAATGGCGGATGCGCTTTCGCCGCGATATGAATGAAATGGATTCCAAAGCCAATACCCGTGCGATTGATAGTTTGATTAACTATGAAACGGTCAAATACTTTGGCAACGAGCGTTGGGAAGCTGAGCGCTATGATCGCAGCATGCAAAAATGGGAACGCGCGGCGGTCAATAATCAAGTTTCGCTGTCGTTTTTGAATGCAGTCCAAGCCAGTATTATTGCAGTCGGGATTACGCTGTTGGTGGCGATGGCTGCAGATGGCGTGGTGCACGGAACGATGACCTTGGGCGATTTAGTCCTGGTGAATGCCTTCCTGCTGCAATTGTATGGGCCGCTGAATTTCTTGGGTTTTGTATACCGCGAAATCAAAAACTCGCTCGCCGATATGGAAAAAATGTTTGGCTTGCTGGGTAAAGGTGCGGAAATTCAAGACAAACCCACTGCGAAAACCTTGCAAACGCAACAAGCTGCCGTCGAATTTAGTCATATAAACTTTGGCTACGAAGACAATCGGCAAATCTTGCAGGATGTGAGTTTTAGCATTCCAGCCGGAAAAACCGTGGCCGTGGTCGGCGCAAGTGGCGCCGGTAAATCGACTTTATCGCGCTTGCTGTATCGTTTTTACGATGTGGCAGGCGGTAGCATTAGTATCAATGGCATCGATCTGCGTGACCTTACTCAAGCTAGCTTGCGCGCCCATATTGGGATTGTGCCGCAAGATACGGTGCTGTTTAATGACACGATTTTTTACAATATTGCCTACGGTCGACCTACGGCGAGTAAAGAAGAAGTCATCGAGGCGGCAAAATCGGCACATATTTACGACTTTATCCAAAGTTTGCCCGATGGCTTTGATACAACTGTCGGTGAGCGTGGCTTGAAATTGTCCGGTGGCGAAAAACAACGCGTAGCCATTGCGCGCACGATTTTGAAAAATCCACCGATTTTGATTTTTGACGAAGCGACTAGCGCGCTTGATTCGCATACCGAAAAGGCAATTCAAGCTGAGCTCAAAGCCATTTCTGCCAATCGCACTACATTGATTGTGGCGCATCGTTTGTCGACGATTAGCGACGCCGATCAAATCTTGGTGATGCGCGAAGGGCAAATTGTCGAGCGCGGCCATCATCGTGAATTGCTAGAGCAAAATGGCGTATATGCGCAAATGTGGGCCTTGCAGCTCAATTCTGAAGAGTAATTAGGTATGGGTATATAAAGCTAGACATTGATGAAATTGATCTGGCTTTATATACATCTGCATTTGATTTAATTTGATTCGCTCTTCGGTATTGTTGCGGCGATATACGAAGAACATAAATTCAATCTTGCTGAAATACAGCAATCTCCTAGTTCGTTCAAATTATCTGTTTAAAATCAAGCCTAAGTTAGATCGTCGTGCCGTTGCGTGAATAATGCACAGTTTTTTTGGGGCTATTCACGTGTAATTGTGTGCAAGGCGACTACATTAGTGGTCGAGTGCGAGCGCTTACTATCGGGGATGAGGCAATGAGTTTAGATCGGAAGGACTGGGAATGGGTTTTAACCTGTTTTGGTACGGCAGTGGGAGCTGGTATTTTGTATCTGCCGATTCGCGCCGGGATGGGGGGGATTTGGCCGATGCTCATTTTGACCCTGATTATTTTTCCGGTGACCTATATTGCGCATCGCGGCATTACGCGAGTGGTGGCTTCCTGCCCGAAACCCACTGACATCGTCGGTGCAGTTGAGCACGATTTGGGGCGTAATGTTGGTTTTGCCGTATCGATACTCTACTTCCTATCCATTGTGACCATTTGTGTGGGTTACGCTACCGGTGTCACCAATATCGTGGCGTCTTTTTTGCACAATCAGTTGGGTATTGAAGGGTTCTCGCGCACTTTGCTGACGTTCTTGCTGCTGGCTGGTTTGACGGGGGTGATTTTGGCGGGCGAGAAATTCATGGTGCGTGTGACGTCGCTGATGACTTTCCCATTGATCATTATGCTGGCGGCGTTATCGATTTATATGATTCCGCAATGGAATTTATCCGTTTTGCATGTGCCGTTTGCATCGGCTGATGTGCTTAAAAATTTATTGCTGCTATTTCCTGTGCTCGTGTTTGCGATGAATTTTTCTCCGGTTTGCTCAACCCTCGCCGCATCATATCGTGCGCAATACAGTGCGCGTGAAGCGGTGGCTCGCACTGACGGGATTATTAAATGGACATCACTGATTTTGCTGGTGTTTGTGATGTTTTTTGTGTTTTCTATGGTGCTTGCCACTTCGCCAGAAGTTTTAGCCGCATCACAAGCGCAGAATATTGATATTTTGACCACGATGTCACTGATCGTATCGCAGCCATTTTTGCGTTATTTGATTCCGGTTATTGCGTTTTTGGCGATTGCTAGCTCGTATTTCGGTCACTTTGTTGGAACGCGTGAAGGTTTGGTGGGGATTACGACCAGAGTAATGACGTGGAATAACCCTGCTGCCGAGGTAAAACTTAATCGCAAGAAAATCAATCTTGTGGTGACGCTCGTGATGATGGTCGGGCTTTGGTTTCTGGCTGTTTACAATCCGCCGATCTTAAAAATTATTGGTGCTTTATCTGCGCCCGTGATTGCCATCTATGCTTATTTGATGCCGGTGATGCTGATGAAACGCATTCCGCGCTTGACGATTTATCAATCAAGAACGGCAGGTTTTATATTTGTGATGGGCTTGGTGGGGATTGTTGGCGACTTTGTTGGTAGTTACTTGTAAAACGTTTGGGATGGGTGGTGCACAACACGACCTATCTAATTGCGAACAGTGATTCCGCTGCTCGGGGAGTGGTCGATGTTAAGTGTGTTTGATTTATTCAAAATTGGAATTGGACCATCGAGCTCGCATACAGTGGGGCCGATGGTGGCAGCGAAAAGCTTTGTTGATCAATTGGCGGAGCAATTACCATTGGTCAGCAGGGTTGTTGTTGACCTATATGGCTCTCTAGCGTTAACAGGTGAGGGGCATGGTACGGTAGGCGCTACATTGCTTGGGCTAGAGGGCAATACACCCAAAGAAATTAATCCTGATCTAGTGCCGATTCGTCTAGCACAGTTGATGCAGCCTGACGCGAAATTGAGATTGTCTGGCGTGCATGACATTGCGTTTAGTTACTCGCAAGATTTGCAATTGCATAAGCATTTATTTCTTAAGCAGCACGCCAATGGAATGCGGTTTCGTGCGTTTGATTTTGACGGTAATGAGCTGGCGAAAGAAACGTATTTTTCGGTTGGCGGTGGTTTTGTCAGTACCGAGGCTCAGTTAAATCTGCCTGTAAACGAGCATGTCGTGCCATTTCCGTTTCGCACGGCCGCTGATCTGTTGGCGCATTGTCGTGCCGAAAATAAAACCATTGCGCAAATCGTTCTGGCGAATGAGTTGGTGATCCGTTCGGAAGCTGAGGTGCGAATCAAATTGTTAGAAATCGCTAATGTAATGCACCAATCCATACATCATGGCTGTACCCGCGAGGGCGAATTGCCTGGTGCTTATCACGTCAAGCGTCGCGCGCCTGCGATTTTTCGCAAAATGGTGGGAATGCAGTTAACGGGGCGCGCTGATTTTATGTTATGGCCTATGGTGTATGCGTTTGCCGTGTCCGAAGAAAACGCCAGTGGGGGGCGAATTGTGACTGCGCCAACGAATGGCGCGGCAGGTATTGTTCCTGCAGTGCTGCAGTATTTTCGCAATTTCACGCCGACTGCGAGTGAAGCGGGGATTGTTGATTTTCTGCTGACTGCCGCGGCGATTGGTATGCTGTACAAAATGAACGCTTCGATTTCGGGGGCTGAGGTCGGTTGCCAAGGCGAGGTGGGCGTGGCCTGCTCAATGGCTGCGGGGGCGTATTGCGCTGTATTGGGCGGTACTTTAGAGCAAGTTGAGAATGCCGCTGAAATCGGTATGGAGCATCATTTGGGGCTGACGTGTGATCCGGTCGGTGGCTTGGTGCAAATTCCATGCGTCGAGCGCAATGGCGTGGCGGCAGAAAAAGCCATTAAAATCGCTCAGCTAGCTTTGTTGGAAAGTGGCGAGCACAAAGTGAGTCTCGATAAAGTCATCGAAACCATGTATCGCACAGGGATGGATATGCACAACACCTATAAGGAAACCTCCTTAGGTGGTTTGGCGCTCACTGTTGGCGTGCCTGCTTGTTAGAATATTGGCTTTTGAAAGAATAGGATTGGGTTTATGCAGAAAGTACTTATGGTCTGCACCGGAAATATTTGTCGTAGTCCAACTGCGGATGGCGTGTTACGGCATTTGATTGCACAGCATCGGTTAGAGGGGCGGATCGAGGTCGATTCAGCTGGAACTCAAAGCTATCACGTCGGTGAAGCCCCTGATCGCCGTTCACAAAAGCACGCGAAGCAACGTGGTTATGATTTGTCGAAATTGCGCGCGCGGCAAGTTCAGCAGGCTGATTACGCAGAGTATGATTTAATTTTGGCGATGGATCGTAGTCATTTAAATTACCTCACCCAGCATTGTCCTGCGGCGTATCAACAGAAAATCAAATTATTTTTATCATTTGCATCGCAAACCACCGAGCAAGAAGTGCCTGATCCGTATTATGGTGGCGAGCAAGGATTTGAGTATGTCCTTGATTTAGTTGAAGATGCTTGCCAAGGTATTTTGCAACCTTTTTTGCAAGCAAGGTAAATCCCTTATTTGCGCCTGAAGCAAAATTGGGGATAAAATGCCGCCTTACCCTTCGGGGGAGTAGTCGCTTGCGTTGATTGTTTATCCAATCAATACAAGGCCAGTGTCAACATATTTGCGCTTATGCGCATGGCACTGGCAGTGAAACGGATTGAGTTTCGCCTGACGAGACCTGAAGCTATTGACCGTGCTCATGGATGGGCCGCGGCGGTAGCTTCATGTCCTGCCCATCCGGAGCGCTGTTATGTTTGATGCATTTTTGATTTCTACGGGTGTTGTTGCTATTGCCGAAATGGGCGACAAAACTCAATTGCTTTCTCTGATTCTTGCTGCCCGTTTTCGTCGGCCATTGCCGATTGTTGCGGGCATTTTTGTTGCTACAGTACTAAATCATTTTGCTGCTGCGTGGATTGGCCAACAGGTAGCGGGATTGGTTTCTGCTGATATTTTGCGCTGGATTGTCGGCTTGGGCTTTTTGGCGATTGCTGCATGGGCCTTGGTGCCCGATACGATCTCAGAAGAAGAATCGCAGCTTAAACCATATGGTGCTTTTGTGGCGACCACCATTGCCTTCTTTTTGGCTGAAATGGGTGACAAAACGCAAGTTGCAACCGTTGCACTTGCTTTAAAATACACCCCGCTGTGGCAAGTTGTGTTGGGAACTACGGTTGGCATGATGTTGGCTAATGTGCCTGCGGTCTATTTGGGCAACTGGATTTCATCGCGCATGCATATTCTTAGAATGGTGCGATTTGTTGCGGCGGCTATTTTTGCTGCGATAGGCGTAATGGCTTTGCTGGGCGTTGCAGGCTAAAAAAAATAAGGCATAAGAACGAGCCGAAGGGCTCGTTTTTTATTTTGATGGTAAAACAACAAATAGTACGGAGAGTTGGCTATGTTGGAGTCTTTTTTTAAGCTCAAAGAGAGCGGAACAAATGTAAAAACGGAAGTGATAGCGGGTTTTACAACCTTCTTGACTATGGCTTACATCGTATTTGTTAATCCGTCGATTTTAGCTTTGACCGGCATGGATTTTAATGCAGTCTTTGTTGCGACTTGCTTGGCCGCTGCAATGGGGACGGCCATTATGGCGCTCGTTGCCAATTATCCAATCGCTTTGGCTCCTGGCATGGGTTTGAATGCCTATTTTACTTTTACTGTGGTGCAAGGCATGGGCGTACCATGGCAAACGGCGCTGGGTGCAGTGTTTATCTCCGGGATTATTTTCTTGGTTGTGAGCTTGTTTAAAGTTCGTGAGGCGATTGTCAATGCTATTCCACATTCATTGAAGTTAGCAATTTCTGCTGGTGTCGGTATGTTTTTGGCGATTATTGCGCTAAAAAATGCCGGCGTAGTTGTTGGGTCGCCAGCAACTTTAGTGACTTTGGGGAATATTCATGCACCACAGACCCTGTTGGCAATTTTGGGATTTTTCATGATTGTGGCAATGGAATATCGCAAAATTCATGGCTCTATCATTATTTCGATTTTGGCGGTGACTGTATTATCTATCGTGTTGGGTTTGAGCGAGTTTAAAGGCGTATTCTCAATGCCGCCTTCAATGGCACCGACTTTGATGCAAATGGATTTAGCTGGTGCGCTAAACGCAGGATTGCTTGGGGTTATTTTTGTATTTTTCTTTGTTGATTTGTTTGATACCACGGGTACTTTGGTCGGTGTTTCTCATCGCGCCGGTTTACTAGACAAAGACGGTAAGTTGCCCCGCTTGAAAAAAGCACTGCTCGCTGATTCGGTAGCCATTACTGCTGGTGCTGCGATGGGGACTTCATCAACTACCGCTTACATTGAGTCAGCTGCAGGCACTGCCGTTGGTGGCCGTACGGGTTTGACTGCCTTAGTGGTGTCGTTATTGTTCTTGGCTGCATTGTGGTTTTCGCCATTGGCAGCAACTGTGCCAGCTTATGCGACTGCACCAGCTTTGTGCTATGTGGCGGTTTTAATGGCGCGCGGCTTAGCGGAGATCGAGTGGGATGATTTGACCGAATCGGCGCCTGCAGTAATGACCGCTTTTGCAATGCCATTTACGTTTTCGATTGCGGATGGTATCGCTTTTGGTTTTATTAGCTATACCGTAATCAAGCTCCTTGCTGGTCGTTATAAAGATTTGAGCGTGGCCGTTTTGGTGATCACTGCTTTGTGGATTGTTAAATTCGCCTTTTTCCACTAAGAGAGTCTAAAAATGATAAATCCCAGCTTAGATGAGCCACCGTACGCAGAATATATTCGCGCGCGGATTCGTACTGTTCCTCACTGGCCGCAAGCTGGGGTGATGTTTCGCGACATTACGCCGCTATTGCAGGATAAGAAAACTTTTCGTGTTTTGGTCGATATTTTTGTTCACCGTTACATGGATCAAAAGTTAGACGTGGTTGCTGGTGTCGATGCCCGTGGCTTTATTTTGGGTGCGGTGGTTGCATACGAGTTAAATTTGGGTTTTGTGCCGATTCGGAAAAAAGGCAAGCTGCCTTTTGATACTATTTCAGAAGAGTACGAGTTGGAATATGGCTCGGCGACGGTTGAGTTGCATGCCGACGCCTGCAAGTCTGGTGATCGTGTGCTGCTTATTGATGATTTGGTGGCCACGGGTGGAACGATGATTGCGGCTGCTAATTTGTTAAGACGAATTGGTGCTGAAGTTGTGGAGGCTGCGGCAATTGTAGATTTGCCCGAGTTAGGCGGCTCAAAATTGGTCAAGCAAGAAGGCATTCCTCTGTTTACTGTGTGTGATTTTGCTGGGCACTAAGTCAGCAAAGTATTGAATTTTATTAAAAGGATTTATCGTGACGATGCAATTGCCTGAGGCTAGAACTATTCTTGATAACGCTGACTGTCTTCATGATGAAGCTCAAGTTAATGCTGCGCTCGATAAAATGGGTGAAGCGATGTGCGCCGCCTTGGCACACACCAATCCTGTGGTCTATACCGTTTTGAATGGCGGTTTGATTGTCTCTGGTCATTTGTTGCCGCGTCTGCGTTTTCCGCTTGAAATTTCTTACATGCATGCCACGCGATATCGCAATGAAACCAGCGGTGGCGAGCTGGATTGGAAAGTGAAGCCGCGCGAAGATTTGCGAGGCCGCACGGTAGTGATAGTTGATGATATTTTAGACGAAGGCCATACCTTGGCGGCTATTGTTGAATATTGCAAGCAGCAAGGGGCGAGCGCAGTGCATGTGGCGGTATTGATTGATAAAAAACACAATCGTAAAGCGCCTGGGATTAAGGCTGATTTTGTTGGAATGGAAGTTGAAGATCGATTCTTGTTTGGCTGCGGAATGGATTACCAAGGTTATTGGCGTAATACCATGGCAGTCTATGCCGTAAAAGGATTGTAATCAGTCGGCTGCGCTGTTTGCAATCACGGAGGGTGAAATGGCAACCAGCGCAGATATTATTGTTAAGCATTTTCGCCAGATTCTAATTTGGCCCTTGCAACTGATGCCTTGTGAGGTGAAGGGGCAGGGGCGCACAATGGGTCGCCATTGGCTGCAAATGTTGGATTTTGCTGAGGCGGGCTCGCCTTGGCAGCCGCGCCCTACTGAGTTTGACGGTGATCCGGCTGATTTTGAAGAACGACATTACCGCGAATTTGTCACCTTTCTGCCTTATGTTCAGCGCTTTCTTTATGGGGAAGGGCGCTTAAGCAATCAAAAAACTGATCAATTCGGTCAATCTCCTTTGCATGTGTTTCGTCGTAATGATATCCGTAAAATTGTCATGATGTTTAAAGATGGTGCAGTGCACCATTTTTCGGTTGCGCACATAGACTTGTATTTTTTTTACGATATTGATGTTGTTATTCTGGCGTTTGAGATTCAAGGCGAAAACTTGCCATTAAAACGGGTTCAGGATGCCTTGTTTCGCTTTGGTCGTGCTTTTCCCGCTCAATGGGATGAGGATCATACGGCGGCTAGTTGTTTAAGAAAAGTAGCTTGGCTCGATGAGCGTGGCGAGGTGCTGGCTGCGTCTGATTATGAAAATCGTGCAGGATACTTATCGCACCTTGGTGCCCATCGTGCGCCTAAAATGGCGGAGCATTGGGAGTATTTGCTTAGTCCCTTGGTGCTTCACCATTCTGCAGCGGTGGGCGCAATTCGTTATCGACAAATTGAATATCACCGGATGCCAATTATGGCCTATGTAGCGGTTGATGATCCTTTTGCTCTTGCCGAAGAAGATTTCTATCGTCTCGGGATGGTCACTAAGCCCGGTGATGGTGATGCTTTGCCGTATACGCGTAAGGTGTTTGAGGAGTTTGAACAAAACTGTTGCTTTGATCGGTTTTGGATTCCCGAGCGCAAACATATTTCGGCTTCGACGCGAATGATGTGCAATGGTCATGCGTTTGTTTTGGTTGGTGCGCATGGTAGTGAGTTTTTTGCCGACCCATATACTGGAGCGCTAGGGCAATTTCGGCATCAGTATTTTCTGTTGGCATTGATTGCGCATTTTCATAAGGCAGCGTTATTGATGTTTTCGGATCGGCTGGCAGTTGCTTTGGCTAATCTTAATTTGCAAGATACGCAGTCAATTCGGCAATTTAAGCGCGAAACTCGGCACTTGCAGGAGGCTTTTTTACGCTTTAATCAGCGCTACTGGTTTCGCGAGGTTTCAAATCAAATTGTTTCAGACCAAATTTATCAAATGTTGCATCGTCATTTAGCAGTAAGTCGGCTGCATCAGGATGTTCGTGATTCAATCCAAAGCATGAGTCAATATTTAGAAAATGATGATTTGCGCCGCCAAGCAGATACCGTGGTGAGATTGACTGTGGTGACAATTTTGGGGCTGATTGGCACAACGGTCACGGGTTTTTTGGGTATGAATTTATTTTCGTTAGCCGAAGAGTCTAGCGTGAATCGTATGCTGTATTTTGTATTGGTTTTTGTTGTAATGCTACTTTTAACTTTCTTTACTGTGGCTAAGTCTAAGGTGTTTTCTGAGTTGCTGGATGCGATTGCTGATGAGCGGATGTCGTGGGCAGCTAAGTTTTCCGTCTTCCTGAAAATTTGGCGACGAAAGAAAGTATGAAAATGCTGCATGAAGAAGTGATGATTGTGCATCTCAAATTTGTGCTGAACGTGGTAGAATCGCACATCTTTTAACGGCCATCGGAAGCGATTCGCTTATGTTCTCGAAGTCACAAACTATTGCCTCTTACGATCCAGATCTCGCAGCAGCCATGGCTGCCGAAGTTGTTCGCCAGCACGAACACATCGAATTGATCGCTTCTGAAAACTATACCAGCCCAGCTGTCATGGAAGCACAAGGCTCACAACTGACTAATAAATACGCAGAAGGTTATCCTGGTAAGCGTTTTTACGGCGGCTGTGAACACGTTGACGTGATTGAGCAATTGGCGATTGACCGTGTAAAAGCTTTGTTTGGCGCTGAGTATGCCAACGTACAGCCACACTCCGGCTCACAAGCTAATCAAGCGGTTTACTTCTCGATCCTGAAACCGGGTGATACCGTAATGGGTATGAACTTGGGGCACGGCGGTCACTTGACGCATGGCTCACCAGCCAATTTGTCTGGCAAGTTGTTTAATATTGTTGCTTATGGTTTAAACGAAAACGAAGAAATCGATTACGACGATATGGAACGCGTCGCGATGGAAACCAAGCCTAAGCTCTTGATTGGCGGAGCCTCGGCTTATGCGCTTCGTTTTGACTGGGCACGTATGCGTGAAATCGCCGATAAAGTAGGCGCTTACTTCATGGTTGATATGGCGCACTACGCAGGTTTAATCGCAGCTGGCGTGTATCCAAATCCAGTGCCACACGCGCACTTCGTAACGTCGACTACGCATAAAACTTTGCGTGGCCCACGTGGCGGTATCATTTTGGCTAAAGCGGAGTTTGAAAAGTCTTTGAACTCAAACGTGTTCCCAACGCTGCAAGGAGGTCCATTGATGCATGTGATCGCAGGCAAAGCGGTTGCATTTAAAGAAGCAGCGACTGAAGAGTTCAAAGCTTATCAAGCTCAAGTGATTAAAAACGCACAAGCAATGGCCGCTACTTTGGCTGAACGCGGCTTGCGCATTATCTCTGGCCGCACCGAATCACACGTCTTCTTGGTAGATTTGCGTCCTAAAGGTTTAACTGGTAAAGCTGCTGATGCGTACTTGGGTAAAGCACACATTACCGTTAATAAAAACGCAATCCCGAACGACCCAGAAAGCCCGTTTGTGACTTCTGGTATTCGTATCGGTGCGCCTGCAATCACAACGCGTGGTTTTAAAGAGGCTGAAGCGATCCAAGTGGCGCATTTGATTGCTGATGTATTGGATAATCCTGAAGATCAAGCCAATATTGATGCGGTTGCAGCGAAGGTAAAAGCACTGACAGCGCGCTTCCCTGTGTATGTTGCTTAAGTTATCTGTTTGAATTAAAAGGTGGGGCGTCTGCCCCGCCTTTATTTGTATGTATATCAATCAAAGCCTTTTCAATCAAAGCTTTTATCGATATACATATGGTAAAAATTAACCTTTGCTCTGGCTTGGCTGTTTGTTTTTAGGTAAACAGTTTAAGATGTTCTTTATTCGTTCTTTGTGGGTTTAGTGCTATGAAATGTCCATTTTGCGGCTCGCCTGATACACAGGTGGTTGACTCACGAGTTTCTGATGAGGGCGATGTGGTGCGTCGTCGTCGTCGTTGCACTATTTGCGACAAGCGCTTTACCACCTTTGAAACGGCAGAAGTTCGCATGCCACAGGTTGTCAAACAAAACGGCCAACGCGTCGAATTTGATCGCGAAAAAGTTCGCACTAGCTTTTTACGTGCCTTACACAAACGTCCCGTACCTACCCCCTTGGTTGATGAAGCGATTTCTCGCATTATTCAAAAAGTTCTTACTGTCGGTGAGCGTGAAATTATGTCGCGCCAAATCGGAGAAATGGTCATTGCGGAGCTCGCTAAACTAGATAAGGTGGCTTATATCCGCTTTGCATCGGTTTACCGCTCATTTCAAGATGTGGAAGATTTTCGCGATGTGATCCGTGAAGTGAGCAAGGAATAAGCGTGGTGCAGACCGTTGATTTTGCGATGATGGCGACCGCACTACGTTATGCGGCTGAGGGTGAGTGCAATAGCTCGCCTAATCCTTGCGTTGGCTGTGTTATTGTGAAAGAAGGGCAAGTTGTTGGTTACGGTCATAGTCAAGTCGCAGGTGGCGCGCACGCAGAAGTGATGGCGTTGGCGATGGCGGGTGATGCTGCGCAGGGGGCAACGGCGTATGTAACACTTGAACCTTGTAGCCATTTTGGTAAAACCCCTCCGTGCGCTGATGCCTTAATTCAAGCGCAAGTATCTCGGGTCGTCGTCGCGCTGCGCGATCCCAATCCCCTCGTGTCGGGTCAAGGTATTGATCGACTCAGGCAGCACGGAATTACAGTTGATGTTGGCGTCTTGAGCGACGTAGCACTGGAGCATCATAAAGGCTTCTTCACTCGGATGATTTTAAAGCGGCCTTGGGTTCGTATTAAAACTGCGGCAAGTCTGGATGGTCGTATTGCATTAAAAGATGGACAATCGAAATGGATTACTGGTTCAGCGTCGCGTTCCGATGTGCAGCGTTTGCGAGCACGCAGTTGTGCGATGATAACGAGCATTGAAACAGTTCTTGCTGATGATCCGCAATTGAATGTGCGTGAATTTACAGTGCTGCGCCAACCGTGGCGGGTGATTTTAGATAGCCAGCTGCGTACGCCTTGCGATGCAAAAATTTTGCAGCAGAGTAAGGTGATGATTATCACCGCTAAAGATTCTGAACGCAGGATTTTGCTTGAAGCCAATGGCGCTGAAGTGCATGTCCTTTCTGATGAGTCAGGCGAGCGCGTTGATTTACCCGCAGTGGTTTCCCTGTTGGCACAGAGAGGATTTAATGAAGTTACCATTGAGGCTGGCGGCACTTTGAGTGGCGCGTTCTTACAGGCCGGTTTGGTTGATGAGTTAGTTCTTTATCAGGCCCCCATACTACTTGGCGAAGGGCGTCCTTTGGCGAGTTTTAATTTAGTGAATTTAGCCGATCAATATCAGCCACAAGTCTATGAGCGACGTATGGTTGGCGTTGATCAACGTATCACTTTGCGATTTACTAATGTCCAATCTGTTTTGCAAGGAGTGAGCTAGTGACCGAACAGCAACCCATTTTGTGCCCAGACTGCGGTAAGTCTATTGAGGTTTTGATGGCTTGTGGTGCGAAGAGCTATTTTTGCAATCATTGTAATGAATTGAAGTCCTCGCAACGGGTAAAAGCCGCCAATCCTGAAGTTTTCGAGGAAAAACAATAATGTTTACCGGTATTGTGCAGGGCGTTGCCCGGATTAAGTCGGTGCTTGATCGTGAAGGCATTCGTACTTTTGAGATTGCTTTTCCCGAGGGATTTTGTGCCGATATTCAAATTGGGGCTAGCGTTGCAATTGACGGAGTCTGTCTTACCGTGACACAAATCGAGCCGGACAATCGGCTCTTTTTTGATGTGATGCTGCAGAGCTTAAAAATCACCACGCTGGCGCAGTATGCCGTTGAGGATTGCGTCAATGCAGAGCGAGCGGCTAAAGATGGTGCAGAGATTGGTGGTCATCCACTGTCTGGACATGTCGACTTTACCGCCTCCGTGATGCAGGTGCGTCAAGATGCAAATAACTATTGCATGCGGATTGCCGTACCAAAAGAAGCGCTTCGCTATGTATTTGCGAAAGGATATATTGCAGTTAACGGTGCTAGCTTAACGGTTTCTGAGGTAAATAAAAGCGAAGGCTGGTTTGAGGTCTGGCTCATTCCAGAAACTCGCCGCATGACGGTTTTTGAATATAAAACAGTTGGCGATCAGTTAAATATTGAAATCGAGCGTGCTACGCAAGTCGTTGTGGATACGGTGCGTGAATGCCTTGAGGATCGTTTGGGCACACTATTGCCAGCACTGGAAGCCTTATTGGCTCAGCAAGGGGTCGATATTAATACACTGACGTTGCCGACCAATAAGGATATGTAAGATGACCGTTAATATTTCTCCCGTTCAAGAAATCGTTGCCGAATTGCGTGCGGGTCGCATGGTGATTTTGGTTGACGAAGAAGATCGTGAAAATGAAGGTGATTTAGTGCTTGCTGCCGATTTTGTGACGCCAGAAGCAATTAATTTTATGGCGAAATATGGTCGTGGTCTGATCTGCCTCACTCTCAATCAAGAACGCTGCCAATTATTGAATTTGCCTACGATGGTTAAGAACAATGGTTCATCGTTTGGTACTAATTTTACCGCTTCCATCGAAGCAGCTGAGGGTGTCACAACGGGAATCTCCGCGCATGATCGTGCATTAACGATTAAAAAAGCGGTCGCATTCAGTGCAAAAGCCAGCGATTTAGTTTCGCCAGGGCATGTTTTTCCGATTATGGCCCAGCCTGGTGGGGTGCTCGTTCGCGCCGGTCACACTGAAGCAGGCTGTGATTTAGCCATGATGGCGGGCCTAACGCCAGCTTCGGTGATCTGTGAAATCATGAATGAAGACGGCACGATGGCGCGTTTGCCTGAATTGCTGGTTTTTGCCAAAGAGCATCAGCTAAAAATCGGTACGATTGCCGATCTGATTCACTACCGTAGTGAAACGGAATCGTTGGTCGAGTGTGTGGGGCGGCGTAAAGTACGCACATTTGCTGGTGAGTTTGATTTGGCGGTTTATCAAGACAAGTTAACTTCTGCCACGCATTTGGCACTGATTAAAGGGCAGCCAAGTCCTGATGAAGAAATTTTGGTTCGAGTACATGAGCCATTGTCGGTGATGGATTGGATTGACCTTGATTCTCGCTCTCATTCTTGGAATATCGAGGCGACGCTGTCCGCGATCAATACTGCAGGTAAAGGGGTGGTGATTTTATTGCACCGAACAGAGCTGGGTGCCGATGTGTTAAGTCGGGCTTTACCTGAACTGAAATTAAATCAAGTGCAGAAATGGGATATGCGTACCTATGGTATCGGCGCGCAGATGTTGAAAGATCTAGGTGTTGGACGTATGCGTCTGATGTCACCGGAAAGGAAAATCCCAAGCATGATGGGCTTTGGGCTCGAAATTACCGCCTTTGAGGCACCAAAAGGAAAATAGTATGTTGAAGAATATCCCTACCATAGCGAGTAATTTGTCAGGTGCGGGTTTGCGGGTTGGTGTTGTGATGAGCCGCTTTAATACGCCCGTATGCGAAGGGTTGCGCGATGTTTGCTTGGCTGAACTGGTGGCACTAGGCGTTGCTGAGCAAGATATTTTACTAGTCAGCGTAGCTGGCGCATTAGAAATTCCGGTAGTGCTACAAACAATGGCTGAGAGCGATCGTTTTGATGCATTGATTGCATTGGGCGCGGTGATTCGTGGTGACACTTATCATTTTGAATTGGTGGCGAATGAATCTGGGGCTGGCGTTACCCGGGTCGGTTTAGATTGGGGAATCGCAATTGCTAATGCGATTTTGACGACCGATACCGATGAGCAAGCGGAAGTGCGAATTTCTGAAAAGGGACGCGATGCGGCCCGTACTGTCGTTGAAACGGCTAATTTAATTAAGGCATTACAAGCATGACCGAAGCAAGCACTCCAGTAGTACCCCGCCCAAAGCCAAAGTCTGCGCGCCGTCGTGCTCGTGAATTTGCGATGCAGGGGGTTTATCAATGGTTAATGAGCAATGATAGTGGCAGCAGCATTGATCGTTTCTTGCGCGATAGCACGCCTTATTTTGCAAAGTGCGATGAAATCTTATTTCGCGCTGTGTTGTTCGGTGTGATTAAAGATATTGGATCGTTGACGAAAGCGCTTGAGCCCCATGTTGAGCGGCCCTTGGATGAAGTTAGTGTTGTTGAGATGGCTGTTTTGTATGTTGCTGCATTTGAAATTGTCTCGATGCCAGAAACACCGTATCCGGTCATTATTAACGAAGCAATTGAGCTCACCAAGTCGTTTGGTGGGGCTGATGGCCATCGTTTCGTAAATGGTGTGCTGGATAAATTGGCGGCATTGGTGCGAGCGGATGAATTTGCCGCCGCTGCCGCAAAACGTCGTAACGGCTAACCGCCATTTCAATTCCAATAACTGCCCGAGTAATCGGGCAGGGTGTCTGCTGTGAATGAATTCGATCTAATAGCTAAATACTTCACGCGCCCAGCGCCGGGAATTGATCTGGGTGTTGGTGATGATGCTGCCTTAGTTTCCATCAGTCCTGATCATCAGCTTGCTATCTCGGTCGATATGCTGGTCGCTGGGCGGCATTTTTTTGCTGATGCGGATCCTGAGCGGCTAGGTCATAAATGTTTGGCGGTCAATTTGTCGGACATGGCTGCGATGGGGGCGAAACCAACGTGGTTTACATTGTCGCTGGCTTTGCCTGAAATGAATGAAGTTTGGTTATCGTCATTTAGCCGCGGCATGTTTGCACTGGCTGATCAATTTAATCTGCCACTGATCGGTGGCGACACCACTCGTGGCCCTTTGTCTATTTCGATTCAAATTGCGGGTGAAGTGCCAAAAGGACGGGCTTTGCTTCGCCGTGGCGCGCAATTGGGTGACGATGTTTGGGTTTCAGGGCCGTTAGGTGCAGCAGCAGCAGCGGTGATGCATCGAACTGGTCGGGTGGTGCTTGATGCGACGCTGGCTCAGCGTTGTGATTTACGCCTGGATTTACCGCAGCCTCGCGTTAAATTGGGTTTGGCTTTGCGAGACTTGGCGCATTCGGCGCTAGATATTTCCGATGGTCTAATTGGTGACTTGGCGCATATTTGTGAGCAGGCAGGGTGCGCGGCTATAATTGACTTTAAAAATGTTCCGCAAGCCATTGAATTAAATGGGTTAAGTTCTGAGTTGATCTGCGAGGCAGTATTGGCGGGTGGCGATGATTACGAGCTGTGCTTTACCGCGCCCGTGGTAAATCGTGAGGCAATCGAGCGTTTGGGGGGGGCGTTAAATACACCACTATTTCGAGTCGGCACTATAACTTGCCCAAATGCAAACACCCCTTTGGTGCAAGTGTTTGATGAAGCGGGTCAATTGATGGCTTTACCGTTTACTGGGTTTGATCATTTTAAATGAAACAAGCACCTCTTCAAATCGTTGATCTGCGCTTTCTATTCATGCATCCAGCGCATTTTATCGCGCTAGGTTTTGGGAGCGGTTTGGCCAAGCGCGCCCCTGGCACGTGGGGGACGCTGGCGGCCTTACCTTTGTTTGCGTTGCTGCAGTTGCTCTTTTCAAATATTGAAATTGCTTTACTGTGCGTGCCCTTATTTGTATTGGGTGTTTGGGCTTCCGATGTAACTGGCCGAGCCTTGGGGGTGGGCGACTACGGAGGGATTGTCATCGATGAAATTATCGCAATGTGCTTAGTTTTGTGTGTTACGCCGCCAACGTGGGCCGCTTGGTTGCTCGCATTTGTACTGTTTCGATTTTTTGACATCCTTAAGCCTTGGCCGATTCGCTGGCTGGATCAATATGTCAAAGGCGGATTTGGCGTGATGATTGATGATATCTTGGCGGCAGGCTTTGCAATCGTCCCCATTTTGTTGCTAGCGCCGTATCTGTGAGTTGGGGATGGCGGACTCTACTCCACTTGATCATGTCGAGGCGCAACGCGCAGCTCTATTGCTCGTCGTAAAAAATCTACCAGATTTGCCTGGGGTGTATCGCTATTTAGCGAGCGATGGCACTGTGCTGTACGTAGGCAAGGCAAAAAGCTTAAAAAAACGCGTTAGTTCATATTTCCAGAAAAACGATCAAAGTCCACGCATTCGCTTGATGTTGGCGCAAGTTGCGAGTATTGAGACCACCGTAGTTCGCTCTGAAGCTGAAGCGTTGGTGCTTGAAAATAATTTAATTAAAGCTTTAAGTCCTCGCTATAACATCTTGTTTCGAGATGATAAGTCTTATCCTTATGTGATGCTGAGCGGGCATCGTAGTCCTCGGCTTGCCTATTATCGTGGTGCTTTAGACAAAAAAAATACCTATTTTGGCCCGTTTCCAAATGGTTATGTTGTCAAAGAAAGTATTCAGTTGCTGCAAAAGGTTTTTTTACTTAGAACTTGCGAAGATTCGGTGTTTGCCAATCGTTCACGACCTTGTCTATTACATCAAATCAAACGCTGCTCTGCGCCTTGTGTGGATTTAATTTCACCTGAGGCATATCGACAAGATGTCGCCAATGCGACCTTGTTTCTGACTGGCAAAGAAACCGAAGTGATTGCTCAGCTTGAATCAAAAATGAAGGCGCTCGCTGCAGATTGGCAGTTTGAAGCGGCGGCTGTTGTACGTGATCAAATTCAAGCTTTGACACAAGTACAAGAGCGGCAGTTTGTCTCATCCACTACTAGCGAAATGGACGCTGATATTGTCGCTTGCGTAGAAAGCGAAGGTATTTTGTGCGTCAATTTGGCGATGGTGCGAGGTGGGCGGCATGTTGGGGATAAAAACATTTTCCCAAGTCACGCTGATGATTACACACCCGCAGCGGTAATACATGCGTTTTTGGCGCAGCATTATTTAGAACGCAGCGCGCCGGGTGTCATTTTGTGCTCGCCCGCGCCCGAAGATACGGCCAATCTTGCAGAATTATTGTCTGAGCAGGCGCAGCGCAAAGTCCTAATCAATACCAATCCAAATGGTGAGCGACGTATCTGGCTGGAGATGTCAAAGCGCAATGCTCAGCAGGCAATACTGCAAAGAATCGGCCAACAAGCCAGTCAAGTTGGGCGACTCAATGCTTTAATCGAGGCGCTGGGCTTGCCCGAAGAGACGCAACGGTTGGAGTGCTTTGATATTTCTCACACAATGGGTGAAGCCACCGTGGCATCCTGTGTGGTATATGACAGGCAAGACATGCAACCCAAAGAATATCGTCGCTACAATATCGCCACCGATTCTTCTGGTGTAGCAAAAGAAGGTTTTTTACCGATTACATCAGGTGATGACTATGCGGCGATGCGGCAAGTATTAACGCGTCGTTATGAGAAGGTCGCCGCGGGTGAGGGTGTGGTACCCGATGTAATTGTGATTGACGGTGGCAAAGGGCAGCTGGGGATTGCAATTGAGGTGATGAATGAAATTGGTTTGACTGCACCATGGTTGCTGGGCGTAGCTAAAGGCGAGACACGCAAGGCAGGTTTGGAGCAATTGATCGTGCCGCGCACAGGAAACACGGTACAATTACGCCGCGACCATCCGGGTCTGCATTTAATTCAGCAGATTCGTGATGAGGCGCACCGTTTTGCAATCACAGGTCATCGGGCGCGTCGAGCTAAAGCCCGAGTGAGTTCCAGCTTGGAAGAGCTTGAAGGCGTTGGTCCTAAGCGCAGACAGAAATTATTGGCCCGTTTCGGTGGTTTGCAGGGGGTCAAGGCGGCCAGTGTTGATGAATTGATGCAAGTAGAGGGCATTAATCAAGCACTGGCGACCAAAATTCATGCTGCATTACGAGGTTGATTTAACCTTAGAAAAGTTAACTTGCATCGCGTTCTTGCTTGATGAGTCGTTGACTTAGTCGCAGGAATTAGCGCGCAATATTGCTATCCATTTAAAGTATCTCAATGCCACTAAATTTACCCATTTTATTGACTTGGTTGCGTGTTGCGCTGATTCCGGTGTTTGTCGGCGTTTTTTCTTTGCCGCATGCGGAATACCCTGTGGCGTGGCAAAACATGGTCGGAGCAAGCTTATTTTTATTAGCTGCTATTACGGATTGGTTTGATGGTTTTCTGGCTCGACGCTGGAATCAAACCTCGCAATTTGGCGCTTTTTTAGATCCAGTTGCCGATAAATTAATGGTGGCTGCGGCGTTGATTTTGTTGGTTGAGCTAGACCGCACCGCCAGTTGGCTGGCAGTCATTATTATTGGTCGTGAAATTACCATTTCGGCGCTGCGCGAATGGATGGCGCAGTTAGGGAAGGCAAAAAGCGTGGCGGTCAGTTTTATTGGCAAGCTTAAAACTACCGCGCAAATGGTGGCGATTTTTTTATTGGTTTGGTCCGAGCCCATCATTCCGGGTGTTTCGACCCAATTGGTGGGTACGGTGGCGATGTATCTGGCGGCAATACTAACTATTTGGTCGATGTTTTATTACCTTCGCGTAGCTGCTGAGCAATTTAAAGATGGCGCGGTCTAATTAAATGCCTGATGTATGTTAATACAAGCAATATTTATCAAGGCTTTTCGCGCAATACGTCGAGTGGTTTGATTGAGTGTGTTGAGATCGAAACCGCTGCTGGCGATTGCTGGCTTTTACTTTTGCTATTTCGCTTTTAATGGCTTGTTTTCCCCTTACTGGGGTTTGTATTTGGCCAGCTTGACGTTTCCTGCTTGGCAAATCGGGATCTTGACCTCGTTAACTCAAATCAATCGAATTTATGCTCCGACCTTGTGGGGCTGGCTCTCTGATCGCACCGGGCGACGACAAACCATTTTGCGTATTGCTGGCCTAGGTGGTTTGGTCTTTTTTATTCCACTGTTGTTGACGCAATCTTTTGCTTACTTGTTTGTTGCGGTGTTTATTGGCAGCTTTTTTTGGAGCGCTGCGCTGCCGTTGGTGGAAGCAACTACCATGAGCTTGCTCAAGGGCGATAGCGGGGCTTACTCACGCTTGCGGCTCTGGGGTTCGGTTGGGTTTGTCTGTGCGACTTTGGGGGCGGGTTATTTGATTGAGGCGCGAGGTATTGGTATTTTGCCGTGGGCGGTTATCGCGATTATGGCGAGCCTAGCCGTTTACTCGTGGCAAGTGCCTAGTCCGCCCGCTGCTGGCCAGCTCCAAATGGCGCAGAGTAGTTTTAACGCCGTATTGGCAAAAATTGAAGTTCGTGCGCTGTTGCTTGTGTGCTTTCTGATGGCTTTTGCGCATGGCGCCTATTATAGTTTTTATTCAATTTATATTGCCGAACAAGGTTATGGTCAAAGCCTGATCGGCGGATTATGGTCAATCGGCGTGTTGGCCGAGATTGCGGTGTTTGCGCTAATGCCAAAGCTTACGCGCCGGTTTGCTTTACGCACTTTGTTCTTGTTTGGCTTGGCGGTTGCTACGTTGCGTTTTAACTTGATTGCGTTTGGCGCGGGCTCCTTGGTTCTGTTAATGCTGGCGCAGTTGGCGCATGCATTTACATTTGGTAGTCATCATGCGGTCACCATGAACTATATTCATCGATATTTTGCCGGCGCTCATCAAGCGCGCGGGCAGGCTTTGTATATTGCGGTGTCTTTTGGTTTAGGTGGTAGCTTGGGTGGTATATTGACGGGGCTGGCTTGGGAGCGATTGGGCGGCGCTTATCTATTTGCTTTGTCCGGTTTAATTGCGCTGCTTGGTTTTTTGCTGGCGTACTTAAGGGTCGATAAGTAGATGTATTTTAATCTAGCCATTAATTTGCTTATCTTGTAATGATATACCTATTGGATCGCTTATGATAATTGTGATGCAGTTAAATGCCCAAGAGCAGCAAATTTCAGCGGTAATTGAGCAAATCCGCGCAGCAGGACTCAAAGAGCATGTTTCTCGGGGTGCTGAGCTGGTGATTATTGGTGCAATTGGCGACGAAGATAGGCTGAATCCACTTGCCTTTGAAATGCTTGCGGGCGTTGAGCGGGTGACGCGGGTAACAAAACAGTACAAGATGGTGTCGCGCGCGACTCAGCCGGCAGGCGCGTTATTTAAGGTGCGCGGCGTTGAGATCGGTGGTGAGCAAATACAAGTCTGCGCTGGAGTTCACTCTTGGTTTGCTACGCAAGTCGCACAAGTTACTGCGGATGCAGTGCAGGCGGCGGGTTGCCGCTTGCTATGGTCAAGACTGGAGCGGCCTGCGCATTCACCTTATGAGTTTTATGGGGCTTCACTGGAGAATGCGTCAGCATTGCGGGCGCTGGCTCGGCAAAGTAGCTTGCCGTTTGTGGTTGAAGTGAACGATGTGCAGGCGCTAGAGGCGTTGCTGGCGTATGACGTTGATATCATTCAACTTGGGGCGCAAAGCATGTCGCATCGCGGCTTATTGCGAGAATTGGGCCGACTTAATAAGCCTGTTATTTTGCGCCGAGGATTGGCTTCATCGGTTGCCGATTGGCTCTTGGCGGCGGAGGCGATTGCCGCGGGAGGTAATCACCATATTATTTTGTGTGAACCTGGTGTCAGGGGCTCGCTCGACGTAGCAACGATTGCGCTGTTAAAACGGGAGACTTATCTGCCGGTGTTTGTTGATGTTAGTCACGCAAGTACTAGAGCTTGGATGACGCCTCATTTGACTATGGCGGCGGTGGCGGCAGGCGCAGATGGCCTGATGATTGATGTTCATACTGCGCGGGTGCCTGCAGTTGATTTTGGCGATCAATCAGTTGAAGTTGCGCAGCTCGAGCAAATCATGATTGGTTTGCGCGCTATTGCGCCAGCGCTGGGTCGGAAAATTTAATTTTTTTGGACGTCTGAATGCAGTCAGTTGAGCGATTGGTTTTATTGGGGACTGGGTTGATTTCCGGTTCATTTGCGCTGGCGCTAAAGCGCGCTCGCCTTGTGAAGCAGGTGGTTGGCGTTGGGCGTAGCATAGAAAATTTGACCCGTGCGCTGGAATTAGGGGTGGTTGATGCGTATCTAACCGACGCAGCTGCTGCGGTGCGCGGCGCAGATTTGGTCTTGCTCGGCACGCCAGTCGGCCAGATGGGACGGTTGATGCAGCAAATAGCGCCTCATTTGTCGCCGAATTGTGTAGTGACTGATGGGGGGTCAACCAAGCAGGATGTTTGTGCTTTGTTTCGTGAGCACTTGCCTCAGCAATTAGCTAGCTGCGTGCCAGGGCATCCAATTGCGGGTTCTGATTTGTCGGGGGCGTCGGCGGCTCAATTTGGTTTGTACGAGGGACGGCGCGTAGTCTTGACGCCGTTGTCTGAAAATAACGTTGAAGCTATCGAGCGTGTACGGCAGTTGTGGCAGGCATGTGGTGCAACCGTGTACGAGATGTCAGCTGAGCAGCATGATGGTATTTTCTCGGCGGTGAGCCATGCGCCGCATTTACTGTCTTTTGCGTATATGAATTCAGTGCTAGATCGTTACAATGCTAAGCAGTGTCTTGACTTTGCAGCCAGTGGTTTTCGGGATTTTACGCGCATTGCGGGCTCGCATCCGGATATGTGGCGCGATATTGCGCTGGCCAATCGCAGTGCTGTTTTAAGTGACTTAAAAGCTAATATTGCTCAGCTAAATCATCTTGTTCAGCTCATTGAGCAAGATCAGGCTCTGGCGCTGACTGAATATATTCAACGTGCTAGCCAAGCTCGAATCGAGTGGGGGCAGCCTAAAAAGGAGTAAGGTATGAGTTATCGAGCGGCGGCAAATCGTTATGAGGTAATGCCTTATCGTCGTTGTGGTCGTAGCGGGCTTAAATTGCCAGCGATCTCTTTGGGTTTGTGGCACAACTTTGGCGATAATAAGCCTTATGAAAATAGCCGTGCTATGCTGCTTCGTGCGTTTGATTTGGGTATTACGCATTTTGATTTAGCAAATAATTACGGTCCTCGCCCTGGTGCGGCAGAAGAAACTTTCGGT
Source organism: Deefgea chitinilytica (assembly GCF_016881405.1). Classification (GTDB taxonomy): domain Bacteria; phylum Pseudomonadota; class Gammaproteobacteria; order Burkholderiales; family Chitinibacteraceae; genus Deefgea; species Deefgea chitinilytica. The sequence goes on from NZ_WOFE01000001.1 coordinate 814,322, forward strand.
CGAGTTTTAAAGCAAGATTTGCGCGCCTATCGTGATGAGATGATTGTGAGTACTAAGGCTGGCTGGGAAATGTGGCCCGGCCCCTACGGTGAGTGGGGGAGCCGCAAGTACTTGATGGCGAGTCTGGATCAGAGTTTGAGTCGCTTGGGTTTGGATTATGTCGATATTTTTTATTCGCATCGACCTGATCCAGAAACGCCGATGGAAGAAACTATGTCGGCGCTTGATGCGATGGTGCGCCAAGGTAAGGCGCTATATGTGGGGATATCCTCTTATTCTCCGGCGCAAACGGTAGAGGCTGCTCGAATCTTAAAAGAGCTAGGAACGCCTTGTCTAATTCATCAACCTAAATATTCAATGTTCGAACGTGATATTGAGCGTGGTTTGCTGGATGTTTTGGCTGAAAACGGTATTGGTAGTATTGCTTTTTGTCCGTTGGCGCAAGGTTTGTTGACAGGCCGATATTTGGCTGGAATACCGCAGGATTCTCGTGCTGCCGCCTTGGATAATCATTTTTTAGATGAGCAAGGTGTTGCTTTGTATTTGTCGCGCGCGCAGCGGTTGAATCAACTTGCGCAGCAGCGCGGTCAGACTTTGGCGCAGATGGCGCTGGCGTGGGCTCTACTTACTGTGACTTCAGTTATTGTCGGTGCAAGTCGGGTGTCGCAGCTGGAGGAGAATGTTGGTGCTGTGGCTAATATGAATTTTTCGGCCGCCGAGTTGCTCGAGATTGAAGCTGTTTTGGCTTCGATGTGATTTTGGTGATTTGGATTTGAAGGGTCGGCGAGCATTCGTTGGCCTTTTTTATTGCTGGAGAAGTAGAGTGAATCAAGACTTGGTGATTGCGATTGACGGGCCGTCGGCCTCGGGTAAAGGGACTGTGGCTCAGCTTGTTGCGGAGCGTCTCGGGTTTGCTTATTTGGATTCGGGTGCTTTGTATCGATTAACGGCGCTGGCGGCGTTGCAGCAAGGTGTGGCATGGACGGATGAGGTGGCGGTCGCTCAAGTGGCGACTGAATTGGATGTTGCCTTTGTTGGTGAACGAATTTTGCTTGCTAGTGCGGATGTTGCACTGGCGATCAGGGCGGAGGAGATTGGTTCTGGTGCGTCTCAGGTGGCGGCGCTACCTATGGTGCGAGCTGCTTTGCTTCAGCGTCAGCGTGAGTTTTTGACTGCTCAAGGCTTGGTGGCGGACGGGCGCGATATGGGCTCAGTGGTGTTCCCATCTGCAAAATTGAAAGTATTTCTCTCGGCGAGTGCTCAAGTAAGGGCCGAGCGGCGTTATAAGCAATTAATTGGGCGGGGTGAAGAAGCAGATTTGGCTTTGATTACGGCTGATTTGCAATCGCGCGATGATCGGGATCGTCAGCGCGCAGTGGCGCCACTAGCGCAGTCGGCTGATGCTTTTTTGTTGGAAACGTCGAATATGAATGTTGAGACGGCAGTGGCTCAAATTCTGGATTGGTGGCAATTAAAAAGATAATTGCGCTAAACGCTTGATAGAGCAAGAATTTTTCCGTACAATTGCCAGATTCGTTTTTGGTAGAGAAGAGCGAAGACTTAAAAAGCGCCCGCTTTTTGAGGTTTATTAACTAACCTGTCGGTGCATCCTGCATTGGCTAATGGAATTTTCCACTAAATGACTATTGATACTATGGAAAGCTTTGCCGCCCTATTTGAGGAAAGCCTAACCCGTCAAGAAATGCGTTCGGGTGAAGTGATTACTGCAGAAGTGGTTGGTATCGACAACAACTTCGTAACCGTAAATGCTGGTTTGAAGTCTGAATCTCTGATCCCTCTTGAAGAATTCAAAAACGACAACGGTGAAGTTGACGTTAAGATCGGTGATTTCGTACCTGTTGCGATCGATAGCCTTGAAAATGGTTACGGCGAAACTAAGCTTTCTCGCGAAAAGGCAAAGCGCCTCGCGTCTTGGATCGAGTTGGAAGACTGCCTCGAACGCGGCGAGATCATGTCTGGTGTTATTTCTGGCAAAGTAAAAGGCGGCTTGACTGTTATGGTCAATGGCTTGCGTGCTTTCTTGCCAGGTTCATTGGTAGATATTCGTCCGGTTAAAGATACCACTCCGTACGAAGGCAAAATGGTTGAGTTTAAAGTCATTAAACTTGATCGTAAGCGCAATAACGTTGTTGTTTCACGTCGTGCAGTCCTCGAAGATTCACTGGGTGAAGAACGCTCTAAATTGTTAGAAACCTTGAAAGAAGGTTCTATCGTTAAGGGTATCGTTAAAAATATCACTGACTACGGTGCATTCGTTGATCTTGGCGGTATTGATGGCTTGCTCCACATTACTGACTTGGCATGGCGCCGTGTTAAACACCCATCTGAAGTATTGGCAGTGGGTGACGAGCTTGAAGCTAAAGTTCTCAAGTTCGATCAAGACAAAAACCGTGTATCTCTTGGCTTGAAACAATTGGGCGAAGATCCATGGGTGGGTCTATCACGTCGTTACCCATCGGGCACTCGCATGTTCGGTAAAGTAACTAACTTGACTGACTACGGTTCATTCGTTGAAATCGAACAAGGCATCGAAGGTTTGGTTCACGTTTCTGAAATGGATTGGACTAACAAGAACGTTCACCCATCTAAAGTTGTGTCTTTAGGTGACGAAGTTGAAGTGATGATCTTGGATATCGACGAAGACAAACGTCGTATCAGCCTTGGCATGAAACAATGCATGGCTAATCCATGGGATGATTTTGCTGAAAACTTCAAGAAAGGCGACAAACTGAAAGGCGCGATCAAATCGATCACTGACTTCGGTGTGTTTGTTGGCTTGGCTGGTGGTATTGACGGCTTGGTTCATTTGTCTGACTTGTCTTGGCACGTTGCTGGCGAAGAAGCTGTGCGCAACTTCAAGAAAGGTGACGAAGTTGAAGCGGTTGTTCTTTCTATTGATGTTGAAAAAGAGCGTATTAGCCTCGGCATCAAACAAATGGAAGGTGATCCATTCAATAACTACGTATCTACATCAGACAAAGGTGCGATCGTTAAGGGTACTGTTAAGTCACTTGACGCTAAGGGTGCAACAATCGCTCTAGCTGATGATGTTGAAGGTTATCTACGCTCGACTGAAGTTTCTCGCGATCGCGTTGAAGATATCCGCACAGTATTGAAAGAAGGCGACGAAGTTGAAGCAGTCATCATCAATGTTGACCGCAAAAACCGCTCTATCAATCTGTCAATCAAAGCTAAAGATCAAGCCGAGCAAACTGAGGCGATGAGCAAGATCACTGCGAATGATGAGAATGCTGGTACAACTAACCTCGGCGCATTGCTAAAAGCAAAATTGTCTGGCTCTGCTGAATAAGGTATTAGTTAGAATGACCAAATCAGAACTCATCGCGAAACTTGCTGCACGTTATCCGCAGTTGGTAGCAAAAGACGCAGAGTTAGCCGTAAAAACGATACTTGATGCGATGGCACGTAGCCTTTCGCAAGGCCAACGTATCGAAATTCGCGGATTTGGCAGCTTTGACTTGAATTACCGCCCACCAAGAACTGGGCGCAATCCAAAATCTGGCACAAAAGTAGCTGTACCAGAGAAGTTTGTGCCTCATTTCAAGGCGGGTAAAGAGCTGCGAGAGCGTGTCGATTTAGACTCGTAATCATTAAGCAATTTGCATAAAAAAGGCGACACTTTGCAGTGTCGCCTTTTTGTTGCATACTAAAAATACGATTACCTTCGATTTACGTTACAATATTAATGAATCTTGGAGATCTTATGCGTTATTTATTTTGGCTCATTAAATTTATTGGATTTATTCTGCTATTCGGTTTCGCAATGCACAATGCAAACACGGTTCGCTTGAATTTTTACTTGGGTCACTCCTGGGAAGCTCCTTTAGCTCTTATTTTGTTGGTATTTTTGGTGCTTGGTGCAGCAATTGGTTTGCTAGCTAATTTGGGACAGGTTGTGCGGCTTCGCCGTGAAGTTCTGATGTTGCGCAAGGAAAAGCGGCAGTCGGCAAGCGAAAAGACAAGCAAAGAAGCGGAAATTCTTACTCCTCCACTTGATGCGATTTAAATTCCGAAGTTATTGATATGATAGAAATTCAATTTTGGTGGCTTGCCATTCTTCCCGTTTTTTTCGGTTTAGGCTGGTTGGCTGCACGAGTCGACATAAAGCATGTTATTGCAGAGAGTCACTCACTTCCGCTGTCTTATTTTAAAGCAGTAAACCACCTCTTGGCTGGCGATACTAATAAAGCGATCGATCTTTATATTGATATCGCAAAAAAACACTCAGAAACGATTGAATTACAAGCAACACTTGGGCAATTATTTCGGCGTAGAGGTGAGCTGGAGCGTGCAATCCGTATGCACCAGAAAATTTTATCCCGTCGAGAATTAGATGCAAATCAAAAACAACAAATCCAACTTGAGTTGGCAATTGATTTTATTAAAGCGGGTCTGTTTGATCGTGCAGAAACCATTTTGCACGATTTAGCCAATACGGACTCTGCACGATTGGCGCGCAAAGAGCTGCTTGCAATTTATCAACAAGAGCATGAGTGGCAAAAAGCGATTGCAACGGCAGAATTATTAAGGGATGAATCTCATAGTTATCAATTAGAAATTGCGCAGTTTTATTGTGAATTAGCGGCAGAAAGCTTAATTCGTGGGCACCACGACAAAGCGAGCAATGAATTAGAGCTCGCTCTAAAAGAACATCGGCAATGCGCACGAGCGCGTTTAATGCTGGGTGAAATTGCATTTGAGAAAGCGGATTATGATTTAGCAATTGAGCATTGGCTAAAGATAGCTACCCATGATGTACACTATTTAGCCTTAGCTGCGCGTTTTATTTTAAATGCCTACCGCGAAAAAGGGCAGCTAAACGAAGGTATTAATTTACTGATTCGATTTGTTCAACAAAACCCTGAGTTGGATGCTGTTGATTTAATTTACGAACAGTTGTTAGCTAACTCTGGTGTCGATGCTGCTTATGACTTTGTGCGTGAACGCTTACGCGAAAATCCGAGTATGCCCGGATTGCGAAAATTATTAGAAGCTCATCTTTTAGTTGCGCCCGATGAGCAAAAGGTTGAATTGGAAATTATTAGTAAATTATTGCATGACAATACCCGTACTTACAGTATGTATTATTGCAATGAATGTGGATTTAAAACCCGGCAGTATTTTTGGCACTGTCCAGGCTGTAACCAGTGGGAAAGTTATGCACCCATTCGAGGTAAAAGTCGAGCAGCTGTTTGAGCGTAATAAAGTTTTAATTAGTCTTAATGCTTAATGTATTTCAGGAATAACTTATGAAAGTTGATTCGCGCATTGTCGTGGCCCTCGATTTTGCATCGGTGCCAGATGCTCTTGCATTTGCTGATACGGTAAATCCTAGCCTGTGCAAATTAAAAGTGGGCAAAGAACTATTTACCGCGAGTGGTCCAACCTTGGTTGAGCAACTTGTGAAGCGCGATTTTGATGTGTTTTTGGATTTAAAATTTCACGATATCCCTAATACCGTCGCACAAGCGTGTAAAGTCGCAGCAAACTTGGGTGTGTGGATGGTGAATGTGCATGCATCGGGCGGCAGAAAAATGCTTGAAACCACTCGCGAGGCGCTGGAGGGCATGTCGCATCGCCCTTTGCTGATCGCCGTCACAGTGCTAACAAGCATGGGAAATGATGAACTATTAGAACTTGGTTTGCCTACTGCAGCACAGCAAGTTGAACGCTTGGCAAAATTAACTCAATCCTGCGGTTTAGATGGTGTTGTTTGCTCCGCTCAAGAGGCTGCGCACTTGAAGCAGGTTTGCGGTAGTGAATTTAAACTGGTAACCCCAGGTATTCGCCCGGCAGGTGCGGCGGTCAATGACCAAACCCGCATCATGACCCCTAAAGCAGCTCTGCTGGCAGGCTCGGATTACTTGGTGATCGGTCGTCCGATTACCCAGAGTGATAATCCTGTTTTGACCTTGCAACAAATTAATGCTGAACTGGCTGCCTAAGCATGCATATTCTTGAACAAAAATTAAAAAGTGCCAAAGTACTGGTCGTTGGCGACGTCATGCTTGATCGTTATTGGTTTGGAGACGTTGAGCGGATTTCACCTGAGGCACCTGTACCAGTTGCCCGTATCACCAAAACCGACGAGCGAGCAGGGGGCGCAGCGAATGTAGCGCGTAATATTGCCGCACTTGGCGGTCAAGTTAGGTTGCTTGCCGTCGTGGGTGATGATGAAGCGGGATTAAGCCTAGAGCGCTTACTGGTGGCGCAAGGCGTAGATGCGCTACTGCATCGTGATAATGAGATTTCAACGACGGTGAAGTTGCGCGTTCTCGCACGCCAACAACAATTGCTACGAATTGATTTTGAAAATAAACCGAGTCATGAAGTCCTCGCTGCGAAATTGGATGAATTTAAGCAATCCTTACTCGATTGTGATGTCGTGATCTTGTCTGACTATGGTAAAGGCGGCTTGGTACATGTGCAGCAAATGATTCTAGCTGCCCGCGCTGCTGGCAAGCCGGTATTGGTTGACCCGAAAGGAAGCGAATATGAATGCTATCGCGGTGCGACCTTATTGACGCCCAATCGCAGTGAGTTTAGCCAAGTGGCTGGCCACTGGCAAAGCGAAGCGGAGTTAATTCAAAAGGCAAATCAACTGCGGACTGATTTTGATTTGGATGCGCTCTTGGTGACGCGTAGCGAAGAAGGGATGACGCTCTTTAGAAAACAGCAAGTGGTGCACAAGCCAACACATGCCCGTGAAGTTTATGATGTTTCGGGTGCTGGCGATACAGTGATTGCGACCTTGGGGCTGATGCTGGCAGCCGGATTGGATTTGCCCGAAGCAATGGACTGGTCAAATCGTGCTGCTGGTATTGTGGTGGCGAAACTGGGTACTGCAGTAGTCAGTGCATCTGAGTTGTTTGCATAGAAGGTATTGCTCTAAAGCTATTTTAAAAATTGGCTTTTAGAGCAATACGTATACTAATCCAATGTAATTACTCGATTTTTACCTGTTTTTTTGGCTTGGTACATGGCCTGATCTGCTCGTTCTATGCTGGCATCTCGGGTTTCACCTGCTCGATACAGTGTGACGCCAGCACTGAAAGTAATAAGCATTTTTTCATTATTGTGCATAAAAAAACGCTTTGTTAGCTCACGTTGTACGCGCAGCATAACTTGCACGGCACTATCGAGATCGGTGTCTGGCATCAAAACCACAAATTCTTCGCCACCATATCGAGCAACTGTATCCGTTGGTCGCACCAAATCTTTCACGACTTTCACCAAATGCACCAGAGCGCTGTCGCCTGCTGCGTGGCCTTGGCTGTCGTTGAGTTTTTTAAAGTTGTCGATATCTAACAAAGCGATGGCCAGTGGTGACGAGGCGCGCATGGCTCGAGCCGATTCAACCTCATAGGCGTCCTCTAGTCCACGTCGATTTAAGGCGCCAGTTAGCTGATCCTCTCTAACTTTGTCGCTTAATCTACTTAACTCAGCCTCCAGCTCAGTGACGCGGCGATGCGCTTCGTCGGCTTGTTGGCGGGCTTCGAGTAGATCATCTCTGGAGCGACGAACATCCAGTTGCATGCTGCGCGTGTCTTGTAATAGGTCTTCCATTACATGACGAATGCTTGTTAGGTCGTTGGCGGAGTCAATTTTTTCTGCATAGGTATTGATCTTGTCGTGATATTTATCAGTACTTTCAGACATATACCCAAGTCGATCAATGAATGAGGTGAGCATGTTTTTGAGTACGGTCTGTGCCTCAACAAGACTATGCTTCACTTGGCTTTGTTTAAATAAAACTTCTTTTAAACCGACTTCCGCATCATAAATGACTCGCATATCTAATGGTTGCGCCATGATGTGTTGCACTACAGCGATTTGCCCGCGCACCCATTCGTCATCAACAACAATTGCCGCCATATTATCAGTCAGTAAGCGCAACAAGCCCATTAGGCCATCACAAAGGCGCTGCTCATTGTCATTTTCTAATTCCAGCTTGAGCCAGAATTTTCTTAGTCGCGGCAACCATTTTTCCATCATTGCTACGCTGTCAACGGCTTTCGCTTCCAAAGTCATGGCCAAAGTTTCAGCCTTTAAATCTGGATTGTGTAATAACTTAGTGGCTAGGCCGAACTCTAATGCCTGCGCAAATGCATCGCGCCATTCACGCCAATTAACGACTTCGTTTGACGTGGATGTGTCCGGTAAGGGGGCACTAAGTTCATCTGCATTGCTAATGCCATCAACAACAGTCGCCGACGCTACCCCTGTTTCGGCCCAGGCATTAATGAGTCCATTTAATTTCTCATTAAGTACAGTGCTATCTTGCTTAAAATTGAGTAAGACACGATCTAGTGCTTCTTTTTTTCGGCTTGGTGGATAGCTTGGATTGCGTAAATCCCATTGCAAAATTAGATCGCGGATTAACTCAGACCAGTTTTTAGTCAGACTTGCTTGATCTGCTTGACTACTAATGATGCGAAAAATAGATTCTGGAATTTCTGACCATTTTTCTTGCTGGATGGCCTGTCGTATTTGTTCAATTTGCCGTGCTGTCGCTGGCGATTGTTGTGGTAAAAGGCTGAGCGCCTCAATGAGTTCTTTTAAACCAGGGTGAATACGCTCTAATTCTGGTGTTTGGGCGATCTCGTGATAGATTGCCTCATAATGATCAGGTGAAGGGACCATACGCCTCATCGCTAGTTGCTTGAGCGTTTCTCGAGCGATTTCGGTAGGATTACTCAGTTTGTTCATAATGCGCATTCTTGGATTTACTGGATGAAATCATTATAGGGAAGGTTTGGCACAAATCAGTCTTATCCATAAAAAAAACGCCACGATGAACGTGGCGCTTTGTGCTTAGTTAGACACTTAAGACAGCAAGCCTTTCGGCAAAGAAAAAATCACATTTTCTTCAATGCCGTCCATAGCTGTGACCGAGTTAGCGCCAAATTCTTGAATTTTGGAAATCACTCTTTGCACCAATACATCGGGAGCAGATGCTCCGGCAGTGATTCCTACTTTGCCCTTGCTGGCAAACCAAGCTGGGTTCAGCTCGGTTTCGTTGTCGACCATATAAGCATCGATCCCGAGGCTGCTGCCAACTTCACGTAGACGGTTGGAGTTTGAGCTATTCGGCGAGCCAACTACGACTAAAATATCCACATCGCGTGCGAGCTGCTTCACCGCATCTTGGCGGTTTTGCGTGGCGTAGCAGATGTCGTCTTTTTTGGGGCCGACAATATCAGGGAAGCGGGCGCGCAACGCTTCGATGACAATTTGTGCATCATCGACTGAGAGCGTGGTTTGCGTGACATATGCCAATTTGCTCGCATCGGCGACGTTTAAGGTATCAACATCTTGCGGCTCTTCAACCAAATGCATTCCGGCCTGTGCCTGTCCCATTGTGCCTTCGACTTCGGGGTGGCCTTTGTGGCCAATCATGATGATTTCAAATCCTTGCTCACGCAAACGTTTTACTTCAAGATGAACCTTCGTTACGAGCGGGCAGGTGGCATCAAAAATATTCAAACCGCGTTCAGCTGCCTCGGCGCGTACCGCTTGTGATACGCCATGCGCGGAAAAAATGAGCGTATTGCCAGCAGGCACGTCACATAAATCTTCAATAAAAATGGCGCCTTTGTTTTTCAGATCTTCAATCACAAATTTATTGTGCACCACTTCATGCCGAACATAAATTGGTGCACCGTACTTTTCTAGCGCCTTTTCAACAATCGCAATCGCACGATCAACGCCCGCGCAAAAGCCGCGTGGTTGCGCCAGAATAATATTCATTGGTTTATTCATTTAGAAACAAACTCCGGTTTCTTAAAGCTATCAATCACCATCAAGACCGCCCCGATGCAAATGGCCGAATCAGCAATATTAAATGCGGGGTAATACCAGCGATGATTCCAGTGAAATAATAGAAAATCAATCACATGACCAAATACCATCCGATCAATCGCGTTGCCCAAGGCTCCCCCCAAAATTAAAGACAGCGCAATGGCATAGCGTGTTTCGGCCTGATGCTTTTTGATTAAAAACACCAACACTACCGACACAACGAGTGCAAGGCCGGTAAAGAAATAGCGCTGCCAGCCACCTGCATCGGCCAGAAATGAAAACGCTGCGCCGGGGTTGTAGCGTAAAGTCAGGTCAAAAAAGCCTGGGATGACGGTTCTGACTTCGGCGTACTCAAAAAGTGCCTCAATGCCGTGTTTGGTTGCTTGATCTAAAATCAATACCATGAACGCTAATAACAAAAAATGAATAAAGCGCTTAGGCATGTTGACGTGTTTCTCCGGAGCCATGCAAATTGCTATCGCAGCGTACACAAAGCGTTGGGTGCGCTGCAATCGTGCCGACAGTCGGATGATAATGCCAGCAACGTTCGCATTTCTCCGCGCTAGATGCCGCAACGGCAATCGCCGCCTCGCCTTCGTGTAGTACGGCTTGCGATGTGATCATGATGAATTTCAATTCATCACCTAAAGACGCTAACGCGTGATATGCATCGCCTTGCGCTGTGATTGTAATTTCAGCTTGCAGGCTCGAGCCTAATGCACCCGCTGCGCGCTGCAGTTCAATATCTTTTTGTGCGTTGGCGCGAACTTCTCGCACCAAGGCAAATGCCGTTTGCAATGCAGCTGCATCTTGAACTGCTGGGATATCTAGCCATTGATCGACAAACACATTGCCGTCGTTGTTAAGCGTCTCCCACGCTTCATGTGCCGTGAACGACAAAATCGGCGATAGCAATCGCACCAAAGCTTGCGTGATATACCATAGGGTGGTTTGTGCTGAGCGGCGGCCATGAGATTCGGCTGCCATCGTATACAGTCGATCTTTAATGATATCTAGATAAAATGCACCCAACTCGTCGGCACAATAGCGATGAATTTCTTGCACACCCAAGTGAAATTCATACTTGGCATAAAACGAGGTTAGATTCTTTTGGAAGTTTGCTAACTCAACCAAAGCATAACGATCTAAAGTTAATAATTGATTGACTGGTAATACATCGGCCGCGCTGAAGTCTGACAAATTAGCCAGCAAGAAACGCAGCGTATTACGAACACGACGATACGAATCGGTGGTGCGTTTCAGAATTTCATCAGAAATCGATACTTCACCTGAATAGTCAGTGCTGGCCGTCCACAGGCGCAGCATATCAGCCCCCATTTTATTGATCACGTCTTGTGGCGAAACGACGTTGCCTTTGGATTTGGACATTTTCATACCCTTACCATCCACCACAAAGCCGTGCGTCAATAATTGCTTGTACGGCGCTTGGCCCAAGGTGGCACACGCGGTTTTGAGAGACGACTGAAACCAGCCGCGATGTTGATCTGAGCCTTCCAGATACAAATCAGCAGCAGGGCGATTGTCATCGCCATGATTGAGCTCGGCGCGCTGTTTTAATACCGCAAAGTGCGTTGAGCCCGAGTCAAACCAAACGTCGATGGTGTCTTTGAGTTTTTCGTAATGCGCTGCCTCTGCACCGAGCAATTCGGCGGCATCGAGCTTAAACCACGCTTCAATACCTTCTTTTTCTATGCGCTGTGCGACTTGTTCTAGCAACTCGACTGAGCGTGGGTGCAGTTCAGCTGTTTCTTTATGGATAAAGAAAGTCATCGGCACCCCCCACGTGCGCTGGCGGGATACACACCAATCGGGGCTGTTTTTGATCATCGCTTCTAGGCGCGCACGACCCCAAGCAGGGAAAAACTCCGTCGCATCGACGGCGCGGTTGGCTTTGTCGCGCAAGGTTTCGCAGCCAACGACTTTATCCATGCCAATAAACCATTGCGTGGTTGCACGGAAAATCAGCGGGGTTTTATGACGCCAGCAGTGCGGGTAGCTATGCTCTAATTTTTTGTTGGCAAGGAGTGCTCCACGTTCCTCCAGTAGTGCAACTACTTTGGGGTTGGCTTTCCATACCGTTTCGCCAGCAAAAAACTCGGTGCTTGAAATGTAACGACCATCGTTGGCGACTGGATTATCTACAGGTAGTTTGTATTTCAAACCAACTTGGTAGTCTTCCAATCCGTGCGCTGGCGCAGTATGGACCAAGCCTGTGCCAGCTTCGGCTGTTACATGTTCGCCGCAGATGACTGGGACTTGGCGGTTAATGAATGGGTGTTGTAGTAGCAAACCATTGAGCGCAGAGCCCTTGGCTTGAGCGATCACTTCATTGGCGTCGATGTTGTAACGTTTGAGTGCGGCCTCAGCCAATTCGCGAACTAAAATTAACAAGCCTTTTTCAGTGGCGATTAAATCGTAAGTAAATTCTGGATTAACCGAAACTGCTTGGTTGGCAGGCAAAGTCCATGGTGTCGTCGTCCAGATCACTGCAAATGCAGCTTGATCGCCCACATTCACTCCGCCAAAGGCCGCTGACAGTGCGGCCATATCTAGCACTTGAAAGCCCACATCAATCGCGGCAGAGACTTTGTCTTCGTATTCAACTTCCGCTTCCGCTAGGGCAGAACCACAGTCTACGCACCAGTGCACTGGCTTTTGGCCTTTCACCAAATAGCCGTTGTCATGAATTTTGCCCAGCGTACGTACAATGTCAGCTTCGGTTTTGAAATTCATTGTCAGATAAGGGTTATCCCAGTCGCCTAATACGCCTAGACGGATGAAGTCGACCTTCTGGCGCTCGACTTGAATCGCCGCGTATTCGCGGCACAATTCACGGATAAAGCCACTTGGCAAATGAGTTTCCTTCTCGTCTAGGCCATTGGTTTTGCGGTATTCAACAATCCGCGCATGGATGCCTGGATTCGCTTTGATGGCGTCTTTGTCTGATTTCACCAGTTTTTCAATTTGGTGTTCAATCGGCATGCCGTGACAGTCCCAACCCGGCACATACGGCGCATCAAAACCGGCGAGCGATTTGGATTTTAAGATAATGTCTTTGAGCACTTTATTCATCGCGTGGCCGATATGGATGTCACCGTTGGCGTACGGAGGGCCATCGTGCAGAATGAATTTAGGGCGATTTTGTTCTTTGGCGACTTGGCGTAGTTGCTGATAAATTTTGCCGTTTTGCCATTGCTTTAAAAACCCAGGCTCACGTTTAGCGAGATCGCCACGCATTGGAAATGGCGTATCTAATAGGTTAACTGGGTATTTGTTCGCAGGTTTATCGCTCATTATGGTCTCTTGTATCTTCAATATTAAATGGGTTAGCGCGCAGCAAACCAAGCGCGGGCTTGATCGCAATCTTTCTGAATTTGGGCGATCAAGCTATCAAAATCTGGGTATTTTTCTTCGTCTCGTAATTTGGCAAGAAAATTAATCCGCAAGTGTGATCGGTAAATATCACGGTCAAAATCAAAAATATGGACTTCTAATTTGGGCTGTAAATCGCCGCCATGAATGGTCGGGCGAAATCCCAAGCTAGCTACACCTTGATAGGTGCGTTCGAGTCCTTCAACTTCAACAACAAAGATACCAAACAATGGTGGTTTATTGTGTTTGAGTTGGATGTTGGCGGTAGGAAAACCAAAGGTTCTTCCGAGCTGATCTCCGCCAACGACGCGGCCAGCTATCGAATAAGGGCGGTTGAGTAAAGCGGCAGCTTGCGCCATATTGCCGAGTGCCAAGGCGTTGCGCACCGCAGTTGAAGACACTCGTTCTGCGTCATGCTGTAATGTTGGTAAGCTGCAGCTTACAAAATCGTTTGACGCTGCAAGTAAATTAAAATCACCGCTACGTTTAGCGCCAAACTGAAAGTCATCACCCACTAAAACGAACCCAGCATTCAGTTGTTGTGCGACGATTTGATCGCGAAACGTTAGCGCATCAATAGCGGCAAATGCCTTGCTAAATCGATGCACGACCAGGTAGTCAATTTGTGCCTCGCGTAAAAGCTCGATTTTTTCTCGCAAACTGGTTAAGCGGGCAGGCGCCGAATCGGGTGTAAACAATTCACGGGGGTGAGGCTCGAACGTCATTACTACGCTCACCAATTGTCGTGATTGCGCCTCGGCCTTAAGCCGATCAAGCATGGCAATGTGACCACGGTGCAGGCCATCAAAATTGCCAATCGTTAAAGCAGAGCGAGGAAGAGGGTGCTGCGGCGTGCCGCGAATTACATGCATTGAGTGTGTCTTGACCAAAAAGTGCGATATTGTGAATTCAAGCCTGTGATTCTAACGCCTTGCTTAAAAAAAGTCAGAATAACCTTGCCTTATTGTCCGACGTCGACGATGCCGCCTTGCTGAGCTGTTCCGGTGATGATTTTCCCTTTATCAAGACGTACCCTTACCGGTTGACCTTCTGCTGCTGCATTCATAGCAATACCCTCGTTGCTAATCTCGATTCCGTCTTGTCGAAAAACGATTTTTACTTTTTGATTTTGCGTGATAGCCATCGCAGCGCGCAATTGCTCATGCCGCAAAGTTTGTCCTGCTGCCACGGGGCTATTCAAAGCTCGGCCAATAATGCTGGCTGGATCTAAAATAACGGAGCCGGATAAAGCGCCCAAGTCACCTTGTTGCATGGCGATGTCGCTAGCGTTGAGTTCTTGGTTGGCGGCGAGCGGCCTTGCTGCTACAGCGTATTGAACTTGAATGCTGATTTTGACTGGCAAATTAAAGCCCCAACTTGCGCCATCGACACATTTGACGCGTAACATCGTATTGCCTACCAAACGATTGCCAGGTGGCAGGCTAATTTCACGTTGGTTGCAGCCATCTAGCTTTAGGCGATGATCAATCGGGCGCACCTCAAATGAATAAGCGCCCGGGCTGTTGCTGAGAGCTGTGTTTAGCCAATCATTCACCTCTTGGGTAATGGTGGCGTGAGTAGAGGGCATGGGCGCAGCTTGAGTGTGAACACTTAGGGCACCGCATACCGTATACAAGCTGAGGAATAATTTTCGCATAGCGCAAATTATAGTCGCATCACGCGCCTTAGCCTACAATCGTGTTTTTTCTTCGCTTTGCATTGGTTTGGATCATGCTAGAAATGCTCTTTGGCGTCACAACGCTAGTGGTTTTATTGGCTGGTGTACTCGTGGTGAGTCGACTGCATCAATTGTCGACGGCACAGCGAGAAGTCCTTGAAACGCTCACGCAAGATTTAGAAACCAAACACCGTGAAATGCTCAACGATCTACATCAAGGCATGAGCAAGCAAAGTGAGGCAATGCAACAGGGCTTGGTGCAGCATGGCGGTTTACTGAACGATGCGGTCAATCGCAACAGTGATCGCTTGCGCGACAGCATGAGTGAATCATTTGAGCGTTTGCGCGCCAGCGTCGGTAATGAAATGAAAGAAAGCCGCGAAACAATTTCTCGCTTGCAAACGGTTCAAAGTGAGGCGCTTTCAACGCTACGCCTCACCTTGGTCGCTAGTTTGGGCGAGTCGCGCGAGCAAATGCTCAAGCAGTTAGGTGATATCTCAGCGGCTCTGCAAAATAAGCAAGACACCTTGCGCGAAGATATGTTGCTTAAGCTATCTACAATGCTGGCCGAGCAGTCAAAGCGTGAAATGGAGCAGCTGCAAGCGGCGCTGCAGCAATCTGCTGCTTCGCTTGCTGGTAGCGTTGCTGAGCTGACTAAGGCAACCGACAATCGATTGGCCGAGATTTCAGGTAAGGTGACCGAGCGCTTGGATGAAGGGTTTAAAAAAACCAATGAGACTTTTGCCAGCGTGATGGCGAGACTGGCGACAATCGATGAAGCACAAAAGAAAATTGATGGGCTGACCACCAATGTGGTGAGTCTGCAAGAGCTGTTGGGCGATAAGCGCTCGCGTGGTGCGTTTGGTGAGGTGCAGTTAGAGCATTTGATTAGCAATGTGCTGCCGGCGCAAACGTATGAGTTGCAAGCAGCGCTAGCGGGGGGCGTGCGCGTCGACTGCTTACTCAAACTGCCAGAGCCGACCGGAACGGTTGCCGTAGATTCAAAATTTCCGCTTGAAAACTACCATCGCATGTTTGCTGGCGAAATGGATAAGCTCACTGCAACACGATTGTTTAAAGCCGATGTGAAAAAGCATGTCGATGATATTGCAAACAAATACATTATTCCGAATGTAACCGCCGATGGTGCGGTGATGTTTGTCCCTGCGGAGGCAGTGTTTGCTGAAATTCATGCCTATCATCCTGAATTGGTGCAATACGCTATGGGTAAGCGAGTATGGATCGTTTCGCCAACCACATTAATGGCGGTGCTCAATACCGCCCGCGCCGTGATTAAAGATGTTGAAACACGCAAGCAAGTTCACATCATCAAAGACGCGCTAGGTAAGCTAGGGCAGGAGTTTGGTCGTTTTGACAAGCGAATGAAGAATCTTGCAACGCATATTCGCCAAGCACACGAAGATGCGATGGAGGTGAGTGTGACGAGTGAAAAAATTTCTAAGCAATTTATCAATATTGAGCAAGTTCGGCTAGAGGGCGAAGAACCTGTATTGATTGCGGCGGGCACTACATAAGGGTATTGCTGTTTAACCAATGAGTGAAAACACCTAGCTGCTAATACCTGCTGTTTTTTTATGTGATGTACTTAATCTTAATCTGTATTTAAACGAGCTGGAGTTGTGTTGATTGATTGACTCGGCTTTTGTTTGATGCATTGCTGCTCGCAGCTTTGTGTTGGCAAAGCTCGAGACAACGGCATGTAGTCGCAAAAAAACGCCTACTGTTTGGTTCACAGCAAAGGCATCTACAGGTAAAATGTCTTTGATTTGCTTTTGATCAAGTTTTTATCCCCTTTCATACTTATAAAGGTATCGCCGTGTTAGTAGCCTACCGTCAACATGTCGCTGAGCGCGCTGCGCAAGGCATCTCTCCATTGCCATTAACTGCGCAACAAACCGCTGATCTAATCGCTTTATTGCAAAACCCACCAGCAGGCGAAGAAGCTTTCTTGGTTGAGTTACTCACGCACCGCGTTCCTGCTGGCGTGGATGATGCTGCCAAAGTAAAAGCCGCCTTCCTCGCTGCTGTTGCTGCTGGCACTGATACCTGTGCGTTGATTTCACGTGCTAAAGCGACTGAATTATTGGGTACGATGCTCGGCGGCTTTAACATCAAGCCACAAATTGACTTGCTAGGCGATGCTGAAGTGGGTGGTATTGCAGCAGAAGGCTTGAAAAAAACATTGTTGATGTTTGACTATTTCCATGATGTTAAAGAATTGGCTGATGCTGGTAATGCGAACGCCAAAGCGGTTCTGCAATCTTGGGCCGATGCAGAGTGGTTCACCAGCCGTCCAGAAGTACCAAAACAAGTGACTGTGACGGTGTTTAAGGTCACTGGCGAAACCAATACTGACGATTTGTCGCCAGCGCCAGATGCTTGGTCACGTCCAGATATTCCATTGCACGCCTTGGCAATGTTGAAAAACCCACGCGAAGGTATCAATGCTGACGTACCAGGATCAGTGGGTCCAATCAAGCAAATCGTGGAATTGCAGCAAAAAGGCCACCCAATCGCTTATGTAGGTGACGTGGTAGGTACTGGTTCTTCTCGTAAATCTGCAACCAATTCAGTGCTGTGGTGGACAGGTGAAGACATCCCATTCGTGCCAAACAAACGCTTTGGCGGCTACTGTGTTGGTGGCAAAATCGCTCCGATCTTCTTCAATACTATGGAAGATGCTGGCGCATTGCCAATCGAATTTGATGTCACTAACCTGCACATGGGCGATGTGATTACGATTTACCCATATGATGGCAAGGTAGAAAAAGACGGCCAAGTTGTAACGACTTTTAGTCTGAAAACCGACGTATTGCTGGACGAAGTGCGTGCCGGTGGCCGTATTAACTTGATTATTGGTCGTGGCTTGACGTCTAAAGCGCGTGAGGCTCTGGGCTTGGCGCCATCAACTGTATTCCGTCTGCCGCAAGACCCTGCTGATTCTGGCAAAGGCTTTACGCAAGCACAAAAAATGGTGGGTCGTGCATGCGGCTTGCCAGAAGGCCAAGGCGTACGCCCAGGCACTTATTGCGAACCGAAAATGACTTCAGTTGGTTCACAAGATACCACTGGCCCGATGACTCGTGACGAACTGAAAGATTTGGCTTGCTTGGGCTTCTCGGCTGACTTGGTAATGCAATCGTTCTGCCACACTGCGGCATATCCAAAGCCAGTTGACGTGCAAACACATCACACGCTGCCCGAATTTATCCGCAACCGCGGCGGCGTTTCGCTACGCCCTGGCGACGGCGTTATTCACTCATGGCTGAATCGCATGCTGATGCCTGATACTGTAGGTACTGGTGGCGATTCGCACACTCGTTTCCCAATCGGTATTTCTTTCCCAGCCGGTTCTGGCTTGGTGGCGTTTGCTGCTGCAACGGGTGTAATGCCACTCGATATGCCTGAATCAGTTTTGGTTCGCTTCAAAGGCCAATTGCAGCCAGGTATCACTTTGCGTGACTTGGTAAACGCGATTCCTTTGTACGCCATCAAACAAGGCTTGTTGACTGTTGCTAAAGCCGGTAAGAAAAACATTTTCTCTGGCCGCATCCTTGAAATCGAAGGTCTGCCAGATCTGAAGGTTGAGCAAGCGTTTGAATTGACTGACGCTTCTGCTGAACGCTCTGCTGCTGGTTGTTCTGTTCGCCTGAACAAAGAGCCAATCATTGAATACCTGCAATCAAATATCGTCTTGCTCAAATCAATGATCGCTAACGGTTATGGTGATGCGAAAACACTAGCGCGCCGAGTGAAGAGCATGGAAGCGTGGTTGGCTAATCCAACGCTGATTGAACCAGATGCTGATGCAGAATACGCAGCAGTGATCGAGATCGACTTGGCGGATGTAAAAGAGCCAATCTTGGCTTGCCCGAACGATCCAGATGATGTGAAAGTATTATCTGAGGTGGCCGGCACCAAGATCGATGAAGTGTTTATCGGCTCTTGCATGACCAATATCGGTCACTTCCGTGCAGCAGGTAAATTGCTCGAAGGTAAGCGTGATCTCCCAACTAAATTGTGGATCGCACCACCAACGAAGATGGATGCACAGCAATTAACCGAAGAAGGCTATTACGGCACATTCGGCGCAGCGGGTGCGCGTACTGAAATGCCAGGTTGCTCATTGTGTATGGGTAACCAAGCGCAAGTACGTGAAGGCGCGACTGTGGTTTCAACGTCGACGCGTAATTTCCCGAACCGTTTGGGTAAAAACACCAATGTGTTCTTGAGCTCAGCTGAATTGGCTGCGATTGCTTCACGCTTGGGTCGCATTCCAACGGTTGAAGAATACATGGCTGATGCTGGTGTGCTCGATAGTAAATCGGCTGAGGTTTATAAATATCTAAACTTTAACCAAATCGAGTCTTATCAAGCTGAAGCAGATTCAGTGCAGGCTTAATTTAACAAAGCCCCCAAAAAGACCCGCATGAGCGGGTCTTTTTTTTGTTAATTCATGCGTAAGCACTTCATTGCAAAACGATTTTTCTCTTGCCCTTGCTGCTAACTTGAGGCAAAATTGCCGCCTTTTTCGTATCAAACCAATTGGTTTGATTTTTAACTAATTTGATGGCTTGCCCACCCATCGGGCGCTGGTTTAATCGGCGAACAAAGTGGCAAGACCTTCTAGCCCAGGAGGTATTGGCGATGTCCAATCTGGCTACAGCTGCGGCTCTGCAGCTGGATCTTTCAACACCACTACCTGTTGCTGCGTATTTTGACGAAGCACTTTTCCAGCAAGAACTAGCCCAATTATTTGCTCACGGTCCTCGCTATGTCGGTCATGAACTGATGGTGCCCGAGGCAGGGGATTATCACGTTTTAGAAGCCGGCAACGGTGCGCGTTATTTAAAGCGCACCGATGAAGGTGTGAAGCTATTCTCTAATATTTGCCGTCACCGTCAAGCCAAAATGCTGGATGGTCGTGGCAATGCGACGCATACGGTATGTCCACTCCATCGCTGGACTTACGATCAGCACGGGCAACTATTGGGTGCTCCGCACTTTGCTAACAAGCCTTGCCTACATTTACCAGAGACCGCATTGCAAAATTGGAATGGCCTGCTCTTTGAATCTGGCCGCGATATTGAGCGTGACCTGAAAAATCTAGGCGTTCGTGAGGATTTGGATTTTTCTAAGTATGTGTTCCACAGCGTAACTGTCGACGAATACGAGGGCAACTGGAAAACGTTTATTGAAGTTTATCTGGAAGACTACCATGTCGTGCCATTTCATCCTGGGCTGGGCAAGTTTGTCGATTGCAACGAGCTAAAATGGGAGTTTGGCGACTGGTACTCGGTACAAACCGTTGGGGTACATCATCAATTGGCACGGCCCGGCTCTAAGGTGTATCGGGATTGGCATGAGCAAGTAAAGCGGTATGATCACGGAAAAACGCCTAAATATGGCGCAATTTGGTTGACGTATTATCCCAATATCACTGTCGAGTGGTATCCGCACACATTGGTGATCTCTACGATTATCCCAACGGGGCCACGCAGTTATAAAAACGTCGTTGAGTTTTATTACCCAGAAGATATCGCTTATTTTGAGCCCGATTTTGTGGCGGCTGAGCAGGCGGCTTATGCTGAAACCGCGGTGGAAGATGTAGAAATCATTAATCGCATGGAGGCCGGTCGTGTAGCCTTGTTCGCTGAAGGGCGCAATGAGGTTGGGCCATATCAAAGCCCGATGGAAGACGGGATGAGGCATTTTCATCAATTCTTGCGTCGTGAATTGGGTGATGCGATTCCGAGGGGTTAATGAGTCTGTTGTTCAATCAAAAGCGGCTAAGGCCGCTTTTTTATTGATGCTATTGGGTATATACATCTATCCAAAGTTAATTATAGCGTCTAATTATATACATCAGGTTTTTTACGACTTGACTCGTGATGTGAAATGGTTGGTTTAGATTTGGCGGTATTGTTGAGTGGCGCAGGGACGGATTTCTCTGCAAGAGGCACGCGCACATAGCGTCTTCACAACGACCAGAGAGCCACGGTTTGCGTTGCCACGACAAGCAGATAGAATAGAGCACCTCAGGGAGTGCTTATGCGTTTATTGCTTAGTAATGATGATGGATATTTTTCACCAGGGCTTGCCGCTTTGGCCATGTCACTTGGAGATTTGGGTGAAACTTTGGTTTGCGCTCCAGAGCGCGACCGCAGCGGCGCTAGTAACTCTTTGACACTAGATCGCCCATTATCTGTTCGCGAAGCACCCTCCGGTTTTTTTTATGTTGATGGTACGCCAACTGACTGTATTCATTTAGCTGCCACGGGCTTAATGTCAGATTTACCTGATATGGTCGTCTCTGGTATTAATCACGGACCGAACATGGGGGATGACACTATCTATTCAGGTACGGTTGCGGCCGCCACTGAAGGTTTTTTGCTTGGTATCCCTGCAATCGCTATTTCACTCGCTTCACATAACCCTGTTCATTTCGAAACAGCCGCTCGGGTCGCCTCTGATTTGGTCAAACGCTTTCAGCAGGATCCATTTCGCGGAGCCGTGTTGTTGAATGTAAATGTTCCTGATGTTCCCTATGAATCTTTAAAGGGCATTAAAGTCACTCGACTGGGGCGGCGACATAAGTCAGCCCCCGTCATTCGCTCGGCAAACCCGCGCGGCGACACCATTTGGTGGGTTGGACCGATTGGCAAGATTGCAGACGCGACTACCGGAACTGATTTTGATGCGATTGCAAATGGGTTCGTCTCAATCACACCGCTGTCAATTGATCTCACTGCACATCAGCAGCTTGAGTTTATTGCTGAATGGGTTGGTGTGTAATGTTGGTGCAGGGTAGTGGAATGACCTCTGTGCGCACTAGAACGCGCATGCTAGAGCGGCTACGCTCACAAGGAATTCGTGACGAGACTATTTTGGCTGTAATGGGGCAAATTCCACGTCATGCTTTTGTTGATGAAGCCTTAGCACATAAAGCCTATGACGATGTCTCTTTGCCGATTGGTTTTGCTCAAACTATATCGCAGCCTTATATCGTAGCCAGAATGTCAGAGCTCGTTTACGCTGTGCCACAGCACCGAAACATATTAGAAATAGGTACTGGCTGCGGATATCAAACCAGTATTTTGGCTAAGCTATTTAAAACGGTGCATAGTATTGAGCGTATTGGCGGGCTAGTGCGAACTACTCGCGATAGACTCAGTGCATTACAAATTCATAACACAAGATTAAGGCATGCAGATGGCAGCAAAGGATTGCCTGAGCTGGCTCCGTTTGATGCCATACTGATCACCGCTGCAGCTCCCATCGTTCCTGAAAACCTAATTGACCAGCTTGCGATTGGCGGACGACTCGTGTTTCCTGTTGGTGAGTCAGAGCAAGAACTACGCATGATTGAGCGGCTAGAGGACGGCTTTGTAGAAACTCGGCTCGAGAAGGTTAAGTTTGTTCCCCTATTGCCCGGCCTTGCTTAATCTTTTAGGGTCAACCCAGCAAAATATATTTACTTAATTTAGTTTCAAGGAGCATATGCATGAGTGCAAATCGTCTCGGCATCATCGTATCTGCACTGTTTTTATGTGCTTGTAGCAACACCCCCCACGCGCCAGCCCCGATCATTGATAAAACCTCAGTCAATACCCCTCCTACTAGTAGTCCTGTAATCAACAAAACCCCCACTCCAATAGCAGGCACGAATACTGCGGAAACGTATATTGTCAAAGCCGGTGAGGGCTTGTATCGCATCGCACTTGATCACGGTTTGGCATATAAAGATTTAGCTGCTTGGAATGGCATTACTGACGTTAACTCACTTAAAGTGGGGCAAGTTTTGCGTTTGTCACCCGTAGCTGCAGAGCAAAACTCAGGTGTAGAAATTCGCCCTCTAGTTGATAGTGCCACCACATCAGGTGGCGGAGCTACGCTTAAAAAAGAAAGTGCCGCTCCTAACATCGCAACAACACAAAAATACCCTAAAGCTGTTAAGGAAAGTTTCGCGCAGCAAACAGCATCTGCAATTGCAAGCCAGGCGGAAGGAGAAAAAGTTGCTGTTAAGCAACAGAGTACCAATGCCAGTTCAGCGGCATTAAGTACCAAGCCGATTCAACAGGCAGGATCGGCGCCTAAAGTAGAAAACACTGATAAAACAAGCTCTGCAGAGGTATCTACCTCAACTTCTGGTAATACCACTGCAACAAACTGGGGGGCGCCGACGGCAGGTAAAGTGATTGCCCCATTTACAATCGAACGTAAAGGCATTGATATTGCAGGACAAATGGGGCAATCTATAGTTGCGTCAGGGAGTGGTAAGGTCGTTTACGCCGGAACTGGTCTCAGGGGCTATGGCAAAATGATCATTATTCAGCATGCGGACGGATTTTTATCTGCGTACGCACATAACAGCAAACTGATTGTCAAAGAAAATGATGTGGTAAAAAAAGGCGAAAAAATTGCCGAGATGGGAAATACAGATAGCGATCAGGTCAAGCTGCACTTTGAGCTTCGTAAGTTTGGTAAACCTGTCGATCCTAGTAACTATATAAAACTAAACTAGAGATACATCATGAGCGATCAACTGGACATATTAGAAGAAGACCTTGTTGAAGAGGAAGAGCTTGCAGAGATCGAAACTGACGACGCGGAAGCAGAGGTCGATGGCAAAGAAGATGCCGATCGCTACACCGCAGAAAGTACGGGTGATGTAACGCAGATTTATTTGAATGAAATTGGTCAGAGTAAATTACTAACCCCCGAAGAAGAGCGCGCCTTGTCGCGACGCGTGGTTCAGGGCGATTTCACTGCCAGGCAAAAAATGATTGAGCATAATTTGCGATTGGTCGTGAATATTGCCAAGCACTATATCAATCGTGGCATGACTTTGCTTGATCTGATTGAAGAGGGCAATATTGGTCTGATGCATGCCCTGGAAAAATTTGATCCCGAGCGCGGGTTTCGGTTTTCAACTTATGCCACTTGGTGGATTCGCCAAAGCATTGAGCGTGCGATTATGAATCAATCGCGAACTATTCGCTTACCGGTGCATGTCATCAAAGAATTAAACGTTTATTTACGTGCGCAACGCCATCTAGAAGCCAGTCTAGGGCATGAGCCGGTCATCGAAGATATTGCGCACTTGGTTGGCAAGGATGTTGAGGAGGTGCGCCGCGTAATGAGTCTGAATGAGCGCGTAGCATCTCTTGATGCGCCGCTTGATATTGATCCGATGCTCTCGATTGGCGAATCGATTCCAGATGATCAGCATGATGGTCCAGAAACTATTTTGCAAAACAGCGAAGTGGAAAAATACGTTAAAGAATGGCTCAAGCAGCTCAACGACAAGCAGCGCATGGTGATTGAGCGCCGCTATGGCTTAAATGGGTATGAGATCTGTACGCTGGAGGATTTGGCTGCGAATTTAAGTCTCACTCGTGAGCGTGTCAGACAAATCCAAATTGAGGCTTTAGATCAGTTGCGACGCATTTTGCGCCGTTACGGCGTTAATCGTGACGTTGTTTTGTAAGCGCGTATTTATTTTACCCAATAAAAAATCCAGTCATTAGACTGGATTTTTTATTGGGTATATCGCTATAAGATTTATTTGATAAGGACTATAAATTAATACGGTTTAGATACCACGAAGTAATTCGTTGATGCCAACTTTAGATCGTGTTTTAGCATCCACTTTTTTAACAATCACTGCGCAGTACAGACTGTATTTGCCGTCAGCAGAAGGCAAATTACCGGAAACAACGACCGAGCCAGCAGGAATCCGGCCGTAAGTCACTTCGCCAGTTTCGCGGTCGTAAATTCGCGTTGATTGACCAATGTATACCCCCATTGAGATCACCGAGCCTTCTTCCACAATGACGCCTTCCACGACTTCTGAGCGCGCACCGATAAAGCAATTATCTTCAATAATGGTTGGACCAGCTTGCAAAGGTTCCAAAACACCGCCAATACCAACCCCACCGGATAAATGAACATTTTTACCGATTTGTGCGCATGAGCCAACGGTAGCCCAAGTATCCACCATGGTGCCTTCATCAACGTGAGCACCAATGTTGACGTACGAAGGCATTAAAACAACGTTTTTACCGATAAAAGAACCTTTACGCGCAATTGCATTCGGCACAACACGGAAGCCACCCGCACGGAAGTCTTCTTCGCTGTAATCGGCAAATTTGCTAGGTACTTTGTCAAAGAATTGAGTGCAACCACCATCCATGACCACATTATCGTTAATGCGAAACGACAGTAGAACTGCTTTTTTAATCCATTGATGAGTAAACCAATCGCCATTTATCTTCTCAGCAACGCGTAATTGGCCTTGATCAAGCGCCGAAATAACTTCATTCACCGCTGCACGTAAATCAGCAGAAACATTGCTTGGTGTAATGTCGGCACGATTTTCAAAGGCGGTTTCGATAATGGCTTGTAAATTACTCATGTTTATATTCCTTAAGGTGTATAAATCGTTATGAATCTAGCTATTTGATTGAATGACAATACTGAACGATGCGCTCTGCTGCGGCCACACATTCATCAAGTGGGGCTACTAAAGCGATCCGAATATAGCCTAAGCCCGGATTGACTCCGTGCGCAGCTCTTGCCAAATAAGATCCCGGCAACACAGTAACATGCTGCTGTGCAAATAAGCCAGCGGCGAATGCTTCATCTTCAATCGGAACTTTGGCCCATAGATAAAAAGCCGCGTCGGGTAAAGAGACTTCGAGCACGGATTGTAAAATAGCAGTGACCGCGGCAAACTTTTCGGCATACAACTTTCGATTTTCAATGACGTGCGTTTCGTCACTCCAAGCCGCAGCACTCGCAGCCATCACCATCGGGCTCATTGCGCAGCCATGATAGGTTCGATAGAGTAAAAATTGCGCGATAATTTCTGCGTCGCCCGCCACAAAGCCAGAGCGCATGCCTGGTACATTTGAGCGCTTAGAAAGCGATGAAAACATGACTAGACGTCGATAGTCGCGCCCGAGCTTGTGCGCTGCTTCCAGACCGCCTAGTGGTTTGTTCTCGCCAAAATAAATTTCCGAATAACACTCATCCGAAGCAATCACAAAACCGTACCGATCAGAGAGCTCAAACAATCGCTCCCAATCGCTTAATGAGGCAACTGCGCCAGTTGGATTGCCAGGGGAACACACAAACACAAGCTGAGTGTGCGCCCAAACTTCTTCTGGAACACTATCCCAATCAGGCTGAAAACGATTCTCAGCAGTGCAATTCACAAACCACGGCTCGGCACCAGATAGTAGCGCTGCACCTTCATAAATTTGGTAAAACGGATTGGGGGAAAGAACAATCGGGCGCTCCGCACTTGAATCAATCACGGCTTGCGCAAAAGCAAACAAAGCTTCGCGACTCCCATTGACGGGTAAAATTTGCGTTGCTGGATCAAGCGCAGGGATTTCATAACGGCGCGTCGCCCAGTCGCTAATACTCTGGCGTAATGCATCCGAACCTAGAGTCGCCGGGTAGCTTGATAGGCCCGCCATGTTTTGATTTAAAGCTTCTTTAACTAAGTTTGGCGCAGGGTGCTTAGGCTCGCCAATCGACAAGTTAATATGGGTTAGCGCGGGATTCGTGGTAATGCCAGCAAATAACTGGCGAAGTTTTTGGAATGGATAAGGTTGCAGTAGTTTTAGTCGCGGCGACATGGCGCGGCTCTTTGGAAATTAGGGAAGACGGCAATTATAGCCTCTTGCGAGCGCACTGCGCCACGCAAGAAGCAACAAAAAATACCTACTTTGTCATGTTTGGGAAATGAGTCATCAGTTTTTGCAGTTTGGGTGCGACCACTGCACGACAATAGGGTTGTAATGGGTAATTGTTATAGTAATTATGGTGCTCCATCTCGGCTGGCCAAAACGTACTTGCAAGCAAAAGCTCCGTCACGATGGGGTTAACAAACTCTCGTTGCAACTCAAGCAACTTACTCTTGACTGCTTCAAGTTGCGTTGTATGACTGGCAAAGATGGCTGAGCGATACTGAGTACCGACATCATGGCCTTGTCGATTCAGTGTAGTCGGGTCGTGAATGGCAAAAAATACATCTAATATCTCTACCAAACTAACTTCGGCTGAATCGAACTGAAGTTGGACGACTTCGGCGTGGCCTGTGTCGCCTTGGCAGATTTGCTGATAAGTAGGCGAGAGGGTGTGACCACCCATATACCCAGAACTCACTTTTTGAATACCTCTAACCTGCTGAAATACAGCTTCGAGACACCAAAAACAGCCCCCGCCTAAAGTGATTGTATCAAGCATGCTTCTCCTTATTGCCGAGCGCCGCGCAAATTACTGGGTTGCTCGGCGTTGAAATTAGCTCGAAAAGGGTTGATATCTAAACCACCTCGTCGAGTGTAGCGTGCATAAACCGCCAGCTTAAGTGGCGCGCAATCACGCATGATGTCAACAAAAATACGCTCAACGCATTGCTCATGAAATTCGTTGTGATTTCGAAAAGAGATCAAATACCGTAAGAGGCTTTCTCGATTGATTGCGCTGCCTGTGTACTGGATTTGAACGCTGGCCCAGTCGGGTTGACCAGTCACCAAGCAATTAGATTTGAGTAAATTGGAGGTGAGTATTTCGCTCTGAGTGCTGTCGCTTGGGTCGCAGCGCAAAATACCCTCGTGTGGCGCGTATCGATCAACTTCGATATCCAGATTGTCGATATTGTAGCCATCTAGTTCGCCAAATTTAAATTGATTAAACAACGATGGTGGCGTCAATTTCACGCGCACAGGCGCACCTGCGCCATTTGAAATATCGGTCTCTAAAATGTGTTGCAGTTGCTCGAAGGTTTCAATCTTGGTTTGATTAAAACTATTCAAATACAACTTGAACGATTTTGATTCAATGATGTTGGGGCTGTTAGCAGGAATATGAAAGCTAGCGATTGCTACTTGTGGTTTGCCTTTACTATTTAGCCATGACAATTCATAACCGTTCCAAATATCCACACCAAAAAAAGGCAAATCAGCGTTAATTCCAATCTCTTGGCGTTTGGGCTGGCGAGAGATGGGAAATAACAGCTCAGGGGAGTAATTGGTAATGTAATCACTGGTTTTACCCAGTGGGGATAGTAGAACGTCGCTCATTAGATCTCTCAAAAATTATCGATATTTTCGAATCAAGCCTACCATAACCCCAAAAATTTCCAAGCTTGACTCGGGACGAACAATAGAAAAATCAGCATTGTGCGGTATCAGGAAGTAACCTTGTTTATCCTTGCCCAATTCTTTGAGTGTGTACTCATTGTCGATGATTGCGACCACAATATCACCGACAAGAGCTGCATGACGCTTCTCAACCACGGCAATATCGCCATCAAAAATGCCCGCATCAATCATCGAATCGCCTCGAATCTTGACCAAAATAGAAGAGGAGGGGCGGGGCATTAAATATTCATCTAGCGAAATTGCCTCACTCATGGCGTCGTTCGCCGCCGCCGGCAAGCCGGCGGGCAAGTTAAAATCTGCCAGTTCTCGTTCAAAAAAACGCTTCGTTGGGGCGAGGCGTTTATCGGGCGTTACTTCAATAAATCCAGCAAGCGTAAGTCGTTTAACTAGCGCCGAGACGGCAGATTTTGAGGCCATGCCGAGCAACTCTCCAATCGCAGAATAGGAGGGAATATTACGATAGTCTGCGTAGTAGTCCTGTAATTTGCCGAGATATTCATTGTCACGATTAGGATTGGCCATGGCGCACCTCTTGATTGATCTATATGCATAGCGTATTGAACGTTCGTTCTTTCGTCAAGTGCCGTTTTGTTTAGCCACAATGAGCGCCCTCGATTACAATCTCGCCAACTATTTAAACGTGAATTGGAAGTGCTGTGCGTATTTTATTAGCACCAATGGAAGGCTTGCTCGATTGTGTTTTGCGTGATGTTATTACTCAAGCTGGCGGAATCGATTTATGCGTAACCGAGTTCATTCGAGTGAGTGGTAGCTTATTACCTTACAAAACGTTTGAGCGCATTGCTCCGGAATTAAAACAACAAAGTCACACACCTAGCGGTGTGCCTGTTCGGGTGCAGTTACTAGGGTCAGATCCGGTCTGTTTGGCCGAAAATGCGGCCCGACTGGCCGAGTTAAAGCCACACGGGATTGATTTAAATTTTGGCTGCCCGGCCAAAACGGTTAATCGTCATCGAGGTGGTGCTGTATTGCTCAAAGAGCCCGAAACGATTTATCAAATTGTCAAAGCCGTTCGTGATGCAGTGCCTGGGTATATCCCTGTAACCGCCAAAATGCGTTTGGGTTATGAAGATGCCTCTCAAGCTATTGCATGCGCTCAAGCGATCGAGCAAGCTGGTGCCTGTGAAGTGGTGGTGCACGCAAGAACCAAAACAGACGGCTATAAACCACCTGCTTACTGGGAGTGGATTGCACTCATTAAGGAGCAAATCGGTATTTCAGTGGTTGCCAATGGTGAGATCTGGACTTTGGAAGAACTAAAACGTTGCCAACTCATCTCTAATTGCGACGACATCATGCTGGGACGAGGGATTGTGGCTAACCCTGGCCTAGCCCTCGAAGCAAAACAAGGTAGGGCGATAGCTTGGCAGCAATTGCAACCGCTGTTTGTCACATTCTGGCAGCAAGTACTCATTCATTGCTACCCCAAGTATCAAGCCGGGCGCTTAAAACAATGGCTGAATTACCTGCGTAAACACCATCCTGAAGCGGAAGTGCTTTTTCAACAAATTAAAACCCTCAATCAACCCGAGCAAATCGAGGCTTTTTGTCCAGAGCTATTGGGGTTGCGCTAGTCGGGCAGGGTCTGAATCAATTGTTCTAGCGCTTCAATTTGGGTTTTTCCATGCGCTTCGCAGTAGCGTTTCAGTTTCTGGTGCAGGCTGGCGTCAATTTCGACTGAGAGCGCTTTAGGTAGGCGTTGATTATGATCGCGAGTAGCGCGCCCAACTTGAAGCGCGCGCGAGCGACGTTTTCTCTCCGCAGCGCTCATTGCCCGGCCATTAATTGCGGGTCTACCTCGTTTTTTTGGGGTTGGCATTTCTGGAAGTTCAAGAGTGTGCTGATCGCAAGGGTGCTTCATTGTGTGACATGTCGCAATTAGTGGCGTTTTATTATCACGCAAGCGCCGTATTTGAGCAAGTCCGGCGTAACGCAACAGCACTGCGCTACTAGAATTACAGCTTTGCTCGAATAATGACGAACTTCGCATTTTCAGCCATAACCGATACGCTACGGAACCCGCGTTTTAAACTCAAGGGATAATTTAAGTGGCGATTTGCAACAATCCAAAGCTCGCTAGATGCTGCCATGCACTGCTTCGCTTGCTGAAACATGCTGTTGGCAATATCTGTAGTAACCGTGTTTTGCTGATGAAACGGTGGATTAATCATAATTAAATCAAAAATTTGCTCAACACCAGATAAGCCATCGTTGTGCTGGATATGATAGTGCGCCCCAGGGAAATTGAGGGCAAAACTCAAACGGGCTGATTCTGTCGCCGCAAAAGACTCATCAAATAGCATGAGTTCGGCGGGCGGGTGCAAGCGGTGATACGCCAACGATAGTAGTCCATTTCCGCAGCCCACATCAGCCACTTTTTGTGCGCTAGGCAATAAATGAAAATGTTCAATAAAAAATCTTGAGCCAATATCCAGTTTTTGTTCAGCAAAAACTCCTGCGGCGTTTTGCAGCGTCAAGCCCAATTCGGGTACAGCAAGGTTAGTAATTTGGGTTTGGTGGGCGCAAGGCTGAAGCACTCCTTTGTACATTCGTGCTTTACGCTCGGTGGGTAAGTATTCCAGGCGAGTGCAAATCTGTTTTAACAAATCTAAATGCCCCGAGCTCACGTGCTTTTGCATCCCTGAAAAGTAGATTTCGAGTGGTTGCTGCAATTGATTCGAAACATAAGTCAACTGCGACTCAAGCATTGAGATTGATTTAGGCAACTTCACCAAACCTCGATCAATCGCTTGCGCCTTAAATAGTGCTGGAGTCTGCAGAGTATTTAGCTCAATCGCTCGAAGTGAGCACCAAGAATCATTCAAATGCAGTGGCGTAGCGCGGGCGGCACGTACCGCGCAGTCGATTGCACCAAAACCATCGTTTAAAATCAGTACGTTCGAATCTGACGTAATAAATCGCGACAAATATTCATCAGCAGCATCCCAAGCCTGTAAATCTTTGCTGTGTTTGACTGGGTATCGGCTCAATTGAGCTGTCGCGAAATTAAAAGACGTCATTTTGATTTTTTTGATGATTTATTTGGATGACTGTAATTTTAACAGTCTTTGGTATGCGGCACGGTTGGAAAACCAACGGTTGCTGATTTTGCATAGCCTAAAAGAATAATTAAAATCTAATCGCTGAAAGGTGTGCTTAGTTGGGCGTTGGCGATACGTTGCTGGGGCTTGCCGTGGTGGCGTTGCTGATGTGATTGCGGATTTGGCTCGGGCATTCGAACCGGATGGAGCTAGGTAATGAGTTTTACGAAAATAATCGATCGGCGTGCGACCGATAGCATGAAGTGGGATAAATACAAAAATCAAGATATCTTGCCAATGTGGGTGGCTGATATGGATTTCCCCGCTCCGCCTTCAGTCATTGCCGCGTTACAAGCACGCATTGCGCATGGCGTATTGGGTTATACCAATCCACCTACGAGCTTATTTGACGCGGTGCAAAGTTATGCGGCGGCACATTACGATTGGCAGATTGATGCCGATTGGATCGTTTGGCTCCCCGGTCTCGTGCAAGGATTAAATTTGGCCTGCCGCGCCGTCGGTGAATCTGGTGATGCCGTAGTAACGGCCACCCCAATTTATCCGCCATTTTTACGTGCACCGGGATTGTCTGATCGAGAATTGATTGCTGTTCCTTTAATGGAGCGTGAGGATGGGGTGTGGATTTGGGATTTTGCTGCATTAGAAGCCGCCATAACACCACGCACGCGACTGCTATTACTTTGTCATCCGCACAATCCTGTTGGGCGAGTTTGGAATCGAGCTGAATTGGATCAACTGCTGAGTATTGTGCGGCAGCATAATCTAATTGTGTGCTCTGACGAGATACATTGCGATTTATTGTTGGATGTTGGTTTAGTGCATACACCATTTGCTACACTCGATCCTGACTTTGCGGCGCGAACTATCACATTGCTTGCGCCGTCGAAGACGTGGAATATCCCAGGCTTGGGCTGTGCTTTTGCCGTAATTCCTGATCCAGCGCTTCGCGCACGCTTCCGACGTGAAATGGCCGGCTTGGTGCCTTCAGTGAATGCTTTGGGCTATATCGGCGCGGAAGCCGCTTATCGTGATGATGGGCAATGGCATCAAGGCTTGATCGATGTCTTGCGCACGAATCGACAGCTTTTAGCAGATGCTTTTGCGGGGAGCCCATTGCGGATTACTTTTCCACAAGCGACTTATCTGGCTTGGATCGACGCACGAAGCATTGATCCAATGAACCCACTTCCTGCGTTTGAATCGCTCGGGGTGGGGTTGTCTGATGGCCGTGATTTTGGCTTTCCTGGTTGGCTACGAATTAATTTTGGCTGCCCAAGTGATACGGTGCGTGAAGCGTTTAAACGCCTATCGCCACTGCTATGTGCTTAAAGGGTGAGAGGTTAAATTTGGAAATTGATGGTTAGAATTGAATTAATTACTAATTTAGAAATTTTTGCAAAAGGATTTAAAAAGATAAGAGGCCTAACTATAGTTGGATAATTAGGATTCAGATTATTCAGTCTATGTCTAAGCTTTTTTTGCTAAGTATTGCCTTTTGGGTGTCATTGGCTGGGGCGCAGGCTCCGTTGCAAGTGCGTTTTGCGCCTGAAAAAGACTACGGCCCGTTTATCTATCAAGATGAGCGGGGGCAAATCCGCGGGCTTTCATGGGACATACTGCAGGCAATCGCCGAGCCTGCCGCGCTGCAAATTCAAACTTTGCCTGCTAACACGCTGGCCATTATTTTAGAACAAGCCAAGCAAGGCCAAATTGATCTTATCTCATCATTGCGCCCCACGGCCGAGCGTGCAGAGTATTTGAGTTTTACCCATCCCTATGTGGCAGTGCCCGCCGTATTAATTGCTCGTAATGATGGTGCAATTGTTGATTTAATCTCGCTAAAAGGTAAGTCGGTTGCGGTTGGTAAGGGTTATGCCGTTGAATCTTATGTGCGGGAAAAATTTCCTGCAATTGAATGGTTGGCGGTGAATGATGATCGACAAGCGTTGTTGCTGTTGAAACAAGGCAAGGTTGATGCCTTGGTGGCAGATATTGCCAGTGTAATTTTTATTGCCAAATCGGAGCAATATCAGCAGTGGCGGGTTGTGCAGAATCTAGGTTTTCAGTATCAGCTGAGTTTTGCCTACCCAAAGGCGCGAATTGAGATTGGTCAGCGTATAAATCAGGCTTTGTTAAATATGCCGCTAGCGCAAAGAGAAGCATTGCTTGCGCGCTGGTTAAACCCTGAGCAAATCAAAAGTGCGATTCCATACTCGGCATTATTAAAGTACTCAGCAGGTGTATTTGTCATTTTGGCGCTAATGTGCGCATGCTGGCTATGGCGACGAAGGGGGTCTTCGGCGTGAGTAAGCTAAATCCGCTGTGTAATGAAGAATTCAGGTTGAGTGTTTTCATTGCCATCATTTACTTTTCTGTGGCAGTTATGTCGATCGCGATTTTTCGGGTCGGCTCAGGAATGGCGATCATTTGGTTTGCTAATGCAATTGGCGTTGCCTATCTAAGCCAGTTAGATTTTTCTAAGTGGCTCCCTCGTATTGGATTATTGCTAGCCATGATTGTGTTGGCAAATGGCGTCATGGGGACGCCGCTGTCGCAATCATTCATGTTTATTCCCGGCAATCTAAGCGAAATCGTACTGGGTTCCTATTTGCTTCGTCGTTATATTCGCGATACAGGGGTGTTCTTTAATGTTGTCGGCTTGATTCGTCTAATTTGGCTGGGAGGGATTCTACCTGTCTTGGTTGGAGCCCTGATATCAGCGATATTGTTTTTTGCGGTCGACGATGTTTCGGCTGTGGGGGTCTTTGTACGTTGGGCCGAAGGAGCTGCCATTGGTAGCGTTAGTGTGTTGCCCGCAGCCTATTGGATTAGTGTTAATAAATTGAGTGGTTTAAAACGGTCCTTGCTTAATGCTTATTTACCGGCATTAGTGCTACTGACTTTGGCAGTTACAATTATTGTGCCGCTCACTTTGCCATTCCCATTTGTCTATATTACCGTTCCGCTATTTTATATTGCCTACAAAAGTGGCGTGGCAGGGACGGTGCTGGCAAATATGCTGGTCTCGATGGTGTTGTGCGTACTGATCTCATTTGGGCTTTTGTTGCCGCCACCAACTTTGTATAGCTGGGGTAATGCATTATTTTATTTGCCAATACTGGCTACTCTGATTCCTCCGCTGTTGCTGGCCGTAGCAATGGATATGAACCGTTCGGCATCGATTGCCTTACAGCAAAGTGAGCGCCGTTACCGCTCTTTATATCAAAATACTCCGGCCATGATGTATTCATGTGATGAAAGTGGGCGAATATTGACGGTCAACGACGTTTGGCTCAATGCCATGGGTTATACATGTCTAGAGGTGATTGGTCATGCTGCAGCCGATTTTTTAGAGCCAGATTCTGCCGAACGCCAGCTGAATGAGGAATTTCCAAAGCTGCTTGAATCGGGTAGTTGCCAGAATGTTCGGCAGCAGTTGGTGACTAAAAATGGCGAGTTAATCGATGTTTTAATGTCTGCGGTGTTGGAGCAAGATCGAATCAGCGAATTTAATCGCGTGCTTGTTGTGCAGCTCGATATCAGTGAGCGAGTGCGCGCGCAGAATTTAGCTTATCGCGATGCGCTGACTCACCTGCCGAATCGCTTGTTGTTTGCCGATCGTCTGGCTACGGCCTGCCAGCAAAGTGCGCGTTCCGGTGATGGTTTTGCACTGTTATTTCTCGATCTGGATCATTTTAAAGAGGTGAATGATCTTTATGGTCATGAAGCAGGTGACTTGTTGCTAAGTGAGGTGGCGCGCCGTCTGCAAGCGTTGGTTCGCGCGAGTGATACCGTAGCTCGTTTAGGTGGGGATGAATTTGTGCTGCTTCTACGAGGGGTGTCGCCAGGTGTGGAGTCCGAGCAAATCGGTTGTAGTATTTTGCAGAGTATTGCGCAGCCTTATCAACTTAGTTCGGCGCTGCGGGTTGAGATTTCTGCCAGCATTGGTTTTGCGTACTACCCGCAGGATGGGCTGGATGAGGTTGGCTTGCTTCGCCATGCGGATCGAGCAATGTACCGAGCTAAAAATGCGGGTCGTAATTGCTTTCGAATCGGAAGTGGGTAGTTTTCTAGGGTTGCCTCAAAAGTCTGTGTTCAAAGGTTAAGTGCATGATGAGACTGCCGCTTGGCGGCTGATTTCTTGCTTTCACTTCGGTACGAGTCCTTGTGGTTTGGTCAAATTTAGCGAGCCTTGCCGAAGGGTATTGGTGTCTAAGCTGCTATCTAGAACGCTTAAAGCATTATTCCCCCGCAAAGTATCTTAATTAGGGCGAGAGTTCCTATGCCTAGAATAAATTTAAAATCAATCATTACAGAAAATGAAATGGAGACGAACGGTGTATTTTAGTCTTGACACATATATTAGCAAATACTAATTTATGGTTAACTTTAAAAACATCTTTGGAGAGTAATAATGAAAACCGAAATGTTAACATTATTGATGACTGCAAATTTTATTACGTTAAATGCCAATGCAGAGACGGCTATTGATGATTTTAATTTAGAAACATCGGCCGCATCAGTAGTAAAAAATGCAGCACCTCCAGCGCCAGTCTTAAGGACTTGGATGCATACAGACGTAAAAGCAGCTTGGGATAAAGGCTATAAAGGGCAGGGGACGAATGTTTATGTGGTTGATGATTTTAGTAGTGCAAATAAATTTTCTGGAAATTTGATTGGGGCGAATCAAACTCAAAGGCACGGAGAGTGGACAAGCGCGGAAATAAATGCGATTGCCCCGTCAGGTAATATGACGAGGGTAGACTTTAATACAAATAACGCAGTGGCGCTATCAAAGACTGGATTAAACGTAATTAATGCTAGCTATGGCTTGTATGCACGAAGCGGATATAGCGTCAATCAGCTAGGTTTTGGTAATTTACACGGAAGCTTGATAAGTGCAGCAAAAAATGGCGCTGCAATAGTTGTAAAAGCCGCAGGCAATAATTCGGTTGCTGTAAATGGGTCTTATGCTGGGAATAGTGATTATCTTAATTTGGCTTTAATTGGGGCGCCGACTGCAATCTTTGTCGGTGCTTTAAATTCTAATGGCAGTGTAACATCCAAGGCCGCAATTGCAAGTTATTCAAACTATGCCGGAAACGATATCAGAGTGCAGAACCAATTTTTGATGGTTGGGGTGGAGGGTAATAAAACTAATCTCTATGGTACATCTTTTGCCGCACCAATTATATCTGGATATTCTCAAATATTAGGTAGTAAATTCACTAATGCAAATGCAGCGCAAATAACTAAGCAACTACTAACAACTGCAAGAACAGACACAATACAAGGATATAATCCAGCAATACACGGAAAAGGTGAAGCGAGTTTATCTAGAGCTTTGTCACCAGTGTCTTTAAAGTAAAGTTAGTGTTATGTTTAAAAATTCAACAATTGGGTCAAAAAATGAGAATGGAATAGTAGCGTATATTATGCTGGCAGCTGGTCTTTGTTCCTTGTTGGATTTTTCTAGGGCTGAAAGTTATATAAGTTATGGGAATTTAATGGAGCGTGATCAAGATTTTTTTCAGGCTACATATTTGTATGACATAAGGCAAGGCTCGGAGCTGTCGGATGAAGTATATGGATTTAGAGGCGTGCCCTATGAGAGTGCATTGGGTGATGCGATAAATCTTGATAAATTTTATAAAACAAACTGGACAGATTTTAGTTTAACATGGGTGACAAAATTAGATGATGGCTTGGGTTTAATATGGGGTGGCAGTACTGGGGAGTATGGTGAGAAGTATAAAATATATCCCAAGTTTAAATTCGGATTTATTTACCAGACGTGGCTATCAAAGAGCTCTAAATTAAGTATTTATGCAACCAGTTATTTAGGTGGAATGCTGAGAGAAAAGACGTGCCAAGGAGACTACGGTGAAATCGGAGGGGTTCAAACGGTAAATTGTCGCTTAGCGGGAAGCACTTTAAAGCCTTCAGATACTTTAAAATATTTGCTGAATAAGAAACCAAGATATGAGCAATTTATATCGATATCTTATAATCTGAGCTTTAATTAATAAGGCGACATAATATCTGCTTAACTTTACAAGTGGTCGATGTTTTTATTCATGAAACCATTTATGCAAATAGATTAGAGTTTTGTCGCTATTGATGGCGAATGTTTCAAAAAGTGCACGAGAACGATAAAACAAATTGATGACCGTGCTCGTATTCTCACTAAAAACGCACACCAACTATTGGCGCTCGAACTGTGTGATGTCGGCATTGTGTCGACCCACTGGCAAAAGTCGCCATTTCCAGCCGCCTACCACGATAAAATCCAGGTAATCTACGAAGGTGTCGATACCGATCTAGCGAAACCAGATCCGGATGCGTGCTTTACTTTACCCAACGGGCGGATGCTTTTGATGGCATCAGACCAACTGGTTGACCAGAATCTAGGCCTGAGTATGTGGTCAGAAAGAATCCAATCACGGGACTTGTTGGTACTGAGAATGTCGAAGATTGAAATATTACTAGTTGCTGCAACAGCTCTAAAACGACTTCTTCTTTACGAGTGGGCGATGTGTTATGTTCATAATGTCGTTTAATGCTAATAGATTAAACTGTTATCGCATCTTGATTGAAAATATGTTCATGAAATACTGTTCATGAAAGTGAGCGAACAAAACACTTACAATCTTATCTTCTAGGGCTGAATTGTAGTCTAGTTATTAACTGAAGAATTAGAATTATTTTATTGCATAGTTGTTCTAGCATAGATCCCTACCGTTAAATTTATCGCACTAAAGGCAGCGCAGTAAGATAGTCGACAGCGTTAAAATTGGCTAAGGTAGGGTGTTGCAAAATGGTTTGAGTTCACATAATTTAGAAATTTACGTTTGCAAACAGTATAAGGAAGAGGCAGACTTCAGATAGGTTAGTGCGAATAAATTGAACGACAACTTGACATATTTGGCGCACCTCAAGATTAGCCCCCGCTGTGTCTTAGCGTTGTTATTAAACGCAGATCCTACGAATTAATACATTCGTCAGCCTATAAAACTATATTGACACTTGAATTTTTGAAAATTTAGAATTCAAGTGGAACATACTTCACTTGAGTTATGATTAGCGCCATCACACTACGGCCGTACCTCGGTGCAGCAGTCCTCGCTGGTTCTGTAACAGCACTTCGCGCAAACAACATGCCTCGCGCCATGTTTCTGTACGATCAAATCATTAACCCCGAGGCGTTCGAGCCAGCGGTATTAGCGTTCACAGTCTTTCTTGGGCTCGTTCTTACCGCAACAACTCCACATCCAACAGTCATTCGCACATTAGTTGAGAGAATTGAGAGCTGGGCCTTCAAAAGCTTTTCGGCTATATCCGGAGCCGTAGCTGGTTGGGGTTTGGCTGCCTGCGTGATGCATGTTTTCACTTATGGCAGTGATGGGGCTGTTCCAGCAGTAGCAATTGGGTGTTATTCCATTTTGCTTACACTTGGACCCCTATGGGCGTACGAGAGAGTCGCTCCAACCGTCCGCGAGTACACTGGCCTTAGGTTTCGTGAGCGGCGAGGTTTGGCACTCTTTCAATTATCAGGTTGGTTCCTTACTCTTTACGGCCTTTGGAGCATTTGGCTCTGGATAACATCGCAATAAATAAGCATGGTTTAGAGCGAATATTCGTTTGTCGCCGTCTTCAAGAAAGATATTCCGTTGCTGCCTGGTTGCTTGATTTTCCTGCTTGCGAACACGTTGACATCTAGATCCTTCCCATAAGTAGTTGTAACCTGTTTGAGGCCTGTCGGCGTCAGAACGAGGTAGCAACCCTCGCCCCAAAGCGACTCCGCATCGATATCAACCGGACCCGCATCACGCCACCAATGGAGCTTCGCGACCACAGCGCCACTCGCGTCAAGAAAGACGTTCGGTTCGTTGCTATGCGCGCGCCAGCGAAGCCTCATTGCCCAATTCGGGCACAACGCAAATGGATATGGATATGCGGCTTCGTCGAAGCCCATGTCGACAGAGCAAATAACGCGTCTTACCAGCGTTGGAGCCAATTCATTGTCTAGGGGAACGTACTGGCCTAGCCAAACAGCCAATGGCAGCTTGGTATAGCCGTCGTCAAAGTCTTTTCCGTCAGTCTGTGCCGTGGGCGCTCTAAAGCGGTAGAAACGGTGCTCCGACAAGTGCGGCCTAGTAATTTTGAAGTACGTCACCTCGGCCACGACTTGTTCATCGTGGTGTGCAGGGAAAGGCGCAATGTCGCTGTCGACCTCGTCAACCCACTTCTTCTCTCGCTCTGCCCAACTAGCACTTCGCTCAATCAGCGGCATTCGAATCCACTTAGGACGCACTCTCGGGAGCTTCAGGGGACGAGGGGGGAGAGGGCAACCCAAACGCTCCAGCAGTGTTTGCCTGTCTCGGGCGGGCAGCTTACCGGCCAGCCGCAGCTCTCCCGCGACGTGGCGAAGGGCTAAGATAGCAATGTATGCATGGGGCTTCAGATAAGTGATCTGCATATTAAGGGAGCGAAGCAGAGCCTCAAGCTTATTGACGCCAGAGGAGCCGAATGCTGCAAGTCCACCCCAATCTTGGATGAACATTGCCGCACGCCGGCGGACAGTCATCTCGTCAATACTTGCCACATTCGCAATATACTGTGCCGTCGAGCTCAACATCTGGGTCCAGCCAAGCGGGGACTCGATACGCATTGCACCTGTTCTCTCGTCCCTAAACGCAGGGTCGCACTCTGAAGGAGGCTCGAGTTCAAGGCTATAAAAGAGCGGCAGTGGCGTCGCATCCATGGAGGCAGGCAGCCCATACTGATGCGACAAGAGCGCGGCTGACTCAGCCACCGCAATGTCGCGATGGCCGACCAACGCAACTACGGCAGCACTCAACTCGGGTGCAAGGTCCGCGCTTTCTGCTACCAGTAGCGTTTCGAGCGCCTTCAAAGGGGCATCGGATTCGCCGGTTAGAAGTCTCCGCATAAGTGACTTGAACAAAGCTTGCCCGTGTCCGGCTTGCCCTGCCAAGCACAGCGTGCAATTACGTGCATGTCGCTGAACTTCTGTGACGGGCAACCGATACGCAAAGTGAAGCAAGTCCTCCAATAGGTCGATGTCGCTGAGTGGTAGCTCACTCGGCTGGAAGGGCTGACCCAGTTGGAACTCGCGTGTGCAGGCCATCTGCTCTTCAAATAGCGACCAAATGGCCGGCCAGTCTGGCGTCGTGCTAATTACTGGCAATATCGAATCGAGCTCTGTTAGTAGCGACTGGGTGTTCTCTTGTCCTGCTATCACAGAATCGACGATGTTCTCGAAGGCGGCAAGGGACGTGGATGGCCCCTCCAAATGCTTCTTTGCTTCAAAGTAAAAGAACTTGCTGCCTCCCATCCACTGGCTCCAGGAGCTCCAGGGAGCCTTGCTTGTCTGGTAGCTTTGCATCAGATTCTTGGCGTAATTGACCTCACCCGCAGCAGCCAGCCGCCTCACTAATAGGAAGCGGCAGCGTGTGTCGTCCTGCAAGACCTGCCAGCGCTCAAACATCCTCTGTACCAGATGAAGCGGAGCTGTCTCGGCCAGATATCTGAACCGGTTTGGGGCGTTGTAGTTCAGTTCGTCGCCGTCTGCTTCAAACGCTAGTTCAAGTTCCTCGAGAGAGCTTTCCGAGTCGTATTTGCTAGGTGTCGATGAGTGCCGAGGTTCCGGCGCCTCTGATTGCCACCGAGCGACAGCGGCGTCGAGC
The DNA here is from genome assembly GCF_016881405.1 of Deefgea chitinilytica. Classification (GTDB taxonomy): domain Bacteria; phylum Pseudomonadota; class Gammaproteobacteria; order Burkholderiales; family Chitinibacteraceae; genus Deefgea; species Deefgea chitinilytica. The sequence continues at coordinate 855,222 of NZ_WOFE01000001.1, forward strand.
TCGGCGGATGAGACTCCATGTTTTCCTGCAGCGCTGCAAAGGCGCCGGAGCAGTTCGACCCTCTCGTGCGCTCTGCTGGCTACCTCTATTGCCCCCATTAGCATCTGCGTGAGAGGTTTAATCTGGCCGGGGCTTGTAGCGTCAACGGCGATGTCGATGAAGTCGCCGACATGATGTGGATCCCGGTAGTACGGCTCCATGTAAAACGGCAGGCACAGTCCGCACCAGACCGTAGCGCAAACCAAGACGAGTTCAGGGCTTCGCCGGACCATACCTGTCATGAGTAGGTCGACGCGGTTCGGCCAGCCAATCAGATGCCAATCAGCCAGTGTCATTGACACTTCGAAGCCGAAGCGAGGTCCGACTTGCATCGCTTCCTGAATGAGCGACATCGTCAGGCGATGGGCGGCTGACGCCCCTTCCGTTTCAGTCATGCCACTGACCTGGCGCATCAAATTTGAGACCCGTTTGGTACGGTTCTCCGGGTCAGCAGCGTTCGCAAGGATCAGTATGTCCCGCCAGATTGCGTATTGTGGGTCTTTTTTTGGGGCCAGTGCGTAGCCAAGGCATTGTTCGGGGACTGTCGCCAACAACTGCTTCGCCCGTTCCATGTCACCGACCGCAGCCAACGCAATGGCCAAATCCGCTAACCCGTCGATCTGCTCGCTTGGCGTGCTCGCTTTAAGCTCCGCCACAAGGGCGTTTATCCGTCCGACGGCTCCCGCACGGTCACCGTCAATCCGATACGCATCGACGGCCAATCTGCGTCGCAAATAAGTTGTACCCTGCAGTGTCGATGAGCCGATAGCGGCGTCTACTTCTCGTAGTACGGCGCGATATTCATCCTCTCCACACTTGGCCCCGAGCGTCAATAGCGCTTTTACGAGGACAGGGACAGCTCTGAAGGCCTGCTGGATACGATATGACTCGCTACTGCCACCTTCTGATTTCAGACGTAGGATGTACCCGAGTGCAACGCGCGCTTCGTTCTGGATGCTGCCGGCAGGCACCGACGCTTTGTCGACGGCGACTTGACCAAGAAGCCTGCCTATCGTAGAGGCATGCTGTTGAAACGGTTGAAGGAAAGAGTGCTTCGACAGTGTGGCGCTTGGTAGCGGCTTATTGAGCAGCGTGCAAAGTCTCGCGTGATGCATCACAGCACCGACCAAATTACCTATCCCTGCCAAGTCCATCTCGTCATCGCAAATAGAGATCATCGGGGGAGCCAACTTGTCAAACAGGGCCTCGGTTAGGTCTCTACGGCCAGCTTCGAATGCTATCAGTGCCATACGGCGGCGGTAGCCGTTTGGCACATCACCGAAGCCAGGAAGGGTGGCCGCGGTATCAAATAAGATCAACGCCTGCGCAATGTCACCTTGCCGATTTGCCATAATCCCAGCTTGAATCATTGCATACGGCTTGTCTTCATCGGTAACGCCGAGATCGCAGCAGAGTTTTTGTGGATCAGCACCAACCTTCTGAAGAAGCGTCGCCTCAGCTGCTTCCATCCTCAGATGCTGGCGAAGCGCAGCGACAGTTTCCTGATCCACCTTTTCGGGCTGGCGTAGCCCCTCTGTGGCGAGGAGGTCAATCGCTGCCTGAATCTGCTCGGTGTCTCGGAAGTGGATGACGCGCTTTGCCCACTTCTTGAACTCCTCGATGTTGTAGTCGTTCCCATGGTTCTGGAACTTGGACGTATGGAGCTGCGAAAGTGGTTCAAGTCTTTCAAACAGCTCTTTCGCACGCTCGAAGTCGCCTCGCGCCAACAGGGCATCGACAACCTCGTAGCCCTGGCTAGGGAAGTCCTGCACGAAAGAGGTAGCGGCATTAATGTCGCCAACGGCCAGCATGGCAAGCAGCAGTTGATCGGCATACTCGAGGGTACTTTCTCGACGCCCAAGTTCGTCACGGCATAGCAAGAGCCGTGCGAAGGTGGTCGCGTCGAGTGTTTCACGCACTGCTAGTAGAGCTAGGTGGATGTCAGCGTTGATGTCAGTAATGGACCGCCCATCAGCCAATTGTTGCCTGAAACGAGGAGGCATCGCCAGTGATAGTACATCGGCACTGTCGCCGGCGCGGGCGCGGTAGCGCAGTTCGAGCCATCGTTGCGGTGACTCGGGCGGCGCGTTCGTCGACAGCTGGGCGAGGGAGCGATATACGCGCTGGGAGTAGCCAGTATCCACGCTCCCGAGGCGAACTCGCGGTTGGGCGATGATAAACAGCCTGAAGCTGTTGTGGAAGATGCTCCACCCTTGGGGTGAACTGCGAAGCAGGTGACGTGCGACAACAAGGGCGCGCTCAATCGCAGCTTCCTTGACTACGGAGGCCAATAGCTGCAGATCCATGGGGGCCTCGGCCCGTGCGATGAGACCCAGCACGTCCATGGTATCGTTATCGCTTGCAATCTCGCGCCAGGCTGCGGCGTACACGGTCTCAATGTCGCCGTCGAACGGCATCCCGCCACTAAGCAGGTGCTTGCGACCGACTTCGTCGGCGTGCAGCAGCGCCTGAATCAAGTAGCGGGTCGCCAACGGATGTCCATGCGTGAGATTGCTCAGGTCCAATCGCGGAATCTCGGCAGGCAGACCAAGCGCGTCTGCCATTCGAGCGACATCCTCGCGGCCAAGGGGGCCGACGAGAACCAGCCGATCGTTTTTCTCGGCCTGTTCCTTGACGGCGGGTTTTAGATTGACAAGATCCAATCGCTGAGTACCTAGGACAAACACAACCCCTTCCGGGATGGCCGCGGGAAGAGGTAGTTCGGCCAGCAGTGAGTTGGTCGGCAGCTCTTCGCGGGGCACATGGTCGAGCCCGTCAACGACAATAATTGTCTTGATACCGTCGTGGTCGAAGCGTTCACCAGCCTGGCGCATTAGGACGCCGAACTGTTCGCGTCTCTCGTGCAGCGATTCATCGCGAAGCCTCAGCCCAATCAAGCCGCTGTTTCGTAGCTGTGTTCCGATGTCTGCCAGGAAGTTGTCGGCCTCACCGCGACCCACTCCTTGAGCCGCTCCAGGCACGTACGCAAGGTAACGGACAAGCCGAATATTTGCTTCAGTGGAAAGCGCGACTTGCAAGAGGGTAGATTTGCCGGAGCCAGGTGGGCCTATGAGTGAGACGTAGCCTTTGTCGGCGGCATGTAGCGCGGCCAGCAGTTTGTGCTCGGTATCGCGGTTGCGCTGTACGTAAGCTCCGATCGGAAACCGGTGAATGAGGAGCGTCTTGGCCGGGTCTCTCCAGCCAAGCTCACGAAGCAGCTCGTCACGAGTCCATCTGTCCTTGTCACGCACATCGGCGACCAACTTGGGTAGCAGACAGGCGATCTCGGATGCCTGTCGTGCCTGCTCGGTGTTCAGCTTATGAAATTGGATGAAATCGGCCGCGGCACCGCACACCACCCGAAGGCTGTGCAAAAACTGCTCGAAGTCGCCATCGCTCAGTCCAGCTTCAAGATGTAGGTGCTTAACTAGCCGACTCCATTCGGACGTACGCCAAACTTCGAATGGGCGACTCGGATGCCGCCGGAACTCCTCTAAAAAGGCCGCGCTGTGAGCCGGTGTACCACCACCTAGTTTGTCGTTTATCGAAGGGAAGTCGTTGACGACAAGGCGAATCTCGATGCCGCTTCTCGGATTGTCATTGCGTAAGCACTGCCAAGCGTGAACCAGTGGCTTCAAGAGACCCTTTGCGCCAGTTAACAACGTCTTAATGCTGAAGGTACTCGGAAATTTGGACGTTTTGAACTGGTGGCCCACCACTAATCCATTGAAGCCGAGCACTAAGTCATCGGCGATTCCTGCGTTGCGATCAGCCACTCCGACCCAAAGCAGCTCATCACGCTCCAGCGCGGCGTAGATGGCCGCTCCAGCCCGCTCATACTGACCGATATATCCACGTAGTGCTCTACGTTCGCCTTCCGCCGGCGCAGTTGCAGGAGCTGTTTCGGTGGAAGGACTCGGTATTTGGGGTGGTTTTGGAGTCATGAAGATGGTCCGTAGTTTATGCCAACTGAGGCCAAAGGTTTTGCTTCAACATCGCCCAATGCTACTGGAATCAGTACTATACAGCTTACTGTCTCAAGGAATGTAGTTCTGCAACAAAAACTGGCTAAACCCTTAAGTAGCGTTCTTCCATGGTTGCTACAGGGGGATTGTTCGACCTAATTTAAGTGGGTTGAACTAGAAATAATTAAGGCTGCAGCCTGAAGGTTGGCCTCACTACTACACACAATTCTAAGTAACGTCATGATTCAATTTGCACTTTCAGTCCATACCATTTGCTTTTCCATGAGCCTACTTGGATGTCGAAATGTTGAACGTTATATTTCGTCGAAGTTTTGAGATACGCCCCTTCTTTTAACCACTCAAAGATTCCTAATAGTCCGTTCTTGCTTCTTATTTCTGATAAAAGATGCCAGACCTTAATGATTGGAACGTTGCTGCGTTGTAACTCGTGGTGGCCTGTAAAGTTTTCCGAGCATACTATGGCCATTAGTTCGTAGCTATCGTCAATATTCAACAAATCGAACAACCTCTTGTTCTTATTGTTGAACTGCAACTCTATCTTCTGAGCTTGAGTTACTCCTTTCTGAAGTTCGCAGGTTCGGTCAACTATTTCTCTTATTTCTGCCGGTTCAATGAACCACTTTATTTCTGCGATCAAGCACTTTTTAATATTTCGATCAATAATCGCCAAATCCACATCCGTGCCATCAATTTTTCCATGCTTAAAATCAAACTGCATGCCATTCAATTCCGAAATCATATAGCTCCTTATGTTTTCCTCTTTTTGGTTTACTAAGCTCGCATAAATATTTTTCTCATTTTGTATTTGATTTGCTAGAACACAAAAATTACGTTCCGCGTTTACATTCATAATTAAGAATGGCGAGATTAGATAGGTTCCTTGCTTAGTATCCACGAGAGGCTGAATGGCTATATCTGGATTGTTGATTCCTTGGTTGCCAAATGTAATGTAATCTAGGATGCGCTGTACGGTGCCTTTACCAATTTTCGTATTAAATGCTATTTGATCAATTAATGGTTTTTTCTTTGCCACCCATATGGAGTTCAAATATACAAATTGGGGGCTTCTGTCGTAATTAAAATGTCTAATCGCGATATGCCACCCAAATGACATCACCTGTAGCAGGGTGAATACTTTCCTAAATTGCAGCAAAGAGAATGCGGAAAAATTCCAATCACTCGGCAATAAGTGTCGTTTCTCAAAATGAGGGCCATAATTTTTGAGCAGCAAAAATAGAAGATCAGCATCAAAATCAACTTTGACCACCCCTTTGTCAAGCTTCGATTTTTTCTTAAGTAGCTCAGCCACGTTATTAGAATCCAAGCTGCTTTCAAATTTAGGATCACGTTTCTGAGTTAATCGATAGTATGCTTCGTATTCAATACTTTCTTTTTCCAAGCCATCATGTTCTAGTATTTTCTGCTCTTCATTAACATTTAAATTCAGCCATCCTTTTCTACTAAGAGGAAAAATATAACAAAAGTGTTTGTAATTAGCCGATTTGTCAAGCCAAGTAATGCTCTGGCTCACCTGATTGTCATCGTAAACTCGAGCGAAATTATTTTTTAGATTATTCTTATAACCAACCCTCAGCGGGTAGCACAATGAATTAATTATGCTATCTCCAAACACTTCAAGCTGCTCGTCACTCATTGGGGAAATTACGCTATTTTGATAGTAAAGCTGCTCCACCAAAGATAGCATTGACCAGGCAATTTGTGGAAATGGCAATTTAGTCAAAGGGCTACATTCATATACCTTATCGATTTCGCGTTCAATTTCTTCTAGTCTTTTTGGGTATTCCATGTCATGTACTTTAAATAAAAATATTTATATTTAATATCTTTTTAGTTGATTCTTATAAATTGACAGCAGATATCGCAATAACTCGACGCGCGATCTGCGCTTAACTCTTGACGTCGACCGTCAGCTGACGGCATATTATCAGCCGACCCTATTGCCAACACAAAGAAAAGATGAACGATGTAGTGTAAGCAATACGTGAGTGACCACTAAGATCAAACAAGATGTGCCTGAATTAAGATGTAATTTACCCGGTTCACTCCTCAATTAAGTAACTTGTTGGCTGGCGATGGCTGGCGATTTTTACCATTCATGTGGGGGAGTGAAGTAGTGCAGGTAACGCCCGCACTACCTTGACCGGCGGTCGCTTCGGTTAAAATGTCATCGTCCGTGATGGAGGTAAGGAATGGGGTGATTTCAGTTTAGCTCGCAGTCGGAGGACAAAACCAATCAGCAATGAAACCGTATGCCAACCACATTGCCTTGTTCATCCAGTGCAGGCAATTCGGACGCATCGTAGAAGGCACCATTCAGCCAAACATGCTGTGGTGGCCAGAATGAACCTTTCGCGACCTGCTTCAATGCAGCCTGAATATCGCTCGGAATATCGGTAATACAACGGAAAAACATAATGTCGCCAAGGAAATCATGCGCTTCTTGCTTGATGATTTCATCGGATTGCAGTTCATGATACGGAACCCCATCTTCGTCGAGTTCATGGCGTAGCATGTCCAAGACATCATCGTAAACAAAGTACGGCGCTTGTTCATCGGGTACAAAGCCAGTCAGATCATAGTCAAACGACATGCCATCTTTCATGTCAAAAGCAATCATCAGCCCAAACTGAAAAGCCGCTTCTGATTGTGCGGTGATTTTGGCGGCCTCAATCAAGTGATGCCAGTTTTGGAAATTGCCCCGGCCATAACGCTGGGCGATTAAATCAAGTGCCTGATGATGAGGAATGGACTGATCGCGTTTTAGTTTTCTGGCGGCTTGTTTGAGTTGTTCAACATTATTTGCAGGAATAATGAAGGTAATTTGATTGGAACTATTCATGATCACACCTTGAGTAAAACGATAAAAATGGTGCCCACTGCCATTAATTCCGCATCAAGGGGAAATTAGCATAAGAAGAGGTAGTGCATCGTCCCGTCCGGGTTTGCCAAGGTGGGCAGCTGGCCTCGACCGGCCAGATGAAATTTTAAAGCAAGCGGCAGATATAAGGCAAATCGTTGTTCATTAAACGGTGGTTTGTGTAACACAACCATTTCTGCACTTTATAGTTGCGGTGTTTGTCGGTAAAGTGCTGCAAAACTCATCTCATAATCAATGTTGCACAAACCATGACGCATCGCATTGGCTACGCCCGTGTTAGCACGGATGATCAAGAACTCGCATTGCAGCTTGATGCACTGTCGGTTGCCGGATGCTTAACGGTGTATCAGGAAAAAGCCAGCGGTAAAGATACCGAGCGCCCGGAGCTGATGCAGTGCCTGAAGGCTTTACGGTCTGGTGATACGCTTGTGGTTTGGCGTATGGATAGGCTGGGGCGTTCACTATCGGACTTGGTAAAAACCATTGCCGACTTGGAAGCGCGTGGTGTCGGTTTTGAAAGCCTTACCGAAAAAATAGAGACCAGTAGCGCTACTGGCAAGCTGATGTTTCATGTGTTTGCCGCTATGGCCGAGTTTGAGCGCAATTTGATCCGGGAGCGCACGCAAGCTGGGTTAATCGCTGCACGAGCCAGAGGCCGTGTTGGTGGTAGACGAAAAAAGCTCGATGAGCAGCAAAAAAAAGAAATCAAAGCGCTTTTGCGTGATCCGGATATATCCATCACCGAAGTTGCAAAACGCTATGGCGTCAGTCGAACAACAATTTACAGAAACGTCGAGATAGAAAACCTGGCGTTACCAGAAAATAAAGGATCATAGGGTATGTCTGCTTTAGCAAAACTGCTAACAACATTTCGTAATGCAGCGGTCAGTGAGCGCGAGAAAGGCACTTACTTTGAAGAGCTGATTGTCTGCTACCTGCGGAATGAAGCGACCTATGCCGATCTGTACAGTTCGGTTTGGACCTATGCCGATTGGGCTAAAGAGCAAGGTCTGGATGCGCGTGATACCGGCATCGACTTGGTGGCGCAAACTCAAGGCACGGGTGAGTACCATGCCATCCAATGCAAATTTTATGCTGAAGATCATCGGGTAACGAAATCAGATATTGATAGCTTTTTCACGGCATCAGGCAAAAAGCCATTCACCCATCGGGTGATTGTGACGACGACGAACAACTGGAGCGAGCACGCCAACGATGCGCTGCAAAACCAACAGCCGCCAGTGAGTAAAATCGATTTTCATGATCTGGAAAACAGCCAAATTGACTGGGAAAAGTATCAGCCTAAGCATGCGCCAGAGATTAAGGCCAAAAAAACGCTACGCCCGCATCAGATCAGCGCCTTGGAAGCGACGGAGAGTGGCTTGGCCAATGCCGAGCGTGGCAAGCTCATCATGGCGTGTGGTACGGGTAAAACCTTTACCAGTTTGAAAATTTCGGAAAAGCTCGCAGGTGCAGGCAAGCGAGTTTTGTTCCTTGTGCCAAGTTTATCTTTGCTGTCGCAAACACTCACCGAATGGACGCAAGAAAGCACCACGCCGCTGCATAGCTTTGCGGTGTGTTCGGATGGTGATGTAGGCAAAAAGCGCAAAAAAGATGATGACGTGGTGCAGACTTTCGCGCACGAATTGCGCTACCCGGCAACGACCAACCCCGCCCGGTTAGCTGAAGAAATGACCAAACGGCACGATGCTCACCACATGAGCGTTGTATTCAGCACCTATCACTCGATTGATGTCATCAGCAAGGCGCAAAAAGAGTTTTCCTTGGCCGATTTCGATCTGATCATCTGTGACGAGGCACACCGCACGACTGGCGCAACCTTTGGTGATGACGACGAATCCAATTTCGTGAAAGTCCATGATGCGGACTTTATCAAATCGGCCAAACGCCTCTACATGACCGCAACACCGCGGATTTATGGCGAGAATGCCAAAGCAAAGGCAGATTCGGATGATGTGGCTCTGTGCTCAATGGATGACGAAGCTTTGTACGGCAAAGAGCTATACGTCATCAATTTTTCAGAAGCCGTTCGCCGTGAATTGCTGGTCGATTATAAAGTCCTCGTTTTGGCGGTTTCACAAGATCACGTCAGTGAACGCATGCAAGAACTACTTAGGCAAGATGATAATCAGCTTAAAGTGGATGACGCGGCCAAGATCATTGGCTGCTGGAAAGGCTTGTCTAAGCAGGATACTCAAGAAGATTTAGTTGATGACAACGAGCCAATGCGCCGTGCTGTAGCGTTCTGCCAAGTCATCGAAAATACCGGCAAGAGCAAAACGCATAAAGTCAGCTCAGTCAATATTGCAGGCATGTTTTCAAAAGTGGTTGAAGCCTACAAAGAGCAAGAATTTGGCGAAGACCTACCATCGGTGACGCTGCAATGCGAAGCTGAGCACGTTGATGGCGGCATGAATGCCAGCCAGAAAGAAGAAAAACTCTCTTGGCTGAAAGAAGAAACGCCTGAAAATACCTGCCGTATTTTGAGCAATGTTCGCTGTTTGTCCGAAGGTGTTGATGTCCCGGCGCTGGATGCGGTTTTGTTCCTCACGCCACGTAATTCACAAGTAGATGTGGTGCAATCCGTTGGGCGTGTCATGCGCCGTGCCGAGGGTAAAAAACGTGGCTATGTCATTCTGCCCGTGGTGATTCCGTCTGGCATGGAAGCGCACGAAGCCCTTGATGACAATGTGACCTACAAAGTGGTGTGGCAAGTGCTGCAAGCCTTGCGTTCGCACGATGATCGCTTTGATGCCATGATCAACAAGCTTGAATTTAGTAATGGTGATAAGTCCAAAATGGAAGTCATCGCCATTTCAGACAAAATCCAGAAAAAAGCCACCAAAGGCAAGACCGGCAAAGCCAGCAACCAAGATGCAGGCAAAGGGAATTACAGCATTGGCGAAGCCGTAAAACGGCCAAGCAAAGATGACCAAGCTGAGCTGCAATTTCACATTGGTGAAATCGAGCGCGCCATTTACGCCAAAGTGGTGCAGAAGTGCGGTAATCGTCATCATTGGGCAGACTGGGCAAATGATATTGCCAAGATTGCACGGACCCATATCAGCCGCATTACGGCCATCATCGCCGATGAAGGCAACACGGTAGAGCGTGAGGCGTTTTTTGCTTTTGTAAAAGAGCTGAAAGATGATCTAAACGACAGCATAACCGATGCCGAAGTGATCGAAATGCTGGCGCAACATCTCATCACCAAGCCGGTATTTGACGCGCTATTCAGCGACTACAGTTTTGCTTCACATAACCCGATGTCATGCGCGATGCAAAACGTGCTGGACATCCTGCAAGAGCATAGGTTGGATAAAGAAGCCGATACGCTAGAGCGATTCTATGCCAGCGTAAAAATGCGTGCCGAGGGTATCGACAACGCCGAAGGTAAACAGAAAATCATCGTCGAGCTATACGATAAATTCTTCCGCAATGCCTTCCCACGCATGACCGAGCGACTAGGGATTGTCTATACGCCAGTTGAGGTGGTGGATTTCATCATCCACAGCATTGACCATATTCTCAAAACCGAGTTCGACCAAAGTTTGGGCAGCGATGGTGTGCATATCATCGATCCATTTACCGGCACGGGTACATTCATTACCCGCTTGCTGCAAAGCGGTCTGATTTCCAAAGAGCAACTGCAAGCCAAATATAAAGGCCAAATCCATGCCAATGAAATCGTACTGCTGGCCTACTACATTGCGGCCATCAATATCGAAGCGGTATACCACAGCATCGTCGGCGGCGACTATGTGCCATTTGAAGGCATCTGCCTGACCGACACCTTCCAGATGTACGAGAAGGAAGATTTGGTAGACCAATTGCTTGAGCACAACAGCGCACGGCGTAAAAAGCAGAAAGCACTGGATATTCGAGTCATTATGGGTAATCCACCATATTCGGTGGGTCAGGATAGCGGCAACGATAATAACCAGAACATCGCCTACCCGCATTTGGATGAACGCATTCGTGTCACTTATGCCGCTAGAACAACGGCTACAAATAAAAATGCTTTGTACGATAGCTATATTCGCTCGATACGTTGGGCATCCGACCGTATTGGTGATTGCGGAATTATGGGTTTTGTCACCAATGCGGGGTTTGTTGATTCAAGGTCTTCAGAGGGTCTGAGAAAAGCTTTGTCGGATGAATTTTCTGATATTTACGTTTTTCATCTTCGTGGTTTGCGTGGGCAAAAAACAGCAGGAGAGCGTGCTAAAAAAGAAGGGGGGCAAATTTTTGGCATGGGCAGTGCTGCTGCGATTGCGATTACATTGTTAGTAAAAAATCCGCAGGCTAGCGAATATGGAAATATTTATTTCCACGACATTGGAGATTATCTCAGTCGCGAACAAAAACTGGAGCGAATAAGCTCTTTGCGCAGTGTTGCTGGAATTACTGCCAACGATGCTTGGGCTCGTATTATTCCTGATGAACATGGAGATTGGCTTAATCAGCGCGATGACAGCTTTGCTGAATTTATTGTTCTTGGCGACAAAGGGAAAAAGTCATCAGCGGTAATGCTGTTTGAAAATTTCTCGCGGGGTTTGGAAACGGGAAGAGATGCATGGTGCTTTAATTCTTCGGTCACGGAGTTGGAAAATAATTTACGTAAAATGATTGGGGTGTATAACACCGATCGCAATCGTATTCACGGAGTGCAGAAGTCCGCTTCTAGCCAAATAGACGATAAAATTGAAAGCGACCCAAAGAAAATCAGTTGGACCGCATCATTAAAGCAGCATCTTGTTCGCAATTCGGATATTTGCTTTAATCGCAAAAAAATAACGGCATCGCTTTATCGGCCTTTTTTCAAACAGAATGTTTACTATTGCAATCAGCTGATTCATAGAACTGGTCAAATGACTAGGTTTTATCCGCCAGAAATTTGTGCTGATAATTTAGTGATTTGTGTGTCTGGTTGCGGTGACAAAGTTGCATTTAGTAGCTTGATCTCTAATATCCCACCTAGTCTGCATATGGTTGATATTGATGGTTCGCAATGTTTTCCTTTTTATCTTTATGAACCCAATGCCGATAACATGGAAAAAGAAAATACACATCAAGGGGATATGCTTGCAGGTATTGATGATTCAGGCATAGAAGAGAATACCCAAGGATACACAAGGAAAGATGCGATCACCGATGAAGGCTTGGCGCACTTCCATGCTGCTTATCCAAACCAAATCATAACCAAGGAAGACGTGTTTTATTACGTCTATGGCTTGCTGCATTCACCAGATTACCGCGAGCGTTATGCTGATAATCTGAGCAAAGAATTGCCTCGTATTCCTTGCGTAAAAACCTACGCCGATTTCCAAATCTTTAGCCAAGCTGGTCGCGATTTGGCCGAACTGCACCTGAACTACGAAACCATCGAAATGTACCCTGCGTCTATCGTTGGTGGCGGTTTGCTATTGAGTGACAGTGATTATCGCGTTGAGAAAATGAAGTATGGCAAGAAGGGTAAAGAAAAAGACCTCACCACACTGATCTACAACGACAAAATCACCGTCACAGGCATTCCGCTGGACGCGTATGAATACGTGGTCAACGGTAAGCCTGCTATTGATTGGGTCGTCGAGCGTCAATGCGTCAGCACCCACAAAGACAGCGGCATCATCAACGACGCCAACGACTGGGCAATCGAAACCATGCAAAACCCAAAATACCCGCTAGAACTCTTCCTGCGCGTGGTAACGGTATCGCTGGAAACGATGAAGATTGTCAAAGCTTTACCAGCGTTGCAGATTGGCTAAGATATTCGGGGTAGAAGATATGGGTTCAAGCATTGAAGAAACAGCAAGTTCAGTTGCCAAGCGCATCTTAGAATCAGACTCACTCGTGAGTTCCTACAGATCAACAGCCGCAACAGTGGGTTTAGCTGCAATGCAACAGCAAGCTCAGCAAAGGGCCGCGCTTTTTGGAGGGCTTGAATCAAGTGCAGCAGCAAAATTGAGTAAGCAGATCAATGGGCTTGCTGCAAATGTAGCCGCAATCAATTCGCCGTCACTGCGGGCAGTGGAACAAGCGAGAGCGATGTTTGCTGATCGACCAAGCGCTTTGCTAAGTAGTTTTGCTTCAAAAATACCTGACTCATATGTCAAAACAATACAGGCGATAAATCTACAAAATAGTGGAATCAATGCAGCTATAAATGCCTTGAAATCGCAAAATTCGATGGTTAAGCAAATTGAATTAGCACCAAAAACCATGTCACTTGGTATTTTGAGCGATGTGAAGCATTTACTGGGGGAACCCTTATCAAGCTTCACGAAACAAATTGAGGCCATGAACGCTGCTGCTCCTGCAAACTCAATGAGGCATGTAATGGAGGCATTGCGAGCCCCATCTATGAGAATGAGCGAGAATATCGCTTCAATTTCTCAGTCATCGCCAAGTTATATGAGTGAAGTGCTTGCTGCCCTGAACGAGCCTGCGCGTAAGTTTTCCGAGCAAATGAGCGCGCTTCAGGAACTGCATAAAAGAAGTGCTGCTGCGCAGTATGCTTTCGTAAATAATCGCATTGGATTGGAAGGCATAGATTCATTCGCTGCTGGTGAAATTGAAATTCGCCCGTCTACCGAAGAAGAAATTGCACTCAATGCATTTACCAAGAGTGGTGATTACAAAGATTGTATCAAGGTAATGAATGTTTTCATCAACCAAGGTCAAGTCAATCCAAGTTTCTGGCTCAACCCTTGGGTGGTCGGTATATTTATAGCGTTGATATCGTCCATTATTAATCCAATCGTTGAAGACGCTTGGAAGCATTTTTCCAACTCGGTAGAGCCTATGGCAACCAAAAAGGAAGCTCGTAAATTAGTCTCAGATGTTATGAGAATTGATTGCTTTAATGTACGCAAGCTGGTTACAAAAAATGGGATTGCTGTTCGAGCTAGTACATCAGCTAATGCCAAAGTGCTTAGCCATTTGAGATGTTGGGATTCAGTAATAGTGCAGGAGACGCGCAAAGATTGGTCTTTGGTTTCGTGGACAGATAGTACGGGCAAGATCAATATTCAGGGGTGGGTTTTCTCAAGATATTTAAGCAAGCCAAACCAGCTATAGTTTGACTTTGTGTAGTTTTTGCAATTGCGTTAGAAGTAAAGAAACTCGCGGGATGGCGGGATTCTTTACTTCTATCGTCTGTCCTCGGTGAGGGGGTTAGCTAAGGATAGCATCCGGCTAATTAGCTTTTGGCGGGCCGAATCATAAATCACTATTGTTGTGCAAGACCTGGGTAACAGTATTAAAGCAGTCTAGTGCACGCTCATTCAATGACTGCTTTGAACTTGCTGCTTTCATGTTGAATCAACTCGCTTTCATAATTGATACCCACTGAATAAGCCGCAATTTTGCCAAGATGCGTGTAGGGCAGGCCAGTCTCATCAGCCCAATCATTAAAAAGCTGCTGGATTTTGTTTAAATCGCGTTTGCTCGTTGGTTGATCGGGAATATCCAAGCCCGCCAACTGCAGCGCTAGCACCACGTCTTGCGTTAATACAAACGCATCTTTGCCGATGTAGCGCAGCAACCATTGCCCCGTTTGGCCGCCCAAACGGCTGCCATGGCTTTTGAGAAACGCCATCAACTCGACTTGTCGTGAAGCAGGGTATGTATTCAGAAAGCTTGCAAAGCTGCCGTTTTCATGGCTGTACGTTCGCACAAAGCTGACGTTCTCCATGACGGCTTTAATCTTCTGCCAATGCCGCACCACGCGCGTGTCATTGCAATACGCTTCCCACTGCTCGGCGGACAGCATAGCCAGCGTTTCAACATCAAAGCCGAAAAAAGCATCTTCAAACTGCGGCCATTTATTACTAATCACCGTCCAGTTAAAGCCCGCCTGATTAATGGCTTTGCACATCATCGCCAGAATGCGGTGATCGGGCAGCGCCAAAAACTGCGCCTCACTCGCCACCGAGGGCAATAAATCCTGCAAAGCCTGCGCGCTACCTTTACGCGCGATGGCGCGGGCTTGGATTTCGGCGAATTTTTGCACGTTGACCTCGGGAGTTTGATTTTGGATGGTAGAGACTTCGTTGGCTTGGTATCACTAGTTTCAGATTATTACTGATAAACAGAAAGAGTGGTGGATGTATTTTTCGCTAAGCCTTGTTTGATAATGGCTATAGTTAAATACACCAATAGGGTATATCGGATTGGCCGAAGGCGTAACCCGACACAAGTTTTCCCCATCACGAATGCAGTGTAGCGCGGGTCGCAACCCTCCCTAGACGACTGCATTAGCATGGTTACGATTTAGGTCAATTCTTGAATGCCATATTTTCGCTCCCTTTTCTCGAATGCATGGCTTCCACCTTCGAGAATATTGCAGATTTGCGCTCTAATCCCTGTGTTTGTTCTAATATCACCATCTTCGACCGCGCCTGAAGTGTATTTAATTTTATCGCCCGTATTATTTGCAACGATCACTTGTTCTGCATCGGTATTTACAACCAAATTAGCATTGTGGGTAACAATAATAACTTGACGATATTTTTTAATCTTCCTAAACAAAGGTACTAACTGTTTCATAATAAATTCATTATCTAAATCGTCCTCCGGCTGATCAAAAACAAAAGGGCTTCCAAATGGATCTGTTGCTAACTTCAAACAAACATAGAATGTGCCCCGTTGCCCTGCCGAAAGTTTATCAACTGTTTTATCTTTATATTTGAAGTTGGCATTTGCTTGTAGGTAACTTTTAACGGACAAAGGCGAGTACAAGTAATTCAACAGTTCAAACCTCCCACCTTTGTTAAAAAATTCACCTTTCCACAAAAAATCTTCAAGGGTTATTTCTTTCCCATCAATCGTTATTTGCTTATGGCCGGATAGTAGATTTATATAGCTATCAAAGTTGCTGACTGCAAAAAGCTCTTCAAGGCGCTGTCGTGTTGATTTGTCGATGGTGCTCCGAAACTTACCTTTATTTAGGCAATCCTCTAGCCCCGAGTAAAATTTCACCAAGTCAAAACTTATCTTGCCTTCAATGTGAATGTCCGTCAGTATTTCTCTAACCAATTGATTTTGCTCAGCACTCCAGGTTTCTTTTTCTTCTTTTAATTTTAAAAAGGCGCTATCAATAATTTCTTTTTGTTTTTTTATGTGCCGATGATAAGCGTGAGCGAATTCATTTCTATCATTTACATTTCTCCTGTATTTCTCGTCTTTTTGCTTTATCTCACTCAGCTTGGTTTGTGCTCGATCAATAAGTTGTTGGTGTTCTTCAATTTTGCTTAACAAAGAAGATACGTCTTGGTTGATGCCTTGTTTTATGAATTCACTAGTTATCTCGTCGTTTGTTTTTCTTAATATATCCAGCTCGCCAATGCATAGGGCTATATTTTTTTCGATTGTTTCTAGTGTTGCATTCCCATTAATTGATTCTGCTTTTTGCTTTGTCTCGCTGTTGCTATTTAAATTCAATATTTGTGCGTTTATGTCGCTGATGCTTTTGTTTATTGCAAATACAATTTGTTTTGCAAGTTCGATGTATTCTGTCTTTTTGTTTATTTTTTGTTGGTTTTCTTGATATTGCTCAATTAATGTTTTGTTTTGCGGGTTGGTGAGTGTTTCAATAAGTTTTTTATTTGCTTCAATTATTGCTTCTTGATATTCTGGTTTGTTAATTCTGTTTGAATTATGGTCGACCTCTTCCTGGAAATTTACAAAATCTCGGTATTTTCCAATGTTGCTTGATATTTCTTGTGAAGTAATAAGGTCAATGTCGCTTTCACTGATTCTAAGCATTTTCTTAATTTCATTGCTTAGGCCATTTGAGTTTTCACTGAATTTTTGTACGTCTCCTTGGGAGACATGAAGGTATGAATATTCATTTTCCCTAGAGTTGAACTCCACAATGTCACCGTTGCCCTTGTCAAGTTCGATTTGGACGTTTGCGACGGATGTTTTTTTAGCTGTGTTCGAATGGTTGAAATGTGAATTCATTGCATTAAGGAAAAGACTTTTTCCTGTGCCACGTCCACCAATAATCGCAATAAGATTTGGATTTAATTCGATCGCCTGATCGTCAAATCGTAAATCTTCCCCATCAAAAATTCTTCCACCTAGTTTTATAGTTTTGAATTTTGGTTTTATGTATGTGTTTTCTATGAAGAAATCATTCTGTTGAACGCGCAGATCTGGTTCAATAATAGCTTGTCGCAAACCTTCAAAGGTCGGCTTTGCTTTAACCCAGCTATAACTCTTCCCAATGTCTTCAATTTTGTGTGCGTCTGAACAATAAAAAACAGGTTTGGCTATTGCTTTTTCATATCGATTCGTATTTAGAAAATATTCACGATCTTGTGGTCTTGCAAGTAAAATTTGGCATTTACGCTCAATCTCATTTGCTATAGCCAAAGATCTACCTTCGCCGGTATTAGGTCTGAAACCTCCATATCCATTTGGGCAGCCAGCAATTAAATAATCCACACCAAATTTTAAGTGAGAATTTAAATGCTTTATCAAGGCTGTAAAATCAATAACAACATGCTCTAGCTTTGTACTAGCAGCAGAAAGTGAATCTTTTGAGCAGTATATTGTTTTTTCGTCAGGTGTTGTGTTTACCAGTGGGAGAGTGGAAATTACTCTGTTGATCTCTCCGGTTTTTAGTTTTTCAGAAAAAATACAATGGATATTTATCCACTCGCCATCTTTGTTTTTTTGTGAAATTCTAAATTCCAGATTGCCCAATACCGTGACCTCTCCATTTTGAGATTTGATGGCATTTTTAATGTTTTCCAACTCGTTATCTTCAAAATAAAAGTAATTTGTCACCCCTATTAGTTTTATGTTGGAGTTGATTATTTTTTGTGCGTAAAGTTCTAAATTGCCTGCAAACTGATTGTTCTGGTGCGTGTAAGGGGAGTGGATATGTAACTCCCATTTATTCCATACTGATCCCTTCATTTTATATTTCACCTTTGTAATGATAAATAATATAGTTTCAAATTAATTTGCAGACAGCAAACTCCGCCCACCCGCAGTCTTCTGCACCAAAATCTTCGTCGCAATCCGTTCCGTCATTTCCTGCACATGAGAAATCACGCCGACTTTTCTACCCATGGCTTGCAATCCATCCAGTGCATCCATTGCGACGCGCAGCGTGTCGGCGTCGAGGCTGCCGAAGCCTTCGTCGATGAATAGCGATTCAACACTCACGCGGTTGGATGATAGCGAGGCCAGACCCAAGGCCAGCGCCAGCGAGACAAGGAAGGATTCGCCGCCCGAGAGTGAATGCACCGAGCGCGCTTCGTCGCCCATGTCTTGGTCGATGACCATCATTGCCAGCGTGTCGTTAATGCGTTGCAGGCGGTAGCGGCGCGAGAGTTGTTGTAAATGGCGGTTGGTGTAGGCGAGCAGTACGTCGAGCGTGTATTGCTGCGCGTAGTTTCTGAATTTTTTGCCGTCGCTTGATCCGATTAAGTCATTGAGTTGCGCCCAGCGGCGTTGCTGGGTTTCTTGCGCGGCGATCTCGGTGAGCAAGCCTGCCGCCGTAGCGCGGCGTGCTTCGTCTTGTGCGATTTGCAATTGCAGTGCGGTGGCCACCGTCTGTGCGGCTTGTTGCGCTGCGCTGGTTTGGGCCGCCTGTTGCTCTAGCTGCGCCAAGCTTGCTGCCTCGCCGGATTGCGACGCTGCAGATGGGGCTTCTGTAATTAGGTCTGTCGCGGGGCGGTCTGCATCGCTGGCAGCAGCAGGGCGCTGTGCGGTGTGTTGTTGCTGCTGCGCGATGCGCTCTTGCAGGATAGTGTGGGCTTGGGCGAGCGCGGAATCAATCGCCAGCAAGGCCGCACGCTCTTGCACCAGCCATGCCGCATCATAGCTTAGCCATTTCCGCAACGTGGCCTCGGTGAAATCCTGAGCTGGGACTGGCGAGGTGCTGATCCACAGCTCTAGCCATTGTTCGAGCTGCTGCTGTGCGGACTGATATTGTTGCTGTAGCTGTGCTTGGGCTAGCTGCGCCTGCGTCAAGGCTTCTTGTGCGCGGGTGGCTTGTTGCGTTGCCTCGTGCGCGGCGTGTTGGGCTTGGGTGTGGGCTGATTTGGCTTCATTGATTGCCTGCGCCAAAGCCGCTTCGACGAGTTGCACGGCTTGCCCGGCAAATAAGGCATTGCGCTCTAGGCGCAGCGTATCAATGGCGGCTTGCTCGGCTTTAAGCTGCTCGCGTAGGCGCAGCAACTCCTGAGCGGCTTTTTCGTTGGCTGTAATCAGGGCCGCGTGGGCTTGCGCCAGCAGCTCGGTGTCTTGCTGGCCTTGCCGATGCGCCGCGCTTTGCGCCAGCCACTTATGTGCGGCCTGTTGCCACTCGGCCTGCATCGCGGCTGGGTTATTGCTCCAGTTTCTTCGACAATCGGCCCAGTCGGGAAAGTGTTGCAGCGCGGGGGCGAGTTGCGCCCAGTTGCGTTCAACGCGCTGACTTTCTTGTTGCTGCGTGGCTTGCGCGGCGGTGAGCTGGGCGCTGATTTGCACTAGCGCCGCTTGCTGGGTTTGCACGACGTCTTTTTGCGCTTGATGCGCTTGGCTGGCCTGCTCAAAAGCGGCTTGCGCGGCTTCTTTGGCCTGTAGCGCGAGCTGCCAAGCCTGCTCTTTGCTGGCGATGGCGGCAAGCTGCGTTTGAATGGTCACGGCTTGCGCGGCAAACCAATTCGTCTCCGATACCGTATCTTGCAAACTGGCGATTTCGGCATACAGCGGGTGCGCCGCCCATTGGCTTTGCAATGCGGCAAGACTGCTATTGATTGTTGCGAGGTCGGCTTCAAGTAGCTGCGCGGCGCGTTGCAGATTGCTTAGCTCGGCGGTCAACGTGGCCTGCAGACTGAATTGCTCTTGATACTGCCCACGACATTTAGCAACTTCGGTTTGCAGGCCAGTTAATAGCGCATGCAATTGAGGATTGTCACTGACGTAAGGGTGATCCAAAGCGCCGCAAACGGGGCAGGGCGCATCGTCGAGCAAGCTTTCGCGCAGCGTTTCAACATTGGCATTGCACGCGGCTTCAGCCAGCTTGAGTGCGCGCTCCGCCTGCGTCAGTGTGGCTGCCAAGATCGGCAATTGCGCGGTGGTCTGCGCCAATGCGTGCTCAGAATGTTGGCGACTGGCGAGATTGTCGGCTTGCTGAGTCGTGAGTTTGGCAACTTGCGTTGTGTGCTCATTCAGTCGCTGTAACAAAGACTCGGCGCTGCTTAGATGTTCGCGCCGATTGGCGCAGTGGGCTTTTTCTGCGGCTAATGTGCTGATGTCGATGCTGGCCAATTGCTGGTTGGCCGCTTGCCGGTGTTGTTCGGCGTTTTGTGCAGCTAATTCTGTTGCCGCAAGGTCTGTTGTTGCTGTTGCAATGCGCTCGCTGAGTGCGCCGCATTCTAGAGCCAGCTGTGCCTGTTGGTCACCCGCCAGCTTGGCGGCGGCATATGCATCTGAGGCTTGCTGCAATAGCACTTCATACGCGGGCCAATTTTCGGCCAGATCTTTACTGTGGGTATTGTCTTGTAGCCATTGCTGTGCAATGGCTAGCTGCGTATACGCTTGATTAAGCTCGTTCTGCTTTTGCTCACACTGCTGAGTACTGGCGGCGAGGGCGATATTGGCTTGCTCGGTGGCCGCTTGCAGCGCATTGAGCGCAGGTAAGCGCGCTTCAATGCTGGCGTCGAGCTTTTTCGCTGCGTCCAGTTGCGGCGCAGCGGCGCTTTGCGCCTGCTCGGCAGCGGCGTGTTTAGCTTGAGCAAGCAGCAGCGCGGCATTGGCCGTGGCGTTGGCGGCGTTAGCCACATCGAGCTGGGTTTGGCAGGTCGCAATTGTGGCTACCGATTGCGTTGCCGTATTGCTGCTGCGGTCTAGCTCGGTGATCAGCGGTCTGGCCGATTGCACCGCATCGAGTTGCTGTAGCTTGTCGCGCCGAGGCGCGGCCTGTTCGTGGGCTGTGCGTTGCTCATTCAGCGTGGTTTGCGCGGCTTGAATACTTTGAGCGATTTTTTCGGCATCTTTGTGCCAACGGATGGTGCTATTGAGTTGCGCCAATTGTTGATCAAGCGCCGCCAGTTGTTGCTGCGCCGCTTGGCTCTCGGTATCCAGCGCCGCGCGTGTTTCACTGTCGAGTGGTTTTTGATCGGCAAGGCGGTCGTTAATGCGCTGCAAAGCTTGCAATTCGAGTTTGGCGCGGGCAAAAGCGCGTTGCGACAGTACACTGTAAATCGTGCTGCCCGTCAGCGTTTCGAGCAGCTCGCCGCGTTCGTTATCGTCGGCTTTTAAAAAGCTGGAAAACTCATTTTGCGCCAGCAATACGGCGCGGGTGAATTGCTCAAAACTTAGCCCAATGCGCTGAATGATCTCAGCCTTCACCTCGCGATTGGTGCCGCCAATCGGCTGCAGTTCCGGCAATTGGTGCAAGGTCATTTTGCTGGCTTGCAGGCTGCCTTTCACGCTGCCGCGCGCGCGGCGCACGCTCCAGCGTGAGCGATACCTTGCGCCATCGTTGCCGACAAAATCGACTTCAGCAAAGCCATCGGCGCAACCGCGCCGCAAAAGATTGGCCGCGTCTTGGTGCGTGATCAGGTCCGTGCCATCGGGCAGCGTTTTGCCGCCACCGGCTTTCAGCAGGCGCGGTGTGCTCTCGTACAGCGCCATACACAGCGCATCGAGCAGGGTGCTTTTGCCCGCGCCAGTCGGGCCACTAATGGCAAACAGCCCGGCAGATTTGAGCGGCTCTTGCTCAAAATCGACTCCAAAATCTCCGGCTAGCGAAGCCAGATTTTTACCGCGAATAGCGAGGATTTTCATGGTGCATCCTCCGTATCCAGCATCAACTCGGCAAAGGCCGCCATTAGCTCGCTTGGTGCATCGGCGGCGAATTTTTGCTGATACAGCCGCGCAAAAATGGCATCGGGTTGCAATTGCTCTAGTTCGGCCAAGGCTTCTGTCTCTGTTGGTGCGTTTTTGTTGATGCTAAAGCTTGTTTCAATTTTGGCTAGGCGCACGGGTTTACCATCGAGCGCGGCTTCGATTTGCGCGCGCAATCCCGGCTCAGGCTCATCGAGCCGAACCCGTACTTCTAAATAGGGGTATTGCTGCGGGGCTAAGTCGTCTGCTAGTTCTAAAGCGGCAAGTTCGCTCAGCACTGCAGCCAGTGGCGCTGGCTTTGCAGGAATCCGCAGCAGCTCCACCGCGCGCGGAATCGATAGCGGGGTAATCTGGCTAGCGTTCTCTCCATCAAGGTCAATGCGCAGCACTTGGTGCGGATAGGCCACTTCGGCAAACGACATTGGAATAGGGCTGCCGCAGTAGCGAATGTGAGGTTGTTTGCCGACGGCTTGGGCTAGATGAAGATGGCCGAGCGCAGCGTAGGCGATATTCGCGTCAAACATTGCAGCTGAGAGTGGCTCAGTACCACCAATCACAATCGGCCGCTCCGAGTCCTGCGAAATTTCGCCGCCGACCATATGGCAATGGCCGAGCGCAATAATCGCTTGGCCTGCCTGCCGAAGGTTGAGCGCGTGTTGAAATGCTTGTTGGTACAGCAGGGTGATGCCCGCCATATATGGGTCGCTGCCTTCTGGAAGATCTTCGGTACGTGGCACATCGCCGGGGCGTAAAAACGGAATCGCCAAACACCACGCAGCAATTTCGCCGTGTTGATTTTTAAGTGGTACGACGAGGCGGCTTAAATCAATACTGCCATCGCTCAAGCGCGGCACAAAGCCGATCACACAGGCATCCATCGCCTCTAAAAACGGCGCAGGCGCTTCAAGGCGGCCGGGCGAATCATGATTGCCCGCGATGATGACGATATTCAGGTGCGGAACGCGCGTTTTGGCCTGTTGCAAAAAGCGGTAAAACTGCTTTTGCGATGCCGCCGATGGATTGGCATTATCGAAAATATCACCGGGAATCAGCAGCGCATTGGCTTGTTCAGCCACCAAGGTGTAGAGCAACCAATCTAAAAAACACTGATGCTCGTAATCGCGCTCGAAAGAATGCAGAGTCTGGCCGAGGTGCCAATCTGAGGTGTGTATAAGGCGCATGCCGTTGTCCGATAATCTGCGGTTTTAGTGCTAGATTTTACATGATCAGACAGCAATATATCGAAGTAATATCGGCAATCTTTATTAGCAGTAAGTAACTGTCGATCTTTTTCGATGGAAATCAATAAGGGCTACTTTTAAAGTGGAATCCATTCAAAATCAGCATCTTCCTCAGATGGCATTTCTGGCCAATACGTTATTTGGTTGTTGCATAGCTCAATTTTATATTGGCGATACCCTTTGGTTGCCGAGCTCCAAAGCTGACTTACCGTGTTAAAAGTCCAAACATTGTTTTCTTCTGGTTGACGGGTAAACATGACATTCACAACAAGATTTGAATTGCTGAACGTTGATGGTTCAATCGCCGTGATCAGATCATGCACACCTGGAATAAGAGTAGGTCTAGTCGACTGTGTTCCATTATTGTAAGTAATGGGTAGATTCACTAGAAATATAGGGATAATTGGTTTCAAGTAGATCTTTTTGAAGCAAAGATACCCCTCACTTGCAATCAATGTACCTAGCTGATCATATTCAGCTTCTTTTACTAAAAACATCTCTAAATCCTTTACTTGCTGCCGATATGTTTATTGTTGGGCTAAGGATGGTACTCGTTTAAGCAATTAGCGCGTTTCTGGAAAATGCAATCCCACTTTGGGTTTGCATGGCATTGGCACAGTACCTGTGGTTAGAATTGACCACTGCTATTCAAAACATCAAACGCATGTCGGAATGCACGCGCATCACCGAGCGCATGATGTGCTGGCCATTCAGGTGTGAATGATTTGTATAGTGCTCGCTGAAAAATCGGATTGCCGATGAATTCACTGGTGAGCATCTGCTTCTCGCCAACGTTTTTTGGGGGCTGATCATATTCATCCCCCAAAAAAGCATCGGCCAGCAGTTCCCAATCGGCAAAATAATCGAACATCAGCGTGGCCGGCTCAGGGAGCTCTTCAAACCAAGCCCGAAGCCGATGCGTGAGCTCTGTTCGATTGCATGTTGCGCCTTCAATGCGCCCAAGCAACGGTAGCACCGCTTCGCGTACAAAGTCGCTGCAGTCTTCTGCACGGTAGTCATTGCGCTCGGCATAGAACTCCCGACCATCTTCACTCACCAGCGCAATACTGATCAGATCGATTTGCACGAAATCAGTAAATTCAGTATCGACAAATACGCGCATCAGTAGGCCTTTCAAACAGTGATCATGACTTTAGATCCTACTACAAGCGCGCGAAGTTGGTCCGGACTCTGTGCCGCAACTACTTAGCCAATACCCCATTCCAAGTTGTGTCGAATGCACCTTCGCAGTTGCTCCGCTTACCGGTGAATTTATTGCCATCAAACACCAGACGAACCGATCCCCAGTAATAACCTGTTGCGGCTTTATCAAAGGTGAGTAGCGTATTGCAGCGGCCATGGTCAGAGCGATGATCCATGTATTTACCCGTCAGAACATTGCCATTCATTTCACCGACGATCTGCACCCAATAATTGGTGTTGTTACCCTCAGTGACCTTGGCAACAACGGTGTTACCGGTTTGCACAAAGGTCAAATTGGCTTGAGTGGGTCGATTATTGATATTTACGGTGGTAAGCCAGTTGGTGCTAACACTTTTGGGTTGGCTTTGACACGCGCTGAGTAACGCGCACGCTGAAACAGCAATGATGCCCATTTGTTTGGTGGTTAAAAGCATGGTTGTTCCTAGTATTTGATCGATGGTAATTTGATCTTGATGCCGCCGAGATTGAGCGTCTCGCCGTCTGCTTTCGACTCTTGACCAGCGCCTTCACCAATCTGATAAGTACTTGAGCCCGATTGCGACGTAGATGGCGTTTTACCCCAATTACTTAAATCAACCTGTTGTGTAAAAACCGTGTCGGTAACTGCTGATTTATTGTTTGAACCCATGACTCTGGCCCAATCTGCAGGGCTGGGGCCGGGCTTCAGAGGCAGATTGCCAGCCCAACCAGTATCATCAACTAAACGTGGAAATGTGAATGTAGTGGCCGTCATTCCCATCAAAATATGGGCTTGTGCCGCGGTTTTGAGTGGGGAGCATGAAACAGATGGTTGCTGCAATAAACTAGGCTGTCGGGTTTGCATAAACGCATCCCAATTACTCCAACCGCGTGTATCACACCAAAGTGATCGGACGATTTGTCGACTCATGGCGTTTGGTATCATTACGTCGAGACTCGTTGGAACTAAATACGTAGTGGTATTCAAACCTTTGGTATTCTTAAGCTGACTTTGGAATACCTTGCACCAGGGGCAATCATATGCTCCGAAGTACACTACTTTGCGTTGGCCCGCGCCGATTCTTTTTGCGACCAGCTCATCAAAGCGAATGTTGGCGCGTAAAGCATTACGCAACTCATCTGGGTTTTCGATTGTTGGTGCGCCAGTACGCGTATAGCGCCAATCTTTGCCTAACGTCAGGCTAAAAATAGTGGCATTTTCGTTTACTAGAATGACATCTCGTTCATCATCTAATCGAGTCCAAATTGCGTAAATCCCTTTAACTAAGGTTTCCGTGGCTGTTGCATTTTTGGTCATCGCCCGTTTTGAGCTGGGCAATGTGGCTGTAAAAGCCATCATTGCGTCGTCTGGTGTACCTG
Organism: Deefgea chitinilytica; assembly: GCF_016881405.1. GTDB lineage: Bacteria > Pseudomonadota > Gammaproteobacteria > Burkholderiales > Chitinibacteraceae > Deefgea > Deefgea chitinilytica. Next base: position 880,823 of record NZ_WOFE01000001.1, read on the forward strand.
CAACAGCTAATTGAGACAGAAGTACTGAAGGTAAAAGCAGAGTGAGAAGAAATTTCCCTTTGTTTCCAGCGTGCATAACAAACCCATCCCTGTCTTGTTATTGACGGCTTTAATGCTGCAACCATGATTTGGTGAACAGTTTTTGCTCGTCACTTATATGTAAGAACTGCACAATTATACATATATGTATGTATTTGTAAAAATTACGGATGCGGTTTTTGAAGTGCTGGTATGGCGTGGATACTACCCACCATGGAAATCAGCTACCTCATTAATCGTTTGCGTGAAGAACGCGGATGGTCTCAGGATGATTTAGCCTTCAGGGCAAACACCTCGGCCGCGACTATTTCTCGTCTTGAAAAAGACAAACAAACACCGAGCCTAGATTTGCTTAAGGGCTTGGCAAGCGCTTTTGATATGCATCTTTACCAATTCGCAGCACTGCTGGATGAAGCAGGGCCAAGTAACTTGACGGAGTGGCATGATTCAGCAGAACAAGAGTTGTTAAATGGATTCCGGCAACTTTCTGATGAGCAACGCACAACGTTATTGAAATTTTGTGTTTGGCTAACAGCCGCAAATAAAGCCGTGGGTTAAAGGTAAAACGAATGTGCGACCCAAATATCAGGCTCGAAGCAAATCAAGCCTCACTAAGACTAGCAAACTCAGCGTTTATTTGATGAGGGCTAAACAGGTAATCCATATTCAATAGATCGCAAAATCCGCTCAACCTCCTGTCCTCCATAAGCCGTATCGAGCAAAGAAAGTGGCGTCATCTGATTCAATACTGAGTTAGGACGCGTAAGCCAGTTTCCTGTTGTGATTAAATCACCATAAATGCATGAAGCGTAGCTCGCAACTCTGGCCAAGCGAAATAAACGCTCACTTGTTACTGCGCTAAGTTCTTGCTCCTGCCGAACTAGATATTGTAACGATCTCAGTGGTATGTGAAGCACTCTTGCAATGTCCGATAAGCTAATCTGATATTGGACGGAAATGCTAACTGCCTCTTGGGCCAGCAGTCCTAGTCTAATATAAGATATCTGAGATAATGGGGCTGCGTTAAGTAACTCGTGCATTTTTAACATAAAAGAACCTGTGAAAATTGAAATGGAAGATGAGTAGCGCAGTCATTTAATTTCTAAATGTTATATTTTAAGTGGGGACAAGACTACCTTCAAATCAAGGCCATGAATTTCACACTGATTTATTATTGAACATAGTGCCTCATACAACTGATCGCGTTCATTGATAAGAATTAGGTTAGTCTTTTCGAGATGAACAATTCGCTCTTCAAGTGTCCGTCTTTTAATGGTATCTACAGAGGTGTGTCCAGCCTCCTTTCGCTGAATATTTAAAGCGTTATCTATTCGCTCACCACGCGGTCCTACTAGGGTCGCTCTGCTAGTTAAGCCAAGTCTTATTTGCACAGAAGTTCGAGAGATGGGGTCTTTGCCAAATCCAGCACTGATCATTTCTGCGAGTAAATTATCAATCGCCGCATCAAGAGCTTTTCCTCGTAGTTTATATGGGCTATTCATCTGAAACAGAACTCCTTTTTCTTTTGTTTTCAGGTACAAATTTAGGTGTACCCATTGGAAATACTTGAATTACAGCGGAGCTAATATTTACTCGCTCCAATGCGCGCTTCATGTTATCCAATTTTCGCTCTTGATCTTCAATCCATTTATTAGAACCTCCTTCACCTGCTCCTTCAGTTCTTAATTGTTCTATACTCTTTTCCAATTGCATTATTTGCGATTCAATTCTTGATCGCTCAACTTGAGACCCTGTGAGATGTAAGTGAGAGCAGCCATTCCAACACTGCAAATGTTTAGGGCAGGGTGCTTGAGAAAAATCATGAGTACAACCTCCAAATGGAGTGAGATGAAATGCAGTCGCATGAATTTTAAGAAAATCTTCGGCTTTAGCGGCACCATGAGTTTTTTTCAAAGAATTATAACTACTTACTAAGTCCCCCTGAATTTTATTGCTTCGTATTTTTTCATGAAAAAAATTAATCCTTTCATAGTGAGAATTGAATGACAAATAATTATGGTGCTGCTGTGTATCTTCTTTAATTGTTGTATGCTGGTATGTTGAATTTTGCTCAAGTTTTTTTCTACCCATAGCAAGCGCTTGTTGCACATCAGACAGACCAGCTAGATGATAAATAGTATTTCGCCAATGCCTAGGTTGGTGGCTAGTCATTCGTATTGGTGAGCCATCATTCTCTGTTTTATTCCGCCGATCAAATATTGAAGGATATATAGCTTCAGAACCCAAAGCTCGGTTTATATCTGCAATAGTCACTCGTCGCGGAAAAACACGATGGACATTTCCATCTCTCAAGCCAAATCTAAATTGACCATCAAATGCAATTGCTAGTATTTCACTCGTCCTTAAAATTATTTTTGCACGAAGACCAATGCCTTCTTTGAGGGCTACATGGTCTGAAACCTTACCTATTAATGCCTTTTCAATTTCACCAGCATTGTAATAATTAAATTCATCTTTATGTCGTGCAACACCTTTTCTATTCAAAAAAATAAATAAATTTCTTTTCTGATCTTTTCCTTTAGCAAAACCCAACCAGTTTAGAACCTCACTTTCAGTAATTTTTTTCTCTGGGTTTATTGGCCATAATCGCCCAGGATTACTCTCTTGCCACTTTGCAATTGCTCTTGCATCTTTTGTTAGGACTATCAGTCGTTCAACAGCTCTTCTAGCAAATGGAATATCTTGACTTGCAAACCAGTGGATTCTAGATTGAAATTGTTTTTCTGCGTAGTATCGGATGCCACATTCAATCACGACATTGCCATTTGCATCTAGAATGATATCGCCTTCACTATTTTTAATAGGCCGTTCAACCCAACAATCCAATGGAAGCACTGAAATTTCATTTCCACGTTGCCCAGTTGCAATAAGAAGATCAATTACTCTCAATAAAATTTCCTCGCCATCTGAAATTGGCGAATTTGTGCATAAAGCATAAGCTTCTAGTGCTTCACGCGAAGGTAGTTTTTCATCTTGCCTGCGAAATTTCTCCATTGCATCAGAATCATGGATAGTTGAGTATCCATGCCTAGTTGAAACAGCTTTATAAGAATGCTCAAAACCAATCGATACAGGCAATAATTGTTTTCTATCAATTGAATCCGCTATAACTTTAAAGTGTGTAGCTGCATCTGATATATTTTTGTACCCATCATCCTGCATTTGCCGCAAAATCGATTCAAAATCATTACATTTAAGTGAAAGAGGTGACGATTGTTCACGTAGATATAGTAGATTGTATAGTCGACGAAGCGCAATGGAATAAGCGTGAACCATCGCAAATTTGAGCGTACGTGTTCTTTGTAGGTAAACTAACATTGCTTTGCAGAAATCTTGGAAAGGCTGTGGTAAAATTTCAGGCAATGCTTTTTGTGGATTATATATTTTTGAAATAGAAGTATGCGGCTTAAAGATTAAGGGCTGATGTTTGCCACGATGCGGCAGCCAATCTTTAGTATTCCACTCAACATCACTCCAATTAATTCCCAGCCTCAATCCAGAGAAATATATTCGCTCATTATTAATAAATTCATCAAGCAAATCAGAAGACACATATTCTTCAGCCATTTAAAGCACCTCTTTTTTGCAATAATCAATTGTTGCATTAACAGCAAATATCGTTCTTTCATGCTGTGTAACTGCACGATTGTATTCCAGTGAGCCTTCAACTTGTTCTGCAGCGTCTAAGAAATATTGAGCTTCATCTTGAAGCGCCAATTTAACCTCGCCATGAGGACCATCAACGAATGGATGAAATTTTTTGCACGTATAACAAGAGTAAACAGGGTTATAAGGACAGCAGGTAGGTGAGGGCAGGGCACAAGAACCGATTCCACCAATGTATGTCATATTGACAATACCATGCACATGACTATTTTTATTGACATCATCTTTTTTGACAACATCGCCAGTCAATAATGCCGCCATAATTCTTTTATATGGTTCGCTTTTTCCCAATGCTTTAGATTTAATTTTCGCTATATTTGGAGTTGCTGCTACATAAGCTTGCGCAGCTATAGTACTGTTATGACCCAAAAGCTCTGCAATCATTTCAGCAGGAGCCCCTTGATCAGCCAAACCTTGGCCCAGATGATGCCGTAACAACATTGATACTTGGCCCTCATGCCGAATATTCGCAGCGACATGCTCTCCTTTTAATATTGTCGCAATCCTTTCGACACTCAACCTATTTCCTCTTCTATCTACAAAAAGTGGCTCAATTGTTTCGCCAAATGCCTCCTGTAATTTCAGAATATATAGCTTCAACTTTAATCCAAGATCATTTGATATTTTCCTTGGTCTACGTTGTGGTCGTTGTTCCCCTATTTTTTTTGCCATCGGCAACCATATAGTAAAAAATGAAATATCATTAGGCTTTACTTCTTCAAAATCAGCCACGTCAAGTGCATGGTATTGAATAGATCGTAAGCCTAATTCAAAACCTAAATGAAGTATTATGTTAGGTAAATTGTCGCGCCATGAATTGGAAGCTAGGTTGTAACCAGTACTTATTCTCTGAATCAAGTTAATTTCTTCGAACTCACTTAGCCCTATTTGCCCCAAAAAAACCCTAGAATTAGCTTGTACTTTTATTGTTTTTACTTCAGCAATTAGTAAATTAACCCTAGTGTTGAATCCATATATACCTTGACCTAACCCCCAATCATATAAACGCCTGAATACAATTACCATTTGGCGATCATCAAACCATAAAGATAATTGATTTAAAATTTCATTTTCTGACCATGGAAATATTTTCGATAACGGTAGCGTAGAAAACCTCTTTAAGAACTGCACAATAGCTACTGATGTACGTGGAGCATTTTTTTCAAGAGAATAACTTAAATACCCTTTTGCGATTGGTATAAATCCTGGAGACAGATTTAACGCAGTCCAGTCTATAGAAAACTTTATACCTCCGTCGAACCACTCCCAATGATCATTACGGGTGTCAACATAGCGAGGCTGGTCATTCGTTCGAGTTCGTATTGGTACTAGCTGACGTCCACTGAACTGATACACCTCATGGTTAATATAATTATCAATCAAAACTATTTCGGCGTTGTTTTTTTTCATACTTTTGTTTTTATTCATACTATATATGTTCCATTATTTACTTATTTCTAGTGAGACATACTCTCTTGCTATTGAATATATTTGCACTCTCCGCCACGTAGCGGGAGGCATAAAGAGAGGGCATTGACGAATTAGCACTCCAACCGCATATTCTTTTAAGTTGATCTTTTGCTTGTTCCATGTCTAAATCACATTCTTCGATTAAATATTTCAAAAAATTAGTTGCGAATGTGTGGCGTAAATCATGAGGGGAAAGACTACTTATTACACCAGGACAATCCTTATCGATGCAGTAAAAAAGCAGATCAAAAATATTAGATAGTGCACGAAGCGACAACGGCCGACCACGATCGGAAATAAATAAGTATTGAAAGGGTACTTTTTTTCTTATCCCTTTTCTAAATGGCCTGCGCCATTCACGTAAATACTCTTCATAAATTTCATAAAGTTGATTCGATATACCAATAACTCGCTCATATGTTTTCAACGCAGGTTCATCAGCCCTTATATCTTCAGGGTCGTTCTCACGATTACTTATGCTCACATAAGCATTTAATGAGCCTTGATTTATATCTGAACTGTATAACTTTAACAGTTCACCACGACGCATTCCCGTCTCAAGAAAAAGCTCAATAATTAGCCAGTTTCTTAGCTGAACACGCTCAGGAAATGGATTGAGTTCCGCGTATGGTGTTGCATATGTCCGTATAAGTTGAATATGTTCATCAGTAAGGCTACGTTCACGGGACCTAGATTGCTTCAAATTCAGTATGTGGCTACTAAACCTGCGATCTATGGCTAAAGCAGCGTTAGAAAATGCAATTGAGATTCCTGATTCCCGAGTTGATTGGGGACGCGGGATAAATCGCTCAGCACACCACGAAAGGAATGCCTTCAGTGCTGATAGATGTTGATCTCTTGTTCGACTATTCATTGGCACAGAAGTCTCAACTCCAACAGCAGCGACCACGTTAGTTGCCTGACGACCAACTGTTAGCCACGCTGAGAATCCACTGATTAATGACAAAACGTTTTCGAAGCGACCCGCAAATATCTCTTTTTCAAGATCAATATTCCGGAGTAAGGCGTAGTCATAAAAAGCCTCAATGGTTCGGAGGCATCGTGAGGCCGTGTTGTATGCGCGATATTTGAGCTTAAATTGAACGTACAACAACGGAATTAACAATGGTAGTGATGCACGATCTTTAGACTTGGATACGATAAAGGGTACTCGTTGTCCAGATGAAAACTTGCAATGAATAATTGGCATTAGCGTTATAAACCTAGTTTAGTTGGATCCATGAACAACATTAGACATGAAACACCCAGCCTTGTAGGGCGGTGTGTTGCAAGTCACTTATCTATTCATGAACAAAACCAACATAGCTCACCGCTTAACATAATATACATTATAAGAATCATAATAGGAAAAATCAGAGGCAAATGACATTTGTCAAACAAGTGCAACCGAAGGTCGTTTAACATGTACTTAACTCACCAAAGCACGAAGGCGCAGACATACTTTTGCTACGTGATTAATTTGGGGAATATTTCAATATTTTGTGTTAATACTGTACAGATTTGTCGCAATTCTAATGGCATAATCAAACACAACACTAACAGCTGGTGAAATCTCTGGAGAAAACAATGACAGTAACTAACGTACAAGAACTTGATGCCTTAGTAGCTCGAGTAAAGAAAGCGCAACAACTGTTTGCCACTTATTCACAAGAACAAGTTGACGAGATTTTCCGTGTTGCAGCCTTGGCGGCAGCAGATGCACGCCTTCCTTTGTCAAAAATGGCTGTAGCCGAAACCGGCATGGGGATTGTTGAAGATAAAGTGATTAAAAATCATTTTGCATCTGAGTATATTTATAACGCTTACAAAGATGAAAAAACATGTGGCATTTTGTCGACTGATGATGCTTTTGGCACCATGACTATTGCAGAACCAATCGGCATTATTTGCGGCATCGTACCGACAACCAACCCAACATCGACCGCAATTTTTAAAGCCTTGATTTCACTGAAAACGCGCAATGGTATTGTGTTTAGTCCACACCCACGCGCCAAAAACTCAACTTGCGCAGCGGCACGCTTAGTGCTTGAAGCTGCAATTTCTGCAGGCGCACCGCGCGACATTATCGGTTGGATTGATGAGCCTACTGTAGAGCTGTCAAATCACCTAATGAAACACCCAGATCTGAACCTAATCTTGGCTACTGGTGGCCCAGGTATGGTGAAGGCGGCGTATAGCTCTGGCAAGCCTGCAATTGGTGTTGGTGCTGGCAATACCCCTGTTGTGATTGATGAAACGGCTGATATTAAACGTGCCGTAGCTTCGATTCTGATGTCAAAAACCTTCGATAATGGTGTGGTCTGCGCATCAGAACAATCTGTCATCGTAGTTGACAGCATTTACGAGCAAGTTAAAGAGCGCTTTAACGCCAACGGCGGCTACATCCTTAACAAGAAAGAAACTGAAGCAGTTCGTAAAGTAATTTTGGTTAATGGTGGCCTAAATGCAGCCATCGTGGGTCAATCTGCACTAAAAATCGCTGAAATGGCGGGTATCAAAGTACCACCATATACCAAAGTACTGATCGGCGAAGTAACATCAGTTGGCGAAGAAGAAGAATTCGCACATGAGAAGCTCTCTCCTACTCTAGCGATGTACCGTGCCAAAGATTTCTTCGATGCTGTGGCTAAAGCAGAGGCTTTAGTTGCTTTAGGCGGGATCGGTCATACTTCATCGCTTTACACCGATCAAGATTTGCAAGCCGAACGTATCGCCTACTTTGGCGACAAAATGAAAACAGCCCGTATTTTGATCAACACCCCTTCGTCACAAGGTGGTATTGGTGATTTGTACAACTTCAAACTAGCGCCATCCCTGACTCTAGGTTGTGGCTCATGGGGTGGCAATTCAATTTCGGAAAACGTGGGTCCGAAACACTTGCTCAACAAAAAAACCGTTGCGAAGCGAGCAGAAAACATGTTGTGGCACAAACTACCAAAAAGCATTTACTTCCGTCGTGGCAGCTTGTCGATTGCACTGAAAGAGCTCGCTGGCAAACAACGCGCAGCGATTGTTACTGACCGTTTCTTATTTAATAACGGCATGTGCGATGAAACTATCCGTGTATTAAAACAGCAAGGTCTTGAAGTTGAAGTATTCTACGAAGTCGAAGCCGATCCAACGCTGGCTGTGGTTCGCAAAGGTGTGGCGATGCTCAATAGCTTTAAACCGGATGTGATTGTGGCGCTCGGTGGCGGCTCGCCAATGGATGCGGCAAAAATCATGTGGGTCATGTACGAGCATCCAGATGTGCACTTCGAAGACCTTGCATTGCGCTTTATGGATATTCGCAAACGGATTTATACTTTCCCGAAAATGGGTGTTAAAGCTGAGTTGATCGCAATCCCAACGACTTCCGGTACCGGTTCAGAGGTAACACCATTCGCCGTGGTGACTGACGAAGTCACTGGCATGAAATACCCAATCGCCGATTACGAATTGACGCCAAATATGGCCATCATCGATTCAAACTTGGTGATGAATATGCCAAAATCGTTGACCGCCTTTGGTGGTATTGATGCGGTAACTCATGCGCTTGAAGCTTATGTATCTGTGTTGGCTAATGAGTTCTCTGATCCGCACGCTCTGCAATCATTGAAACTGTTGAAGCAATACCTGCCATCGTCTTACACCAATGGTGCCAACGATCCAAAAGCGCGTGAGCAAGTTCACAACGCAGCGACCATTGCCGGGATGTCATTTGCCAATGCTTTCCTGGGTGTTTGTCACTCAATGGCTCACAAAATTGGTGCTGAGTTCCACTTGGCGCACGGTTTGGCGAATGCCCTACTGATCAGCAACGTAATTCGTTACAACGCGGTTGATATTCCAACGAAACAAACTGCGTTTAGCCAATACGACCGTCCGCAAGCAAAATGCCGCTACGCAGACATCGCTGAACACTTGGGCTTGGCTGGCAAAAACGACGACCAAAAAGTTGCGAGTCTAATTGCTTGGGTTGATGAACTTAAACAAGTGCTGAACATTCCTGCATCTATCAAAGATGCGGGCGTGAACGAAGCAGACTTTTTGGCTAAATTGGATCGCATTGCCGAAGAAGCGTTTGATGACCAATGTACTGGTGCCAACCCACGCTTCCCACTCATTAGCGAACTGAAACAAGTCTTGCTCGATAGCTATTATGGCCGTCCTTATCATGAAACTTATGGTATGACTGCACAAGACAAGCCAGCGAAATAATCAAACTTCCCGTTTGAACACCAAAGCCCGCAGCTTGCGGGCTTTTTTGCTTTTTAACGATACGGCGTGGCATGGTAAACTGCGCCCTCCCTGACTTTATTGCGCTCCTATGTATGAATTACTGATTGGCCTGCGCTACACCCGCGCCAAGAAGCGAAATGGCTTTATTTCGTTTATTTCGCTTGTTTCAATTGCTGGCATTGCGCTGGGCGTTGCCGCACTGATTATCGTTTTGTCTGTGATGAATGGCTTTCAAGAGGAAGTCAGAAACCGCATTCTGGGTATGGCCTCACATATTACCGTGACTAGTCCTGATAATGCACTATACGACTGGCCGTCTACCATAGCGACGAGCACAAAAAACCAACATGTTCGCGGCGCTGCGCCCTATGTGATGGGGCAAGGCTTGTTTACCAATGGCAGCCAAGTCAAAGGCGTGCTGGTGCGAGGGATTGATCCAGCGCAAGAACCCAAAGTGAGTGAACTCGCCGACAAAATGATCAACGGGAAACTCAATGCACTACGTCCGGGAGAGTTTTCAGTCATTCTGGGCTGGGCGCTGGCGCAAGAGTTGGGAGTTACTACGGGCGATAAAGTCACCCTCATCACCCCACAAGGTCAGGTAACTCCAGCTGGATTGATTCCTCGATTACGACAATTTACGATCGCTGGGATTTTTAAGGCAGATTACTTCCCTTACGACGCAAATCTAGCGCTAATACATATGACTGACGCGCAAAAACTGTATCGCACTGGCGAAGCAGTAACGGGCGTACGTCTAAAAATAGATGACTTATTTAAGGCCCGAGAAGTAGCACGCGAAATTAACCGCACCCTACCCGACCTGATTGTCGCCGACTGGAGCCAAGAAAACCCGACTTACTTCCGTGCGGTAGAAATCGAAAAACGCATGATGTTTATTATCTTGACGTTGATTGTGGCTGTTGCTGCGTTTAATCTCGTTTCGACTTTAGTGATGATTGTGACGGATAAACAGGCCGATATTGCCATCTTGCGTACTCTGGGCGCGTCACCCGGTTCAATTATGAAAATATTCCTAGTCAATGGCGCGATTTCTGGCGTGATTGGTACGGGGGCTGGCGTATTGGGCGGGGTCTTGGTGGCGGCGAATATCGACACGATTGTGCCATTTATCGAGCGCGTGATTGGAGCGCAAATTTTATCGGCGGATGTGTACTTGATTACTGAATTGCCGTCCAAAATCATACCGGCTGACGTCATCAGTATTGGCGTTATTTCACTATTACTGTCATTGCTTGCGACGCTGTACCCAAGTTGGCGTGCCTCGCGCGTCAATCCTGCGGAGGCGTTGCGCTATGAGTAATTTCATCTTAACCGCCAAGCAGTTGGGCAAAACTTATGTATCGGGCAAGCTAGCAACCCCCGTACTAACTGCGGTTGATTTTGCATTGAGCAAAGGGGAAGTTGTCGCGATTGTCGGTGCCTCCGGCTCAGGCAAATCCACCCTGCTCCACTGCCTTGGTGCGCTCGACACACCGAGCTCAGGCGAAGTGAGTTTACTGGGGCAAAACCCATTTGCGCTGAACGAGCAGGCACGAGGGCAATTACGCAATCAACACTTGGGCTTTGTCTATCAGTTTCACCATTTGCTCCCCGAATTTACTGCCGCCGAAAATGTAGCAATGCCCTTGCTGATTCGCCGTACGCCTAAAGCCGAAGCATTGAAGACCGCTGAGGCCATGCTAGACAAAGTCGGCCTTGGTGCGCGCAGCCATCACAAACCGAGCGAGTTATCGGGCGGTGAGCGACAGCGCGCCGCGATTGCTCGCGCTTTAGTGACTCGTCCTGCTTGTGTATTGGCTGACGAACCAACCGGCAATTTGGACCGCAGCAATGCTACGGTGGTGTTTGATTTAATGCTGGAATTGGCCAGAGACAGCGGTACCGGCTTTGTGATTGTTACGCACGACACCGATCTCGCAGCGCGCTGTGATCGCTCGCTAAGACTAGACTTAGGGGTATTGAGCTAAACAAATTACTGCTCAATGCCTGAATTAATATACCTATTGAATTAATCAAGTACTGGAATACAACATGACTACTATGGACTCAAAATTTGATTTGCTAGCCGACTTAGAACAACGTGGCTTGATTGCACAACAAACCGACGCTGCCGCACTCAGCAAATTGATGAGCGAACAAGCGATTACGCTGTATTGCGGCTTTGACCCAACGGCAGACAGCTTACACATCGGTAGTTTGGTGCCGATTTTGGTCTTAAAACGCTTTCAGCAAGCGGGTCACAAGCCGATTGCTTTGGTCGGCGGCGCGACGGGCATGATTGGCGATCCGTCATTTAAAGCGGCCGAGCGCAAACTCAATACGCTGGACGTCATCGAAGGCTGGGTCGGCAAAATCCGCTCTCAAGTTTCGCCATTTTTAAGCTTTGAAGGCGACAACGCCGCTATTATGGCCAATAACCATGACTGGTACGCCAAAATGGATATTTTGGCTTTCTTGCGTGATATCGGTAAGCACTTCTCTGTTAACAATATGATTAACAAAGAATCTGTGAAGCAACGAATTAACCGCGAAGGCGACGGTATTTCGTTTACTGAATTTACTTACAGCCTGTTGCAAGGTTACGATTTTGTCGTACTGAACGAGCAATACGGCTGCCAATTGCAAATCGGCGGCTCAGATCAATGGGGCAATATCACTGCGGGTACCGATTTAACCCGCCGGATGCGCCAGCAATCAGTGCACGGCCTAACGATGCCTTTGGTCACCAAGTCTGACGGCACTAAATTTGGCAAGACTGAGAGCGGCACCATTTGGCTGGATCGCAAAAAAACCTCGCCGTACAAGTTCTACCAATTCTGGCTCTCGACGGCCGATGCCGATGTGTATAAATTCCTGCGCTACTTTACTTTCCTGAGCGTGGCTGAAATCGCCGCGATTGAAGCGGCTGATTTGGCTTCCGGCAAAAAACCAGAAGCCCAACGCATTTTGGCCGAACAAGTGACCGAGCTCGTACATGGCAAGGATGCGGTCATCGCCGCCGAGCGCATCAGCCAATCACTGTTTGCTGAAGATCAAAACGGCTTAACTGAACAAGACTTCGAACAACTCGCGCTTGATGGGTTGCCAACGTTTGAATTGGCGCGCGATGCCAATGGGCTGATCGACGTCTTGGCCGCCACTGAACTTGCCACCTCAAAAAGCCAAGCCCGTGGCTTTATCGAAAGCGGCGCAGCGATTGTGAATGGCGCGAAAGTCACTGATTTGACGGCAACGATTACCGAAGCCGATTACAAATACGGCCGCTACACGCTATTGCGCCGCGGCAAGAAAAACCATGCTTTGGTGGCTTGGAAGTAATTGCATGAGTATTGCCATGTAGGCAATGATTTATAAAGTCTACATGGTAATACATGCTAATTTAAATTGGATGGCAGCTATCGGCCAATAGCAGACATCTGCACATATCCTTTATTTCTTTGGTGGTGGTTTATAAGTTAGACGTAGTCTGGACTGAGGTTGTGTAATGAATAAAATTTATGGGCAGGTTTTTAGAGCAAGTGACGGAAACGAGTTCGGCATCATACGTCCTGCATCTGAGCCATTCCCTGATGAACTATTAAGCACAGAAGTTGTTGCGGAAGATGAATGCGGAAATTATTTCATCTTGAAAGCTGGAGAAGTTTTTTTTTGGAATCACGAAAATAGTGACCTATCAGTTATTGCAAATTCGATTAGTGATTTTATTTCAGGCTGTGTAGAGCCATCTGAGATTGATTTAAGACCTAATCAAGTTAATTCAGCTTGGATTGACCCCGACTTTGCAGCCTCACTAGGAATTAAGCTTAAATCTTAATAAAAACCTGGCTCCTCGCATGTTGATTTGCTTCGTCCGCTTTTGGTCGAATGCTGCCACTAGCACTCATGGCAGCAGCAAATCTAATTGATTAATTAGTACAAAAACCGCCCTGCCATATCACCCAAATTCGTTTCTTCTAAAATCTGCGCAATTTTCTCTTTGGCTTGTTTGCGTGGAGCGTCTTTGCTTTGGCTGGCGATGATGAGTTCGTTTTTCATTGAATGCTCCCACCCGACCAGCTCAGTTACCGTCACTTGATAGCCATTGGCTTGCAATTGAAGGCAGCGCAACACATTCGTCAATTGACTGCCAAATTCGCGCGTATGAATTGGGTGGCGCCACATTTCGGCGAGTGGTGTTTTACCCAGCGATTTGGCTTTGTGCTTGCGCAATACGCTGGCGACTTCGGCTTGACAACATGGCACCAAAACCATGTGGCGAGCGTTTTTTTCTAAGCCAAACTTAATCGCATCGTCGGTTGCCGTGTCGCAGGCGTGTAGCGCGGTGACAATGTCGATTTGCGCTGGCATTTCTTTCGCAGCGGCCGCTTGTTCGACCAACATATCCAAGAAGGTCATTCGCTCAAAACCACAGCGCTCAGCCAATTCGCGGGATTTTTGCACGAGCTCAGAGCGGAACTCGGTGCCGTAGATATGGCCAGCTTGTTTATCTTTGAAAAACAAGTCGTAAATAATAAATCCCAAGTATGACTTGCCGGCACCATGATCGACCAAGGTGACGTGCTCGTGATCGGCCAGCGTAGAGACAAGCAATGGCTCGATAAAGTTGAACAAATGGTAAACCTGCTTGAGTTTGCGGCGGCTGTCTTGGTTGAGTTTGCCATCGCGAGTCAGGATGTGGAGCGCTTTGAGTAGCTCGATCGACTGACCTTCGCGGATTTCTGGGATGGCATTCATATTGCATTCCTAATAATGATGTGTGGTATTGATTTAAAGGCATTGAAAATCAAGTGCTACAGCACAATACCCTGCGGATTTTGATTTTTGCAGGCGGTAAATAATTACGCTGCTGTATTGCTGACTAAATTTGATGCTAAAGTTTCACCCGTTTTGCCTTTGAGCCAGATTGATGCAGTCAACGTGATAGTCATATTGTGACCTGATTGCGCAATCTGTCGGTAGCTGCACCTGAGGATAGGAACTTTTTAATCCTCGCTTCCTCCTATGCAAACACGCAAAAATTTTGCCCAAGCACTTCGCCCAAGTGCTTCGCTACACCACTTCGTTTTACGGATATATGATTTATGAGCCAGATTTTACCGCAAACCCATGTGGACGGGCGTGAAAACACAGTAGTAAGTAACAAAGCTTCATGGCAGCAAAAACATATTGCGTGGCTCGCCGCCGCATTGGCGCTACCGATCACTGCAACTATGACCGCCTATGGCGTTGTTGAGTACGGTCCGCGCGAAACAGTGCAAGTTAGCCAAGTCACGCAAGAACTAGCCACACCCATCCTTGCAAGTGCTAGCAGTAATGCGCCATTCTGGCGCGAAGAAATCATCCAAACGGGTGACGGGCTGGGCAAATTGTTTAGCAAATTGGCGATCAATGATTTGCAGGCATGGGATTTTGTCCGTACCGACCCCGCTGCCCGAGCGTTGTACGAACTCTCTGCGGGGCGCGCGATTCAGGCCAAAACAACGCCCGATGGGCGCTTGCTTGAGCTGAGTTACCTAAATCGTGCAGGTGATTTGATTCAAATTGTGCGTGAAGGCGAGCAATTGCGGACGCACATTGCACCAGCGATTGCCGAGAAAAAAACTGAATACAAAACCGGGACGATTCATTCTTCGTTTTACGCTGCAACCGATGCCGTTGGCCTACCTGATGCGATTGCGCAGCAGCTCATCGACGCATTTGAAGGAAAAATCGACTTTCACCATAGCCTTAAAAAAGGCGATCAATTTTCGGTGATTTATGAGACCGAACGCAGTGGTGGCGAGGTGATTCGCACCGGTAAAATTCTGGCAGCGCAATTTATCAATAAGGGTCAAACCCACGAAGTCATCTGGTTTGAAGGCAATGGCGCAACAGGGGCGTACTACGACGCAGCCGGTAATAGTACGGCGCAAAGCTTTTTGGCTTCGCCTGTTAAGTTTTCTCGGATTAGCTCTGGATTTTCGATGCGCTTTCATCCGGTCTTGTTTACTTGGAAATCACACAAAGGTATCGATTACGCCGCACCAACGGGCACTCCTGTTCTTAGTACCGCCGATGGTGTAGTCACGCGGGTTGAACAAGATAGTGGTTACGGTAAGTTTGTTGAGGTGAAACACGGCGATCAATATAGTACTTTGTATGGCCACCTCTCTGCTTATGCTAAAGATCTCAAAGTAGGGCAAGCCGTTAAGCAAGGTGATACGCTTGGCGCAGTCGGCCAAACTGGGCGCGCGACTGGGCCGCATTTGCATTACGAGTTCAAGACAAATGGCAAGCAGGTCGACCCGCTGACGGTAAAATTACCCAATAGTAAACCGCTGAATGCGACGCAAATGGCGGCATTTAAGCCGTTCGCCAACAGCATTAAACAACAACTGGCGCTGCTCAACAGGGTAGAATTAGCGCAAATTGATTAGTGTTGAGTGCAGATGTATGGCAAATAGCAGCTCGCAATTGTTTGTTGGCTTAATGACGGGCACTAGCCTAGATGGTATCGACGCCGTTGTCGTTGATTTGGCGGGCGATACGCCGCAATTGGTCGCCAGTTTAGGTGCCCCCCTCCCCGCCGAATTGCGCCAGCAGCTATTTCAGCTGCAAGCACCTAGTCACGATGAAATTCATCTGGCGCAACTTGCTGCCAATGCGCATAGCCGTGCTTGTGCGGAAGTCGTGCTGGCTTTACTTAAGCAGGCTGATCTAACAGCAGCGGATATCGTTGCCGTCGGCAATCACGGGCAAACGATAAGGCATCGACCTGAATATAGGTATACACTGCAAATCGGCAATCATGCTTTGCTTGCTGAATATAGTGGCATTACTGTGGTTGGTGATTTTCGTTCGCGCGATGTCGCCGCTGGTGGACAAGGCGCGCCGTTGGTGCCTGCGTTTCACCAGGCCTTGTTTGCCAAGCCGAACTCCAATCGTGTTTTGCTCAATATTGGCGGCATTGCCAATTTGAGCTGGCTATCGGCCAAAGGCGAAGTGATTGGCTTTGATAGCGGCCCCGGTAATGTGTTGCTCGACGCGTGGATTTTGCAACATCTGGATCGTCATTACGACGCCAATGGCGAATGGGCTGCATCGGGAAAGGTCTTGCCTGATTTGTTAGCGCAAATGCAGTCCGAGCCCTTTTTTACCCTCCCCGCCCCGAAAAGCACAGGTCGCGATCTATTTCATCTGGATTGGCTTAATCACCACCTAGCTACGCGTAACGACTCACCCGCTGACGTGCAAGCAACTTTGTGCGAATTAAGTGCATGGAGCATTGCGACAGCGATTACGCAACAAGGCGCGCCTGATGAAGTGTATGTGTGTGGTGGCGGTGTACATAACACGCATTTAATTCAAAGACTCGCCGCCCATTTGCCTTGCCCAATTCAAAGTACAGCAGCGCTAGGCGTTGACCCGGACTGGGTCGAAGCATTTGCTTTTGCGTGGCTGGCGCAGCGTTGCTTAGCCGGGCAAACTGCGAACCTTCCCGCGGTGACAGGGGCGCGCGGGGAGCGAGTTTTGGGTGCGATTTGGCCTGCATAGAGAATGATGATGACAATTCAACTGGATAAAGCGCTACACCCACAATTACACGCGTCAATTCAACGCTATTGCAGTGACGAGCTTGATCTTGAGATTGGTGAACTGCAAGCTGGGTTTTTATTAGATTATATTGTCCGAGAGATTGGGCCGCATATTTACAATCAAGCGATTAGTGATGCGCAAGCTCATATCATTCAGCAAGCCGAAGCTTTGCCTGAAAGCTGTTTTGAATTGACAGGCACGTATTGGTCAAAGAAAAAACGATAAAGCAACAAGGTATTGCCATGTGTACATTAAATGTTAATGGCTACACGGCAATACCTAGTAGATTAATCCATCAATTGCTGATGTAAAAACGTTAGCACGCGTGCCAAGTCAGTAGCCATTTCGCTAACCCCTACATTGCCGCGATGCCCTCCTTTGTCATTTTCATAAAACAACACTTCGTGCCCCAGTTCAGCTAATTTTGCCGCCATTTTTCTGGCGTGCGCCGGATGAACGCGGTCGTCTTGCCGATTGCTTGTTAGCAATATTTTGGGGTAGCGCTGCTCAGTTGCAGGCTTGATCTGGTGATACGGCGAATACGCTGCCAGTGCTGCCCGTGCCTCATTCTGATTGGGGTCGCCATATTCGTCCATCCAGCTCGCGCCTGCGTGGAGCAGTGTGTAACGCAACATATCGAGCAAAGGCACTTCACACACAACCGCATTAAATAAATCAGGGCGCTGCGTTAAACAAGCGCCAACCAATAAACCGCCGTGGCTGCCACCTTGAATGCCTAAGCGGAGCGGCGAAGTAACGCCACGCGCGATTAAGTCCTCAGCCACGGCAATAAAATCATCAAAGCTGCGCTGACGATGGATACCCTGCACGGCTTGGTGCCATTTGGGGCCAAACTCACCGCCGCCGCGGATATTGGCGACGACAAAAACGCCACCTTTCGCCAGCCAGTGCGGCCCCAAATTATCAACATAATACGGCAGCATCGACACTTGGAACCCACCGTAGCCATACAGCAAGGTCGGGGCTTGTGCATTCAACTCTAGCTCTTTTGCGCACACCACAAAATATGGAACAGCAGTGCCATCTTTCGATGTGGCAAAGTATTGTTGGTATTCGTAATCGCCGCCAGCAAAGGCCGCAATTTGTTGACGCAATAACTCGGGTGGCGCTGCGCTCAACAAATCGTAGCGATAAAGCGCTGCAGGCTGTAAAAAATCACTGTAGTTGTAATACAAGGTCTCCGTCGCCCACGGCTGATCGACGAACTCAATTGCCCCTGTGGTGGGCATTGCGTTGGCGATCTGATTCCATTGCTTTGCTTGCCAAACAAAGGTTTGGATTTGACTTTTGACATTGTCTAACACGTGAACGACTAAACCACTCTTGGTCGCATCGACCCCTTGGATGGTCTGTGTTGGAGTCGGTGCAATTAAGGTTTGAATGCGACCAAGCTGCGCGGTTTGTGGATTGCACTCAATCGCGAGCAAGCTACCTGCCTGATATTGCGATTCTTGGTAGCGCCAATCCATACCCAGCTTGATGATTAAATCACCGTGCGTAAACGCATACACATCACAACGCAGCGGTAGCTTAATTTGCTGCAACGCTAATTGAGCATCAACGCAATAATAGACCTTCTTATAAAAGCTCAGCGCCACTTCAACGATGTCTAGATGCGCGCTTGGGCCATCAAGAAACCTCCATGCTAAGGTTTTTAAAATGGTTTCTGGCAGTACGGCAATTGAAAACGCTTCTTCCCAAGTTTGACCGCGTTGCAATAGCCACACTTCACAGGAGTAGCCCGCTTGACTTAATTGGCTCTCGTCCCACGCGGGGCAAACAAAAACGCTATCGTAGTCACGCCAGTGGATTTGATTTTTACCTAATGGAAATTGAAAGCTGTCGTTTACAAATCGCTGCGTTTCAACGTCGAACTCGCGGCACACACTCGCATCCGAGCCGGAGATATTTAAGCTAATCAGGCAGCGCTCTGGCGCTAGAATGCAGTGCGAAATCCCAGCCAAATACCAATCAACTTCTTCCTGTAGGGCCAGTGCATCTAGATCAAAAACAACAAACCATTCTGTTTCTGCTGAACAATAAGATTCATACGTTGTTCGTCGATACACGCCGCGCGGTTGGGATTCGCTTTGAAAAAAATGATAAAGCCATTCGCCATATTGCGCAAAATAAGGAATTTGCTGGTTATTTTGTGCATAGTTAGCAATCGCAATCCGCATGCGGTCAAAGCGAGGATCTCGCTCTAAAGCGATGCGGCAATGTTGATTGTGCTTCGCAATCCATTTTGTTGCTTGTTGGTAATTTTCGAGAAATAAAAATGAATCCAATGGTGTATCTTGCATCTGAGTCTAGCGATGATCTTTAAAGTGTTGGAAATATACGCGGATTTGGGTGTACCAAACAAAAAGCCACGAGAAAACTCGTGGCTTTTTTAAAGGTTGCAAGCTGTTTATTTCGTTTTGAAACGATACAGCACTGTTTTCCCTGCCTCAACCGAACCGCTTGCCACAGCTTCTGGCGCGGTAAAGTCATCTGCATTGCTCAGAATAACTGGGCTAATTGTTGATGCTGCATTAGCCGCCAAATAGTCCAAGTCCAGCTCAAGAACAGGTTCACCGGCTTTGACCCGACTGCCTTGTTGCGCCAAGCGGGTAAAGCCTTGTCCACCTAACTTAACTGTTTCAATGCCAATGTGCACAATCAATTCAGCACCAGAGTCCGTCACCAAAGCAAAAGCATGGTTGGTATTAAAAATCTTCACCAACTCACCATCGCACGGTGCAACTACTAACTTGCCAGTTGGGCGAATCGCGACCCCTTCACCCACGGCTTTGCTAGCAAATGCAGCATCGGGTACATCTTCGATTGCGACAACTTCACCTGATACAGGAGCAAGTAGCACAGTCTCATTACTATTTGCTACGGGTGCTACGCTCGCCGCCGGAGTAGCGGCAGGCGTAACTTCCGCTACTTTTTTGGTGCTGCACCCAATTGAGTACGCAATGAATCCGCGATCAACTCAGCTTTTGGTCCAACGATGATTTGAACGCTTTGCTTGTTCAATTTAATCACGCCACTTGCGCCAAGACGTTTTGCAGCAGCTTCATCAACTAAGTCTGCGTCGTTGACTGATAAACGTAAGCGAGTGATGCACGCATCGACGTTAGTCACGTTAGTCGCACCACCAACAACTGCGACATAGGCTTGCGCCAATTCTGCTGTGCTACCTGTTGCGGCAACTGGAGCTGCAGCGGCGGCAGTGTCGATTACTTCATCTTCACGACCTGGTGTTTTCAAGTTCATTGCAGTGATCACTGCGCGGAATACGAAGTAGTAAATACCAAAGAAAACCAAGCCTTGCAGAATCAGCATGATCATGTTTTGTGCTAGCGGATTACGGCTAGACAATACAAGGTCAACTAAACCAGCAGAGAAGCCAAAGCCCGCAATCCATTGCATTTCAGCAGCAATAAACACTGAAATACCAGTCAATACAGCGTGAATCACATAGAGCAACGGAGCTACAAACATGAATGAAAATTCAAGCGGCTCAGTCACACCAGTAAAGAATGATGTCAAGGCAGCCGCGCCCATGATTGAGCCAATCATTGCTTTGTTAGCTGGTTTGGCAGTGTGGTAGATCGCCAATGCAGCGCCTGGCAAACCAAACATCATGATTGGGAAGAAGCCTGCTTGGTACATACCAGTTACACCTTGAATTGCCTTACCTTCTGCGAGTGATTTTGCGCCACCCAAGAAGTTAGGAATATCGTTGATGCCGGCAACGTCAAACCAGAACACTGAGTTCAGTGCGTGATGCAAACCAACAGGGATCAGCAAGCGATTGAAGAACGCATAGATACCTGCGCCCACAGATTTAAGGCCAACAATAGATTCACCGAAATGAACCAAGCCGCCGTAAATGTGTGGCCAAACTGCCATCAGAACGAAAGACACGAAAATCATTACCACAGAGGTAACGATAGGCACTAAGCGGCGACCTGAGAAAAAGGCCAGCGCTTTATGTAGCTCTACACCGCTAAAGCGATTGTAAAGTTCAGCAGCAATTACACCGCACAAGATACCAACAAATTGATTGTTGATTTTCTTAAATGCAGCAGGCACTTGATCCAAAGGAATGCCTTGAATTTGTGCTACCACATTTGGCTTGAGCAAGGTTGTTACCACCAAAAAGCCAACCAAACCGGCCAGTGCAGCTGCGCCGTCTTTGTCTTTTGACATACCGTAAGCCACGCCCACAGCGAACAAAATTGGCATTTGATCGATAATTGCGGCGCCTGCTTGGATCAGGAACGCTGCAAGTGCATTACTTGCACCCCAACCATCTGGATCAATCCAGTAACCAATACCCATTAAAATCGCCGCGGCAGGCAAAACTGCCACTGGCACCATGAGCGAACGCCCAATTTTTTGTAGATAACCTAAGATATTCACGACGCATCCCCTTTTTTACATGTTCACCAAAATGGTGGCTACATTAGTTACATGTAGTGTTTATTGCTCGTAGAAGAAACAACTGAACTTATTAATGACTACGGTCAATCAAGACAATAGCCTGTTGCGATTATTCGCTGACAAAATCACATTAGCAAGGTTTCTTGCCTTTGCCGATGACTTACATGATTTTTAGCAACAAAAAACCTAAGCCTACGCCGTCATTACCAAGCCACTATAAGTGTTCGATCTATGTCGATGCTCTTCTCTGCTCGCCTAAGACCTGCGGCCATTCTCTGCTACAAGGTTTGCCATATTGTTGAGTTTGCTCAAGAAGCTCAATGGATCTAACTGCTTCTTAAACATTTGCAATAAATCTTTACAAAATCGATGACTATCAACGTAAAAAAATGCCTCACGCATGAAAAACAGCATTTTTCACATAAACAATGCGCAAAGTCGGTTTCGTGAGTGAATGGCTTCAGTTAGAATGATTTCTTTTTGTTCACTGGTAAAGTTTGCTCATGCTTACAGGTAGCCTAGTTGCGTTAGTCACTCCGATGGATGCGGATGGTCAAATCAATTATTCAGCACTTCGAAAGCTCGTTGATTGGCATATTGAACAGGGCACGGACGGACTTGTTGCCGTTGGCACAACGGGTGAATCACCCACAGTTTCAGTTGATGAGCACATTGAAATTGTGAAAACTGTTGTCGAACAGGCCGCCGGACGCGTTCCAGTTATTGCGGGTACGGGTGCAAATTCAACTCGCGAAGCGATTATTTTGTCAGAACGTGCGCTCGCAGTTGGCGCAAATTTTGGCTTGAGCGTTGTTCCCTACTACAACAAACCCTCGCAGCAAGGGCTTTATTTGCATTTCAAAGCGATTGCTGAAAACTCTAAGCTACCTACCATCCTGTATAACGTGCCAGGGCGCACCGTATGTGACTTAGCGAACGATACTGCTTTAAAATTAGCGGAGTTGCCAAATATCGTCGGTATTAAAGACGCCACGGGCAATATGGAGCGTGCGGCAGATATGATGCTGCGTGCACCAAAAGATTTTGCGTTTTACAGTGGTGACGATGCATCTACGCTGCCATTTATTTTATTAGGCGGCCACGGCACGATTTCTGTGACAGCGAATATCGCCCCCAAATCAATGCATGAAATGTGTAAGGCCGCATTAAGCGGAGATATTGCGACCGCAAAATCAATTAATGACCGTCTACAAGCGCTACATAAACATTTGTTTATTGAAGCCAATCCAATTCCAGTGAAATGGGCACTTGAAGAAATGGGAATGATACCCGCAGGCATTCGTCTTCCTTTAACTCGTCTCGCGGATGGTGCTCAGGCGACCGTTCGCCAAGCAATACAACAAGCAGGCGTTTTATAAATTTAATTTTTGTCGCTTTTCAATCTACGGATACAAACATGCAGCAAAAGAAATTAGCGTTCTATCTCTCTAGTCTGTTCGTTGCAGCCAGTTTAGTCGGCTGCTCTTCAGATCAAATGCTATTGCAAAGTAAGGTTGACTACCGCGGAGGAAGTGATAACGTTTCAAGAAACCCTCTTGAAGTCCCGCCCGATCTGTCTGCAGTTACCACTAACTCAAATTATTCAATCCCTAAAAGTGCTGTCCTCGCTAATGAAGCGCAACAACAAAAGAGCACAGGCACGGTACTACCTGAATATCAAAATGCAAGGCTTGTGCAAGCAGATGGCGCGCGCTGGCTCGTAGTCAAAGGCGACCCGGCCAAAACTTGGCCAGAGATTCGCGAATTTTGGCTGAGTCATGGTTTTATCTTGACCCAAGATAATGAAACAACAGGGGTAATGGAAACTGACTGGCTAGAAAATCGTGCGGCACTGCCGACTGATTTTGTCACTAACCTGATTCGAAAAGTAGCCGATAGTGTCATTTCTACTGGTGAACTCGATAAATTCCGCACCCGAATTGAGCGTGGAACTGAACCTGGTACGTTTGAGATTTATGTCACTCATCGTGGTATGCGCGAAGTATTTGCAGATGGATCTCAGGAATCAACAGGTGGTTCAAGCCAAGGTGTTCAGAAAACAATTTGGACTCCTCGCCCTTCTGACCCTGAGCTTGAAGTTGAAATGCTTAAGCTGATGCTGCAGCAATTTGGCATGAGCAAAGAACAAGCAAGTGCAACAGTGAAAGCACCGGTATCACAAGTTAGTCGTGCCAATTTGTCAGCATCGGGCAATACCTTAGAAGTTAAAGACACCTTTGACCGGGCATGGCGTCGCGTGGGATTGGCATTTGATCGTATTGGTTACACAGTTGAGGATCGTAACCGTACCGAAGGCACATTTACTGTGCAAAGAGCTGCGGCCAATATCGGAAAAGAGCAATCAACTGAGTACTTTAGTAGCCTTGCCTTCTGGCGTAGTAAAGAAACTAACGCCCAAACATCAATGCAGCAATATCAGGTAAAATTGAAGCCCGAGTTAGATCGCACAGTGATTTCCGTACAGGCAGTCAACGGTGGCGACCAAGCAACCAGCAAGAAAATCCTGCAAGATTTGTTAATGCAATTAAAATAAAGCATCAAATACCAAATAGCGCCCCATGTATAGGGGCGCTTATTTTAGGCCATAAAAAATCGACCCTAAGGTCGATTTTTTATGGCTTACGAGCTGTGCTTGTATTATTTAGCTGTGGCGCGTGCAACTGTTTTTGCGCCGGTTTCAACAGCAGCAACGGTCGCTTCAGCAATATTACCTGCAATGCGTTGACCTGTTTTATTAATTGCATCATAAGCATTGTTCGCGCTTTCTACTGCGTTCTTCAAAACATTAACCGCTGCACTTGATGCTGGTGCTTGAGCAACTGCTTTATCAAGTGTTGTCACCAAGTTTTTATTGAACTCCAGCACTTGTTCTTCGATCAATTTATTCAATTCTGCTTGTGTAGAGCTTGCAGCTTCATAAACAGTGCGCGCAACTGCGATGGTTTTCTCAACGTTAGGTTGGGTTAGACCTTTTTGCAATTCAACCAAGTCTTGAATATTTTTAGCGCTAGACAAGGCTTTGGCTGTTTCAGCGTTTTCGGTCATTAGGTCACGAGCAATACCCATTTGCAACTGAAATAGGCGCTCAACACCCGCTAAGGCGATATTTGTAAGGCGCAATGATTTTTCTAGATTAGCTTGGCCTAGTTCAGTGAATTGTTGTTGAGAGTTAAACATTTGAATTCTCCATGGATTAATGTTGTGCACCGCATCAATTGCTATTTTTATACCGCCCACATACAAAGTCAAGCATTATTTGTGCACCGCACCATTACCCTCCAGATTGCTTATGTCGTATTGCTAGAATGGCTTGATTCCTCAGCGTTTTTAGCTGATTGAGCTGATCATGAGGGATTACCAGCTCGTGTGCATTTTTTTTGTCGCCGTAGAACAGGCCCACTGGTTTCTTATCAATCAACAAAGGAAATACAACGAGTGTTTGAGCCGGTACAAGCTCACGGTACCAGGTGGGTATACGCTGAGAGATGCTTTCTGCATTTATATCTTCAACGAATACGTCCGCCTGTTTTGCCATCACCAATTGAAAAACATCGGAAACTGGCTCAAGTTTGAACTGAAATTTAGGCAGTATTTTGTCAATATCTTCACCAAAACCAAATCGAGCACTCATACATGCTGACTTAGCATCGCGCGTACAAAATAAGACATGGTCAAATCCAATGCTGCGAAACATTGTTTCCAGAATCATTCGCAGCAAGTCATTAAGCTTAAATTCCCCCACTAAGGTGTTAGTTATATCTTGCACACCCGCAGCTAACATTGCCGCAGGGCTGGCCGCGGCAACCTGTTCTGGCGAGATGCTCGCAGCTCGTCGTGCGTCATGTAACCCGTCTTCATCAACTATATTTGCAACAGGTGACTCTTTCACGCCCGCAAGGCTCAGCAAGCCTTTGGCAAAAACGCTGCCACGCGTGCTGATGCCCAAAATGGATAAATACGATAAATAGTTTTTTGCAGCATCAGCCAACAGATCGTGATAAGCCCGCTCCTTCCAAGGCAAAGCAGAGTTATAGCGTTGGATTATTTTTTGCAGCGTATGGTGCCCCGCACTAGCAGGCATCGACACAATCGGCAGTAGATCTGCGGCCAAGTTAGAAAAGACTCGCAGCCGCTCTCCTTGCGACTGCGGCGCACGGACAGTCGTGGGTAATTCACGCATGCTCGTGACAATACGCTCGGGGAAGTTCCAGCTTTGCACCACTGAAATACCAAGTTCTCGGTATGAAATACCCAAGACTGCTTCGGCGGCGATGTGCTCCGCTTCTTGCGTTTGCTCTTGTCGCTTATTGATTTCTATGCTTTCTTCATGGAAGTAGTACAGCGTCAGCAATCGTCCCATTTGTTGAAACATCCCGCAGATCAATGCCTCTTCCACGTCCTTCCAGCCGCATTTAAGGCCTAGCTCGCGCGATAGAACACCACAGAAAAAACCTTGTAGTACCGCCTCGCGCAAACGCTCCGCCTGCCCCCTATTTTGCATGTGCTCAAACAATAACAAAGTAATTGCCAGATTGCGCACAGTATCAAAACCCAAGATGACTATCGCACGTGATACCGTGCTTATCGAGCCGCCAAACTGGCCATAACTGGCGGAATTGACCATCTTTAGCAATTTATTCGTTAATGAGAAATCTTGTAAAATCACCCCTGATAAATTTTGCAATCGCTCGCCTTCTACATCACTTAACTTATTAATCGCGCTAATCGTTTGTGATAAAGAGGGAAAATCTGCCGAGTGTCGCATGCGACGAAGCAAAAAATCCAAGGTGCTATTCTTGTTTTGTGAGTCCACTGAGTCGGTTAAATGCCCCCCGCTCTGCTCCAGCCAACCCAGTAAGGCAGACCGCATTGCTCCGGCATCTACATAGCGCTCAAGCGGATTTTTAAATAGTGACACCAACACTAAATGATCAAGCTGAGCATCAATTGCACTATTGCTCAGGGAGGGCGCCGCTACCGACTCATTCGCGGTTCGATGCAAAATGGTATAGATCGAATCACCTTCTGCACTCAATTTTCCGGTCAGTAATTGATAGAGTAAAACCCCACAAGCAAACACGTCGGCCTGTGTCCCTACGGGCATATTGGCAATGACTTCTGGTGCCATATACCCCGCAGTGCCAATCATCTCTTCGCTCACCGAGCCTGCGCAAGCCGCCGCACCAAAATCCATAATTCGAGCACGGCCAGTTGTATCGATAATGATGTTTTGCGGTTTGATATCCCGATGAACTACACCAATTTGATGCGCGGCATATACACCTTCTAAAATCGTGATTAATAATTTAACCGCGGCAACCGGAGTAAAAAGCCCGTTTTGCTTGAGTTGTTCTGCTAAAGTTTTTCCTTCAACAAACTCAAATACTAAGCAGGGATGTCCATAGTCCGCAAAAGCGTCAAATAAAGTGACAATATTTGGGTGCTGTAATCGACTCACTACCTGAGCTTCATTCACGGTCTGCAAAGGCTGGCTATGCAAAACTTTAATCGCGACGTGTCGATTTAACTGTGTGTCTTTGGCAAGATAAACGATACCTTGTCCGCCTTGGCCAATTTTTCTTTCAACAACAAAACGACCCTGCGCGAAGCTTTTCATTTCCGTCTTCCTTTTTTTCTCCTTTCAATATAGGCTGCAGCTTCTAAAAACGAAGGGCAATATAATGAGTGCAGTGGAAGTGATTGGGTTTGCGTTGACCTTATTGGCAATTGGCTTGGCAACCCGTGGCAACATTCTCACTTGGCCATTGCAAATCGCCGCTAGTCTGCTGTATGTGTATCTGTTTTTTCGTGTCAATTTATTCGGTGAAAGCGCCCTGCAACTCATTTATGCAGTCATTGCGGGTTATGGCTGGTTAAATTGGCGTAAATTAAAAACCCCCAATAGCACGCCGCCCATTTCCTCGCTTAGCCTCAAAGAAGGTCTGGTGTTGAATAGTATCGGGGTGTTACTTTTAATTTGCGTGGCGCAATTACAGGTTCAATTTTTACCCACTGATGTGCCTTATCTTGACTCGGGCGTGTTTATATTTGGCTTGCTTGCGCAATGGATGCAAGCGAAGAAAAAAATCGAAAATTGGCTGTATTGGATTGTGCTCGACTTCATTTCGGCTGGAATTTACTGGTACAAAGACCTGCATTTAACGGCACTACTCTATTTAATTTTAACTTGCATGGCGGTTTGGGGTTGGCGGCAATGGCGAACCATCAAGTTGTAAAAATCGCGATTGTTGGTCCGGAATCCTGCGGAAAGTCAACGCTGGCGCAATATCTTGCGTCGCGGCTTAATGCGCAGTACGTGCCCGAGATGGCTCGATCATATTTTGCCCAGCATCCGCATACGAATTACAGCATTGACGATGTGATTGCGATTGCAAAACTGCAATATGACACTGAACATTCGATGTCAGCCCAGCACCCATTACTTATTTGCGACACTAGCCCGCTGGTCTGTCGAATTTGGGCAGAAGTGCGTTTTGGTTACTGCCCTGCTGAAATTACAACACTAGAGATGCAGTCTCAATACACACATACACTGCTGTGCGCGCCCGACATTCCGTGGCAAGCAGACCCATTACGTGAAAGCCCTCACAATCGCGAACAACTATTTACACGATATGCGCATTATTTACATTTGAATGCTGAGCCATATCACATCATCAAAGGCAACGGATCCGCGCGACTAGATAGCGCCTTGTCTATATTAAAAAGTCAAGGTATATCTATCTAGCCTTTGCTATCTATTGGCCTAATGGATATACCCGCTACATCCACATAGAAAACCCTCTTTAAACAAGCAGATGCCTCACATAAAACCCACCTCAGATCAACGAATTATCACTCTATTTAAAGCAATTGAGCTTCAGCTGACTTAGCGCAGAACTTTCTACAACGACTCTTGTCATGATGAAAGCATCCGCTTGGGTGTAATGCGGTGGATTTTAAACGCTACACCCGCTAAAATAGTCCGCCTTTGTTTGGCTTACACACTGGAACCCTATATGTTGATAGCACCCGCCTTCGCCAATACTGCTGCAAGTGCAGAAGCAAGCTTTATGTCGTTTTTGCCAATGATCGCAATTTTTGCAATTTTCTGGTTTTTGATGATTCGTCCTCAGCAGAAAAAAGCCAAAGAGCTGCGTGCTATGCTCGATGCCTTGCAAAAAAATGATGAAGTCATCACTACGGGTGGCGTTATCGGTAAGGTTGTGAAATTAAACGAGCAATTTGTCACGCTTGAATTGTCAGACAATGTTGAAATTTTGATTCAGCGCGTCGCAATCTCCCAACGCCTAGAAAAAGGCACTCTTAAAAACAATAAATAATCAATAATACGGCGGCTTTGCTGCCGTATTTATTGGGATCCCAAGCATGAATCGCTATCCTCTTTGGAAATACATCTTAATTATTGCCTCTTTACTAGTTGCAATGATTTACACCCTCCCTAACTTCTTTGGTGAAAGCCCCGCACTGCAAATTTCAAGTGGCCGAGCGACTGTCAAAGTTCTTCCAGACATGGTCGAACGCGCCAACACTATTGCGAAAGCGGCAGGACTGACGCCGATTGATAGTTTTTTTGAAAATGGCTCGGTCAAAATTCGTTTTAACGATACCGACAGCCAGATCAAAGCCAAAGATGCGATTCAAGCTGCATTAGGTGACGACTATATCGTTGCCTTGAATTTAATCTCCGACACTCCCGTTTGGCTCACTCGTTTACATGCTAAGCCTATGGTTTTAGGTCTTGATTTACGCGGCGGTGTGCATTTTCTGTTTGAAGTGGACATGAAAGCCGCTGTCGATAAAGCGCTAGAACGAACAGCAGGCGACATTCGCCGCGAATTGAAAGATAAGAAAATTCGCTACGGTAAAGTGACCCGCGAACGTGATCGCGTTGAAGTTCAATTACGCGATGCCGAAACGTTAGCTGCTGCCAATAAAGCGGTTAGCAACATTCTGAACACTTTGAAAGTGCAAACAGTGGCTGAAAATGGTAACTATAAACTGGTAGTGACCTTTCCAGATGCGGCGATTTTGAAACTTAAAAATGATGCCGTAAGCCAAAACATTACCACCTTGCACAATCGTATTAATGAGCTAGGTGTTTCTGAGCCAGTGATTCAACAACAAGGCGAAGGCCGTATTGTTGTGCAGTTGCCTGGCGTGCAAGACACCGCTAAAGCTAAAGATATTTTAGGCCGCACTGCGACACTTGAGGTTCGTCTCGTTGAGGATGATCAAGCCAAGCTCACTGAAGCAATTAATGGCAATGTTCCTGCCGGATTTGAGCTAATGAGCGAGCGCCGCAGTGATGGTCGCAATGCACCAATCTTGCTACGCAAAGAAGTCGAACTAACAGGCGAAAATATCAATGAC
Organism: Deefgea chitinilytica; assembly: GCF_016881405.1. Classification (GTDB taxonomy): domain Bacteria; phylum Pseudomonadota; class Gammaproteobacteria; order Burkholderiales; family Chitinibacteraceae; genus Deefgea; species Deefgea chitinilytica. Next base: position 910,733 of record NZ_WOFE01000001.1, read on the forward strand.
GCCACCGCAGGTTTCGATGACAAAAACGAACCAGCAGTACATTTGGGGCTAGATTCAACCGGCGCAGCAATCTTTAAAACGCTCACTCGTGATAATGTTGGCAAACGAATTGCGATGATTTTAGTTGAAAAAGGTAAGGGTGAAGTCGTCACTGCGCCTGTTGTTCGTGGCGAAATTGGCGGCGGTCGAGTGCAAATTTCCGGCTCAATGGGCGTTGCCGAAGCTAATGACACAGCCCTGTTACTTCGCGCTGGTTCATTAGCCGCACCGATGAATATTATTGAAGAGCGCACCATTGGCCCTTCACTGGGTAAAGAAAATATCAGCAAAGGTTTTAATTCAACACTGTACGGCTTTCTTGCGGTTGCCGTCTTTATGATGATTTATTACCGCATATTTGGTGTTGTTTCAACCATTGCCCTAGGCGCAAACTTGGTATTTCTAATCGCCCTGCTCTCTCTGCTTGGTGTCACATTGACATTGCCTGGGATTGCAGCGATTGCATTGACACTGGGTATGGCGATTGACTCAAACGTGTTGATCAATGAGCGGGTTCGTGAAGAAATTCGTGAAGGTGCATCAGCGCAGATGGCGATTAAAAATGGTTACGATCACGCTTTTGCAACCATTCTCGACTCAAATATCACGACGCTGATTGCGGGTCTTGCTTTGTTAATTTTCGGTTCAGGTGCGGTGCGTGGTTTTGCTTGGGTGCATTGCCTTGGTATTTTAACGTCAATGTATAGCGCGGTATTTGTATCCCGCGCATTGATTAATCTAATTTACGGCAACCGTCGTGTAACCACGCTATCCGTTTAAGGCGCTGCTCAAAATGATTGAATTTTTTCATGTAAAACGTGACATCCCGTTTATGAGCTATGGCAAGCTCACAACGGCGATTTCTTTGCTGACCTTCATTTTGGCGGTCTTTTTCTTGGCGGCGAAAGGCTTAAATTTTGGGATTGAATTCACTGGCGGCACAGTCATGGAATTGCGTTACCAAAAGCCTGCCGACTTAACTCAAATTCGTACTCGGGTCGACAGTTTAAAACTAGGGGAAACTCAAGTTCAGTCAATGGGTACCACGGTTGACGTTATGTTGCGCCTACCAAATATCAAAGACAAAAACAGCGCTCAATTATCTAATTTAGTGCTTGAAGCGCTCAAACTTGACCGTAATGATGTTGAATTGCGTAAAGTTGAATTTATTGGACCGTCTGTTGGCGATGAATTATTTAGCCACGGTTTAACTGCACTGGCCTTGGTCTGCTTAGGGATTATTGCCTATCTAGCGATTCGCTTTGAGTGGCGCTTTGCGGTATCTGCGGTGATTGCGAACATGCATGATGTGGTCATTATTTTGGGTTGCTTTGCCTTGTTCCAATGGGAATTTAACCTCACTGTATTGGCAGGCATTTTGGCGGTGCTCGGCTATTCGGTGAATGAATCTGTGGTGGTTTTTGACCGTATCCGTGAAAACTTTCGCAAGCCCAATTTACGCGGTAAAAGCGTGCCTGAAGTGATTGATAACGCAATCACAACAACGATGAGCCGTACCATTATCACCCACGGCTCAACTGAGCTGATGGTGCTATCGATGCTGGTATTTGGTGGCGCGGCATTACACGGCTTTGCAATGGCACTGACCATTGGTATTGTTTTCGGGATTTACTCTTCTGTTTTAGTCGCTTCTCCGTTATTGCTGATGTTTGGCGTAACGCGTGACAATATGGTGAAGCCGGTGAAGATTAAAGAAGAAGCAGTCGTTTAAGTTAATGTCATCCACTTTAAATGAGCGCCGACGCACCGCCGTCGGCGTTTTTTTGCTAATTCACTGAGAAACTGATTATGGAATTTCTAGATCTATTTTTGCATCTTGATGTTGTACTAAAAGATATGGTGACAACCTATGGTATTTGGATTTATGTCATCTTATTTCTCGTGATTTTTTGTGAAACGGGACTAGTTGTAACTCCTTTTTTACCTGGGGATTCATTGCTCTTCGTGGCAGGGATGATTGCTGCATCAGGCGCATTAAATGTACATCTGTTATTTCTAATTTTATTGGTTGCCGCTGTTCTAGGGGATGCTATCAATTACACAATTGGCAAATATTTCGGACATAAATTATTTGCTAATAAAGAGTCGAAAATATTCCGCCCAGAATACCTCACCAAAACACATGATTTCTTTGAAAAATATGGTGGAAAAACAATTATTATTGCCCGTTTTGTTCCAATCGTGCGTACATTTGCCCCTTTCGTTGCCGGTATGGCAGCAATGACGTATAGAAAATTCGCTTTTTACAATGTAACAGGTGCACTACTTTGGGTTGGATCGCTACTGTATGCAGGTTATTTATTAGGTGGTATTACCTTCATCCAAAAAAATCTGACTGCAATCATTCTTGGTATTATCTTTATCTCGATTTTGCCTGGCATTATTGAAGTTGCAAAACATAAATTAAGCAAGGTCAAAGCATGATTGAACCGTTTTACAACGAGAAAGAACTAATTCGAGAGTCGTTTGACCGTGCCGCAGCAACATACGACGCGGCTGCCGTGCTACAAAAAGAAGTCGTTGAACGCTTGTTTGAACGCCTCACATTAATCAATTTACAACCTCAAGTCATACTCGATGCCGGCAGCGGTACCGGCGCAGCAAGTCAGCTTCTAAAAGAACGCTATCGTAACGCACAATTTATTGAACTCGACTTAGCGTTCAATATGCTAAAAACAGCGCAGGCCAAAACCAGCGGGCTTAAAAAATGGCTGTCATTTTTGGATAGTAATAAGTCCGCTGCGGTATGTGCTGATATTGAACACATTCCACTCGCCAATGAGTCGGTCGATTTAATATGGTCTAGCCTCACTATTCAATGGTGCAATACCCCAGATGCTGCGTTTAAAGAATTTGCTCGGATTTTAAAACCCGGTGGCGTGGTTATTTTTTCTTCCTTGGGGCCAGACACCCTCAAAGAATTACGTGCTGCATTTAAAGGTGTTGATGAACACGAGCATGTTAACCAGTTCATTGATATGCATGATCTGGGGGACGCCTTAGTCGCGCACGGCTTAACGATGCCTGTAATGGATATGGAATACATCACAATGACCTATCCTAGCGTCAAAGCGGTGATGCATGACCTCAAGCACATTGGTGCCAGTAATAAAATGAATGGTCGTCGCAATAGCTTGCTCGGAAAATCGGCTTGGCAAAAAATTCAATCCCAATATGAGAACTTTCGCCATAACGGTGTACTACCGTGCACCTACGAAGTCGTATATGGGCATGCTTGGAAACCAGCCAACAAGCCTGCTGCGCTTGCCGACGGTCGCCAAATTATCGAATTTCGTCCTAGAGAGCGTTCATAATGGCGCTGCGTTTCTTTATCACAGGTACAGATACCGATATTGGTAAAACCGTCGCCAGCGCACAGCTAATTCGCGGTTTTGCGCAAATGGGTTACAAAACGATAGGTATGAAGCCAGTAGCCTCAGGCTGCGAGCGCTCTAACGATATACTGCTTAACGTCGATGTCGCATCGCATTGTCGTGCAAGTAATATTAGTGCGCCGTTGGACTTAATCAATCCTTACCGTTTTGTCCCTGCGATTTCGCCGCATTTGGCCGCTCGCGATGCCAACGTTGAAATTCATATTTCACACCTAGTTGACTGCGCCGAGCAACTTAGCAATTTAGCCGAGGTAGTTATCATTGAGGGCGCAGGAGGCTGGTATGCGCCCATTTCAGATCAAAACACCATTGCAGACCTCGCTACCGCGCTAGCAGCCCCCGTGATTATGGTGGTCGGGATGCGCTTAGGATGTTTGAATCACGCGCAATTAACGATCGATGCGATTGAACAACGCGGCTTGATTGTGGCAGGTTGGATTGCAAACTGCATTGACCCCGCTTTTGATCGCTACGAAGACAACCTGGCCTATTTGAAAAAGCATATTAGTGCACCATTATTGGCCGAATTAGCTTACGATGAAGGCGCAGTCAATTTTGCATTAAATGCATCTGCGATTGAGTTGTTAACTGCAAATTTAGCCATTAATCAACCAATCATCGCAGAGTCTCATATATGATTTTCTTTATATCTAAATCGTCAAAATCGATCATTAAAGTCATTTTATTATTCGTCACCTGTATTTCACTGTTTGCTTGCAGCCGACCTGCTTTTCAAGGCGCTGATATCAGCAATGGTCCTATCGGTGGTTCATTTACTTTGACTGACCACCACGGAAAATTACGTCATAGTGACGATTTTAAAGGCAAAGTGGTGGTGCTCTTTTTTGGTTTTACCCAATGCCCCGACGTATGCCCAACGACAATGTCGGAACTAAAATCCACAATGGAACAATTAGGCGAGCAAGCGAAAAATGTACAGGTGCTCTTTGTTTCAGTAGATCCAGAGAGAGACACCAAAGAAATCTTGTCAGAATATGTTCCGGCGTTTCATCCTAATTTTTTAGGATTGAATGGAAACCCAGAACAACTTGAGCAAATTACTAAAAAATTTCGTATCATTTACCAAAAGCAAGCGCAAGGTGATAGCTATACCATGGATCATAGTGCTGCAAGTTATTTAATAGATAAAACGGGTAAAACTCGGGTCATGGTAAATTACGGAGCTGGATCTTCTGTATTTACGCACGATATTAAACTTTTACTTGCCGAATAATAAGTTTGGAATAAAAAATGTCAGCAGAAACAAATGGCGGCGTCGCTCCAATTAGTGAAAATGAAGATATTGCGCCCTACCGCATTACAGCGCACATGGAAATTGCATTCGTCTTACGTAGCCTTGCTCAAAATAATGTCAACTTGGGCATTTATTTCAATGCTGGGCGCGATATGATGCTGTCTCGAGTGTTAAATGTTGATAGCAAAACTAAAGAGTTCATTATTGATGTTGGTGGACATGCGCCAACTAACCATGCGATTACTGAGGCTAACCGAATTTTATTTGTCACCGCACTAGATGGCGTAAAGGTGCAATTTTCGGTCACCCGTGCTGTCTTGAGTAAATTTGAAGGCAAGCCAGCATTTATTATTCCATTCCCCGATGATTTAATTAAACTTCAGCGCCGTGAATTCTTTCGACTCCTTACCCCCATTACTAACCCATTAACTTGTGATTTAACACTACCTAACGGCGAGAAAACTCAACTCGAGTTACACGACATCTCTTTAGGTGGTGCTGGCATTTGGCTTAAAGATGAGCAGCATAATCAATTGCCAGCTGGCACAGTGATTCAAAACGCATTTTTCGACTTTGCTGCCGCAGGTACAGCTAAGCTGAATATTGAAATACGCTCAACTCATCCGATCACAATGGCGCATGGTAAAGTACGTTGGCTAGCTGGCGTTCGCTATATTGATTTACCACGCAATATTGAAGCTAGTTTGCAAAAATTAATGACTCATTTAGAGCGTGAGCGTAAAGCCTTAATTGGTTAGTTTTTCTATAACGGATGGCAATATGCCCACGAACATATCGTGCGTGCCGTTAATCGCAAAAATTTTGATGACTGTTTAATTCTGAGGCGAATGAGCTCATGCACAAACCTAATCAATTTGATCTTTTTCGTCAACAAAGATTTTTGCCTTTATTTCTAACCCAATTTTCAGGGGCATTTAACGATAATTTATTTAAAAATGCTTTTTTAGTGTTAATCGCATTTCATGGTTTATCGACCGCGGGCTTAAATGCAGCTACTTTAGTAAATATGGCCGCAGGCGTTTTTATCTTGCCGTTTTTTTTATTCTCAACGCTAGCTGGACAGCTTGCAGAAAAATACGATAAGGCCACGCTCGCTCAATGGATCAAATTACTTGAAATTGCAATTATGATTGTTGCGGGCATTGGCTTTATTTGGCACAGTGCCGCACTCTTAATGAGTTGCTTATTTCTAATGGGCGTTCATTCAGCACTCTTTGGTCCGCTAAAATATTCAGTATTACCCCAATATTTACAAGAAAATGAAATCTTAGGTGGCAATGGGCTCATTGAAATGGGAACATTTATTGCCATTTTATTAGGCCAAATCGCAGGTACGCTACTAGTACAACATCAACCGCACGGAGAAACTTTGGTGGTTTGGGCTTGTGTTGCGGTCGCGATCTTAGGCTATTGCTTTAGTCGTGCAATGCCATCGGCACCACCGACTGCGCCTGACTTGAAAATCGGTTGGAATATTTTTTCTGAAACCAGCAAAATATTATCCCATGTTAGAAAAAATAAAACCGTTTTTAATAGTCTACTTGGTATTTCATGGTTTTGGTTTTTTGGCTCGATTTATCTCACACAATTTCCAAATTTTGCCAAAGACACTCTCCATGGTGATGCCACGGTTTACACTTTGCTAATGACTATTTTTTCATTGGGCGTGGGGATTGGCTCTGTTCTGTGTGAAAAACTATCAGACTCTAAAGTCGAGTTGGGTTTAGTACCATTTGGCTCAATTGGGCTCTCTATTTTTGCGATTGATTTGTTTTTTGCCTCTGCAAACCTAGCCGGCACATTGCAAACTGCTCAATCATTCCTGATGGCAGCTTCACACTGGCGAATTATTATTGACTTATTTTTAATTGGTGTGTTTGGTGGTATTTTTATTGTACCACTCTATGCCTTAATTCAAATTCGAACTGAGCGTGAATTTACCTCTCGTGCAATTGCTGCAAATAATATTCTAAACTCATTCTTTATGGTGATTGCAGCTGGCATGAGTATTGTTTTGCTTAATGCTGGGTTAACAGTAAGAGAGCTGTTATTAGTTGCAGGTATTTTAAATATTTTTGTGGCTATTTATATTTACACTTTAATCCCTGAATTTTTAATGCGATTTATCGTCTGGATTTTAACCCATACACTCTATCGTATTCAAAAAACTGGATTTGAACATATTCCAGAACAAGGTGCGGTTGTTTTAGCCTGTAATCACGTTAGCTTTATGGATGCTATGGTATTGGCTGGCGCAATTCGCCGCCCGATACGTTTTGTCATGGATCATCAAATTTATAATCTGCCCGTGATGAATTTCATTTGCCGCACAGCAAATGCGATACCAATTGCGCCCACTAAAGAAAGCGCAGAAATGAAAGACTCCGCGTTTGCCGCAATTGCCCAAGCGCTAGAGAATGGTGAAGTCGTCGCCATTTTTCCTGAAGGACGAATCACCCGCACCGGAGAAATAAATCGCTTTATGCCGGGAATTGAAAGAATCATCAGAACGACGCCAGTCCCTGTTGTTCCGATGGCATTGCAAGGGTTATGGGGTAGCTTCTTTAGTCGTAAAGACGGTGCGGCCATGATGAAAATGCCACGCGGTATTTTCTCTAAGATTGGGATTGTGGTTGGTGAGCCGATTGCAGCGTCAAACGTCAACCGTCAAGACTTAGAAAACACCATTCGACAGTTACGAGGTGATTGGAAATAAATATATAAATAAAATAGCGTCTGAATTCGTCGTTTTTTTATTTCTCTATCAATTTCATATGCATTTGATTATTTTGAGTGCGAATATCAAAATGTTTAATTATATTCATCCCCAGCAATACTTCGTCCCCCAAATTGGGAACGACACCAATCGGTACATTTTTAAATTCAAATGGACCGAAAATCAGGCTATCTAATACGGATTGATAGCCTTGCACCGGCCCATTCGCGGTGTTGGCAATAAATTGCTCACCTTTGACCAAACCAATTCGTTCAGCCAGTGCTTGGTTTATGGTCATCGCCGTGGCGCCGGTATCAAGTAACAACACCACGGGCTCGCCGTTCATTTGAGCCGCTAATCGATAATGCCCATCCTTAGCTCTTGTCAGTGTGATTTCGCGCTGCTGACCCGATTGACTAATTTGCATTTGAGGGTGGTACTGATGAGCAATGAACTGCGTAAATCCAAAATAGATTAGCAGTAAAACCAAGCCCCAGACCAAGGCGATAGACCAAGTAGATCGCATAGGCTCCTTACAGTATTGTCTTCTAGGCTATATTTAGCAATACCTAGAAGGAAATACTTATTAAAAAACTAAATTTTCAATCTCGTTGCTCAATATCATCCAGGCCGTTTCCTGCTCTGCCATTTTTTCCTTTAATTGCAGCTCATTGGCAAGAATTTTCTGTAAATCTTCCTTGCGCGCGGGACTGTACAAGCTTTCCTCCGCTAAACTTGCCGTAATCGCGTTTTGCTCAAGCGAAATACGCGCCATCTCAGCCTCAATGCGCGCTAGTTGTTTTTCTAATGGCTTACGGGCATTTGCAAGTTTCTGGCGAGCGTCGGCCTCAAGGCGTTTTTGCTCTTTGCGATTGATGCTCGTCGCGACTTGATTTACCGCTTGCATCGCATTGGCAGCCGACTTATCCACGCTGCGTTTTTCCTGACTATAACGCGCATAGTCATCCAAATCCCCATCAAATGGCGCAATCCTGCCATCTTCGATTAGCCAAAAATCATCTACGGTTGCGCGCAAGATGTGCCTATCATGCGAAACAACAATTAAAGCGCCATTGAAATCTTGCAAAGCAAAAGTCAGTGCCTCGCGCATTTCAATATCCAAATGATTGGTAGGCTCATCCAGTAATAGTAAATTAGGCTTTTGCCAAATCAACAGCGCCAAAGCTAAGCGTGCTTTTTCTCCACCAGAGAACGGGGCAATTGGACTTAGCGCCATCGGACCTTGAAAATTAAAACCGCCCAAGAAATTACGCAGTTCTTGCTCACGTGCCGTCGGGTCGATTTTTTGCATATGCCAAAGCGGCGACTCATCAATTCGCAGATATTCAAGTTGGTGCTGGGCGAAATAACCAATTTTTAGCCCTTTACCTTCGGTTCGAATACCTGATAACAAAGCTTGCTCACCAGCCAACGCACGGATAAAGGTTGATTTGCCAGCACCATTAACGCCAAGCAAGCCAAGTCGCGCCGAGTTATCGATGCTTAAATTCATTTGCGTCAAAATCGGTTTATCGATGCTGTAGCCCGCCGCGGCCTTTTCTAAGTGCACCAGCGGATTTGGGCTTGAGTCAGGCTCACGAAAAGAAAAACTAAATGGAGAATCGACGTGCGCCGCGGCAATTTTTTCCATTTTTTCCAGCGTTTTAACCCGACTTTGTGCTTGTTTGGCTTTACTGGCCTTGGCCTTGAAACGTGTAATGAAACTCTCTAAATGGGCAATTTGCCGTTGTTGTTTATCAAAAGCCTGTGCTTGTTGTGCTAAGCGCTCAGCGCATTGATTTTCAAAGTCTTCGTAAGTGCCGGTATAAACGGTGAGTTGCGCATTATCGACGTGTAAAATTTGTTTCACAGTACTATTAAGAAAATCGCGATCATGAGAAATGATCAATAACATTCCTTGATAGCTTTTCAACCACTCTTCCAGCCAAACCACCGTCTCCAAATCCAAGTGATTGGTTGGTTCGTCAAGCAGCAAAAGATCGGAGCGGCACATTAATGCTTGTGCCAAATTGAGCCGCATGCGCCAACCCCCAGAAAAACTTGAGACCGGTTTTGTATTTTCTTCAAGAGAAAACCCTAAACCCGCTAATAATTTTGCCGCGCGTGCTGGTGCGGTATAGCCATCAATGGCATCTAAGCGGGCGTAAAGCTCGCCGTGTGTCATGCCATCATGATCATCAGCGCCAATTGCATTAATTTCAGCTTCGATTTTGCGTAATTCAACGTCGCCATCGAGCACATAATCCAGCGCTGAACAGGGCAAAGCCGGTGTTTCCTGTGCTACATGGGCAATAGCAACCCGAGGTGGCATTTCTAAATCACCTTCATCGGCGTGAATTTCATCACGCAACAAGGCAAAAAAACTGGATTTACCCGCGCCATTTGCACCAACAATCCCGGTTTTCGAGCCGGGCTGCAGCGTGAGTTCAACGCGATTAAGAAGCACCTTGGTGCCGCGACGGAGAGTGAGGGATTTAAGTCGTATCATAGGGCGTGATTCTAACAGAGCTCTGCCTGTTGACCGAGCTAGAACTAAGCAAAATCAGTTTATCGGTAACAAAAACGGATACCTGAGTTAGGTATCCGTCAAAAAGCATTGATTATTATGACCTGCAACCAAATACAGCAAGACTAGCTTAAATTACTGCGCAGTTCATTGAGCGCCCGATCCGTTAAACTTCCTTCCAATGCCAAGCGTCGAATCCGCCCTGATGTTAATGCCTCAATCAGTTCTTGTTTGAGGAATGCTTTGCCATTCCCGCCAAGACGATTTGTAAACAAATAACGTGTCTGTTGCGGACTAATCCAAGACAAGCGCAAACGCAGCACATCATCTTGCTCACTAATCCACTCTACCCACTCACCGCGGATTGGCAATGAATGATGCGGATGCGAGGGGCTTGCCTCAGTAACAAAAACTAAATTCTCATCTGGCTCACTTTGCGTGGGCTCAATGACAGGCTCGGAATGAATTGGTGTGACCAAAGGCGCTGGCGCTTTAGTTTCAGCGCTACTACGCAAACCATTTCGAATGGCCGCAGCATGGCAATGCACTAATTGAGCAAAGAAGGATTTTGACTCTTCGGCAGTCATCCCCTCTGCACGAGCGGCGTCTTCTAATGTTTTAAGCATTTCTGGCAGCAAATTCACCAGCTCGAAGCGTTCTTCCGCACCTTGTTTAGCTTGCACGCTCCAGATTAAATCGTCCATCGCCTTGAGCTTGTGTACAAACTCAGCGCCAGACTCACCTTGCGCCCCAAAGCATTTGGCCAAAACCTTGGGCCAGTATTGGGCAATAAATGAACGCACGAGATCTGGCACATCTTCGCGCGCCAAGCGTTCACTCACAAGCTCTTGGGCTGTAATCAAACCTAGCTCAGCAATTTCGTGCTGAACCAGCTCTTGTGCCTCTTGTTGCGCCGCGACCTCAGCCTGCTGCGCTTCATGCGCCAGAAAGTCCTCTAATTCTGCGAGGGCTTGTTGAAACACCACAACATCGTCGACAAACTGACTGCAAACTGCAGCAACAATAGTTGCTAACTTATCGTAGCGATATTCACCTTGCTCCATTTCCGGGGCGTCAAGCGAGGCCTCAGCCAAGCGATCAAGCAACAATCGAGCACAGTGATGCTTATTTGCAAAAAAACCGGCATCAAGCATCGCAACTTTTAATACCGGAATTTGCAAACGTCCAATCAGACCTTTGACCGAATCAGACAAACGCATATCGTCAAAGATATGCTCAAACAACATCGCAATGAGCTCTAAAGTCATTGCATCCATCGGTGGTAAGTTTTTTGCCCAGCCTGAGCTACGCAGCATACCTAGCATATTGTGCTGAAAAATAGCCGCGCCATTCTCATCACTCAAGCCTTCCAAACGCGGCGCTTTATGCTGTAACACATCCAAAAATGAGAGCCAACCCGGTGTGTGTTCTACCGGCGACGACGAGTAGTTTGTGTTACCTGCTGCCAACGCATCTAAATGTGCGCCCAAAGGCGGGCTGGTTTCGGCGCGAGTCGCTGTTTGTGATTCAGGTAAATTAGACGAGATTTGAGCCGTTTGGGCGGTCGCCGCAGTAGAAGTTGGCGAATTTTGATTACGTTTAATTTGATGTTGCGGTACAACGCGCTGCACATTTTGCGCAATCAAATATTGGTTTACATGCCGATATACGTCGGCGACTTGATTAGCCAACTCGTTTTCAAACGCTTTTAATGCCACCAGACGCGCATCAAGACCAGTTTCAAGTTGTTTGCATGCTTGTAAAAAAGCCTCACAAATTGATTCTGGCGACATTGGATTAACAGCACCATCTTCTTGCTCAGGTAACAAGCCCGCAAATCGCTGTTCAAGCTCGGTGAGCTCTTCACCCCCAGTATCTTTAAACGATTTGATAATTAAATCGGCGGATAAATTTTCTTCATATTCATCATTCGCTACCAGACTCAATTGATCTGGTTTAGCGCTTACCTTAAAGAAAGAGCCTTCGGATTTTTGCGTTGTTCCGGTATGAGTAGCCTGCAGACTTTCATTAAACGCGGCAAGAAAGTTCTGACGAAATTGCTCCGCCAAGAACTCACGTTTGTTATGTGTTTCGACCCGAGCAGCAAAATAATCATCGCGTAATTTACGATCAAACGTTTTATCGGCCAGCTCGAAATAGGTTTCTTCCAAGCGCGAAAAAAAACCTTCTAAAGATTGGCTAAGCATCTTTAGAGCAAGATCTCTGCACGCCATCAGCATAGGATCCATTGCCGCGGCACGCTGCACTTGCTTAGGCGTGGAATGTGGTAGTGGCTGGCTCATAGCGTGCCCTCTTTCTGAGTACGTTGGCTGATTGATACATATATTAGCATTTAATGATATACAAATATCGCCCGTTGGTCACCCATATCCTGCCAAACGACGTAACAATATTTTATTTCAACACCTTAATGGCTTCGCGCATGGCTGGATAGTTGAGCAGATAGGTGGTAACCCTTGTTGGATAAGTAGAAAACACAGACTAAAGTTAGCAAAACATTTACAGATACAGGTGGTTAAAATGACACAGAACCTGACAATGCAAGCATTGCAAACATGGTCAGAAGGTAATGAGCCAGCAATGACCACCATGATTCAGCATTTCTATGCCAACGTGCCCGAAGAAGATTTACAAGAAAAGTCGATCGAGGATTTAGCGGCTGCGGTGTTAGCGCAACGACGAATGGCCAGCAAGCGCAGCAAGCAACAGCGTTTAATTCGTATTTACAACCCCACACTCAGCGAACACGGCTGGCAATCTCCTCACACCGTAATTGAAATTGTGCAAGATGACATGCCTTTTTTGGTTGACTCTGTAGGTATTGCTCTAAACAACATGAAATGCAATGTTTACCGTGTAATACACCCCGTACTGAATATCCAGCGCGATGAAGCCGGCCAACTAGTTAGCTCTACGGGAATTGCATGCAAAGAATCTTGGATGCACTTTGAAATCAATCGAATTAGCGATCCTAATCAAATTGCACTAATTACCAACGAGATCGATCAAGCGCTTGATAGCATTGCCATCGCAGTCGCTGACTGGCCCAATATGACAGAGCGTGTTTCGAGTGCCCTTGAGCAATTAAAAGCCAACAAAGCTGAGAAATCCGCTGCGAATACCAAAGAAGTGATTGCATTTTTAGAGTGGCTACTAGCTGGCCACTTTGTTTTTCTTGGCTTACGCGATTACCAATTTGATGCAAATGCACTCAATATCGTTCCCCATTCCGGCATGGGACTATTACGCGATGCGGGTTTGCCGTCACCATCACATGTTTGGGCCAGTTTAAGCCCCGATTTACGCGCAGTAGCGTATGCGCCAACGCGCTTACTAATGCTAACCAAATCAGATCGACGCTCACTGATTCATCGCTCGGTTTATTTAGACACCGTACTTTTACGCAATATCAGCGCAACAGGCGAGCTACTGGGCGAGCTGCGTATCGTGGGGCTCTATTCCGCCAGTGCTTACACCACGCCACCTCGCCAGATTCCGATTTTGCGACAAAAAATTGATCAAGCACTCAGCTACTGCAACGCCGAACTAACAGGCTACCGTGGCAAAGCGTTGTTGAATGTACTAGACACCTACCCGCGCGATGAACTGATTGAAATTGAAATTCCTGAGTTAGCGCGAATTGCTGACGGTATCGTTAGCCTGCACGAACGGCAACGGGTACGCGCATTTTTCCGTGATGACATTTACCGGCGCTATGTCTCGGTGATGGTGTTTGTACCGCGCGACAATTACAGCACCGACGTCCGAATGAAGATTGAAGCCTTATTACTACAGCATTTAGCGGGCAGCTCCTCTGAATTCACGGTTTTTCTGGGCGACAATCCTTTGGCTCGCATTCATTACATTATTCGACGCACCGCAACCTACTCAAGCGGCTACGACAGCAAAGTGATCGAGGCTGAAATTGCACAAGTCGCACAACGCTGGCAAGACGATTTAAAACAACAACTCATTCAAAGCTGTGGCGAAGAGCGCGGCTCCGCATTACACCAAAAGTATCTGCACGCTTTCCCTGCTGCGTATTGCGCTGATTTTTCTGCTCGAGCAGCGATTTATGATATCGAATCATTAGAAACCGCCCTGAGCCAACAAAGTATCGTTGCCACCCTAACGCCAGGTAGCGCACTCGATGCGGGAATTTGGCGCTTAAAACTCTATCAACACCACCCTATTGAACTCTCTGACTGCCTGCCCTTGTTGGAAAGTTTAGGGTTGAGAATTGTCGATGAACGCCCTTATATTTTGCAATTGAATACAGAATCAGCATGGCTCGTTGATATTGGTGTTCGCCTACCTGCGGGCACATCACTCGAGCACCCCGAGCAACGACAGCGCTTACTCGCCGCATTTGTTGCGCAAAGCAAAGGACTAGCTGAAAACGACAAACTCAATCAACTGGTGCTATATCACAGCCTCGCTTGGCGTGAAGTCTTTGTCCTTCGGGCTTACGCACGATACCTAAAGCAAGTTGCACTTAAATACAGCATTGAAATGATTGCAGACTGCCTGCTCATGCACGGCAGACAAACTCAACTACTAGCGCAAGCGTTTCAATTGCTTCACCACCCCTCGCAAGCTGAGCCTGCAGTTGCAGAGATCGTGCTCGAAGAGATTACTCAGGCCGCGAAAGCCATGCCCAATATTGATGACGAGCGGATTTTAACCTCGCTCATGGCGGCGATTCGCGCGACGTTGCGGACTAATTTTTACCAAAGCCAAGGCAGCAAAAACTACCTAGCGCTCAAAATCGCCTCAGCCGAAATTCCACTGATGCCACAACCGGTGCCGATGTGTGAAATTTTTGTCTATTCACCACAAATGGAAGGCGTTCACTTGCGAGGCGGTAAAGTGGCTCGCGGCGGTTTACGTTGGTCGGATCGCCGGGAAGACTTCCGCACCGAAGTGTTGGGTCTAGTCAAAGCGCAAATGGTAAAAAACACCGTCATTGTCCCGGTCGGCTCAAAAGGTGGTTTTGTGGTTAAAAATCCTCCTTTAGACCGAGAAGCTTACCTCGCGAGTGGAATCGCATGCTATCAAATGTTTATTCGTGGCCTGCTCGATTTAACTGATAATTTCTTAAATGGTCACATCGTTCCTCCTGCCGATGTATTGCGGCGCGATGGCGACGACCCGTATCTGGTCGTCGCAGCCGATAAAGGCACGGCTACTTTTTCCGATATCGCCAACGCCATTTCACAAGAATACAATTTCTGGCTCGATGACGCATTTGCCTCAGGCGGCTCGGTGGGTTATGACCATAAAAAAATGGGGATTACCGCGCGTGGTGCTTGGATATCAGTGGAGCGCAGCTTTCGAGAAATGGGTCTAAATACCAATACCGACCCCTTTACCGCTGTCGGGATTGGCGATATGTCTGGCGATGTTTTTGGCAATGGTCTGTTGCGTACTAAAACGATACGCCTATTGGCGGCTTTTGATCATCGGCATATTTTTATCGACCCCAATCCGCAAGCAGAAACAGCGTATGCGGAACGGGAGCGACTGTTTCAGTTGCCACGCTCGTCTTGGGCTGATTACAACCCTACTTTAATTTCGACTGGCGGCGGGGTATTTGCTCGTAACCTTAAAAAAATCAAACTAAGCGACGAGATGCGCAGGATATTAGAGATTGAAGCGTTTGAACTCGAGCCAGATCAATTAATTCAAGCCATCTTAAAAGCCCCCGTTGATCTACTGTATAACGGCGGCATCGGCACCTATGTAAAATCCAGTGCTCAAACGCACGCTGAAGCCAATGACCGTGGCAATGATGCAGTTCGTGTTGATGGCAAAGATTTACGCTGCAAAGTGATTGCTGAAGGGGGGAATCTTGGCTTTACCCAATTAGGTCGGATCGAATATGCCCTGCACGGTGGGCGCATTCATACGGATGCAATTGATAACTCGGCCGGTGTTGATTGCTCGGATCATGAAGTCAACATCAAAATTCTACTCAGCAAAATTGTCAATGACGGTGATTTAACCTTAAAACAGCGCAACGAATTGCTGGCGAGCATGACCGATGAAGTGGGTCTTTTGGTTTTGCGCGACAACGAATTACAAACGCAAGCGGTGTCTTTAGAGTTTACTCAATCCTTATCCTTGCTGCCTGTGCATACACGATTGATGCAAACCTTAGAGCAAACTGGCAAACTCTCTCGGCGTATCGAATATTTGCCTAGCAACAGTCAGTTGGCTGAACGGCAACACAACCGCATCGGCTTAAGCCGCCCAGAGCTTTCGGTTTTGTTGGCTTACGCCAAAATCGTCATCAAACAAGACTTGCTCGCCGAAAACTTAGTCGATGATGCCAAGTGGCATTCATTATTACAGCGCTATTTCCCAGTGCGTTTGGTCGAGAAATTTAGTGCGCAAATTGCCCAACATCCACTGCGCCGTGAAATTGTAGCAACGCAACTGACCAATCATCTGGTGAATCGGTATGGAATTAGCTGCATTTATCGCTTACAGGAAGAAACCGAGAAATCGTGCAGTGACATCGTTGATGCACTGATTAGCGCAGAATCATTACTCGACAGCGAATCGCTGTTCCTTGAGATTGAACAGAGCGACATCGCCATAGCAGGGCAAACACAATTGCTACTGACGATTAGGCGACAAACCGAACGTGTAGCGCGCTGGCTATTGCAGCAAAATTTAGCCACCACTCAACTTGAACACATGCGCACTTGTGCCGCCCTCACCTTGCCCCAACTGCCACAACAATTAAGCACTAGCTCTACGCATGCGGCACAAGCACAAGAATGGCAAGCAGCAGGAATTAGCACCGCACTCGCAATGAAAGTCATGGCGGTGCAAGAATCGCAGTCTTTACTCGAACTCTGTCAATTTAATAATGACTCAGGGCAGCTTGCGGAACACATGCGCATTTATCTTGCGCTGGGCGAGGCGCTTGAATTGAAATGGTTGGCGCACGCCATCGAACAATTACCGCGCGACAATCGCTGGCAAACTTTGGCTCGACTAGCGGCACGCGATGATTTACAGCGTCTACACATGGAGCTATTTCGACAAGTCTGGGGACAATATCAGGCCGAACTCTCTCTTTGGTTGGCGCACAATCAGGCAGCTAGAGCACGCGTGGCCGCAATGTTCGCTGAATTAAGTGCCGCAACGCCTGATTTGGCGATGATTTCAGCCGTGTTGCGCGAGCTACGGCAACGGCTAATTCTCTAAAGCGGCTATCAATTGATCGTGCGATTACAAGCTGGCTTAAATTATGCCTAAGCCAGCTTGTTAAATTTTAATGACAAGTATATTTGCCAAGGCATTATTTTTGTTAATCCACATCGACATACCCAAATAAATTATTCGCATTTTATTTTTCAACAACTACACTAGCTGCAATAAATGAGCAAAGGTCGATTGCAATTTGGCCTTGCTAGCAGATTGGGCAAGTTGCGGTTACCAGTAGGCCGAGAAGTACTTAGCGCGATGCTAACTCCGACGCCATGGCTTTAAATGACAGCTTAGCTGGGCCAACTTCATTAACAGACGATGTTGCGCTACCGTTGACTAAACTCGCCGTGAAGCGGGTCTGTACAGCAGAAGCAACATAATGCTAGAGAAATCACCTTGTATCTTCCAGAAATGGTTGCTTTGCAAAAAATAATTGCGCACGCAGGGGCATTGATTCGCTGCCAACATCACGGCAATGTTACACACCAAGGACAACATTTTCCGTTATATAGCCTTTGCTTAGGCAGCCAAGCCGCTAGCGCGCCCACCATAGGCTTTTTTGCCGGCGTGCATGGCCTCGAGCGAATCGGCAGCCAAATTCTGCTCGCTTTTTTGCAAAGCTTGCTGTTTCGCTTAAGCTGGGATCGCACTTTGCAGTATCAACTGCAAACAATTCGAATTGTATTTATGCCCATCATTAATCCCGTTGGGATGGCATTAAGACGGCGCTCTAACGGCAACCGGATTGATTTGATGCGCAACGCACCGATTGATGCCGACGGGAAAACCGCTTTCTTGGTAGGTGGACATCGCATTAATCCAGTCTTGCCCTGGTTTCGTGGACAGTTAAATGCGGAAATGGAGCTAGAAAACCAAGCATTGTGCACGGTGGTACAAGATTTTATGTTGTGCAGTAGCATTAGCCTTGCGCTGGATTGTCATTCCGGATTTGGTTTGCGCGACCGTATCTGGTTTCCCTACGCCTACACCCTGCAGCCCATACCTCAATTAGCCGAGTTACACGCCCTCAAGCAATTATTCGATCACAGTCATCCGCACCACCCTTACGTCATCGAGCCACAAGCCAAGCATTACCGCACCCATGGTGACGTTTGGGACTACCTGCATCGGCAGCAAACAAGCCAACAGCTCTTTTTACCACTAACGCTTGAATTGGGCTCTTGGTTGTGGATTAAGAAAAATCCACGCCAATTATTATCGATTCTTGGTTTGTTTCACCCTATGGTGCCGCACCGACAACAACGCGTGTTGCGCAGCCATTTGCCATTACTGGAGTTTTTGATTCGCGCCACCCATGATCACGCGAGGTGGCGACCAACACGCCCCATTCAAAAAATGGAGCAACATCATGCGGCTATTGAACTCTGGTATCGCAAGGACAGACCATGAGTAATTGGGTATTACTACGAGGTTTAATGCGAGAAAAACGACACTGGGGAGATTTTGTTGGGCTGTTACAGCTACAATTCCCGCACGATCGTATTTTAACCATTGACGGTTTAGGTAATGGAGAGTGGCACCAGCGAAGAAGCCCGCACCGAATTATTGACATGGTGACGCACTTACAAACCGAACTCAAACAATGCCAAGCGAATGCGCCTTATCATCTAGTCGCGCTCTCGCTGGGGGCGATGGTCGCGATTGAATGGGCTAAGCTCGCGCCGCAGCAAATTGCAAGTGCCACTCTGATCAACACCAGTTTACGCCCGTACAACCCATTTTATCAGCGGCTAAGGCCACGTAATTACCCGGCCCTCTTTCAACTAATGAATAGTACGCCCGAAGAGCAAGAGCGTCTCATCTTAAAATTCACCAGCAATCAGCCAGCAAAAGCAACGCTAATGCGCTGGATTGAATATCAGCAACAATACCCAATTAGTCGGGCAAATATTTTGCGGCAACTATGGGCTGCCGCCACGTATCGCGCGCCTCCAGTCGCCCCACCAATACGATTGCAATTTTTATCGAGCGAGCAGGATCAGCTGGTTAACAATCAATGCAGTCATACCCTCGCCCGCGCATGGCATCAACCACATGCAGTCCACCCTAGCGCGGGGCATGATTTAACGCTGGATGCACCTGAATGGGTTATTCAGCAGCTATTTAACTTTATTAATCAATAAAAACACTAGGTATATAGCTAAGGTCTTTTATTTTAATAAATCAAAACAATATACCCCATAGATTCAATGCGGTTTCACCAAAATACAAAGCACAGCAACGTTCGGCATCTAAACGTGCACTGAATTAAACCTCAAGCCAGAGCCTACTCCACGAGTTGCCGACACTCAATTCGAGTAATCTGTCCATCTTGCAAACGAAACAACGCGTCTTGCGGCATATCCTGTTGCCACATTTGTTCGGCAGTTAATCTCGCGTAGATGCCACGCAAAATGCGCCCCAATAAACCGTGCGCCACCACGACCACATATTGAGGCAATGCAGGATCATTCAGCCAAGCCTTGAGCCTAGTCGTAACCGCAGCCAAAGGTTCGCAAGCCGGCGCCTGAAAATACCAATCGGCTTGAGTAGCTAACTCAGGATATTGATCAAACAAAGCCAAAACCTGCTGCTGTTCCCATTCGCCAAATGCCACCTCAATTAAACGATGATCAATTTGCAAATGCTGCTCCGGCAAGCCCAATTCACTCAATACCAGTTTTGCGGTGTGCTGTGCACGCCCCAACGGACTAGCCAACACATGCCAACGCTGCGGCTCACTCAAGAGTGCACTGAGTGTAGCGCCCATCGCACGCGCTTGCGATTTACCCAGCTCGGTCAGCGGCGAATCACAATGCCCTTGCATGCGGCGCTCAAGATTAAATTCCGTTTGCCCGTGACGTAATAAATAAATGATTCGAGACATTTAATCCATCCTTGCTGCGCCAAGATGCGCCCTTTAATCAGCCGATTTTTTCGCTGCAGCTGCGCGCAATTTATCTTTTTTACTCATTCGATGGCCTTTGATTCCGCCTGCGCCTTTTTCTGTTCTTGCCTGTTCAGTAGGTTCAAAGCCAATGATGATTTCGCGCGCAATCCGCTTTTTTAAACGGTTTTCTAACAATCTAAAATGCGATTCAGTTGCGGCACTTACAAAGCTAATCGCCACCCCACTACCCCCTGCACGTGCAGTGCGCCCAATTCGATGCGTGTAATCAGCGGGTGAACGAGGTAAATCAAAATTAATTACGCATGGCAAGTGATCGATATCAATCCCACGCCCCGCCAAATCAGTCGCCACGACAATTTGTAAATTTGAGGCTTTAAACTCAGCCAACACTTGACTTCGCCGACCTTGACTGAATTCACCATGAAATGCAGCTGCTTGAATACCCGCTGCGCATAAATAGCGTGCCAATTGTTCGGCACTTACTTTTGAAGCGACAAAGACTAAGGCGCGCTCTTCGCCACTATCAAAGATCAATTGCGCTAATAACTCAGCTCGTCGAGCATCATCCACCACAATCGCCCGCTCAAGAATATTCGGTGTATTTGCCTCGCTAACTTCCATAACTAGCCGTGTTGGCGTCGTTAACATTCCAGCGGCTAAAGCATTAACGTCTTCAGGAAAGGTGGCAGAAAAGAACAGGTTCTGCCGCTGCGTCGGTAGCAGAGCCAAAATCCGATTAATTTCATCACTAAACCCCATGTCGAGCAGACGATCTGCCTCATCCAACACCAAGGTATTAAAATGATCGGGTTTGATTGCATTTTGGCCAATCAGATCAAGCAAACGACCTGGGGTCGCAACCAGCACATCAGCGTAGCCACGTAATGCCATCATCTGCGGATTGATAGATACACCACCATACACGCTGACCACTTTGATTGGTGTCGGCAAATATTTCACTACACCTTGAATTTCTTCGCCAACCTGTACGGCCAGCTCGCGAGTCGGCACCAAAACAAGCACTTTCCGCTGTTTCTCCTGCACCAATTGCAGTAAAGGTAAAGCATAGGCCGCAGTCTTTCCTGATCCGGTTGCTGCTTGCGCAAGCACGTCGCCACCACGTAAAACAACGGGAATTGCCGCAATTTGAATTGGCGTAGGTTGTAAATACAGTTTTTTATTTGCGGCGATGACGACGGTGGGCGATAAACCCAAAGCATTAAAGGGCATGAAAAGCCTTATTTGAATAAAACCAAGTTCCGCATGATACCAAGCCTGATCGCTTAACGACGATAAAGATCCATTTACCTACGCTCAGCGGAGGCTGTCTAAGTTGCCTATATGCTGAATTGAAACAGCAAAATAACATACTGAGACAGCAAGCAAGCGATGCAATAAAATAGACAGCGCACACTCACCGCACGATCAGGAACAACACCATGTATGGCAAGCTCACCAAAAAGCAGGTTAATCGACTCGAGCAACGCACACTGAGTATCTCGATCTATACGATTATAGGTTTAGCCATTGCGGGTATCGGTTATGGCTTATATATCGGTTCTGATGCGGTGATGCTCGATGGTTTTTATGCTCTAACCAGCTTGATGGGGTCGGGACTATATTTGCTGGCCGCCAAAGTGGTTGAAAAGCCAGCAGACCGCCATTTTCAATATGGCTATGCGCATATCGAGCCACTCGTCAATAGCTTTAATAGCTTGATTTTGATAATTGTGTGTATTTATGCGTTTTTTAATGGTGTTCGTGGTCTGGTGAGCGAAGGCAATCCGGTCGACGCTACCGAAGTTGTTGCGTATAGCTTTTTAAGTGCTGTAGTTTGTGCTGCGGTCTGGATTTATGAGCACCGGATGGCCAAACGCTGTGATTCAAACTTAATCCGCAATGATGCGCGTGAATGGATGGTCAGCATGAGCTTCAGCGTCGTGACGGGGATAAGTTTTGCGATGATTTGGGTGCTACCTGAGCCATCTCGAACTTGGTGGGCCAATTATGCCGACAGCGCGGTTTTGGCTATATTGGCGCTCTGTTTAGTTCCGGTGCCGATGAAGACTTTTTATAGCAATATGCGCGAAGTACTCATCATCACCAATCCAGAAGATGAAGTTACACTGCGCGTCGCTCAAGTCATGAGTAAAGTTGAAAACGAACACGATATCGCCGATTTTAGTACGCACATCGTAAAAACCGGGCGTATATACGTCATTGAAATCAATATCATGGTCGGACCTGACTTCAAATTAAAAGGCGTACCCGAACTAGACGCACTCAGAACAAGAATTTGGAGTGAAATTGGCTTACCGCTTGACGATGCTTGGCTAGGCATCTCATTTACCGCTCATGCACGCTGGCTTTAATGCCCAACACAGCTTCATCCCGCATTAAACGCCGATTTGGTGGCCAAAATCGGCGAACTATCCAAAAACCTGTGATTGATGCTACAATCGTCGTCTTTTACAAACAACAGCAATTACACCTAAAGCATTGATTATTATAAATTTATACTAATTTTTAGCTTGGTAGTTGCAGACGCGGATTCATCGCATGGAAGCGGAACAGCTTAATCAGATTGAAAACCAGCTCAAAGAGCTAGGTGCACGCGCAGACGAACTCAAGCGCTACCTCGACTACCCAGGCAAAGTGGATCGACTCGAAGAAGTCGTTCGCTTGTCTGAAGCACCAGAAACATGGAACGACCCGAAAAAAGCGCAAGAAGTCGGCCGTGAACGCAAAGCACTTGAGGACATCGTTCTCGTGCTAGATCGTGTTACCGATGGCGTCACCGATTCGCTTGAACTATTTGAAATGGCCAAAGCCGAAGCAGATTACGGCACCGCCGAAGTCATCGCTGAAGATTACGCAGCACTAGAAGCAGAAATTTCCAAGCTGGAATTCCGCAGGATGTTTAATAATCCGATGGATCCAATGCCCTGCTTTATCGACATTCAATCCGGCGCGGGTGGTACTGAAGCGCAAGACTGGGCGGGCATGCTGCTGCGCATGTACGTTCGTTATGGCGAGCGCAAAGGTTTTGCCGTTGAAGTGATGGAGCAATCAGACGGTGACATCGTCGGCATTAGCCAAGCCACCATTAAACTGACTGGCGACTATGCTTACGGCTTTTTGCGCACAGAAACGGGCGTTCATCGTCTCGTTCGCTGCTCGCCATACGATTCAAACAATCGCCGCCATACCTCATTTGCTTCGGTTTTTGTTTACCCTGAAGTTGACGACAGCTTTGAAATTGACATCAACCCATCGGATGTTCGTACCGATACCTATCGTGCATCAGGCGCGGGTGGTCAGCATATTAACAAAACCGACTCTGCGGTTCGTTTGACACATATTCCGACCAATACCGTCGTGCAGTGCCAAAACGATCGCTCACAGCACAAAAATCGTGACGAGGCCTGGAAAATGCTCCGCGCCAAGCTGTACGAGCTAGAACTACGCAAGCGCATGGAAGCACAGCAGTCGCTGGAAGCAACCAAATCCGATATCGGCTGGGGACATCAAATTCGCTCTTATGTATTTGATCAAAGCCGAATTAAAGATCTGCGTACCAGCTATGAAGTGGGCAACATCAAAGGCGTTATGGATGGTGACTTAGATAACTTTATTGCGGCCAGCCTGAAACAAGGCGTGTAATTTTTTAATCGCGGGGAGTCTCAAACTCCCCGTTGTTTTGAATGTATTGAGTGGAAAAATCATGAGTGAAGTGAAAAGCCAAGAAGTTGAAGTTCAAGTCGACGAAAATCAAATCATCGCCGAACGTCGTGCCAAATTGGCAGCGATTCGTAGCAAAGGCGTTGCTTTCCCAAATGATTTTAAACGCGAGCATTTGTCTGGCGCCCTACACGAACAGTACAACACACTTGAAAAAGAAGAGCTGGAAGCCAAAGCCATCCCCGTTTCGGTCGCTGGCCGTATGATGCTCAAACGCGTGATGGGCAAAGCCAGCTTCGCAACGATTCAAGACAATACTGGTCGCATCCAGTTTTACATCAGTGGCAATAGCGTTGGTGAAGCAGTTTATGACGACTTCAAAACGTGGGACTTGGGTGACATCGTGGCTGCGCGCGGCACCTTGATGAAAACCAAAACTGGTGAATTATCAATTCACGTGACTGAATTGCGCCTACTGACTAAATCACTACGCCCATTGCCGGACAAACACCACGGCATGGCCGATCAAGAGCAAATTTATCGCCAACGCCATTTGGATTTGATTACCAATGAAGTGAGCCGCAATACCTTTATCAAGCGCTCCAAAATCATTCAACGCTTGCGTGAATTCATGGTCGGTGAAAACTATCTTGAAGTTGAAACACCGATGATGCACAGCATCCCAGGTGGCGCAACTGCCAAGCCATTTGTAACACACCACAATGCGCTTGATATGCCGCTGTATTTGCGTATAGCACCTGAGCTGTATCTAAAGCGCCTGATTGTTGGCGGCCTCGAGCGTGTTTTTGAAATCAATCGTTCTTTCCGCAATGAAGGCATGAGCACACGCCACAATCCGGAATTCACGATGATCGAATTCTACGAAGCGTACGCCGACTACCAACGCATGATGGACATGTCAGAAGGTATCATCCGCGCCTGCGCGATTGAAGCGACTGGCCACGCGGTTGTAACTTATCAAGGTAAAGTGGTTGATTTATCCAAGCCATTCGCACGCTTTACGATTGCAGGCGCCATCAAGCATTACAACCCAGAATACACTGACGAACAATTGAATGACCGCGCTTTCTTGAAAGCCGAAATCGCCCGTCTTGGCGGCAAACCAGTACTAACGGACGGGATTGGCGGATTACAACTCAGTTTGTTTGAAGAAAACACCGAAGGTAAGTTGTGGGAACCAACGTTCATTATTGATTACCCAGCGGAAGTATCGCCACTGGCTCGCGCATCAGACACACAAGCCGGCCTCACAGAGCGCTTCGAATTGTTTATCGTTGGTCGCGAACACGCCAACGGCTACTCTGAGTTGAACGACCCAGAAGATCAAGCTGCACGCTTCCAAGCGCAAGTTGATTTGAAAGACAAAGGTGATGATGAAGCGATGCACTATGATGCAGACTATGTGCGCGCGCTTGAGCACGGCATGGCACCGACAGGCGGCTGCGGTATTGGTATCGACCGCTTAGTGATGCTGTTAACCGATTCGCCAAGCATTCGTGACGTCATCTTGTTCCCACAAATGCGCCGCGAAGAATAAGCGCAGTATCAATTGCCAGCCATTGCCAAACAATGGCTAGTGGCAAATACCCCGCAAAAAAACCGGCTTTCGCCGGTTTTTTTGCCTCAATCGAATCTTCATGCTTTAGTTTGGCTTGCGTCTTGCTCTGCAACTGCGTCTTTTAACGCTTTCGTCGGGGTAAATTTCAAAACACGCTTAGCGGGAATTTGCACCGCCTCACCGGTACGTGGATTACGCCCGACTCGCGCATCACGAGATTTCAAGGCTATTTTTGCAACATTAGGCAAAACCACTTCACCGCCGCCACTCACTGTCGCCAAAATAACATCAGACAAGGTTTCCAAAGTGGCTGCAACCGCTTTTTTAGAGACTTCGGGATGATCAATCGCAACTAAGTTGTGCACGATAGAGATCAATTCAGTTTTATTCATATAAAAGACCTTTAATTGGCCGCAAAAAAAATGTGACTACACCCATTATGCCGCAGACCAGCAAAATAAGCTTGCGCTTTGCGCACACAAAGCGATTTATGCCAACGGCACTATTACCTCGCTTTTCATACTTAAAGGACGGAAAATAGCGAATTGATAAGAGACACTGAATGCCAAACCATCACCCCCGCCCAATTAGCCAGCTCAGCCCACTGACTTTATTATTCCCTCTGGCACTAGTACTGTTTGAATTTGCGACTTACATTTCAAACGATATGATCCTGCCCGCTATGCCGACTATTGTGCACTTGTTTGGCGTAGATCCCAGCCATATTCCATCCGCCATGTCGCTTTGCCTCTTAGGCGGCGCCAGCTTGCAATGGTTACTCGGCCCCCTATCGGATCGCAAAGGACGCAAACCCATCATGCTGGCGGGGGTATTGCTGTTTATCTTTGCTTGTATCGCGATTATTTTTGTTCACTCTTATTCGTGGTTTCTATTCTTTCGCTTCTTACAAGGCACCGGCATGTGTTTCATTGGCGCAGTGGGTTATGCAGCCATCCAAGAAAGCTTTACCGAGGCCACAGCGATTCGTGTTACTGCCTTAATGGCGAATGTGGCTTTAATTGCCCCCTTGATTGGCCCTTTGGCTGGCGCCATGCTTTTGCAAGCAAGCGATTGGGAGTGGATTTTCATTTTCGTTGCGATTATTGCCACGATTTCAGCCCTAGGCTTATGGCGCTTTATGCCAGAAACCTCGCCCAAAATCAGCTCGCCACTCAAAGTCAGCAGTTTAAAAAATGACTATATGGCCGTCCTTCGCAATCGACGCTTTTTAGCGGGGGCGATTTCAATTGGCTTTACTTCAATGCCACTACTGGCGTGGATTGCATTAGCGCCACTGATTCTCATGAATGATGCGGGCTTATCGACAATTGACTATGGTTACTGGCAAATTCCCGTCTTCGCAGGACTGATCTTAGGCAATATCATTCTGGCTAAAGTTGTTGGTAGCGTGCCGATTTATCGAATTATTAAGCTGGGTTCAATACCCTTCCTACTTGGCTTTGTCTTAAGCTTACATTTAATTTATGCGCCCACCGCATGGATTTGGCTGGTCGCCTCATTATCAATCAGTGCTGTGGGTATCGGCATTATCAATGCCGCACAATTCCGACTCGCCCTTTTTGCCAGCGATCAAAGCAAAGGCACTGTCTCTGCCGCACTGGGGATTATTATTATGATTATTTTCTCACTTGGTATTGAGCTCGCCAAATTGGCGCACGAGTATGCTGGCAATGCAGGTTTTGTAATGGTATGTATTGCTGGCGCACTGACCGCCGTCACTGCGCGGCGACGTTTTCTGCGCGGCCAATTTGGTGAAGACGCACAATAAGCGACCATCGAGAATTGAGACATGCTTACCCACTGAGAGAGCCCCACCTTGGATAAAGCGTTTGATTTATTTAAACCCATACTGTCTCAACAATGGAAAAACCAAGATAGCGCGGCCATTTTGCTCAGCGACTTTGCAGAAGGCTATTTTTTCTTAGACATTGTTCAGCACTGGCTACACGACGCAGGTCGCAGCCAACGACTGCATTGCTTCGCATTTATTCAAGAAATTGATGCGGCCCTACCACTAGCTTTGAATGGCTCAATTCACGGCAATGACTCGCTGCGATCAATTGTCGACGAGTTAAAACAAAAATGGCCACCACCTGTCGCGGGATTTCATCGAGTCTTTCTCAATCAGCACAGCGTGATTCTGACCGTGGTGTACGGTCAATTTGAGGCTCAACTTAGTGAAGTAAGCGGGTCATTTGATGTTTTTCTACTCAATCACTCATGTGAAAATCTAGACTTGATTTCGCTAAAACAAATTTGGCGCCTCAGCCAAGCTAACAGCCAGATTCTGACTAACGCGACTGACAAAAACAGCCAAGCCCAGTTAATAAAAGCCGGATTTTCGCCACAGCTACACGACTCAACGCGATTTCTAACCGCATCCTGTTTACGCTCACCCAAGCCGCTGTGCCCTGCACCCGAGCAAAAAGCAGCCATTGTGATCGGCGCGGGAATCGCAGGTTGCGCAGTGGCAAATAGTCTTGCGCTGCGCAACTGGAAAATTCAACTGATTGATTCTGCCGCCGAGATCGCCAGTCAGGCATCGGGTAATCATATTGGGCTCTGCCACCCAACTTTTAGTTTGGATGATAATTTCCAAGCTCGTCTATCACGGGCAGGCTTTTTGCTCACACAACAAAAACTGAATGCACTCAACCAGCAACCCATAGCGACAGTGCATTTTGGCGCTGACGAACACTTCCAAATCGCCACCAGCAGTGGCGCAGCCGAACTGATGCAAGCCATCCTCAAGCAACAGCAAGCTGCCGCCTTTTTCATCGAATGGCTCAATGCCGAGCAAGCAAAATCGCAGCTGGCGATTGAATGCCAATTTGGGGGATGGTGGTTCCCACGAGGAATGTGGATCAACCCTGCTAGCGCCTGCAATGGGTATATCAACGAAAGCATTGAATATATTGATTTATCACTAAATACATACGTAGATCGTATTGAGTACCTAGATAAGCAATGGTGCTTATTCAGCTCGAACAACACATTGATTGCCAGCACCGATACATTAATACTTGCCAACGCCCACGACGCAGCAAGGCTATTGCCGCACACCGAACTGGCGCTGAGCAGTAGCCTTCGCAGCGTCACAAAAATCCCCGCCAATCAATTGAATACAACGAATATCGGTGTCTCTGGTCAGAGCTATCTCACCGCCGAGTTTGGCGGCTTTCGCTGCGCTGGCGCCGCACTCGTCAACGAGGACATGAGCGAATCCGAAGTACAGGCTAATAATTTACGCGACTTAGCAAATCTAATCGGCCCTGCTGCCTTACTCCAAACCAGCAACACCCAAACACGTCAATGCATGCGCCCCAACTCCGCCGATCGACTTCCTTTAGTGGGTGCGGTGCCAGCCACAGCCCCCATCTCTCACTCGGTGCACCAACTCTTTCACATTCCTAAATCTACAGGAATTTACACCGTGCTAGGCTTTGGTGCTCGTGGGCTCAGTTGGCATGTTTTGGCGGCCGAGGTGCTGGCTTGCCAACTCAATAAGGAACCTCAAGGTATAGAACGCAGTCTGATTGACGCAATTGACCCTAGCCGATTTATGCTGCGCCGCCTCCGCAAATTAAGTGCACAAAAAATTATGAAAAGCAGATAGTCAATATTTTGAGGGTTACAGTTATAAATTAAGACCAATTGAATGACAAATAACCATACAGTTTGCATCTAACCACACTGCTACCACTCCCGTATAGTTCATATCAGTCGCCAAATGAATGGGAGAACATCATGCAAACCACTCAACTAAAAACCGCTGCAATTCATTCATTTATTTCTGAGCCGGCGTGGATTCGTTGCGAATCAGGGCAATTATGGATTAGTCATGATGGCGAAGATATTATTTTGGCTCGCGGGGAAAAGTGCTTGATTAGCGGTAATGATTTAGTGGTGATTGAAGCCTTGCAAGACAGTCAATTTAGCACAACGGCCAGCACGACAAATTCTGCAAACAAGCAATCGCTTCGCCTAGATCAGTTGGCGACAGCACATTAAATTGCAGTTTACCGTTCATCAGTCAAATTCGACGCCAAAGCAAACAGGCGTTGCAGTTCAAGCCTTAGCCTGCCGATAGTAAACATACGGCAGGCAGTTTGCATTTCATTCGAAGTGCCCCGCCCCGCCAAGGGAGGGCATCATGCTCCGAAAATCCCTAGTAAGCCTTTTTGTCGCTGGATGTCTTAGCCCCATCCTTGTTCACGCCGAAATCATCGATGCCTTACTCAACGTTAACGACATTCTTGGTAGCTTATGCGGCCAACGCATGGTTGTACTTTGGGTCGACGAAACCGAGCAAATAGCACCTTGTGTGATGGCCTACTCAGCCGGTTGCGTAGAAGCGCAAAGCGATGTCGCGCACAGCTGTGTACAGCAATTGCAATCGCTGCAAATCGACTCGAGTCAATTACACCCAAGCAATGCGCTGAGTGCTAAATAACTTTGGCGGGATGCTCTGCTGTTGATTGTGCTTGCTGTAATAATTGCTGCGCCAGCTGCCCCAGCCGCTCAATCGCCCGCTCGTGGCGAACAGTCCATGGCTCACCACAGCAGACACGCAAGCAATTATGGTAACTTTTGCTGGGTGAAAACATCACGCCTGGGGTAAAGCTAATTCCTTCAGCCAAAGCCAATTGTAATAGCTGTAGCGTCTCAATTTGCGAATTGAGCTCAACCCACAGCACATACCCTCCTTGCGGCACAGTCAGCCGGGTATCTGCAGGAAAAAAGCGCTGAATAGCATCAATTGCATCATTTACTTGCTCGGCGCAGTTCTTTCTCAGTCGGCGTAAATGATGATCGTAGCCACCACTCTCCAAAAAATGCGCAATAGTGCGCTGAAGCACCAAAGAAGTAGAAAATGTATTAATAAATTTAAGTTGCTCAATTTCTTTTTGCCAACGACCACCAAGCACCCAACCAATTCGAAAGGCTGGTGCTAATAATTTAGTAAAGGATGCGATCAGCATCACATTGCCCGTTTGATCGTAAGCTTTAGCAGGTCTTGGACGATCACCTTGGTAATAGAATTCACCATAGATATCATCTTCAATCAGCGGAATATTGCGTTGATCCAGCAATTGCACCAAACGCCGCTTATTCTCATCAGGCATCAAGCTACCGCATGGATTGGAATAATTAGGCAATAACACACAGGCCTTAATATCCCCATTACGCGAAGCCAGCTCTAAGGCCTCAATAGAAATGCCGGTTTTAGGGTGTGTTGGTAATTCGAGCGCCTTTAATTTAAAGCTCTCCAATATCTGCAGCAAGCCAAAATAAGCGGGCGATTCGATCGCTACAACATCACCTGGTTTGGTAACCGCTCGTAGACATAGATTAAGCCCCTCGATTGCTCCATGGGTGATTAACACGTCATCGGCCTCGACCTGCCCACCCCACGTTAATGAGCGTCGTGCGATTTGCCGACGCAGCTCAATGTCTCCGTGCGACTCACCATAGTTGGCAATAATATCGGGGTCATTTCGTGTGATTTGCGATAGGATTCTTTGAATTTGCTGATTTGGAAATAGCTTGGGCGATAAAATTGCTAATCCGAAATCCACCTTAACATCGTTGATGTGCGATAGAGCGCTTGGCGTCAACAGTGGATCAATCACTACGTGTGAGGGGCGTTGCGGCGGCTTAGTCAGTTCTGGCGAAGCCAAGGAGCGGATAGCGCGAACATAAAAACCAGATTGTGGTCTTGCCTCAACCAAACCACGATCCTCAAGTTCACGGTAAGCCTCCATAATCGTGGATAGACTGAGCTGCCGCTCAGAAGAAAGCTTGCGAATCGAAGGCAGTTTCTCACCGGAACGCAACAATCCCGCTTGAATAGCCTGCGCAAGCTCTTCGGCCAGTTGATAGTACAGGGTATCGGTTTTTTTACGCAGATTCTCTGCATTAACTAAATCTGTCATTGCTAGCACCTCTATGCCAAGTGAAAACTATAGCCGAGTCCGACATAAATAAACAGATTTGAAAATAAAATATTTAAATTAAATTGTACCGAATCAATTTTCTTATTTTTTTTCTTTCCCCAAAACTGTACTGGCAACAGATGCAGATTGACTTGCCATCAAAGGCTTGCGGTCCAGAACTTGAAAAAACACCTCGTCTTGGCGAATCATACCGAGCTCATTTCTAGCACGTTCCTCAATTGCATCCGTACCCGTTTTTAAATCACGAACCTCGGCCTCGAGCGCATCATTGCGCTCTTTTAGTTTCGCATTGGCCGCTCGATGCTCGCTCAACTGCGTATCCAATTGCCAAACACGAAGCCAGCTTCCTTTGCCAACCCATAGTGGCCACTGCAAAGCAACAATCACAGCAGCTAAAAATATCGCTAGTATTCGCATACCATTCCAAACAATAAAACAAAACCGGAGCAAGCTCCGGTTTTCTATCTTACTACAGACGTTAACTAGGTTGCATGCCGGTAAATAGCTGCGACGTAGAAAACAACATTAGCCTTTCAATTGGTAAAACGCTTCGATACCTGGGTACACCGCTGCATCACCTAATTCTTCTTCGATACGCAAGATTTGGTTGTATTTAGCAATACGGTCAGAACGGCTCAATGAACCTGTTTTGATTTGCATGCAGTTTGTTGCTACTGCCAAATCAGCAATCGTTGCATCTTCAGTTTCACCTGAGCGGTGGCTCATCACTGATGTGTAACCACTACGTTTAGCCAACTCTACGGCAGCTAAAGTCTCAGTCAATGAACCGATTTGGTTAACTTTGATCAAGATTGAGTTGCAAATACCTTTTTTGATACCTTCAGCCAAGATTTTGGTATTGGTAACAAATAGATCGTCGCCGACTAACTGAACTTTTTTACCCAAACGATCAGTCAATACTTTCCAACCATCCCAATCACGCTCACCCATACCATCTTCGATCGACACGATTGGGTATTTGTTCACAAGGCTTTCAAGGTAGTCAACCATCTCAGTTGAAGTGAAAGTACGACCGCCAGATTTCTTAAATACGTAATTGCCAGTTGCTTTGTCGTAGTACTCAGACGCAGCGCAGTCCAAGGCGATGCGGAAATCAGTACCCGCTTTGTAACCTGCTTTTTCAATCGCAGCCATGATCAAATCAAGTGCTTCTTCTGGACCGGCAACGTCTGGCGCAAAACCACCTTCGTCACCCACTTGAGTTGGCATGTGCTTGTCGTGCAAGATTTTTTTCAGATTGTGGAATACTTCCGCGCCATAGCGCAGCGCCTCACGGAAAGTAGGTGCACCAACTGGAACAATCATAATCTCTTGGAAATCCAAGCTATTTGAAGCGTGCTCACCGCCGTTGATGACGTTCATCATTGGCACTGGAAGAGACATAGGGCCTGAGCCACCCACGTAGCGATACAAAGGCAAGCCAGCTTCTTCAGCGGCAGCTTTTGCAACGGCCATAGATACGGCCAAGATCGCATTGGCACCCAATTTAGATTTATCTTCAGTACCATCTAGATCCAGCATGGTTTTATCGATAAACGACTGATCGGCAGCATCAAGACCAATGATGGCTTCGCAGATTTCTGTATTGATGTTTTCTACGGCTTTCAAAACGCCTTTGCCTAAATAGCGAGATTTATCGCCATCACGCAATTCAAGTGCTTCACGCTCACCAGTCGATGCGCCAGATGGCACAGCAGCACGACCCATTACACCTGATTCTAAAAGTACATCTGCTTCTACAGTTGGATTGCCACGTGAATCTAAAATTTCACGTGCGATCACTTCAACGATTGCGCTCATCGGTTCTATACCCCTTAAAACGGTTGAATTAGTACTGCGATAAAAAATTATGACTTCGTGCAAGAGTTTTATAGTCAAGCACAAGATGCATACACTAAAAATTCTTGCCTTAGTTTTACACGAGATTCATTACAATGAATGTTCAATAAAGGAGTGTGCCTTAACTGCACGGTCAATGTCTTTGAGGACGGTCAGCAATTCTTTCATTCGCGCAATTGGCATCACATTGGGGCCATCTGACATCGCTTCACACGGATTGGGGTGCGTTTCCATAAATACGCCTGCCACTCCCGAAGCAATCGCCGCCCGCGCCAGCACGGGTACAAATTCACGTTGACCGCCGGATTTATCGCCTAGACCACCCGGTTGTTGCACCGAATGCGTGGCATCAAAGACAACTGGGCAATGAGTTTCACGCATAATCGCAAGACCACGCATATCGCTCACTAAGGTGTTATAACCAAACGACGTGCCGCGGTCACAAACCATAATATTGTCGATCCCACCATTGGCTTCTTTGGCTTTCTCAACCACATTTTTCATATCCCAAGGCGCCATAAACTGACCCTTCTTGATATTCACTGGCTTGCCCGTTGCACACACTGCATGGATAAAATCAGTTTGTCGCGCCAAGAACGCAGGGGTTTGCAGCACATCCACCACTTGCGCGGCAATGGCAGCTTCAGCTTCGGTATGAATATCAGTCAGCACCGGCACACCGATTTGACGACGCACCTCAGCCAAAATCGCCAAACCTTTATCAATCCCAAGACCACGAAAGGATTTGCCAGAGGAGCGATTAGCCTTGTCAAAACTAGATTTATAAATAAATGGGATATTAAGTTCGGTCGTTACTTCTTTCAGAAAACCTGCGGTATCAATCGCCAACTGCTCACTTTCAATTACGCAAGGCCCAGCAATGAGGAAAAACGGTTGATCAATGCCCACATCAAAACCACATAACTTCACACCAATCCCCTTTTACGTATATGAATGTAACCATTGATAGGTATGGGCTTTAGACCCATACCTACTCAATTAGCAGCTTAAGCCTTCGCGACCGTTTTCTTTTGCGTAAGCAATTGCAGCTTGAATATATGAAATAAACAATGGATGCCCATCACGCGGTGTAGACGTAAACTCCGGATGGAATTGACACGCAAAGAACCAACGGTGCTCAGGCAGCTCAATCGTTTCTACCAGCGCTTCCGCACCCATTGATTTTCCACTAATTTTCAAACCGGCAGTTTGTAATCGATCCAAATAGTAATTATTTACTTCATAGCGATGGCGATGACGTTCAGTTGCTGATTCACCACCATAAATTTTCGCTGCCAATGAATTAGGCTCCAGACGGCACTCTTGAGCGCCAAGGCGCATTGTGCCACCCATATCTGAGTTTTCGTCGCGTTTTTCAACTTTACCGTCATGATTCACCCACTCATCAATCAAGGCCACGACTGGATACTCCGTATCCAAATCAAATTCAGTTGAATTGGCGCCCGCCATGCCCGCCATGTCGCGTGCATATTCAATCAAAGCGATTTGCATACCCAAACAAATTCCCATGTATGGAATATTGTTTTCACGTGCAAAACGTACTGCAACAATTTTGCCTTCAACGCCGCGCTTACCAAAGCCACCCGGCACTAAAATCGCATCCATATCACGCAGACACTCAGCGCCTTCGGTTTCCAGTGACTCAGAATCAACAAAGTGAATTTTCACTTCCGACCGAGTATGAATCCCTGCGTGACGCAAAGCTTCAATCAAAGATTTGTAGGACTCGGTCAAGTCAACATACTTGCCGACCATTGCAATATTGACAGTTTGCTGTGGATTTTGAGACGCTTCAACAATCTTATCCCACACCGACAAATCTGCCTTAGGTAAATCCAAAGCAAATTGTTTACAGATAATATCGTCAATCCCTTGCTCAGACAGAACGCGTGGAATTTTGTAAATTGAATCTAAATCAGGGCACGAGATCACTGCTTGCTCAGCCACATTGGTAAAGAGTGCGATTTTACGACGCTCATCTTCTGGCAATACGCGGTCACCACGACAAATCAACACATCAGGCATAATCCCGATTTGGCGCAATTCTTTTACGCTATGTTGAGTAGGCTTGGTTTTGATTTCACCAGCAGCAGCAATATATGGCACATACGATAGATGCACAAAGCAAGTTCTTTCTGGCCCTAATAAAACGCCCATTTGACGAATGGCTTCAAGAAAAGGCAGCGACTCAATATCACCGACCGTTCCCCCAACTTCAACTACGGCAACATCAGCCTCACCGCCACCCAAAGCAATAAAATTACGAATTTCGTCGGTAATATGAGGAATAACTTGAACAGTTTTACCTAGGTATTCACCACGGCGCTCTTTTTTAATTACTGAATCGTAAATTTGCCCAGTCGTGAAGTTGTTGCATTTCTTCATCTTGGCAGTAATGAAGCGCTCATAGTGCCCTAAGTCAAGGTCGGTTTCGGCACCATCTTCAGTGACAAACACCTCACCATGCTGCATCGGGCTCATTGTACCCGGATCCACATTAATGTAAGGATCCAATTTCATCATGGTAACTTTAAGACCGCGTGATTCTAAAATCGACGCGAGAGACGCAGCAGCAATGCCCTTACCCAAAGAAGAAACAACGCCGCCGGTTACGAATATGTACTTGGTCATGTTAGTAGGCACAAGTTTGAATCCCCTATTCTATCTGAACAACAGCATATCCTCAATTCTGGACAGCAAGAAAAAAACATGAATCAACTGCGCCGTGCCGGATTTCGACCATAACTCACCCCAGGCTCATCTCCTGAAGCAAGCAACAGCACCCTATCCAAACACTTTGATGGCAAAAGCCTTTTTAGATACCAAAACACTTGAGTCGGGATAGTCACACGATAGCGCACCTTCGGTTTTTTCGCTGCAAGGGCTCTGCCTACAACCTTAAATACAGCCTCCGCTGGTAGTGTAAACGGCGCAACGCTCCCTTGCTTTTCAAGCCGCAAACTCATTTGATAGTAAGATTTCGCATGAAAACTACGACTAGGATCGACCCATTGACTAAATTGCTTTGCCGCATTAGCTCTAAATTCGCTAACAATAGGGCCTGGTTCAATTAAGCAAACATCAATTTTGGTTCCATATAATTCTTGCCTTAATGTATCAACAAAACCCTCCAAGGCAAATTTGCTCGCATTATATGCACCTCGATACGGCATCGCTGCAAAACCCAACACCGAACTATTAAACAAAATCGTGCCGTAGCCTTGCTGCCGCATTACCGGCAAAACAGCATTGGTCAATTCAATTGCACCAAAAACATTGGTCTCAAATTGATAACGCATGGCCTCACGAGTTAAATCTTCTACCGCCCCCGGCACACCAAATCCAGCATTATTAAACAATGCATCCAAACGCCCGCCGGTAAGTAATAAAATTTCTGCAACACAGCGACGAATTGAGTCCGAATCAGCAACATCTAACTGCAAAGCCTCAAAACCCTGCTCCACAAGTTCGCTTACAGAAGCGACAGACCTCGCCGTAGCAAAAACTCGCCACCCAGACTCTCGCAAACCTTTAGCAACACACAAACCAATACCGCTAGAGCAGCCAGTCACCAATGCAATAGGTGATAACCCTAGTTTTTGTCTCAAAATCGTCATTTTTCACCCTTTACAATAACACTTGCTTACGCCAATATATTTCAAGTGTTAGTATCCTCGACATAAAAAGCACAGCTAATTTGAATTAGCGCTCCAATTTATTATCTCATTAGGATTACATTCAGCATGGCTAAAGTTGCATTAGTAACAGGTGGTATGGGCGGTATTGGAACGGCAATTTGCCGCAAACTTGCAGACGATGGTTTCCGTGTTGTCACCACCTACTCAAAACCAGGCAAAGAATTGGCTTGGCTAGAAGACAACAAAGAGGCGGGCTATAGTTTTTACGCTTATGAATGCGACGTTACTAATTTTGAGGCATGCGTCAGCCTCGCCGAAAAAATCACCAGCGAAGTTGGCCCTGTGGATGTACTGGTCAACAATGCTGGTATTACACGTGATGCCTCTTTCAAAAAATTAAACAAAACGGACTGGGATGTTGTTATCGGCACCAATCTGAACTCCGTGTTTAATGTCTCTAAGCAATTTGTAGACGGAATGACTGAGCGTGGATGGGGGCGTGTAATTAATATTTCCTCGATCAACGGCCAAAAAGGTCAGTTTGGTCAAACCAACTACTCTGCGGCAAAAGCTGGCATGCACGGATTTAGCATGGCTCTTGCCCAAGAGGTTGCCAAGAAAGGGGTAACGGTGAATACGGTTTCTCCAGGTTATATTGCAACGGATATGGTCATGGCAGTTCCCGAAGATGTTCGTAATAAAATTATTTCACACATCCCTGTTGCACGGCTTGGCAAACCAGAAGAGATCGCAGGCCTAATCAGCTATCTAGCATCGGATTTAGCCGGATTTATGACTGGCGCCAATCTTGCTATCAATGGCGGGCAACACACCTGCTAAAAGATCGACTTAGCAAAAAAACCGACCATTTAGGTCGGTTTTTTTTCGTTCATTGAGTCGTGATGAATCAGGTAAAAAAACCAGTGTGCATTATTACAATTGATTAAGCCTTAGCCAGCTTCGCCTAAGCTGCTACACTACGCCCCAAATAATGCTAATACTCAATGTGCATACGTAAGATTTAAGCTAAAGCGTATAAATACACTCTATTATTCGCTTACCAATCGCTCAATGGCTTTTTCGCACAAGCAGCCAAGCTTATTAATTCCGTTGCAACGGGCTACTTTTAAAATACTTTGCTAAATCCATCTGGAGCCAACTGCATGCAAAATACAACTAAAACCATATGTTCAATAACTGCTAGCCTCTTCGTTTTAACGACTTTAGCGGCATGCAATAAAGCACCAGAAAAAAAAGAGCGTCCACCAGCACCAGTCACTGTAATTGAAATCAAACCAACTGACGTTCCTTTTTCTAAAGAAATGATTGGAGAGACCGCTGGTTATCGCGATGTTGAAGTGCGTTCCCGAGTCAATGGTATTTTACTCAAACGCACTTATGTTGAAGGGCAAAACGTACAAGCAGGACAAGTTCTGTTTGAAATTGATCCTGAGCCTTACAAAGCAATTCTAGACCAAGCTAAAGGTGTTCTTTCTCAAGCGGCATCAAATCTTGACAAAGCACGCGCCGACAAAGACCGGATTACCCCGCTATTTAAAGAAAATGCCGTCAGTAGAAAAGACTTTGACGATGCTAATGCCGCTTATAACGCGGCCGTCGCTAGCCATGACGCTGCGCAAGCCAGCGTAAGACAAGCTGCACTCAATCTTGAATACACCAAAGTCACCGCACCAATTTCCGGTATGACCAGTAAACTTGCACAATCGGAAGGTAGCTTGATTTCAGCAAACGGCGAGTCCGGCAAGCTCACGACCATCACGCAATACAATCCGCTCTACGTTAATTTTTCCTATTCTGAGCAAGATCGCCAAGAGCTCGAATCTGCACAACGCAGTGGCAGTGTCGCGCTTAATGCCTCTGGCAATTTCCCCGCAAAATTAAAACTTGCAGACGGCAGCGTTTACCCTGTAACCGGGCAAGTCAACTTTTCAGACAATCGAGTCGACACCACTACCGGCACAATTCGTGCGCGCGCCATTTTCAAGAACGAAAAAGGTGAACTACTGCCGGGTCAATTTGTTCGTATCACACTGGATTTAGGCACGCTTAAAAACGCGATTTCTATTCCTGCCAGAGCCGTCGTTCAGTCTCAAGCCGACTTTTTGGTTATGACCGTAGACAAAGATAATAAAGTCGTACCTAAACCGGTCACCATTCGTCCAAGCACAGATGGCCAAGTCATCATCAGCAAAGGACTCAGCGCTGGCGACAAGGTTATCACCGAAGGTCAAATGAAAGCCCCTCCTGGCTCAACTGTGAAGCCAATGATTGCTAGCGCACCTGCTGCAAGCAAATAACCGGGAGCCCATATGTTTTCAAAATTCTTTATTGAACGCCCAATTTTTGCCAGCGTTATCTCGATTATTATCGTGATACTTGGCTTGGCGGGGCTCAAATCTTTGCCCGTTGAGCAATACCCGGGCATTACGCCACCGGTTGTTTCAGTAACCGCCTTCTTTCCGGGGGCAACACCTGAAGTAATCGCACAGACCGTAGCAGCGCCGCTCGAACAGCAAATCAACGGTGTAGAAGACATGCTTTACGTGCAGTCTGGCTCCGCATCCAACGGCCAAATGACGATGAACGTTTATTTTGCCATCGGCACCGATCCAGATCAGGCCACGATTAATGTGAACAATCGCGTTTCAGCCGCGATGTCTCAACTTCCTGAAGAAGTAAAACGCCAAGGGGTTACGGTAAAAAAGAAATCGACCTCCATTCTTAACGTAATTGCCATCAATTCACCGAATGGCCGCTACGACACCACCTACCTATCTAACTACGCACTACTAAACATTGTCGATGAGCTCAAGCGCATTCCTGGCGTTGGCGATTTAACCATGTTCGGAGGCACGGATTACGCAATGCGCGTCTGGCTTCGTCCTGATCGCTTGGCTCAACTAGGCCTAACACCAAGTGATGTCATTAACGCTATCCGTGAACAAAACGCACAGTTTTCCGCCGGTAAAATTGGCGCACAACCCACTAAAGAGAAAATCGATTTTACCTACACCGTGAATGCCCAAGGTCGTTTGCATACTGTCGAGGAGTTTAACAACATCATTGTTCGCTCAACCCCTGAAGGCGCCAAGATTCGTCTTCGTGATGTGGCTCGAGTAGAAATTGGCGGTAAAGATTACGACATCAAAGCCAAAATCAATGGCAAAGCCGCAGTCGCCATGGGTATCTACCTGCAACCCGGTGCAAATGCGATTGGTGTTGCTGATGCAATTACTGCCAAAATGGAAGAGCTTAAAACACGCTTCCCGCAGGACATTGAGTACTCAATCCCATACGACACAACCACGTTTGTAAAAATTTCAATCGAAGAAGTTGTTCACACCCTGCTTGAAGCGATTGTTTTGGTTTTCTTGGTGGTTTATCTGTTCTTACAAAATTTCAGAGCAACACTGATTCCTTGTATCGCAGTACCTATTTCACTGATTGGTACTTTTGCGGGGATGCTGGCATTTGGCTTCTCGATTAACCTCTTAACTCTATTCGGTTTGGTACTCGCAATTGGTATTGTGGTTGACGATGCGATTGTGGTGCTTGAAAACGTTGAACGGATTATGAGCGAAACGAAGTGCTCAGCAAAAGACGCAGCAATCAAGGCGATGGAGGAAGTTTCCGGTCCTGTAGTAGCCATTGTGCTAGTGCTTTGCGCGGTATTCTTACCGGTCGCATTCATGGGCGGCATGACGGGGGTGATGTATCAACAATTTGCGGTGACCATTGCGATTTCGGTGATTATTTCCGGTATTGTCGCACTGACCTTAACGCCCGCTTTGTGCGCCATTTTGTTAAAACCAGGTCATCACGAACCCAATCGTTTTTTCAAAGCATTTAACCGCGGTTTCGATAAGCTAACCAATCGCTACGTTGGTGGCGTTGCTTTCCTCAATCGACGAGTTGGCATTGCGTTCATGATTTTTGGCGCCATTTTGGTATCCACAGTTCTTTTGCTTAAGCATGTTCCTTCTACACTAGTACCCGAAGAAGACCAAGGCTATCTATTAAGCGCAGTGATGTTGCCTGATGCCGCGTCATTAAATCGAACTGAAGTCACTAGTGATCAATTCGATAAAATGCTGATGGCCAACAAGAGCGTGGAAAATGTCGTGTCTTTTACTGGCTTCGATTTGTTGTCGGGCGCAGTGATTAGCAATAGCGGCATTTCTTTTGTCACACTCAAAGATTGGAAAGAGCGTCAGGGCAAAGGAGATAGTTCATACGACTTGGCTGGCACGTTCCAAGGCATGGCCTTTATGGGCCTTAAAGACGGCTTTGCGGCAACGTTCAACCCACCTCCAATCAGCGGCATGTCGACTACAGGTGGTATTGAAGGTTACTACCAAAATCGTGGCACGGGTTCAACCGCCGACTTTGCAAAAGCAGTCAATGCATTTGTTGAAGAGGCGAAAAAACGCCCAGAATTTGCGAGTGTTTCAACGACATTCCGCGCCAATATTCCACAGATTTACTTGGATCTTGACCGTGAAAAAGCCAAAGCACTGGGAGTTAACGTAAACCAAGTATTTGATGCAATGTCGGCAACGTTTGGTCAAATGTACGTCAACGACTTTAATCAGTTTGGCCGCACTTACCGTGTTCAATTGCAATCGGAAGCGGATTATCGCGCCAAACCGGAAGACATTCGTAATGTGTATGTGCGCTCAAACAATGGCTCGATGATTCCATTAACCAGTGTGGTCACAATTAAAAACTCCGTAGGACCAGAGTTTGTCGAGCGTTTCAACATCTTCCAAGCAGCAAAAATCATGGCCACTCCTGCTGCGGGCGTGAGCTCGGGTCAGGCGATTGCGGCACTGGAAGCCGTTGAAAAAGAAATGAACCTGAAAGACTACAAACTGCAATGGACAGGCTCAGCCTACCAAGAAAAAGCAGCGGGAAACTCCGCGGCACTGGCTTTCTTTTTGGGTATTTTGATGGTGTTCTTGATCTTGGCAGCTCAGTACGAACGCTGGAGTTTACCGTTTGCGGTGATTACTGCAGTACCGTTTGCGTTGTTTGGCGCTTTGCTTGCAGTTTTTGTGACAGGACTCACCAATAACGTGTACTTCCAAGTCGGCTTGATTACGCTGGTTGGTTTGGCAGCCAAAAACGCGATTTTGATTGTCGAGTTTGCCATTATGAAATACGAAGAAGGCGAAACACTGCTCGACTCGGCGCTAGATGCTGCTCGTCTACGTTTCCGTCCGATTGTCATGACTTCACTGGCCTTTATTCTCGGTTGTGTACCACTAGTATTGTCCAGTGGCGCAGGTTCCGGCAGCCGTTTTGCGCTGGGCGTTCCTGTGATTGGCGGGATGTTGGCCGCAACCTTTATTGCGATTTTCTTTATCCCATTATTCTTCCGCCTCATTATGAAAATGTCGGAAAAGAAAACTGAAACAAAAAATACACAAGGAGAGAACCATGCTTAAGACCGTTCTTTCACTCAGTGTTGCGTTAGTATTTACTGGCTGCGCGTTTACGCCTGACCAAACCTTACCGACTACGCAACTCCCAACGGCAGAAACTAAGGTCACCGTACAAAAAGATTGGTGGCAGTATTTTAACGACCCAATCTTGAACCAACTGGTCGATACGGCGCTCGCCAACAATCAAAATCTCGCTTTAGTCACGGCAAAAGTCGATGAATCGCGCGCTAAACTCGGCATTACCTCGGCTGAAGCGCTGCCTAGAATTGATCTAGGCGGTGGTGGTCGTCGTGCAGAGGTATCAAAAAATCAAACGGGTAAAGAGTCGCAAATCAGCAGCGACTACAAATTAGCAGCGCAAGCCTCGTGGGAAGTGGATTTATGGGGGCGTGTGCGTAATTCAACCGCAGCAGCCAAGCAAGATTTAATGGCGGTTCAATACAACCGAGATGCAGTTATTCTGACGCTAACCACCGAAGTGGTGCAAAGTTACTTTAATTTGCGGGCACTGGATGCGCAGCTTGAAATCACACAAAACACGGTTAAATCACGGATTGAATCAAACGAACTGCAGCAAAAACGCTTCAAGGGAGGCGTGACGTCGGAGCTTGATGTTAAACAATCCGAAGTGGAACTAGGTAATGCGCAAAGTAACATCCCCGATTTTCAAGAATCGATCGCACGACAAGAAAGTGCATTAAGCGTATTACTGGGGCAATCGCCACGGACACTGATGACTGAAAACATTGAGCGCGGCAAATCGATCTCTGACCTACAAGTCAATATGATGATCCCTGCCCAACTTAGCTCAGAGCTATTGCTGCAACGACCCGATATCGCACAAGCGGAAGCGAATTTACTTGCTGCCCGGGCGCGAATTCAAGTGGCAAGGGCGGCGTACTTCCCCCGCATTTCTTTAACTGGCGTACTTGGCGTACAAAGCGGCAACCTTGATAATTTATTCTCGGCTAACTCCAATATTTGGTCTTTTGCTGGCGATTTAGCGATGCCATTATTTAATAGCGGCTTAAC
Organism: Deefgea chitinilytica; assembly: GCF_016881405.1. Taxonomy (GTDB): domain Bacteria; phylum Pseudomonadota; class Gammaproteobacteria; order Burkholderiales; family Chitinibacteraceae; genus Deefgea; species Deefgea chitinilytica. Next base: position 954,114 of record NZ_WOFE01000001.1, read on the forward strand.
CGCTGCTCAAGTGGATCAAGCGAAAGCGCAAGAGAAACAAGCGGTAGCACAATACCAAGAAACCATTCAAAAAGCCTTCGCCGAAACGCGCGCGTCCTTAATTGCCAACCAAACGATTCAAAAAAAGATCGATTATGAATTGGTACAAGTAAACGCATTGAAAGTACAACTCAGGCTCGCCACACTCCGCTATGACAATGGCTACTCAAGTTATCTAGAGGTGTTAGATGCACAAAGAAGTTTGTTTAACACCCAACTGAGCTTGGTGGCGGCACAAAGAAATCAACTCAAAGCACAGGTTGAATTCATCAAGTCAATTGGCGGTGGCTGGAATAAACCAGCAGTATAATTTGGCATAGCAGCGCCCTATTATTCGCACCTGACTGAACACTTTTAAAGCCCTGATTGATTCAGGGCTTTTTATTTTGATGTTACCAATGCCTGTGCGATTGACAGACTACGTTTTATTGTCCAATCTCATTCAGACATACAGCGACCCAATTGGTTCGTCCCATGCACTCTCAATCCAAGCCCTATCTTGGACATGTATTTCACTTTAGATATTGAAAATATTAGCTTTCTGAGATATACCCATTATCAAAGATCAAAAAATAGGCAAATTAATCGCTACAATCAAAGTCAAACAACGAGGAATGCAGCATGCAAAAAATGGTTGAAATTCAAGCGCGCGCCATCTCGCGCAAAGGGGGAGCGCAGGCCTTGCAAGATTTGCTACCCAGCGTACCGAGCGAAGATCAGTTTGCCGCGCTACCCGACCACCGGATTTTGGCAATGATGTGTAAAGCGATTAATCAGGCGAGTTTTAACTGGACAGTGATTAGCAATAAGTGGCCACAGTTTGAAGAGGCTTTTTTCGGTTTTGATATCGATAAACTCGCCATACTCTCCGCTGAGCAATGGGAAGCGTATTGCAGCGACACTCGTGTGGTACGACATTGGCCGAAGATTAAAGCGCTGATGGAAAACGTCAATTTTGTACGGGTGTATAGCCAAGAATATGGTAGTTTTGCTAGATTTTTGAATACATACCCTGCATCAAATCAAGTAGAGTTGTTGGCACTTCTAAAAAGCCACGGCAGCCGTTTGGGCGGGCAAACTGGGCAATGGCTGCTGCGTTACATCGGCAAAGATGCGTTTGTATTAACGCAAGATGTAGTACTAGCGCTACAGCTGGCGGGCTTAGACATTCCAGACCAACCAACAAGCAAGCGAGATTTAAACAAGATTCAGCAACTATTCAATGACTGGGCCGCAGAAACCGGACTCCCCTACACGCACCTGAGCAAAATTGCAGCCTACTCAGTGGGAGTCAATTATGAAAACCAATCAATTCAAGTTGAAAGCAGCAAATTTAAAGCTGTTTTGGCGTAAGCGCGAGCCACAACACGCTGATTAGATGGCGTTATGGCAAGCCCGCTTCATCATAAGGGTCTAACGAAGCTAAATTTGCATATCGCGTTTGTGCTGATATTGGTCTGAAACAAGACGAAAAGACATGACATAGCTTAGCTCTATCAGCATTTTTCATCGCAAATTCAGACCAAAATCGCTCCAGCGCGGTGGAAAACCCAAACGTCAACAGGCTCTGGCCATTTAATTGAAAAATCGACGCCACTCAGAGGCTTTCACCAGTTGCCGACAGTGATTACGATCTAGTTTGCGACCTAAATAACGGCCTCGATCATAGGCGATATCACGGGCGATAATCGCATCAACTTTGCGCTTAGACGACATATCATCGACTTCTTTAAAGGCGCGCAGACGTGCCATTTTATAGCGACCTTCACGGCCATCATCAATCTCAACACAGTATTTCATCGCACCAGCAAAAGCACCGATGCGATGAGCATCTTGCCGACTATCGGCCCAAGTTGGTGCCGCCATCACTAATAGCGCCGCGATCATAAATGCAGCGATTTGAAGCAACTTCATAGCTTAACTCCAATTTAACAAATATTAATTCCAGCGGTCTTTACGAATTTCGCGGCGAATTTCACGCTTGGCTTCGCGACGTTCGCTCCGCACTTCTCGCTGGGCCTTGCGTTTGGCTGCGCGGACTTCCCGAGCGCCTTCGCGAATCGCTTGCCCGCGCTCCCAAGCGTTGTCTGCTTGATAAAAATCACGGGCGGCTTCACGGCGTTCGGCGGCCACTTCGCGAGCACCATCGATTTTTGCTTGACTCACTTCACGCACACCGTCGCGATAAGCCTCACGCACCCCGGCGTAACTAGAGAAAGTTGCAGAGGCAATCATTGCTGCAACCAGTAATAAAAATAAACGAGACATGATGAACCCCAAAAAGCTGAGCCGTCAGGCAATGGAATTCATGTTAAGGAAGAAAGGAACAACAATGAACAGACTGTGCGATTTCGCACAGCGACTTGCAGGGCTTAAAATTCGTGAGGTAAAGTTTGTAAAATCTTGAACACACCACGCTCATCTTGCTCGATGTAGCCGCCATTGCGCAGTTGCGCCAACATACGGTTGACCATCTCCCGCGACAAACCAATCCGAGCGGCGAGCTCTTGCTGGCTAAGCATCAAGCCACTTTGCTGATACTCGTTACGAGCGCGACGATCCAGCTGAATCAAGAGGCGGCGCAAGCGATGGTAGCCATTGCTTTGCGCGAGCAAATTAATAGTATTGACTAGATGAAAAACACCCTGTGCCAGCTCGTTTGCTACAGCTTCCCATGCGGCGGGGTAATCTCGTAATGCGTCGACCAATGCCGCGCGCGGCAATTGTAAATAATGCGCATCGGCTTGAACCGTAAGCTGCACTTGTGCAGCTTCGCTAGTAAACAATGCGTGTAAACCGGCGACCGAGCCTGCCGACATGTGACCGTACAAAAAGGGGCGATGGCTGACTTCTCCATTCGAAGTAGCGACGACAATCCCAGATGAGATCAGCAATAAATCCGGTATCAACTGCCCCTCTTCCCACAGTACCGTTCCAGCCGGAGCGTCGTGTTCTACTCCTAAAGCCAACAACGCTTGGCGATTAGCCGCTGGAAAGGCGTGCAACAGCGGAAATAGCAAAGGCAACATTGGATCAATCGTTGACATCTTCTCGCTCACGCTTTGCTCACTCATGATTTTGCCGACCTAGCCATGGTGTTGACTAAACAAGAACATCACAAAACGAGTCGCCACATAGCTAATCACCAGCGTAGCGATGCCCAGCTCAATACGCGCCAAAACATCGATTTGCTGAATCATTTCGGCTGGGACTTTCCATTGCACAAAAATCGCTTCAACTTTATACAAAGCCGTCGCACCAATTGCCATTGGAAAAGTAAACGCAGCGTAGCCAGGTGAAAACGGCAGTCTTAATAAATGAATAAACGCACCATATACAATCAGCGTCATCGTGATTGCCAGACCCAACATAATAATCACTAACAAAGGATACGGCGTAATCGCCACTTTTAAATACGCAGCCAAGGTCAAGCTAGCAGGCGCTGCTAAAATAGCAATTGTTGGCTGCGCACCAACCGGAATCGACTCACGAAACATAATTCGATAAAACATCATCGGCATCATGACTGCATAACAAGCGAGCGCAAACGCCATGCACCCCCACGCAAGCAAATAGGTCGGGCTTCCCACGTCACCCGTCCATGCCACCGCAGCAACCGCAATGCCCACAGGCGGCACAAACCAACTAGGCACCATATGGTGTAATGAGAAATCTTGGCGGCGATAGCGAATAAATGCCACCAGAAAATACACATGTATCGCCACTGCAAGCAACCATAGCGCAGTACCAGCCGCCGCCCAATACTGCGCCACCCCATGGCTCACTACCATCAGCGCCATCGCAAACGTCGGCGCGACACTCCCCACCACAGGATGCTTCAAATCCGCTTTGAGGGTATCGGGATGTAAGGCCACGCGAGTGCAAAGTGCCAACAACAATAGCAGCGCTAAACTCGCGGTTACCGTTTCTATCCGCCCTTGCGCAGCAAAAGCCATATCCAAACACATTCCCAAGCCACCAATCCCTAAAGCTAAACCAGCAACGGGGGTTGGCAAACCGCGGATTTTTCCAATTAACGCACGTGGCATTAGCATGCTCCAGAAACAGATCTTTCGCCATCAGTTGCATTAGGCAACTTAATAAACCATGTACTAGCCCGCATATAACATCATCTACTTTTTATATATGATTTAATTATAAACAAGCGCACTCATAAACGCTCGGCATAAGTACCAGCCTAGAAACAAACCGATTGTTAACCATGATTTGTGTACCTGCATCGTCCAGCACACAAGATTCTGAATTTAATTTCATTCCGCCTCGCATTGCGGCATTCCCATTTAGCAGGTTCTTGGTAAAATTGACATTTGCCCACGCCAAAAGTCAATGTCATGAGCCGATTCTGGAGCCCTGTTGTCCACACCCTCACGCCCTATACACCGGGTGAGCAACCAAAGATCACCAATCTGATCAAACTCAATACCAACGAAAATCCATACGGCCCATCGCCCAAAGCGATTGCCGCGATGCAAGCTGCGGTGAATGATCATTTGCGGCTGTATCCGGATCCGAATGGCGACGTACTGAAAGACGCAGTGGCAGCATTTCACCAAGCTGATGGCATCACGCGTGCGAATGTGTTTGTCGGTAATAGCTCAGACGAAGTGCTGGCACACACTTTTCAAGCGCTACTTAAACACGACAAACCACTGCTGTTCCCCGACATCAGTTACAGCTTTTATCCCGTGTATTGCGGCCTGTACGGTATTGAATATCGTACCGTGCCATTGACTGCTGAATTTGAAATCAACACGGCAGACTACAGCGGCGGCGGCGCGATTATCTTCCCGAATCCCAACGCCCCAACGGGGATTTTGCTACCACTTGCGCACATCGAAACGCTGCTACAAACCTATCCAGACCAAATACTGGTCGTTGATGAAGCCTACGTTGATTTTGGCGGGGTCAGCGCAATTAGCTTAGTGAATCGTTACGACAATTTGCTCGTGGTGCAAACATTGTCAAAATCGCGCTCATTAGCGGGTGCACGTGTTGGTTTTGCCGTTGGCCATGCGGATTTAATTGCGGGCTTGGAACGCGTTAAAAATAGTTTTAATTCTTACCCACTTGATCGCGTTGCGCTGGCTGGTGCGGTAGCGGCAATCGAAGACACAGGGTATTTTAATCAAACCTGTGCAGCAATTAATGCGAGCCGAGATACCCTAAGCAAAGAATTGCGGCAATTGGGTTTTGACGTATTACCCTCACATGCCAATTTCGTTTTTGCACGTCATCCTGAACGGGATGCAGCACAACTCGCACAAGCATTGCGCGAACGCGCGATTCTAGTTCGCCATTTCAAATTGCCGCGGATTGAACAATTTTTGCGGATTTCGATTGGTACCGATGCGGAATGTGAGGCATTGGTGGCGGCGTTGACAGCTATTTTGCAATAAATCATCTGCATGATGCGAAGCCCTGTTTCGGCGGGGCTTTGTCAGCGCAAATCCAAATCTGCGCCCCAAAACCCTTTTTACGAGCAAAGCAACGATGAATAAAAATCGCTTAGAAGCATTCAGCGATGGCGTAATCGCCATTATTATCACCATCATGGTTTTGGAGCTCAAAATACCACACGGCGCTGAGTTTAGTGCCTTACGCCCTTTAATTCCGGTGTTTTTCAGCTATTTACTTAGCTTTACCTACGTCGGCATTTATTGGAACAACCACCATCACATGCTGCACGCCACACCCCACGTCACAGGGCGCGTGCTATGGGCAAATCTGCACTTTCTATTTTGGTTATCGCTATTCCCATTTGCTACCGCTTGGGCGGGGGAAAACCATTTCTCAGCAGCAACCATGGCCGTTTACGGGCTTGTGCTACTGATGGCTTCATTGGCGTATTGGTTATTGCAACAGGCGATTATCAGCACGGATTGTGCAAGTTCAAAACTACTCACTGCAGTTGGTCGCGATCGGAAAGGTAAAATTTCACCGTTGCTCTACGCCATCGGCATCGCGCTCTCTTTTTACACGCCGTGGCTGTCGGGGGTTTTATACGTCATTGTCGCGCTGATGTGGCTGGTGCCAGATCGGAGGATTGAAACCGTATTGGCACAAAAGTAAATACTATCGACTAGAGCCAAACAATTTCTTACTCGGCATTGATGATAAATCCAATATAAAATAAATAAATACATTTTTGGGCGAAAGTAACAATGGATTTACTCAACGAACTGAAGCAAAACGCCGAAGCGCTGCAACAAGATAATGCGGCAGTGCGTGAAAAAGATGCAAAAAATCTGCTGCTAATCCAAGCGCAAATGACACAAATTTTTGAATATTTCCGTAGTTTGGCCGAGCAGCTTCAAATTCTAAAACCACCTAGCCCACACACCTACCTTATTTTTGGCATTGGAGAATTTAGCCACGTTGCAATGAAGGATTGCATGACACGCGCACGCAGCTTTCAAGTTGAAGACAAAAATTATTATGAATACATTGAGTTTTCAATCAATTGGCTGGCTCGTTCACCGCTGCAAGCGAGTTACACTTCAAACAACGAAGTGAAATACCTCAAAGATCGGCTTTGGAATTTAGGCTGCAAGGTCGAAGAGAAATTGATTAAAAATTCAGATGGGAAGTTAGTCAAAACCATTGTTTCCATCCTACCCGAATTCCCTACTCGTCTTCGTTTTGAAAATGACTATAAATCTGGAACAATTCGCCTCAATATTCGTAATCTAAATAAATTTGAAGACGACTGGCAAGTGTTAACGCCCGAGCAATGCAGCACCGAATTATTCGAAGACTTGGCCAAAGAGCTTTTAGGCAAGCCAAATGAACTCGCAACAAGATTTACCCAACGCTAAAGTTTGACACCCACTACCCAACTTATTTCACCTTTATAGGCAAACCCGCCACTACTAATACAACTTCCTCAGCCTGCGCGGCGGCAAATTGCATAAAGCTGCCGTGTAGATCGACAAAATGGCGGCCCATTTGCGTTTCGGCGTGTAGGCTCCAACCGATTTCATTGCCAACTGCGATGACCGTTTGTGCCGTGGCCAAGACGAATTCCTCCCAACGAGCTTTCGCTTCAATCAGCGTTGCCGCTTTATCGTACTCGCAATCGGTGAAGAGATTAGTCAACCAGAGCGTAATGCAATCGAGCACGATCACGTCTCCAGCAAAACCATGCGCAGCCAGATCGGTTTCTTGCTCTAGATTCACCCAGCGCGAATCGCGCTGGGCTTGATGTTGGCGTATACGCTCGGCGAAATCATCATCCCACACGCGTGACGTCGCCAAATACGCAGGGCGATCTGAGAGCGCTAAAGCACGCTGCTCGGCGTAGCGACTTTTGCCGCTTTTTTGCGCCCCCGTAACTAAAATCAAACGCATATATACCTACCCACTGTGTTTAGATACAGGCATTTTTAAACCATGCTCAGCGTAATATACCCCCAGCAAAATCAGCGCGGCACCTAGTGCGCCAACGACGGTAATGCGCTCACCCAAGAGCAATACCGCAGTCAACATCGTAATCAATGGAATCAAATAGATATAATTACTGGCTTTCACGGCACCGATAATGCCCAGCGCTTTGTTCCACGCGACAAAGCAAAGTGCCGAGGCGACTACGCCCAAGAACAACATATTGCCGCCTTGTAGCGGATCAAGCCACAGCGCGAAGTCGACGCGATAGTTCATCCACCACGCGGCGGGCAGTAGCGTGACGATGCCGTAGAAAAACACTTGCCGTGTCAGATAAAGATAGCCATAACGCTGCCCTGCTCGCTTAAGCAATAAGCAATACACCGCCCATGCTGCGCCCGCCGACAGCGCCAAAATATCGCCGAGCGGATTAAGTTTCAAAATCACACTACCATTAAACATCACCAAGGCGACACCAAATAACGCAACCAGCGAACCAACAATCAAGCGCGGGCTAAGCTTTTCATCATGTGTGGTGAAATGCGCGAAAAACGCAGTGAGCAGCGGTGCGGACGACACCAACAAGCCAACACTAGAGGCTTGCGTGTATTGCAATGCGATGTTTTCGGTCAAGAAATACAAGGTGATACCAAATAGCCCTAAACCGCAAAAGAATAATTCTTCGCGCCATTGCGGCTTTTTGATCACCGGATGCAATAAAAATAAGAGGCCGTACGCTAAAACAAATCGATCGAGCGCGATTTCAACCGGAGTTCGCCATTGCAGCAGGATTTTGGTCGAGACAAACGTAATTCCCCACACCACAATACAAAACAGCACCATTAAATGGCCTTTCAATTCCGGCTTCATGCTTATCCTAATTAGTTATTCCGTAAGTACTTGCGCACTGCCGCATTATGCTGATCAAGCGTTTCTGAAAAAACCGAACTGCCATCGCCCTTGGCCACAAAATAGACTGCCTTGGTCACAGCGGGTTGCGTGGCGGCAGTCAATGCCGCCTCTCCAACCATCGCAATCGGCGTTGGCGGCAGTCCGGCACGGGTGTAGGTGTTGTACGGTGTATCAGTACGCAAATGCGCTTTGGTAATATCGCCCTTAAAGGCCTCACCAACGCCATAAATGACGGTTGGATCTGTTTGTAAACGCATTCCTTGACGGAGTCGATTAGTGAATACCCCTGCAATTAAAGGGCGATCCGCCGCTTTGCCGGTTTCTTTCTCGACAATCGACGCCAAAATCAGCGCCTCATACGCCGATTTCAATGGCAAATCAGGTTTACGACTCGCCCATGCCTCATCGAGTTTTTCTTGCATCAAACGATGCGCGCGCGCCAATAGTTTGAGGTCGGAGCTGCCTTTGTCAATGCGATAACTCTCTGGAAAAAACAGTCCTTCGGGCGACAAGGCACTGATGCCCAAAGCGGCGAGAATTTCTTCATCGCTCATTTTGGCGGTGTCGTGTTTTAAATAGGGGTGCGTATTAAGTGCTTGCCGTAATTGCCGCCAATTCCAGCCTTCAATAATGCTGAACATCTGCAAATCGACTTCACCCTTGCCAAGTTTTTTCAGCAACATCCACGGTGAGATCGGCGCTTTCAGCGAATAACTACCAGCCTTCAGCTCAGCATCTTTACCCGAAATCCGCGCCAGCAACACAAATAAAGGCGCCGAATCAACCGCGCCTTGTCGCACCAACTGCTGCGCAACAGCGTTAACGCCGCCTGGTTCGATCTGCACTGAATGCGAAGGCGGACTCGGCTGCTCGGTCACTGCCCAACTATAAAACCACACGCTGCCTGCGAGCGTTGCCGCTAAAACACAAAATAGCAACAACCCCAACAATCGTCCCCACATCGGGGTCGGCTTATTCGGCATTTTTTTCGGTTGAGGTTTCGGATTTGCTTTCTTCTTCGCTGATGGTGCGGCCACTGCGTTTTACCTCGTAAAATTTCTGCACATTCGCCAATTCACGCGAACGGAACATCGGCGGCAGGCTTTTCCAAATCATTTTGCCGTATTGCTTTTCAACCAGACGCGTATCGGCAATCATCAATATGCCAATATCGGTCTCATCCCGAATCAAGCGCCCCGCGCCTTGTTTAAGCGTGATCGTCGCATTGGGCAATTGATAATCCATAAACGGGCTACGCCCCGCCTTGGTGATTTGCTCCATCCGTGCCGATAACACAGGATCATCCGGCGGAGAAAATGGCAGCTTGTCGATCACCACGAGCGACAACTGATCTCCACGCACGTCAATACCTTCCCAGAATGTCTGGCTGGCGACCAAAATCGCGTTCGGCTCTTTGCGAAATTGATCAAGCAATTCAGTGCGCGAGCCGGTGCCTTGGAGATACACCGGCCAATCTAGCCCAGCATCTTTAAGCTTTTCAAGCAATAACTCATGCGCTTCGCGCATCGCACGCAAGCTGGTAAATAGCAAAAACGCATGTCCTTGCGTGGTGTGCAATAATGGCCATGCTTTTTCAATGACAGTACGGGTATATTCCGGTGTATTAGGTTGCGGCATGTCTTGCGGCACATACAGCACGGCTTGCTGCTTGTAATCGAAGGGACTATCCCACGTTGCAGTTTCGGCTTTCCATAAGCCCAGTTCATGCTGAAAATGCGTAAACTGATTGTTCACCGCCAAGGTTGCCGAAGCAAAAATCCACGCGCGTGGATTCATATTGACTTGTTTTTGGAATAAATCAGCGATATTTAGCGGCGTAATATGCAACAAAAAGCCATGCTGCGTAACATCAATCCAATGCACGGTCTCCGTAGAATCTGATTTCTGCCATTTTTCCAGCAATTCGAGCATTTCAGCCGCGCGCTGATGACATTTTTCTAAACTCTCACCGCGCTCGGCTTGCTTGGCCAAGAGTTCAGCCAAATGTTGCAAATCACCCGTCATTACATTGAGCTGGGTAAAAAAAGCTGGGAATTTTTCTTTTAACTCATGCTGTGGCAGCCGCTGTATGTCTTTAAACACCAACCGTACATCTTTTGCTGACTTTTCCAGCGCTTCGGCAGCATTGGGCAACAAAACATAGTCTTTAGCGACGACCAGCGCTTCGGCACGCGCATCCCGCGCTAGCTCAACCACTTGACCACTGGTAAGCGTATCACCAAAAAACAGGCTGGCAACTTCAGGCAGTTGATGCGCCTCGTCGAAAATCACCGTATTACACGCAGGAAGCAGCTCGCCCGCGCCTTCGTCTTTGAGCCACACATCAGCAAAAAACAGATGATGATTGACCACCACCACATCGGCTTCTTGCGCGTCTTTGCGTGCTTTTAAAACAAAGCAGTCTTTGTGATTGGGGCAATCTTGACCCAGGCAATTATCGCGGGTGCTAGTCACATGTGCCCAAATCGGTGCGTCCTCCGGCACGCCGGGACAGGCTGCTTTATCGCCCGAATTCGTGGTGTTGACGTAACGTTTAATTTTTTGCAAATCTGCCACGTCTTCACGACGCATAAAGCGCCCTTCGTGCTCGGCGCGTGCTAGATGATAATGGCAGACGTAATTCGAACGGCCTTTCAGTAGTGCAATCACCACCGGCACCTTCAGTACATCGCGCACGCTCGGCACATCGCGATTAAATAACTGATCTTGCAGTGTTTTGGTACCGGTCGACACAATCACCTTGCCACCAGACAGCAGCGCCGGTACTAAATAGGCAAACGTTTTGCCCGTCCCCGTACCCGCCTCGGCAATCAATTGCCCGCAAGACGCGATCGCCCGCTCAACCGCCAGTGCCATTTCTAACTGCGGCTGGCGCAACTTGTAGCCGGGAAATGCATCGCCAAACGGCCCGGTATCTGCAAAAACTTCTTCGAGTGTCATGGAAAGCTCAATACTTCGGATGAAGGATTGTACCGTATCGGCGGCAAGGCTATAGCAGACCTCATTCAGAAAAAATACTTTAAATGCAAAAAATAGTGTTCACAGAATGCGCAGCATTTTACGAAAAAAAACCCCGCACGAGGCGGGGCCAATCAATACAGGGAGAGATGAAAACACAATACACATCTGAGCTAGCGCCCAGCGAAATGAACCAACGGTTCATTTACAGGGTGTATGAGGGTGTGTATTCAATAAAGTTCAGCCTTTTTTCAATTTTTTTTATTTTTCTTGAAAAAATAAAGTCTGACCACTTTGACCCACGCTCGCACCACCTAACCAATACAAAATCGCAGGCAAAATAGCCTCAGTCACTGGCAATGTGTCTTTCAATTCAGCAGGGTGCGTCGCCAAGCGGAACGGCGACTGAATCGGGCCTGGCACCAATAAATTAATCCGCACATTGGCCAACTTATCCCATTCAGACGCAGCAATCTCAATCCAGTTTTTTTGCGCGGATTTGGTCACGCTAAAACCGCCCCAATAGGCATTCGGTTCAAACGCATGAGTTTCACCCAGCACCAAGACCGCCGCATCAGGCGATTTTTCCAGCAATGGAAACAAGGCGCGCGTCATCGCAAATGGTGCCGCCACGTTCACGCGGAACATCTCCACCCATTCATCCAGTTTTTGATTTGAAAGCGGTGAAAGATGATTAAATCCATTCGCGCAATGCAAAATACCATCCAAACGACCAAACTCTTTTTGAATCAACACCCCAAGTTGATTCAATTCAGCCTCGCCGATTTTGGCCAAATCCATCGGAATCGCTGCCGGTTGCGCACCACCCACCGCTTCGATGGCATCGTAAGTGCGACTGAGTTTTTTCTCGTTGCGGCCAAGTAAAATTACCGTTGCACCAAACTTGGCCAACTCCACCGCTGCCGCAGCGCCAATGCCCTGCCCTGCCCCCGTTACGAGAATGACGCGGTCTTTGAATGCATCTGCGCTCGGTGTTGCTGTTTTCCAATCTGCCATTTTATTTTTCCTCTCCTTACCGCTTAACAAAGGCTGAGTGACTTTATTCTGTCTCTATGACAGCGTTTTCAAATAACCCAAATATTCTAATGTGAGTTGAGCGGCATTCACACCACTACGCACAGCACCTTCGAGCGTTGCCGGATACTCGCCTCGCCCATGCCCAGCTAAACCTTCAGTAAAATCTCCTGCCAAAAACAACCCTACTTGCAAAGTAGTATTGCTCGGCCGCTCTAGATTTGGAGTGCACGCAAAGGTCGCGCGCTTTTCGGTAATCACTTGCTGGCGCAGTACCAAATCAGGCAAGCCCAATCGTTGATGCAATTCAGCCTGCACGGTCTCAGCCAATTCATCGTGACTCAAGCCGCTATGCACGCCCTGCGCTGAGATCACGACGGCAATCAAGCCATGTTGCCCATGCGTCACGCCGCGATCAAACACCCACTGCGAATAGGCATCGGCCAAACCCAACATCGGCGTCGACAATTGCACATCGGTCGCATACTGCAAATACACCGTGACAATCGGCTGATACTGCCAATCGGTTAATTGTGCACTCAGTAATTGATCAAAAGAGCTGATGAGACCTGCCGCCTGATGCGGTGGCGTTGCGCAAATCACCGCGTCAAAAACCTGACCGTCGTCACCCAGCACAAAACCATGGGTATTGCTCGCTATCGATTTTACACGATAGCCTAGCTGCACATACCCACCCGAAGTTTGAATCATCTGGGCGGCCGACTCAGGAAACAACTGGCTAAAATCCACTTTTGGCATTAGTAAATCAGAAGCCGCGCGTTGGCCACCCAAACTATCGCGCAATACATTGAGTAATACTTGCGCGCTCGCTAACTCAAGTGGGGTATTCAGTGCTGCCAAGGTCAGCGGCGCCCAAAACTTGGCAATCAGGCTCTCAGGTTGCCGCTGCTCGAGCAACCACTGCGCTACAGTCACATCGTTTTTTAAACGCCAGCACCGCCATTTACTCACTTCAATGGCGCGTATCAAAGCCCAACGCTCAACCCACGACAAACCTTTGGCGCGAATTAAACCAAGCGCCAAATGCAGCGGCGCAGGTAATTTTGGACAAGCCAGCAAAAAATCGGGTTCAACCTGCAAACGCATCGGCTGACGCAAAAATGCAGCATCCAAATCAACACCGCAGCACTGCATTAAACGTAATAACTCAGAATAAGCGCCGATCACCAGATGCTGACCATTATCCAGCGGCGACTCGTTCATCACGGCACGGTTCGAGCGATCAACGCGCCGCGCTCGACCGCCAAGCACTTTGCCCGCTTCAAACACCGTGACCGACACGCCCGCCGCAGCCAACTCAACACCCGCCGCCATACCCGCGTAGCCGCCACCGATAATGGCGACTCTTTTCATGATCCCACCCTAGGTAGCTTGAATCTGAGCGTATTTTTAAAAAGTAGCGAGCACCCGTCAGAACGGCGAGGCCGGAGCACAGGAACCGGAATGCACACGTTGTACATGAGGATTCCGCGCACCGCCCGACCCGTTATCACGGGATGCGCAGCACTTTTGAAGGATGCGCTCAAGCAAACCACCACGTTTTCCACGCCAACCACAGCTTGCGAATTGGGGTTAGTGAAGTGCGTTGATTGAGCACTTTCTGTGCGCCGTCCAAACGAATTTCAGCCAGCGTGGCGCGATAAATCGCCGCCATCACCAAACCAGTTCGTTGGTTTTTCTTATCCACCTCAGGCAGCAAAGCCATCGCTTGATCGTAATACTGCTCGGCGCGATCGATCTGGAAATTCATTAAGGCTTTAAATTCAGCGGTTTCACGGTAATTCTGAATGTCGGCAGCAGGCACGTTAAAGCGCTGCAACTCATCGACAGGCAAATAAATCCGGCCACGACGCGCGTCTTCGCCGACATCGCGAATGATATTGGTTAGTTGAAATGCAATACCCAAATCATGCGCGTACTTCAGTGTTTTGCGGTCGGTATAACCAAAAATTGTCGCCGCCAATTGTCCCACAACGCTGGCAACGCGATAGCAATACAGATGCAAATCTTTAAAGGTGTTGTAGCGCGCCTGATCCAGATCCATCTCCATGCCGTCGATAATTTCTAGAAACAATTCGCGCGGCAAATCATAAGACTTCACTGCTGGCAGCAAGGATTGCGTTACCGGATGCTGCGGGCTGCCCGCGTACATTTGGTCAACTTCATTGCGCCACCAAGCCAGCGTCGTGCGCGCTACACCTTCATCGCTGATTTCATCGACCACATCGTCAACTTCGCGGCAAAACGCATACAAGGCAGTAATCGCAACGCGCTTTTCTGGGCTTAAAAAACGAAAACTATAATAAAAGCTCGAACCACTTTTGGCGGCTTTGTCTTCACAATATTGATCAGGAGTCACAGGACGTCTCGAATTTAAGGTTTAGGCGTCGTCAAAGGAATTCGCACTTCGCGACTCACACCAGACGGACCAGGAAAAGGTAAGAATAAACTCTGGATCAGCAAGGGTACCGCGCTATCTAGCTCGTCACTGTGACTGCGATTGCGCGCGCGGCCTTCGTACAGTTTGGCAAACTCGCCTTTATCCAAAGTTTTCCGATCTAAAATATCGACAAAAACTTCGCGAGTAAAAATCGTTTCACTCACTGTTTGCGAGCCAACAATTCCCGTTTCAGGATAATAGCGCGGGATAAACATCACGCTGCCGCCATTCGTAAATACACGTTGATAACTCACTGAGTAACCAACCGTACCCCAAATCGGCTGCTGGTAGGATTTTTCTTTACCGTCATCCACTTGGTAATCAAAGCGAACGAGCCAATCGGCTTTGTTGATGTCTTTTTGCCAAATCAAACCTTGCTGCACCAAACGATTCGCCAAATCAGTCTCAAACTGTTTATAAGCAAGACTTTGCATTTGTGAGGCATTGCGCTCAATCGCAAACGCCTTTGGTGTGGCCATAGCGGCTTGTACCGCTGCGGCCGAGCCAGAAGCAACTGGTGCAGATGCTTTCAACGCGGTAGCAGGCAATTGATGCCGTACCGATACCGTCGCGACAAATGAAGGCGCAGCGCAACCTGCCAGCAAGACGACAAACAACAAGCTAGCAAAGCGCGACATTAGGCAATCTTGCCCGGAATACGCGGCGTATTCACCACCACATCACCGCATTGCGCACGATGGCGCAGTGCGTGATCGATCAGCACCAGCGCCAACATCGCTTCAGCAATCGGTGTTGCACGAATGCCAACGCAAGGATCATGACGACCCGTGGTCGCCATCATCACTGGATTACCGTCTTTATCAATCGACGCACGCTCTTGCGCGATACTAGAGGTAGGTTTAACCGCCAAGTTCACAGTAATATCCTGCCCTGTCGATATACCCCCTAAAATGCCGCCAGCGTGATTCGTTGCAAAGCCTTTTGGAGTGAGTTCATCGCAATGCACCGAGCCGCGTTGCGCGATACTGTCAAAGCCAGCGCCGATCTCAACACCTTTCACCGCATTAATATTCATCATTGCGTAGGCGATTTCGGCATCAAGGCGATCATACACTGGCTCGCCCCAACCCACCGGCACGTTTTCCGCCACAACGGAAATTTGTGCGCCGACTGAATCGCGCTCTTTACGAATCGCGTCCATATAGTCTTCGAGTTGCGGCACGATTTCTAAATTTGGCGCGAAAAATGCGTTTTCAGAGACGTGATCCCAGCTTTGGAATGGAATATCGATTTCGCCCAATTTGCTCATATAACCACGAATAACGATGCCGAATTTTTCTTTCAGCCATTTTTTCGCAATCGCCCCCGCCGCAACACGCACTGCCGTTTCGCGTGCCGATGAGCGACCACCACCACGTGGATCGCGAATGCCGTATTTGTGCCAGTAAGTATAATCAGCGTGACCAGGGCGGAAGGTATCTACGATTTTGCCGTAATCTTGGCTGCGCTGATCTTGATTGCGAATCAAGAGTGCAATCGGCGTACCCGTTGTTTTGCCCTCATAAATGCCAGACAAAATTTCCACCGAATCAGGCTCTTTACGCTGAGTTACATGGCGGCTGGTACCCGGTTTGCGGCGATCGAGTTCCAATTGAATATCTTCAACCGAAATATCTAATCCCGGAGGGCAACCATCAACAATACAACCAATTCCTGCACCATGGCTTTCGCCAAACGAAGTAACTGTAAATAACAAACCCAAGGAATTGCCTGACATTGCCTGCCTCTAGCTCAAAGTTGATTTAATTTGCTTAATTTTACCACGGGCACGCCGAGCAAAGGGGTACTAACCAAGGAATCGCCCGCATTTACTGATAGAAATAGATAAACTACAAAAACAAACTAAGACAACAAATTTAGTTCCAAGGTCACAATACTGCCAAACCACTTCAATTTATCAACATTGATTTGCAAAGTAGTGCAAGAAAAATACTAATCCGATTCAGTATTTTAAAAATTGAACAACTACCGCGGCAAAATGCATTAAGCCTCAATCGAATTCACTGTCAAACCCAAGATACATTCAAAACAAAGGTACGGCGCAAGCACATAAACAAAAGCAAAGCCCAACAAAAAAGCCCTTTAAAATAAAGGGCTTAATTAAATTAGCTGGCGGAGAGAGGGGGATTCGAACCCCCGATAGGCTATTAACCTATACACGCTTTCCAGGCGTGCGACTTAAACCACTCATCCATCTCTCCGCATAAGAGCGCCGAATCATACCGAAGCCCCCTCTCTATGGCAAGCAATACCCACCAACGATGAGCCCCAAAGCCGGCGCGCTCAGATTCTCAAAGATTCGTAACTGGGATTTTGCCTATTTTTGCCTGCCATTCTTTAGGTGCAATTGCATGCACAGACGTTCCACTTGAATCAACAGCAACAGTCACTGGCATATCGACCACATCAAACTCGTAGATCGCCTCCATCCCCAAGTCTGCAAAGCCAACAACGCGGCTTCCCTTAATCGCTTTGGAAACGAGGTATGCTGCGCCACCAACAGCCATCAGATACACTGATTGATGTTTTTTGATTGATTCACAGGCTGCAGGACCTCGCTCAGCTTTACCAATCATTCCTAGCAGCCCTGTTTGCTCTAAAACCTGGTCAGTAAATTTATCCATCCGTGTCGCGGTTGTTGGGCCTGCTGGACCGACAACTTCTTCACGTACTGGGTCAACTGGGCCCACGTAATAAATAAAGCGACCATTAAAATCAACAGGCAACGCTTCACCTTTATTAAGCATTTCAACTATGCGCTTATGTGCAGCATCACGACCAGTCAACATTTTGCCATTCAATAATAAAGTTTGACCTGGTTTCCAGCTTGAGACATCTTCGCGCGTTACCGAATTTAGGTCAACGCGCGTCGCCGCAGTTGATGGAGTCCAAGTTACATCCGGCCAATCTTCTAACTTTGGTGCCTCTAAAACTGCTGGGCCTGAGCCATCTAGCGTAAAATGAACATGACGGGTTGCCGCACAATTCGGAATCATCGCCACAGGCAAACTAGCGGCGTGCGTAGGATAGTCTTTGATTTTGACATCCAAAACGGTCGCCAAACCACCCAAGCCTTGCGCACCAATACCGAGTGCATTCACTTTTTCATACAACTCGATACGTAATTCTTCGACACGATTTTGTGGGCCACGTGCAATCAAATCATGGATATCAATCTCTTCCATGAGCGCCTCTTTGGCCATCACCATCGCTTTCTCAGCCGTACCACCGATACCAATACCCAGCATTCCCGGCGGACACCAACCCGCGCCCATCAACGGCACCGTTTTGAGCACCCAATCAACAATTGAATCCGAAGGATTGAGCATAACAAACTTAGTTTTGTTTTCCGAACCACCACCTTTCGCGGCAATATCGATATCAACGGTACAGCCCGGCACGATTTCGTAATGAATCACTGCAGGCGTATTGTCTTTGGTGTTTTTACGGCCACCAGCAGGATCCATCAAAATGGAGGCGCGCAATTTATTATCTGGATGCAAATAAGCACGGCGAACACCTTCATTAATCATATCGCTCACGCTCATCGTCGCCCCGTCCCATTGCACGTCCATCCCGACCCGGACAAACACGGTTACAATGCCGGTATCTTGGCAAATCGGGCGATGGCCTTCAGCACACATCCGGCTATTGGTTAAAATCTGCGCAATCGCATCTTTGGCTGCTGGGCTTTCTTCCAAATCGTAAGCTTTTCCCAAAGCTTGAATGTAATCTTTCGGATGATAATAACTAATATACTGCAGACTATCGGCAATGCTGGCGATGAGATCGTCTTGGCGAATTTTGCTCATTCTTGTGTTCTCCGCAAATCAAAATTTGACCGGCCGAATTGTAGCGCATCCTACACAACTACAGACAAGCATCAACATGAAAAAAACCTCCGTCCAAACACCGATTGATTTCTATACACAATTACAAATCGAAGGCTATCTTGCCAGTCAACCCCGATTTACGCCTGAAGGCCTCAGCCCATTCCTGATTAATGCTCGTCAATACGGCTGGCTTGAACGTGAAACGATTCAAGCCTTACAACAATTTTCTGATCTGTGGCACTTTTCTAATGGGCAGGTTGAGTTACGCGATAAACACCCAGCCGAACAACTACAAGCCGCCGCGCAATACCTGCACCAGCAAGGTTTCATTCTCGGATGGCGCAATGAAAATTATGGTGTTTATAGCGAAGATGCTCGTGAAGAGTCCGACTTCAAGCACGCACTCTGTGCACTTGAACGTGCCAGTTTCAGACGTTTTGGCTTTTTAAGCCGAGCCGTACATATCAACGCCTACTATCCTGATGGCACACTCTGTCTGGGCGTACGAGCAAATAATAAGAGTATTGATCCAAACAAATTAGATAATATGGCCGCTGGCGGCATACCCCTTGGTGAGTCTATTTATGACTGCGCAATTCGTGAACTGGCAGAAGAAGCAGGTGCTCCTTTACAAATTGCCAAATTCATTCAATTTGCCGAAATCATTCATACTAGGCGCAATGAATCGGATGGCACACACAACGAAATACTCTACTGCTACGATTTGGCGTTACCAGACGATTTTGTTCCGCACAATCAGGATGGAGAAGTCGCTGAATTTCATCGTTTAAGACCAAGCGAAGTCATCAAACAGCTCAACAGCATGACTTGGGATGCCGGGGCAGTAACTTCCTCATTTATATTACGGAACGGATCAGCCGCGGCAACGCTTAAAAATTAGACATACTCGGCGGGGTCAACTCAACAGGCTGATGCGGCCCCTCACTTAACCAATCCAACAACTCATTCGCAGCCATGGGCTTCGCAATCAAATACCCCTGAACTTCATCACACCCCATCACCGCTAATGCCTGCCAAATACCAATGGTTTCTACCCCTTCAGCGACCACCTTCAAACCAAGAATATGGCCAATTTCAATCATGGAGCGCACAATCGAAACACTTTCGAACGTGCTATTCATCGACATGACAAATACCTGATCAATTTTTAGCTCATTCACAGGCATTTTGGCTAAATAGGCAAATGAAGAGTAACCCGTACCAAAATCATCAATCGACAATTGCACACCCAAACGCCGTAAGCGAGCTAAATTTTGCAGCATTGCATCGGGTTTATGCATCACTCCAGTTTCAGTAATCTCTAGGCATAAATTCGCTGCCGAGCCTGCTTTATTCAGCTGTTCTTCCACAAAATCAACAAATTGAATATCTTCAACATCACTCACACCGACATTAACTGAAATCAGTAAATTGACGTGGTTTCTTTGCCATTCAACTTGTTGGCGCAATACCTCGCACAATACCCACTCCGTAATACCGCGCAACTTGCCTGTTTTTTCCGCAAACGGGATAAATAACCCTGGGGAAATCCACCCGCGACTCGGATGCTGCCAACGCACCAATGCTTCTGCAGCACCCACCAAACCAGTTGATACATTGATTTTGGGCTGATAATAAACAACCAAATGATTTTCACTCAACGCTTCGCGCAAATCACCCAATAACGTAAATTGGTTTAAGCGGTCTTCTTCACGACTAGGGTCGTAAATCACCGAGCTTTCCCGGTCACGTTTAGCAAAAAACATCGCTACTTCTGCGTGTCGTAACAAACCTTCCGCAGTATCTGCATGCAGCGGGTAAATCGCAATGCCAGAACGTATAGCAACATTTACTTTTTGCTCGCCAAGAAATAGCGACTCCGATAAAGCAGCCTCAATCATTTGAATTTGCGCATGGGTTTGTGTCTCATTATCGGCACTCAACAACAAAACAAATGAATTACCCGAAATACGACTAACAATTTTCAAATGCTCTGGCTGCATTTGGCTGAGCCGATCAGACATCGTACAAAGCACTCGATCACCGGCATCAAAACCGAAAGCATCGTTGATATAGCGAAAGTCAGCCAAATCAATCATCACCACCGCCAACCACGAAGGCGTTTTAATAAGATACGCAGATAACAATTCAGCAAATTTAACTCGGTTCGGCAATCCTGTTAAACGATCAGAAAACGCAAGCTGGCGCATCAAATGCTCACGCGCAGAGATAGCATCACCCATTGCATTAAAAGCTGAGGCTAAATTCCCTAATTCATCATGCCGATGCATCGGCATACGAACATCAAATTCACCTGCAGCAAATCGATGTACTGCCGAGGAAAAACGCCGCAAAGGTGCAGTCATTTGACTAGCTAGCAACCACGAGATCAGCACACCAAACCCAAACATCAATAAACCAATTAGAAATGCACGAATGCGCGCCTCACTCTGCCGCGCAAGCAGTTTATCGACTGCAATATCTGCACCCAAAACATAAACGACGCCATCACCGCCCAACACAGGCATCGCAATCGAACGATACCGACCATACTGATCGTGAATATTGCCAAATATAGGCTGGCCAGCTGCAATAGCTGAACGCACTAGCGTAAAACGCTCGCTATGCGACGGCAAATAATCTCCATCCCGCTCAATATTCATTCCTGCAAGCAGAGCGCTATTCGCGATAAAAATCACATCAGCACCACGCAAACTTAAAACATATAGATGCTCAACACCCATTTGCTTTGCCGACTGATTGAGTGCCTTTGAGTGTTTTAAGTAATCTTCCTGTTTAATAAACTGCGCTTGCAGTGCTTGCGTCACATATTTTTCAGGCAACACAAACGGAATAGCTCGTGCAGCCGTATGTAAACGGCCATCGAGTTCAGACATCAATGCAGCGCTTAAAACATAATACAAGCTGATTGATAAAGCGACGGACACCAACGCATTCAAGATAGTGAGGACTAAAAGAACTTTAGCCCTCGCGCCTTGAAATTTGCTGATGAACTGTTTAGGCCAGCGCAATCGAAACCTCTCTAGATCCAAATGCTAAAGCAATTCATTCATAGCCTGAATTGCTGCACTGCGCCAAGAAAGAATTTACGCTGTATTGACGAGAAAACAACTATTAAGCTTTCAAAAAACCAACCTCAAGCGTAGCAGGCGCCTTTAAACCCACTGTATCTAAAGGTGCAGCTTGAACAAACAATTCAAATTGCATTAATTCATCCCGACGAAAGGCATGAATCTCGACTCGCTCGCCGACTAAACTTGAACTGATAAATTGCTCCAAATTTGCGTTGGTCAAACGCAGACCATTCCATGCTAGCAATACATCACCCGCCGCAAGTCCGGCCAACTGTGCCGCCCCATTCGTAAAGACATGCGTTAGCTTAACACCACTAGTTTCTGCGACCGTTTTGACACCCAAGCTGCTGTTACTACTTTTCAAACCCTCTTGCCAACCGCCTTTATCAGCACTCGACGATGCGGCACGCTGCTGCCACTCAATACCTAACTCAAGCAAAAGTGATCGTAAAGGCAGCTCAGTCGTTGAACGCAAACCCAAGTCAAACAAGCAGGATAAATCAAGCCCTGTAACCTGCTGTGCAATTTTTTCCCACTCATCTTCAGCAACACCTAATTTCGCTTGCTCAAAAGACAAACCAAATCGCAACCAAAGTGCTCGCATCACATCATCCAGAGATTTTTCTCCACCTGTTTTTTGGCGTATCGTCAAATCTAAGCACAACGCAAATAACGCCCCTTTGGTGTAATAACTCACCAAGGCATTCGGGCTATTTTCATCCTGCCGATAATACTTCACCCAAGCATCAAAACTCGCATCTTCAAGCGTCTGGACTAAGCGCCCCTGCCCTCGTTCAACGCTAGTGATAGTTTGCGACAATAAGTCCAAATAAGTCTGTTGATTGATCAAGCCTGAGCGCACTAAAGTCAAATCGTCATAGTAGGAGGTAATCCCCTCAAACGCCCAAAGTAAGCGGGAATAATTCTCTTGCTGCAAATCATATGGCGCATAAACAGCAGGCTTGATGCGTTTCACATTCCAACTATGAAAGTACTCATGACTACACAAACCCAAAAATTGCAAATATCCGGGTTTAATTTCTACCTCATGCGGCAATGGCAAATCACTACGTTTACAAATCAACGCAGTTGAAGCACGATGCTCTAAACCGCCATAACCATCGCCCACCACAAGGGTAAGAAAAACATATTCTTTGAAAGGCGCAGGCGAGCCAAAAAACTGAATTTGATACTCACAAATTCGACGTAAATCATTCGCAACGCGAGTCAAATCAGCTTGATGGCGGCCAGAAACCACCAAGCGATGTGGCACACCACACGCTTCGAAACGAATGACCGAGAAATCGGCCATTTCCACAGGATGATCAATTAACTCATCGTAATTTTCCGCTTGATACTCACCAAAAGCGGCTACATCAACCTGCGCAGGCTTTAATGTCGTCGCTACCCGCCATCGAGTATCGGCTGGAGCAACAATCTGCACACGGCAAGGACATTCTTCATAGCCAGCCACAGCTAAAAAAACACTTGTGCCATTAAAAAATCCGCGCTCAGTATCAAGGTAAGCACCACGCACGGATAAATCATAAGCGTATACCGTATAAGTAACCGTCAAAGCCCCAGCAACAGCTTCCGCTTGCCAACGCGCTTTATCCAACTTCCGCAATAAAACAGCCCCAGCACTCGACTTAGCCGCAATCGAGACTATGTTTTTGGCAAACTCACGAATCAAATAACTTCCTGGAATCCAAGTAGGCAAATACAGCTCTTGCCCATTTGGATCAGGAGAATCAATCGTTAATTCAATCGAAAATAGATGTGCCGCCGGGTTGCACGGAGAGATTTTGTAATAAATCATCATAAATTTTTCTACAGATAATAAGTTATGTCGCCAAGCCGACTTGATTTCGGCCAGCGGCCTTGGCTTGATATAGGGCGCGATCAGCGGCATCAATGAGCTGCTGAGCCGTCATTCCATCTTGTAATTGCGCCACACCGATGCTCACTGTTGAATGAAACTCACCCGC
Organism: Deefgea chitinilytica; assembly: GCF_016881405.1. Classification (GTDB taxonomy): domain Bacteria; phylum Pseudomonadota; class Gammaproteobacteria; order Burkholderiales; family Chitinibacteraceae; genus Deefgea; species Deefgea chitinilytica. Next base: position 977,878 of record NZ_WOFE01000001.1, read on the forward strand.
ATCAGAACTAATCTGAATCAATTGCGAAAAACTATGCCGCAACTCATCTAATTTTTGCGCGGCTCGCATTAAAGTATGATCAGACAAAATGACGGCAAATTCTTCACCCCCATAGCGTCCAACCGAATTTGGCTTACCCATTCCGCCACGTAATAAACGTGACAGCGATTTAATCACTCGATCTCCAACCATATGCCCATGGCGATCATTGACCATCTTAAAATGATCAATATCAACCATAGCATACGCTAATAATCGACACTCTTTATGAGCTCGATCCACTTCTCGACTTAGCTCTTCAATAATATTGGTGTGATTTAACAAGGCAGTAAGCCTATCTCGCGTCATCCAGCGCCGCAACTGGCGGTAACGCTCCGCCGTAATCGAAATTGAAGCAACCAACTCTTCTGGCTCCATGTTCTTCACCAGAAAATCATCGCCCCCCATACTGCGTGCCATAAGTTGTTTGCCACGATGCGTTTCAGTCGACAGAAAGACTATTGGTATTGAGTCATATAACTTATTTTGACGAATTATCTTAGCGATTTCATCACCCGAACACTCAGGCATATACACATCCATCAAGATAATATCGGGCTTCATTCGCTCAATCTGCAAAATCACCTCAAACGGATTTTGTATGTGTTTGGCATGCATGCCCGCATCGGTCAACACCCCACACGTCCAGCGTGCAACGGCTTCTGAATCATCAACCACCAAAACTCGATATGGATCTGGGCGAGCTAACTCTTGCAAAGAATCCAAGCGATCAATTAGTTGCTGAGAATTAAATGGCTTGGGCAAGAAGTCTGTCACGCCATCGCGCATTAAATCAATTTGCTCCGCAATAGTATGCGCATTCGACAAAAAGATAACTGGGCCTTTAGACAATTTACTGATCAAGGGCACACACATTTTGGCACTAACATCCGATAAACCTTGCTCATCAATCACCACAGCAAATGGCGGTGTTGTATGCATCGCGGCCAAAATTGCGCTATTACGTGTAAAAACCTGACAATCAAAACTAAATAAACGCAATTGCGCTTGAATATCATCAAAATGCTCTGCATTCGGGGCAACGAAATAAACCATAGGCATGACGGATGAATTCATTGAGATCTCAACAACAAGTCAATATGAAATAGATTTACACAGCATAGAGCTTAAACCCTATGAATTAAAGGCATCAGATCAAACGCAATCATGAAAAGCTAAAAAAGCCATCTAAAGATGGCTTTTTAAACACAATCAACTTTTATTCTCGCCGCCAGCTAGTGCCCTGCGGTGTATCTTCTAGCACAATCCCCGCTGCAGAAAGCTCGTTACGTATACGATCTGACTCCGCCCAATTTTTAGCCGCACGCGCTTCTTTACGAGCAACAATGGCGGACTCAATTTTCTCATTCGTCCACTCACTATCGGTCGTACCTGCTTGTAAATACGCCGATGGATCACGCTGTAATAAACCAAGGATTTTAGCCAAGGCTTTAAGTAGACCACTAGCTTGCGAGCCTTCACTCATTCCAGCGTGCTTATTGGCATACAATGCCAATTCAAACAGCACAGCAACGGCCTCTGTAGTAGAAAAATCATCATCCATAGCCGCTTTAAAACGCGCTGCGTATGGCTCAGCCCAATCAATTTCTACATCAACAGGTGGCACAGACTTCAGCGTTGTATACAAGCGATTTAACGCGTTTTTAGCATCATCCAAATGCACGTCACTGTAATTGAGCGGACTGCGATAATGCGCGCGCAAAATAAAAAACCGCAAAACTTCAGCATCGTATTTCGCTAAAACTTCCCGAATAATGAAAAAATTGCCAAGGCTTTTCGACATTTTTTCATTATCTACATTAATAAAACCATTATGCAGCCAGTAATTTACATACTGCTGGCCATGCGCACCTTCAGATTGGGCGATTTCATTTTCATGATGCGGAAATTGCAAATCTTCACCTCCACCATGAATATCAAAATGCTCTCCTAGATGATGGCAACTCATCGCCGAGCACTCGATATGCCAGCCAGGGCGACCTAGCCCCCAAGGCGAAGGCCACTTCACCTCAGCGGGCTCATCTGCTTTTGCGCTTTTCCAGAGCACAAAATCAGCTGCATCTTGCTTATTAGCATCCACTTCTACCCGCTCACCAGCTCTTTGATCAGCTAAATTTTTACGCGATAATTTGCCGTAACCTTGAAATTGGCGCACAGCATAATACACATCGCCATTTGGAGCTGAATAAGCTAATCCACGATCAAATAACTTGCTAATAATCGACTGCATGCCACCAACATGCTCAGTTGCGCGCGGCTCATGATCGGGACGAATAACCCCTAACGCATCAAAATCCTCATTCATGGCCGCAATAAAACGCTCGGTCAATGCAGAAATTAACTCACCATTTTCAGTCGCACGCTTGATAATCTTGTCGTCAATATCGGTGATATTGCGCACGTAATTCACTTTATAATTTGACTCACGAAACCAACGAGCGATTACATCAAACACCACCACCATCCGCGCATGACCAATATGGCAATAGTCGTACACCGTCATCCCGCAAACATACATATTCACCACACCCGGTGTGATGGGTTTAAATTCCTGCTTTTCGCGGGCGAGGGTATTGTACAAAGTAATCATAAAAAGCTCGTTTCAAAATAAAGTAGTTATTTAGTCAAACCAAATGCTAAAAAATTGGCTCAATATAGCAACCAGACAAGATTGCGCATAAAAATTGTGGCGATGCCGCAGTCGCATCACGAGAGAAGCAGTGCCTTAGGTGTGGTCAATACGGACTATTCCAAGTACTTACGTCCACCATAACCAGTAATTCCTAGCAGCAAACGCACTAAACCATAACACGCCCAAACCAGCCAACGCAAAGCAAAACCGGCATTTTTAATGTGCTCTGGCAGGACTTGAATCGCGTCTTGCTGTAGATGCAGCTGAATATCCTGCCGCAGCTCCCGCGCAAATGGCTCATCCTGCACCAATAAGTTGGCTTCGCGCGCAAGCAACAAACTAAATGGATCAATATTACTAGACCCTACCGTCGCCAAACGACCATCAATCACAGCCACTTTGGCATGCATAAAACCGCTTTTATACTGAAAAATCTCAACCCCAGCCCCCAGCAACTGCTGGTAATAAGCCCAGCTAGCGTATTGCAGCAAAGCGTGGTCTCGCTCATCTTGCAAAAGCAGAATAACATTCACACCGCGCCGGGCAGCTTGCATCAACGCCTGACGAATACGTCGTGCGGGTAAAAAATAGGCATTTGCGATAACCACCTCGCTCTTTGCCGCTTGAATGGCCTCGATATACCACTTTTCTATCGTCCGGCGATTTCGGGCATTATCCCTCACCAGCAAGCGTGCCAATGCATCTCCCACCACACTCGATTGAACATGCAGATGCGACCTAAACAACTGTTTTTTGAGCTGTATCCATGAGGTATAGCGCCACTGCCTTGCTAGCGCTTGCTGAATATCAGCAACCACCGGCCCCACGACTTGCACCGCATAGTCGTAACGCGGAGCTAAACCCTCACCGTCATCATCAGACAGAATATTTATTCCACCAATAAACGCTAGGCGACCATCAAAACACGACAATTTACGATGCAAACGACGAAGCCGTGTTTTTTTAAATGTGAAAGGACTAATTTCTGGTCGAAAGAACAAAAAATGCACACCCGCAGACTGCAATTGCGTCCTTAAATTTTCGGGGAAATTTTTAGCCCCAAAGCCGTCGAGCAACAAACCAACAGTAACACCGCGTTGAGCGGCACGAAGCAGTGCATTAGCAACCGACAAACCCACTTCATCGACTTCAAAAATATAGCTTTCCAAGCGTATTTCATACTTGGCGCACTCAATCGCGCTTAACAATGCGGGAAAAAACTCAGCGCCATTTCGCAAAAGCTGCAGCTGATTCCCTGCTGTCCAATCGGCCCGACGAGTCACTGATTCAACAACCCTGATAAATCACGCGCCATCGTTGCATACAGCGGTGCATGGTCAGACAAATTACGCCACGGTGCGCCCATTAATACTTCAGCCGTTTGAATTTCAAAGCCCCGTGTATAAATTCGGTCGAGCGAGAAAAACGGCAATCGCGCCGGAAAACTCCGCGCATGCGTTCCGTGCAAAGCTTGAAATGCTTCACTCACACCAAGCTCACTGTACAAAACCGCACTCACTTCGCCACGCCAGTCATTAAAATCGCCAGCCAAAACCAATGGAGCATTGCTTGGCACTTGCTCAGCAATCGCCTTCACCATCAATTGCAATTGCTTGCGACGATCTGTCGCACGCAGATTCAGATGCACACAGAACGCATGCAAAGGCTGATCCCAGCTCGGCAAATCCAACTGACAATACAATAAACCGCGCTGCTCAAAGCGATGCAAGGTTAAATCATGGTTACTGCGATGAAGAATCGGAAAGCGTGACAACAAGGCATTGCCGTGATGCCCAAGCTGGTAATGCGCATTACTGCCATAGGCCGAGAACAACATATCGCCAGCCAAATACTCATGCTGCGCGTCACTCGGCCAAGTGGGAATTGTTTTTGCCAACCGAAGATGCGCCCCTTGCACTTCTTGCAAAAAAACCAAATCAGGATCTAATGTTTTCAGCGCCTGCCGCACCCCGTGCAACACAAAATGCTGATTCAGTGGCGACATGCCTTTATGAATATTGTAGGAGGCAATTTTCAGAATTTGACTCATTCTTGGCCTCTATGCATTTTCGCGAATCAATATAAGCATGATGTATATGAATGCATCCATTATTTAACAATGGCTAGGTCAATATACCTAATTAAAACCTCGAGCAATTAATTGAACCTTTTGCTCAGAACTACTGATGCTAGCTCGAATCGACGCCAGCGCGACCTCAACCTGCGCTTGCCCGCACATAAACAAATCAATCGCCGCATAACCATGCTCCGGCCAAGTATGAATACTCATGTGCGATTCCATCAACAGCAACACGCCTGTCACTCCTTGCTGCTCGCCAAAATGGTGAAAATGCGAATTGAGCACCGTCGCCCCCGCTGCATTGGCCGCGGCGAGCAAGCAATCCGCAATTTGTACAGGGTCTGCCAACTGCTGCGCATCACAGCCATACAAATCGGCCAATACATGCTGCCCTGCAGGAGGGAAAATTGGAAGTTGCATTATTTATGTCCACTCCCCGAGTAACCGCCACCCGACGAAGAATAACCACTACTCCAACCACGCGAACTGCCTGATTTTGGCGTGCCGCAGGACGACAAATTAATTAAGCTGCAAATAGTAACAATGGCGATACAGTACCAGCGATATAAACTGCGATTCATTCTTCATCCCCACCCAATTTGAGTGGCAAGCGAATTAGCCAAACCGCCAAACCAGTCCAAAACAAACCCCCAATCACATTTGACCCCAGAAAGGCCAACGGCACATTCAGCACCAGCAAGGCGATGATAAACAACATGGCCAAGTGTTGATTATCACCCGACTCCGTTGTAGCACTCGATGCAGGCGTAATCACGGTCTCTTTACCAAACCATTGCTGGACTAACTGGTTCGGAATTCTTTTTGATTTTGACCAAACGATTTCAGTATTACTTTTTTCTTTACAAAGCCGCTCTCCATTGTGCTCATACTCGGCACAACTCACTTGATCACCCACACTCACTCGCCAATTAAACGCCCCCGCCGCGTAGCTCACTTTGGCGCTGTACAACTCAAAAGGCCGCCGATAACGCACACCATCGAGCACAGCAGACTCACTGCTCCAGCTATCTGGTAAACGATTAAGTACGTTCACCCGGAACCAACCATCATTGGATTCAACCAACCAGAAAAACCCTTGCTGCGCGTTGTACAGTAGATATTCAGTCCAGCTTGAATCTGCATCATGGGTTTCTTCCATTTCAATAAGGCCAATGATTTTCCAATTCACGCCATCGATTGTCGCAGCATCACCCACATCCAGCGTAGCGTGATACAACGCAGCCGCGGTGTGCTTTTCCAGCACCAGCGCCTTATCACCCGAGCAATCCACGCTAGAACCGCAGGCTTTACACACGATCTGAGTGGCCACACCCGCTTGGTATTGCAACGCACTGCCACAACTCGGGCAATCGAGCACCGCGCTCGTGCCTTTCAGCCGCCCGGCACTCGCTAAAATGGTTTCGCCATCGCGCAACAGCTGCAACTGCAAACTACTCAACTCAACCGCTTCACCCACATACAAAGTCGGATTAGGCTTAAACAGTGTGACATCGGAAAAATCCAGAGTCAGAAAGCGATCCCCACTACGACAATCGACCACTTTCGCCTCGTAGCCCTGGCCCAGCGCAAATGGCAACTCGCCTTGCCCACCAACGCATTGCGCTATTCGCACATCAGTCACAACATATACACGGCCGCCGTGCTCATAGCGCATCTCAGGCTCGAAAGTATCAAATGCCTGCTGGCTTGTTGCCGTCCTGGTTTCTGGCAACGGCAGCGTAAACATATACTGCCCCGATGTATCGGCCAACCAGCCTTGTTTTCCATCGTCAAACGAGACATACCACTCATTCCACAAGCCAGCCTCATAACGCAACTGGATACGGCCAATCACCGTAAACGCGCGGCCGGAAAACACACCCGACGTGCCGATCTGGATTGGCGAATAGTCTTCCAGCACCTTGCCGATTTTGCCAAAGTCTTTCACCTCATCGGCATTACGCAACACGGTGGACTGGCAATACTCGCAAACAGCAAGCGCCGAAATGGTCGAACGAAATAAAACCTCAGCGCCACATGAGGGACAGGCGGTACGGAACATTAAAGACTTTCCCAGCTAGGTAATTGTTTTTTGCGAGCCTGAAAATAAGAAAGTCCAGCCATAGCACACCCGAAAAACAGTCCGCCTAAAGCACATAGGCCAACAGCACGTTCGAACGGAATTCCCTGTGATTTCCAAATCGTGAACCACATAAAAAAACCGTACACCCCACCCCATTGCACACCAAAAAAAACTGCGTTCGAGATAAATGAAGCAAACAACGGAGGTCTCTTTTTCAAACCCAGAGCCCACAAAGCCTTTAATTGCCAAGGCCAGCGTGCATTTTTGAATATGCTTTTCTCCACCAATATGGTCAGCGCTATAGCTTTTTTTCGCTCAAACTCTGCATTTTGCGCCCTCATCACCCTCTCCCCGGCTGCCATTCTTCATGTTCAGCCAAATTTTCATACGCCAACCACGGTTTGCGATGCGACGTCCAGATATGCATCGCTGGGCGAATTTCTGGGTCGGTTTGCAAAGTACCGACGCGCACGATCAAATTTTCTTGCCCCGCTTTTTCGCCATACAAATGCGTGCCACACTCACCGCAAAAATAGCGTGACTTCCCCGCTGAAGATTCAAAAAACTTGAGCTTATCTTGCCCCACAACTACGCGAAAATCCTCACGCTTTGCCCCCGCCACGCTATTAAACGGCGTACCGAGCACGCGGCGGCAGGTATCGCAATTACAGTGAATCACTGGCGTAAAAAACTCGTCAACCTCATATTGCACCTGACCACAGGCGCAGGCACCTTGAAAACTCATTGCCAATCCTTGATTAACCAATCAGTTTTTTCAACACTTCAGCTTTGGCAGCATCATAATCTGCTACTGAAATCAGTCCTTGATCAAGCAGACCTTTCAGTTGACCAAGCTTGGCCTGCGGGCTGTTTGGATCAACAGATGCGGCTTGCGATACAGGCGCGTTTGCCGCAGGTATTGCCTGCTGGCCAGCATTCGCAAATAACCCTACACCCATACCGCCATCAGTCGCAACACCTACACCCATTCCAACTTGCGGCGCGGCTTGTACGTTTGGATTAAGCGCATTTCCCATCGCATTGGCCATCATTTGCCCCATACCAATCCCCGCCGCCATACTTGCGCCGACTCCCGCCATACCGCCTTCGTTTTGCGCCGCGAGAGGAATAGCCTGCGCAGCTTGGTACTGAGTGAATTTGCCCATATCGCCGATCATGCCCATCGAAATCCGCGTATCGATGGCTTTTTGCAGCTCTTCGGGCAGAGATATATTCTCAACAGCGAAGTTGTCCAACTCCAAACCATACTTGGCAAACACAGGCACCAGCGCTTCGCTGATTTTTTGCCCCATCAAGCCTTGATTACCTGCCATATCCAGAAACGGCACGCCTGCACCACCCAATGCGCTCGTCATCGTTGAGATGACTAAATTACGCAATTGCAGCTCTAAATCGTCGCGCGTATACACTTCACGCGTACCGCTAATTTCGGTAAAAAATAATTTGGGATCGACCAGTTTGTACGAATACACACCGAACGCGCGCATCCGCACCATACCGAAATCGGTATCACGAATCGTAATCGGCTGCGGGGTACCCCATTTACGGCCAAGCTGCAGGCGGGTGCTAAAGAAATACACGTCCGATTTAAACGGCGATTCAAACAGCTTGTCCCAGTTTTTCAGATAAGTCAGTACCGGCAGCGTTTGCGTGGTGAGTTTGTACATGCCCGCACCGAATACGTCGGCGACTTGGCCTTCATTCAAAAACAGCGCCATTTGCGATTCACGCACCGTCAGGCTGCCGCCGTATTGAATTTCAAAATCAGCCATCGGATAGCGATAAGCCAACACACCGTCGCTGTCTTCATTCCACTGCAGAATGTCGATAAATTGCTTTTTAATAAATGAACCGAGACTCATGATGAACTCCATCTGCAAGGCAGAAAAAATCAAACAATCAAAACAAACCGTTTAAAACATCCAAAATCACATCGATTCCAAACTCTAGACTCTCTAAACCCCATTCGAGCACTTCTTCTAGCAAATTGGACTGTCTACTTTCTTTATCGTGCTGATCCATTGCTGCCTCCGCACTTTTTGATTAAGACAAACACCCCGCATTAATCACGCCGACCGCCAAGGAAACACTGCCCGCCAACGCACCGACGGCGACGTTGTTTTCCATAATCTCCTGCGGCATTTCTTTGATACAGCGCGTTAAACACACATAAACCACGATCTGTATCAGCCCCGCCAATGCGCCCCAGATAATGAAATATTCCAAACGATTTACGTGCAAGGCACTCGAGGCCAGCGCCAATGAGAAACCAATCAACGCACCGCCAAACGACAAGGCTGCCGCGGTGCAACCATCACGCACCAAGGCCAATTCATCGTAAGGCGTGACTTTGATATACAACACAGCAAACACAATCAGCATCGCGATACCGCAAGCGAGGTAGCTCAAATACGCAATCAAAGGCGGCAAATAAGTGGCTAACATCATTCATTCCTTACTCTGCTCAGGCATAATGCTGTCATTCTGACTTATATCGAACGAAATATCCATGCGAGATAAACTGCTAATCCTTTCGGTTTTTGTTGTAGCTAGCTGCGGACTCGCTTACGAATTGATTGCTGCGGCACTCGCCAGCTACTTGATGGGCGACTCCATCCTGCAGTTTTCTTCGATCATTGGTTGTTATCTTTTTGCAATGGGGATTGGTTCACATTGCTCGAAATACGTCAAAGAAGAACGTACGCTTGATACCTTCATCGAAATCGAGTTGCTGGTCGGCCTGATTGGCGGCTTATCAGCCACGCTATTGTTTGTCGTATTCGCATGGGCCAGCGCACCGTTCCGTTCGGTGCTGTATGCACTCGTATTTATCACCGGTTTTTTTGTTGGGATGGAGATTCCCTTGGTGATGCGCGTCTTAAACCAACGTAAGACTGCTTTTAACGACATTGTGAGCCGCGTTTTAACCTTTGATTACATGGGCGCACTCGCCGTGTCGCTGCTGTTTCCGCTGGTGCTGGCGCCACATTTAGGCTTAGCGCGCTCCGCCATCTTGTTTGGTCTAATCAATGTCGGTATTGCACTGATGACCACGCAAATTTTTCGCCAGCACCTCGCGTCACCGACGACGCAACTGATGCGCGGCGGCGTAGCGGTCATGGTTTTAATCGGCGCGATGTTCACCTCTGAGCACCTGACCCGCTGGAGTGAAAAAACACTGTACGGTGATGAGATCATCCATGCGCAAACCACGCCGTATCAGCGTCTATTGATTACGCAATGGAAGAACGACACACGGCTGTATATCAACGGCAATTTACAATTTTCCAGCCGCGATGAATATCGCTACCACGAAGCCCTTGTCCACCCTGTTTTAGAAAAACTACCCCATGCGCGGCGCGTGCTAGTGCTAGGTGGCGGCGATGGTTTGGCGGTACGCGAAATATTGAAATACCCCAATATCGAACAGATCACCCTGGTCGACCTTGACCCTGCGATGACCGACTTATTTACCCACAACGCCAAACTCACTGGATTTAATCAAAACTCACTGAGCAACCCCAAAGTCAAAGTCATTAACGCTGATGCCGGGCAATGGCTAGAAAGCGAACAAGGCATGTTTGACGCGATTATCATTGATTTTCCTGACCCATCTAATTTTGCACTCGGTAAACTGTATTCGGTGCCGATGTATCGTTTAGTGATGAAACACTTAAGTGAAAATGGCCTGATGGTAGTGCAATCGACCTCACCACTGCATGCACCCTACTCGTATTGGTGTATAAATGCTACTTTACAAAGCGTAGGGCTCCATACCCACCCTTATCACGCTTTTGTACCGTCTTTTGGGGAATGGGGTTTTATCCTTGCCAGCAAAAAAACCGGCTATGCGCCACCGACGAGTTATCGCGTGCCGATGAAATTTCTCGATGCTGAAACCACTCGGCAAATGTTCTTTTTTCCGCCCGACATGCAGCCGGTCAAAGTTGAAGTTAACCAACTGAACAATCAATCTCTGGTCAATTATTTCGAGCAAGACTGGGCGAAGGTAATTCGCTGATGTGGTCACTGAATCGCAGACAATTTTTACAAAGCAGCGCTGCACTTGGCCTAGCCGCAGCGCTGCCCGCTTGTACAAAAATTACGTCTTGGGGCTTACCTATTACGGTGTATCTACCGGGAATGGATGCGGGTCATAGCCTACGTGGCAATACCCACTCAATTACGCCAAGCAGTGAACAACGCGTCAAAGTCGCCATTTTGGGGGCTGGCGCGGCAGGACTCTTTGCTGCGTGGCGTTTAGCAAAAAGTGGCTTTACTGATTTTTCCTTGATCGAAGGGCCGGAATTTGGCGGCAATTGCGCCGCTGGCCAATTCACACCACAAGCCGATTTGCTTTCAAGACTACGCCGTAGCCCAATAGACCATACAAAAGTTAATTATCCGCGTGGCGCGCACTACCTACCGTTACCGTCGATGGAATCAACCCACATCCGCGAACTCTTGCTCGACATGGGCGTGATTGAGGCCAACCCATTTAGCCCAACGCCGACTTTTGATGAGCGAGTGCTAGTGCACGCCCCCGAAGACCGTTTATTGATTCACGGTCAATGGCAAGAAGGACTCATCCCACAGCACGGCGTTCCCGCCGCAGAAATCGCCGAACAAAAACGCTTTTTTCAATACATAGAACACATCAAACAACACATCGGCAACGATGGCAAACGTCCATTTTGCGTGCCGCTAGCCCAATCAAGCCAAGATCCGGCCTGGCGCGCACTCGATCAAATCAGTTTTGCCGAATGGCTCAAACGCAATCATTACACCGCACCTAGTTTGCTATGGTATTTGGACTACGCTTGCCGTGATGATTACGGCATCAATCTAGCGCAAACCTCGGCATGGGCAGGACTGCATTATTTTTCAAGTCGCGGTGGGCAAGCCAACAACGCACACGAAGCGGCCGTGCTAACGTGGCCTGATGGTCTCAATCCACTGATTCGACATATGGCGAGCAAACTAAATGCCTCGCAACGCCTGCACGGCATGGCAACTCGGGTGCACGAGCAAGGTAACACCGTCGCCGTCGATGTAGTCGATAGTAAAAATAAAACCGCCAGCCGCCTGATAGCCGATCACGTCATCTGTGCGATGCCATTGCACGTTGCGGCACACGTCGTCACTCATATCAAGTCCTTAGGTTTCGATCTCAAACAACACGGTGCACACCACGCGCCGTGGCAAGTCAGCAATTTCCTTATCCATCGATTTCCCGACGAGCCCGACCATCACCCACTGGCCTGGGACAATGTCATCTACGGCAGTGACAGCTTAGGGTTCGTCAATAGTACACATCAATTGATTCGCACCGCCAAGCCGCAGCACAGCGTCATGACAGCCTATCATGCCTACGCAGGCGAACACCCCAAGCAAGTGCGACAGCGACTGCAACAGGCAACGGGAGACGAGCTATACGCGATTGCAGCGCAAGATTTAGACGCAGCCTATGGTTGGGGCAATCGATTCAAAGCACAGCAATATGTGCAGCAAGTGGAAATCACATTGCGTGGTCACGCCATGAGCAGCCCTACCCCCGGCTTTTTGACCAACGCAGGCATTCAAAATCTGATTCAACAAAACAGCCGAATCCAATTCGCGCACAGCGATTTAAGTGGTTTGTCGATTTTTGAAGAGGCAGCTTGGTGGGGCGATGTGGCCGCGCGGCGAGTGCTACAAAAATTAGAAATCTAGTCCACGAACAACACGAAAGACACGGAAAAAGACCCGACAGCTGAGTGATTTTCCACGCTCTTACTCTACTGTGACCACCAGAGCAAAGTATTAAGAAAAACGCGCATATTACCCAAAGCTTTTAACTTTAAATTTTCGTGCTTTTCGTGTCTTTCGTGGACTCTAGCCTTTGAATTTTCCAGCAAGTTGTCGCAAAGCATCGGCATTCGACGGTGAAAACACTTTCGTCACCGCTTCATCGATGCTGGCCCAGCAATACTGCGTGTGTTCGCGCGGTGCAATCGTGATAACGCTATTGGCAGGCACTTGGACACTAAACACGTGCTCGGTGTTGTGCGTAACACCCGGCGCATAACGATGCCGCCAGCGTTCGAAAATCTCAAAATCAGAGGAATACTGCCAATCGACAATTTGCGCAGCGCTCACCACCAAACCGGTTTCTTCAAACAATTCTCGGCGAGCGGTATCAATCAGTGTTTCTCCCGCTTCGCAACTGCCAGTTACCGACTGCCAAGCACCTGCAAAATCACAGCGCTCCAGCAATAGAACTTGCAAATCGGGCGTATGAATGACGAGTAATATTGAAATAGGCTGTTTATAGGGCATGGCGCATTATACAATTGCAAGTCCAAGCCGCCAGCTCTTCTTGACGTGAATTCGATGTTTGACGCCCTAGAACTCAAAAAACAGTTCCCCATTTTCAGTAATCATCCTGATCTGACTTATCTGGATAACGCCGCCACGATGCAAAAACCGCGCTGCGTACTCGATGCGGAGCGATTTTTTTACGAAAATCATAACGCCAATGTCCATCGCGGCGCGCATCGTTTAGCCTCCGCAGCCACCGACGCATATGAAGGCGCACGGCAAATTGTTGCGAATTTTATTAATGCACCAAGTCACGAAGAAATCATTTTCACGCGAGGCACCACCGAAGCCATCAATTTAGTCGCCAATACTTGGGGCAGCACACTGAGCGCCGGCGATGAAATCATTCTGTCGGCGCTGGAACACCATGCCAATATCGTGCCGTGGCAAATGCTGGCGCAGCGAACTGGCGCGGTGTTGAAAATCATTCAACTCGATCAATACGGCACTGTCGATTTAGAGCATTTTTCCAGTTTACTTTCGGACAAGACCAAGCTGGTTGCGATCAGCCATGTGTCTAATGCGATTGGTAGCATTCAGCCGATTGCATGGATGTGTAATGCAGCACATCACGCAGGCGCAAAAGTGCTGGTCGATGGCGCGCAAGCGGTGGCTCATCTGGAAATCGACGTACAAGCACTTGGCATAGATTTTTATGTCTTTTCCGGTCATAAGGCGTATGCACCGACGGGCATTGGTGTACTTTGGGTAGAGAATAATACGCTTCAGAAAATGCCACCATGGCAAGGTGGTGGCGAGATGATTGCTTCGGTTTCGTTTAGCGGCAGCACTTACGCCGCGGCACCGTATCGCTTTGAAGCGGGCACACCTGCGATTGCACAAGCCGTCGGCTTGGGCGCTGCACTCACTTGGCTGAGTGGCCTTGATCGCTCCGCGCTTCTCGCGCACGAGCATCAATTACGGCAACAACTGGAAACGGGATTGGCTCAGATTGCCGGCATCACCATCCACGGCCAAAGCCCGAACAAAGCTGCGTTGACGTCGATGACATTTACCACCGCACATCCATACGACGTGGCACAATTTCTAGATCACAGGGGTATTGCCGTACGAGTAGGACACCACTGTGCTCAGCCACTATTACATACCCTAGGTATCTCAGGCACTTTGCGTGCTTCATTTGCTGCCTACAATACGAGCCAAGACGTTGAATACTTTTTGGCGGTTCTTACCGATACGCTTGAAATACTGAGTTAAATTATGATTCTGCCCACTCACCCCTTTGGCACTGAAATCAGCCTAAATAATTTGAGCGAGCGACTTTCGCACGCACAAGGCTGGGAGGCAAAGAACCGACTTTTAGTCCAACTAGCGCGTGAACTGCCTGAGTTCCCGATTGAAATGCGGGATGACGCACACCGCATCAGTGGTTGCGAAAGCCAAGTCTGGCTCTGGCTATACAAAAATGACGTGCAGATTCAGATCGCGGCCGACGGCGACTCCAAAATCATCAAGGGCTTATTAGCACTCGTCTTGGCGGCCTATCACGGCAAAACCGCTGAAGAAATCAGCCAATTTGACTTTACCGCATGGCTCAACGAGCTTGGCTTGCAGCGATTTTTATCTGCGAGCCGCGGCAATGGTCTTAAAGCAATTGTGAACCACATCAAAAACCAAGCCAATTTGTAAGCCGATTGCGGTTTTCTCGCATTGACCGAGTGAATGACGGTGGCGCATTCTGACTGACATCCACTCAGTCAACCGGAGTTCTTTATGTTCAAAAAACTAGCCCTCAGCCTTGCAATTGGTTTTATTTCTTGCTCGGCAATGGCAGAGAAAACCTACACTGCAGCAACCGACGCAACCTTCGCGCCGTTTGAGTCCCTCAACAAGAACAAAGAAATTGTTGGTTTTGACGCCGATATCATCAACGCGATTGCCAAAAAACAAGGCTTCAAAATTAAATTGCACAACACACCATGGGAAGGCTTATTTGCTAGTCTCAATAATGGCGAGCGCGATATTGTTATTGCGGCGGTCACCATCACACCTGAGCGCCAAAAAAGCATGGATTTTTCTGCGCCTTATTTCGATGCCAAGCAACTGATCGTAGTAAAAGAAGGCAGCCCTGTTAAACAGCTTAGCGACTTGAAAGGCAAGAAAATCGGCGTACAAAACGGCACGACCGGCGACACCGTCGTTCAAAAACAATTTGGCAAAACCAGCCCCGACATTCGCCGCTTCGAGAACATTACTCTTGCACTAGCAGAGCTAGCCAATAGCGGCGTCAGTGCGGTTGTTGCCGACAATGCGGTAGTCAAAAATTATTTAATTAACAATCCTGGGCAAAAATTTCGCCTGATTGACGACTCAAGCTTTGCGGTCGAGCAATACGGAATTGCAGTGCGCAAAGGCAATAAAAAGCTCTTAGACGAGATCAACGCCGGCCTTGCGGGCATCAAAGCCGATGGTAGCTATCAAAAAATCCACACCCAGTACTTTGGCAACAAATAAAACCAGAAAAATACGGCGATTTCGCCGTATTTTTTTTGCTATCGCCTACACTGAGCTTATTCCCAGAACAAAGTCTGATTACTATGTTGCGCGACATCCCTCCCGCCGAATCTGAGTCAATCTTTAAAAGCATGGTGATTCCGACTCGCCCTGATGTTTTAACCGCAATTAAAACCGCCCAAGAGGCGGACGACCCCGACTTTGATGAAATCGCCCGCCTAATTAATAGCGACCTCACTTTATCTGCAACCATGCTCAAAACGGTTAACTCACCGTTCTATCAGCTCAACAAGCGGGTCAACTCAGTCGACGAAGCCTTAAAATTGCTAGGCTTGCGCAATATCTGCAATATCACTGAAGGCGTGGTACTACGACAAGTATTAAGTGGCGACAACCGCCAAATGGATTATTTCTGGGATAGCGCTAACCGCATGGCAATGATCGCCGCGGCACTGAGCGAAAACGTGCATGGCATAGACAGCGCCGAAGCCTACACCTTTGGTTTATTTCATAATTGTGGGCAAGTACTCATGTCTGGGCGTTTCCCAAACTATATGGAAACCTTAGAGCGTGGCGAGCGGATGTCGCGACAAGAATTTATCGAGCTGGAAAATCGGCGCCATCAAACGAGCCATAATGTAGTTGGCTATTTGCTGGCGCGTACCTGGTACCTGCCCGAAGACGCTCAATTGGCAATTTTAAATCACCATGATTACAGCTTATTTGAGCATGGAGAAGAAGCAGAGTGGCATCACATCTGCACGCTCATCGCGATTGCCAGCCTGGCCGAGCACATTTTAAAAATGAATATCAAACAGTTTGAGCACATTGAATGGCGCAGCATTGAACCGGTTTTACTCAATCATCTCGCATTCAAACTCGAAGAATTTGAAGACATTGTCGATCACATCGGGCTATTGCTTTAATTTCTGCCGCCATGCGCTTGCGATCAAGACACCCTTCTACCACTTACGACACAGCAATAGTAAGCAAGCCAAGCAGCACAAGATTTTTCCTTAATATCAATTGTCACCATAGCCATCTGCAACCGCTTGATTTAATTGGCGGCGCCATTTTTTAGTTGGCCGCCCTTTAATATCAGGATGATCAAACTTGGGCTGCATTTTTTGTGCAAATAAATCCCGCTCTCGGCGCATAACACTTTCTGCCGTTTCCTGATACAAATTTTTTGCTACTTCGGCAGAGCCACGCTGACC
Organism: Deefgea chitinilytica; assembly: GCF_016881405.1. GTDB lineage: Bacteria > Pseudomonadota > Gammaproteobacteria > Burkholderiales > Chitinibacteraceae > Deefgea > Deefgea chitinilytica. Next base: position 994,806 of record NZ_WOFE01000001.1, read on the forward strand.
CGCCAACTGCAAGACTTGCACCTCAAATAAGCCATGGGGCGTTTGAATTTTAAGCACATCCCCCACTTTAGGTGCACTAGCGCATTTTGCCCGTTGCCCGTGATGATGAACATGCCCAGCATCGATGGCTTTGGCCGCACAAGAACGGGTTTTAAAAAATCGCGCAGCCCAAAGCCATTTATCTAAGCGCACTTTATCTTGCATATATGCGACGCATTCCACTGTTAAAATGGCATTCTACGACGATCAGACCTGCCGAGTATGGATAAAAACACCACACAACAACTTAAAAAACTACGCAAGCAGCTACGTGAAGCACAGCAGGAGCAGCGCTTTAAGGCCATTGTTGCCGAAAAGCCGGCCGAGCCAGATCCACATGCTCTATTTCTGGCAGCTATGAAAGATGTTGTACCGCTCAAAACTACAGCAAAATTCAACCATCCGCCTACTTCACCCAGCCCCTGGCCCAAAGGAATGCGGGTCGAAAGCCCTATCATCAATCACGCAATGAGCGATTTTTGGCCTTGGGATGAACTAGAAGCGGGTGAGCAATTAATGCATATGAAGCCCGGCCAGAAACTCGATACACTACGCAAACTGAAACGTGGTGACTGGCAAGCTGAAGCTGAGCTTGATTTGCACGGTGAAAACGTTGATTCGGCCCGCGCACAAGTCGCGCAATTTTTATACCATTGCCAACAACGTCAATTTCGCTGTGTCCGGATTATCCATGGCAAAGGATTAAGCTCAGCATCGGGTATCCCGGTATTGAAACTCAAATTAAAAAACTGGTTAGCGCAAATGCCCGAAGTCCTTGCGTTTGCCCAAGCCAATCCATTCCAAGGCTGCGGCGGCGCAGTATTGGTGCTTCTTAAGTCAGCAAAACCATGAAACTTTTACCTACCCAATCTAAACGCATCCTACTTACCCTGTTTTGGCTTTGGACACTGGGCATCTGGATTGGCTCCTTAATGCCAATGAGCGGCCCCAGCATAGAAAACGGCGACAAAATTCAGCATTTTATTGGCTACGGAGTATTGGCCTTGCTTGCACAACTGATTTGGCACCAACCTCGCAAAATCTGGTTAGGCGCAACACTGATGGGGGTTGCCGTTGAATTTGCTCAAGCACTCACGCCGTATCGCAGTTTCGATACGCACGATATGCTCGCCAATAGTATTGGCGCAGTCTTTGGTTTATTACTCGCCTGCGCATGGCTGAAGCGACAATAAGTCAAAATGCACGCTCAAGATTTTAAAACCGATTTGCCAACCAGCCTATGGATTGAGTGAGCATTAATTATAAGTATGTATAGCCAGATAGACCTTATTAAACAAAGTACAGAAGAATATACCCATGCTAGAAAACCTTAGCCAACAATTTCCTTTTTTACTTGATCGCGGCTTATTGCGAGATTTGGCACTAAGCATTTTACTCATTATCGCGATGCTGACTTTACGCGCGGGAATGCGTAAAGCCATTTTGCTCCGCGAAGATTTCAGCCTAGAAACCAAGCGACGCTGGTTAGTAACGCTGCGCAACAGCATATTAATTACAACTGTACTGGGCGCGGTACTGATTTGGGGGCAAGAAATTCAAACCTTTGCGGTTTCTTTGGTCGCAGTGGCCGCCGCTTTCGTTTTGGCCACCAAAGAAGTAATTCTGTGTATGCTCGGATCAATTTACCGCACCAGCACTCGCCTGTATGAGCTTGGAGATCGAATTGAAATCGCGGGCATTAAAGGTCAAGTCATTGATGTGAATTTAATATCAACCACATTAATTGAATCCAGTCGCGCTGAACACCACAAAGGCACGGTTGGCCGAGGCATCAAAATCCCCAATTCAATGCTATTTACCAACCCAGTTTACAATGAAACCATGATGGGGCATTTTGCAATTCAAACCATCCACATCCACATTGAGCGTGATGCCGATTGGGAGCTTGCCGAAACAATTCTCCTTGAATGTGGCCGCGAGACGATTGCGGAGTACTGCAAGGAGTTGGTTAGCCACGCCAAAGAAATTGCCAGTGACTACATTATTGATACGCCGCTGCAAGAACCGCGCGTGCGGATTATTCTGGACGATATTGATAGCATCGCCTTGCAACTGCAACTGCCCGCGCCGTTGGGCTTGCGCGCCAAAATAGAGCAACGTATCTTACGACAATTTTTGCGTGAATTTAAGCAGCGCCAGGCCAATCAACACGACATTGACCAGTAATACCGGTGTTTAACAGTCTAGTCATAGGTGAATCCGTTACCGCAAATACACTAACTCGCTGCTAAATCGCGCCAGCACGCAACAACCGCCCTAACAGCAAATCAGTAACTCTTCAAACAAACGTAATAAATATGTTGCATAATTGGCAATAGGTCGGCATAATTCGCCTCCTTCATCCGTGCCCCATTATTTTTCGCACGTTTATACGCACCCCCATCATCGCCTCTAACCTTATTCCCGCGTGCTAATTGATAAAGCGGTTGTTCCTGGTTGGCGTCGATGCTGCGCTGGTTTTCCAGCCCGATACCTTACAAGGACAACACCTATGCCGCACACTACTGCGCCTGAATCAGCTACGCCTAACGCTTTTGTAGAATTAGGTTTAGCACCACAACTGACTGACATTTTGGCCGCCCAAGGCTTCAATACGCCAACACCAATTCAAGCAGCATCAATCCCTGAATTGCTAGCTGGCAACGACATCATGGCTTCGGCGCAAACAGGAACGGGCAAAACAGCCGCGTTCTTGCTACCTGCGTTACACCGCCTCACCAAAGAAGCGAAACACTTCGCGCGTGGCCCACGTATCCTGGTTTTGACTCCGACTCGCGAACTCGCTGAGCAAGTTTCAAAAGTAGCCACCGATTTGTGCCGCAACATCCACCGCTGCAAAGTTGTTAGCGTAGTCGGCGGCGTACCTTACCCAGTACAAAATAAACTACTGTCGCAACCTTACGAAGTTTTGGTTGCAACCCCAGGCCGCCTCACTGATTTGATGCGCAGTGGCCGCATTGACTTCAAACGCTTGGAAATGCTGGTACTCGACGAAGCAGACCGCATGCTCGACATGGGTTTTATCGATGAAGTCGAAGCCATTGTGGATGCATTACCAAAAGAGCGCCAAACTGCCCTCTTCTCTGCAACATTGACTGAATCAGTGCAACGCTTTGCTGTGCCAATGCTCAAAGCGCCAAAACTCGTGGAAATGGCACCGCAAGCGACCATGCAAGCACAGATTGAGCAATCAGTGCATTACGCAGACGGCTACGAGCACAAACAAAAATTAACCGCAGCTTTACTAAAGAAAAACGAAGGCCAGCAAACGATTATTTTTACCGCAACTAAAATCAGCGCAGATGAATTGTCTGAATGGCTCAAAATGGAAGGCTTCCGCTCTGCTGCAATGCACGGCGACTTGGCACAACGTGATCGCCGCCGCACCTTAGATCGCTTGCGCAGAGGCGATATCGATGTGTTGGTTGCGACTGATGTTGCAGCCCGCGGCATCGACGTGGCGGGCATTACACTAGTATTGAACTTTGACTTGCCACGTTTTAGTGAAGACTATATTCACCGGATTGGTCGTACCGGCCGCGCAGGTCGCTCTGGTGAAGCCGTATCATTGGTTACTAAAAACGACTTCACTTTATTGACACGCATTCGCCGTCAATACAATTTGAACTTTAGTGTTCAAGTCATTGAAGGTTTGGAAGCTCGCTTCCAACCAGGTCGTGCAGGCACAGGTGGCCATGATCGCGGTCGTCCGGGTGGTGGCCGTGGCCGCCCTGCAGGCAATGGCGGTGGTCGTGGCTATCAAGGCAACCGTGATGGCGGCTACCAAGGCAATCGCGACCGCGATGCAGGTCGCAGCGAAAGCTATAACGGTGGTCGTAGCGAAGGCACGCATCCACGCGGCGAAGCAGGCTACCAAAGCCATCATCGCCCAAGTAGCTCTCGCGACAACGGTTATCAAGGTCAAAATCGTGACCGCAGTTTTGGCACAGGTCAAAGCCGTGATCGCGATGGTGGCCGTACTGGCGGCTACGGTAACGGCAATCGTGATGGTGGCTATGAAGGTAACCGCGGCGGCTATGGCGGCGGTCGTGACAATGGCTACCAAGGCAACCGCGGCAGCTACGGCGGTCGTGATGCTGCTCCACGCACTGGCGGCTTCGGTGGTGGCAATCGCGACGGCGGCTACGCAGGTCGCGGTGGCGATGGTCAACGTCGTAGCTCTGGCGGCTATCAAGGCAAGCCCAGCGGTAACCGCGGTGGCGGCCGCTTCGAATAATCACAACGCGTGAGATTTAAACAATAAAGGCAGCCTTGGCTGCCTTTATTTGTTGCTGAGGTATGCAACCAAACTCTTTGCCTAATATTAACTTGCAGACAATACCCCTTACACATTATTTATATCGGCAACGCAGGCAATCCATGTCGAGCTCGCGCCCGATTACAGGCCTCGATAAAAACACCCACTGAGGACATCGGTGCAAATTCTTGACACGGCGACGGTCGTTCAGCATAAATACCGCACGACACTTGCTGACCAATGACGCCGACCAGCGCAATACAACGAGGCTGAGCATAATCAGTACCGCGCAAACGCATGGTTTGCTGAGTTTCGTAGTCAGCCAATCCGTCAGGCACTTGACCACCCTCGCTACTTAACTCCGAGCGATCAAATGACACTCGAAACGCAGCACAGCAAGCACCACAACTTAAACACTCATTCTTCATCACGACTTATTCCTAAAATGCAATCAATCAGCATACGCACCCAAACCGCGAATGACATTCAGGCGATACTTGAAATCCAAGCAGCTTGCTATCCTGCCGATTTTATCGAATCGGCCGCGACGTTGCAGCGCAAACAAGCGCTCGCCCCTAAATGCTCATGGCTTATTGAAATTGAAGGCCAAACACTAGGTTATCTATTTTGCCACCCATGGCACGGCAATACGCCGCCTGCACTCGGCCAAAAACTGGCAGAATTACCCGCCCACGCAGATCGATTTTATATTCACGACCTCGCCATTTTACCGACCGCACGCGGCCAGCAACTCGCCGATCGATTAATTCAACATGCGCTCGAATGGGCCAAGCAGTCACAATTTAGCCAAGCAATGCTCGTGGCGGTATTGGGAGCCGACAGTTTTTGGCGAAAACACCAATTTACCACTCAAGCTGCCGTAGAATTTAGCGGCTACGGCGACAAGGCAGTTTGCATGTCACGCCCTCTTTAATCCTCAGCTTGCCCGTTACGATCAGACCAAATCCACCGCAGATACACCCGCCACTGTCGTAAAACCTCAGCGGGCGCGCTATCAGGCCACAGCACCACGGCAATGCGCCGCTCTGCACCTTGCAAATGCAGCACCATACCGACACTCGTCACCACGCTACTAGGCAGCAAACGCATTAATTCCAACTGCCCTTGCGCTCTACCGACCTCAATCTCGCCGGACTCATGCAGTTGCAGCAGCGTAACAGGCTCTCGCTTGCGCCAATAAAAAACCAGAGAACTCACCAGTATTGCCAGCAAGACAATGCTAAGCAAGCCATTGAGCGCTATACACCCCGCAATAGCCACAGAAAATACCAACAATAAAAAACCCCGTCGCCATATCGGCACGGGGTTAATCAGTAAGGTCGCGGGACGCATTAGTCCGCCAACTGAATACTGCCACTCACATTCACTTGCAGGCGGCTTTCACCCCCCTCAATCGGCGCCGGCGCAGCATCCATCATCGCGGCGCTTTTCATCATCATCGGGCGCATTTCAGGCCGGAAACCTGAAGTATTCACGTTCATCGACATCATTTTCCAGTTGCTAGCCGACATACTTTTTTGAATCACCCCAGCACGGCGCTTAAACTGGGCAATCCCTTCTTCGATCAAGCCTTCTTCTGCCTTGCTACGCGCCTCATCAGAAACGGCATAACGCACCTCGGCCAATTGCATTGGGCTAGTACCAGTTGATTTTTGCAGTTCACCGACCAATTTCGACAGCGCAGCAAAGTCTTTTGATGACACCCGCAACTCACCGCGACTGCGCCAGCCCTCCTGTTTATTATTTTTACTTGAATACAGCGGGTAAGTCGCAAAACTGGTTCCGCCTGATTGCACCGTCGGATACTGCTTGAGCAACTTTAAGCCGCCAGCCAAGGCTAAATTCACCTTTTCAGCCAAGCGCGCAGGATCAGCATCTGTAAATTCGACAAACAAAGTCGCCAACGCCAGATCATTCGGCACCTCACGAGTCGCCTGCGATTCAAAGTTCACTATATTACGCGGTGGAGCGACATCAGCCGCCATCGCCGTGCCAGTCAACAGAGTCGCTAATACTAAAAAATGACGCATTTCTAAAACCTCATGCTAGTTTGTCGTTGGACAACATCATTAAAGACGCAAATGTACGATGAAGCCAGCCAAGTAAGCAGTCAACTATTTACCCTAGCCAAGCCAATTCAATCAATGATAACCATGATCAGTCGGCGTATTGTGAATTTCATCAGATACCGAATCCATCACACCCAAATGAATTTCTACATCAAACCAATCCCAAAACATTTTTAAATTACGTTTTTGTGGCCACAAAGTATCATCCGCAACCCAAGAAGCCAACTCCATCGAGAATATCTTTTCAGAAATCTCATCAATATAGGCAATCGCATCTTCAGGCTCCGCTGCTTCTGGCACCATCAGTACCGTACAATCAGTACGAATATCCTCCAGCGTTAAGACAACATCATTACCCGGCAATTGATTCAGCCAATTTAAAAACTCGACTTTTGGCCGAATAATTGCCGCAGAGCGATCAACAATAAACATAAAAACCCCAAAAAATAAAATTCAAGCCAAACTATTTACCAACATCATATTTAAATTGCCTTTAAAATAAAGCAATCAAATCAGCAGAGTCGATATACCATCGGCATTATAAAAGACCATGTCGCAAAATGCATTTAACCACGACAATTCTAGACGCAAATTCGTTCGCTGGCGCGCTGCAATTATACCAAAACATCAGCACAACCCAATTGAAGGCAAAATCATTGAAGCCAATTCAGATGTGCTTGTCATGCTCTCTGCCACCGCACTAAAACCCGGTAGCGAAGCGCGTTTTATGTTAGAAGTATTTGAATACGAAGGCGCCACTTGCAATCGAAACACCCTTGATTTAAATGGCAAAGTAATTGATAACGCCCTAATTGGCCATATCAGTTTATTTCGCCATCAAATTCAATTACACAAACCCAATTACACACAATTAGAGCTGCTAAAAAAACTAACAGCATAAGCCAATATCGCACCACACTCAGCGCGATATTGGCCTCAACAATCAAAGTAATGCAGTAAAAAACACACCAAGCAAGACCAGCAAGCACAAGCACTTTTACCTCAAACTTTTAACGCCGACGGCGACGCCCCGTTGGTTTAGCTGCAGCCCCAGCCTCGCCAGCCGTCGTTCGTGCACTCCCCGCCCCAGTTTTAACTGCCGTTTTAACCCGAGTGCTGCGGGGTTTTCTTTCACCGCTAGCGAGCGCACCACGACCAGCTGGCTTGGCAGTCACCCGTTGACCGCGGCTAGACTCACCTCGCGCCGCTATCGGCTTATTCGTCAGTCGCACCTCTTTAGCATCCAACACCAATACGAAGTCAATCTTGCTCGTTTCTAAATCCACCCGAGCAACTTTAACCTTCACGCGATCAGTCAGGCGATACACTTTTCCGCTGTGCTCCCCTTTCAATTCTTTTCGTTTCTCATCGTAATGGAAATAGTCGGTTCCCAACTCAGAGACATGCACCAAGCCTTCGACAAAAACCTTGTCCAACAATACAAACATGCCAAAGCCGGTAACCGCTGAAATCGAGCCTTCAAATTCTTCACCCACTTTATCTTGCATAAAGTAACATTTCAGCCAGTTTTGCACATCACGGCTCGCCTCATCCGCACGGCGCTCAGTCATTGAGCATTGCACACCCAATGCCTCCCACTTAGTTGCAGGTTTGTACTTTTTACCCGCCAAAATCGCCTTAATAGCACGGTGCACCAGCAGATCAGGGTAACGACGAATTGGCGACGTAAAATGCGCGTACGCCTCGTAACTCAAACCAAAGTGACCTGCATTGTCTGGGCTATACACCGCTTGCGATAAACTACGCAGTAACATTGTTTGCAAAAGCGGCGCATCGAGACGATCTTTGAATGAATTGAGCAAAGCAGCATAATCACTCGCCGTTGGATCTTCATCGCCCCCCAAACTCAAACCGACCGTTCGCAAGTATTCACGCAAATTCTTAAGTTTTTCTGGACTTGGACCTTCATGCACCCGATATAGAGCCGGATGTCCTTTCTTCAGCAAAATATCTGCCGCACACACATTGGCTGCCAGCATGCATTCTTCGATCAATTTATGCGCGTCATTGCGCACCACCGGAACGATTTCACTAATTTTGCCTTTATCATCAAAACGCATTTCAGTTTCAGTGGTTTCAAAGTCAATTGCGCCGCGCTCAGCACGTGCTTGAGCAAAGACTTGAAACAACGCGTACAAAGTCTGTAAATGCTTAATTTGCGGGGTATATGGCTGCGCGACTTCACCAGCAGGGTTTTGCAGAATATCCCATACCTTGGTATAGGTCAGACGAGCCTTTGACAACATGACCGCAGGGTAGAATTTATAGCCCTTGATCGCACCCTTAGCGCTTACCTTCATGTCGCAAACCATGCAGAGCCGTTCAACATTTGGGTTTAATGAACACAGGCCGTTCGAAATTTGCTCTGGCAGCATTGGAATCACGCGCCGCGGGAAGTAAATCGAGTTGCCTCGCTCAATCGCGGTCAAATCCAAAGCATCATCAGGGCGAACATAATGGCTTACATCAGCAATTGCCACGACCAGACGCCAGCCCTTGCCACTTGGCTCGGCGTAAACCGCGTCATCAAAGTCTTTGGCCGTTTCGCCATCAATGGTCACCAAGGGCATCTCGCGTAAATCAATTCGCTCGACGCCATTCTCTGGCTTCCAATCAATTTTGCGGACTTTTTTCGGCATTTTTTCCGCTAGCTTTTGCGCTTCAGCAGAAAATTCATGCGGCAAATTGTGCTTACGCAGCGCAATCTCAATTTCCATGCCCGGATCGTCGTAATTACCGAGCACCTCGGTTACACGTGCCACCGGTGGAGAATAGCGCGACGGCTGTGTCAGCATTTCCACCATCACCACTTGGCCGGGCTTGGCACTACCACAATCACCAGCAGCAACCTGAATGTCACGACTAATTCGTTTATCTTCGGCGGTAACAAAAAACACCCCCCGCTCTGCATGCAAACGCCCAACCAAACGCTGATTAACGTGTTGTAATACTTCTGCAATGGCTCCTTCTGGGCGACCGCGGCGATCAAGACCAATTTTTCGACCCAACACCCGATCACCGTGCAATACTTTATCCATCTCTTTGGGGCCAAGAAATAAATCTGCACTACCATCATCTGGCACTAAAAAACCAAAGCCATCTGGATGACCCTGTACTTTACCTGCTATCAAATCGACTTTTTCTGGCAAACACAGAGCGCCAATTCGATTAATTAATAATTGACCTTCACGGCCCATTGCTTGCAGACGACGCTCAAACGCAACATCTTCTGCATGCAAAATTCCGAGTTGTTTTGCTAAATCATGCGCCGTCATGGGCGCGCCGCTTTGTTCTAATACCTGCAAAATAAATTCGCGTGATGGTAGCGGATTTTCATATCGTTGTTGTTCACGTGCTAAATAAGGATCTTGCGCACGCAATCCCTTCATTTTTTTAGCTCGCGCTGGTTTCTTCGCTGGGGATTTCTCGTTTTGAAATTGATCCTTAGCAACCGTTTTTTTCATATTTTTTATTGACACCATTTCTAGGTTTGAATATTATTGCGCCCTCGCATGAAAGGCGCTGCATCATTGTAGCGCAGTTAAAGAGCCCAGGTGGCGGAATTGGTAGACGCACTAGGTTCAGGTCCTAGCGCCCGCAAGGGTGTGGAAGTTCGAGTCTTCTCTTGGGCACCAACTCTTTAACTTGTGAACTGTAGCAGATATTGCCCAGGTGGCGGAATTGGTAGACGCACTAGGTTCAGGTCCTAGCGCCCGCAAGGGTGTGGAAGTTCGAGTCTTCTCTTGGGCACCAAATTGACTCAGTCAGACAACAACCCCATACAACGTTAAGTTGCTGGGGTTTTTTGTTGTCCACAAAAAATACCCAAAGCCAATTATTTCATAGAAAATTCATATTTGATTCACTTATTCTAAAGACTTGCCTCATTCAATCTCAAATAAATACAAATACGATTAGATTAATTGATTCAATGATTAAATTGATTAAAATTCGCTCACGTAAATTTTCACATTCAATCATCTTTGCTTGGAAAGCCATCCATGACTCAGACTAAAAAAATAATTCTTTGTGTATTTGGCACTCGCCCAGAAGCGATTAAAATGGCGCCTTTGGTACTTGCCTTACAATCAGACCCCGATTTAATTTGCAAAGTCTGCGTAACGGCACAACACAGAGAAATGCTCGATCAAGTCATGAGCCTATTTGGTTTAACCGCCGACTACGACCTCGATTTAATGCAGCCCGGTCAAAACTTAACTGATCTTACTGCTCGCGTCCTACAAGGTGTTCGTGATGTGATTGTGGATTGCCAACCTGACCTAGTACTGGTTCATGGCGACACTTCGACCACACTAGCGGCTGGCTTAGCTGCATTTTATCAACGTACCCCTGTTGGGCACGTTGAAGCAGGTTTACGCACGGGGAATTTGCAAGCGCCTTGGCCAGAAGAGCTTAACCGATCGGTGGTTGGTTTATTTGCCGAACTCAATTTTGCGCCCACCAGCCAATCAGCCAACAACCTACTTCGGGCTGGACGTGATTCATCGCAGGTCTTTATTACTGGAAATACGGTGCTCGATGCGCTACTTGAAGTGAGCGAAAAAATTGATGCGGACAAAGCCCTCGCAACAAACTTAGCCGCTCAATTTCCGTTTATTGACAGCAACAAAAAAATCATTTTAGTCACCGGGCATCGTCGTGAAAATTTTGGCGATGGTTTCTTACAAATATGTCGTGCACTGGCTGAGCTAGCTCTTCGCCCTGATGTGCAAATCATTTACCCTGTTCATCTTAACCCGCAAGTTCAAAAACCAGTCAATTCGCTATTACAAGACCTACGCAACGTTCATTTAATTGCACCGCAAGATTACTTGCCATTTGTCTACCTACTCAAACGCGCATACCTCGTTTTGACTGACAGCGGCGGCATTCAAGAAGAAGCTCCTACTTTAGGCAAACCTGTTTTAGTAATGCGCGAAACGACAGAACGCCCTGAAGCGGTTGCCGCTGGCACAGCCAAGCTCGTCGGCACAGATGCAAACATCATCATCAAAGAAGTAACTCATTTATTAGAAAACGATGCTGCTTATCAAACCATGGCGCAAGCAAGCAATCCGTATGGAAGCGGTCAATCTGCGCAGCAGATCGTTGAGATCATTCGCCAATGGACGCCAAAATCATGAGTTGGCTCGACTTGCTTGCGGCATATTGGTTTTTTATCGCCATCTTATTGCGGCTAGGGATTGTTGTTATTTTCATCAGTTCACTCGATGATTTTTTAATTGATTGTCGCTACTGGGTATGGCGCCTTAAGAACCACAAAATATGGCGCAGAAGCACATACCTACCTGAATATGCAGATGAACTCTATCATGATGAGCAGCAAGCCATCGCCATCATGATTCCAGCATGGCATGAAGCGCCAGTTATTCAGCGTATGGCTGACTACGCTGCCAAGACCTTTGACTACGACAATTACCATATCTTTGTCGGCACTTATCCAAACGACCCAGAAACCCAAGCCGAAGTTGATAAGGTCGCAGCCAAATACCCCAATGTCCACAAGGTCGTAACGCGTGATCCGGGCCCGACGACTAAAGCGGATTGTCTCAACAACATCATTGCCTATATTTTCGCAATGGAAGAGCAAGATGGTATCCACTTTAGCTGCATCGCCTACCACGACGCCGAAGACATCATTCACCCTCTTGAATTACGTGCCTTTAATCGTTTAGTACCTACGTTTGATTTAGTTCAACTACCAGTAATGCCACTGGCTCGACCTTGGACTAATTTTGTTGGCAATCACTATATTGATGAATTCGCTGAATGGCACGGCAAAGATATTTTGGTACGACAACTTCTAACCGGCCAAGTACCTAGCGCCGGCGTTGGTACCGCATTTAGCCGGAAAGCCATCGGCTTACTGTCAGAAATGAATGGCGGCGTCGTATTTGATACGGGTACGTTAACCGAAGATTATGAGATTGGTTTTTGCCTGCACGAGGTCGGCGCTCGTGAAATGATGCTGCATTATCATGTGCAATTTAAAAATACGCCGCCCGCATGGTTTGGCCGACGCGGCGTCCATGACATGATTTGCGTGCAAGAGTACTTTCCCAACCATCTATGGCAAGCCATCCGACAAAAATCACGTTGGATTGTGGGTATCGTCTTCCAGGGCTGGAAAAATCTAGGCTGGCGCGGCAAACCCTTGATGAAATACATGCTAATACGCGATCGAAAAAGCATTATTGCGTTTCCATCGGTGTTGATGGGCTATTTAATCGTGCTTACAGTAGGACAAGCGTGGGTTCACCACCAGTTCAATCCCGATTGGTGGACGTTCCCCGTATTGATTCCGATTGATAGTTGGCTATGGATTTTAGTCGCTTGCAATTTCTTTTTTATGTGCAATCGCTTGCTGCAGCGCTTTGTTTTTACCCGCCGCTATTTTGGTTTTTGGCAAGGCGTGCAATCAATTCCACGCATGCTGATTGGCAACATTGTGAATATTTTTGCGTTTTTTCGCGCATTCTCACAGGTTCGAAACAGTAATAAAACCGGTCGCGCCGTAAAATGGGACAAAACCAGCCATGATTTCCCAGACCTACACACGGGAGAAGATCATAACTAAACGCCTCAAATCTCAATTACTACCACTCGCACTGGTTTTGTGCGCAGTGAACACACATGCTCATGCTTATAAAATAAGCGAGGAATGGCGAAATTTTCGCACCTATCCCCGGACAGAGCGAGCTTATGCACTATTAAAAAAAGGTGATTTAGCTGGCGCACGCAATCTTTTTGAGCAAGTTTATCAAATAAATCCCAAACGCAAAGACATTAGCTTCGAACTAGCCAGAATTTGCGCTCGTCAAGCGGATATTGCTTGCATTGACGCGATAGCTCAAAAATGGATATCTCGCCAACCCGAGGATGCAACCGGGTACATGCTAAAAGGCTACATTGGATACTTAACAAAGAATGAATCACAAATCATTAAATACGCCCCGCTTGCTCTGCAGCGCCCCGGTGCGCCTGAAACCTTTCGCAGCTCCTTAGCAGAAGCTTGGGTTGCCGCTTTAATAAACAGTGATGATGCAACGGCAATCAAACAGGCAGAGCAACTCCTCAAGACCCAAAAAATTAGTATCGCTGGCGACAAGCTAGTGCAATGGGAACAACATCGTCAATCGGCGCAACAGGCAAGCCAAGGCAAGCAACCCATCACGAAACAATTTCAACAGGAAGGCGAAGACAAAACCGGTACAGCACCATCTGAACTAAGTAAACAGGTGGCAACGCAAGCGGCAAGACAAAATAGAAATCCAGCGCAAAGCACTTACACAAAAAGCAAGGGTATATCACCACAGTCATTACCAGCAAAAACTAAAGAGCCAATACCCCAGTTTCCTTATGCAGAATTGAATCAAGCAGAGCGAAACAATCAACTTTCCGTCCACCTTATTGCGTTGGCTGAGCAACAGCAAAACGCAGTCTTTTTAAATAAGGTATCGCGCTTACAGTCGGATCATTTATTCAATCCAGCGTTACAAGCCTCTCTAGCTAGAGGACTACAAACACAGCACTGTGACCTGCTTTTGGCTATCACGCCAATTGAAACCAACGCGAAACTCACAACCCCATACAGCCAAATGGCTGCTGCGTTTTGCAGCAAAAACAATCCGCGCCGTGCGGCAGGGCATTTTGCCGCCGTCAATCAACTTCGCTCGCAAAATAATCAGTCACCCGATCTGATCGCTCTGCGTGGGGAAGGCGACGCACTCATGGCAGATGGACAAACCGAGCAGGCCATGCAGCGTTGGTACCAATTACTGCAGATTGAACCGCAAGCTCAGCTCGGGGAAACTTTAGCTGCTTACGCCCTACATAATCCACAATTTACAATTAGCCACTCGATCGCTAATCGCTTTCCTCAGTATTTTCCTGCGGGCTCATTAGCACTTCAACAAGCTCGGCATGCGGTTAATAATGGCGATTACAACAATGCCGTGCAATTATTTTCCCGATCCCTAACGGAAAACCCAGATGCGGACATCTGGTATGAACTCTCCCTACTCCACAAAAAAAATCAACAGTCCGCTAAGCAGGGTGAAGCGCTGGCAATGGCGATCAAACTCGCCCCCCAAAACGCATTATTTCACGCGGAATATGGTTTCTGGCTCATCAATGCGCAAGACAACGTCGCCGCACTCGAAAATTTACAAGAAGCCATCCGTCTCGAGCCAACACGCATTGAACTACAACCCCAAATTGCCTTTTTACACATGCAACAAGGTAATCGCGAAGCAGCAATCATCGATTTACGCGCCAGCATTGATCAACACGCCGCAATACAAGCAAAAATGGGTATCAGTGGCGATGCCGCCACCCAACAACTCTTTAATTGGCAACGTAATGTACAAACACTTGAAGATCGTTGGAATTGGCTAGTTAACACTCAAATCCGACTCAACACAGCCCCCGATACGAGTAGCGCAACCAGCCCTGTTCAATATGGGCAATACAATGGCTACATTAATACGGCCCTCACCTATCGACTCGATCCAATTCGGGATGCCGCACGCCCAACTTGGATTTTTGTACGAGCCAATCAAGGCCTGAACGATCAGTCACTCAGCTTTACGCCCGATAAAACACTTGGCCTTGGTGTGACACAGCGCTTATTAAAAGACTATATGGTGATTGGCTCAGCAGAATGGCTATACCGCACCGAAGCAACCTACAAAAATGACATGATGGTACGCTTATCTGGCTCGCATTCAATCAACACGGACTGGCAACCTACTGGAAACAATTGGCTCACATTCAATCTGTACGGTGATGCCGCCTGGCTCGTCCGTGCTGAAAGCTATTACCTGACTACCTCAGTTGAAGCTGGTCAACAATACCGCTTACCGTGGCTCGACGGCAAATCAACTTTAATGCCTTTTATAAGTAGTATCGCCACTGCCAACAACGACAACCCCACGCATACTATCGTTAGCAGAGTCGATGTGGGCGTAGGGCTGGCATTGCAAACTTGGCATGGCGCAGATCCTTGGCGCGCCCCCGACTTACGTCAACGCCTTTCACTTGAAGTGAGACAAGCTATTGGTGGCAATACAGATGACGACTTTGCGGTACTCTTGCGTTGGGGGCTATTTCATTGAAATTAAAAGGTTTGCTGTTGATTTTATTGCTTAGTTCAAACTGGGTCTTCGCCAACCCCGTTTGCACGCCAGCAAAAGATAAAATCATCATTTACCAACCTTGGGCTTCACATGCTAATTTAACAAGCGCCCAACTCAATTCAATCGGAAAAACGTTAAACAATTCTGGCTATACACACTTACTGCTGCAATGGAATCGTTATGGAGAACACAGCTACACTAGTGACCATCAAAGCTATTGGATTCATGATATCTCAAATAAAAAAAACAAAATCATAGAGGGTTTGTATGCAGACCCTCAGTTTTTTAGTGCATTAAAATTATCAGATGCCGAATTAGATTCGTATTTATCAAAATTACGAAAAAAGAGCTTTGATGAAGCTAAATATTTATCACTCAGAACTACACACCGCATTCGTGGATGGTACTTACCCGAAGAAATCGATGATTTAAATTGGCGTAGTGAAACCCGCCAACGGATACTAAGCAATCATTTCAAAATTTTGGTCAGTGCCTTACGAAAGCTCCACCCTGATACCCCAGTCTATGCCTCCACTTTTTTTGGTGGGCACACAACGCCACAAGACTACGCAAACTTTCTCAACAAAATCCACTTAGAAACTGGGATTATTTGGATGGTCCAAGATGGTCAAGGCGTCTTCCGATCACCTCGACCCAATACACTACGATATTTAAGTGCCGTTAATAAGACCTTACCTTCCAACGCATGGCTAGGACTGTTAGAAAATTTTACCGAATTAAATCAAACCAGCGAAAACAGGTTTTGCCCTGCGAGCACAACTGAAATAAAAGAAAGACAAAAACTATGGTGCGCGGCGACAGGACGTGAGCCTGACGTCTATTTTTCGCTAAATCAACTCAACAATCAGTTACTAGGTCATCAAAATAGCAAATGTACGACGCGAAGAGGTCATATCGCCCCCAATTAATGCATTTCTATACGACATATATTTAGACCAAAAACTACACCCCAACACAGAAATTCAATTCGTACTTGAGCTTGGCAATAAATAGTCAATATTAAATCATAAACGTTTAATTAATAAGGCTGTTCATGGCAGATGAATTATCACAAGCACATGTGCTTATAGCGGATGATGCACCAACTGTCAGACAATCGCTGCGAATGACGCTCGCGCAATGTGGCATCAATCGAGTCGATGCCGCCAGCAGCATCGGAGAGACGCGTCGTCGGTTGCGAAACGCACAGTATGACGCCGTTTTATGTGACTATCACTTTGGTGAAGGCATGAATGGCCAAGAACTACTTGAAGAACTTCGCCAAAGTGGTGAATTGCCACTCTACACCATTTGGATCATGATTACAGCCGAATCGGCCTACGAAAAAGTTGTTGCCGTCGCTGAAATTGGCCCCGATGATTATCTGATCAAACCCTTTACGAGTGCCCTACTGACGCAACGACTCACGCTCGCTTGGAGACGCAAACGTTTCTTAAAACCAATCTATGACAAAATCAACGAAGATGACATCAGTGGGGCAATCGCGGAAGCTAAGTCATTAATTCCCAAAGCCGAAGGTTTTCGTGGTGATTTAATGCGTTTGCTCAGCAGCCTATTGCTCGAAGCAGGACAAGTTGAACAAGCACGACTGCTATTTGAGGAAATTCTTTCGCAACGTATGATCCCCTGGGCCAAGCTTGGATTAGCCAAGGCGCTTATACGTCTAGGTAAAAAAAATCTTGCCGAAAGCACACTGCAAGCAGCCATTGTAGAACATGCGCAATATGTCGATGCCTATGAGGAATTAGCATCAATGTATATGGCCGATGGTCGCGTTGACCAAGCGATGGCGGTTTTTGAAAAATGCCTCGCGATGACCCCGAATAATGTCAGCCGCTTACAAAAAGCCGGCAATCTAGCGAATATGCTAGGCGACTCAGCCAAAGCTAAATCGTTACTAGAACAAGCCGTAAAATGTGGCGGCAATTCGTCTGCACTCAGTGCAGACACCGTACTGCAGCTGGCGCTAGCAGCTCGCAGAGAAAACAACTCATCAGACTCAGAAAAATACCTTCGCCTAGTAAAAGAAATTGCCCGCAAAGACAATACAGTTAAAAACAAAATCATCGACATTATTGCTACAGCCATTTACGAAGGAAAACCGCAATTACTTAACGAACTCGAGGTTTATTTTAGTCACGCAGAAATGACCCAGGAAATGGCAACCAGCTTTATTATGGCAGCCGATCTAATCTGCCCCGCCACGATTGAAGGCGAAGAGCCTAGCGGTGAAACGCCCCCCTATAAATGGCTCAAGCACATTGCGCAGCGCTTTATTACCACTCGTCATGTTTCAGGCTTATTAGAAAGTGCGGCGACGATGCGCCCAATTTGGAAAGACTACATCCAGCAAATTGGACAAGAAATAAATGATTTAAATAACAGTGGTGTGCAGCACATGCTGCGATCCGAATATACCGAGGCGATTGACCTGCTACTGCCAAACGCGCAAAGCACTTGCAATAATCGGCTTATGCTATCGGCCAGTCATGCCATAGTTAAATACATAAAAAACGTTGATACACTAGAAACCAAAGAACGAAACGCCCTAATTACGATTGCCAGTGGTTTTATCGACCGACTTAGCGGCATGATCGATGCGGGCACCCATCACAGCCTAAACCAAGACCTGCAACAACTCTTTCAGCGTTGATGCAGCAATTCAAGTGGGGTAAATGGCCACATCCACCAAGATTGGCTTTAATACTTGAATACAGGCCGCAGGACTCATTCCGACCAAAAAACCTCTTCGGCCACCATTGATGTAGATTTTCTCTAACTCAGCAATCGAAGCCTGCATATATACTGGCATGATTTTTTTCGTCCCAAACGGTGATGTTCCACCGACGACGAAACCACTGTGCTTATTTGCAATCTCCGGCGCACAAGGGTTAATCGTTTTACAAGCAATAATCCGTGCCAAATTTTTCGTGGACACTTCACAATCGCCATGCATTAAAACCACCATCGGCTGTTTTTTCTCATTTTCCATAATCAGCGTTTTAATCACGATTCGCTCTGGTACCCCCAGTTCTCGTGCCGATACGGCAGTACCACCGCGCTCTTCATAATCGTATAGATGCTCCGTGTACTGAATTTTATTAGCCCGCAGCATGCGTATTGCGGTGGTCACCGGAATTTTTTCACTCACCATCATCCCCACTGTGTTCATTTACGGCATAATATCCGAGTAAATTACTCAAGAATTATTAAAACTATGCCTTTACAATTTGCTCAACTGCCACCTGCACTGCGTTGGCAAGAACTCGGCACCGAATTTTACCAAGCCTGCCCAAGCACCCCAATGGCACAGGCTCACACCGTGGCATGGAATGCAGAATTCGCGCAAGCACTCGGTTTAGCCGAACTGACTCAGCAACACCAAATCGCAGATTATCTAATTGGCAATCAAACCCCGCAAGGCCAGACCCCTTTGGCAACCGTGTACTCAGGGCATCAATTTGGTATCAACGCAGGTCAACTAGGTGATGGCCGTGCTTTATTAATCGCAGAATTAACCGATCCAGAAGCTACTCGATGGGAAATTCAACTTAAAGGGGCCGGACCAACCCCGTACTCGCGACGTGGCGATGGAAGAGCGGTATTGCGCTCAACCATCCGTGAATACTTATGCTCCGAAGCGATGCATGGGTTAGGTATACCAACTACACGCGCCTTAGCGATCGGCAGTGCGCAACATACAGTGTGGCGAGAAACACGTGAGCGTGCTGCTGTTCTGACTCGGCTAGCGCCCACGTTCGTCCGTTTTGGCCATTTCGAGCATTTCTATTACCACGGTCAACCTCAAGCACTACAGAAACTCGCTGACTGGGTAATTTCGCACCACTATCCAGAATGCCAATCCAATACCAACCCCTATCTAGCGCTGCTCAACGCTGTGATTTACCGAACCGCCAAGCTCATTGCGCAATGGCAGGCAGTTGGTTTTTGCCATGGGGTGATGAATTCAGACAATATGTCTATTTTAGGATTAACACTAGACTATGGACCATTCGGTTTTTTAGATGGCTTTAATCCAGCACACATTTGTAATCACTCTGACGATACGGGTCGCTATGCTTATCAGCAGCAACCACAAATCGGCTTATGGAATTTGCATTGTCTTGCACAAGCACTGATGCCGCTGGTTTCCAAAGATGACTTACTCGCAGCACTCGCCAATTACCAAGATCTGTTTGAAAGCGCATTTGCTGAAGAACTGCGGAAGAAACTAGGTTTTTCAAATTGGTACGAATCAGACTGGAGCTTAGCGACTGAATTATTTGAATTAATGCAAGCCGCACAGACTGACTGGACCATCTTCTGGCGTACCTTGTCGCACTGGATTACCGAGCAAAACGACACTCGGCTCAGCGACTTAATTCTGCATCGCGAAGGTTTACAAAACTGGCTGCAACAATATCGCAAACGCTTGACTATCGATGCTCAGGAACCGAAGCAACGCAGTAGCTTGATGCTCAATAGCAATCCTAAGTACATTTTGCGCAATCATTTGGCAGAAATAGCCATTCGCAAAGCTGAAAATGAACACGATTTTTCGGAAATTGAGCGACTACGACACTGCCTGAGCAATCCATACCGTGAGCAAAACGAATATGAGTCATACGCTCAACTACCACCAGACTGGGCTAGCACACTCTCTGTAAGTTGCTCATCCTAGCACTTTGATATTTATTTAACAGAAATCTGATTTAAAACCATAAACGAGGCTACGAAGGAGTGTTTATTCTGCGATAATCGGCACCTTCTTTGTTTTGTAACACAAATAACACATGCCTGAAATATTCAGTGGTTTAGACACCTTCGCCGCAATTAGCCTCGCACTGGCCATCCTTTTTGTTTTAGCTTACGAATTTATTAATGGCTTTCATGATACTGCCAACGCAGTTGCTACCGTCATCTACACCAAGGCAATGCCAGCACATGTCGCGGTATTTGCCTCTGGTTGCTTCAATTTTTTAGGCGTGATTCTGGGGGGGTTAGGTGTCGCGTATGCCATCATTCATTTACTTCCCGTTGATTTACTGCTGAATGTCAATAGTAGCCACGGCCTTATCATGGTCTTTTCGCTATTAACAGCCGCGATTGTATGGAATTTAGGCACATGGTACCTGGGGATTCCAGCATCAAGCTCTCATACTCTAATCGGTTCGATTTTAGGCGTAGGGATCATGCATGCGATCCTCACTGGTCATCACTGGTTGCACGGCATCAACACGCAAAAAGCAATCGATATCCTACTCTCTTTACTCATTTCACCGGCAATGGGGATGATCTTGGCGGGCATTTTACTGATTGCCCTCAAAAAGTACTTCAGCCAATCACATATGCACCTTACGCCAGAAGAACGTAAAAACATTGACGGTAAAAAACACCCACCATTCTGGACCCGTGTAACACTCATCGCCTCGGCAATGGGGTTGAGCTTTGCACATGGCTCCAATGATGGCCAAAAAGGGATTGGCTTAGTTATGCTAGTTCTGGTTGGCTTAGCACCTGGCAATTTCGTCCTCGATCGCAGCAGCAGTATTTATGACATCGAACGCACCCGTGATGCCGCAATTCATATCAGAGATTTTTACACGCAAAACGCTGACAAAATCAACCCTAACATTCCACTGGGCTCTGCTAATCACACCTTGCCGGCTCAATTTGAATGTAAATCTGAAATTACATTAGCGGCCATCAATAAACTCGATACGATGCTCGGCAATATCAGTAGCTATAATCAATTAAGCACCGATGAGCGTATTGCAGCGCGCCGCATCTTACTGTGCGTGGACGATACGGCTAAAAAAATATCCAAATTACCTATTTGGGCCTCCCACGAAAAACACAGCCTCGATAAGTTCCGCAAAGATCTTACGGCCACGACTGAATACGCGCCGCAATGGGTGATTATTGCTGTTGCATTGGCGCTAGGCCTTGGCACCATGGTAGGTTGGCGTCGGATTGTGTACACAGTAGGGGAAAAGATTGGCAATAAAGGTATGACTTATGCGCAAGGTAATGCCGCACAAATCACTGCAGCGGCTGCCATTGGGATTGCGAGCTGGACGGGAATGCCAGTATCAACGACACATATTTTATCATCCGCGGTAGCCGGCACGATGGTTGCCAACAAAAGCGGGCTTCAAGCCAGCACCATTAAGAATATTGCGATTGCGTGGGTACTCACACTACCTGTCACTGTCGTAATGTCAGGCGGGCTATTCTGGATAGCCAGCAAATTATTTGTCTAATTTAACTGCCGATCAAATCCATTCTTAACGTAGCGAAAACAGCCCCCTCAATCGATTGAATTTTAATCCATGAAATTGAGGGGTATTTTTTCAATCTACCTTCTTAACTGGACAAGTATTAAAGCCAAATAACTTATACAACGGGCAACTTCTCAACAAACCAGTCACCAACGGCACCACGCCAACCCAGCCCCAAGCCCCGATAAAGCCCAAGGCTGTCGCAAGGATCAACAACACCCCCAAAACCACTCTGAGAATACGATCAAAACCACCCACATTGTTCATCTCACACCTCCTTGGGTCATAAGAATTGCATCAACCACGCCTTAAACTGCCCAGCTGATAACGCACCTGAAACACGCTCTAGTTCAACACCACCATCAAATACCGCTAATGTGGGAATACTACGAACACGATATTGTTGCCCCAAGGCTGGCTGAGCCTCAGTATCGGCCTTAATAAATAGCACCTTTCCTGCCATTGACTCGGCAGCAGCCGTAAATGTAGGAGCAAATGACTGACAAGGACCGCACCAAGGCGCCCAGAAATCAACCACAACAGGCAATTTGCTCCATTTTAAAATTGCTGCAAGATTGTCTGAGTTTGCTGGTACTGGCGCCCCCAGAAACAAGGGGCGATGACAGCCCCCGCAATTTGGTGACTCTGCCAATCGATTCGCTTCTAAACGATTTGTTACGTGGCAATGTGGGCATTCAATCAAGAGGCTCATTTACTTTCCTTACAATACATTTAGGGGTATTTTTAAAAACTGTTTTCCGTTTACATCTGCGGGTGGCAAATGTCCTGCACGAATATTGATCTGAATTGATGGCAGAATTAATGCTGGCACTGCCAGTGTTTTGTCACGTGCTTGGCGAAGCGCAATAAAGTCATCGCGCAGGGTATCAATTCGAATGTGAACATTATGCTGCTTTTGTGCGGCAATGGTTGTTTCCCACTGATACTGAACTCGATTTTCAGGCAAGTAGTCATGACAAACAAATACCCGAGTTCGATCAGGTAAAGCATACAGCTGCTGAACTGAATCGAATAAAGTACCGGCATCGCCTCCGGGAAAATCACAACGAGCAGTTCCGACGTCCGGCATAAAAATCGTATCACCAACAAATAGGGCATCGCCAATCAAATATGCCACATCAGCAGGGGTATGCCCCGGAACAAACAGTATTTCTGCGCTTAACAGCCCGATACTAAACCGCTCTCCCGCCACAAACAAGTGATCAAATTGGCGGCCGTCCGTTGCAAAATCAGGCTCTAAGCCAAACATCGGCTTGAATATCTGTTGCACCTGATCAATCCCCTGCCCGATCGCAATCTTTCCACCGATTTGCATCTGTAACCAAGCTGCTGCAGACACATGATCGGCATGGGCATGGGTTTCCAAAATCCAATCAACCGTCAAATTTAGCTCCCGCACCGCTTCTAGTATTTTTTGCGCATTTTTCGTGCTAGTGCGGCCTGATTTAGCATCGTAATCCAACACAGGATCAATAATCGCCGCTCGCCCACCGACACAGTCATACACTAAATAGCTCACCGTAAAAGTAGCGGCATCGAAAAACGGCATAACATTGGCAGTTGAGTGACTCATGATGCGACCTCTAAATAACAATTTACATATACTATAATTTTATATATTATAAAGTCAAACAATATTATCCAGCAGGCAAAAATGAACCCAGAAGCAATCAATGCAATGCGAGTTGCCGCCACCACGGCGACACACACTTTAAAAATGATGAGCAACGAAGATCGACTATTATTGCTGTGCCAAATGGTCGATGGTGAAAAATGCGTGTCCGATTTCGAAGAATTACTCGACATTCGCCAACCCACCCTATCACAGCAACTAGGCGTGCTACGTAATGCAGGTTTAGTCAACACACGGCGCGACGGTAAACGCATCTATTATTCTTTGGCTAGCGATGAAGTTTTACAACTACTGCAGCTTTTGTACGCACTTTACTGCCCTCGTGACTTCAAAACGGACAACACGGAGCACCTCAATGCAAATTGATTACACTCACTTCACGCCTCTAGCCAGTTTTGCCGGCGGCGCTTTAATTGGACTCTCAGCAGGACTACTTATTTTATTAGCCGGAAAAATCGCGGGGATTGCAGGGATTGTGGGTGGGCTCGTAAACAGTGCCAACGACCGAACATGGCGCGTTTTATTTGTAATCGGATTACTCGCAGCGCCCTGGGCTTGGCAATATTTTGCACCACTACCTGACTTAACCATGGTTGCCTCCACCCCTTGGTTGATCATTGCCGGCTTACTCGTTGGCATCGGCACCCGCTACGCGAATGGTTGCACCAGCGGGCACGGAATTTGCGGACTATCACGACTATCAGTTCGCTCACTTGCAGCAGTTGTCGCATTTATGGGCGCAGGTTTTCTGACCGTCTTGATGATTAAACACATACTGTAAAAGGCACACAATGAAAATGAATCTAATCGGCCTATTGACGGGTCTGCTTTTTGGTCTAGGCTTACTTCTTGCTGGGATGGCAAGTCCCA
Organism: Deefgea chitinilytica; assembly: GCF_016881405.1. GTDB lineage: Bacteria > Pseudomonadota > Gammaproteobacteria > Burkholderiales > Chitinibacteraceae > Deefgea > Deefgea chitinilytica. The sequence continues at coordinate 1,019,219 of NZ_WOFE01000001.1, forward strand.
GTAAAGTACAAGGATTTTTAGATCTAGCAGGCGTCTGGGATCCTAGTCTTGCCTTTGTAATGGGCGGCGGGATTGGCGTCGCGCTGGTTTTTTTTAGCGCCGCAAAAAAACGCAGCACGACACTACTCACGCAAGAACCGATGAAATTGCCAACTAGCAATATCATTGATCGTCGACTCATACTAGGCAGCATTGCTTTTGGCATCGGCTGGGGAATCGCTGGCATCTGCCCGGGCCCCGCTTTAGTCGCACTAGGAACGGGATCAACGGGTGCAGCAGTCTTTGTAGCGGCCATGCTAGTAGGAATGTTTATTTTTGAGCGACTGCAACGCAAATGAAACTCCCCATTCTGAACTGGCTCCCAAACTATCGCCAAGAACATGCTACCGGCGACTTAGGAGCCAGTATTATTGTTGCACTCCTTCTGATCCCCCAAAGCTTGGCCTACGCACAACTCGCCGGACTACCCGCCCTTCATGGTCTCTATGCCAGCATAGTGCCGGTATTGATTTATGCGCTACTAGGCAGCAGTATGACCCAATCCGTAGGACCGATGGCGATCACTTCCGCGATGATGGCTGCCGCATTAGCGCCACTGTCGCCAAACACTACCGCGCATTACATCGCACTCGCTAGCACACTCACTTTATTATCCGGGGTGTTCATGCTGGGTTTTGGCGCCCTTAAACTCGGCAAGCTAACTCGAATTTTATCCATACCCGTCATACAAGGCTTCAGCGCAGGCACCGCACTTTTAATTGCACTGAGTCAGACCGGCCCCTTACTCAGCATTCAATGGCAAGGCAGCACCGCATTAAACTGGCTGTTGAATATACCTAATGCGGCTCAGCAACTGACACTCAACTCGGCTGGGTTTGGCCTGATCGGAGTCACACTCCTAGCCTTAACTGGCAACCCCGCCATTCAACTACTCACCAAACTCCAGCTTTCATTAACACATGCGCGGCTAGTGAGCCGCATACTACCTATCACAGTATTACTGTTGGGCGCTTGGGTTTTGAAAACTGGCGTGATCGATAATTCAACCATTCACAGCATTGGATCACTCCCATCATCAAACTTTGCCTTCACGACGCCAAATATAAACATCAAGGACTTAGCGCTACTCTGGCTACCTGCCCTATTAATTGGCTTAGCCGGATTTTTACAAAGCATTACGATAGCCCAAACGATCGCCTCAGAGCGAAAAGAAACCATCGATACCAACCAAGAATTAATTGCACTTGGCGGCAGCAATATCGCTGCGGCTTTTGTTGGTGGCGTTGCGGTGAGCGGCGGATTTTCACGGACAGCAGTCAACGCGAGCAGTGGCGCAAGAACCCCGATCGCGGGCGTGTTGACCGCAGGCTGGATGTGCATTGGCGTTCTGTTTTTTGCTGATGTAATTGGACTTTTGCCGCTACCTTTGCTGGCTGCAACAATTATTTTAGCCACCACCCGCATGCTCAACCCACAGTCATTTTGGATCGCTTGGCGCATTGATCAACGTGATGGTGCTGCGTGGTTACTTACATTTGTAGCCGTTTTGCTGATTGGCCCAATTAACGGCATTGCGGTCGGCGTTGGCGTATCTTTACTACTTTTTATGCTACGCAGCAGCAAGCCCCATATTGCAGTCATTGGGCGCGTACCGGGATCGGAGCACTTCCGAAATGCACTGCATTTTAAAGTGGAGATGCCCAGTGAGATATTGGCCATTCGCATTGATGAAAGCTTATATTTCGGCAATTGCGCCCAAGTGATCGAACAATGTCAAAAACATTTACTCAGCCACTCACAGGCTAAACACTTAATTTTGGTTTTATCAGCCGTCAACTCTATCGATGTCAGTGCGATTGCAGCACTGAAAGAATTTCGCCAGCGACTCGAAACAATCGGCATCACCTTGCATTTAGCCGAAGTAAAAGGTCCGGTGCACGAAACATTACAGCACAGCGACTTCATTCGCGAACTCAGCAGCCCAATCTTTTTATCAACCCATGCCGCAGTTCAGACGCTTTCAACAAAAAACGAAGATTTTAGTATTTAATGTATTGCTCTATAGTCAATTAATTGCAATGGCTACAGAGCAATACCCATTAACTACAGTCTAAAGCCACCAACTACAGCCCTTAATCTGGCGGCCATTTTTTCCAAATCGTCTACAGAAGCACCAACCCCTGCCATCGCGTCACTATTACGCTGCGACATCGTGCTAATCGTTTCAATATTTTGTGCAATATCCGTACTTGCTGCGGCTTGCTCGCGGGTTGCGTTCGCAATATCACCAATACTGGCCAACAACAACTCAGTGCCTTGGCGGACGCTATTCATTGACTCGGCGGCCTGCTGCGACATTTCCACACTAACCCCAACTTGGTCTTGCGTTAGCTGCATATGCTCGCCGGCTTTATGGATTTCTTGCTGAATCGCCCCGACAATCGATGAAATTTCAATGGTCGCCTCACCAGAACGCCCAGCCAGCTTCCTCACCTCATCAGCAACCACCGCAAAACCGCGCCCCATATCACCTGCCCGCGCGGCTTCAATCGCAGCATTGAGCGCCAGTAGATTAGTTTGATCGGCAATTTCTTTGATTGTCTGCACGATTTGATTAACTTGCAAAGACTGCGAATTCAGGCTTTGCATTGACGCCACCAACCGAGACATCGTTTCATGAATTTGCGTAATCTCCTTCGCAACTTCATCTACCTTGACTTGGCTCGCCATTGTTTCTTTACCCGTTTCACGGGCCGTATGCTCAAAATCACGCGCAGAGTCGGCAATATGCTGGATACTAACGGTTACCTCTTCCACGCTGGCAGCTGTAGAAGTCGCAGCCTCAGCCTGATGCATTGATGACGAGCTAACAGTTTGCGCAGGCCCCGCCAATTGCTGGCTCGCTTGACTAACCGCCTCACTTTGCGCACGCACCTCGATAAACATTTTTCGTAACGTAACCACAAACTGATTGAAAGCTTGTGCAGTCCGACCGATTTCATCTTGACCATGAATTTGCAATTGACGGGTCAAATCCCCCTCACCGGTCGAAACTTCTTCCATCGCTACGGCAAGACGCTGCAGTGGCGCAATCAAGATGTTCAGCATAATGCTCAAAATCGCCACAATAACCAGCAAGGCAATCACACCAACCACAATGGCCCAATTTCTTGCAGAGATCGCATCGGCCAGAATAACTGATTCTGGCACAGCAACCCCAATCGACCACGGCTGATTACTATTTCCCATTTTAATCGGCTGAAATTCATACAAAATCCCATCACGCTCAAACCGATTTGCCTTACCAGCCTTTACATCAGCCATAAATCCAGTGGGATAGTCCGCATCGCTGACATTCTTGCCGGCTTTGCTGCTATCAGGGGTCACCACATACATCCCAGCATTTGAAATCAAGGTTACCGTACCAACGCCATAAGGCTTTTCTTTGCCGATGCTGGCCTGCAAAGAAGCTAGCGGCAAATCTAAACCAGAAAAACCAAGCAATTTTCCAGAGGCATCTTTAATCGCCACAGTTAAAGTCGACATTAAGGTTTTCACACCACCCACATCATATGGAAATGGTTCAGTCACCGTATCTTGCTGTCGTTGTTTTGGTACGAAATAAAAATCACCCCATCCAGATGACTCGTAAGGCACTTTATATTCACTAGGCTTTACGCGAAATGGTTCCGCTTCTTTTTGCTGCGTGGCGCCAAGCATCGTGTCTTGGATAATTTTACCTTCGCTACGTACAATATAAGGGGTATAGCGCCCAGATGGATCGTGCCTAGGCCAGTCAGCCCGATACGCATCATCTTTGCCATCCAAAGCATTAGGCTCCCAAATCATCCACAAACCAGAAGCCAACGGCTGCGCCTCCAACATTCGCATAATTAAAGCATCAAGCACCTTGCGCTCAGGTAGCGATTGACCTTTCATCCCCTGCACAGCCAATGACAAATTCAGCGGCACCTGATAGGCCGCATTAAATTGGCCTTCAACCTGATTCGCGTAAGCCTGAGTCTGCTCCTGTAAGCGCAGTAATCCCTGCTGCTTTGCCGCCTGATAAGCATGACTCGCAATAATACTGATCATGACAGCAAAACCAGCCGCAATTGAAACTGTCGTGAACAGTAAAATCTTGGTTCGTAAACTCCAATGACTCAAGCGCAGCATAGAACCTCCGAACTCATACATTTTTGCGATAGATGAGTCTTTATGGATTTAATGAATGGAAAAAGAAAGCTTTATTTCTTGCATAAAATATTATGCCTTAAATGCAATCACATGATCACATTCGACTTCAATGCCAATTGCTTCACCGATCGCATGGTTATGGTGACTAGGCACTAATGACAAAACGCGTTGCCCTGATGGCAAACCAAGGGTGTATAAAAAATGCGCGCCGCGAAATACCTTGGCAATAACCTCTGCTTTGAGCGGACTGCTATCAACATGGACGATATCATCAGGACGAATCAACACCTCCATATCGCAGCCTATGCAACAATCAATCGCCACAGTTCGGCACACCTCACCCAATTCGAACTCAATGCAGTTAGGACCGGTTAATTTTGCGGGCAACAACACACCTTCACCAATAAAATTGGCGACAAATCGATCACTGGGTTCATGATACAACTCATACGGTGCAGCCCATTGGCGTAGCGCACCTTCGGTCATCACGCCTACGCGATCAGCCATTGCAAACGCTTCACGCTGATCATGCGTCACTAAAATCGCAGTCGTACCGCTAGCCTTCAAAATGGAGCGAACTTCCTGACCTAATCGTTCGCGTAATTCCACATCCAAATTTGAAAATGGCTCATCCAGCAATAACAGCCGTGGCTTAGGTGCTAATGCGCGGGCTAAGGCCACCCGCTGTTGCTGCCCACCCGACAACTCATGTGGGTAGCGCGCTTCCACATGATTAAGCCCCACTAAATCGAGTAGCTCACGCACGACTTTCGGGTCTTTATCAATCAAGCCAAAAGCAATATTGGCTGCCACCGTCAAATGAGGAAATAGCGCATAATCCTGAAAAACCATCCCAATGCCACGCTCTTGCACCGGCGTTTGACCTTGCGTTGAGCTAACCTCACGATCTGCCAGCACAATACGTCCGCCAGCTAAGGGCTCAAATCCAGCAATGGCGCGCAAAACCGTTGTTTTACCGCAACCCGATGCGCCCAATAAGCAGCCGATTTCGCCCTCAGCCAAATCAAACGATAAATTCTCAACGACTTTACGACCAGCAAACGAAACAGCTAATCCTTCGACCTTAAGCAAAGCCATTACTTACCCTCAGATTTTCTAACTAATAATATAACTGGCAATAAACCAGCCAAAACAATCAATAAACTCGGTAAAGCAGCACTTTCCCACATGCCCTCTGAGGTCATTTCAAACACCCGCACCGCCAAAGTATCCCAACCAAACGGGCGCGTCATCAAGGTAATCGGCATTTCCTTCATCACATCGACAAACACCATCAGCACGGCAGTAAATACACCGCCACGCAACAGCGGAATATGCAAACGCCACAACAATCCACGCTCACTCACCCCCAACGTGCGCGCGGCATCTTCTTGATTATGACTAATCCTTTGCATCGCCCCATCAATTGGCTGAAATCCCACCGCCATAAAGCGCGCCGCCAAAGCCAGTAACATCACCGCGACTGAACCTTTGAGAATTTGAAATGTATCCACACCCAAAGCATGCGCGATCGGTAGCAGTTGATTATCCAGCCAAGCAATCGGAATAAACACGCCCACTGCCAGCACCGTGCCAGGCACTGCATAGCCAACAGTCGCTAAGCGTACTAATAAAGATGTAATTTTTGCCGGATAACGGCGCTGAATATAAACCAGCAATAAGACCAAGCTGGTCACAAGCAAACCAGCCAATAAAGAAATGCCCACTGAGCGCACAATAAAACCAATATACCGAGCGTCAAAATCAACGCGCCATATCTGCAGCGTCCAGAAGATCAATTGCAGCATCGGAATCACAAAGGCAATCGCCAATACCAAACTGCATACAGCGGTCGCCCAAAGTCCTTGCCCTCGCGACAAAACAATTCGTTCCGCTGCCACAATTCGCCCATGATAACGGCGCGCACCACGCGCCCAGCGCTCGACAGCTAAAATTATCACCACCAACAACACCAATAGCGAGGCCAATTGAGATGCAGCGGTCAAATTAAACAACGAAAACCAGGATTTATAAATGGCCGTGGTAAAAGTATCAAAATTAAAAATTGATACCGTCCCAAAATCGGCCAAAGTTTCCATCAGAGCCAAGATCAGACCACCAATCAACCAAGGCCTCGCCATCGGTAGCGCAACTTTCCAGAACGCTTGCGGGCGCGACATGCCTAACATCTGAGCCGCTTCTAGCGCCCGCTTGCCTTGCGTTAAAAAGGCGTTGCGCGCCAACAAATAAACATAAGGATAAAACGCCAGCGACATCACCATGACTACGCCGCCCGTACTACGAATACGCGGAAACCACGCTGATGAGCCAGTCCATTCACGCAGTAAAGTTTGCACTGGGCCAGTAAAGTCTAGAAAACCAACCATCACAAACGCCAATACATACGCCGGCATCGCCAATGGCAACATCAAAGCCCACGCAAAAAATCGACGCCCCGGGAACTGGCATACGGCGGTAAGCCATGCCAGCGGTACGCCTAGCAGCAATACCCCAATAGACACCCCCAAAATTAAGATGACCGTATTTTTTAATACATCCGGCAACACATATTCAAATAAATGCTGCCAAATCTCAGGTTCCGGGTGAAGGAACGAAGCCATCACCACCAACAATGGGATAATGGTCAATAAAGCAATCGGCGCCAGCAGAATCGCACCGCGCGGAGAAAGAAAACGCATACACATCCAGAAAATTAAAATGGGCAGTCTCGAGTTTCGAGCTGCCCATCAATTGTAACGGAGCTGACTTACAAAGCCACACTTGTTACACGATTATTTATAACCTGCGCGATCCATCAATTTCACCGCTTGTGATTGCAACTCGCCAGCCTTACTCATATTGATTACGTTTGATTTGAATGGGCCCCATGAAGCAACCAACTGATCTGGCTTCACTGCCGGATTCACTGGAAACTCCATATCTTTATCGGCATAGATGTTTTGTGCTTTGCTTGACGACAACCACTCCATCAGCTTAACCGCACCGGCTTCATTTTTCGCGTAACGAGTCACGCCTGCACCAGAAACATTCACGTGTACGCCATCCGTTTTTTGATTCGCCCAGAAAATACGCGCGTTAAACTTAGGATCTTTATCGATCAAGCGACCAAAGTAATACGTATTCGCAATCCCCACCGCACATTGACCCGCCGCAATGGCTTGCAACAATTTTGTGTCATCGGCAAACACATCAGTCGCTAAATTGGCCACCCAACCACGAACGATTTTTTCAGTTTTCGCTTCGCCGTGCTGGGCAATCATCATCGCAACCAAAGACTGGTTATAAACTTTTTTGCTGGTACGTAAGCACAATTTGCCCTTCCACTTTGGATCGGCCAAATCTTCATACGTTGATAAATCTTCTGCTTTGACAAGGTCTGGGTTAAAGAACATAGTCCGCGCACGTACTGACAAACCGTACCACTGGCCTTTGTCGTCGCGCAGATGGGCTGGTACATTTTTATTTAATGTTTCAGACTTAACGGTTTTCAACAAACCCAAATTCGCCGCTTGCCACAAATTACCAGCATCGACAGTAATCAATAGGTCGGCGGGGGTATTACTACTCTCCGCTTGCAAGCGCGCCATCAACGGACCTTCTTTGTCGGTCAGAACTTTAACTTCAACGCCTGTTTCTTTGGTGTAGGCATCAAACAGAGGCTTAATAAGTTGCTCATTACGTGCGCTATAAACCGTCACTGTTTCTGCTTGCGCTAAACCCGCCATCATAGAAAGTGCAATTACTGTCAGTCCGAACCGTTTCATTGTCAAAATTTCCGTAGTAAAAAAGTATACTACGGCACTTTAGCACCAATAGCAATCATTCTCAATATCATAAAACAAGTCTGCTACGCAATTTTTCACAATCATTTTGCTTCATCCGCAGTCAACGCTACAATCGTCCACCCACAACAAGGAATGCAGCATGCTCTGGTTTCGCAATCTACAAATTTATCGCCTCAATCCAGATCACGCGCTGAGCGCTGATAGTATCGCCAGCGAATTAGCCAAACGCCCCTTCGTGCCTTGTGGCGCGATGGACATGGAAAGCTGTGGTTGGATCCCCCCCGCGCGTCATGCCCCGGAGGAATTTGCCTTCACCCGCCAAGACGCCGTCTTAGTCAGCCTCAAAACCGAAGAAAAAGTATTACCTGCCGCAGTGATTAAAGACGAGCTTGACGTTCGCGTGCAACACATCGAAGCGGAAGAAAACCGTAAAGTCGGTCGCAAAGAACAGAAAGAACTCAAAGATCGCATCACCGATGAATTGCTCCCGCGCGCCTTTACGCGCCGCCGTACCAATCGCGCCTTAATCGACCTTGCCAATCGCTTAGTGATTGTCGATGCCGCTTCTGCCGCGAAAGCAGAATATTTGCTATCCACCTTGCGCGAAACACTGGGCAGTCTGCCGACCAAGCTCATCGACACCGAAACTAGCCCTGCGATGGCGATGACCGATTGGCTAACCACCGAAGCACCTGACGCGTTCTCAATCGGCCAAGATGCCGAGCTCAAAGTTCCAGGCGATGAAGGCTCAATCGCTCGCTTTAAGCGTCAAGTGATGGATTGTGATGAAGTACGCCAGCATCTTGATGCAGGTAAAATCGCAACGCGCTTGTCGCTCGCCTTTGGTGAACGACTGACCTTTACGCTGACTGAAGCGCTAGAAATCAAGTCACTAGCAATGCTGGATGTACTGAAAGACGAGGTCAAAGACATGGATGCCGAAACCCAAGACGCGCTATTTGAATCGCAAATGGCACTCCTGATTGGCGAATTGCGCGGCTTTATTCCAGCCTTGATCGAGGCTTTGGGTGGGGAAACCGCCTAAAAACTGGCGCGGAAAAAGGTTAAATAAGACAAAACATACAATAATGGGTATATCGGCCTAGCCAATAAAATTCAATGACCAGAGCGAAATACCCTAAAACAAGGGCGGTTTTATAAGCCGCCCTTATTTTTATATAGACAGCGCCGTCATAAACCCCTGCTCAATCGCCCGCTTTGCATCCAACTCGCCAGCTTCTAGAGCACCACCAATCAAATGCGCCGACTGCTTCAGTGCCAACAACTCGGCGTACAGTGAATTCACCGATTCCTGCCCCGCACAAAGGATAATCTGCTCAACAGGCAAGCACTTCTCAACCCCTTCGTGGCGCAAATGCAGCCCCGCATCGTCGATTTTCAAGTATTCAACTGAACCCCATAAATGCACCCCGCTACGTTGCAAACCAATACGGTGAATCCAGCCTGTCGTTCGCCCTGGCCCGGCACCGGGTTTGCCTTTACTGCGTTTAAGCAGCCACACTTCACGCTCTGGCGCATGAATTTCTGGCGCACATAAACCGCCATGACTTTGTAGGGTGGTATCCACACCCCACTCAGCCAAATACTCCCTGTGAGTATGAAGACCATTGACTAAATAGTCTGCGACATCGACACCAATACCCCCCGCACCAATAATCGCGATTTTGTGTTTGGGTTGCACTTTGCCAGCAATTAAATCGGGATACGCCACCACGCTGGGGTGATCAACTCCAGCGATCTGAGCAATCCGTGGCCTCACACCGGTGGCAACAATGACCTCATCAAACTGGCCTGCCAAGCTCGCCGCCGAAACGCGCTGATTCAATTGGATACCGACCTTGAATTTGGCCAACATCACCGAAAAATAGCGCAGCGTTTCAGTAAACTCCGCCTTGGCAGGGATGTTTTGTGCTAAACCGAATTGGCCGCCAATTTTGGCGTCGGCCTCAAACAAAGTCACACTATGTCCCGCTTGGGCTGCGGTAAGCGCAGCAGACAAGCCCGCCGGACCAGCACCGACGACAGCGACAGTTTTGGGTTTAGCCACAGCAGTAATAGTCAGCTCAGTTTCTCGCGCTGCACGCGGATTCACCAAGCACGTCGCGGGCTTGCCTTCAAACACATGATCAAGGCAAGCCTGATTGCAAGCAATACAGGTATTAATCTCTAGCGCTCGATCTTCTTTGGCTTTAAGCAAATACTCAGGGTCTGCTAATAGTGGTCGCGCCAACGACACCATATCAGCATCGCCGCGCACTAGAATGGCTTCGGCAATTTCGGGCGTACTGATTCGATTAACTGCAATCAACGGCACACCGACATGCGGTTTGAGTGCACGTGTCACCCAGCTATATGCGCCGCGCGGCACAGTCGCAGCAATCGTTGGAATTCGCGCCTCATGCCAACCAATACCGGTATTAAGTAGTGTTACGCCGGCCAATTCAAGCGCTTGCGCCAGCTCAATCGCCTCAGCCAAAGTGCCACCTTGCTCGACTAAATCAAGCAAAGAAATTCGAAAAATTATAATGGAATCGGGGCCAAGCGCCGCCCGCACTGCTTTGGCGATTTCCAGCGCAAAACGCTGACGATTGACCACACTACCGCCCCAATGATCCTGCCGCTGATTGGTACGCTCAACCAAGAACTGATTGATCAAATAACCTTCCGACCCCATGATTTCAACGCCATCGTAACCAGCACGTTGCGCCAGACTTGCGGTATGCGCAAAATCAGCAATCGTTTGCTCAATCTCAGCCGAAGTCAGTTCGCGTGGTGTAAACGGTGAAATCGGTGCGGTGATCGGTGATGGGGCAACCGATTCAGTGTGATAGGCATAACGGCCCGTGTGCAAAATCTGCAGTGCAATTTTTCCGCCTGCGGCGTGTACGGCTTGCGTAACGGGGGTATGCCGCGCAATTTGCGCAGCGTCATTAAATAACGCTGCGCCAGCAAACGTACAGCCCGCTGCATTAGGCGCAATACCGCCAGTCACAATCAATCCAACGCCGCCCGCCGCGCGTTCTGCATAAAACGCAGCAAGGCGCTCGGGCGCGTCGGCATGTTCTTCCAAACCGGTATGCATCGAGCCCATCAAGGCGCGATTTTTCAGTGTGGTAAAGCCTAAATCTAAAGGAGCAAATAAGTGCGGATACTGCGACATGGGCCACTCCAAACGATCGTTTGAATCACCTTAGCCTATATCGCAGCAAAAGACGATTAGGGTTAATCACCTAAGCAAAGAAAAACATATCACGACAAATATTGCATACGGTATACATACCTAAACCTTGTTAAAAATAAGCTAGGCGAATATACCCAATCAATCCCAATTCACTTTTTTGGTACACACTGATATCAAAGCCGCCGCCAAGGCAATCACCGCCATACCCCACGCCAAATTACTTGCATGCGCAATAAAGCCAATCACCGGCGGCCCCATCAAAGCGCCAATTGACCCCATCGTCGTCACCGCCGCTAAAGCCACCGCGCCATGCTTGGCTGCTGCCGCATACACACAAGGCGAAACCGCTGCGACACCTAAACCGACCAAAGCAAAACCCAACAAAGCTGGCACCAAACCACCGAGCAATAAGGCTAAAGCCAAACCACCACCTGCTAACACACCACCGACCGTTAACATTCGCTCTGCGCCAAAGCGCGTCCGCCAACCATCACCAAACCAACGCGCAATCAGCATCGTTCCCGATACGCAAGCAATGCCCAGTGGAGCGAGCTGTGCTGAGGCACCGACGACATCCTTCAAATACAGTGCCGACCAGTCCGACATCGAGCCCTCTACGATCGTGCCGCACAGCGCAATCATACCCAACCATAAGGCAACCCCTGTTGGAATCACAAAACGCTTGCCGTTGCTAGCGCCACCTTCTTTGATTTGTTCATGCAACAAACCAGGAATCGCATAGAGCACGCCCGCCCACAGCACCGCTGCACCAGCGACAAAATGAATCAATACCGAGTCAGTCGATGTCGTTAATGCCGAGGCGAACAATGCCGCCAATAAGCCGCCTAAGCTAAACACGGCATGTAAACGCGACATAATCGCTTGCTTGCCTGCCAATTCGACCTCTACGCCTTGCGAATTCATCGCGACATTTAAACACGCAACAGTTACGCCTTCCAATGCCATCACGACAATCGCCAACGGAAACGTCGGTGCCAGCGCCAGCCCAATCAGCACACATGGCAATGTCAGCCCCGCCAAAATGCACATTTTTCGTGAGCCGAGTTTATGCAGCAAAGTAGCCGTTACAGGGAAAGAAAACACAGCGCCCAAACCGCTGGCCAGCAATAAAATCCCGACCTCAGCCGCACTCAAGCCCAACTGAGTTTTTAAAGCGGGAATGCGTGAGGCCCAAGTACCGAAGTTAAAGCCCAAAACTAAAAAAAGCGAGGCCACCGCAAGCTGGCTGCGGCGCAATGAAACGTCTGAATTGATCACTTGGAGTCCGTTAATTGATTTTGAAGAGGCGACGTTTGCGGCTCGTCGGGTGGTGGCAAATGGCTAAAGTCAGGAGCAAATACATCGTCACCGCGCTCAAGCATGTAAATAAACGCCAGTAATTCTGCCACAGCACGATACAGTTGCGGAGGAATGTGGCTATCTAAATCCACTTGCATCAGCAAGGCAACCATTTCTGGCGAATCGTGCACAAAAACGCCAGCTTCTTTAGCTTTTTCAATAATTCGCTCAGCGAGCAATCCTTGCCCTTTGGCGACCACTCGTGGCGCAGCGCTTCCTTCTCGATACGCCAATGCTACGGCACGGGATGAATTACTGCGTGCCTTCATGATCCACCTGTGACTTGATTAAGCTAAGCCCTGCGGCTTCAAAGCGTTGCATTAAATCAGCTTGATGCGTTTTAATTAACGCTGCCGTTTGCTCATCAGCAGCCTTAAAATTTAGGGAAAATTGCCCCTGCACCATCGTGGCGACCACCCCAACTGCACCTAATTTCGGCAAAGCCAAGTCCAAACTAGTTTGCCACTGGCGCTGCTCAGCATTGAACTCAGCCTGATGTTCTTGTTCATTTTGCAACTCCAGCTCCCACTTCAAGGGCTGACCAGGCCAAGCATTCCCCTGCCAAACTAAGGGGCGTTGCTCTAATAAATCAACTTGTTGCCGCACTAATTGCCGCATTGCTTGCTCAGGGGGTAAATCATCGGCTTTTTTGAGTGCTGCTTGCAGCGCAATATCTTGAGTTTTACTGGCAAGATTCGTAACTAGGTCTTTAAACTCCGTCGGCGGCGACTCTGTAGAAGTTTTGCTTTCTAAATGCGCGTTCGACAGATTGAAACTAGCTTGTGGTTCACGGAGTAAGGTTTGCAAGGGGCGCTGTCCGGTCACCCATTCTGCTTGATGTGATTCATAAAACAAGCCACTTTCAGCTAAGCGCCCTGCTAATTGCCCAGCCAGCTGCGTCGTATCAGGCTTGCCAGAAAACAGTGGCAATGTTTGCTGTAATACTGCGACTTTGCCGTCCGCTGACTTAGTTAATACTTCGTTGAGCAAGGCGGCACCTTTGCTGAGCTCTACATTAGGTGCTTGCGGCAAAACCGGCGGTTGAGTGGCTAGGCTAAACGTTAAGGTTGGCGATTTAGCAACAACGGTAAGATCAAGTTTCTCACCGGGCTGCGTGTTGCGCGGTAAGTTTAGATCCAATAATTGATCTTTGATTAATACTGCAAAGCGCCCATTAGGCAATTGATTGGTCACCGTCGCCTGGACTTTCTCACCGACAGTGAGGCGAATGTCATCAGGAGAAAGCTTGACCGCCTCCACCACACCCTGCTGACCTCGCAAATACTGCGAAAGCAGGGTCGAAGACATATTGCCGGCCAGCATGATTAGCCTCGATCCGAGCTAGTGCGATAGATAGCCACAATCAAATCGGCTTCGCCACGCGAAATGCCACAAGTCACGGCAAGTTCAGGCGCATCAGCCCCCTTTTGCGCCAAACGAATTGCCATCGCATAAGGCGTATTAACAGATAGGACTGGATCATCTATCGAGCCAGTCTGGCTTGACCACTGATCCAGCGACATAGCCGCCTTATCTATCGAATGGGTATCTTGCAGCTGTGCTGCCAACGCAGCGATTTTGACTTTGGACGAAGCTAATTCTTGGCGTATGTCATCAATTTGTGCCTGCAATGCATTGGCATCAATCGACGAATTTTGCTTGCGGCCATGACGTAGCCAAAAAAAAATTAACTCGGCAATATAAAATGACAACACCAGAATACCCACATAGAGTAATTGCGGCCAAGTAATATAAATAGCTGAATTACTCACCATACCCCCTAATGAATTCTGTATTTGTGTTAACGATAATGGTCGTTTAGCTTCCGAGACTGCATCGAGGTTTGCAGCATATCCTGTAATTCACTACGCCAAGCGATTGTCGAAGCCATTAAATTCGAATGAACTGCATCAATTTTAAGCATCTGTTGCTGTATCAACTGCTGCTCGGCGCTTGAATACTGCGACCATTCAATTTGCGGCAAATTTTGGCTCAACAGCTCATATTTAGGCCACAGCACAAGCAAATCATCCCACAGCTCTTGCTCGGCTAACTGATTAAATTGCCTTACTAGAGCAAAAAAATCAGCTAGCTTTTGCATTAACTCAAAATAACTACACACGACCATAACTCAAGATACTTTTTGCCACATCAGCGGCATCGCCAGTATTGGCTTGCGCGGCAGGATCAATACTAGCCCAAGCCGACTTAAGCTCATTCAGTAATTGTAAAACCTGATCCAGCAGTGTTTCATCGTTGCGTAAATTGGCCATTAATAATTGATGCGCGGCGTACTCGTACAGTGAATCTAAATTCTCGGCTAATTCACCGCCAACGTTTTTATCTAATGAGATTCGTAAACCTTCTTCTACAATTGCAATCGCTTTCGTGATGGCTTTGCCTTTTTCAGCAATATTGCCCTGCTGTAAATGAAATTTAGCTAAATTAATCGCCTTAATTACACCATCAAATAACATCACAACTAAACGATGTGGCGATGCAGATTCAACCTGATGATCAAGACTTTCGCTTCCGTAAGCGCTCAAAGCTCTTTTATTGGCTAACATTATCCAACCCCAGGTAAACTTGCCAATTGCTGTGACAACCAAGTGCTCGTACTTTGCATTTTTGTCACTGCCAAATCTAAAGCAGTATATTGTGCACGATAGCGCTGCTCAATATCTACCAACCTTCGATTAAATTCTTCAGTACGTTTTGCTATATTTTTTGCCTCACGATTCATGCCATCCACTCGAGTAGCGACTTCACCTTTGCTCGAGAGCATCTTCTCCAGCATTGAATCAAACTGATAACCAAAGCCACGTGAAAAACTAATCGTCCCGCGACTTGCACCATCGGGTGAGCTGGCAGCGCCCCCTAATACTGAAAATTTCAAACCACTATCTAATGAAACCTGCTGTCCCACTCCGGTTTTTAGATCATTACCAACTTTGACTTGAACATCAGTGCCGATAATTGAACCGGAAGTTCCTGTGCCCAAAAGATCGCTCGTCACACTGAGCGTACTCTCACTGCCATACTTTGTATTATTAATAACAATTTTATTATCAGCCCCGATAGCCACTCCAACTTTTGCACCCGCTGTTTGCAGTGCAGAGTTAGAATTAATCCGTGTTTGCAGCTCTGCCGCCAATTGCGCAGGCGTGTAATCACCCTCAGTCAAAGTGACAGAAGCTACGGTACCATTAACAGTAATGCCAAACGTTTTATTACCAGCGCCAACATTAAATGTACCTCCAGGGCCGCCAAATGTTAAAGCTGAGGTTGTATACGTTGCCTGTGCCGCATTACGAATCACAGAAACCCCTAAATCAGCAACTGTATTGGTATTTTTATCAAAACTATCAATTCTTATTAATGAATCACTTGCTCGACCATTACTGGCAAACAAGCTAATTACGCCTTGCGCATCTTTGTCCATTGCTGCATTAAATTTTGTTGAATCTAACGACATTACGCCATTTTGATCCAATTTAACGCCAATCTGAGCTAACGATTTAAAATCTCCACCCGTTCCAGAAATCGTTTGATTAATTGCGTTACGCAATGAAACTTGAATAGAACGAATAGTTCCTTCGCCATTCAAAATAGCACCTTGCTTAGTGTCTTTATTGTAGGCAGTAGAGTCAGTCAAGGCCTTTGATAAATCGTTATATGCTTTAACAAAATCTTGGACGCTCTTGCTAATTCCGCTGGTATTTTTACCTACACTTAAATTAACCGCAGTAGTCGTTATTTTATTTAAAGTTAATGTTACACCATCGACTACATCAGAAACGACATTCGCACCTTTGCTAATATCGATCCCATCGATTTTGAATTTGGCATTTTGTGCAGCTTGATTTTGAGTTAAATTTGCCGCGCCACCCGTTGCGGCATTGTAAGCAAGCCGAGACAACCCAGCGGCATCGGTATCAACGCCATCCCCGGTGTCTGTTGTGGTGATTTTTAAAGCATTTGATTCACCAGTATCATTAGACACAATCGTGAGTTTGTAACCACTACCATCATTAATAATACTGGCAGTCACACCTGCTTTTGCATTATTAATGGCATCGCGCACTCCAGTTAATGTATTGTTACTCGCATCAATAGTAATCGTTTTTGATGTTTTTTCTGGATTTGAAGTAAAACTAGTTACTCCAGCTGCTGTGGTATATTTACCAAAGTCTAGTTTAATTGTACCAACACCAACCTCAGCAGTTGTTGAGGTAAATGCAGTCGATGCTAATTTTTGATTTTGCGCGAGTTGAGAGACTTCGATTGAAAACTTACTATCGGCAGCGGTTTTAGCTGCGCTAATACTTACATATTCACTAGATGACGACGAGGCAGTAATCACATTAAAATTATCTGCGTTTGATAACTTCTGCGCTGCAGTTTGAAAAGACGACAAGGCACTCTTTATAGAACCATAGGCACTAATTCTTGCCTGAATTCCAATATTTTTAACATCAAATTTCTTCAGGGGCTGCCGCTCGACCTCCATTAATTGAGTAACAATTGCATTAACGTCGATACTAGCCATGATTTTCCCCTCTATACTCAAACCATGCTGCTATATCAAATTAGTTTTAATATAAACAAGCCAAAGTTTGATCAAAAACTCCAAAATTCATTTAATTCAATTTTGTTAAAAATGGAACTAAGCCTTGTCGCGAACTAAAAGTCCTTGCAATTTATCTAACGCCTTCGCAATATTAATCACTTCCTCAGATGGAAACTGCCGCAAAATTTCTTTTGATTGAGTGTCGATTAATTTAACCAAGCGAATATTCGTATCTTCATCGACGCCAAACTCTAAACCAATTCCTTGATTTAACATTTTAATCGTTTCGTTGATTTTCTTTACAGCATCTTCTACTTGGCTAGCTTGCTCTTTAGGATCCAATGCGCTTACTGCTTCCTCAGTCAACGTTGGCGTTGCCACAACAGCAGATTCAGCCTTTTTATTAACCGTAGAACTCGCCTCATCTTGTCGCAACTGAGGCGAAATTGCAGATGAAACATTCACAGATGAGATTTGCATGATGCACCTCTTATTGTGGAGAAGCCTCGACACCGAAGTGCCGAGGCAATTCTAGTTTACACCACTACTTCCTATTAACCACGCAGCAAACTTAATACTTGCTGTGGCAAGGCATTTGCTTGAGCCAACATCGCAGTGCCAGCTTGTTGCAATACCTGTGCCTTAGTCAGATTCGACGTTTCTGAAGCAAAGTCAGCATCACGAATCCGGCTACGCGATGCCGACATATTCTCACCCGCAGTTTGCAAGTTTGAAATCGTGTTTTCAAAACGACTTTGCAAGGCACCAAATTTTGCACGTTGACCATTGGTGGCCTGCAGAGCACCATCAACAATTGCAATCGTACGATTTGCACCGGCTACAGTTGAAACATCCACTTGCTCAACTTTTTGTAGTTGTGACGCGGTTCCACCTGTTGCAGCCATAAAATCCGTTGCATTTGAGCCAGTCACACTAAAAGATCGATCAGAATCAAATGTCAGTTGTCCAGTTGCTACAGCCGAACCATTAGAAGCAACCGCTACAGTACCCAAAGTAGCAGATACAGCATTACCAGCAACACCAGCTACTGTAATATTTTGCCCTGAGTCATTAACAAGCGTAATTTTAGTATTTGTTGAGTCTAATTTAGCTGTGACACCAGTTTTCCCTGACTGTTCATTAATTGCATTAATCGCACCAGATAATCCATCACTTGTTGCTGCAGACACCGTAAATGAAACACGCTGAGCAGAAGTATTATTAGAAGTAATATCCAATGAAATACTACCAGCCACCAGTGTTAAGTCTAGCTCTGTCCGAGCACTCGCTGTTACACCTGTGTTACCTGTTTGTGCATTCACTAAACCCGCAGCGGTCTTAGCTGAATCACCAGTAGCAATCGTAACCGATGCGGAACCTGATCCACCAGCAATCGATAACGTTCCACCCGCAACACGCGAACTAGTAGCTGTAGCAGTTGAACCTAAAGCCCCTGCTGTACTTCCTGCAGTCAAGTCACCTCTTGAATCTGTAGCAGTGGCAACCAGAGAGCCAATTCGGTAATTTCCGTAAGCAGATGTACGGAAGTTTGCTGTTGTTGATGTAATTGTCTGGTTAGCGTTCGCCCCTACTTGATAAACAGAGCTATTTGTTCCGTTGAGCAGTTGCTGACCGTTAAACTCTGTAGTTTGAGCAATACGATCTAGCTCCGATGCAAGCTGACTAACCTCTTGCTGCAAAGCAGTACGATCTGACGATGAATTTGTAGCATTAGCTGATTGGACTGCCAATTCACGAATACGCTGCAGAATACTACCAGACGAGCTCAGCGCGCCCTCAGCAGTCTGCGCCATTGAGATGCCATCATTGGCATTACGCCGAGCTTGATCCATACCGCGGATTTGAGAGCTAAAGCGCTCAGAAATCGCCAGACCAGCAGCATCATCTTTTGCAGAGTTAATACGCAGACCAGAAGACAGACGCTGCAACGACGTCGACAACATGCCTTGAGACTTATCAAGATTACGTTGTGAATTAAGTGAGGCTACGTTGGTATTAATGACTTGAGCCATGATTTTCTCCTAGATTCAAATATCCGATAAACCGGTTAAACCGGGGAGAGACGCTCCCCACATTTTGTTTATCGTCTATGCGCGATTAAACTTTATAGTGAAGAATGATTTTTTTCATCTACCAGAGATGAAACAATATGGCACAACTGATTTATCAAAGAACCCCAACTATTTTCAAGGCCTTTAGACAGCGTAGTTACTGCAGGAAACCATGGTGAAGCAGGTTGGCAGCCAAGCTGCCAATAATCAACTGCCCAACTACTCAAATAGATCGTTGGCACCCCTAATGCAGCGGCCTGCATATAAGTTGCTGTTCCTGGAGCTACAATCAGATCACACGCCTTCATTAAGCACGCTGCTGCATCAAGATCATCAAACAAATCAATTTCATGCGCACAAAGCAATCGCCCAGGAAATCGCTCATCCAACCACCTCTGTTCCTCAGTTGCCAGCTGATGCTGTAAGTTAATCAGATGCACACCTGATAATTCAAACAATGGCGCAAGATCCAGCAAATCTAAGTAATTATGATTACGTATCGCATCCCGATACCCACTTCGCCATGCCAATCCAACCAATAAACCAGGTTCTAGGGCTTGCAACCGAGAACGCCAATGGTTTGTACGTATAATATCGTCTTGTAATAATACAGACTGGCCAGAAAATGCTGACAATGATTGTCTAAAAAATTTTGGCAATGAACCAATTGCCACCTGATAATCATACTTTTGTGCCATCAAGGCATGCCTAGGTACTCGATTTGGTATGACAACAATCTCAGGATAAGAGCGACTAAACAAGGTAACGAGCTTAGGATGACAGGCATACACAACCGTAGCAAACTCACCAGCCAAGTCGGGCAGGCAAGTAGCCCACATAATCTCATCTCCCAAACCCTGTTCGCGATAAACAAGAATCGACTTGCCCTTGCCACTCTCCCCCTGCCAGTGTGGTGTACTGTCATTTAATGACCAAGGCTCTTGTCGTGACCAGCGCGATTCGTAATGCGTCCACGCCTTCTCTAACTGCCCCAACGCCATTTCAGTCATCGACTGGTTATACAAAAACTCTTGACAGTCGGGTCTAAGCATTAAAGCATTTTGGTGATAAACCAAAGCCTCTTCATACCGTCCCATGTGCTGCAAAAAAACAGCATAAAAATCATTTACTTCTGGAATATCAGGGTATTTTGCTAAAGCTTCTTTATAAAGCAACTCGGCAGCGTCATAATCACCCGCTACCTTGCTATTAAAATGAGCTTGATTTATCAATAAAAGCCAATCATCACAATCGCCAGCACCTGCTTTTTCATATAATTTTCGACCGTCCTCATACTCACCTAGCTCGACCAAGGCTGCACCATAACTCGAATAAAAACGACTTACATCAACTCCATCTAATTGCTCAAATCTTGGGCTATCTTGTAACCTCTCAAAAACTTCACGAGCTTCAAAAAACCGTGAAGCTTTTAACAGAACTGCTCCATATTGCAACAGCAGAAGCGGACTCTCGGCATCTTCTGCCTCATTTAATTTACCCATGGCTTGATCAAATTGACCACGCAAGGTGTATACAGCAACCAAGTTGATAATGCTTGGTGTATAACCGGGATGCACAGCAAGAGCTCGATTGCAATACAATTCGGCCGAAGTTAAATCATTCCTCAGTAAAGCCATCGAGGCCAGTTCATTAGTAACCAAAGCATCCAGCGGTTGATCCGAATGCAACTGTATATACATCTGTTCCGCATTTTCAGCTTGACCAGACAGTTTTAGTGACTTTGCAAGGTTGCAGCGTAACTGGAAATTATTAGGTTGCTTTTTTAATGCCGCGCGAAAAAAAACTTCAGCATCTTGAAAATTTTCCATGCGCGCAAGGGCTGCACCTTTCAAATGAAGTAAATCACCATCTTGGTGATGCACCGTCACTGAACTCAATAAATCAAGGGACTGATCTATTTTGCCTGACTCAAGTAGAGAGAGCGCCTTTTTAAAAACGGCTGAATTACTCAATTTGCGCCCCTCTACTAGAAATGCTCGAATCTGATCGGTGTCCCACGTGCAATTTCGTCGCGTGCTTGCCTCCCGATGATTTGATCAATAAATTTGGGCGGCAAACCAAAACCAGGCCGAATCGCTCTAATGTTCTCTGCGGTAAATAGCTCACCCTTAGCAATATTTTTACATGCGTACAGTGACCTTCGATATTGCAAACTTGGTGCTTCGGCTTCAGTAGGCCCATAGCTAACGCCACCTAAAGAAAGCCATGCTCTTCTTGACTCAATCACCAAGGATGACAACTCTGCTGGCTCTATAGAAAATACAGAATCCACGCCCCCATCTGCACGACTCAAGGTGAAATGTTTCTCAATCACACTTGCCCCCAATGCCACAGCAGCTATAGCAGCACCAATACCCATCGTGTGGTCAGACAGGCCGACTTCACACTGGAACAGCTCACGCAAATGAGGCAAGGTGCGAACATTACTATTTTCTGGACTTGCAGGATAAGTGCTCGTGCATTTTAATAAAACAATATCATGACAACCATTCTGCCTTAGGGTAGTAACTAGTTCACCTAACTCAGCAACAGAAGCCATTCCTGTCGATACAATGACAGGCTTACCGGTTTTAGCAACCTTCCTCAACAAAGGCAAATCGGTATTTTCGAAGGAAGCAATTTTGTAAGCTGGCACATTTAGAGTTTCAAGAAAATCAACGGCGGTTTCATCAAAAGGAGTACTGAAAGCTAAAATGCCTTTCTCTGCTGCTCGTGAAAAAATAGCTGAATGCCACTCCCATGGAGTATGAGCTTCGCGGTACAAATTATGTAAAGTCCGCCCCGACCAAAGACTGTTCGGATCAGAAATACTGAATTCACCTTCTGAACAGTCAATCGTCATTGTGTCCGCAGTGTAAGTTTGTAACTTGATTGCATCTGCCCCAGCCGCAGCCGCAGCGTCGACAATCGCCAACGCTCGCTCAAGTGATTGATTATGATTACCTGACATTTCAGCAATCACAAATGGCGCAGATTCTCTACCGATTTTTCGCCCAGCAATATCCATAATTGCACCTTACTTTTTAATATACGAATAAAAAGAACCCCAACCGATATTTGCAACCACATCAAGAACAGAGAGATGAGAAACAAAATTAGCACAACCTTGATCATAAATGGAAGGTATAAAGTCTTGGACATCCAACGCTATTCCAGACCTTTGACCAAAATGATCTTGATGCAAATATGGCAAAGATCCAACGGGTGTCAAATATCGATTACAGCCAAGTTGAATACAAATATTCTCCAAACGATCTGATCGTATTCCAGACACCTTTAAATCTGACGACTTAATTAATTTGCATTCCAAGCCAACCTTGCTGACGCAATAATTAAGTAAAAATATGTTAAATTCTGACAAAACACTAGATTCTTTAGGAACAGCCAGCTCAATCAACTCTACAACATCAGTATAAAATGGTCGGCCAGAGTATGCAGAATGCATTTTCTCCTTTAAAAAATCAAAATATCTGACATCTATAAAATCAACCTCCACCTCGGTTATTTTTTTTCGAGCACCACTTTTCTTTACCGGTAAAGTAATAAATTCGATCTGATCGTGCCGCAATATTCGATTACGTTGATGCCATGAAGAACGACAAAACTGAACATCATCAAGAAATACAAAAAACTCTACCTGAGTCATCAAATTAAAATAACCAGCCCAAGGCAAATAGCTCGGCTGCATAATTGCACAACGCATAATTAATCCGTATTTCTTTCAAATAGGTAGTCATGCCGTATCATGACTTGCTTGGATCCTGCTTCGGTTCTAGGTAAGCAACGATCAGCATCCCATAAAAGAGACCAGCCAGCTGCAGCAAAAATTTCTGCAACTTCACTTCTAACCGTAAAGTAATTTCTTTTCGGATAAATCAGATAATCGGAAAAGCCTAATAATGCTTGCAGCATCCGATATGCATGGCGCAAAGCATATCCAATACCCCGACTCTTGACTGACCATAAAAGAAAATGTACCAATGAATCGTCATACTGACGTCCAGTAAACTCATCTGACTCAGGATGCTCACCAAGGAAAAGCTTGCAACCGGGCTTGGCTAGCCGAGCCAGTTCTGTCGCCGTTGCAACAAAGCTTTCACGATCCGGTAAACAAAGACAAACACCGTTAATCACAATACGGTCAGCAAGACCAGAAGGCAATGGAATACTATGAGAGTAGCCTTTCAAGAACTCGATTTTTTCATTTTCATAAAATGAAGAAAGCATCTGCACTTCTTCCTGCAAAGGGAGTATTCCGATACGTCGTGCCACGTTGTTTATCGATAGCAAAAAATGCCCACCACCACACCCAACATCCACCACAACAGAATCTGCGGCAATTTTCAGCTTTTCCGCAATCAACTGATTTGCAACCGAGGTAAGGCTTGACTCTTCACCTCGCCCTGTTAGAGCATTCACATCAACATGCCGAGCCCAATACTTACTAACATCAAGATACTGATCGAATTTGATTATTGCCATATCACACCATGAATATCAAAAACATCAACTATCGCATTAGCCAAACGCTGAGCACCAAGACCATCAATCAAATTGGTCATTAAAGAACGCTCAATTACGTCTTCAAGCGAAGTCATCTCAAGAAGCGCCTTCTCTAGATTTAGTCGCCAGCTCCCCACCTGCTCAACCATATGGACTGCGCTTAGTCTGTTAAAGTAAGAAACATCTAATACTTGATTATCAACAACGGGAAAGGCAATCACAGGTAAACATCTCGCCAGAACCTCATAAAGTGTTTGTCCACCAGCTACAATCCCGAAATCACAAAAATCAATCATCTGACACAAAGTATTTGCATTTATATTTCTGTAGATATGCAATTTTTCGCTAGATAAAACAACGGAAGGAGTCTCACGAACAATCAAATGAATATGTGCTTTTGGATAAGCTCCAGAAATTGCTTCTATGCATTCGGGCAGGAAAGCCTCACCGGCTCCCAGAGCAAGAAAAATATGACTAGTATCTCGATTGATACGACAAAGCCTTCTCTCAGAAAACTCACTACGTATACACGTCCAACTCAGGCCAAGACAATAGGTAACCAAGGGGTTACGTATAGGATAAGCGGTTTGCTCAGCTAATGGCGTTGGATCAACAACCATGCCGCAAGGGTAAGTCCTATGAAGATAATCATCAAAAAAAACCACATTCCTATTCAGCAGAAGTAAATTATCAATCATGAAGGATGTGCATTGATAGCTATCCAAAACCACCACATCAACAGCAACAATCAATGAACGTACAGCAGATAAATCAGACCGCCAGGCACAAAAATGCGAGGAAACGTTCAGGTCAGGAAGAGTAGAAACTTCGCCACACCAATCTATCAACATCTGCCCCTGTAATGATAGACGATTCAGCTCCAAAGCCAATGCAGCGCATCTGATTAAATGCCCCCAGCCTAGAGTACTTCCTCCTTCAGTGAGGATTAAATAGTTCATACTTTCTGATTCACAAAGCGATATAGATGCTCTGAAAAAAGCCAATCGTCGCTAGTGTCTATATCCTGACTTTGTAGCCGCGTAAGGGGAAAAATTTCCACTCTCGAACCAATAGGTAATCTTCCTAAAAAATAATCAGGCCTTGCCCAATACAATTGACCTGCGTCGTACCATGATTTTTCAAGATCCTGTGTTCTACTCATCGCATGTTCTGGAAAAAAAGATCTAGCGCCGAATTCATTCGAATAAAGAAAAGCTCTCTGTATTGGCGATGGAAATGTAGTACCAGTCATCACCAAACCAACATTTTTAGTTAACAACGCATGACTGTCTCGAACCACCTCCGGAGTTAACAATGGAGTGGTCGGATAAATACAACAAACTTCTTCAGGATAAAAATTGGCCAAATGAAGCTCAGATAGCGCATGCGCTACAACCTCATCGGTTCCAGTAAAGTCGTCCGCCAATCGAGCAGGACGGAGAAATGGAACTACTGCACCATATTGAATAGCAATCGATGCAATTTCCTCATCATCCGTAGAAACGATGACCTTTTCAAATAAGCCACAAGTCAAAGCAAGTTTAATAGGATAAGAAATAATTGGTGCACCACAAAAATCACGTATATTTTTACGTGGAATACGCTTACTCCCCCCCCGAGCAGGAATAATTGCCACTCGCTGAGTCATCTTTTCTCCAGTAAAAACCAATTAATGTCATCTTGAGGAAACAAAGGATCACGATGATATGCAAAACCATAAGCACGTAATTGCAAATCAGGATAGAAATCGAGCATTTCCCCAGCAAAATCACGTTTAAATAATTTACCTTGATTACCGCGATAATTCACTTCAACCGGTGATGGATTGTAATACTCGGCAATTAAAATATATCGCTGACTGCTGTGATACAGTTGGTCATAGGCTTTATGCAGTAAATCTGGCGCCAAATGAATTAGCACACCCTTGGTAAAACTCAAATCGACCTTTTCAGCAATCGGATAATCAAATAAAGAACCCTGCCATACCTCAGCAATACCCAATTGATTGGCTTGCTCACACGCCTTTTGATTCAATTCAACGCCTAATAATTTAGCTGTGGGGATTAGTTGATACAAAGCGCGTAAATTCATGCCGCAATTAGTACCAAACTCTAGAATACTCTGCACAGGCTGGCAGTGACCTAGCACTTTAACAAACAAGGCGACATTGGCCGCTAATAAAGTATCGCTTTGATTGCGTTCGACATAATCATTGCCAAATTTGCCCCGCCAAAACTGTTCTTGCTCAGTTAATTCACGCATTGTTGGCCTTAAATCATAGATTTTATTAATTCAATTATTTGATCTTGCTGCGCATCAGTTAAAGCTGGATACAAAGGCAATGTAATGGCTTGTTGATAATAAGCCTCACTTGCCATGCAGTAACCTGTAGTAAAGCCAAAAGCCTGATAATACGGTTGTAAATACACCGGAATGTAATGCACATTCACAGCAATGTTTTCGCTACGTAGAAAATCAAAAATCGTTTTTCGCTTAGCTGCCGGCACACGAACCACAAATAAATGCCACGCTGACTCATTATCGGCATCTGCACGCGGTAATTGAATTGGCAACTCAGCTAAGGCAGTTCGATAACGTGCAACCAGAGCGCGCCGCCTCGCAATAAATTCAGAAAGCCGCTGCAACTGCGAACAACCTAGCGCGGCTTGTATGTCAGTCATGCGATAGTTAAAACCCAATTCAAGCTGCTGGTAGTACCAAGCGCCATCGCTCTCACGGGTCATTTGCTGTGGGTCGCGGCTAATCCCGTGGCTGCGTAAGCGCAACAATCGTTGATACAGCGCCTCATCATTGGTCGTGATCACACCACCCTCACCGGTCGTTACAATCTTGACCGGATGAAAGCTAAATACGCTTGCTCGACTGTATTGGCAGGCGCCAACAGGCGTTCCTTGATAAGATGCACCAATTGCATGTGCCGCGTCTTCCAACACAACAAAACTATATTGCTTTGCCAACTGATCTAAGGCTTGCATTTCACAACTTCGGCCAGAAAAATGCACTGGGATAAGCAACTTTGGCAGACATCCATTCTGAGCTGCCAGCGCTAATTTTTCAGTCAACACCGCCAAATTAATATTGCCAGTATCTGGCTCAATATCAATAAAATCAACATTCGCGCCACAATACCTTGCGCAGTTAGCACTCGCAACAAAGGTATTTGGGCTAGTCCAAACCCAATCTCCAACACCAACATCCAGCGCAAGACAGGCCAAATGCAAACCCGCCGTAGCGCTCGACAATGCCACGGCATAACGCGCGCCGGTGATTTGGCAAATGGCATTTTCAAAGCGCTCAATCGCAGGCCCTTGCGTCAAGAAATCGGACTGCAACACTTCCAATACTGTAGCGATGTCAGCAGCATTAATGTCTTGACGGCCATAAGGAATCACCGAGCTCATTTAACTTGACTATCCAAGGCCTGCAATTGCGCAATAGATAAAAAATCGCTATTGGTGTCTGATGTATATTTAAATCCAGCAATTGCAGGACAGCCCACCTCGCCTTTGCCATTTTTAAAATAATCCCCCTGCGAATTAAATTGAATTGACGGCGTAATCACATAGTGATCGGCAAATTCAATTGTATGCAAGCTATCATCACGTGAAATCATCATTTCATGTAATTTTTCACCCGGACGAATTCCAATGATATGCCGCGCTACCCCCGGTGCCATCGCGCTAACCAAATCAACAATTCGAACCGATGGAATTTTAGGAACAAATAGTTCGCCGCCGTGCATGCGTGAAAAGCCTTGCAGCACGAAATCGACGCCTTGATCCAAGGTAATCCAAAATCGGGTCATTAATTCGTCGGTCACGGGCAAGGACGTTGCACCCTCGGCAATCAGCTTGCGAAAAAAAGGCACGACCGAACCACGTGAGCCAACGACATTGCCATAGCGCACGACCGCAAATCGGGTTGGATGACTGCCGGTCATATTATTGGCGGCCACAAACAACTTATCAGACAGTAATTTAGTTGCGCCATACAAATTGACGGGGCTAGACGCTTTATCAGTCGATAGCGCAATCACTTTTTGCACGCCATTTTCTATCGCAGCATTGATTACATTCTCAGCACCATTCACATTGGTACGAATACATTCAGTTGGATTATATTCGGCAGCTGGCACTTGCTTGAGTGCCGCAGCATGCACGACAAAGTCAATACCGCGCATAGCTTGTTTTAAGCGCTCTGCATCGCGAACATCGCCCAAAAAATAACGCATGCATGGGGCATTAAATTCCTGTTGCATTTCAAATTGTTTGAGCTCATCACGCGAAAAAACCACCACCCGATTGGGCTGATAACTAGCCAAAATGGTGCGAATAAATTGCTTACCAAATGATCCAGTACCGCCCGTAATCAATATTGATTTATTATCAAACATAAAATATCACTTATAAATCAGTGCACTGCACTGTAAACGGCAATTAAATTTTGCATAACTGCTCAGTTTCGTTGATTGAAAATAATCAAGATAAGCTGCTAGCAAAACAAACACTCAATACAGCCAAAGAAACGCCTAATTCCGTCAGCAAAATATAAGCTATATCTTATAAAAATTAAAAGGGCGCTACCAGCGGTAACGCCCTTCTGTTTCATTCCAACATCTTTATTTAACGAGCCGATTATTTATCTTGGCAAAACTCTTTCAAATACGCCGAGAATTCTGCACCCACTTCGTGGTGCTTCATACCCAGTTCAACCGTTGCTTTTAAGAAACCAATCTTACTACCGCAGTCGTAGCGCGTACCTTGCAGCTTGTGCGCAAGGATATGTTGCTCTTGCATCAGCGCGAAAATACCATCAGTAAGCTGGATTTCACCGCCTTTGCCCGGTTGCACATGCTGCAGATGATGGAAAATGCGTGGCGTTAAAATATAACGCCCCACCACAGCCAGATTGGACGGAGCTTCTTCTGGCTTTGGCTTCTCAACAATATTACCAACACGCAAGCGTTGTGCGTTTTCAGACACTTCCACAATGCCGTAGCTGCCTGTTTCTTCATGCGCCACTTCTTCCACACCCAGCACCGAGCAATGCGTATCGTCAAACACATCGACCATGCGTTTCATTTCTGAAACGCCATTTCCATCGATCAAGTCGTCCGCCAAAATTACCGCAAACGGCTCATCACCCACGACTGGCTTAGCGCATAACACCGCATGACCCAAACCCAAGGCTTCAGGTTGGCGAATATAAATGCACGTCACTGATTTTGGGATAATTCCGCGTAAAATTTCCAGCAATTTGGTTTTTTGCTTCGCCTCCAAATCGGCTTCCAACTCGCCCGCTTTATCAAAGTGGTCTTCAATACTGCGTTTATGACGGCCAGTAATGAAGATCATCTCGGTAATTCCTGCGGCCAACGCCTCTTCAACGGCGTACTGAATCAGCGGTTTATCAACCACCGACATCATTTCTTTCGGGCTGGCCTTCGTTGCAGGCAAGAAACGTGTCCCCATACCAGCGACAGGGAAAACGGCTTTGCGAATTTTTTGCATGGAATTTCCTGATTGAGTTTGAATAGATGCGAGCAAACCAAGGCGCAGGGCAGCGCCCAGCACTTGATCGGATTGTTTCAGGCTCAATTGATCTGGCCATTGCGACACCGCCGAACGACCAAGACCGAGCGCATCAGCAAGACGAATTTGTGAACCAAAGATTTGTAGGGCTTCAGACTTACGCATGATGTTATGTTTAATCATTTAAACAGCAATGTCAATAATTAATTTAACTGCAACATTGTTTAAATTTTCAAACACGACCAATACCGATGCAGGTCATCAACAAAGCCTGCGAAAGACTCAGAAACACAAACAAAGGCCAGACACCTCTGTGATATGCAGGTTTTCCGTGTGTTTTCGTGAACCAATCGCTTATCAAATATTGAGAAACCATCAAGCCAGCAATTGAATCAAATCCACCTCACTCAATACCTTTATCCCCAACTCCTCAGCCTTTTGCAATTTCGAACCAGCCGCCTCGCCCGCAACAACATAATCGGTTTTCTTCGATACGCTGCCGGACACTTTACCGCCCGCCGCCTCAATCATTGCCTTGGCGTCATCGCGACTCAGTGTCGGCAAGGTGCCAGTTAACACCAGTGTTTTTCCAGACAGCACGCCTTGCGGCACAGCATCTGCTGCGGGTAGCTCAGCCAGCAACTCCGCACGCAGCACGTCCA
This sequence comes from Deefgea chitinilytica, assembly GCF_016881405.1. GTDB lineage: Bacteria > Pseudomonadota > Gammaproteobacteria > Burkholderiales > Chitinibacteraceae > Deefgea > Deefgea chitinilytica. Next base: position 1,049,163 of record NZ_WOFE01000001.1, read on the forward strand.
ATTGCGGCAAGATTTGCGCCGCAGGCGTAGCCAGCCAGTCCAAAAACGCCTGCGCGACATCTTTTGGCAAACCCGCATCTTGCAAACGCCCCAAGCTAAACGACGCCAAATCCGCTAAATTGGTGACCGACGTTACTACGGCAGCGCAACGCGCAGCGCTGAGCTTTGGAATTTCCAACGCCGCCAACAGCGCCGCTGGCGTCAGTTTTTCGCGCAAAGCTGGATGTGGCGCATGCTCACCTTGCGGCACAACACCCAAAGCCAAAAAGTCATCAATCACTTGCTGGTTATGTGGCTCAGTCAGAAACTCGGCCAAAGAGGTAGCGACCGTACTGCCAATATCGGGCAATAAACGCAGCAGCGGCGCAGGGGCGCGACGAATCATCGCTAAACTACCCAACCAATCAGCCAACGTCTTTGCCGTTGATTCCCCCACATGACGAATCCCCAGCGCAAACAAAAATCGCGCCAAGGGCGGCTGCTTGCTCGCCGCAATACCTTCCAACAGATTTTCCGCCCACTTGGTCGTCACTTGCCCAGCTTTCACACTTTCAGGTGTCGCGCCGTCGCGTTCATCCCCCCTGCGCTTCATTTCCAGAAAATCGTCCAGTGTCAGTCGGTACAAATCAGCCAAGCTATTCACATAACCGAGGTCAACCAAGTTATCAATATAGCGCTCACCCAAGCCATCAATATCCATCATGCGGCGCGACGCAAAATGCCGTACCGCTTCTTTACGTTGCGCAGCACAAATCAAACCACCCGTACAGCGTGTCACCGCCTCGCCGGCTTCACGCACCGCGTGTGAGCCACAAACGGGACATTGCCCCGGCAAACGATAAGGCGGGTATTGCTCGGTAAGCCTTACATCAAATAAATCAGCCCCCGATACCTCGACCATCGGCCGCTTATCGAACACCACTGACACCACTTCGGGAATCACATCGCCAGCCCGACGCACAACGACGGTATCGCCCAAGCGAATATCTTTGCGCTCAATCTCATCTTGATTGTGCAGCGTGGCATTGGTCACCGTCACCCCGCCGACAAACACCGGAGCAAGCCGCGCCACTGGCGTAAGAGCGCCGGTACGACCAACTTGAATATCAATCGCCTCGACGACGGTCAACGCTTCTTGTGCTGGATATTTATGCGCCACCGCCCAGCGCGGCTCGCGCGTGCGAAAACCAAGCTGACGCTGCAAGGCGATTGAGTTCACCTTGTACACCACACCATCGATATCAAATGGAAGATCATCGCGTAAAGCGGCAACACGCGCGTGATAGGCTACTAAACCTACCCCTCCCTGCACCACCTCACGAATATCGCAGACAGGAAAACCAAATTCAGCCAAAGCAGCCAAAATCCCACTATGGGTATCAGGCTGTAAATCCCAACCTTCAACCACACCAAGTCCATACCCATAAAAAGAGAGTGGTCGCGCAGCTGTGATTTTAGGATCAAGCTGCCGCACTGCGCCTGCAGCGGTGTTGCGTGGATTCACAAAAGTTTTTTCACCTAACTCGCGCTGTCGAGCATTAAGTTGTTCGAAATCATCGCGGCGCATATACACTTCACCGCGCACTTCGAGTACTTTAGGCACTAATACCGCACCACCCGCTGATTCACGCAAACGCAGCGGAATTTGCTTAATAGTACGGATATTTTGCGTGACATCCTCACCCGTCGCACCGTCGCCGCGCGTCGCCGCCTGTACCAGCACACCGTCTTCGTAACGTAAACTGATCGCCAAACCATCAAACTTTAATTCTGCGGCATATTCAATCGCAGCGTCACTTGCGCTTAATTCCAACTCTTTACGCACACTGGCATCAAACGCCAACGCCCCTTGCTCACTGACATCGGTTTCTGTACGAATCGACAGCATAGGAATTTGGTGCGTGACGGGCTCAAACTGCGGCAAAGGCTGGCCACCGACGCGCAAGGTCGGCGAATCAACGGTGCGCAGCTCAGGATGCGCCAATTCAATCGCCTGCAATTCCTGAAACAGCCGATCATATTCCGCATCCGGCACAGTAGGCGCATCGAGCACATAGTATTCATGTGCATAGCGGTTTAATGTGCGGCGTAATTCATCTGCGCGTTGGCTCAAATCAGACATTCACTTTTCCCAATAAGAAACGCCGCTTCATCTGAGCGGCGCTACTTGTTTTTAATCGTGCAATGATATTTAGGCAAATAAACGTAGCGCAGCGACCGAGCCCGGCGCAATACCACGATCATCCATATCAGCATACAAACCCGCCAATTGCTTGCGAATATTGGCCAAGCTAGCTGCATTCAACGGTTTGTAATTGTCATCAACCAGTTCGCAATGCAATGCGGTCGCCAAGTTTTGTGCGAAATCGGCCAAATAATCAAACACCGCCAAACCACCTGCGACGCGCGGCACATCAAACAACAAGGTCAAACCTTGCGATGTCGACATCAAAGGGCTTTGATCTTGATTGGCCAATACAAACAAGGTTTTGCCAGAATCACTACGATATTGGAAGGTACCATCTGCATGATTACGCACCAAACCCGCTTGCTCGGATAAAACGCGGACTTTTTCCATCGGAATCGGACGTGCACCGGCGGGAATATTTAAACCGATCAGCACATCGACAGACGCACAAAATTCGTCCAATTCTTTGGCTAAACTGAGCTTGGCCGACTTTTGCGGGAATGTGACCGATGCATCCAAATCATCGCTAAACTGCTGCACACCCATACAAAACGCATTTAAGCTTTCTGGCGTTAAAGCCCCCTGCCGATCAGCCATTTGCAAACCAATTCGCAACTCTTTAAAACGACCACGGGTCGTGCTATTGAGCATTTCCCACTGCTTGTTTTGATTTAAGCCCAGCACTTGTACGCGCTTATTGGCAGGAAACGGTGGAATATCAGCTGCTGAAATCGGCTCTGGCGCATGCAGTTCGGCAATAAAATCCAAGGACGGATCCAGCAAACTGCCAGCCAAAACAACCTCATCCGCAATCTCAGTGCTAGCCGGTGGCACAGCCTTGAAACTTGGCTCAGCCTGCTCCAAGGATGCGACAAACTCAGACTGGGTATCAAGTGCAGGATCTTTATCTTCAACGACTGTAGACGTATACGTCGAACGATAGGCCGGTGGCATATCAGGAATATCATCCGGCATATTGTCGCTATACGAATGATGCTGAGCCGCCTGCAAATGCGCCTCGCTCAGTTCTGGCACATCATATTCGGCACGATCTAGGCGAGCTTCATCGTATTGCGGCGTCACTTCTGGTGTAGCAAGAGGCTCTAAAATCGGCTCTAAGCGCTGACCGTCACCTTTGCGTACCATGTTTTTAGGGGTATTGAGCAAGGCATCAGGCTGATTGCGTGCAAAAGCTTTATTGGCTTGCTGACGATAGCGATATTCTTGCCACCAATTGAATCCATACACGGCAGCAACAAAGCCACCTGCACCGACTAAAGAATAAATCTGAAGTTCAGTCATTGTTTTATCTATGTCTCGACAAAAGCGTAATCATTTACGCGTTAATTATATTTTGCACCATGCTAAAAAAGTAAGCCAAAAGCACCCACACTTCGTTGCCGCGCCTTGCGTGACAACTTTTGCATCATGATTTATCAAAAAGCAAAGCACCTTAAATCAATTCTGGCTCACGCATTTTCAGCGCTTGCTCGATATCTACCGCGACAATCCGCGAAACCCCCTGCTCTTGCATCGTGACACCGACCAATTGCTGCGCCATTTCCATCGTGAGCTTATTGTGACTAATGTACAAAAATTGCGTAAATTGCGCCATTTTCTTCACTAGCTCACAAAACCGCAGCGTATTGGCATCATCGAGCGGCGCGTCTACCTCGTCCAATAGGCAAAACGGCGCAGGGTTGAGCTTAAAGAGAGAGAATACCAGACTTAATGCTGTCAGTGCTTTTTCGCCACCTGACAAAAGGTGAATGGTTGCATTTTTCTTGCCCGGTGGCTGCGCCATAATGCTCATTCCCGCATCCAGAATCTCATCACCCGTCAAAATCAACTCAGCATGACCACCACCAAACAGCGCAGGAAACAGTTCTTGTAGGTTGGCATTCACCGTATCGTAGGTCGTTTGCAATAAATGCCGCGTTTCCTTATCAATCCGCGCAATCGCGGCGGTCAATGTCGTAATGGCTTGTTCTAAATCCGCCGCCTGCTCAGTCAAATAGGCTTGCCGCTCTTGGCTGGCGGCCAGTTCTTGCATTGCAGCTAAATTCACTGGCCCCAAACTCGCGAGCTGCTGATTCAAACGGGCGATCTCGGCCGCTAGCGTTTTCACGCTGCGTCCCAATAATGGCAAAATTACCGCCTCATCCACTGCCAATTCGTGCAGTTCAGCGGTAAATCGTTCGACATTCAATCTCGCCTCTTGCTCCAACAAACGCATTTGATTAACGTTTTCACGCTGCGCCTCTAAACTCAACTCTGCGGCATGCTTGCTAGCCTCTTGTTCACGCAAGGTTTGCGCAAATTGATTCAGTTCGTCGCGCTTTGTGGCTAATTGTCGCTCTTTATCAGCCCGCACAGCAATCGCCGCCTGAAATTGGTCGTCAAAATCAGGTTCTACTAAAGCTTCGCGCTCTTGCAGCAACAGCGCCATTCGTTCTGCTTGTTGACTCAGCAAGCCCTGATTTTCCTGCTGACGTTGCTGCAAACCACGAATCTTCTGCTCCATACTTTGCAACGCGAATGCGGCAGCCTGTGCGGCGCGCTCCATTTGCCGCACTTGCAAGCTACGTTGACTCTGCGATTGTTGCAAACCTTCCCGCGCCGCACGCTGACTTGCTTCGTCCGTCCGCAAAGCCGCTACGCTTTGCTCAACTTCAGCCAACTGCAGACTCAATTGCTCGAGCAACTGTGCTTCTGCCGCACATTGCTGTTCAATGTCCGCCAGCTCAGTCGCAATTGCGGCATGACGCGATGCTGTTTGCTGCGCCATCTCTTTTTGATGCAAGTGTCGTTGCTCTGCTTGCTGCGCAGCCTGCTTGCGTTGCTGCATTTGATCTTGCAACACGCGTAACTGCTGGGAAATATCGCCATGCCGCTGCTCTTGCGCAAGCTGCGCCGCTTGCGTTTGGGCGTAACGAGGCCGCAACTCAAGCAACTGAGCTTGAATACTGCGCAATTCCGCTTGCCGTGCCAAACGACCGCTCTCGCTGCTTTGCCCGGCAAAATAATACAGGGTATGTCGCGTGGCAATATGACCCTGCTGGCTTACCAAGCACATACCTTCAGCCAACTTACTGCGCATCAATTCAAACTGCGCCACATCGGCAACACAAAGCACCGCACCCAATAAATCAGCTAAGCAGCGCTGCAACTCAGGGCTATTACTGGTGATTTTTGCCAACAGGCTATTTTTAGCCGGCGCGCGCGGTTCAGTTGATACACTGACACAAGCATCGGCGATAAAAAATTGGCTAGGCGGAATGGATGCAGGAGCTTTGGCCAAGCGCCCTTGCAAGCGATGACCTAGTATTGCCTCGACAGCCAATTCCCACCCTGCTTCTACAACAATACTGTCAATCATTTTCGGCGTTTGCATCAAACCTTCTGCCTGCAACCATGCCTGTAATGCATCAGGATTTTCATTACTCGACAAAACATCAAGCACAGCACTTTCGCGCGCAGCAAGTTGAACAAGCTCAGTGTGCAACAATTGTGCAGCCTGCCGAGTCACTTCGAGTTCTTGCTGAACCTCTAACACATCAAACGCGCAATCCTCGTGCTGCAACTCCAACTCAGCCAGCTCAAACTGCAGATCTGCAATTTGCTCGGCTAAATCTGCATCCTGTGCGACAGGAACTAGTCGTTCCCGCTCGGCAATAAGTTGCGTTTGACGATTAAGCAAAGACTGCCGATTGCGCGACACGAACTGCATTTCTTGTTCAAGTAATTTTTGGCTGTTATTGAGTTCACTGAGTTGTTCACGCAAAGTTTGCCACGCAGTTTCGGCTTGATGGAGCGCCTGCTCTTGCTCCGGCAGTGCCAAGCTGGCCTCTTCAACCTGCAGATGTGTTTCTTCAACCGCCAGTTTTAACTCTTCCAACTGCGACAAACTGAGTTCTAAATCAAGGGCGATTTGACTGAGCGCAGCGCTTATCTTTTGCCCGTCTTGTTCACACTGCGTGATTTGTGCTGACAATCGCTCACGGCTTTGCTTTAAATGCAGCAGCATTTGCTCCATCCGCGCCACTTCGGCGTTAGCCGCGTATAGCTCGCCTTGCGCAGCATGCAGCGCATCGCTCGCAATAAAATGCGTTTCACGTAACAGCTCTAACTGCGCTTCTGACTCGCGAACGCCTGCTAAAGCGGCGTCCAGCGCGGTTTGTGCTTGAAGCAAATTGAGCTTAGCAGACTCAAAAGCTTGATTCGCATCGAGCTTGCGCTGCAATGCCAAGATCCGCTCTTTTTCACTGATTTGCTGCTGTAAGGCTTGATAATGCTGTGCGACTCCGGCTTGACTGCTGAGCTTGTCGATTTGGGTTTGCAGCTCAAGCTGAATATCTGCGACACGCGAAAGATTGTCGCGCGTATCAGCAATCCGATGCTCCGTTTCACGGCGACGTTCTTTATATTTTGAAACGCCAGCGGCTTCTTCAAGAAAGTGACGTAATTCTTCGGGTTTAGCCTCGATAATGCGGCTAATCATGCCTTGCTCGATAATCGCGTAACCGGATTTCCCGACGCCAGTACCGAGAAATAAATCAGTGATATCGCGACGGCGCACCGCCTGATTATTTATGAAGTAGGATGAATCGCCTTGCCGAGTCAGCACACGCTTGATGCTGATCTCGGCGTAACTACTCCACGCGCCAGCCGCCAAACCCGCTTGATTATCAAATACCAATTCCACCGCTGCACGGCTGACCGCTTTGCGCGTCGTTGAGCCATTAAAAATGACATCCTGCATCGATTCGCCGCGCAATTGCTTAGCAGAAGATTCGCCCAGCACCCAGCGCACGGCGTCGATCACATTCGATTTGCCGCAACCATTGGGGCCGCACACAGCAACAAGATTGCCCGGCACGGGAATCGTCGTTGGATCAACAAACGATTTAAACCCGGCTAGTTTGATATGAGTTAAGCGCACTACGGTGTCTATTTAAAATTTACATTAACCACAGGTATTTAAACAGAAGCATTGTTTAACAAAAGCTTCAACACAATACCCTCAGTCAGCAACCTCAGTCTCTGTCACAGCAGCTGATTCAGCACCTCGCTGTGCCGCCATTTTTTTTAGCGTCACATAATCGGTTTTACCCGTGCCGAGCAAAGGAATCGCCTCGACATAGCGAATATCTCGCGCTACGGCCAATTCAATTTGCCCTAGCTCTTTTGCCGCCGTAGATAATGCGTCACGCTTTAAATTTGGATCGGTTGTAAACAGAACAATCGCTTCACCCTTCTGAACATCCATGCGACTGCTGGCTGCGTGAGCATAATCAGGGCTACTCGCTACAGCGATTTTTTCCGCGACTTCCAATGAGACCATTTCACCCGCCAGTTTAGCAAAGCGTTTTACACGGCCAATAATTCGCAAAAAGCCATCGGCATCTACGTCCACCACATCGCCCGTAGAATACCAGCCTAAGCCACTCTCCGCCTCAGGCGCTTCCAGCACGCCTGGTCGCTCATAACGCAAGTAGCCCAACATCACATTCGGCCCACGCACTTCTAAAATACCGCCCTGCTCAATGCCTGGAACGGGTAGCAAACGATACTGCATGGCAGGCAATAATTTCCCCACCGTGCCCGATTGATAGGCCATTGGCACATTAACAGCAACGACCGGCGCGCACTCTGTCACACCGTAACCTTCTAAAATACGCACGCCAAAGCGCTCAATCCAGGTTTTACGCACGTCTTCAGCCAATTTTTCTGCGCCGGCGACTACGTAACGCAAGCGACCAAAATCATAAGGATGCGCGTACTTTCCGTAATTATCCAAAAAGGTACTGGTACCAAACAGCACTGTGCAATTGCGGTCGTAAATCAGCTCTGGAATGAGTCGATAATGCAATGGCGTTGGGTAGAAAAACACTTTGCAGCCGGTCATCAGCGGAAACAAGGCCCCCGCCGTCAAGCCAAACGAATGAAATAAAGGTAAAGCCACCATAAATTTATCGTGCGGCGTAAAATCACCCACAGCTTTAATCTGCGCGATATTAGCCAGCAGGCTATCGTGGCTGTGCACTACGCCTTTGGGCTTGCCTTCTGAACCTGAAGTAAATAGCACGACGGCAGGATCCCATGGCGACTGCGGCAAAGCCAGAGCGCTTGGGAAAAAGCTATAAAACAACACCGCTAATTTATCTTGCAGCGTCAGTTCGTGCTTTAAATCTTCTAAATAAACGACCTGAATATCGGGCAAATTCTGCAGCAACTCATGCAATTGGCCTTTATCGATAAAAGCACGCGATGTGATGATGACCTTCACTTGTGCGGCGGTACACGCCGATATAATTCCATCTTGCCCAGCGGTAAAATTGAGCAAGGCCGGAATCCGCTGCCGTGCCGACAGCGCCAAAATCAAAGCAATTGTAGCCACCGCATTAGGCATCATTACACCAACTTTGCTGCCTTTTTGCGTATGTCGATCCGTCAAACGCGCCAGTGCTGCCGCTTTACGCGTTAAGGTACCGTAGGTTTCTTCTTCTAAATTAATGTCTTCGGCCAAACGGAAATGACGCCCAAAGATACTGCGTGCATCGTTAAACGCTTGCCACAAGGTGTTTTGTGGCCGCGTATGAATCAGCATTTCTAATAAAATCCCACGCATCGCTTCTGCTGCGCGTCGATGACGATCTTTCGCACTCCCGCCGATTGGCATCGCAATTTCAGTGACGGGGCGAACAAAAAGCTGGATCTTGGGAAAAACTTGCAGGGGAAACAATCCCGCTAAGCGGCCAAAATAGCTGCGCGATGCGCCTTGGATTCGCACAGGCACAATACGCGCCGCAGTTTTCGCGGCGACAAAGGCTGCGCCTTCATAGACCTTCATTAAAGAGCCAGTATCAGTAAGTCGCCCTTCGGGGAAAATCACCACATTTTCACCCGCCTCCAGCAAACGAATCACTTCTTTCATCCCCAGCGGGCACGACGCATCTACCGCAAGATACGGCACTTGTGACAGCGCCAGTCGCACCCAACGACTACGCAGAATCTGGGTATGCACGACAAATGTCGCGCGTACGGGTAAAAACAAGCCGAGCAATAAACCGTCTAAAAATGATTCATGATTCGCCACAATCAAAGTTTTAGGTGGACCGAATACGCTTTGATCACCTTGAACTTCAACCCGAAATAAAATCCGCATCAGCAAACGCAATACTATTTTTATCATGCGACACCCTTTTCATTATTTTGCGTAGTCTGACACTCACGTGACAACAAGCAAAGCATTCCCTTCCAAGCCGAATATGAATACCACGCTCAACAGCAGAACAAGCAATCGGCACAAAAATCCGTCGATTGTATCGCCGATAAAAAAACCCAAGCTGGCTTGGGTTTTTTCGCTCAATGAATACGCTCGATTATGTATTCTGGATAACAATTTTAGGAAATTTACTCGAAAAATCTTGCGATTTTGCGGCGATTTTCACCGCGACTTTGCGTGCGATTGCTTTATACAGCCCGGCAATTTCTGCCTCAGGTTCAGCCGCGACCGTCGGCTTACCGGCATCGGCATTCAGGCGAATCGATAAATCGAGCGGCAATTTACCAAGCAACTCGGTGCCGTATTCTTGACTCATTTTGTCGCCTCCGCCCTCGCCAAAAATTGGCTCGATATGGCCGCAATTGCTGCACACATGCATGCTCATATTCTCAACAATACCCAAAATCGGCACGCCGACTTTTTCGAACATTTTTAGACCTTTACGTGCATCAAGCAGCGCAATATCTTGCGGTGTCGTCACAATGACCGCACCGGTTACTGGCACTTTTTGTGACAGCGTTAGCTGAATATCGCCAGTGCCTGGCGGTAAATCAATCACCAAATAATCCAAATTATCCCACTTGGTATCATTTAAGAGTTGCGTTAGCGCTTGCGTTACCATCGGGCCACGCCACACCATCGGCTGCTCTGGGTCGATCAAAAAGCCAATCGACATCACCTGCACACCGTAATGCTCAATCGGTTTAATGTATTTATTGTCGCTCGTTTCGGGCTGCTGCTCAGCCACACCCATCATCGTCGGTAAGCTCGGGCCGTAAATATCGGCATCCAGCAAACCAACACGCGCGCCTTCTGCGGCTAAAGCCAAAGCTAAATTAACGGATGTTGTCGACTTACCGACACCGCCTTTGCCTGATGCCACTGCAATGATGTTTTTAATGCCATTTTGCAAAGGTAAACCACGAGCAACGGAATGCGCCGTGATCTGACTACTCACATTCACTGCAACTGAGCTAACGCCGTCCAGCGCAGACAAGGCACTGACGATTTGCGCTTGACGCGCGGCAAACTGACTTTGCGCAGGATAACCCAAGACCAAATCCAAGCTAACAGCACCATCTTGCCACTGCAAATTCTTTACGCATTTCGCAGCGATATAATCTTTGCCCGTATCGGGGTCAATTAAGGTCGCTAGGGTTTGGCGTAACAAATCAAGTTGGGATTCACTCACGGCAGGATTTCCTTGGCTAGGCGCTGCGGCATCACGGCCGAGCAAACGATCGATGAATTTCATAGGGACGGGCTCTCTGTAGCGGCTTGGCATAACTGCAAAGCTTTACTGATATGCGACTTAATTGCTTTTTTTCAAGCTGCAGAATCAGCGCCACGATTCAAATGCGCCGCGCTGCGCCAATGATACGAAGCCAGTGCATCGTCTAAATGCGCATAAATTGCATCTTCCCCCATGAGCTCAGTAATGCCAAAACGAGCCAAATCATGCCGCAGAGGCCGATTGCAACGCGCCCACTTGATACAAATTTGCTGCCATTCGAGCTCACTCATCAGCACTTGCAATTGCTCAGCCGCGCTGACGTCGAGTTTAACGATCGCTTGTGCATCAATAATCAAGCACTTCAAATTCGGACATTGCTGCAACAATTGCCGAATTCGGCTAACAAAAAAGCTTGCATTTACAAACATCAAGGGCGCATAAAAACGATAAACCAGCACGTCTTGATGGGTATAGTCTTGCAACCCTTTATCATCATCACCTACATCATGATACCCAGTCTTTGTTCTTTGCAAAATGGCATCAGCCGGATTGGAAAACATCCGAATCAAATGCAGTAAAGACAGCAAAATACCCAGCAAAATACCCGGCAAAACCCCAACCAATACCACACCAGCGGCGGTCGCAATCGCAAACCAACCCGACAGCGCATCTAAACGCCACAAATCGCGCAAAGCGGGCAAATCAATCAACTGCGCACCGGCGCGAATCAATAGCGCCGCAACAATCACAGAGGGAAGATGATTTAACAAATCGGAAAGAACAAATAAAAACAACAGTAAAAGTAGCGCCGCTAACAATCCAGCCAAACGGCCTTGTGCACCAGAAGCATCATTAATTGTGGTTCTTGATTGACTAGCCCCAATCGCAAAGCCACCCGCAAATCCAGCGGCGATATTGGCAACGCCTAGTGCCATGATTTCACGGTTTGCGTCAATTTGTTCACCATGCCGCTGCGCAAAAGCACGAGCGAGCAAGATGCCCTCCGGCATCGCCAACATCGTAATCCCCACCGCAGTAGGCAGTAATGCGGCGACGGCCGTCAGACTTAGCGCTGGCCAATGCAAGGACAAAGCATCCGTACTAGGGGCGCCAACCATCACGACACCAAACCGTTGAAAATCGAACAAAAAGTCAGCGCCAATAACCAAAGCAAACAAAATGACCGTAATTGGCCATCGTGCACGCCAATGATTGAGCACCGCATACAATAGCAAAAACAAGACGCCCAAGCCCAAAGTCGCCCAGTGCAGGTGAGCCAATTGCTGCAACAATTCCAACATCCGCGGCAAAAAACTTTCTTCGCTTAATTTGATACCAAACATCTTACCGATTTGCGTACCAATCAAGATCACCGAGGCACCTTGCAAAAATCCAATCAAAACCGGTTTTGATAAAAAGTCTGCTAACACCCCCAGTTTTGCCACTGCAGCCAACACTAAAACTAGGCCAACCAAAATAGCCAGCAAGGCCGCTAAAGACAGTGCCAACACAATATCGCCACCGGCCAATGGCGCAATCCCACCTGCAATTAACAATGCAATCGCAGCATCTGGCCCGACAATAATTTGCTTAGATGCCCGCATCAAGCCATAGGCGAACATCCCTGCAATGGCAGCCAACAAACCCGCATGGGCAGGCAAACCAATCAACTCGGCATACGCAATCACAGCCGGAATTGATAATATGGCGACCGACAACGCCGCCACACCATCAGCTCGCCAATTTCGACTCAGTTCATGCCATCCAGCGACGATAGAATTGAGAATAGTCGCCTCCACTGAGTTAGAACTGTTTACCTAGCATCATATAAACACGCGCTTGGCGATTGTCGCCATAAGCAGCCCCCAAGTACAAAGGACCAAACAGGCTGTCATACGCCAAGTAAACTGAGCCAGAGTAACGCCAGTCATCATCCACTGTCGAATTTAAACTATTTAAAACACGGCCAGTTTCTAAGGCAAAACCTAAATAACTTCCCGATAAGAATTCAATCGAGTACAAATACTGCATTGAGCCATAAATAAATTCATCGGCCACTAATTCCTGATAATTGTAGCTCGATAAATTCATAAAACCACCTAACCATTTTACATCAGCAAAATAAGGCACATGTTTATAAACCCCTTGTGCTTTAAGCTTAAATTGCAATGCATCATCACCAAGCGGAATAGCCTTGCGATAATTCACACCAAAAACACCGTAGCTATCATACTCACCGCCAACACCCGCAGCGTAATAACCGTAGGCATTAATAAAATGCCCGTTTTTTGGAAAGAAATAATTATCTAAGCTGTCATAAAAAGCATTCACTCGAATCCCATAGTCATGATTCGACACATCAGGAAATTGCGGCTGACCAATCGTGCGTGCACCTTTGTAGTCATTAAACACTGGGCCGACACGCAATTCGCTGTGATTCGATAAGATTGAACCAAAGTCTATTCCTACTGAATGTTTAGTATAGGTGTATTCAGCGACATCAGTATCATCAATCCAAATCGATAAAGGACCACGAGTATATTTATAATAAGCTGAAATAAACGCGGTTTCATCTAAAGTAATGGGTTGATAAAATTCAGTTTGCACCAAAGATGAACTACCCAATTGCAATGTTGTTTTCCACTCAGCACCTAAGTCATTGAGCCAAGTTCGGCGATATTGAGCCGTAATATTCCAGGGGCTCGAATTAGAAAAATCAGTCGCAAAGCTCAAGCCAAAGCGCAAATAATTCGGCCCCCAACTTTTTTCAATCGGCATAATGGCAACCGAATCACCTTGCTGATGTGCATCTAACTCATAATTAATTTGGCTATGGTCTCCACGCGCATAAACATGCAATAAATTCTCGTGAAATTCTGTGGCTTGCAATGGCTCATCAATATTAATATCAAGCAGTTTTTCTAATACTTTTGGATTCACTACCTTCCCTGCAGCCACACTCACTTCTTTAACCAATTTCGGTTTCAAGCGCGCATCCGCTCGATGCTGTTGCCATTGCTGATAGGCCTCGGGCGATACAGCATACCTTTGTAGCTTGGGCAATACATCTAAAGCCGCTTGACGACCGATGGCAATTAAAGCCTCGCCTTTAGCAAAATCACTAGATGATAAATCGCCAAATACGGGGCTAATTAATAGATCCTTTCCCCCCAAACTTTTAATTTGCGGTTGGACGTTTTGAATCATCATTAAGCGTGTGTACTGATCGGCCACCGAAAATACATTGCTAATCTGCGAGGCCTTGAGTGGTGCAGAGCCGACATCAACAGCAATCACCACATCGGCGCACGTTTGACGTGCAACATCAACCGGCAAATTTCTAACCAAGCCACCATCGACTAAAGTTCGACCTTGACTCTCTACCACAGGAAACACACCGGGAACAGCCATACTGGCGCGCATCGCAGTCACAATATCGCCATCTTTTTTGACAATCATTTCGCCAGTTTCAAAATCGGTCGCGATTGCACGATAAGGAATACCCAGCTCATCAAAATTCTTCACAGTGCCGCCAAAGGTGAGCTCACGCAAAAAGAAACCGATTTTTTGCGTACTAATCGCCGCGGTCGGCAGTTTAATCTGACCGCTATCAGTCAAACCCATCTCAACTAAAAGAGAAAACGGATCATCTTGCTTTTGCCGAAAGGTATTTTTTTCTCGCGGCAAAGACAAACTCAGCAATTCATCCCAATTTGCGATTTGAATGCGTTCTTCCATTTCTGCCGGCGTACGCCCCGTTGCATAAGCGGCACCAACCAAAGAACCAATACTGGTACCAATCACGCAATCGACAGGAATACGGTTTTCTTCCATCACTTTTAATACGCCCACATGTGCAAAACCACGTGCGCCACCGCCACCCAAAACCAAGCCAATTCGTGGCCGTTCAGCAATTGCTTGTGCGGACAATAACAAACACGGCACAGCCAGCATGACACACTTCAGCAAGCTCAAACGTTTCAGTTTCTTCACTTTTTCATCCTACAATTTAAACATCACGCTATGTTTGGAGCACATCTGATGCGGTTACTCTCTCATCGCGGCTTATCGAATCAACACCCTGAAAACACCATCGCAGCGTTTGCCGCTGCATTAGCCCTTGGCTTTGACGGGCTAGAAACCGATGTGAGGCTTTCGGCAGATGGCGAAGCAATTTTGTATCACGACCGCCTAAGCCCCACTGGGCAAGCCGTGGCAAGATTAACTCGCACGGAATTATCGCATCAAGCAGGTTACATCGTTCCGACCTTAAATGAAGCGCTTGATGCCTTTCCTGCCGCTTTCTGGAATATTGAACTCAAAACGCCAGCCTGCATGCCGAATGTAACGGCCACCATTCGGGATATTCAATACAAAACGCCCATTTTACTATCGTCATTTTGCCATCATCTCATTCATGAAGCAGCAAATACCCTTGATGTGTATTGCGCGCTACTCCTTTCACACCGACCCGCCTCACTCAATACCCTCATAGAAGGCGCAATTCATAATCCGCGCTTACGTACTTTAGTCTGGGATTACGACTTTCTCGACCCAGATTTTTTACTAGCCGCCAGCCAGCTTGGATTTTCACATTATGTGTATGGCGCTAAGAATCAAAATGAACACGATTGGTGTAGCGAATTTGGTATAGATGGTCTCATCACTGATTATCCCAACATGGTTGGATTAGCTCGGGGCGACTGATGCGGAATTTACGACTACACCGAAATGGACCTCATCACGAAGGCGTAATTAGCAATACGACGGCATGCTATATCGGTGGGCTACAACGCAAAATCGCCATAAAATAGCCTACAGAATTTTATACAAAAGCTCTCAGACTCATACAAAACGCCGATTCAAAATAAACGAGCGACACAAACGTGACTCATAAACTAAACGGCAGCCGCAATCAAGCATGCTCACCGCTCACAATACGCACTACTGTAGAAAAAAATCCATGCACATCAATATTTTATGCAGTTAACATTAAAGAAAAAAAATATTCGCCCGATAAATCAATCAATCCATTAAAGATTGATGATTATGTCTATTTACGCTACCACATCGGTTCAACAATCCAGCACAGCATCGGCAATGAGTCAGCTATCACAAAAAAATAGCGAACAAACAGCAATTGGTCTGGTTGCCGCGCTTTGTGGATTACATCAAAAACACTTAATGAATCACCAGTTTTCATTTAAAAATCATAAATAATCAATTCTTTATACATAAAAAAAGCCAATCGAAATGATTGGCTTTTTTGTTATTCATCAATTTAGCGCTTTAATTTCAAAGCAGCCAATTGATCGGCCATCGCACCCATTTTTGCCGCGGGTGGCGCAACGATTTGCCGTTCACGCGAAGACATTGCCTGCGCTTTCACATCTCGATTTGGCTCACGTGCGGCTTCATTTAAACGCATCGTCAACGCAATCCGTTTACGCGGCACATCAATTTCAGTCACCTTCACTTTCACCACATCACCCGCCTTCACCACTTCACGAGGATCTTTAACGAAACGCGCGGCCAAACACGAAATATGCACTAAGCCATCCTGATGTACGCCGATATCGACAAATGCACCAAAGTTCGTCACATTGCTGACGACGCCTTCGAGCACCATATCAACACGCAGATCTTTGATGTCTTCGATCCCGTCAGCAAAGTTCGCCGTTTTAAATTCAGGGCGCGGATCACGCCCCGGTTTTTCGAGTTCAGCCAAAATGTCTTTAACCGTTGGTAAGCCAAACTGCTGATCAACCAGTTCAGCAGGGTTGAGCTGTTGCAATAGCGCTTTATCGCCAATTATGCTGCGAATATTTTTATTCAGTTTGGTGATGATTTTTTCCACCACTGGATATGCTTCTGGATGTACGGCTGACGCGTCAAGCGGGTTGTCGCCGTTGCTTATACGTAAAAAACCCGCAGCCAGTTCAAACGCTTTTTCGCCTAAACGCGGCACTTTCAAAATGGCTTTTCGATTAGCAAATGCACCATGGGTATCACGGTATGTGACTACATTATTTGCCATGGTTTGGCTTAAACCCGATACCCTCGCAAGCAATGCCGCCGAAGCAATATTGACATCAACACCAACGGCGTTCACGCAATCCTCGACCACCGCATCAAGCATTCGCGCTAACTCGCTTTGATTCACGTCGTGCTGATATTGACCAACGCCAATTGCTTTCGGGTCAATCTTGACCAGCTCGGCCAGTGGATCTTGCAAGCGCCGCGCAATCGACACCGCACCACGAATCGACACATCCAAGTCCGGAAATTCTTTTGCGGCCAACTCCGACGCTGAATACACCGATGCGCCTGCCTCCGAAACAACAATTTTAGCTGGCTTTTTTATGCCCGCTTTGCCCAATTGCTCAATCAATTCCGCCGCTAATTTATCAGTTTCCCTGCTTGCGGTGCCATTACCGATCGCAATCAACTCCACATGATGGGTTTTACACAAACATGCTAACACCGCTAAGGCTTGATCCCAATCGCGGCGTGGCTCATGTGGATAAATCGTTTCGTGCGCAACAAACTTGCCTGTGGCATCAACAACCGCCACTTTGACACCGGTACGCAGTCCGGGATCAAGACCCAAGGTTGCCCGTGGTCCCGCTGGCGCAGCCAGCAACAAATCCTTCAAATTCAAAGCAAATACACGAATTGCTTCAAGATCTGCGCGCTCACGCGCGGCACTGAGCAATTCGCTTTCCAGCGAAACCGCAATCTTTGCTCGCCACGCCAAGCGCACCGTATCGTTCAGCCATTTATCCGCCGGCCGATTTTGCTGACTAATACCAACGTGTTTAGCAATGATCAACTCACATCGATTGGGCGTGCTCATTTTACCACCTGCTGCAATTTCTTCAGGTAGCATCAAATTGAGCGACAAAATCCCTTCATTACGACCGCGCAGCACGGCCAGCACGCGGTGCGATGGCATTGCCGCTAAACTCTCGGCAAAATCAAAATAATCACTAAATTTCGCACCAACAGTTTCCTGCCCGGCGATCACCGTCGTTTTAAGTTGACCTTCGCGCTGCACGTGTGTTCGCAGCGCGCCAATCAGCGCTGCATCTTCGCTCCAGTTTTCTAGCAAAATGGCTCTAGCACCATCGAGCGCCGCCTTCGTATCCAACACGCCTTTGGCTTCGTCGACAAAAGCTTGCGCGGCAGATTCTGGATTTTGCAGCGGGTCACTCAGTAATAAATCCGCTAAGGGCGCCAAACCTGCCTCGCGCGCAATTTGTGCTTTAGTGCGACGTTTTTGTTTAAAAGGAAGGTATAAGTCTTCGAGCCTTTGTTTATTATCGGCTTCAAGCAATACCCTCTCTAATTCTGGCGTTAGCTTATTTTGCTCACGAATTGCACTCATAACCGCTACACGCCGTTCTTCCAATTCACGCAAATAGCGCAAACGCTCTTCCAACTGCCGCATTTGCGTGTCATCCAAACCACCCGTCGCTTCTTTACGGTAGCGCGAAATAAACGGCACCGTCGCGCCTTCGTCCAATAAAGCGACAGCAGCAGCAACTTGCGGCTCACGGCATGCAAGTTCAGCCGCAAGACGTTGGGTAATCGATTGGGAAATAGAATTCATCAGTGCAGCAACCTAAAAACAAACAATCAAGTCGCCCATTGTAATCCAAGCCGCGCGTGACGTTGCACACTGCAAGTCACTGATCGGGGTAGTTAAAGTGGCTTCAGGTAGAATACAATTCTATTTAAAGCCAGATCGATGACAGTCGTCATCACTGATCAACAACTCAGCCAATCCGAGTTCCGCATCAGTAATGACCATAACGGGAAGAGTTCAATGACTGTAATTGCCGTGTTCAATATGAAAGGTGGCGTAGGCAAAACCACAGTGGCTGCCAATTTAGCGGCCGCGATTGCGAAAAACGGCGTCGATCCCTTGCTGATCGACCTAGACCCGCAAGCGCATCTGACCTCGATGTACGGCATCAAAACGCCGAGCAGCAAAAGCATCTACCGTTTTTATCAAGGACTCAGCCCACTTTCCGACTTGGTCATTCCACTTGAATCTGGCATTCAATTTGTCCCATCGCACCTTGAGTTGGGTAAAGTCGACGCACAAGTCACACGCCATCGCGACAATATTTGGCGACTCAAATTAGGGCTCAATGCCGAAATGCTGTCGGGCAGCGGCTTACCGATTATTATCGATTGCACACCGATGTTGGGCGTGGTGGCCTTTTCTGCACTATTTGCGGCAGATATTATTTTGGTGCCTGTCGCGGCAGAATATTTGGCACTGAATGGCGCGATGCAGCTCTCACAAACACTGTTTGGCTTAGAAAAATTTCAGTCACGCAAACCGCGCCGTTACTTAGTGAATCGTTATGTTCCGAATCAAATCACCGCCGAAACGGTAGCAGGGCAACTCATGCGCCATTTTCCGGGTGAAGTACTCAAAACGCGGATTCGTGAGCAAGAAGCCCTTGCTGCGGCGGTCGGCTGCGGTAGTAATATTTTTGATTTTGCCCCTGCTTCGAACGCGGCGGCTGACTTCACCTTTTTACTCGATGAGCTGATAGAAAATAATCTCATCTCGCTGTCGCGCGATTTACCATTTGGCATAGACTAAACCATCTGATGCATTAAAACGACGCAACAACGACCACTCAGAAGCGAGCGCCAAACATCACTTGCTTTCCGCAATGCAGCATCTAAAAAAAGATGAGGATCACCTGCGGAGACTCACATGCCAAGCATCAAATCTATCCTTCCCTTATTGGCGCTCGCCCTTAGTACTTATGGTCACGCCGGTGTATTCGATCTTTCCGCAACGATGAACGGGCAAACAGAAAATGCCACTTTCACCACGGCCGAAGAAGGTATTGATATTTTCGAGAAAAATAAATTAACAAGTATTTTCAATACATACAACGGCACGCAAATCGTTAAAAGCACACTGAATTTTCGTGGTTTGCCGATGAATATTGCTTTCCCAGTCGATGCTGGCTCTTTGCTAACATTCGATATTCCAGAGCTAGGCATCAAACAGAGCTTTCAGGGCGCCACACGAGATGAAAGCCAAGAATTATTTAAAAAATACCTCAAAAACAATGCCGACTTTTTAAATAAAGTTGCTGAGCATTTAGTTAAAGTCTCACCAGTCGACCCCATCGCCGGCAACCCGAATAGTATGATGAGTCGCGCAGTGCAAAGCGATGCGCAAATGATGTGGTACGGCTCCAATCATGTTTTTGGCAATCAACTACAAAACTCAAACAACAATAATTCCACCGAAAATAGCAGCAATAACAAATTCGGTATTGGCATCAATTATGCCCACATGTTGTCCGAAGCGACCGGCAACGCCAAAGAAATGAGTAGCGATGCGTTTACGCTGCCGCTGAGCTACTCACACCAATTTGCAGAGCCGAATCATGAGCTCATTATCAATATGCCGCTGGCCTACATTGATACTGAAGGGGCAAAAACCTATGACGGCAGTCTAAGCATATTTTATCGTCGCCCGATTTGGGATAATTGGGTCCTTAGTTTCACAGCATCTGGCCGCGGAACAGGCTCAACCGACTTAGCTGGCGGCTCTTTAATGGCTTCGGGTGCCATCGCCTCAAGTTATGTGTGGAGTGGTGAAAACTGGGGGCTTACACTAGGCAATATGATTGGGTATTACAGTGCGTTACGGCTAAAAATTGACAACACTTCGATTAACCCAAACATCGCCAATACCGTATTTAGAAACGGATTACTCTACTCGCTCGACAGCGCATGGCAATTGGCTGGCGATCCGTTATCTTGGGAAATTTATTTAGTCGATACCCGCTTTACCGGCACCGATTTATTTAGCAATTATCAAGACGAAGTCGGCGTCACCTTCGGCACTCGTCGCCCAGCGCACAGCAAAGAATCCGACTTCCGTGGCGGATTTAGCTTTACCAAAGGTGAAAACGTCGAAAGCTACAAATTTAATTTTGGGACGTGGTTTTAGCACGAGACAAGCAAGCCCCAATCCAAATTTTCCTTTTTAGATAAAGAATGCCGCTCATGGTCACCATGAACGGCACTTTTAATTAGGCAAAATAAAATCAATCTAAACTACAACTACGCAATAAAAACAAAATCGTTTGCCCCCAAATTACTCACCCCATGCACCGAGCCAATTAAAGTTAACTCATTAGCAGTAATTTGTGAATCTGCATTAGCCGCATTAAAATTATAGATCAAGCTATCATGACTATTATTCAAAACAAAAAGGCGTTGTTCTCCTAATGAATAATTCGCACTTGCATAACCCAGTAAATTTGCCACATCAGTAGTACTTGCATCACTTGAAAGTGCAGAGGTAAAAACAATCAATTCGGCAGCTTTACTAAATCCCGATGCGCTAGCAACTGTCGGTAGATTCACCACTAAATCAGCATTGCCAGTTTTAAAACCCGCCATCGAAAAAGCCAGCTTATCTCCATCTAAACGAGAAAAATCCATTACTTGATCAACAGCGGCTTCCTTTAATGTAAAACGGAATTGATCCGCCCCAACGCCACCGTAAAGTTGATCGCTTCCAGCGCCTCCAACTAAAGTGTCATTACCTGCATATCCATATAGAGAATCGTTTCCTAGGCCACCATCAATAAAGTTATTTGCCGAATTTCCGACTAAATTGTTTGCTAAAAGATTACCCGTAGCATTGATAGCACCGACACCAGTAAGTGTAAGGTTTTCAACCTGTCCACAATTCAACAAGCTAAAACTGAAATTGCTTTGAACTAAGTCAACACCCTGATCAAGCAGCTCAATCACTTTATCGCCAACATTATCAACAATATACACATCATCGCCAGCGCCGCCGCTCATGCTATCGATACCAACGCCACCGTCTAAGGTATCATTACCAAGGTCACTAACAAGCGTATCGTTTCCAGCTCCGCCGCTCAGCAAATTATTATTTGCATTACCAGTGAGTTGATTATCCAATCCATTACCAGTACCTTGGATAGCCGTGCCATTTAAGCTTAGATTTTCAAGGTTATTACCCAAAACATAATCAAAGCCAGCAACGACTTCATCAATTCCGCCAGCGGCACCGACAATCGATTCATTCACTACATTATGTGCGCTAGCTAACTCATAACGATCATTGCCTGCTCCGCCATCGAGTAAATCTGCATCCCCTGCACTACCTATCAGCGTGTCATTTCCTAGTCCTCCGACCAAGGTATCAGCCCCAGCAAGCCCATCAAGTCGATTTGCGGCGGCATTACCAATCAATTTATTCGCCAACCCATTGCCAGTGCCGTGGAATACTGTCGTACCCAAAATCGTTAAATTTTCAACATTATTGCTGAGCGTGTAGTTCATAAAAGTCAGGCTTGCTGTCGCGCGAACTTCATCCAACCCCGCTCCATCAGTCGAGTCTTCTTGCACAACATCGCCACTATGATCAACCAGATAAACATCATTACCTGCGCCGCCCTGCAAGGTATCAACACCTAATCCACCATCTAGAATATTCGCAGCACTATTCCCCACTAGGGTATTGTTAAGCGCATTACCGGTACCGTTAATCGCTGCCATCCCGTTTAAGGTTAGGTTTTCTACATTGGCCGTCAACGCATAAGTGATACTAGCTTGAACGCGGTCCAATCCTTGCTCGGCAAGCTCAACGACTTTATCGCCCACATTGTCAACAAGATACACATCATCGCCTATACCGCCACTCATGCTATCCACGCCCTGACCGCCATCTAGCGTATCATCCCCAGCCCCGCCATTTAGCGTGTCATCACCAGCAGCGCCGCTCAGTAAATTCGAGACATCATTACCGCGTAAAATATTATTAACTGCATTACCAGTTCCACTAATAGCAGAACCTAATAGAGTAAGATTCTCCAAACCGGATTTAATTGTATAATTAATTGTGCTGCGAACTTCATCAATACCGCCTGCAAGCGAGTTTACTTCTAAAATGATATCTCCCAAGCTATCAACGACGTAAACATCATTGCCGACATCACCAATTAATACATCCAGCCCTGTGCCGCCATCTAAGGTGTCATTCCCTAATCCACCACTAAGTACATCATTACCCGCAGCACCAACAAGACTGTCATTACCCGCTTGCCCATCCAGTACATTATTCTCTGAATTACCAGTAATGACATTATTTAAAATATTACCAATCCCTTGAATTGCATTACCTTCCAATATTAAATTTTCAATATTGTTGCCCAACTCATAATCAAAACTAACGACGATTTCATCAATTCCACCTAAAGCGCCAGTAATTGATTCATTCACAATATTTTCTATGCTGGCGAGAATATAACGATCATCACCGGCACCACCGTCCAGTAAATCTGCATCACCTAGACTACCGACGAGCGTGTCATTGCCCGAACCACCAAGCAAAGTATCAACACCAGCAAGTCCATCAAGTAAATTAGCCGCAGCATTACCGACTATCTTATTCGCGAGCGAATTACCGAATCCTTGAAATGCTGTAACACCTAACACTGTTAAATTTTCAACATTGCTGCTTAAAGAATAACTAGTAAAACTCACACTCGCTGTGGCACGAACCTCATCGATACCCGCTCCGACAATCGAATCTTCCACCACAACATCGCTGGAATGATCTACCAGATAAATATCATTTCCATTACCACCTTGTAGGGTATCAATGCCTAATCCACCATCTAGAATATTTGCAGCGCTATTCCCCACCAGGGTATTATCAAGCAAATTACCTGTACCATTTATGGCTAAAGCCCCAAGTAAAGTCAGCTTCTCTACATTCGCGGTTAATCCATAAGAAATTGCTGACTGAACAACATCAATACCTTCATTAGCAATTTCAACGACTTTATCACCGGCATTATCAACAATATACACATCATCGCCAGCGCCGCCGCTCATGCTATCGATACCAACGCCACCGTCTAACGTATCATTACCAAGGTCACCAACAAGCGTATCGTTTCCAGCTCCGCCGCTCAGCAGATTATTATTTGCATTACCAGTGAGTTGATTATCCAATCCATTACCAGTGCCTTGGATAGCCGTACCAATTAAGCTTAGATTTTCAAGGTTATTACCCAAAGCATAATCAAAGCCAGCAATTACTACATCAACACCGCCAGCGGCACCGACAATCGATTCATTCACTACATTATGTGCGCTAGCTAACTCATAACGATCATTGCCTGCACCGCCATCGAGTAAATCTGCATCCCCTGCACTACCCAACAGCGTGTCATTTCCTAGTCCTCCGACCAAGGTATCAACCCCAGCAAGCCCATCAAGTCGATTTGCGGCGGCATTACCAATCAATTTATTAGCCAACCCATTGCCAGTGCCGTGGAATACTGTCGTACCCAAAATCGTTAAATTTTCAACATTATTGCTGAGCGTGTAGTTCATAAAACTCAGGCTTGCTGTCGCGCGAACTTCATCGATACCTGCGCCATCGGTAGCGTCTTCCTGAACGACATCGCCGCTCTGATCAACCAGATAAACATCATTACCTGCGCCGCCCTGCAAGGTATCAATACCTAAGCCACCATCTAGAATATTTGCAGCACTATTCCCCACTAGGGTATTGTTAAGCGCATTACCTGTTCCGTTAATAGCTAACGCGCCAAGCAAGGTTAGCTGCTCTACATTGGCCGTCAACGCATAAGTGATACTAGCTTGAACGCGATCCAATCCTTGCTCGGCAAGCTCAACGACTTTATCGCCCACATTGTCAACAAGATACACATCATCGCCTATACCGCCGCTCATGCTATCGATGCCAACGCCGCCATCTAAGGTATCGTTGCCTGAGCCACCATTCAATGAATCATCACCCGCCGCGCCGTTTAATGAATTGTTACTATCATTGCCATTCAACTCATTGTTAAGTAAATTACCTGAGCCCATTATCGCGGAGCCGAGTAGTTTTAATTTTTCCAAATTACTTCCCAAGGTATAATCGAAAGCAACTTGTACTTCATCAAATCCACCAGTAGAACCCACTATTGTTTCATTTACAATATTATTGACACTATTCAGCTGATAGACATCATTACCTGCTCCACCATCAAGCAAATCGGCATCGCCATTATCACCGATTAAAGTATCATTACCTAATCCACCAATTAAAGTATCTACCCCGGCATTACCAATTAATTTATTAGCACCTGAATTACCGACTATTTTATTAGCATACTCATTACCTATTGCTTCAAATGCAGCAGTACCAAGTACAGTTAAATTTTCAAAATTCGTTTGTAATGTGTAGCTAGCAAAAGATAATGCCGCTGACGCACGAACTTCATCAACACCTTCATTACTTAATTCAACAATAATATCGCTGACGCTATCGATCACGTAAGCATCATCACCCAGTCCACCAACTAGCGAATCAATTCCCGCGCCACCATTCAAGGTATCGTTTCCTAAACCACCAATTAACGTGTCGACCCCCGCTCCACCCGAAAGTGAATTCCCTACACTATTACCCAGCAATTGATCATCATAATTAGAGCCAATTGCATTTTCAATAATGCAATCATCGGCAATCGCTAAACAATCATTTACATATTCTTTGCCGTTGTAAAACTTCACTCCAATCTGGCTAAATGTTCCTGGATTTAGATTAATTAACACGGCCTTCAATTGCGAAGAAGCATCAATCACATCAATCCCATTCGTATCCCAAATCGTCTCAAACACTTTACTAGTGCCAGCCCAGCTATAAACATCACTGCCTGCACGATGAGTTATATTTTTGCCATATAAAAATTGAATTGCCCGAATGTCATCCAGCATTGGTGTTGTAGGATAATATTCTGTCGAATATTCATTAGAAACATCACCCTCATACGCGCGATAAGACATGACAGAGTATTTCAACTGGTCGTGAAGATCATCGGCTAGATTTGCGCCTTCGTGTGGATGTTTCAAACCCAATGCATGCCCAAGCTCATGAAGATAAGTAGCATAAGCATAAGTGCCAACTACTGGATTTTTAAACGAGGGATAGGCTGGGCCCAACCAAATATCACCACCTTTAGCGGATGAGCTTGGATAGTAAGCATAAGCAGTTGGGTTTTCTACTGCACTCCAAGAATTCCCCCAGCGAATATCACCAGCTGAATAAAATGAATCATTCACTTCATTAAATTTCAACCCCGACACAGCAGACCAAGCACCCAATGCTGAACGCGCTGCTTGCTGTTGGTTCGCCGAGAATGACCACCCAACATCATTGAAAGGATCGCCATAATTCACAGCCAACCACGACGAAACAAAACTGTAAGTCAATGTATGAGGTGTACCTACAGCACCAGCCCCCCATTTAGTACCGCCCATCAACCACGGCGTAGATGTGTTTTGAGTTGGGAAAAAATTACTTACAGCACTTAGACTTATATCTACACCATAGTAAGAAGACATCGCAAAAACCTATACAAAAATATTTCGGCTAGTATATTAGCTTTTCATGATTTTTTGATCACTTTTCGACCATAGAAATTAACTAAAAATAATTTTTGAGATTTTTACAACACCGCAAACGACACAATCAACAGTCCGCTCAATAAAATCACTAGATCGAAGAGTAAGCACAAGCAATTAAACACCACTGTTAACTTCCATATTCACGAAAGAAAACTAAACAAATACACGAAGAAGCAGCCAAGCAATATTCATTTGGAATAATTTGATTGTTTGATTGAACTAAATACCAAAATTTAAAACAAACCATTTTGCATATTCAATCGATATCATGGAAGAATTGCTTCACAACGCGTTAAATCACTCCGCAGAACTTGCCCTACTGCTTTTATTTGCAATTGTTTTAGCTGAGTCAACGGCATTAATCGGTTTAATCATTCCCGGTACCGTGCTTATGATCACGATGGGCACTTTGATTGGCAGCGGCAAAATGGACTTCTGGCTGGCTTGCGGCGTTGGCTTTGTTGCTGCGCTGATTGGAGATGTGTTGTCCTATTGGCTAGGTTTCCGTTACCGACGAAAACTACATCGACTGCAATTAATTCGCCAGCATCGTCGTTTATTGCTACAGGCAAGGCATGTGTTGCGTCATCATGGACCGATCGGTATTTTTGTGGGCCGCTTTCTAGGGCCGACTCGCCCTGTTTTACCCATGGTGGCGGGTATGCTTTCCATGAGTCCGCAACGCTTTATGCCTGCCTGTATACTCGCTTGTCTTTTATGGTCACCAACCTATTTTTTGCCTGGAATTTTAGCTGGCGCAGCTTATGGTTTAGGTGAAACTCATGCGACACATTTCCCTACATTACTCTTCATTTCGGCGATCCTCTCAATTGCGGCAATTTGGATGATCTCACACAGTTTAAAAACCAATTGGAATTCACGCCTCCTCACCGTAGGCACGCCGATCACGAGCCTTGCGAGCGCCGCTGCGGTCTATTTGCTGATTTCTCATCCCCATGCCGACAATTACGGCGAACGTTTATGGAAAGTTATCGCCTAAATCACATCGATGATTTACTACACAGCCTGACTAGCGCAGGCTTTTCTCTCAAAAACCTTGAGCCACTTTTAGTTAGCACTTTGATTTGATAATGGATTTTAGTCGTACAGCCAAACAATGAACCACACCCTAGCAAACTGACGTCACAAACAATTAAACGATCGTTTAAATATCCGTAACACAAAGTCAGGATGATGGCGCGCTTTCTAGGAGAGTTATTCATGGATCGCCGCCAATTTATTCGCCTGGCAGGTTTTATGACCGCCAGCGCAGCCAGCCCATTATTGATTACTGCTTGTGGCGGTAGTTCAGAAAATCCAAACACCACCCCCGGCCCAAGCCCGACCCCAAGCCCTATTCCGTCATCGCTAAAATACCAATTTCCGCAAGGTATCGCCTCAGGCGACCCACGCGCCGACAGCATCGTGCTCTGGACTCGCGTTTTACCTAGCGACGCCGATCCGATTATGAGCCAAAGTAAAGCCATGGATAGCCAAATCCAGCTAATGGTGTTTGAGGGTAATCCATCTGATGTTGGCAACACCAATCAGCTAACGGGAAAATTAGTGGCCAATGTAATGCTAGCAGCCAGCAGTGAATGGGATCACAGCGTACGCCATAAATTAACTGGCTTGCAGAGCAATACCTACTATGGGTATCAATTTATCGTCAATGGCAATCGCTCGATGATTGGTCGCTTTAAAACTGCGCCAGCCGCCACCGCGGATGTGTCACAGCTCAAATTTGCATTCTTATCGTGCCAAGATTGGAGCATCAATCACTGGGGTGGTTTTAGCCAACTCGCCAAAGAAGACCTCGATTTCATCGTTCATTTAGGCGATTACATTTATGAAACCATCGGTGAAGGCTTTCAATCCGGACAAGTTGAAGCCAGCCATACCGCACTTAAACTGCCTGACGGCCCCTTCAAAAATGGCAAATCCGGCGCGCGTTACGCCAATTCTTTAGCTGACTATCGATCACTCTACAAACAATACCGCAGCGACCCGCGCTTACAGCAAGTTCATGCTCGCTTTGCGATGATTGCAGTTTGGGATGACCATGAGTTTTCGGATGACTGCTGGGGCGATGCCACGACTTACGATAATGGCAGCTACGACGCCAACAAAGGTGGCGATAATAAACATGAAACTGAACGCCGCCGCTCTGCCAATCAGGCGTGGTATGAGTTTATGCCAGCCGATATTCGCTTTGACAATAAAGTCAGCGGTTTTCAGACCATTCAACTTTATCGCGATTTCCAATTTGGCAAATTAATGCACTTAGTGATGACCGATCAACGCCTCTATCGCGCCGATCATATTTTGCCCGAAGCCGCAGTGGGTAGCGCCAATGGCAGCCGTTATTTAGCGCCGAGCAGTGTACTAGCGACTGCTGAAGCGCAGAAAATGGCGATTGGTAAAGCACAAGGCGATGAGCTGGCACTGGTTTCGATCCTGGGGAAAACCCAGCGTGAATGGTGGAAAAAAACGCTACAAACTTCGCCTGCTCAGTGGAAAATTTGGGGTAATGAAGTCTCTTTACTCAAGATGCGCTTGGATGCCAGAAAGCTCGCTGCCGTACCGACCACGCTACAGCAAGACTTTGTGCTCAATGCCGATCAATGGGATGGCTACAACGCCGAGCGCAGCGACTTGCTCAATTTTATTCGCCAAAACAAAATCAATAATGTCGTCGCCATCACTGGTGATATTCATAGTTTTTATGCTGGCGTCGCACACGCCGATTACAACGCCACACCGCCGAACACGCCTGCTTTGGTGGATTTGGTGACTGCAGGCATCAGCAGCGACTCTTTCTACCAATATTTTGCCGCAGCAGTGCGCGATCCATCACTCAACAGCGCACAGGCTTTGGTCTTTAGCAGTGAAGCCGGGGCGGAACAAATTGCAATTCAAATGCTTAGCGTTGGCATTGCAATACAAGCAAATGTGCCCGACCCCAGCAATAGTGCACAAGTGCAAGCGGCAGTAGCTGCAGCGATTCAAGCCAATATGGTGCCTGCGGCTGCTTTTAAAACAACTACTGGATTGAGTAAAACGGAAATCAATACCTTTAATGATTTGCTCGGTGGTGAGCTGGGCAAAACCATTGCAACCTTGATTGCGACGCTGGCAGCAACGAAAAAATCAGTTGCAGCACAAACGCTATATGGTTTTATTGCGCAAAAAATTGCAGCACAACTCGGCGAAGGAATTACTGCTGCGCAAATCCCAGCTAGCCAAGTCACGCCGTTCTTAAACCCTTTTGCCAACTCAAACACGGGCGTCGCGCCAGTCAATAATCCGTGGATCAAATATGCCGATACGGATGCGCAAGGCTACGCTGTCGTCACATTAACGCCGACCGATTTGCAATGCACATTCCGCAAGATTAACCCACTCAGCCAAGGGCAAGTGCCGAGCAATATCATTGGCAAAGACACCAAGCTCACAGTGCAAGCGGGGATTGTGGATGTGAAGCTAAGCTAGGCCAGCAATCTAAGTGTTAAAAGTAAAAAACCAGAGCTAATGCTCTGGTTTTTTACTATGCGAGCAGAATATTTAAAGCTGCGTTAATTCGATCTTGCCCAAACTGCGCCCCAAGAAACGCTCACCTATCGTTTGGAATTTCACCGGCAAATCCGTCACCACAAAACGATATTCTGGAATCGTATGCGCAGGATTAGCCAAGCCACGCGATTGTAAAATTTCGGCGGTTTGATCAGCAATTGATAGCGCAGAATCAACCAGTTGCATGCGGTCACCACAAATATCCATCAACAGCGGTTTAATTAGCGGATAGTGCGTGCAACCCAGCACCAACGTATCAATCGATTCAACGAAAACAGGTTTCAGATATTCTTGCGCAGTGAGGCGGGTCACGGCGTGATCAAGCCAGCCCTCTTCCACCAGCGGCACAAACAACGGGCAGGCTTGCGAATAGACGCGAAACGCGGGGTTCAGTTGATGAATCGCGCGGGCGTAGGCATTGGAATTAATCGTCGTCGGCGTGCCGATCACGCCAATGCCGCCGGTTTTAGTATGTGCAACGGCATTTTTTGCGCCAGCCTCAATAACATCGAGCACTGGCACTTTGGCCGTAGCACGCACCTTGTCCGCAGCCACCGCTGCCATCGTATTACAGGCAATAATCAGCATTTTGACTTCTTGCTGCTGCAAAAAATCGGCAATTTGCTGCGTATAATGCTCAATCGTCGCGACGGACTTCACACCGTAAGGAACTCGTGCCGTGTCACCAAAATAAATGATATTTTCAAACGGCAGTCTATCCATCAGCGCCCGCACGACGGTCAGACCGCCGACGCCAGAATCAAAAACCCCAATCGGATGCGACGGCAAAGAAGTCATAATTTACACAGCCTAACAACACAAATTCACAATGGCCGGATTCTACCCTGATGCGCAAGAGAAAACACTGCGCAAAGCCAAAAAGCCCGCAATCAAACGCTGCTCAGAGCATCAGCGCGTGTCACTGCGCTAGCTAAATCGGGGCAATAATTAACTCGCCCCAGCGTCGCCAACAATCCAGCACGCTCCATTTTGGCCATCACCGCCGCATTGGCCTCGCACAACAAAACTTTGACACCGCGTTGCTGCAATTCACCAATAGCTTCCTGCAAGGCCTGCAAACCGGTCATATCAACAAATGGTACGCGTAATAAACGAATCACCAAGACTTTCGGATCAGAGTGCGTTTCCGCCAACACCCGCTCAAAATTTTCTACGGCCCCAAAGAAAAATGGCCCCTCAATCGCATACACCAACACACCTTCTGGTAATTTCATCAACCCTTGCTGAATCAACTCCACACCGATTTGCCGCTCATCTTGCGGCAAGACTTCCACCGACATCGACATCCGACGCAAGAAATGCAACGTCGCCAGAATCACACCGATATTCACAGCGACGACCAAATCGGCAAACACCGTCAACACAAAGGTAATCAGTAAAATCGCCACATCGGCACGCGGTGCATGCGTGAGCATATGGATAAAATGCTTCACCTCGCTCATATTCCACGCCACCACAAACAAAATCGCCGCCAATGCAGCGAGCGGAATCGACGCGGCCAGCGGGGCAAGAAACAAAATAATCAGTAGCAAAGTTATCGCATGAAAAATGCCAGCAAGTGGGCTATTACCCCCATTACGAATATTGGTCGCCGTACGTGCAATCGCGCCCGTCGCGGCAAAGCCACCAAAAAGAGGGGTAATTATATTAGCGATCCCTTGCCCGACCAGCTCTTGATTGGAATCATGTCGCGTGCCAGCCATCCCATCGGCGACAACCGCAGAGAGTAGCGACTCAATTGCCCCTAGCATCGCAATCGTGAACGCCGGGCCAATTAAGCTAATCAATTGACTGGCGGTGAATTGCGGCACGGCAAATTCTGGCAAGCCTTGCGGTATCCCGCCAAAAGCCGAGCCTATCGTCGCCACACCGTCAAAATGAAACAGCGCTTGCAAGCTGGTCGCCACAACCATCGCCACTAAGGGGCCAGGAATTTTCTTTAAGTATGGGATTTTTGGCGTCACCAGCACCAGCAGCAAACTTAAAATACCCAATAAACTCGTCGCCCAATGCAACTCGGGCAACACTTGCAAGGTATGCCAAAATTTCTCGTGAAAGTGCTCGCCGACTACTTTGGGCAAGCCAAAAAACGCGCCCCACTGACCAATCCAGATAATGACGCCAATCCCTGCGGTAAAGCCGACAATCACTGGCGCAGGGATGAATTTAATTACGCCACCAAGCTTGGCCAAACCCAGCAGTAGTAAAATCACCCCTGCCATCATCGTGGCAATTTGCAGGCCAACCACGCCGTATTGCGCAGTAATTCCCGACAAAATAACAATAAATGCGCCCGTTGGCCCTGCAATTTGCAGGCGACTACCGCCAAACACCGACACCAAAAAACCAGCAATAATCGCGGTATAAATGCCCTGCTCTGGCTTGACCCCTGAAGCAATCGCAAACGCCATCCCTAAAGGCAAGGCCACCACGCCAACAATTAAACCGGCGATGATATTTGGTAGCCAATGTTTTTTGGTCAAAAAACCGGCTTTATGAGCCGCAAAGAGCGCAATCACAATAAGTCCTACGCAATGCAAACGGAATAGTGCAGTTTAGTCCAGCGCCGCAAAAGTTTTCTGCGCTAAATCACTAAATTGACAAACCCTTTGCAAGCTAATGCGCATAAAACGCTCGTAGCAATGTAAGCGAATCGGGGCAAGCAACAAGCCTACTGACTAATTCGCCCCGAACATGCGATGATGTGCCCCTTGCTCAACCCTGCTATGCGATCTAGCGTGACCTCTACTGAAACCCCCTCTTCTTCCTCATTTGCTGATTTATTTGCTGAAACACTCAGTGGCAAACCGTTTGTCTACGAAGAAGGTGACGAAGTCTCGCTGATGTTTGACCTGACCACGGTGCAAAGCCGAATGAACCGCAGCGCACCAAATGATTTGCTACTAGGGTATACGCGTAGCATGCTTGCTTTTGAATTGCTACACAGCAATACTCAGCACATCGGCATGATCGGCTTGGGTGGTGGCTCGCTAGCCAAGTACTGCTATCACTACTTGCCAAAGGCGACCATTCACGTTGCCGAAATCGATGCGGGGGTACTGGCGCTGCGCGATCGCTTTGCGATTCCCGCCAATGATGCGCGACTAAATATTGAATGTATCGATGGTGCGCTCTGGTTGAAACAACAGCTCAAGCAAAGCCAACAACCAATGGACGCCTTATTGGTCGATGCCTACGGCAAAGAAGGCATGCCGGATAGTTTAGCGACGGCGCAATTCTTTGACGATTGCCGCGCTGCGCTCACTCCGAATGGCGTATTGGTGGTCAATCTCTGGGGGAGCGACGCGCGCTTTGATAGTTATTATCAGCGTATCCGTACCGTATTTGATGACGCAGCGATTGCCATCGGTGCCGATGGTTGCGCCAATCGTTTGGTGTTGGCGGTCAATAGCCGCAACTTCCCACCCGCAATTCGCCCGATCATGAACCGAGCCCAACAGATTGCAGCCAGCCACAGCGTCGACATGCCCGCACTCGCGCGCCGTATCGAGCGGGCACTACGCAATCCGGATGGGCTAGAGCCAGCCAATCGGCACATTAGCGGGCGTGGCTAAGCTGATTCATGCACAAGCTCATCAAACGATGTATTGCTCTATAGTCATTTAATTATAATAGCTACAGAGCATTACCTCACGCCATGCATCATTTTCTGCAGTGGTTTACTTGCTAGCAGTAAAAGACCACCCGCCGTTAAAGACATCGCGACAAACAACATAAAGAATTCATGCAGATTGCTGATCGTAAAGCCCAAGAAGGTCGGTAATGGTCGGCCAGTTTCTGGATAAAATCCTGCCAAAATACCAGCAAACCAATTTGCCGCCGCATTCGCCAAGAACCACACCGCCATTAAGAGCGAGGCCAAGCGCGCTGGTGCGAGTTTATTGACCAAAGAAAGCCCAATCGGCGACAAGCACAGTTCACCCATCGTATGCAGCCAATACATCGTAATCAGCCACAGCATTGACACTTTCATCCCATCTTCAATGCCATCGACGCCGAGCGCAATCACCACATAGCCCAAACCGAGCAAAATCAAACCCCACGCCATCTTGGTTGGCGAGGCGGGTTCTTTCCCTTTGGCCGACAAACTCATCCACAAGCGCGCCATCATCGGCGCAAAAATCAACACAAACACGGGATTGAGTGATTGAAACCAAGAGGCCGGTACTTCAAAACCCATAATCATTCGATCAGTCGATTCGCGCGCAAAAAAAGTCAGCGATACCCCAGCTTGTTCAAAAGCCGACCAAAAGAAAATCACAAAGAACGACAGCACGCCAATCACCGCCATTCGCTGCAGATCAACAGTCGATAGCGATGTATCCACTTGTGCCTTTTCTATCGCCGTCAAACGTTTGGGTGGCAAGCCGAGTAATTCACCCGCAGGAGAGCGCAGGTATTTGTTTTTAAAGCTTTGAAACACAAGCAGAGACATTAACATCCCACTACCAGCAGCTAAAAACCCCCAGCGAAAATCAGCCGGATTGCCCGTATCGCCCAAAGTGCCGCAAATCAATGGCGCAGCAAACGAGCCCAAATTAATCCCCATATAAAAAATTGTATACGCGGCATCTTTACGGGTGTCATTGGGCTCGTACAACTGACCGACCATGATTGAGATATTCGGTTTAAAAAAGCCATTCCCAATACAAATCAAACCCAAACCAGAATAAAAGAAAGGCAATGCTAACGATAAATTGGTGTAAAACGAGCCAGCAAAAAACAGCATAAACTGCCCTGCTGCCATCAATAAACCGCCGACTAAAATTGAACGACTATTGCCCCAGTAACGATCAGCAATAAAGCCACCAATCAATGGCGTCAGAAAAACCAACCCGGTATATTGCCCATACAAAGCCGAGGTAAATTGCTTATCAAAGGCCAAGGCCGAAATCATAAACAAAGCGAGTAAGGCACGATTGCCATAATAAGAAAATCGCTCCCACATTTCGGTCGCGAATAAGAGATAAAGCCCTTTCGGGTGAGCGGATGTGGCAGGCATTAGGTGATCGCTTTTAAATCAAACAGCATAGAACTTAATTGAATTTGGTGCTGTTTGGAAAGTCTAAGCGTGAATACTCACGCCGTTTTTGAGCAAAGCCTGACGAATCGCAATAGTTTGCGCCACCGCATTAGGGTTATCCCCATGAATACAAATCGATTGCACTTGCCCGACCAAACTCAAAGCCTGCGCTTGCACTTGCGCCAAATCAGTCAAAATAGCACCCGCTTGTTCACGTGGCATTAAAGTGCCATTGGCTAAATACGCCCGATCGGCAAAGCCCTCGGCAATTGTCGTTAAACCACGCGCGGCAGCGGCCTGAATCAAGCAACTTCCCGCCAAAGCCATCACCGCTAAATCGGGATCGATTTCAAAAATCAACTGAGCGATTTGATCGGCCAATTCAGGATTAAGCGCTGCATCGTTATACAAAGCGCCATGCGGTTTCACGTAAGCCACCGAAATACCGTCTTCAATACACACCGCTTTTAAAGCCCACAATTGCGCCGTAATACTAAACACCAGTTTTGCCGGTTCAATCTGCATCGAGCGACGACCAAAGTGCGCTCTATCGGGGTAGCTCGGATGCGCTCCAATTCGTACGCCGTGCGCGTGCGCCAAACGCACTGCATTACGCATCGAATCCACATCGCCGGCATGACCACCACAAGCGATATTGGCCGAGCTAATCAAAGGCATCAGCAGAGAATCAAAGTCGCCGCCCTCGCCCAAATCAGCATTTAAATCGATGAACATACTATCCTTTGTATTTTTCTCAGCCAATTTTGCTGAGCGCGTAAGGCTAGCACAGCTTTATCGGCATCGACTATCTGAAATTGGATTTGATCGTTCGCACGGTATTGCCCTGCCCGCCATAAATCAGCCTGAATAAGCTGCCCCACAATCGGATAACCTCCGGTAGTTTGCGCATCGGCTAGTAATAAGATCGGTAAGCCACTGGGCGGCAACTGCATCGTACCGAAAAATACGGCCTGCGATGCCATTTCAATGGGTATGGCCATCTGTAACTTATCACCCAATAGCTTGAGCCCCATACGGTCACTCTGGTGACTCACTTGCCAGGTCTGCTTTTGCAATCTACTTTGCGCCTCGGTCGATAAATTGCCCCACTGAGGGCCTCGCATCAGGCGCAACACGGGTCGCCAACTTGGCGGGACAATCGCCAACGACGGCAAACCGATAGTTGAATTTGCCTTGGCATGCAACACATCGCCCGCCTGCAAAGCGCGTCCAGCGACACCACCCAACTGTGCCGCCAGCAAAGTGGAGCGACTGCCCAACACCAGTGGCACATCGATACCACCTAAAAGCGCAAGATAAGTGCGAGCCCCATGCGCAGGAGGACTCAACTGTAGTAATTGCCCTGCCTGAGCGCGCTGACGCGAATACGGCAGCAACGGTTTACCATCCAAGTGGGCTGCGCAATCGGCCCCAGCCAAAGCAAAATCGGTTGCCGCCACAAAACGAAATTGCGCACCACCCAAGGTCACTTCCACCGCAGCAGCATCGGGCGCGTTACCCAATAGCAGATTGGCCAATGCCAAAGAAAGCGGATCCGCTGCCCCAGCCTGCGGCACGCCCCATTGCGCAGCCTGACGACGGCCTAGGTCTTGCACTGTACTTTGCACGCCAGCGCGAATTACCACCAAACCACCGTTCATGACTCCACACTCACCGCAATAAATCGAATACGATCCCCGGCTTGCATTAAGCTAGGCGGAGATTGTTTTTCATCAAACAAAGACACGTCACAATGACCAATGATCTGCCAACCACCAGGGCTAGCACATGGATAAATCCCCGTCTGCCGACCACCGATGCCAACACTCCCTGCGGGCACTTGCAGCCGTGGACTTGCGCGTCGCGGGCAAGCTAAATCAACAGGCAATCCTGCTAAATAAGGAAAGCCGGGTAAAAAACCAAGACACAAAACATCATAAATAATCGAACTATGCCGCTGCGCAACTTCGCTGA
Source organism: Deefgea chitinilytica (assembly GCF_016881405.1). Taxonomy (GTDB): domain Bacteria; phylum Pseudomonadota; class Gammaproteobacteria; order Burkholderiales; family Chitinibacteraceae; genus Deefgea; species Deefgea chitinilytica. Next base: position 1,085,992 of record NZ_WOFE01000001.1, read on the forward strand.
TACTTAACTTTGCGTGCGCAGCGACCAGCGCTAAATCAGGCCCATATCGACCACCATAACGAACAGGCAATTCATGCACACGTGAGGTACAAGGCCGTGTCTGCTCGCTAGATAAAAATAAGCGTTTTAAGTCAAAAGCCAGTTGATCTGAATTGGTCTGTAATGGATCAAATCGAACCGTCAGATTACCAACCCCCAAAATCGCAGCCACAACATCCTCTCGCTGCAAAGCCGCACTATGTACCGCCTGCAAGCGCAATTGCGCAGCCTCACCCGCAGCCAATACCAAGGCTGCCTCACCCAATGGATAAAGTTGTATTTGATCCAATAACTCAATCGTTTCTACTGTATTTTGCAATTTATTAGCCATAATAAAATGATTATTTCTGACACGTGCATTCATGCCCAACGCCGACTCCGAACACTTCATTCATCCCGAGCAATTACAAATCGGTTTGTTTATCCAATTAGATTTACATTGGATGGAGCACCCGTTCACGTTTGGCAGTTTCAAAATCAAGTCAGCTGATCAAATCGACACCCTAAAAAAACTCGGTCTAAAACAAATTCGTTATTCACCCATCAAAAGTGATGTCTCACCGCTAGCCTTAACACCGACCACTGAAGACGCGCCAACAAGCACACAAGCGGCCGAGTCAACCCCTGTGCCCCCAATCGCTCCCGACCCTGCACTACAGGCACTTTTGCACGCGAAGCGAGAGCGACTCAAGCAGCACGAACAACGCCAAGCGCAGCTTGATGCCTGCGAAAAAGCCTTTGGGCAAGCCGCCAAAGTAGTACGCAATATCAACGCACAAATTCATACTCAGCCCAAAGAAACCGTTGCGGCAGCAGATCATTTGGTCGAACAAATGCTGGACTCGCTACTTTCAGATAGCGACATTGCGATTCATCTGATGAATGGCAAATCTGCGGGCGATGAACTTTACTTTCACTCATTAAATGTATCGGTATTAGCATTAATGCTAGGCCGAGAAATGAAGCTATCGCGCGAACAAATCCATATTTTGGGATTAGCCTCATTGTTTCACGATATTGGCAAAAACGAAGTCCCCGATCGCATTTTACTCAAAACAGAGGGGCTTAACCGCGCTGAGCAAGCGATTGTCGAACAACACTGCCAATGGGGCGTCGAAGCTGGGCACCGAGCCGGTCTACCAGTTCCTGTGTTGAAAGTGATCGCCCAACATCATGAGATGTGCGATGGATCAGGCTATCCCCACAAACTAAATATCGACAAAATTGACCCATTGGCGCGAATTTTAGCGCTGGTGAATACTTACGATAATTACTGCAATAAAATTAATGCCGCGCAATCGTTAACACCACACGAAGGATTGGCGCTGATGTTTGCGCACCAAAAAGCCAAATTTGATCCCATTCCATTAAACCATTTTATCAAGTGTCTAGGCGTCTACCCTCCCGGTACTTTGGTGATACTGTCCAATGAGTGCTACGGCCTCGTTGTTTCAGTCAACGCGTCACGGCCATTAAAGCCCCAAGTACTGGTCTTTGATCCCGAAAACACACCCAATGAATCGATTGTGCTGGATTTAGAATTTGAAAAAGGACTGAACATCAGCAAATCCATCAAAGTGGCACAACTACCGCGCGAAGCTGCTTTTTTCTTAAGCCCCAAAAAACGCATGACTTACTTTTTTAGCCAGAGTGAAACAAAGTGATGCTCTCTGCTCAAAATCTACTTGATGCCTGCGCCACTGCGGTATTGGCGGTAACCCCTGATGACGGCCTGATAGTCGCAGCCAATCAGGCCTGTGAAGAATTACTGGGTTACGCTACCCATAATTTAATCGGGCGACCGATTACAGATATCGAGGTAGGCTTACAAGACTTATTTTTTTGGGAAGAAATTCGCGAAGGAGGCTGCAGCAATACTAGCAACGTCGAAGGCGAATATCGCCATGAAAATGGTCATTTTCTTCAAGTTCGTAAATCGGTGCGATGCATTGAAGATCAAGGGCAATTGTTGTGTGTCATTTCGGTGCATGACATCAGCCGCGCCAAACAAATGGAAATGGAGTCCGCACTAGCGGCCTCTTTATTAGCAGCAACACTCGAATCCACTGCCGACGGTATTTTAGTGACCGATCTAGACGGCAATATTCGTAACTTCAACCATCAAGTGCCTCAAATTTGGCAGTGGTCAGCAGAACAAACCGTCTCAGGTGACGATTTATTTTTACACATCGAAAGTCAATTACTCGATCCCGCTCAATTTCGAGCTTGGCTAGACGAACTCTACAGCGATCCCTACCTTGCCTCCCAACATTCCTGCGCATTACGGGATGGTCGTTTTTTTGACTTAAGCAGCCGCCCACAACGGTTGGGCGACACCCCGGTCGGTCGCTTGTTTGGGATGCACGACATTAGTGCGATCAAGCACCATGAAAACGAACTGCGAATTGCGCGTGATGGTGCCCAAGCCGCCAGCAAAGCCAAATCCGACTTTCTATCGCACATGAGCCACGAGTTACGAACACCACTCAATGCCATTCTCGGGTTTGCACAAATTATTAGCGCCGATCAAGACTATAACCAGCGGGAGCTAGGCAGCTATATTTCCAAAGCGGGGCGGCATTTACTTGACCTGATTAATGAAGTACTAGACCTCGCCAGTATTGAAGCTGGCAAATTAGCATTACGCGATGAAGCCGTCGATTTAGCGCTGATTATTCAAGACTGTCTTGAGTTGACCCAAAACTTGGCGACAGAAAAAAACGTAACACTACTACAAACCCAAATGCCTACGGCACGATTTATGGTGCAAGGAGATGCCCGCCGCATCAAACAAATTTTGCTGAATTTTGTCAGCAATGCAATTAAATACAATCGCCCGCAAGGCACAGTCGAAATGACGGTCACTCATTCAACCAAGCACACATGGCGGCTGATGGTGAGTGACACTGGGCGTGGCATCAGCGTAGAAGACCAAGCCAAGTTATTCCAACCTTTTAGCCGTGTAGGAAACAATAACGACAGTATCGAGGGCACAGGGATTGGCTTGGCATTCACTCAGCGCCTCGCAGAATTGATGAAAGGTCAAGTTGGCTTTACTAGCACAGTGAATGTCGGCAGTCGTTTTTGGATAGACCTGCCTTGCGCAAAAGGCCTGACTCAAGCAATTAAAAGCACAACAACGTGCGCGAGCGGTCAAAGAAATATTTTATATATCGAAGACGATCTACTTTCACAAAAATTATTGCAAGCGATTTTCAAACAACAACGCCCCAATTACAACGTATTGCTGGCTGGCACAGGCAAAGACGGGCTGAACTTGGCGCAACATCAACACCCCGATCTGATTGTGCTCGACCAACACTTACCCGACGCCAGTGGGTTTGCGATCTTGGAGCAATTACGTAGCAACGATCAAACCAGATCGATTCCCGTTATTGCATTATCAGGTGATGCTTTAGAAGACGACATTCAGAAAGCACTACACATGGGCTTTGACGCCTACATCACCAAACCATTAGAGGTGAAAACAGCACTCCCCCTAATCGACAAAATACTCGGCAACACAATTGAAGGGTATCAACTCAAAAACAATAAAAATAAAAGCCTTTAGTCAAATACCCCGTGTTGATGTAAAGCCCAATCAATATGTTCACGCACCATCTCATTCGGAAATGAGCGCCGCGACTGCAGCGCTTGAATAATCGCTGGCGACGTATCGGCATTGCCCAAACCCACCGCTAAATTACGCAACCACGCAGCATAACCAATCCGATAAATTGGGCTACCCGCCATTTTTTGAGTGAAATCGTTTTCACTCCAAGCAAACAACGCCAATAAAGTGACATCATCCAAGCCATGCCGAATCGCAAAATCAGTTTCAGGGCTGCTAGCAGCAAAACGATTCCACGGGCAAACCAGTTGGCAATCATCGCAACCATACACACGATTGCCGATCATCGAACGAAATTCGACCGGAATCGCGCCCTTCAATTCAATCGTCAAATATGAAATACAGCGCCGCGCATCAACGATGTACGGCGCAACAATCGCCTGCGTTGGGCACGCGTCGATACAGGCGGTGCATTTACCACAATGCTCTTTAGGCGTGGGCGGATCAACGGGGAGTGGGATATCAAGCAGCAATTCACCCAAAAAGAAAAACGAGCCATAGTCACGATTAATCAACAGGCTATGTTTTCCGCGCCAACCATTACCGCCTTGCTTAGCCAGCTCAACCTCAAGAATCGGCGCAGAGTCAACAAAAACACGATGCCCGTGCTGGCCAATCGCAGCGGTAATTTTATCGGCCAACTGCTGCAGACGAGCGCGCAAAACTTTGTGATAATCACGCCCCAAAGCATAACGCGAAATATAAGCTTTATTGGTATCGGCTAGAACCGCTTCAGAATCAAAGCCTCCAGTCAGATACGGCATAAAAACGGTAACGGCCGTCAACGAACCGGGCACTAATTCTGCTGGTCGGGCGCGTTTTAAGCCATGCCTTGCCATATAATCCATTTCGCCGTGAAAACCTGCCGCGAGCCACTGTGTTAAACCCGCTTCGGCGTGGCTTAAATCAATACTCGCAATCGCAGCACGGGCAAAACCCAGCTCTAGCGCCCAATCTTTAATCGATTGCGCTAAATCCGCATAATTTAATGAATCGAGTGATGGATGTATAAATTCAGTCATATCGCAAATGATACCGCGTTCAGCGCATTTTTAAGTGATGAAAACGCCACCATCGAATTGGGCCACCGCTTAGCCCACGCGCTCCAACCGGGCATGGTGGTATTTCTCGAAGGTGACTTGGGCGCAGGTAAAACAACACTGACGCGCGGTATTTTGCGCGGCTTTAATTTTACCGGTCGTGTCAAAAGTCCAACATATACCTTGGTCGAGCCCTACACATTACTTGGACTTGAAGCTAATTCTAAATTATACTTTTATCACTTTGATTTATATCGGTTTAATGATCCAAGTGAATGGGAAGATGCTGGATTTAGAGACTATTTCAACTCTGAATCGATTTGCCTCATTGAATGGGCAGACAAAGCCAGCGGTCAATTACCAAGTCCCGATTGGATTATTCAACTTCAGCCAGAAAGCACAGGCCGAAGAATTTTATTAAGCGCCACCAGTGAGTTAGGCCAAACATGCCAGAACGCTTTGACCTTAGCAGCGAATTAAATCCCGCTTTTCCACTGAAGCGCCGCGATGTGCTGCGCGCCGCTGCAGCCACACTACTACTCTCAGTCAGCCCAGTCAGTTTAGCCGCGGCAGCCAGTATCGTTGCGGTACGCGTTTGGCCTGCTGAAGCCTACACCCGCGTAACCATCGAATCCTCAGAGCCGCTGACCTTTAATCAATTTTTAATCAAAGACCCAGAACGACTTGTGGTTGATTTAAATGGGATTGATTTAAACAACGAATTGCAAAGTTTAGCCAGCAAAGTTGGCAGCGATGATCCGTATATCAAACTATTGCGTGCAGGTCGTAACAAACCCGGCACCGTACGTTTGGTGCTCGACTTAAAAACTCAAGTCAGCCCGCAAGTATTTACTCTTGAGCCGTTTGGCGAATACAAACATCGCCTAGTGATTGATTTGTACCCCACAGTACAAAACGACCCCTTATTGGCACTACTGAATGAAACGGCCAAGCCCAGCGTCAGCAATCAAGTCGCGAATAAACCCACAGAATCAAAAGCTTCTGAGTCAAAAATCGACCAAGCCAAACCCATTGAACCCAAGCCCGCAGAGACAGCGTCAGTTGATCGCAGCAAACTCAAGGTCGATCGACTGATTACAGTCGTACTCGATCCGGGCCACGGTGGCGAAGACCCCGGCGCAGTCGGCCCATCCGGTACACACGAAAAAACGGTGGTACTGCAAATTGCCAAAAGACTCAAAGACCTACTCAGCGACGACCCGAATGTACGGGTAGTATTAACGCGGGATGGCGATTATTTTGTGCCGCTTGGGGTGCGCGTTAAAAAAGCCCGTGCAGTGAATGCTGATTTATTTGTCTCCATCCATGCCGATGCCTTTGTTCGTGCCGATGCTAATGGCTCTTCGGTATTTGCTTTATCTGAAGGTGGCGCCACCAGCGCCCATGCACGCTGGTTGGCACAAACACAAAATAACGCCGATTTAATTGGTGGCATCAAACTCAAATCAAGCGACCCTTACCTCGCCAAAACCCTGATGGATCTAACGACCACCGCGACAATTAACGACAGCCTGAAACTGGGTAAAGCCATGCTAGGCGAGATTAGTGGTATTAATCGATTGCACAAACCGAATGTCGAGCAAGCAAGCTTTGCCGTACTCAAAGCGCCTGATATCCCATCAATTTTGGTAGAAACCGCATTTATTTCTAATCCGGCGGAAGAGCAGAAATTAATTTCCGAGGATTACCAACAAAAAATGGCCCTTGCCTTGCATAAGGGCATCAAACGCTACTTTGCCAAAAACCCACCATTGGCGCGCACCCGCATCGCACAAAATTAATCGCTTACAGTTGTGTTCCTAATGCCGCATTAACTGCTGCGATTAATTTGGCGGGGGTAAATGGCTTCACAATTAAGCCAGAGGCACCCAAAGTCAAAGCTTCTTTGACTCGATCCAAAGTGGGCTCCCCAGTAACCATAATCACTTTTGGTGCTGGATCCAGCTTTAAAATCTGTGGCAACAGATCAATGCCATTCGCTTCCGGTAAATTAATATCCAATAAAACTAAAGATGGATGTAGATCCATGCAAAACTTCAATCCATCATGCGCATGACCGGTTTCACCCAACACATTAAACTCTAATCGACGCATTAAACTTGCCATTAAATTGCGCAAAATGCCATCGTCGTCAATCACCACGCAACTTAGTTTTTTACTCATTACTTCAATCCTTAATAGAAGTGGCTGGTATACTTCCGCCTCACTGTTTTCTAAGCATAGTCTATATTCATGCCGCGTATTCAACGACTTTCCGATCATTTAGTGAATCAAATCGCTGCAGGCGAAGTGGTCGAGCGCCCTGCTTCAGCACTCAAAGAACTATTAGAAAACAGTATTGATGCCGGTAGCCGCAATCTGCAAATTGAATTGCAGGCCGGCGGCACCAAACTCATCAAAGTGATTGATGATGGCTGCGGCATCGCCAAAGACGATTTAGAGCTGGCATTGCATCGTCACGCCACCAGCAAAATCGCTAGCATGGACGATTTAGCCCAAGTCGCCACGCTCGGTTTTCGCGGTGAAGGCTTGGCATCGATCGCCTCGATCTCGCGCCTAAGCCTAACCAGTCGCTACACCGAAAATGGCCAAGCCGCAGCACACGCTTGGCGGGTCGACGCTGATCATGGCCGACTGCTTGAACCAGAACCCGCCGCTTTAGCCGTTGGCACCACGGTTGAAGTACATGATCTTTACCATCAAGTACCGGCGCGCAAGAAATTCCTGAAATCCGATAGCACCGAATATGCACACTGCGCGGCGATGATTGAACGCTTGGCATTGGCTAATCCGCACGTATCATTTACCGTCATCCATAATGGCAAAGCCCAACAGCGCTGGCAGGCAGGTGACATGGCCAAGCGTGCGGCTGCGATTATTGGCGATGATTTCGTCAACTCTGGCATTGCCGTTGACGAAGGCTTTGGTAGTTTGCGCTTACACGGCATCACTGGCTCGCCGACTTTGGGAAAAACCAGCCGTGAAGCACAGTATTTCTTTGTTAATGGGCGTTTTGTGCGAGATAAAGTGGTCATGCACGCGCTGCGTGAAGCGTACCGCGACGTACTGCATCACAATCTACATGCCTCATTTTGCCTATTTTTAGAAATGGATCCTGAAGGGGTCGACGTAAACGTTCATCCAACTAAAATCGAAGTCCGTTTCCGTGAAAGCCAAGCGATTTATCGTTTTTTAATTACCAGCCTCTCCAAAGCGTTAGCCAAAACCAAAGCCGGGATAGCACCCGAGGGTATTGATACCGAAACAGGAGAAATCATTACCCCTGCGGCTATACCCAACAAAAGCACCGAGAGTAACAACTATCAACCCAAAGACTATGCGCAAATGGCCTACCGCCAACAGCATATTCCACTCGCCCCGGCAGTGGGCGAAGGGCTCAAAGTCTACGAAACGATGTTTGGTGATTTACGGGCGAGCAAAAATAGCGAATCTGAGCCAGAAGCCAACTCGACAGAGACGACTTACTCTTTTAGCGCTGCACCCGCCCAGCGGCAAACTGCGGCCAGCATTGGCGGCGCAGGTGCTTTCACCAACGCGAGTCCCACCGCACAAGCAAGCCGTGAAACCGTGCCATGGACGATGGCAAGCAGCCATATTCAACGCGCCAGCACGCCAGAGCTACCTGCAGCCGACGAAAATGGTATTCCACCGCTCGGTTTTGCGCTGGGGCAATTGCACGGGATTTACATTCTCAGCCAAACCGTTGAAGGCCTGATCGTCGTTGATATGCACGCCGCGCATGAACGCGTCGTGTACGAAAAGCTCAAAACTGCACTTGATTTGGCCGAAATGCCGATGCAACCGCTACTCATCCCACACGTATTCAGTGCCGATAAATTTGATGTGGCGACGGTCGAAGATTTTGGTGAACAGTTGGCTGAACTCGGCCTAGAAATTTCAGTCACCTCACCGACCCAGCTCTCGGTACGCGCCGTACCGATGTTATTGCAAGGCAGCAATCCCGTTGAACTCGCGCAAGCGATGCTACGCGACATCCGCCAAGTTGGTGTTTCGCAAGTGTTATCCGGCCGCCGCAATGAGTTACTGGCGACGATGGCCTGCCATGGCTCAGTGCGCGCCAACCGCGCGCTCACCATTCCTGAGATGAACGCCCTACTGCGCGAAATGGAAGTCACCGAACGCAGCGGTCAATGCAACCACGGCCGCCCAACGTGGTTCCGGCTGACACTCAATGATTTGGATAAAATGTTTATGCGGGGACAGTAATGGGTAGCATCTTACTCATTAAATTACTCATTGGTCCAAGCTTAATTGCCGCAACTAGTTTAGCTGGGCAGCGTTGGGGACAAAGAATCGCTGGAATACTGGCAGGCTTACCCAGTGTCGCACTCGCTCTTGTCGCAGTTATTTGGTTAGAACAAGGAGAACAATTTGCACGAGTAATGATTCACGCCGCACCAATCGGTCTGATTGCCAACTCACTGTATATGCTTGCTTTAGCTTTTACTAGTCAGCATTTCCGTTGGCCAATCACAATGCTGATTGCGACCATCTGCTATTTTTTAGTTGCTAATTTGATTAGCGTATTGGAGTTAACAAAAATAAATTACATGGGTATATACACTTTAGCTATTCTTTTCATTACTTATCTAGCAATACCCAAGCACACAACTACAAGTATCTCTAAGAAATTACCCAATAGTGAATTATTCATCCGAATGGGTATCTCTGCGTTATTGATTCTTAGCATAAGCCTAATCGCACCTTTATTTGGGGGTGATTGCATCGGCATATTAACTGGTTTTCCGATTGCAGGAGCTGTTCTTCCAGCCTTTACATTAGCGCTCTTGGGACGGGATGCATTACTCAAACAACTGAAAGGATTTATGTTGGGTTTATTCGGCTTTGCCATTTGCTTTTTAATTTGGCCGATTTGGATTTCAGCTTATGGCTTTGCTGCAATAATTCCTGCACTAATGCTCGCAGTCATTTGTACCGCTAGTCTTAATTACTTATTGAATTGCAACTTACTAACAAGTGCGGCCTAAACATGAATCAACACCCACCCGCCATTTTCATTATGGGGCCCACCGCCAGCGGCAAAACGGCAGCGGCGATGCATTTGCTGGAATCTGGCTTGCCCGTTGAGCTAATTTCAGTCGACTCGGCCTTGGTATTTAAAGACATGGATATCGGCACCGCTAAGCCGACTCAAGCTGAACTTGAACGCGCACCGCATCATTTAATCGACATTATTGATCCCACCGAAGTCTACTCCGCCGCCCAATTCCGCCTTGATGCATTAGCGCTAATGGCAGACATCACCGCACGCGGCAAAGTACCGGTACTAGTAGGCGGCACGATGCTGTATTTCAATACACTGGAACAAGGCATGCATGATTTGCCCGTCGCCAATGCCGAACTGCGCGCACAACTGCACGTTGAGGCGGATTTAATCGGTTGGCCGGCAATGCACCGCAAGCTCGCCGCACTCGATCCAATCACTGCTGCGCGTTTAGAGCCCACAGACACCCAACGCATCGAACGCGCTTTAGAAGTTTGTTTACTCTCAGGTAAAGCCATGTCAGCCATATTGGCTGAACCTGCTAGAGAAATACTTCCCTACAATCTACTCAAGATTGCGCTCATACCGAGCGACCGCGCGGTATTGCATCAAAGAATTGCATTACGTTTTGACCAAATGCTAGATGGCGGCTTGTTCGACGAAGTCAAAATGCTGCGCGAAAGATATCTACTCAGCCTCGATTTACCATCAATGCGTTGCGTCGGCTACCGACAAGCGTGGGAATATTTAGAAGGCGAAATCGACCGGAACACTTGCCGCGAAAAAGGCCTCGCGGCGACTCGGCAGTTGGCAAAACGCCAATTAACATGGTTAAGGGGAATGAATGATTTAATCGAAGTTGATTGTCTACGAACCACAGCAGCAAACCTAATCTGCAATGACGTACAAAAGTGGCTCATCAAATAAAAGCACAATTGCTTAGTTATTGCTAAAAACCGGTTATAAGAAGTGCTGTTCAAAATTTAAACACCGGCAAACACGGCGCTTCGATTGACCATACCCACGCGCCATAGTCAGGTAGGCCATCGACGTAAGGTGGCGGCGCTTCACCGGCAATCAATGGCGCAAAATAACGGCGTGCAGCGGGGGTAATCCCAAAGCCATCGGCGGCGATATATTCGGGCGGCAATGGCTTTTCGCAATTGGCCACAACACCCAGCGGCACGGCACCAATATCCCAGGTGTACGGCACATCACTCAAACGCTCAATCGTTGCCATCATCCCTCCTTGCCCCGCCACTGCCAGTTTCACTGCCGCTTCCCCGACCGCAATCGCCTGCGCCAAATCAGTCGCCGACGCTGTATGCCGTGCGGCCCGCTGTAAATAATCCGCAACTGACCAGTGGCATTTAAACCCACAGTGCGTTTTAATAAGTCCAGCCAAATACGGCGCAAGCCCACCTAATTGCACATGCCCAAAAGCATCTTTTCCACCCGCTTCTGATAGAAACTCACCATGGGTATCTCGTACACCCTCAGCAGCAACAATGACGCAATAGCCATACCTCATTACCGTATTTTCTACGGCAGCCAGTAAACGCCCTTCATCAACAGGAACTTCCGGCAATAAAATCAAATGCGGCGGCTCCCCCTCAGCGCGTGCGGCTAAGCCACTAGCGGCGGCAATCCAACCGGTATGTCGCCCCATTACTTCGAGAATGAACACTTTGGTTGAGCTGGCCGCCATTGATTTAACATCCAAGCCAGCTTCACGTACTGACGTTGCCACATACTTGGCGACCGAACCAAACCCAGGCGAATTATCAGTATGCGGTAAATCATTATCGATGGTTTTCGGCACATGAATCGCCAACAATGGATAACCAGCCGCTTCAGCAAGTTCAGAAACTTTCAGGCAAGTATCAGCCGAATCACCACCCCCATTATAAAAAAAGTAGCCAATATCCCACGCCTTAAACACCGCCAAAATCCGCGCCAATTCTGCTTCGGTTTTGATTTTGTGTCGACAAGAACCAAATGCGCCACCTGGAGTGGCTTTGAGCTGCGCCAAATCGCCATTGCTTAACACCGCCGTATCAATCAGCTCTTCATTCAGCACGCCCAATATCCCATTTTTGGCCACAAATACACGGCCAATATGGCTTGGGTACAGCCGTGCGGCAGTAATCACGCCCGCGGCGGACGCATTAATCACCGGCGTTACACCTCCGGATTGGGCATACAAGGCATTCATTGGCATGGCTAACTCCCACAAGAAGGAACTTTATTTTGCGCGTTGCAACAAAAATCGCGATAGGGATTTTCCATCATGATGGACGCCTGCACCCAACTGAATCGCTAAAAAATGCCATCATGTTTTTTCTTAAGAAAATCAAACATGACTTGTCGCAATTCTGGCTTCTCGTCTAAGGCCTCAATCACTTTAGCCAAAGTCATCAATTCACCGAGATCCATTTGCAAATGTGGGTAAATAAAATCGTAATCACGGTAAAACATACTCCAATCAGGAAATTGCCGCTGTAATAGAACCTCCTCACTTTGCAATTGCACATCATGGTGGCGTGGGTCGCGCTGAATTTTTGAATATACTTGCCGAATTATCTCGGGAACACCTTCGATATACTGAAAAAAATACCCATCCTGATACAAAAGTAAGCCAGTTATACCTTGATTGACATTACGTAATTCGCATTCACGCATCAGTTTGAGGCGCATTTCTTCGGTATGCAGTGCAGTGGCACGACTGGTATAGCTTATCGCTAAAATCATATTTTACCTCGTTGGCTATCTATTTGATTTTTAGCTAAAACCGACCAAAACCCCAAGCACTTTGAGTGCAAATAAAAAAGCCACTTTGCGAACAAAGTGGCTTTTCATAAGCAAAGTAGCGATTAGGCGCCGAGTGCTTTTAATGTTTGCTCACGCACTACTTCAACTGCTTGGGTGCCATCAATTTTGATGTATTTTGGTGCAGTCGCATCGCCAGAAGCAGCCATTTTGCCGTAAAAACCAACCAATACTTCAGTTTGCTCGTGATACACGCCCAAACGTTTGAGTACAACTTCTTCCTTATCGTCATCACGTTGCACCAAAGGCTCGCCTGTTTCATCATCGATACCTTCCACTTTTGGTGGATTGTATTTAATGTGGTAAGTGCGACCAGAAGCCACGTGCACACGGCGACCAGCCATGCGATCAACGATATTTGCATCTGGAACATCGATTTCAACGACGTAATCAATCTCAACACCGGCTGCAACCATCGCTTCCGCTTGTGGAATCGTACGAGGAAAACCGTCGAACAAGAAACCTTTTACCGCATCTGGCTGAGCAATGCGCTCTTTCACTAGACCGATGATGATGTCATCGCGCACCAAACCACCCGCATCCATAATCGCTTTGGCTTCCAAACCCAGTGGTGTACCTGCTTTCACCGCAGCACGCAGCATATCGCCCGTAGAGATTTGTGGAATACCAAATTGTTCACGGATAAAGTTAGCTTGAGTGCCTTTACCAGCGCCAGGAGCGCCCAAAAGAATTAATCGCATCGTGTTTTCCTGTGGTTTGAGTGAAATATTATTAACAACGAAATTCAAATACTTAGGAGATCACAAAAAGCACAAAAAAGACCGAAATACACGAAAAAGAACTTTAAATCTAACATTACTCATCTTCGTGTTTTTGAATTGTGTTCGTGCCTTTCGTGATCCTGTTTTTATTATTTTCAAAGCTTCGCAGCAAATACCGCGCGAACGCGTTCTAAATCTTCTGGCGTATCCACCCCCGCCGCTGGCGCTTGTGCCGCGAGGTAAACGCCGATCTTGTAGCCGTGCCAAAGCACGCGCAGTTGTTCAAGCTTTTCGATGTCTTCCAGCCGCGATGCGCTCAATTTTGAGTACGCCCGCAAAAAACCAGCCCTATAAGCGTATAGGCCGATATGCCTTTGTGCGTTTAGCTCAGCTGGCAATACCCAATCAACATCTTCATTATCATCAGCAAAACCATCTCTATCCCACGGAATCGGCGCTCGGCTAAAATACAGCGCTTGGCTCGCAGCATTGCAAACCACTTTCACCACATTCGGGTTAAAGAAGTCTTCAGCAGTTTCAATTTTGTGACTCGCCGTCGCCATTGCCAAACTGGCGTCACTCGCCAAATGAGCGGCCACGGAATTAATCAGCTCAGGATCAATCAAAGGCTCATCACCTTGCACGTTGACCACAATCGCATCGTCCGGCAATTCAAGCCGATCCACCGCTTCGGCAAGGCGATCCGTTCCCGATGGATGGTCGTTGCGCGTGAGCATGCAGGCATAGCCCGCCACCGTCACCGCATCTTGAATCGCCATATCATCGCAAGCCACCACCACCATATTGGCATCCGATTGCAGCGCTTGCTCAACCACGCGCACCACCATCGGCTTGCCCGCAATATCAGCCAGCGGCTTATTGGGCAAACGCGTCGATTGCATCCGTGCAGGAATAATCGCGACAAAGCTCATGTTTATGCCAACTCGTCGGCGCTAAGCTCGCGCGCTTCGCTCACTAGCATCACCGGAATACCGTCACGAATTGGAAAAGCCAAACGATCCGCTTTGGAGATCAATTCCTGCTTGGCCTTATCGTAAATCAACGGGCCTTTTGAAACAGGGCTGACCAGAATTTCTAGTAGCTTAGCGTCCATTTAGAGCTTCCTTAATTGTTCGTCTAACCAGTCAGCCAGATTCGGTTCAATCTGTGCGGCCACTGGCAAAACCCAGATTCTATCACCGTCTGCGCCCAAATTTAAGGCAGAAAGCTTCACCGCGTCTTTTTCGGTCACGATGATCGCGCCGCTGGCGGGTAAATCCTGCACTGAAAAGGCATGATGATCCGGCATCGCCTGCTCAGCAAAGCGAAAACCCAAATCACGCAAGGTCGCAAAAAAGCGCGCTGGATTACCGATACCGGGCATCGCGGTCAGCGTTTCGCCAGCAAAATCGATGGCAGTGCGCTGCACATTCGGATGCGTTAATTGATAACACGCTTGCGCTTGCAAACTCAATGCGTATTGCGGAGGGTATTGCTCGCCAAGCCAATCCAAACAATGGTTACCATTTAATACAATCGCGTCGACTGTTTTGAGTCTGGCGCGCGCTTCGCGCAGCGGCCCTGCGGGCAAGCGTAAACCATTTCCTAAACCGCGTGCGCCGTCGATCACACACAACTCCAAATCCCGCGCTAAAGCGTAATGCTGCAAACCATCGTCACACAGAAGCACGTTGACGCTCGGATGTGCCGCCAATAACGCCTGCCCCGCGACTGCACGCTGCCGCGCAACAAACACCGGAACGCCAGTCCCCCGTGCCAACAGCAGCGGCTCATCCCCAACCTCCGCGGGGTTACTGTGAGGGGTAACCTCTTGTGGCGAATCTTTATCAATTTCTGTACGCGCATACCCACGAGAAACAATACCGACGTTCCAGCCGAGCTGGGTGAGTTCCTGCGCCAAATACACTGTTAATGGCGTTTTGCCTGTACCACCAACGGTGATATTGCCGACGACGATGACGGGGACAGGGAGTTTGATGGTCGGTTTAATTTTGCTGCGGTAGAGCAGTTTGTTCAGGTTGGCGAGTAGCGCAAACAGCATTGACAGCGGCCACAGCAAAATCGCCCAGATTGAAAGGCGCTTGTACCAGATGCGGTTGAGGAAGGATTCAATATTCATGGGTTAATCATCGTAGGGTGTGAAAATCCCGCAGGGATTTGCACACCAGAATATGCTTTAGCGTTCTTATTCACATTGTCGCGCTCATGCCGCGCGGCACTGACTTTCTTTGCTTCGCCAAAGAAAGTCAGCAAAGAAAGGCGACCCGAGACGAACCCGGCTCCGCCGTTCCCTCTCTCATCGTGAGCCAAACGATAATACTGTTTGTCTCTCTCCTCGCTCGGTGTTCGTTTTAACGGGATATCAAGCTCCTGATCAACGATCAAGAAACAAATCAGATGTATTGCTAGCTAAGCATTAATAATAAAAGCGTAAAAGCAAATACATCACGACCGTAGGGTGTGAAAATCCCACGGGGATTTGCGCACCAAATGCGATGAAATGAGCATCGAGATAATCATGCATCACCGAATCCGCGTGCGCAAATAAAGCCTTGCGCACCCTACAAGGCTTACAAATTAAGGGAGTGAATCAAATACTATTTTTGCTTCATATTGATTTTGATATAAGCATTCATAATTCAATCTAACTTCTGCCGCTGAGAAAAATTTGTCTAATGCAACATAGCCTTGAAAACTAACCTGATGTAATACTAAAAGATCTAATTTTTGTCCAGGACCAAGAAAAGCACTTTCATCAAGTGAATTCAGACTCCAGTCATTGTCAGCTAGAACCGATATTTTTTGGATTAATTCAATAAGCTCTTTTCCAACAAGTACGCTATCCCCACTCCAATAAACGGTTGGTATAAATAACTTAGCGCCCCCCAAACCATGATTGGCAATGCTAATGCGAAACTCACCTCCTATTTTATTAACTTCAAAATCACATAAAGGTTTTACCGATAAATGATTATGTTTTCTGGCAAGATCCGCTTGCCAGCAAGTAAGTCCGAGGGAACAAAGAGCAACAAAGGCTGAGCATATTGCAATCCAGTCGGAGTTTCCTAAAGCCATTTAGCATTAGCCCTTTAATAATAAGAACACACAACCAAAAATAAAACGGCGCCTTCAGCGCCGTTTTTCACATCCATCTAAATCACTTCTGCCCAGTCGTCTGGGTCGCAAACGTCAGTTTGCCATATCCTGCCACCCTTGCCGCTTCCATCACGTTCACGACGTTCTGGTGGCTGGTTTGGGCGTCGGCGCTGATGACGATCATGGGGTCGGCGTTGCTGCCCGCTGCGCGGCGCAGTTGGATGGCGAAGTCGTCGGGGCTACTAAATTGCGCGGGTTCGCCGTTGATCATAAATTGACCAGCACCTGACACCCCCACCTGAATCGACTGCGGTTGCTCAAGTTGCTTTTCAGCATCTGCCGTTGGTAGATTGATTTTCAGTTCAGCAAACTTCGAATATGTCGTCGTTGCCATCAGGAAAATCAAAATCACTAACAACACGTCGATCAGCGGAATGAAGTTAATTTCTGGCTCGACACGGCCACGACGGCCTTTATTGAATTTCATATTTTTACATCCGCAAAGAGCGTTTTTTAAAGTAGCGAGCGCCCGTCAGAGTAGGGAGCCCGGAGCGCAGGAACCGGAATGTACACAAAGTACATGAGGATTCCGAGCACCGCGCGACCCGCTATCACGGGATGCGCAGCACTTTAAAACACGCTCTTTTAGTGGCGTTCGCCGTGGACGATTTCGACGAGTTTGATCGCTTGCTGCTCCATTTCGACGATAAAGTCATCCACTTTACTGACGAAAAAGCGATAAAACATCAAAGCAGGCACCGCCACCATAATACCGAAAGCGGTGTTATACAGCGCAATCGAAATACCATGCGCCAATGCCGCAGGATTGCCCGCGCCCGTTGGGGCTTGTGAGCCAAAAATTTCAATCATACCGATCACAGTACCAAACAAGCCCAGTAGCGGCGTCACCGCAGCCAGCGTACCAAGCGTCGATAAATAGCGATTCAAATCATGCGCGACAGCGCTGCCGGTTTCTTCAATCGATTCTTTCATGATTTCACGTGAGCTTTTCACGTTTTTTAAACCCGCTGCCAACACCCGACCAAGCGGGCTCGAAGCCGACAATTTAGTCAATGAATCAGCGGTGACGCCTTGGCTGCGA
Organism: Deefgea chitinilytica; assembly: GCF_016881405.1. Lineage (GTDB taxonomy): Bacteria > Pseudomonadota > Gammaproteobacteria > Burkholderiales > Chitinibacteraceae > Deefgea > Deefgea chitinilytica. The sequence goes on from NZ_WOFE01000001.1 coordinate 1,103,540, forward strand.
TACTCTTGCACCACTTTAACCAGCGTGCCTTGTGGCAACACTAAGGATTTACGTAGCGTGAGTAAACGTTCGATAATAATGGTCACCGTCGCGACAGAAGCAGCGATAATGAGCCAGATTGGCCAGCCAGCGGCCTCGATGATAGCGAGCATAGATAAAAACCTTGTGATGATAGTGGACAACAACAAAACCGCGTAACTTTAGCCCGAATCCCGCGCGAGGGGAAGAGCTATAGCGCACAAGTGCGTCCCCCTGCGCAGTTACAAGACAAGGAAAAGGATAGACTGGCGTAGCGATACACACCAAGCCCCAGATATCATTCAGATTTTTCGGGTTACCCCCAGATCCTGTGGGTAACTTTGTGGGAAAGTTTCTAAAACCGCAATAAAACTGTGATTTTTACGGCTTTTTTCTAATTTGCTACATTTTTATACAAAATCAACAAAACTATTAAATTCAAATACTTAGCACAAAATCATCAACTACAACTTTCGATTATTATGCCAAACGGCAATAAACATGGATTTTGTGGATTATTTAAGGCTCAATTCGCGTGAATACTGATTTGTCAATAGCACAAAGCAATGTAGTTTCTGTCACACAACTGAATAGAAGAGTGCGTACACTACTAGAAACCGGTTTACCGCAACTCTGGGTGGCCGGTGAAATTTCAAATTTTAAGCGTTACGACTCAGGGCATTGCTACTTCAGTCTGAAAGACGCAGGCGCACAGGTGCGCTGTGTAATGTTTCGCAATCGAGCCGGACTACTCGATTTTCAACCGCGCGAAGGGCTGCAAGTTGAAGCGCGCGTCGTGGTGACTTTGTACGAGGCGCGCGGCGATTTTCAGCTTACCGTCGAGGCGATGCGCCCTGCGGGACTTGGCGCATTGTTTGAACGCTTTGAAGCATTAAAAAAGCAACTGGCTGCGGAAGGCCTGTTCGATCAAGACAATAAACGCCCGCTACCGAAATACCCTAAGGCCATCGGCATTGTCACCTCTCCCGCTGCTGCAGCCTTGCGCGATGTTTTAGCCACATTAGCGCGCCGCACGCCGAACACGCCGATTATTTTGTACCCTACTGCCGTACAGGGTTTGGACGCCGCACCGCAAATTGCCAAAGCGATTCGTATCGCCAGCGAGCGAGATGAAGTTGATGTGCTGATTGTCTGCCGTGGCGGCGGCAGCTTGGAAGATCTGTGGTCGTTTAATGAAGAAATCGTCGCCCGCGCGATTGCCGCCTGTAATATGCCGGTAGTGAGTGGCGTCGGCCACGAAACTGACTTTACGATTAGCGATTTTGCCGCCGACCTGCGCGCGCCGACCCCCACCGCCGCAGCGGAACTCGTCAGCCCGAATCGGCAAGAATTACTCAATTTGCTGCATCATCAGCAACAACGTTTGGTGCGCGCTTTCGAGCGCGACATACATAATAAGATGCTGCAACTGGATCAACTTGGCCGCCGCTTGCAGCATCCAGGACAAAAGCTCGCGAGACAAGCAGAACAATTGCAGTATTTACGTCAGCGCCTGCAGCACAGCTTTAAGCTACAACTCCAGCAACGCAGTCAAAAACTACTGCGCTTATCGATGAGTTTGGCGCATCAGCAGCCCAATTTCGAACGGAATCGCCAACAGCTATCGCAACTGCAAATCCGCCTGCAACGTGCCATGCAGCGGCAAATCGAAATGAAACGGCAGCAGATTGAACAGGCCGCACTCAAACTAGAACCTTGGAATCCGCAAGCCGTGCTGGCGCGTGGCTATGCCTTGGTTAGCCGCAGCGACGGCGGCCTAGTACGCCAAGCCACCGCAGTACGCGCCGGTGAAGTCTTGGCGGTGCAGTTTGCCGATGGCAACATCACCGTCAACGTCAGCCAAGGCGTGCAGCAACAACATGAGCTGCCGATTTAAACCAGTGAACGGCAGCTCCCCTCATCAGTCGGGCAAGGCTGCGCCACTTAGCCGCGCTCGACCAACAAGCGTAACTTAAGCGACTAGCAAGCCATGAGCTGATCGATCATTTTTACCAGTGGGTATACAGGCAAAAGCTAACTAAACCAATAAATGCAAAGAAATACCAGCAGAAGAACTACGGTAACACCACCGAGAAATAGCTGTATTTTCGCAAGCACCCCCAAGGCGAGTCATTCAGCATATCAACGAAGCCACACGCAAAAGGCAAAAAAAACCAGTTTTTTTTCGATGGTTAGCGCAACTTTACTCGATTGTTAGCCAGCACCAGACGACATACAATTGAAAGCATATTGAAAACAAAATCCAAAGTGAGCGCAAAAATGCCTAAATACCAATTCTTCAAATCAGAACACGACCATCAGCACCAATGGCTCGATATGGCCGATGGCGCATTTCTATTGCGCAAAGAACAATTACTGAGCCGCGGATTCGAAGTCATTGGCGACACCATTTACGCCGACAGCGAACAAGAAGCCATCGCGAAATTTAATAGCGGCATGATGTATCCATTAAAGGAATACAATGTATCGACACCGAGCGGTGGATTATTTTATGCGGTCAAAAGCTTGCTTGAAATACTCTATCAGCGTTTAAGTCGACCGAATAAGCAACGATAAGCAACCATCCCTCACACAAAAACCAATTAGGTATATTGCAGCAATCATTATTTTTATTCAGGTAGCGCAATATACCCGCCCAACCAAAAAAACCTCGCACTAAACTCTATGCGCAAACTGATTACTCACTACTGCCCACATTAGGATCTATTGAAGTTTAGTTTGTGGATCAGGCATACACTCCGCAATCCACCACAAACAGCACACTGCACAATCAAGCAGCAGCGCCCGATGGCGCACTTATTACCGCTCAGAACAAGCAATCTCAGATACGACTTGCCACTGATAGCGAGTCTCTCCTAGCGGCTGCCAATGCAACTAGGCAACTGGTATTAACCCGTACCTTATTCATTGGAAACGCAATCCTATTTCAATGATGAAATAAAGTTCCCCAAAATTTAAAAATATTTTTCCTACACGATAGGCATTTAACAAAAAAACCAACAATACCAGTTAAAACTGTAGTCGATCTCACTACAAAAACTTACGCCTAAAATACAAAAAACCAAAATCCAAAGCAACAAACAAAATAACCATATGATTTTATTGAAATATATAAAAAAAACAAAAATATTTGACAATCCAGAAGCGACTCAGCAACACTCGTAGTGCGCCAGAAAAATTACGTAGTGAAAAAACACTGGCCACCAGCGGATGCCAAGCCAAGCACAAGTGGTATTAGCATCTAACACCAAAATATGGATGAGAGGAAATACAATAATGAATTTTCGTTTAGCCGCAATCCCCGCAGCAATGGCCTTCGTCACGGTCAGCGCTTTTGCTGCCACGGCATGGAACAGCGCCACCGTTTATACTGGCGGCGAGGTCGTAACTTATGCTGGCAAAGATTACAAAGCCAAATGGTGGACACAAGGCAATGTGCCCGGCGCAGATCAATGGGGGCCTTGGGAATTAGTTGCTAGTACAGCAACAGCTGTTCCAACCGTTGCACCAACAGCCGCTCCAACGACAGCACCTACAGCTGCACCAACGACAGCACCGACATTGGCACCCACAGTCGCACCAACGACAACGCCGGGCAACTGCACCTATGCAGCATGGAATAGCAGCACAGCTTACAATGGCGGCGCACTGGTTTCTTCCAATGGCCATAACTACAAAGCGAGCTGGTGGACACAAGGCGATGAGCCTTCTGTCAATACTGGATCGGGCAAACCTTGGGTTGATTTAGGTGCATGCAATGGCGCAGCAACCCCAACACCAACAGCAAAACCAACAGTAGCTCCAACTGTTGCACCGACTGCGACCAGCGCCCCAACCGCGACACCAACTGCAAAACCAACAATTGCACCGACTGTAGCGCCAACAGCAACCACAGCACCGACCGCCACGCCGACAGCGAAACCAACAGTTGCTCCAACCGTAGCCCCTACAGCCACCGTAGCACCGACTGCAACGCCAACGACCGCACCGACGATCGCTCCAACGGTTGCACCAACAACAATGCCAACCGTCACACCTGCGCCAGTCGGCAGCCGTGAAGTGGGCTCATACTTCACGCAGTGGGGCGTGTACGACAGCGCGTTCTTTGCCAAAGCCGTACAAGACAGTGGTGCAGCTGCAAAACTCACCTTCATCAATTACGCATTTGGCAATATCTACAAGCAAGCCGATGGCACCATCAAGTGTGATAGCGGCATCAACAAAGCCAACGACGGCAACACTGCAGGCGACGGTGGCGATGCATGGGCTGACTACCAAATGGATTACGCAGCCAAAGACTCAGTCGATGGCGTAGCTGACACATGGGAAAGCCCACTCAAAGGCAACTTTAACCAGCTGAAAAAACTCAAAGCCAAAAACCCGAATCTGAAAGTCTTCATTTCATTGGGTGGCTGGACTTGGTCTCGCTTCTTCTCGACCGCAGCAGCAACCGATGCCAACCGCAAAGCGCTGGTGGCTTCGTGTATCGACGTTTACCTCAAAGGTAACCTGAAAAAATCAGGTGGCGATCCAGCCGGTGGCGCGGGTGCAGCAGCCGGCGTATTTGACGGTATCGATATCGATTGGGAATACCCAGGCGTACAAGGGATTGGCAACAATGTGGTTGACCCAGTCAACGACAAACACAATCTGACCTTGTTGATGGCCGAGTTCCGCAAACAACTTGATGCTTATGGCGCAACACAAGGTGGCAAACACTACTACCTCACTGCAGCCATTGGCGCTGGTAGTGAAAAAATCGACCAAACCGAACCAGCTGAATACAGTAAATCGATGGATTGGGTCAATGTGATGACCTATGACTTCCATGGCGATTGGGACGACACGACCAACTTCCATTCTCACCTGTACCCAGATCCAGCTGATCCAACCGTTGGCGTTGCCCGTACTTACAACATCAACGACGCACTAACCAAACTGATTGCGAATGGCATGCCACGTGACAAAATCACTTTAGGCATCCCGTACTATGGTCGTGGTTTCGGTGGCGTGAGCAGCGTTAATGATGGCTTGTACCAAAAGAAAACGCGTGCAGCGGGCAAAGTTGGTGTACAGACTGAAGCAGGTTACGGCGATTACAAAGCATTGAAAGACGCTGCTGGCGTGCGTAAATACCACCCAGTCACTAAGCAACTCTACCTCTACACCACAACAGGTGACTGGTGGAGCTATGACGACGTCACTACGATTCGCCTGAAGAACGATTATGTCAAAGCCCAAGGCTTGCGCGGCAATTTCAGCTGGGCGCTCGATGGCGATGACGCCAATGCAACGCTCACCAAAGCGATGGCAGAAGTGAAGTAATTCTCAACTAAAAGCGGCTCACAAAGCCAACCCTAACCAAAGCCACCGCACAACGGTGGCTTTTTTCTGTCCTCGCAATTCTTTAAAATCCAGTTTCAAACTTGAAATAAGCACAAATCACCCCATATCAGAGCGATATCGATGCATTTGTAGGTCAACATGCTGTTTGAATCTCCTCGCGCATTTTTGCGCGCCCTGCCCCGTGTTCAGCAAGACGCAAACGGCATAGAAATCCTAGCCACAACCGCCCAATTTCGCACCCGCCTGCTGGAGCAGATAGCGCAAGCAAAGCAGCGTATTTATATCGCAGCGCTGTATTTGCAACATGATGAAGGCGGCGCCGAAATTTTAGCGGCTTTATACGCCGCCAAAGCACGCCAACCGTACTTAGATATTGCGATCTTAGTCGACTGGCACCGTGCACAGCGCGGCTTGATTGGTGCAGCGGCACAGTCGGGCAATGCGGGCTGGTATCAATCCGAAGCACAGCAGCAACAGCTCGAAGTTCCCATTTATGGCGTACCGGTACAAACACGCGAACTGCTCGGTGTATTGCACTTAAAAGGATTTGTCATTGACGATACGGTGATTTACAGTGGCGCGAGTTTAAACAATGTGTACTTACATATTGGTGAACGCTATCGCGCTGACCGCTACCACTTAATTCGCAATCAGATACTCGCCAACAGCATGGTGCAGTTTATTCAGGAAGCCTTGCTGAGCCAAACCGCAGTGCATCGACTTGATCGTCCCAGCATTCCTAGCACCAAAGATATTCGCGGCACAATACGCCTATGCCGCCAGCAACTCAAATCAGCACGTTACAAACTCGCAACGAATACCCCAACCCCTACAGGGCTGGCGATTACGCCACTGGTTGGCGTCGGTCAGCGCAACCCACTCAATCGCGTGATTGTAAAGTTGATCGCCGCAGCAGAGCGTAAGATCGTTATTTGCACGCCCTACTTCAATTTGCCGCGCAGCGTGACCAAAATCATTAAGCAGCAACTCAAAAAAGGCGTGCAAGTCGATATTATTGTTGGCGACAAAACTGCGAACGATTTTTTCATTCCCGCGAGCGAACCGTTCAAAACCATCGGCGCGCTGCCGTATTTATATGAAATGAATCTGCGCCGCTTTGCCAAGGCGCAGCAAACCGCCATCCACGCAGGACGACTGAATTTATTACTCTGGAATGATGTGGGCCACAGCTACCACCTCAAAGGGATTTGGATTGACGATGATTACCAATTACTCACCGGTAATAACCTCAACCCACGCGCGTTTAATCTGGATTTAGAAAATGCCTTGTTGATCCATGATCCACAGCAGCAGCTCGCCGCCAGCGCTCAAATTGAGCAAACACAAATCCGCCAACACACCCAGCGAATCACACACTTTGCAGAATTAGAAACGCTGGCCGATTATCCAGAAAAAGTCAAAAAACTACTGCGTCGACTTTCAAGAATTCGCGCCGATCGATTGCTGTCTCGCTTTTTATAACTAGATGTATATGCCTGTAGCCATTCATTAATAATAGCTACAGGGCGATACAACCTACATCTGCCTAAACTGTGCGGCATGACTGCGACTCAACGGCAGCGTCGTCGTTGAGTCTTTCAAGTAAATCGCCTGCCGACCAAGCAGGTCTTTTTCAATTCGATCAATCGCGGGCAAACACACAATATAACTGCGATGAATTTGCAAAAAACGCTGTGGATTAAGCTGTGGCAGCAGTTCTTTAAGCGAAGTACGAATCAAAAATCGCCCTTGCAGCGTGACAACTTCGGTGTATTTCTCAGTTGCCTGAAAATAACGCACTTCATCAATCGCAATCAAACGAGTGGTATCGCCCAAACTCGCAGTAAGCCATTGCAAATAACTGGGCGAATTCGAGGCAGTCAACTCACGATTTAGGCGTGGCCAATCAGCTTTAGGTGCGGCCTCGCGCTGCAAGCGTGCAATGCATTGTGCCAACCGTTCATCACTCACCGGTTTAAGTAAATAATCCACCGCACAAGCCTCAAACGCCGCCAAGGCGTATTCATCATACGCAGTGACAAAAATCACTCGCGTATTTCGCACATTTTCCGCCACTTGCAAGCCCGTCAAACCGGGCATCCGAATATCTAAAAACGCAAAATCAGGCTGCATTTGACTCAACAGCGACAACGCTTCTATGCCATTTTTGGCAACCGCAATAATTTCTAACGCTGGCCACACCGCGCGAATTCGTTCAGTCAGTGCGGCAATTAACAGCGGCTCATCATCAGCAATTAAGGCCGTCGGCATCTCGTTCAATCCATCTGTTCATAAGGAAAAATCAACTCGGCAATCACACCATGCGGCAAATTGGGCGATAGTACCAGCTCGGCATCCGTGCCATAGAGTTTACTCAAACGCGCCCTGATATTGGCCAAACCAATGCCAGAATCGGTTGAATGAGCAAGATTAAAACCCAAACCCGTATCCAACACGCGAATGCGCAGCTTTCCCCCATCCTGTTGCGCAGCAATCTCAACGCGCCCACCGGCAATCGCTGGCTCTATGCCGTGCTCCAACGCATTTTCAACCAAAGGTTGCAAAAGCAGCGGCGGCAATTTAGCTTGGAGCAGCTCATCAGGTACATGAATAGCGTACTGTAACCGCTCACCGAGACGAACAGACTGAATTGCCAATAAAGCGCTCACCAAATCAAGCTCTTCAGCCAGCGTGGTTGCCGCTTGCCGAGTGCGTTTCAAGCTGGCGCGCAAATAATCATTCAAATGATTGAGCATGGTTTGCGCCATCGCGGGATCGCTGGCGATCAAACTTTGTAAATTGGCCAAGGTATTAAACAAAAAATGCGGCTCAATCTGCGCTTGCAACATCGCTAATTGCGCGGCGGTTTCGGCTTGTTGCGCTTCGGCCAGAACACGGCGCTCGGACTCTAACTCAGCACGATATTTTTGCGCATGAAACAGCACAATAAAAAAAACGCTCGCGCAGCTCGCAAGCAGCACCGCAATCGCCACCCAACGCCAAGCCAGAGTAGGCCGATGCAATAAAATGGCCAGCACATCTGACGCCCCCAGCAATGCGCCCAATTTAAAACCAGCCAATAAGCTGATCGGCGTTGCCAAGGCCATTCGCCACGGCCAAGCCATTCTATCGCCAACCCACCACGAGAGCAGCACATTGCCACCCCAAATACAAAAACCGATGCTATTGGAAATAATCAAATTATCAACCAGCGAATCTTGCTCATCCACCAAGGTCAATAGCAACGCAATTACTGCGTTAACACCCAATAAAATGGGCAAATCAGCCCGCCAATTACAAAAAACCGTTTCATGCTGACGAATTGAATTCATTTTGGTTGTGGACTCAGAAAAAATATTTCACTAAAGCTTGCAGACTATGCTGCTGCGGCAATGCCCCATACACACTAGCCGCGCTCCCCTGCTGGTACTGCCACTGCAAAGCCAAATCAAGCCGCGGAAAATGATAACGCGCCTCCAGCCAGCTTTGCTGACTGTGATCGACTAAATCATGGCGAAACATCCAATTCAAGTCTAAATCTGCGACGAGCGCATCGTTCCAAGTCACAAAGGCAAACGCCGCATGTTGCGTTGGCATATCTTGCGCTGAAAACACATGTTTACGATAAGCCCAATACGCTGTAGGCTGCCGCCCAAGCGCCTGCCAGTCGACCTTACTTAATGCGGCACCATTGTATTGGTATTCCAAATTCACCGAAACATTAGCAGGAAACGTATACGTCGCTCCTGTAGCAAGGCGCGAATAAAACCGAGTTGGGTTATCGATTTGCTTCGATTGATTAAACAGCGAAGCACTTCGCCCACCACTATATTCGGCGTACACACTCAAAGCATCGCTAGCAAGCAACGATAAATTCAATCCCACTTGCGGCGACTGCCCTTGCTCACCAAACACAATCCACTGTGGTGCAAGGCCATCACTGATTTTTTGTGTTGCTGCAATTTGCCAGCGGTGCCGCGGATTACTTGCACCAAAGTCCAGCGCAAACGTAGCCGAATCGCGCTGATCACCGAGCTTTGGCGCAAATAGCGCAGTGATTGCGCCACTTTCCCACAGATACTGCCCCCGTATCATCCCTGCACCAAGTCGGTTTTCCCGCAAACTCGACGGCGCGATGGACACGACTGAGCGCAGCGCATCGACTTTAAAAAAATCACTTGGGTTGTAACCCATCGCGACGCCATTGCGCTGGTTGATGCGCCCCAAATCCAGCGCAGTAATGCTGGCCATTTGCCAACTCAAATACACTTCTTTTAAGGTATTCACCGTTTCGTGCTGATAATCTTGGCCATTCAGATCCAAGCGATTCGCCAAGTAAAAGCGCAACTCAGGCGCCAACGCCGTATCGACTTGCAAATCCAGAGACAACCTATCGATAGGTATACTTCCCTGATCATTATTTAAATTAACATTCCCATACATACCCTCTATAAATAAATTCCAGTCTCGCGGTTTCACCGTCGACGGCGCGGCACTATCTGCCAAATTGAGCGCATCCAGATCATCTGCGAAAACGGGCTGGTAGATTGCCCATGCGATGACCATTGCCAAGTAATTCACTCGCATCATTCCGCCTTAAATCGCGGTAAGAAATCACGCTGCAGCCAGCTTTCAGGCACATCGCGAAACGCAAAATCACTACTACGCAGCACCGTCACCCACTGCGGATCAAGACCATCAATAATCACCGTTTCCGTGGGGCGCTCTTGTCCTAATTGCTGATCAAATTTGCGGTAATACGCTGTTTTAAGCAGGCGATCGCTAGCCGAATAAAATTTGGCTTTAATCGGGCGGAAGCTCAAACGATCAACCCAATAATCAATCCGGTGATACGTTACCTCTGGATTTTTAGCGGTCAGTGTTAATAAATAGGCGGCGCGCGTTTTCTTTTCACCATCTTGAATCTCTTCTTCACTAGCCAACTGCGCGTGGTAATCCACCGCCAAGTTCACCGTCATCACATCACCATTAGCGGCCTGCCCCAAAAGCCGTTGCTGCGGTGAAATCCGAATGCTCGCCTTATTAGCTGGATCAAAAAACCACAGGTCATTGCCATTTTTCAGCATCAATTTGCCCGCATCGCGCTGTGGCGCAACAAAACGAATCAAATTGCGAAATTGCCCGCTTTGTTTATCCGCACGCGCGTAAATCGCCAGCGTCGAGGTATCGATTTGTTTGCCATTCCGATATTCAATCAGCGTACTAGTCAGCCCAAACGGTTGATCAGGATTACGGATCGCATCGCTAGCGCTCAAAATGCTTTGCGCATTGGGACTGGCAGCAAGCGCCTGCGCAGCGACCAAAAGCAGAAAATGACTGCAAAGTAGCATTATGAATTTATTCATCTGCGTGCTCCCGATTGCGACACGAATGCGGCCGGAGAAAATGGTTGATGCCGACAGCAATTAAAATCAACGGCCACCAAGTTGCCCAAAGCTGACCCAAACTGGGCCAAAACCCCAAGTTATGCGCCAAAAACATCAGACCCAAACCAATCAATACGAATGCCGGAAACAAATTTTTATGCATGATATTCACCCCAAATTCATCGATTAAACATGACGCAAAGCATCAACAATATTCATCTGCGCGGCACGCCGTGCTGGCCACCATGCCGACAGCGCCGCCACCAACATCAAACCCACCGCCGTACCAACAATCATCTTGGTTTCACCCCAAACCCGCACCGTCAGCGCAATAGGCTCTGAGTTGCCGGGCGGCATCCAAGTTAAACCCGCATGGTTAATCAAATATGCCAAACCCAAAGCCAATACCACACCCAGCGCAGCACCAATCAAGCCCAACACTAGCCCTTCGCACACAAACAAGCGGCGTATCCCATCGCGGCGCACGCCCATCGCCCGCAAAGTACCAATTTCGACGGTGCGTTCCATCACCGCCATGCTCATCGTGTTGCCAACGGTAAACAGTACAATTGCGCCAATCAAAATGGAGATAAAGCCAAAAATCGCACCAAACATGCCGGTAATCTGGCCATAACTTGGATTAAGCGTTTTAAAATCGTGTACTTCCAGATTTTCAGCTTTGAGTTCATTCGCCAGTAGTTGCTCAAGGCGTCGTTGCGCTGCAGCAATATCGGCAGTGCGTTTCAATTGCAGCACAATCGCCGTCGCTTGCGGTGCATCACCGCCATAAACCAATTTTTGCGCTTGCGCTAAATGCAGCAGTACAGAAATATCATCAAGCTCTTTGACGCCATGCAGCTCAGCTTTCACCACATCCAAACCCGCCACATTCGGCGCGCCGTGTACATTGGCAGCCAGCAGCTCAATCCGTGGAGACGCGTCGCTTTTATTGGCAGTTTGAATTTTGGCGTCTGTTTCTGCTTCCAGCGCTGATAAGTCGGTAATATCGTTAGGTGCGGCGGGGCCGGTCGGTTTCTCTGTGCTTTGTGGGCAATTTTTCACTTTCAACGGCTCACACAATTGCAGCACCCGCGCTACGCCCGTGCCAATCACAACGGCATTATCAGCAGAACCGGTCAGCGCCATTTGATACGGTTTTTGTGGGAAGCCATATTCATTCCACAAACGCATTTTATTTTGCTCTGCCACCACGACCCCATGACCTATCACCGTCCGTGATACACCAGCATTAAAGTTGCCAGCAATACCCCCCAAGCTGAGCGTTGGCGTTACGACATTGAGCAATGGTTTCAACACCGCGTCATTACGCACTAGCTCAACAATCTGGGCGTAGTTCTTCATTCCATACGCCGCCGGATTGCCGCTACCGTACAAAAAGTAATCTTTATGCTGAATCTGCAAATGGCCACTATCGCGCACAAAGCCCGTTTGCAAACCCAAATTAATATTGCCGCTGTAACCACCAAAAATCAGAATCGCTACCGCACCAATCACCATCGCCAACAGCGTTGTGAATGAACGACGACGGTTACGCAGCAAATTACGTAATGCTAAAGAGAACGTATTCATACCACCTCCGCACTGCGCTTGATTTCTGTAATCTGGCCATCACGAATCATCACGGCATCATCTGCCGCCGCCAGTACTTGTGGATCATGCGATGAAAAAACAAACGACACCGCCAATTCACGCTGCATTTGCCGCATCAGCGCAATAATCGCTGCACCAGTATGGCTATCTAAATTGGCAGTCGGCTCATCGGCTAGCACCAGCTGCGGCTGAGTCGCCAAAGCGCGCGCAATCGCCACGCGTTGCCGCTGCCCACCAGAAAGTTGCCCCGGTAGATGTTTGCTTTTTTCGCTCAAGCCCACTGCGTCGAGTAGTGCGCTAATGCGTTTTTTGCGCTCATTCGCGTTCACTTTGGCAAGCAACAAGGGATATTCGATATTTTCGTAAGCCGTCAATACCGGCAGTAAATTGAAGTTTTGGAAAATGAAACCAATATGCTGCAAGCGAAAATCAGCGAGGGCGTTATCGCTCAAGGCTTGCACCTTTTGCCCCGCAACGATGATTTCGCCACTATCGGGCAAATCAACGCAGCCGATTAAATTAAGCAGGGTCGTTTTACCGCTACCCGATGGACCTGACAGCACCGTAAAACGATTCGGAAAAATATCTAGATCGATATTGCCCAAGGCAGGCACATCGATACTATCGAGTTGGTAGCGCTTACTAACTTGGCGCAGAGAGACTGGCAACATGGCAAACTCTTTAAAAGAAGAATGCCTTTACTGTATGCCATACCAATAAAACGCATGGATTGCTGCGATAAGACGTTATTTTTTGGAGTGAAGTGCCTTTTTTGAGGATTAAATAGCAGCACGTGGATTGTTTTGGTCAGGCAATATGGATTTAATATTAGATTCTTACACGGTAAAAAAATGCATTTCTGCTGTCTTCTCTCCCCTTTGCCTCGGCTCCGCAGATATACACCATGATGACCCACCCATCGTCAGTGATTTACTCACTCCATCCGGCGTGCCGCTGCGGTGGTTGATGCACAAGAAATTTCAACTCAATTTATTTAAAGCAGATGGTTAAATAGAAGATCTGATACATCGCGGTGGCTGGGTGGGGACTATTTCGCTGAATCGCTCGACAACAAGCTGGCCACGAATTGATTCAACCCGGGCAGCTAGCACTGCCCCAATCGCTTGGGTAAGCACTGCCTCACAATATGATTATTTTAATGGATTGGGTCAGGATTATGGCCAAACATAGGCGGGGTATTAACACCTAGCCTTGACTGAATAATGCCTAGCCAGAAATACCCACTCAATGAGCTGCTTTTAATAAAACCTGAATTGAAACAAAACGAATGAAAGCGCACAATCTCAGGCGCGATCCAAAGGTCGACCAAGGCCAGATTGATGACTGAGGCGACCGTCGGCGCTATAGGCCATTTCTTGATTTTTTTGCTTAGACAACAAACTCATTAAATGGTGATTCGCCTCTTCATGGCACTTCACCAATTGCGCATTGCTGCGATTGAGCATTTCAGCTAATTTGGCTTGTTGTTGCAGTGCTTGCCATTGCAGCAAGGTCGTTGCATCAGACTGCAAAAACTCACTCACATCATTTGCAGTCAGTAAGTTGAATGTTTGCGCAATTTCGATACGCGCACGCGTGCTCACCTCAAGTTGCTGTAAAGCTTGTGCTTTTAACTCTAAAATCGGTGAAATTTGATCTAAGTGACGTGACACTAAAACTTCTTGTTCACGTTGCATCAATGCAACGAGCTGCTCCACCTCGAGCAGCTCAGTTTGAATTGCATTAGATAGTTCAGAAGATTGAGTCACAATCATTAACGCGCCAACAATTCTTTCACGCTAGAGAGCAGGCCATCGGCAATCTTCTCAGAATTAACACTGAAACGCCCCTCGGCAATCGCCTGACGAATTGCTGCGACTTTGTCTGCATCAAATGTAGATTCGCTTTTACCTGCGCCAGTCACATTAGACAGCTTCGCCGCCAACGGGTTGATACTCACGCTATCTTGCTCCGCCGCTTGTTCAGCTTTTGCGGCAGAACGCCCTTCAAGCGGTCGGGCAGAGACCGCGCCCAAGGCTTTGCCAGAGTTATCGATTTTCATGATTGCATCCTATGCCATTGAAATGGCGCCCATTCAATATATTCCTATTATGCCAACTATCGGCATAAGTTTGAAATTCTTTAGCAATTCAATTGTTTATCAGCAAATGCTAAAACACAAGCCCGTACCGCAAAACAACATTTAAAACCATGCACTACGCCGCACCGCAATCAATGCGTTATGCTGCAGCTTCTACCCTCGCGAAACGGAGTAAATTCAATGCAAGTTTTTCAAAGCCGATTTGGGCAAATTGAAGTCGATCCTGACACAATCATTCACTTTCCGCTCGGTATTCCGGGCTTTGAAGACTGCAAAAATTACAAACTACTGCATGAAGAAAGCCAAGACCCACAAGTACTCTGGCTGCAGTCTCTCGATGATAGCGCGGCGATGTTTACACTTATTGAAGCAGAGCGCCTCGGGCTTAACTATATGCTCACACTATCGGACGAAGAGTGTGATTTGATTGAGCTAAAAAATGCTGAAGACGCTAAATTATTTTTAATCTTATCTCGACCCGATGGCAGTCAAATCAGTGCGAACACCCGCGCACCACTAGTCATTAATTTACAAAGCCGCAAAGGCTTACAAAAACTCGACGTCAAAGCGGACATCGTTTTCCGAAACACTTAATTTTCGATTATTGACTCACCAAAATACACCGCACACCTCAGAGCATCTTGGAGTGCGGCGATGCTTGCTGTATGATTCGCCATTTTCGCGCCAGCCATACTGGCTGGCCGTGCGCGTGCGCTATTTTTCAGTGGCGCTTTTGGAGTATTGAAGCATGAAAACGACCTTCCTCGACTTCGAGCAATCAGTAGCTGAACTCGAAAACAAGATCGAAGAACTTCGCTATGTGCAAGATGATTCGGCTGTTGATATCTCAGTTGAAATTTCGCACCTAGAAAAAAAGAGCCAAGAGCTAACTAAGAATATCTACGCCAAACTCACGCCATGGCAGATTTCACAAGTGGCGCGCCATCCGCAGCGCCCGTACACCTACGATTACATCGCAGCTATTTTTACTGATTTTCAAGAATTACACGGCGACCGCGCTTTTGCCGATGACCTCGCGATTGTTGGCGGCTTAGCGCGTTTTAATGGACAAAGCGTAATGGTCATTGGCCACCAAAAAGGCCGTGATACCAAAGAAAAAATCTTGCGTAATTTCGGCATGCCTCGTCCAGAAGGTTATCGCAAAGCGTTGCGCCTGATGAAACTCGCCGAGAAATTCAATATTCCCGTGATTACTTTTGTCGACACACCAGGCGCTTACCCTGGCATTGGGGCAGAAGAGCGCGGTCAATCAGAAGCCATCGGTCGCAATCTATTTGAAATGGCAAAGCTACGCGTACCAACGATCTGCACCATCATTGGTGAAGGTGGCTCCGGTGGTGCATTGGCGATTGCCGTCGGCGATATTGTCCAAATGCTGCAATATTCCACGTATTCAGTCATTTCACCGGAAGGCTGCGCAAGTATTCTTTGGAAAACCGCAGAACGCGCAGCCGATGCAGCCGAAGCCCTCGGCATTACCGCAACTCGTCTCAAAACCTTGGGTTTAGTTGATAAAGTCATCAATGAACCGATCGGCGGAGCACATCGTGACCATCAGCAAATGATGGCAGCGATGAAAAAATCGATTGCTGACGGCCTGAAAAACCTACAAGCCAAGTCAATCGATCAACTGCTTGATGATCGCTTTGAACGTCTGATGGAATATGGCAAATTTAAAGAACAAGCCGCCGCTTAATGCGGCGCTAAATAGTGAAGCCTGGTCTAACGCACAGACCATTCTCACTCAGTTTTGTCGCAACGGGGGCCAACGCCCCCGTTTTCAATCACAGCCACCAGAACCATTGCGCCTTTGCGTTGGTTTTTCCGGTGGACTCGACTCAACCGTACTCCTGCACTGGTTATCCACACAACAAGCTGAGCTAGACTTTCAGCTCAGCGCAATCCATGTGCACCACGGATTATCGCCCAACGCTGACGCATGGGCTGAACACGCCAGCCAAATCGCCCAACAACTAGGCACCACATGCCAAATTGCGCATGTTTCGCTCACCAACTTACACGGGCAAGGCATTGAAGGCGGTGCCCGCAAAGCGCGCTATGCCGTTTTTGCCAAACAGCCCTGCGACGCCATTTTACTTGCCCATCATCAAAACGATCAAAGCGAAACCTTGCTGATTAATTTACTGCGCGGCAGCGGTCCTGCTGGCTTGGCGGCGATGCCGGTATCGCGACCACTCAATCCGCAAATAGACTTACTTCGCCCACTCTTGCAGCTCCCCCATACCGAGCTACTGCAATACGCTCAACTACATAAATTGAAATGGATAGAAGACGAAAGTAACAGCAACACCGACTTCAAACGCAATAAAATTCGCCACGAACTAGTACCTTTACTAGAGAGTATTAACCCCAAAGCAATATCAACCATAGCTCGCAGCGCAATACACCAATCCGATGCATCGACCATTTTGCTCGAACGCGCACAAGATGATCTGATTCATTGCAGCCAGCATGACGCGCTCATCTTGGCCGAACTTGAAAAGCTAAGCCCAGCCCGCCAGCGCAATCTATTGCACTACTGGCTGACCACCCACGGCCTCAACCTCGAATTACGCGCGTTTGACGAACTATTGCGCGTGGCATTTTCAGCGGCAGCAGACGCCTGCCCTGCACTGGTTTGGCGCAACACCGCGATTCGCCGCTATCGCGGCGCACTGCACATCACACGCGCCAGCCTAATTGCTGGCCCTGAGCAAAATCGGCAATTGAACGATGCGCCACATATTACTGACTGGTTTGGCACGCTGGAGTGGGTACAAGATGAACACGGCATTGCCGAGCATTTTTTGACCAATGGCTACCGCATCGCGGGTCGCTCTGGCGGCGAAAGCTTAAAACTTGCCCGTAATCGCCCCACTCGCTCGCTCAAGGCTCAATGCCAAGCATTAGGCATCGCACCGTGGCTACGCGAAACCACCCCGCTGATTTATATCAATCAACAATTCGCCGCGATGCCAGGCCTGGGCGTACACGCCGATTTTCAAGCAAGCGCGGATCAAATGGGCTGGCTGCCTATTTGGACGCCTAGCCCCCCCACTCAGGGTATAGACAGCTAAGCAAAATTAAACAATTCATTGAACAATATACCTGCAATAAAACGGAATTCATCATGGCAAAAAGCAGTAAAGATCCAGCCGTCCCCACGCACACCCCAATGATGGCGCAATATTTCTCGCTCAAAGCCGATCACACCGACAAATTAGTGTTTTATCGCATGGGTGATTTTTACGAATTGTTTTACGACGACGCCGTCAAAGCCGCTCGCCTACTCGATATTACGCTCACCACGCGCGGCAGCAGCGCCGGCGAGCCGATTAAAATGTGCGGCATTCCGTTTCACTCGCTCGAGCCGTATCTGGCCAAGCTCGTTAAACTCGGCGAGTCGATTGCGATTTGTGAGCAAGTTGGCGACCCTGCCACCAGCAAAGGGCCGGTAGAGCGCAAAGTCATGCGCGTGGTAACCCCCGGCACGTTGACGGATGCCGCGCTACTCGACGACAAACAAGAAAACCGATTATTAGCGATTCGCTTTATCAAAGGCAAAATCGGTATGGCGTGGCTCTCGCTCGCTTCGGGTGATTTTGCGCTAATGGATTCGGAAGTCGAAAAAATCGGATCAGAGCTTGAGCGACTGCGCCCCGCTGAAATCTTGGTGCCCGAAGGCACGGAACTCGCACTGCTCGATCAATTACGCATTCCGGTGCGCCGCATTTCAACGTGGCAATTTGAAAACGACAGCGCCAAACGCAATCTCACGCGCCATTTTTCAGTGCATGATTTGGCAGGCTTTGGCGTTGAAGACACGATGCTTGCGCTCGGAGCAGCAGGCGCTCTACTCGAATATGTACGCAGCACGCAAGGCGGCGCGCTACCTGCGCTGGCGGGTTTGCGCGTGGAAACCCAAAGTCAGTACATCGAACTCGATGCCGCAACACGACGCAATCTAGAGCTCACCGAGACTATCCGCGGCGAAGCTGCACCGACCTTATTTTCGCTACTTGATGATTGCGCCACCGGCATGGGCTCACGCCTGCTCGCGCATTGGTTACACCACCCACTGCGCAGCCACAGCAAAATTTTAGAGCGTCAAAACGCGATCACTACCTTGCTCGAACAAGGTAATAGCGAACAGTTGCAGCACAATTTGCGCGAAATCGCCGATATTGAGCGCATCGTATCGCGCATTGCATTGCGAAGCGCCCGCCCACGCGATTTGGCGAGTTTACGCAGCAGCTTATTAATTTTGCCCAATATTGCCGAGCAACTACCGCACAGCGGGCTATTTCGTGGACTGGCTGCGGCGCTGCAAGCAGAACCCGCTGTCGCAACTTTACTCAGCGCAGCAATTCAAACCGAACCCGGCGTCTTAATTCGTGAAGGCGGCGTCATTGCCGATGGCTTCTCGGCGGAACTGGACGAGCTGCGCAATATCCAAAGTAATTGCGGTGATTTTCTGACTGCACTCGAACAGCGCGAACGCGAACGCACCGGCATCGCCAACTTGCGGGTGGAGTATAATCGTGTAGCTGGCTTTTTTATTGAGATTACCAACTCATACCTCGACCAAGTACCCGATGATTACCGTCGTCGCCAAACGATGAAAAATGCCGAGCGCTATATCACACCAGAACTCAAAGCGTTTGAAGAAAAAGCACTCTCAGCGAATGAGCGCGCACTCGCCTTAGAAAAACAACTCTACGACGGGGTGATTGAATCACTGCAAGCGCATTTAGCGACGCTGCGTCTCGCTGGGCAAGCCGTAGCGACATTAGATGTATTAGTCTGCCTCACCCAACGTGCTCAGCTTGCAGCCTATACCCCTCCTACATTTTGCAATGAAGCCGTACTGAATATCGAAGCAGGTCGCCATCCAGTGGTTGAAGAGCAAATTGATGATTTCATTCCTAATAGCGCCGATTTTCACTTCGCCCGTAAATTACTTCTAATCACCGGCCCCAATATGGGCGGTAAATCAACGTATATGCGGCAGGTGGCGTTGATTGTGTTGCTGGCGCATATCGGCAGCTATGTACCCGCCCAAAGCGCCAAAATTGGTCGCATCGATCGTATTTTCACGCGAATTGGCGCGAGCGACGACTTAGCCGGTGGTCGCTCAACCTTTATGGTTGAAATGACCGAAACGGCAAATATCCTTAACAACGCCAATGAATACAGCTTGGTGCTAATGGACGAAGTCGGCCGCGGCACGTCAACGTTCGACGGTTTGGCGCTCGCTTGGTCCATCGCGCGTTCGCTGATCGAGAAAAATCGGAGCTACACGTTGTTTGCGACGCACTATTTCGAACTCACCCGACTCGCCCAAGACTACCCGCAAGTGAGTAACGTGCATTTGGATGCGGTGGAACACAAAGACCGAATTGTATTTTTACACGTAGTGCAAGACGGCCCTGCTTCGCAAAGCTACGGCATCGCCGTGGCAAGCCTAGCAGGCGTGCCACGCGACGTTGTGCGACTTGCCAAGCGAAAATTGCTAGACTTAGAACAAAACAGTCTATCAAATGGTCCGCAAGCCGATCTATTTGCTGCTAATAATTATGCAAATGAGATTGATACTGAAATTCATCCCGTTATTGAGGCGCTTGAAGCAGTCAACATTGATGAACTCAGCCCACGCGATGCGCTGCTACTCATTTATCGCTTACAAGAACTCATTTAGGAGCTATTGGCATTTGTTTTCCCGCCGCGCAAATGCGACCGTTAAACCTAACGCCGCTAGATCCTAATCAATAAATGTAAAATTTACCAAGCAAAAACACTGCAAAACATCTAGATTAAATCATCAAAATATTGCTGACTAAAGGAAATGACTGTGGCCACCGATACCACCCAACCGCACCGCGACAACCTTGGCACTGCATTGTTAGACGTAGCTCGTCTAAGCAACAATCCGGATGAATCAGCGGGAATTCAACTTTCTGATTTAAAAAACAGCGCCACCAGCGAGGTACGCCGATTTGGCGAAGATCTAGCCAGTCATTTGCTGGCTTATACCCAAATCAAAGTCCCACCCGCCTTTCAATTACAAAGCGCTGCGGAAGGCAAAATTCAAGTCGTCGGTGATCATCCCAACAAAGCCGCAATTGAAGCTTATTTAAACGAAAATACGCGGTTGCTCAAATGGTTTAAAGAATTAGAAGTTTTATTCGAAATCCAAAGAAAACTCGAGCTGGGTCCAGATAATGACGATATGTCGACCCAAGTTTTTAATTTTGGTTTAACCAGCTTGGGCGGTATTGCTTTTTTCACCTTAAAAACCAACCCGTCACACTGAAACCAGCCATATCACCGAAACAATAGCCGCGCGCAGCGGCTATTTGCATTTCTAAGCAGCGTCAAGCCAAAACAGTTATAATTAATGCTTATAGAACAAAGAAGAATACCCGATGAAAACAGTAAAAGCCCGCCGTCCGCAGCCCGCTATCCGTGAAGGCCGTGCAAGCGACCAACTCCGTAGCGCCAATAAGGCGGGCAGTCGTGGTAACGCCGTTGTAAAAAAAACGGCAGCGCAATCGATGCAATCCCCCACAAGCAAACTCGGCGCAGCAAAGAAAAAAGTCGTTTCTGCCAGTGAAGCCGCGCGTAATCGGGCGCAAAACCTACCCGACACCGGCCGCTCATCAACACCAGCGACAGGTACTCGCAAACGCGGCAACTCAACCGTTGGCATGAGCCGGATGATTGCCCAAGCGATTGCGAAAACGGCTGGCGCTCGCGAAGTTCAAGGGATTAAAACCGTCGACAAAACGGAAGCGACAACACAAACAAGCATCGTGCATCACAGCGACAAGGGACCTAAGAACGTCAAACGCGCCAAGCGAATGAAGCAGCGCCAAGGATCGCAACAAGAACTTGCATTCCAACAAATTCTGCGTGAAAAACGCCTTGCCAGCAGTGAAATCGATGAAGATCGCCTGCAAAAAGTACTGGCTTACTCCGGCCTAGGCTCACGCCGCGACATGGAAGAAATCATCGAAGCTGAGCGCGTAACGATAGGCGGAAAAATTGCCACACTCGGTAGCAAAGTTGCCCCAGGTGACGAAGTTCGGATTGACGGAAAACGCGTCGCCTTAAAATGGCCAGACCGCATGGCGCGTATCATCATGTACCACAAACAAGAAGGCGAACTCGTCAGCCGCGATGACCCTGAAGGCCGGGTCACCGTATTTGATCGCTTACGCCGCGTCCATTCAAGCAAATGGATTGCAATTGGCCGTTTAGACTTTAACACCAGCGGCTTATTGCTATTTACCACATCCGGCGAACTTGCTAACCGTATGACACACCCGAGCTTCCAAGTAGAACGTGAATACGCCGTTCGCGTCCACGGTCAACTGACGCCCGAGCAAATGAAAGAACTCACGCAAGGCGTGATGCTTGATGATGGCGAAGCGCACTTTACCCGCATCGAAGACCGCGGTGGAGAAGGCAGCAACCACTGGTATCACGTGATTATCAAAGAAGGCCGAAATCGTGAAGTGCGCCGGATGTTTGAGCACTTCAGCATCATGGTAAGCCGTCTTACTCGGGTGCGGTTTGGTATGTTTAGCCTACCGGGTCGCCTCAAACGAGGTGAGTTCTACGAATTGACTGAAACAGAAGTTTTAGCCGCAATGCGCTGGGCTGGCCTGACCATCATGGGACAAATCAAAGACTAAACGTATTGCCCGCTAGACTTTGATACAAAATACCTAGCGAGCAATACCCACCAAAACCATGCATAACAAACCTGACTCTCATTTTGATGATGAAGTGATTCCCGCCGACCTCATCATTCCTTCCGGCAGCAAAAATTACATCACACCACATGGCTGGCAGCGACTTAAAAACGAATTATTCCAACTCGTCAATAAAGAGCGACCAGAACTGACCGTAATGATTAATTGGGCGGCCAGCAATGGCGACCGTTCTGAAAACGCAGACTATCAATACGGCAAACGCCGTTTGCGTGAAATCGACCGACGAATTCATTTTCTAACTAAACGACTCGAAATTGCCGAGGTGGTTGACCCTTGTAGCCGCGAAATTACCGATCAAGTTTTTTTTAGCGGCACAGTCACGTTTGAACGAGACAATGGTGAACGCGAAACCGTTAGCATCGTCGGCGTTGATGAAACCAATGCGACACTCAATCACATCAGCTGGACCTCCCCCGTTGCTCGCGCCCTGCTAAAAGCGCGTGAAGGCGACGTGGTTTTACTGCGTACTCCCGCTGGAATACAAGAACTCGAAGTCATCGAAATCCAGTATTGCGAAATCATTACACCAACAGAATAAACGGGTAAAAAACCCAACAATCCTTAGCCAAGGCTGTCGAATCTTTGCCCTGCATTATCAGACTATTGTATTGTAGGGCTTATGAGCTTATTTCAATCTAAAACGGGCAGTTTTTATCGGCGAGTGCTGCGCAATATGGCTTTGCGCATCACACTGGCAGCGCTCGCAGTTTCTGCGATTAGTTATTACTACAGTTACACACGGCTACAAGAAGAAGCTCTGGCTAGTCTAGCCAAATATATTGATGCCCGAAGCCAAATTGAAAGTGAGCTTTTTCTCAATGCAGAAGATAATACGCGACTGATTCGCGATGAATTTATTCGCCGTTACACCTTAGCGCAAGGCGTCGACGCAGATACCGAATTCAATCAGTTATTACGTCAAGATAAAGATGGCATGTGGCGCATCAAGTATGAATACGATGATTTCGAACATCGCGCCACCGTCGCAATTTTGCCGACTACCAAGCTCACCCCCGAATTCAAACGCCAAGTCGTCCTCGGCTACCATCTGCTCTCGCAATATGGCCCTGCGTACTCAAATCGCTACTACGATACATTCATTGATTTAAATGTTTCAGACGCGAGCCTGATGTTCTTGCCACAACTCAACTATGCACGTAATGGCTCAGTGGCAGATTTTGCAGAGACGCTCGAACCCGAAATGCTCGCCACCCCTGCCGCCAATCCACAACGAACCAGTAAATGGAGTGGCATCTATTACGACAAGCAAGCGCTCGAATGGATGGTTTCAGTAGTTACGCCGATTGACTACCTCGGCAAATACATCGGCAGCGTTGGCCAAGATGTATTGCTATCTCAACTGATTGCCCGCACCAATACCGTTAATATCCCTGGTACCTATAATTTTATTGTCACTCGTGATGGCAATTTAATTTCCCATCCAAACTACATGCAGCAAATTCAAAGCAAGCAAGGCGCATTCAATATTGCGACATCGGATACGCCTCTCAAGGCTTTTTATACCGCCTTGATCAAAGCTCAACCGCTAGATCGTTTCGTTGAAAGCAGCGATGGCAACTATTGGCTCGGCATCGCCCCCATCAAAAGCACGAACTGGATGTTCGTAACGGTTTATCCAAAAAATCTACTGCAAATCAAAGCCGCAATTGCAGCCAGCATGGTGCTGTTTTTGGGCTTAATTGCACTGGCAATTGAATTAGGACTATTGGCTTGGGTACTCAAGACTGACGTCATTCGTCCGCTCAGCCGCCTCAAAAACGCCATTAAAGACCTAGCCGCTGGACGCAAGACCAAAGAACTTGATACACATCGCGATGATGAAATCGGTGAGCTCGCCCGCACTTTTGAAGAAATGGCGCATACAGTACAAACTCATCGCCATCATTTAGAAGACTTGGTCAGTGACCGAACGCAGGAACTTGCTACGCGCAACTTGCAACTGGAAGCTGCGAACGAAGCACTTAAATACCTGAATCACGAGAAAAACGAACTACTAACGATTGCTGCGCATGACCTTAAAAACCCAGTGGCCAGCATTCAAGGCATGTCGGTACTATTAAAAGCTCGCCTCAATGAATGGCCAACCGAGAAAGTTCAAGACCGCCTCAATGGAATTAATCAGCTGGCAGGACGCATACAAAACATTATCAGCAATCTAATTGATCATAATGCGCTAGAAACGGGATCAATTCGCCTTAATTTAGAAACCATTCAGATCGACAATTTAATTGAATTAGCAATCGCAGAATGGGAAGAGCGACTGAGAAATAAAAACCAAACATGCACTTTTACCCGCTCAGGGCTGAGCGTCATTGCTGATCGACAAGCCTTATGGCAAGTTTTGGACAATTTGATTTCAAATGCAGTCAAATACTCACCACACGAAAAAGAAATCACCCTGACCGTCACGCAACGTGATTGCGATATAGAAATCAGCGTTAAAGATCAAGGCCCGGGCATTGCGCCGCACGAAACCTCGATGCTATTCAAGAAATTTAGCCGCCTCTCTGCTCGACCAACGGGTGGAGAGCACACCACAGGATTAGGCTTATCTATTGCCAAGCGGCTAATTGAAGCAATGAATGGCCATATTCGCTGCGAAAGCCAATTTGGTCATGGCTCGACCTTTATTATTTCGCTCCCTCCAGCAGAAGCTAAAGACGCTGCTTCGGTCGTACTGTAAAATAAGCGTCGATTAAGACAATACAAAACCCTGCTTATAGCAGGGTTTATTACTGGAGTTCCCATGCGCCAATACCACGATTTACTACAACACGTGCTTGATCATGGTGTCGTCAAAGAAGATCGCACCGGCACCGGCACCGTATCGATTTTTGGTCATCAAATGCGTTTTAATTTGGCCGAAGGCTTCCCTTTAGTTACCACCAAAAAAACGCATTTAAAATCAATCATCAACGAATTGCTGTGGTTTTTACGTGGCGAAACCAATGTAAAATGGCTGCAAGAGCGCGGTGTCACCATTTGGGATGAATGGGCAGATGCTAACGGTGAGCTAGGCCCAGTCTATGGTTCGCAATGGCGCAGCTGGCCCACTCAGGACGGTCGCCACATCGATCAAATCAGCGAAGTCATTCAAACACTTAAAAACAACCCAGATTCACGCCGGATTATCGTTTCGGCGTGGAATGTAGGTGAAATTGAAAACATGGCACTGCCGCCCTGCCATGCGTTTTTCCAATTTTATGTAGCACCGGCACAGCCGGGTGAACTTGATCAACGCGGAAAACTATCTTGCCAACTTTATCAACGCAGCGCCGACTTATTCCTTGGTGTGCCATTTAATATTGCCTCGTACGCCACGCTAGTACTGATGTTGGCTCAAGTGTGTAATTTGCGAGCAGGTGATTTCGTATGGACAGGTGGCGACTGCCACATTTATAGCAATCATTTTGCGCAGGTCAAAGAGCAACTCAGTCGTGAACTACGGCCACTACCGACACTGAAGCTCAACCCAGAAAAAATGGATTTATTTTCATTCGAGTTTGAAGACTTTACCTTAGAAAACTACGACCCTCACCCTGCTATTAAAGCGCCCGTCGCAGTGTAAGCAAATTAGCACGCGTAATAAAAAGCCGGCGTTTGCCGGCTTTATTATTTATTAGGTATATCTACCTAGAGCTTCATAATCAAAGAACAGCAGAAGATACCCTTCGATTTAAATCCCTTTAACGAATGGATAATCAACAGCAGGCTTTCGCCCTGCAATCAAATCAGCAATCGCCTGCGCTGAGCCACAACATTCTGTCCAACCTAATGTGCCATGTCCCGTATTCAACCATAAGCTTGGATAACGAGTTTGACCAATATACGGTAAATTACCCGGAGTTGCCGGACGTAAACCAGTCCAAAACTCTGCCGCAGCATAATCCATGCCTTCTGGAAAAATCTGACTGGTTCGATCAATCAAAGCCTTGCAACGAATCGGGTTCAGATCCAAATTATACCCATTGAACTCCGCAGTTCCTGCCACGCGCAAGCGATCCCCTAGCCGCGAAAAAACCAATTTATAACCATCATCAGTCAAACTCACTGTGGGTGCATGCTGCGGATCAATCACAGGAATTGTCGCTGAGTAGCCTTTTGCCGGATAAATATCCAGCGTTATACCCAAGGGCTGCAAATGCAGTGGACTATAACTACCCAAACACACCACGATGGCATCCGCAGCAAGGCGCTCCACGCCTTCTGCAGCACTAGATACTCGAACGACTTTTACGTCATCCCCAACTTTTTCCAAAGCCTCGATTTGACAATCGTAGCGAAACTCAACCCCTAAAGCCACACATCGCTCAGCCAGTTGATTGGTAAATTCACGCGCGTCGCCAGACTCATCACTCGGCGTATAAGTCCCACCGACAATCGGATAGCGTGACTTCGCTAAAGCCGGTTCGATCGCCAAACACTCGCTCGCACTTTTCACCTGCCGGTCTAAACCGACATCGCGCATCAAGGCTGCAGCAGGAATGGCCGCAGCAAACTCAGCAGGATCGGTGTAATAGTGTAAAATCCCCTCGGTGCGCTGCTGATAAACCACCCCAGTCTTAGCCCGCAAATCCTGTAAAGTATCGCGACTATACAACCCCAAACGCACCAAATTTTGCAAATTAGCTTTTGCCTTGTCTTTCGTGCATTGCTGCAAAAAGCGCAAGCCCCAGCGCCATTGGTTCCAATCCATTTTCAAACGAAACAGCAAAGGCGCATCTTCCTCACCCAACCATTGCAAGGTCTTCCACGGTGCTTTAGGATTTGCCCAAGGCTCGGCATGACAAACAGACACTTGCCCCCCATTGGCGTAGCTCGTTTCACGCGCTGGCTCTTGGGCCCGTTCAATCACGGTCACAGAATGGCCTTCTTGCGCTAAAAACCACGCGCTAGTCACCCCAATCACCCCCGCGCCAAGAATAATAATCCGCATTTAACTGCCCTCCCAAGGCCATTATTATGCTGACATTATGCCTTGCAAATACGCGTATCGACTTCGGATTGTCGATTTTTAATGCGACAGATCAAACTCAATGTGTTGGATGAAAAAACAAAGCAATAAACAGCGGTGTGTAATCAGCGCACTATGTTTTAAACTGTACGCTGATGAAAGCTCAAATATAGAAAAGCATTAATGAAACTATCTCTTCGCTCTGCCGTTATTTTGGCCATTTTAATTGGACTTTGCCTCCCAGCCACGATTTTGGGCTACATCAGCCTGCAATACGAATTACAAACTACAAAAAATCAAATTAGCCGTGACCACCAACGTCTTAGTGATGTACTCGCACTCGGCATGCAAGAGCCGCTGTGGAATCTGTCTCCTGAATCAGGCCGGCCGCTGCTTGAATCTTTAATGAGCGACGATCGAATTGTGGGCATCACGATTAATGACAATAATCTCGGCGTATTTTTAGCAATTCAGCACCCTGAACGTGCATTAGGGAATGTTGCGGCGCTTTCACGCCCTGTGATCAAACAAGGCAATACGATAGGGATTGTTACAGTTAATTTTGCCGATGGCCTTAGCATACAAAACATCACAAAAAAACTACGAATTTATCTATTTGCGGTAGTAATCCAGGTCATCTTTAGCCTAGGCCTGATTATATTTTTGCTCAATTCGCGGGTACTACGCCCACTGGAAAAACTCACCGAACAATCACAACTTTTGGCCAAACGCCAACTTAACCAAGCTTTTATTTGGCAAAGAAATGATGAACTCGGTCAATTGGGCCATTCATTAGAATCAACCCGACAAGCGCTTCATCACTTGGTCAGCACTCTAGAACAAAAAAATGTGCAACTAGAAGCTGACTTAATCAGCCGCCAGCAAATTGAGTCGGCACTACGCGTCAGTCAAGACCGCTTCCGGCGCTTAGTAGAATCAACGCGCCTTATTCCATGGGACGCCCGCCCAGAAGAATGGCGCTTTACCTATGTGGGGCCACAAGCGGAGCATTTACTGGGATTTCCTATTTCAGTTTGGTACAGCGAAGCTTTTTTAAGTAATTATCTACACCCAGACGATAGACATTTAGCCTATCCATTGTTTGCTGAGCAAATTGCTGTTGGGCAAGCTCATGAATTTGAATGTCGCTTATTATCAGCTAATGGCAAAGAAGTTTGGGTTCATTTTTTGGCCACCGTGGGTAAAGACGAAAACAATCGAGCGCACTTACAAGGCTTTTTATTTGATATCAGTGCTCGCAAACAAAATGAACTGCAACTCGAACAATATCGTCACCATCTTGAAGACGTCGTAGAAAGTCGATCACGTGCACTGGTTGCAAGCAATCATGAGCTCGAAATACTCACAGGATCAATCACACAAGACCTTCGCTCACCACTCAAGACGATTGAAGGGTTTAGCCAAGTTCTATTAGACGATTACCGTGAAAAATTAGATGGTAATGCACGTAATTATCTACTACGGATTCGCAGCAGCGTTTTAGCAATGGCAAATCGGATCGAAGATCTTTTGATGCTGCATGATTTATCTCGGAGTGAACTACGCAGGGAAAACATCAATCTGAGCGCGATGGTGCACGACATCATAGAAGAAATCACACTACTTCAACCTGAACGTCATTTAGAACTGAACATCAAAGAGTCCGTTTACGCCAACGCCGACGCCCATTTAATCCGAATTGCCCTTTACAACCTACTTGAAAACGCATGGAAATTCGCCAAGCCAGACCAAGCTACCTACATTGAATTTGGCGATACAAAAATTAATGGCCAACAAGTCTTTTTTGTCTCCGACCACGGTATTGGATTTGCACCTGAGCAAGCAAAACGGCTTTTTACGCCATTTCTACGCCTACATGCGATTGAGCAACACAGCGGCAGCGGGATTGGCTTAACTGTAGCCCAGCGGATCATTAGCCGACACAGTGGCCATGTTTGGGCAAAATCAACACCAGGTGAAAATGCCACCTTTTACTTCACCCTGCCAAATGCATTACTCACTAATTGACGCTTGCAAAAAAGAACGAATGTTCTATAATTGATTTCATCCCTTTACACACTGGAATAAAATTTCATGGACGACAATAAAAGCAAAGCACTCGCCGCCGCATTAGCGCAAATCGAACGCCAATTTGGTAAAGGTGCCATCATGAAAATGGGCGACAACCAAATTGAAAACGACCTTCAAGTGGTTTCAACAGGTTCACTAGGCCTAGATTTAGCACTTGGCGTTGGCGGATTACCTCGCGGTCGTATCGTTGAAATTTTTGGACCTGAATCGTCCGGTAAAACAACACTCTGCTTGCACGTAGTCGCCGAAATTCAAAAACTGGGAGGCGTCGCCGCTTATATCGATGCAGAAAATGCATTAGACCCAATTTATGCCCAAAAATTGGGGGTTAATGTATCTGACATGCTAATTTCACAGCCTGATACTGGCGAACAAGGGCTAGAGATCTGCGACATGCTAGTTCGCTCAGGCGGCGTTGATATTATTGTTGTCGACTCTGTAGCTGCATTGACCCCTAAAGCAGAAATCGAGGGTGAAATGGGCGATGTACATGTGGGCTTGCAAGCACGATTAATGAGTCAGGCGCTTCGTAAATTGACCGCCAATATCAAGCGCACGAATACACTGGTTATTTTTATTAACCAATTGCGTATGAAAATCGGCAATATGATGCCAGGCCAAAGCCCTGAAACCACTACAGGCGGCAACGCCCTCAAATTTTATGCCTCAGTACGTCTTGATATTCGTCGTATCGGCGCTGTTAAAAAAGGGGAAGAGGTCATTGGTAACCAAACCAAAGTGAAGGTAGCCAAAAACAAAGTTGCGCCCCCTTTCCGAGTGATTACATTTGACATTATGTATGGTGAAGGTATTTCTCGTGAAGGCGAGATTATCGAACAAGGTGTAACGCATAAAATCGTCGAAAAAGCCGGTGCTTGGTATAGCTACAACGGCAATAAAATAGGTCAAGGTCTTGAAAACTCTCGTCAATATTTAAAAGACAATCCAGAAGTTGCAGAAGAAATTGCACGTAAAGTACGTGAAAAAATGACTGGTGCTACTTTGCCAATTGAAATGGAACAAGGTAGCGACGGTTTAGCTGAATAAACTCATTTTCAAACACCACAATGGCCACGACGTGGCCATTTTTTTTGAATGTTAAAACAATGATATCTATTCGCAACAAAGCACTGCAATTACTCAGCCGTCGCGACCATGCCATACATGAGTTGCAAACAAAAATAGCAATCGCATTTCCCGACACGCCAATCGAAGAAATCAAAAGTGTATTGGATGAATTCAAACAACTGGGCTGGGTGTCTGATGAGCGTTTTGCTGAACAATGGGTGTATTTTAGAAGTCAACGTTATGGCCCACAACGCCTAAAGTATGAACTGCTAGAGAAAGGAGTTGCTAGTGAGATCATTAACCAAGTGCTATCAGCAATCAGTGAAGATGAAGCGAGTAAAGCTCAAACTGTGCTAGGCAAAAAATTTCCATCTCCTCCCAAAAACATCGCCGAACGAAGTAAGCAATTGCGATATTTAGCCAATAAAGGCTTTAGTTTAGACATAGTCTACCAAGTAGTCGGTGAGATTCAGCCGATAACCGACGAAGGATAAACACCGGGATCGTCTAGTAAAAGCCTATATTTACTGCTATGAAGAAAGGTAACTTAATCAAGTGTATGCCACTCAATCTTGAGACATCTCCAAGCAAAAAATAGCGGGACCTTACGTATGATCGTTGATGATGAACAAATCCTGTTTGCTGATGAAAATAACAATGATGCTGAAAACGACTTAACATGGCGTGTATTAATCGTCGATGATGAGCCTGATGTACATCTCACGACAGAATTTGCCTTAAAAAATTCAATTATTGTTGAACGAAAAATTGAGTTTTTACACGCGTACAGCGGGAAAGAAGCGATCAAAATCCTAAGCCAAGAGCATGATATTGCTGTTATTTTGCTCGATGTCGTTATGGAAAATGATGAAGAAGGCTTAGAAGTTGCAAAACAAGTACGAAATCAGCTTAATCTACAAGATGTACGGATTATCCTCAGAACTGGGCATCCCGGTTACGCACCAGAATTTCAAGTCATTAGAGACTACGCAATCAATGACTACAAAAACAAAGCAGAACTAACTCAAAATCGTTTACTAACGATGATGACCACAGCAATACGTTCTTATCAGCAAATTAGAGCAATCAATACCAGCCGCCGTGGGCTAGAGATGATTATTGAAGCATCAGCTTCTCTTTTTGAGCGACGATCTATTGATTCATTTGCATATGCAATCTTAAATCAACTAGCTGGCTTATTAGCACTACCTTCAGCAGGCATAATCTGCAATCGGATTTTGAAACGTAAAGGGAAAAAACCGCAATACGAATGG
This sequence comes from Deefgea chitinilytica, assembly GCF_016881405.1. Lineage (GTDB taxonomy): Bacteria > Pseudomonadota > Gammaproteobacteria > Burkholderiales > Chitinibacteraceae > Deefgea > Deefgea chitinilytica. The sequence goes on from NZ_WOFE01000001.1 coordinate 1,135,231, forward strand.
CAAATTCTCGCTAGCACGGGGCACTTTACCCATTTCACAACCGAAACCTTAACGACAACTCAAAATCTAGAAATTGCAAACACGATTGAACACACACTCCGCTCAAAAACATCACTATTTGAAAATAACTTCATAATTATTTATTTGCCACGACCAGCAGATGAAGACACTGCTATTTATCTAGAAACCAATCGAGCGCTAAGCAATACAGAAATCCAATTAATCGAAGTTTTTTCGACCAATATTTCGGTTGGGTTTGAAAATCTGACATTATTTAAACAAATGCAAGACTTAGCATATATAGATCCACTTTGTCACATCGCAAACCGAACTCAATTTGTCGCGCAACTCAGTCAACTATATTCAGAAAAGCAAGCTCAAACAGTCTTATTAGTAGATATTGATCATTTTTCACAAATCAATGATGCGCTTGGTCATTTAATTGGCGATCAATTGCTGCAAAGCATTGTTCAACGTATCAAAGCCAATTTAAAAGATTCGCTTTTACTAGCGCGAGTCGCAATTGATGTATTTGCAATCGCAGGAGCGATTTCAGAAGAAGAAATACAATCGATTCTAGATATTTTTATTCAGCCTTTTTCTGTTGCATCGCATTTATTACGTATCCACGTCACCGTTGCTGCCGCTAACATTTGGGACACCGACCCTTCTGGTATTGGTTGCTTAAAAGATGTAACTATTGCGCTCAACCAAGCGAAAAAATTTAATCGTGGTGAATTACTATGGTATTCACCAGCGATGAGCAGGGCTTCGAAGCAACGACTTGATTTGCTTCATGATCTTGAAAAAGCAATAAAAAATGAACAACTAACGGTGTACTACCAACCACAAATCAATTTAGCGACGGGCTATGTGATTGGTGTTGAGGCGTTAGTACGCTGGCCTCAACCCGATGGCGGTTTCATTCCGCCTGATCAATTTATTCCATTAGCCGAACAATCTGGCTTAATTATTGAACTAGGCACTTTTGTTCTAGAAACTGTATGCAAACAATTAAATGCTTGGCGCAAAGATGGACTGGATGACCTCAGTATGGCTGTCAATGTTTCAATGATTCAATTTAATCATCCGGGCTTAATTAATCAATTGGCAAACGCAATTCAACAATACAACATACCTACAGGTTTACTGGAAGTTGAAATCACCGAATCGGTTGCAATGAAAAATCCAGATGCGGTGATTCAAACCATTGAAAAACTCAAAAAACTAGGCATTAAACTGGCAATTGATGATTTTGGCACCGGATTTTCTTCATTGGCTTATTTGCAAAAACTCAACGCTGATCGCTTAAAAATTGACCGTGCATTCGTTCGAAATATGGCACTAAATAATAGCGATAGCAGTATTGCTGAAATGGTAATCAATCTAGGCCATAAATTAGGCATTAGTGTCATCGCCGAAGGGGTCGAATTTCCCCAGCAAGCAAGTATTTTGCGCACTTTAGGTTGCGATGAAGCACAAGGCTTCATGTTTGCCAAACCTGCTCCCGCCAACTCATTAACACTCTGGTTCAAAGAAACCGGGCGCTATGTTGCTGTATGACAGGTAGTTAACTAATCCATTTAAAAATCATGGATTGCATCGAGAGCAATAAGCATTCAGCCCTATGATTAGACTCAAGTCGTGACAATAAACCGTATGATTCATGTAATTAACATATCCGCGGTAATTGTTCGCCATTGAGCCAGTCAACCATGCGACGACCACCGAAAGCGGTGTTCATTTGTACAAAGGCGTGCTCGTCGGCAATTGCTTCACCAATCATCGCCGCATTACACCCAAGCGGGTGGGAGCGCATTGCGGCCAGCAAGGCCTCGGCGTCTTCTGCGGCACAAAACGCGACCAACTTGCCTTCGTTAGCAACGTACAAAGGATCAAGCCCCAGCAGCTCGCAGGCTGCGGCGACTTCAGCACGAACAGGAATAGATTTTTCATGAATTACCATGCCATGGCCGCTGGCTTTGGCAAATTCATTCAATACCGTCGCCAGCCCGCCACGCGTTGGGTCGCGTAAGACATGCAGATTCGGTACGGCATCCAGCATTGCAGCGACCAGCTCGTGCAGCGCTGCGGTGTCGGATTGAATCGTCGTCTCGAAAGTCAAGTTTTCGCGCTGCGACATAATCGCCACTCCGTGATCACCGAGCATACCTGAGACAAGTATCTTATCGCCAACCTTGATATTTGATGCACTCAGGGCAATACCCTCAGGCACAATACCAATCCCCGTCGTCGTAATAAAGACACCATCGCCCTTACCTTCTTCGACCACCTTGGTGTCACCCGTAATAATCGCCACGCCCGCCTCACGCGCCGCGTTGGCCATCGAGATCACGATGCGCTGCAAATCCGCGAGCGGAAAACCTTCTTCTAAGATAAAGCTCGCACTCAGATACAAGGGCTTGGCACCCATCATCGCCACGTCATTAATCGTGCCGTGCACCGACAAACAACCAATATCGCCCCCCGCAAAAAACAGCGGCGACACCACATGGCTATCGGTCGCCATCACCATGCGCCCAGCACCCGCTGGCAAGGCAAAACACGCCCCATCGCCCTGCTCGGCCAGCATATCGTTAGCGAAGTGTTTGACAAATAATTCATCAATCAACTGCGCCATCGCGCGGCCACCACTGCCATGCGTCATATCAACACGGCCATGCTTGAAATCGAGGGGTCGGGTGTAGGTTTTCATAATGGGCCTAGTGGTATTACTAAATGGATTTGGCTAACGCTTTTTCCCGGCGTAATCCTTCTTTTTTTGCTGCAACCGACTCATTAAGATGGATCACATGGTGTCTTGTAGCAGGCATCAACAACAAACCACCAACTGTTTTTGAAGACCAATACTCAATCAGCCAACTTGCACTTGGATCTGTTGATACAGTCTTCTCTTGCCGTAATCGTTCGATCTTGTTTGCTGGTATTTTTTGTTTCAAACTTCCAAGCGGTAATCTGCTTATAATTTGTTGCGTATTTCTGCCCACCGCTTGCCGATATTCACGCAACTGCACCAGATCAATGTCATCGCTCATCTGCAGAATCTCTGCAGAACTCAACTGATTCCCCGTATTAGCAAGGGAAAAATTCATCCTTTGCCCCCAGGATCCAACATGAAAGACTTGCGGAGCATCTGCAAGTAAAAGATTCATCGTGATGTCTTCAATACGAGTGCAGTGCCATATGCCGTAGACCACCGTTCGGCCTTTTGAATTAACACCATGCCTTGCTGCCCAATCAGTCAAACCATTCCAAAGTTGATCTTCGAAGGTCAATTCTACATTTCCAGACATTTCGCTAGTAAAAACCTGCGCATGGAGTACTTGTGCACACTCAATTGCTTGCAGGTGCTGTGCGGGGTCTTTTATTAACTCACGCAACTGCTGAAGTTGCGCACTCCATTCTTTCAATAGCATCTCAACCCTCTCGAGCATTCAGCATGATGAATAAAATAGCGGTTCTAATATTTTCGAGCGCATTTCAATATGAGGCTCGGTGATTACACAGAGCGAATTACACCGTCACCACCTGAGTCCTAAAACGCCCATAAGTATAATGCGCCGCGCATGCGCCTTCTGACGACACCATACATGCGCCAATTGGATGATCGGGTGTGCAAACTGTACCAAACACTTTGCAATCCGCCGGACGTTTATGGCCGCGCAATATCGCAGCGCATTCACAGGCTTTGTGATCGGGCACTTGCAGATACGCAATTTGGTAGCGCAGTTCAGCGTCGAATTGGGCAAATTCGGGGCGGATTTTTAGCGCGCTGTGCGGTACTTCGCCCAACCCGCGCCAATCGAAACTCTCGCGCATTTCAAACACCTGCGCGCACATGGCCTGCGCTTTACGATTGCCTTCGCGCGTCACGGCGCGGGTGAATTCGTTTTCAACCGCCGCCCTGCCCTCGTTGATTTGCAGCACCAGCATCAGGATGGCTTGAATCACATCGAGAGGCTCAAATCCGGCGATCACCACGGGGCGCTGATAGCGCTCAACAAACGCTTCGTACGGCGCCGAGCCGATCACGGTGCTGACGTGCGCGGGGCCGACGAAACCATCGATGGCCACGGCTGCGGGGTCTTTTTCGGATTCCATAATGTGCACCATCGCCGCCGGCGTGAGCACGTGATTGCAGAACACGCTGAAGTTCGTCAGATTGAGCTGCGCCGCTTGCAAGATAATCGCGGCGGTTGGCGGTGTGGTCGTCTCAAAACCAATCGCAAAAAACACAACTTCGCGGCTTGGGTTTTCTTGCGCAATGCGCAACGCGTCATCGCACGAATACACCATCCGAATATCCGCGCCCTGCGCTTTGGCTTTAAATAGCGACAAGCCGCCGCTAGCTGGTACGCGCATTGTGTCGGCGTAGGTGCACAAAATCACCTCATGCTGCGTCGCCAGCGCAATCGCGCTATCAATGCGGCCGATCGGCAGCACGCACACGGGGCAACCGGGGCCGTGAATCATTCGCACATTGTCGGGCAGCAAATCGAGCAGGCCATAACGCGAAATCGCATGCGTATGCCCGCCGCAAAACTCCATCAGACGATAGGTGCGCGCCGGATCGGTGGCTTTGGCAATTGCATTGGCCAAACCACGCGCTAGCTCACCATCACGAAATTCGTCTACATATTTCATCGCGGCCACTCAAATCAGGGTTGCTGGGGCGACGTACGAGCCCATCTGGGCAAACAGCGCCAGTGTTTGCGCCGCTTCGTTAGGGTCGAGCTTGCCGATGGCAAAGCCGACATGCACGATCAGATAATCGCCAACGGCAACCTCTTCGACCAGCGCAATCGACACCACTTTATGCACGCCGCCCAACTCGATCCGTGCCTGATCGCCGTCGAGTAATTCGGTCACACGTGCGGGGATAGCTAGACACATGGCAATTCCTTGCTGAAATAGCGTTCTCAAATGATTGAAGCACAGCAATCATTCAAAAAGTTTGATGCAAATTCAAAAAACATCAATACCAACACGAAAGCAACAGTACGCTAAGTGCTCGAACAGCCTCACGGGGCTGTCAGTATCGCCACTGTTTTTACAGCACTGTACGTTGCGCCACCCAAGCTTGCCCCAATGCCAAGCCTCCATCACCGCACGGCACGCTCTGATTGGTATGCAAACATAAACCACGCTTTGCTAGCGCTGCTTGCAGGCCGCGCATTAACACTACATTGAGAAAGCAGCCACCACCACCCGCGACCACTCGGATGCCGGTTCGCTCGGCAGCGAGCGTCACCCAATCGGCCAGTGCTTCAATTAGCACAGCATGAAAGATTGCCGCACCGTAGACGACATCGCGACAATCGGCCAGCCGCGCCAGCAACGCTGACACATCTAATTGTGAGTAGGTATCCGTTGGCGTTGTGATGTCGGCCAGCTCAAATAATCCATCTTCTGTCGGACAGTCACCGTATTGGGTCGCCAACCCTTCCAGCTGCATCGCCGCTTGCGCCTCAAAACTCATTACCGGCGTGATGCCCAGCAAACCTGCGGCGGCGTCAAAATAGCGCCCCATACTTGTTGTGACAGCTGGTTTGCGCGCCAGCAGTTGCGCGATCAATTCTGCTCCCGTCTGCGCAGCAAAGCGCGTCGCAATCTCGTCGCCCCGCCCCAGCATCGCCAGCGCCGCTGCGGCCATTCGCCACGGCTCGCGCGCTGCTTTATCGCCACCGGGCATTGCTATCGGGCGCAAATGGCCGAGGCGTTGAAAATCAGCGCCATCGACCAATAATAATTCACCACCCCACGCCGTGCCATCTTCGCCAAGGCCAACCCCATCGAGCGCAAGGCCAAGCACGGGTTCATTCAAATGATATTCTGCCAGCACCGCCGCGATATGTGCGTGATGATGCTGAACGGCAATACACGGGGTTTCCCATTTTGCGGCCAAGCATTGCGCGAGCTGGGTGCTGAAAAAATCGGGGTGTTGATCATGTGCGATGCGGCGCGGCTGCACTTGCAGTAAATGCAGTAGATGATCACTCGCGGCTTCCAGTGCCAAACAATTGGCGACACGATCCATATCGCCGATGTATTGCGATAAATACGCTTGCTCGCCTCGCGTCACGCACAGCGTATTTTTGAAAAATCCGCCCAGCGCCAGCACGGGTTCAGCAGTGTTCGCAAACGGACTCGCTAGAGAAATTGCGCGTGGCGTATAGCCACGGGCACGGCGGATAAACTGCGGCGCACCGTGTGCATCAACGCGCAAAACGCTGTCATCGCAACGAATCACAATATCGCGGTTATGAATCAAAAAGGCATCGGCAATACCGCTCAGATGAGTGATTGCTTCATCATTGGCAATCACCAAGGGCTCGCCATGCGGATTGGCACTGGTCATTACCAGCGCGAGCGGTTGAGGCTGCTGCAACCACGCCACACCCGCCGGGCGGCCTGCGGCTTCGTGAAAGAGTAGATACTGGATTGGTGTATAGGGTAGTAACACGCCAATTGAATTGAACTGCGGCGCTATACCCTCAAGTATTTCATCCACGCCAGCCGCTTTTTCCAGCAACACAATCGGCCTAGCCCCGCTTTCTAGCCACGCTTGCTCGGCCTGAGTCACATTGGCTATGCCCGCCAGCGAAGCGATATTAGCCACCATCATCGCCAGCGGTTTTTCTTCACGATTTTTACGCTCGCGCAGCGTAGCGATGGCTTTTAGATTACGTGCATCGCACACCAGATGAAAACCGCCTAAGCCTTTAATCGCGACGATCTTGCCTGCAGTCAGCAAGGCCAAGGTTTGCTCAATCGCATCACCTGCAATGACCTCGCCGTGCGCATCAAGCAATTGCAGTTGTGGCCCGCAATCGGGGCAGGCATTGGGTTCAGCGTGAAAGCGCAGATGTAGTGGGTTGGTATATTCACTCAGGCATGGCGTACATTGGGCAAAGCCCGCCATGCTGGTATTGGCTCTGTCGTACGGCAGGCGCGACACCAGCGTATAGCGCGGGCCGCAGTCGGTGCAATTGATAAACGCGTAGCGATAACGGCGATTGCAGGGGTCAAACAGCTCGGCAAGGCAGGCGGGGCAAATTGTGCTATCTGCACCGATGGTCGCGGCGGTGTTAGCTTCACCATCAAGGCCGCTATCCAGAATACGAAAATCGGGGAATGGCTCGTTGAGTGCAAGCGGCGTAATCTGAAGATCGTCGATTGCAGCCAGCGGCGGCGCATCAAAGCGCAAACGGCGCGCAAACTCAGCTTGCAAATCAGGCGCAGCGTCGATTGCTATCGTAACGCCTTGCCCGTCATTACGCACCCAGCCGGTTACGCCCAGCTCAAGCGCCAAGCGATACACAAAGGGGCGAAACCCCACCCCCTGCACTATACCGCGTATTCTGATTTGCTGGCGCATGATCAATTATTGCTGAGCTTGGCGGCAACCGGCTTTCAGCCACGCTAGCCATTGATCCATGCCCTCGCCCGTTTTGGTCGAGAGGCAAATTACTTCGAGATTTGGCCGCACTTGTCGTGCCATGCTGATTGCCGCATCGACGTTAAAATCCAGATAGGGCAGCAAATCGGTTTTGCTCAAAATCATTAAATCGGCCGCACGGAACATATCGGGGTATTTCAGCGGTTTGTCTTCGCCTTCAGTCACCGACAAAATGGCCACTTTATGCGCTTCGCCCAAATCAAATGCCGCAGGGCAAACCAAATTGCCGACGTTTTCGATCAGTAGCAGGCTGTTATCCATCAGCGCTTGTTCATCTGCCAAAGTATCAATCGCGCCCGCCACCATATGCGCATCGAGGTGGCAACCTTTACCGGTATTGATCTGCACCGCTGGTGCGCCCGTCGCGCGGATGCGATCGGCGTCGTTGGCGGTCTGCTGATCGCCCTCGATCACCGCAACCGCAGTGTGCCCTTGCCATTGCTTAATCGTTTCAACCAGCAAAGTCGTTTTGCCCGAGCCGGGGCTGGAAACCAGATTGAGCGCGAAGATGCCTTGCGCTGCAAAACGCTGACGATTTTGTTCAGCCAGCGCGTCATTGCTCGCTAAAATATCGTGCTCAAGCCGGATGGTGCGCTCGGGATCGACCTCTGGAGCATGCGCGGCACCCAGCGGGCCAACAGTCGGTTCAGCGTGCTCAGCATGAGTTGGCACGCGGTAACCAAACACAGCTGCACCAGCTGCGCGCTTACGCCGCACCGGAGCAATGCCATTGATCGTCGTTTCGCCATGTCCACAACCGCAAGTGGTACACATATTCAAGCCCTCATACAAATACAGTAGGTATATAGATATAAGCTTTATTAATTAATTTCTACAACCACATACCAACAACAAAATGGCAATACTTCTAATCCGTGTTGATAATAAATCGCGCTCGTCGGGCTGGAGCTTCAAATCCCGTTTAAGCGCACCGAGTGAGGAGAGAGACAAACAGTTTTATCGTTTGGCTCACGATCGATCGAGGGCATCGGGGACCGATGCGCGCCCGGGTCGCCTTTCTTTTCCACCCTTTTCTTTGGCGACGCAAAGAAAAGGGTGTCCCCGTCGCGGACTGCGACTGTAAAACATCGTGCCGAAGGCACTTAAAACCCTCAACACATAAACTAAACAAAACCAGACTAAGAAATAGAAATATCTAACACCTGCATTTCTTCACCCGCAATCACCTGTAAATCAAAACTACCACACCGCGGACACGGGATACCCACACGTTCCAACACAACGTTTTGTTCGCAACCATTGCAATGCGCCTGCCCCTGTGTGCGTTCGACGCTAAATTCTGCTCCCTCCAGCATCGTTTGCCGTGCAGCCAGTCCACAACAAAATTGCAAGGTATCGGCATCAACATGCGCCAAGACACCAATCGCCAACCGCACCCGCGTAACCCGCTGAGCGCGCGACTGTTTCGCGGCGGATTCAACAATACGAATGACGTTTTCAGCCAGACTCAATTCATGCATGGATTTGCCTTTGACTCAACGCGCGATTTCAACAGCCTAGCAAGTCCTTACTGAGAAATCGTTGCGCCAAATCATTGATTGGCCATCAGCATCACCCGCAGGCCGATCTCGCTACAGCATGCACTCTAATTACGGAAAGAGTTGCTTAATTGCGACAGACACTTGCACCACCAATCCCTTAACCCGCAAATCGGCCTGCACAGCACAGCCTATTTGGGATTACCACCAACGAGGTAGGCTCAGTGGTAATAAGTCCAATTGTAATAAAGCGCAAGTTGTGAGTTTTTTAAAAGTCGAACCGCACTTTATTTGACTTCGCACAAGCTCTGAAAAAAATGTAGCACTAAACTTTTTCACTACAGCTGGTACCGATCACACCCCTCGCCCAGTTGAATAAGGTATCAGTGGAAAAGCAAAAGTACTTGTAATCAAACGATATTTGATCGACTTGACAGCAGCCATACGCACCGCAACGCGGCGACTGCACTTGGCTTTTCCTACAAGAGAAATAACGACAATCTTTCTACGTAAAGGCTCGTTGACTTATGAATCTCGCTAACTATAAACCTTGTGTCTGCAATCTGTGCGGCACAGGTTGTGGGCAATTCCTAAAGACGGATGGTCAGAAGGTCTATGGCGTAGCTCCGCTGATTGCGCATCCAGTCAGCAAGGGCAAGCTCTGTATTCGCGGCTGGCACTCGAATGAATTGCTCAGTACCAATGAGCGCATCACCGAGCCGATGATCCGTGAAAACGGCCAATTGCGCCCAGCAAGCTATGCCGAAGCGATTGCCCTCGTCACCGAGCGCATGCAGCAATTTGACGGCACTGCAGGCGAGATTGGCGTGCTGGCCTCAGCGCGCTCCTCTAATGAAGATGGCTATGCACTGAATCGACTGTGCCGTGAAGTATTCAAAACCGACTTACGCGGTATTGGTGCTGAAGCTGGGCATCGTAAGAGTATGGCTTCGCTGGAACACGCTTTTGGCTATCCAGGCGCACATGGCAGCCTAACGAGTATCGACAAAGCCGATTATATTTTGGTCGTCGGCACTGATATCACACGGCAAAATCCCGTGATCGGTGGCAATATCCATGCGGCACAGCGCCGTGGCGCTCGGGTAGTGACCTTGTGCAGCTCACGAACTCAAATCGCCAAACTATCAACGAAACACTACCAACAAAAACCGGGCACCAAAGGCTTGCTGGTCAATGCGCTGGCCAAAGCATTGCTAGCGATTCGCACCATCAACCATGATCGCAAAGCCAATATCGACCAATTACCGGGCTACGCCGAATATGTGGCCTCGCTACGCAGTATCTCGTCAGTGGCGCTCGAACGCGCCAGCGGCATTCGCTATGAAGACATCGAAGAAGAAGCCAAACATCTCGAGCACGCCAAATCGATTGTGATTTTATTTTCCAGTGGGATTTCGGGTTTGGATCGCCCAACCATCGACGCGATTACCAATCTAGCGCTATTGACCGACCGCATGGATCACGAACACTCAGCGGTGATTCCGGTCGCAGGGATTAGCAATTTACAAGGCAGCTTTGATATGGGTATGTCGGGCGAACTCGGTAATAGCGTGTTTAAAGCGCTGGCCACGCCCGATTCGCCAATCAAGGTGCTATTTGTCATCGATCACGACGACGGCATCATCCGCGATAAAGAGCGCATCGCCAATCTGGATTTCGTGGCTTATGCCTGTGCCTACAAAAGCGCATTTATGGATTTGGCCGATGTGATTTTCCCGCTGCCCGCTTACAACGAAACCGACGGCACCTACACCGCATCAGACCGCCGCGTACAAATCACGCACCAGAATGTGAACAACCCACATGGCGTGTTGCCGGGCTGGGCGCTATTCCAACAAATTGCCGCAGCCTCAGGAATTGAATTTGGGTATAGCGATACAGCCAATGTATTTAATGACCTAGCAGCACATACCAAAGGCTACGCTGAATTGAGCCATGCGGGATTAAGCAAAGGCTTTGGTCAACACTGGAATCCGAAAGCGTTTCCCAATTCGCGCAAACGCAAGTTTAACGCGATCAATGTCGAATACTGGGAATCGCCTACCACCGCCGAATTCCCCTTTGCGCTGATGATCGGCAAGGCGCAGCACTACTGGCATCAAAATAATCTAATGCGCAAAACCATCGTACCGCGCCGCGAATACGACCAGACGCTGTGGCTTTACCCGCAAGGCTATATCGAAATTTCTCCCGAAGACGCCAGCCAACTCAAAGTCAAAGACAAATGGATCGTGAATGTGCGTTCCAGCATCGGTACACAGATGAAAATTGCGGTCAAGATTTCGCCCGATGTGCAAAACGGCACCGCCTACATTCCTTATTTCATCAAGAACATGATTTCCGACTTCCTGCTGCCGTATGAAAACGCCTACGCAGCCGGCGAAGAAAGCGTGATCCCGATCCAGATTCAAGAATAAAGCGCGGCGAGGAATCCAAGATGTCTATGTATATTTTATCAGCGCAGGAAATCAGGCAGCTCGCTACCGAGCTACAGGCCACCTACGATGTCTATGGCCCGCAAGTTGAGCCACACAGCCAGCAAGTCTTTTTCGATCAGCTCGGTGACATCGCGGCTCTGAATCTGGAAGCGCCGATTCCGTCCATGCCGGTGAAAGAAATTCTGTTCCCACAAATGGAACGCATCCTGAAATACAAATACGACGCACAAACGCAAAGCGTCGACATGGCAAAGCAGTATTTTGAAAAACCCAAAGTATTATTTGGGCTCAGACCGTGTGATTTAGCCGGAATTCAAGCGCTAGATCGTTTCTTTCTAGGGCAAGAATTTGTCGATGATGTGTATCTGACGCATCGTCGGCAATGTCTACTCATTAGCAATACTTGCCTTCACCCCTTCCCCCAATGTTTTTGCGTCTGTACGCACTCTGGGCCTGATGCCGAGGAAGGTTACGACTTGGATTTAACCAAGCTGCAAGAAGGCTACCTACTGAAAGTGGGCAGTGAAAAAGGCCAAGCGCTAGCTGATGCACACCACTGGAAAGCCGCCAACGCGCAACACCTCGTCGAACAAAAAGCAGTCGTTGAGCGCTGCATCGATCTATTTCCAGAAATGGCAACCGACAATAAAGCGTGGGTTTCACGTGTGATGAACCGTATCACGACCGGTTTTGTGAAACAGGAAACCTGGGAATACATTGGTGACCAATGTTTGGAATGCGGCGCATGTTCATTCGTTTGCCCGACCTGTAGCTGCTTCAATATCGAAGACACGCAAACAGCCTGTGGCGAGTGCGAGCGGCTAAGGATGCGTGACTCCTGTTCGTTTGAAGGCTACGCCCGAATGGCCGGCGACCATAATCCGCGCCAACCCGTAGAAGATCGCCGCAATAAGCGTTTTTTCTGCAAATTATCTTACTCACAATCGAAAAAATACCTACGCCCCGGCTGTGTTGGCTGCGGTCGCTGCCAATGGGTCTGCCCGGGAGATATTGGTTTGCCCAATGTCGTGCAATACATCCGCCGCGAAATCACCGGAGGGGAAATCTGATGTCTAACTGCCATGGCAATCACGAGCACGGCAACTGCAAAACGACAGGTCTCTGCCCCATCGTCACGATCCCTGAAGTCGTCAATATCGATGAAATCCGCGATGAAATTCCGGAGGTGAAGACTTTTTATCTGTCCTTCCCCAATAAAGACGTCGAACGTGAATTTCGCATCAAGTCGGGCCAATTCATTATGTGCACGGTATTTGGCGCGGGTGAGTTTGCCGTTTCGCTACCGCCAAGCCCCGAAAACGACCGTTTCCATATCTCAGTACGCGCCGTCGGCAAGGTCACCAATGCACTACACGCACTGCGTGTGGGCGACAAACTTGGCGTCCGTGGTCCATTCGGCAATGGCTTTCCATTTGAAGACATTAAAGGCAAAAACATTATCTACGTCGCTGGCGGGATCGGCTTGATTCCGCTGCGCAGTTCGATTGTTCACGCTCTGCAACACCGCGAAGATTTTGGCCGCATTATTTTGCTCTACGGCGCAAGAAGCGCAAAAGATTTGATGTACCAAGAAGACATCAAAATTTGGCAACAAAACGCAGGGTTTGAAACCTTCATCACCATCGACCGCCCCGAAGATAACTGGTCAGGCGAAGTCGGTTACGTCAATCAGTTGATCGAAAAAGCCAATGTGCCCGTCGACAATAGCGTGGCCTTTGTTTGCGGCCCACCGGTAATGTTTAACAGCGTGATCGGCGAATTTTTAAAGCGCGGCATGAGCGAGGACTCGATTATCTCTACGCTCGAACGCCAAATGAAATGTGGCATCGGCAAGTGCCAGCACTGCGCCGTAGGCAGAACACTCGTCTGCACCGATGGCCCGGTTTACACCTATCGGCAAATTAAAACCTTGGGTGAGCAGATATGAGCTTCGCTTCCGATCTTGCCCAAATTTTGGCGCAGCCCACCAGCATTGTTGGCATTGGTAATACCTTGCGCGGCGATGATGCGGTCGGCTGTTTTATTGCCGATCAGCTCGCCGCCACTTTGCCACACAACACCACACACCAGGTCATCAATGTCGAAGATGTCATCGAAAACCACGTGTTCCGCATTGCCGACAGCGCAGCAAAACATGTGTTGTTAATCGATGCCGTACAGGGCAGCGGGCAAGAGACAGGCTCCTTGGTACTAGGGCGGCTCGCTGATATGGAGGCCAGTGGCGGTTATTCCACCCACAAATTGGCTCTCGCGATGGCGGGCGAGTTGCTTGAGCGCCATGGCAAACCAGTCTACCTACTCGGTATCGCAGCAGAAAACATCGACTTTGGCTTACAAATGACTCAAAACATTCAAGATAGCGCCGCGGCCGTCATTGCACTGGTCGCCAAGCACGCAGGAGGGAGTCAGTAATGGATCACCACATCTACCAAAACTTGCAAATTGGCATCCTCATTTTGCTGTGCTCGGCCGTAGTCACCCCGATGCTCGCGAGCAAGCGGCAATGGGCTGGCATGCTGAATTTTCTGGCTACGCTGGCTGCTGCGATCGTATTGACTAGCGTCGCGGTACAAGTACTCGGCAGTGGCGCTGCACCTGCGATGTTTGATCTTCATTTAGGCGGATTGGCCATTCCTTTGATGGTTGACGGTTTTTCTGCCGTCTTTATGGCGCTGATTTCGATAGTCGCTACGATCACCGCTTTTTACTGCATCGGCTATATGGAAATGGATCACTATCGCCATTACAGCCTGCGTAGTTTCTTTTTCTGCTACCCCATTTTCATCGCTGGCATGATCGCGCTGGTGAGTGTGGATGATTTAAGTACAGGATTTACGGTGGCTTGGCAGATGATGACCATTGCATCGTTTTTCTTGATTCGCTTCGATTATAAAGATCCCGTTATTGTCAAAAGCGCCAATAAATATCTGATTTTGATGCAATTAGCATGGCTGGCCGTGTTGACTGCAGGGCTAATCGTGCCGGACTGCGGGTGGGGTACGCCTGTGCACCACATCGCTGAGCAACTGGGTATGGCCGATGCAGGTCTACGTACGCTGGTGCTAGCGCTGACCTTGCTGGGCTTTGGCATGAAAGCCGGTATGTTTCCGCTGGGTCAACTTTGGTTGCCTGATGCGCATTCGGTAGCACCGTCACCGATTAGCGCGCTGCTCTCCGGCTTAATGCTCAAAACAGGCATCTTTGGCATGATCCGCACGCTGTTTTGGATGATGCCTGATTCAATGCCTGCGCAGGAAGTGCAAGCGTGGGGCATGCTCGTCGCCGTCATCGGCGTGATCACGCTGTTTATCGGTACGTCGCAATCGCTCAAGCAAGTCGACGCCAAGCGCCTGAATGCGTATAGCTCGATAGGCCAAATCGGTTACATCATTTTGGCCATCGGTTGCGCTCGATTTTATCTGGGTGCCAATAATGCGCTGCACACTCTAGCGCTGCTGGCGATGCTCGGAGCCTTCTTGCATGTTTTGAATCACGCCATCTTCAAAAGTCTGCTCTTTCTCTGCGTTGGCAGTGTGCAATACACCACAGGAACCAAAGATTTAGACAAGCTCGGCGGTCTGTTTGCCCTAATGCCGATCACCGCCATCATCGCAGGGGTTGCGGCGATTGCAGTCTCAGGCGTACCAGCATTTTCTGGTTTCACCAGCAAATGGGCGATTGTTGGCTCGGCGCTATTATCAGGTAAAGCCGCGGGTATTTTCGTGATCTTCGGCGTGATCGCGCTCGTTACCAGCGCAATGACGCTGGCAACCTATGTGAAGCTCTACGGCATGACCTTTACCTCGGTCGGCGTGCAATGGAATGAGAAAAACGATATCCATGAAGTCAGCAAAATCATGTTGGCTCCAAAATTGCTGCTGGCCGCAATTTGCCTTGCGCAGGGTTTCTTTCCTTGGCTCTTTGTGCAACTGTTTGCGCGAGTTCTGGCGACGTCAGAGGGCGTTCTCACTCACACGCTCGGCACGCCTCAAGTTTTCGCTTCCCTATCACAAAGCTATTCAGGGATTAATTTTTCGACTCATGGTTCCGCAGTCGCGTTCTCGCTACCACTGATCATGATGGCGATGTTGGGTGTGGCTCTGCTGTTTGCAGTGTGGCTGCGCAAAGCAGGCGGTGCCGAAACGCGTACCGCGCCGGTTTGGCTGTGTGGCTATCAAGTGCAAAACAATATGAATCGCTATCGCAGCAGCCATATCTTTGACGCGTTTAAGAAATTCATGAAATGGACTGGCGGCAATGTGCGCGGCGTCTGATTTTTCGGAGTAATACCATGTCGATAAGAAAAGAACTGGAAGCCAAACTCCTCGCCCGTCTGCGCGATGAGGTGGTCTGCGTCGAAAAAACCGATGAGCGCACCATTTACATTGATGTGAAACGCTCGGTATTTCGCGAAGCCTGTCAGATCATTAGTAATGCTGGGGCTCGCTACCTATGCAGTGTTGGGTATGACAATATAAGCCTTGATAATACTCTGGTTATGGTACATACCTTTGCACTTGATGATAGTAACCGCTTTATTTGCTGCCGCGCTGCTGCCCCCGCTGATGATCCTGTATTGGAATCGGTTACACCTGATTTGCCCTCTGCAGGCTGGTCTGAACGCGAAGTCACCGACCTGTTGGGGTTACGCTTTGCGGGTCACCCTAAACCCAAAAAATTAGTTTTAGCCGATGACTGGCCGGAAGGCATCTATCCGCTACGCAAAGACGTGCCGCATGATTTCGTCCCACAGGGCGCAGAAGACGTTGCCTATCAACTGGACGAAGCGCCGCCAGGAACCACGATTGTTCCGGTCGGCCCCTTCCACCCCAGCTTGCATGAGCCCGAACATTTTGCAGTTTATGTCGATGGCGAAACGATCAAAGGCTGCGATTACCGTGGCTTTATGACCCATCGCGGCATTGAAAAACTCTGCCAAACGCAAGTCAGCTACAACGAAGTGCCATACATCGCTGAGCGCATTTGCGGTATCTGCGGCTCGGTGCATGCCACCGCATTTTCGCAGGCCGTCGAGTCGGCAGCTGGGATTGTCATCCCACGCCGCGCCGAATTTATCCGCACCTTGATGCTCGAAATCGAGCGCATCCATTCCAATTTGCTGTGGCTTGGCGTTGCCGGTCACTTGATCGGGTTTGACACCGTCTTTATGCAAGCGTGGCGCGTGCGTGAACAAATCATGTGGCTGTGCGAGCGGCTGACTGGTAATCGCAAAACCTACGGCATGATTTTAGTGGGTGGCGTACGGCGCGACATCACGCCAGATATCGCCGAAGATATTCTGAATGTCGTCAAAAAAATCGAAGAAGAACTACTAGTCATCTATCGTGCCATCGAAAATGATAGCTCAATTCATAAACGTACCAAGGGCGTCGGCACGATTACCAAGCAACAAGCGATTGATTGGAATTTGATCGGCCCGGTCGCCCGCGCGCGTGGCGTTGATATTGATGCTCGCCGTGATCACCCGTATGCCGCTTATGATGAAATGAAATTCGAAGTACCGGTACTCGATGGCTGCGATGTGTGGTCGACCTTAGTGGTGCGAGTGGTGGAAACCTTTGAAGCAATCAAAATTATCCGTCAATGTCTCGATAAAATGCCGGGCGGTGAGACTTTTGTTGAAATCAAAGACCACATCCCTGCCCAACGCCATGCCATCACCGTAGTTGAAGCACCTCGCGGTGAATCGGTGCATTACGTCATTACCGGTGAAAACAATCGCCCCGAGCGCTGGCGCGTACGTGCCCCAACCTTCACCAATTTGCAAGCCGTACCACTGATGCTATTGGATGAGCAGTTTGCAGACTTCCCCATCATTATGGGCAGTATCGACCCTTGCTTCTCTTGTACCGATCGCGTTGCAGTTGTGGATTTACAAACCGGTAAATCCAGCTCGATCAGCAAGACCGAGCTCGATGCCATGTCGAGAAAACATCTGGAGAGCATGAAAAAATGAGCCCATTTACCGAAATCCTCATCGGCATCCTACAGGTCATCGGCAATCTGGTGCTCTTTCTTGCCGTTGCTCCCTTTTTCGATGGCGTGGTACGCCGCGTGATGGCGCGCGTACAAAGTCGCCAAGGACCGCCGCTGGCACAGTCGTATTACGATATGTTCAAGTTGCTGGGCAAGGAGAATATTGATTCGGCGGGTATTTTGCCATTTCGATTAGCACCATTGATCGCGTTTGCGTCGATTTTGTGTGTGATCGCGATCCTACCTATCGCTGGCCGCGCGACAGCCTTGACCCCATATGCCGATGCAATCTCGCTAGTCTATTTGCTAACACTGGGCGGAGTGGCGGTCCTGCTCGGTGCTTTTGCTAGCAAGAACATTTACGCGCTGATTGGTGCCAGTCGCGAAATGACCACGATGATCATGGTCGAACCGATTCTTTTCATGGTGTTGCTACTTGGCGTATTGAAAACAGGCAGCCTTGATTTAACCGCCGTCATCTACGGCACACCAATGGCCGCTTTTGGTTTGCCCGGTCTAGTCATGATCGCAGTCAGCTTGTTTGCCCTACAAGCTTTTGTCGCTCGACAGCCCTTTGATATTGCTGAAGCCGAACAAGAACTACTCGGTGGCCCTTTCATCGAGTACAGCGGCCCAAATTATGCGCTGTTCAAGTACTACATGATGCTCAAGCAAATGTTTTATGCCTATCTGCCCATTGCGATGTTTGTGCCACTACTGGGCTCAGGGTTTTATTTAGTCGATCTGGCACTGCAGCTGGTGCTAACAGCCTTAGTATTCCTGCTGATTGGTCTTTTGTCGGCAACCCACCCGCGCTATCGGATTGACCAAGCGATTCGTTACTTCGGCGTGCTGTTTGTCATCGCGCTGGCCGCCATCAGTGCGGCTGTGATTTTCTGACCCGATTAAGGAGAAAGCCATGTGGCTCACTAGCAAAATCAAGCAACTCCTAATGGTGATGAAACCCGGCGTGGTGACGCTGGATTATCCCAATGAGCGCCCGCCCGTCCCAGCCAATCTACGTGGACAACCTATTTTTGACCATCAAAAATGCATCGGCTGCGGCGGTTGCTCCGATCACTGCCCTGCGCGCTGTATTTTGGTGCGAGATGTCTGCCAAGAATTGCGCGTCATGTTGTATGAAGGCTCACGCTGCACCTACTGCGGTCGCTGTGCCGACATTTGCCCCGAAAAAGCCATCACGATGAGCAATAGTTTTGAGATTGCGTGTGATGACAAGGACGACATCACCACGCGGATGGAACTATTTATGATGACCTGCCAGCGCTGTGGGCGCTGTTACGAAATGGAAAAAACCAACGCCATCGACCGCATCAACCTCAAGGGATTCCGTTACGACAACCTTGAACAACGCGCACTCATCCGCAAGACAAGCGAAACCTTTGATCCTGCATTACTGAAATCATCCAGCCAATACCAACGCCCAAGCAACAAGGAATAAACCATGCTGAAAAATCTCTGCAAGAAAATGTTTGGGAAATCAATTTGGGTTTATCACTGCAACACCGGTGCCTGTAACGGTTGCGATATCGAGATTCTGAATATCCTGACCCCGTTTTACGACGTGGAGCGTTTCGGCATTAAGCTGGTTGCCTCACCACGTCACGCCGATGCGATGCTGATTTCCGGCGCAGTCACTCGCCCGACACTACCGCTCGTCAAGCGCGCCTATGAAGCGATCCCCAATCCGAAACTGGTTTTCGCAATTGGCTCGTGTGCAACAGGTGGTGGCGCTTGGTTTGATAGCTACAACGTCACTGGCGGCGTCGATAAAGTGCTCGGCGTGAATTACTACATCCCTGGCTGCCCTCCGCGCCCCGAAGCCATCCTGTATGGCGTTGCCCTCGCACTCGGGATGGTCGACCAGCAAGCTGCTCCGGTCGAGCTCAAGCAAATGGAATTCCCAATTGATATGTATGAACGCAATGAAGCATGGGAAAAACGTAATGTCATTTACGAGCTACTAAAGTAGGACGAAATCGACCATGAAAAAAATCCTAGTTATCGACAAAGATACCGCAGCATGTGAAAACCTCGCTGCGCAATTGACAGCGCATGGTTTTGAAGTCCAATGCGCCCACTCGTCCGTCGAAGGCCGCAAACTCGCAATGACGCAACAGCCTGATGCAATCATCACTGAAGCGATGCTTGAAACAGATACTGCAGGCTTTGAGCTGATCTACCAAATCCGCGATGAACGTGCCGAGTCTCGCTACGCAGCCATCCGCAGTACGCCAATTTTACTTTTGACCGGCATAGAACAAGTCACTCATTTCCGCTTTTCCTTAAACGAAAAGCAGACTTACCTCCCCCCAATCAGTGGCATGCTCAGTAAGCCGGTACAAATCGATAATTTAGTAGAAAAACTCCAGCAAATGCTGTTGACAAGCTCAGCCAGTGCCTAACAAAAAGCGATCGCATACCTAATTCGCGTATGCATATTCAAGTCAGCCATTTTGGGAATCAAGGAATCGAGATGAAACTTCACCGTGTTGTATTACCTAGCATTTTACTGCTGCTACCCATGCTTGCCATGGCTCACCCCCAAGGACACGCCGATAGTATGCTCAGCGGCTTTGCCCATCCATGGCTTGGCCTGGACCACCTGCTGGCCATGTTAGCGGTCGGCATGCTAGCCGCCACTCAGATCCAATTGCGGCAGCAACTATTCTGGATGATGGCATTTTTAATCAGTCTTGCAATGGGGGTATATATCTCAATACCAGATCAATTAATACCAACCGCAGAATACCTAGTATCTTTATCTGTTGGTTTGCTGGGTATCTCATTATGGCTCGCCAAAAAATTATCGCACCGAGCGATAAGCTGCATCATCATCGCTAGCGGCTTACTCCACGGCATCGTGCACGGGATTGAAATCCCTCACAACACGCAATCGAGCAGCTTTATCATCGGCATGCTCGTCGCCTCAATTGTGCTGCATCTGAGTGGATTAATCTGGCTCAATTGGGGTCGAAATCGTGCGTGGTCCTATTTCCAAACCAGCACGGGCTTGGGTCTTGCAGCCAGCAGCGTCTTGCTGATACTCGGTTTATAAGTCAAATCAATCGCCCACAACGCCGTTCTGAGCGCCCCTGGTATTGGCGGTAAAACTCATATGCGAGCGATTGTGGGCGAGTGCCTTTGCACTTTCCCATCATGGTCTGTGCCAATGCAGCTAGCTAACTGATCGTGAGCGATCAAACTAGCTCGACAATAACAAGCAGAACAGCAAAGTCAATCGCCTGCAACTCATCAACAAGCCGCAGTGTTATCGTGATTCAAACCGCATTTGAAAACATCTAGCATTTTCTGCTGTTTCAACGCAAAAAGTACGGACTTAGCTTCTACATTCTTTTGACTGGCTTTGCCAGAGATGAACAATCTCGCATTCACTACTGACAAAAACTCTGGGGTATACAGCCACTTAATATACCATTTAAGAATATAGTTTTAATTTATAAGTATTTAAAAGAATAAACAAAGCATGCAATCATCATCCTACTCACTCACAGGAAACGATGATATGTTACTCAAGCCCTTCTCTCTCATACTCTCTTTGTCCATTTTTAGTGCTAGCGCTTTTGCTGCCAATATTGAATTACTCAATGTTTCGTACGATCCAACCCGCGAGCTGTATCAGGACTATAACAAAGCGTTTAGCGCCTATTACAAAAAGAAAACGGGCGATGACGTAACGATTAAACAATCGCACGGCGGCTCGGGCAAGCAAGCGCGCTCAGTTCTCGATGGCCTTGAAGCTGATGTAGTGACTTTAGCGCTAGCTTATGACATTGATGTACTCGCTACAGAACAAGCCAAGTTACTCAAACCGAATTGGCAAAAACAATTTCCTGACAATTCTTCACCGTACACCTCGACGATTTTGTTCTTGGTGAAAAAAGGCAATCCAAAAGGGATTAAAGACTGGAATGATTTGATTCGCCCCGATGTGCAGGTAATCACACCGAATCCAAAAACCTCCGGTGGCGCGCGCTGGAATTACTTGGCGGCTTGGGGTTGGGCGAAAAAAACCTACGGCTCCGATGAAAAAGCCCGTGAGTTTGTCCAAAAGCTATTTAAAAACGTCCCAGTCTTAGACACCGGCGCGCGTGGTTCGACCGTAACCTTCACCCAACGTGGCATTGGTGATGTCTTGGTCACTTGGGAAAACGAAGCAGAGCTGGTTTTCCGTGAAGTGGGTCGCGATAAATTCGAAGTCGTTGCCCCCGCTTACTCAATTAAAGCTGAGCCGCCAGTGGCTGTCGTTGATAAAAACGTCGACAAAAAAGGTACGCGTAAAGTAGCTGCCGAATACTTAAGCTATTTGTATTCGAAAGAAGGCCAAGAAATCATCGCCCAAAACTACTATCGCCCTGTTGATAAAGACATTGCCGCCAAATACGCCAAGCAATTCCCTAAAGTGCAACTGTTCGATATTGATGATGTCTTTGGTGGATGGACTAGCGCACAAAAAATTCACTTTAGTGATGGCGGCATTTTCGACCAAATTATCAATGCCAATACTAAAAAATAATTCGTTCAACTTAAGGCACGCGCATACAACAAACACCGCTGCGCAGTAAAGAACGAGCTGTGCTGCATGCCTAAAGCATTATGTATTGCTCTCTACTTATTGAAATTCAATACCTAGAGAGCAATACATTCACTTTTATCAGCACTCCATTATTAGCTTAGCACTCAAAGATCGCCGTTCGCCATCGTCGTTACCGCTCTATTGCTGCGATGACGTTCATGTGCTTTTGAAGGAATATGCCATGAATTGGCCTTTTACCCATCCAGATATACGAATTCCAGTACCGCCTGAAATTGCCAAAGAATGGCCAGATAGTTTATTTCATATTGATTCTTTTCATGGCGTCATGGTCAAAGCGCTGGGCTCAACGCTGTCATCTGCCTTTCAACCCATTTTTGATCGACAAGGTGTACGGTTTGGTGACGAAGCCTTATTACGCGCCACTGTCAGACACAAGGCCATCTCGCCACAACAAGCTTTCGATGCGGCACGACAAGGCGACAAATTAATTGCCTTTGATCGCTTATGCCGAACACTGCATGTGATGAATTTTGCCAGCTATGCACCGCAAGATCGATTGCTCTTTCTGAATGTGCACCCTGAGCTTTTAGTGCAAATCAATGACCACGGTGCTTACTTTGAACGCATTCTAAATAGTTTGGGTTTTAGCCCAAATCAGGTGGTGCTCGAACTATTAGAAAATGATGCCGCGGCAATTGACGCTAGTGCGATTGGTCGTGCGGTGAAGAACTATCGAGCCAAGGGCTATCGAATTGCATTAGATGACTTTGGTCATGGCCTAGCTAATTTAGACCGTTTATGGCTACTCGAGCCTGATTTCGTCAAGCTCGATCGCCATATTCTGATGGTGGCCAGCCAGCAAGATAAAGCCAGAAACGGCTATGCCAAATTAGTGTCTTTATTACACGATGCAGGCAGCACCGTCATTGCCGAAGGCGTAGAAACGCTGGAGCAAAAAGCAATTGCTTTGGACAGTGGCGTCGACGGATTGCAAGGTTTCTTACTCGCGCATCCAAAATTTAGGCCGATTTAAATGCTGCAATTGATTTTTGCATCAACAACCTCAGCAAAAGAACATAAAAAATGGATCCTATAGATCAATGGTTAGAGGCTGGCAATCGCGTGCTGATTGCCCCCGGTTGGAATAACTCGGGCGAGGCTCACTGGCAATCACGCTGGCAAGCACGCTACCCACAATTTGAGCGAATCAACCAAATAGACTGGCAACATCCGCAAGCCAGTGCCTGGGTACGCCAATTTGAACAAAAAATTGCCGAGCGCGATGTCCCCACTGTGATTGTGGCGCATAGCTTGGCGTGCGCGACGCTCGCTCACTGGAGCGCTTTATACGGCCAAGATCGCTGCGTGCAAGGCGCACTACTGGTCGCTCCGGCCGATGTGATGCGGCCTGAAGCACCCGACAATTTTCGCGGCTTTGCCCCGCTCCCCTATATTCCTTTGCGTTTCTTGAGCTGGGTCGTGGGAAGCAATAACGATCACAGCTGCACCGAAGAACGTGCCAGCCAACTAGCCAGCACCTGGCAAAGCAAGCTAACTATTTTGCCTGATGCCAGGCATATTAATGTGGAATCAGGGCACGGAGATTGGCCTGAGGGCTTGCAATTTTTAAGGCGACTGATTGCTCTCACGCTGAATATCAATGAGAGCATTGATTAAATGACGTTTTGCTTTGATGAACACTCTCCGCATTTACTCTCATTTCCTACTGGAGATTCAACTTATGCTCCAGGATAGGATGGACGTCTTGTTTATCTAGCAGATCAGGCATGGATCCCCGCAGGCCTCTCACTTTGGGAAATTGCTTGTGATTTAAACCCAGACAGACAACAGTCCTTCACTCAATAAAGGGCTGTTTTTTTCTGATCCCTACTCAACAACACAGCAGTCACCCTAGACTCAGCAAAAAAACATTTAATTATATAAAAATAATTTTATATTCTTTGTAGATCTATACCTAAATTGTTAAAGTCAACCTCATCTCAATAAATTGGAAATAGCCCGATGTTCTCCATTCGCCAGTTGACACTCGCCCTAACGCTCAGCAGCTTCGCCACTTTGGCTGTTGCCGATACGACCATTCTGAACGTGTCGTATGACGTGATGCGTGATTTTTATAAAGACTATAACCCTGCGTTCAAAAAATATTACGCCAGTAAAGACAACCTAACGATTCAGCAATCGCACGGCGGCTCCAGCAAACAAGCACGTTCGGTGATTGATGGACTTGAAGCGGATGTGGTGACGATGAATATGTCGACCGACATCGATGCGATTGTCGAAAAAGGCAAGCAAATCAGCCCTGGCTGGGAAAAGAAGTTCCCAAATGAAGCCGCGCCTTTTTCTAGTTTGCAAGTATTGATTGTGCGTAAAGGCAATCCAAAAGGCATCAAAGATTGGAATGATTTGACCAAGCCAGGCGTGGCTGTTGTGGTACCCAATCCAAAAACCAGTGGCAATGGCCGCTATACCTTCCTTGCCGCTTGGGGCGCAGCCTTGAAACAAAATGGCGGCAACGAAGCCAAAGCGCGTGAATTCACTAGTGCTATTTTTGCCAATGTACCGGTACTGGACGCGGGTGGCCGTGCAGCAACCACTACATTTATGCAGCGCCAAATCGGTGATGTGCTGGTGACGTTCGAGAATGAAGCCGAAATGATTGCGCGCGAGTTTGGCCGTGGCAATTTTGAAGTGGTCTATCCATCGATTTCAATCGATGCTGATTTACCCGTCGCAGTCGTGGATAAAGTCGTTGATAAACGTGGTACTCGTGCGCCAGCGACCGAATATTTGCGCTACTTGTGGAGCCCAGAAGGTCAAGAAATTGCAGCGCAAAACTATCTACGCCCACGTAATGCCACAGTGGCAGCAAAATATGCCAAACAATTCCCTGCCGTGAAATTATTCGGCGTCGACCTATTCGGCGGCTTGCCCGCTGCACAGAAAAAATTCTTCGATGATGGTGCGATTTACGATCAAATCGCCGCTGAAATTGCGAAGAAAAAATAACTCGTAGTCGTTTAAGTGCAATACAAAAAATAGGTATATTGCTGCAGCTATTCATTTTCATTATCTACAGCAACATACACCAAACTGCACCGACTAGATTGAGTCGCAAAAAGGAATCTGTATGAAATTGAAACAAAGCAGTGTGCTACCCGGCTTTAATTTATCGCTCGGGTATAGCGTACTGTACTTATCACTGATTGTATTGCTACCTTTAGCAGCGCTGTTTACCAAAACCATGGGGCTGGATTGGGCTACTTTTTGGTCGATTGTGACTGAGCCCCGCGTGATGGCCTCCTACCGGGTTACGTTTGGCGCGTCGCTCATCGCAGCCATCGTCAACCTATTTGTTGGCTTGCTGATTGCATGGGTGTTGGTGCGCTACCACTTTGCTGGCAAACGCTTTATTGATGCCTTGGTAGATCTTCCTTTTGCTCTACCCACTGCGGTGGCGGGTATTGCACTCGCCACCTTATATGCACCGAATGGGGTGCTGGGTGAACCATTAGAGAGAATCGGTATCAAGGCGGCCTTTACCCCGCTGGGGATTGTGTTGGCGCTGACCTTTATTACGCTGCCGTTTGTTGTCCGTACCGTGCAGCCGGTACTCGAAGACTTAGAAAAAGAACTCGAAGAAGCTGCATCGAGTTTAGGGGCAACGCGTTGGCAAGTGTTTACTAAAGTCATCTTCCCTACGATTTTTCCGGCATTACTAACCGGCTTTACCTTGGCGTTTGCCCGCGCGATTGGCGAATTTGGCTCGGTGATTTTTATAGCTGGCAATATGCCATTCAAATCTGAAATCACTCCGCTGATGATTATTTCTAAGCTCGAGCAATACGATTACATGGGCGCCACAGCGATTGCCGTCGTGATGTTGGTCGTGTCATTTGGCTTGTTGCTATTGATTAATGGTCTGCAATGGTGGATGGCGAAACGCCTAGGGAGAACAAAATAATGGCCACTACCGCACAACAACGCATCGTGACGACAGAAGCGCCATGGATACGCTACAGCCTCATTTCGCTGGCATTGCTACTGATTGGCGTATTACTGATTATTCCGTTGCTATCGGTGTTTTATGAAGCACTGCGCCAAGGCTGGGGGCTATATCAAGCCTCGCTCACTGAAAGCGATGCGCTATCTGCGATCAAACTCACTTTATTGGTCGCCGCGATTTCTTTGCCGCTCAATCTCGTGTTTGGTGTCGCCGCCGCTTGGGCGATTGCCAAGTTTAATTTCCGAGGAAAAAGCATTTTAATCACGCTGATTGATTTGCCCTTTGCCGTTTCACCGGTAGTCGCGGGTCTGGTCTTTGTACTGCTCTTCGGCGCGCACGGTTGGTGGGGTAGCTGGTTGGCAGAGCACGATATCAAAATCATTTTTGCGGTACCTGGCATTGTGTTGGCGACGGTGTTTGTCACCTTCCCTTTTGTGGCGCGTGAACTCATTCCCTTAATGGAAGCGCAAGGCACCGATGAAGAACAAGCCGCACTCGTGCTGGGTGCCAGCGGCTGGCAAACCTTTTGGCATGTGACTTTGCCCAATATTAAGTGGGGTTTGCTCTATGGCGTGATTTTGTCCAATGCGCGGGCGATGGGTGAATTTGGTGCGGTCTCCGTCGTTTCCGGCCACATCCGCGGCATGACCAATACGATCCCGCTGCATGTAGAAATTTTGTACAACGAATACAACTTTGTCGGCGCTTTTGCCGTCGCCTCGATTCTGGCCTTGCTGGCGCTACTGACCTTAGCGCTCAAAAGCTACATCGAATGGCGTACTGAACAGCAAGCTATTGCAGACAAAAAACAGGCTAATGAGGAATAAAGCATGAGTATCGAAATTCGCAATATCGTCAAAACATTTGGCGAGTTTAAAGCACTGAATGATTTAAGCTTGAATGTGGAGTCGGGTGAATTAATTGCATTGCTTGGCCCATCGGGTTGCGGAAAAACGTCTTTGCTACGCGTCATTGCCGGCTTGGAAACACCTGATTCAGGGCAAATTTTATTTCACGGTGAAGATACTACCGATACGCATGTGCGTGAACGCCAAGTGGGCTTTGTGTTTCAGCACTATGCCCTATTCCGCCACATGACGGTGTTTGAGAACGTCGCCTTTGGTTTGCGCGTACGCCCGAAATCAACACGGCCAAGTGATGCTGAAATCAAACGCAAAGTGCATGATTTATTGCAACTGGTACAACTGGATTGGTTGGCTGATCGCTATCCAGCGCAACTCTCTGGTGGCCAACGCCAGCGGATTGCACTGGCCCGTGCGCTCGCGGTTGAACCTAAAGTCTTACTGCTGGATGAGCCATTTGGTGCGCTCGACACCAAGGTGCGCAAAGAGCTGCGCCGCTGGTTGCGCCGCTTGCATGATGAAATTCATGTGACCTCCGTTTTTGTAACCCATGATCAAGAAGAAGCACTCGAAGTCGCTGATCGTGTGGTGGTGATGAATTCCGGTCAAATCGAGCAAATCGGTACACCGACCGAAGTCTACGACACCCCTGCAACGCCCTTTGTGTATCAATTCTTGGGCGATGTGAATTTATTCCATTCACGGGTTCACGATAGCTGGGCCAAAATCGGCAGCGGGAAATTTGCGAGTCCACAAGACGAAGCGGCTGTCGTTTATGTGCGCCCCCATGAAATCGACCTCAGTCGTATTGCGGTCGCTGGGGCAGTGAGCGGCACGATCACCCACATTCGACTGTTGGGCGCTACGGTGCGCTTGGAAGTCGAAGTTGAAACAGGTGCAACAGCGCATGATGTGGTTGAAGTTGAGCTAACGCGCGAACGCCAACTTGAAGGCGGCTGGCAAGTTGCTGAAACGGTATATCTGGTTCCTCGCGAAACAACGACCCGCCTCGCAGCCTAAGTTATCCAACAAATGCCGTTCACTGCGATGTAGTGCTCGGCATTTTTACTGCACGCTGATTTTCAATAAACGAGTTTGACTGACATCCACAGAGGCCAAGCGAAAGCGCATCAAACAACCGATCAGTTTGACAGTAATTTACAACTACAGCTCAGTTGAAAAATAAAATCTGAATAGCAAAAAGCCCTGAATAATCAGGGCTTTTTGCATAATAAGTGGTGCCGACGGCAGGAATCGAACTCGCGACCCCCTGATTACAAGTCAGGTGCTCTACCAACTGAGCTACATCGGCAACAGGCGTGCATAATACCTAGCGTTTCTGCGGCTTGCAAGCGTTTTTTGTAAAAATCTTATCATTTTTATTGAAGAACTAAGTTGAGCATTGATTACAAAGAAATTTATTTTCTAGCTTCGACTCAACTGAGCAGTCTTGCGTAAACCGCACATACAGAACTTTAAATCAGACCTGCTGTGGCAGTTTTTTGCCAATCGATTGCGGCATCCAGCGCATCGCTTAGACGATCTATTTCGCGATTCAGTATTACATCTGCATCTGGCAAGCTTGCACTAGCCCCTTGCCAACCCGCCCATTGCATAAAATGCGCCAAAGCTTCGGGCTGATCAAACAAGCCGTGCAGATAGGTACCGATAATTTGCCCATCAGGCGACACTACCCCGTCGCAACGGCCATCATCCAATTGCAGTAAGGGCGCAAATTCGGCGCTATGAATTTCGCTTTGCCCCAAATGAATTTCATACCCTGCCACTGGCGCACCACCACTAACAAAATGCCCGACTACATTACGCAACTGTTTTTCTGGCTCCAAATTCGTCACCATAGGTATATATGCCAAACCTTTGCTCGATAATTGCTGCGACTCAATACCCTGATTATCTATAATTTCTTCGCCCAGCATTTGATAACCACCACAAACGCCGAGTAACTTACCACCGTAGCGCAAATGCTGCGCAATCTGCACATCCCATCCCTGCTGACGTAACCACGCCAAATCGCCTTGGGTGTTTTTAGTACCGGGCAGAATTAATAAATCACATTTGGGCAATGGCTGATGCGGATTAGCAAACTGGCAATTCACACCCGCAATCCGGCGCAGCGGGTCAAAATCAGTGTGATTCGAAATATGCGGTAGCGTGGCAATCACAATGGTAAAGTCGCCTTCCTTACCACTGGCATTGCGCGGCACCGCATCCTCGGCGGCAATATCCAAGCCATGCAAATATGGCACAACGGCCAGTACGGGTTTGCCGGTTTTCGCCTCTAGCCAATCGCAGCCCGGCTGCAACAATGCAATATCGCCGCGAAAGCGATTAATAATGAAGCCCTTAATTCGCGCCTGCTCTGACTCGCTCAAACAAGCCAGTGTGCCAACGAAATGCGCAAACACGCCGCCACGATCAATATCGGCGACCAACCACACTGGGCAATCGGCCTCTTCAGCAAAACCCATATTGGCGATATCGCCAGCGCGTAGATTGACTTCAGCGGGACTGCCCGCCCCTTCTACCAATACCCATTCGTACTGGCTTGCTAAGCGCTGCCATGACTCAAACACCGCAGCTCGGGCGGTTTTTTTATATGCGTGATAATCAACCGCATCGAGATTACCGATCGATTTACCTTGAATAATCACCTGTGCGCGGCAATCACTCGATGGTTTGAGCAAGACTGGATTCATATCCGTGTGCGGTGCAAGCCCACATGCAAAGGCTTGGACCGCTTGCGCGCGACCGATTTCGCCACCGTCCGCCGTCACCGCCGAATTGAGTGCCATGTTTTGCGGTTTAAATGGCGCAACCGAAATGCCACGTCGATAGAGCAAGCGACACAAAGCGGCCGTCAACGTCGATTTACCCGCATCTGACGTGCAGCCTTGAATCATTAAGGTGGGCATAGGGAGTCTTAAACAAAAAAAAGAATAACAAAGCAAAGGGTATTCTCATAAAAACCAATAAATACATTGGTTAAACGACAATACCCTTAAGCACACTCAATTCGATTGCGACCAGCTCGCTTCGCACGATACAAAGCCTGATCCGCGGCTTCAATCAATTGATCGCTCGTCTCAATCGCTGGATAAGCTGCTATTCCGCATGAAAATGATAATTGAAAATGACCGCTTCCATACGGATGACGGATGGCGGCAAAGTCTTGGCGAATTTTTTCCAAAATAGCGTGTCCCGCAGCTAGGCTAGCACCGGGCAAAGCTAAAATAAATTCTTCACCACCGTAGCGCCCCAGAATATCGCCCTGCCGCACACGCTGCTTAAGCAGCCAAGCCAAGCTGCGAATAATTTGGTCGCCAATTGGATGACCATAACTATCATTCACCTGCTTAAAATGATCCAAATCAAGCATCGCGACGCAGAGCGGACGTTGCTGCGTTCGACATTGCTCCAGCATTAAATCCAAGTGTGATTTGCTGGTTGTGTGATTGAGCAATCCGGTCAAGCTATCGTGATACATCGAACGCCGCAAGGTGCGATAACGCTCAATTTTGCTATTCACGATGGCATTTAAAATCACCGGATTAAATGGCTTAGTCAAAAAGTGATCGCCACCTAAACGCAAGGCCTCCACCTGTAAACCCAAGTCCGTTTCACCGGATAAATACACAATCGGAATCGATAAAAACTCTGGATGCTGGCGAATAATGCGAGCCGCTTCAACGCCAGTACAATCGGGCATATACATATCCAGCAGCAGTAAATCAGGCTGAAATTCATGCATGCGCTCGATCACTAATCGGGGATCGCTAATCGCTTGGGTCTGTATCCCTTGCTCGACCAAAGCGCGGCGAATCATCGCATGTGCAGTCAGCGAATCATCGACAATCAACACCCGATACGGCTCTTCGTTTTGACTACTTTGCAACTCCAGAATATGCGCCACCATCGCGGGCAAGCTCATATCTTGTACAAAACAATGATCACAGCCTAATTGCAATGCTTGGTGCAACAAAGTAAATTCGGAACTCAATCCTAAGGCAATCATTTGGCTGGCTGGATTCGCTGCGCGCAATGCTTTCACCCGCGCAGGCCAATCGTGGCTAAACTTTAAGTCCAGTAACAATAAGGACTGAGACTGCTGCAACGCAGCATCCCAAGCAAGAACTGCGATCGATAAACCAAAATAACCGAGCTGCGCAATCAGATTCTGCCATTGCTCTGGCTGATCAGACAGCAAAATAATCGATGGTCTTTTCGCTTCATAACTACTGGCATCGGCGTGCTGGCGACGTTCTGGCTGAATTGGTTGCACATCAACTTGCAGCAATTGTGACAAGTTATCAATCTGCGCGGCCAAGCGTGCCTGAACTTCGGCTGAGAGAGGATGGCAATCTGGTGTATTAAATAGAGCCAAGGCATCTTGCTCTAAATCGTAACTCATCCGTGCCAAACCCAAGCTCACACCAGAGCGCAACAGCTCTGCTAAAGTATTGACCCCCAAGGCAAATTCGACGAAATGCTCTTCATTAGGAACCTGGCGATAAGCATCCCATGCCGCGAGCAAAGCCATTAATTTCGTACGAATAGTCAAAGCAGCCATTGATTTACTGTCAAGAGACCCAAAGAAAGGCGACATTCTACGCCATTTCTGCGCTCCTCTGCGGCAATCCAATTGCCATAAGGTCACAAAATTAACTACAGGGTCTAAAGCGACCAAACTGAGACCGAATTATTTAACGCCAATTTGGGGACATCTTCGACAAATTCGAATATAGTTCATTTCACCGCGCGCAGATTTGGGCGTAAAAAAACCGCTGCAGCGCAGCGGTTTTTTATTACAAACCAACAATTAGTTTGCGTATGGATGTTGCAGCACGATGGTTTCGTCACGATCTGGACCGGTCGACACAATCGCAATCGGTGCCTCGCAAATCTCAGCAATGCGTTTCAAATAATTTTGTGCATTAACAGGCAAATCGTCGAAGTTTTTCACGCCGTAAGTCGATTCAGACCAACCTGGCATTTCTTCGTAAATTGGTTCGCAGTTAGCGATATTTTCTGCGCCGATTGGCAGAATATCAATCGCTTTGCCATCCAGCATATAGCCAGTGCACAATTTGATCGTTTCGATGCTGTCCATCACATCCAATTTGGTAACGCACAGACCAGAAACGCCGTTGATTTGAATTGAGCGTTTAAGTGCTGCCGCATCAAACCAACCGCAACGCCGCGCACGACCTGTTACCGAACCAAACTCATGACCGCGTTTTGCCAAACCAGCACCCACATCACAGAACAATTCAGTTGGGAATGGGCCAGAACCAACGCGCGTGGTGTAGGCTTTCACGATACCGAGTACGTATTGCAACATTTGCGGTGCAACGCCTGCGCCTGGTGCTGCGGCACCCGCTACGCAGTTACTTGAAGTAACAAACGGGTAAGTACCGTGATCAACGTCGAGCAGAGTGCCTTGCGCACCTTCAAACAATAAAGGCTCACCCGCTTTATTCATGTCGTACAAAGTGCGCGACACATCACCAACCATTGGGCGAATACGCTCAGCGTAAGCCATGGTTTCGTCGTACACGGTCTGGAAATCGAGTGTTTGTGCATTGAAGTAGTTCTTCAATGCAAAGTTGTACCAATCGAGGTTTTCCAGCAATTTAGCGGCAAAACGCTCTGGATGATACAAGTCTTGAATACGGATCGAGCGGCGCGCCACTTTGTCTTCATAAGCTGGGCCAATACCGCGACCAGTGGTACCGATTTTTTTCTCGCCTTTGGCGGCTTCGCGCGCTTGGTCAATCGCAATGTGATACGGCAAGATCAATGGGCAAGCTTCAGAAATCGTCAAGCGGCTCGCCACATTCACTCCAGCAGCGGTCAACTCATCAATTTCTTGCAACAGAGCAGCAGGAGAAATGACCACGCCGTTGCCGATAAAGCAGGCCTTGCCCGCGTGCAAAATACCCGACGGAATCAGACGTAATACGGTTTTTTTACCGCCAACCCACAAGGTGTGACCGGCATTGTGACCGCCTTGGAAGCGAACGACGCCTTGGGCGTGATCCGTTAGCCAGTCAACAATCTTACCTTTACCCTCGTCACCCCATTGTGTGCCGATTACGACGACATTTTTGCTCATTTCTAAAACCTCAATGCGATTCAAAACAATGGCCATCGTCGCTACCGCAACGAAATGCGCCCGAACTTTAACTTCAAAATACAAATTCAGCCAGCCCTTTAAGCGGCTAACTGAAAATAAATATCGGTGTAACCTAATTATGCAGTAGCTGAAAAGTAGTTCTCCATCAAGCACAATGCCCGATTGAAACTACGTATCAGACAAGATCTGCCAAGCTATTGCAATGGCACAACTTGCCATTGCCCACTGATCAACTGCAATGAGCGATTGATATGCACCTCGGTAACGTCTACACCGAGATCCACAATCACAGTCTGACCTGAGGCGCGCAAAGCACTAATCGCGCTAAGTAGCGCAGCATCGTCGCCTTGCGGAGCCAAAATAGCCGCACGATGCGCAGGGAACGGAATTGCTGTCAGAGAGCGTAAATCCAAACTAAAGCCAGTTGCTGGGCGTGAACGGCCGAATTTTTCGCCGACGCGATCATAACGACCACCACGCGCAACAGCACTGACAAAACCCGTGGCATACGCATTAAACACCAAGCCTGTGTGATAATAACTACCAGGCAATTCAGCCAAATCAAAGCGCATTTGAATACCGCGCGTAATTAAAGCTGCAGACAATTTATTCAACACATCAAGCGCTTCAGAAACAGCAGGCAAGGCAGGCAATTTAGTACGGGCGCGATCAAGCACTTCTGCGCCGCCATAGCAGAGCGGCAAAGCTAAAAAGCCATCGCGCAATGAATCAGGCAGGCTTTGCGTCAATTGCTGAAGTACGGCCAAATCTTTTTGCTGTAGCGCATTAAACGCAAGCTGGCGAATTTCACTTTGCCATTGCGCCGCATCAGCCATGGCATTGAACAAACCAATGTGACCAATTTCCAAACGTACATCTTTTACGCCAGCTAGCTCCAAGCTTGCCAACATCAACTCAATCGCTTCAACATCAGCACCAATATCCGCGCAGCCATAAATTTCTGCACCGATTTGGCGAGGTTGCCGATTTGCCAATAAACCATCAGGGCGCGTTGTCACTACCGAACCGGCATAACTCAAGCGAGTCACGCCTTGGCGATTTAAAATATGTGCATCAATACGAGCCACTTGCGGCGTAATGTCAGCACGCAAACCCATTTGTCGGCCAGTTAACTCATCAACCAATTTAAAGGTTTTTAAGTCCAAAGCACTGTCATCTTGGGTGAGTAGCGATTCAACATACTCAACCAGTGGGGGCTCAACTTGCTCGTAGCCATAACGCTCATACAAATCAAGCATCGCACGACGCATAGTTTCAAGTTGACGCGACTCCAGCGGGAGTACATCAGAAATATATTCAGGTAGGATCCAGTTGCGCATAGTCCAGACAAATCAAATGCCCGCCCATGGGTATACCCACGGTGCGGGCGTAAAACAATAGATTGATGGCAATACCTACACCACCAACGAAATAAACAATCCAGCCATTAGCGAACAAAATCCGAAAATCCGAATTTGACGATCCGTCATACTGGCAATTTTCAACAAGGTTGCACGCCAAACAGCAGGTAAGGCAAAGGGCATAATACCTTCCAAAATCAGCATCAGTCCGATGCCCAACAAAACAACATCAGTCACTAATCAGGCCTTACTTTGCTGCGCCAGCGCGTGGGTTCTTCATATATTTGAAAAAATCAGCGCTCGGATCAACCACCATCAGATCGCTCTTCTTGGCGAAACTTTGTTTGTAAGCATCTAAACTCTTATAGAAAGAGTAGAACTCTGGATTTTTACCAAAAGCTTCCGAGTAAATCGCGGCCGCTTTGGCATCGCCCTCACCTTTGAGCTGTTGCGCTTTATTATACGCGTCTGCCATCATTACGACACGTTGTCTGTCAGCATCCGCCTTGATTTTTTCACCTTCAGCACTACCTTCAGCGCGCAATTGATTGGCAACTGCTTTACGTTCTGATTGCATCCGCTCATACACAGACACCAAAGTACTATCCTCTAACTCCACGCGCTTGATGCGAACGTCAATAACGCGAATACCAATCCGTGCCGCATCTTCATCCGCCACCTTACGAACATGCTCCATCACTTCATTTCGTTTTCCGTAAATGATGTCTTGCACAGTACGCTTACCGAACTCGTCACGCAGCATATTATTCACTGTATTACGCAAACGCACGACTGCCTTACCTTGATCAACACCAACGGCTTTATAAAAGCGCTCAACATCAACAATCTGATACTTGATGAAGCTATTGGCTTTAACATTCATTTTCTCAATGGTTTGGATTCGAGCAGGAGAATCCTCATCAATCGTTAAAATGCGCTTATCAAAAAAGCGTACATCTTGCAGCATTGGAATTTTGAAGTACAACCCCGGATCTTTGATCACTCGTTTAGCTTCTGAAAATTGGAACACAACAGCATACTGACGCTGATCGACAGTAAACATCGACATCGACAATACAAACAAAATCACCAATAACACTGAAAGTACAGGAAGAATTCGATTCATTATATTCTCCCTTATCGACCGTCACGTTCACCGCGCAAAGCGCGATTCACAGGATTATCATTGATTGCGGCAACTGGAGAGGCCACCGCCACAGCTGGTTTTTGCGTTGAATCAGCACCCTGGGCAGGCGCAACACCATTCATTTGCATTAATTTATCCAATGGAAGGTAAAGTAAACTGCCACCAGCTTTTTGATCAACTAGCACTTTAGTGGTGTTTTGAAATACGGTTTGCATCGCATCCAAATACATCCGGTCACGAGTTACTTGCGGTGCTTTTGCATATTCAACCGCAATTTGCTTAAAGCGCGATGCATCACCTTCAGCTGTTGCAACTACTTGCTGGCGATAACCCTCTGCTTCTTCATTGAGTCGAGCAGCCATACCCGTGGTGCGAGGAATAATGTCGTTGGCGTAGGCTCGGCCTTCGTTAATCAAACGTGCTTTATCTTGTCGCGCTTTGACTGCGTCAGAAAAAGCGGCCTGAACTTGTTCTGGCGGCTGCATATCCGAGATATTTACCCGAGAGATCACAATCCCTAAGCCATAACGGTTGAGCAAATTCTGCATAATCTCGCGACTATCTTCAGAAATAACTCCACGACCTTCATTCAACACATAGTCAACATTATTCTTGCCTACTACTTCACGGATCGCTGTTTCTGCGGCTTGTTGCACCATATCTTTTGCATCTGCATCAGCAAAACGATTATTAAACAAAAAATCCTTTGCTGAATTTAATGTGTATTGAATTTCAAGCTGAACTTGGATGATATTTTGATCACCAGTCAACATCAAAGACTCAGCGTTGGTAGAACCTGCTTCGGCGCGGACACCTACGTCGAGACTGCGAATCTCCGTCATATTGACAATTTCGCGTGACTCAATCGGATACGGCAAATGCCAATGCAGACCAGAGTCTTCAACCGTTTGCATATAACGACCAAAACGCGTAATCACTGCGTCTTCACGCTCATCAACAATGTAAAAACCTGACGCGAGCCACAATACCGCTAACGTAGTTAAAACAATCACTAAACCGGTCGCGCCACCAGAAGAGTCTGCACTCGATGGATTGCCCTGAGGGATTTTATTTCCTAACAAGCTATTGATTTTCTTGATGACATTGCGAAAAATCTCATCCAAATTTGGTGGACCGCTATTTTTGTTCCGACCACCACCCCATTGCGGATCATTTTGACTCATTTATCTTCCTTAACGGTTTGATTCATTGCTTCAATCAGGGCTTCACGTAGTAAATTCAAACCCTCGCCACGCAAGGCGCTTAATTTTATGCTGTAGATTCGATCTAGCTCATCACGTTCTATTTCAGCAGCTAGCTCACGCTGATCAATCTTATTAAAGACCATCAGTTGTGGAATATGTTCCGCACCAATCTCAGCCAGCACTTTATTCACTTCAATAATCTGTGAATCACGCATCGGATGATTAATATCAACCACATGCAACAGCACATCCGCTTCGATAGTTTCCTCTAATGTCGCCCGAAATGCGGCCACCAAAGAATGTGGTAAATCACGAATAAATCCGACTGTATCGGAAATCACCACCGAATGATCGGCATCGATATATAACTTCCTACTGGTGGTATCCAGTGTGGCAAACAACTGGTCAGCAACATATATCTTTGCTTTGGTTAATGCATTAAATAAGGTCGACTTTCCTGCATTAGTGTACCCAACAATTGAAACAGTAAACTGCCCAGTTCGTCCACGCTGCTTTCTTTGCGTAGCTCGCTGCTTTTGAACAATAGCCAGCTGCTCTTTCAAGCGTTTCACCCGAATACCGATCAATTGTCGATCGGTTTCCAGCTGGGTTTCCCCGGGTCCTCGCAGCCCCACCCCGCCTTTCTGTCGCTCCAAGTGAGTCCATCCGCGAATCAGGCGGGTTTGTAAATGCGCCAACTGCGCCAACTCAACCTGCAACTTGCCTTCCGAGGTTCTTGCACGCTGCGCAAAAATATCCAAAATCAGCGTCGTGCGATCAATCACGCGACACTGCACTTTTTTCTCAATATTCCGCTCTTGGCTTGGCGATAGTTGATGATTAAAAATCACGATCGTCGCTTGATGTGCTACGACGGCCTCAGCAATTTCATCCGCTTTACCACTACCCGAAAAATAGGCAGGATCTGGACGTTGGCGTTTACCTTCAATAACCTGCAGTGGATTTAAACCCGCTGATTTTACTAATTCAACAAATTCTTCACGCGCATCTTCAAAATCGATCTCACCAAAATCGAGACAGACCAAGATCGCGTCATCACCGCCCTGATGGCGTTCAAACATGCAAACCTCTTACTTCCAATAACTTTCATGCAAGAGAAAACCCCGAAAGTACAAGCCTTCGGGGTTGATTAAAACTCAAACAATTAACCTTCTGTACTGGCTGCGGCAGGATTTTCGTGCGGTACATTCACTGCGCGCGAAGGAACCACCGTTGAAATTGCATGTTTATAGACCATCTGAGTCACAGTATTGCGTAACAAAACAACGTACTGATCGAACGATTCAATTTGCCCTTGCAATTTAATACCGTTTACAAGGTAAATCGAAACGGGTACATGTTCTTTTCGCAAGATGTTCAAAAATGGATCTTGCAGCATTTGCCCCTTAGCACTCATTATTATTCTCCGACTTGTTATTAGTTTTCCGTCTTTACGGGTATGGGCTTAAAACATCTTACACAAACGATACGAAACCTGCCAGTCTAGCGTTTCCGCAATGCATTTTTAGCAGATTGTGGACCACGGCGGCCACGCTGCGGTGCTTCTTTACCCTCGAACGGATTCTCATGTTTTTTAAATTGCACTCGCAGTGGTGTGCCCTGCAATTTAAATGTTTTGATAAAGAAATGTTCTAGGTAGCGCCAATATGAGGCATGGACTGCCTCTAAAGCATTGCCGTGAATAATTACGACAGGCGGATTAGTCCCCCCTTGGTGCGCATAACGCATTTTAGGACGAATCTTACCTGCTAACGGAGGCTGCTGGCGCTCCATCGCCAACTGCAGCGCTCGAGTCAGTTTTGGCGTTGGAATCTTAATCATCGCCGCATCGTACGCTTGATTAATCGAGCCAAACAAATCTGCAACGCCACTACCTTGTAAAGCAGAAATATTATGAAATTTAGCAAAATCAAGGAAAGCCAACTTACGTGCAATGTCACGCTTAATGGTTTCTCTTTGCTCTAAATCCGCAGCTTCCCACTTATTAATCGCAACAACCAAAGCACGGCCAGACTCAAGCACAAAACCCGCAATCTTACCATCTTGATCCGACACATCTTGCGTCGCATCCAACACCAAAATCACAACGTTACAATCTTCAATCGCTTGCATCGTCTTAATGACCGAGAACTTCTCAATCATATCGGTAACTTTACCGCGACGACGCACACCTGCAGTATCTATTACTGTGTAGTTGGAGCCATTGCGCTCAAAATCAATAGCAACAGAATCACGAGTAGTGCCAGGTTGATCAAACGCAATAACGCGCTCTTCACCCAAGATCGCATTCACCAACGTTGACTTACCTACATTCGGGCGTCCCACGATAGCAAATTTAGGATGAGTTGGCTCTTCTTCTGGCTCTTGATCAGGAAAACCATCAAGGATTTCATTAATTAAATGACGTACACCTTCCCCATGTGATGCAGAGATTGCAACTGGATCACCTAGACCAAACTCATGAAATTCAGCAGTCATGATGGCACTATTCATGCCTTCAATTTTATTAACCGCAACCCAAACAGGACGATCTCCCTGACGCAAGCGGTTGGCAATCATTTTATCTTGAGGTGTTAAACCATTACGACCATCAACAATAAAAATAATCGCATCGGCTTCGTCAATCGCTTGCAGCGTTTGTTTGGCCATTTCAAACATAATGCCTTCATCAATAACGGGCTCGAAACCACCTGTATCGATAACTAGATATGGCTTTTCACCGACTTTACCATGACCATAATGGCGATCACGTGTAAGACCAGGCTGATCGGCGACCAATGCATCACGCGTTTTCGTTAAACGATTAAACAATGTCGATTTGCCCACATTGGGGCGCCCTACGAGGGCAATAGTTGGTTTCACTTCAATTCCTTATTCCACTGGTAGCCCTACACCACACCGTGCAGTGTATGAGCTCAAACCAAATGGGTATTACTGTGCACTTAATAGCAAAATGCTACCTTTTGCAGTCTGCACAATCGCTTGCGTACCATCCGATTGCGGAGCCACATAAATACGGCCACCGTCAGTTGCAAGCAGACCTAACAAACGACCATCGTCCGCAGCAAGCACATGCAAATAACCAGCATAATCGCCCACCACAACATTACCACCTAAAATTGCAGGAGCACTGACAGAGCGATGCGCCAATGCCTCTTGCCGCCATAAGCTACGACCTGTCGACTTTTCAAAAGCATTGACCTGACCTTTGCTATCCGTGATGTAAACTTGTTGCTCATCAATCGCTAAGCCAGACCAACTTGAAATTTCACGTGTCCACAGCAAGTTCCCTTGCTTTGCACCTAGACAAGCCACCCGCCCTTGAAATGCGACAGCACATACCACATCACCACGTACGACTGGTGGAGAAACGATGTCCGTAACACGCTCCAACTCACTCGCTCCGCGCGGTAGCGAAACGGGAGCTTCCCATAACACACGACCATCGGCAATTGAAATGGCAGTTAAACGTCCGGCTGCTTGCCCCAAATAAACCACGCCATCAGCAACAACTGGAGGCGCGTAATTTCGTAATAACAAGGCTGGTTGTGGTCGCTGATAAATCCACTTCAATTCGCCAGTCGCAGCTGAAAAAGTCGATATTTTCCCATCGCCCGACCGAACCACAACAAAATCGTCACTGACCACGGGTGCCGAAATGATTTCACTAGTAACTTGTGCCGACCATGTTTTTTTACCCGCTAAATCAAAAACAATCACTTCGCCGCTAATTGTTCCGACCGCAATAACACCACCAGAAATGCCAACACCACCAGCGACTTCTTTATCTAATTTGATTTGCCAGCGCTTTGAACCACTGGCTCGCTCAATCAAACTCAGTTCATTACTACCACCCACTGCGGCAATCAAATCACCACTAGCTGCAGGCTGGAATCGATAATCGGTAGCACCACCAACAGAGTTTCTCCACTGTATTGTTGGTTTAACTTTAGACACAACAACCGGCAGAGGCGATGGCTCTGGCGCATTACTAGTTGTACCGCACGCACTCAAACCCAGCACACTTAAAAGTAGAAGTGGTTGCAAGCCGTTCATTATTACTTGCCCCCTAAAACATCAAGTTTGATTTCAACCAATTTGTAATTAGGTGCATCTTTAGGCAACTTTGTGATTGCTTGGCGATATGCATCCGCTGCCGCCGCTAATTCACCTTTTGCCTGATAAATATCTCCACGCAACTCAGCAAATAACGGAGAAAACCCTTCTTCTTCAGGCGCCTTCATCAAAGCCAAAGCTTCGGTGTATTTTTTATCTTCTTGCAAAATACTGGCCATCCGCAAGCGAGCAGAATCACGCAAAGCACCCTCTTTGCTATGATCAATCACCCATTGCAATTCAGAGCGCGCAGTTGCAGCATCACCTTTTAAATAGCTCAATTTGGCCGCAATAAGCGCCGCGCGAGCGGCATACGGGGTTGCTGAATAGTCTGACTTCAATAACGCAACACCAGCCTTAAACTTACCATCCTCAGCTAAGTTCGCCTCAATTTGAGCATACACTTCGGCAGCTTTTACAATTTGGCCGTGCTGATATTTTTGCCAACCTGTCCATGCCGCAAAACCAATCAAAAATGCAGCAATTGCTAACGCCAGCCATTGCCCCCAGCTTTGCCACCACGCTTTTAAAGTGGCGATTTGTTCTTGCTCTTGTAAATCAAATGCGGCCATGCTGATCCCCTGAATAAATTAATAACGAGCGATTGCTTGCGCTAACTGATCTTGCGCCAAAGTTTGTTGTGTACCTTGCTGCTCGCCTGTGAGTGTTTTCAAATTTGCAGTTTGCGTTTGTACTTCACCTTCACCAATCACAACGGCAAAGCGAGCACCTGACTGATCTGCTTTTTTAAATTGTGATTTAAAACTTCCGGCACCAGCGTGATAAATGACATTCAACCCTGCGGCTCGCAATTGTCTTGCCACCGCAAACGCATTTCTCGCCGCCGCTTCCCCTTGATGCACCACATACACATCAGCCTGCTGTGTTGGGATCGCCACTTCGTTGGCTTCCAACAACAACATCAAACGCTCAATCCCAATCGCAAAACCAACCGCTGGGCATGGTTTCCCACCGAGTTGCTCCACCAAGCCATCATAACGCCCACCGGCCGCAACAGTACCTTGTGCGCCCAACTGTGTCGTTGTCCATTCAAACACAGTACGATTGTAGTAATCTAAACCACGCACTAGGCGTGAATTCAATTTGTAACTAATCCCAGCATCATCGAGCAGCGCTTTAACCGCATCAAAATGCGCTTTTGATTCTTCACCCAAAAAGTCGATCAGCTGCGGCGCATTTTCAGCCATCGCTTGTAAAGCTGGATTTTTGGTATCAAGCACGCGCAATGGGTTGGTATATAGACGACGCTTGCCGTCTTCATCGAGTATATCGATATACCCCTCAAGATACTTAATCAACTCAGCTCGATGTGCCGCACGCTCATCCAAATTGCCTAATGAGTTCAATTCCAAACTCATGCCACTTAAGCCCAAACGCGGCCACAGATCAGCCAGCATCACAATCATTTCAGCATCGACGTCCGGCGTGGCAAAACCAAACGCTTCAACACCTAGTTGGTGAAACTGACGATAAC
Source organism: Deefgea chitinilytica (assembly GCF_016881405.1). Taxonomy (GTDB): domain Bacteria; phylum Pseudomonadota; class Gammaproteobacteria; order Burkholderiales; family Chitinibacteraceae; genus Deefgea; species Deefgea chitinilytica. The sequence continues at coordinate 1,177,652 of NZ_WOFE01000001.1, forward strand.
GCCCTTTTTGCGGGCGCTCATGACGAAACATTGGGCCGGTGTACCATAGACGCTGCGTTTGGTTATACAGCAAGCCATGCTCAATACACGCACGAACGCAGCCTGCAGTTCCTTCTGGGCGCAGAGTTAGTTTTTCCCCGTTGAGGCTATCTTCAAACGCGTACATTTCTTTTTCAACAATATCGGTATGCTCACCAACACCGCGAATAAATAAATGCGTTGATTCAACAATGGGCATCCGGATTTGCTGATAACCGTAAGCGGACAGCCACTCACGCGTTACTTTTTCAAAAAACTGCCAGCGCGCGCCTTCCGCGGGCAAAATGTCATTCATTCCACGAATTGCTTGAATCGTTTCTGCCATCTTTTATTCTTTCATTGAATTAATTAGGGTATTGCAATGTGGAGCTTACTTTACAATATCTACGCTCCGATACATCAGGAAACTGACCTTAAAGGAATCACTTTCGCTATAGTCTCACGGCGTTTAGCACCACCAACACCATAACGACTCACAACATAATTCTCAACAATCGCTTGAAACTCAACGGCAACATGCTCACCTTTGAGCGTCACGTCTTTTTCACCGTCAACATACACTGGACACACTGGCACCTCGCCAGTACCCGGCAAACTAATGCCAATATCAGCCAATTTTGACTCGCCCGGACCATTAACCACACAGCCCATAACGGCAACTTTCATATCCTCCACTCCAGGATAATCCTTGCGCCATACCGGCATTTTCTCCCGTAAAAACGACTGAATATCTTGCGCTAATTCTTGAAACACCGTCGACGTAGTACGGCCACACCCAGGGCATGCAGTCACTAGAGGCGTAAAACTTCGCAAACCCATGGTTTGCAGCAACTCTTGCGCAACAACCACCTCTTTGGTGCGGTCGCCGCCAGGTTCTGGCGTCAACGAAATACGAATCGTATCGCCGATCCCCTCTTGCATAAGGATCGCCAAAGCAGCGCTTGAGGCGACGATACCCTTGCTCCCCATCCCCGCCTCAGTCAAACCCAAATGCAGTGGATAATCGCAGCGTGCGCCCAAATCGCGGTAAACCGCGATCAAATCTTGCACATGAGACACTTTGCACGACAACAAAATTTTATCGGGCGACAAACCCCATTTTACCGCTTGCTCGGCGGACTCTAAGGCTGAAACAATCAACGCCTCACGCATCACCGCATCAGCACTCAAGGGCTGCGAGCGCTTACTATTTTCATCCATCATCCGCGCTGCGATACTTTGATCGAGCGAACCCCAGTTCACGCCAATACGCACGGCTTTATTGTATTCAATCGCTTTTTCAATCATCAAAGCGAATTTCTCATCGCGCTTACTGCCCTTTCCGACGTTACCGGGGTTAATACGATATTTCGCAAGCGCTTCAGCACATTCAGGATAATCTCTGAGCAGGCGATCGCCGTTGTAATGAAAGTCGCCAACCAATGGTACTTTGCAACCCCAATTTTCTAATTTGGTTTTGATCGTCGCCACTTGCGCCGCGGCTTCAGGGCTATTTACTGTAAGACGCACGACCTCAGAACCTGCACGCCACAATTCAAAAATTTGTCGCGCGGTGCCCTCGGCATCAGCCGTATCGGTATTGGTCATCGATTGCACCACGATAGGATGATCACTACCAACCCAAACATTTCCAACTTGCACTTGTCGCGTTTTACGGCGGGGAATTAGATTCGACATACGTTTATTTCAATTCCAAATTAACCACGTCAGAACCTGATTTGAGATAAGGACTCAAATCGACATTCTGCCCATGAAAATACAATTGAGTTTTTGGTGCATTGCCAATCTTTACAGCAAAAGGCGGCTTACCATCAACCGTCCGTTCTATGCCTGGACGAACAATTTCCGACAACACTTTAGCTCCGTTCGCATCAATAATCTGCACCCAACTATCCGTTGTTGAAACAACTCTAATCTCCCCGACTGGCGCAACCGCGACCATCGAAGCTTGAGTTACTGCGACAGATGGCGCGCTCGCTACACTAGCTGTAGCTTCTATTGCACTGGCAATCTGAACTCGGCTTGCGACACCAATCGCACTGGCCACACTGGCCGGTGTAACTGCAGGCTCCACCGCTTGCTCAACTGCAGCAGAAGCAACGGGAACATCAATCACAGGTGGTGAGTCAACTTCTGCCAGCGCGAGTTCGGGATTCGATGGTTGCTGCAAGAACCAAAAAGCAGCCGCAGTACCAATCGCCATGCCCAGCAAAGCCATCAGAACAGTCGGTGAGAAATGACGTTGCTTTGCTGAATACGGCTCAGCGAGAATGAGTCCTTGTGACACCGACGAGTCAGTTTGTGGTGTTGCTGGCTGTTCGCTTGGCAAAACCTCAGCCAAGTAAGCCAATAATGGTTCCACATCGATTCGCAACAAACGCGCGTAATTACGCACAAATCCCCGAATAAACAAATTACTAGGCAGCTCGTCAAAAGCCTCTTGTTCAATCGCATTAATTTGACGGACAGACAGTTTGAGCTGCTGAGCCACTTGCTCTGGAGTCAATTCAAGAGCTTCACGCGCATTTCGTAATTGACGACCGGCAGGTAATAACGAGGAAACGGATGAAGGTGCTGAAGAGTCTGAAAACGGATCAGTCATATTTTCCAATCTGTAACTTAGTTGCCTCTACTGAATCAGGAAATTGCGCCATTAATTCAGCTGCATAGCGTTGTTCTGCGGTTTTATTGCCAATCGCACGCTCAATTCTAACTCCCAACCATAGCAATTCAGATTGAGGATTTTTTGAGGATTTTAGCATTTCAATAAAGTAGCGCTTGGCCTCAGGCAAATCACCAGACTTGAGCAATAAATTACTCAGTTGGAATTTAGCCTGCATATTGTTAGGCCGAATCGCGAGTACTTTTTTATACCACTCCACAGCCAAAGGAATATCTTTATTCGAAATAGCGCAGTTGGCCGCAGCGAGCATGGTTTGATCAGGCGTAGGGTAAAGTGGATTACTTAATGCAATAGCAAAATGCTCTTGAGCCTTCTTTACATCACCGTTGGTGCACAAAAAATTAGCATAGTTATGATTTACATCTGAATTACTTGGCTCAATTTTTAATGCGTCTTGAAATAATTTAGTCGCCATCCCATTGTCTTTTAATGCCCAATACGACAAAGCCATCACATTGTAAGCCAAAACAAACTTTGAATCAGAATCAAGCGCTTTTTGCGCCTCAGACACCGCAATAGTGTATTGACCTAACTTGTAATACTCAGAAGCCAAACGAGTACGCACAGAAGCACGCGACTCGCCATCATTATTAGCCCATGAAAACGGAGTTAAACTAAGACACGCTATCAGGACAACTAAATATTGTTTCACGCACTGCCTCCATTTTTAAACAAAATAGGTCGTGTTTCAGCCATCCGCTCTAGGCGGCGGGTTTTATCCTGCACCTGTCCTGCTAACTGCCCACAAGCGGCATCAATATCATCACCACGAGTTTTTCGCACCGTTACGATATAACCCGCTTGCTGCAAAATATCACGAAAACGCACAATAGCATCTCGACTAGAACGCTTAAAACTTGAATTCGGGAAAGGATTAAATGGAATTAAGTTAATTTTAGCGGAAGTAGATCGTAACATCGCCGCAACTTGTCGTGCATGCTCCGGTAGATCATTCACACCATCGAGCATCACATATTCATAAGTAATAAAATCGCGCGGCGCTTTTTCAAGATAGCGATTACACGCATCTAAGAGTTCTTTGAGTGGGTACTTCTGATTAATCGGCACAATATCATCACGAATTGCATCATTTGGCGCATGCAAGCTAACCGCCAAAGCAACTGGACAATCCTCACGCAATCGATCCAACTGCGGCACGAGCCCAGATGTAGACAAGGTGACACGGCGACGTGACAAGCCATACGCGTTGTCGTCCAACATCAAACGCATTGCTGCCACAACATTGTCGTAATTCGCCAGTGGCTCACCCATCCCCATCATAACCACGTTCGATACAATCCGAGTATCTTCATTTTTTGCCTCACCGATTCGAGCAGCGTCGAACGACAAGCGTTTATTCGCCCACCAAAGCTGGCCAATAATCTCTGCAGTACTCAAATTACGGTTAAATCCTTGTCGCCCCGTCGAACAAAACGAACAGTCTAACGCACAGCCAACTTGACTCGAAATGCATAAAGTTCCTCGATCATCTTCGGGAATAAATACCGCTTCCACACCGTTACCGGTTCCAACATCAAGCAACCATTTACGGGTGCCGTCTTTGGCCAATTGCTCAGCCATCATTTCAGGTGGCGCGATCTTGGCATCGGCAGCTAATTTTTGTCGAAACGATTTCGCGATATCACTCATCGCATCGAAGTCCGCTACACCACGCTGATGAATCCACTTCATCAGTTGTTTGGCACGAAACGGTTTTTCACCGAGCTGCACCATTAATTGGCCTAGACGCTCCGCATCGTAATCCAACAAATTCATCGCCATTTTTATATCCACCAAGGCTTGCGCCATTTTCTTCATCGTGCAACTTCCCCTTTTAATCAAAGGGGAAGTTCATACAACTTAAACTACTCTACAAATTTTAGGCCGCGTAGATTTCTGATGCATCAAAGAAGTACGCAATTTCAATCGCTGCGTTTTCCAAGCTATCAGAACCGTGCACGGCATTGGCATCAATGCTTTCAGCAAAATCAGCGCGAATTGTACCTGGCGCTGCTTCTTTTGGATTAGTAGCGCCCATCAAATCACGATTCAATTGCATTGCGTTTTCGCCCTGCAAAGCTTGAATCATCACAGGACCAGAAATCATGAATTCAACCAAAGCATTAAAGAAAGGACGATCTTTGTGTACCGCATAGAAGCCTTCTGCTTCGGCACGTGTTAAGTGCTTAAGTTTCGCAGCGACAATTTTTAAACCCGCAGTTTCAAAACGATCGTAAATTTTACCCACTACGTTTTTAGCAACAGCATCAGGTTTAATAATCGACAGGGTAGTTTCAACAGCCATTTTATAATCTCCAGGGTGAGGCGTTATTTTCATACAAGAAACTTTACAGCGCAGTGTAATTTCAGCTAGCCTGATGCGAATTTATAAATCCCATCCGACCTATTTCGCCAAAATACGAGGCAAATAGTCTAATAGTATACCACCATAGCGAGCACCTGACAGATGAGTGATAAACCCGACCCCATCTTGCAGCAGAAAGAACAGCAACAACTGAAAAAACAATTACTATGGCGACTTGGCATCGCTGGTACACTGATCGCTGGCGTTTTAGGTGCCATCAGCTGGATAGACCACGAAGAAAAAAATCCGGCCCCAGAAATTCAAACCCCGCAAATCGCACCTACGAGTCGCATCGCTAGTAGTGTGGCTCAGCCAACACCTGTCGCTGCCGAAGCAAGCCCAGAAGTAGCAAGTGAAGTTCTTGCGACTCAAATCAGCACCCCCACTCCCACCGCCCCGCAACCTACCAGCACCACACCCCCAAATCAAACCAAAACGGAAGCGATTAGCAATATTCCAAAGCGAGTCACGGAAGTGACTGTTACCGCAAGCCCAACAGCAACAACTAGCCCGACCCTTGCAGTGGCACCCAAGCTTAAATTAAACACCACAGAGTCTGGTTTATCAGCCACACCACGGCCAGCATTCCCAGCCGCCAGCAACACTCAACTGGGCTATAGCGTACAAGCTGGAGTATTTTTGCACGCACACAATGCAGAAAAATTACTCGCACAAATACAGGCTGCAGGTATCCCAGCCTACTTAGAAACACGAGTGCAGATTGGTCCGTTTAAAACCAAATCCGAAGCAGAAGCGGCGGTAAAAAAATTAAAACAACTCGGTATTGAGCCAATTTTAAAAACTCAATAAGACACCGTACGAATCTTGAGTAAAAAAAAGCTGAATCCTGCCACATACAGAATTCAGCTTTTTTAACAACAATGATTGAACTATTTAGCTGCATTTTCCGCCAATATCAGCAGTCACAAAATAGTCAGTCTACTTAGTCAAAAATAACCGTCTTATTTGAATACACCAAAACTCGGTGCTCCAAATGCCAACGTACCGCACGCGATAAAACAACTCGCTCTAAATCACGCCCCTGCTGAATTAATGCTTCAACATCATCACGATGCGAAATTCGATTTACATCTTGCTCAATAATTGGGCCATCATCAAGCACCTCTGTTACATAATGGCTCGTCGCACCAATCAATTTAACGCCTCTCGCAAAAGCACGATGATAAGGCTTTGCACCATCAAATGCAGGCAAGAAACTGTGATGAATATTAATAATTCGCTGTGGAAATTGGGCTGTAAAGTCATGACTCAGCACCTGCATATAGCGTGCCAAAACAATTAAATCGATTTCTTTTTCCCGCACTAGCGCCATTTGTGCTGCCTCGGCAGCTACTTTATTATCTTTGTTTACGCTAATTACATGGTATTCAATACCATAGAACTCAGCCAAGGCTCGACAATCTTCATGATTAGAAATAATAAGTGGAATTTCACATTTCAGCTCACCACTCTTATGGCGATGCAACAAATCAACCAAGCAATGATCATATTTTGAAACAAAAATAGCGACTTTTTGCGGGCGATTCGATAAAGATACTTTCCACGTCATTTGAAAGCGATCAGCAATCGGCTGAAATGCCGCGGAAAACGCATTCATATCTAATGTAAAATCAGCTAAATCCCACTCAATTCGCATTAAGAATAGATTATCGGCGTTATCCTGATGCTGATCAGAATGTACGATATTTGCATTATAGGTGTACAAAAAATTAGCAATTGCCGCAGAGAGACCTTTTCGATCTGGGCAACTAATTAGGAGGGTTGCGGTATGTGTCATTCGGCATCATCTTCTATCAAGTTATACCAAATTCTATCACCACCGTTCTCGCCGCAACAGTAAAGCGGCCATTTGTCTTGCTTTTAATCAGCGTTTAGGCGTACACCACCTTGGTTCGAGCTGAGCGTTGCTGCTCTACACGTAATAAAGCATCAACAAACATTTGCTCGAAAGGCGCTGAATAACCATACGCAGGAATAGCGACTTCCCAACGAAAACCGTTACTTGCCTTTGTATCTACCTTGAGCGACAGCGGATAATTGAACAACGCGGCATAGATTGCCCGACCAATCCCATCAGTACGAGCCGGATTAAATCGCTGACCACCTGGCCCACGCATTTCGTGATCCAATGCCCGAAAAACCAAGGTCATCGTTTCTTCGGGCGATAAACCATCTAGTTTTGCAGTTTTAGCTACTGCAATCAGCATTTCTTGCGGTACGATATCCATTTGTGCACGACCATCATTCCAAATCTAGGTTTTTTAGCTTAGTTTGGAATCGCCCAAGTGCAATTCTTTTATACATCCGCCCATCAGCTTACGTTATGTTTAATATTGTTCTATTTCAGCCTGAAATCCCGCCAAATACAGGCAACATTATCCGTTTAGCTGCCAATACTGGCTGCAAACTACACTTAGTCAAACCATTAGGATTTCCACTCGATGATACCAAGATGAAACGGGCGGGGCTGGATTACCACGAATTTGCCAATATGCTCGTTCATGAGAACTGGGATGCTTGCAAAGCATCTCTTGCCGGAAAACGCTTTTTTGCCGCGACGACCAAAGGCGCTCAACGTTTTGATTTATTGCAATATGAAGCAGGTGATGTGTTTGTATTTGGTCCAGAAACACGAGGCTTGCCAGCAGATATTCTACAAACCTTTGATGCAAATCGACGAATCCGCCTACCGATGCAACCCGACAATCGAAGCCTGAATTTATCAAACAGCGTTGCGATTACTATTTATGAAGCCTGGCGCCAAAACGATTTCCTCGGTGGCATGTAAATCTAAGCCAACACCTTCAAAAACCAGGGTATATTGCCAAAGGCAAAACATTGCAAAACCTACAACAATATACCCACCCCAAATAGCAACTACCCTCTAACGCTCCATCCGCTTCCTTATCAATGATTACGCATAAAGTCGGCAGTTTTCATAAAAGCCTCTTCTAAATGACTTCGTAAATCATCGCTCATTGGGATTTCTGCCATTGCCTGCAACATGCACAACATCCATTGATCACGCTCAGACTCGCCAATCGCAAACGGCATGTGCCGACTGCGTAAACGAGGATGTCCATATTTTTCAATAAACAATTGCGGACCACCTAGCCATCCCGACAAAAACTCGAACAATTTTTCGCGAATCAACGTGGTGTCTTGCCCGTGCATGGCGTGAATACCGGCGGCACGTGAATCACTCGCCATGATGTCATAAAATCGATCCACCAACTGCCGTAAAACCGAAGCCCCACCTAACAATTCGTACGGTGTAACTTCTACTACATCACTCATTATTTTACCTCTATAGGTTTAACTAAACTGGCAGCCAATTTAGCACGACTGCGCGCCTGCTCGGTATCATCACCTGCCGCAACAACAACCCCCATCCGACGCCGCTCGAACGATTCAGGCTTACCAAATAAGCGGACATCCGCTGTCGGCACAGCCAGTGCTTGATCCACTCCTTCAAACGCAATACCTACGCCATCTATTGCGCCGTAAATCACTGCACTAGCAGCATTGCTCCGCATACCCACATCAACTGGTAAACCTAAAATCGCTCTGGCATGTAATTCAAACTCAGAATACTGCTGACTTTTTAAGGTCACCAATCCGGTATCATGTGGACGTGGACTCACCTCACTAAACCACACTGCATCCCCTTTAACAAACAGCTCAACGCCGAATATTCCTCGCCCACCCAATGCGGCGGTGACTTTTTCTGCAATATCTTGGGCTCGCTGTAGCGCCAGTGGATTCATTCTTTGCGGTTGCCAGCTTTCAACATAATCGCCCTTCACCTGGACATGCCCAATTGGCTCGCAAAATTGCGTTTCTACTTGGCCACTTTGGCCTATCGCTCGTACTGTCAGTAAGGTAATTTCATAATCAAAATCGACAAAACCTTCCACAATGATCCGCCCCTGCTGCACACGCCCACCGCTAGCGGCGTAATCCCAAGCAGGCTGCACGTCTTGCTCACTCTTTAAGAGCGACTGACCTTTCCCACTTGACGACATCACAGGCTTTACCAGACAAGGAAAACCGATATCAGCAATCGCAGCTTGCAACTCAGCCAAGCTATCAGCAAACCGATAACTCGACGTTGGCAAGCCCAGTTCTTCGGCCGCTAAACGACGTATTCCCTCGCGATTCATGGTCAAGTTGGTGGCGCGTGCAGTCGGAATCACTTCAGCCAAACCATCGGTTTCAATCGACAGCAAAGCCTCTGTCGCGATCGCCTCAATCTCTGGCACGATTAGATGAGGCTTCTCAACCTCAACTAAAGCACGCAGCGCTTGCGCATCGGTCATATTCAACACATAACTCCGATGAGCCACTTGCATACCCGGGGCATTTGGATAGCGATCAACCGCAATCACTTCTACACCAAAACGCTGTAACGCAATAATGACTTCCTTACCCAATTCACCTGCGCCTAAGAGCATTACTTTGGTCGCCGAGCGACTCAATGGGGTACCAATTTTCATTAGGGATCACCTTTTCAGACAAGTTTAAAGTCATTCAAAATCAATTAACTAAACACAATCATCGATCACTTGCTATTTCACCATTTGCAAACTAGTTTAAATCAATAATTTTTTTAGATAAGGGAATTGTGCCATGCTAAAAAATATGAGTGTTGGTGCCAAAATTATACTGGGCTTCGCAATTTCACTGACACTATTAGTTTTCGTCGGTATTGTCGGCACGATCGGTTTAAACCAGCAGCATTCGGTAACCAGTCAACTGCTACATACTAATTTACAGTATGGCATGCACTTAATTGAAGCACGCAAACAGGTGGGCGATCTGCGCCGCTTCGAAAAAGATCTGTTTTTAAATTTCGATTCCCCAGAGAAAATCGCTGAATATCACGAAAAATGGCAAAAATCATTTGCCAATTTGCAGACTGAACTCGCAGAAGCCAAAAAACTCGCCACCCCCGAACAAGCCAGTAAAATTGAAGCTCTGCTTGGCCATAGCGAAGCCTATGGCAAGGGTGAATCTAGCATCATGAGCGATATTAAAGCTGGCAAATTTAGTACCGCACAAGAAATCAACAAAGCTTTTTCCCAATTCAAAGATCCAATTCGCTTAATGTCAGACATCCTGACGGAATTAACCGATGCCGCGCTTAAAGACGTGCAATCAATCGACAATCAAGTGGACGCCATTAAAAGCACAGTAACGAGTACTTTAATTACGCTGATCGTGATCGCGATTGGCTTAGGCGTGACTTGCGCTTTTATCATCTATCAAAGCATTCGCAAGCCGCTGGCATCAATGCAGGCTACGATTGCTGAAATTGACCGCACTGGCCGTATCAGTATGCATATGCCCGTCGAAAATAACGATGAGATTGGTCAAACTTCTACGGCGATGAATCAGCTATTGGGCAATATGTGCAACGTAATCGGTACAGCAAATCGCTGCTCACATGATTTAGTACAATCAGCAAGAGAGCTCACTCACGCAGCCAATCAAGTCAGCAATGCATCCGGGCTACAATCTGAGGCCTCTTCTGCAACGGCTGCTGCAATCGAAGAAATGTCAGTCAGCGTGCACTTGATCGCAGATAATTCCAGTCAACTAGAAGAAGAAACACGGTTGGTAGCTAAAACAGCAGAGGAAGGCTCCGCTGTCGCGGGAAAAACTACAGGTCAAATTCAGCAAATTGCTAATTCAATCAACAAATCAAATGAGTTAATTGGCCAACTGAATCATCGTTCAGACGAAATTGGCAGTATTGTTTTAGTGATTAAAGACATTGCCGACCAAACCAACTTACTGGCACTGAACGCCGCAATTGAAGCGGCGCGAGCTGGTGATTTAGGTCGAGGGTTTGCCGTTGTTGCTGATGAAGTTCGTAAATTAGCCGAACGCACAACACAAGCTACGCTCGAAATCACCAATAAAATTCAGGCAGTGCAAAACGACACCAGTGTGGCCGCCAAAGGCATGTATGAGGCCAGCAGTTTGGTTGAAACGGGCGTGCGAAGCACCCATGAAATGGCCGAAGCCCTCGCTCAAATCAAAGAATTAGCGCATCGGAATGTAGAGCACATTAGCAGCATCACCGGTGCCATTCATGAACAAAGTAGTGCCAGCCAAGAAATTGCCAAAAATGTTGAGCGTATCGCACAGGCAGGTGAAGAAAATAGCAGTGCTGCGAAAAGTGCATGTGAACTTTCAGACCGGCTCAATGCGCTTGCAGGTCGCTTAGATACCACGATTCAAACATTTAAAATTTAAGGCATGAACTGCACTAGCTTGCAGTTTTTCCCGCGTTTTCGTTATTGATTTGCACACGAAGCAGACTATGAATCGATCAATCAATACGCAATCCGCCCCAAGTTTGGAGCGGATTTTTTCTCAGCGCTATCGTAATGAAACTGAATTGGCGCGAGAATTATCACAATCAGTTCAACTTAACAGCGAAGATCAGCTTCGTGCAGATGCACTAGCGCGTCTCATCACAGAACGCTTTCGCCTAGAGCGGCTCAATCAATCTGGACTTGACACTGTTTTGGCCGAATTTCCGCTCAGCAGCCCGGAAGGTAAAGCACTCCTTAATTTATGTGAAGCCTTACTTCGCATCCCGGATAAAAATAACGCCAATCAATTAATTCGCGAACAACTGCACACTGCACACTGGCAAGGTCATCGCGGTCACAGTCCTTCTTGGCTCGTCAACCTCGCAACCTGGGGGTTAAGTGTTGCCGAAACCATGAGCGAGTCAGCGGGGAAGCCCATCGCTCGGGAAGTGATTAAACATGCAATTGAATGGCTGGCAAATTATTTTGTAATTGCTGAAAATCTCAAAGGGGCCAACGAGCGAGCTCAAGCTGAGTTCTTATACTCATACGATATGCTTGGTGAAGCAGCGCTCACTCAAGCGGAAAGTGATGACTATTTCGCCAAGTACCTCGAAGCGATTCACGATGTTGGACAACATAACAATGGAGCGGGTCCTCGCTTTGGCGCTAGCGTTTCGGTCAAACTATCGGCCTTACACCCGCGGTTTTCGCCACTCCAAGCAGCAAGAATCGAAAAAGAACTCTACCCACGGTTACTTGAATTAGCACAACTCGCCAAGCAATATGATATTGGCCTAACAATTGATGCCGAAGAATCTGATCGACTCGAAATCACGCTTAAACTTTTTGCACAACTTGCCTTCGAACCAAAATTAGGAGATTGGGCTGGTTTGGGAATTGCGGTACAGGCCTATCAGAAAAGAGCCCTAGCTGTCGTGCAGTGGCTTGCACAAATGAGCCAGCATCGGCCTTTAATGGTTCGACTCGTCAAAGGAGCGTACTGGGACTCTGAAATAAAAACAGCACAGCAACAAAATCTAGTCGATTACCCAGTATTTACTCACAAAAGCCATACCGATTTAAGTTATATCGCCTGCGCTCAGGTACTTCTGCATTCCGAACACCGTATTTACCCGCAATTTGCCACACACAATCCATTCACAATTTGTTTAATTCATCAATTAGCGGGTGAGAGAAATATTGAATTTCAGGCTTTATTTGGTATGGGAGAGTCGCTTTATCGTCTAGCCAATCAACTGAGCTTAAATCGTCCTTGTCGAATTTATGCACCAATTGGTGAAAAAACACAGCTGCTACCCTATCTAATTCGCCGTTTCTTAGAAAATGGGGCGAATAGTTCTTTTATTCATTTATTACATCAACGCCATAAAATCACCCAATTTGCGTGGCCAGAAACACACCAAAGTGCAAGACTAGCCAAACCACACAAGTTATTTGCCCCTCGTAACAATACTGCATGCTTAGATGTCTCGCACACCCCCGATCTGAAGCACTTTCAAGAAAAGCACGCAGAATTTGCTCATCATTCAATCATCGCCATGCCAATGATTGGGCATGGTCTTCCAGAACTATACAAGCATCGTACAGCCCAAAATCCAGCTGACACTCGGCTCAATATTGGCCTAATCAATGAGGCTGGTTTAGCAGACATCGAAAAGGCGCTCAGCTGTGCGGCGCACACGCAATGGGAACGCAACTGCATCAATCACCGGGCTCAACTATTAGAAAAAACCGCAGATATATTTGCCGCACGCCGCGTAGAGCTCATTTCAACCTTAATGAGCGAAGCAGGCAAAAGCTTTACCAATGCCCAAAATGAAATGCACGAAGCAATCGACTTTTGCCGCTATTACGCACAAGAAGCACAAATACAATGGCAGCACGATCTACCAGAGCCGATTGGCGTTATCGTCACCATTAGCCCTTGGAATTTTCCGCTCGCCATCTTTGTTGGGCAAATTGCCTGCGCGCTGATTGCGGGCAATCGTGTCATCGCCAAACCCGCAGAAGAAACACCCCTGATTGCCATGCTAGCAACGCGCTGTTTTTATGAGGCTGGCATTTCACGTCAAATTTTACAATTCATTCCGGGAGGCTCTGCAGCAGGGGCAGCTCTAGTGCTAGATCGACGCTGTGATGGCGTTTTATTTACGGGCTCCCACGCAAGTGCTGTAAAAATTGCCACCGAGATCAATCAATCGGGTCAAACCAAACCCCTGATCAGCGAAACCAGCAGTGTCAATTGCATGGTTGTAGATAGCACGGCTCATATCGATCATGCCTGCAAAGATGTTATAAGCTCCGCATTTGATAGCGCGGGGCAACGCTGCTCCGCCTTACGCGTTTTATATTTACAAGAAGAGATTGCAACGAACACTGTAGCCAGAATTAAGCAGGCGATGGCTGAATTAAATATTGGCAATCCAGTTCAGTTAGCAAATGACATCGGGCCTGTTATCAGCTCAGCCGCACAGCGCAAGATTAAAACAGCAATCGAGCAATATCATCATTGCCCGATTTATCAAACTCATTTACCCCCCGAAACCCATCACGGTAGCTATATCGCCCCCACATTAATTGAACTAGACGATGAGGCGGCATTTCCTGATGAAATTTTTGGCCCCGTTTTATTCATCAAACGATTTAAAATTCAACAACTCAAACAAGTCGTGCAGCAGATTAACCAGCAGCAATCAGGGCTCACTTTAAGCATTCACTCACGACTACGCGCCACACAAGATTACATTGTGCAGCATGCGCGCGTCGGCAATTTTTATATCAATCGAAATCAAATTGGCGCCATCGTAGGTTGCCAGCCATTTGGCGGAACAGGGAAAGCCGGCTCGGGCCCCAAAGTTGGCGGGCCATGGTCAATTTGGGCCTGCTGCAAAAATGCCGACCCATGTGAACCGCATGCAATTCAAGAAACCGGTACTTTAAAAGCTTTACAGCAAATCATTCATGAATGGAAAGAGCCAAGTGAAGCGCTTCATCTATCGATGCTCATCAATGGCATTGCCAGTCGAACGCCAATCGGAATGCAACGCCAACTACCGAATATTACAGGCGAAAGCAATACGTTACATTACCGCGGATTAGGCCGCATAGCCTGCATTGATGATGAAGCAGCGCCACTTTTCGAATTAATTGCACTTGCTTTACTCACCGGCAATATTCCAGTGATTCGCTATTTACCAGGCTCGTGGCGTAAAGCACTCGCAAACGAGACAATTGAAGTCTCTGAAGAGATCGATTTCAATCTGGTCGATGGAGTGCTGTGCAAACAAAAAAACAGCACTTTGAACATCAAAAATCCACTGTGCCCCGTTATTACGCCAATTGCAAATGGTATGTGGCCTTTATTTCGTTTAGTCAGCGAATACACAATCACGATCAATACGGCAGCTACAGGCGGCGATCTAGAACTGCTTTGCAAACCTGACGTATAAACACAAAACGCTTATTTAGCAATGGTTTTAAAGCAATACCCAATAAAAAACCCAAGCCTAGGCTTGGGTTTTCTTTTCAGCGAAGCCAATTATTCACCTAAATAAGCCTGCTGTACTTTTTCATTCGCAAGCAACACCGCGGCATCATCACTAAATGTGACTTTGCCTGACTCCATCACATAGCCACGATGAGCAGTTTGCAAAGCTAACTTTGCATTTTGCTCGACCAACAGCATTGTCACGCCTTCGGCGGCTACCATCCGGATAATTTCAAAGATCTTTTGCACAATAATCGGTGCTAAGCCCATCGATGGCTCATCTAGCAGCAACAACTGAGGCCGGCTCATCAAAGCCCGCCCCATCGCTACCATCTGCTGCTCGCCACCCGATAAGGTGCCAGCCAATTGCTTATAGCGCTCTTTCACACGAGGAAACAACTGATAAACACGCGCCAAATCATTAGCAATTTCAGCCTTATCATTGCGCCAATAGGCACCCATCAGTAGGTTTTCTTCCACCGTCAATCGGCCAAAAATCCCACGACCTTCAGGCACCATAACTAAGCCTTGGCGCACATAATCATGCGGCTCAAGCTTGGCGGTGGCTTGATCTTTAAATAGAATTTCACCGCCTGCGGGTTTCACCATCCCCATCAAGGTTTTCAGTGTCGTAGTTTTACCTGCGCCATTGGCTCCAATCAGTGCAACCAACTCACCTTCTTTCACTTCCAGATCGATGCCTTTGACCGCATGAATGCCGCCATAGGCGACTTTCAAATCTTTCACCTGCAATAGCGCTTTACTTGTTGATGTACTTGTCATTCTGGTGCCACTCCCAAATACGCTTCAATCACTTTTGGATCGTTTTTCACTTGCTCAGGAATGCCCTCTGCAATTTTCTTACCGTAATCGAGCACCGCAATTCGATCACACAAGCCCATCATCAACTTCACATCATGCTCAATCAACAAAATCGTCACGCCATCATTGCGGATTTTTTCCATTAGGCGCTTCAAATCATCGGTTTCTTTTGGATTCATCCCCGCTGCAGGCTCATCAAGCGCCAACAATTGCGGATTAGTCGCCAAAGCACGCGCAATCTCTAATCGACGTTGATCACCATAAGACAAATTACGCGCCAATTCATCGGCACGATCTGCGATACCAACATACTCGAGTAAAGTTTCTGCTTTCAGCTTAATTGCCGCTTCTTCAGCCTGCGCCTTGGGTGGGCGAAACACGGCACCAATCACGCCGGTTTTAGTTCTCACATGCTGACCAACCATCACATTTTCCAGAGAAGTCATATTGGCAAATAAGCGAATATTCTGGAATGTCCGTGCAATCCCCGCCTCAACCACGACATTGGGTTTTTTACGGAACAGATCTTTGCCATTAAAGGTAAACTTACCTTCATCTGGCTGATACAGACCCGTCAATACATTAAACAAGGTGGTTTTACCCGCACCATTGGGGCCAATTAAACCGTAAATCTCGCCTTTATTGATCGACAAAGCGACACCCGATAAGGCATGCAAGCCACCAAATCGCTTGTTAATCCCTTCAATACTTAGCAATGCCTCAGTCATGATTACGCTCCGCATCTTGCAAACTATCTTTTTCTTGTAGCGAAATCGTCTTCGTTTTCGGTTTCAACTCGGCTCGACGCTGTTTCGATGGCCAAATACCCGCAGGCCGCACCAACATCACAATAATCATTGCCAAACCAAAAATCAGCATCCGCAAGTTTTCTGGGTCAACGACTTTACGACCCGCAATCGCCATTTGCACCGGATTAATCACATCACGCAAAATTTCCGGCGTAATCGACACCAACACCGCTCCCAAAATAACACCCGGAATATTACCCATACCGCCAAGCACGACCATGGCCAACACCATAATCGACTCCATCAAGGTAAACGACTCAGGAGAAACAAAGCCTTGGAAGCTGGCAAACAATGCACCCGAAATACCACCAAAACTAGCGCCCATTGCAAACGCCAATAACTTCATATTACGGGTATCGATACCCATTGCATTCGCGGCAATTTCATCCTCACGAATCGCCACCCAAGCACGACCAATTCGTGAACTTTGCAAACGTTTCGACACAAAAATAATGAAAAAGCACATTGCCAAGATGAGGTAGTAATACAAATGAATTTTTTCGAAGCTAATACCAAAAAACTCAATCGGACGCCCCAAATCAAAACCAGCAATTTGCACCGCAGGAATATGGTTAATCCCTTGTGGGCCATTGGTGATATTAATTGGACGATCCATATTGTTCATAAAAATACGAACAATTTCACCAAAACCCAAAGTGACAATCGCCAAATAATCGCCGCGTAGCTTCAAGGTTGGCGAGCCTAGCAGCACCCCAAAAATCCCTGCCACAAATGCGGCAATCAGCATCATCACAAAAAAATTCGGCCTAAATAACCAGACGGGAATCAATTCCTGTAAATGCGGAGAATTGAGCAAAGCAAAGGTATAAGCCCCTACCGCATAAAAGGCGATATAACCCAAATCCAATAGACCGGCATAACCCACCACAATATTGAGCCCCAAGGCCAACATAATGTAGAGCAAAGCAAAATCAACGGCTCGTAGCCACGAATTACCACTTTCGAAAAAATGCCCCAAAACCCAAGGCAAAGCAGCTAACACAACGGCAATGCCTGCCAGCACCAGCGTGGTTTTTAAATTATTGGCGCGAAACTCAGCGCGATTGATCGTATTCGTCATCATGTCACCTTGGTTTAAGCGCGTTCAGCAACGCGTTCACCCATCAAGCCAGATGGACGGAATACCAGCACTAAAATCAGTACCACAAAAGCCAAGATATCTTTGTAATGACTACCCAGCACGCCGCCAGTCAAATCACCCAGATAACCAGCCCCCAAACTCTCAATAACCCCCAGCAATAAACCGCCCAATACTGCGCCGCCCAGATTACCAATCCCACCTAATACCGCTGCAGTAAAGGCTTTCAAGCCGATCATAAAGCCCATATACGCGTGGGCTTGATCGTAATTGGCGGCCACCATCACCCCCGCCACCGCGCCCAGCGCTGAGCCAATCACAAAGGTCATTGAAATAATGTGATTTACGTTCACACCCATCAACTTAGCCACATCTTGATTCTGTGCCGTGGCACGCATTGCGCGCCCCATCTTGGTTTTCTCAATCAAGAAATACATCCCAGCCATCAGCAAAAAGGTCAACGCAACAATCGCGATTTGCACATCGGTAATCGACGCACCACCAATGCTATGCACTTCAGATGGCAAAATCGCTGGAAATGGTCGGTAGTTCCGGCCCCAGATCAACATCGCCAATTGTTGCAGCACAATAGATACACCAATTGCGGTAATCAACGGTGCCAAACGTGGCGCACGACGCAATGGACGATAAGCGACTTTCTCAATCGTATACCCCAAGAGCATCGATACAGGAATTGCCATCATCAGCCCCACCAACAACAATGCTGGTCCTGATAAATGTACGTTGTGCCCTAGCAAAAGATTGATACACGTAATCGTCACCATCGCGCCAATCATTACCACTTCGCCATGCGCAAAGTTGATCAGCTGCATAATGCCGTACACCATCGTATAGCCCAGCGCGATCAGCGCATAAATGCTACCAATCACCAGACCATTAATAATTTGTTGCAGAAAAATATCCACTTGAGACTCCGTCCTTGTAAGACTATTCGTACAACGCACCAAAAGGAGCGCCGTTTTATTGATCCAAACCAGATAGCGTCACTGCATAGCAGTTTGTACCCAATATTACCGTAACAGTTTGGATAAGGTGAAAATTACCTGTTTGCTGTGGCGTGGAATACTGTGCCTTTCCCTAACGCACTTTTCTTACAAGCTATTACGATTCAATTAATCCAGTATCAAACGCCACAACAGAGCTAGTTCATATAAAAAAATATTAGGTATTTCCATATAATCAATATTATTCAAAGCCTATAAGAAGATACACACAAGCAAATTAATAGAGCCTGATTCATCTGCCTCAGCAAGACATAAAAAAACCCGCCAACAAGGGCGGGTTTGATAAACAAACACAAAGAAATTTATGCGACAAATTGGGCAATCGCCGCCTCAAAGCGCGCTAAACCGATACTGATTTCTTCTTCTGCAATCACCAATGAAGGTGCAAAACGCACCACATTAGGCCCGGCCATCAGCACCATCAAGCCATTTTGCGCGGCCAAGCCCAAAATATCTTTCGCCCGATCTTTATACTGCTCAGCCAACACTGCCCCCATCAACAAGCCCATACCCCGTACCTGACTGAATACCTTGTACTTCGCGTTGATTGCAGCAATACCCTCAATAAAAAGGGCGTGCTTTGCTTTTACTCCAGCCAGCGTCTCCGGCGTATTAATCACATCCAAAACAGCAGAAGCGACTGCACACGCCAAGGCATTGCCACCGTAGGTTGTGCCATGTGTACCTGCGACCAGATGCTTGGCGATATCGGCGGTCGTCAACATTGCCCCAATCGGAAAGCCCCCACCTAAACTCTTCGCGCTAGTCAAAATATCCGGAACAACGCCGTATTCTTGGTAAGCAAACAGACTACCCGAACGCCCCATACCGGTTTGCACTTCATCGAAAATCAAAAACGCATTGTGCTGAGTGCATAAATCACGTACGCCTTGCAAGAAAGCCGCGTCTGCTGGCAGCACACCGCCCTCACCTTGAATCGGCTCGATAATCACGCACGCAGTGTCATCATCAATCAGCGCCTTGAGCGCATCCAGATTGTTATATTCAAAGTATTCAATCCCCGTTGGTTTCGGGCCAAAACCGTCGGAATACTTCGGCTGACCACCGACGGTCACCGTAAAAAAGGTGCGACCATGGAAACTATTGAGAGTCGACAGCACTTTGTGTTTTTGTTCGCCAAAGCGCTCAATCGCAGCGCGGCGCGCTAATTTCAGCGCAGCTTCATTCGCTTCAGCGCCTGAGTTACAAAAAAACACTTTGTCGGCAAACGTTGCTGCAACTAATTTTTGCGCCAATTCCAGCGCTGGCTCATTGGTAAACACATTGGACACATGCCACAGTTTATTCGCCTGTGCCATCAAAGCTCCCACCAAAGCGGGATGGCAATGCCCTAGCGAGTTCACCGCGATTCCGCCCGCAAAATCAATGTATTCTTTACCTTCTTGATCCCAAACTCGGCTACCTTCGCCCCGCACCGGAACGAAAGCAGCGGGAGCATAATTAGGTACCATATATTGGTCAAAAGCAGCACGGCTTAATGGCATAACGAGTTCCTATAACTAGTAATAAATGCAATGGCTTGATGATAAACCAAGTACATCGCCGCTAACACAGCGAAAGAGCGCCTTTTCTCAAAAACAATGTTCTTTGTGATGAACAATACGCGCAAGCAGGGATAGCACCAATAATAAAAGCCCAATGCAAATTGGGCTTTTATCGTCGAAATTGTAGTTTTGAAACTGGGCTAGTTACTCACTCTTACCGCCGCGTGCTAAAAATAGCCAAGTTTCGATGACCGTATCTGGGTTCAATGAAATCGTTTCGATCCCCTCTTCCACCAACCACTGCGCAAAATCAGGATGATCCGACGGGCCTTGGCCACAGATACCGACGTATTTGCCGAGTTTACGGCAGGCCTTGATCGACATCGCCAGCATGGCTTTTACCGCTGCATCACGCTCATCAAAACTAGTCGAAACCGGCCCCCCCGAATCGCGGTCAATCCCCAGCGTGAGTTGGGTCATATCATTCGAACCAATCGAGAAACCATCGAAATATTGCAAGAACTGCTCGGCGAGCACCGCATTCGCAGGAATTTCACACATCATAATGACGCGCAAACCATTTTCACCGCGTTTTAAACCATTCCGTTCTAGCAATTCAATCACGCACTCAGCTTCTTTCAAAGTGCGTACAAAAGGAATCATCACTTCAATATTGGTCAAGCCCATTACATCGCGCACTTTCTTCACCGCGCGACATTCGAGCTCGAAACAATCACGGAATGATTTATCAACATAGCGTGCCGCGCCGCGGAAACCAATCATTGGGTTTTCTTCATGCGGCTCGTACTCAGTACCGCCCAGCAAGTTAGCGTATTCATTCGATTTGAAATCGGACAATCGCACGATGACCTTTTTCGGATAAAACGCTGCGCCCAAGGTCGCAATTCCTTCGGCAATCTTATCGATATAAAAATCAATCGCTGAGCGATAACCGGCAATACGCTCTTCCACTTGCGTTTTGAGTGGTTCCGCTAGATTTGGATACGCTAGCAAAGCTTTCGGGTGAATACCAATCATACGATTAATGATAAATTCTAGTCGTGCTAAACCGACACCTTCATTCGGAATCTGGCAAAAATCAAACGCCAGCTCAGGGTTGCCCACATTCATCATAATTTTCACAGGCGGCGTTGGCAGCGTTTGTAAGGCGACATCCATCCGCTCGAATTTGAGCAAGCCTTCATAAATAAAGCCTGCATCGCCCTCCGCGCAGGACACTGTCACCTCATCGCCCTCACACAGCATGTCAGTCGCATCCCCACAGCCAACCACAGCCGGAATACCAAGTTCGCGTGCGATAATCGCCGCATGGCAAGTACGGCCACCGCGATTGGTCACAATTGCCGCAGCGCGCTTCATCACTGGCTCCCAATCGGGATCAGTCATATCCGACACCAAAATATCACCCTCTTGCACCCGTTCCATTTCCGACACATGGCGAATAATTCGCACCTTGCCTTGACCGATTTTTTGACCAATCGCGCGGCCCTCAGTAATGACGCGACTGGTTTCCAACATTCTAAATTTAGTGAGTTTGTCAGAGCCTGACTCTTGCGACTTCACCGTTTCAGGGCGCGCTTGCAAGATATACAGCTTGCCATCAATCCCATCCCGACCCCATTCGACATCCATAGCCCGTTGGTAGTGTTGCTCAATAATGACTGCGTAGCGTGCCAACTCTTCAACTTCAGCATCCGAAATTGAAAACTGATGGCGCTCTGCTTTACTCACTGCCACAGTACGTACCGACTTACCGGCTACTGATTCGGTATCAAATTCCATTTTTAATGCTTTGCCGCCTAAGTGACGGCGCACAATCGCAGGGCGACCTGCTGCCAATGTCGGTTTGTGCACAAAAAACTCATCGGGATTGACCGCACCCTGCACAACCGTTTCACCAAGACCATACGAAGCGGTCACAAACACCACTTGATCAAAACCAGATTCAGTATCAATAGTAAAGAGTACCCCCGCAGCGCCCTTGTCAGACCTGACCATCCGCTGTATACCTGCCGATAGCGCAACTACTTTATGATCAAAGCCTTTATGTACGCGATAAGCAATCGCTCGATCGTTATACAGCGATGCAAACACATGCTTCATCGCATCAACAACGTTTTGGTAACCGACGATATTAAGGAAAGTTTCTTGCTGGCCTGCAAATGAAGCATCGGGCAAATCTTCAGCTGTGGCCGAGGAGCGCACTGCGACGGTGACGTTATCGCCTAATTTGGCGTAATGCTCAGCCATTTCAGCTTCCAGCTGCGCGGGCAATGGCGTTGCCATAATCCAGTCACGGATTTGTTTGCCGACGACGGCTAATTGTTTGACATCGTCCACGTCCAACGTCGCCAAAACGCCATCGATTCGATCGGCCAAGCCTTCATGCGCCAGAAAAACACGATAGGCTTCTGCAGTCGTTGCAAAACCACCCGGCACTCGCACTCCTTTTTCGGTGAGCTGCGAAATCATCTCGCCTAAAGAGGCATTTTTCCCACCCACTTTCTCTACGTCGTGCATGCGTAGCTGAGCAAAATCGAGTACATATTTTTCGGTCATGTGCGAAGGCCCTTAGAATGCTGCATTGCAAAAATAACTGATTCAGTTTAGCTTTTAAACATTAATTGCCAAGTCAGGAATTACCTTTACTGGTTTTCCTGAGGATTGCACGGTATTCTGATTAGACAGGGGGAACTATGCGACGCACTGCCTTTTTTGTATCTGACCGAACCGGGATTACCGCCGAAATTCTTGGGCATTCCTTACTCTCACAATTTGAAGATGTTAACTTCAACCGCATTACTTTACCGTTTGTCGATACCGTACAAAAAGCCGAGGAAGTCGCGCTCGATATTCGCCGTCATGCGGTCATTGATGGCTGTCGCCCGCTGGTTTTTAGCACCATAGTCGATCCGGTTTTACGCAAAAAAATCCTCGTCGAAGACGCATTAACGATTGATTTTTTAGAAAAATTTATTGGCCCACTCGAAGAAGAACTAGGCGTCGAATCGACCCACACCGTAGGACGTTCACATTCAATTGGTAATTTTGAAGAGTACAAAAATCGCATCGACGCAGTGAATTTTTCGATCAATCACGACGACGGCATCATGCCGCGGGATTTGGCCGAAGCGGACTTGATTTTGGTTGGTGTATCGCGCTCAGGCAAAACCCCCACTTGCCTTTATCTAGCCTTACAGTTCGGCATCAAGGCCGCCAACTATCCACTGACCCCGGAAGATTTTGGTCAACACACGCTACCTCGTTTATTACTACCGTATCGCAACAAATTATTTGGCTTAACAATTGACCCTGTTCGTTTGCAACAAATTCGCGAAGAACGCAAACCAGACAGCCGCTATTGCTCATTGGAAACCTGCCAATTTGAAGTTGCCGAAGCCGAAGCCTTGCTACGCCATGTGGGTGTGCCTTATTTGAATACGACCAAAATGTCGATTGAAGAATTATCTACTACCATCATGCACCGCACCGGCATCAAGCGCCGCACCTTCTAAAAATACGCAAAAGCATCGTTCTTGCCGTGTTTTACGATGTTTTTGCGGCAAAAAACCCGCTTACAGATAAACACAGCTTCCTAGCCTAGCTGTGAAACGGTAAACTGCGTTCTTTCGCTGTTGTGACACCTGTAATCTATGACCAGCTTTGCCTATCCTGATGAATCGACAACTGCCTTTGAGTTCAAAAGCACGACAACCAAACTCACGGCTTTTGTTCCTAATACGCTCGAGCCCGAAAAACTCATCCTAGCGCTACAGCAACAGCTAGGTGATGGCGAACATTTTCTGTCTGATGAGCAAATCGCGATTGATTTTAGCCAGCTCAACAGCATTCCATCGGCGATTGAAATCGTTGCGCTCGTCAATCTGCTCCGCCAATTTCAGCTTTACCCCGTTGTTGCACAAGGCGGCAATACTGATCAGCAAGTCGCAGCCAAAGAAGCTGGCTTAGTCGTATTACTCGATAGCGGTATTACACCAGCAACAGCCCCCATAGTTGAAACAATCGCCGCGCCAAGCGCGATGATTATCGACCGCCCTGTACGTACTGGGCAGCAAGTGTATGCCAAAGGCAGCGATTTAATCGTCCTCGCTTTGGTATCGCACGGTGCAGAAGTGATTGCTGACGGCAATATCCATGTTTACGCGCCGCTCCGTGGTCGTGCGCTCGCGGGTGCGCGAGGCGACACCAAAGCGCGTATTTTCACCACCTGCATGGAAGCGGAATTGGTCTCTATTGCCGGCGTGTATCGCTCGCTTGATGAAGACTTACCTGCATCGATTGCCGGTAAGCCAAGCCAGATTTATCTCGATCAAGAAAAACTCGTGATCGAAGCACTGAACCAAATCAATTAAACCCAAACTAATTCATCTTATCCCAGGGGAACTCTGTGGCAAAAATCGTAGTAGTAACATCAGGTAAAGGCGGCGTTGGCAAAACGACCACCAGCGCCAGCTTTGCTTCGGGCTTGGCCTTACGCGGATTCAAAACCGCAGTGATCGACTTTGACGTGGGCCTACGCAATCTTGACTTAATCATGGGTTGCGAGCGCCGCGTGGTATATGACTTTGTGAATGTCATCCAAGGCGAAGCCACATTGCGCCAAGCGCTGATCAAAGACAAAAACTGCGACAATCTATTTGTCTTGCCCGCATCACAAACGCGCGACAAAGATGCCCTTTCAAAAGAAGGTGTCGAGAAAGTCCTCAAAGAACTTGAGCACGATGGCTTTGATTACATCATCTGCGACAGCCCAGCCGGCATTGAAACGGGTGCATTCTTGGCACTTTACTTTGCTGACGAAGCGATTGTCGTCACCAATCCCGAAGTCTCATCCGTGCGCGATTCTGACCGCATCATCGGCATTTTAGACGCCAAATCTAAACGCGCCGAAGACGGTGGCTCAGTCAAAACGCATTTGCTAATTACCCGCTACAGCCCTGCGCGTGTTGAATCAGGTGAAATGCTCTCGCTCGATGACGTACAGCACTTGCTGCGTATTTCATTGATTGGGATTATTCCTGAATCAGAAGCCGTCTTGCAGGCCTCTAATGCAGGTACGCCCGCTATTCATAACACGGGCTCCGATGTTTCCGAGGCGTATAAAGACGTCGTTGCGCGTTTCTTAGGCGAAGAAAAACCAATGCGTTTTATTGAAGTACCTAAGACACCGTTCTGGAAACGGTTGTTTGGAGGTTAAGCATGTCGATTTTGAGTTATTTTTTTGGCGAAAAGAAAAAAACCGCCAATGTCGCGCGTGAACGCTTGCAAATCATTTTGGCGCACGAGCGCGCAGGCCAAAACACGGCACCGGACTACTTACCCCAACTGCAACGTGAACTGCTCGAAGTGATTTCAAAGTACGTCGCCATCAATCCTGATGACATCAAAGTTCAATTAGAACGCAAAGATGATTTCGAAGTATTAGAACTGAACATCGTTTTGCCCGAGCATCACAAACGTTAATTGCAGCAAAAAACACAATCAGAAAGCTCAGCCAAGTGCTGAGCTTTTTTTATTCGCAAATACACCACCGCCGCAAGAACGGACTAGTCAGCCCATGCAATGATATACTTGAGAAAAATCAACATCATTGAGCGGGCGTTTGCCCCTCTATTGCATTTAAGGTTTGTATGACGATCAAAATTAAAACGGCCGAAGAAATTGAAAAAATGCGCGTGGCTGGCCGCCTCGGCAGCGAAGTGCTCGACTACATCACGCCATTTATCAAACCCGGTGTGACCACCGAAGAAATCGACCGCCTATGTCATGACTACATGGTAAACGTGCAGGGTACTATTCCAGCACCATTAAATTACTGCCCTCCTGGCTATATACCCTACCCAAAATCAATTTGCACCTCAGTCAACAATGTGATTTGTCACGGGATTCCGAATGACAAACCACTTAAAAATGGCGACGTGGTGAATTTGGACATCACTGTCATCAAAGACGGCTACCACGGCGACAACAGCCGGATGTTTTTGGTCGGCGACAATGTGGCCACCCACGCCAAACGCCTCTCACAAGTCACCTTTGATTGCATGTGGATTGGCATCGATCAAGTGAAGCCGGGCGCACGTTTGGGTGATATCGGCGCCGCGATCCAAAAATACGCTGAAAAAGCGGGCTACTCTGTAGTTCGTGAATTTTGCGGCCACGGCATCGGCGCAGTGTTTCACGAAGAGCCACAAGTACTGCATTACGGCAAGGCGGGCACTGGCGTTGAGCTCAAACCGGGCATGATTTTCACCATCGAGCCGATGATTAATGCCGGCAAACGTGAAATCAAACAAATGAACGACGGCTGGACCATCGTCACCAAAGACCGCAGCCTGTCAGCGCAATGGGAACACACGATTCTTGTCACCGAAACAGGTTACGAGGTATTGACCGTTTCGGCAGGCACTCCGCCGCGCCCAGAGAAATACCTACTCGCTTAATCTTTACCCTACGCCCTCATTTGAGGGCGTTTTCTTGCCCTTGCCTCCGGAGTTTGTCATGCGCTCGGTTAGTGCTATTCGTGAATCCTACGCCACGGCGAAAAAGGCGATCCAAGAACGCTTTTCTGTGCCAGCAAAGGCAGCGCCATTATTGAATGCCTTGGCTCATTTAACCGATAAAACATTGGTCGAACTCTGGAGCCGCCATGAATTTAGCAATGATGTATTACTCTGTGCTGTAGGCGGTTACGGGCGTGGTGAGCTATACCCTTACTCCGACATTGACTTACTGATTTTATTACCCGATCAACCTAGCCCTGCACTACTGGAAAAGCTCGAAGTCTTAGTCGGCGAGCTCTGGGATATTGGCATTGAAGTTGGCCACTCAGTCCGCACGACCACCGACTGCTTGGCTGAAGCCGAAAAGGACATTACCGTCCAAACCGCCCTACTCGAAACCCGCGTACTCACTGGTGACAAAGAGCGCTTTACGGTCTTTATGGACACCGTGCATCGCCACATCGATCCGAAAGCGTTTTTTGAAGCCAAGCTGATTGAACAACAAGCGCGCTATGGTCGTTTTAAAAACGCAACCTACAAACTGGAACCGAATATCAAAGAAGCGCCGGGAGGCCTGCGGGATTTACATCTAATCGGCTGGATTGCTGCCAGCCAAAGACTCGGTCGTGATTGGCATTCGCTCGCGGCACTGGGCATGCTGACATTTGAAGAAAATCGTAAACTTCGCGAAGCGGAACGCGTACTGCGTACTTATCGCATCGCACTGCATTGGCGCGCCAAACGTCGCGAAGACCGAATTTTATTTGATTACCAACATGTACTCGCCAAAGATTTTGGCTTTGACGACATCTCGACTGCGGGTCGGATTTCACAGCGCGCCAGTGAAGCGCTGATGGCGGAATATTATCTCGCTGCGCGCATCATTACGCAGCTCGTACCCATCTTGCTGCATGCACTGCGCCAGCGGATTTACTCATATTTAAGCAATACCACGCCAATTAACGCGGATTTTTATATTCGTGATGGTCATTTAGCCATCAATGATCCGCAGCTATTTCATAAAAATCCATCGGCGATTTTGGCGCTGTTTTTGCACCTTGAGCAACGCCTTGAAGCCAGCGATATTGCGCCAGAGACCTTGCGCGCGCTGTGGCACGCTCGCGAATTGATTGATGACACATTCCTAGAAAATCCACACAATCGGCAGCTTTTTATCGCACTCTTTCGCGAGCCACGTGGCCTGACGCGCATTTTGCGCCGCATGAATCAATACGGCGTACTCGGCCGCTATATTCCAGAATTTGGCGATATTGTCGGCCGCATGCAGCATGATTTATTCCATGTTTACACCGTCGATGAACACATCCTGATGGTACTGCGTAATATGCGCCGCTTTGCCGTACCCGCATTTACGCATGAATATCCACTCTGCTCAAAGCTGATCGAAGAATTTGAGCATCCTGAAGTGCTGTATTTAGCGGCGCTGTTTCACGACATCGGCAAGGGACGCGGCGGCGATCATTCGCAAATTGGCGAAGACATCACCCGCACTTGGTGCGCTCAACACCCCTTACCGAGTGAAGACGCCGACCTCATTGTCTGGCTGGTGCGCCACCATTTAACGATGTCATCCATCGCCCAAAAGCAAGACGTGTATGACCCTGAGGTCATCACCGAATTTGCAGCGTTAGTCGGCACGCAGCGCCGCCTCAATGCCTTGTACTTACTCACCGTAGCCGATATTCGTGGCACTAGCCCCAAAGTATGGAATGCATGGAAAGCCAAGTTGCTCGAAGATCTGTTTAAAGCAACCCAACGCTTTTTAAATCGAGAAGCGAATCATTCATGGCTGAGCGAACGCCAAACTGAGGCGCTACGCTTGCTGCGCCTATATGGCCTACGCAGTGACGCACACGAAGCCTTTTGGAAACTATTAGACGGTGTGTATTTCCTCAGGCATGACGCTCGCGATATTGCTTGGCATACTCGGATGCTGTTCGGTCGCACTCACGCCGAAGAAACCCTCGTTCGCGCTAAAATTTCCGAATCCGGCGAAGGGCTGCAAGTATTGGTGTACGGCCCAGACCAAACTGATTTATTCGTACAAATCTGCAGTTTTTTTGAGCGCGCGGGTTACTCCATTTTTGATGCACAAATTCATACCACCAACCACGGTTATGCACTGGATACCTTTTACGTCTATATCCCTGATAGTCTGCATACGTCCTACCGTGATCTGATTAATTACGTTGAGTTTGAGTTGGGCGAGCGCATCAATAAAAAAATACCGATTCAAGCCGCGCCAAGCGGGCGGCTTTCTCGGCAGCAAAAGCACTTCCCTGTCAAAACGCATGTGCAAATTCGCGCCGATGAAAAAGGCAAATACCATGTCTTATCGGTTGTCGCTGGCGATCGCCCCGGCTTGTTATCAACGATTGCCCGCATCTTAGCGGCCAATCGTATTGAAATTCAATCAGCCAAAATCATGACCTTGGGCGAGCGTGCTGAGGATAATTTCTTAATTTCTGGGCGGGTGCTCAATGATGACAAAGTCATCAATCAATTAGAAAATGAGCTACTACACGCACTCTCGCCAAAATAAATTCAGGAGCTAAACATGCGTTGGGACAAAATGTCGGAGGACAACAGTAACGTCGAAGACCGCCGCGCTAGTGGCGGTTCAGGCGGACGTGGCGGCAAACTCAGTCTGGCAGGCATCGCCATCGTCGTCGTTATTGGCCTATTAATGGGTAAAAACCCAGTCGAAATACTCGGCATGGTGATGCAATCATCAAATAATGGCGCACCGACTCAGCAAGCAGGGCCAGTCAATACCGCCACCGACAATGATCAAGTCAAATCGCAAGCGGTTAAAACACTGACCGACACCCAAGACACCTGGCATGCTATTTTTCAGCAATCGGGTCAAAGCTATCAAGAGCCAAAAATGGTGCTGTTTCGCAATCGCGTCGACACCGCCTGCGGCAATGCCACCTCGGCCGTTGGTCCTTTTTATTGCCCAGCCGACAGCAAAGTCTATCTCGATTTAGGGTTTTTTGATGAAATGCACAAAAAACTCGGCGCGCCCGGTGACTTTGCGCAAGCTTATGTGATTGCCCATGAAGTCGGCCACCACATCCAAAACCTCACTGGCATTTCCAGCCAAGTTCATCAAAAACAACAGCAACTCTCCAAAGCCAAAGGCAATGCTTTGTCGGTGCGTTTGGAGCTACAAGCCGATTGTTATGCCGGCGTGTGGGGGCATTACGCCGCGAAAAAAGGGCTACTAGAGGCGGGCGACCTAGAAGAGGCACTCACCGCCGCCAACGCGATTGGCGACGACACCCTGCAAAGAAACGCAGGCCACAGCGTGATGCCCGACTCGTTCACGCACGGCACATCAGAACAAAGGATGAAATGGTTTAAACGCGGCATGGACAGCGGCGATGCTGGACAATGTGACACTTTCAACACAACCATCTAGGTATACTATCCCAAGCATTAATTGAAATGGACTATAGTCATATACCCACCACAAAAAAGCCCAAAGTAACTTTGGGCTTTTTTTGGATTTTGTGACGAGTTTACTTTTCTGACTTACCCAACTTGCGCCCCAAAGGGCTAGGCTGTTTGCGCTTTTTTGCCAACTCGATTTGTTTTTGGCGCTCTATCGCGCCTTGACGCGTTTTTTCGCTTAAATTGTCATAGCAATGCGGGCAGCTAATACCGGCCACATACTGCGGCGATTGGCGCTCCTCGGCGGAAACAGGCTGGCGGCAAGCATGACATAACTCATAATCACCTTCGCTTAAATCGTGACGCACCGTGACGCGATTATCGAACACAAAGCAATCACCCTTCCATAGCGTCTCTTCCTGCGGCACTTCTTCCAGGTATTTCAAAATCCCACCTTTCAAGTGGTAGACCTCTTCAAACCCTTCACCGAGCATATAGCTCGATGCTTTCTCGCAGCGAATGCCGCCAGTGCAAAACATCGCCACTTTTTTGTGAACTGCGGGGTCGAAATGCGCTTTTACGTAGTCAGGAAACTCGCGGAACGTTTCGGTCTGCGGATCAATCGCGCGCTCAAACGTACCAATCGCCACTTCATAATCATTCCGTGTGTCGATGACTAATACTTCGGGATCGGAAATAATCGCATTCCAGTCTTTGGGCTCGATGTAGGTGCCAACTTTTTTATTCGGATCAACGCCGGGCACGCCCAAAGTGACGATTTCTTTTTTCAGTTTGACTTTGGTGCGCAAAAACGGCTGCTCGTCGCAATAGGATTCTTTGTGATCCACATTCACCAAGCGCGGATCAGAGCGCAACCACGCCAGCAAGCCATCAATCCCTGCCCGCGTTCCCGCCACCGTGCCATTAATCCCTTCGTTTGCCAGCAACAAGGTGCCGCGCACTTCTAAATCGAGCATGGTTTGCAGCAATGGTTCGCGCAATGCAACGTAATCATCGAGCGTAACAAATTGGTACAGCGCAGCAACAACAATCGCGCCTTCGGTTTGATTTGACATGAATTCTCCAAGTGGTCGCCCGCGTAAAGGGCGGACCGGATTTTTTATTGTGGGAGCGGATTTTACCTGAGCTAGAGCAGGATAAGCGACTGAGGGATAAAGATTTTTTGAAAACGGGCAAGTCAAATGGTAACGCTAACTCATTTTTGTGAGTTGTAAATTCAGCCAACAGGCGCAAGCTCTATTTGCGCGACTAAACTTATCCAGTAAGCTTGTGTACTTTGTTATAGATCTTACAGTGACTGAGTTCGGCCAACAACAGACTCTGACACTCAATAATTTTGAGGTAAATGAGCATCTGCAATGACTCCAATTGCAGGCACTCAAATTTTGTCGCGAGCGCCAGCTCCTCGTCAAAATCCGACCAAATCAGCTTTGGTGTTCAATTGTGAAAATAAATAAATTCATTTTTATTTCTACTTTGTCCTTATCCATATTTTCGGCAAATGCCGCTCAGATGGCTGATGTTATCACTGCATACAACAACAAAAACTATGAACAGGCACTTGTTGAGTTTAAGAAGTTCGCGAGAACTGGCAACCCAGTAGCGCAACGTTATCTTGGTTTGATGCATGAAGATGGCAAAGGGGTAATCGAGAATGCAGCGCTTGCAGCCAGTTGGTATCGCAAAGCAGCTGACAACGAAGATATTGAAGCTCAATTTAGGCTTGCTGAACTTTACAGACTCGGCCACGGCGTGCCACAAGATGAACGCTATGCAGCGATTTGGTACCGTAAGGCCGCCGATAAAGGCCATGTGCCCGCACTCATTCAACTAAAAAAAATACCTTATGCATTTGTAGGTAATGCACAAGACAAAAAACAAGTTGTGACTTGGTATCGTCAAATTGCCGAGCAAGGCAGCATTACCGCGCAAATAGAGATGGGAGACTTATACACGCTGGGTGATGGGCCTCGCCGCGCAGAAGGCATCCGAAGTGACGACGGGCAAGCTCTAGCTTGGTATCAGAAAGCTGCTGAGCAAGGTAATGCCGCAGCACAAGTGAAGCTAGGTCTGATTTATGAGAATGACTCAGAGGTACCTAGTAATCAAGTTAAAGCCATGTTTTGGTATCGAAAGGCCGCTGAACAAGGGGATGCAGAGGGGCAATTTAAACTAGGTAGTAGCTACCACTCTAAGTGGGCAAACGCCATGTTATCCCCAGAAAAATTGAAGGAGCCAGACGATTTAGTGCAAGCCGTTCATTGGTATAAAAAAGCGGCCATGCAAAATTATATTGAAGCGCAAAATCAGCTAGGCATTATATATACAAGGGGCGATTTGCCTGATGAGAATGCTCAAGCAGAATATTGGTTTCGTAAAGCCGCAGAACAAGGTGATGATGAAGCTCAAGCAAAGATTGGAGCCATGTATATGCTTGGTCGCGGAGTGCCGAAAGATGATACTTTGGCCATATATTGGCTAAAAAAATCGGCGACCCAAAATAATAGCTCCGCACAACTTATGCTGGCCGACAAGTATATGAAGGGTAAAGGCGTAACTAAAGACGAAGTTCAAGCGGCATACTGGTATCAGCAAGTTGCTACTCGGATGGATTCGAGCAGGGTTCAGTTAATTTTGGCTGATATGTATATGAATGGGCGGGGAGTAGAAAAAAACCTCGAGCAAGCTATTGCTTGGTACCGAAAAGCCGCTGGCACAAGTTGCGTTGCTGCTAGTTGTCTTGAAGCTCAATCTAAACTTAGCGATTTGTATAAAGAAGGGCACGGGGTGCCGCAGAATTTTACTCAAGCTAAGAGCTTGCATAGCAAAGCGGTTACTCAAGGAGGTAATGAGGCTTCGCTCAAACTCAAAGAAATAGCTAGCTCCTTGGCTAGCACATCTTCCAAGCAAGAGCTGCCATACATCAAAGAGGCTGAGCAAGGCAATCCAGTTGCACAATTCAATCTAGCTACTTTATATGATACAGGCGAAGTGCTTGCTCAGAATGATACTCAGGCAATGATATGGTATCGAAAAGCAGCTGAACAAGGGCATGCAAAAGCGCAATTTAAACTTGGTACTATGTATATGAAAGGGCGTGGCGCATCACCAAATGATACCAACGCTGCTAATTGGTTTATCAAATCAGCAGAGCAAGGTGACGTTGAAGCTCAAGTTATGCTCAGCATGCTCTATGTAATTGGGCTGGGCGTACCCATAGATAAAGAGCGAGCAGAGTTTTGGCATCGAAAGGCAAGCAATCGCGATTCAACGGAAATAAAATAATCCATAAGTGGTTGCAAAAGTCACTGGTCAGCCTAAAAGAATTTATGCGTATTCCGATGTGCTATCGCACCACCTAAACTAACCTTGTTGGCTGCTATATATCTACACAAACGATGGTTTTTGCAATAAGCAATAGTCCGCTTCTGATTGCGAACGACAGCTTAACCATGTTACCTGCCACTCATTGCGCCTACGACAGAGTGTCTGTAGTGGGTCGAGAGCTGAACTTAAAACAAGCCTGATAAAAAAGCCGCTTCTCAGCGGCTTTTTAGCAATCAAAATCACAACAAATTAAAACAAACGCGCTAGCAAAGCATTTTCGTATTTCGCATCGAGCGGGATGGCGGCTTTTGCGCCGCTGCCCAATGCGGCATCAACTGGCGCACCATTTTTTCCGCGAATTTGCTCCAACTTCACAATGATATTGCCACTTGGATGGATGATTTCCAACGAATCGCCGACTGAAAATTTGTTTTTCACGTCAATTTCAGCCCAGCCGTCTTGAATATTGAGCACTTCGCCGACGTATTGACTGCGTTTGGCTTTCGAATGACCATCGAGGTAGTTTTGCGCTTCGTGCGTGGTGTGGCGTTGGTAGAAACCGTCGGTATAACCGCGATTAGCCAAGCCATCCAAATCAGCAAGCAAGGCTGGATTGAAAGGACGGCCGGCAACGGCATCGTCAATCGCTTGGCGATAGACTTGTGCGGTACGCGCCACGTAGTACAACGATTTAGTACGGCCTTCGATTTTCAGCGAATCCACGCCCATTTTGACCAAACGCTCGATGTGCTGTACCGCGCGCAGGTCTTTACTGTTCATGATATAAGTGCCGTGCTCGTCTTCGATAATCGGCATTAACTCGCCCGGGCGATTGGCTTCTTCGATCAAATAGGTTTTGTCGGCTAATGGATGGCGCTCTTGACCTCCGCAAGCTGAAAAAGCTTGATTGGCTTCATTCATCGCTTTATTAAAGTCAAATTGAATCACTTGCGCTTTTTGCTGCACATCGCCCGCGTCATCTTCGACGGTATCGTGTGTTTTGTAATCCCAACGGCAGGCATTGGTGCAGGTACCTTGATTTGGGTCGCGGTGATTGAAATACCCCGACAATAGGCAACGCCCAGAGTACGCAATACACAGCGCGCCGTGCACGAAGACTTCGAGCTCCATATCTGGACACAATTGACGAATTTCTTCGATTTCATCGAGCGACAATTCGCGCGACAAAATCACCCGCTCTAATCCCAATGATTTCCAGAATTTAACGCCGGCGTAATTCACCGTATTAGCCTGCACCGACAAGTGAATCACTTGCTCTGGCCATTTTTCACGCACCATCATAATCAGGCCAGGGTCAGCCATAATCAGCGCGTCCGGCTTCATCGCAATCACTGGCTCCATATCGGCCAGATAGGTTTTCACTTTGGCGTTGTGCGGCAAGATATTGCTGGCGACAAAGAACTTCTTGCCACGCGCATGGGCTTCTTCGATCCCTTGACCAATTTGCTCTAGCTTGAACTCATTATTGCGCGCGCGCAGGCTGTAACGCGGTTGACCGGCGTAAACGGCATCGGCGCCAAAATCATAAGCGGCGCTCATTTTTTCGAGTGTACCCGCAGGCAATAAGAGTTCAGGGGCTTTTAAGGTCATGGTGTATCGCATACTGAAAACAGGAAAGGCGACGATTATACCGCACAAGCCTGCCCAAAAAACAGTCAATTAATAAATAATGATATAAATCAGCAGCTTGATTCGTTTACCCACAAGCAACTCACATCAAAACTGATTTTTTCTGGGATAAAGGAAGTTGTTATCCCAAGCACAGCCCTAGAGCATTCAATTGCAGATTTCAAGACAAAATCGACCGTTCATCGCCTATATTTTAATCAAGCCACAAAAAGCATATCAAAACAGCAGTTTAAATGAGCTATCCACAGCCTACTCACACGGCTATCCATTTTGCGTGTGAATTAGTGCTTGCGCTTGCCTAAAACTTAATCATGGACATTTTATTGAATTGAAACAAAGTGCTAGCTTACTTACTCACAGCTCGCTCACAGACTTAAGCAAAGCGAATGGGGAAAACGACAAAGCACGCAGTGGATAAGAAAAAACCGAGCGCAAAGGCTCGGTTTTGTTTAATTCTTAAGGTAGCGATTCAGTATTTAAGCGAAGGCCACATCCTGCAAATCAGCCAGCATGGCGGCCTCGTATTGCTCTACAGATTCATTTAGTACTTGTTTAGCGCAACTACCGCACTTACCGCAGCAAGTACCCGCACTCGTTACACGCTGCAATTGAATATAGGTGCGTACGCCGGACTGCTCGACGGCTTTGCGGATGGCTTTATCGCTGACATTATTACAAACACAAACAATCATAATGAGAACCTTATTAGCAACTATTCTCATTATCATAAAATTAATCAGTTTTGCCAAGTGGATTTTTCACAGCCGCGATAAACGGCGGGCGTAAAATGTAGATCTTCAATTGATTGGGAAAGTACCATGCAGCAAATTCATGTCGAACGCCAAATTTCCACCGCCCGCCAAGCCGAACTCAAAATTACCTACTGGCCAATCTGGGAAAAAAACACTTCCACCTTTGCCTGGACCTATGATTCAAGCGAAACGTGTTTTCTGATCGCAGGCGAAGTCACTGTAACGCCCGACGGCGGCGAACCGGTAACGATTACTGCAGGTGATTTAGCGATATTTCCAGCAGGCATGAGTTGCACATGGCACATCACGCAGAATCTGCGCAAGCATTACCACTTTGCTTAAACAATAAAAAAGCCCTGCATCGCAGGGCTTATTCCTTAAAACAGAAATGCGCACTATAACAACGCAAGCTTGGCCTGAATACTCGCCATAATCCCCGCTGCATCCAGTCCACAGTCGGCCAAGATTTGCTTTTGTTCGCCATGCTCAACGTAGCTATCAGGCAAGCCCAATTGCAAGACCGGTTTCATCACATCCGCCAGCATCAACGCTTCCAGCACTGCGCTACCTGCGCCGCCCATGATCGCGTTGTCCTCCACCGTCACCAGCAAATCGTGCGTCGCAGCCAATTGCCGCACTAGCTCAGTATCCAGCGGCTTAATGAAGCGCATATTCGCCACCGTCGCATGACAGTTTTCAGCCGCAGCTAAAGCAGGCTCTAGCACGGTGCCGAAGGCTAAGATGGCAACTTTCTTACCATTATATGAGTCACCTTGGCGACGAATTTCACCTTTACCCCAAGGTAACAAGCTCATTTCACTTTGTACCACCGCACCCAAACCACAGCCGCGTGGATAACGCACGGCGGCGGGGCCATTGTATTGGTAGGCGGTGTAGAGCATTTGACGACATTCGTTTTCGTCGCCCGGCGCCAAAATCGCCAAATTGGGAATGCAGCGCATAAACGAGAGATCAAAGCTGCCGGCATGTGTTGGACCATCGGCACCGACCAAACCGGCGCGATCAATCGCAAAGGTCACATCCAGATTTTGCAACGCCACATCGTGCACCAATTGGTCATACGCGCGCTGCAAGAAGGTCGAATAAATCGCAACGACGGGTTTTAAACCCTCGCAGGCCAGGCCACCAGCAAACGTCACCGCATGCTGCTCGGCGATGCCCACGTCAAAATAGCGGTTTGGATATTCGGCATGAAACCGTACCATGCCTGAGCCTTCGCGCATCGCCGGTGTAATGCCGACGAGTTTTTCGTCACGCGCAGCCATATCACAGAGCCACTCACCAAAAACTTGCGTAAAACTCGGTTTACCACCTTTAGTACCGCAGACTCCCGCCTCTTGATTAAAGGGGGTAACTGCATGATACTTAACAGGATCGGCGACTGCGAGCTTATACCCATTGCCTTTTTTGGTGACCACATGCAAAAACTGCGGGCCTTTGAGCTCTTTAATATTCGATAAAGTCGCCACCAAGGTTTCCATATCGTGCCCATCGATGGGGCCGATATAGTTAAAGCCAATTTCTTCAAACAGCGTACCCGGCGTTAAAAAGCCTTTGACGCTTTCTTCGCCTTTTTTCGCCAACTCTTTCAGTGGCGGCACCGCATCGAGCACTTTGCCCGATGCATTGCGGATGCCGTTGTAAAACTTACCCGACAAGAGTTTGGCGAGGTAATTATTAAACGCGCCAACATTCGGCGAAATCGACATTTCGTTGTCGTTCAAAATCACCAATAAATCGATGTCATCGCGATGCCCCGCATTAAACAAGGCTTCAATCGCCTGCCCTGCCGTCATCGAGCCATCACCAATCACTGCAATTGCCTTGCGCGCCTCGCCCTTGATCAGCGCCGCTTCGGCCATGCCCAGCGCAGCGCCAATCGACGTCGAAGAGTGGCCGACGCCAAAGGTGTCGTATTCTGATTCTTCCCGCTTAGGAAACCCCGCCAAGCCGCCTTTTTGCCGCATCGTGCCCATCCGATCTTTACGACCAGTCAGAATTTTGTGCGGATAGCTTTGATGCCCCACATCCCATACCAAGCGATCATGCGGCGTATCAAACACATAATGCAGCGCAACAGTCAGCTCGACCGCGCCTAAGTTCGACGCGAAGTGGCCACCGGTTTGGCTAACAGAATCGAGTAAATAACTGCGTAATTGCTGCGCAACCGCAGGCAAATCTTTACGCTCAATTTGGCGTAAATCAGCAGGAAATTGGATGGTATCAAGCAATGGGTATTTCATGTCTACCTTGCCTTGCATGGGTATATCCCTACAAGCCTTATTAATATTTTCTATCAACAATATACCCAGCAAGGGCATTAAGCATATTTGCTTTTTCACCAAACGGTGCGAGCGAAGCCAACGCTGATGCTTTAAGTTCAGCGGCTTTTTCTTTGGCGCCTTTCATGCCCAGCAACGCCACATAGGTCGGCTTATTATTGGCCGCATCTTTGCCCGCAGTTTTACCGAGTGTTGCCGAATCGGCTTCGCAATCGAGGATATCATCCACCACTTGAAACGCGAGGCCAATGCATTTGGCGTAATGATCGAGCGCTTCGCGCTGCTCTGCGGCCAGCTGCGTACCACAGTACGAGCCCAATAAAACCGAGGCGCGAATCAGCGCACCCGTTTTTAAGATATGCATCATTTCCAACTGCGGCAGCGTTAGTTCTTGTCCAACACTATACAAATCAATACCCTGACCGCCGCACATACCCAAGCTACCCGAGGCATTCGCCAAAATCCGAATCATTTGCAATTGATCTTGTGCGTGATCCGCCAAAATGCGATTCGACAACACTTCAAAAGCGGCGGTTTGCAAAGCGTCCCCTGCGAGCAAGGCAGTGGCTTCACCGTAGGCGACATGCACCGTGGGTTTGCCACGACGCAATACATCATTATCCATCGCTGGCATATCATCGTGCACCAGCGAATACGCATGAATTAATTCCACCGCACAGCCTGCATATTGCAATCGCTCAATCGGCGCATCAACCACAGCGCCAGCAGCAAAAGCGAGCAAAGGCCGCACTCGCTTACCACCGTCCAACACGCTATATCGCATGGCGTCGTGTAAACGCTCTGGCAAATGCGTGCTCGAAGGCAGTACGCTAGACAGCGTGGTTTCCATTTGCGCTTGGACTTCACTCATCCAAGCTTTGAAATTACTGTTTTCAATTGACATTACGCGGCTCCAGCGCTCGGTAAAGCTTGCAATTCACCCGCTTCCAATACACGAACTTGCTGCTCGGCAGCCGACAATTTACCTTCACAGAAGCGTAGCAACTCAGTACCGCGCTGAAAAGCGAGCAAACTCGCTTCCAGTGGCTGATTGCCGCTTTCCATTTGTGCAATCAAGCCCTCTAACTCGGCCAAGCCTTGTTCGAAATTCTCTGGCAACGCCACTGATTTTGCTGCTTTCGCCATTATCCTGAGCCTAAAATATAAAGTCGTGGAACGATAACGACCCACTGCCAAGCCGTCAAGCCAGCAGTAGGGGATAAAAAGGAAGCTATTGTACCTTGCCACACCCTCGAGAGCAGCAATTCTGTTGTCTTGACTATCTAAACTACGTGGCAATTGGGCTGACTGTTAGAATAGCGCTACCTTTAAACGCCTTCTTTTGGCCCATCATGCTACGCATCGCTTATTTTATTCTTGCGCACGCTCAAGCTGAGCAGTTAGCGCGGCTTGTCACCCAACTCAGTACGCCCAACGCGCATTTTTATATTCATATCGATGCCAATACGTCAGACGAAACATTTGCCGCGATACAGAATGCAATCCACAATACCAACAGTAAAAGCACTTTTATTACTCGGCAACCGTGTCGCTGGGGCGGTTTTTCTTTGGTGGCGGCCAGCTTAAGGCTGATACAAACCGCACTGCGCGATGGATTTGATTGGGGGGTATTGCTATCAGGGCAAGATTATCCAATTCACAGTAATGAATACATCGGCCATTTTTTAAGCACAGAACAATCACTAGGCTTAATTGACATCAAATCCGCGGCCGAATTTGATGTCGCCTATCGCTACCGAGCCTGGCATTTCGAGTCTCTAAATGGTAAGGCCAGTGGTAAAGCGCTACAGAAAATTCAACGCTGGGGCAATGCGATTGGCATCAAGCGCTCGCTACCTACCCCTTTAACGGCGATTTATGCTGGTTCACAATGGTGGATGCTCAGCGAACAAGCCTGCACCACGCTCATCGACTGGCTAGAGCGTCATCCCCATGTGATTGATTTTTTTAAGCGCACCCTAGTTCCTGACGAAATGTTTTTTCAGACCGTATTGATGCATACCGATTTAGCGCCACAACTCAAACCCACAGCGATGCGCTATTTGGAATGGAGCGCAGGCGCGTGGTCACCAAAAACCTTTGCTCCCGATGAAATCGCTGCGCTGGGTAAGCGACCCGAATTATTTGCACGTAAATTTGACGTTGATGCGGCCACACAAATCGCACTTAAGGTGTTGCATCAACAACAAAAAAACAGCAGCGACCTTTAAGCGCACCCTAGAGCGGTCTAGGATGACTTATCAATCACGCTATCGATAAAATACTCATGGACACTTTGCTCGGCGGGATTTCAAATCACAATCTTGGCCCGCAACTGATGCGGGCACTGCAGCGCAACCCACTGCAACAGCATGATCTGGCAATGGCGTTTAGCAGCGAGCAAAATTGCAAACGATGGCAAGGGAAAATCATTCCTGATGCGACTGACACGCCGGAATGTAATCTCGCCATGCTACGCAGTAGTGAATTTGGCGCTACCGCAGCAGCCCCTTATCTATATAAAGATCACCTGTGCATTATCCTTTCAGGCGTTATTGAAAATATTGAGCAAATATCCGAGCGAATCACCCAGCCCGAATACAGTAAATATGAGAAACAACTTGAGCACCAAATCGCCTGCTTAATTGATTGGCACTGGCAGCAGCACCACGATTTATTGCGCGCGATTCAACTGGTTTGCAAAACACTCGTTGGTTATTATTCACTCAGCGTGTTTAGCACTGAAAAACCCGATGCAATTTATTGCACAACAGTCGGGCGCGCATTGTTTGTTGCTCACGGCGCGGGAACAAGCGTTTTCTCGTCAGACCCCAATCTGCTCCAAGAACGCGCAGCGCTGATTACTCAGCTACACAATGGCGATGTTGCAGAACTCACCGAGAATAAAATTTACCTGTTTGATACCAACGGCACAATCGCTCATCGCGACCCAACTCCAGCGCATCATGCTGGTCAGTTACCGCATTTTATGGCGCGAGAAATTCATGCCCAAGCCAGCAATGCCGCTGACTTTATTCATCATGCACAAGAAAATCGGCTAGAAAATTGGCTCAACACCCCCGAGCTATTCAGCCATATTGACAACACTTTACTGATTGCAAGTGGCTCTAGTCATCACGCCGCGCAAACAGCTCGCTTTTGGCTAGAATCAATTGCTCGATTACCTAGCCAAGTCGAATTAGCCAGTGAATTTCGTTACCAAGATCGAACGATTACCCCCAATACACTTGTGGTGGTGATCTCCCAATCTGGTGAGACGGTCGACACCGTAGCCTCACTGCAGCACGCCAAACAAAGAGGCGCACAAGTCACGCTCGCGATCAGCAATCAAGCCAATAGTGCCTTGATGCGTCAAGCTGATTTGCAATTTCAACTGCGTGCCGGCGAAGAGTTTGGTGCCACTTCGACAAAAACATTTACAGCACAATTAGTGTGCTTATTTTTACTAGCCCATACCCTCGCCAGAGCAAGACAGATCGACTTACCCTCACCGCTAGAAGCCGAACTGTGCAAACTACCATCTGCGATTGCGGCTACTCTGGCGCTAACACCTAAACTCAAAGAATGGGGACTTTATCTAAGCAAAAAACCGAACTTATTAGTCACGGCCAGACAAAGTTATTACCCAATCGCACAAGAAGGCGCGCTCAAACTAAAAGAAGTTGCCTATTTACACGCAGAAGCCTGCCCTAGCGGCGAACTAAAACACGGCACACTAGCGCTAGTTGGTAATAATTTACCTGTGATTGCATGTTTGCCCTGGGATTTGTTGGCAGATCAACTGCTAGCCAATTTGCATGATGTTCGGAATAAACACGGAGAAATTTTCGTACTCAGCGATATCGCACTACCGCAAATAGCAGGTTTTAACGCCATTCGAATGCCAGCCAAACTACCGCATCTGAATCCAATATTGTACGTCGTCGCATTGCAGCTGCTGGCGTATTACACTGCAATCCATCGTGGCAACACGATTGATACCCCGAGAAATATCAGCAAAACCGTAACAACCGAATAAGACACTCAACTTAACGCCCGCATAGAAAAAGCCACATCCGATGATGTGGCTTTTTCTAAATAATCGCTTTCTATTTTGAAGCGTTAATCATATAAAGTGCGGCAGCTTTGAATTCTTCATCCGAACCGCTGTAGCCGCCTTTAGGTGGCATTGCGTTGATGCCTTTAATCGCAATTGCAATCGCATTATCAACACCATCTTTCAAGCGTGGAGCCCAAGCCGCTTTATCACCAAATTTAGGCGCGCCAGCAGCACCTGAATCGTGACAGGCCATGCAGACACTTGCATAAATTTCTTTACCCTTCACCGCTGGATCAATTGCACCACCTGCTGCACCAGCCACTTTAGGCTCTTCAAATTTCGCACCCGCAGCGTTACCCATATAAGCAACCGCGCGTTTTACTTCATCATCCGTTAAATCAGCAGCGCCACCTTTTGCTGGCATCGCATTAAAGCCACC
The DNA here is from genome assembly GCF_016881405.1 of Deefgea chitinilytica. Lineage (GTDB taxonomy): Bacteria > Pseudomonadota > Gammaproteobacteria > Burkholderiales > Chitinibacteraceae > Deefgea > Deefgea chitinilytica. Next base: position 1,220,365 of record NZ_WOFE01000001.1, read on the forward strand.
CAAGGCATGTTTCACCAAAGTATCAAAACCTTGTCCAATACGACCAGCCCAAGCACCAGCATCTGCAAACTTCGGTGCGCCAGCAAGCCCTGCGCCATGACAGGAAATACAAACCGACTCGTAAACCACTTTCCCAGATTTAGAACCAGGAGGGCCACCTTCGACTATTTTAACCACACCAACCGGCTGTAGACGAGCTGCCACAGCTTCTTTCGTCATTGTCGAACTCGTTAAATCTGTCGACATACCTGAAGTCGCCAACTTAATCGCCAGATATGCAAATAAAGGCACACCAATCAATGCTGTCAGAATAATGCCGATTGCGCTTTTAAACGCCGATGCGCTGGAACCGCCCATGCTGTCATCCCTTTTGAAATTATGCGTATTATTAAAATGAGCCACAAACAGCCCTTATCCTTGGCAATTATACCGACAACAACGCAACAACAAAACACAATTCACAGACTGACTAGACGAGTGAGTCATAAGCGGCTATCATCGCACACCTAGTCAAATGCACCCGTAGCTCAGTTGGATAGAGTATCAGTTTCCGAAACTGAGGGTCACAGGTTCGATTCCTGTCGGGTGCGCCAATAAAATCAAGGGGTTGCAAGTTCCAAGCTTGTAGCCCTTTTTGTTTTCCGCCTCTAAAAATGGTTTTGCATTCAGAATTGCATTTACACAAATATGTTGCCTGCTAGTAGTAGCTACAAGACATACATCAAAAAACCGCCACTATTGACGGTCTCGTTATTTCTACAACTTTTCCAGCTCTCGCTTCTGATATTTAATTCGACAAGCTCTCGACCTAGCTTTTTTAAGCTGATTGGAAACACCCAACTATCACGCAGAGCTTGAGTAAATTACTGGCACTCAATATCGCGCCTGCACTTATCGATCCTTGCTTGAGTGCGTTTTACTGGCAACTAACTTTCGACTTCGGTTTGCGCACCAGCTACTCACAAAAAACGCCCGCAAAAGCGGGCGTTATCCTGAACGAGAACAAACTTAACGAGAAATCGGTTTGTAACGAATCCGTTTTGGCTTCGCTCCCTCTTCACCCAAGCGTTTTTTCTTATCTGCTTCATACTCTTGATAATTGCCGTCAAAGAATGTCCATTGTGAATTGCCTTCAGCAGCCAGAATATGTGTAGCAATACGGTCAAGGAACCAGCGATCGTGGGAAATAACAAACACAGTACCCGCAAACTCGAGCAATGCGTCTTCTAAGGCGCGCAAGGTTTCTACGTCTAAGTCATTCGATGGCTCGTCGAGCAGCAATACGTTGCCACCTTTCAGCAGGGTTTTTGCCAAATGCAAACGCCCACGCTCACCGCCTGATAAGTTGCCAACGATTTTCGCTTGATCAGCACCTTTAAAATTGAAGCGCCCCAGATAGGCGCGGCTGCTCATTTCAAATTTACCCACATTAATCACATCATGGCCATTCGAAACGTCTTGGAAGACGGTTTTATCGTTTTCCAAACCTTCGCGGCTTTGCTCTACAAAGGCCATTTGCACCGTTTGACCAATTTCAACAGTACCACTATCGGGTGCCTCTTTACCGGCAATCATTTTAAATAAGGTCGATTTACCGGCACCGTTCGGACCAATAATCCCAACAATCGCCCCAGCAGGCACATTAAAGCTCAAATCATCAATCAATAAGCGATCGCCAAATGCTTTCGTCACGTTTTTAAACTCAATCACTTTATCGCCCAAACGCTCAGCAACCGGAATAAAGATCTCTTGAGTTTCATTACGTTTTTGATGCTCAAAGCTGCTTAGCTCTTCAAAACGCGCGATACGTGCCTTCGATTTCGCCTGACGGCCTTTTGGATTTTGACGCACCCACTCCAACTCTTTATTCAGTGCTTTTTGGCGAGCCGACTCTTGCGCCTCTTCCACTTTTAAGCGCTCTTCTTTCTTTTGCAACCAAGTTGAATAATTGCCTTCCCAAGGAATGCCATGACCACGATCCAGCTCTAAAATCCATTCGGCAGCGTTATCAAGGAAATATCGATCGTGCGTTACCGCAACTACGGTGCCAGGGAAGCGCACCAAGAACTGCTCCAACCACTCCACTGATTCAGCATCCAAGTGGTTGGTTGGCTCGTCGAGCAACAGCATATCTGGCTTGGATAACAATAATTTGCACAAAGCAACACGGCGTTTTTCACCGCCAGATAAGTTGCCAATGATGGCATCCCATTCAGGTAAACGCAGCGCATCGGCAGCGATTTCTAATTGCAGTTCAAGGTTGTCGCCAGAACCAGCAGAAATAATCGCCTCTAGGCGAGCTTGCTCTTCGGCCAAAGCATCAAAATCTGCGCCCTCTTCCGCATAAGCGGCATAGACAGCTTCAAGCTTGGCTTGCGCTTCAAATACCTCACCCAAGCCGCTTTCCACTTCTTGGCGTACCGTGTTTGTTGCAGTCAACTCTGGCTCTTGTGGCAAATAACCGATTTTAATGTTGGGCAGGTGTTGAACTTCACCTTCAAATTCTTTTTCCACGCCCGCCATGATTTTCAGTACGGTGGATTTACCTGAGCCGTTTAAACCCAGTAAGCCAATTTTTGCGCCAGGGAAGAAAGACAAAGAAATGTCTTTAATAATCTGACGTTTTGGCGGAACAATTTTGCTCACGCGGAGCATAGACATCACATACTGTGCCATTGAAAACCCTTAGAAACAGTGGAAATAGATAGGCAAGAGTGTAACAGGCGACACCGTCAACGCGCCATCTTTCCCTAAATGGAAGCCGTTGAGTAAACGAAGACAATCTTCTAGGTATCACCATCAATCAATTATAATTAATGGCATTGAGGCTTATACCCAGAAGAATGATTGAGATTTTATTTTACAACGATCTGCGCCCGCATGCCGGCTTCAAAATGCCCGGGTTTTAAGCAAGCGATATAGAACGTCCCAGCTTTGGTAAATTTCCACTTCATCAATGCCGTTTCACCAGCTTTGGCGCTAATCGATTTAGGGTCATCATGCTCCATGTCTGGATGCATTTTCATCAGCTCAGCATGTTTTTTTAATTCATCCAGCTGGCCCAGTACCGCTTCATGCTTAAGCTGACCCTCATTTTTAAACGCTAAAGTAACCGCTTCTCCCCGCTTAATCTGAATTACATTTGGCGTGTATCGCATTGTGTCACTCATACGGATCGAAATCGTACGCGTCGTGGTTTTAGCTGGCTCCCCCATCGGATCATGGGCATGGTGCGAGCCTGAACTCCAAACACAAGTCGATACTACTAAACCACTAAATGCCAGCACCAGCTTACTTAATTTTGTTAACATTGAACGCTCCTCCATCGGCTCAGCTCAAAGGCTTGGCTCTATCTGAAGCAATGATGTTAGCGCAATTGCATTAAGAAGCGACAGTTAATGAGTATGCTGGGGCCGTTTCTGTGACGTAGGCTACGCGCTTCTCGCCGTGCCCAAGCCCAAACTGGATATCCTGCTCAGCAACACTTAAGCGATGCTGCATGACTGTGATTTGCGTAATCAGGCCTGCACCGTTTGCGACGATAGATAAACCGATGAAAGGACGTGCTATAGCTTGCAATTGAGCGGGTAGTTGCTGAAGGCGACGTGCGGATAACAATACGCCAGCGCCCCGCCAAGTTGGCTGTACCAATTGTTCGATTAAGCTCATTGGCACTTTGAGCGTTTGTTGCTGTAAAAAGGCTTGATCTGATAAACGAAAGCGAATAGTCATGGCGGCATCTCTTTATAGAACGTGCGTTCACAATACAAGAGCCGCACCGGCTTCGCAAGCCCATTTAGAACGTTTGTTCTGCAAAAACAACAAAGGCGACCTAGTCGCCTGTGTTGCTGCCAGCGCTTTGCTTGGGTATATACACAAAAGCCAGTATTAAAAATGGCAATAACAATATACCCATTAAAATCAATACTATTGCTCTAACAATGCTTTTTTGAGCTTATCAGGAATATTCGACAACACCAGCGTATCGGTGTGTTTGTCGTAAATCACGGCACCGGAACGCAGGCTGGCGCGATCAAATTCGAGTTTCCATTCTGGTGCCGCGGCTTTAAAGCGCATCAAGGGTTTGATCGCACGGCGATCAGGGACAAAGCCATCGACCAAGCCTAAATCTTCGTGCTGCAACACGTCTTGCAAAACTTGCGGTGCGTCGGGGAAGATTTGGCCAGCAACTTCAGCGAGATTGACCTCGCCTTGCTCGTTGCCCATTTCATCGAGCAAACTGTGCGCACGCTGAAACACTTCATCGCGCTCTGGTGCGCTCAATGCTTGTTGCTCAACAAATTGCTCCAAACCTTTAACCAGCTTTTGTGTTTCTTTGAGCGGCGTGACCATATCGTTGCAGCCGAGAAATAATTTAAAGTAAGCCGCTACATCACCGCGCCCACGCAAAAAGCTCACATAGCGCTCACCGCCCGCTTGCCACACGCCCAAATCAATCCGCCCAGCGACGCGCAAATGATCCATATCCAGATGAATACTATCTTCGACGTGCAGGTCGCCATTGACCGTAGTGCCAATGATTTCGCTGACCAAAGCAACAAACACAAAATCCATCGCCGCATTTTGCACGCGCGCGATCAACACATAGCCGCCATTGGCTTCGGGCTCTTGCTCGGCGCGCACTTGTAATTGCGCCATTAATTGTTGGGAAAAACTCAGAAAATTAGCGTCATCGAGATAACGGCGCACCAAGGCCGGCATTGGATATTCTTGCTCATTTTCTTCAAATTTGCCAAAACCTTTGCCATTGCGCGTGCCATAGAGCTGGCACAGATGATCGACTAAGCGCTGCGCTGCGCTATTGATCGGCATTTCAGCGGTGCTCAGCGCTACACGCGCGGGGCCGTTGGGCTCTTTGTGCAGTTGATGAATAATCAGATTTTGAATGGTATTAGGAGTGTTTGACATGCCGCGACCTTAAAAACAGATACGGCATTATCCCATTGAATGCACTTACTGCGTATCAGTGGCCGCAGTTTCATGCTCAAAGGTACGACCATCAGTCTGCATCGCTTTCAAGACTTGATAACAATCTTCGATATGCGCATTGCCCAACATCCGCATCGCGCCATAGCTAATACCAGCAGCAATCGCAGAACCCAACAAGGGCACAAATTTGGCTGCTTGCTTACTCGCCATCCGCACGCCAACGCGCTTGAATGCCAGCACCAACAACTCTTTAGTCATGTACTTGCCAACCAGCGTACTACCCAATGAAGTCGCAATTACAAAGATACGCTGTTTAATTTTCGGGTCGAGTTGCTGAATGCTGCTGGGTGTCAAAGCAAACTTCTCATTAATCATTTCAATCATTTGCTTCATGATGGCCACATCGGCAGCAACATCCAAGCCAGGAATTGGCACCACCGCCAATGCGCCCGATGCCATCGCTCGCTTGGCGACCAGCTCACGGCATTCAGTACGGATTTGTTCAATTTCGGCCAAGGTCATCGTGCGCATGAAAAACTCTTTGCTTGAAGAATGGAATTTAAATGGATTTGCTTTCCAGAATTTAGTTCAATTTAATCGAGGTATATCTCAAAAAGCATTGCAAAATAATGACTTCAACTACATACCTTTAAGCATTTGCCATTTACCATTCAATAAACCTTCAATGGGCTGATATTGCGTTTTGTATTCCATCTTGCGGCAATTCTTAATCCAGTAGCCTAAATAGACATACTGCAAGCCCAATTGCTTGGCGAGCCCAACTTGCCACAGCACGTTAAAAACACCAAAACTGCGCGCCGCAAAATCAGGATCAAAAAAGGTGTATACCGAGGAAATTCCATCGTCGAGTTGATCGATTAAACTCACCATCCGCACGATGCCATTTTCACTGAATTCGGCCAAAAAACTGGCAACCTGACTTTTTAGAATAAAACCTTCATATTGCTCACGACCATCTTGATCCATACCACCGCCGCTATGCCGAGACTGCTGATAGCGCTGATACAGCTCAAAGTGCTCATCACGATATTCCAATTCCATAATCCGAATTTTGAGCGATTCATTGCGTTTTAAAGTTCGCCGCTGTGTGCGATTTGGTTCAAACACAGCCACCGGTAAACGGACCGCAACACAGGCCTGACAATGATCACACCACGGGCGATACACAAAAGCGCCGCTGCGACGAAAGCCTTGGAGCACCAATTGACTATAGGCACCTGATGAAATTAACTCTGATGGCACGGCCACTTGCGAGCGCGCCTCTTGCGCTTCTAAATAACTGCAGGGGTATGGCGCGGTGGCATAAAATTGCAACTGAACTGTGTGCTTGCGAAATGTATCGTTCATGCGACACCTACTCAAATTCACTCATTGATATGGCAATATTGCCAAGGGCCTAACTGCTCAGGCTCATCCAGAAGAACTTTCAGCTTAGCAACAAATTCATCTCGATCAATCTCGCGCGCGCCAAAGCGTGCTAAATGATCGGTGTACATTTGGCAATCAATCATCGCAAAACCGTTTGCTCGCAACCATTGTACGGCATGGACAAAAGCAATTTTGGAAGCATCAGAACGGCGGGCAAACATGGACTCGCCATAAAACATTTTGCCTAGCGCCATTCCATACAGTCCACCGACTAATTCCCCATCCATCCAACATTCAAAACTATGCGCAAAACCAGCTTCATGCAAAGCGGTATACGCGGCTAACATCTCATCACTAATCCACGTTCCTGCTTCAGTGCCGCGCGGGGCAGCACAGCCCTGCATCACTTGCTCAAACGCAGTATCAAACGTAATTTGGTATCGGCGATGGCGCACAACTTTGACTAATGATTTGGGAACTTTAAATTCATCGACATACAGCACCATCCGTGGACTTGGGCTCCACCACAGAATCGGCTCTCCAGGCATAAACCAAGGGAAAATACCTTGCCGATAAGCCGCCAGAATGCGCTGGGGCGACAAATCTCCCCCTGCCACCAAGAGACCATTCGGCTCTTTAAGCGCTTGCGTTAGCGGCGGAAATACATGCCGATGATCTAACCAAGGAATCATCAATCGTTACTCGATTTATTTCTTGGCTTTTGCTTGGCACACTTTACAAATACCGTAGATATACATCTCATGATCTTGAATATCGAAGCCGTGCTTAGCTGCAATCGCATCTTGCCGCGCTTCAATTTCTGGATCGAAAAACTCTTCCACTGCGCCACATTTTACGCATACCAAATGATCATGATGTTCATCTTGTTTCAACTCGAACACCGCTTTGCCCGTTTCGAAATGATGACGCTCCAAAATCCCAGCTTGCTCAAATTGAGTAAGGACGCGATACACCGTCGCTAAACCGACATCAATCTCCTCAACCAACAGCATCCGGTACACATCCTCAGCGGTCAGATGTCGTTCTTCACTGGTTTCAAATAGATTCAAAATCTTCAAACGAGGCCCAGTCGCCTTCAATCCCATGCCTTTTAATTCTGCAGCTTTGCTCATTGTTGTTCTCTTCTTTATTTCCCAAGGTGCAGTGCTTGCACAATACGGTTATGATATAGCGTTTCCCGGTGACGCGCACCGACATCCACGAGCGAATCGAACCAAGATGAAGGCCAGACTACTTACTGTTTTTATGACCAGCAGCCTATTATTAACCGGCTGCAGTGTTGTTAATTTCTTAACACCTCATAAATTAGATATTCCACAGGGCAATGAAATTACGGCAAATCAAGTTGAATTGCTGCGGGTGGGCATGACTCGAGCCCAAGTTCGATTTGTCTTGGGTACTCCGCTATTGACAGATCCATTCCATAAAGACCGCTGGGATTACATCTTCCGCGACAGCCGTGCGGGTGTCGTTAGAGAGTCACATGACTTTAAAGTTTTTTTTAATGACAACAGTCTAGTTCGCTGGGAAGGCAGTTACTTCCCTGCCCCCAAGACCAATCAAGTCGAGAAAACCAAACCGCTCCCGCCTGAGAGTAATTTGATGTCAATGCCAATCAATCCGGGCGATCCAAACTCGAAAGATGTTGAAGTTAAACCATTATTGAAAGAAGGCTCTTAATCATGACACTTAAAATTGCTATTGCGGGTAGCAGTGGTCGAATGGGGCAGATGCTGATTGAGGCCGTCACCAACGCACCTGATACACAATTAACAGTTGCACTTGATCGCACTGGTAGTGACGCGATTGGTCGTGATGCATGTGCATTTATGGGTAAAGACAGCGGGGTTTTAATCACCGATCAACTATCTGCGCTTCAAAATGCCGACGTTTTGATTGATTTTACGCGCCCAGAAGGAACCCTCATTCATTTGCAGGCCTGCCAAGAGCTCGGCGTCAAAATGATTATTGGCACCACCGGTTTCGATGAAGCAGGCCGTGCTCAGATAAGCGCAGCCAGTGAAAAAATTGCGATTGTCTCGGCCTACAATATGAGTGTTGGCGTCAATTTAGTTTTTAAATTACTCGAAATTGCCGCCGGCGTACTTAATCAAGGCTACGACGCAGAAATTGTAGAAATGCACCATAAACACAAAGTCGATGCGCCTTCAGGCACTGCGATCGCAATGGGCGAAGCTGTCGCTAAAGCGTGGGATAAGTCATTAAAAGATATTGCTACTTGGTCACGAGAAGGCATCACAGGTCCTCGTGAAAATGGCACGATTGGATTTGCAACACTGCGCGGTGGCGATGTGATTGGCGATCACACGGTCGTATTCGCGGGTGCAGGTGAGCGAATTGAAGTCACACACAAAGCAAGTAACCGTACCATTTACGCGCAAGGCAGTTTACGTGCCGCACGCTTTTTGGCAAAACATGAAACGGGTCACTACGACATGCAAGAAGTACTAGGTCTAAAATAAATCCCATCTCTAGTTAAAAAAAAACGAGGCTAATTCAGCCTCGTTTTTTTTACAACTACTGAAACAGTAATACGGAAAAGCACTAAAAAACAGCGAAGTAACATCCAACTACGACAAACTGTACTTGCTACATCGTAACTACTGAAACACTGCTACTGCTAAAAAGAGTTAAATTTAAATTTACTCAACAGCCAAATTATTTGAAAACACACTTCATAAGGATTACAAATAAAAGCAATAAAATTAAGCAAAGCTACTTTTAAAAACCCTCATATTAACAAAACAAAGTAAAAACCGACTTTGAAACCAGTTTCTTGGCAACGGGGCGCCAGATCGACACCCCGCTTGGCTGAATTAGCTCATTAACTTGAGCGTTCATTTAATACGCAATTGCTAATCCAGAAAATTGATCATTAAAATGATCATTATTGGCAAGTACTGCCGGCTACGAGTAAACACAAGACATTGGAATCAATCAATATGACCTCCTTTGCTACGGTTTAACAAAATAAAACCCAGTACTTCCTAATAAAGAGCGGCGAAATAAAAATTTATTTCGATTATTGCATTTACCGCGATGATCACCACTCGGGTCATCATATTCCGAACACTTTCGGATCGAGATCAAATGATTGATCTTAAGTAGCAAGAATGCCAGACACTAAATACATCACATCAGAATCAATCAAATATTGCTCCTTCTGTTCTGCTTCAGTTGAGATCAGCCCACATCGCCTGAGTTGCTAGCAGCTTTGTGTTGCCATAGCGTTACTCTAGTCCTAAATATTCAATCCTGCAACATATCCCGACGACCAAGCCCATTGAAAATTGTAACCGCCCAACCAACCAGTGACATCAACAACCTCGCCGATGAAATAAAGCCCAGGTACACTGCGCACCATCATCGTCTTCGAAAGCAGTTGATCTGTATCGACTCCACCGCGAGTGACTTCGGCTTTTTTATAACCTACTGTACCCGATGGTTTGATTTGCCAATGATGCAAGTCCGCAGCGACGAGTTGCAACTCTTTCAAAGAGTATTGCTTCAAAGGTCTTATTTCACCATATTTAGCAAGCCATACCTGCAAGAAGCGCTTAGGTAAAATCTCCGCCAGTACATTACTCAACAAACTATCGCGATTCGCTGCACGGAAAAAGTCTTCTAAATCGACGTCGGGCAACAAATCAATCTCAATGACTTTCCCTGCGTCCCAGAAACTGGAGATTTGCAAAATAGCAGGACCAGAAACACCTTTATGCGTTAACAAAATATCTTCGCGAAATGCAGTATTTTCACAACTGACGACCACGTTTTCGAGCGCAACACCCGCTAATTCCGTCCATAAATCTTCTGCTTGAAACGTCAATGGCACTAAAGCAGCCGCCAGAGGCACAATTTTCAAACCAAACTGCTTAGCAATTTCATAACCCAATGCCGTGGCACCAATTTGCGGTATCGACAAACCTCCGCTGGCAATCACCAACGATTCACACTGCCACACTTCAGTTGGCGTAGTGACTACAAAGCCGCCCTCAATTTGCTTAATCTGTAGCACTGAGGTACCCATACGCCAAGTTACTTCGCCTAAATCCACCTCCGCTTTGAGCATATCAATGATGCCCTGCGAATTTTGATCACAGAATAATTGCCCTAAGGTTTTCTCGTGATAAGTAAGGCCATGCCTTTCAACAAGAGCGATAAAGTCGTGCTGCGTATACTGCTTGAGCGCCGACTTCACAAAATGCGGATTGTTCGAGATATAACACTCAGGCCGCACATTCAGATTAGTAAAGTTACAGCGACCACCACCCGAAATCCGAATTTTCTCTGCGAGTTTTTTACTGTGGTCAATCAACACCACGCTACGACCACGTTGCCCTGCCGTCGCTGCGCACATTAAACCAGCGGCCCCAGCACCAATAATCACCACATCCGTCTTTAGCATTCAAATCATTCCTCTACGAGGCCATATTGTACCTTTTTGTTGCTCTATATTTAGCTAAAGCTCAACCCCAATGGCATTAATACTGACGATTTAATTTCGATTGCGGCGTAAAATGGTTACAACAATTTATTCACCCGCAAGGATTGCACCAATGCAAAAAATGATTGTTTCTGATTTAGACGGCACTCTTCTCGATGCTGAACATAAAGTAGATGCTTTTACCGCAGCAACATTTCAAGCTTTGGCAGCACAAGGGGTGCAAATCACGATTGCTACCGGACGACATTTTTTAGATGTCAAAGGCATTCGTGAAAGTCTCGGCGTATCGGCGCATCTGATTACCTCTAACGGGGCGCGTGTGCACGACCCTGATAATAATGAGATTTTTGCCGAGAATATTGAACCACAATTAGCGCAAGCTTTGCTGCAACCAACGATTTCTGCAGGCACTTTACTGAATGTCTATGTGGATGAAGGCTGGTTGGTCGAACGAGACTGCCCAGAGTTGGTTGGCGTGTATTACAAAGACTCGGGGTTTAACTATCAAGTCGTCGACCTGAAAGCGCATTCTGGTGAAGGGATTGCCAAGATTTTATACATTGCAGACCACGCGACACTCACCACAGTCGAAGCAAAAATTATTGAGCAGTATGGCGATGAAGTGTACATCACGTTCTCGGCAGATGATTGCCTTGAAGTCATGGCGCCCACCGTTTCGAAAGGTCACGCCCTCACCGAAGTGCTGGGGCGCTTACGCATTGATGCCGAACACTGCTACGCTTTCGGTGACGGACAAAACGATATTCAAATGTTATCGGTCGCAGGAAATCCGTTTGTTATGAGCAATGCCAGCCCAAAACTAAAAGCCGCCCATCCAAACGCTCCGGTCATTGGCAGCAATAATGAGCATGGCGTCGCTGAACAACTCAGGAAAATATTTTCAATCTAGCCTTCAACAGCAAAATAACGCATGATAAAGCCATCAGTTATATTTAACACTAGGTGGTTATCATGCGTTTTTTTCTTGCTGCTACGTTACTGAGTATGAGTTCGGCGCTGTTTGCCCAAACTTGCCCTCCGTTGCTGCAGCATCAATTCAAAACCTTGCAAGGCGAAACGTTCGATTTATGCCAACACGCAGGCAAACCCATTTTAGTTGTCAATACGGCAAGTAAATGTGGTTTTACGCCGCAATTTACGCAGCTTGAGCAGCTATACGCCAAATATAAATCACGCGGCTTAGTCGTGATTGGTTTCCCATCGAATGACTTCCGGCAAGAACTAGAAGACGACAAAGCCATCGGTGATTTTTGCAAACTCACTTATTTTGTCGAATTTCCAATGATGAGCAAAAGTAGCGTTGTCGGCAAAAATGCCAACCCGTTTTACCAACAACTCAGGACAGCATCGGGAACGATGCCAAAGTGGAATTTTTATAAATACTTGATTGCGCCCGATGGCAAAACAGTGACCGCATTTAGTTCAATCACCGAACCTAATGATCCAGCCATTGCAGGGCAGATTGATACTTGGTTAGCAAAGAAGTAAACCGAGTAGCGGCTCAAGCCGCTACTTCGTAAAGACTATTACTCTTTTAATGAAGTGACCAAGGCATGAAAGGCATTTTTGTCTTGGTCAAAATCGTACAAAGCGCCGCGCAAAATATCAAAATACCAACCGATCAAACTTAGAGTGCCGTTTTGCACGCGTTCTGCGATAAACGGAAAACTCATCAAGTTATCCAAAGACACAATAATCGCCGCCATTTCACAGGCACGGATTTGACCTTCTGGCGTTTTATGCGATAACTCACGCTTCACTTGTTCACGCGCAGCATCGGCAATTCTGACCCAACGCCCAATGAAATTAGCATCCGTCTTCGGTGAACTATTGTCCATCAAGGCGCGAATACCACCGCAACCAGAATGCCCCAACACAATAATTTTACTGACTTCAAGATGCACAACGGCGTATTCAATCGCGGAGGACACACCGTGAAATGCGCCGTCAATTTCATAAGGTGGCACCAAATTAGCAACATTACGTACCACAAACAAATCGCCTGGATTGCAATCGGTCAGAATTGCAGGATCAACGCGCGAATCAGAGCAGCCAATCAGCAAAGTTTTAGGATTTTGTCCTGATTGCAACTCGGCGAATAAATCGCGATGCTCGCCAAAATATTTATGCTGGAAGCGGCGAAACCCACCGATAAACTTTTCAATCTCTTCCACTGGAATACCCCTGTTTGTTCTTTCATTTTTTTGCGCAATTCTACTAGTTTTCTGCGCACTTTGCCCTACTGAGTGCACACCAGAGCCAATAGACTGCTAAATCAGCAGCTAAAACCAAGGCCAAAGTCGAGCTAATTCGGTACTTAATCAATTTTTTTGAATGATATACACAAGTATTTACGCTATCAGTAAACATGTTCTACATTTATGATGCTGATAATGATTCGGATTAACTGAATAAGGAATTCATTCGATGAAAAAAATAGCACCCACTCATTACGATGCACTACAAATTGCTTTGCATTGGCTCGTTGCCGTGTTGATCTGCTGTGCATTTGTTTTTGCCTGGATTTTTGATGACATGCCTTTATCGCCCGATAAATTCAAAATGATCAACTGGCATAAATGGACGGGTATCACCGTTATGGCCTTATTTATACTGCGCTTCGCTTATAAACTCCTACGGGGTACTCCTGTAGTTGACCCTAATTTGCCTTCACTGCAAAGAAAACTTGCCATCAGCGTTCATCATCTGCTGTATGTGTTGATGTTTTTATTGCCGCTCGTTGGTTGGCTGATGAGCTCAGCCAAAGGTTTTCCGGTGGTGTTTTGGGGGGTACTGCCCTTGCCGGATTTGATTAGTAAAAACGCAGAACTCGGTAAATTATTAGGCGAAATGCATGAATTACTCGCATATGGGCTACTGCTTCTAATTGGTTTGCACATCGCCGGAGCATTAAAACACCACATCATCGATAAAGACGGTACTTTGGCACGCATGCTGCCCTTTTTAGCCAAAAAATAATTCACTCTTTCTTTGGAGAACCCATGTTACGAACTTTACTTGCGTCTAGTCTTATTCTGATTGGCAGTCATGCCATCGCTGCACAAAGCATCGTGCCACAAAAAAGTCAGCTCAATTTTGCATTCAGTCAAATGAATACACCGGTTGAAGGTAGTTTCAAAAATTTCACTGGCAAAGTGAACTTTGACCCTGCCAAGCCTGCCACAGCGAAAGCAGAAATCATTGTTGATTTAGCCAGCATTGATGTCGGCGGTCCTGACGGTAATAGCGAAGCGAAGAAAAAAGCTTGGTTTGATATTGCCAATACGCCAAAAGCAACTTTTGTCGCGACCAGCGTCAAAGCATTGGGCGCGGGTAAATTTGAGACCAAAGGCAAACTCACGATGAAGGGCCTGACTCGGGAAGTCGTCGGCACCATGACGGCCAAACCGGTAGGCAATGATTTATTGCTGGAAGGCTCAGTACCACTACTGCGCTTGCAATTTAAGATTGGTGACGGCGCTTGGGCCGACACAGGCACCGTGGCCGACGAAGTCACTGTGAAATACAAACTGCTACTGACTGGCAAAGCAGATTAATTTAAACAAAACCACACTGGAGTTCACATTATGAAAAAAATCATCACTGCCGCCCTATTCTATGCGTTCGCAGCAGGTGCATTTGCCGCACCTGAGGTGTACACCATCGATCCATCACACACTTACCCAACATTTGAAGTCAATCACTTAGGTTACTCAACCCAACGTGGCTCATTTGAAAAAACAAGCGGTACAGTAACGCTAGATATGGAAAAGAAAACTGGCGCAGCGGATATCACGATCGATACCAATAGTTTGCGCACAGGTTGGGAAAAACGTGACGTGCATTTGAAAGGCGAAGATTTCTTTAATACTGCTAAATTCCCAAGCATGACGTTCAAAGGCAAAGACTTTAAATTCAACGGCGACAAATTAGTCAGTGTTGCTGGCGATCTGACTTTGCTGGGAGTAAGCAAACCCGTCACGCTGCAAGTCAGCAACTTTAAATGCAGCCCACACCCAATGAGCAAAAAACCAGCGTGCGGCGCGGACGCAACGACCACCATCAAACGCAGTGATTTTGGCATGGCGGCCTATGTTCCAGCGGTTAGCGACGAAGTGACCTTGCGTATTCAAATTGAAGCCAGCAAATAATCAACAGCACCACTAACATTGCTTCAAAGCACAAAAAGCCAATTCAACGCGGATTGGCTTTTTGTTTTGCCGCGCACGCATCGCTGAAAATTCAGCCATGCACAGCGGCAAAGTAGTCAAAATCAGTTACACTACAAACACCAATCAAGTCCACCCCAAGCGAACAACAGCAGCTTTTGCATCGTTTCCCAAGCGCCGCTATGACCCAAAATATTTTGTCTATCGACCTGCAACTGCTGGAATTAAAAAGCCAGCAGGGTCGCTCGTCAGCGGAAATGCGAATACACGTTGAATCGATACTAAGTCATGCGGAACAAATCAATTATCAACACGGCATCGCCGAGGCTAAACTTTTTCTGGCCCAATTATTATGGGCAGACATGTCGTTTATCGATGCCAGTAGCATCATCAAGGATGCGATCCAGTTTGCCAAAGCAGACGGAGCCAAAAACTTACTAGCCGAAGCGTATCATCTTTCAGCCCTTATCTACGTTGCCAAAGGTCGATATACCCTAGCATTAGCGCAATGGCTCAAATGCCTCAAACTCATGCAAACAGTACAGCACCCCACTCTTGCAATTGATATCCGAATTGGCCTAGGCAATCTGTGGGCGATTGATCAACAAAACAACAAAGCATTAGAAGAGTTAAGCCAAGCGTTTGCACAAGCACAAGCCATCCAAAGTCCTTCACACGCAGCCAAGGCCGCCATTTGCCTCAGCCGCGAACGACTACGACTAGGGCATTTCGAAGAAGCTCTCGCAAGCCTTGAACAAGGTGAGCGCCATTTAAAATCACTAAATAACCCAACTTGGTTTGCCGAAATCTGTAATTATCGTGCACGTACTTGGCTGGCGCTCGGTCAAGCAGACCGCGCGCATACAGAATGCCAAATCGCCTTGCAAACGATTGCCGCTGAGCCCCATTTAGTCTGGGCGCAGTGCCTCACCTTGATCACACTGGCGCAGGTTGATTTAGCTCGTCAACACGACCCATTACCCAACCTCAATCGAGCCAATCAATTGGCTGACCGCTATCAACTACATTCATTTCAAAGCCAAATCGCATTAATCCGCTCACAGTACGCCGAGCAACAAGCACAATGGGAAGAAGCACTCGCCAGCTTTAAACGCTATCGCCAACTTGATCTTGGCGAAATTGCTCAGCACCAGCAACAAGGCGCCCGCGATTTTAGTTCGGTTGAATTTTTACGCTTAGTGCAGCAAATTGACCTCTCTCGCCAAACAGTCCATCCGCCGACTTCCGACTCCGGCAAAGCCATTCGCTTGCCTCACAACTACTTGCCACGCTATCTATGGCTACAACAACTGACCCAGCAACTCATCGAATCCGCACATTTTGGCTTGGTATTTATCCGCCTGCCTAGCGATAACGCGCGGTTTCCATTACAACGAATACTCTATCTGATGGCGACCATTTGTGTCGAAAATGGTCGATTTTGTCAGTACGCCAAAGGAATATTCGCCATTTACCTAGCTAATGTGGCCGAAGATGAATTCAATCGCTCGCAACGTAATATTGGCGATATTTTACAATTACTACCTTTAGAGACTGGTACAACAGCAATTGCAGCCACCTTACGGCAAGCCGATGACCAGCTAGCACAAATACTCAGCCGCATTGCCGCTCTGCTTTACCCCGAAGGTCAGTGAAAAATGCCTAATTCGCTTAGCGTATTTACCAAGCAGTTAGCTGAAATCTCTAGCCAGTTAGAGCGGCAAGCTCCGCTGCAAGCATTGGCTTTGATTGATGAAATTAGTAATAGCACCTATCAATTTACCACCCCAAAACAACGAATTGCCTTGCTGATGCACAAAGCGCAGGCAGAAATGACATTAGGCCAAGGGCACGCTTTAGTTACCACGCTCAACGAAGCACTCAGCTTATCGCAAAGCGCTGAATTTGCCAGTGAACGCTTGCAGATTTTAAATCAACTGGCCGACCAAATTTACACGATGGGCGACTATCGAAAATCGATTCAACTCTGGATGAATTCCATCGAGTTAGGGCTAGAACTGGGCGACATTAGCAGCGCGATTTTGGCATTTATTTCAATTGGCGGCATTTTCAACGCCGCCGAACAACACGAACGCGCATTTAAATTACACCAACAAGCATTTCACTACAGTCGCAACCTCGACAATCCGCACATATATTACACACTCAGACTGTATCTAGCTGCAGACTATATGTGGCTTCACCTTCCAGAAGATACCCTAAGAGTCCTTGACGAAGCCGACCACGTCATCAAACAGCATCAATTTTTTGAAGGGCAAGCCGAATCCCATTTATGGCGCGCACTCGCGCTGTTTCAACTTGGGCGTTTTTCCGAAGCGATCACGCACCTGCAACAAGGTTTAGCCTGTGCCATCCAACACCATCACTACTGGGGGCAAATAAAATGCGCCTATCATCTCGGTCTCATTTTGACCCAACAACATCGCCACGCAGAAGCCGAGCAAGCCCTACTCGAAGCGCTGGCTATTGCCAGTGATAACGAGTTCATGCAACTGTTACGTGATTGCTGGCTTGCCTTATCTGCGCTTTATGAAGCAATGGGGCAAGCACAACAAGCTTATTTTGCTCTACAGTCTGCCCATAGTTTTGAACACCAGCTCGCGAAAAGTGCACCGATTTTAGAAATTGAACCGCGCATTTTGCAGCGCTTAGCCGCACTCGAAACCCGCTTTAGCTTAGAAATCAGCCGCCAAGAAAATCGGCAGCTCTTAGAGCAGCAAGCGCAGCAAATCCAAAAATTAAATCAGCTACTCACCGAAGTAGAACAAGATGCGCTGACCAAACTGGCCAACCGCCGTTGGCTAGACACGCATTTAGCACCACAAATCGCCAAATTGCATGCAGAAGAACAACTCTCGATTTTATTACTCGACTTGGATCACTTTAAACAAATTAACGACGATTTTTCGCACTTAGCAGGCGATGAAGTGTTGCGCGATCTTGGGCAAATTTTGCAACAAGCCTGCCGCGATAATGACACGCCAGTTCGTTATGGCGGCGAAGAATTTTTATTAGTACTGAAAGGCTTAAACTTATTTTCTGCGGCCAAAGTCGCGGAACGGATTCGCAGCCAAGTGGCCGAACACGAATGGCCAAACAGCATCCAAGGCCGCAACATCACCATTAGCATCGGCGTGGCGCAAGCGCAGGCGGGCGACAATTTAATCAGTCTAATCGAGCGCGCCGACCAAGCGCTCTATCGCGCCAAACACCTCGGCCGCAATCGAATTGAATTATGAGTTATCAGCGCCAGCCGTCCCAACCGCCAGCCATTGTTTGATGCTCTGTTCTTGCGCCAAGAAATCTAGCCACCATTTCAATGCATGACCAACGCCGTTATTTCGCCACGCAAAACACATCCGAATTGGCGCATTCACTTCAGCAACGGCCTTGGCAAGCAAGCGACCATCAGCCAACGCCTCTGCAGCCAGTGCCAATGGCAAATAACCACAGCCTAAACCCGCAATCTGCGCTGCGACTTTGTGCTGCATATCCGGTACCCGCAGCGTTTCTTGCCCCGACAATAAACCAATCGTATACGGTAATAAATTGCGTGAAGAATCGGGCACCACAATCGCGCGATGTTGCTGAATTAATGGTGCGGCTAATGGCTCAGGGGCTTGGGCTAAAGGATGAGTTGGCGCTACGGCAAATACACTGTGTAATTCACCCAATATCTGGCTCGATTGCGTCGATGCATTGCCCCCCAAATGACTAATCGCACCAATAATCAAATCAGCACGCCGCTCTTGCAATGCTTCCCAAGAGCCACCGAGCGACTCCTGAATAAAGCGCAAACGCGTTCCCGATTGCAGCGCATCAAACTCAGCGATCATCGGAAAGAGCAATTCCATCGGCAACACCGTATCCACCGCAATCACCAGCTCAGTTTCCCAGCCAGTCGCAACCCGTTTAATTCGGCATTCCAACTCATTGGCAGCCAGCAATAAATGCCGTCCTTCGTTGAGCAACGCCACCCCAGCCGAAGTCAATTGCGCGCGATGCCCGCTGCGATCAAAAATTTCAACGCCAAGATCATCTTCTAACTTGCGCACCATATACGTTACTGCGGATGGCACGCGGTGCACTTCAGCCGCCGCGGCGGCAAAACTACCGCGCCGTGCAATTGCATCCAGAATCTCTAAGGCTTCCAAGGAGAGTCGCAACATGATCATTCCAATTTTTTGAACAAGACATTGGTTTTTCTTCGCTATCAACGCAGCAAAGAACGGTTTATTATGGCACAACTACTTTTGAAAACACGGCCTGACAGATTATATTAAGACGGCAAACCATTAAGCATTAAGTAGTTTCAGTAAGTCAGCTATGTTAAAAAGACCTCAGTTGATTTGCGATCACATCATTCAAAAACATTGAAGGAAGCCATTATGATCACGATCAGAAAATCCAATGAACGCGGCCACGCCAATCATGGTTGGCTCGATTCGAATTTTAGTTTTTCATTTGCAGAATATTACGATCCAGCGCATATGCACTTTGGCGCGCTGCGCGTCATTAATGACGACCGCATCGCCGCGGGGATGGGCTTTGGCATGCATCCACACCAAGATATGGAAATCATTACCTACGTTTTGGCCGGCGCGATTGAGCACAAAGACAGCATGGGTAACGGCTCGGTGATTCGCCCTGGCAATGTGCAAAGAATGAGCGCCGGTACGGGCGTACGCCACAGCGAGTTTAACCCAAGCAGCACCGAGCAAACTCATTTGCTGCAGATTTGGATTTTGCCTGCCCGTAAAGGTGATGCGCCTTCGTACGAAGAGAAAGAATTTAGCGATGCCGAAAAACGTGGTCAGTTGCGCCTGGTTGCCAGCCCAGATGGCGCACAAGCATCAGTGACCATTAACCAAGACGTGAAACTCTATGCCGGACTGTTTGACGGTGCAGAAAGCGCAGTTATGCCAATTCAAACGGGTCGTAAGCTATATGTACATCTGGCGCGGGGCGAAGCCGAAATCAACGGCCTTGCACTGCAAGCAGGTGACGCCGTAATGTTAACGCATGAAAGCCAACTGACGATCCAGCATGGCAAACAGGCCGAAGTATTGGTGTTCGATTTATTTTAAGCATTATGACGGTAAGCCAAACAAATCCCGCAGCCGTGCCAACATTTCGCGTGGCTGCGGGCTGGCTATTCCATTATTGGCGTGCGCTGAGAAGAGTTGCTGATATTGAGCCTGCCGCCGTGCCAAGACCAATGAAAAGGCTTCGGCGAGTTCATGTCGCATCAACAGTAAGGCTTGGAAAGTCGCTCGATCCAAACGGTAACACTCTGCATTACCCAGCGCCGTAATCTGAATCGGAAATCGCTCGCCCGTCATTAAGGCAATTTCACCAAAAAAACTACCTGCACTCAACACACCCAATGAATGCGTCTCACCATCCGGTGTTTTCAGCGTTTGCTCCATCTCGCCCTTAATTAAAATATACAGCCAATCGACATCCGCCCCTTGCGCCAATACGGTATCGCCGCGCACAAACGGCGTAAATTTGAGCCGATCCGACAAAGCCAGCAACTCATCTTCATTTAATGGCGCAAGTAATTCCAAACCACGCAACACCGCCAATCGTTCTTCGGTATGGCGTTTATGCCGAACTTCCGAGTATTTTTTATTATCTAATGAAAGCAATAGATTGTATTGTGGCGGAGAAAAACGCCGCCCATTGCGGCGCAAAGCGGCATCAATGGCAGTACGCACTAAGGAATCAGTCGCGTCATCGTGCATTAAATCGGTTAACCAATAACGAACGGCAAAACGCCCAACTCCTTTATCTGCCTCCATTAGTATGCACTGCGGAGCAGGATTAACCGAGACGTTGCTGAGCATACCCTGCAGCAAAGCCACTTCAACCATACTGATAATTTGCGTCGGCAGCGTTTCTAACGAAACATCAAAATACACCCAGCGCCGCCACATTAGCGGTTTGCCTTGGCGCTTGCCTAAAATCGCAAATCGATTGCGCGTTAGCAAACTATTGGGCAAGACCACCGTTTCGCCATTCCGGGTTTCGAGATAAGTAGCGCGCCACGTCACATCAACCACTTTGCCGACCACATCATCGACTTTAATCCAGTCGCCCGTCTCGATACTGGCATCCCATTGCAAAGTCAGCCCCGCCAGCACATTACCAATGGTGTCTTGCATGGCAAATGCCACCATTGCAGTCAGCACTGTCGATGTCACGACAATTTGCGACAAATCGAGCCCCGCTTGCCGCAGTTGATACATACCCCAAATCACAAAGACAACGGTCACCAGAATATCTTGCAGAATCCGCGGTGGACGCAAATGAAATGGGGGTAAAAACAGCCGAAAAAACACCAAACCCAGCAGCCGAATCACGACAAGGCCAGCCACAAAAGGGAGCGCGGCATTGCGGATATTGGCTAGCGCCGAGCCTGGAGCAAATGGCAATATCGCAACAATCGCGGCGAATCCCAGCCAAAACAACCAAACCAAAACTGTGCGCCGCAACGAAGGATGGCGTAGATATAAAATCAGCGTCAGCAATAGCGATAAGCCAATCAGGCCACCGCTATCGTGCCAAGAACTTGCAAACAAAATGAACCAAATATCAGCCATGACACCATCTCGCCAAACGGTTTATACCGTTATAGCTCTCGCTCAGGCGAGATTGGTAATCTTTCAATACAATACAGCGGCATTCAGCATTTAATCAATAGGTATTTCAATAAAAGCATTAATAAAAAATAGCTACAGAGCAATACCCATTACTTGGATCGAGGATCCAGCGCCGCGCGCAAGCCTTCGCCAATCAATACCAGCATCAACATCAACCCCAGCAAAACGACAAACGTTGATAAAGAAATCCACCACGCATCCAGATTGGCTTTGCCTTGCGCCAGCAATTCACCGAGCGACGCCGTTTGCTGCCCCACACCAAGCCCGAGAAAATCCAAACTGGTTAGCGCCAAAATCGCCGCGCCCATCCGGAATGGCAAAAAGGCCAAGACCGGCGTTAAGCTATTGGGCAGCACATGGCGACGAATAATCTGCCAATCGCTCAAACCCATACTGCGCGCCGCTAACACATATTCTTGGCTGCGATTACGTAAGAATTCAGCACGAGTGTAATCAGCCAAACCCATCCAGCCAAACAGCGTCATCAAGATCAATAACAAAGCCAAGCTAGGCTCAAAAATCGCGGTAAAAATAATCAGTAAATAAAGCTCAGGTAAAGACGCCCAGATTTCCGAAATCCGCTGGCCAAATAAGTCAACACGGCCGCCAAAATAGCCTTGTAGGCCGCCGATGAATACGCCCAATAGCGAACCGGTCAAGGTCAGCGCCAAGGCAAACAGCGCCGAAGTCCGAAAGCCATAAATTAAGCGTGCCAGCAAATCACGGCCTTTATCATCTGTACCCAGCCAATTGTCACGCGACGGTGCAGCAGGGTTCGGTTGCGCAGCAAAATAATTTAAGGTTTTCGCACCATAGCGATTCGGCGGAAAAATCGCCCAATTGCCATCCTGTTTGAACTGCTGCTCAATAAATGGATCGAGAAAATCGGTTGGCGTCGGAAAATCGCCACCAAAAATGGTTTCGGGATAATCTTTGAGTAAGGGGAAATATAGCTTGCCGTGGTAGCTCACAACATAAGGTTTATCGTTGGAAATTAGCTCGGCACCGAGACTTAAAACAAAGCAAAACAAAAACAGCCACAGACTAATCCAAGCACGGCGCTGGGCCTTAAAGCGCGCCCATGCACGCGGCCAATATCCTTGCGCGATAGTACTCATTGCGCACCCTCACCCACCGCACCAAACTGCACCCGTGGATCAAGTAAGACATAACCAAGATCAGAAATTAAACGCCCCACTAAACCCAATAGCGTAAAGAAATACAGCGTGCCAAGCACGACCGGATAATCACGCCGCATCACCGACTCGTACGAGAGCAAACCTAAACCATCCAGCGAAAACAGCGTTTCAATCAATAAACTACCCGTAAAAAATGCCGCAATAATCGCCTCGGGTAAACCCACCACCAGCGGCAAGGCCGCATTGCGGAAGATATGTTTCCAAAAAATCCGCCGTTCACTCAGCCCTTTCGCTCTGGCTGTCGTCACATATTGCTTGTTGATTTCTTCCAGAAAACTATTTTTGGTCAGCATGGTGAGCGCCGCAAAACCGCCAGCGACCATCGCGGTGACTGGCAACACCAAATGCCACAGATAATCCATCACCTTACCCATCAACGAGAGCGACTCCCAATCATCAGAAGTCAGTCCACGCAGTGGAAACCATTGCCAAAATGAGCCACCGCCAAACAGCACCAACAGCACCACGCCCAGCACAAAGGACGGAATTGAATAGGCGACCAGCAAAACCAGCGTCGTCGCGGCATCAAAGCGCGTGCCATGCCGCACCGCTTTGGCAACCCCGAGCGGTACGGCAATTAAATAAGTCAGCAATAAACTGCTAATCCCCAAGCTCATCGACACCGGCAATTTTTCCCAAATCAATTGCGTCACACTCGCATGACGAAACCAACTCTCACCGAGATTAAACGTCGCATAGTTTTTCAGCATTTGCCAAAAACGCACTGGCGCTGGCTGATCGAAGCCATATTGCGCTTTAATTTGGCTGAGTTGTTCCTCACTCAAACCGCGCGCGGCCTGATAAGCTCCAGCTGAGGTATTGCCAGCAGATTCGCCTGCCCCAAGGCCTTTGAGCTGATACACCATCTGCTCGACCGGCCCACCCGGTACAAACTGAATCACCACAAAACTCACAAGCAACACACCGAGCAAGGTGGGGATCATTAATAACAAGCGTTTTAAAATATATTGCAGCATTTAAATCACAGCTCCAATCACATGATGCCGCGCAAATGCCGCCACGTAGGCATCTGGACGCAAATGAATCCGATCCAGATGCCAGCCACCATCCGCTTTACCAATATTGGTGCTATTCGTTAGCGCGAACACATCTAGAAATCCCAAGCCAACATTCTGCGCTGCCGCGCATAATTGCCGATTAAATTGATCTAGCATGCTCAAGAAACTCGCCACTGTATCGGGTTCAAGTTCATCAAGCTGTGGATGATTCACAGCAGGCACACCGCACAACGTCACTTCAAGCTGATACTGAGCTTGCAGACGCGCCACATAAGCCACAAACGCGGCAATCGTGTCAGCGATCAAATCCGACAACGGACGGCTAGGATCAGCTTGCCAGACTTTAAAAATGCCTTCATCAAATCGACAATCGATTTCCCCGACACACACCAGCACCGCCTGATGCGGCGCAATCGTGCTGATCAATGCCTCAAACTGTTGCTGAAAATGATTGGTCTCCTGCTGCCCCAGATGCCATTGTTTGCAACCTTCAATCCACAAAGCCTGACCACGATGAATTTGACCGCGGTATGCCAGTCGCAAGCCGTGCAATGACAGAGCATGACTTTCGCCGATCACATACAGCGGCGGTTCAACTGTGTTTTGATCTTGCAGTGCGAACAACTCAGGGTGGCGCTCCTGCCACGACAGCAATAAGCCCAGCACCGTCCAGTAAGCACGCGACGAACGCTCACCTGACTGCGTAATCGCCGACGATTGCGTTAACCACTGGCGCGCCGCGGCGAAGTCGTACTGTAAAAAACCGAGAATAGCCAAACGAATCGCTGACTCTAATCCAGAAATAGATTTAGGCGACACACTGAACGCTTGCTGAGAATGCCGTATCGCTTCAGCAAGCATGCCCAGATTTTTTTCAGCCTGCGCCAGATTATTCAGCGTATTGGCGTTATCGGGTTCGAGACCATTCGCGTGCAATAAAAACGGCAAGGCTTCCGCACTCAACTGTTTCTTAATAGCTAATGCACCCAAATTCGCATAGGCCGGCGCAAAATCGGCTTGATGCTGGATAGCCAATTCAAAGCAGCCCAATGCGTCGTCTTCGCGATCCAATTGATGCAACACCATTCCGCAATTGCTCAGTGCTTCTACATAGTCTGCGCGAATCGCCAAAGCCTTTTGATAACACTGCAGCGCCTCATCCAGTGCCTTCTCGGTTTGCCATACTGAGCCTAAATTAAAATGCGCCTCGGCAAACGTCGGACTCAGCGCAATCGCCCGCTTAAGACTCTGCTTGGCTTTTGCAAGCAAGCCTCGCTCAGAATACACATTCCCCAAATTATTTAGCGCTTGCACATGATCGGGTTTGAGTGCAATTGCTTTTTCATAACTCTCGCACGCCTTCAGTAAATTACCCGCTTTACGAAAGCAAATACCAATATTGTTATAAAAATTAGCTTCTCTGGGTAAGACCTTGATTGCCCGTGTAATTAAATCGATACCTTGCTGATAATGCCCCTCATCACGAGCCATAACTCCCAATAAATGCAAAGCATCGGGATCTTCAGGGTTAATTTGTAATACCTGCTGAAAAATTTGCTTTGACTGTGCGACATCACCAGTTTGATAACAGCGAATCCCCTCTGCAATCAAACTCGGCAGACTTGTTTGCTGACGGTCTTGCTCCAACTGATGCGTCGCCGATTGATTTTGCTGTATGGCTAAACAACATTGCTTATATTTTTTGCCGCTACCACAAGGACAGGGGTCATTTCGACTGATTTTCGACATATAAAACTGGCCTTAAATACTGAATCATTGATCATTTTAAATTTGATTCAAATTATTCGTGTTTAACACGAAGATGAATCCCATTACAGGCTAGCCGTTTAAGACAATCATGATTTCAAAAGACAAACCGCTGCAGATACCAATACGTGGGTACAATATAAATTAGATGCGCGATCAGTAAGCTAAGCCAGCCGGGGCGCACTAAATAGCTTTTATTCGGTCGCTTTGGCGAGTAGTAAACTCGCACTTTTCCATCTGGTTGCACTGGCACTGCGCTCACCTGCCCTTGCACAATTCCACGCAAATTATGCGATGCACTGAGCTGCCACGGCGCAATTCGTGAACCAGAATACTCAACACCTTTCACCTCATATAGATAACAAGAATCAGCAATATAGTCCTGTTCACTCTGCACCCACTCCGCCGCGCCAAATGCCCTTACCTCAAGCTGCTCAATTCTCCCAATTACTGACGGCCAATGGCGCACTCGCCAGTAAATATGCAACGTCCCCCAAGCAATTAACCAGCTATAAGCCACCGCCCAAAAAGCAATGCCTTGAATATCACCAGCCTTAGTGAGCACGAATATGGATTCAAGATATGAAAACGTTACCTCAATCATGAGTTTCAAATACTCCTCGGATTAACATCGTATTGAGGCTAATTTTTTATTTAACCATTAGTAAAACAAATACTGCGATAAGAAACAAAACCAACAAGATCCAAATCCACTTCGGTGGTTTATAGTCAGCTTTTGAATAAGCACCACATCCTAATGACATAGAGACACCTCTAGGCAATTGCCCAAAAACTATCTCACCCACCACGTCGCCAACATCCAATCGCCCGCCTGATAATACAGTGGTAACGTTGTTGGCATGCCAAATCGATCCCGCCATGCAATTCGGTGATTGGCGCTATACCAATGCGGAATAATGTAGTGGCCAGCGAGTAAGGCGCGATCCAACGCGTGAACGGCGGTGATTTGCTCTTGGCGATTTTTGGCCTTGAGCACATGCTCAATCAAGGCATCAATCGCCGGGGCTTTCAGGCCAATCACATTACTACTGCCCTTCACGTCCGCCGCCTTGCTGCCGTAATAATCCAGCAGTTCTTGACCCGGGCTTTGCACATCGGGGAAACGCAACACAATCACATCAAAGTCAAAGGCTTCCAAGCGCCGTTGATACAAGGCAAAGTCAATATTCCTCACATGCATGGTGATGCCCAACTTGGCCAAATTCCGCGTTTTTGACGGGAAAATACGCCCCATTGCGCCACCGTCATCGAGCATCTCAAATTCAAAGGGCTCACCTTTTTGATTTCGTAATGCACCATCGCGATATTCCCAACCCGCTTGCTTGAGTAACTCACGAGCTTGCCGCAAGTTATCACGTAAAGAATGAGGTGGATTGGTGCTCGGCTGCTTAGCTAGCTCACCAAAAACAGCGGTAGGTAATTGTTTTTTCAAAGGATTAAGCAAAGCCAATTCGGCGTCTGATGGCGCGCCTTGTGCCGCTAATTCACTATTGGCATAAAAGCTATTCAGGCGCTGATATTGACCATAAAACAGCTGCCGATTCATCCATTCAAAATCAAGCGCCAAGCCCAAAGCCTGCCGAACGCGAATATCAGCAAACAAAGGTCGCCGCAGATTCATCACAAAGCCTTGCATGCCGCTGCTATTGTGATGCCGTAATTCACGCTTAATGATTTCCCCGCTCCGAAATTTGGGGCCTTGGTATTGGCGTGCCCAGTTACGCGCGCTGTATTCGGTAATAAAATCAAAATCGCCAGCTTTGAACGCTTCTAGCTTGGCAGTATCGTCTTGGTAATACCGATAGGTAATGCGATCAAAGTTATACAGTCCAATCCGGGTGGGATGATTTTTGGCCCAATAATCATCGCGGCGCTGATAGGTGATGTGTTTACCCAGCTTGTAATCACTAATTTGGTAAGGGCCGGAGGTAATTGGCTTTTGCAGGGCAATTTTATCCAGCGCCAAACCGCCCCCCCATTTTTTAGAGAAAATCGGCAATGTGCCTACGATTTGCGGCAATTCACGATTGGGGGTGCGAAAACGAAATCGGACTGTTTGCGGATCAATGACATCTACGCCGAGTACATCAATCAATTGCGAGGCATATTGCGGTGAAGCTAATTTGCTATTGAGTAGTGTAAAACTATGTTTTACATCGCTCGCTGTGACGGGGTCACCATTATTAAATCTGGCAGCGGGATTTAAACTAAAAGTAACAGAGAGCCCATCCGCTGCGATGGCAATGTCTTTGGCCAGTAAACCATACATCGTCGCGGTTTCATCCATGCTCATCGTTCCGAGCGATTCAAACATCAGCGAGCCCAAACCTACAGCGGATGTGCCTTTAATGATAAAAGGATTAAATGAATCAAAGCTGGTACGCCGGTCAGGATTGGGCAGCACAATCTCGCCGCCTTTTTTCGCCTGTGGATTTGCATAAGCAAAAGAGGTGAAGTTCGCGGGATATTTAGGCGCTGCGCCTAGGGCAATCGCGTGTGCCGCCATCGCTGGCGACATCAGCAAGTAGCATAAAATCGAGAGAATAAGTTTCATCTGCTCATGATAAGGCATTCAGACCAAAACGGCTGCAAACGTCGCCTTGGTGGCGTGTTAGAATCACACCTCATGTTGTTTCAAATTAATTTTGAAATCGACGCATCTGCTGCCAATCGGATTCATGCCAAGTCGAGTTGATTACCATGCCTTTTTTAGCCATTGAAACCTCATCTGAATATCTGTCTTTTGCCATCGATACACCAAGCGGCATCGTCGCCCGCGACTGGCTAGTCGGACAAAAACAGAGCGAGGTGACATTGCCTTATTTACAGACGTTTTTAGATGAGCACGGTTTAACCATGAACGACATTCAAGGCATCGCTTACCCAAGCGGCCCCGGCTCATTTACAGGTTTGCGAATCGGCTGTGGCATCGCGCAAGGATTAGCATTTGCTAAAAATATTCCACTACTGGGTATCTCTACGCTGGCAGCGATTGCAGAGGCATCCAAAGCTATACGGGTAGTCAGCTGTATTGATGCACGAATGAATCAAGTGTATTACGCCTGTTTTGAAAAAATCGCTGGCGAATGGCAAACCACTATCCCAGCACAAGTGTGCAATCCAGAAGATGTACCACCACCGCTAGGAACAGGCTGGTTTGCTGCAGGTAACGGTTTTAGCAGCTACGCAACCGCATTAGAAGCGCGAATTGGGCCACAAATTAGCGAAATAGATTCAACACTTTATCCGCATGCGGCACAATTATTAAGTTTGGCGTTGCCACAATTTGCTGCTGGGCTAGGTCAGCCTGCTCACGCCGCTGAATTAGTTTATTTGCGCGACAAGGTCGCCCTCAAAACACACGAACGGATGCAAAAGTAATGCTCAAACCGCTCACCACCCATCACCTCAGCGATCTAATTGAACTGGATGAAGCAACCAATCCCCACCCATGGACTGGTAAACAATGGGTGGACTCATTAGAAAATCACACCTGCTATGGATGGTGGCAAGGCGGATCTTTGGTAGGGTTTGCCGTTTGCATGATTACTTTAGACGAAGCCGAGCTCTTACTGATTGCCATCAGCCCTTCATTACAGCGCAAAAGACTAGGCAGCCAATTATTACAAGCCGTGCTGCAGGAACTCCGCGTCCAAGGCGTGCAGCAATTATTTTTAGAAGTACGTGAATCAAACACCGCAGCCTGCGAATTTTATCGCCGCCACCTGTTCACCCAAAGCGGTCGACGTAAGGGGTATTACCCGACAACCACTAGCAGAGAAGATGCTCTACTCTATACCCACGCCACAATGGATGTAGCATGAATCGTCGCGCATTAATTCTTCAAGAGCTAGGTTTAAATCCGCAGTGGGTGCGACATGAAGTATTAGCCGCCATTGAATTAGAAGAAACTAACAGCGCAGCGTCGATCGAGCATAGCATCACGCAGCCAGTCGAAAGCCATGCCTCACCACTCAGCGCTATTGCCAATGCGGCACATCACCGGATCGAAGAACAGATTCATCGTTCTGAGCAAAAATCCACCTCGAGCAAAGCCGCAGCAGCTCATCAACTACTGAACAAAACCAGCGCGGGCGTAGAAAAAACACTCACCTCAGAAGAAATCAAACTCAGTGACGTTCGCAGTCAGCGAATTTTGCAAATGAACTGGGAAGAACTCCGCGTAGAAATCGCCAGCTGCACCGCTTGCCCACGACACCAGCAACGTGAACAGGCGCTATTCGGCACGGGGCAGCAGGATGCGCAACTGGTCATCGTCAGTGACGCTCCCAGCAAGGCTGAAGAACAAGCCAATCTCGCCATTGTCGGCCCCGCACAGCGCATGTTGAATCAAATGCTAATCAGTCTTGGTGCACAAACCGCAATTTTTATCAGCAACGCAGTCAAATGTAGCGGGTCACGTAACCCAACAACACAAGAACTGAACGCTTGCAGACCGTTCCTGCAACGCCAAATTGCATTAATCCAACCGAAAGCAATTTTGGCTGCTGGTCAATTCGCAGCGGAAGCCACACTCAACACCACGGCACCGATTCGTGAATTGCGTAGCGCAGTACAAACGCACCAATCCATTCCAACCGTCGTGAGCTATCACCCCAGCTATTTACAGCGCAATCTGCACGACAAAGCTAAAACATGGCAAGATTTGCTACGCCTTAAAGCGGAATTGCGCCGCTAGCTCTATTCGAATCCTACAAAGTATTTCCACAAAGCCTTTTTCAATCAATACTTAGCAAGCAATACCCACGTTCCCATTTCCAC
>NZ_WOFE01000010.1 GCF_016881405.1 Deefgea chitinilytica
GAAAAACCATGAATCCACGATTGCCGTGCTTGGTGTCGGGCTGGCGCTAGGTAAGCGTTGCTGATTTTTTTACTTGTGATCGCCACACCGGCGACGCTCTGCGTACCTATAGGCAAGGTTGGTATCCAGAGCGGCGTTTCGGCTGCATTTGCAGCTGGATTCCGGCCTTCGTCGGACTGACGAGTCTAAAATATTTTAGGTGTATTTAATTGTAGAGATTGAATTTCAATGCCTAGAAGGCAATACATCTGTTTAATTCCAAAAAACATTGAGCTGCACAAGATCCCTTGTGTCAAGCCGAGCGAGGAAAAGCGGGGCGGGGTTTCGGCGAGGACTGTTTGAGGCCGAAGGCCGAGTTCCGCAGCCGCCGACTCGATTGTCCGCAGCGAGGGAACGGGCGTAGCCCGCGCAGATACTAGGGTCGCCTTCTCTTGCTTACTTCTCTTGGCGAAGCAAGAGAAGTAAGTCCCCGTCGCGGATTGCGACTGTAAAACACTGTGCCGCAGGCACTTAAAATCATCAACGCGCAATCTGAGCATCGCCAGACAATTGCCATCTAGGATGCGTGCCGCCAACAGTACAGCTATACCCGATTTACTTCGCGTGCTCCACGATGACGCATTGATACACCCCGCCAAAAATCGTTTTTTTCTTCCAAGTAAACTTGGCTGTATCACTGGCGTAATGCTGGATTTCGTTTTCCCAGAGCGCATTGGCAAATGGTTCTAGGCAATGGTTAACCAGCTTGAGGATGTAACGAATCGGCTGCCATTTCTTGGGATTGTGGTAATCGACAAAAATCGCTTTGCCGCCCTTGGGTAATTTCGCCAGCATGTGATCGACGATTTCGCGTTTTTTGTCGTCGGGCACTTCATGTAGCAAGAAGAAACTGCAAATCAGGTTGTAGTTGTCGCCAACGCCTTCAAAGGTTGCAGCGTCGCTGCGAATTACTTTAGCCCAATCCATTCCGGCGAGCTTTCTGCTGCCGTGTTCGATTTGGATCGGCGTGATGTCGGTCAGGTGAAACACGCCAGCGGGGCCGACGCGTTGTGCGGCGCGGGCGACTAAGTCGCCATACACGTGCGCCAATTGCCATACGCGCATGCCGGGTTGGATTTCATCGAGGTACATGCGCATCAAACGTTGATCGTTCAAAAATAACAGCACGCGGACAACGATGTTGCGATCGAGCGCTTTGACCCATTTCGGGTCGACATAAGCCCAGTCATAGACTTCGGTCATGTATTCGGGAACGCCGTCATAGTAGGGGTCAGTAATCAGTTTGGGATGATTTTGCGTCATGGCGGCATTTCCTTATACGGTGAGCTTAAGACTAAGTCAAAAGAGGTAGCCTGAGTTTGCGTTAAACCAAATTCAGATTAATTAAATCCATGCCCAACTCAGTGAAGTGTTGTGTTTTGGTGAATGGCGCGATGAGCCGATGTACGGGAAATTGGCTCGATTTGCATGGGTATGGCGACTTATCACTTGTGGTTGAATCGTTATGCGTCTATACCTTGTTGGGTGTTATGCTGCAATGCAACATTCGGCTGATATTCGGGAATACACCCACTGTGTAAAAACACCAAATGCTTAAAATGCCGCAGCTAAAATGGGCAAATTCCCGTAGATTGGGTTTGAAAGAATGGAGTTGAGAGGTTTTATGAATTGTCGACATATTGCGCCTAGCTTGTTGTGGCAGCATTTTGCGGTGCTGTGTGGCTATCCACGTCCTTCGCATCATGAGGCGGCGCTGCGCGCGCATATTCAGGCATGGGCCGATGGTTTGGGTTTGGCCAATGAGCTGGATGCAGTCGGAAATCTATTGATTCGCAAGCCGGCGACCAAGGGAATGGAAAATCGCATCGGCGTCGTGTTGCAAGGCCATTTGGATATGGTGGCTTTGAAAAATGAAGCGACGGTGCACGATTTCCTCGTTGATCCAATTAAAACTTATATCGCCGATGGCTGGCTGCATGCGGATGGCACGACTTTGGGTGCGGATAATGGGATTGGCGTTGCCTCGGCCTTGGCGATTTTGGAAAGTACCGAT
This sequence comes from Deefgea chitinilytica, assembly GCF_016881405.1. Taxonomy (GTDB): domain Bacteria; phylum Pseudomonadota; class Gammaproteobacteria; order Burkholderiales; family Chitinibacteraceae; genus Deefgea; species Deefgea chitinilytica. The sequence goes on from NZ_WOFE01000010.1 coordinate 2,054, forward strand.
GTGGCGCATGGCTCGCTTGAGGTCTTGCTAACCATCGATGAAGAGTCCGGCATGACGGGCGCCAAAGGTTTGCAGCCCGATTGGTTGCAAAGCGAGCTGTTGTTTAATTTAGATACCGAAGATTGGGGTGAGCTGTACGTGGGCTGTGCTGGTGGCGTCGATGTGACCGTCAGCCAAACGCTAAACCCAGAAAACATGCCAGCGGGCTGGGTAGTGCGCGAGATTGCGATTACCGGCTTGAAGGGCGGCCATTCGGGGGTGGATATCCATCTTGAGCGGGGTAATGCCATCAAGCTTTTGGCTGGTTTCTTGTTTAGGGCTATACCCCAGTTTGATTTACGTTTAGTGAGTTTGCGTGGCGGCTCATTACGCAATGCTTTGCCACGGGAAGCTTTTGCTCGTGTGGCGATTCCTGCTTGCGATGCCGCGAAATTTAGCATGGTGGCCGAGCAATGTTTGGCTGAGTGGCAGTCAGCGCTGAGCGCTGTTGAGCCACAAATTAAGCTGCAAATTACCGAGCAGCAGGCAGAGCAAGTACTCACCGCCAATGAGAGCGCCAAAGTGGTGAACTTGTTGCTGGCTTTGCCGCATGGAATTCGCCGCTGGAGCAATGAAGTCGCTGGCGTGGTGGAAAGCTCGAATAATTTGGGCGTGGTGCAATTTGATGGGCGACGCTTTGAATCGGTCTTGATGGTGCGCTCACTGACTGATTTTGGCGTAGCGGAATTGACGCAAACGATTCGTGCAGTGTCGCGTCTGGCGGGGTTCTCGGTGGAAAGTGGTGGTGCGTATCCGGGCTGGGCGCCTAATTTGCAGTCGCGTGCTTTGCTGGTGCTGCAACAGGCTTACCAGGCTTTGCATGGTGCTGCGCCATTAGTCAAAGTGATACACGCTGGTTTAGAGTGTGGCTTGATTGGCAAGGCGTATCCGCAGATCGAGATGGTGTCGTTCGGCCCGACGATTCGTGGTGCGCATTCGCCGGATGAGCGCGTTGAGATTGCGTCGGTGGCGCAATTTTGGGAATTGCTAAAAGCCAGCTTGGCGGCGGTTCCACCGCGAAATTAAGCGCAATTTCGCACACATCATCCAAAAACCCTGCTGATTGAAGCGGGGTTTTTGTTTTTCTGCTGTCTGGGTATTACTGTATGGGGTATTAAAGCGACTTTATCGTATCCTCTCCCTATGAAAAATTGGCGTTTTTGGTCGAATTGGCCGCAAAGTCTGCAGAGAAAAATCCAGCGCAATTGGCCGTGGGCTTTGGCGTATTTGGCGATTGCGTCCTTACTCAGCGCGACGGTGCTGTACGCATGGCAAGACTATCGGCGCGATGTGTTTCAGCGCGAAGCGACGATGGCGCAAGACTTGCTCTGGCAAGAGCAAGAGATCCGCGGCCGCCTGCAAAGTAATCAAAATGTGCTCGAAAACCTCGCCTATGGCCTGGCTTCTGATAGCTTTGGCCAAGCCGATTTTCGGGCGCGCGCTGAAAGTTTGATGAAGTCCAATCCCGAAATTATCTCGATTGAATGGGTGAATGCCAAGGGTGAGCGCGGTGATGGTTTTCCCAATTTTGCCCGTCGCCCTGAAAGCTTGGTGGCGCTGGATGATTCGCTACTGACTGAAGTTATCGATGGCGCGGCGACGCTGGGTTACCCGATGGTGACTAATGTGATTTGGCGTAGTTCGCCGCAGATTGTGCATGTGGTGCCGTTTTTTCATCAAACTGAATATCAAGGTGCAGTGCTGGCTGTGTATGACTTGTCGGTGTTGCTGTTGCAGCGTGTGCCGTGGTGGATGGTACAGCGCTATCAATTGCAATTGGTCGATAGCAATAATCAAGTGATTGCACCCAATCGCTATCACGCCCAACTGACCGGCGACGATGTCCGTGAAGTGCCATTTGGTGGCGTGTCTCAGCAGAATTTACGCTTGCTCGCTAAAGCGGTTGATCCGGTCAGCAAGCCAGCTAATTTCTGGTTGGTTGGCTTGATTTCGGCGTTGTTGTTGCTGTTGCTGTGGGCTTTAAAGTTATTGCGGCAGCGAATGCGTGAGCGGCAATTAGCGGAATCCGCTTTACGCGATGAAATTTTGTTTCGCTCGGCAATGGAAAACTCATTGGTGACTGGCCTGCGCGCAATGGATACCGATGGCAAGCTCAGCTACGTGAATCGTGCGTTTGCCGATATGGTCGGCTGGTCAGAAGAAGAATTGGTCGGAGCCAAGCCGCCGATGCCATTTTGGCCGCCGGAATGTATCGATGAGTGCGCGCGTGCGTATCAATCGATTTTGCTCGGCGATTGCCCAGCCAATGGCTTCGAGCTGCGCTTTATGCGTAATGATGGCGAACGCTTTGATGTGCGGCTGTATTCGTCTAAATTGATTGATAGTCATGGTCAGCATCGCGGCTGGATGGCGTCGATGTATGACATTACCGAACTCAAACAAGAGCGCGAAGCGTTGGCGAGCTCACGCCAGCAATTGCGAACGGTGCTGGCAGGCTTGGAGGTCGCGGTGTCGGTGAGCGATCTGGAAACGGGGGTGATGCTGTATCGCAATCGGCATCACAGTAAAACTTTCCCTATCCCGCAAAATGCCGAAGCGTATTGTCTGTTGCAGTGGCGATCACCGATGTCGTTTGAAGATGGTGTATTTGAAACTGTGGATGCGGTGACAGGGCGGCTTTACCAAATTGAGCAAAGGATTGTTGATTGGGTCGGCAATCGCAGCGCGATTTTGGAAATTTGCACTGATATTACCGCTAGGCAGCAAGCGCAAGAGTTGGAGCGCACGCGCAACGATATGGTGCAACACACGGCGCGGCTGGTGAATATGGGCGAGCTGGCTTCGAGTTTGGCGCATGAGCTCAATCAACCCTTGGCGGCGATTGCCAGCTATAGCGCCGCATGCGAAACCATGCTCTACAAACCCAATCCACCGATTGGCAAGGTGCAAGAAACCTTGGTGAAGATGACCGCGCAAGCCCGCCGTGCTGGGCAGATTATTCGGGGGATTCGGCAGTTCGTTGTAAAACGCGCCCCAACACGCGAAGTGTGTGAATTCAATGAGTTAATTAGTGTGCCACTACAGCTGTTAGGGCCAACTGCACATAAACTGAAAGCGAATATTGTGCTGGATATTCCCGCGGACTTACCGAGCTTTGATGGTGACGCGGTGATGTTGGAGCAAGTGTTGCTTAATTTAATTAAAAATGGCTTGGAAGCCATGAGCGAAACACCGGTCGCTCGCCGAAAAATTATCGTGCGCGCTGTGGTACACGATGAGATGTTGCAAGTCACGGTGCTCGATCACGGCAGTGGTTTGGCTGACCCTGCGCAACTATTCCAGCCGTTTTATACGACCAAGTCCGAAGGCATGGGCATGGGGTTAAATATCTGCCGCTCAGTGATCGAGCAGCATCGAGGCCATTTATGGGCCGAACCGAATCCGGACGGCGGAACGCAAATGCGTTTTCGCTTGCCACTTCATACTGACAATATCAATGAGGATACACCATGAAAGCCGTTACGCCTGCCGCTACACCGATACGAACTGTCGCGGTGATTGATGATGATGAGGCCGTGCGCGATTCGCTTGGCTTATTGCTAGAAACCCACGATTGCCCTGTGTTGACTTATTCATCTGCAGAAGCGTTTTTGGACGAAGGCGATGTCAGTCGTTTTGCCTGTTTAATCGTTGATGTGCGTATGGAGGGCATGAGCGGCTTGGAGCTATTTGCCGAATTACGCGAAGGTAGTTATTTGCCGCCGGTGATCTTCTTGACTGGGCATGGTGACGTACCGATGGCGGTCAATGCATTGAAAGATGGTGCGAGCGATTTTATGGAAAAACCGTGCGACCAAGAACAATTGCTGGCTCGTGTCCAAGCTTGTTTAAGCGAGGATTTGCAACGCCGTGGCAGTGCCAAACATCAGCAAAAAGTCGTCGAATTATTGGCGGATCTCACGCCGCGTGAGCGCGAAGTATTGCAAGAAATATTGCTCGGTAAATTGAATAAGCAAATTGCGGATCGACTTGATATCAGCACCAAAACCGTTGAAGTGCACCGCGCCCGAATTTTCACCAAAATGCGTGTGCATTCGGCGATGGAATTAGCCGCCATGCTTAAAGAAATTCCGGCCAGCGAATGGTTTGTTTGAAGTGAGAAGTGAAGGGGCGAGGAGTTGGCCCCTTCCCCAATTTATTAAATAACTACGAAGTATTTATTTTTATGCATTGATAATGAATGCTTATGCGAGCATACATTTGAGTTCCAAACTAAAAACACCTCACACCTCACACCTCACACCTCACACCTCACTCCTGATAAGGCATTCACCCTAGGTTGAATACCTGTCCGGTGATTACCTGATTTGCATCATGGTGTAGTCTGCGTATTCTGACTACAACCGAAGGCAAGGCTGCTCTCGGTAAAACAAAAATCTGGAGAACACGATAATGCGCCTTACTAAATTGGGTCTGTTGGTGGCAGGTATGGGTTTGACGTTGGCAGCCCATGCAGCCGAAGTGGAAGTGCTACATTTTTGGACATCGGGCGGCGAAGCTAAATCGGTCGCTGAGTTAAAACGCATGATGGAGGCGCAAGGCTTCACATGGAAAGACTTTGCCGTCGCCGGTGGTGGTGGTGAAAACGCGATGACGGCACTGAAAACACGCGTCGTATCCGGCAACCCGCCTGCCGCAGCTCAAATTAAAGGCCCATCGATTCAAGAGTGGGGTAGTGAAGGCGTATTGGCTTCAATTGATGATGTCGCCAAAAAAGGTGGCTGGGATAAATTGCTGCCACCTGTGGTTTCTAACGTGATGAAATTCAAAGGCCAGTACGTGGCTGCGCCAGTGAACGTACACCGAGTGAATTGGATGTGGGTCAATCCTGAGCTACTTAAAAAAGCGAATGCCAAAGTCCCAACGACATGGGATGAGTTTTTTGTCACCGCTGCTGCACTACAAAAAGCGGGCATCCAGCCAGTCGCTTATGGTGGTCAGCCTTGGCAAGACAGCACCGTGTTTGAATCGGTTGCTTTGGGTGTTGGTGGCGTTGATTTCTATAAAAAAGCCTTTATCCAGCTTGATCCGGGTACTTTGAGTGGCCCAACAATGGTCAAAGTGCTGGAAACTTACAAAAAAATCAAACCGTTTACCGATAAAAACAGCGCCGGCCGCGAATGGAATTTGGCCACTAGCATGGTGATTAATGGTAAGGCGGGTATGCAATTTATGGGTGACTGGGCCAAAGGTGAATTTATGGCGGCCGGTAAAGCACCAGGTAAAGATTTTATCTGTGTTGCTGCACCAGGAACGGAAAACGCTTATACCTTCAATATCGACAGTTTTGCGATGTTTAAACTGAAAAATCCAGACGTCGTGAAAGGCCAGCAAGCTTTGGCAACGACCTTGATGAGCCCACAGTTCCAAGAGTTGTTTAACTTGAATAAAGGCTCTATCCCTGCCCGCATGGGCGTTGATATGAGCAAGTTTGACGAGTGTGCGAAAAAATCGGCCGCAGATTTTAAAGCCACCTCGGCCAAAGGCACATTGGTGCCATCGTGGGCGCATGGCATGGCGATGAAATCCGCAACGCAAGGTGCATTTTTCGATGTGGTCACGCAGTTCTGGAACAACGACAAAATGAGCGCCAAAGAAGCGGCGGATAAATTGGCTAAAGCAGCGAAAACGATGTAATTTGATGTAATTCAACGGTGGGTATATTGCTATAGGTATTGTTAAATATTTTATTTAGCAATATACCCATATCTTATTTTTGCTTCCAAGCGGAGAACCAAGATGACAACGCCTGTCCGTACCGCCCAATATGGGTTTGCGGAGCGCTGGCTGCCGCGCCTCGTTTTAGCCCCATCGTTTTTGCTGACCTTGGTTTTTTTATATGGATTTATCGCGTGGAATGGTTATTTATCGTTCACCGAATCGCGCATGCTGCCCAATTATGAATGGGCGGGCTTAGCCCAGTACGCCGCGTTGTTTGAAAATGAGCGCTGGTGGGTGGCAGTTCGTAATTTGGTGGTATTTGCGGCGCTATTTATTGGTGGCGCAATGGGCATTGGCGTGGTGTTGGCCGTTTTGCTCGATCAAAAAATTCGCCTTGAAGGTGCAATTCGCACGATTTATCTGTACCCGATGGCGTTGTCTTTCATCGTTACGGGTACGGCGTGGAAATGGATTTTGAATCCGGGCTTGGGTATCGAAAAGCTGATGCACGATTGGGGATTTACCAACTTCACTTTTGATTGGTTGGTTAACTCTGATATGTCGATTTACACCGTCGTGTTGGCGGGATTGTGGCAATCATCGGGTTTTGTGATGGCGCTGTTTTTAGCTGGGCTGCGCGGCGTCGATGATTCGATTATCAAAGCGGCGCAAATCGATGGTGCAACGCTGCCACGAATCTACTGGAAAATTATTTTACCCGCCTTGCGACCTGTGGTGTTTTCGACCTTGATGGTGCTGTCACACATCGCGATTAAGAGTTTCGATTTGATTATGGCCTTGACGGGCGGCGGCCCCGGCTACTCATCGGATGTGCCAGCAACATTTATGTATTCAATGGCGTTTACTCGCGGGCAAATGGGGGTTGGTGCAGCCAGCGCGATGATGATGTTGATGGCTGTTGCCTCAATCGTCGTGCCGTATCTGTATTCAGAATTGAGGAAAGACGGCAATGCATAATTTTAAAAGCGCTACGCATCCCGTGATAACGGTTTGGGCGGTACTCGAAATCCTCATGTACAAAACGTACATTCCGGTTTCTGCGCTCCGGCCATCCCGTTCTGACGGGCGCTCGCAGCTTTTAAGGCGAGTTTTCAAAGTATCGGGGAGATTGGTATGACCCAAGATCGTTTTTGGCGCGCAATCATTTATAGCGCGCTGGTGTTTGCGGCGCTGTATTACTTGATTCCGCTGTACGTGATGCTCACGACATCCGTTAAAAGTATGGAAGAAATTCGTGCCGGTAATTTATTGGCTTTCCCGCAAAGTATTAGTTTTGCCGCGTGGGAGAAGGCTTGGAGCACCGCGTGTACCGGCGTGTCGTGCGAAGGCTTGTCGGGCTACTTTCTGAACTCAGTCAAGATGGTGATTCCTGCGGTGCTGATTTCTACGGTGCTGGGTGCCATCAATGGTTATGTTTTATCCAAATGGCGCTTTCCCGGCTCGAATGTGGTGTTTGCGATGATTTTGTTTGGCGTGTTTATGCCATTCCAAGTGTTGTTGCTACCGATGGCGCAAACCTTGGGCTGGCTAGGGATTGCCAGCACGACCACCGGCTTGGTGTTTGTGCATGTAGTGTGCGGTTTGGCCTCGACAACACTGTTTTTTCGCAATTACTACGTCGGTATTCCTGATGAGTTGATTAAAGCGGCACGTTTGGATGGTGCAGGATTTTGGCGGATTTTCTGGCGCATCATTTTGCCGATGAGCACGCCCATCATCATGGTGACGCTGATCTGGCAATTTACCCAAATCTGGAATGATTTTCTATTTGGCGTGGTGTTTTCTGCGGGCGATAGTCAGCCGATTACGGTGGGGCTGAACAATATGGCCAATACCTCAACGACGGTAAAGGAATACAACGTCGACATGGCTGCCGCCTTGATCGCTGCACTACCGACCATCGCAGTGTATGTGTTCTGCGGGAAGTATTTTGTACGTGGTTTATCGGCAGGAGCCGTCAAAGGTTAATTGGGAGTGAGAGGAAAGGAGTCAGGGGCTTAAAGCCCTTACACCTTACTCCTCGCACCTCACACAATAGGAGAACAAAATGGGCGCTCTGGCCATTAAAAATATCACGAAGACTTTCGGCGATACGCAGATTTTGAAAGGCATTAATATCGAGATTGAGTCCGGTGAATTTCTGATTTTGGTGGGGCCTTCGGGCTGCGGTAAATCGACGTTGATGAATATCATTGCTGGCTTAGAAAGCCCAACGACGGGTGATGTGTGCATCGCAGATCGCGCAGTGACGAATGTGGCACCAAAAGATCGTGATATCGCGATGGTGTTCCAAAGTTATGCGCTGTACCCCACGATGTCGGTGCGGCAAAACATTGCTTTTGGTTTGGAGACGCGTGGCGTACCGAAGGCAGAGCAAAATGAAATCATCGCCCGCGTCGCCAAAATGCTGCAAATGGATCATTTATTAGATCGTAAACCTGCTGCGCTTTCTGGTGGCCAGCGCCAACGCGTCGCGATGGGGCGCGCATTGGCGCGCAATCCGAAGCTGTTTTTGTTCGACGAGCCACTGTCTAATCTAGATGCCAAATTGCGCGTCGAAATGCGTGTTGAAATCAAGCAATTGCACCAACGGCTGAAAACCACCATTGTGTACGTGACGCACGATCAAATCGAAGCGATGACGCTCGGTGACAAAATTGCAGTGATGAAAGACGGCATCATTCAGCAATTTGGTCGCCCGCAAGATATTTATGAAAACCCCGCCAATTTATTTGTCGCGAGCTTTATTGGCTCGCCATCAATGAATTTTATCCCCTGCCATTTGGTTGAACACGACGGCGAGATTGGCGTGTCTTTGCAAGGTATGGGCAATCCTTACTTTGTGGCACTCGCGCCGCGCCCTGAATTACGGCAACGCTTGGGCGATAAGGTCACATTAGGGATTCGGCCAGAACAGCTCGATGTGGCCGAAGCGGCATCAACGGCGCTGGAATGCAAAGTGAAAATCACCGAGCCAACGGGGCCAGATACGATGGTCTACACCGAAATCAACGGGGTAGAAGTTATCGCCCGCGTCCACCCCCGCGTTGTTCCGCCAACAGGGCACAGCATCAAGCTGGTGCTGGACACCAAAAAAGTGGTGCTGTTTGATCCGGTGACGGAAATGCGGATTTAGTCTGAGTGGAAATGAAAAAGCCCCAAATTTGAATTTTGGGGCTTTTTTCTTAGGCAGGCTTGGTTTCGATCAGCGCGGGGCGCTCTGAAACGCGCTGGTGGTATTGCTGCAACACAGGGTAGTGCTGCGCCCAGGCAATGTCGGGTAGGCGTAGGTCGAGGTAGTCGAGCATGCAAATTACGCTCACATCGGCAATGCTGTAGGCGTCGCCAACAAACCAGCGTTTTTCTTCGAGCTGGCCTTCTAATGCAGCCAAGCCACGCGTAATCTTGCCGCGCTGGCGTTGCATAAAATCAGTGCTTTGCAAGGCCGCAGGACGGCGGGTTTCCATCACGATAGCGACGGCGGCATCGCAAATACCATCGGCGAGCGCTTCGGTGCGTTTGGCGCTGATCATTGGGCGTTGATCAGCAGGGAATAGCTTGCAAACAGGGGAGAGGTAATCAAGGTGTTCGGCAATGACACTAGAATCATAAATGACACGGCCATCATCGAGCACCAGTACCGGCACTTTGCCGAGTGGGTTATAGGTTTGAATGAGTTCGTCGTTCTCGCCCGGCTTGGCTTCGATCAATTCAAAATCGATTTTCTTTTCCGCTAAAACAACGCGAACTTTACGACCGAAAGGGCTGAGCAGGGCGGTAATGAGCTTCATTTGGATTAAGTTCTCTTGAGACCGAAGTAAGATTCTATGGGGCGTAGGTAAGTTAGGCTAGTGAATCTCAGTGAATACAACAAAAATGCCTCGTTTTCCGAGGCATTTTGCTGGCTGCTTATTTCAGGATAGTGACTAGGGTCTGTTGACGTTTGGTTTGCCAGCGCGGCGAGAAACCAAACGTCAACAGACCCTAAGCAATACGTGCGTAGCCGGGTAGCGTTAAAAATTCGATAAATTCATCAGCGGTGGTGATCTGATCGAATAATTTTGCGGCCTCGGTGAGCGTGGCACTAAATCGCCCTTGTGCTTCAATTTTGGCGACTTCCTCTGGCAACCATTGCTTAAACAACTCAACGGTGACCTTGCGTCCATCGACCAAAACGCCTTTGTCGGAACGCAGCCATTGCCAAATTTGCGAGCGGCTAATTTCGGCGGTGGCAGCGTCCTCCATCAGATTATGAATCGGTACGCAGCCCATTCCGGCCAGCCAAGATGCTAAATACTGCACGCCGACGGAAATATTGCCACGTAAACCGGCTTCGGTAATTGGCTGCTCGGGTTGGAAATTGAGTAAATCAGCTGCCGCACTGACAACATCAGGCCGTTGTTTGTCAATTTGGTTCGGCTTGCCCCCCAAGACCGCATCCCATGCTGCCATTGCGACAGGCACCAGACCCGGATGCGCGACCCAACCGCCATCATAACCATCACCCGCATCGCGTTCTTTGTCGGTGCGAACTTGATTCATTGCGCGCTCGTTGGCAGCGAGATCTGTTTTGACTGGAATATACGCTGACATACCACCGATTGCAGGTGCGCCGCGGTGATGGCAAGTTTTCAGTAGCAGCAATGAATACGCGCGCATAAACGGCACGGTCATCGTGATTTGGCTGCGGTCGGCAAGGCAGAAGTTGCTGTCCATCCGGAATTTTTTGATGCAGCTAAAAATATAATCCCAGCGACCGGCGTTCAGCCCTGATGAATGTTCGCGCAGTTCGTACAGAATTTCGTCCATTTCAAACGCGGCGAGTATGGTTTCAATCAGTACCGTGCCTTTAATGCAGCCATGCGGCGCGCCTAGCTCGGCCTCGGCCCAAGTAAAGACATCGTTCCATAGCCGTGCTTCTAAATGCGATTCCATTTTAGGCAGATAAAAATAACACGACGTGCCTTGGCTCAGACGATATTGCAGATTGTGAAACACCACCAAGCCAAAATCGAATAGCGAGCCCGACATGATTTCACCGTCGACCTCGAGGTGTTTTTCCAGCAAATGCCAGCCGCGTGGGCGAATAATCAAGGTCGCGATCTCATCGTTGAGCGTGTATTGCTTGCCATCCGGGCTGGTGTAGCTGATTTCGCGGCGGTAGGCATCGCGCACATTGATCTGGCCAAGGATTTGATTGTCCCAAGTCGGCGTGTTGGAATCTTCAAAATCGGCCATAAAGGATTTCGCACCCGAATTGAGCGCATTAATCATCATTTTGCGCTCAACGGGGCCGGTGATTTCAACGCGACGATCGAGTAAATCGGCAGGTAGCGGGCTAATTTGCCAGTCGCCAGCACGGATATGTGCCGTTTCTGGCAGAAAATCTGGTTTGATGCCCGCATCGAGCTGCGCTTGGCGCGCGCTGCGTGCCGCCATCAGCTCACGGCGGCGGGGCTCAAATTGGCGATGCAGTTTGACTAAAAAATCGAGTGCGGCGGGGGTGAGTACGCTGCTCACCTCAAGGCTGGTTTGGCCTTTAATTCGCATATTCATCGTGATACTCCCAAGCAGAAGGCAGAGATGGCAGATCCGTGGATCTGCCATGTGGGTATTGCTTGCTGGCCTTTATTTAATATTTTCTAGCATTAAATACATCAATGAAATTGCTCGGCCTCGGTTGACCCTGTCAGCGCCGTGGTCGATGATTTACCTTGCTGAATCACTTGGGTGACTTGGTCAAAATAGCCAGTGCCGACTTCCCGTTGATGTTTCACTGCGGTAAAGCCACGATTGGCGGCGGCAAATTCGGCCTCTTGTAGTTCAACAAACGCCGACATGCCATTGCGGGCATAGCCGTGCGCAAGATTGAACATGCCATAATTGAGCGCATGGAAACCAGCCAAGGTAATGAACTGGAATTTGTAACCCAGTGCGCCGAGTTCTTTTTGGAACTTGGCAATCGTTGCATCATCCAAATTTTTCTTCCAGTTAAATGACGGCGAGCAGTTGTAGGCCAATAATTTGCCCGGGAATTTGGCGTGAATCGCTGCGGCAAATTTGCGGGCGTATTCCAAGTCTGGCTTGCCAGTTTCGCACCAAACTAGATCAGCATAAGGGGCATAGGCCAGACCGCGAGAGATTGCTTGCTCTAGGCCTGGATACGTCTTATAAAAGCCTTCCATCGTGCGCTCACCGGTGCAGAATGGCTTGTCGTTGTCATCGACATCGCTGGTCAGCAAATCAGCGGCTTCGGCGTCAGTTCGCGCCACGATAATCGTCGGCACGCCCATCACATCGGCGGCAAGCCGCGCCGCAACGAGTTTTTCAATGGCTTCGCGAGTAGGTACCAACACTTTACCGCCCATGTGGCCGCATTTTTTTACTGAAGCGAGTTGGTCTTCAAAGTGAACACCTGCTGCGCCGGCTTCAATCATCGCTTTCATCAGCTCAAATGCATTGAGCACGCCGCCAAAACCAGCTTCGGCATCGGCCACAATCGGCGCATAGAAATCAATGCTGTCGTCGCCTTCCGAATGATTGATCTGATCGGCGCGCGCCAGCGTGTTATTGATGCGGCGCACCACTTGCGGTACTGAATTGGCTGGATACAGCGATTGATCGGGATACATTTCACCGGCCAAGTTGGCATCGGCAGCGACTTGCCAACCGGATAAGTAGATGGCTTTGAGTCCGGCTTTGATTTGTTGCATCGCTTGATTGCCGGTTAGCGCACCCAAGGCATGCACGTATGGTGTGTCATGCATCAGACGCCAAAGTTTATTCGCGCCATGCGTGGCGAGCGTGTATTCCTGCTGCAAAGTGCCGCGCAGTCGTTCGACATCTGCGGCGGTATAAGGGCGACTAATGCCTTGCCAACGCGGGTTAGTCTGCCAGTCGTTTTCGATTGCTGCGATGCGTTGTGCTTGCGTGCTCATACTGATCTCCGTGTTGTAAGGGCTTAAGCAGGTAGGCAAAGTTTTCTTAATATTCGTTGTCTTGCCTTGTCGTACTAGGATGTACTGTCTGCGGCGTCGACACCTTGCGATAAAACTTTTGCACCAATACTTATCGCTTTTAATTGAAGCAGGTTTTTTTTGCACCGCAATAAATTATTGCGATGCACCATAGTGTAGTCGAAAATTTTTGACTACATATTGGGGCTTGTCCGTAGTGCTGGCTTGCTAATCTTGGATTGGCTCTGCTGGTGAGGGGGTTATTGATTTGTTTATGATTGGGTCAAACTACTGTGTGTTGTTTGTATGACCAAACAGAAAGAAATATCGTGTCGCGAAATAATAAAAACCGGAGGTGCCGAATGACGGCAACTCCGGTTGGTCTGTCGCGGCGGCTATGGAGCGGGCTTTATCGCTGCTCGTCTTAAATTGAGTCGGACTTTAAAGTTAGCGTTTGTCGTGTTTTCCAGAGCGAGAATAAGACGCCGGCGACAAGTAGACCAAAAGTTACCGCCAAAGAAAGTGCGGGAGGCACTTTGCCGTCGAAGACGAAATCGCCCAAGAAGATCTTCGAGCCAATAAACACCAGTACCAGCGCCAATGCGTATTTGAGGTAATGAAAGCGGTGAATAACTGCCGCCAGCGCGAAATACAATGCGCGTAAACCTAAAATAGCGAAAATGTTGGAGGTGTAAACAATAAACGGGTCTGTGGTAATCGCAAAAATCGCCGGTACGCTATCTACCGCAAAGATCAGATCTACGATTTCGATCATAATCAACGCTAAAAATAGCGGCGTGGCCCATAATGCTGTTTTTTCACTCCCTTCCTTCTCTGGCGCTCGAATGAAAAACTTCTGTTCGTGCAAGCGATCCGTCACGCGTAGATGCCGTCTTAAGAAGTTGAGCAGCGGGTTTTTGCTCATGTCTGTCACTTTATCGCTGGAAAATAGCATTTTTAGCCCAGTAAAAATCAAGAACACGGCAAATATATATAGTGTCCAGTAGTATTGGGCGACCAGTGTTGCTCCTAGACCGATCATGATTGCCCGCAGCACAATCACCCCGAGAATTCCCCAAAAGAGCACCCGGTGTTGATAAATGCGCGGTATTGCAAAGTAGGTGAAAATCAGGGAGATCACAAACACATTGTCTAGCGACAGGCTTTTTTCGATCAGGAAACCTGTAAAGTATTCCATCCCAGAGACTGAGCCCAAATACCACCAAACCCAAGCACCAAAAAGCAAGCCGGCAGTGATATAAAATGCCGATAGTTTTAAGCTCTCAGCGACGCCAATTTCGTGATCTTCTTTGTGTAAGACGCCCAAGTCGAACGCTAACAGTGCTAGCACAATGCTTAAGAAAGATAGCCACAACCAGATGGGCTGACCAAGCCAGATCTGCGTTAGTAATTCCATTTTCTTTACCCCTTCTTAATTGACTAGGATTAGTGATTATTTCATCCACTTCGGGTTGCGCTGCGTTGTGCCCGCGGTTTGCTCACTACGGGCTGAACTGCGTACCAATCGTATTGCCAACATGCCATGGCTCTCGCAATCAACACGGCTTCGCCATCGGCTAGCCAACCATCCGCATCGACCACGCTTAGCATTGCGCGCAGAACACTCACTTGTAGTCGAGGCTCGTCAATTTCAGCTAGCAATTGATCTATCAAAATCTCATCAAGCTCAAGTTGCCCCAAGCCATTACCGTACAGCAGCAGGTCATCGCATAGTCCTTGCATCACCTGATGAAGCGTTTTCTCACTAATTCCCAGTTGGGTCAGCACTTTGCTGTCATGCAAGGCTTGAAACTCAGATTGATCTAGACCGCCATCAGAAACGAGCGATAGGGCAAGTAAACGACATACAGCTTCATGACTATTTAAGGCATAGCGGCGCATTATGGTTCTCCTGCGGTAAAAAAGTGCTAGTTCAATGAAGTGGAAACTCAGTAGCTGGTTTGCATCGTCGAGTGCACACGATGAATCTGGTTAATTTTTCGGCTTACGGTTCTGTTAGCACGATCCGCTGTGCGATTAATTGCAAAAATTAAGTCACTGGCTACATCTTCAACCATGACATCAGGTAATTGATTCAGACTGATGACAAGTTGGCAACGTTGGACCACGCCTCCATGCGGTCCATCTATGTTGCTTAGGCGAACGGATACTTTGCGGATATGGCTGCTTAGGCGACTTAAGCCAAATTCGACTTGCCGCGCAATATGGGTCTGTAGATTGTGGGTCAGCTCAGGATTTTTACTGATGATTTCAATTTTCATTTTCCTGCTCCAAGGGTTTATGTGATATGGCCAATATAATCCTCAATAAAAATGAATAAAAATCGTATATTCTTGGTTTTGTATTCATTTTTTTGGAATATTTGCGCTGTGCATTCAATTAACTACAAGCACTTGTATTACTTTTGGGTTATTTGCAAATCAGGTGGCGTGATTCGCGCTAGCGAGCGCCTTTTTTTGACGCCTCAGGCGGTTAGTGGGCAACTCAAGGCGCTGGAAGAGCAAGTAGGAAGTCCACTTTTTCGTAGAGATGGTCGTCAGCTCGTTCTGACTGAAATGGGGCGCTTGGTGCAAAGTTATGCGGACGAGATGTTTAGTCTTGGCGAGGAGCTGCAGGAGGCAATTGCGCTTGGTCCGCAAGGTCTGAGGCAAGAATTCAGGGTAGGTATTGGTGATATGGTGCCCAAGACCGTGGCGTTTGAGTTGCTGCAACCCGCTTTACAAATGGATTATCCCTTGCGACTGATTTGTCGCGAAGGTCGCTTGCTTAATCTGCTCGCTGATTTGGCAACGCATAAGTTGGACTTGGTTCTAGCAGACCGCCCTTTGCCACCAGAGGCCAATATCCGGGGCTTTAACCATTTATTAGGTGAAAGTACATTGAGTGTACTTGGCACGGCTTCCCTTTGTGCTCAATGGGCTGGCGATTTTCCTCAATCGCTACATGGTGCGCCATTTTTACTTCCCGGTGCAGATGCTGTTATACGGCCACGACTCGAAGCTTGGTTGGAGCGTGCTCGTATCCGACCCCGAATTGTTGCCGAGTTTGACGATGGCGCCTTGCTCAAAGCATTCGGCAAGGCAGGTGCGGGGTTCTTTGTCGTGCCAACCGTACTGGCCCAAAGCATTAGCCAAGAATATCAAGTAGGCATACACGGTAAAATTAGCGAGCTTAAGGAACAGTTCTATGCGATTTCGGTGCAGCGCCAATTGCGACATCCTGCGGTGATCGCAGTAACAGAGAGAGCGCGCCATGAATTATTTGCCGTGGCTGTCTAGGTCTATTCCCCTTGAAAAGAATGGGGTTATCCCCATTTGGTACTGGAACGTAATAATGGAGTTAAAAGAATGAGCCAAGACCATCAGCCAAATCAAAATAACGAAGTCGTAGCAGAGACCTTAGAGACAGTTGAAACTGTTGCTGCGGAAACTGTCGCAGAGGGTGACAACCAGCTTGATACACAATTGGCTACAGCATTGGCCGATTTAGAAAAAGCACGTCAGGATATTTTGTATGTTCGCGCTGAAGCGGAAAATGCACGCCGCCGTGCTCTTGAAGAAAACGAAAGAACCCGCAAATTTGCCGTTGAAAAATTTGCTCGTGAAGTGATTGCAGTGAAAGACGCCATCGATATGGCTTTGCTGGATCAATCGGGCAATTTTGAAGGTTTAAAAACGGGGGTTGATCTGACCGCGAAAAGCTTGACGACGGTGTTTGAGAAATTTGATCTATTGGAAATTAATCCAATTGGTGAAAAATTAGACCCAAACAAACACCAAGCCATCTCTATGGCGCCGTCTGACGAAGAAGCCAATACGGTGATTCAGGTGATGCAAAAAGGTTATGAATTATCGGGTCGCGTGATTCGTCCGGCCATGGTGATTGTGTCGGCGGGAAAATAAATATGCAACATTAGTAATCGGGTGGGCTTGAAATGCTAATGGCAATCCCCACTTGATTATTAAGGTTAATTAAACAACCAGCTCTGCCCAAATCCGATTGCAAACCATCCATCGATCAGTGTCTGTGTTTTTATTTGCACAGCCTGCTGTCGATTTAGGACATAAGTTTGTGAGCGTGAGTCGGTACGAGCCGCAACGTTAAATGAAAGGAAAAGACAAAAATGGCAAAAATTATTGGTATCGACTTAGGTACAACGAACTCATGTGTTTCTGTGATCGAAAACGGTCAACCAAAAGTGATTGAAAACGCCGAAGGCGCGCGTACCACACCATCAATTATCGCTTACCTAGAAGACGGCGAAATCTTGGTGGGTGCACCAGCTAAGCGTCAAGCGGTAACCAACCCAAAAAACACTTTGTACGCAGTAAAGCGTTTGATCGGCCGTAAATTCGTCGACAAAGAAGTGAAAAAAGACATCGATTCGATGCCTTTCTCAATCGTAGCAGCTGACAATGGCGACGCTTGGGTTTCTGTGCGCGACAAAAAAATGGCTCCACCGCAAATTTCTGCTGAAATCTTGCGCAAAATGAAAAAAACTGCCGAAGACTACCTCGGTGAAGAAGTGACTGAAGCCGTGATTACGGTTCCTGCCTACTTCAACGATAGCCAACGTCAAGCCACTAAAGACGCAGGCCGCATCGCAGGCTTGGATGTAAAACGCATTATCAATGAGCCAACTGCTGCGGCAATGGCGTTTGGTATGGACAAAGTAGGCAGCGGCGACCGTAAAGTGGCTGTGTATGACTTGGGTGGTGGTACGTTTGATATTTCGATTATCGACATCGCTGACGTGGATGGCTCAACTGCATTTGAAGTATTGGCAACGAATGGCGATACATTCTTGGGCGGTGAAGATTTCGACCAACGTTTGATGGATTACATCATTGCTGAATTTAAGAAAGAGCAAGGCATTGATCTGAAAAACGACGTAATGGCATTGCAACGTTTGAAAGAAGCAGCAGAAAAAGCCAAGATCGAATTATCAAGCGGCGCGCAAACTGAAATCAACTTGCCATACGTGACAATGGACGCAACAGGTCCAAAACACTTGGTATTGAAAATCACCCGTGCGAAATTTGAATCGCTGGTAGATGATTTGATCGCTCGTTCAATCGAGCCATGCAAGATTGCATTGAAAGATGCAGGTTTGAAAGCATCGGATATCGATGACGTGATTTTGGTTGGCGGTCAAACGCGTATGCCAAAAGTGATGGAAGCGGTAAAAGAGTTCTTCGGTAAAGAGCCACGCCGTGACGTGAACCCTGACGAAGCGGTTGCGGTAGGTGCAGCATTGCAAGGCGCGGTACTCGGGGGAGACCGCAAGGACATCTTGCTTTTAGACGTGACCCCATTGTCATTGGGTATCGAAACCTTGGGCGGCGTCTTGACTAAGCTGATCAAAAAGAACACCACGATTCCAACTAAGGCATCGCAAACGTTCTCGACCGCAGAAGACAACCAAAGCGCAGTAACGATTCACGTCTTGCAAGGTGAGCGTGAAAAAGCATCGGCGAATAAATCATTGGGTCAATTTAACTTGGGCGACATTCCACCAGCAGCACGTGGTGTGCCACAAATTGAAGTGACTTTTGATATCGATGCCAACGGTATCTTGCACGTGGGTGCGAAAGACAAAGCATCAGGTAAAGAAGCCAAAATCACGATTCAAGCATCATCAGGTTTGTCTGAAGCAGAAATCGAAGCAATGGTAAAAGATGCTGAGCTGAATGCTGAAGAAGACAAAAAATTGATGGAATTGGTGCAAGCGCGCAATGCAGGCGAAGGCATGATTCATCAAGTGACTAAAATGTTGGCCGATGCAGGCGACAAAGTGACTGCGGATGAAAAAGTAGCGATCGAAGCTGCGGTAAAAGAGCTGGAAGAAGTCGTGAAAGGCGACGACAAAGCCGCTATCGAAGCTAAAACTGAAGCGCTGATGCAAGCAAGCCACAAAGTTGCTGAAAAAATGTACGCTGAGCAAGCTGCCCCAGAAGCAGGTGCACAAGCAGCAGGCGAGCAAGCAAAAGACGACGGCAACGTGGTTGATGCTGAATTTACTGAAGTAAAAGACGGCAAGTAAGGAGTGAGGCGTGAGGAGTGAGGGGTGAAGCGTAAGCACCACGATTTGCTGGCATGGCAGGCTGCCATGCGGCTAGTTGAGGTGGTATATGCGTTTACCTCTACTCTCTCACGCGATGAAGCTTTCAACCTGACCAGCCAGATGCGGCGTGCTGCTGTGTCTGTGCCGAGCAATATTGCTGAAGGTGCTGCCCGGATGACTGCAAAGGAATTCGGGCATTTTCTTGGGATTGCTCGCGGCTCGCTCAGCGAACTGGAAACCCAGTATCTGCTTGTTTGCCGTCTGCAACTGGCTGAACCCTCAAATCAAATGGAGGAAGGTTTGAATGACGTGTTTGGTTTGCTCGGAGGCTTAATTCGCTCGCTGAAGCGGGATGAATAAGGCACTCCTCACACCTTACACCTCACACCTCACACAATATGGCAAAGAAAGATTTTTACGACGTGCTGGGCGTTAATCGCGACGCCTCAGACGACGAAATTAAAAAAGCGTATCGCAAACTGGCGATGAAATACCATCCGGATCGCAATCCGGATAGCAAAGAAGCGGAAGACAAATTTAAAGAAGCAAAAGAAGCTTACGAAATTTTGTCTGATGACCAAAAGCGTGCCGCCTACGACCAATACGGTCATGCGGGTGTTGACCAGCAAGCCGGTATGGGCGGTGGCGGCTTTGGCGGTGGCTTTGGTGATTTCGCCGATATCTTTGGCGATATTTTTGGTGGCGGTGCAGGGCGTGGCGGTGGTCGCAGCAATGTCTACCGCGGTGCCGATTTGCGTTACAACATGGAAATCACGCTAGAAGAAGCGGCGCGCGGTGTTGAAAAGCAAATCAAGATTCCATCGCATGATGAATGCGATGTTTGTCATGGTACAGGAGCGAAACCGGGTACCGAGGCAAAAACCTGCCACACCTGCGGCGGCCACGGCCAAGTTCGTGTATCGCAAGGCTTTTTCAGCGTGCAGCAAACCTGCCCGACGTGTCATGGCTCGGGTAAGTATATTCCTGATCCATGTCGCAATTGTAAAGGCACTGGACGCGTTGCAACGCATAAAACACTGGCGGTTAAGATTCCGGTTGGCGTTGATGAAGGCGACCGTATCCGCTTAAGCGGTGAAGGTGAAGCGGGTGTCAATGGTGGGCCTCCGGGCGATTTGTACGTCGTGATTCACGTGAAAGAACACGCGGTGTTCAATCGCGAAGGCAATGATTTGCACTGCGAAATGCCGATCAGCTTTAGTTGCGCAGCATTGGGCGGCGAAATCGAAATCCCAACGCTGTCGGGCAAAGCGCGGATTACGATTCCACCAGAAACGCAAACCGGCCAAGTATTCCGCTTGCGTGGCAAAGGGATTAAAGGCGTTCGTAGCGCGATTACTGGCGACTTGATGTGCCATGTGGTCGTAGAAACGCCAGTCAAACTGACGTCCCGCCAAAAAGAGTTGCTCAAAGAGTTTGAAGATATTAGCCAAGGCGATTCGGACAAACACA
This sequence comes from Deefgea chitinilytica, assembly GCF_016881405.1. Lineage (GTDB taxonomy): Bacteria > Pseudomonadota > Gammaproteobacteria > Burkholderiales > Chitinibacteraceae > Deefgea > Deefgea chitinilytica. The sequence goes on from NZ_WOFE01000010.1 coordinate 22,307, forward strand.
ATCCACGTGCCAAATCGTTTATGGATAAAGTGAAGGACTTCTTCGCAAGCTAATTGGCCAGCAATACCATAAGCAAAGCCACGAGACTCAACTCGTGGCTTTTTTATTGATTGCTGTGCTAGTTTGAAAATATAGTAGGTATTTGCTTGTATGTATTATTTATCAATACATTTAGGGTAATACATCGATTTTTATGGTTAATGCTTCGCAGTGGCTGAAGTCGACCCGAAGCGCAAGCATCAGCAGGTAGGTACGATTAGCGTAGCGTAATCGTACGCAAGTTATTCCTCCGATTACGCTACGCTAATCGGAGCTACGGAGCTGGATTCAATAATTAAAGCCACGAGAATGAACTCGTGTCTTTTTTATTATTGGTTGTTAGGTGGTGTGATGGTGTATTGGCTTATAGGCATTGCTTATCAATGCTTGCATGGCAATACATCAATTTTTTTGGCGATGTTCAGATTTGGTGTTGATGGTTTTAAGTGCCTGCGGTGTGGTGTCGCTTAGCCGCTGGCGGCTTAGCAAAGCCCACACCCTCAGGGTGCACGGTGTTTTACAGTCGCAATCCGCGACGGGGACTTACTGTTTCTTGCTTCGCCAAGAAAAGTAAGCAAAAGAAGGCGACCCATATATCTGCACCGATTTCGTCGGCTTGATATGAGGGGTTTTAAAATCCCCTGCTCGGTGAACGCGAAATAATATCAACACAAAGTCTGAACATGGCCATTTTTGTTCGGGAGTTTTGCAGTGGCTCAAATCGACTCAAAGCGGAAGGTTTTGTAGGTCGATGATCAGTTTGTAAAGCACCACAATTGCGATAAACATAGGGTAGTGTTCTAGGGTAGTATTCGATTTATCCCAACCTATGACTCTACACTTCTAGCTTAAGGCCGATTTTCTCAACAACGGCTCTTAGATGCTTTGCTAAATCAGCAACTTCTGAACGTGCGATTGGAATTGAATTTTCCTCGTAAGCATAACGGCCACAGAGAAAGAAATCCTTATACTTTTTCAGTAGAACTAATAAATCAACATTTGAATCTAGCTGTTTCGATTCAAAAAGAATCATTTCTCGCAATTCTGGTTTTATTTTCCTAAATAGTTTAAGAAGATTATGCTCCCTAATCGATTTGGAATACTTAACTTTTGCCATGCCATTATAAACATCCTTAAGAACCTCCTCAGAAGTGAAGCATTTAAGATAAATTTCAATCGCCAATGATGCATTTACAGCAGATGCCCTGATTAAACCATGTGAAACACAGAGTTCTGCCACCTCTTGATAGTCATTGGCACATTTCCATAAAGCAATATCAGGTATCGAATGCATTTTTATCCTAAATTAATTAATACTTTGTTTGTTAATAAACACACACGAATACTAAGGAGTGCGCAGATTGGGCTCAATTAAATGCCGCATTGAATTTAGGTTTGTGCAAGTTCAAATACCAACTGGAACAATTCAATTTCCGGTTCTGGCCTAGAGTGGCCCTAACTTGATCGTTTTTGGATCGCACTGAATTAGGTGTGGTGAATTGAAGATACGAGCATTTTATCCGCTTAAAGAAATGGCCAGTGATTTCACTGGCCATTTTTTAGTTCAGATTACTGCCAATTGGTTTAGAGCACTTTTGCAATCGCATCGGCGACGTAGTCGATGTTTTTGTTGTTCAGCGCAGCCAAGCAGATACGGCCTGTTGATACGGCGTAGATGCCGTATTCAGTTTGTAGTTTTTCAACTTGCGCTGCAGTCAAACCGGTGTACGAGAACATACCGCGTTGTTGCGTTACGAAGCTGAAGTCTTGCGCCACGCCGCGAGCTGCGAGCTTTTCAACCAAGCCAGAGCGCATGCTGCGGATACGTACGCGCATTTCACCGAGTTCGGCTTCCCACATCGCGCGCAATTCTGGGCTGGCCAAAACTGCAGCAACCACTGCGCCACCGTGGATTGGTGGGTTAGAGTAGTTGGTACGGATCACGCGTTTTAATTGGCTCAATACGCGGCCAGATTCTTCTTTGCTTGCTGTGATGATCGACAATGCGCCAACGCGCTCGCCGTATAAAGAGAAACTTTTTGAGAATGAGCTAGAGATAAAGAATTGCAAGCCAGATGCTGCAAAGGCTTTCACTGCGACTGAATCTGCATCGATGCCTTCAGCAAAACCTTGGTAGGCCATATCAAGGAATGGTACCAAACCGCGTTCGCGGCATACTTCAACGACTTCGCCCCATTGTGCGTCAGTCATATCAGCGCCAGTTGGGTTGTGGCAGCAAGCGTGCAAGATGATGATCGAGCCAGCTTCCAGACCCAACAAGAACGCTTTCATCGCCGCAAAATCAACGCCGCGTGTCGCTGCGTCGTAGTATGGATAATCGCCTACTTTGAAGCCTGCTGCTTCAAAAATTGCGCGGTGGTTTTCCCAGCTTGGGTTGCTGATGTAAACGGTTGCATTTGGGTTCAGGCGTTGCAAGAAGTCGCCACCGATTTTCAGTGCGCCAGTGCCGCCCAAGGCTTGCGCTGTTACAACGCGGCCAGCGGCGATCAATTCGCTTTCTGCACCGAATAACAAGTTTTGCACGCCTGCGTTGTACGCTGGGTTGCCTTCGATGGCTTGGTAGCCGCGTGGCGGTTGTGCTGCCAAGCGTGCTTGTTCCGCCGATTTTACTGCTGCCAATAGAGGAATTTTGCCTTCGTCATTAAAGTAAACGCCGACCCCTAGGTTGACTTTAAAGTCACGGGTATCGGCGTTGAAAGATTCGTTCAGACCCAAGATGGGGTCGCGGGGGGCCATTTCTACGGCGGAAAAAATCGAGGACGACATGCAAAGCTCCATTGAGATAAAGAAAAAAGGCGGTTTTGCCTTCTATTGCTATCAAGGTTCGCACGATTTTAGCACGATTCAATCCTGCGAGGCGCTAGGCATCGCTGCCGCTAAGTCGATTCTTTTGCGGTTTTTAGTGGCATTTAACGTCGATTTCATTAAATAAGGCTCAAAAAAAGCCAGCAGCGCTGGCTTTGGGTTTTCGCTCTAAACGAGGTAAGGCGTGATATCGACTTCGTCGATCTGTTCTGGCTGCATAAATCGTTGTGCATATTCAAGATGCAAGCCTTCACTGAGAAATAGTGAGAATATCTCAGGATCGATATGCTGATCTTTGATCATAAAGCCCATAATTTTGATCGCTTCAGACAGCGTTTTGCCTTTTTTGTACGGCCGATCTATGGCGGTTAATGCTTCAAAAATATCGGCAATTGCCATCATCCGTGCTGGGTAACTCATTTCGTCGCGTTTCAGACGTTTTGGATAACCCGTGCCATCCATTTTTTCATGATGGCCTCCGGCGATTTCTGGCACGCGGCGTAAATGGCGGGGGAACGGTAGTTTTTCCAGCATGATAATGGTTTGGATAATGTGCTCATTAATCTTGTATCTTTCTTCTTCTGATAGGGTACCTCGCGCTACGCTAAGGTTATAAAGTTCTCCACGGTTATACATGTGTTCAGGAGTTTTAACCTTAAAGCCCCAAGGATTATCTTCGGCGAGTTTATCGCGTTCGCTGCGAATCAAAATATGCTCTGGTTTGTCGGCAAGTAGTGCTTCAATAACGGGCAGCGGCGCTTCAGCTTCGCGTGCTTTGCGCTCTTTTTCTTCATGCGCAATGCCGATTCGGTCGGGGAGGGTGCGCAGCCACGTGCGGCTGGCAATTTGTTTGAGTTTCTCTAATTTCTCTGGCGCCATCAATTCACCGCCTTCATTGCACGTCGCAATAAAGCTAAATTCATCATCGAGCGTGGCCAATTCTTGCGCCAATTGCGTTTTGAGTGCATTCGCATCGCCGCCTTCTGCAATGCCTTGCCAGCAGCGAATTTCGGCATCGCGTTTGAGTACTTCAAAGCGCATGCGGATTTCATGAATCCGGTCGTAGAGTGTTTCGAGTTTGGTGGCTTTGTCGACGACATATTCTGGCGTCGTCACTTTGCCGCAATCGTGCAGCCATGCGGCGATGTGTAATTCTTCCCACTGTTCTTCACTGAGTACAAAATCGGCAAATGGCCCTGTGGTTTGCGTTTGCGCTGCGCGCGCCAACATCTTGGTGAGCTCTGGCACTCGTTGGCAATGGCCGCCGGTATACGGGCTTTTGGCGTCAATGGCGCCGGCAATCAGCTGGATAAATGCTTCGAGCAAGATTTTTTGTTCATTCACCAGCCTTTGTGTATCCACAGCCACTGCAGCGGTGGCGGCAATGGTTTGTACGAAAGCGAGTAAATCGGCACTGGGTTTGCGTGATTCATCAATCAGCAGCGCTAAGGCACCAACCAAGGTGCCGTCGCGATTACGTAAAGGCAGAGTGAGTTGGGTAAAATTTTTCTCTGTTGCGGGGAGTAGTGGAAATGCGTGGTGGAAGGTATCGGGGGACACCGAGCGGAGCACTTCATCATTGCGCAAAGCTTGGGCTACGATGTGCTCACCGTTTAAATCAATGGTGGCCACGTGTTCAGGGCTAGTTTGCGCCTTGCTTTGCCAAAAATATTGTGCAGCTTCTAGGTAATGACCATCATCATGGTGAATATAAATAACGCCGCCCTCAGCTAGGCTCACTGCCCCTAATTCATCCAAAATACGAGCGAGTAAACGCCCGAAGTTTGATTCGGCTGCGAGCGCTTGCGAAAGCTCCATAAAGCGATGGATCGTCGTTTTCATGTCTCCCAAACTACTGGCCAAACGTGCGATTTCGGAGATATTCGTTTCAACTTGGACTGGATCATCAAATTGAAATTGCTCGATTTTTTGGATTTCTTCGGTTAATGCATTGATGGGATTGGATGCCTTTCGTGCTAGCCAAATCGCGACCAGAACGCCGAGCACAATCAGCAAGAGTGACATCAGCAGACTGCGATTACGTTCTTCGATCGCGGCTGCCAGTAGTTCTCGATGTGGCACCGCCATCACTAGCTGCATCTGGCTCATATTCGGCAGCTGAATTGTCCGTGCGAGTCCTTCCCAAGCTTCGCCATGTTCAGAGGCAAATGTACTGGCATTGTCCGCTTTGCCTTGCGGCATGTTTAAAAATGCTTTTAATACGGGAGCATCGTAAGAAAATAATTTCGGCAAACGTGATTGGCCATCGGCTTCGGTGATGAGTTTAGGCGTGCCACTATGGCTAGCAATCACACGCTCATTGTGGTCGAGTAAGGCCAATCGAGTGTCAGGGGTTACTTGGTGTTGTAAGAGAAATTCATTGATGCGTGCGAGTTGTAAATCACTTCCCGCGACCGCCAATTGATTGCTGGTTTGCTGTGAAAAGGTAATCCCCACCAAGCCGCTGCTCGCAAAGTAATAAGGCTGACCAACGATTAATTGGCCTGGTGTGGCTTTGGCTTTATACCAATCGCGGACGCGTGGATCATATTGATAATTGGGATCAATCCGTTGTTCAATGAGTTTGAGCTGATCGTCATAAAACAAATACTCTCCCCGGATTTGGCCCGCGGGATGGGTGATGCTTTGCACGATCCAGCGAGTACCATTGGGCGGATTAAAGCGTTTTTGTATCGCAGCATGCCCTCGATACATGCTTACCATAAAAAAATCGCCCGTATCATAGCCAATAAATTGAGCTCCGACTGCGGGATTGTTGCTTAAAGAAGTGCTGATAAATCCAAGACTATCTAGCCGTTCGGCTAAGGTTTTGGCATACATCAAGCGCTGTTGCGCCAGTAGTTGGGTGGTGAGCGCGCCGCTTTTATAGATGCCCTCAACCTCTTCAAGCGCTGCTTGGGCCGTGAGGCGAAATTGGCGATCAGCCGACTGTTTCAGAATGACACTCGTGGCTTGGTATTGATTCCAGCCACTGAGCAAAGCAAATCCTAGCAATAGCGCAATAAATAAATATGCGATATGGATATAAAACGGAACTTTATTTTGGCTATTGTGAGGCATGTTCTTCGCTTAACTTGCTTTGATTGGGCAAGTATAGGCGAAGAACATGAATCGCTAGATGAAATGGGAGCCTAGATTACGCTACTGATTCAATTACACACTACGGCGTGAAAACTGGTGGGGTCTAAATCCAAAAAGACCCAAAATGGCAAAATAAACCAAGAGGCCCACCGTGACGAGTGCTGATAAGCGCAGAAGTCGGATTGGCATTGTGCCATGACCCCAGCTCGGCATTAATTGCATGACACCATATAAAGAAAGTGCCATTAGCACTACTGCCAGCAGTAATTTCAATATAAAACGGGTCCAACCCGGTTGCGGGATAAATAAATTTTGTTTTCTTAGCTGGTAATACAACAAGCCGGCATTCGCAATCGCCGCTAAACTAATCGACAAGGCGAGGCCTGTGTGATGCAAAAAAGGAACCAAGATTAAATTCAGACCTTGCGTTACTAGTAGCGAAAACACCGCGATTTTCACCGGCGTTTTTATATTTTTCCGGGCATAAAATGCTGGCGCCAGTGGTTTTATCAAAATGAGACCGGGAATACCGACCGCGTAGGCCATGAGCGCCATTTGTGTCATCTGGGCATCATGTGCAGTAAACTTTCCGTATTGAAATAGCGAAATTGTTAGCGGTTCAGCAATTACTGCGAGTGCCACCGCCGAGGGTAATGCCAGTAACAGCGCTAAGCGTAGACCCCAATCGAGTAATTTTGAATACTCATCGTTGTCGTTTTTCGCTAATGATTTAGAGAGCGAAGGCAGCAAGATTGTTCCTAAAGCCACCCCCAGTAAGCCAGTCGGCAACTCCATCAAACGATCGGCGTAGTAAATCCATGACATTGAGCCAACTACTAATAGCGAAGCCAAGCTTTGGTTGATGATTTGCGAAATCTGGCTGACTGACACCCCTAAAATAGCCGGTCCCATTTGTTTTAATACTCGCCAGACTGCGGGGTCGTTCAAGTTGAGTTTCGGGCGAACCAACATGCCGATTTTTTTCAAGTGCGGTAATTGATAAGCTAATTGAGCCAAACCACCTACGAGCAAGGCCCACGCCATTGCCATGATGGGAGGGTCAAAATAAGGGGCAAAAAACAGCGCAAAAATGATAAATGAGATATTTAGCAGCGTTGGCGTAAACGCTGGCACTGAAAATTTATTCCACGTATTGAGGACTGCGCCAGCCAACGATGATAAGGAAATTAATAAAATGTAGGGAAAGGTGATGCGAAGCAGACCTGTGGTGAGTTCAAACTGGCTCTGGTTTTTGGTAAAACCATGCGCGGTGCTCCAGATAATCCACGGCGCTGTCAAAATTCCGACTAACGTTACAATTGCCAAAATCAGTGTGAGCAGGCCTGCAACGTGGGCCGTGAATGCTTTGGCGGCTTCTTGCCCTTCGATGGTTTTTTTATCTGCCAGTATTGGGACAAACGCCTGAGAAAACGCGCCCTCTGCAAAGATACGTCTTAGTAAATTAGGCAGCCGAAAGGCGGTGACCCAAGCATCCATCGCAGCGCCTGCGCCAAAAATGGTCGCCATAATTGCATCCCGTGCAAAGCCCAGCACGCGTGAAACCAGGGTCATTGAGCTGACTGCAGCTAGTGATCGTAGTAAATTCATTGTTTTTATCCATCCCAGATGGCGCTCATGATAACGCCTACTTGCACTCGGCGTGAAGAAGGCATAAAATTGCCGACTTTCTAGGGTGTGTGTGCTGCCGAAAGTCCGTGTCTCCGGCGAAGCAGTAGACCCGTTTACCCCTTCAGGAGAATTACCATGGCAAATACCGCACAAGCACGCAAACGCGCTCGTCAAGCTGACGCTGCTCGCCTACACAATGGCGCACAACGTTCAGAATTCCGTACTGCAGTTAAAAAAGTACTGAAAGCGATCGCGGCTGGCGATAAAGCGGCTGCTGCAGCTGTTTACCAAGAATCTGTTAGCACGATCGACAGCTTGGCTGACAAAAAGATCTACCACAAGAACAAAGCAGCTCGTCATAAGAGCCGTTTGTCTGCTGCGATCAAAGCAATGGCTGCTGCCTAAGCTTTGTAGTAACAGGTTCTAAAGCAAAATAACCCGCCTCAAGCGGGTTTTTTTGTATCTGTTACTTTGGGAAATGAAGTGTTCGTACAAAAGTTATCTGGTAAAGCGAAATAACGATGCGAGAAGACCTTAGCTAAATCGTGCCGAGGAAAGCCGAAAGCTTTGCATAATCCGCCAATACGCAGGCTCATCGAGGACGTAAATCCGGCCATCAGGCGCTTCGTGCGGCGCAATATCGACTGAGATGCGTACGTAACGCCCCGTTTCTTGCCAAATTGCGGCACCAATTCGCTCGACAAACCAGTCCGGGCTTTCATTGGGCTTGAGTTCGGCTTCATGGCGCACTTCTAATAAAATCACTTGTTCCGCGAGCGCTTGGCGACGCACCCAAGAGGGCATGCACCACGCGCGTTTGATCGCCAGTAGGCTACGCTCGGCCTCGGCGGGCGAAATGGGCGCTATGCTCAGTTGTAAACGATAAGTCGTCGACATATTGTCATCCCAAAGTCGCAGAAGTCAGGTATAAAATACTGAATTAGACTTCAATCAATGGACGGCCAAGGGTATTTCTACTCCCCGTCACCCAGATTCGTATGCTAGGCTTAAAGTCTGTTGATGCAAGGTTGGCGACTGAAAACGGCTCACCAACAGACCTTTAGCGTTTGACCGAATGTAATGGAATTCATTATGAACGAGAGTAGCGAATTAAGCACCCGTCCTAAAGTGTTAATTGTGGATGATTCGCGGATTGTCCGCGCAACGGTCAAAAAACATTTATCTGAGCATTTTGATATTGTAGAAGAGGCTGATGGCGAAGCGGGCTGGAAGCGTTTGCTGGCCGATACGACCATCAACTTAATGGTTTCTGACTTGACCATGCCCGAGCTGGATGGTCTGGGCTTGTTGGCGCGTGTACGTAGCTCGGGCGATGAGCGTTTGCATTATTTGCCGATTATTATTATTTCGGGTGAAGAAGACGAGTCGACCAAATTACGCTGCGTTGAATGTGGCGCGAATGATTTCATTACTAAATCGACCGATCGAACCGAGATGCTGGCGCGGGTCAAAGCTAATCTGGAGTTAGCGGCGACTCGGCGTGAATTGGCTGAATCGCGTGCAGTGCAAGTGCAATCCACGACCGATGAGCTGACCGGGGTCGCTAGTCCGCATTTATTGGATTTGCAGCTCAATCAAGCGCTGGCTTTTGCGTTGCGCCACAATAGTGAAGTGACTTTGCTGTTGCTGGAAGTCAATCATCATCAAGCACTCAATGATAAATTGGGCGAAAAATTGTACGGCCAAATGCTGGGCTTGCTTGCGAAATTGCTTGAGGGCAAATTGCGTAAAGAAGATACCTTGGCGCATTTGGCCGGGCCGATGTTTGCGATTGTATCTCCGGCAACGCCACTGACTGAGGCGCGGATTGTTGCTGAGCGCTTGCGAAATAGTATCGCGAATGCGCGGATTAACTTCCGCGGCACCCAACTGCGGGTGAGTGCGAGTATTGCAGTGGCCAATTCATGGCACGATGACGCGCAATCGTCAGAGCGTATGATGATGATTGCACAAGATCGGCTGTATGCGACGCCGATGGATAATCAGGTCTTTATGCCGGAAATGAATACCGCGCTTGCGCCAACACCATTAATTGCCGAAGCGTTAGTGATGTTGCATAAAGGCATGGGGCAAGAGTTGCAGCCGCATTTATTGGCTTTAATGCGAAATTTGCAGCCTTTATTGGCGATGGCCAATCAAGAATTAAATTTGGATTGGGATTTATCGCGGCTCGATCATCACTGATTTGAGTTGCAATTGTTAAAAAGCACAGCATCAAAATTGCTGTGCTTTTTTATTGGGTATGCCTTGCTGGCCTTTATTAAGCATTGCTTTGATGTAGATACATCATGTTTTGTTCGTTGCGGTTGTAAAAGCGTTGTTCGATAAACAAGGCATTCCCTGCTTGACGCTTGGCCATGTGTTTCGCGGCGCAGGCCGTGTTGGCGACTTCATGATGTGTATTGTAATCACTGGCAATAATTTGCGCCGCCCCCATTGAAATTGAGACTAAAGGATGCTGCGCCATTTCGCCTTGGCGATTGTGCGCGGCATAGCCTTGTTCCGCCAAATGGTTGGGGCTGAAAAAATCGCATAAGTGCTGCTCAAACTCACTTAAGATTGCCTCACAACGGCTCTGCCAATCTGGGGAACGGAGTAATAAGATAAAGTCGTCTCCGCCAACATGGCCGACAAAATCTAATTGTGGCTCAGTATTACGCTGCAACAGGTTGCCACAAAATTGTAGCAACTCATCGCCACGGGCGTAACCATAGACATCGTTGTAAGGTTTGAAATGATCTAAATCGACGTAGACGACCGTGAAATTGAGCTGTTCAACCAGCAGCTGGGTAATGGCATCTTGAATCGGTGCATTGCCAGGTAGTCCGGTGAGTGGGTTAGCGTGGCGTGCCGCGCTAATTTGTAAAGCCGTCATCGCTCGGATCAGATCACGGCCAGTGCCCATGCCTAGATAGTGGCCTTGCTCGGTCAAAATAAAGCCGTCATTCAGATCGCCGCGCTCACACGAGGTGATTAAACGCGCTAATTCAGTCAGGCTAGTGGCTTGTTCCACAATCAGTGGATTGCGATCCATTTGGGTGGCACAACTGCGTGAGCCAAATAATTCTCGGCTAAATGGCCGCGAAAATAACTCTAATAAATCACTTCGTTTGATCAGCCCTATGGGCTTATTGTTTTCAACAACCGGAATCGCGGCTAGGTCGGTTTGTGCGGAAAGGCGTCGCCAGATGGCTTCATTACTATCGGTCGGGCTGGCGCTCGGGATGTGCTTCAATAAGGCGCCAGCATGATTGCTGTGCTGATCAATCGTGAGTGGCGTTTGGGTTTGTAGCGTCGGTAGTTTGATTTTTGCTAGCGGCTGAGTGTTCGGGTAGCCAATCAAATAGCCTTGTGCCAAGTTGATGCCAATTCGTTGAATGACTTCGAGCTCTGCGACCGATTCAATCCCTTCAGCAATTACGCAGGTACCAGTGTGCAGGGCAATGTGTTGGATGGAGCGAACAAATTGGCGTTTTTGTGGGTCAGAGCCAATTCCTTGGATAAAGTATTTGTCGATTTTGACAAAGTCGGGTTTGAGTTCAGACCAAAGTCTTAGGCTTGAAAAACCTTCTCCTAAATCATCTAATGCAATTTTAAATCCCATCTCACGGTAGTGTTTGAGTGCATCAGCTAGCAGATTGTAATCCGTGGTCGCTTGAGTTTCGGTGAGCTCAATGACGACTCGGTGGGGATCTAAGCCGACTTCCTTAAGGTAGGCCAAGGTGGCACCGGGTCGAAATGACGGTTGCATTAAGCTGGTTGGGCAAATATTGAGAAATAATTTACCCGGTAAATTTCGCTCAACAAAAGTTTTAATAATCACTTTACGGCAGGCAATGTCTAGCTCGACTAGTTGATTACAACGCTCTGCCGTCTGGAATAAATTGATGGGCGAATGTAAAAAATGGGCGGAAGGCCCTCGAATCAGCCCTTCAAAGCCATACGCTTGCTCATGATTGAGCGCTGCAATGGGTTGAAAAAGCGCTGTCAGTTGCTGTTGCTGAATGATTTGCCCGAGCTCGGCGCAGTAAGGGTCGGAAGTGCAAACAGAAGACATACAAACTCGGAAAGGCTTAGATAGCTTCGTAAGGTAACAGTGTAAGATGAATTATTTGTTACAATCGAGTTAAGCTGTGACCGAATTGTTAAAATTTGTTGCAGTGCGAGAGTGATGCCGCCTAGATTTAGACTGCCGCTGAAATTAGTAGTGCCACTTTCAGCGGCAGCGTCCTTAGCGCGTAAAGCGTTGGGTGATAGGCATACGCCAATCTTTACCAAACGAGCGTTGGGTAATTCGTGGGCCAACCGGTGCTTGGCGGCGTTTGTATTCGTTGATTTTCAGTAAGCGCACGACCTTATGGACATCCGCTTCGGCGTAGCCAAGTTGGATAATGTCGGCGATGCTTAAGTTATCCTCAACGTAGGCAGCTAAAATCGCATCGAGCACCTCGTATTCTGGCAGACTGTCTTGGTCTTTTTGGTCGGGACGCAATTCGGCTGACGGTGGGCGGGTGATGATGCGCTCTGGAATCACCACGCCTTGTTCATTACGCCAATTGCTGAGGCGATACACCAGCGTTTTGGCAATATCTTTGAGTACCGCAAAGCCGCCAGCCATATCGCCATACAGTGTTGCGTAGCCGGTGGTCATTTCTGATTTGTTACCCGTGGTGAGTACCAGCTTGCCGCCCTTATTAGATAAAGCCATCAGAAGCATACCCCGGATACGGCTTTGCAGATTCTCTTCGGTAGTATCCATCTCGGTGCCAGCAAATTCTGGTGCAAGGCCTGCCATCATCGCTTCGTAGATGGGCCAAATTTCAATTTCTGAATATTGGCAGCCCAAGATTTCAATCATTTCCCGCGAGTCATTCACCGAAATATCGGCGGTATAACGCGAAGGCATCATCACCGCATGGACTTTATCGGCACCAAGTGCGTCAACCGCAATCGCCAAAGTGAGCGCCGAATCAATGCCGCCAGAGAGGCCAAGCAAGACGCCGGGGAAACGGTTTTTGCCAATATAGTCTTTCACGCCTTGCACCAAAGCGCCGTAGATGCTGGCTTCAAGCGATTCGTCTGGCGTGATATCACCGATTTGCAAATCGCCATTTTGATAGTCAACATAACCGATGACGCTTTGGTACGCAGGGAGTTGCAGCGCTAAAGCGCCAGCTTTATTGATGGCAAATGAATGACCATCAAAAACCAATTCATCCTGCCCACCGACCAAATTGCAATACACCACTGGCATGTCGTTTTCATCGACGCGTTGGCGGGCTACATCGCGGCGCTTGCTTTGTTTAGCTTGGTGATACGGTGAGGCATTGAGCGCTAATAATAGATCCGCACCTTCGTCACGCGCGGCTGCAGCGGGTTCGGTATCCCATAAATCTTCACAAATCGCGATGCCGATATTGACACCGTTTTGCTCGAATACCAGCGGTACGGCGCCGGGCGTAAAGTAGCGGACTTCGTCGAAAACAGCATTGTTTGGCAATAATAATTTGTCGTAACGGCCTAGAAAATGGCCGTCACGAATCACGCAGGCTGAATTGAAGATCTCATCGCCACTCACTGATGGATAGCCCAGTACCAAGGTGATGCCATCCAATTCGTCGATAAATCGGGCGATTTTCTCGCGGCATTGCTGCAAAAAAGCAGGGCGCAAGAGTAAATCTTCCGGTGGATAACCAGTGAGCGCTAGTTCTGGAGTGAGCAGAATTTCGGCACCGTTGGCGGCGGCTTCACGCGCTGCCGCTAAAATAAGCTCGGTGTTGCCGTCGAGGTCACCAACAATAGGGTTGATCTGTGCAAGGGCGATTTTCATGGGCGGCAACTAATCAGCGAAGGAAAAGCGATATTTTAACGTTATGCGCTGCGCTGTGTGCGCAAAATCACGCCTGTGCGATTTGTTACGAATGGTGTGGATGAGCGCAGGCTACAATAAGCGTTTATTTCACTCCGTGTTCAAGCCTTGCTTTGCTATGAATCAAGCTAAAATCGCGCATTATCAGCTGCAATCTCGCCTTGGTCAGGGCGCGATGGGCGTGGTGTTTCGGGCGCGAGATGAGCGGCTTGAGCGAGAAGTCGCACTGAAGTTATTGCAAGTGTCGTTGGATAGTGCTGAGGCCACCGATTACGCCGCACGCTTGCTGCAAGAGGCGCGCTCGGCTGCACGCTTGAATCATCCTGGCATTATCACCGTGTTTGATTGCGGAGAATGGCGCGGCAAGCCTTATCTCGCGATGGAGTTGGTGCAAGGGATTAGCTTAAAACAGGTGCTGGACAAGCACGGTACTTTGTCGATTCGAGACCTGATTCGCATCGCCAAGCAGATGTTTTCCGCTTTAGCACACGCGCATCAGCATGATGTGGTGCATCGTGATATAAAGCCTGCCAATTTGATGCTGACCAAAGATGGGCGTGTAAAAATTACCGACTTTGGGATTGCCCAGCTACCTGCGAGTGATTTAACCCGAACTGGAACGATACTCGGTTCCCCGCGTTATATGTCGCCCGAGCAACTCGCCGGAAGCAAGCTCGATGGTCGCGCGGATATTTATTCGGCGGGTGTGGTGTTGTATCAAGCTCTGACTGGCAGGCTGCCGTTTGATGGCGAAACCACGATGAATATTGTCTTTCACATCTTGCATTCTCAGCCGGTCGATCCACGTGAGCTGGATTCCGCGGTGCCGTCTTGGTTGGCCGAGGTGATTTTGCGCTGTCTGGCGAAAAAAAGAGAAGATCGATTTGCTTCGGCTGATGAGGTGCTGCAGACGATTCAGTCCGCTGGTGCTGAGCCACTACCGCAGCAGAAAGCGAGCCATGCCACTATGGCGGATCCCGCCGTCGAGCCTTCGCCAGTTGCGGATGAAGTCCAGCCGAAAGACACACCGATTTACAGTTGGCTGCAGCAAACCGGGGTGACGCTGCTTTGGCTGCTGCAAGAAAGTGGTTTGATTTTACAAAAAATTGCCCGTCGGCTTTGGCCGTGGCTACGTCGTATTGCCGCGCTGATTCAACAGTGGGCGCCGATTGTTATGGCGCAGCTATTACTCGGGTGGCAAAAGCTTAGGCCGATTTTGGTCGCCTGGCTGCTGCAGGCAAAACGTTGGTTTTTAGCACAACCAAGAAAAGTACAGGTATCAATTGTTGGCTTGGGTGCAGCGGGTTTGTTGTACTTGATGTGGCCTAATCCAGAAAGTGAAATCGCTGCGGCAACGATTACATGGAGTGATCCTCATCAATCCGAGCGGGTCGTGCCGCAGAGTGCCCAACCGATGGCCACACCAGTTGTGGAGACTGAGCCTGCGCCGACGCAGGAAAGTGATGTTGAGCATCAGCCACAACCGCCGGCGCACAGTGAAACGCAGTCGAAGCCAAAACGGAGTGAGACTGGTTTGAATTCCGGCTTGCAACACTTTGGCAAGGCTATCGATTCTGCGGTGACTGGTTTGGTCGATTGCATTCATGGTAAAACCACGTGCCCAACTCCGACTCCTGAGCAGCCACGGCGAGGTGGTGGTTAAAGAAGTAAAAGCGGCCAAGCTGGATTATCGTGCTTTGCGATGTTACTGCGATTACTTTCGGTTGAGCACTTTGCATGAGTTTTTTTGTTCGGGGAGTGTGGATGGTTTTACTCTTGGCAGGCATAGATTTGCAGCGAGCTTGAAATTTTGGCTTACGCACACTAGAAAAATGACAGAAGAGAGTGTGACTAGCCAATACGATTCGGTATGGAGCGGTGCATTCTTACTTGATTTAAGTGAGCGCCAAGATGCAATTCGACGAAATCCAAGCAGTGCACTTCAATACACTTTCTCGCACCCCATTTCCGCATGTTTTACTTGAACAAGCCTTGTTGCAGCTCGGCGGCGGCGGCGTTGATGGTAGCAAATACGCTAAACAGGTACTGGCCGCAGCTGGGTGGCGGCACGCCAGTGTCGTGTCTTATGGCAAGTACCCCGAAGAGGCCGCAACGGCGTTTAATAAAATACGGGCGGTACTGGCCAACAATGAAGATCCAACGGCGCTGATCGAGTTATTGAGCAAGCGCTAAGTCAGTGAATCAAGCCGATGGCGCGTAACCATTGATGAATAATTTCACCGCACTGGCTACTTGCAGATCAATTTCATCCTGAGTTGGATTACCGACAGACAGCTGCATGCGGCGGATAATCCCCGCATCGCAGAGAGCCATAAACTGCTCAGCGGCCAGTTTGGGATGTGGGATGTTTAATTGGCCTGCTTGATCTAATTTCGTTAAATACTCAGCCAATACACTCATCGACAAGGCTGGGCCAGTTGATTCAATTAACTGCCCCAGTTGTGGAAATTGCATGACTTCAGCCAGCACGATTCGAAATAATCGCTGCTGATCTTCATGCAGCAACCCTTCCAAGCATTGACTGCCAAATTGGGTCAATACATTTTCAATCGGCGCCGCCATCAGATCAGCCGCATTCGGTAGTTGTGCCTCGCAGTCACATTCACCCGTTACTAGCGCGACAAATAAAATCTCTTTGCTAGGAAAGTAATTGTAAATGGTGCCTTTAGATACGCCAGCCGCTTTGGCGATTTTCTCGACGCTGGTGCTGGCAAACCCGTGCTCCATAAACATAGCTCGTGCGCCGCTAAGAATCTGCGCGCGCTTGGTATCTGTGAGTTTGCTACTTGCTGCGTTCATAAGCTTTCCAAATTTAATGCGTAATACATATTGACCGAACCGTTCGGTCAGTTTAGCATCCCAATCACTGATTTTCTAGTTTCAATGATCATTCGTGGTGATAAGTCGTTGGTTTCATGTTGATGGAGCTATCGTCTCACGATGAAAAATTGTGGATCGTGCCAATGGCTTCTTTTTGTAACGCACCGAGGGGAACGCATCGCTTATGCGCTACCGTTTAAAACTATTGCTGATTGCAGTCTCGACTGCATTAAGTGCCTGCGCGGTCAATTTACCGCAACCAGATGCCGCTCAACTTGTGCCACAAGAACCAAGTTGGCAGGCTGCTACGCCAAGCGCGGTGCGTCTGGCGGAACAAAAAGCGTGGTGGGGCGCTTGGCAAGATCCAGTTCTGGACACCTTACTCAATGCAGCGCAACAAGCCAATCCAACGCTTGAATTTGCTCAGGCGCGAATCCGTGAAGCCCGCGCCAAAGCGTATTCGGCCAAGTCCTATTTGTGGCCGACGATTGGGGCGACCGCCACAGGTACTCGCAGTCAAAACGAGCTGGTGTCGTCACCGAGTTACATCACCAACAACGGGTCGGTCGGCTTGGATGCCAGCTGGGAGATCGATCTGTGGGGCGGTATTCGCGCTGCTGAGCAAGGCTTGCTGGCCAATATGCAGGCGCGTGAAGTCGAGTGGCACGATGCGCAAGTGAGTGTTGCTGCCGAAGTTGCCAACGCCTATGTCGCGCTGCGCGCCTATCAAGCGATGGCAGATATTGTCGCTGCGGATTTGGAATCGCGAAATCGTAGCTTGCAACTCACGCAGGATAAAGCCAGCGTTGGCTTAGCCAGTCCGGTTGATGTGGCTTTGGCGGACGCGAGTAGTGCCGACTCCGTCGCGCAGTTGGCAGAGATGCAAGAAGGTATCGATAGCTCGATTAAAGCGCTGGTCGCGGTGACGGGCTTGAGTGAGCGAGAAGTGCGTGCACAAATTAGCCAAGGAGCACGGCAATTGCCGCAACCACTGGGTTTTACGGTGACTTCACTGCCAGCTGAAGTGATTACACAGCGGCATGATATTCGCGTCGAGGCAGAAAAAGTCAAAGCCGCAGCGGCTGATGTCGGGATTGCTAAAGTGGCGCGATTGCCCTCGCTGAGCTTATTCGGTGCGATTAGTGTCGGTCGCCAAGAGACCAGTAGCTTAGAGCTCAATGGTAATACCTGGTCGTTTGGTCCAACCGTGAAGCTGCCGATTTTTAATGCAGGGCGTTTAAAGTCGGAAGAAGAAGCCGCGCAAGCCCGCTTTGAGCAAGCTGTTGCGATGTATCAACAGCAAGTACGCTTTGCAGTGCGTGAAGTCGAGCAAACGATGGTGAAGCTCAATAGTAGCAATCAGCGGGTGGCAGCAACCTTGCGCTCAGTGGCGGGCTATCAAAAGCAGCAAGATGCCACCAATGCGATGTGGAAAGCCGGTAGCGCTAGCTTGTTTGATTTGGAAATTTCGCGCCGCTTTTTATTGACGGCGCAAACCAAGCAAATTTCGTTGCAGCGCGAGCAATTAGCGCTATGGATTGCATTGTACAAGGCGGTGGGTGGCGAATGGCCGCAACATCCCGTGAATCAATAATGTTTTATGTGATGTATATAGCTATAGCCATTATTAAATAATGGCTACAAGAACATACTGGAGTAGTGTAATGAATCAATTTCTGGATAAGCTGCCATTTCATCGCAATACGATTTTCAAAGCACTGCTGGTGGCTTTTGTCGCCAGCATTGCTGTGTCGACGATGGTCGTGCAGGCTGATAGCAAAGAGAAAAAAACGGAAGCCGCCAAGCCTGTACTGTCGGTGAGCTTGGTCAAGCCCAAAACGATTGAATGGGCGCAAACCGTTGCGGCCAACGGCAATGTCGTGGCGTGGCAAGAGTCGCTGATTGGTATCGAATTGGGGGGCGTGCGTTTGGTCGAGCTCAATGCACAAGTCGGCGATGCGGTGAAAAAAGGCCAACTATTGGCGCGCTTTAACGATGAAACGGTACAAGCTGAAGTGGCGCAAGCCAAAGCGACGTTGGCTGAGACAGAAGCCGCCTTGGCTGAAGCCAAGCAAAATGCTGATCGCGTACGCCAATTAGGTAATACCGGCGCGATGTCTGAGCAACAAATGACCGAAGCCTATACCAAAGAACTCACCGCCAAAGCGCGCGTGCAATCGGCAAAAGCGCAATTGAGTAGCGCGCAGGTTCGGCTAGGGCAGACGCGAATTGTCGCGCCCGATGACGGCATTATTTCGGCGCGTAGTGCGTCGCTGGGGGCTGTTAGCCAGCCGGGGCAAGAGTTGTTTCGCTTGGTGCGACAAGGCCGCTTGGAATGGCAGGCCGAAGTTACCGCTGCAGAAAGTGCTCGTATAAAAGCAGGTCAAGCGGTAACACTGACATTGCCGACGGGCAAAGTGCTGCAAGGCACGGTGCGCAAAATAGCGCCAACAGCGGATATGAAAACGCGCAATGTCTTGGTGTACGTCGATTTAAAAAATAGCGATACGGGGCTGAGCGAGGCCAAACCTGGCATGTTTGCTAAAGGCAGTATTGCTGTCGGTAAGGGCAAAGCGCTGGCAGTGCCTGGTAGCGCGGTGCTGCTGCGGGATGGATTTGCCAATGTGTTTGTGTTGCAGCCGGGTAATAAAGTGAAGCAAGTGCGCGTTAAATTGGGTCGTCAAGCTGATGGCATGATGGAAGTGGAAGGCATCACCGCTGAGCAGCAAATCGTGGCCAGCGGTGCAGGCTTCCTTGCCGACGGTGACGTGGTTCGCGTTGTGGATAAAAAGTGAGGTGTTAGCCGTGAGGGGTAAGGTGTTCCCCCTCCCGCCGCATGCTTTACTCCTCACAATTATCAAGGACTAAAAATGAATTTCTCTGCTTGGTCGATTAAGAATCCGATTCCGGCCATTATGTTGTTTGTGCTGTTGTCTTTGGGCGGTGTGATGTCGTTCCATAAGATGAAAGTGCAGGACTTTCCTGATATTGAATTACCTATGGTGACGGTCACCGCGGTGCTCGATGGTGCCGCGCCGGCACAGCTGGAAACCGAAGTCGCTCGAAAACTAGAAAACTCGGTATCCGCCTTGCAAGGCGTGAAGCACGTTTATAGCAATATCAGCGATGGCGTGGTCAGCATGACCGTTGAGTTTGTACTGGAAAAATCAATTAATGACGCGGTGGACGATGTACGCAATGCGGTCTCCAACGTGCGTAGTGAGCTGCCTGCTGATTTAAAAGACCCGGTTATTGGTAAGGTGGAGTTTTCTGGCGTGCCGTTTCTGGTGTACACGGTCGCCGATCCGCAGCTTGATGAAGAGCAATTGTCTTGGTTGGTCGACAATAAAATTACCCGGGTAATTCGGGCGATTCCTGGCGTGGGGCAAGTGGCGCGTGTGGGCGGGGTGACGCGGCAAGTGCGGATTGAGCTTGATCCTGAACGCATGGCAGCCTTGGGCGTGAGTAGTAGTGATATTTCTCGCCAATTAGCACGTACGCAACGCGACGCATCTGGCGGCCGTGCTGATTTGGGCGGCGCGGAGCAGGCGCTACGCACGATTGCCACGGTGCAATCCACCGCCGAACTTGCTAAAACCGAATTGGCTTTATCTGATGGTCGCCGTATTCGTTTAGATCAAATTGCCACTATTGAAGACACCATTGCTGAGCGTCGCTCGATTGCTCAGCTAGATGGCAAGCCTGTTGTCGGGTTTGAAATTACCCGTTCACGCGGCGCAGGCGAAACCGAAGTGGCAGCAGCAGTTCGTGATGCCTTGGCTAAGTTGAAACAAGAGAATCCTGGTCTGGTTTTAACCAATGCCTACGATATGGCTGCGCCAGTGCAGGAAGAGTTTGATGGCTCGATGGGACTGCTGTACGAAGGCGCATTACTTGCGGTGATTGTGGTTTGGTTTTTCTTGCGAGATTGGCGTGCCACCTTGGTATCAGCCGCAGCCTTACCACTATCGATTTTGCCAACCTTTATTGGTATGTATTTATTTGGCTTTACGCTCAATACGGTGACTTTATTGTCGCTGGCGCTGGTAGTCGGGATTTTGGTCGACGATGCGATTGTTGAAATTGAAAACATCGTTCGCCATTTACGAATGGGCAAAACGCCGTATCAAGCGGCAATGGAAGCCGCCGATGAAATCGGCATGGCGGTGATTGCGACCACTTTGGCCTTGGTGGCGGTGTTTTTACCAACGGCATTTATGAGCGGCATTCCGGGTAAGTTCTTTCATCCGTTTGGCTGGACTGCGGCGATGGCGGTGTTAGCGTCTTTATTGGTGGCACGCTTGCTGACGCCGATGATGGCGGCGTATTTGCTCAAACCGATTGTTGGTACCGAAAAAGAAGGCAAGCTTAAAGAGAAATACTTAGCGTGCGCGGCATGGTGCTTGAATCACCGCAAAACCACGGCGTTTTTGTCTTTGGTGTTTTTTGTCGGCGCCTTAGCACTGGTGCCTTTGTTACCTAAAGGCTTTGTGCCACCGGATGATCGATCGCAAACCTTGGTAAAAATCGAATTACCGCCGGGCGCAACCTTGCAAGAAACCTTTGCTGCGGCCGATCAAGCGCGACTCATTTTGGCTAAAAATCCCTACATTACGCGGATTTATACTGCGGTTGGCGATGGCAAGGCGGGGTCTGATCCTTTTGCGGGCGGTAGTAGTGGCGTGAATAAAGCGAATCTCACGTTGACGCTGGCGCCGCGCGAAGAGCGTAGCCAGAAAAAAACCGAAATTGAAAGAGACTTGCGTATTGCTTTGCAAGCCATTCCAGGTGCTCGGGTGACGGTGGGATTGGGGCAAAGTGGTGAAAAGCTGCAAATGATTGTGAAGTCGGATGACCCTGATGCGTTGATGTTTGCCGCAAAAGCGATTGAGCAAGATTTGCGTACGCTGCAGGGCGTGGGAGCAATTACTTCCAGTGCGAGTTTGGTGCGACCTGAATTGATTATTCGCCCAGATATGAGCCGAGCAGCCGATATGGGGGTAACGGCGGTGGCGATTGCCGACACCATCCGGATTGCGACGGTCGGCGATTTTGATACGGCCTTGGCCAAACTCAACCTACCCGAACGCCAAGTGCCGATTGTGGTGCGTTTGCCGGATTCATTTCGTACCGACTTAGAACAGATCAAGCGTTTGCGTGTGCCATCGAGCTATGGCGAGGTGATGTTGGGACAAGTTGCAGATATTGAAATTGCCAGCGGGCCTAGCCTGATTAGCCGTTACGATAGAGCACGGAATGTGATTTTCGATGTCGAACTGAATGGTCGTCCATTAGGAGAAGTCAGTGCTGAAGCGGATCAATTGCCTTCGCTAAAAAATCTACCGTCTGGTGTGACACGTGCTGAGTTTGGTGATGCGGAAGAAATGGTGAAACTCTTTGCGAGTTTTGGCTTGGCGATGCTGACCGGTGTGTTGTGTATTTATATGGTGCTGGTGCTGCTATTCCGCCAATTTATGCAGCCGGTGACGATTTTGTTTGCGCTGTTGTTGTCATTCCCGGGCGCATTTTTGGCCTTGTTTATCGCGCAGAGTTCATTCTCGATGCCGTCACTGATTGGCTTGGTGATGCTGATGGGGATTGCCGCGAAAAACTCAATCTTGCTGGTCGAGTATGCAATTGTTGCGCGCCGTGACGGCATGAGTCGTTTTGATGCACTGATGGATGCGGGGCGCAAACGGGCTCGTCCGATTGTGATGACAACCATTGCGATGGGCGCGGGCATGTTGCCGATTGCAGCTGGTTGGGGTGTTGATTCTAGCTTCCGTGCACCAATGGCGATTGCGGTCATCGGCGGTTTGATTACGTCAACGTTCTTGAGCTTGCTGGTGATTCCGGTGGTGTTTACTTTTGTTGATGACTTGGTGCAGTGGGTGATGAAACTGGGGAAGAAAAAACAGCTTAGCTAATAGGTATTGCTTACTAAGATAAACAAAGCCTTGCTTAGGGGGTGATACCTGAAGCAAGGCTTTTTATATTTTTGCGGCGTAGCTACGAATAGCGCAGCGTATTCGTACGTATGCCGCCGTTGAAATTACATATTTGTGCGACGCTGCGTAGCTTCCGATTAGGTAACGCCAATCGGAAGTTATGGTGTGATGTATATCCTTCTAAGCTTTGCTGGGTAAGTTTTATATGGATATACCAATAAAAAACCCCGCTATAAAGCGGGGCTGAGTTGATGCAGAATACGTTTTATTTAGTCAATTCAAGCAATTTGTCGAATGCTTCGTCAAATTGTTTTAAGCCTTCTTGCTGCAATTGTTCGCCAGCCAAATTGTAGTTGATGCCCAAGTTGCGTACTGCTACCAAGGTCGCAACCGCTTCTGCCGCGCCAGTTTCTAATGTCGCAGCGGCTTTACCGTGGTCACGGAATAGCGCCAGCGTTGCATCAGGAACGGTATTTACGGTTTCTGGTCCGATCAATTCTTCAACGTACATCACGTCGTTGTAGGCTTTGTTTTTCGTGCCAGTAGAGGCCCACAATAGGCGTTGTGGATGTGCGCCCAATGCTTTCAATGCAGCGAAACGGCTACCGTGGAACAAGGTTTTGTAATGTTGTTGGTACGCTACTTTGACAAATGACAGCGCCACTTTGCCGCGCAATGCCAATGCTTCTGGTGTGCCAATCGCTTCCAATTGTGGATCGATCAAGCTATCCACACGTGACAAGAAGACCGATGCCACTGCGTGTACGCGATCCACTGGCAAGCCCGCAGCTGCGCGTGCTTCCAGACCGCGGATGTAAGCGGTCAAGATGTTGTCGACGTGAGTCAAGTTGAACATCAAAGTCACGTTCACGTTGATGCCTGAAGTGATCAATTCTTCGAAGGCAATCACGCCAGCTGGCGTTGCTGGGACTTTAATCATCAAGTTTGGACGATTAATTTCTGCCCACAGACGTTTGGCATTATCAATCGTGCCTTTCGCGTCGTTCGCTAGCGTTGGCGATACTTCCAAGCTCACGTAGCCGTCAACACCGTTGGTTTCGTCGTAGATGGAGCGAGTGAGGTCGCAAGTGGCTTGAATGTCCGGCACCACCAAAGCTTCGTAGCGTTGTTCTGCAGTCAAGTCTTGTTTTTTCAGTTCTGCCAAGTCGCCAGTGTAAAGCGGGTCAGAAGAGATTGATTTGTAGAAAATCGCTGGATTTGAAGTCACGCCAGCAATGGCGTCTTCTTTCAGAATTTTTGCCAGCTCACCCGAAGCGATGAGGCCGCGCGAAAGATTGTCCAACCAGATGCTTTGACCGAAAGGTTTAATTGCCGCAATTTTGCTCATAGTTTCATACGCCTGTGTGAGTGGGTAATAAATGATCTTGGGGCATTATGTATCAACATCAAGGGTGCAGGTTTGTGTTTGCACAAACTGTCGTGATTTCTGCCCCACGTCTATGCCCAGTATGATGGCATAAAAAAACACGAAGGCGTTTGCGATTCGTGTTTTTGTGAGGATTGAAGATTGGCATTTATTCCAAAATCCGTGGTGCGGGGAATTTGACGGCAAATTCAGTGCCTTCACCAAGCCGCGATTCCACCGCCATCGTGGCTTGGTGGCGATTTAGAATGTGCTTCACAATCGCCAAGCCTAGACCAGTGCCGCCAGTGCTGCGTGAGCGACCGCGATCGACGCGGTAGAAGCGCTCGGTCAGCCGTGGCACATGCTCTGGTGCAATTCCGATGCCGGTGTCTTTGACGATAAAGCACACTTCATCACCGCGTTTTTGCCACGCCAAGCTAATACTGCCGCCAGCAGGCGTGTAGCGAACTGCATTAGAAACTAAATTACCGAGCGCAGAATGCAGCTCATCGTGGTTGCCGATTAAACGCTGGCGATCAATCGCGGCAATGCTAATGCTGTGCCGTCCTTGTGAAAGGCCTTCAGCTTCGATGCGTAGCAGTTGCATCATTTGTGGAATATCGACTTCTTCTTCTTTCAATTGCTGACCATTTTCCAGTCGCGACAGCGTGAGCAAATCGTCGACCAAACGCTGCATACGCTGCGTTTGTTCGTACATTAACTGCATGTGTTGATCGCGGGTTTTTTGGTCGATGTCTGGAAGATCGATCATCGTTTCGATAAAACCGCCGACTACGGTCAGTGGCGTGCGCAACTCATGCGATACATTGGCGACAAAATCGCGATGTACCGTTTGTACTCGGTCGAGCTGGGTAATGTCGCGGCTGAGTAATAATTTGCGGGTTGAATCAAATGGCACCATTTGCACCGACAGCACTTGTTCTTGCGGGCGCATGGTGCGTAGCGTGACCGGATGGCTAAAATCTTGCTCTTTCAAATATTCGCGTAATGCAGGGTGGCGCAATAGATTGGTAATTTGCTGACCGGAATCGGTTTTTCGGTTTAAGCCCAAATGAATTTGGCTGGCGGGATTACACCATTCAATCCGATCGTATTCATCCAAAATGACCACGCCGTCTGGGAGTGCTTCTGCGGCAGACAGAAAGCGATCCAGCGTATTCGCGAGACGATCTTTGGATTTTTGTTGAGTACGAATTTGTTCATACAATTGATCGAAAACATCTTGCCAGAGCATAAAGCTACTGGGTACCGTGTTGATATCTGGCTTTTTGAGCCAAGTATTTAGGCGATTCAAATTAATTAAGTGATAGACCGTGGCGACGCCAAGCAGCGAGACGGCAAAGATTAATCCATCATTCGCACTACCAATCGCGCTAATAAATAGTGCGATCAATGCCAGCAAGGAATAAAAAAGAATCGAGCGTAGCCAAAACATGGACGGCCTTTGGTGAAACGAAAAATAAACCCTGCTCTGTAATCAGACAAAAGTTCCCGCACTGCGTTGGTTCGCCGTGCGGTACAAATTGTACTCTCGTCGGCTTCACCACCTTGCGCGAAAACTGTTGGTCAGTGACTGATCAGCCGAAGTTTCCTTCGGCAGAGAGCAGGGAGGTATTGCGATACTGCAAATTAATTGACCGACAAACGATAACCAGAGCCGCGAATGGTTTGGATTAAATTATCATGCCCTGTGCTTTCTAATGATGAACGCAAACGGCGAATATGAACGTCAACAGTGCGCTCTTCAACAAAAACATGGTCGCCCCACACTTGATCGAGCAAATGGGCGCGTGAATGCACGCGTTCTGGATGCGTCATAAAAAAATGCAGTAGGCGAAATTCTGTCGGCCCTAAATCAAGTGGCGCGGAATTACCAAATACCCGGTGGGTAACTGGGTCAAGACGCAGACCTTTGATTTCCACTGGATCATCAGTCACCTGTGGTGCGCGGCGACGCAGCACGGCTTTAATCCGTGCTTGCAGTTCACGCGGGCTAAAGGGCTTGGTGATGTAATCATCGGCGCCTGTTTCTAAGCCGACAATTTTATCTTGTTCGTCTGAACGCGCCGTGAGCATAATCAATGGAATCGACCGGGTGCGTTCATCGGCACGCAGCTTTTTGGCAAAATCAATGCCAGTCATGCCAGGCAGCATCCAGTCAAGCAAAATCAAATCAGGCAAGGCGTTGCGCACGACGTTGCTTGCCGTCTCGGCAGAATCGGCACGAATGATATGATGACCTGCTTGAGACAGATTAAAAGCGATCAGCTCTTGAATTGCAGGTTCGTCTTCAACCAATAAAATGGTGGCTGCCATGGAGTGTTCCTCGCGGAAAAAGTTCAATTATTTTGTTGCGAGAATAAGGCTTTATTGTGAACGTTGTATTACAAGTCTACAGCGTTCCGATATTTATTTTCAATTACTGTAAATAAATGCCGTGTGAATAGGCTAGGGTATGGTTCAAATCGGTGAGGCAGCGGCCTTTGATGGCTCCGTCACGAAGCCGTGAGCCGCCGACTTCTATGATCTGCTTAGCGCAGAAGCTACGAAGCCACTGCAAAGCAGGGTATTATGTGATCTTTGATGATTGCCAGAGTGCGCCATGGCCGGTTTATTACCCACCACCCCGCAGCCGACAGAAATCAAGCTGCATCAAAAATCGAAAATTTTAGAAGTCGCCTACGCCGATGGCGCGCAATTTCAATTGCCTTGTGAATTTTTGCGCGTCTCTAGCCCATCTGCCGAAGTCCGTGGTCACGGCGTTGGCAATGAAGTGCTACAAGTGGGTAAAGCTAACGTCAATATTATTGCAGTTGAGCCAGTGGGCAACTACGCAGTCAAGCTAGTATTTGATGATGGGCATGATTCTGGCTTGTTTTCATGGGAATACCTCTATGAATTGGGGCGTGACTATGATGTGCTTTGGGCTAACTATTTAGCACAACTTGCCGCCGCTGGCGCTTCGCGCGAAGCGAAGTAATTATTTGCAAGTATGTGCTGCTAGATATTGAAAAATAAATGTTGCAAAGAGATACCCGTTCAGTTGATATGTAGCATGATTGAACGAAGACCCTAGATAAAAGGATGTCATGATGAGCGAGCAAGATCAATCCACGCATTTCGGCTTTAAAACGGTCAATGAATCCGAAAAAGCGCAAAAAGTCGCCGAAGTGTTTCATTCCGTGGCGCAAAAATACGACGTCATGAATGACCTGATGTCAGGCGGTCTGCACCGCGCTTGGAAATTCTTCACCATTGAAACCAGCGGCGCGAAAGCTGGCGATAAAATTCTGGATATCGCTGGTGGTACTGGCGATTTATCGAAAGCGTTTGCGAAAAAAGTTGGGAAAACAGGTCAAGTTTGGCTGACTGATATTAATAGCTCGATGCTTGGGGTGGGTCGTGATCGTTTAATGGATCAAGGCTTTGCTTTGCCAGTGGCGCAGTGCGATGCTGAAAAACTACCGTTTCCCGACAATTACTTTAATATCGTTTCGGTGGCGTTTGGCCTACGCAATATGACGCACAAAGACGCGGCACTGAAAGAAATGCATCGGGTGTTGAAACCGGGAGGTCGCTTGCTGGTGTTGGAGTTTTCGAAAGTATGGGCACCACTCAAGCCCGCGTATGATTTGTACTCGTTCAAACTGCTGCCGCTCATGGGCAAATTGGTCGCCAATGACGCCGATTCATATCAATATTTGGCCGAATCGATTCGTATGCATCCAGACCAAGAAACGCTGAAACAAATGATGCTCGACGCCGGCTTTGGCCGCGCTGACTTTCATAATTTGACCGGTGGTGTGGTGGCTTTGCATAAAGGTACGAAGTTTTAATCTTGGGTATTGGTTTGTAGTCTTTCATAATCAATGACTGTCTGTGTATACCCATGGATCGTCTGATGGCTCAACGAGGTGCTGCATGCTGCTAGCTGGCATTTTGAATCACTTATTGGCGCAAGCGCCTGCTTTGCAGGCTGAGTTGGCTGACTTGCGTGGCCGTACCGTGCGTTTGGAGTTGCCGATTGCTGCTGCGGTCGTGGTCGTGACTGAGGATGGTTTGCTGGCTGAGTCGCATGCGCCAGCGGAAGCCACACTCAGCATGCCGGCGCGGTTTTTTGTTACACGTTTTACCGATCGGCAAGCGGCTTCGCGCCAAGTCAGAATTAGTGGCGATGCCGAGTTAGCTGGCAAGGTCGGCAATGTATTGGCGGGCTTGCAATGGGATGCGGCCGAGGATTTATCGCTGTTGATCGGCGATATTCTGGCGCATCGTGTCAGCCGTGTCGCGGCCAGTTTGCTCGAAGCTCCCAAAGAAATGGGGCAGCGGATGGCGGTTTCGGTGGTGGAATATGTGCGCGATGAGCGAAAAATCTTGCCACAAAAACATCACGTCACCGAGTTTTGCGATCAAGTCGACACGCTGCGCGACGATATCGCGCGGCTAGAAAAACGCTTGCAACGCTTGGAGCAGGTCGTTTAGTTTTTACCTTTGACGCTGGCGCGTTGCGGCCTTTTTCGGAAAATCTGGATGTCTGTGTTTCGCTTTATCAAAATTGCTCATGTTGTAGTGCACTATGGCTTGGACGAGTTCTTGCTCGGCCATGAGCGCGTTCGGGGTTTGCGTGGACTGCTCAAAGTGCTGCTGTTTTGGCGCAAACTGGAGCAGCCGCGCGCCGTGCGTTTGCGTTTAGCACTGGAGTCTTTAGGGCCGATTTTCGTTAAGTTCGGTCAAGTGCTTTCCACGCGTCGCGATTTGATGCCACCGGATATCGCCGATGAACTGGCGCAACTGCAAGACAATGTTCCGCCGTTCCCTTCTGAGGTGGCAATTGCGCAGATTGAGCGCAGCTTAGGCAAGTCAACTGCTGAATTATTCTGTGAATTTGATCCACAGCCCATTGCATCGGCCTCGGTCGCGCAAGTGCATCGAGCGCGTTTGCATCCAGTGGATGGTAAGGTTGGGCAGGCGGTAGCCGTTAAAGTACTGCGCCCCGGCATTTTGCCGATTATTGAAAGTGACTTAGCTTTGCTGAAAACCTTGGCGGTTTGTGTAGAGAAGTTATTTTCTGATGGCAAGCGCCTCAAGCCGCGCGAAGTGGTGGCTGAGTTTGACCGCTATCTACACGATGAACTCGATTTAATGCACGAAGCGGCCAATGCCAGCCAATTACATCGTAATTTTTTGCATTCGGATCAGTTACTGATTCCCGAAGTGTATTACGACTTTTGCGCGCGCGAAGTGATGGTGATGCAGTGGATGGACGGCATTCCAATTGGTCGGATTGATGAGCTCAAAGCCGCCGGAATGGATTTGAAAAAGCTGTCGAAATTTGGCGTTGAGATTTTCTTTACTCAAGTATTTCGCCATGGATTTTTCCACGCCGATATGCATCCGGGCAATATCTTGGTCGCTGCTGATAATAGGTATGTCGCGCTAGACTTTGGTATTGTTGGCTCGCTGAGCGATACGGATAAGCAGTATCTAGCGATTAATTTCTTGGCATTTTTCAACCGCGATTATCATCGCGTCGCCACCGCACACATTGAAAGCGGCTGGGTGCCCAAAGAAACGCGAGTGGAAGAGTTGGAAGCGGCGGTGCGCACCGTCTGTGAGCCGTTCTTTAATAAGCCTTTGAGCCAGATTTCCTTTGGTTTTGTGCTGCTGCGTTTATTTGAAACCTCACGCCGCTTTAATGTTGAAATTCAACCGCAATTGGTTTTATTGCAAAAAACATTGTTGAATATCGAAGGTCTAGGTCGGCAACTCGATCCTGATCTCGATCTTTGGCAAACCGCGATGCCATTTTTGCAGCGCTGGATGAATGAGCAAATCGGTTGGCGTGGCTTACTCAGCACCTTGAAACATGAAGCGCCCCAGTGGGCGACGCTGTTGCCGACTTTGCCACGCAAACTCAATGAAGTTCTCAATCAAAATCATACTGAGCTATTGCTCGCTGGTTATAAAGGCCTGATGTGGGAGCAGAAAAAACGAAACCTATTATTGGCCGTGATTGCGTGTTTGTTAGCGGGATTAGTAATGACTTTATGGCTCAAATAGTGAGTCGGTGACTGACTGAGCGGTGAAACTGAGTTCAGTCGGATATAAAATCAGAAAAAGCCACTTGGAGTACAAGTGGCTTTTTTTTTCGTGCTTCACTTTGATGCAACGCCCGACTGTCACTGTTTAGCTTGTTCTTTGTATGCCGATGGTCTTTATTACCGTAATAAGATAGCCAGAGTGCTGTAAATAAAGGCTATGCAGGGAATTGAATGACATAGGAGTTATAAAATGAATCGATCACTGATGTTTGTTTTCATGATGACTGCTTTTTCTTCGACTCTACATGCCGAGCCGTTGCCTCAGGTTATTGAAGGATTGCTGCAGTCTAGTCCAGATATTCTGATTGAGTCGGCCAATCGAAAAGCTAGTAATTTCGGGGTTGAGCAAGCAAAGGCTGGTTATTTTCCTCAGATTAATGTGTCTGCCGGTGCTGGGCGGGAGTATCTGAAAGATCTTGCAACACGTGATGCATTTAACGGTTCTGGCAAAAGTTACAATCGCCAAGATGCCGAAGTTCAATTGGTGCAGATGTTGTTTGATGGCAATGGCGTGAGTAGCGAAGTGGCGAGACAACGTGCGCGACAATTGGGGGCCGCGCATCGTTTAGCGAGCACATCGGAAGATATTGCCTTAAAAACAACGGAAGCTTATTTGGATGTTTTGTTAGCGGAAGAAATGCTAAAGCTCACGAAGGCGAATTTAGCTGCGCATGAAAGTACCGCAGAGCAAGTTAAATTACGTACCGCGGGTGGGTTTGGACGAAAGTCGGATGATGAACAAATTAATGCGCGCGTTGCGTTGGCAAAAGCAAATTTAGGTGCCGCACAGTCAGCGTTTAATGAAGCGAAAATTGCTTATATTCGTTTTGTTGGCACGGAGCCACAAAATCTAACTTTACCAGAGCAACCTACTGCCATTCCGCAAACGGCAGCCGAAGTAGGTGATTGGGCTGTGGCCAATAATCGCGCTCTACAAGCAGCTAAGGCAGATGTGTTAGGCGCGCAAGCGCAATTGGGGGTTGCTCAATCTCAAATGTACCCCCGAATCAATTTAGAGGCGGGTGCATCTTATTCAAATGCCTTAGATGGGATCAGTGTCGAAGAAACCACTCGAGCGTATGGGATGCTGCGTGTGCACTACTCATTTAAAAGTGGCGCAGATAAGCAGCGCGTAGCAGAAACCACCGAGCTGTCTTATGCCGCGCAAGAGTTGGCGCGCAGAGTCGAGCGGCAAGTCCGGCAAAATGCGAGTTTATCTTGGAACGCAATGACGATTGCCAGTGAGCGTGTACCTGAGTTGGTTAAATATGCAGAGTCCAGCAAATTGGCGCGTGATGAATATAGTAAGCAGTTTTCTTTAGGACAGCGCTCCTTGCTTGATTTACTCGATGGAGAAAATGAGTATTTTACGGCGAGTCGAGATTTAGCTTCTGGCAAAATGGATGAGTTACGCGCGCGGTTTAGATTGATGGCCGACGCTAATTTATTGCTCAAAACACTTTCAGTTGAACCACTTGCTGGCAGCAATTTGCCGGAGTAACTGCAGTAGTAATCGAAGGGGCGTTCGCCCCTTCCTTTTTTGAGTCCTCTATTGCATGGGAATCATGCTGTGAATATCGCTTCTTCAGAAACGTCAAACCATGAATCGGCGATGCCGCACGAGGCTTTTGTGCCGCATGATCCGTTGACGACTTGTCTTATTCAACTCACGCGGTACTACCATCGACCATTTTCGGCGCAAACCTTAACCAATGGCTTGCCTTTGACCGGTAATCGTCTTAGTGCGGTGTTATTTTCTCGTGCTGCGGCTCGGGCAGGACTCAATGCTAGGTTGCAGCGGCGGCAATTGCATGACATTCCTGAGCTGGCCTTGCCGGTGGTGATTTTATTAAAAGATGGCGGCGCTTGCGTTGCGGTAGAGCGCAATGGCTCTCGTTGGAAAATTTTAGAGGCTGAGTCATTAGGTGGGGAGCAAGAGATCGAGCTTGAGCGCCTAGAGTCGCTTTATTGCGGTTTTGTTATTTTTGTTAAACCCAGTTTTCAATTTGATGCCCGTACTCACAAAGCGCACATCCCCAAAGCGCAGCATTGGTTTTGGAGTAGTTTGCAGCTGTGTTACCCAATGTATGGTCATGTTTTATTGGCAGCGTGTTTGATTAATGTGTTTGCTTTGGCTTTGCCACTGTTCACGATGAATGTGTACGACCGTGTGGTTCCCAATCAGATTTATGACACGCTGTGGGTGCTGGCGATTGGTGTGACGGTATTACTTATTTTTGATTTGTTGATTAAAGCATTACGCGCTTATTACATCGATTTGGCTGGGAAGCGCATCGACGTGATGTTATCTGCCCAAATTTTTGAGCATGTACTTGGCCTTAAAGTGGCTTCGCGCCCTGCATCTGTTGGGGCAATGGTGAGTCATTTTCAGGAATTTGAAGGATTTCGTGAATTTATTACTTCCGCCACTATTACGGTGATTGTGGATATTCCATTTGTAATTTTATTTTTGCTGGTGATTTTTTGGATCGGAGGATGGCTAGTTTTAATCCCTATCATTTGTATTCCTTTGATTGTTTTGATTAGCCTTGTTTTGCAGCGCCCTTTGGGTGAAATTATTCAACAGAGTTTTCGCGTTTCAGCACAAAAGCAAGCTGGTTTGATTGAAACATTAGGTGGTATCGATACTTTAAAAGCGAGTACTGCAGAGAGTAGCGCTCAGCGGCGCTGGGAAAAAGTCATTGGTGAATTTGGTGCTTTGGCCGTTCGCTCGCGTAGTTTGTCGTCGATGATTGTGATTCAAGCCGGTTTTGTGCAGCAGTTTGCTACGGTTGCGATGGTGGTCGCAGGCGTTTATTTAATTGGTTTGCATGAGTTGTCTGTCGGTGGTTTGATCGCCTGTAATCTCTTGTTGGGCCGAACCCTCACGCCGTTTTCACAAGTGGCGAGTTTAATCAGTCGCTATCACCAAGCGAGGGCTGGCCTGAAAGGGATGGAGCAGCTGATGGCCTTACCCATTGAGCGCCCCTCAGGACAAGATTTTGTACATCGCAGCGATTTCCGTGGAGAGGTTGAGTTTAGAAACGTCAGTTTCTCGTATCCCGATTCAGATGTGTTAGCGCTGGATAATGTCTCATTTCATATTCGGCCGGGGGAGCGGGTTGGGATTATTGGTCGGATTGGATCGGGTAAAAGTACTTTAGAAAAATTGATCTTGGGCTTCCAAGTGCCTAGTTCGGGGGCTGTGTGGATTGATGGCGTTGATTTACGGCAAATCGATCCTGCACAAGTTCGGCACAACATTGGTTATGTGCCTGAGGATGTGTTTTTATTTTATGGCTCAGTAAAAGACAATATTGTGCTGTCAGCACCTTACGTCGACGATGCAGTCATGCTCGAGGCTGCCGAAATCTCAGGGGTGAGTGAATTTGTCAATCGTCACCCCAAAGGTTATGACATGCCGGTCGGTGAGCGGGGGGCTGGACTATCGGGAGGACAAAAGCAAACCATTGCAATTGCGCGTGCCTTACTCCTGAATCCACCAATTTATCTATTCGATGAAGTTTCGAGCGCTTTGGATAATCGAAGCGAAGAGCAATTTAAGCAGCGATTTGCCAGTCGGCTCAATCAGAAGCACACACTATTATTGATTACACATCGCATGTCCATGTTGACCTTGGTTGACCGTTTACTGGTTTTGGATGGCGGGCGGTTGATTGCGGACGGCCCCAAGGCAGATGTGTTAACGATGCTCGCCGGAGGAAAGCTGCATGCGAGCCAATAAAAAAATCAAACGAGAAGATCTGCATTTTCTTGGTGATGGTGCTGCCGCAATATATGGCGAGTCGACGCTGCTCTCGAACGCAATCTTGTACGCTAGTGTGGCTTTAATTTTGATTTTTATTGTGTGGGCGTTCTTTGCTGAGATTGATCAGGTCACTTTGGCTGAAGGAAAAGTGATTCCGTCGAGTCAAGTACAAGTGATACAAAATCTTGAAGGAGGTATCGTTGCCCAAACGCCAGTGAAAGTGGGGGACATTGTTAAAAAAGGGCAGGTTTTAATGAAGTTGGACGAAAAACGATTTTCGTCTTCTTTAGGTGAAAGCACTGTTAAGCGGGATGCATTGACTGCTAAATTAGCCCGATTGACTGCTGAAAGCAACGGCAGCAATTTTGAACCTCCTGTTGATTTACTCAAATCGAATCCACAAGTGGTCGAAGCCGAGCGGCAACTTTTTGTCTCGCGTAAACGCGAGCTGGAGTCGAATATAGCGATTTTGCAAAGCGAGGCGGCTCAGCGTAGTCATGAAATTGAAGGAATGCGCGCAAAAATTGCGAAATTAGAGTCGGGTTTAAAATTAGCCAATGATGAATATGCGATGAGTAAACCATTGGCTGAGAAAAACGTGATTTCGCAAATCGATTTTATGCATTTACAACGTCAAATTAGTGATTTGAAGGGTGAAATCAATGAGGCACGCCTGTCGATTCCTCGCCTGCAAAGCAGCCTTGCCGAAACCAATGGGAAGGTTGCTGGTGTTTACGCTAAAGCGCGGGCCGATGCTGGCAATGAATTATCGCTGGTAAAAGCTGAGCTTGATTCGACTGAGGCCACTACCGTGGCGCTGAGCGACCGTTTTGAACGAACGACGATACGTGCACCACTCGATGGCGTGGTGAAGTTGATTAAAGTAAATACTGTGGGTGGCGTATTGCAGCCCGGTATGGATGTGATGGAGATTGTGCCCTTAGAAGATAACCTGCTGATTGAGGCGAAAGTGCGCCCGTCGGACATCGGATTTTTAAGACCAGGGCAAGAAGCGATGGTGAAGTTTTCGGCTTATGATTTTTCAATTTATGGTGGCTTAGTCGCCGATGTGGAAACGATTACGGCGGATTCGGTGACTGATGAGGCGAAAAAGGAAAGCTTTTATTTGGTTCGAGTGCGGACTCGAAGCAATCATTTGGGCGACGATAAACGCCCACTCGCCATTATTCCGGGGATGTTGGCGACGGTGCATATTCGCACTGGTAAAAAAACCGTGATGCAATATTTGATGAAGCCGATTGTGAAGGCAAGGGATGAAGCAATGCGTGAGCGGTAAATTTGATTACAGATAATAAGTTTCTTAGGGGTATCTTCATTAGAGTAATTTTTGACAAAGGATACATTAAAATACCCAGCCTATTGGCTGGGTATTTTTAGGGTGCTGTCTTTAGTGATTGGTCTGAATCTCTCCGTTATTGAGTAGGGTATTTAATAGGGTCGTTGGATCGGTTGCTCCCATTCCGGTTAGTGTGGCCACTTGAACCGCAGAGCCTGCTCCAGCACCATCGGCATCAAACATGACTTTGATTTCTCCACTATTCGCGCCTGCAGTGAATTGCAAGAATGCCCCCTCATTGGCGTCAAAACTGGCGGTGCTGACACCCGCGCCGCTAAGCAAATCGGTAATGTCGAGCACATCCCCACCACTTGCTTTGGCTGCGACGGTGAAGTCTTGTATCGTATCTTTGCCATTATTGCTAACAGTGGAAAACACAAATAGATCAGAGCCATCCCCGCCATTCAGAATGTCATTACCTTTTCCACCACTCAGGATGTCGTTGCCGTTTCCCCCAGCGAGAGTGTCCACGTCGTCCGAACCACCTAATGCACTTGGGTTATTATTACCGCTGCTCACAGAACCACTCAGATCGAGAGTGATCTTCACTGTTCCGCTCACAGTATCTCCATCCCCATCTTTGGCAGTAAATCCTAGATCTAGTGTTGGAATGCGTCCTGTATCTAGTTGGAAGAAATTCATGCCATCGATTTTGAATTGGTTGCCATGGCCAGTATGAGCGATGTCAATTGAGTCAATAAATTTGCCACTGGGGGCTTGGATGAATGCATCTTGGTTACTCCCACTCACGACTAAGGGAATCCAAGCATTGGATGTTGTGCCATCGGTATAACGTACAAAGTATTCGCCTTCGCCGCCGATGTAATTGTCGACGCTAATTTTTACTGCACTAAACTTGGCGTTATTATTTAGATCAATCTGCAATGTGTCGCCAGAATCCATGGTGTTGCCACCAACGCCGATGCCTGACGTGCTGGTATTGATCTTATTAAGATTGCCGCCAGATCCTCCCGTCCCAGTAAATGTGGCAAGTAATGTTTTATTTGCATCGGGCAAGGCACCACTATTAAATCCAAAAAATTGATCGCCTGTCCCTTGGTAAAGGTAATAGCCATCCCTCGGGCTATCGCCGTAACTCAATAGTTGACCATCAGTACTGAAGAGTTTGCTGCTATCAATGGGTCGATTCAGCGTCATTGAATAGCTGCCATCGGTATTGCCAACGATCAAGAAAACGGTCGCGTTCGAAGCAGTTTTACCGGTAACCGTATTCCCAGATATGCTGATCGTAACTTCTTCTCCTAGCGAAGTGAGGCTGGCACTTGAGCCGTTGATTTTGCTGGTGACGGAATTCCAAATGATTGCGCCACTGGCCGCACCGCCATCAGCCCCCATTTCAACCAAGTTACCAAGAAGAACACCGCCTGTTTTATCGGCGATATAGCCGTTTGTTACTGCCAGAATAGGTGCATCATCGACAATCTGGATGGTGATGGTTTGCACTGGCGACTCGAGACTGCCGTCGGAGATTTTGATATCGAAACGATTACTTTCGATGCTATTGCTTACATCGGTCGTCGCAGATTTGAGCACAAACTTATAGTCTGCAAGACCCGTCACGCTGTTGTAATTGCTGATGGTGAGATCACCATTTGTGCCACTAAAGGTGTAGCCGGTGCTGCTCATAATTTGGTTGAGCGTCACGGTGGTTGTGCCGACGGTGATACTGGCCAGTGTAGTGTTGAGTGCACCGTTTGGATCGGACAATGTTAGCGTACCGACTGCAAATTCGCTATTACTGCTTGGATTGGTTCCGCTGGCCAGTGCTGATTCATTGACCACATCGTTGGCATTATTGGTGTTGCCAGTATTGACCACGATTTGCGGTGGTGCATTCAGATTAAAAGTCACTGAGCCGTCGGCTTTGTCGCCATCGTTATCGATCAGCGTAAAGGCAATGATTTCGTTGAGCGAGCTGCTCGGTGACACATTGTAATGAGCCACGCCAGTGTTCATATCAATGCTGATGGTGCCGCCGCTATTGTTAGTGCCATTGGTATTGATCACCCATGTGCCATTATTGAACGTGCCGTTGCTGGTGCCACCGGTCACGCTACCATTAAAGAAATACGTAACTCCATCAACGGTGAGGCTGGCCACATGGCCGCCATCAGCACCAAATCCACCATTAAGCCCGAATAGATTGAGCGTATGCTGCGTAAATTGAACTGAGTTGAGCAATGCGGCGGGTAAGTCATTGATGGTTGGCACTGCGATGGCATTGGTATTGCTACCGAGTATGCCATTGTAAGCGATGGGGTCTAATGTCGCAGGGGCAACATTGCTACCGACGCTAAAGGAAAGCGAATTGATTTGATTGTCGCTGACGAAGTTTTGCCAATCGGTGATGTCATCTCCTGCAATCCCTACGGTGGAACTATTGCCGGTTTCGTTGCTTGGATAAGTGAGATAACCGCTGACATTCGGTTCTCCATCAGAGAGGAAGTAGGCTATGTTTTGCGTGCCGCTACCAGTAAATTTACCGGCATCACCAAAGTGATCAATCACTTGCTGTAATGGTGAATCATAATTAGTGCTGCCATTAGCCGTGAGGCTGGCAAGGATTGATTTGGCGGTAGTGACGTCTAACCAAGTGGTGCTACCTTGCAAGCTGGAACCGCCACTGAAGGTAACTAGCATTACTTTGACATCCCCGAGGTTGTCATATCGGTCAATCAATTGCATTAATGCCGTTTTTGCCAATTCCATTTTGCTACCCACGCCACTGCCCATGCTGCCAGATACATCGATGGTCAATATCAGATTGGTATTGACGGTTGGTATAGTGGCGGCGACCGTTTGTGTGTTGGCAACAGGCATGTCATCTTCGATATTGACGGTCAACGTGGCGGTGCTGCTAGCTTGGCTTGGGTCTGATACTTGGATGTCAAAGCTAACGCTACGTACGTCTTCATAGCTGTTGTTGGCATGATTGATGGGTTTTAATAGCTCTACATCATACGACCAATTACCTGCAGTGCCTTGGGTCAGCGTAATGGTTAACACGGCATTTGCGGTGGTATTGCTACCAACATATCCAGTCAGCGTATGCCCATCCGGACTGAGCGCCCATTGTACGGCTTGGGCTGGGGAGCCTGATGTTAAGCCAGTTGGCCCAGTGAGTAGCGTAACTGTAAGGGTATCACCTACATCAGCATCACTGACGCTAAAGGTGCCATGGGCCGTTTTGGGGTTGTCAGCGGCGTCAGTTGGATCCGAGCTGCTTGAAGCTGGATCATTGAGCAAGACCGTATCGAGATTGGCATTACTTAAACCCTCTTCAGACACGAGCACAGCACTTTGGTTGAGGCTGATATGAGGCCCATCATTTGTGCCGTTGATATGGATGGTTAAGGTGGCTGGGCTGCTGTCGCCATCGGCATCTTTCATCGTGTAATGCAGCACATAATCTTGGCTAAATGTGCCGCTTAGTGCTTGCGTTGCAGTCAGCGCATTATTGAGGACATAACTCCATGTGCCATTACTGCCTTGGGTGAGTAAACCATATTGATTCAGCGCAGCAACCACCGCGGTATCTGTGCTGCTCCATGCGCCGAATGCTTTGGATTGATCTGCTCCAGCGCTGTCGTTGCTAAGCACATCGCCTGAAACGGTACTGGTCAGCGCGCTGTTAGCAAGGCCGGTTGCATCTTCGGTGACGGTGGCAACCCCGTCATTCTGGGCATGAGGCACATCGTCAATGATATTGACAGTGATGTCGGTGCTGGCCGAGTTTATTCCGTCGGTTACAGACAGTGGAATGACCTCACTAAACTGGGTATCGGCTGCTGTGGCATTTTGTACGGTGCTAGTCAGCGTATACGTATAGGCAAAGACGCCAGCATTATAGCTATCAATATGCAGTGCGCCGTGGGCAGTGCTGACGGTTTTGCCATTTAAATCGGATAGGCTAGTGACATATTTATCGGTGGACGTATCGGTGCCGCTGGCAATATGGAAGGTAATGCCGCCTACGGTTAGCGATTTGATATCGCCCAAGCCATCTGGATCACCGACGGTGAAGGTACCGGTGGCTGTGATGGCAGCTACACCCGCTTGCGAGCCAGCGCTTAAGCCGGCCTCATACACCACATCATTGCCACCTTGTGCATTGCCCGGATCATTGCTGATGATGGGTTTATCGTTGGTACCAACGAGGGTGATGGTAATGGTTTGTGTGGTGGTACCGCCGTGGCCGTCATCCACAGTGACATCGTATTTTTGTGTCAGCGTTTGGCCTGCTTGTAGCGAATCAAGCAGTGCGTCGTTGACTGTGAAGGTCCAGCCGACTGATTTGTCAGTGACATTCGGCGAGTCGTTCGGATCCAGTGTCAACGTACCTAGATAGTTGCCAGCTTGTGGCGCAACGGTGGCGGTATGCGTATCCAGCGTATCGACATCGGTAAAGGTGACCGCGCCGTTGGCCGAATGCAGCAATGTATTTTCGTTGTCGGCTAGATCGGCGACTTCAGTAATCGTGGCACCTTGCACGGCGCTGCTAATGACAGGCGCATCGTTGGTACCAACGAGGGTGATGGTAATGGTTTGTGTGGCGGTGCCGCCGTGACCGTCATTCACAGTGACATCGTATTTTTGTGTCAGCGTTTGGCCTGCTTGTAGCGAATCAAGCAGCACGTCGTTGACTGTGAAGGTCCAGCCGACTGATTTGTCAGTGACATTTGGCGAGTCGTTTGGATCCAGTGTCAACGTACCTAGATAGTTGCCAGCTTGTGGCGCAACGGTGGCGGTATGCGTATCCAGTGTATCGACATCGGTAAAGGTGACCGCGCCGTTGGTCGAATGCAGCAGTGTATTTTCGTCGTCGGCTAGATCGGCAACTTCAGTAATCGTGGCACCTTGTACGGCGCTGCTAATGACAGGCGCATCGTTGGTACCAACGAGGGTGATGGTAATGGTTTGTGTGGCGGTGCCGCCGTGACCGTCATTCACAGTGACATCGTATTTTTGTGTCAGCGTTTGGCCTGCTTGTAGCGAATCAAGCAGCGCGTCGTTGACTGTAAAGGTCCAGCCGACTGATTTGTCAGTGACATTCGGTGAGTCGCTTGGATCCAGTGTCAACGTGCCTAGATAGTTGCCAGCTTGTGGCGCAACGGTGGCGGTATGCGTATCCAGCGTATCGACATCGGTAAAGGTGACCGCGCCGTTGGCCGAATGCAGCAGTGTATTTTCGCCAGAGCCTAGATCGACAACCTCGGTGATTGATGCATTTTGTGCTTTACTGTTGATGACTGGATCATCATTGGTACCAACGATGGTGATGGTGACCAGTTGATCGTCCCATGCGCCTTTATCGTCGGTGACTCGCACGGTGTAGGTTTCGGTTTTGCTTTCACCATCAGCCAAGCTTTGTGCGGCAGTGTTGTCGAGTGTGTAAGTCCATTTCCCAGCGGTATCGACGACGATACTACCGTAAGTGCCACTGTCTGCGCCCAAGATACTCCAATTTGCGATGGCTCCGTTATCTGGATCATCGCTGGTGAGTTGGCCGCTGACGGTGATGGCGGGGTTTTCAGGCAAATCTTCTTCATTGCTGAGTGGGTAGTCATCCTCTACCACCTTACCGGCATCATTACCCTGGGTATAGCTAATTACTGGGCGATCATTGGTACCTATGATGGTGATGGTTACCAGTTGTGTGCTGCTGGCTCCATGTTCATCGGTCACGGTTGCAGTGAAGCTTTCGCTGGTGCTGACGCCTTCGGCGAGTGAATTCGCTAATCCATTGTCGAGGGTATACGTCCAGACGCCTGCATTGGTAATCGCAAAGCTGCCATAGCTACCGGTGGTATTACCGCTCCAGTTCAGACTGGCACCATGATCGACATCGCTGGCGCTGAGGGTGCCGGTGGCGCTAGGAGAGCCTGTTACGATCGTACCATCATCGAGATGTCCTGCTTCGGTGACTTCTCCTTGATCTTGTCCCTTTTGAGTCGTGATCACGGGCGTGTCGTTACTGCCGCTAATGGTGATGCTGAGTGTGGCGTTGCTGTTATCGCCATCGTTATCGCTGAGAGTGTAAGTGAAGACTTCACTGACGGTGTCGGCGGGAGTTGTTTGGCGGCTTTCGTCTTCACCAAACGTAGTTTTGCTTGCTGCCAGGCTTTGAATCGCATCGTAGCCTTGGAAAATATAATCATCTGCGGTATTGCCGCCTTCGCCTTCGTTATTATTTCGGGCTGCATCTGCTTCTGCTTTGGTAAATAGGGTATAGGTGTATGAGCCATCTTGATTAAGGATTAGGTGGCCATACTTACCATCAATTACAAAATTGCCACTGCCGTCGCTGGTATTGTCGCTCTGACCGTTGGCATTTTGAACTTGGCTGACACCGACTGCGTCAGCACCTTTGCTGTCGGCTACATCACCAGACGCGCCATTTTCGATCACATTGCCAGTGATTTGTACCAGATTAGGTTTAGACTCATTGTAATTATCGCCTTCTCCAATAAAGAAAGTCGGCTGCGGGTTGTCTGAAGCATTAAATGCGTCTTCGCTCATTTCTCGTTGATCATTACGAGCGACGGGAGCGGTATCGGTAATCAGGATATCCAGCGTGTCGCTGCTGGTTTGACCGATGCTGTCAGTCAGCACAATCGTGAAACTATCGACGATGCTATTGTCACCTGCGCTGTGGTTTTGCGCGCCGCTTTCGACTGAATAGCTGTAGCTCACCACACCCGTCGTGGCGTTAAAGCCGGTTAAAGTTAGGCTACCTAGATCGGTCGTGATGGTGAGCGGGGTAGTACCCAATGCGTTCAGTTGCGCGAGCGTAATCACTACACCAGCGATATTGATTTGGCTGATTCCTTCGTCGGCGCTCAAACTAAATGTACCGGAGACTGCTTGCTCACTGTTTTCAACAATGCTGTTGTCGCCCAAGGCTAAGCCATTCTCATCGGTCACAGTGACATCGGGCTCGCCGACTGGGGTGACATTGATATTCACCGTGGCTGTTGCCACGCCACCCTTGCCATCGCTGACGGTATAGGTAAAGCTGGCGGGGCCGTTGTAATTGGGGTTTGGAGTAAACACAACATTGCCGTTGACTAATGCCACGGTGCCATTGACGGCGGCTTGTACGCTGATGATGGTTAAGGTGTCGCCATCGGCATCCACATCATTTGCGAGCAGAGTTGCAGGAGTGATGATGAGCGCGTTGTCTTCGCGAGTTGTTAAGGCATCGTCGTCAGCCCCTGTGCTGTTGTCGTTAGTCGCAACGGGTGGGGTATTCAGAACTTCAAGCGCTGGGTCGCTAGAAGGAGGGTCTACGAGAACATTAAATCCTGAAACAGAGATCCCTTCTGTAGGGAATCCAGTTTCAATACCAACGCGTGAATTGGGCGTGTCGAGTACGACTGCAGAGTGACCACCATTTTCGCCTTCACCAGCGCCCGCCGCTGAGGCTGCAGCGACTTGGGTTGGGTCAGCGCCTTGGGCGATCAGTTCTTGGATTTTTGCGGCGTCATCTGCTGCGCTGGCGGCGGGTTTTAGAATATTCGCCAGCAGTTCGGCGGTGACGCTCAGCGAGTCAGAGCGCCCCAAGCTCATTTGCCCAGCGCCTTCAAAGGCAATTGCCACTGCGCCGTTGGCACCCGTCTGAATCGTGTCGCCGATATTAATTTTGTCACCGACTTGCAGTACGCGTGTTTCACCACTGGCACTGATGACTTTTACTTCGCCAATCACTTGGGTCACGGTACCTTTGCTGCTGGCGGTGGTCGCTGGAGTATTGATTTGCTTGGCCATGATCATTCTCACTTTAAAGTGGTGGCCTAACTTGCTGTCTGTTGGCTTTCTGCAAGAGATAGACCTAAACTGATTAAGTTAGCTAAAGCGATCAAACTGCGACCCATAGCTTCACTGATCAGTTTATGCCGATGTCGTGAGAAATAAATCCTACCCAGGTACTAAGGTATAACCCGTACACTCAAGTAAAGTTGGTGAATTGGGCATGGCTGCACAACACTGCGTGATTTCAAATGCTCGTGAGTTTCAGCTCAAATGGCGTGCCCTGCTAGGCGGGGCTGCTGCGGTGGTGTGTTATGACGCGATTCTCCATATCCCAGCATTATTTAAGCAGCCGCCACTGTCGTGCGTACTAGATATGCAATCGTTAAGCCAGCCGCTGACGCCCATTGATGTGGTCGATTTGGCAAGGGCAACACCGCTATTATTGGCTTTTTCGCAATTGACTGTTGAGGATGAATTGTCTTGGTTGGCAGCGGGCGTGCGGGCTTGCTGTACGCCGGATTTGTCGCTGGAGCGCTTGGCCGTGATTATTGATGTGACATATCGGGGGGGGATTTGGGTCTCGAATGCCGCCTTACCTTTTTTATTAAAAGGTTTACAGCAATACACCGCCGCGCAAATGGTCAAAGTGCCAAGCTTGAATTTGGCGATATTGACGCCGCAAGAGCGAAAAATTGCTGAGCTGGTGGCCTGTGGCAATTCAAATAAGCTGATCGCACGAGAATTGAATATCTCGGATCGCACCGTCAAAACGCATTTGGGGGCGATTTATTCAAAACTGCAAGTCCCCGATCGTGTGCATCTCGCGTTATTGCTTAACCAATTGCCTTGATCTTGATGTATACGATGATAGCCTTTGTTTTTAATGATCTAGAAGTTAATACCCTGGTTTTTTGTTGAGTGGTGATCGGATTGCCGCTGATGGGGAGAAAACCACCATTATTACTTGTGCTTTTGTCGCAGGGCATTCATACCAAGATAGACACGAATCGATCAAGGATTTGTCGTGGTAAGAGCGGCCAAATTTGCAGTAAAAATTAGCGCTAAAGCAATTCGGTTTAGCCTTGTTGCGCTGCTGCCTGCCATTTTATTTTTGCCTGAAGGCCTAGGTGACGACCCGTTTAAATTTAGCGCCGCCACACTGGACAAAGCCGAAACTAAATACGGTGCCGACACGCGAAAACGCCTAGAGAGTTGGCAAACTTTGTTGGCGAGCGATAAAAAAACCGATGACATGAGCAAGCTTAAGTTGGTGAACGACTATTTTAATGAGCGGATTATGTTTGTTTCGGATGCGCAAAATTGGGGGGTTGAAGACTATTGGGCAACGCCGGTCGAGATGTTGGTGAAAGGGCGCGGCGATTGCGAAGACTTTGCGATTGCCAAGTATTTTTCTTTGCAAGCCTTGGGCGTACCCGAGAGCAAAATGCGGATTACTTATGTCCAAGCTTCTGGGCATGGTCCGACCAATTTAGCGCATATGGTTCTGACCTATTACCCAACGCCCGCTGCCGTGCCGGTGGTGTTAGATAATTTAATCCCAGAGATTCGCCCGGCATCACAGCGCCCCGATTTAACGCCGGTGTATGGTTTTAATGGGCAAGGCTTGTGGCTGGCCAAAGATCGTACCAGCGGCAATGCCGCACCGCGAAAAAATAATATTGGCTACTGGGATAAACTGATGTCGCGCCGTGGGCGCGAGCTTGATTAATGTACCGCTCCCATCTAGGAGACGATGATGACACTGCTCAAACAGTTGATTCTGATGATTATCTTGCTGTTTACCTTGCTGTTTTGCGGCACGGTTTATCTCAGTGTGCAAAACTCGCGCGCCTTTTTAACTGAGCAATTGACCACCATTTCGCAAGACACCGCGACGTCGCTCGGCATGCAATTGTCGCCCTTGATTATGGATAAAAATAATCAGGTGATTGTACAAAGTATGCTCGACGCGGTGTTTGATAGTGGCTACTACCGTCAAATTCGGATTGTGGATGTCGAGGGAAAACTCGTCATTGAGCGCACCGCGCCGCCGCATGTGAATCAAGTGCCCGATTGGTTTATCCGCTTGTTCCATATTGAAACTCCGGTCGGAGAGGCATTAATGACCAGCGGTTGGCAACAAGCCGGCACCATTACTATCGCCGCTAATCCGGGGATTGCGTACGCGTCGCTCTGGACGAGCAGTATGACTGCCTTGTATTGGTTTTTGGGCGCCTCGCTGTTTACCTT
This sequence comes from Deefgea chitinilytica, assembly GCF_016881405.1. Classification (GTDB taxonomy): domain Bacteria; phylum Pseudomonadota; class Gammaproteobacteria; order Burkholderiales; family Chitinibacteraceae; genus Deefgea; species Deefgea chitinilytica. The sequence goes on from NZ_WOFE01000010.1 coordinate 67,219, forward strand.
CGCGATGGGCGTGGTGATATTGCATTTTGTGTTGCGACCACTCAAAGCGGTTGAGCAACAAGCGATGGCGATTTGCAATCGTGAATATCCAGAGCAAAGCGAAATTCCGTGGACGCTTGATTTGCGTAGCGTGGTGCAAGCGATGAATCGAATGACGCAAAAAGTGAAAGAGATGTTTGCCGAGCAAGCGGCCAGCATCGAGCGGATGCGCGCTGAAGCGTACATCGATACGCTGACTGGTTTGGCCAATCGGCGTTATTTTGATATGCACGTTAAACAAGCGATTGAAGCCGATGAGCCCTTAACGCATGGCGCTTTATTGTTTTTTGAAATTAGCCATTTGAAAGAAATTAACGATCAAAAAGGTTTCCGCGTAGTTGACAACCTATTGATTGAAAGCGCGGCCTTACTCAAGAAAATGGTCGCCGATAGCGCTTGCGCCGATGCGTTTGCAGCCCGGATTAGTGGCAATACCTTTGCTGTGTTTTTTGCCGGGATTGAGCAGGAAAAGGCACGCCAATTAGCAGCCAATCTATCGCATAACATGGCGAGTTTATATGAACGTGGTATGACGCCATTTGCTGATGTGGGGCATATTGGGGGCGCGATGTATCACGGTCAGCGGCTGAATAATTGGTTATCAGAAGTCGATTTGGCGCTGCGAACCGCGCAAAGTGAAGGCCCGAATGTGATGCATTTCTTTACGCCGCAAGAGGCCAGTGGTTTTGGCGCAATGAGTGCTTCAGATTGGAAGGGTATCTTGCTAGAAGCACTCAATTCACAAAGGGTTGAATTATATACTCAGGTGGTTAATGCGGCGAATAATCAGCTGATACATCGGGAGGTGTTCTTACGTTTACGTGATGAACTCGGTGAGCAAATTCCTGCTGGGCTGTTTGTACCAATGGCAAAACGACACGGTCTCATTCAAGAGTTTGATCGGATTGTGATTCAACTGTGCCTGCAGGAGTTGCAAAAAGATGCCAGTTTGCGTTTGGCGATAAATTTATTCCCTGCGTCGATTTCACAGCCTAAATTTGTTACTTGGTTGATTGAGCAATTAACAGCTTATCCCACAGTGGCGCAGCAAATGAGTTTTGAACTGCCCGAGCAAGAAGCGCTGACGCAGCTCGATGATCTGCGCTCATTTATTGCTCAAGTCGGCGCGTTCGGCGTGCAAGTGGGCTTGGATAATTTTGGGCGTGGCTTTGGCTCATTTACTTATTTGAGCACGCTGAAGGTGAATTATTTAAAAGTCGATGGCTCATTTAGCAAGGACATTGATCAAAACCGTGAAAATCAATTTTTCCTGGATGCGATTGTTAAAATCGCGCACGGGCTGGATTTGCAAGTGTATGCAAAATCCGTAGAGACCAGTGCAGAGCAAGCGATGCTGGGTTCACTGCGCGTCGATGGCGCGCAAGGATTTGGCATTGGTGGTACTGAGCTGTGGCAAAAGGCTCGTAGTTTATGATGTTGGATGTATGTGTTTCAGAGTTAACTTGATCAATGTTTCTAATAAGATACCCCACCTTATGTGGGGTATTTTTTATAAGACAATCACCGGTTGATTACACAGTTCATTCGGATTGGCTTGCGCGTTTTTAAGTGGGAAATGTTGTTGAAGTAATTGCCCTAACTGGGTAATCGTATTGCTGAGGCCGATTTCAACTTCGTGTTTGGCCAAGTGCGTTTGCAGTTGTCGGCAAATATCATCCCACTGCGCTTGTGGCACTTTGTTAGCGATTCCGCGATCGGCAACGAGTTCGAGCTTGTGTTCTGCCAGCAAGAGATAGAGCAAAATACCGGTATTGCCCTCGGTATCCCAGACGCGCAGTTGACTAAACCAATCAAGAGCGCGGGCGCGGGGCGTGGTGTTTTGCCAGATGAGCGTGCTAGGTAGGCTAGATTCAACGACCAAGCGAATTTCGCCACGATGGCCTTGTTCGGCGCTGGCGATTGTATTTGTCAGCGCCTCGACGAGGGCAGGATTAAATTGGGCGCGATCAGGGTTGGGCTTTAGATGCTGCCACAAGCGTTTCATTTTTTGCATGATTACCATCCCCCCGATGCGCCACCGCCGCCAAAACCACCACCGCCGCCGCTAAATCCACCGCCACCTCTACCGCTAAATCCGCCGCCGAAGCCTCCGCCATGAAAGCCGCCATTGCTTCTTCCCCCTGAGCCAGAGTGAGTTAAGAGCAGACTCATTAATTCGATAAATATTCGGCTAGTAATCATGCTGAGTAGCACCGCCATTCCCATGCCAAGCAGCAATGCCATGATCAGTGGCGTTCCGGCGGTGGTGGCGGCATAACCACTGACCACGGCGATGCCGCCGCCTCCGATCCAGCGCCCAGCGATTTGACTGAGAATAAACCCTGCGAACAGCATTCCCGCCAGCATCATCAGCGGCAAGCCTAAAATAGTAGTCGATTGCTGGCCTTGCTTGGCGATAGGCGCGGGTAGTGGCTCGCCTTGAATGACTTGACTAATTCGATCAACACCAGCTTGAATTCCTGCGGCGTAGTCATTTTTTCTGAATTCTGGCGTGATGTATTCACGAATGATTCGGCTGCTGGTCACATCAGGTAGAGCGCCTTCCAAGCCGCGGCCAACCTCAATCCGAACCTTTTTATCGTCTTTGGCGATCAGCAGTAACACGCCGTCATCGATGCCTTTGCGGCCCAATTGCCACTCATCCGTAACCCGAATACTGTATTGCTCAATAGTCTCTTCGCCCGTTGTTGGTAGCATTAAAATGGCGAGTTGACTGCCTTTGGCTTGCTCTAAGCTCGATAGCTGTTGAGTGAGCGTGGCAATCTGCTCAGGGCTGAGCGTTTGCGTTAAGTCAGTCACTCGAGCATCCAGTCTGGGTATTGCTATCTGAGCAGCAGGTAACATGCTGCTGATAAATATACCCATTAGGATTAACAGTGTAGCGCAAAGGCGCTGCATTATTTTTTCTCGCTATTAAAATCCACCGTTGGCGCGACTGAAATGGCCTTTTCATTTTCAACGCTAAAATTGGGTTTTAATTCAAGGCCAAACATTTTGGCAGTGAGATTATTCGGGAAAGAGCGCGCCGTCGTATTGAAGGTGCGTACGTCTTGAATATAACGATTGCGAGCGACGGCAATGCGGTTCTCGGTGCCTTCGAGCTGCGCTGATAAATCGCGGAAGTTTTCGTTCGCCTTCAAGTCGGGATATTTCTCCGCCACCACCATCAAGCGCGACAGCGCTGATGACATCCCCGCTTGGGCTTCTTGGAAGTTTTTCAGCGCGACCGGATCATTGGCCAATTCGGGCGTGATTTGCATACTGCCGACTTTGGCACGCGCTTCGGTGACTCCGAGCAGCACTTCTTTCTCATGCGCCGCGTAGCCTTTAACCACATTGACCAAGTTGGGCACTAAATCCGCGCGGCGCTGATATTGATTGAGCACTTCTGACCATGCGGCAGCCACCGCTTCGTCTTGCGCTTGCAATGCATTGTAGCCGCAGCCAGTTAAGGTCGAAGCAAGTAGAGCGATGATGATGAGGCGTTTCATAGTGGTATTCTCGCGTGAATTTAAGTGATTAAGTCTACTGCGATTTTGATGACGACTTTTTTAATCGGCATTGGTTCATTTAGCGCGCGGCACGGTTTGTGTAATTCGCCAGGGAAAAAAATCGCGAACATGCCCGGCGTGAGTACCAAACGGCTTTCATTCGCTTGCGGATGTACAAAGGCGATATCTCGCTCATCGAGCTGATCTTTCGCATTCTCTAGCGTAGGATTGGCAGGCAAAAAGCCAATGACTTCTTCGCCTTCCAGCAAATATTGAATATCAATATAGCGCTGATGAAACTCGGGCATCCCCGTTTCCCATGGCTGCGTCAGCGGCGTTTGCACGATGGCAATCATCTTGTCGCCATCAATCGGATAACGTCCCGGTGCCATCTGGCTGAAATCGGTGTGGCGTAAATAAGCGAGTGCGGCATTGAGCGCAGCGGGTAAAGGAAGGCTGGTTTGACTGATGTGGCTAAGAAACATAATCTGCAATCGGTAAGTTGGTGGAACGCAGAGGCAATATTACAGCATTGTAATTATGTCGCTTGAATTGTTTATGCCCAAATTAGATGATTTGAAGATCAATGACAGGTGAATCAAGATGAAAATTAAAATTCTGTGCGCGATTGCGCTGCTTTCAACAAGCGTTTTCGCGAACGATCCAGCGGTGCCAGAGCAAATGATGCGCGGCCGTAGTTCGCAGTATCAAGACGGTTTTCGTGATGGATTTCGCGAAGCCGTGCGGATGATGAATAGCAGTAACAATAATTGGAATAACGGTGGCGGTGATTACGGCGGCAATACGATCCGTATTTTGACCGCAATGTATGGCTCGCATGCGGGCACTTGTGATTTTACTGAGCGCTTAGCGCGCAGCGTGGAAGGCAAGTCTTCTTATTTCTTTAAACCGAGTAATAGCTGGTGTGGCGATCCATCCAACCACGTGGCTAAAGAAGCTCGCATCGAATATCGCTGCAGCCAATATGGCCGTACCAAACGCGTTGTGGTTCCCGAAGGTCGTGGTGAGTATTTGCGTTGCAACTAAGTATGTGTTGCAAAGCATTTATCGGTAATGCTTTTGAGGATATACAGTAAAAAGGCCACTCGATTGAGTAGCCTTTTGTTTACCGAGAGGGCGCTTATTTGAGCTTATCAAGCTGCACATTCAAGCTGTGCAATTTGTCGTGTAGCTCAATCACTTGTGCTTTGTCTTTCTCGACCAAATGCGCTGGCGCTTTTTCGGTGTAGCCTGGTTTTTCTAGCTTGGCGACCAGTTTTTCTAAGGCTTCAGCCGTTTTGCCGATTTCCTTGTTCAAACGGGCCGTTTCAGCGGCTTTATCGATTTCGACTTTGAGCATCAGGCGCGTCGTGCCTGCTACGGCTACCGGAGCATCGCCTTCTGGCAGTGCTGCAACGATATTCACTTCCGACAATTTCGCCAGTGGCATTAAATACTTGGCGTATTTTTGTAGCTCTGGACCGCCTTCAACAAACATCGGTACTTTCACCGCAGGGCTCAAGCCCATTTCGCCGCGCAAATTACGCGCGGCAAAGGCAATCGCTTTGAGCTCATTAATCGCAGCAATTGCTTCGGGTTTGATTTTGCTCGTATCGGCAACGGGCCACGCCGCCATCATCAGTGACTCGGTGTCTTTCTTGCCAGCCAGCGGAGCCACGGTTTGCCAGATTTCTTCGGAAATAAACGGCATGATTGGGTGAATCAAGCGCAAAATCGTTTCCAGTACGCGGATCAGTGTGCGGCGCGCGGCACGTTGTTGTGGCTCGGTACCATGTTGAGTTTGTACTTTCGCTAGCTCGATATACCAATCGCAGTATTCATTCCACGTAAATTCGTAGATCGCTTGCGCCGCCAAATCGAAACGGAAGGTATCGAGCGCGGTAGTGATGGTGGTTTCAGTTTCTTGCAGGCGAGAAATAATCCACTCATCAGCAAAGCTGTATTCGAGTTCTGCACCGTCTTCGAGGCCGCAATCTTTGTCGACGACATTCATCATCACAAAGCGGGTCGCGTTCCAGATTTTATTGCAGAAATTGCGATAACCATCGCAGCGTTTCTGGTCAAAATTGATCGACCGACCGAGTGATGCTAATGACGCAAACGTGAAGCGCAGTGCATCTACACCATACGCAGGAATCCCTTCCGGAAATTCCTTGGCGGTTTTGGCCGCCACTTTTGGCGCATTTTCTGGACGACGTAATCCCGTGGTACGCTTTTCTAGCAAGGGCTCTAGAGCAATACCGTCGATTAAATCCACTGGATCGAGTACATTGCCTTCGGATTTGGACATCTTATTGCCTTCGGCGTCGCGCACTAGACCGTGGATGTAGACGTGCTTAAACGGTACCTTGCCCGTGAAGTGCTTGGTCATCATAATCATTCGGGCTACCCAGAAGAAAATGATGTCGTAGCCGGTGACCAATACGGATGAAGGCAAGAATGCTGACAAGTCCGGCGTTTCATTCGGCCAGCCGTGGCTTGAGAATGGCACCATTGCCGAGCTGAACCACGTATCGAGTACGTCATTATCTCGCGTTACTGCTTTTCCGCCGGCTTTAGCGATGGCTTCAGCTTCGGTGCGTGCTACATACACTTGGCCGTCTTCATCGTACCAAGCTGGGATTTGGTGACCCCACCACAATTGGCGAGAAATGCACCAGTCTTGGATATTATTGAGCCATGCGTTGTAAGTGTTGACCCAGTCGCCCGGTACAAATTGCACCTCGCCGCTGTGTACGGCTTCGAGTGCTTTCTCGGTAATGCTGGTGCCATCGGCGGCAGGCTTACTCATTGCCATAAACCATTGATCGGTTAGCAATGGCTCGATCACGGTGCCAGTACGGTCGCCACGTGGCACCATCAGTTTGTGCGGTTTAGTGTCGAGTAACAGACCTTGCGCTTCGAGGTCGGCGAGCATCGCTTTACGCGCTTCAGATGTCGTCAAGCCCGCGTACGCTGCTGGCAATTCAACGCTGCCGAGGCTTGCACCGTCAAAGCTGAATACTTGCGCTTTAGCGAGAATGGTCGCTTGCAAACTCATTACATTGATCAGCTGCGTGTTGTGACGTTTACCAACTTGGTAGTCATTAAAGTCATGCGCTGGCGTGATTTTTACAAAACCAGTACCGAAAGCTTTATCAACGTATTCGTCGGCAATAACAGGGATTTGGCGGCCAGTGAGCGGCAACTCAACCATTTTGCCAACCAGGTGCAAGAATCGCTCGTCGTCTGGCGCAATCGCCACAGCCACGTCACCCAACAAGGTTTCAGGGCGCGTGGTGGCGACGGTGATAAATTCGTCAGAACCAACGACTGGATATTTGATATGCCACATATGGCCGTTTTCTTCTTCGGAAATCACTTCCAAATCAGAAATCGCGGTGCCCAGTTTGGCATCCCAGTTTGATAGGCGTTTGCCACGGTAAATCAAGCCTTCTTCATACAGGCGCACAAAGGCTTCAACGACGGCGGTCGACATTTTGTCGTCCATCGTAAAGTATTCACGGCTCCAATCCACCGACGAACCCATGCGACGCATTTGACCGGTAATCGTGTCGCCTGATTCTTTTTTCCATTCCCAGACTTTTTCAAGGAATTTGGCACGGCCCAGTTCGTGGCGGCTAATGCCTTGTGCATCGAGCTGGCGTTCAACAACGATTTGCGTCGCGATACCGGCGTGATCGGTACCTGGCAGCCATAAAGTGTTGTCGCCGCGCATACGGTGATAACGCGTCAGGCCATCCATGATGGTCTGATTAAACGCGTGGCCCATATGCAGTGTGCCGGTGACGTTCGGCGGTGGTAATTGGATACAAAATGCCTCGCGAGCAAGGTTCATGCTCGGTTGGAAGTAGCCTTGGCTTTCCCAAAACGGGTACCAATGCGATTCAATATTCTGTGGCTCGAAGCTCTTGGCGAGTTCCATAGTGCGTGCTCAGTTAAAGCGAAACCACAGATTATAAAGCCTGCTCGGCAGGAATGGGGAGTGGTGAGAAAAAAACCCGCGCTATGATTTTATTTATCCGTTTTGAGTTGTGCTTAATTTGTATTGAATCGATTGTGATGTAGATACCAATTTGCAAATTTTTGCTTTTATTCATTTCTTTCGAAGCGTAATATCCCTATCGACACTAGGGAATACCCTAGTGCGAAAACTTATAAATAGAGGATGAGAGAGATGAATAACATGCAAAAAGGCATGCGATTACGGCTGTCTGTGATGACGTTAGGTTTGATGTTGAGCACTAGCGTATTTGCGGCGGAATGGGCTGAGGGTAATACCTATACCGCAGGAGCACAGGTGACTTATGCAGGTAAAACCTATACCGCCTTATCGACGCATACCGCTTACGCAGGCGCAGGCTGGAATCCCGCGTCCACGCCGACCTTGTGGAAAGAAGTAACGGCAACGACCACTGTAGTACCGACCACTGCGCCAACTGCAACGCCAACCACTGCACCGACTAAAGCGCCAACCGCGACGCCAGTCGTCACACTTGCACCGACCGCCACGACAGCACCTAGCGTTGCCCCGACTGCAGTACCACCCGCATCAAGCTGCTTGGCGGCATGGAATAGTGCGACTGCGTACAACGGCGGTCAGCGGATTGCCTATAACGGCCGCAACTATGAGGCGAAATGGTGGACGCAAGGTAATGTGCCATCGGCAACGGATCAATGGGGGCCGTGGAAGGATCTGGGCGCTTGTGGTGATGTTGTCGTTACGCCAACGCCAACTGTAAAACCAACAACATCGGCCACACCAACGTCAACACCGGTGGTTACTGCAAGTCCGACGCCTACGGCGACCGCCACAGCAAAACCAACGACCAGTCCAACCGTCACACCAACAGCGACGCCAGTGGTCACGGTCAGCCCAACGCCTACGCCATCAACAACGCCATTGCCTGGCAATAACGATGCCTGCCGCCCAGAAGGGATGGCCGTATCTGCCGTGGCCGACGTGCCGTACTGCTTGGTTTACGATACTGCGGGTCGTGAAAAACTCGCCAATGGTTTGCAGCGCCGTAATATCGGCTATTTCACCAACTGGCGTACTGGCAAAGATGGCAAGCAGCGCTATTTGGCCAGCGATATTCCGTGGACTAACCTCACGCACATTAACTATGCATTTGCGCACATCGATAGCAGCAATAAGATTTCGGTCAATGCCGAAGTGGCTGGTAATGAATCGACCGATATGACTTGGCCCGGCGTTGCTGGTGCTGAAATGGACCCAAGCTTGTCGTTCAAAGGTCATTTCAACTTACTCGCCAAGTACAAAAAGCAATATCCAAATATGCGCGTACTGGTGTCGATTGGTGGCTGGGCTGAAACGGGCGGCTACTTCGGCGCTGATGGCAAGCGCGTGTCGTCAGGTGGTTTCTATTCCATGACGACGAATCCAGATGGCACCATCAATAGTGCAGGCATTAATACCTTTGCCGATTCGGTGGTAGCGTTCTTGCGCCAATACCAATTTGACGGTGCGGATATCGACTATGAATATCCAACTTCACTCAAAGACGCGGGTAATCCACTCGATTGGACCGCTTCAACGCCACGCTTGAAAGGCTTGCAAGCGAGCTATCGCGAATTGATGCGTGTATTGCGTGAAAAACTCAACGCGGCATCGGTCGCAGATCAGAAATACTACCAGCTCACCGCTGCGGTACCGGCTTCGGGCTATTTATTGCGCGGTATGGAAAACTTCCAAGCGGCTAAATACCTCGATTTCTTGAACGTGATGAGCTACGACTTGCATGGTACTTGGAGCCCATACGTTGGCCCGAACGCCGCCTTGTATGACGATGGTAAAGACGGCGAATTGGTGTTTTACAACGTCTACAACGATCCACAATACAAAGGCATCGGCTATTTGAACACTGACTGGGCTTACCATTTCTATCGCGGCATGATGCCCGCAGGCCGAATCAATATGGGCGTGCCGTATTACACCCGTGGCTGGCGTGATGTGAAGGGAGGCGGTGCTGGCGGATTGTGGGGTGATGCAACGACACAGACCTGCCCACCGGGTTTAGTGGCGCCGTGTGGCGTTGGCGCTTACGGCGTGGATAACATCTGGTTTGACGTCGATGAAAACGGTAAGGAACAAGCTGACGGCTCGAATCCAATGTGGCATGCCAAAAATCTGGAAAAAGGCATCGCTGGCGATTACCTCGCGCAGTTCAATATGACGGCAGCGAATATCGTCGGTAAATACACACGGTATTACGACAAGACCCTTGTTGCATCTTGGTTGTGGAACGATACTACTAAGGTCTTTATCTCGACTGAAGATGAAGAAGCGATGCAAACCAAGGCCGACTGGATTATTAAAAACGGCATTGGCGGCGCGATGAACTGGGAATTGGCCGGTGACTATGATTGGGATGCCAATCAAGCCAATCTGAACGGTACCAAAGGTCAGTACGTGCCAGGCTCAAGCTTAACGCGTTTGTTGGCTGATAAATTCCGTAGCGCAGCGCCATATGGCAACACGGTGGCCAGTACGGCGAATCCAACCAGCGCGGTGGTGCCAACTGAAGTGCTCGATGTGACGGTGGAATTGACTAAATTCCCAATGGGCGACGACGCTTTCCCAATCACGCCAACGCTGCATATTGTGAACAACACCGGCGTGGCGATTCCATCGGGCGGCAAAATCCGCTTCCAATATCCAGTGTCAGCACCAGACAATATGGAAGGCAGTGGTTTGACTGCGGTGGCTTCGGGTCACACCGGTAACAATATTGGCGGCTTGAAAGGCGATTTCCACACTGTGGAAATGAATATGCCGGCCTTGGCAATTGGTGCAGCGAAAGACGTTAAATTGACTTATCGTTTGCCAATTTCTGGGCCAAGCAATGTGCAAATCACGCTGAAAGGCAAAACATTCGCCATCAAGCAAGAATTGCCAAAATTGCCAGTTGGGAAGTTTTAATCTGTAATTTGAAGTAAATGGTATGAAGGGGTATCTTACTCTTGGCTTTGAATATTAAAGCCTAGGGTTGGATACCCTTTTCGAGTTGTGATGTGTTTATGAATTATTTTCAGCTGCTTTCGACCCAATGCCGACACTTGACTCGTCCTTGCAAAAAATACAGAACAGACGCCGGTTAATGAAATGGTCAGGGTTTAAAAACCACGTCAAATCCTGTTGATGCGTCATATTTAAAATTACCATTTAAACTATTGTCTCTGAGTATCAAATTCCACGCCGTAGACAACACATTTCCTAGCGCCGAATAAATTTCAGGACTACTTCCTGTGGCATTGTTATGGTGCAATAAATCAACATGGACGCAATCAATTGGCACGAGTTTATTTGCGGTAGCAAACTTAGCATATGGTATGCCTTCAATTATTGATATTTCTGGAAAATAAAGTGCTGCATAGCCAAGAGCTAAAAGGGAATTGCCGTGCGCTAAAACTACTGCTTCCGCAGGACTTGGTGTAATTCCATAAAATTTTCCAGCATGAGCTGCCAGTTGTTTTTTTATTGAATCAATTTGATTTAATAACCAAGTCGTCATGATTGAGCCCTAACCAAATCAGTGAAATATAAAACAAGATTATGATCAAATGACCGCTCTTGGCCGAACTCAGCCTTCATCCCGAATTAGCCCTTGGCTGATTAATTCCTGTTTCACCAATTCAGTAATGCGAGGTGCGAGGCGGCCTTCGAGTTCTTGGCTGATTTCTCCTGTGAGTTCGCGGAGCGTGTCGCCGTAAAATTGTGCCATGAGTTTGGAGAAGTGTTGCCGCGCCAATTGCTCTACTTCACTGGCAATGTCTACCGCGAGCTGTGCTCCGACGACGGCGGTGAGCTCTGCCACGGCGTCGCTATTGAGCAGCGGTGCGGCGTTCTCAGTATTAACGCTTGTCGTCTCAGTGATAGGGGGTGGTGATTCTTTGTTGGGTATTGAGCTGTAATCATTATTAGTTAATGACTCTGGCACTATACTGGCTTCTGCTTCTGCTTCGATCTCTGCCTCGTCTTCGCCGAGGTTGATTTCAAAGCGAGGTTCAATGTCGGTACTACTGAGGCTGAGATCTGCCACATCATTGTGATCGTCTTCCCAGTACAGACTGATTGGTGCGCTCGTCGCAACGATAGGGCTTGCAGCAGAAGTTTCTGACGCTAAAACTGTGCCGGCTTCGGCTTCGGCTTCGGCTTCGGCTTCGGCTTCGGCTTCGGCTTCGGCGATGGTGTCGATATCTAGCTGTTCGGCTACGTCGTCGGCGCTGGCTACGGGCTCTTCGACTAGATCAATGTTTAAGTCAAAATCGGTCAAATCGCTTGGCGTGACTACTTGCTCTGCGTGGCTTGGTAATGGAGCCGCAAAGCGCGCACTACTTTCGTGCTCAATGTCGTTCGCTGCAGAAGTAAATTCTTCAATCGTTAATTCATTGCTAGTGATTGAATCTTCGATGTCGCTGGCAAACGCGCTAGAAAAATCAATGACCAAGTCATCGGCGACAAATTCCAGCGTTGGCTCGGCTTGAACAGGTGCCGGTTTTGCTGTCGGGATGACGGGGGGGGTGTTGATGACGTCTAAATCAAGCAGTGGTAAATCTAAAAAAACAGGGCTTTCGGCTGCTGGCGTTGCCGGGGCTGAGCGCGGTTTTTCTACGAAGCGGGGTATGTCTGTTATGGGCTCTGTAGCTTTGGGCTCTACAGCAATACTTGGTTTTACGCTGGTGGCTTGTGATTTGTTGAGTGTAGCAGGCTCAAACATCAAACTTGGAATCGCTAGCTCGTTTTCACTAGCGAGTTTTTCGGCGAGTTTTTGCCGTGCTTTGGCCGATTGCGCTTGAGCTAGGCTACGCTCGATGTCTTCAATTTTTTGGATTAATTCTTCGTTGACGACGTCAGTCAAAATCGGAATATCAAAGGCTTCGGGCGCAATATCGGTTAGAACAGGAATGTCTTCAAACTGTGGCCCGGCAGGGCTACGATGGCGCGCCATCAGCGCATCCATTTTGTTAAATAGTGGATTTACCGAGTCTTCATTCGGGGTTTGTTTCTGATCGGCCACGGTTGAGCAGCTCCTGCATATCGGTCGCGTTTGGGGTATAGCCCTGTGCTTTATAGGCCGCCCAGCGTTGGCGGGCTGCCGCTTTGAGTTCTTCGTCGGTGTCGACAATTTCAATCAATCGACTGTATTCGCTAAATCGAGGCGCAATACGGTCGGTCCAGTTAAAGAGTATATCGCGTGGTGTGATGATTTCGACACGATGATCAATAATGATCGGCGTTTCCGCTGCAAACGTTGCATCCGCTTGGCAATGCGGCAGAAAACCTGCGGGCGGCATTTCCCACAGCAGGCTATCGAGTACCTTGGTCGCCGCTTCTGAGCCGGTGAGGATCACCATGCGTTTACTTTGCATCAGCGCTTTGCCAACCAGTTGGCAGAGCGCGGATTCGCGGTTGTTCACATTAAAGTAGAAAGAAATTTCCATGGGTGAGAAGTGAAGAGTGAAGGGCGAGGAGTGAGAGATTTACACCTCGCTCCTCACGCCTTACACCTTACTGTATGCTCCGTAGGTATTCAACGAGCAGCGGCACCGGACGTCCCGTTGCACCTTTGGCTGCGCCCGATTTCCATGCCGTTCCGGCAATATCTAAATGCGCCCATTTATATTTCTTGGTGAAGCGCGATAGGAAAGCCGCTGCGGTAATGGAGCCTGCTGGGCGACCACCGATGTTGGCCATGTCGGCGAAGTTGGATTTGAGTTGCTCTTGGTATTCGTCAAACAACGGCATTTGCCATGCTTTGTCATCCGTCTGGCGCGAGGCTTTGAGCAAATCTGCCGCTAAATCGTCGTCGTTGGCAAACAAACCGCTGGTGGTGTGACCCAAGGCAATAATGCAAGCGCCAGTTAATGTGGCAATGTCGATAACGGCAGCAGGCTCGAAACGCTCAACATAGGTCAGCGCATCGCATAAAATGAGGCGACCTTCGGCATCGGTATTGAGAATTTCAATCGTTTTACCGCTCATGCTGGTGACGATGTCGCCCGGTTTGACCGCGTTGCCGTTTGGCATGTTTTCGCACGATGGAATCACGCCAACCAGATTGACCTGCAGATCCAGCTCCGCTACGGCGCGGAAGACACCCAATACGGTGGCTGCGCCGCACATATCGTATTTCATCTCATCCATGCCTTCGCCGGGTTTGAGTGAAATACCGCCCGAGTCAAAAGTAATGCCTTTGCCAACTAGCACAGTTGGCGCAGTTTTTTTATCGGCGTTGCGATATTCCATCACGATGAATTTCGGCGGAACAATCGAGCCTTTGGCAACCGACAAGAACGAGCCCATTTTGAGGGCTTCGAGTTCTTCTTGTTCTAAAATATGGCAAGAAAAATCGTAGGTGTGCGCCAGATGTTGCGCGGTGGCCGCTAAATAATTCGGCGTGCATACATTCGGTGGCAAATTGCCCAAATCGCGCGTCAGATTCATACCGTGTCCAACACCAAGCCCGTACACAAGGCCCGCTTCGACGGTGGCGATGTCGGATTTTTTCGGTGCAACAAGGCTAACGAGTTCCAGTTTGATCGCGGGTGCTGGCTCGGATTTGAATTGTTCAAAGCGATAAGATTCGAGCATCAAGGCTTGCACGAGCTCATGAGCGAGGATTTCGTTGTCTTGTTTTTTATATTGCGCAAGCGATAAAGCCAAACAAGCGGAGGCGTTATTGCTGGCAATCAATGCTTTGGCAATATTAGCCGCCGCGGTACGTAATTCTTTGGAGTTTGGCTCTTTGCCAAGTTGGACTAAAATAACGCGCTTAAAGTCTAAACTCGCTGGTAGACCTAGTGTCAGCGTACTGCCGACTTTGGCTGCAAGTTCGCCGTCTTTAATTGCCGTACTAAACAAGTGCCCACATGTAATATCTAAATCTTTGGCAAAGGCGGGTAATTTTTCGCCAAGTACCGGTAAAACGACACAATCTGCATGCTCGGGTGCAGGGGAAACTATGGTAAATTCCATGAAAGGCTCCTGGTTGGGGCTGGCACTGCTTAAAGCGTACTTTAAAAGTGCTACGCATCCCATGATAACGGTTCGGGCGGTGGAAGCTAAAGCCTCCAATCTTCATTTACCAAACGTAGATTGCGGTTGCTGTTCCGGTCTCACCGTTGTGATGGGTGTTCGTTACTTTTAAAGCACACTTTAAACATTGGAGCAAAATTGCTCTGGTGGGCTGATTATTCACTGACCCTCGGGCCAAGTCAAAAGACAGATATAAATATTCCATGCTGTTTCGAAAAACATTAATTCATGAAATGACTTGGGTGGCCTTTGGGCTATTCGTCGTTTTATTGGTCATTGTGATGACCTCGCAGGTCGTTCGCCTTTTGGGTGAGGCGGCTGTTGGCACGCTGGCCTCTTCTGCCGTCTGGGCGGTAATGGGGTTTGCTGCTGTGCGTTATTTTCCCATTCTCTTTTCGCTGATGTTGTTTATTTCCATTTTGTCGGTCTTAACCCGGCTCTGGAAAGACCACGAAATGGTGGTGTGGTTCGCCGCAGGGCGCTCAATTCGGAGTTTTATTTTTCCGGTATTGCAAATGGGCCTGCCTGTGGTGGCGTTAATTGCGGCTTTGTCTTTGTTTGTTTCGCCGTGGGCGCAATTAAAGGGGCGTGAATACCGTGCGGCGAGTTTAAAAAATGAAGAAGTTTCGCAGGTTTCGCCTGGGATTTTTCGCGAATCGCGCGGCGCGGATCGGGTTTATTTTATTGAAAATTTTTCTGGTGAAGGCGGTCAGGGCGAGAATGTGTTTGTGCAGATTCGTCAGGATGGCAAAATTTCCACTGTCCTTGCCACGCATGGCGGCATGTTTGTGGATGATGCAGGGGATCGTTGGATGTGGCTCAAAGATGCGACGGCGTATCAGGCGCCTGTTGGCTCACCACAGTACGATATCTTAACGTTTAAAGAGGGACGGGTTCGGGTGGAAAATCCAACACAAACAGTGATTAATCCGGGCACAGAGTCAATGCGTAGTAAAGAATTGTGGGTGAGTGATGTACCTCAGCATCAAGCCGAACTGGCTTGGCGGATCGCTTTGCCGATTCAAGCTTTCTTGCTAATGCTCGCGGCAATTCCTTTGGCGTTTACCAACCCGCGTGGTGGTAAAGGCTATCACATGGTAATTGCGGCTTTGTTAGCGTTTGGCTATTACAACGGAATTAATGTGATGCAAGCATGGATTGCGGTGGGCAAAATACCCGCTGCTGTTGGGATGTGGCCATTGCATGGCGCGGTGGCGCTATTGACCATTGGTTTATTCTGGTGGCGTTCGCGCGTGCGGGGCTAATGGTATGAATCGTTTAGGTCGCTATGTATTTAAATCGGTATTTGGCTATGTGCTGATTACTTTGTTGGTTTTGACCAGTGTGTTTTTATTTTTTGACATGATCGCCGAGCTACGCGACGTGGGTAAAGAAGGCTACACACTACAAAATGCTTTGGTGTATGTGGCCTTAACTTTGCCCAGTCGCCTGTATCAATTATTACCAGTTGCGGTGTTGATTGGCAGTATCTTTGCGTTGTCGGGCATGGCTGATACCTCGCAAATCACCGTGATGCGTACTGCCGGGGTATCGATTTTGCGCCTCAGCGGCTGGATGTTGGTCTGCGGGATTGCTTATGCGTTGCTGACATTTTTGATTGGCGAGTTTTTGGCTCCGATTGGTAGTGAGGCGGCAAAACGCTATCAGGTTGAAGCGAAGCAGTCTGTGTTGTTGGGCAAGTTTCGCTCGGGTGTTTGGGTGAAAGACGGCTCTAATATCATGAATGTTTCGGTGATGAATCCAGATCTGAGCCTAGAGGGCGTTCGAATCTATGCTTTGGCTGATGGTGCTAAGTTGTCACATATTTTTGATGCGCAACGCGCCAGTTATGGGCGAGATCAACGCTGGCATCTTAGCAATGTGCAGCGCACTGATTTTCATAATGACAAGGTCATTCTCACTCGGTTGCCCAACTATATTTGGCAAAGCGAAGTCAATCCAGACATGTTGGCGGTGCTGATGATTAAACCGCAGGAAATGTCTGTAGATGCTTTGCGTAGTTATATTGGGCATTTAGAAACGAATAAGCAAAGCACTTTGCGTTACGAGTTGGCATTCTGGGCCAAACTATTTTATCCGCTAGCCTGTATTTCAATGATGCTGATTGCACTGCCGTTCGCATTAGCGCAACGTCGGGCGGGTAATGTGGGCGTGAAAATCTTTTTGGGGATTTTGCTCGGCGTCACTTTTAATTTTGCCAGCCAGCTAGTCTCCTATGTTGGCGAGTTATACGCTTTGCCGCCTATCCTTGCGGCAGGTTTGCCAAGTTTGGTCTTGATGAGTTTGGCGATCTTTTTCTTGTGGCGACAAGAGCGTGGTGGCTGATGAATGAATACTGGCTTTTTAAGAATCTATTGAAATAGGAAACGTGATGTATATCTTGCTAACCGGCGGTGCGGGCTATATTGGCTCACATACCTATATTGAACTAGTGAAGGCTGGCTTTAAGCCCGTCATTTTGGATAATTTTAGTAACTCTAAACCCGAAGTTTTTAACCGTGTTAAGACCATCACGGGTCAAGAGATTGAATGGGTGAAAGCTGATGTGCGGGATCGCACGGCACTGGATGCGGTGTTTGCCAAATGGCAATTTAGCGCTGTCGTGCACTTTGCCGGCTGGAAAGCGGTCGGTGAATCAGTCGCCAAGCCGCTGGAGTATTACGACAATAACGTCGTCGGTACGCTGCGTTTGCTCGAGGCGATGAAGGCTGCCAACGTCAAAAATCTGGTGTTTTCATCGAGTGCGACCGTGTATGGTGATCCGCATACCGTACCAATTTTGGAAGACTTCCCACTTTCTGCAACCAATCCGTATGGCCGAAGCAAATTGATGGTTGAAGACATTTTGCGTGATCTGCGCGTTGCTGAGCCGGACTGGAATATCGCCTTGCTGCGTTACTTTAATCCGGTGGGCGCGCATGAATCAGGTTTGATTGGTGAAGACCCGCAAGGGATTCCGAACAATCTAATGCCGTTTGTATCGCAAACTGCCGTCGGTAAACGTGCGCAATTGTCGGTGTTCGGTGGCGATTATCCAACGCCTGATGGCACTGGCGTACGTGATTACATTCACGTAGTGGATTTAGCGATTGGCCACGTCAAAGCGCTGCAAAAATTGGCTACCAATCCGGGCAATGTGACGGTGAGTTTGGGAACGGGCGTCGGTTATTCGGTGCTCGACATGGTTAAAGCCTTTGAGCAAGCCAGTGGCAAAGCGGTACCATACCAAATCGTGGCGCGTCGTGCTGGAGACATTGCTGCTTGTTATGCCAATCCAGCGAAAGCATTGGCTGAACTGGGCTGGCGCGCAGAGAAAACCTTGCAAGATATGTGCAATGACAGCTGGCGTTGGCAAAGCCAGAATCCAAATGGCTATGGTGATTAAACTCAGTCTCTGGTGCTTGGGGTATTGTCCTTTAGCCTTTGCGTAACAAAAGCTACACCCCAATACCTATTGGGGTGTTTTTTTATGCGCTGTCGACTATGGTTTAAGTTCAAACCACTTGAGCTTGACCGAATGAATATGCCGCTTTCTCGCCAATCGGGCGCGACGCTTCTGATTTTAATGCTGGTGATGATGTCCGTACTCGCCACCTTGCTGGTGTCTAGCCTGCGCGGTCGAAATGCAGAGGATACCCGCCGCGAGCAAAGCGCTGCGGCGATTGAACAGGCTAGGCAAGCGTTGCTGGCATGGTCGTTGAGCCGGGATGGCACAAGTTCAGGTCGCGGATTATCCCCAACGGAACTTCCGTGCCCTGCTGACCCCAATGCGATTGGCTCATTGGTTGGTGTTTCACGTTCAAGTTGTACAACGCCAGCAAACTTAATCGGCCTATTACCATGGAAAACGCTGGGGATTGCCAAAATCACAGATTCGTACGGTGAGCCGCTCTGGTATTCGCTTGATGTGCAATTTTCGGTTCGCTTTCAAAGCAATACGGTTCGGCGGGTCAATAGTGATAATTTGTCGCTGCTCGAGGTTTTTGCTGCCGATGGGACGACGAATTACAGTTTAAATGGTGAAACCGCTGCCGCGGTTATTTTTGCGCCTGGCCCTGCGTTAACAGGGCAAGATAGAACTGGTACATTAGCTGTAGCGCAGTATTTAGAAGGGGTGAATGGGAAAAATAATGCGACATTAGGAGGCCCTTTTATTGCTGGTGAACTCAGTGCAAATTTTAACGACCAACTGGGGATTATTACGGGTCGAGAGTTGATAGATAGAAGCGCTCGACGATTAGGGGATGTAATTGGCCAGCAACTCAATGTTTATTACCAAGCTTTTGCTACGAATTACCCCAGTTTAGTGCTAGCCCCTCGTTCACCATTTGCTAGACAAAATATGTTGGCATTGTTGCAGCAAATCCTGGGGGCGACCTCAGTGAATGTTTATGCAGCAAGCACTGATTTTGGTGATGTTTCGATTTGCCGTCGCCGTTGGAATGCATCGATTGCTTATGATACGGGTATGATGGTGATGGAGTCGCCTGGCAATAGTTCAAATTGGAAAAACTACACTGCGCTCGCTTGGTCGCAAGGTGTGAATCCAACTCAGGGTAATCCCCCTCAATGGGGAAACGGCACTGGATGTGCACTAAATTGTGCACCAGCATGGACTAGCAGTGGCCGAAATTCAGGCGGTACTGCCTATTTTAAAAATGATATGGTGAGCCGCTCAGGCAAAAATTGGCAAGCAATTCAGCAGATTGGAATTGGCTTAGCAGCGCCGCCAAGTGGCGATTGGGCTGATGCAGGCAGTTGTATTGGAACAGTACCGACCCCGACCCCTACCGTAACTCCAACACCATCTGCTACGCCTACGCCCTCGGTTACGCCAATCGTAACACCAACTCCAACTGTGACACCTACACCGAGCCCAACGCCAACTGCGGCACCAGTGCCTTATCCTTATCCGGCCGATATGGTGGGTGATTCGAGTTGCCGAGATAACAATATAGCTTCAAGTTGTGCGAGTAAGCCTAATTTATGCACTGGCATTTTGCCTCGGGCTGCAGACAGTTGGACTGGTGTCGGTGTTTTTCCAACGCCTGTGCCGGGTTTGCCCGTTTGGTTTCAGCAGAACATTTGGCATCGAGGTATCTTGTATGCGGTAAAACAGGGGAGCGTGTGTACGGCAAACTTTAGTATTGATGGAGCAGAGGACGTTACGATTGATGCGCTATTTATTTTGCCTGGTGCCGTGATTCGGCCAACGCCAAATCCCATCGCCAGAGCAAATAATACCGTAGTCGCCGCGAATGCGAGCACCGATTTAAGCCTGTATCTTGAAGATGCCGCGAATCAAAATAAATGGACTAATCCAAACGATAGAAATTACGTTACCCCATCGTGTTCTAGTAATGACGTCATGTATACCTGTAATAAAGGGGTGTGTAGCAAAAGGAAGCGCGCATGTTAATTGATGAGCAACGTGGTTTTTCTCTGGCCGAAATGGCGATTGTGCTGGTGATTGTTGGTATTTTGATGGCTTCGGGTTTGGGGGCGCTTAGTAGCCAGATGAGCAACCAGCGCATCAAAGAAACCAAACAAATGTTGGAGCGTGCCAATGAAGCTTTGCTTGGCTATGCCTTAAGCCACAATCGTTTACCTTGCCCGGCAGATAATGCAGGTGTCGAATTAGTTCGCAATGGCGCTGGCGATTGTCCGCAATCGAGTGGCAATCTACCGTGGTTAGATTTGGGTTTGCCAGAGTTTGATGCGTGGGGGCGGCGGCTGCAATATCGGGTAACCCCTGTTTTTGCTAGAAAAACGGCATCGTGCGGAGATTTGGCAACGCCCAATAGCGCGCCTTGTTTTAGTTTGCAATCTTCAGGTGATAACACGGTGAAGTCAGCCAGTCGTCGTAATGGCGTAGCAGTCACGGCAACAAACTTAATTTCCACAGTGCCAGCGGTGGCAATTATCTTTTCAGAAGGTCCAAGCGGTGGCGGTGCTGGCGCTGATGAACAGGAAAATCGCAATGGAGATGCACAATTTGTGCAAGACACGCCCGATGATGATTTTGACGATATTTTAGTCTGGCTTCCTACAGCCACCTTGTTGTACCGACTCTCTGCCGCAGGGAAATGGAGTTAGTTTAGGTGCTGATTGTTGCATTCGCCCCTGATAAACTCACCGACACGGTTTGCCCGATGGTGTAGCGATTGGCTTGGTCTGGGCTGACTAAGGTGGCGATGATGTCATTACCACAGGCAATGGTCATCAAGAACGCAACGCCCACCGACTCAATCGCTAATAAGGTTCCGACCAATTGCAAACGCCCGCTAGCGCGTTGGGGTAGCAGCACTTTTGCAGGCGTGTCATCGGCAACAATTTGCCCACGTTCTAGTTTGATGACTCGATTTGCTAGCCGGAAAATTTCCCCAACATCATGGCTGACCACGATGACGGTCGCATTGGATTCGCGCTGCCAGTCGATTAAATGCTGCTGCAATTCCACTCGCAAACTGCGATCGAGCGCAGATAATGCTTCATCAAGTAATAAAATCTCAGGCTCAGCAGCCAACGCTCGCGCTAGCGCAACGCGCTGTTGCTGCCCACCGGATAACTGCGCTGGTTTGCGTTCGGCCAATTGGCTTAGTCCCATTTGCGCCAATAAAGCTGTTACTTTTTGGGGATGACGCTGGTGCTGCGCGTAGCTCAGTTGCTCCCTCACGCTCATATTCGGAAACAACGCGTAATCTTGAAACACCAAGCCAACGCGGCGTTGCCGAGCAGGGAGATTGGTTTGGCGTTTAAACCAGACCTGATTTCCGTAATGAATCTCACCGTGTTCAGGTGATTTGAGCCCGGCGATCAGGCGTAATAAAGTGGATTTACCCGCGCCCGATGCACCGGAAATGGCGGTGATACTGCCCGCGGTAAACTCGGTTTTGATTTGCAAAGGCAGCGCGCCCTGCGCGGAATGCAGGGTGGTTTGAATATCAAGGCGTAGATTATTCATGCGTCACCCGTACGCTGAGTAAACGCAAAGCCAACAAGACGATAAAAGAAAATCCGACCAACACCGCAGCATACAGATGCGCGGCTGAATAATTGAGTGTTTCAACTTCGTGATATAGCGCAATTGAAGCGACCTGGGTATGCCCGGGAATGTTGCCACCTATCATGAGTGCAACACCAAACTCCCCCACTGTATGTGCAAAAGTTAGAATCAGCGCGCCGATAAAGCCCATTTTGCAATTAGGTAAAATCACGCGGGCAAGGATATTGACCTCGGATTTACCCAGCGTGCGGGCGGCATCGAGTAGATTGCTGGGGAGTTGCCGAAAAGCGTTGGTCAGTGGCAAGACCATAAATGGCAGGCTAAACACCATTGAGCCAATCACCAGACCGGGGTAAGAAAACACCAAACGAAGCTGAAATGAGTCGATTAGCCAGTGTCCCACAAGGCTATTGGGGCTAAACAGCAGTAAAAGGTAAAACCCAAGTACAGTAGGCGGAAGTACTAAAGGTAGACTAGTGATGACTTCTGCAATATAACGTATCCGGCTGTGACCAAATGCTAACCAGTACGCCAGCGGTATACCTACGATAGTCAACAGCAGAGTGGTGTGTGTAGCGAGCTTGAGGGTCAAAAAGAGCGGTTGTAACTCAAGCACGGTGCACCTGCATCGCATTGGATTTAACTAGCCATTCGATGTCTTGACCGCTGGCCAGTTGCATTCGTTCGCACGATGCGCGGGTAATCAGCGCATGCAATATGTGTCCTGCAAAATTAAAGCTAATTCGGCTCAGTAGTTGGCTGGATTCAATCTGTGTAATTTGCGCGTGAAAGCGGTTTCTGAGGCTAATTTCTCCGTGCAGATTGACGGCGATGGCGACTTCGTTTTCGGCAAAGGCAAATTCTAGCGCCTCACCAGTTTGCCATTGCACCACATCGTCACTGATGCCGAGCAGCATCGCGCTCAACAGATGCCCGTCGCATTGCGCGGCGACGAAAGCAAAGCCGCCGTGAATTTCAATTTCTTGCAGCGTCGCAGGCAGTCGATTCATCGTGCGGGTACCAAAAAGCCATAACGTTGAAAAATAGCGTGTGCGGCAGGGCTTTGCAAATAAGTCATAAATGCCTTTGCGGCGGCATTATCTTTGCCGTGATCAGTGAGCACCGCTCCATGGGCAATCGGCTGATGCATGGATTGCGGTATCGCTAGCCAAGCTCCGCTTTGCGGTTGATCTGGATTGGCGACGATCGATTTGGCGACGAATCCAGCTTGCGCCGCGCCGGTACTGATAAATTGGCTGGCTTGCGCAATGCTCTCACCAAAAACGAGTTTATTGTTGGCCGCAGGCAATAGGTTTTGTGTCGTTAATAATCGTAACGCTTCGCGGCCATACGGCGCGCTATCGGGTTGGGCGATGGCGATTTTCTGCACTGCATTCGATTTAAGCCATGCTTGCCAATCACTTGGGATCTTGGTTTGAGTCGTCCACAGTACTAATACGCCATTGGCGTAATTGACTACCGCGCCGGAGGCTGCCCCCACTTTGATGAGCTCTTGCGGGTATTTCAAATCAGCCGACATCAGCACATCAAACGGCGCGCCATTGCTAATTTGCGCGAACAGCTTGCCTGATGCGCCAAAGCTGGTTTGAAAAGTGTGTCCCGTTTGCTGGTTAAAATCTTTACTGAGCGCAGCAATGGCGGGCTGCAGACTTGCCGCAGCGGCCAAGCGAAACTCGCCTGCGAAACTGAAATTGCTAAGCAAAAAGAAAAAATACAATAGCCACGTTTTCATCGACAAGCTCGCTAGGGTGAGCTTGGACTATAAGGGCAATACGCTAGAAAATCGATACCCCAAAGTGGGCGGCTGGTTTTGCAGGACGTAAAAAAGCCCAAGTGAATCACTTGGGCGGTCGGTTTTAGCTATTTCGGTCAATCGCCAGGGTCGCCAAGGCATGCAAACATTGCGTATAGGGATTGTCGGGTAAGTTGGCGAGGCAGGCTTTGGCGCGCTCAGCTTCTGCTTCTGCCGTTTTGCGGGCGTAATCGAGCGCCCCTGATTGTTGAACGGCGGCTAGTACTGCATCGAAATTCTCGCGCTTGGCGTTTTCAAGTGCGTCTTTAACGACCGCGGCAGCCGCTGCTTCGCCGTGTTTCATTACATAAATCAGTGGTAGCGTCGGTTTGCCTTCGGCCAAATCATCGCCGAGAGATTTGCCGATTTCTTCTTGTTTGCCAGAGTAATCAAGTACGTCGTCAACAATTTGGAACGCAGTGCCCAAATGCATACCGTAATGAGCGATGGCTGCTTCGGTTGCTGCATCACTATCAGTTAAAATCGCACCAAGGCGAGCTGCCGCTTCAAAGAGTTTGGCCGTTTTGTAGCGAATGACTTTGAGGTAGCCGTCTTCATCAATGTCGGTATTGCCAATGTTCATTAATTGCAACACTTCGCCTTCGGCGATGATGTTGGTTGCGTCGGATAATACTTCCATCACGCGCATCGAGCCGCAGCCGACCATGATTTGAAACGCGCGGCTGTAAAGAAAATCGCCGACCAAGACGGAGGCGGCATTACCAAATAGAGCATTAGCGGTGTCGCGGCCACGACGCAGGCTGGATTCATCGACCACATCGTCGTGCAGTAGGGTGGCGGTATGGATAAATTCAATCACCGCCGCCAGTTCGTGATGTTTGTGACCTTGATATCCCAGTGCTTGCGCAGCTAGTAGTACAATCATAGGCCGCAAGCGTTTGCCGCCCGAGGCCACAATGTACTCGGCGACTTGGCGTACCAAGACGACTTCTGAATATAAACGCTCACGAATGACGCTATCTACCGAGGCCATATCGGCATCTATGACCGATTTCACAAACTTCATCGACACGCTGGGTTCACCCTGATTGTGGCGGCCTGCACTAAAAATCGTGCGACCAAATTGAATATAATCATGTGATTCTAGCAGGAAACTATAAAAGCCGTCTTGCTTGACGGTATTGTCTCAGTTAAGTGCTTGACTCTATTAGGAATCGTTAGTAGAATGCCCGATTCCCAATTTTGGGAAGGCACGCGAGCGTAGCTCCGTGTTGGGCCAAACTCCCTAGGAGCTTGTTATGTATGCAGTCGTAAAAACCGGTGGCAAACAATATAAAGTTGTTGTCGGTCAAAAATTGAACATAGAACAGATTACTGCAGACGTTGACAGCCAGATCGTACTCGAAGAAGTATTGATGGTTGCAAACGGTGAAGCCGTACAAATCGGCGCGCCTTTGGTTGCTGGTGCATCCATCAAGGCTACTGTAGTGTCGCATGGTCGTGGCGAGAAAGTACGCATTTTCAAAATGCGTCGTCGTAAACACTATATGCGTCGTGCTGGTCATCGCCAAAACTTCACTGAAATCCGTATCGACGCTATCGTCGCTTAATTAAGGAGCTAAATAATGGCACATAAGAAAGCTGGTGGTAGTTCACGTAACGGTCGTGATTCAGAATCAAAACGCCTCGGTATCAAAGTATACGGCGGCGAGTTGATCCCTGCAGGTTCAATCATTGTTCGTCAACGTGGTACTGAATTCCACGCTGGTGACAATGTAGGTATGGGTAAAGATCATACTTTGTTCGCTAAATGCGATGGCTACGTACAGTACGCAGTGAAAGGCGCTTTGAAACGCCGCACCGTAACTGTATTGCCATACGTTGGCGAAGAAGAAGCTGCTGCTTAATTTGCGGCTTCTTAGCTAGTTTTGAAAGCCCTGTCCATGCGATAGGGCTTTTTTTGTTTAAGATACTATGCTGGTTTAAGTCTAAGCGGTTTGCTCGATGGATTTAGTAGGTATATAGCTCCATCTAGCAAGCCACTTCGCTTGCAGTGAAATACCCAATAGTTTGAATAAAATCGGTAGGAGAAGTGTATGAAATTTATTGATGAAGCTCGCGTCGAAGTGATCGGCGGGAAAGGCGGCAATGGTTCAGCCAGTATGCGTCGTGAAAAATTCGTTCCGCGCGGCGGCCCGGATGGCGGTGACGGCGGTAAGGGTGGCACGGTGTGGGCGATTGCTGATGAAGACATCAATACGCTGGTCGATTACCGTTTTCAAAAAAAATACAAAGCACGCGATGGCGAAAATGGCCGCGGTGCTGATTGCTACGGTAAAGGCGGTGACGATATCGAATTGCGGATGCCGATTGGTACCGTGATTACCGATGTTGAAAGCGGCGAAGTCATTGCCGATTTAACGACCAAAGGCATGCGTGTGGCGATTGCCAAAGGCGGTACTGGCGGTTTTGGTAATTTGCATTTCAAATCATCGACCAACCGCGCGCCGCGCCAAACCACGCCGGGCTTTGAAGGCGAACGCCGTGACTTGCGTTTGGAATTGAAAGTACTGGCCGACGTGGGCTTGCTCGGTATGCCTAACGCGGGTAAATCGACCTTTATTCGCGCCGTTTCTGCTGCCAAACCGAAAGTGGCTGATTATCCATTTACCACTTTGCACCCGAATTTGGGCGTGGTGCGCATCGATGAGAATCGCAGTTTTGTGATTGCCGACGTTCCCGGTTTGATCGAAGGTGCCGCCGAAGGCGCAGGCTTAGGTCATCGTTTCCTCAAGCATTTGCAACGCACCGGGATTTTGCTGCACTTGGTGGATTTGGCACCATTTGATTCGGAAACCGATCCCGTCGCCGAAGCCAAAGCGATTGTTGAAGAGCTGCGTAAATACGACGAAGAGCTCTACACCAAGCCACGCTGGTTGGTACTCAATAAAGTCGACATGATTCCCGAAGACGAACGCGAAGAACGCGTGAAAGCCTTTTTGGAGGCCTATGGCTGGGATGCCGGCACGGACAATCCATACGCCGAGTTCGAGCCACTGAAACCACGCTTGTTTGTCATCGCTGGTTTAACCGGTGAAGGCTGCCGCGATTTAACCTACGCGATTATGGACTACCTCGAAGCCGCGAAGAAAATCGCTAAAGAAGAGGCCGAAGCCGAAGCCGCTCGCTTGGCCGCCGAAAAAGCTGCCTTACTCGCCGCCCGCGCTGCGGCACTTGAAGCGCGTGATGTGAAGTAATTTGCTGAGGACGCGACACCAAGATCGGTATTGTGTTTTTTAGTAACGCAGGTTGAAATAGATGGGTATATGCTTGTAGTGCTTTTTAGAAAAAGCCTGCGTTCATATACCCTTTGTTTTTTATAATTTCCCCGAGGTTGCTTGAAAAATGTCAGTTAGGTGGCAATGTTTTTGATTGTTTTTCCCGCCGTTTAGCTTTAGCCTTGCTCCTCCCTGAATTTTGTCATTCCCATGCAAGACGAAAACGATCTCTCCCAATTTTTTGCCAATGGCTTTGCGCCGGACGATTTGCCGTCGATGGCGAGTCTGTTGCGCGCTCGGCATTATCTAGATGCGTTTATTACGCTGTTTCGCGGTGGCGATGATGAAGTGCTGGTTCGGTTGTTGATTTTGCGTGAAATTGGCGCGCGCGCTGATGCGCCGCGCTGGTCGCCGCAAGATTTGCAAACGCATTTTTCTTATTTAAATTCGATCAAGCTCGATACGGTACTCAAGCGCCTGCGCGAAAACGGGCTGCTGATTTGGGATGGCGACGAGCAACTCTATGCGATGTCCGAATCTGGCCGCGTTGCGCTGGCAGCGTTGGGTACGGTGGTACAGTTTGCCGAGGGCGATGCTGAACTTGGCTATTTGACATCGCAAGTGGCGGCGGGGCAATCGCTCGGCCAAGTGTCGAATGAAGTCTTGCTCAATCTGCTCGCACGTTTGAATGAGTTGTACGCCGATTTTGAAACCGCACTTGAATCGCAATCCGAATTCCAAATTCGCGCCGCGCGAGAAAAACTCGAAAAAGTCTGGCAGTGGGTTGAAAAAGGTACCGATGTGATTCGCACGGTGTTGGCCGATGAAGAAACCGATCCGCGCGTGTATCAAATCGCCCAATCGATTGCCTTGGCGCAAGCCAGAATGTTGCGTTTGACCTCGGTGTTTCATCGTCGCTTGTCTGAATTGGCATCGCAGCGTGTGCATTTGGGGCAGTCGGGCTTATCGACGACCAATGTCGCCGATTGGTTGCGCCAGCAAACTCAGGAAAAACTCGCTGATTTAGGTCGCGATTTGGTCTTATTCCATCCCGAACCCGCGTTTGTCGTCTCGGACGTACTGCTGGATATTACCGAGTTTGAAATTTTGGAGCGCGAGCGCCCGGTGAATGTCGTCAGTGAAATGCCGCAGGGTGCGGCGGCGCAAGTGGTTGGCGAGATTGAGGCCGAACGATTATTGCTCGCCGAGTCTTTGTATGAAGAGTTGCAGCACATGGCCGCGAACGGGCTAGCTGCTGATTTGCCAGCAGCCGTGCTGGCCCCGACTTACAAAGAAACGGCATATCGACTTTCGCTGTTGTCGCTGCTCGGTGACGCTGAAGCTGCGCTAGAAAAAAGCATCGTCGCCGAAATTGTCAAATTACCGTTAAGCATTGAAATTAGCGGCGAATTGCACGAGCCCGATCATCCCGAAGTCGCCAGCATTAGCGCTGGGCGACTGTTGTCTACTGTTTTGAATAAGGCTGATAAGTAATGGATCAAGCCCTGAATATTTTAGTCGCTCGCCTACTGGCGCAGCGTTTTGTATTACGCAAAGACCCGCTCGCGCGCCGCGCTTTGATTGACGAAGCGTTTCGTGAGTCACTTGAGCATCGTCTGGCCGATTGCGGTCTGCAATTATTGGAAAATCCTTACGCCGAACACATCGCGGTGGCGCTGCAGCCGCAAATGGAAGAATGGGTGTTTGGTGAAGGTGAAAACTGGCTGTCGAACAATATGGGTTTGCCGCGCGATGGGATTGCGCTGCTGGTTGTAGTGTGGGCGCTGATTATTTTGCCTAAACGCGAACGGCAAATCGCCCGCGTTGAAGTCGGTAACGAAGATCAAAGCGATATGTTTGGCGCGGAAAAACCGATTGAGCATGGTGAAGGCGTGGCGCAAGGCATCTCGGAAGACGCGCTGTACGCGGATTTTGGCAAAGTGCTTGGCGGTAAAATGCGCTTTGCGACCAATTTGGCGCAACTTTCGAAACTGGGCTTCGTGGTGCGCCGCAATCGGATGATTCACGAAGGTCCGCTACTCGATCTAATGATCGACTACGCCAAACTCGCGCCACGCATTATCAATGGCGCGCTGGCGGATATTTTGCAGTTGACTGATACGCAGATCATTGCAGAAACGGAGGAAAACTAATGTTCCAGATTAAAACTTTGGAAATGGTGCATTGGGATTTCTGGCAAAGAATTTCAGTGCCGCTCGATGCGCAGATTGTGACGGTGGTGGGGCCCAATGGTTCGGGTAAAACCACGCTGCTCGATGCACTGCGAACGATGTTGGCGCTGAAATGCTCGGGTCGTCGTGATTACAAGCGTTATGTGCGTAATAACAAAGAAAATATCGCGTGGTTGCGTGCGGTGGTGAGCAATCCAAAGCGCACTGGCGGTGGTTTTTTTCCGTATTTGTTTTTCCCGCTGGCCAGTGAGACGGTGACGTTGTTTTGCCGAATTAAAAAGCAGGGTGGTGACTGGGTGCGGCAGTATGCGATTGCCGAAGGTGATGCTCCGCTCGATGGTACGACCGAGAATAATCTGCAATGGCTGGGGGTGGGTGATTATCGCCGCCGCTTGGAGCAGGCGGGTTTAACTCCGGCTATTGCTGAGGTATTGGCCTTGGAGCAAGGTGATACCGATAAGCTATGCGAATACTCCCCTAAAACACTGTTGGATTTAGTGTTTCAGGTATTTGGCGACAAAGAAGTGCTCGATCATTACAGCGAGGCCAAACTGCGTTTGCGTGAGGCCGAGGGTGAGTTGGATAAGATGAACCAGCAACTGTCGCAGCTTGGTTTGGACGTTGAGCGTTTCCGTCTGCGTGCCAGTAGCTATCTGGAATGGTGTTCGTTGACCACGGATACCGCACGCCTGGAGCAAGAAGTGATTCCGGCGCTGCAAGTGGCCGAGGCGCAGGAAAACTTGCGGACTTATTTGACGCAATTTAAGCAAAACCGCCGTAGCCTCTGGCATCGCCGTGGTGATTTGGCGCAGCTGGAAAAGCAGCTTGCGGTGGCGCGCACTGCTGCGCAGCAAACCTTGCAAGGCGAATCGCAAAGTAAGGCCGATTATGATTTGCAGTTTCAGGCTTTCCAAGCGGTGCGCGATGCCGCGCGCGATACCGAAAAACTGATTAAAGAAGGTGAGCGCTTGCGCGAACTCGCTGAGCGCGAGCATGGTGCTGATGCCGTTGGCTTGAATGACCGCTTGGCTGAGCTCAAGCAGCAAGAGGGCGATTTGAAGCTGTGGCTAAAAAATGCCAAAGAAGAACGTCAACAATTGTCTGAAGCGCAATTTGCGTTGCAAGCGGGTAAAGCGCCGTCGCCAGAATTCGTGCGGCAAATGCGCTCAGCACTCGATGCGGCCGGTATTCCGCATCAATTGCTGACTGAAATTTGCGAAGTGAAAGACAGCACTTGGCAAGATGCGGTAGAAGCCTTGCTCGCGCCATCGAAGCATTTGATCTTGTTGCAGCGCGAAGCGGATAAGCAGCGCGCTTGGGAAGTGGGCGAACGCTTGCGTTATCGTAGCTTTATTGTGTCTGAGCGTGAGCCTGCGCCGCGTGCGACCTTGGGTTCGATTTTAGAAATTCTTGATTTTAAAGCCCCGGTGCCTGCATGGCTGACGCGGCAATTGAATGGCATTCAGCGCGTAAAATCTGTTGAGGCGGGGGCTCGGATTAATGGTGACTGGATTACGCGTGAGGGGTATCTGCGCGAACGCCGCGGTGCACGTTTTATTGGGGTTGATACCCGTGATTATGCCTTTGGTGAAGCAGCACGGCATACGCGTTTATCGGACATCGCTTCGCGCTTGAAAGCATTAAACGAAGAAATTCTGAATAAAGAAGCTGACCTGAGTAGCTTAATGCGCGACATCGCGGCGATTACTCAGCAGCTGATGGGTATGCAAGCTGTGGTGCAATTGGCGAGCCGCCAAGCGGAATTGGCATCAGCCGCCGCGCGTTACCCAGAAGAGCAAGCCGCTGTGCAGCGTTTGGGCGCGGAATTGGCCGCAGCGCAAGCCGCTCTGGAATCGTCACGCGAAGGTCGTGCTGATTTGCGTTTGGGCGCGCAAAAAATTGAAATCGAGCGTGATCAATTGCAGCGTGCGATTGATGAAATGCAGGCGCAATTACAGCGCCAACGCAATGAAATCAGTCGTCAACTCGGCATGATTCGCGTTTTGAAAGAAAAAGCCTTGCCTGCTTGGCTGGTGCCAGCGACATTGCGCCAGTTGAAAGAAGACTACAACAGTGTGTCCGAAGTGCGCCATATGATTGCGCGTCAGACCGAGCAACTCAGCCAAGCGCATTGGGAAAAAGACGAAACCATCGTACAGCGCCGCGATAAGTTGCTTAATGATTACAAAGCGCTGGAGGGGGAGTCGGTCGGTCACCGGCAAGAGGTGGAGCGCACCGCGCAGCTGACCGACGAAGCACGCGCTGCGTATATTAATAAATTACGTGCAACAGTGCGTGCGTATGGCCGAAATGTTAAAGGTTTGGGTGAGTTGGCAGGGATTGACGTTGAACTCGATATGCCACATCTGGAAAACGACGATGTGGTGCTGGCGCAGGCTGGCCTGACGGCACGTTTCAATTTCGATCAAAAAGGCATGATGGGTTTGAACGATGGCGAAGCGTCAGGCGGTCAGCAGGTGATGAAATCGCTCATTCTGTTGATTGGTTTAATGATGGACGAAAGCAATCCATCCGGCTTTGTGTTTATCGACGAGCCATTCGCGCATTTGGATATTTTCAATATTGACCGCGTCGGCGCGTTCCTGAAAGCGACGAATGCACAATATTTGATTACCACGCCACTGACTCACAATACCAATGTGTATGGACCAGCTGAACTGACCTTAACAACGCGGAAAAAGCGTCCGGGCGAAACTTGGGCGCCGCTCATTATGCAAACGCGCCGTCGTATCGAGCAAAATGTGTTTGATGCGAGTAAAGTGTAAACAACGATTTAGTTTTTAAAAGAAGAACTCAGTGCTACAAATTTTTAATTTTTTTGCTCCTTGCCCACGCGGCCTTGAAACTGTGCTGGAAAAAGAGCTTGAGGCCCTAGCGGCAAAGAAAATCCACGTGACCGATGGCGGCGTGGCTTTTTCTGGCCCATGGACTTTGATGTACAAAGCTAATTTGTATTCTCGTGTAGCCAGCCGTGTACTCTGGAAGTTAGTTGAAAAACCTTATCGTTCCGAAGATGATATTTTTCGCTTGGCGCGTGATACTGAATGGGCGGAGATTTTCTCTGTGAATAACACCATTAAAGTGAGCGTTACAGCGGTGCGTTCGCCAGTGCGCAGTACCAATTTCATTGCTTTAAAGGTAAAGGATGGTATTTGCGACCGTTTTCGCTTGAAATGCGGCAATCGCCCAAGTGTCGATACTGAAGCGCCGGATATGCGAATCCATGCTTATTTGTCGGAAAAAACGGTCACGCTGTACTTGGATACTTCGGGAGAGGCGCTGTTTAAACGTGGTTATCGTGTAGAAACTGGTGATGCGCCATTGCGTGAAAACTTGGCGGCAGGGATTTTGTCGCTCAGTGGTTGGACGCCGGATCAGGCGTTTTACGATCCAATGTGCGGTTCCGGTACCTTCTTGGTTGAGGCCGCGATGATGGCGCGTCGCATTGCACCGGGTAAAGATCGCCAGTTTGCATTCCAAAAAATGCGCATGTTCGATCAAACGTTCTGGCAAAGTATTTTGGCAGAAGCAAAAGCACAAGAGTTGAGCGCTGCACCGAATCTCATTATGGGGAGTGATGTATCAAGCACGGTGCTGGTTCATGCTAAAGCGAATATCGAAGCAGCGGGTATGCAAGAGAGTATTCAGTTAAAACAATTGAATGTACTCGATGCAAAACCGCCTGCTGAATCCGGCATCTGGGTCTGCAATCCACCATATGGTGCGCGGATGGATGAAAAAGAGCACCTGGCAACTTTATATCCACAATGGGCTACTGTATTAAAGCAGCGCTTTGCTGGTTGGAACACTTATTTTCTCACCGCAGATTTGGACATGCCAAAACATATGCGTTTAAAGGCTTCAAAACGTACGGTTTTATTCAATGGCCCATTAGAATGTCGCTTGTTTGAATATAAAATGGTGGCTGGCGGCAACCGAGATAAGCCAAAAGCAGAATAATTGGAGCTGCTTCACTGGTTTATGGCAAAGATTTTAATAAAAGGGCGCGGCAGCGCCCTTTTGTATTTGTAGTTTTACTTCAGTTTTTCGTCGATTTGCTTCCTATTTAAATCAACAACTTATCATCTTGCTTGGGTTTTCTTTGTCTTTAGGTGTTGACGTGCCTCGGTCA
>NZ_WOFE01000011.1 GCF_016881405.1 Deefgea chitinilytica
CGTTTTTGGCTTGAGGCTTCAGATGGTGCGCACATTTTAATTTGCGCACGCGGATTCGGTGCTGATTGATTATCTCGATATTCATTTCATCGCACTCGGTGTGCAAATCCCTGCGGGATTTGCACACCCTACAACCCCCACCAAAATATCGGGGTATATCAATCCACGCTTCATTTAAAATTGATCACATCGACATACCCCAACATCAATCCGCCATCACTTCACCCAACCGCACGCCACGCCCCGCTTTCCAATCGGCATTAAATTCCAAATCACCCTCAGGAAACAGCAGCACCACGGTTGAGCCGAGTAAAAAGCGGCCCATTTCGGCGCCCTGCTCCAAGATAATTTGTTGATCGCGATAATCTTTGGTCCACACCGACTTACTGCGTGGAGGATTAACAACACCGTGCCATGTGGTGGCCATGCTGCCGACAATCGTCGCGCCGACCAGCACTTGCACGAAGGGCTGACCTTTATCGTTCTCAAACACGCACACCACGCGCTCATTGAGTGCGAATAGTGCATCAACGCCGCGCGCAGTAGCAGGATTCACTGAAAACAACTCACCCGGCACATAGGTCATTTCCAGCAAGCGGCCACGGCATGGCATGTGAATGCGGTGATAGTCTTTCGGGCTCAGATAAATCGTTGCAAATAGTCCATTTTCAAACTTTTTCGCCAGCGCGGCATCGCCACCGAGCAAGGCTTTAGTGGTGAAATATTTGCCTTTGGCTTGATAAATTTGGTCTTTTTCAATCGGCCCAAACTGGCTAATCGCACCATCCACAGTACAAATCAATTCGGCATTCGCGATTGGCCGAG
This sequence comes from Deefgea chitinilytica, assembly GCF_016881405.1. Classification (GTDB taxonomy): domain Bacteria; phylum Pseudomonadota; class Gammaproteobacteria; order Burkholderiales; family Chitinibacteraceae; genus Deefgea; species Deefgea chitinilytica. The sequence continues at coordinate 826 of NZ_WOFE01000011.1, forward strand.
CGCCGTCTTTCAGCGGGCGCGTAAAAAATTCATTAAACGTGGGATAAGCGGCAATATCTGGATTAGCGGCTTCTGCCATATTCACTTGATACTTAGCGACAAAACCTCGAATCACTGCGGTCGTCAGCTTGCCTGCGCGTAAACCGGCCAAAAAACCCATTAGTTGCGTCAACAGCAACTTTGGAATGACATACTGCAACATCACAAAAAGGCGATCGGACAACGCAAGTCCCCAATATCTAAAAAGAGCGCGAATTATAGCGTATCCGGCGCTGCGCTACCGATGCGACGATGCCTCAGTTACAATGTTGCCTCATACGCCTGAATTAAAGAGGTTTTCATGCCGCAATCGCCGTACACGAAACCATCACTGAACCGCGCACAGACCTTGCGCCGCCAAAGCATTTATCTGCTCCCCAATTTATTCACGCTGGCCGCGCTGTTTTCCGGCTTTTATGCCATTGTGCAGGCGATGAACGGTAAATTTGAACACGCCGCTTTAGCGATTTTTGCCGCGATGATATTAGACGGCCTCGATGGTCGTGTTGCCCGTATGACGCACACCCAATCTGAATTTGGCGCGCAATTTGATAGCTTGTCCGATATGGTTTCATTTGGCGTTGCGCCCGCGCTGGTGATGTACTCTTGGGGTTTATCGGGCTTTGGCAAGCTCGGCTGGGCGGTGGCGTTTATTTATTGCGCTGGCGCTGCGCTACGTTTAGCGCGCTTTAACACCAATATTGAAACGGTCGATAAACGTTTCTTTCAAGGACTGCCCAGCCCCGCCGCTGCGGCGCTGGTCGCCGGCTTGGTATGGATTAACATCGAATACCACGAAGATCTGGCACCGCTGGCTGAATTACTCCCCTATGCCGCGATGTTTTTTACGCTGTTTGCTGGGCTAACAATGGTATCAAACGTCCCTTTTTGGAGTTTCAAAGAACTACACATGCGCAAGACCGTTCCCTTTGTAACGCTATTGATTGCGACCCTAGTTTTGCTGATCGGCGCATCGCGACCTGCACTGGTGCTATTTAGCTTTTTCATTTGCTATGCTGCGTCCGGCTATCTGTACTGGCTTTGGAAGATCATCAAACGTCCGGTTACCAGTCCAAAATTAGACATTTAGTCCAATACTTATTAATTAAACACATAAAATAGCGCCAAATTTCTCACTGGCGCTATTTTTTTATCAAAATATTTGACATCAAGTCTAATAATATTTAATCTGAACTCATTAATGCGAAGGGGAATACTGTGTCATTAGACATTGACCGTCTAATCGCTGATTTTGGTGGCCCAAGTACGCTGGCGGATCAGCTTAATGCTGCATTTCCAGCTGACCCAGTCTCCCGAGCTGCGATTTATAAATGGCGTGAACGCGGCAGTTTGCCACTCACCCAAGTGGACAAACTGGCCAAATTGGCCACAAGCCAAGGCCGTAGCTTTAATATCCAAAACTATATGAGCGATGCGCAATCCGCAGCGACTCACATTCAGGAGAGCACCATGAGCAGCACCAATAATCACAACAATCGTTTGGTTATTTTTGATACAACATTGCGCGACGGCGAACAATCGCCCGGTGCGTCGATGACCAAAGAAGAAAAAATTCGGATTGCCCGCCAATTGGAGCGCTTGGGGGTTGACGTGATTGAGGCTGGTTTTGCTGCTGCCAGCCCGGGCGACGCCGATGCGATCAAGACTATCGCCGGCATTATCGAAAACAGTACCGTCTGTTCTTTGGCACGCGCGAACGAACGTGACGTGCGCGCTGCTGGTGAAGCAATCAAAGACGCCAAACGCGGCCGGATTCACACTTTTATCGCGACTAGCCCAATCCACATGGAACACAAATTGCGTATGACGCCGGATCAAGTGGTTGAAGCGGCCGTCAAAGCAGTAAAAATCGCAGGCGAATACACCAAAGACATCGAATTCTCAGCCGAGGATGCACTACGCAGTGATATTGATTTTCTGGCGCGCATTTTTGGCGCGGTGATTGCAGCGGGAGCGACCACCTTGAACGTGCCGGATACCGTTGGCTACGCCGTACCGCAACGCACCGAAGCATTTTTCCGCGAATTGATCGCCAAAACTCCAGGTGGCGACAAGGTCGTTTGGTCCGCGCATTGCCACAATGATTTGGGCATGGCGGTAGCCAATTCATTGGCGGCAGTTTTGGGTGGTGCACGCCAAGTGGAGTGCACGATTAATGGCCTCGGCGAGCGCGCAGGCAATGCGGCAATGGAAGAAATTGTGATGGCCACCCGTACTCGTCGTGATATTTTTGGCGTTGAATGCGGTGTCGACGCAACACAGATCGTCCCAACCAGCAAACTTGTGTCAACGATTACCGGTTATCCAGTACAACCGAATAAAGCAATTGTCGGCGCGAATGCGTTTGCACATGAATCGGGCATCCACCAAGACGGCGTGTTGAAACACCGTGAAACCTACGAAATTATGAGTGCCGAATCAGTAGGCTGGAGCACCAATCGCTTGAGTTTGGGCAAATTGTCAGGCCGCAACGCCTTTAAGACCAAATTGCTTGAACTTGGTATTGAATTGCAATCCGAAGAAGCATTAAACGCCGCGTTTGCACGCTTCAAAACACTGGCTGACAAAAAGCGTGAAATCTTTGATGAAGATTTGCATGCCTTGGTGTCCGATGAATTGATCACCATCGAGCAAGAGCACATCAAGCTGATTTCACTGAAAGTGATTTCTGAAACGGGCGAAACACCAAGTGCCGATTTAGTGGTCAGCGAAGCAGGCACTGAGCGCCGCGCAACCGCACTGGGCGATGGTACCGTTGACGCGACGTTCAAAGCGATTGAGTCGCTGTTCAATAGCGGCGCTGAGCTGCAATTATATTCAGTCAATGCAATTACATCAGGTACGGACAGCCAAGGTGAAGTGACGGTTCGTTTGATGAAGGACGCTAAAATCGTTAACGGTCAAGGCGCGGACACCGACATTATCGTAGCCAGTGCGAAGGCTTACATTTCCGCGCTCAACAAAATTCACAACAATATCAGCCGCGTGCATCCGCAACCGGTTTAAAGCTTTGCGATTACGGAGCGAGTCGACACCACCCTGTTAACTCGTGAGGCTGTTGCCACCAGCGATAGTACTCAAGCCAAGTAGCTCGTGAACCCAAGCGAGAAAAACTAGAAACCGAGCGTAAAATTACAAAGCCCCGCATATCCTGCGGGGCTTTGTTCGTAGGTATATCTACAAAAACATTTGAAGTTATTACTCACAGAGCAATACCCTAGCCATTACTTGAATTAACTTGTTGCAATAAACTAGGTCGTGAGTATTTTGCATACAGTGTCGCGGACACAAAGCTAATCACCGTCAACGCGACTTGGACTCCTGCCAGCAATTGCGAAACGCCTTTATCACTCCACGCCCGCATTACGCCTTCCATAAAAAATAGCAGTACAAACATCGTGTACCACTGATAGGTATAGCGGCGACCATACAATAAACCGCGTAGTGGCAACATTAATACAAAAGCTTTTAACACCACCCAAGATGGCTTCCCCCCCATAGGTGCTAACCACAACTCCCAAGCCAGAACTAAAAAGATCATCGCCACCACAGCAGACACGGTCATTTTTTGCAGCACAGGTAAACTCTGTGGACTTAGCTTCATTTTGTCTCCCCTTTCAGTTTGAGCGCTATTTCAGCAATACGGCGACCTTGAGCTAAGCACAACTGACGTTCAGCTTCAGAAATCGGTTGATTCGACTCAGTTCCCGCCCAGTGGCTTGCGCCATATGGCGTCCCCCCCGTAGTGGTCGATAATAAGGCGGTTTCTGAATACGGAGTACCGACGATCACCATGCCGTGATGCAATAAGGGCAACATCATCGTGAGTAATGTTGACTCATTACCGCCATGCAAAGTCCCCGAGCTAGTAAACACTGAAGCTGGCTTGCCAATTAAAGTGCCCTTGAGCCAATCGGCAATCGTTGAATCCCAAAAATATTTCATTGGCGCGGCCATATTGCCAAAACGGGTTGGACTTCCCAATACCAAGCCATCGCACTCCAATAGATCTGCCAACGTCACATACGGCGCGCCCGCAGCCGGCACATCCGATTCCACGCTTTCACATACAGTAGAAATGCGCGGCACGGTACGCAGTCGCGCTGAACAATCAGCAACCGACTCGACACCGCGGGCGATTAACTGCGCCATTTGCCGCGTCGCGCCGTGAGTTGAGTAATACAAAACAAGAATTTCAGTCATTATGCGAGCCCGCTTTCTGGATGCGCTATTATAATGGGATTCGCATGTTACCGTGACTCACCATGAATCTTGCCAGCACTTTTCCACTCATCGCTCGAGTGAGTGGTTTTTCCCGCTTTGTTGGTCGCCGCCTGATTAATGATCGATGCCTAGAAACCGCAGGTAGCCTTACATTTACGACCTTGCTGGCGGTGGTGCCACTCTTTACGATTGCACTCACCTTGATTTCGGCATTTCCGATGTTTGGTATCAATGTGAACCGCTTTCGCGGGTTTATCCTGAACAATCTGGTTCCCGAGGCCTCTGGCAAAGTGATTGGTGTCTATATGCGCCAATTTGCCGATAACGCGGATAGCCTCACAACGATGGGTATGGTCGGCTTGCTCGCAACGGCATTGCTGATGATGTTCACCATCGAAAAAACATTTAATACCATTTGGCGCGTCAAGCGGCCAAGAAAACTACTGTCTCGAACATTAACGTACTGGGCAACTATCACACTGGCCCCAATATTGATAGGTCTTAGTCTATCGGTCACGAGCTGGCTCTCACAAAATGCAGGCTTAAGCGGGCTAAATTTTCCACTGTTGAAGATATCATCTTGGTTGCTGATGTTCGTGACCTTGAGCCTGCTGTATCTAACTCTGCCAAATTGTTTTGTACCACGCTCTCATGCCCTCACATCTGCGCTGATTGTCAGTGGCGGTTTGGAATTGATGAAAATTTTATTCGGCTTGTATATTAAGCAATTTACCACCTACAACTTGGTTTACGGTACGTTTGCAAGTTTCCCGATTTTCTTAATCTGGCTCTATTTATGCTGGGTACTGATTTTAGGCGGCGCAGTGCTATCGGCCACACTCTCTTATTGGTATGGCAACGGTTGGCGCTGGGATAATCATCACGGAACTCGTTTTGAACAAGCGGTACGCATCTTAGCTGCTTTAGCTGCCGCGCATCAAAACGGGCAACTGATGCATATCAATCAGTTGCGTCGCAAAGTTGAATTAGGAGTCGATGTCACCCAAGAAATTCTGGAGCAAATGACTACCAAGCAATGGGTCGAGTCAACGCGTGATGGGGAATGGATTTTAGCTTGTGCTGCTGAGCGTATTAGCTTGCTAACCGTCTTTGAGTTGGTGGTAAGTCCACTCAATAGTGATGTAGATAGCGGGCTAGAATCTCGCTTAGAAGCCGCCCGCTCAAGTTTAAATTTAAGTCTTGCTGATTATTTGGCTGCTGCGCAGCCTGAAATCAATGCTGCATCAATAGCAACTTCAGGTAGCTCGCCGATATAAGCATCGCCTAAAGCGCGCAAGAGAATAAATTTGATGCGCCCCGCATCCACTTTCTTATCTTGCGCCATTAATGCTTTATAGCGCTCAAGACCCAAAGCGGGCGCGACCACAGGTAAGCCAGCTCGCTCAATCAAGCTAATTACGCGGGCAATATCTGCATCATCTAAATGCCCTAAAGCACGGGAAGCGTAAGCTGCCAACACCATTCCAGCAGCGACCGCTTCTCCATGCAGCCACGTACCATAGCCTAAGCCGGCCTCAATGGCGTGTCCAAAGGTATGCCCCAGATTTAACAGCGCACGCTGCCCAGTTTCTTTTTCGTCCGCAGCAACAATCCGCGCCTTATTTTGGCAACAACGTTCAACAGCATACGCGATTAATTCTTTATCACGGTTCATCAAACCGACGATATTCTGTTCAAGCCAGGTCAAGAACTCGACATCATCAATTAAGCCATACTTGATCACTTCAGCCATACCGGCTGAAAACTCACGCTGCGGCAGCGTATCGAGTGTAGTCAAATCAGCCAAAACCAATTTAGGCTGGTAAAACGCCCCAATCATATTTTTGCCCAAAGGATGATTAATCGCTGTTTTGCCACCAACCGAAGAATCAACCTGAGCTAGCAAAGTAGTTGGAATTTGAATAAATGGCACACCGCGTTGATAAATCGCTGCGGCAAAACCCGTCATATCGCCAATAACACCGCCACCAAGCGCAATGAGCGTAGTTTTTCTTTCTGCACGCTCTGTCAGCAACGCACCAAAAATCATATTTAGGCTATCCCAAGTTTTATATTGCTCACCATCGGGCAATACAATTGCTTGGCTTTGCACACCAGCTTGCGCTAATAAAGCAACTAGGCCATTTAAATAAAGCGGCGCTATAGTTTCATTCGTCACGATTGCAACACGCTTTTGTGCTAGAAGCGGCAAAATGCTTTCAACAGAGCTGAGTAAATCTTGACCAATTAAAATAGAATACGGGGCGTGGTCAATATCAACGTTGACGATTCGGCTCATAACTGGCGCTCCAATTCTTTTAAAAGTAATTGCAAAAGTGAGTTAACAGTCTGCTGGCTGGTATCAATCACAAGATCAGCAACCTCACGGTATAACGGGTCACGAATTTGATAGAGCTCTTTGAGCTTGGCCAAAGGGTCGGCTGTTTGCAATAAAGGTCGATTTTTATCATGGCAAGTCCGCGCATAGAGCTCTTCTGGACTTGCTCGAAGATAAATCACATAACCATTGCGTCGTAGCAGCTTACGATTATTGGGATTAAGTACGACGCCACCGCCGGTACCAAGCACGATACCTTGCAATTGCGTCAAAGCCGCAATGGACTCCGCTTCACGTTCCCGAAACCCACTCTCACCTTCAATTTCAAAAATCACTGGGATCTTGGCGCCAGTCCGCGCCTCAATGTCATGATCTGAATCATAAAAGGTTTTTTGGGTTGCACGCGCTAAGGCGCGCCCAACGGTGGTTTTGCCAGCCCCCATGAGACCGACCAAATAAAAATTGCCTGGCATTTTCATGCCAGGCATTTTACTTGAATATCCAACTCTTAGCGAGTTAGCAAAGGGACTATCTGCCAATTAACGCAGAGTCAAATCAGACTCCAGAACACGAGGCGTCAAGAAAATTAAGAGCTCACGGCGTACTTTATTAACAGCCCTATTTTTAAACAAATTACCGACCATAGGGATATCACCCAACAATGGAACTTGCGTCACGGTATTGCTGTTATCTTCAATATAAATACCACCGATAACAACGGTACCACCACTTTCAACCAACACTTTAGTTCGGATTTGTTTGGTATTAATTGCAGGACCACTGATGGTATTTTCACCCCGGCTATCTTTATTAACTTGCACATCCATAAATACACTACCGTCAGGTGTAATTTGTGGTGTAACACGTAATGAAAGTGTTGCCTTTTTAAATGCCACAGTACTAGCGCCATTTTGAGCGGATTCAGTGTAAGGGATTTCTTGACCATCTTCTATCACCGCCTCAACTTGATCAGCAGTAATCAAGCGTGGGCTTGAAACGATCTTTAATTTGCCGTCTTGCTCAAGTGCATTTAATTCAAGACCTAAAATGCCATCCGACCCAGCAATTAACATTGCAATGGATGCAGGACTAAAGCCTCCGATACCAGCTGCAGGCAGACTTACCTGAGGGATATTGCCAGCAATCGCAGGAACTGGACCGTCATTGGGAGGTGTTCCAACTGTTTTAGTGGTAGTGCCGCCACCAAGGGTGACATCACCACGCCATGCTAGGCCGTGCAACTTAACACCTAAGTTACGCTGGAACCCATCCTCCGCTTCAACAATCCGTGACTCAATCATTACCTGACGGACTGGCACATCAATTTTGGCCAATAGCTCACGAATTTGCTCTAATTTTGCAGGTATATCTTGCACAACCACTTGATTTGTACGCGGATCAATTACAGCCGAACCACGCGGAGACAAAATACGCTGTTTCTCATCACTTAAGATTGTTTTCAACGCATCTGCCTTGTGATACTTCAATTGAAAGAACTCTGTTCGAGTGGGCTCCAACTCTGAAATTTGCTTGCGGCTTTCGAGTTCCGCCTTTTCTTTCGCGGCCAATTCATCTCGCGGCGCGATCCACATTACATTTCCAGTTTTGCGCTGATCCAAACCCTTAGCTTGCAAAATGATATCTAATGCTTGATCCCAAGGCACGTCTTTCAAACGCAATGTCAAAGCACCACCGACAGAATCACTAGTAATAATATTCATACCAGTAAATTCAGCGATAACCTGAAGAACCGTTCTCACTTCAACATTTTGAAAATTCAAAGACAGCTTTTCACCTTTAAAATTAGCTTTAGAAGCAAGCTTATCTTTGCTTTGTGACGCATCACGCACCTCAACAACAAAACGATTCTCTGTTTGATAGGCTGAGTATTCCCAATTTCCTTGAGGCTCAATCATCATCTTCACGGAGTCGCCTTGAGCAAAAGTTTCTACTTTTTGAATTGGCGTTCCAAAATCTGTTACATCGAGTCGGCGCTCTAAATTTTTTGGCAACGCCGATTTGGGAAATTCAACAACCAAATTTTTACCTTGTTGGCGAATATCAATTCCAACATTTGGGCTGGTCAAATCAATAATGACTTTCCCTTCACCACTGGAGCCACGGCGAAAATCAATATTTTGTATTCCTTCTCGTTTTCCGCTCGGTTTACTGTCGGCAAATTGAGTATTTTTCTGTGCTGGTGCACTACTAGCAGTACTAGCTGAACCAGCGGAAGCTGCATCCACCGTAATAAACAAAGAATTGCCTTCCACCTTTGTTTCATAGCCAGCTAACTTCTGCAAATTAAACACCAAACGTGTACGCCCTGTACCTTCGGCAACATTTAAGGTTCGTAAAGCAGCGCCATTCACCTGAATTGTATTTTTTCCAGTCTGATTAGCTGTATTTGCAAAATCAAAAGCAATACGTGGGGGCGTATTAACAGAAAAACTAGTCGGAGTCGGCGGAGCCTCATTAAAAGTAACTTTGACGACCTGCTTGTCTGCACTAACGTTACTAACTTCAATATTCGTAATGCTTGAAGTATCAACAGCAAACGCAAGTGGAACCCAAAGGAACATTACAACTTTGCTTAAACGAGTTACGAACTTATTCATTTTCATTTTTTCTGCTCCGCATCATCCAAGCTCAAACTAGTGGTGCGCTCAACCCAATCGCCACCACTGTCCTCAACAATTTCTTTAAGAGTAACTTCTGTTTCCGACACTTGAGTTACCATCCCAAAATTTTGCCCCATGTAACTGCCTTGCTTAACACGGTATAAATTTCCATCTGGAGCACGAACCAAAGCTTGGACTGTTTTTCCTTGTTGCAAGGTACCCACCATACGCAACTTCTCAAGATCATAATTTTCTAAGACTTCTTTAACGCGGTTGGTATTGGGAGCTAAACCGCTACCACTTCCTTTTTTTGCTAGCTCCATCTTGCTAGCACGGAATGGATCTGGCAATTCAAACGCATTATATGGAAATGCCACGTATACTTTTGCTTCAGGCAAAGGCTCTACTTTACCTCGTAAGCCTTTAGACTCTTCAGCCATCCACTCTTTTAAATCTCCATGCTCTTCGCCAAAACAGCCAGTAAGTCCTGTTAGCAGTAGCAGGTAAAGGAGGCATCTATTCACAATTATTCTCCGATGGGCCTTTATTTTTTCTTTTTACGGGCTTCAGCTTCAGCCTGTTGGATTGCCTGTCTTTCAGCTTCATCCAGCGCTCGATATGTTTTAATCGTTGCTTCCATTGTGAGCAATTGATCTTTGGCTCCGATTAATTTCACATCGGTCAAAATAACAATCCGAGAGAGTTGAGCAATATCACTAACAAATGCTGCTAAATCATGATAAGAGCCAGTTACTTTAATCGCGATAGGTCCCTCAACAAACTCTGCGGTCTTAACTTCAACACCAGGCTTGAACAATTCAAATAATAAACCCCGACCAACGCCAGCCTGATTAATCTCTGTTAATAATGTCTCCATTTCTGAGCGATTAGGCAACTGTTTTAGTAACGCTCCAAAAGACTGCTGAATTTCAAGTAACTGCTGCCTATACTCAGCTAGATTAATTGCACGCTTTTTCTTGTCTAAATAATCAATCTTTAACTGCTCTTCTGTAGCTTTTGCTGCGGCAAGCTCTTCCATTTGTGAACTCCACAAATAAAAATAGCCTCCCGCAACAACTAAGATCAACACAAGTACAAAAGAAGCAATTTGAACTTGTACCGGCCAGTTACCCGCGTCTTTAGGATCTAAGTTTCTCAAGTCATCAAGTGTCATGTTCGACCTCGTTTAACAGCACTGGCAGTTGATTCAGTGGTTTCATCGGCACGGGTCAATTTCACATTGAGAGTAAATTCAGAAAGACGCTGATTACCCACTGTCGCAGACTTGGCCTCAATTAGCAACGGTTGCTCAAAAGTGGGAGAATCATTCAAATTTCGCATTAACGTTGACACTCGCGCATTTGATTGAGCGTAGCCAACCAATACTAATTGGTCATTAGCTTGCTTAACATCTCTCAAATAAACACCTTCAGGCACTTGTCGGGTTAATTGATCTAATAAATGAACAGTTTCAGTGCGATTAGACTGCAAACGCTCAACAATTTTTTTACGATCTAAAAGCGCCTGCTTTTCTGCTTTCAATTTATCAATTTCGGCGATTTCACGATCAAGCTTAGCATTCTCTTCTGTTAAGAATTGATTACGATCGGCCTGCGTATCAATTTTGGCAGAAAGAAACATATAGCCGGCCAAAACCACACCTGCCGCAACTAGGAAAGACATAACTAACATCGAAACATAACGACGCTGCCTTGCGATTCTTTTTTGCTCACGATGCGGAAGCAAATTAATTCTGATCATACTGGGTCAAACCTCCGCATAGCCAATCCACAAGCAATTAAAAGTGATGGCGCATCCAACTGAATTTGCTTTCCTTTCACTTTACCTGTAGACATGCTAAAAAATGGATTCGCACGCATCGTACTAGCAACTTGAGTACGACTGGAAACGGCTTCATCCAAGCCATGAATTACACTGCAACCACCAGCGAGTAAAATATGATCTACTGAATTGTAATTACTAGACGTATAGAAAAATTGCAAGGAACGAGAGATTTCTAGCGCCATAGTGTCCATAAATGGCTGCAATACATCGGGCTCGTAATTATCAGGCAATCCACCTTGACGCTTTGCCTGCTCTGCTTCTTCTGCAGACATATTAAATTTTCTTTGAATTTCTTGAGTCAATTGATTACCAGCATAACCTTGATCTCGGCTATAAATCGACTGACCATCTTTAAAAATATTCATGTGCATTGCTGTTGAACCAATATCAACTACCGCAACAATTTGATTATCACCACCATTAGGTAATTGTGGTCGCATTAATTCAAAAGCAGCTTGTGTAGCAAAGGACTCAACATCTAAAACAACAGCCTTAAGACCGGCCTCTTCAATCGCAGCAACGCGCTCATCTACTTTATCTTTTTTTGCTGCAGCAATAAGCACGTCTTCTTCTTCTGGATTGTTTGCCGCAAATCCTAATACCTGAAAATCTAAATTCACTTCATCGAGTGAAAATGGAATGTATTGGTTAGCCTCTGTCTCAACTTGACTTTCCAATTCACGCTCATTCATGCCTGCAGGAACAAGAATCTTTTTAGTAATAACAGCGGAAGCTGGCAAAGCAGCAGCGACATTTTTGACCTTCGTGCCCATTCGTTTCCAAGCGTTTCGAATCGCAAGCGCCACAGCTTCAGAATTGACAATGTTATTGTCGGTAACCGCATCCTTAGGAAGCGGTTCGATTACATATCGTTCAAGGCTAAAATTGCGCCCTGCTTGACTCAGCTCCACCATTTTCACGGCCGACGAGCTGATATCCACACCGATTAGCGGTGGGGCTTTCGGTTTTAGAAAATCGAGGTTCAACGCAATATTCCCTATTTTAGTTGGTAAAAAATCGTATCAGTCCACGCTTACTCCTGTAAAGTAAGCTAGTTCTCAATCTCTTTTTTTGCAACATCTAAATAAAACCCGTAAATTACAATAACATCAAACATTCAACTCCGATGACATGGCAAAAAAACTACTTTATTCACTGCTAATCGCAATATTTGGCTTAAGCTTCATCGCAATTAGTCTAGCAGCACTTGCAGTCATAGTGACCTACCCCAAGCTCCCTGCATTGAATGCGCTGACAGACTACAAACCCAAAATCCCATTGCGCATCTTCAGTGAAGATAATGTATTAATCGGCGAATTTGGCGAAGAAAAGCGCGCGTTCACACCAATTAGCCAAACTCCTCCGCTGATGATTAAAGCACTTCTTGCCGCGGAAGACGAACGGTTTTACCAGCATGGCGGAATCGACTACATTGGTGTTTTGCGTGCAATTGGTGGAAATTTGCTCTCAGGCCGCTCTCAATCAGGGGCCAGTACAATTACAATGCAAGTAGCTAAAAACTTCTATCTTTCTAATGAAAAGACCTACACGCGAAAATTTAATGAAGCCCTTCTGTCGTTTAAAATTGAGCACAATTTATCTAAAGATCAAATTCTAGAGCTGTATCTCAATCAAATCTATCTTGGGCAACGCGCGTATGGTTTTTCTTCTGCTGCGCAAATTTACTTTGGCAAAGAGCTTAAAGAACTTAGCATCGCTGAATACGCAATGCTAGCGGGCTTACCCAAAGCTCCTTCTGCATACAATCCGATTGTCAATCCTAAGCGTGCCACACTCAGACAAAAATATGTATTACGCCGCATGGCGGAATTGAACTTCATTACAGAGGCGGAATACCAAGCAGCACTGAATGCCACGTTAACTTACAAACGTAGCAGCGAACAATACCCCGTTCACGCCGAGTATGTTGCAGAAATGGTAAGACAGATGATGGTCAAAAAGTACCAAGAAGCCGCTTATACTCAAGGGTTCAAGGTCTACACCACGATCAATAGTCAAGCACAGCAAGATGCTTATTCTGCACTAAGAACTGGCATATTAAATTACGATATCCGTCACGGTTACAATGGACCAGAAGGATTTATTGATGCAACTCTACTTGATGGGCAGCAAGAAGAACAACTCGATGAAGCATTAAGCAACATCAAAGACGCCGACGACCTTCGCCCTGCAATTGTTTTAACCAGCAACGCCAACCTAGTCACTGCTTACTTACATGGCGGAGAAAAAATCAATATCCAAGGTGAGGGTTTGCGTTTTGCCAGAAACGCATTATCCGAGAAAAATCCTCCTGCCATTCGCATTCGACCTGGTGCAATTATTCGGGTCACCGCAACTGAAAAAGGCTGGATTATCACCCAGCTTCCCAAAGTGGAAGGTGCGCTTATTGCCATGAATCCAAACAATGGCGCAATTCGCGCGCTGGTTGGGGGGTTTGACTTCAACAACAGTAGTTTCAATCATGTGACCCAAGCATGGCGGCAACCGGGCTCGACATTCAAGCCCTTCATTTACTCTGCCAGCTTAGAGCGTGGTGTAACACCAGCAACGATGATTAACGATGCACCTTTAGTGATTGAAATGAACGGTCAACGCTGGGAACCCAAAAATTATGATGGTAGTTTTTCAGGAATGACTTCCGTTAGACGCGCCCTAACCTTCTCAAAAAACTTGGTATCAGTACGAATTTTACAAGCAATCGGCGCAGATTACGCACAGCAACATATCGCAAAGTTTGGCTTTGAACCGAAGCAACACCCCGCCTATCTAACGATGGCGCTGGGAGCTGGCAGCGTTACCCCACTACAAATGGCAGAGGGTTACTCGGTGTTTGCCAATACGGGCTACCGTGTTCGATCCTACTATGTTGATCGTATTGAAGACGCCCGCGGCAAAGTGCTCGCCAAAACACAACCAGAAATCGCCGGGAAAAATGCGCCAAGAACGCTCGATGCTAGAAATGCATTCATCATGACCTCAATGATGGGCGATGTCATCCGCATGGGAACCGCAACAAAGGCTAAAGCACTGGGCAGGAACGATTTAGCAGGCAAAACCGGAACAACTAATGATGCATTTGATGCATGGTTTGCAGGTTTTCAACCCAATTTAGTTGCAGTCACTTGGATCGGTTTTGATCAACCGAAAAGCTTAGGAGCTAGGGAAACGGGCGGCGCTGCAGCCCTTCCAATTTGGGTGAGCTTTATGAACAAAGCGCTCGCAAATGTGCCAGAATCACCATGGCAAATACCAGACGGGGTAATCGCAAAAACAACAGAAACCGAACGCGGACCACTAACTGAATATTTCTTTCAAGAGTTTCAATCAACCAGCCCACAACTGGGTCTGAGTGGCAGTGCGGACTCTGAGTCAGCGCCAATTGACGAAATTAAAGAACAGTTATTTTAAATTGCACGACGTATATGCCTCAGATCTTTATTAAACAATAATTTGAGGCATATACATCAGAATTAAATTGCAAACTATTGAGTTCCAAAGCCGACTTTGAGACAGAACAAGCACTGGTTGATTCAACACGCAACGATGAGAAGAACGATAATGTCGACCCCAACTCAATCAAACACAGCACGTATCGCACAACGTGCGGCACAGTTAATTTGCAATCACCAGCAAAGCGATCCCAAAATAGCGAGCCTGCAAGCTACTTTAGAATTAGGGCTATCCAGAAAAGAAGCGCAACCCAACGAAGCAGAAATCAACGCAGCAATTGCAGACTATCGCCAATTATTTAGTCCAAATTATGATGCCGATCTACTTAACTTGCGCCAGAAATCATTAGCTTTACTGGATTTTTTCCAGCAATTTCAACCTTTTCTCATCGGTTCCGTACTCAAAGGAAGCGCGAGCAAACACTCGGACATTAATCTACTTATTTTCTCTGATGACCCCAAAGTCATTGAGATTTTCTTACTCAACCAACAAATAGCCTATAGTTGTAAAGAAAAAAGAACGCAATATCGTCAAACTGACTCGCCCGCAATCGCTTTTTGGTTTGACAACACTCAGGTACATCTGCAGGTTCTACCCACTACGGCGCGCCATCAAGCCAATAAGAAAGCCGACCGAGCCAACTATGAACAATTAAAACAACTAATTGCATCAAGCACACAAATTGATTGTATTGCAACCGACTAAAAATGCAGGAATCACAGTTATGACTGCCAGACAATCTCTCACCCCCATTCAATTTAAAGACCCTAGCCCCTATTTAGTGCGTGATGTTGACGAGATTGAATTCATTCTTAAAACATTAGCTCGCAAGCCTGAATTAGCCTGTCTCTACGTAAATAATCAGCGACACACTTTTGTTTTAAGTGCAATATTGGGCTGCGAATCTGGCAATTTAATTTTTGACTACGGCCCAGACTTAGCGCTAAATCAACAACTCGCCTCAGCAACAGCTATTTGCTGCGTATCTCATCTAAATAGTGTTCATTATCAATTTGACTTGAATACCATTCACACAATTGAATACAAAAATAAGCCAGCCTTCCTAGCTAGCATCCCACAACAAATTTTACGACTTCAGCGCCGTGATTTTTTCCGGCTCTCCGTACCATTATCGACTCCTCTATCCTGCTTAATACCTTTAGGGGATGAGCAAGCTGAAATCTCTATTGCAGACATTAGCTTAGGAGGTTTAGGCTTGCTAGGATATTTTCCTGATATCTCCCTGAATGTCGGTAATATTTTAAAAAACTGCCGCATTGAATTACCCCAAATTGGAGTAATTACTTCTGATATTGAAGTTTGCACAAGCACTGAACAATTACTCAAAAATGGAATTCGTACTTTGCGCAGTGGCTGTCGTTTTTTAAATTTATCTGGAACAGGCCAAACACTTTTGCAGAGGTATATTAATCAGGTTGAACGCAAACGTTTAGCGCTTGAATAATGAACGTTAACATTCTTACAACACCACCGTTAGCTTTGAAAATGCTTATTCGCAAAGCGGATACGCACAAAGGAATGTATGGCAATGTTGCCATTATTGGTGGTGCCCCCGGCATGATAGGCGCGGCACTGCTCGCGGGACGCGCGGCGCTTCATTTAGGTGCAGGAAGAGTACACATTGGATTACTAAAATCGAAAATAGCCGTTGATTTTATGCAACCAGAATTAATGATGAATAGCCCTCAGCGACTCATTAATAATGATCTGATTACTCATTTACTCATTGGCCCAGGACTAAGTCAAAGCCGTAAAGCAAAATACCTCATTTCAGAATCCCTAAATTCATCCAAGTCCTTAATTATTGATGCCGATGGACTAAATATCATTGCAAACAACTCTAAACTACAGCGCACATTAAAACACCGCCAAGCAGAAACAATAATTACTCCACATCCCGCAGAAGCGGCTCGCCTATTAAATTGCGAACTCGCGAACATTCAATCCAATCGACAATCAGCTGTTATACAGCTATTTAAAACGTATCAGTGTGGAGTTATTCTAAAAGGCCACAATACTTTAATTATGGCGAGCGGTGATATTATTCATCAAAATACATCTGGTAATTCCGCATTAAGTAATGCAGGCCAAGGTGACGTACTCGGCGGAATTATTCTTTCACTCTGGGCCCAAGGCCTAAGCTTAATTAATGCCAGTTGTAGTGGAGTTTTCTTGCATGGACAAGCCGCTGATTTATGGCGAACTCACAACGCAAATCGAATTGGTCTAACTGCGAGTCAAGTTATCGAATTAGCCAAGTCCGCTTTAAACAATTTCATCCTGCCAACGATAGATTAAATTCTCGCTTAGTATTCAGCTGTAACTAGAACCAATACAGCATTTTAATCAAAAAGCTAATTATTAAAAAAACGCCCTATCATCTGATAGGGCGTATGAAGTTCAAGCGCTTATATCCAATACTATAAATTAAAAGTCCGTACGAACACCAACTGAGAACAAGTCGACACTTTGACCATTATTCACCGTATAGCCAGACTCTGTTGTGAAGCTTGCATGTTTATCATTATTCAACATGGTGTAAGTCGCATAAATACGAGATTTTTTCGACAAATTATATGTAGCACCTAATGAAAGCTGATCACCACCAGAGTCAGCTAAAGTATCTACATCACCCACGTTGACATAAGTTACCAAGAAATTGAATTTGTCGAGCTTATATGATGCAGCAACAGCGAAAGAATCTTGATCTCGTGATTTTTTCCCATCGTCACGAGTTAGGTTTTCATAAGTCAAACCCAAGCCAAAATCCATGTATTTAGCATTTGCACCAATCATATAGCTGCTTACATCTGCACCGTTGCTGGCTGGTTTAAGCGAAATTTTAGATGATTTATAGTCTGAAGTTTGATCTTTTGACAATGAATAAGCAGCGCCTACATTAAACATACTGTTTGACCAAAATGCCGCCAATTGGTATGTGTGAGCATCATATGCAGCTGTTTGATCACCAATAGACCATGAACCATGAGCACCAAAACCATTAAAGTTTGGTGTTTCATAGTAAACGACTTGTCCATCGCGACTACCTACACGGCGCAACATTTGTGAAGTACCCATATAGCTTGAAGTATCATTAATTGAGCCTTCAATCGTCGGCGCAATATTTTTGTATGCCGCTTTATAAGCATTATCCATTTTACCAAAGCGACCAAAACCGAAATCGCCTTTATAACCTACATATGTATCGCGCGACCCCCAAACTGCACCTGAAGTTTTTTGATATGGATCACCAACGTAAAAACGGTTTTCTAAAACCCAAACTAATTCACCACCAAAATCTAATTTATCTTTGCCAGAAAAACGGATACGAGAGCCTTGATCCACCAATTGTGTTTTGCTAGAGCCATCATTTTTAGCCGTTTTAGACGTTGTGCCTACATTATCTGGATTTGAATATTCAAAAGCGGTTCTAATGCTACCGCTAATTGTAACTTCAGCATTCACCGCTGTAGAAGCCATTGCAGCAGCAATTGACAAGGCAATAATCTTATACATATCTCTATTCGCTTATTCAAAAAGTTAAAAAAGTAACTGCTAAACAATCAAATTAATGCAAAATAAAATTTGCTTTTTGATTAACTCGTGAATATTAACACGAAATAGATTGCAGAATAATGACAAAGCAATCAACACTGAACAGCTATAGCAGATATTTTTCAATAGTTTTTGAAATAGAAAAAGGCAGCCGAAGCTGCCTTTTCAATTCTAATTAGTAATTAAATTACTAGATTAGAAACCAGTCCAAGTACCAACTAAGATACGAGTTGAATTGTCTTTAGAACCTGCTTTACCATCAGCATTTTGCCATGCTGCTTCGTTATCAGCCCAGTTTTTGCCGACCATGTTGTGACGGATTTGCAAGAATGCGCCAGTATTTTTAGACAATGAGTAGTCCCATTGGAAACCAATCGTGTCAAAATCATTGTCGCTATGAGATTCGCCATCTTTCTCAGCAGTTTGGTGCATATAACCAAGGCTCAGCGCATTTTTACCAAAGCCGTAAGTACCGCTGAGCAAGTAACCCATTTGATCAGCTTTTACATTTTTACCTGCAGTACCAACTTCAGATGTAATGTTACGTACAGCAGCACGGATTGCTACGTCTGCGATAGAACCGCGAGCACCGATAATCCAGTTAGAGAACTTACCACCTTTCAAGCTCTCCATGATGTCTTTACCAGTAACTGCATCAGTACCGATCTTACGCTCACCAGTCAAGTTATTACCTTTGCTACCACCATGAGATACAGGCGCGCCATCTTCTACTGCAAAGTAGCCCATATCCAAGTTAACAGGACCAATTGCGCCTTGCAAAGTTACTTCGTAAGCAGTAGGAGCATCTTTGTTGCCATTACCAAAGTCATAAGCCGCTTGAAGATTAAAGCCGCCAAATGAAGGTGATGTATAGCTAATACCAGAACCAAAACCAGTGTAGCCAGGTTCACCCATAGTGCCTGAGAAGCCTTTAGAAGCATATGGCCAGTCTTGGATCAAGTAAGTGTTAGACCATTGGTTACCAAACTTCAAGCTACCCCAGTCGCCACCGTAAGCGATCCATGCTTCACGCGCACCAAACGAGTCAAAGCGCCAGTCAGTGGCAACTTTTTGAGCAAGACGCCAAGACAAAGTGCTGCCGTTGTCTAGTTTGTCTTTACCGTCAACGTTCACAACGATTGCGATTTCTTGCAAGAATTTTGTTGTTGTATTGTCATTACCTGCTGCATCTTTAGTGCCGTCACCGTTATTGGTACGAGCAAAAAAGTCCATTTCAGCAGAACCAGAAATAGAAACTTCAGCAAAAGCTGGAGCAGAAACTGCGGCAGCTACAGCTGCAGCGAGTAGAACGCGCTTGAACATTTATTATTCTCCAAAGATACGAGAGTTAAGTTAAAACCACCGTAACAGCAGGCTGCAACCTGAACAATTGCTGCCACTGCTTTACAGACTCGAGAATACGCACATTTATAAGCTCAAGCAAAGACAAGACACTTACGCGCAACAAACTGTAGCTAGTGCGCAACAAAAAACGGCACATTGCTGTGCCGTTTAGATGCATAACCAAAGAAGGACGCTAAAGACTTAGAAGCCTGTCCAAGTGCCGACCAGAATACGTGTGGCTGAATCTTTGCCACCATTGGCCGCTCCGTCTAACTGCCATGCACCGTGCATCACGCTCGATTTATTTGCATCATCCATCATATGGTGACGTGCTTGCACGAAAGCGCTAGTATTTTTCGACAATGCATAGTTGTACTGAGCATTGATCACATCCATACCATCATTTGCAGTTACGCCGTCTGTTTTACTATCGGCAACGCGTTGATAGCCCAAATTAAAGTTGTGCTTGCCAGTTGTATAACCTGCACGAACCAAATATTGATCTACCGTTGTTTTACCATTGCCACCGTGAATACTATTATCCACATCGCCAGACCATTCGTTGCGCTTCATACCCGCGGCAATATCAAAACCATTATCGAATTTATAGATTGCACCTACGTTGTAAGCACGTACCGTATTCTCTTTGCTAAAGTCATTACCGCTACCCCAAGTCGAGCCGCCAAACACCAATGCCTCTGATGAGGCATGACCATCATTCTTAGCCTCATGGAAGCCAGCGTCTAAGCGCAAGCCACCTTGAACATATTTTGCGGTAACTTCATAAGCACGCGCATCACTCGTACCTGAGCCCAAGTCATATTGAGCTTGGAAATCAAAACCACCAAATTTAGGAGAGAAGTAACTCACTGCTTTTGAATATTGCACTTTTTGTGCACCAAAATCAGCCCATAAATTACCTTGACCTTGGGCGCCATACGGCCAGTCAAGTGCTAAATACTGATTAGAGAATTGATTGCCAAAACGCAATTCACCCCAGCCGCCTTCATAACCAATCCACGCTTCACGCTGACCAAATGAATCATAACGGTAATCCGTTGCCACTTTCTGCGCCAAACGCCATTTCAACGTATCACCACTATCTAGCTTATCTTTACCATCCACATTCACAATGATGGCGATTTCTTGACCAAATGCACCATCACCATTATTTGAAGCCTGGTTCGTACGGTAGAAAAAGTCCATTTCAGCAGAACCAGAAATAGATACTTCAGCCATTGCGGGTGCAGCAAATGCAGTTGCAAGCAAACTGCCCATTAAAATACGTTTGAACATATTTAAAAACTCCAGATTTGAACAGAGAAAACCCAAAACCTAAGGGCATGGGACGCATTATCCCGACTCAGTAAAATGCGCTCTGTGCAAAATGCCGCTCTAAAAACATGTAAAACTACACCTATCTAACAGGCAAAAACCTGCTCGTCATATCAATCAGCCAAAGTTTTAATTCAGCAACAAAAAAGCCAGCCGACAATGTCGACTGGCTTTTTAACAAATTAAATCGCAGCTTATTTTGCTGCCATAACACGAACCATTTCCAGTACTTTGCTCGAATAGCCCCATTCATTGTCGTACCAAGACACCAACTTAACAAACGTGCCATCCAATGCAATACCAGCGCCCGCATCAAACACAGAAGTGCAAGACTCACCGCGGAAGTCAGTTGAAACGACTTTCTCTGTGGTGTAACCCAACACGCCTTTCATAGCACCTTCTGAAGCGGCTTTAATCGTTGCGCAGATGTCTTCATACGACGCTTCTTTGTTCAACTCAACGGTCAAGTCAACCACCGACACATCCGACGTTGGCACGCGGAATGCCATACCCGTCAATTTGCCTTTGATTTCTGGAATCACCACACCAACGGCTTTCGCAGCGCCCGTTGACGATGGAATGATGTTTTCCAAAATACCGCGACCACCACGCCAATCTTTGTTTGATGGGCCATCAACCGTTTTTTGCGTTGCAGTAGCAGCGTGAACTGTCGTCATCAAACCACGTTTGATACCAAAGTTATCATTAATCACTTTTGCCAATGGTGCCAAGCAGTTCGTTGTACACGATGCATTAGAAATAATCGCTTGACCCGCGTAAGTGTCGTTATTCACACCGTATACAAACATTGGGGTGTCGTCTTTTGAAGGAGCAGACATGATGACTTTTTTCGCACCAGCAGCCAAATGCGCTTCGCAGGTTTCTTTAGTCAAAAACAAACCTGTTGACTCAACAACAACATCAGCGCCGACTTCATTCCACTTCAATTCTGCTGGGTTTTTTACTGCGCTAAGGCGGATTGTTTTGCCATTAACGACCAAGTTACCGTCAACTACAGCAACCTCACCTTTGAATTTGCCATGCACTGAATCGTGCTTAAGCATGTAGGCTAGATAATCTGGCTCAAGCAAATCATTGATACCAACGATTTCGATATCATCAGCAAAGTTATAAACAGCAGCGCGGAATACCATGCGACCAATACGGCCAAAACCATTGATACCAACTTTGATAGTCATGAATCATCTCCAGAAAATGGGAAAATCGAATAAATCGGGACGGTTAAGCATGCACCAAGTAGCACATTCTTGCCTTTGCGCCACGACAAACACCGCGCAAATAATTCTAAAAACAGTAGAATAAAACAGATATTAATTACAACAGCAGTAACATAATTTATACGGGCTCACCCTAGGCAGCAAGCCCGCCATCGCCAGCGATCAACGACCACAGCGACATCAAACAAATTATGGGCGCAACGCAGCCGCTTCACGTGCTAACGCAGTGATACCAGCCCAGTCGCCAGCTGCGACCATTTCTTTCGGTGCCAACCAAGAGCCACCAACACAGCCAACGTTTGGCAAAGCCAATAATTTCGGCGCAGACTCCAAGCTCACGCCGCCCGTTGGGCAGAATAAAATTTGTGGCAATGGGCCGCCAAGTGCTTTAAGCATAGCCAAGCTACCAGCTTGCTCCGCTGGGAACAATTTCATGGCATCAAAGCCCTCTTCCAATGCAGCAATCGCTTCTGATGGCGTCATAACGCCAGGCAGCAACTCAATACCACACTCACGCGCAGCCGCGGCGAGTTTAGGCGTCAAGCCTGGAGTAACAGCAAATACCGCGCCTGCGTCTTTCGCTTGTTGGAATTGCTCTGGACGAACCACTGTACCGACACCCACAATCGCGCCGGGTACGTTATCAGCGATAGCTTTGACCGCGGCCAATGCAGCCTCAGTACGCAAAGTCACTTCCAGTACTCGAATACCACCCTCAACCAAAGCTTGCGCCAAAGGCACAGCGTGTTCCACTTTTTCAATGACCAAAACTGGCATCACCGAGCAAGAGCGCATAATGTCGCGAATTTGCATGTTCAACTCTTCCGTTTTCGTTATAAAAATAAGCCACTCAATAAAAATGACCCAATAAAAATCTTGGGTATATCGAACAAGCCATTATTAAAAAATGGTCCGATCAATATACCCAACAAATCAATGCGCCAAACCCATACTCACGGCACCTTCTTCGGCGCCAGTCGCACTTTGACGGAATGTCGTAAACAATTCACGCCCCATGCCAAAACCATTTTTCGATAAATCAGCGCTAACGACTTCACGTGCTGCCCACTCCGCAGCATCAACTTGCGCCACGAGCTCACCGGTTTCAGCGTTCAACAAAATCATATCGCCGGTGCGTACTTTACCCAGCGCACCGCCAGATACCACTTCAGGCGTAATATGAATTGCAGCAGGCACTTTACCCGACGCGCCTGACATACGTCCGTCGGTCACGAGCGCCACTTTGAAACCACGGTCTTGCAACACACCCAGTGGCGGCGTCAGTTTGTGCAACTCAGGCATACCGTTGGCTCGTGGACCTTGGAAACGCACTACTGCCACAAAATCACGCTCGAGCTCACCACGTTTAAAGGCAGCAATCACATCTTCTTGATCATCAAACACAATCGCAGGCGCATTGACAATGCGGAATTCTGGCGCAACCGCCGAAGTTTTAATCACCGCACGACCCAAATTACCTTGCAGCAACTTAGTGCCGCCATCCGCTTGGAATGGTTTTGCAACCGTACTCAATACCGTTGCATCACCGGCAACCGTTGGCGCATCACGCCAAACCACTGCACCGTTATCAAGGAACGGTTCTTGTGCGTAGTGGCGCAAGCCAAAGCCTGCGGCAGTCCACACATCATTGTGTAACAGACCTGCGTCCAGCAATTCACGGATGATATAGCCCATACCACCTGCGGCGTGGAAGTGATTCACATCCGCCGCGCCATTTGGATACACTTTTGCCAATAACGGAATAACAGCGGACAAATCACTAAAATCAGACCAATCAATGATCACGCCAGCCGCACGCGCGATTGCGATCAAATGAATCGTGTGATTGGTTGAGCCGCCGGTCGCCAGTAAGCCGATAATGCCGTTGATGATGGTTTTTTCATCCACCACTTTACCAACAGGAATAAATTCATTGCCCAGTGCGGTAATTTGCGCGACGCGCTTGGTGGCCGCAGCGGTCAAAGCATCTCGCAGTGGCGTACCTGGATTGGTAAATGCCGCGCCAGGTAAATGCAAGCCCATGATTTCCATCAGCATTTGGTTCGAATTCGCGGTACCAAAGAAGGTGCAGGTGCCTGCGCCGTGGTAAGAGCCTTCCTCTGACGCCAACAAGGCGTCACGCCCCACTTTCCCTTCGGCAAACAATTGGCGAGTTATATTCTTCTCTTTATTGGAAATGCCCGAGGTCATCGGGCCGGCAGGTACAAAAATCGTCGGCAAATGACCAAACTGCAACGCACCAATCAACAAACCCGGTACGATTTTGTCGCACACACCTAAACACAAGGTCGCATCAAACATATTGTGCGACAAGGCCACCGCCGTTGACATCGCGATCACATCGCGACTGAACAGCGACAATTCCATCCCCGCCTGACCTTGGGTCACACCATCGCACATCGCCGGCACGCCACCAGCAAATTGTGCGGTGGCGCCAACCTCATGGGCGGCTTTTTTAATAATTGCCGGGAAAGATTCAAAGGGCTGATGCGCCGACAACATCTCGTTATACGACGATACGATGGCAATATTCGCAGACTTCATCTCGCGCAACATGATCTTATCGGTCGCTGGCATAGCAGCCCAAGCGTGCGCTTGATTTGTACAGGCCAAACCTTTACGCACCGGCTCTTTACTCGCCGCCTCTTCCAAACGAGCCAAATATCGACCGCGTGAATCTTTACTGCGCTCTATAACACGCTGTGTTACCTCAGCCAGACGTGGATGCAATGTCATACGAAACTCCAAAAATTCTGGGTGCGATGCCCCAGCAAAAACACACGGAAAGTAGGCGTAGTTTTACTACAATCAACGCCATAGAGCAACCCAAAAAGTAGACGCCCGCCTTGCGTTGCAATGCAACATTGGCGTTTACTACCATGGACTTGCTACTCTTTGCGAACAAAAACCTTATGATAGAATCAACAATTAACAAATTCGTTTGCACCGTCATTTATGCATGTAGTAAGATTACAAAGCTTACTTGTCTGCATGCACGTTAGGTGCACATCAAACCTCAAACTAGGAAGGATTTTCGGCAATGACTCCGATCGACGCTTTCGACATGGTATTTTTTGGCGGCACTGGTGACTTGGCACTGCGCAAGCTATTACCAGCACTTTACCACCAACACCAAGATGGCAACCTTCCCGTGGATGGTCGCATCATCTGTTTGGGTCGTAGCCCATCAGATACAGCAAGCTACGTTGCGAAAGCACAAAGCAAAGCGAAGGAATTCTTAGGCAAGCATTATAACGAAGCTGACTGGGCTTTGTTCGCCTCTCGCATTGAATATTTCAAAGTTGACGCAAATACCACGGCTGATTTTGTCGTATTAGCTGAAGCGCTCAACAAATACCCTACACGCAATCGTGTATTTTATCTTTCAACAGCGCCAGATTTCTTTGCGCCGATTGCTAAAAACTTAGCCGAAGTTGGTCTGAACAAAGGCAATGCGCGTGTCGTACTCGAAAAGCCGCTCGGCCACGATCTCGAATCATCAAATAAAATCAACGACGAAGTCGGCGAATACTTTACCGAACAACAAATTTACCGGATTGACCACTACCTCGGCAAAGAGCCGGTACTAAATTTAATCGCACTCCGTTTTGCCAATACCTTGCTCGAGCCACTGTGGCGTCGTGAATGGATCCGTGATGTGCAAATTACGGTGACCGAGCAAGTTGGTGTAGAAACTCGTGCTGATTTTTACGACAAAACCGGTGCCTTGCGCGATATGGTACAAAACCATCTCTTGCAGTTATTGACCATTGTGGCCATGGAGCCGCCAGCGTCAATCGACGCGGATGCCGTTCGTGATGAAAAACTAAAAGTTTTGCGTGCATTAAAGCCGCTGACTCCAGAAACCGTTCACAACAAAGTCGTTCGTGGTCAATATCGAGCGGGCGCAGTCGGTGGCAAAGCTGTTCCTGGCTACCAAGATGAACCCGGCGTTCCTGCTGGCTCAAAAGCAGAAACCTTTGTGGCATTAAAAGCTGAAATCGAAACTTGGCGCTGGGCTGGCGTACCGTTCTTCTTACGTACCGGCAAACGCCTACAAGAACGTCTAGCTGAAATTGTCATCAATTTCCGCGAAGCGCCAACGTCGATTTTCGGCAAAAACACTCAGCCAAATCGCTTAGTGATTCAATTGCAACCCGCGGAATCGGTTCGCCTCTATATGCTCGCCAAAGAGCCTGGCCGTGAGCGTTTGCGTGAAGTGTATCTGGACTTGGATTTCAAAGAAGCGTTCAGCACCCGCAGCCCTGAAGCCTACGAGCGTTTGTTGATGGACGTGATCAAAGGCGATCTGTCGCTCTTCGTTCGTCGCGATGAACAACGTGCGGCATGGCGTTGGGTTGAACCAATCATCGAAAGCTGGGAAAACAGCAACGAAGGTCCAAAAACTTACTCAGCTGGCACTTGGGGTCCTGCGGCGTCTTCAGCCTTGTTATCACGTGATGGCTTGTGCTGGCACGAAGAAGCCTAACCAATGCGTAAGCTTTAAATCAGTTTCCCGAATTATGCTGACTCGTGGCAGAATTCGGGAAACTCCGAATTGCGTTGCAAATATCATATTGAATTTCTGGAGAAGCCTGAATGTCCCTGCAATGGCATGAGTTCGCAAGTAAAGATGAACTCGACCTTAATCTTGCTCACTATATTGCTGCACAACTACAACAAGCAATTGCTGAGCGTGGCACAGCCAGCCTAGCCGTTTCCGGTGGCCGAACGCCAGCAGGTATGTTCAAAGCATTACGCGCTAGCGATGTAGAGTGGAGTAAAGTCTACATTACTTTGGTCGACGAACGCTGGGTGCCCAACGATCACGCCGACAGCAACGAGCGCCTCACGCGTGAAAATCTATTGCAAGATGGCGCGGCGGCGGCAAACTTTATTTCCATGGTGAATGATGCCGCAACGCCACACGCGGGCTTAGCAGGTATCGAAGCGCGACTCTCAGTTATCAAAACACCTATTGATATACTTATCCTGGGTATGGGCGATGACGGTCATACTGCTTCCCTGTTTCCCAATGCCGTTGAACTCGAACAAGCCTGCGCGTCAACCCAACTGGTCGCTGCCGTTACTCCGCCAGTAGCGCCTCACCAGCGCATTACGCTCACGCTCCCCACGATCGTGCAAGCTCGAAACGTACTGGTGCATATTACCGGCACTGGTAAAAAAGAACTGCTCAATACCGCGATGCAAGAGCAAAAAGCCATCACCGAACTTTATCCGATTCGCCGGGTGCTCGATCAAGTGAAAAGCACCGCACAGGTCTACTGGACAGCTTAAGTGATCGGCATTTTTTTCCATTTTTTATCCAACGCCAAAGCAGATTTTCTGCTTGGCGTTATTGCGTTTGATTGAGGGCGCTAAACCATGCTCGAACGAATCAAAGCAGTACTCGACACACTATCTAAATCAGAACGCAAGGTCGCCGACCTCGTATTGGCGCAGCCCAATTTAGTGGCGAACGCACCCATTGCGCAAATTGCTGAGCTTTCAGACGTGTCGCAACCGACGGTCATTCGTTTTTGCCGTTCTCTCAACTGCTCTGGGCTGCAAGACTTCAAACTGCGCCTCACGCGCAGTTTGGTATCTGGCGTACCGTATGTACACTCGATGGTGTCATCCGATGATTCAGCCCATGATCTGGCCAAGAAATTATTCGATAATAATATTTCCCACCTATTACGCTGCCGCAACGAACTCGACACCGATGTGCTCGATAAAGCCATCAAAATTCTGTCCAGCACAGGAAAAATCGAAGTTTGGGGTCAAGGGCAATCCGGTGCGGTGGCGATTGACGCGCAAAATAAATTCTTCCGCCTTGGCGTACCGACAGTTGCGTACACCGACCCGCATATGCACGGTATGAGCGCATCGATGCTCAAACCGGGCGACGCGGTCATTGCCGTTTCCAACTCAGGCCGCACGCTCGATATGTTGCGTTCAGTCGAAATTGCCCGTGACTCTGGCGCCGATGTCATCGGCATCACCCATTCAAAATCACCGCTCGCCAAACGCTGCAATATTTGCCTGTTTGCCGACACGATGGAAGATCCTGATCTATACACGCCAATGATCACTCGCATTGTTCACTTAGTGATTATTGACGTACTTGCCGTCGGCGTTGCGCTCAAACGCGGCCCAGAGCTGATCGATCAGCTCGAGAAAATGAAACGCAATATGAAAGAAAAACGAGTCCGTGGACATGACCACTAAAAAACCACGCAGCAACACCAAGCCACAACCAGTTTGCGATCAACAAGGAACGATTCAGATGTCCAACCTCACCGCGTCCCCTGCTTGGCAGGCGCTTGTAGAACATTTCAAAGAAATTTCACCACTGCAAATGCGTGATCTATTTGAAAATGATCCGCACCGCTTTGAACGTTTTTCACTTGAATCAGGCGGTTTGTTTTTTGATTACTCAAAAAACCGCATCAATGAAAAAACCATGACTTTGTTGATGGATTTAGCTCGCCAATCTGGTTTAGCTGAGCGCATTGAGAAAATGTTTTCCGGTGAAAAAATCAATACCACTGAAAACCGTGCTGTTTTACATACTGCATTACGCAATCTCGATCGCAACCCAATTATGGTTGACGGCGAAGACGTGATGCCCAAGGTCAATGCGGTCAAAGAACAAATCGGTAATTTCTCTGATAAAGTTCGTTCTGGTGAATGGCAAGGCTACACCGGCAAACCGATTACCGACGTTGTGAATATCGGGATTGGTGGCTCAGATCTAGGCCCATTGATGGTGTGCCAAGGCCTAAAAGAGTACGGCCATGCGCGTCTGACGATGCACTTTGTATCAACCGTGGATGGTGATCAAATCGTTTCCACACTGAAACAGCTCAACCCAGAAACTACGCTATTTATCGTGGCGTCAAAAACCTTCACCACGCAAGAAACCATCACCAATGCCCGCACTGCACGCAAATGGTTCCTGTCTACCGCAGGTGACGACAAACATATTGCCAAGCATTTTGTTGCTGTTTCAACCAATAGCAAAGCCGTTGCTGAGTTTGGTATCGATATTAACAATATGTTTGAGTTCTGGGATTGGGTGGGCGGTCGCTACAGCCTGTGGTCGGCGATTGGTCTGCCGATTGCGATTTATCTGGGTAAGCATAATTACCAAGATTTGCTACACGGCGCGTACACAATGGATCAACACTTCCGTGGCAAGCCACTCGAGCAAAACTTGCCCGTCATCATGGGTATGCTCGGCATTTGGTACGCCAATTTCTTTGAAGCAAGCACACACCTGATTTCACCATATAACCAATGTCTATCACGCTTCCCCGCGTATTTGCAGCAGCTGGATATGGAATCGAACGGAAAATCAGTCGATCTAGACGGCAATCGCGTTGACTATGCCACTGGCCCGGTGGTATGGGGTGATGCGGGTATTAACGGCCAGCACGCATATTATCAAATGCTGCACCAAGGTACCCAGCTACTGCCTATCGATTTCATTGCAACAATCGAACATCCAGACATACCAGAGCCACACAGCACGATTTTAATGGCGAACGTGTTTGCCCAAACCGAAGCTTTTATGCGCGGCAAAAATGAAGCCGAAGTGCGTGCCGAACTCGACAAAGCCGGCATCGTTGGCGAAGCGCAAGAAAAACTCGTTCCACACAAGATTTTCAAAGGCAATCGCCCAACCAATACGATTTTAATGCAACGTCTCACGCCACGTCGTTTGGGTGCATTGATTGCGCTATATGAACACAAAGTGTTTGTGCAAGGCACCGTGTGGAATGTCAACTCTTACGACCAATGGGGCGTAGAACTCGGCAAGCAACTCGCCAAAGCGATTGAAGCCGATCTCACCACCCCGGGGCTGACCAATACGCATGACGCCTCGACCAATGGCTTAATTAATTATTATAAGCGGAACACCCCGCGCTAAACCCTGAAGGCGATTACTCATCGCCTTTTAATCAAATCCACATCCGAAGCAAACCTCGGATGAGTACAAAACCACCACTCACAAGGTAGATACAAATGGCAGAGCAATTACATGACCATGATCCACAAGAAACTAAAGAATGGCGCGACGCCCTCGCAGGCGTTATCGAAGCCGAAGGTGCCGAGCGCGCGCACTTTTTAGTTGAACAACTCGTTGATCATGCTCGTCAGGATGGCGTGAACATCCCGTACACCGCCACCACCGCCTACATCAATACGATTCCGGCGCATTTGCAAGCCAAACACCCTGGCAATGCACACCTCGAAGAGCGCATCCTGTCGTACACCCGCTGGAATGCTGCGGCGATGGTCGTCAAAGCCAATCGCTTTGATGGCGATTTGGGTGGTCACGTTTCATCGTTTGCTTCTGCAGCAACTTTGTACGATGTGGGCTGGAATCACTTCTGGCACGCTGCCGATGAAAATCACGGTGGCGATTTGGTGTATGTACAAGGTCACTCGGCACCCGGCGTTTACGCCCGTGCCTTCCTAGAAGGCCGTATCTCTGAAGACCAACTGAATAAATTCCGCCAAGAAGTCGATGGTGGCGGTTTGTCATCTTACCCACATCCATGGTTGATGCCTGATTTCTGGCAATTCCCAACTGTGTCGATGGGTCTTGGCCCGTTGATGGCGATTTACCAAGCCCGCTTTATGAAATACCTCGACGACCGTGGCTTTAAACAAAAAGGCGATCGTAAAGTTTGGTGTTTCTGCGGCGACGGCGAAATGGACGAGCCAGAATCACTCGGCGCGATTTCATTAGCGGGTCGTGAAAAACTCGACAATCTGATTTTCGTAATTAACTGCAACTTGCAACGTCTGGATGGTCCAGTACGCGGTAACGGCAAAATCATCCAAGAACTCGAAGGCGATTTCCGTGGTTCGGGCTGGAACGTCATTAAAGTCGTTTGGGGTACAGGCTGGGATGCGATCTTGGCGCAAGACAAAAAAGGCTTGCTGCAAAAACGCATGATGGAAGTTGTTGACGGTGAATACCAAACTTATAAATCGAAAAATGGCGCGTATGTACGCGAACATTTCTTCGGAGCTTACCCAGAATTGCTCGACTTGGTTTCAGCCATGTCAGACGACGACATCTGGAAATTGACGCGCGGCGGCAATGACTTGTACAAAGTCTATGCAGGCTACAAAGCGGCCGTGGCACACAAAGGCCAACCAACGCTGTTACTGGTAAAAACAGTGAAAGGTTTTGGTTTGGGCACCGCTGGCGAATCACAAAACGTGGCGCACAACACCAAAAAATTAGCCAACGACGATTTGCTGCATCTGCGCGACCGTTTCAACATTCCATTAACGGACGAACAAGCAACCAACTGCACGTTCTACAAACCGGCAGCCGATTCTCCAGAGTTGAAATACATGCACGAACGCCGTGCAGCGTTGGGCGGTTACTTGCCAAGCCGCAATCCAGTGAACGAACCGCTAACGGTACCAGGCCTAGAGCTATTTAAAGGATTGCTTGAAAGCTCGGGCGAGCGTGAAATGTCTACGACCATGGCTTTCGTGCGTATCCTGACTGCCTTGGCGAAAGACAAAGCCATCGGCAATCGCATTGTGCCTATCGTACCGGATGAATCACGTACCTTCGGTATGGAAGGCTTGTTCCGTCAGCTCGGCATTTGGTCGCACGTAGGTCAATTGTACGAGCCACAAGATGCTGACCAATTGATGTTCTACAAAGAGTCAAAAAGCGGTCAAATCTTGCAAGAAGGGATTAACGAAGCCGGCGCAATGAGCGACTGGATCGCTGCTGCCACGTCATACGCCAACCACGGCGTAACGATGATTCCGTTCTACATCTATTACTCAATGTTCGGTTTCCAACGCATCGGTGACTTGGCTTGGGCAGCAGGCGACTTGCGTGCACGTGGTTTCTTGATTGGCGGTACAGCTGGCCGCACGACATTGAACGGCGAAGGTTTGCAGCATCAAGACGGCCACGGTCACTTGTTTGCTGAATTCATCCCAAGCTGCGTTTCGTACGATCCAACGTTTGCCTATGAATTAGCGGTTATCGTACAAGACGGTATGCGCCGTATGTACCAAGACCAAGAGAACATCTACTACTACCTATCAGTAATGAACGAGAACTACACCCAGCCAGCGATGCCAGCGGGTGCGGAAGCCGGCATTCTGAAAGGGATGTACATGTTCCAAGAAGGCCCGAAAGACGCGAAACTGAAAGTGCAATTGATGGGTTCAGGCACGATTTTCCGCGAAGTGATTAAAGCAGCTGAATTATTAAAAGCCGATTTCGGTATCGAATCCGACATCTGGGCTTGCCCAAGCTTTAACGAATTGCGTCGTGATGGTATGGCCGCAGAA
The DNA here is from genome assembly GCF_016881405.1 of Deefgea chitinilytica. Taxonomy (GTDB): domain Bacteria; phylum Pseudomonadota; class Gammaproteobacteria; order Burkholderiales; family Chitinibacteraceae; genus Deefgea; species Deefgea chitinilytica. Next base: position 33,243 of record NZ_WOFE01000011.1, read on the forward strand.
CGCCACAACTTACTCAACCCAATGAGCGAACCAGTGGTGCCATACGTTACGCAATGCTTAGCAGGACGCTCGGGTCCAGTCGTTGCTGCAACAGATTACAAACGCGCCTTTGCCGATCAAGTTCGTGAATACGTGCCAGGTCGTTACGTAGTATTGGGTTGCGATGGTTTCGGTCGCTCAGATTCGCGCAAACAATTGCGTAAATTCTTTGAAGTTGACAGTTTCTACGTGGCCGTTGCAGCAATTAAAGCCTTGGCTGACGAAGGCAAAATCGGTAAAGAAAAAGTGCTTGAAGCCATGGAAAAATATGGCATCAACCCAGCTAAACCGGCCCCTTGGACAGTGTAATTGAGTGAGGCGTGAGGTGTGAGGTGCGAGGGGTATAAACCTCAAGCCCACACCTAAAAATGGCTAGCGACATATACCCAGCCATTCACGCCACGAAGAGTGGGTTTACCCCTCACTCTTCTCCCCTCACCCCTCACAGGATTTAAGCGAATGAGCAATTTAATTGAAGTAACTATTCCAGACATCGGCGGCCACGCCGGTGTTGATGTCATCGAAGTGTTTGTCAAAGTGGGCGACACCATCGAAAAAGAACAATCCTTGATCGCGCTGGAAACCGATAAAGCGACGATGGAAGTACCCGCGACACACGCTGGTGTTGTCAAAGAAATGAAAATCAAAGTCGGCGACAAAGCTTCAGAAGGCGACGTGGTATTGCTGCTTGAAGTTGGCGAAGCCGCTGCGGCACCTGCCCCCGTAGCTACGCCTGCCGCTTCAGCGCCTACTGCACCAGCAGCCGTTGCAAGTGTAGCTGCAGCACCCGCGACAAGCGGTGGCATCGTTGAAGTGAAAGTACCAGATATCGGCGGCCATGCTGGTGTTGACGTGATTGAAGTGTTCGTCAAAGTCGGCGATGTGATTGAAAAAGAACAATCACTGATCGCACTAGAAACCGACAAAGCCACAATGGAAGTGCCTTCAACTCACGCTGGTATTGTTAAAGAAGTCAAAATCCAAGTCGGCGGCAAAGCCTCTGAAGGCGATGTGGTGTTATTGCTTGAAGTCGCTGGCACTGCCGCAGCGAGCGCACCAGCGCCAGCACCCGTTGCAACACCTGCAGCACCTGCAGCACCTGCCCCTGCTCCGGTTGCCGCCGCGCCAGCAGCCGTAGCTGCGCCAGTTGCGACCACTTCAGCGCCAGCCAAAATCGACGAAGCCAACTTCAGCAAAGCGCACGCTTCGCCATCAGTACGTAAATTCGCACGCGAACTCGGCGTTGATTTGAGCAAAGTCGGCGGTAAAGGCCCGAAAGGCCGCATTTTGCATGAAGACGTGCAAAACTTTGTTAAATCTGTAATGACCAGCGCAGTTGCATCATCGCTAGCGGCACCAGCTGCGGGCGGCGCATCGCTTGGTGGCGGCATTGATTTGTTGCCATGGCCAAAAGTGGACTTCGCCAAATTCGGCCCAATCGAAAGCAAACCGCTGTCAAAAATCAAAAAGATTTCTGGCGCGAACTTGCACCGCAACTGGGTGGTGATCCCGCACGTTACATTCAACGACGAATGCGATATCACAGAACTAGAAGATTTCCGCAAGACCATCGGTAAAGAATGGGAAAAGAGCGGCCTGAAACTCTCGCCACTCGCTTTCATCATCAAAGCGGCTGCCGAAGCACTGAAAGCCTTCCCGGAAATGAATTCATCGCTTGATGGCGATAATTTAATTCTGAAACAGTACTACCACATTGGTTTTGCTGCAGATACGCCAAACGGTTTGGTGGTTCCGGTCATCAAAAACGTTGACCAAAAAGGCCTCAAACAAATCACGAAAGAGTTGACCGAATTGTCAGCCTTGGCACGTGAAGGAAAACTGAAACCGACTGATATGCAAGGCGCAACCTTTACGATTTCTAGCTTGGGCGGCATTGGTGGTACGAGCTTTACACCGATCGTGAACGCGCCTGAAGTGGCGATTCTAGGTGTTTGCAAATCGCAAATCAAACCAGTATGGAATGGCAAAGAGTTTGCACCACGCCTGATGTGCCCATTGTCGCTGTCATTTGATCACCGCGTGATCGACGGCGCGCAAGCAGGCCGCTTCACAGTGTTCTTGGGCAAATTATTGTCTGATGTTCGTCGCTTAGTTTTGTGAGAGGCGTGAGGTGTAAAGCTTCGCAGTGAGGTGTTAGGCGTAAGGAGTGAGGGGTAAAAACAACTCACTCCAAAGATTGCCACACACTTCTCCCCTCACCCCTCACCCCTCACAGGATTTTAAAATGAGCAATACGATTGAATTAAAAGTACCCGATATTGGCGGCCATGCTGGCGTTGATGTGATTGAAGTGTTTGTCAAAGTCGGCGACACCGTTGCCGTTGAAGACAGCTTGATCGCACTCGAAACCGATAAAGCCACAATGGAAGTGCCAGCAACCCATGCTGGTGTTATCAAAGAAATGCGCATCGCGACAGGCGGCAAAGCCACTGAAGGCGATATCATTGCGATTATCGAAGTGAGCGCCAGCGCGTCAGCACCTGCTGCTGCGGCGCCTGCGCCTCAAGCTGCGCCAGCACCGGCAGTATCAGCCCCTGCTGCAGTAACAGCCCCAGTCGCAGGGCAATACTCAGGCAATGTAGATATTGAATGCGATATGCTCGTTATCGGTGCCGGCCCGGGCGGCTATTCTGCAGCGTTCCGCGCAGCGGATTTGGGCATGAAAACCGTCATCGTTGAGCGTTATGCCACACTAGGCGGCGTGTGCTTGAATGTGGGCTGCATTCCATCAAAAGCCTTGCTGCACAATGCGGCGGTGATTGATGAAGTGGCGCATATGGCGAAAAACGGTATCAAGTTTGGTACGCCCGAAGTCGATATCGACGCCTTGCGCGGCTACAAAGAGCAAGTGATTAACAAGCTCACTGGCGGTCTGGCTGGCATGGCGAAAATGCGTAAAGTTGAGCAAGTTCGAGGGGTTGGTGCCTTCCTCGATGCCAATCATATGGAAGTTCAAATCACCAGCGGCACTGGCAAAGATTTAAACGGTGAGAAAAAAGTCGTTAAATTTAAGCAAGCAGTGATTGCTGCGGGCTCGCAAGCGGTGAAACTGCCATTCATCCCGAATGATCCACGTATTGTTGATTCAACTGGCGCGCTGGAACTCAAATCAGTACCAAAACGCATGCTGATTATCGGCGGCGGGATTATTGGTCTGGAAATGGGTACCGTATATTCAACGCTGGGCGCACGTCTGGACGTGGTTGAGTTATCCGATGGCCTAATGCAAGGCGCAGATCGTGATTTAGTGAAAGTGTGGCAAGACTGGAACGCGCATCGCTTTGACAACATCATGCTCAGCTCGAAAACCACATCAATTGTGCCAAAAGAAGACGGCATCTGGGTGACGTTTGAAGGCCCGAAAGCGCCAACAGAAGCCCAATGCTACGACTTGGTGCTGTACTCAACAGGTCGTTCACCAAACGGCAAGAAAGTCGGCGCAGAAAATGCTGGGGTTATCGTTGATGAGCGTGGCTTTATCGCGGTTGATAAACAAATGCGCACCAATGTGCCGAATATTTTTGCGATTGGCGACTTAGTCGGCCAACCAATGTTGGCGCATAAAGCGGTTCATGAGGCGCACGTGGCTGCTGAGAATGCCGCAGGGCATAAGGCCTACTTTGACGCACGCGTAATTCCAGGCGTTGCCTACACCGACCCAGAAGTAGCTTGGGTAGGTTTGACCGAAGATCAAGCCAAAAAAGACGGCATCAAAATCACCAAAGGCGTATTCCCATGGGCAGCCTCGGGCCGCGCCATTGCCAATGGCCGGACTGAAGGCTTTACCAAGTTGATTTTTGATGCTGAAAACGGCCAAATCCTCGGCGGCGCGATTGTTGGTCCACACGCGGGCGACATGATTGGCGAGATTTGCCTTGGGATTGAAATGGGCGCTGACGCGGTTGACATTGGCAAAACCATCCATCCTCACCCAACGATGGGTGAATCGATTGGTATGGCTGCTGAAGTGGCAAAAGGTGTTTGTACCGACCTGCCTCCACAGCGCAAAAAATAATTTGCAGTTAGCGATGCAAAAAAGCCACGGTTTTCCGTGGCTTTTTTATATGCACTGCGTTTAAAACGATGAATGGTAAAGTCAAAAATACCAACTAAAAACAATGTTTTAGCGGCAATTCGTAACGTAAAACCGCAGCTTTGCCGCTAAAAAAGGCAAATATTGCCGCTCTTTACTCAAAAGCAGTGAGAAATTGCGCTATTTCGACATTCTTATACGTATTTTCCGCATTGCAGCATGGCACAAGACTTGCAATACTCTATTTACAGTGTTGCTAGGAGTAATTAGATGGCCAGCTGTCAGTCGGGCGTGTCAAATCAAACGCCCAATACCAAAGAGCAGTTAAGCAGTGAAGTGACAACGCAACTGCAGCAATATTTGGAACTCTGTGCAAATTTACGCATCGATTTCTATGATTGCCTTGCTCATGCCCGAATCGAATACGACAAAAATCATCATCATTAATCGTTAGACCATTCTTCAGGCAGTAAAAAAGCACTCGCTAAACGAGTGCTTTTTATATTTGGCGTCCCCACGGGGAATCGAACCCCGGCCGCCGCCGTGAAAGGGCAGTGTTCTAACCGCTAAACTATAGGGACATTAACTTTTAAACTAACTTCAACTTCTACAACAAATTCTGGCGTCCCCACGGGGAATCGAACCCCGGCCGCCGCCGTGAAAGGGCAGTGTTCTAACCGCTAAACTATAGGGACTTTGTTCTGGTGGAGGTAAGCGGAATCGAACCGCTGACCTCTTGCATGCCATGCAAGCGCTCTACCAACTGAGCTATACCCCCTCAAAGAGAGCAGAATAATAGACGGCTATTTAATGCCCGTCAAGCCCTCTTTCATTAATCTGCAATCTTTTTTTAAATCGGCGCCCACCAATAGGCATCGGTGTTAAAGACGTCTTTGTCGGCAGTCGACTCAGGGTAGTTTTTTAACAACACACGTTTGGTGTCTGCGCTTAAATCGGTTAAACCCAGCCGATCATACGATTGAATCATTAGACCCAATGCGCCTTCAACTTGTTTGGTATTGGCGTAATTATCAATCAAGGCGCGGCCACGATTTGCTGCAGCTAAATAAGCACCGCGCTGGAAATAATAGCGACCAACGTGTAGCTCATACATAGCTAATGCACCAATCAGATAGCCCATGCGAATAGTCGCATCTTTAGTGTATTTGCTATCTGGAAAACGCTGCGTCAAATCGCGAAACGAATTAAACGACTCTTTCGCCGCTTTGGGGTCTCGTTCTGACATATCTTGCTTAGAGATACTAGACATAAACCCTTGTGACTCATTGAAAGTCACCAAGCCTTTCAAGTAATAAGCATAATCAACACTAGGATGACTTGGGTTTTGTTTTACAAAGCGATCAATTGCCGCCAGCGCCAATGCAGGCTCTTGGTCTTTGTAATAGTTGTAAGCCATTTCCAATTGCGCTTGCGATGCAAAACGGCCATATGGATAACGTGCTTCTAATTTCTCAAACAATTTATTCGAAGCTTCGTAGCTGCGACTTGCTTGCTCTGATTTGGCCTCGCTGAACAATTTTTCAGCACTCCAACCTAAAGTATCATCTGCTTTTTCATTATTGAGCGAAGAACATCCTGCCATTAAGCTAACTAATAAGGCAGAAATCAGGATTCGCGGTAGAATCTTAGTCATGATGCAATCCGATATTGAACTAAACGATTATAACGACTTCGCAGACATTCGTGTTTTGTCTGTGCCTGATGATTTAGCAGGCACACGCTTAGACGCTGCTTTAGCGAAGATTTTGCCTGATTTTTCCCGTAGCCGCTTGACTACGTGGATTAAGGAAGGCCGGGTGACGGTGGATGGAGAAACCGCACAGCCGAAAACCAAACTCTGGGGCGGGGAAACCCTGGCGGTCGACGTGCAGCCCGACCCCAATGAAGTCGCCTTTGATGCAGAGGATATCGACCTCGATATTCTGTACGAAGACGCCACGATCTTGATTATCAACAAACCAGCGGGTTTAGTCGTTCATCCTGGCAATGGCAATTGGAGCGGCACGCTATTGAACGCCCTGCTTTTTCACTATCCTGAATTACGCCAAATCCCACGTGCCGGCATTGTTCACCGCTTAGACAAAGAAACCAGTGGTCTGATGGTGGTGGCTCGTACCTTGCAAGCACAAATCCATTTGATCAATCAATTACAAGAACGAACCGTAAAACGCCATTACCTAGCCGTTGCACACGGTTTAATCGCTGCAGATGGCACGATAGACGCGCCGATAGCACGCCACCCGAAAGACCGCATCAAAATGGCAGTAGTACGCACTGGCAAGCCCTCTATCACGCATTACCATGTGCTGGAGCGGTTTACCGCTTATACACTGATCGAATGTCGCCTTGAAACGGGCCGTACGCATCAAATTCGGGTGCACATGGCACACATCAATCATCCACTCGCCGCAGACCCGGTCTACGGCATTGCGCCGAAAATGGATACCAGCAGCGAAGTTCGCATGGCGCTAGAAGAACTCAATCGCCAAGCGCTACATGCCAGAAAGCTCTCTTTAGTTCACCCTGAGAGTGGCAAAACAATGACATGGAAAGCGGCGATTCCGTTCGACTTGGAACAACTCATCGGCACGCTGCGCGCCGATGTTGGCATGAGCCAAGATGAGTTTGACGATGATGATGAAGACGACGATCACGATTGTGAACTGATCTATGTTCGTGAGTAACGAAAATGATATCTGTGAATAATACCCATTGTTTCACGCCTGACTGGCCAGCCCCAGCCAATGTGAAATCGCTACAAACGACGCGATTGGGTGGTGTGAGTGCCGCGCCGTACACCAGTTTCAATCTGGGTGATCACGTAGGAGACGACATCAATGCAGTTGTCGCCAATCGGCAACAACTGCCCTCACCTGCAGCATGGCTCAAACAAACCCACAGCACGATTGTTGTTGATGCGGCGACAGTTAATGCGCCAATTGAAGCCGATGCCAGTTTTAGCCGTACGGCGAATGTGGTCAGCGTCGTGATGACTGCGGATTGTTTGCCAGTCTTGTTTTGTGATCAACAAGGCAGCGTGGTTGCCGCTGCGCATGCTGGCTGGCGTGGACTCTGCGATGGCGTTCTTGAGGCCACAGTCAAGGCGATGAACGTCAAAGCCGAGCACATCATGGCTTGGCTGGGCCCTGCAATTGGCCCACAGGCTTTTGAAGTGGGCGACGATGTCCGCGATGAGTTCATTCGCCACGATGCCGCAGCGACGGCGGCATTTGCAGCGCAAAGCAATGGCAAATGGTTGGGGGATATTTATCTTCTGGCACGGCAACGCCTTAATCAGCTCGGAATCACAGCGATTTACGGCGGCAAGGAATGTACCTTCAGTGATAGCGAACGCTATTTTTCCTATCGCCGCGATGGGGTAACAGGACGCATGGCTAGTTTAATCTGGTTAACTAGTTAGTAGCACGTATCTGCCGAAAGCCCATATTTTATAAAAGCTTTAGGCAGATACATCGTGCTACGGCATTTCTTTATGCTCGACTTGCTTGTGTTTTTTCTGTTGGATACGGCGCTGTAACCAGAAAATGAACCAAGTCGGTAATACCGCGAGCACCACAAAGAAAAACAAGCCAAAAACCCAATTGCTCGCGCCAACCACGGCAGCAAACATCACAATCACAAACAAATAACCAATCAATAAAATATACATATGAATTCTGTGAGGAGTGAGGCGCAAGTGCAAGTGACTGGTATATGACTACAAGCGCTAATTAGCAAAGCCTACAAGCCAATACCCAGCAACAATTTCACACCTAACTCCTTACCCCTCACTCCTTATTGATTAGCGTTTGTCGTGCTCGATCAAAGCGTACGCAGAATGATTGTGGATGGATTCAAAGTTTTCTGATTCAACCACATAAGCCAGAATACGCGATTCGGCATTTAGGCTAGCGGCCACATCGCGAACCATATCTTCAACAAATTTTGGATTATCGTAAGCGCGCTCAGTCACGTATTTTTCATCTGGGCGTTTCAGCAAACCGTACAGCTCGCACGACGCTTGTTTCTCAACCAGCTCAACAATTTCTTCAATCCATACATGTTCACCCAAGGTTGCGGTAATCGTGACATGCGAGCGTTGATTATGCGCGCCGTATTCAGAGATTTTTTTCGAGCAAGGGCACAAGCTCGTCACAGGCACAAGGACTTTCAACGTTTGTGTGAATTCGCCGTTTTTCAGTTCACCAATCAGCGACACATCATAATCCAGCAAGCTTTGCACACCAGACACGGGCGCCGTTTTATTCACAAAAAATGGGAAGCGCATTTCTAAATAGCCGGCGTCAGCTTCAAGGCGTTCGCACATTTGGCGAAGAATCGTTTCAAATGATTCAACCGAAATTTCTTTATTGTGACTATTTAAAATCTCAACAAAGCGCGACATATGTGTGCCTTTGAAATGCTGCGGCAAAAACACATACATATCAAAAGTCGCAATAGTATGCTGCACACCGTCAGTGCGATCAGCGACTTGCACCGGATGACGAATCGACTTGATTCCCACCTTGTTGATGGCGATATTGCGGGTATCTACGCTATTTTGCACATCGGCAATGGCCACGCTCATGAGAATCTCTCTTTGAAAAAATTTAAAGGACGACGGATTATACCCCGAGGAGCAATACCCGAGCAAACTAGTCGGGAATTGCATTTTTTTATCGGATTCATTACTTCTGACTAAAAGTGAGCAATATCTGAGCGATGTAACGGGTGTAATTGTTAATTGCTTGGTCAATGTGTGGCACCAGCATAGGCAATGAAAAATACATCGCAGCAAAACCTACACCGAGCGTTAATGGAAAGCCTACCGCAAACACATTCAATTGCGGCGCAGCACGCGTCATTACCCCAATCGCTAAATTAGCTATCAGCAGTGCCGCCAACACAGGTAAAGCCAGTAAGACACCGGTTCGAAAAATAATCGCGCCATAATTGGCGATCAATTGAAATCCATCTGCGGAGATCCGCACAGTGCCCAACGGCAACTGCACCATGCTATCGATCAAAACCCGCAAGACAACTAAATGCCCACCCACCGATAAAAACGACAACAACATAAATAAACTCATCAACTGAGAGATCACCAAGCTATTGCTGGCATTTTGTGGATCATAAAATGAAGCAAAACCCAAGCCCATCTGCAAACCCGATAAATGCCCCGCCATCTCAACGCTGGTAAAAATCAGCCGCATCACAAAGCCAATTGACAAGCCAATAATCAGCTCACGAATTGCAATCAACATCCCTTCTGGAGACACCACCGGCACTGTTGGCAAGGTGGGTAGTAACGGGCCGATTAAGATGGTCAGCAAAATCGCCAACGCAACCCGAATTTTGAGTTGAATCGCACGACTAGAAAAAAAAGGATCAGCCAGCAATAAACCAAAGATACGCAAAAAAGGCCACCAAAATAAGGCGAGCCAAATTTCAATTTGCGCTTGAGTGAAGGTAATCATCCGATCAACTGCGGAATGCTTTGATATAGGCGGATTGTGTAATCCATCATCGTTTCAATCAGCCAAGGTAAAGCCAACACCAAGACTAAAAAGCAAGCCAGAATTTTGGGGATAAATGACAACGTCGCCTCGTTAATTTGCGTTGCGGCTTGAAAAATACTCACAATCAAACCCGCAATCAAAGCAGTAAGCAACACTGGTGCGCCAAGTAATATCATTACTTCCATTGCTCTTTGTAGCAACGTCACGACGGTTTCTGGTGTCATCGAAATCTCGGTATCAAAACGTGATTTAATCAATCACAAAAATATCAACTCGTAATATAAAAACTTTGTACCAGCGAGCCCATCAATAACGTCCAGCCATCCACCAATACAAACAACATAATTTTAAATGGCAAAGAAATAATCACCGGCGAGACCATCATCATCCCCATGGCCATCAAAACACTCGCAATCACAAGATCAATAATCAAAAATGGAATAATGACCATAAAACCGATTTGAAACGCGGTTTTTAATTCGCTAGTTACAAATGCAGGCACCAATACACGTAAGCTAACATCTTCTGGCCCATTAGGTGCTTTCGCGCCAGACACTTCAATAAAAAAAGACAAATCTTTTTGCCGCGTTTGCTTAAGCATAAAGTCTTTCAAAGGAACAGCGCCCAGCTCTAGGGCCTGATTGAAAGAAATTTTTTGTTCTGAAAACGGTTGATAGGCGGTGGCGTAAATTTTATCGAAAGTTGGTGCCATAATGAACATCGTCAAAAATAAGGACAAACCAACGATGACCTGATTGGGCGGACTTTGCATCGTACCCAGCGCTTGGCGTAGTAATGATAAAACAATAACAATCCGAGTAAACGAAGTCATCATCAACAACATGGCGGGAATAAATCCAAGCGCAGTCATAAATAACAGCGTCTGAATCGGTAAAGAATAAGCCGTTCCCGCAGCTGTCTGCGTTGAAGACATAAAAGGTATACCTGCTGGATCAGCAGCAAATAAAGCACTTGAAAGCAATACCCCTAGCAGTGTAACCGCAACTTTCATCATTTGATCGTTTTCCGTTTCGCCATTGCCTTTTGCAACCATTCGGCAAACTGTGGGGGAGTTGGTTTCATTTCTGGCGCATCGAGTGGCTTCTCTAATGAGTGCAATAGATTCACTTGCTCACTAGTAACCCCGAGTACCAGCCATGTATCGCGCACCTCAACAATTACAACTCGCTCACGTGTGCCGACCATCACGCCAGAAACAACGCGCATCTGAGCATTCGCACCGCCAGGCACTAATGAAAAGCGGCGCATCGCCCATGCCGCACCGACAATAATCGCCAGCACCAGCAGTAAGGCAAAAATCACTTGGAAAATTTGCCCTGCAACCGGCGAGTCTGCTTTTGCGGTAGCCGCCAAAACGGAGAACGGCAGCCCAAAAAGGCTGCCGCAAAATAGTCGAATTAAATTCATGGATCGTTTTATTTATGCAAGCGACGAATGCGCTCGGCTGGGGTAATAATATCCGTGAGACGAATACCAAATTTATCATTCACAACGACCACCTCACCCTGAGCAATCAAACACCCATTCACCAACACATCCATTGGTTCACCGGCCATCCCATCCAACTCAACAACCGAGCCTTGCGCGAGTTGCAGCAAACTGCGAATTGCAATTTTCGTGCGCCCCAGCTCAACAGTTAGATTGACAGGGATATCGAGAATCATATCGATATTATTGGGCGCACTTGACCCAGAACTCGGCGTATCAAATCGCTGAAAAATATCAGCGGCTTGCACGGTAGACGCCGTATCAGCCGACGCATCAGCAACTTCCTGCTCAGCTAAAGCGGCAGCCCAATCATCCATAATATCATCAGGGTTTTCTTCAGCTGTTGTTTCATCAGCCATTAGATTCTCCACGGAGTTCTTCATCTTGCACGCCGTTTAAAGCCTCGGCCGAGCCAAGCACTTTATCGACTTTTAATGCATATTGGCCGTTAAGAATACCATACTTACACTCCAACACTGGTACGTTATCCACCGAAGCAATAATCGCCTCAGGAATATCCAGAGAAATTACATCACCCGCTTTTAAATTTAAAATATCGCCTAGGGTGATTTTGGCATTCCCCAAAGTAGCCACCAAACTCACATCAGCATCATGCAACTGCTTGCGCAGCAATGACGACCAGCGTGTATCCGATTCAATTCGATCCGTTTGCATCGAGCTATACAACATATCGCGAATCGGCTCGATCATCGAATAAGGGAAGCATACGTGGAAATCGCCACCACCGGCGCCCAATTCAATTTTGAAGGTATAGGCAACGACAACTTCAGTAGGCGTCGCGATATTAGCAAACTGCGTATTCATTTCTGAGCGCATATAGCTAAATTCACACTCAAAAACGGGCTTCCAAGCTTTTTCGTATTCTTCAAACACAACTTCGAGCAAGCGCTGAATAATGCGCTGTTCGGTCGGCGTAAAATCACGGCCTTCCACTCGAACATGATAACGACCATCCGAGCCAAATAAATTATCAACGACCAGAAATACAAAATTGGGATCAAAAATAAATAAACCCGTGCCACGCAAGGGTTTCATTTGAATCATATTTAGATTGGTTGGCACCACCAAGTTGCGAATAAATTCACTGTACTTTTGCACCCGAATTGGGCCGACACTAATTTCCGCATTACGCCGCATAAAGTTGTACAGCGCAATCCGCAAATTACGTGCAAATCGTTCGTTAATAATTTCCAGCGTGGGCATACGCCCACGCACAATTCTTTCTTGGCGGCCAATATCATAGTTGCGGACAGCCGAAGGGTCGATGTCATCTTCACCATCGTCCTCTTCACCGGTCACACCACGCAGTAGCGCATCGACCTCTTCCTGAGAGAGAATATCGTCAGCCATTATTTATTTCAAAATCCAGTGTTACTCGATTGCAAATCAGATTATTGATAAAAATACTTAGTGAAATTAACGCTCAAGACACCCTCATCTTTCGCTTCAACTTCAAGTATTTGATTGATTTTTTCCCGAATCTGACGCGCTAATTCTTCTTGACCTTCGGCCGTTTTGACTTCTTCCAGCGTTTTCGAACGTAATAAGCGATTCACTACGTCCAAAATTTTAGGTTGCACCGAAGTAATTTTCTCTTTATCAGCCTCTTCAGCCAACTCAACCATAATTTCAACCTGTAATACAGAATCAGCTTCACCACTCAAGTTAACCGTAAACGGCTGATCCTGCAATTTGGCAAACACAGGTTTAGCGTGCTCGTCTTTCTTCTCTTTTTTCTTTTCTTTTTTCTTCTCTTCCCCATGGGCAGCAGCTTCAGCGGTTACCTCATCTGCGCTCCCTTCCGCGGGGCTTTTTAATAAGAAAAATGCCAAGCCACCGACGAGGACAAGAATAAATACCAGCAAACCAATGACGGCAATAATCAAAATATTTTTCTTTGATTTAGGTGCAGCCTCTGCCTTTGCCTCCGCTTTTGCTTCTGCCATTTCACATCCTCAAACTTTTTTATTTACCAATAAATTTTAGCGCTTAAAACAAACTCAACCAGCGTTCACCATCTCTTTACTAAAACTCACGCAAAGAAAAGAGATTCACAGCGAAAGATACATTAAAACATAGACTAAGCAAGCATTTTAGATGTGAAGGATAACAAATTAAACAAATAAACTCACTCCCCCTTTTGCCAGGGGTACTCGCATCGAGCCTAATTCCTGCATTTTCTCACCGTCTATACCTGCTGGAACACCATATGCGCCTCCCAAATCACGCCCGGCATGCTGCTGATTAAAGCCAGAGCCTGTTGCCGTTTGTTGATTTTGCTGCTGTTGTTGCTGATGCTGCAAAGAATCGGAAGCTACCTGAACATTAGTCAGCGTAAAGCCTTGATCCGCTAACAATGTTGTCAATTTTGGCATCGCGGCAGCTAATGCCTCACGCACTGCGGCATTTTGCGAACTAAATACGACGCTAGCTTGGTCTTGCGCAAGATTTAAGCGTACTTCCATTGGGCCTAGATTGGGCGGATTAAGCTGCATTTCAATTTTTTGCTCTTGCCGACCAAGCATTAATCCAACGCGCTGCGCAACGGCATCACCCCAGCGCGATTCACCCACTGGCGTAGCAATATGGTGTACAGGCACTTCTGTTGACTTTACATTCGCTGGCGTAGCGTTAAGTGCGGACTGAGGGCGAAGCTCATTGATCGCTGCAATCGAGGTTTTTAGTTCATTCACAAACAAGGGCTCAGCGGGCTTTGCATCAGACTGTGTCGAAATGAATTTTGCCGCATCAGCGGCAATGCTTGCCGCATCACTGGCATCAGTTTGCAACTGGGTTAGATCAGCTAAGGCGACCGTTGCATCAGAATCCACGGTTACTGCTGTGCTTGGATTCTGAGCTTGTGTGTTAGCCTGCGACACAGATAGATTAAACGCAGGCAAGGCAGTCGCATTGGCACCTAAAGCCAAAGTCTCATCACCTTGCTGAGTTTGCCCACCAGCATCACTCAAATCCGTCGCCAACTGCGCCACATCCTGAGACTGCTCTGGATTGACTTTATTCAATGCGACGCCTTGCAGCATGGCCAGCCAAGGATCCACTGTCGCAGCCTGCACCAACTCGGCATTGTCATTGTTCTGACTTATTTCATCGCTGGCGGTCTGCTTTTCCTGTGCAACCGGCTTTGACGGGGGCTCGATGCGACTCTCTTCAGTTCGATCACGATTCAGCTCACGCTTAAATTCTCGACCAAAATCACCATCGCGACTCACGCTATCGCGCTGAGGGCGTGATTCATTCGACTTAACTGAAGCTGCTTGAATCTGCACAGGAGCTGCCGGAGACATTGCCATGATTACACCCACCTAAAAGAGACTTTGCTACAGATAAGCAAAGACAATGCCAGCGACAGAATCGCTCGTGTTAAGCTGTCAAAATGGCAGAAGATTCCGATCTCGAAAAAACCGAGCCAGCCTCCCCCAAGCGCATTGAAGATGCGCGTAAAAAAGGTCAGGTGCCGCGCTCACATGAGTTAACAACCTTTGCAACGTTGATGGCAGGGCTCATCACGGTGTTTATCCTTGCGCCAGATATTTATCTCGCAATCAAAGAAATCATGGTGAAAAATTTTACTTTTGCCCACCATGATTTAGTCAATACCAAACCAATGCAGGAAGCCTTGGTTCAAAGTTTAGGTGGCGCTTTAGTGGCGCTACTGCCTGTTTTTGCTGCCTGCGTCTTGGTCGCGATTATGGTGCCGATTTTAATTGGCGGCTGGGTATTTAGCATGGAAGCCTTAGCCCCAAGCTTTAGCAAACTAAATCCAATCTCTGGCATCGCTCGCATGTTCTCGGTGCGCACGGTCGTTGAGACCATCAAAACGATTTTAAAATCGGGGCTGATCGGCGGAATTGCCGGTTGGTTACTCTGGAGTGAAAAAGAGCAATTTATTAGCCTGATTACCATGCCACCCGATGCTGGTTTTTTAATGCTGTGGCAAATGCTGAAGTACACGCTATTAATGACCGTCTGTGGCATGGCCGTCATCGTACTGATCGATGTGCCCTACCAATTATGGGATTACTACAAAGGCTTGCGCATGACCAAGGAAGACGTGCGGCAAGAGAACAAAGAATCAGAGGGTGACCCACACGTTAAAGGCCGCATTCGCCAACTGCAACGCGAAGCGGCACGCAAACGAATGATGGCCGAGATACCAAAAGCCAACGTCGTCGTCACCAATCCGACTCACTACGCGGTCGCGATTCAATACGACGAAGCGATGCGCGCCCCCAAGGTTGTCGCCAAAGGTTCTTTTTTATTGGCGGAGCGGATTATTGAATTAGCCAAAGCACATAAAGTCACCGTGGTACGCACACCACCGTTTGCCCGAGCGCTCTATCATCACGCGCAATTGGGCGAAGAAATCCCTGCAGCGTTGTATACTGCGGCAGCAGAGGTACTGGCCTACATCTATCAGCTCGATCAGTATCGTAAAGAAGGTGGCCTTGAACCGGTACTGAATACCGACTTACCAGTTCCTGCAGAGCTCGACCCCGAAGCCAATATCAGGGGTATATAAGGCTAAGTATTTTAAATGAATATGTGCAATGAAATACATCAGATAGGTAATCGCCATGTGGCGTAGCAAAAAACTGTCTACCCTCGCCATGCCAGCCTTAGTGCTGATGGTACTCGGCATGATGATTCTGCCGCTACCACCGCTCGTGCTCGATTTTTTCTTCACGTTTAATATTGCCCTGTCGATTATTGTGTTGATGGTCAGCCTTTACACGCACAAACCGCTGGAATTCTCTAGTTTTCCAACGGTACTGCTGATGACGACGCTGTTGCGACTATCGCTTAACGTCGCATCTACCAAACTCGTTCTCACTGAAGGCCATGCTGGTGGCGATGCGGCAGGTAAAGTGATTGAATCCTTCGGCCACGTACTGATTGGCGACAATATTGCCGTCGGGATTGTGGCGTTTATTATTCTGACCATCATTAACTTTGTCGTGATTACCAAAGGTGCGGGCCGGATTGCGGAAGTATCAGCGCGCTTTACTTTGGATGCGATGCCCGGCAAACAAATGGCGATTGACGCCGATTTGAATGCGGGCTTGATTGGTGAAGAAGAAGCTCGCGCCCGCCGTGCACAAATTTCTGACGAAGCAAACTTCTTCGGCTCAATGGATGGTGCGAGTAAATTCGTTCGTGGAGATGCCATTGCCGGTATTTTGGTAATGGTGATTAACTTAATTGGTGGTTTGCTAGTTGGCATGTTGCAACACGATATGTTGTTTGCCGATGCGGCCAAGACCTACACGCTATTGACGATTGGCGATGGTTTGGTCGCGCAAGTGCCTGCACTGATTATTTCGGTGGCAGCCGGTATCGTGGTATCGCGCGTCGGCACCAATCAAGACTTGTCCGAACAAATTCTGGGGCAACTGTTTTCCCGTCCGCAAGTCATGTATGTCACCGCTGGCGTGCTGGCCGTACTTGGTATTATTCCTGGCATGCCACATATCGCCTTTCTAATGATGGCACTAATCGCGGCAGGACTCGCTTGGTTCACCGAACAAAACCTACTCAAACCCGCTGGCAGCGCTAGTGGCGGCGCAGCCTCAGGAGCGGCTCCGGGCGCAACGCCAACGCCCCCTGCCGAAGCACCGCTACAAGAAGTCAGCTGGAACGATGTACAACCCGTCGATCCGGTTGGATTAGAGGTGGGTTATCGCTTGATTCCACTCGTTGACCGCAATCAAGATGGCGAACTCTTGCGCCGGATTCGCGGCATTCGAAAGAAAATTGCACAAGACTTAGGGTTTTTAGTGCCTGCCGTACACATTCGCGACAATCTTGAACTCAAACCGAACCAGTATCGAATTCAGCTCAAAGGCGTAGATGTGGGCGCTGGCGAAGCCTTTGTTGGTCAATGGCTGGCAATTAATCCCGGCAATGCAGCCGGCACTTTACCGGGTACCGCCACTACTGATCCAACTTTTGGCCTACCCGCCACATGGGTTGACAGCAATATGCGCGATCAAGCGCAAGCGATGGGTTATACCGTCGTTGACGCATCCACCGTAGTTGGTACGCACATCTCGAATGTATTGCAATCGAATGCAGCCGAATTACTCGGTCGCGAGGAAGTTCAAGCGCTAATAGACCACTTTGCGAAAGACTCGCCCAAACTCATCGAAGAATTGGTTCCCAAAGTGGTACCCATCGGTACACTGCAAAAAATACTGCAAGCCTTACTCGAGGACGGCCTGAATATTCGCGACCTACGCTCGATTATCGAGACCTTGGCCGAGCATGTGATTCGCACCACGGATATTGATGAACTCACCTCCGCCGTTCGCGTCGCATTAGGTCGTTCGATCGTGCATCAGCTGTTTCCGGGAGAAAACGAGTTGCAAGTTGTCGCTTTAGAACCACAACTCGAAAGCATTTTATTGTCGGCCGCCAGCGGCAAATCACAAGGAGGCTTAGAGCCGGGACTGGCAGAACGCTTACTACAACAAGCAGCGGCGCTCACTGAACAATTAGAAATACAGGGAATTAATCCCGTTTTAATCACGCCAGTGCAACTACGCCCGATGTTATCGCGTTTTTTACGCCGCTCGATTCCCGGATTGCGGGTCATTGCCCACACCGAGATTCCCGACAATAAAACTTTGCGAATCATTAATGTACTTGGCGCATAACAGCCAAAACGCCGCGACGGACTGGCCAAATCGATGCAAAAGTTTGGCATTAAATTGTGTAGAAACGCAGGAACAGTGATAATCGCCGTTTATTGCAGATATAAAAATTTGGGGCGTACTTGCTTAATGCACTTGTGTACGGAAACGCTGTGATCATTATTTCATCATATGCTCGTTAAAAAATTCTTCGGAGCCACCACCCGTGATGCGCTGCGCCAAGTTCGCGATGAACTGGGGCCAGACGCGCTTATCTTGTCGAATCGTCAAGTCGCAGGTGGTGGCATTGAAATTATGGCGGTCGCCGATGCCGATGTGGCCGCGCTAACGAATATCCAAACCGTCGCAGCGCCGCCAAAACCGGCAACTCGTGCTGCACAAAATGGCGCACGACTGATGAATTCAGCACAACAGCAAGCGCCCGCCTCGCCAACGATCAGCAAAGCATTAGCCCGCTCTTACGCCATCCCCGACGATGAGCAAGAGCCCACGCTCGATGATGTTCCTTACGAAGTGCCATCCGTATTACGCAGTAATCGCCCTGCGGCGACTGCGCCAGCACGACCAGAAGTCGCGTTTACCGATTACATCAATCGACCAGCCCCCGCTGAAGAGTCGCGTAAAGAGCCACCAGCTCGCCCTGCGCCACCACCGCGTCGGCCTGCTGTTGCAGAAAAGCCACTTCCGACGTTTAGCTTTGAAGACGAAGTCGTCAAGCCAGCTGCACCATCGGTTGACCAAGAGGCAATGCAAGACATTGCCCGCGAAATCCGCATGTTGCGAGGTTTACTCGAAAGCCAAATGGCAGGCATGGCATGGGGAGAGCTCTCCAAGCACGCGCCAGAAAAACTCGAAGTACTGCGCCAGCTACTCAGTGCTGGTTTTTGCGCCGCCCTATCGCGCCAGTTGATCGAAAAAATGCCCAATGGCATGAGCCTAGACACTGGCATGAAATGGGTGAAAGCCGCACTAACGCACAATCTGCCCTCGATCAGCGCTAAAGATGACATCGTTGAGCGCGGCGGAGTCTATGCGCTAATTGGCCCTACTGGCGTTGGTAAAACCACCACCGTCGCCAAACTCGCCGCTCGTTGCGCCCTTGCCTACGGCCCACAGTCAGTTGCACTACTCACCACCGATAGCTACCGGATTGGCGCGCACGATCAATTACGAATTTACGGCCGCATTTTGGGTGTTCCCGTGCACGACGTCAAAGACGAAACCGACTTGCAACTCACCTTGGGCGAACTCAGCGATCGGCATTTAGTCCTAATCGACACCGTGGGAATGGGGCAGCGCGACCAAAGAATTGGCGAGCAACTCGCGATGTTTGGTCAAGATAACGTCGGCACGGTGCTGCTGCTCGCTGCCAACGCGCAAGCGGGTACCTTGGATGATGTGGCTCGCCGCTACAAAAATAATCACCTAGTCGGCTGCATTTTGTCCAAACTCGATGAAACGATGGCGCTCGGTGGTTGCCTTGATGTCGCGATTCGCCATCGGCTGCCGCTGCACTTTGTGACCAATGGCCAACGCGTTCCCGAAGATTTACATCGAGCGAACTTGGCCTACTTGGTCGACCGCGCATTTCGTAGCCCACAAGAAAATAGCGTCTTTCAACTGCAAAAAGATGAATATCCCTTGTTTATGAGCACGCAAGACACGCCAACTGACTTCACCATCTCGACCGCACCACGATGAGCATGCAGCAACTTCCGTTCAAGCATCAAGGAAAGCTCCGTGCCTAAACGCTGGCTCGATCAGGCGGCGGGTTTGCGGCAACTGGTTACCACGCCCACCTGCCGCACGGTTAGCCTGTCTGGCGGTCGCGGCGACGCTGGAACGACTACCCTTGTTATTAATCTGGCCGCTGCGCTCGCCGAACGCGAGCGTCAAGTGGTGGTACTTGACGAATTTACGGGCTTACACAACATTCCACATCGGCTGCATTTAGCGGCAGGTTTCGAGCTTGGGCACGTTTTGCGCCGCGAAGTCAGCCTGTTTGATACGCTCATCGAAAGCCAATACGGTTTTGGCATTTTACCGATTGCCGCCCAGCCGCATTTACTTGCCAACCTCAACGAAGGTGAGCAACGTTGGCTCGCGGCTGAGTTTGAACAACTGACCGAACCCCTCGATTACTTATTGCTCGATACACGCCCAGCGATGGCACAAAATGTACCCAGCCTGTCGCTTGCCGCCGATGATGTGGTGATTGTGCTCTCAAACCGCGCCGAATCGTTAACCGATGCCTATGCCTGCATCAAACAACTCGCCACCGAGTATGCGCGGCGCGATTTTCGAGTCTTGGTCAATCGCGTCGCCAGTTTAGGCGAAGCGATGACGCTGTTTGATCGGGTACGCGCGGTGGCGCAACAATATTTAGGTGAAGAAATTCAGCTCAAGCTAATCGGCTATGTCCCGGAAGATGAATGGCTCAACCGCGCCACTCGACTTGGTCGCCCGGTACTTGAAGCGTTTCCCGATGCCGAAGCCAGTGCTGCCATTCGGCAGCTAGCCGATGCGATGCTAAGGTGGGTACCACCCCGCCAGTCAAACGGAACAATGGCTAGCATCATATACCGCCTGATTGAATCATCAAAAATAGTGGCGGAGCGAATTCCACATGGCAGCCACTAAAACGCAATTAATCCCTCCAGAAGCGCAAACACCATTTCGACTGTGCGGAGATTTAACACTCGCCACCGTGCCTGAGCTGTGGCCGTTGATTCGCAGCACCGAATGGGCCAGCACCTGCATTGATGCCAGCGAAATTCAGCAATGCGATGGCGCTGGCGCTGCGCTCTTATTCGAACTGATCCAGCGCGGTGCGCAACTCGAAAACTTACCAGAACAAAGTCAGCGCTTACTTACGGCCCTTAATCCTGAACAAGCGCTGATTCGTGCCTCAGCCAAACCGCGTGTCAATCTAATCGCCCAAGTAGGCCAACAAACAGCAGGCATTTTTGCTGAATTTGAACGGCAAATCAGCTTCTTGGGCGCGATTGCACACGCCGTGTTCAACACCATTACGCAGCCTAAGACCTTTCGCTATCGCGATTTCTTGCAGCAATGCGAGCTGGTCGGCGCCAATGCAGTGCCGATTGTGGCACTCATTTCGATTTTATTAGGTGTGATTCTCGCCTTTCAATCGGCGATTCCAATGCGCCAATTTGGCGCGGAACTGTATGTGGCCAACTTGCTCGGGCTATCGCTAATTCGTGAACTTGGGCCGCTGGTTACTGCGATTTTACTGGCAGGCCGCTCGGGCGCAGCGTTTGCCGCTGAAATCGGCACGATGAAAGTGAATGAAGAGGTCAACGCGCTGGTCACGTTTGGCTTTGATCCGATGCGCTTTTTAGTCTTGCCGCGCTTAATGGCAGGGGTTTTGATGGCGCCACTCCTCACCTTATTTGCCGAAGCGGTCGGTTTATTCGGCGGCGCCTTAGTGATGAAAGGCTTTGGTATTCCATTCAGCACCTTTTGGAATCAAGTCAGCACCCAAGTTGACTTGGTCGACTTTAGTACCGGCCTAGCCAAAGCAGCAATTTTTGGTTTTATCGTCGCCTCCGTCGGTTGCCTGCGTGGTCTGAATACCGGCAACGGTGCCAGCGCCGTCGGCGCAGCAACCACGCAAGCGGTCGTGCAAACCTTGGTCTTGCTTGTCGTTGCTGACGGTTTATTTGCTGTGGTGGCTTACCACATGGGCTGGTAATCATGAGCGCGCTGATTGAAGTTCGAGATTTGAACTGCGGTTATGGCACTAGACTTATTCTAAAAGACATCAATTTTGATATTCAGCGCGGCGAAGTCGTGGCGATTTTGGGCGGTTCAGGCTGCGGGAAATCCACCTTGCTCAAGCATCTGATTGGCCTATTTCCTCCGCTCTCGGGCAGCATAAAAATCGCAGGTATTGAGCTAGTAGGCACATCCGGCAATGAGCGTAGCGATATACTGCGTCACTTTGGTGTAATGTTTCAATCGGGAGCCTTATTTGGCTCACTCACTGTGCTTGAAAATGTCGCTCTACCGCTGGAAAGCTTTAGCCAGCTCGATGCCGCTGCGATTGATGCTTTAGCACGACTAAAATTGCGCCTAGTTGGGCTAGAGGAATTTGCCGATTACGCGCCAGCGGAATTATCGGGCGGCATGCAAAAACGAGCGGCGATTGCCCGTGCGATGGCGCTTGACCCTAAAATTTTATTCTTAGATGAGCCATCAGCAGGCCTAGACCCAATCACTTCGGCTGAACTGGATGAACTCATTCGCCGCATCGCCGAAACGCAACAAGTTACCTTTGTCGTTGTCACGCACGAACTCGCCAGCATTAATGCAATTGCCGACCGCGCCATCATGCTCGATAAATCTATGCAAAGTATTATTGCGATTGATACCCCACAAGCGCTCGCTAATTCAGAAGACATCCGAGTCAGTGGTTTTTTTAATCGCGGACAAACACCACAGAAGGCAGCTGCTAATGATTGATTTTATCGCTGTCATTCACGCAAAATAGAAGCGCAAGCTCATTTCACCAATAACTGACTCATTATAAAGAAACAAACGATGCAGGGATTACACTAAACCATGGAACAAAAATCCAACTTTCGCCTCGGCTTGTTTATCTTAGCTGCCATTTTACTGGGAGCGATTTTGATGATTGGGCTTGGCAGCGGAAAATGGTTTAACAAAACCTTCCTACTCGAGACCTACTTTGATGAGTCGGTGCAAGGACTTGATATTGGCTCAAAAGTTCGCTATCGCGGCGTCGTAGTCGGCGAAGTCAGTGCAATCACCTTTACCTATGCCCGCTATGAACAAGGGCTGCCTAGGTCAGATCGCTTGCAATTAGTTCTCGTTGAAACACGACTTTCCAGCGATATGTTTGCCAGCAAAGGTCTCTCCAATCCAACGCAAGAGACACTGGATGTTGAAATTAAAAAAGGCCTGCGAGTCAAAATTGCACCGCAAGGCCTAACTGGCACCAGCTATCTTGAAATCGACTATCTGAATCCGCAAACCCGCCAACTGGCTTTTAACTGGACGCCAGATCATCTGTTTATCCCATCAGCCCCCAGCACCGTAGGGCAATTTGTCAATGGCGCACAAGAGTTGATGAGCAAATTAAAACAGCTCGATTTGGAAGGTACGCTAGCGAGATTGGATCAATTACTGACGACCGCCGAACAAAAAATCGCCCCCTTACCCTTACTCAGCATTACGCAAAAAATGGACACCGTATTAGGTAATATGACGCAAATTCCAGTCAAAACAATGGCTGATGAAGCAACGAATTTACTCATTGAAACACGGCAAACCAATCAAGCTTTGCAAACCGTCCTTAGCCAACCAGGCTGGATCAGCGCACCAGCAGACTTAGCACAAGCAGCGCAAGATGCACGCCAGATCATCGGCAATCCCGCCATTGCCAGCGCGGTGCAGCGCATTGATCGAGTAACTCAGCGCCTGGATCGCCTCACCGCCAGCCAAGAGTCGGAAGTGGGTCAACTGATTGAAAACCTCAACAGCAGTAGCGCCAGCCTCAAATCGATCCTCGAGCAAGTTGAGCAACAACCAAGCCGACTGTTGTTTTCGCAACCCGTTCCACCTTACGTGCCGCCCAAACCATGAAAATTTATTTCAGTCTATTATTGCTGTGCACGGTCTTAGTCGGCTGCGGCTCAGCCCCCGTTCAACGGCAAGACTTTCTATTGAGCGCCGAACGCAGCGAACATAAAACCACCCTTCCCCCTATATTTGGGGTGTTACAAGTGAGTGAGCTACGAAGCAGCCGGCCTTATAACGCGCAATCACTGATTTATAAAGAAAGCGCACAACGCTTTGTGCTAGACCCACACAATCGCTTTTTAGCGCCCCCAGCGCAGCAAATCAGCACACAAACCCGCGAACGATTATCGCGTAGCGGTTTATTTAGCGCAGTCTTACCGCAAGGCAGCACCCAAATTCCGGAGTGGAAATTAGAAGGCGAACTAATTCAGATTTATATTGACGTTAGCGCACCAGCCAAGCCGACGGTCGTCCTCGAAATACGCTATGCTTTATCAAATGATCTTCAAACGGTACCCAAGGTATTTTTACTGAGCAGCCGCGAAGCCATCACTGATGCCAGCCCGGAACAAGCCGTAATCGGTTTTAACCGCGCCTTAAATGCGATTTTATTGCAATTAGAAGCTTCACTGCTTGCGGCAAAGCCCTAGTAGTGAGCTACACTTAAAGACGGAATTACTTAATTAACATTCATGTCAGCTCATCGCGCACTTTCACTTTATCGCAACACCCAAAACAGCAGCGAAGATGATCGCGTGGAAAAGCACGCACCTTTGGTACGTAAAATCGCCTACCACATGATGAGCAAACTCCCGGCCAGTGTGGATGTCGATGATTTAATCCAAGTCGGCCTAATCGGCCTGATGGAAGCCGCGCGCAATTTTGACCCTGACGCCGGCGTGCAGTTTGAAACTTTTGCCAGCCAACGCATCCGTGGAGCCATGCTTGATGAACTACGGAATGCCGATTGGTTACCCCGCCAAGCGCGGCGCAATATGCGTGAAATCGAGCGCACGGTGGTGCAACTTGAGCAAACACTAAGCCGCGCCCCTTCTGAAGGCGAAGTGGCCGCCAAAATGAATATTCCCCTCGCGGAATATCAAGAAATGCTCGGCGATGCGCGTGGGCATCAATTACTGCATTATGAAGATTTTGAACAAGATGGTGACAACGACCAACTTGATCAATACGCAGCCGACAGCAGCGCGAATCCTGCAGATCTGTTTTCCGATGATAGATTTCGTTCGCAGTTGATCGCAGGGATTGAGCTATTACCAGAGCGTGAAAAGCTGCTAATGGCGCTGTATTACGATGAAGAACTCAATTTAAAAGAAATCGGTGCCGTACTTGGTGTCTCTGAATCACGAGTTTGCCAATTACATAGTCAGGCGATTGCACGCCTACGTGGCAAGTTAAAGGATTGGCTGGCTAATGGATAAAATCAGTGTTTTTGGCGTCATTCTCGGCATTATCGCCATCATCCTTGGGCAGTGGCTAGAAGGCGGCCACATCAATTCGCTAATTCAATTTACGGCATTTTTAATTGTAATGGGCGGTACCGTCGGCGCTGTAATGCTACAAACGCAAACGCGGCACTTTATTGCTGGCTTGAAAATGCTCAAATGGATTTTCATTCCGCCAACGATGGATTTTAGAAAACTACTTACCACCTTAATGAATTGGGCCACCCAAGCTCGCCGCGGCGGTTTATTGGCCTTGGAAGCTTTTCTCAATAGCGAAAAAGACCCCTTCGTCAAACGGGGGCTACAAATGGTCGTGGATGGAGCCGAGCCCGAAACCATTCGCCGTGCGATGGAACTCGATATCGACGCTTACGAAGATCAAGCTCGCGCCGCCGCCAAGATCTGGGAATCTGCTGGCGGGTATTCGCCCACGTTTGGCATTTTAGGCGCGGTGCTCGGATTAATTCACGTCATGGAAAATCTGACTGACCCCTCGAAACTTGGTGCGGGGATTGCAGTCGCGTTTGTCGCAACCATTTATGGGGTCGGTGCAGCTAATATGTTTTTCCTACCGGTTGCCAACAAACTCAAGCATTACATCATGCTCGAAGTCCGCCGCCGCGAAATGGTCGCGGAAGGCTTAGTCACGATCGCCAATGGCGAAAATCCCCGTCTATTGGAAAACAAACTCGCCGGATTTTTGCACCACTAAGCAGGCACCTCTAGGTATATTTAGCCAGCCATTGCTTATTGATGGCTAGCTACATATACCCTACCAACCCAGCAAATCAAACCAGCCCAGCTATAGTCAGAGTATCACCCTTTGTGAGGCCACCACCATGCTCTGGCTGATTCGTTGTTTGATTCGCAGTATCGCGTTGCTTGATTTAGCCGTGTTCAGCTTGATCATGTTGTTGCTCTCTTTGCTCCCCCAATCCGTGCTGTTGCGGTTTTATCCCTGCTTATTTCATGCTTGGTGCCGTTGCTTTGTCTCGGCCTTAGGCGTTTCTATTCGTCTGCACCAACATCAGCGGCAAGCGCTGCCAGAGCACTACATTCTGATCGCAAACCATCCATCGGCATTAGAAGACGTCGGAATTCCATCGCTGTTTGCGGTACGCAGTCTGGCAAAAATTGAGGTCAAAGATTGGTTTTTGGTCGGCAAAATTGCAACGGCAGCAGGAACGCTCTACGTGCAAAGGGAGAACAAAGCCTCTCGCCAAACCGCGCAGGCCGAGCTCATTGCTGCGGTGCAATCTGGCGACAATATTGCACTCTACCCTGAAGGCGGCTGCAAAGGACGACGTATTGCAGATCGATTTTTATTTGGTGCGTTTGCCGTCTCTATCGCAACCAACACCCCTATCGTCCCAGTTTTTTTACATCACGAAGCACAAGAAATATTTGAATGGCGTCAAAAAGAAAGCCTCCCTCAAAAATTATGGGCCATTCTCACCAGCCCTAATTCTATTGTGCACTACCATGTGTTTGACCCGCTCTTTCCGAGCGATTTTGCCGACAAAGAAAGCTATTGCAGCAGCACACATCAACAGTATCTGGATTGGCAGCGGCGATTTCTTGATTAATTTGATGACTTCAGCCCACAAAATAATTCATTTAGCAAACAGACAACAGGCTTGCCGTTATAATCGCGAAAGCTTCTCGTCTCCAGATATCCACAATGCCATTATTTCGTAAAAAAAATGTTGCTAATGTCTCCACCCGCGCCGCTTTGCCTCCCGGCTTAGCAAATTTACTGCGCGAATCGTGGTGGCTAATCTTGGTTGTCGTGTTGGCTTATCTCGTACTCGTACTTTCAACCTACCATCAAGCCGACCCCGGCTGGTCACACAGCGCCACCGAAGCCATGGTGTATAACCGCGGCGGCAGCTTTGGCGCATGGGTAGCAGATGTTTTGCTGTATATGTTTGGTTTTTCTGCGTGGTGGTGGACGGTATTTTTATTCGCTGCCATTTTGTGGGGCTATCGACGGATTGACCGCGTCGCCGAATCGCCACGTCCCGTGGTCTTCTTAGCTTGCCTTGGCTTTACCCTAATTGTTTTTTCCAGCAGTGCATTTGAAGCTTTGCGGATGCATTCGCTCAGCGCTCCTCTCCCTTACGTACCCGGTGGAATGCTTGGCTTGGCTCTTGGGAGCTGGATGACGCTCAGTTTTGGTTTTAGCGGCGCCACCCTTATTTTGATTACCACCTTTTGCTTGGGGATCTCGCTATTTACTGGTTTGTCTTGGCTTAATGTCATGGAAAACATCGGCACCCTACTCGAGGTAACTTACCTGAATTTAGTCAATGCCATCCAAGCCGCCAAAGATCGCCGCATCGGTCGAGAAACCAAAAAAGCACGTGATGAACAAGTGATTGCCGCCAAGCAAAAACAGGCAGACAAAGAGCCACTGATTATTGAAACGCCAACCCTCGATATTCCAGTCGCACGCCAAGTCGAAAAACGTCTTGAACGAGAAAAAAAAGAGCTAGAAAAACAACAAGCCCAAGCCAGCAAGCTCTCAGCACAGCCTTTGCTATTTGCTGAAGACGATCTCCCTCCGACGCCAAGCAAACGCCCAGCGGCGGCGATCGTCAATCACAATAACTCACTACCAGCTCTGGCGCTGTTAGCACCCGTAGTGGCGTCCCAAGAAACGATCAGCAAAGAAACTCTGGAATTTACCTCTCGCCTTATCGAGCGCAAATTAGCCGATTTTAATGTCGAAGTTAAAATCGTCGCAGCCTATCCCGGCCCCGTAATTACCCGCTACGAAATCGAGCCCGCGGTTGGGGTGAAAGGCTCACAAATCGTCAACCTAATGAAAGATCTTGCCCGAGCTTTGGGTTTGGTCTCAATTCGTGTCGTTGAGACCATTCCGGGCAAAACCTATATGGGTCTTGAGCTACCGAATCCGACCCGACAAATGATTCGACTTTCAGAAATCCTATCAAGCGAGCCCTACCACGATATGGGCAGCAAATTAACCATTGCCCTAGGTAAAGACATCACTGGCAAACCCGTCGTGACCGACCTCGGTAAAGCACCGCATATGCTAGTAGCAGGAACGACCGGCTCGGGGAAATCGGTCGGGGTGAACGCAATGATCTTGTCGCTGGTATATAAGGCGACGCCCGAAGAAGTTCGGTTTATTATGATCGACCCAAAAATGTTGGAATTGTCGATCTATGAAGGTATTCCACATTTACTCGCGCCGGTTGTCACCGATATGAAGCTCGCCGCCAACGCCTTGAATTGGTGCGTAGCGGAAATGGAGAAACGCTATCGCCTACTCAGCGCAATAGGCGTGCGTAATTTGGCCGGTTACAACCAAAAAATCAAAGAAGCTGAAAAAGCAGGGAAGCACCTCACCAATCCATTTAGCCTGACGCCGGATGACCCTGAGCGCTTAGAACATCTACCATTTATTGTCGTGGTGGTCGATGAATTCGCCGACTTGATGATGGTCGCTGGTAAAAAAATTGAAGAACTAATCGCTCGGTTGGCGCAAAAAGCACGGGCGGCGGGAATTCATCTGATTTTGGCGACGCAGCGACCGTCAGTGGACGTGATTACCGGCTTGATTAAAGCCAATATCCCAACGCGCCTCGCATTCCAAGTCTCCAGCAAAATCGACAGCCGCACGATTCTGGATCAAATGGGTGCCGAAGCGCTACTCGGCCAAGGTGATATGTTATTTTTACCACCTGGCTCGGGCTACCCGCAGCGAATTCATGGCGCGTTTGTCGCTGATGATGAAGTGCATCACGTCGTTGACTACCTCAAATCACTGGGCGAGCCCAATTACATTGATGGCATCCTCAACGGTGGCTTTGAAGCCGAAGCGGCTGCAGGTGGTATTAGTACCGGCAATGCAGACGGTAGCGAAGCCGATGCGCTGTATGACGAAGCAGTGGCCTTTGTACTTAAAACCCGCAAAGCATCCATTTCATCCGTCCAACGGCAGTTGCGCATCGGTTATAACCGCGCAGCACGCCTGATCGAGCAAATGGAACAGGCCGGATTAGTCTCTTCTATGGAAACAAATGGCAACCGGACTGTACTTGCGCCGCCAATCAGTGAATAATGTCGCCTGAGCATTTTTTAGAATGCAAAACGTTGCAAATCAGTCACTTCAGAGACTCAAGTCTGAAGTTTTTTATCAAAGAACTTGAACTCTGTCTGCGCTTTATGATATAAACGTGGACTTTTCCAGTTCCGAACGTCAGGACAGAATCATGGCACGAGTATGTGTAGTCACCGGCAAAGGCCCGATGACAGGGAATAACGTTTCCCACGCCAATAACAAAACTAAACGTCGCTTCCTACCAAACCTGCAATCCCGCCGGTTCTGGGTTGAAAGCGAAAACCGCTTTATTCGCTTGCGCGTTTCTAACGCAGCGCTGCGCACCATCGACAAGAATGGCATCGATGTGGTTTTGGCAGATCTGCGCGCGCGCGGCGAACTGTAAGCTAAGGAAATAAATCATGCGTGATAAAATCAAGCTAGAATCTTCTGCTGGTACTGGTCATTTCTACACAACGACCAAAAACAAACGTACCATGCCAGAAAAGATGGAAATCAAAAAGTTCGATCCAGTTGCTCGCAAGCACGTGATCTACAAGGAAACTAAACTGAAGTAATTCAGTGCAGTGACTCCATACTCGAACCCCACTCTACCGAGTGGGGTTTTTGTTTTTACACGGGTATATAACCAAAAGCCAAATCTCACAAGGCTCGCGATCCAATACCCGCACCTAAACCTTAGTTAGCCTGCGCCATCAGCTCCGCGTCCAAATCCCAAATTTCGCACAAGGTTTTGGTAAGCATCGCCAGCATTGGATCATGCTCTCGATCACTAGAATAAATAAACTGCAACAGTGCACTAATTGCTACTTCGCCATTACGCCACAGCACAATCGAACCATCTGCCGCATACCGATGTGCAGTACGCTCGGCCAAAATTGCGATACCCATTCCGGATTTAATCAATTCCAGCAAAGTAGCTTCTTCATCAAATTCACCCACCAATTTCGGGGCAATATTTTGACTACGCCACAGTTCTTGCGAAATATCGGCCAAGCTAGTGTATTGCGACAATCCCAGCCACGGCGCCGCGCCAAGAGTCTTCCAATCAGCATTGATTAAGTCTGCCGCCATGGCAGGCGGCAAAGCGACACAAAAACCAATTTCTCGTAAAGGCACAGTGCTGACGTTTTGATACGGATTGCGACCGAGATAAAAACCACCATCAAGAATTTTCTTGCGAACATCATTCAGAATACTCACCGAAATACCATGCGTGGTCTGTACGGTCAGTAATGGGTAGTTTTGCCGCAGCAAAGACAGCCACGGCCCGAGCTTGAGTCGTGCAGGTACCCCAATCGTGCCGATTCTCACCTTACCCTTGGGTTGATTTTGCAAGGCCTTGGCGCGATACAGCAGGCTGCGCGCCTGCCCCAAAATTTGCTCGGCCTCAGGCAAAATCAGCTTACCCGCCTCGGTCAATTGCACCCCGCCCGAATAGCGCTCAAACAGCGAAACGCCGAATTCTTCTTCCAGTGCCTTGATCTGCGCAGTCACCGCAGGCTGTGACAAATGAAGCAATTCAGCAGCTTGGGTCAAATGCCCTTGTTGCGCCACAGTCACAAATGTACGTAATTGATAGATTTCCATACTAAGGATTATCCCTCATTCCACCCCGATAAGGAAATCGGCAAACACAAAAATGTAGTCGATAAACCTTGATTACACACAAGAAAGTAAGCTTTATGCAATTGAACATAAGTCGAACTGATTTCGTGCATCAAAAAATGCAATTAGCCTAAATGGCAAGCTTTCACATAGATTAACGCCACAATACCCATTCGGGTTTGACGATCGAATTATAGAAGGAGGCAAAGCATGCAAGATCATACGATTGAACGCATTCAGCAGAACCCCAAATTTAAAGAACTGGTGCGCAAAAAATCCAGCCTATCTTGGTTACTGTCAGTAGTCATGTTGGTGATTTATTACGGTTTCATTTTGGTCATCGCATTTTCACCCGCTACGCTGGCTCAATCACTCTCCGGTGGCGTGACAACGATTGGCATCCCGATTGGCATTATGATTATTTTGTCCGTTTTTGTGATTACCGGCATCTACGTGCGCCGCGCTAACACGGAATTTGACCAACTCACGCGCGAAGTCGTTGAGGACGCGAAAAAATGATGAAATTAACTATGCAACGACTCTGTGCGGCAAGTTTGCTGCTGGTCTCTAGCCTGCCAACTTGGGCTGCTGGCGCGATTGAAGGTGCTGCGGAAAAACGCCACGACCTCAATTTACCAGCAATTGTGATGTTTTTAATTTTTGTTGCCTTCACACTCGGTATTACTTACTGGGCAGCTCGCCGCACCAAATCAGCAAAAGACTTCTACGCTGCTGGCGGTGGCATTAGTGGTTTCCAAAATGGCTTGGCGATTGCGGGTGACTACATGTCAGCGGCATCGTTCCTTGGTATTTCCGCGATGGTGTTTGGTGTTGGCTACGACGGGCTGATTTACTCAATCGGCTTTCTGGTCGGCTGGCCACTGATTACCTTTTTGATTGCCGAGCGTTTGCGCAATTTGGGTAAATACACTTTTGCCGACGTTGCATCGTATCGCCTTTCCCAAATTCCAGTCCGTATTTTTGCGGCAACCGGTACATTAGTAGTCGTTGCACTGTATCTGATCGCTCAAATGGTGGGCGCGGGTAAACTGATTCAAGTATTGTTTGGCTTGGATTACACCTACGCAGTTATCTTGGTCGGTATTTTGATGATTATGTATGTGACCTTCGGCGGTATGTTGGCGACGACTTGGGTACAAATCATCAAAGCGATTTTACTTTTATCCGGTGCAAGTTTCATGGCCTTTATGGTGATGAAACACGTTGGTTTTAGCTTTGAAACGCTATTCCAACAAGCCGTTGCCGTTAAACACGCAGGTGCTGAAGCCCTCGCAGTTAAAGCCAATGTCGCAGCTGAAGCAGCTGCCGCGGCAGTGGCAAGCAATGCGCCCAATGCCTCTGCGGCAGTCGCCAGTGCTGCTGCGGCATCAAAAGCAGCTGTTGCAGCGGCCAAAGCCAACATCATGGCACCAGGCGGTTTGGTTTCTAACCCAATCGATGCCATTTCACTGGGTATGGCTCTGATGTTTGGTACTGCGGGTTTGCCACACATTTTGATGCGCTTTTTTACCGTATCGAATGCTAAAGAAGCACGTAAATCCGTATTCTTTGCCACAGGCTTTATCGGTTACTTCTATATTTTAACTTTCATCATTGGCTTCGGTGCGATCGTGCTGCTGTCGGGCGATGCGGGCTTGAAATTTAAGGAAGCATCTGGTGCCTTGATTGGCGGTTCAAATATGGCGGCGATTCACTTGTCTGATGCCGTCGGCGGTGATTTGTTCCTTGGCTTTATCTCTGCGGTGGCCTTTGCGACGATTCTGGCCGTAGTGGCGGGCTTAACCTTATCCGGTGCATCTGCGGTATCGCACGACATTTATGCTTCGGTGATCAAAAAAGGTAAAGCGCTTGAAAGCGAAGAAATTCGTGTTTCAAAAATCACTACCATCGCGCTCGGTTTCTTGGCTATGTTCTTAGGGATCGCCTTTGAAAAGCAAAACATCGCATTTATGGTGGGCTTGGCCTTCTCAATTGCCGCTTCGGCCAACTTCCCAGTGCTATTCTTGTCGATGTTCTGGAAAGGCTTGACCACTCGTGGCGCAGTGATTGGTGGCTTCGTTGGCTTGATCAGTGCCTTGACCCTGATTATCCTTGGCCCATCGGTATGGGTTGAAGTACTCGGTCACGACAAAGGCAGCGAATGGTTCCCGTACAAAAACCCAACCATCTTCTCGATGACACTGGCCTTTATTACCATTTGGATTGTTTCACTCTTGGATAACAGCCAGCAAGCCGCAGAAGAGCGTGCCAAATTCTTGCCACAGTTCATTCGCTCTATGACAGGTATTGGCGCAGAAGGCGCAACTGATAAGCACTAAGAGTTGATACCCATTAATAACGCCCTGCTCGATACCGATGTAGGGCGTTTTTTATTGATAGGAAGTTATGATGTCAACCTTATTTGATTTCACAATTGCGCCCTACAGCAGCCTCACAAGTTCCGAGCAAGATCGCTTTGAGCAAGCGTTAGACATTCAATATTTTGCCAGTGGCAGCACCGTGATCGCGGCCAATGCGGCAAATACCGCCTTGCTGATTGTCAGTAAGGGGCTGATCGCCGAAGAAGAGCAAAGCGAAGTGCTCTCGGTTTACAGCGAGCTTGAAACGCTTAACGGAAAAGCACTGCTGAATGAAAGCGCCAGCCAGCACTGGGTCGCAATCGAAGACAGCTTGGTATTTAGCGTGCCGCGCGACTTGATTTTAGAGTTGATGCGTAGCAATCCACGCTTTGGGGCCTATTTTTATCAAGACATCGCACAGCGCTTGGCGATGCTCACGCAAGCGGCTACTGCAGGTGATGAGCTGCAATCCTTATTATTAGCGCCCATTCACTCAGTGTACCTGCATCCAGTTCAGTGGCTCAGCCATGAAGCCAGCATTCTGGATGCTGCACGACATATGCAGGCGCACGCTTGCACCTCGGTGTTTATTCAGCACCAACAACAGGCAGGCATTTTTACCCAAACGGACTTACGAGACTTTGTTACCAGTGAGCAACATGCCAGCCAAGCACGCCTAGCCGACTATGCCCAATATCGCCTGCACACAATCAGAGATACAGCACCGCTGCACGCTGCGATGGCACTTATGGTTAGGCACAGCATCACTCGGGTTGTCGTTCAACGTGACGACACCATTATTGGTACGCTCGAGCAAGTCGACTTGCTGGCCTTTCTGACCCAACACTCGCACCTGATTCAAAATCAAATCGAGCGCGCCCGCAATCTTGACGAATTAGGATTAGCTTGGGCGCAAACCGATAAAATCATTCGCCAGCAACAAGGGCAAGGCATCAAAGTCACCTTGATCGCCGCCACCATTCGTGAATTACATCGGAAGTTGCTAGCAAAAATCTGGTTACTCATTGCGCCGCCAGAGATCACCCAACAGGTTTGCTTGCTTTGTATGGGTTCAGAAGGTCGGGGAGAACAAATTTTACCGACCGATCAAGATAACGCTCTGATTATTGCCGACGGTTTTACCCACCCAGATTTGGTAGCGATCTGCGAACAATTTAACCAAGCACTGATTCGTTTTGGCTACCCAAGTTGTGCGGGCAAAGTGATGGTGAATAATCCGTATTGGCGGCGCAGCGAAAGCGAATTCAAACTCTTGTTTAACGATTGGCAGGCCAAAACCAGCGGAGAACATATGTTAAACCTCGCAATTTGGCTCGACGCCTACCCCGTCATCGGCGACAAGTCTTTGTTTTCACGCTTACGCGACTACTTACTACAAGACCTCAGTCCGAATGACAGCTTGCTCGGGCATTTTGCGCTGCCGATTGTGCAGTTTGATACGCCCCTAGGCTTTTTCTCGCAGCTACGCAGCACCAGCGGACAACTCGATTTAAAAAAAGGCGGGATTTTCACCTTGGTGCACGGCATTCGCTGCCTAGCACTCAAAGCAGGTCTCAAACAGCGTAACTCCTATCATCGCCTCGATGCGCTGCGTGAGCGAGGATTACTCTCCGCTGAATTTGCGCGCGAGCTGAGCGAAACACTGGCCTTTTTACAAAGCCTACAACTGCGATTTGGTTTGCAAAAAGCGCAGCAAGGCAAGGCGATTGACCACTTAATTACGCTCAGCCAACTAACGACCCTCGAGCGCGATCTACTCAAAGACGCCTTTGTCGTGGTCAAACGTTTTAAACAGCATATTAGCCACCAATTTAAGTTGCATCTCTTATGATTCGCTATTTACAGCAATGGCTTAGGCAACGCCAATTACGCGATGCGCGGTTCGATTTTCTATTTGCCCCCGTCCCCAGTGATGAGTGGGTCAGTATTGATTGTGAAACCAGCAGTCTCAACCCCAAGCAAGCCGAAATATTATCCATCGCGGCAGTGATGATTCGAGGCAACACCATCCTCAAATCGACCAGCCGCCAGTGGCTAGTTAAACCCAGCGGCCCAATCGACCCCAAAACCATTCCCATACACGGATTGCGCCAACAAGACGTGAACGAAGGTTTGACACTGCACGATGCATTGACAGAATTACTGCTATATATAGGTAGTCGCCCACTAGTTGGGTACTACCTCGAGTTTGATTTAGCGGTCATCAATCGACAATTGAAACCTTGGCTGGGCATCAATTTACCCAACCAAGGTATTGATGTGTCTGGTTTGTACTACGACAAAAAGGTCAGCGCTTATCGGCCCGAGGTTGATTTATCATTGAAAAGCATCCTCACGGACTTGGCCTTGCCCGAATTGCCGCGACATGACCCGATGAACGATGCGCTCACGGCTGCGATGATTTTTTTAAAGCTCTCTAACCAGGTATCAATTCAAAGAGGTTAATCCACAATGCCTAGAGGAAAATACCCAACCTTATGAACGACCTGCCCATTGTTTTAATGCTTTGAGCAAAGCATCAGGCTGAATCGGTTTCACCAGAAAATCGTTCATCCCAACCTCTAAACAGCGCTGCTTATCGTCGGCCAGCGCATTAGCGGTCAATGCAATAATAGGAATGCCCGACAATCTGCCATTATCTTGACTGCGGATCAAGCGAGTGGCTTCAAGACCATCCATCTCTGGCATTTGCATATCCATAAACACCAAATCAAAAGGCTGCTCTAGCACCGACATCAGCGCAAAACGCCCATTTTCGGCGGTCACAACCGTGCAGCCTAGTTTTTCTAGCATTTTGACCGCGACCATCCGGTTGACCGGATTGTCTTCAGCCAACAGGACTTTATAGTGCTGCGCTGAACTCGTCTCTTTTAAGGTATGCCGCGTGACAAGCTGAGTATCGCCTTCGCCTTGCAGCACCAGCTCGAGCACGCCGTAAAACTCATCAGCCGGCACTGCTTTGGTCAAATACGCCGCAAAACCAGCATGATGAGCTCGACTACCATCACCACGCACACCAATCGCGGTCACCAACATCAAGGGCAAAGCAGCTAAAACCGGATCGCCTTTGATGATGCGCGCCATCTGCAAACCATCGATTTCAGGTAAATGTAAATCCAGCACCGCCAGCGTAAATGGCTGCGACGTTTGTGCAGCGGTATGCAATAGCGCTAAGGCTTGTTCGCTATTCGAGACGGCCACCACTTGCCCAGCCCAAACCGTTAATAAATTGACTAAGGCTTCCCGATGAGTATCAATTGCATCCACCACCAAGACTTTTTGCTGTTGTGGCGTCGTCGCTTGCCTTAAGCGAACATGCGCCGCCACAGAAGCCATCGCCATCTGCACCGTAAACACAAAATCAGTGCCCTGCTCAGCAATGCTATGTGCCGCAATATCGCCGCCCATCAGCGTCACAATTTGCTTGCAGATAGCCAAACCTAAACCCGTCCCTCCAAAGCGGCGGGAGGTGCTTTCATCAACCTGAGAAAAGCTATTAAACAGGCGATGAATTTTATCGCTTGGAATACCAATCCCGGTGTCGCTAACGCAAAAACGCAGCGTGATCGCATTGGCGGTTTGCGCTTGCAAACTCACATTGACGCTCACTTCGCCCTGCTCAGTAAACTTAATCGCATTGCCAACCAAATTGATCAGCACTTGCCGCAAACGGCCTGGGTCGCCGCGCAACATCGCGGGCACGTCCGCTGCAATATCACAACGATAGCGCAAGCCTTTTTCTTGCAAGCGCAAAGACATCATGGCCGAAAAATCATTAAGCAAACGCGGCAAGTCAAAATCCAGCATTTCCAGCTCTAAGCGCCCCGCCTCAATTTTGGAAAAATCCAAAATATCGTTGATGACGCCCATTAAAACGTCGCCGCTATAACGCACAGTTTCGGCATATTCACGCTGTTGCGGCGATAAATTAGAATCCAACAATAATGAAATCATGCCCAATACGCCATTCATCGGCGTGCGAATCTCATGACTCATATTGGCCAGAAACAAACTCTTGGCTTGATTGGCGGCTTCTGCGGCCTGCATCGCTTGTTGAAGTTTGAATTTTGCGGCCTGCTGCTCAGTCACATCCATCACCATGCCGTACCACAGCGTATCGCCTTCTGGCGTTCGTTCAGGCTTGGCGTGCGCCTCAACCCAAATCAAGCCTTTCGCCGGATGATTAATCCGGTACACCGTATCCCAATGTGACAATGACTCTAATGCCTTGGTATAGCTGGCAACGACTTCATTCACATCGTCTGGATGCAGATACGCCAATACTTTAGTAGCATCCTCCGCCACATCGGCAGGCTTCACACCATAAATTCCTTCGATACCAGCGCTGGCATATAAATAGGCACTACTGCCGTCTTGATTCATCCGCGTTTGAAAAATCAGGCCCGGCACTTGTTCACCGATTTTTCGAAAGCGCTCAGCAATATCATCCCGTTCTTGCCTTGCCAATTTCCGCTCAATGGTTCCCCCGACCCAACGCGCCATCAGACGCAAAAATTCGTAATCCACCTCATCAAACGGCCGCGCTTGCACTTCCGGAGCAGCAAAATGCAGCGTGCCGTAGCGTTGCCCTGCAACCCAAATAGGAGTCCCAATATATGTTTCTAAACCAAACTTGGCATAACAAGGGTGATTGGCCCAAGGCGACAAACCCATCATTGAAATCGCGACGACATCGTCGGCTTGATAGGTCAGACTGCAATAGGTCTCTGTTAAGTCATATTGCACGCCCTCATGCAATGCACCGTTGGCTGAATACTGCACCTCGATCAGATAATCGTTTTGCTGAATATGGCTCACAGTGCCAACTGGCACGCCAAAATAGCTACAAGCCAAATACAAAGCATTGGCAATTAACTCATGATCGTTACGTTGCCGCAGCGCAGTAATCTGGCTCAAGGCCCGTAACGAAGCTTGTTGGCGCTGATGCTTTTCTTGCGCTTGCTGGCGTTGAATGGCTTGTCTTTGAAACAGGATCAACTGCGCTAGTGTCGCGAGGAAAGCCTGTAATTGCTTAAGCAGTATTGCGCTGTAGGCATTATCTGAATTAGCTAAGATCGCAATACCCACCGTTTTTCCTTGATGTTGCAAGGGTAAAATCAAGCGATAAAGCAGCGGCTGCGTTACCGCAAATAGCTCAGAAAACGTGTCGTCAACTTGCTCGGCAGACACTACGACCGCGCGACCTTTCGCAAGTGCCGCACGATATTCGGGCCGCATCGGCCACAAACAATGGGGACTTGAATAACCGCTAGCAGTCTGTAAGGAAAACAGTTGCACACTGTGATGATTTGCACTCCATTCCCCTAGAGCGCCACACACGCTGCCCGTCAATGCCAGCAAATCTTGCAAGACAGCAGCAAACCCGCTGGGCTCAATGACCTCAGCGAGAAAATTCGATTGCGCGCGTAATAGCGCAGGTACCACGTCAAGACGCATTGCACTCCTTGTGCCAAATCGGTGTTACATGCTCATTGAGCATAGCTGCTTTCTGCTGCTTTCCCAACAAACCCTAATCAATTCAACGTCTTTTTCACTACATCAGCCTCACTGATTTATGACATCAAAAAAGACAATTAGCTTTCAAGCTCGTAATCCAATACGCTCGGCTTAGATTATTTTCAACTCAGTTTCTCTACGAAGGGGCTCACACATGAGTGGTATCGATTCAGTTTTAAAAGAAACTCGCCTATTCCCACCATCAGACGAGTTTCGTACTAATGCAACCGTATCCGGCATGGACGGTTATAACGCACTTTGCGATAAAGCCACTGCCGATTACGAAGGATTCTGGGCTGACCTAGCCCGCAGTATGCTGAGCTGGAAAAAACCATTTACTCAAGTCTTGAATCAAGACAATGCACCATTTTTCAAATGGTTTGAAGATGGTTTGATCAATGTTTCTTACAATTGTATCGACCGCCACCTCGAAACGAAAGCCAATAAAGTCGCGATTATTTTTGAAGCGGACGATGGCTCAGTAACGCGTGTAACTTACCGCGAGCTGTATCACCGCGTTTGCCAATTTGCTAATGGCTTAAAATCACTCGGCGTGACCAAAGGCGACCGCGTTGTGATCTACATGCCACACACCATCGAAGCTGTTGTGGCAATGCAAGCTTGTGCACGGATTGGTGCGATCCACTCTGTGGTATTCGGTGGCTTTTCAGCTGGCGCATTGCGCGATCGTATCCAAGATGCGCAAGCTAAAGTGGTCATCACAGCCAACGAAACCGTCCGCGGCGGCAAAGCCACCCCACTAAAATCGATTACTGACGAAGCGTTGGGCTTGGGTGGTTGCGAATCAGTATCAAAAGTTATCGTGTTCCAACGCACTAGTACCAAACCAGAACACTGGAATGAAGAACGCAATATCTGGTGGCATAAACTGGTCAAAGACCAAGCCGACACCTGCGAGCCAGAATGGGTTGAAGCTGAGCACCCATTGTTCATTCTGTACACCTCAGGCTCAACGGGCAAACCAAAAGGCATTCAACACTCTTCAGCAGGCTACCTGCTCGGTACGCAAGTGACAATGAAATGGGTGTTCGATTACAAAGAAACCGACGTGTACTGGTGCACGGCCGACGTAGGTTGGATTACTGGCCACTCTTACATCGCCTACGGCCCACTGGGCATCGGCGCGACCCAAGTGGTATTTGAAGGTGTTCCGACCTACCCAGATGCTTCACGCTTCTGGCAAATGATCGAAAAACACGAAGTAACCACGTTCTACACCGCACCGACTGCGATCCGCTCATTGATCAAACTCGGTGGCGATCTGCCAAAGAAATACGATCTGTCTTCATTGCGCCTATTGGGCACAGTGGGCGAGCCGATCAATCCAGAAGCATGGATGTGGTACTACGAAGTAGTGGGCGGTTCTCGTTGCCCTATCGTCGATACTTGGTGGCAAACTGAAACCGGCTGCAATATGATCGCCCCATTGCCAGGTGCTGTGGCGACCAAACCAGGCTCTTGCACCTTGCCGATTCCAGGCATTATGGCCGACATCGTTGATGAATCTGGCGCGCAAGTTGATTTAGGTAAAGGCGGCTTCCTTGTTGTGAGCAAACCTTGGCCATCGATGGTGCGTAATATCTGGGGCGACTCCGAGCGCTTTAAGAAAACTTACTTCCCAGAAGACTACAACGGCAAATTGTATTTGGCCGGCGACTCAGCGCACCGCGACGAGAACGGCTACATCTGGATCATGGGTCGTATCGACGACGTATTGAACGTATCTGGTCACCGCCTTGGCACGATGGAAATCGAGTCTGCACTGGTAGCCAACCCATTGGTAGCCGAAGCAGCAGTCGTTGGTAAACCACACGACATCAAAGGCGAATCAGTCGTTGCCTACGTGGTACTGAAAGCCGCGCGCCCAGAAGGTGAAGAAGCCAAACGGATCGCCAAAGAGCTACGCGAATGGGTAGCACACGAAATCGGTAAGATCGCTCAGCCAGACGAAATCCGTTTTGGCGACAATCTACCAAAAACACGCTCAGGTAAGATCATGCGTCGCTTGTTGCGTGACATTGCCAAAGGCTTGGAAATCACTGCCGATACCTCAACACTAGAAAACCCAGCGATCCTGGAACAATTACGCCAAAGCGCGATTTAAACCCAAGCGCCAATACAGCATAACTTTACGAGAGTTGTTGACCCCGCCTTTGTGGCGGGGTATTTTTTTTACCCTACAAACCGTGCGACTTGATATACTGACGTAAGCACTTCGCATAAATCGTTAGCTTCAATTTAACTTCCAACAACACCACCATGCACTTTTGGCAAAACCTGATTCGACACTGCAGCCCAATGCTATTAGCATTGAGCCTGCTCTTGTTCGGCATTGGGGCGCCACTCAAAGCAGCACCAAACACCAGTGTAACGATGGCGGTGTCTCACTGTGAGCAAACCGACTCCAGCGCGCTCAGCGTTACAAGCATTAGCGATTGTTTAAGCCATTGTGCACTTCCAGCACCCAGTACCATCTCAATGACGATGAACGCCATCCGCAGCGAGCGCTATGCTGCGCCTTCGCTTGCATGGCAAGTCGTCAGCATTGCACCTCCTTCACCTCCGCCACGGTCTGATTCGTAAAATTTCCTTCTGATTTTTACGTTTTCATTCAATGACGGCGCAGCAAGCCTGCGCCACGGAGACTCACATGAACATGACACACTACATGGCCTTGCTGGCCGAAAATCAACCGTGGAATCTGATTTTATTTATGGCGATTCCGGTCATCCTCGCCGAAACCGTCGCGATTACTGAGTTGTATATCCTCTTTTCGCGCCAGTATCACGGGGCAATGCGCCAAATCAATCGCTTTGCCAGCATTACGGGCGGGATTTATTTCAGCGGTGTATTTGTCTATTTAATGATCAACGCGGTGATTCCGATTACGCAAGCCGGCGAATGGCGCGGCATCGCCGATGTCATCGCGGTTGGCTTTTATTTATCTGGTATCGTGCCTTTGGGTGGGATGGCTTTATTGGATTTGGGCGTGATCGGTAAAGGCTGGGATGAGGAAAGAAAACTCAAGCTGCACGCGATTTTTGTTGCCATCTTCTTAGTAGTCGCACACATTGCGATGATTTTCGGGATGCTCGATCCAACATTATTCATGGCACCAGAGATGAGTAGCGCAATGCCAGCAATGCACCACTAAAATAACGGCTTTGTTCAGATTACGTGTTGATGGTTTTAAGTGCCTGCTGCACTGTGTTTTACAGTCGCAATCCGCGACGAGGACTTACTTTTCTTTTCGCTGCGAAAAGTAAGCAAAAGAAGGCGACCCATATATCTGCACCGACTTCGTCGGCTTGATATGAGGGGTTTTAAAACCCCAACTCGGCGAGCGTGAAGCAATATCAACATCAACTCTGAACACTGCCAAATAACAAGGGTATACCAATATAAGCAATATCAATAAACATCTAGATGGCTATACCCCTTTACTAAAAACAATCCGTACTTCTGCGCCATTTAAAGTACTGCGCCCTAATTGAATCGTTCCGCCGTAGGCATCCACAATATCGGCAACCACAGCCAAGCCAATGCCTTGGCCGGGTTTGTCCGTGTGCTCATCCAAGCGAATGCCACGTTGTAAAGCGCGCACTGGTTCGTCACCAAAGCCAGGGCCATCATCAGCGACAATCATCAACAAACCACCATCATCACGACTCAATGATAGAGTCACGTGAAGCCGCGCAAACTTCCCCGCGTTATCGAGAAGATTGCCCAGCACTTCAAACGCATCGCCTTCATCGAGTGGCCATGCCACATCATCGGCGCAATCCAAAGTGAACGTTAAGCCGCGCCCGGCATAAACTTTCTGCATCGCCGCCAACACGCGTTCGGCAATGGGCTTGAGCGCAATCGCCGCCGCCAATTCAACCGAGCCACGCAATGCGGCGCGATTGAGCTGATGCTGCACAATATGATCCATTCGCGTCACTTGCTCATTCACGCGTTGTGCGTAATCGTCGCCGGATTGTTCAGAGCGCAAAATGGCCAAGGGCGTTTTTAAGCTGTGAGCCAAATCGGCCAAGGCTTCACGATAGCGCTGCTGTCGCGCGCGCTCTTGCTCGACCAAACGATTGAGTCGCCCCGCTAAGGGCGCGAGCTCGCGTGGATATTCACCAGTCACCTCGGCTTGTTCGCCACCTTCAATCGCCGCCAGTTCGACTTCTAAACGACGAAGCGGCGTTAAACCCCAACGTAAAATCAGCGCTTGCGCCAGCAATAAACACACTGCTGCCGCCGCCAAACCGCCCCAAAGTGCGCGTTGGAATTGCGCTAATTGCGCTTGAACATACTGCTGATCTTCAAGCACGCGAAAACGGATCGTTTGCGCCGTTTGCCCGGCCAACCAGCGCACTTGATAGGCTGTTTGTAGAAAATCACGCTGTCCAATTCGCAAAGCATCTTGCTGCCACACACCAGTACTGAGGTTTAATGCTGGCAACTGCTGCAGCTGCGCCGCCGACGGTGAAGCCCATTTCTCGGTTTGCGCGGGATTATCAATAAAGGCATACAGACCCGAATTGGGGATTGAAAACAGCGGCTCGGCCAATTGCTTGGGCAGAATCAATTGACCTTGCGGATTCAACTCCGTCATCGCAATCAGCAAATACACCGCACTTTGCAGGCGCGTGAAATGGCTGTCTTGCAAATGTTGGCGGTAAATATTTTGCACCGCGAATCCAGTAACGCAAAAAAACGCCAGCAACACCGCGCTGACGCCAAGATGCAAACGACTGCGAATTGATAATTTTTTTAGCCGATTCACACCGTTTCCAAAGCAAAACGATAGCCGCGGCCACGCACCGTTTCGATGCTCGGCTGCGCGCTGTCTTGATCGAGTTTGCGGCGCAGGCGACTCAGTAAAACTTCAATCACATTGCTATCGCGATCGGCTTCGTGTGGATAAAGATAATCAGCCAGCGCGAGTTTGCTGACCACATTCGGGCGCTGGTGAATCAGGTGTTCTAAGAGGCGATATTCAAAAGCGGTGAGTTCAATCAGCCCCGCGCTATTGCGCACTTGCTGGCGCGCAAAATCAATTTGCAATACACCAAAATCAAGGCCATTCGGTAAGGCTTTCAAGGCACGGCGCAATAAAGCCATCACACGTGCCGCTAACTCGGGATATTCAAAGGGTTTGGTCAGATAGTCATCCGCGCCAGCTTCAAGGCCAGCCACTTTTTCTTGCCAATTGGCGCGTGCAGTCAAGATCAAAATCGGCATCGTATGCCCAGCAGCGCGAACGCGCTCGATGAGTTGAATGCCATTCAGTTTGGGCAAGCCCAAGTCAACAATCAGCAAATCGAACGGATATTCGCAGGCTTGAAACAAGCCGTCCTCGCCATCTACGGCGGTATCGACCCGATAACCTTCCGCCGTTAAACGCGCCGCCAGCGATTCACGCAGCGCAGTTTCGTCTTCGATCAGCAGCAATCGCATGGTGTTTAATAGGTTTTACCCGTGGCTTCATCGACAAATACAGCGCGCACTTCGCCACTGCTGGTTAATACTTTAACGCGCCAGACGTTATTGCCGCCTTCGACAAATTTTTCTACCGACATCACGCGACCGCCATTGGTTTTCTTTTGTGCCAAAGTGGCGGCATCATCACGGCTCACCGCAGCATACGCGGAACCCGCGAGTAAACACGCCGTACACAACAACACTTTCAATAGAGCTTTCATGGTTTGTTCCTTTTAAATCAAGGATGATTGTACCTGCAAGCGTAGCGATCGC
The DNA here is from genome assembly GCF_016881405.1 of Deefgea chitinilytica. Classification (GTDB taxonomy): domain Bacteria; phylum Pseudomonadota; class Gammaproteobacteria; order Burkholderiales; family Chitinibacteraceae; genus Deefgea; species Deefgea chitinilytica. Next base: position 77,470 of record NZ_WOFE01000011.1, read on the forward strand.
GCGTGGGAATGATCACAAGCTAGGGCTAATCATCCAATTCTACCAAAACCCGCACCGGTAAGCGCGATCCCGGCTCACCCGGATAACGCTGCATCGTGGTACTGTAAATTTGTGAGCGATACTCATAATCGACCCGATAATCGCGCAGTTGTTGGCGGTAATCGTTCACCTCACGGCAACGCTGCACTTCACGATTCACCGTTTGCGTCGTCGCCGAGCTGCGCGTCGGATCAGCCACATGATCACCAATCATCGCGCCGAGCAAAGTACCCGCCACAATCGCCACATCGCGACCACGGCCTTTACCCACCTGCGTGCCAATCGCCCCGCCCGCCGCGCCACCCAGAATCGCCCCGCCATAATGCGGGCTAGACGGTTGCGCCACCGTTTCGGTCACCCATTCCGAACGGCACTCTTGCCGTGGCTGGCTAATTTGTTCATAACGCGGTTGCACCGAGCGAATCACCGCATAATCTTTTTGCTGCCATTTCGGCTGGTGATGGCGATCTCTATCATCATCCCAACCCCGCCCCGCATGAGCCGTGCTGGCGAATAAACTCACAACCAAACCCAATATCGCCCATGTTCGCATGATGAATCTCCTGTCGCATTCTGTGTTGATAGCGCTAGAATGCTCCCATCAGGCTGAATCATTACTGAACTACCAAAAAAACCATTACAGCAAGAATAAGACGTATATCCTCACAAGTGCCACAAATAAATGGCTATATAGATATACCTAGACTAATCCTAATTTAATACCGAGTTAAATTGCACCGTTTATCGGCAGGCAATGATGCAGCAACGCCACCGAAGGCCAAAAGGGCACCGCATGTTACGTTTGATCCTGTGTTTATGCTTACTACTTCCCCTCAGTGTTCGCGCTAACGAGGTGAATCACTTTCAAAACCAAATTAATCAGCTGGTCAATCTGCGCAGCCAAGCCTACCAATTTGCCCAAGCCCATCAAATCAACCAGCAAAAATCGGTCAAACTCACCCGCGCACAAAGCAATCAAATGCGCGAGATCGCGCAGCGCTATATTCAGTTGCGCAACGAAATTTTGCCCTATGCAGAAAAAGTCGCTCCCTTATTTGCGCCCAACGTCAAACTCAAACTCAGCGATAGCGTTGCCAGCAACGCTCACCTATTCAATCCCGCGACCAAGCAAGTCAGCTACACCCTGACGGTCAACCCGAACGATGAAGCAGGCCAGCAGCTTTTGCTCGACATTCAGCGCGGCTTAGCTGCCGCTTTGGTACTAATGGACAGCTACCAAATCGCGATTGAGCCCTACGCCAACAATCCATCGCTAAACTACCTGCTGACGTATGATGTGGGCAACCACACTTCATTGCGACAATTGGCGAGTAATTATCATTCCAGCGAATATCGCCAACGACTACTCAAAGCTACCCAATGGGTGGATCAACTGATGGATGCGCGCCGCGAGCAAGGCATCGATAGCAGCCAGCAGGAAAACGACTACTACGCACTCAGTCAAAGCACCATCTGGTATATCTCGCTACACCAGAGTAATCAAATCGATGTGGCTGATACCCTGCAATACATGGTGGGCGAGCTTGAGCTACAGCAAAAAAGCGTGCAAAACACACTGAGCTACGGCCTCAGTATGGGCTTTGGCAATATGGTCGGCTTAGTGCAAACGCGGAAAGGCAAACTGACCCACCTACCCGCCAGCGAAATCAAAACGCTAGAAAGTCAGCTCAAGCCACTCGATATCCTGCTAGAGAAAACCCCGTTTCGCCTGACCGATAAAATGATTCCTGGCCACTACGGCCACGTTGCCGTCTGGCTGGGTAGCGAAGCCGAGCTACGCGAAATGGGCATTTGGGACGAAATTGCGCCCGTGTATCAAGCCAAAATCCGTAGCGGAGGCCGAATTGTCGAAGCGCTGCGCAGCGGCGTCACGATTAGCAGTCTGGAGCATTTTTTAAATATTGATGACCTACTGGTGCTGCGAGAAAGCCAGACACCGGATATCGACTATCAACAAACCGCGATCCTGACTGCGCTAGCGCAAGTGGGCAAAGAATATGACTTTAATTTTGATGTACTCACGCACGAACGGATTGTCTGCTCAGAACTGGCTTATGTCGTCTTCCCCGAATTGCCGTGGCCAATTTCCAAAGCACTAGGCCGCTACACGATCAGCCCCGACAATGTCGCGCAACTGGCCATCGGCGATACGCCGATACTCGACCCTGTGATTCTTTATCGCGATGGCGTGGCGATCCAAACCAAGCTACGCGAAACCGTGAGCCGTTTGATTAATTCCAAAACGACGCTGTTTGCGACAAAATAAGTATCTTTCTAGGGGCAGTACAACGAAAAATTTAGTCCACGAAAAACACAAAAGGCACAAAAATATACCGTTCAGACACGGCAAAACCTAACTTAAAGCCAAACTTCAAACCCAGCGTTTTTAACTTTCTTTCGTGCCTTTCGTGGACTCCGTTTTTAATGACCTTCCACGGCAGCCTTTCACCAACAATCGCGCAATGTCGTTCACTGGCGATATTTGTCTAACAATCCCGCGCAAGGCTTGAGTCCAAGCGCACATCCGCCCACAATGCAGCATCTTGCTTTCAATCAGGTTACCCATGTTTGTTGAATACCCCAATTCACCGTACAAATTATTTCAGCCCTTCCCGCCCGCAGGCGATCAGCCGACTGCGATTGCGCAACTGATTGAAGGCCTAGACGATGGATTGCGTTTTCAAACGCTGCTGGGCGTAACGGGTTCGGGCAAGACCTTTACGATGGCGAACGTGATCGCGCGCACCGGGCGGCCAGCGATTGTGATGGCGCCAAATAAAACCCTCGCCGCGCAGTTGTATTCGGAAATGCGCGAGTTTTTCCCCGAAAACGCCGTCGAGTATTTCGTCTCGTATTACGATTACTACCAGCCCGAGGCCTATGTACCCAGCCGAGATCTGTTTATCGAAAAAGACAGCGCGATCAACGAGCACATCGAGCAAATGCGTTTGTCGGCAACCAAGGCGATGCTCGAGCGCCCCGACTGCATTATCGTCGCCACCGTATCGGCAATTTACGGGATAGGCGATCCGTCGGATTATCACGCAATGATTTTGCATTTATCGGAAGGCGAAAAAATCGGTCAGCGCGACATCATCAAACGCCTGACGACGATGCAGTACGACCGCAATGAGATCGAATTTGCGCGTGGGCATTTTCGGGTGCGCGGCGATGTGATTGATATTTTCCCTGCCGAAAGCGCCGATTTGGCGGTACGCGTGTCGATGTTCGACGATGAAATCGAGCGCATCAGCCTGTTCGATCCGCTCACCGGCCACGTCAAACAGCGCATGGGGCGCTACACCGTATTCCCGTCCAGCCATTACGTCACGCCGCGCGAGAAAGTACTCGCCGCGATTGAAACCATCAAAATTGAGCTGCGCGACCGTTTAGCGTTTTATCACAAGGAGCAAAAACTCGTTGAAGCGCAGCGGTTAGAGCAGCGCACCAAGTTCGACCTGGAAATGCTGAACGAAATGGGCTTTTGCAAAGGCATCGAGAATTACTCGCGGCATTTTTCTGGCAAGCCCGCAGGCTCTGCGCCGCCGACTTTACTCGATTACCTACCGAAAGACAGCCTGCTGATTTTGGACGAAAGCCATGTGATGATTGGCCAGATTGGCGCGATGTATAAGGGCGACCGTTCGCGCAAAGAAAATCTGGTCGATTATGGTTTCCGTATGCCATCGGCGCTGGATAATCGCCCGCTGAAATTCGAAGAATTCGAGCGCCTGATGCCGCAAACGATTTTCGTCTCCGCCACGCCCGCCGCGTATGAAGCCGAGCATCAAGGCCAAGTCGTCGAGCAAGTGGTGCGCCCGACTGGCTTGGTCGACCCTGAAATTGAAGTGCGCCCTGTCGCCACGCAAGTCGACGATTTGCTGTCCGAAATCAATCAGCGCACCGCGATTGGCGAGCGCGTGCTGGTGACGACGCTAACCAAGAAAATGTCTGAGCAACTGACCGAATATCTATCCGAGCATGGCGTCAAAGTGCGTTATTTGCACTCGGATATTGATACCGTTGAGCGCGTGGAAATCCTGCGCGATTTGCGGCTCGGTGTGTTTGATGTGCTGATCGGGATTAACTTATTGCGCGAAGGTTTGGATATTCCCGAAGTGTCGCTCGTCGCAATTCTCGATGCCGACAAAGAAGGCTTTTTGCGCAGCGAGCGCAGCTTGATTCAAACCATAGGCCGCGCCGCGCGTAATCTGAACGGCAAGGCGATTTTGTATGCCGATCGGATTACCAATTCGATGGAAAAAGCCATCGGCGAAACGCAGCGCCGCCGCGAAAAACAAATCGCGTTTAATTTAGAACACGGCATCACGCCACGCGGCGTAGTGAAACGAATCAAGGATATTATCGACGGCGTTTACAACGCCGAAGAAGCCGTCGCGGCGCGCCTCGAAGAGAAAAAGCACAAAATCGTCGCCGAGATGGACCCGAAACAATTGGCGAAAGAACTCAAGCGCCTTGAAAAAGAAATGCTCAACGCCGCGCAAAACCTCGAATTTGAAAAAGCCGCGCAATTGCGTGATGAACTCAAACGCCTACGCGAACGCGCGTTTGGGCATGACTAGGGTATATGAATGAAGACTTTATTAGGTAATTTCTATAAAGCAATACCCATCAGCCTAATGATCATGTGCAGCGCGGCGCACGCCGAAACTAGCGTTGCCCCCAATCACGCATTTGGTGAAAACACGCCCGAATTTTTACGTAGCATGAACACCGCGCAGCCGTGGAAAACTTGGTTCGTCACGCCAGTCCTTACCCACCATTTTGATCGGCAAGCGGTGATTGACGATAACTTGAATGAAAACAACCCCGGCTTTGGCATCGAGCGCAGCAACGGGCTGTGGCACTGGATGCTCGGTGCGTATCGCAACTCGATTCGGCAAACCTCGGTCTACGCACAGCTGGGCTGGACGCCGCTGCAATGGCATTTTAGCGAGTCAGGCAATCTCTCGCTCGGCGCGGCGGGTGGCCTGCTGACCGGCTATCAAAACACCGAAAAAGGCTACCCAGTCGTACCTGCCGGCGGACTATTTGCCTCGCTCGAAACGCCCTACCATTTCGGCATGAATCTGTTTATTGTGCCCACGGTGAAATCATTTCAAGTCGAAGGCTTTGTCGCGCTGCAAATCAAAGCGCATTTTTAATTCACGCAAGGACACGCCCATGTTTAATGATGTCTTGAATTTTTGGTTTGAAGAAATCAGCCCCGCGCAGTGGTGGGCGAAAGACCCGCAGTTTGATCAGCAAATCCGCGACCGCTTTGCCGCCCTACACGCCCGCGCCGTGCAATGTGAGCTGTACGAATGGCGCGATACCGCACATGGGCGACTGGCCGAAATCATCGTGCTCGATCAGTTTTCCCGCAATATGTTCCGCGATACGCCACAAGCCTTCGCCCAAGACGCGCTGGCATTAGCCTTGGCGCAAGAAGCGATTGCCGCCGGCGCCGCCGATTTGCTCACGCCGATTGAGCGCAGCTTTTTGTATTTGCCCTTCATGCACAGCGAATCGTTGCAAATTCATGAAATAGCAGTACAGCTCTATACCGACAATGGCTTGCAGAATAATTTGGACTTTGAGTTCAAACACAAAGCCATCATCGAACAATTCGGCCGCTATCCGCACCGCAATGCGATCTTAGGTCGAGTTTCGACGCCAGAGGAAATCGAGTTCTTGAAGCAGCCGGGTTCGGGGTTTTGAGGTATTTGATATTTCAACGAAAATCGCGCTGATGCCGCGCGGCACTTACTTTCTTTGCTTCGCCAAATAAAGCGAAGTTTCTGCGGAGCAAAAAGTGGGCAAAAGAAAACAAGCCGAAGGCGCAGTTTCTGCGAAGCTAAAGGCTACCCTATATCTGCACCGACTTCGTCGGCTTGATATCAAGGGGTTTTAAAACCCCAGCTCAACGAGCGCGAAATTATTTCGATGTATTGCCAGCTAAGCATTGATCATTAATGACTACAAGCAAATACATAAAACATTAGATGTGATGAGTATCGTGATTACACAGAAATTAATTGTTTAGGTTTTGTAGGTTGGTGCTGAGCTTGCGAAGCCCAACAATCGCGGTAAACGTTGGGCTTCATTCGACTCAGCCCAGCCTACGAACTGCATGCAGTGGGTTATTTTATTGGCTGAATCAGCGCTTAGGCTTTTTGTGCTTTACTACGACGGGCGGCCAACAAACCGACCAAACCCATACCCATCAAAGCATAGGTTTCTGGTTCTGGCACTGGTGCAACCTGAGCTTGTAATTGCATGGTGTACTTAATGCCATTTTGAATTGGAATTGGAGTAATATTCGAACAACATTGACTAACACCCACATAGTAAGTTCCAGCGGCTAGATCTTCTAACTGCAAAAAGCTGTCCAAGCTGTGGTAGTTGGAGTAGCCGTAGTCGTATGTACCACCCGCCCCTGCAGCAGCATAATGATCATCATTGCTAGCCAATTTTACAAAAGAGCTATTGTATAAAGTTAAAAAACTATCAAACCCATTTGGATTTGGATACGTCGCGTAGTCTATATCCACAATCACACGACCCGCTGCATTCGTAGTGAATTTAAAGTAGTCAATTGCACCATTCCCGCGACCGTTCACTGATACCCATGGCGCTGAACCTGACGTATTGTTCCCCGCGGAATCCCCAATATCAGCGCTGAAGCCCTTTCCAAAGAAAGGATTCAAATTAACTGCGGAATCAAAAGTATTATTTAAAGTGCTGTCTTCATAGTTATTGGCGGCAGCAGAAGCAGAGAAACTGGCTGCAAGTAGCAAAGAAGTAACGAGGGTTTTAATCATGTTTTGTCTCCATGCATCGGTTATTGTGTTGGTTTGCTGTAGCCATATTTTGATTTCAATTGGCCTGAAGCTCAGGACGCATTCTATGTTGCTAAGCATTTAATAACAAACAGGATTTTATGATATACACTACCGTTCATCACCTAGTTGAGAACTTTTTTCTTTCAAAAATAATCCTGATAAAGCTCTAAATTTTTTCCTACTTAATTGCTTATGATAACTATTGATCCGGCCATCTAGAGATTGAACTTTTCCTTCAGTTGTCACCGCGTACGGTGCAAAAAAGCCGTGTAGGATTATCATTCGTAATACCGGAATCAAATTCGCGGGTTACGCCTTTGGCTAACCCGCCCTACGGCATTGATGTATTTAATTGTAGAGCTTTATTTACAATGCCTAGCGGGCAATACATCGACTTAAATCCCAATCTCGTTGAGATGCGCGAGATCCCTTGTGTCAAGCCGAGCGAGGAACAAGCGGGGCGGGGTTTTTGGGGTCAATGTTTGAGGCCGTAGGCCGAGTTTTGACCACAACCGCTGTCCGCAGCGAGGTGTGGCGCAGCTTGGCAACTTGTTGCCTTAGCGCAGCCCATGGCCTCTGGCCAGAACGGGCGTAGCCCGCGCAGATACTAGGGTCGCCTTCTTTTGCTTACTTTTCTTGGCGAAGCAAGAAAAGTAAGTGCCGCGCGGCATTAGCGCGACCCAAGTTAAAAGAACAGAGGTGCAGTACGCTTAGTACAACGCCCACTAAGTTGGCCACGCCAACTCCCGCTGACTCTCAAACCGCCTCGCCTCCCCTGTCACCGGATCAACAAACTCAATCGCTCGCGCGAGCAATTGCAGCGGCGACGAAAAATCGTTGCCTTTGTCGGGCATCAGCTCGGGATACCACGCGTCATTGACAATCGGAATGCCCAGCCCCGCCAAATGCACCCGCAATTGATGCTTGCGGCCGGTGTGCGGGGCGAGGCGGTAATGGGCGTAGTCGCCACGGCGCTCTAATAGCTCTATTGCCGTTTCGCTATTGGCTTCGCCGGCGACTTCTTGCACCGTAAACGCATCGTCGCGATATTCGATACGGCTGCGATGCACGCAAGGAAACGACAATTCAGCGCGAAAACCTGCAATCGCCTCATAGGTCTTCTGAATCTGCCGTGATTCAAACAGGCCGTGATAAGCGTGGCGGTGCTCCGCTTTCTGGCAGAACAAAATCACGCCTGCGGTTTCTTTATCGAGGCGATGCAGCGGTGTGATTTCTGGATTATTCAAACGCAAGCGCAAACGAGTTTGCAGATTTTCCAGCGCATAACGCCCCACGGGCGCGACCGGCAAGAAATGCGGTTTATCGACGACGAGCAACACCTCGTCTTGATACAAAATATGCTCGGCAAACGGCACAGTCAGCGGCTCGGGCTGCGGGCGGTAGTACCAGAGCACGGTGCCGGCGCGGTAGGGTGAATCCACGCGATAAGGATTGCCGACTTCATCGACCACTTCGCCACGCAGCAAGCGACCGCAAATATCATCAGCCGCGACATGCGGAAAACGATGAATTAAAAAATCCAAAATCAGTGGCCAATCGCCTTGCGGCAGGCCGACAAAACTCGGCGCAATGCCGCCTTTATGCGGAATCGGGGCGATGGGTTTAGCCATGAGTAAAATCTCAAAACAACATCAAAATCGGGATCCACGAAAAACACGAACCAAGGCCAAGCCAAATGCATTCATCCTTAAGCTCAATGGCATTGGCCGTAGTCTTAGTTTTTTCGTGTCTTTTCGTGTATTTCGTGGACAAAATAGGTTCTGCTTTTAACGTACTTTATTCGGCCCACGGCGGCCGCGTTGTTTCGGTCTGCCAGCGGGTTTCGGATTGGGGTTCGGTACATGCACTGGCGCAACGGTGATGGTCCGCATCTGCCCCAACTCAATACCATCAATCGTATAGCCACCTATCGCATAGCGAATAAGGCGTAGCGTCGGATACCCAACCTTTGCCGTCATCCGACGCACTTGGCGGTTTTTTCCCTCGGAAATTTTAATTTCTAACCAGCTCGTTGGTATCGCAGCGCGCTCGCGTATCGGCGGCAAGCGCGGCCAGACTATTTCGGGCTGCTCAATGAGGCGCGCCTCAGCTGGCAAGGTTTTGAAATCGCCCAAATCCAAGCCCCCCGCGCGCAATGCTTGCAGCGCAGCGTCATCCGGAATACCTTCCACCTGCACCCAGTAGGTTTTGACGAGTTTGTGCTTGGGATCGGTAATTTTGTGCTGCAAAGGGCCGTTGTCGGTCAGCAGTAATAGGCCTTCAGAATCGGTATCAAGCCGCCCCGCGGGGTAAACATCTTTGATCGGCACATAATCGGCCAAACACTGGTGCGGTGGGCTGGGGGAAAACTGGCAAATCACGCCATAAGGCTTATTCAATAAAATCAATTTAGGCATGGCAACAGTTTGTTCAGTAAATCTTGGCAGAATGGCTGCAAACCTGTGATAATAGTGCGTTTTTTCGCTGCGACAAAAATTATTAATCAATTGCGGTGAAAGTTTTTAACCACTGATTTCACAGGTGTGCCCGATGAGTCTAATCAAAGTCCCACAAGGGGGCGAAAAGATCGTTCCTAACCTAGCAACGCCAAACAACCCAATCATCCCGTTTATCGAGGGTGATGGTATTGGTGTGGATATCACCCCGGTGATGATCGACGTGGTCGATGCAGCGGTTAAAAAATGCTACGGCGATGACCGTAAAATCCACTGGATGGAAATCTACTGCGGCGAGAAAGCGTCTAAATTGTACGCGGATGGCTCTTACCTGCCACAAGAAACCCTCGATGCACTGAAAGAATACGTGGTATCGATCAAAGGCCCATTGGCTACACCAGTTGGCGGCGGTATCCGTTCATTGAACGTGGCTTTGCGTCAAAACCTGGATCTGTATGTTTGCTTGCGCCCTGTGCGTTACTTCGACGGTGTTCCTTCACCAGTTAAACGCCCAGACCTCGTAGACATGGTGATCTTCCGTGAAAACACTGAAGACATCTACGCCGGTATCGAATGGGACGCCCATTCTGAAGGCGCGAAAAAAGTGATCGAGTTCTTGCAAAAAGAAATGGGCGTGAACAAGATCCGCTTCCCAGAGAGCTCAAGCATCGGTATCAAGCCAGTATCGAAAGAAGGTACTGAGCGTCTGGTACGCAAAGCGATTCAATACGCAATCGACAACAACCGTAAAAGCGTTACCTTGGTTCACAAAGGTAACATCATGAAGTTCACCGAAGGTATGTTCCGCACTTGGGGCTACGAACTCGCTAAAAACGAATTCGGCGGCGTTGAGATCGACGGCGGCCCATGGTTGCAATTGCCAAACGGCATCGTAATCAAAGACGTGATCGCTGACGCGTTCTTGCAACAAATCTTGTTGCGTCCAGCTGACTACGACGTGATCGCTACCCTGAACCTGAACGGCGACTACATTTCTGACGCTCTGGCGGCAGAAGTGGGTGGTATCGGTATCGCTCCAGGCGCGAACTTGTCTGACAACGTAGCGTGCTTTGAAGCGACACACGGTACTGCACCGAAATACGCAGGCCAAGACAAAGTAAACCCAGGTTCACTGATTCTGTCTGCTGAAATGATGTTGCGCCACATGGGCTGGACTGAAGCAGCTGACAAGATCATCGAAGCTATGGGCAAAGCGATCCAAGACAAGATCGTGACTTACGACTTCGCCCGTCTGATGGACGACGCGCAAGAAGTGTCTTGCTCTGCATTCGGTAAAGCAATGATCGAACGCATGTAAAGCAAAAAGCAAAAGTCTTTTCGCTGCGTTGTCTTGCCTCGCCGTACTTGATGTACTGTCTTTGGCATCGACGCCTTGCCAAAAAACTTTTGCACTGATTCGCCGCTGATCTTTCGATTAATCACGTCAATCAGCTACATGATAAAAAACCCCGTTTATTAACGGGGTTTTTTCATTTTCAGCTGAAAATAGTCGATAACAAGAGAAAGCAGGCAATAAAAAACCCGCCGAAGCGGGTTAGGACTTTTTACTTAAAGTAAAAATTAAGCAGCTTGGATATTCGCAGCTTGCTGACCTTTTTGACCTTGAGTAACGTCGAAAGAAACGCGTTGGCCTTCTTTCAAAGTTTTAAAGCCTGGCATGTTGATCGCAGAGAAGTGAGCGAAAAGATCTTCGCCGCCTGCATCTGGAGTAATAAAGCCAAAGCCTTTAGAATCATTGAACCACTTAACAGTACCTAATGCCATGTCGAGGACATCCTGAAAACAAAAATATAAATAAATTGCCGATCAAACTAGAATAGAAAATCGGTAAACCGGTTTGCCATAGATAGGTCCACAACAAACATGTATAACTTTTTACGCCATTTTGACTGTTTCGGTCAAGCGAAAATAAAAGATACACGGCACACTGTGGTATTGCATTCACGCTTGAAAAATTCACTGTGAGCGCCAAATATAAAGTTAAGTGAGGAAAAGACAAAACCAATGGCGATCCAGCATCAAAATGACACGCAGTTAAAAGATTCAGCAGTACGCACAACCCCGCCGCCCATGTGGCAAGTCGTCCTTCTGAATGACGACTACACCCCGATGGACTTTGTCGTTGACGTGTTGCAGCACTATTTCGGGATGGCCGGTGAACAGGCCAACCAAGTTATGTTAAAAGTCCACACCGAAGGTCGCGGCATTTGCGGGATTTATCCCAAAGATATCGCAGCCACCAAAGTGGCCGAAGTTACGCAGTACGCTCGGGCGCACCAGCATCCGTTGCAATGTATTATGGAGGTGAACCAATGATCGCCCAAGAACTCGAAGTCAGCCTACATATGGCTTTCATGGACGCACGGCAAAAACGCCACGAGTATATTACCGTGGAACACCTGCTGCTGGCGCTACTCGACAACCCCTCAGCAATCGAAGTGATTAAGGCTTGCGGGGCAAATTTAGACGAATTACGCCGCCAACTCAGCGACTTTGTCACCGAGCACACCCCTGTCGTTTCCGGCACCGCCGAAGTTGAAACGCAGCCGACTATAGGATTTCAGCGCGTCATCCAACGTGCGATCCTGCATGTTCAATCGTCGGGTAAAAAAGAAGTCACCGGCGCGAATGTACTCGTGGCAATTTTTGGTGAAAAAGACAGCCATGCGGTGTATTTCTTGCATCAACAAGGTATTACCCGGCTTGATGTGGTCAATTATATTGCGCACGGCATTAGCAAATCGGCCAGCAGCCAACCTGCTACACCCCGCTCTGAGCCCTCTGAAGACGGCGAAGGCGAAAGTAATGCGGGTAAAGCACTCGATAGCTATACGCAAAATATGAACGAGCAAGCGCTGGCCGGTAAAATCGATCCATTGATTGGCCGGGATGCTGAGCTTGAGCGTGTAATCCAAATCCTTTGCCGCCGTCGCAAAAACAATCCCCTATTAGTTGGCGAAGCTGGCGTGGGTAAAACTGCGATTGCGGAAGGTTTGGCACGCAGCATCGTCGAAGGCGAAGTACCTGACATCTTAGCAGATGCGACGGTATACACGCTGGACATGGGTGCGCTCTTGGCTGGCACCAAATACCGCGGAGATTTTGAGCAGCGCCTGAAAGCCGTTATCAAGCAATTGGGCGAAGAGCGCAACGCCATTCTCTTCATTGATGAAATCCATACGCTAGTTGGTGCAGGTGCCGCTTCGGGCGGTACGCTCGATGCATCCAACCTACTCAAGCCTGCGCTGTCCAACGGTACGCTCAAATGCATCGGTGCGACCACATATAGCGAGTATCGCGGCATTTTTGAGAAAGACAATGCCCTGTCGCGCCGCTTCCAAAAAATCGATGTGCCAGAGCCAAGTATCGAGCAAACCATTGAGATCCTTAAAGGTTTGAAAGAAAAATTCGAGCAACATCACGGAGTCAAATACACACAAGCGGCGTTAACTACAGCTGCAGAACTGTCGGCCAAATACATTAACGACCGTCACTTGCCCGACAAAGCGATTGATGTGATTGACGAAGCCGGTGCGGCACAAAAAATCTTGCCACGCTCGAAACAAAAGAAAACCATTGGCAAAGGCGAGATCGAGGACATTATTTCGAAAATCGCCCGGATTCCACCGAAATCAGTGTCGAGCAACGATAAAGACACACTGAAAACGCTAGAACGCGATTTACGCAATGTCGTGTTTGGCCAAGAAAAAGCGATTGAAGTACTCGCCACGTCGATCAAAATGGCGCGTGCCGGCTTGGGCAACCCGCTTAAACCGATTGGCTCATTCTTGTTTTCTGGCCCAACTGGCGTCGGCAAAACCGAAGTCGCGCGGCAATTGGCGTTTACGATGGGCATTGAATTGATTCGCTTTGATATGTCCGAATACATGGAGCGCCATGCGGTAAGCCGTTTAATCGGTGCGCCTCCGGGCTATGTTGGCTATGAACAAGGCGGCTTGCTCACTGAAGCAGTGAACAAACACCCCTACTCGATTTTGCTGCTCGACGAAATCGAAAAAGCGCATCCAGATATTTACAACGTGTTATTGCAAGTAATGGATCACGGCACGCTGACTGACAATAATGGCCGCAAAGCTGATTTTCGCAATGTGGTGATTATTATGACGACTAACGCCGGCGCTGAAATGCTCAATAAATCGTCGATTGGCTTTACCAGCAAAAAAGAAGTCGGTGATGAGATGCAAGAAATCAAGCGCATGTTTACGCCTGAATTCCGCAACCGGATCGATGCGATTATCCCGTTTGCCTCATTGACGCACGAAATCATTCTGCAAGTCGTGGATAAATTCTTGATGCAACTCGAAGCGCAACTGCACGAGAAAAAAGTCGAAGCGCACTTCACTGATGCACTGAAAGATTATCTCGCCAAGCATGGCTTCGATCCACAAATGGGTGCTCGCCCGATGGCGCGTTTGATTCAAGATACCATTCGCAAGGCGCTGGCTGATGAATTGCTATTTGGGCGCTTAGTGAGCGGTGGTGAAGTAACAATTGATATCGACAAAGACGGCAAGGTATTGCTGCAATTGCCAGAGCTTGAAAAGGCTACCGCCTGATACCCGGCGATAAACAAAAAGCCCCGCAGTCGCGGGGCTTTTTTATGACTGAACACTTAAAACTTAGTTTTGTTTTACGACCACCACTTGAGATGGCGTTGGCGCAGGGAATGCCGACAAGGTCGCCAAAATCGCTTTATTGGTATCGAAATACACTTGCCAGTAGTGATCGTTATGGCAATACGGACGCACAGCCAATACCGGACCGACCAATTGGAATTCTAAAATTTCCACATCAACCGCAGGCTCAGTCGCCACATTTGGAATTTTGGCGATGTTTTCTTTAAGCAGCGCGATCGCTTGATGTACGTCTGCCGCACCCGACAATTGGGCTTTCAAATCAACCCGGCGGTAAGGCGTTGCAGTGTAATTCATAATGTTGTCAGTAAAAATCTTATTGTTACCAACCACAGTCAGAATATTGTCTGGCGTCATGATAGTCGATGCAAATAAACCGACTTCGTGCACGACACCAGTTACGCCACCAGCAGTAATCATGTCACCCACTTTGAATGGGCGTAGCACGATGAGGAATGCACCACCCGCAAAATTAGCCAAGAGGCCAGACCACGCCATACCGACCGCCAAACCGACAGCGGCAAGTAGCGCAGCAAACGTCGTCGTTTGAATACCGACATAACCCAAAATACCAATGACGAGCAGCACATTCAACAGCACTGTGACTGCCGAGCCGACATAACGCAATACGGTTGGATCGACTTTCTGTTTGGTCAAGCCTGCTTGCACAAAACGAACCACTAAGCCGATGAGCCAGCGACCAATCACCCAAAAAGCAATACTCGCCAAAATGGTGACGCCAAATTGAGCCACATAGCCCACAGCGATATCTTGATACTTCGACAGTAGCGTTGCATCTATCATTAATGATCTCCCAAAGTTAAACGTCATGAATTTGACGGCAAGCCAAGCTTACCCGATTCATATTAAAAACTGAACTTTTAACCGCGGGGATGATGTGTTTGATGTAAAGACTTTAATCGAGCCGCCGCAATCTGCGTGTATATTTGCGTCGTTGTAATATCGGAATGGCCCAGCAGCATTTGCACCACGCGCAAATCCGCACCGTGGTTGAGTAAATGCGTAGCAAACGCATGTCGCAAAACGTGCGGACTGAGTAATTGAGCAGGGATTTGTGCCAATTCGGCGTATTGCTTAATAATGTACCAGCACCCTTGTCGCGTCAGCGGTTCACCGCGCTGATTAATAAACAAACAACTCTCACTCGCTTGCTTGAGCAACAGCAGGCGTGATTCACTTAAATATCGAGTTAACCAATCAGCAGCCCAATCGCCAATTGGCACTAAGCGCTGTTTGCCACCTTTACCATTTACAACGCGCACATATTTTTCGCGCAAATACACTTCGTGTACCGACAATGTCACCAACTCGGTCACGCGTAAACCCGTGGCATACATCAATTCAAGCATTGCTCGATCTCTGATACCCGCTGCCGTCTCTAAATCAGGCGCTGCCAATAAGGCTTCGATCCGATCCTCTGACAAGGCCTTAGGCAGTGGCCGAACCCGCCGTGGCGAACTTAATTCAGCACAGGGATCAACGGTAATTTGTCCATTGAGCACGGCATGCCGATAAAATTTCCGCAAACTGGCCATTCGCCGCGCCAACGTAGCCGCCTTCATATCACGCGACTGCCTCGCCATAAACGCTTGCACCGCATCACGATCAGCGGTTAGCAAAGTCTGCCGGGTTTCTGCTTGCAGCCAATGCGCCCAAATACTTAAATCCCGCCGATAACTTTCAATGGTGTTGATGGACAAGCCATCATCGAGCCAAATCAAATCTAAAAACTGATTAATCAGCGTTAATTCGCTATCGGCGACTGCGCTCATTGCCGCCCGTTCAATCGGCATACACAACGCCCTCATGCCGCAATAGCCAGCGCTTAATCGGCAGCCAATCTAGGCCGTTTCGATTTGCATTAAAGCCACCCAGGCCTTTTGCAGCCACCACTCGGTGACAAGGAATAATAATCGGCAGCGGATTTCGTCCACAAGCGCCACCAATCGCCCGTGGCGCCGACTCAATCTGCGTGGCAATATGGGCATAACTCTGCACTTTTCCCGCTGGAATTTGCGCAATCGCCTCCCAAACCTTGAGCTGATGTGCGGTACCAGTCAGTTGATACGGTAAGTCAAACACAAAGTTGGGATGCTTAAAATAAGCCGAAATTTGCCGCTCGGCCTCGCTAAGTAATGGATGACTTGCACGCAGCAATGCGGTATCAGCAGGCAGAAAATCAACTGCCGTTAATTGCTCTGCTGCCACCGAGAGGCCTAAACGGCCAAATGGAGTCGCAATAATGGCACGAGAGATTGATTGCATCGACACTATCCTTATTAGGTATATTGCTAAAGACCATTTATAATAATGACTACAATTAAATACCTAGCATATGTTTACTATACCTGCAGGCAATTAACTCTTAGATAGCCACACGCAATATCACATTTCGTTTTGCAGGCTTAGATATAAAGCATCAAGTAAAGCATGCGACGGATCTTCGGTGTATTCCCAAAACATAGCCCCAGCTAAACCATGTTGCTTGACGTACTCCCCTTTGCCTGCGATCGACTCTGGGTCTTCATAACTAATGAATTCATCACCATCAAATAACCACGGCACCCGAGCTTGATCATCCCAGTGCCGAGTGTAACGCCCACTGGGCAACAGCTCGGTGACAATCTCCAGATAACTATAGGTACCATTCGTCTTTGGCTGGCCAGCAGCACCTAAGCCCGTGGCACCGACTCCACGCAAGCTACGGCCATAAAACGGACAACCCAACACCAATTGCTCGGGGCGTATTCCATTGGCTAGATACAATTGCACGGCATGATCTGCACTGTCGGCGTCGGGATCGTGGCTTGCACGGTATAAATTCGCATGGTGACCGGCTCGCGTGGCCCAGCCATTATAAAAGTCATAAGTCATCAAATTAATAAAATCGCACTGTTCGGCGACTTTTTGAATTTCTACGCCATCCAGATAATATTGCCCCGCACCTGCTGCGATGGTCAGTAGATAAGAGGCTCGCTGCAACCGCTGCGCAGCTGAATTTAATTGTTGCCGCAAAGCTTTGAGCAGCAAAGTGAAGTTCTGTTTGTCTGCTGCCCGCGCTTTAATTCCTGCCATATCGTTGCTGGGATATTCCCAATCTAAATCAACACCATCAAATTGATACTTTTGAATAAATTCGATAGCTGATCTAGCTAACTTGTCGCGAGATTCAGGGCTGACAGCCGCATCAGAAAAACCATCAGCACTCCAGCCCCCGACAGAAATTAATAGCTGTAAATCTGGATTACGCTGCTTAAGCTGTCGCAATTGTTCACTGAGATGCTGGCAGTAGGCTTCATTACTCATGCTCGGATCACTCGAGCCTTGTGGCACAATCTCACCGTCCTGCACCTTGGCAAAGGCATAGCAAAGATGCGTTAATTTTTCGACCGGAATCCGCTGTAGATCACACGGTTGCCACGTTGCTAAATACGCCAATACAATTGAAGCCATACATACCTCGTAAAATTACGACCTAGCTGCTCAGCACCTTGCTCACAATGCGGCGATCACGGTCATTTCAACTTTATATGCGGGATCAGCCAATTTGGCCTGCACAGTTGCTCGAGCTGGGGTATGCCCTTGTGGCACCCATTCACTCCAAGCAAGGTTCATTGCATCATAATCGGCCATATCGGCAACAAAAATGGTGACCTGCAAAATTTTACTTTTATCAGAACCAACCTCTGCCAGTAAGCGGTCAATACAAGCCAAAACTTCTACGGTCTGCCCCAGGGCATCTTTACTCAAATCCTCTGCAATTTGCCCAGCCAAATACACTGTATTATTGTGCACGACGGTTTCGCATAACCGTGGACCAACGTGATAACGCTGAATAGAAGACATCACACACTCCCCAAATAAAAAGGCGAACCGGTGGCTCGCCTTGATGTTGAAACATTAACGTTTAAATTGCAATTAAGCGACGGCACGTAAACGTAGTGAAAATTCACGCAAGGATTGAATACCACTCGCTTCGGCACGCGCGCACCAATCTTGTAACTGGATAACTAGCTCGTGACGATTCAAGCTTGAGCGCTCCCAAATTCGGGTTAGTTCTTGTCGCATTTGGTAAACCTGCGCCAGCACCTTACTTTGTGCAAGAATCAATTCAAGTTGAATTTTATCACTGGCCGAGGTGTCTTTGGCGTCTTGCTTGAGCCACACCTTCATTCGCTTCGCAATATCAAAATTAACCGTTGGCAAACATGCACTGGCTGACAATTGCTCAATTTCTTGCGCCACTGTGGCTTTCAAGGTACGCGCATAATTAGCTGCAATCGCATAACGATTGGCAATAATCGCTTGTAGCAATGATTCATCCAAAACTGGGCGGGTTTGTGCAATTACTAATTTAGGCGCTACTTTTCTAACTTTCGCCAAACCGAATGCCGACAAGATGCGAATGTACAACCAGCCAATATCAAACTCAAACCACTTATAAGACAATTTTGCCGAAGTACCAAAGGTGTGATGATTATTGTGCAGTTCTTCACCGCCAATCAAAATCCCCCACGGCATGATATTGGTCGACGCATCCTCAGTTTCAAAGTTGCGATATCCCCAATAATGACCGATCCCATTAATCACACCCGCGGCGGTCACTGGAATCCACAACATTTGCATCGCCCAAATCCAAATCCCATTGGCGCCAAACAAAACCAAATCAATGACAGCCATCAAAACAGGCCCCCAACTTGCGTGTGGAGAATACAGCTTACGCTCTAGCCAATCATCAGGGGTACCATGCCCATATTTTTGCATCGTCTCTGGTCTTGCGGCTTCTGTCCGATAGAGCTCCCAGCCCTCCCAGAAAACTTTCTTAATACCGAAAATTTGCGGGCTATGCGGGTCTTCTGCTGTTTCACACTTAGCATGGTGCTTACGATGAATTGCGGCCCATTCTTTAGTCACCTGCGCCGTGGTCAGCCACAGCCAGAAGCGGAAAAAATGACTTACAACCGGATGTAAATCCAAAGCCCGATGCGCCTGATGGCGATGCAAGAAAATAGTCACTGACGCAATCGTCATATGCGTCAGCAGCAGCATCACCAGTACATAACCCCACCATGGCAGATCTATCAGGCCATTTAACCATTCCATACCATTCATCCTTCGTACATTACCTACAGCGCACTATAAAAGCAGATTTTACTCAGATTCCATACCTTTGAGCGACTTAACTGACAGAGTGCTGCGCTGCAGGGCTGGGTAAGATCGTAATATCCCGTCGAGGGTATGGAATTTCGATCCCATGCTGTTTAAATAATTGCCAAATTTTTAAATATAAATCAGACCGTAATCCACCTTGACCATTTTCTGGGTCTTTCAACCAGAAGCCTAAAGTCAAATTAATCCCATTATCCGCAAAAGCCAAAATCATGACCCCCGGCGCAGGATCTTGCAAAATACGCTCATTACCTAAAGTCACCGTAGGCAATAATTTCATCACCATTTCAAGATCTGAGCTGTACGCAATTTGAACAGGCAATCCAATCCAAATTGAACGCTCATAGTAAGAGTTATTGACTACCGTTGAAGTGATTAATGTTTCATTCGGCACCAATGACTCAGTACCATCTGGGGCTTTAAGCACAACATATCGTGAAGTTAATTTGCTAATCACCCCTTGCCGATTATCAACCGCAATCACATCGCCTAGTTTCACCGAGCGATCGAGCAAAATAATAAAGCCTGAAACATAATTCGAAGCAATTTTTTGCAAACCAAAACCGAGACCAACACCTAAAGCGCCACCGAAAACCGACAACACAGTTAGATCGATTCCAACCATCGCCAAAGAAGCAAGTACCGCCAATACAATTAGCAATGAACGCATCACTTTAACAAGCACGACACGTACATTCATATCCATCAAACTAGCAGACATTAAGCGCTGTTCAAGCAAACGCCCCACCCACATAG
The DNA here is from genome assembly GCF_016881405.1 of Deefgea chitinilytica. Classification (GTDB taxonomy): domain Bacteria; phylum Pseudomonadota; class Gammaproteobacteria; order Burkholderiales; family Chitinibacteraceae; genus Deefgea; species Deefgea chitinilytica. The sequence continues at coordinate 97,453 of NZ_WOFE01000011.1, forward strand.
CCAATAACAGCGTGACCCCAACTGACAATAAGCCCTGAATGACCGTTAATACCGAAATATGAATCGGCCCAGCATTAAAGCTTAAAGAGTCTAAGACCTCCATAACCTCAGGCAAGATACCTACAACATACAATACATAAGCAACCCAAATACTACCTGCAATATACTTCTCGCTTTGTTTAACCCAATCTGAGCCATCAAATGCAAGCCGCAGCAGATAAACCAAAATACGAATATTGACCATTGCCAGCATTAATAAGTTAGCAACGCGCAATAATGAATTGGTTCTACCTTCTATTAAATGCAATACCAGGTTGGCAAAACTCACCAAAATCAAGGCAAGCACAGGAAATAAGACACGCCGAATGCCATCCTCGCCGACTTTCCATTTCACCGTTTGCCCATGATATTGCTTTAATAAAGAGCGCGAAAACCAATACGCGCCACTCCAACAAATCAACAATAAAGCACCCTGGATTAAAAATTGCGGGTGAAAAACACCATACTCATTAATATCCTGAATCAGTTTCGCCAATAAATTATGTTGTTCAATAACCATAACAATTATTTACCCCGAATTTTATTTAAAGTTTTAGTCGTTGATGTATCAAACAAGAATGGAATTGAATGTACAACGCCACCACGAGCCATTGTTTCTTTACTACCAACAATCGCCTCAACCGACCAATCGCCGCCTTTCACTAATATCTCAGGTTTTATTAATTCAATTAATTCAAATGGCGTATCTGCATCAAACCAAGTCACCATATCAACCGAAGCTAAACTCGCCATAACTGCTGCACGATTTAATAATGAATTCACCGGGCGATCATCGCCTTTGCCAAGCCGTCTCACCGAGCCATCAGTATTCAAAGCCACCACCAAAGCAGCCCCCTGAGCGCGCGCCTGCGCCAAATAGGTTACATGTCCACGATGCAAAATATCAAAACAACCATTGGTAAAAACAAGCGGACGTGGCAAATCGCTTATTCGCTGTATTAACTGCGCAGGATCACAGATTTTCTTTTCAAAATCAGGCATCGGGTAGAGCGACAATTCAGTTTGCATTTCTTTACACCCAATTCAATTCATATCATCACTAAGCTGAAGAGTTTAAATACTAACTCAATCCATCAGTAAAGCACCAAGGAAATATCACCGTGCACTAGTATTGCTTCAAAAGCCTTTTCAATCAATGCTTAGCAAGCAATACCCACGCC
>NZ_WOFE01000012.1 GCF_016881405.1 Deefgea chitinilytica
TACGTCAACACCTAACGACGAAGAAAATCCAAACAAGGTGATAAGTTGTTGATTTAAATAGGAAGCAAATCGACGAGAAACTGAAGTAAAACTACAAATACAGAAGGGCGCTGCCGCGCCCTTAGAGACAATTAGATCTTCGCTGCTGCCTAATTTAAATTAATCGCATCGATAAGTCGATTGCGACTACATCTTTTGTGAGTTTGCCGATTGAGATGCGTTGCACTCCGGTTTCAGCAATCGCGCGTAAGGTCGTTAAATCTACCCCGCCTGACGCTTCTAAGATTGCTTTGCCTTCTGCACATTCAACTGCGTGCTTCATTTCAGTCAGACTCATATTATCTAATAGTATCGATGTCGCGCCTGCAGCGAGGGCTTGTTCAAGCTCGTGCAGATTTTCGACTTCGACTTGAACCGTAACATTCGACGGTGCAATTTCACGGGCAGTCGCTAAAGCATTAGCAATACTACCGGCAGCCAAGATGTGATTTTCTTTAATTAATATACCGTCGTATAAACCAATGCGCTGATTGGCACCACCACCGACCGTGACCGCGTATTTTTGTGCGCGACGTAATCCGGGGATGGTTTTACGCGTGTCGTGGACAACAGCGGAAGTACCCGCGACCACTTCTGCATATTGCCGCGTGACCGTCGCCACTGCCGACAAAGTTTGCAAAAAGTTAAGTGCCGATCTCTCTGCGGTTAGCAACGCCTGGGTATTGCCTTCTAGCTCACAAATTACGTTGTCTTTAATGACATACTGCCCTTCTTGCACTTTCCAGTTAACCACCACGCTAGCGTCAATTTGCCGAAACACTTCGTTAAACCACGCTTGACCACAAATGACGGCATTTTCACGCAGTACAATTTTGGCTTTAGCTGTTTGTGATGCTGGGATTAACTGGGCTGTCCAGTCGCAATCACCAATGTCTTCATTTAAGGCAACTGCGACATTGGCGGCAATCAAATGTTGCGGAGGAAGTTTCATCATTTCTCATCAATATGTGGAAAGGGTAAAGGAGCAATCGCAGTCGCAATTTCCTGCTGAATACGCTGCATAGCGGGAATGGTATCGGCTTCTATTCTTAATGTTAAAACGGGTGTGGTGTTCGAAGCGCGGATTAAACCAAATCCGTCGGTATATTCAATGCGTAAACCATCGATCGCACTGATTTGTTGGGAACTAGGAAACTGCGCATGCGCTGCAATCTGTGCAACTAAGCCATGGCCTGATTCGGTGAGCGGAATTTGTAATTCGGGCGAGGAATAACTGATCGGAAAATGCTTTAGCTCGATGTCGAGATCAACACCCGCCGCAACTTGTTGCAACAGTTTAGCGCCGGCATATAAAGCATCATCAACGCCCCAGTTCGCAAAGGCAAAATGACCCGATAATTCACCAGCGATTAGCGCGCCAGTTTCGCGCAAGCGGCGTTTCATATGCGAATGCCCCGTTGGAATTGCCTCCGAGGTACCTCCTAACGTTGACACCCATTGGCTCACAGCGCGGCTTGATTTTACATCGTATAAAACATGCCCCGATTGCTGCGACAATTCGGCAGTTGCAAACAGCATTAATAAACGATCGCCCGGAATAATTTGCCCGCTGCGCGTCACGACACCGAGTCGATCGCCATCACCGTCAAAGGCCAGACCCACATCAGCGTGTTGCGCCAAAACAGTCGTCTGCAACTCGAGAAGATTTTCGGCGACTTGCGGATCGGGATGATGATTTGGGAATAAACCGTCGACTTCACAATACAACTCAATCACCTCGCAACCTAATTCCCGATACAAGGTGGGCGCCAACGCGCCGGGCGAACCATTGCCACAGTCGAGGACTATTTTTAATGGCCGTTTCAAAGGTAATTGCTGTTTCAGTACTGCGACATATTCCTGCATCACATCAAATCGCTGCACGACACCACCAGTTTGTATCGGTAATTGCCCTTGTTCGATTCGTTGACGCAGCGCTTGTAAAGTCTCACCAGCAATCGTTTGCCCACCCAGCATAATTTTAATACCGTTGTAATCAGGCGGATTGTGGCTGCCAGTAATCATCATGCCAGAACCGCTCGCCTTTTTGAGTGCCGCATAATAAAGCAGCGGGGTGCAGGATAGGCCAAGGTCGAAAACCTGAACCCCTGCCTCGCATAAACCACGACTAAGCGCTGCAGCTATTGCTGGACTAGATAAACGACCATCAAAGCCCAAGGCAACGACGGCTTGATCACGCGCTATCGCCTCTGCGCCACAGGCGCGACCGACCCAATAGGCAAATTCTGGAGTCAGTAAATCAATTTTGCCCCGAATATCGTAGGCCTTAAACAAACTAGCGGGCACTGAAATCATAGTCATCGTGGCAATGGAAGGTGGTATTGAAAAAACCGCAGAATATTATCAGGTAACCAAGTTAATTTTCCGGGTGGAGTGCCGCTGACAAAGCCCACATGACCACCCTCAGCAGGTTGCAGCAATTTTACGCAACTGGGCATATCATGTTGATGGGGCAAGCTCGCCGCGGGTATAAATGGATCATTTAAAGCGTTAATAATTAAGGTCGGCAAGGTAATCTGGCTCAAGACTTGTTTGCTACTGGCACTGCGCCAATAATGATCAACGCTGTGAAACCCATGTAGTGGCGCAGTGACCAGATGATCAAACTCACGCATTGTCTTCACTTGCTTCACTTGTTGCCAATCTATATATGGATTTTCATTGAGTTTGAGCTTGAGCTGCGTTTTATAGCGCAGCGTACTTAAAAAGTTACGCGTATAGATATGCCGATTAATCCCTTGGTCTAATTGATTGCCGCTCGCCGTTAAATCCATTGGCGCGGAAATCGCCGCGGCCGCATCAATCACCATATTCGCCGCTGCACCTTGTTCGCCTAACCATTTTAATAGTGCGTTACCGCCTAATGATACGCCGACGGCAAAAATCGGTGAATCTGGGAAACCCTTGCGCATACGGCGCAGTATCCAATTAATTTCTTCCGAATCTCCCGCGTGATAAGCGCGTGGCAAGCGATTTTGCACATTTCCGCAAGTCCGAAAATGCGGCACTGCGCCGCGCCAACCTTGTTTGTAGGCTTGGGTAAACAAAGACAAAGCATAATGGCTGTGCGAGCTGCCTTCCAAACCATGAAATAACACAATCAATGGCGTACCAGCACGTCCAGCAGTCCAGTCCACCACGATGCTATCTAAATCTGGCGTTACCCAAGCTTCGCGGCGATAGCGCGCCGCCCGCCGCCACATAAATAAAGCAGGGTAAATAGTCTGCGCATGACCACCTGGTAGCCATTTTGCAGCTTGAAATTCGGTAAAAACTAATTTTTTTTCACGTGCCATAGAAAGAGTTTGGCGCAAAGTTGATGCTAAATCTAGCTTTGTTTAAACGAAAAAAAGCCCATCGATTTGATGGGCTTTGATTCATGAATTTCAGCAATCAATGAATTAGGCCAAAACAGCGGCTGGATCACCGACAATTAAATGCAGCACATTCCCATCAAGTTTAGCCACTGCGGCAACGCCAGCTGCCAACGCGGCAGATTCATTAAATTGACTCACATCTTTTAAATGAACCCGTACTCGTGTTGCAGCAATTGAAGCCACTTCGCTGATATTGGCCTGACCACCCAATGCCGCCAACAAGGCTTGATTATGAATCTCACCGGCTTTTGCAGTAGGTATTGCTTCAGAATTATTGCTAACTGATGCAGCCAAGCCCATACCGCCTGATTTTAAATACTCAGACATATCCGTTTTCAAATTTTCTGAGCGAGTACCAAAAATTGCCTGCATATTATTGCCCACTTGCATCACACCCGCTGCACCCAGGGCTTTCAGTGAGGCTTGATTCACTTTTGCCGCATCGGCAACAGAAATCCGCAAACGAGTAATACACGCATCTAAGCTCTTGATATTTTCTGCACCACCAAAAGCCACCACCAAATCATGCGCCATGCCCTGACCGCTAGCTTCTTGTTTCGTCGAATCTGCGGCAATATCTTCGCGACCTGGTGTTTTCAGATTCCATTTCACAATCACAAAGCGGAACACACTGTAGTAAATAGCGCCGTAAATTGGGCCAATAATTAATACATACCACCAGTTTTTCGCATACACACCAAAGGCATTAAAGATTAAGAAATCAATACCGCCTTGAGAGAAGGTAAAACCCATATGCATGTTTAAGGTGTTGGCGATAAATTGTGCTGATGCCGCCAAGAAAGCATGAATCACATAGAGCACAGGTGCCACGAACATAAAGGCAAATTCAATTGGCTCAGTAATCCCTGTTAGGAATGAAGTCAGCGCAGCGGAAATCATAATACCGCCGACCATCACTTTATTTTCTGGCTTTGCAGTGTGCCAAATCGCAATTGCTGCCGCTGGCAAACCAAACATTTTGAAGAAAAACGCACCAGACAAAATACCGGCAGTTGGGTCACCGGCAAAGAAACGCGCGATATCACCGTTCACCACTTTACCTGTCGCATCGGTAAACGCGCCGATTTCAAAGAAAAATGGTACGTTCCAAATATGATGCAAACCGAACGGAATCAACAAACGCTCAACAAAACCATAAACGGTTGCTGCCATACGTGGATCTGAATGCGCCGCCCATTGTGAGAATGTGTTGATCACGCCTTGCACTGGTGGCCAAACAAACGACATCAGCACACCAACAAAAATCGCCACAACGCCCGTTACAATCGGCACAAACCGTTTACCGGCAAAAAAGCCTAAATACGGAGGCAATTCAATTCGATAATATTTATTGAATAAGGTTGCTGCCACGCCACCGATAATAATCCCGCCAAATACGCCGGTTTCCATCGATTTCATGCCCATCACCATCGCTGGCTCAACACCCATAACCGGTGCCATCACCCCCATCGTGGCCAGTAACACCACAAAACCGACCGATGCGGCGATTGCCGCCACACCGTCATTTTCGGTCAAACCTAAAGCAACACCAATTGCAAAAATCAATGGCAAGTGACCAAAAATCGCGCCACCACCTGCTGCCATTAATTGCGAAACAATACTTGGAATAAACGAAAAATTAGACGCCCCAATCCCGAGCAATAAACCCGCCACGGGCAACACAGCCACTGGCAGCATCAATGCTTTACCAATTTGCTGTAAGACTGCAAACGCATTCTTGAACATTTTATTCTCCAAAAGGCGAAATTTATGAATCAATCAGTTTATCGCCGGTTTATTAAAATCATGATTTATTTTGTTACATAAAATATTGTTTGCCTATGCAGCAATCACCTTACAGGGATATACCTTAGCGGATTAACTTAAAAATATTGTTTTATATCAAGGTGATAATATTTTAAAACCAAGTTCAATGTAAACAACATAATATTTTATAGCAAAAAAAAACCACCATAATTCATGGTGGTTTTTTACTAAGCACACAAAAATTTACATAATCAAATGAAGTGTAGTGCCATCAATTTTAGCGATACCTGCAATGCCAGCATTTTTAAGTGCATTTTCATTTAGTAATGCGCCATTAAACAACTCAACCCGCACACGCGTCGAAGCGATGAACTCTTCCACACGTACATTGGCTTTACCACCTAATGCGGCATACCACTCTGGCTTAAGTAATTCAGACTTCACAGCTGGCACAACCTCAGCTTGAATTTCTTTCTCTACTCGCACTGGGTTGATGGCCGCTTGTTGATTGCCACGCATCGTCCAACCAATTGCAATTCCAATCACCAAAGCAATTACTGCGATTACTAGTACCATTTCAAATTCCTTTTAATCAACCAACTGAGATAAACGGGCGCGTACTTCGGCTGCAGTACCCAATTGCAAGACTTCAGCAGCTAGTTTTTCACAATCGGCTTTGTTCAAAGTACGTACCAAAGCTTTAATCGCTGGAATCGTTGGTACGCTGGCTGACAATTCATCAACACCTATACCCAGCAACAGTGGAATAGCCATTGGGTCTGAGGCAATACCCCCACATACACCAACCCATTTACCATGAGCGTGTGCGCCTTTGACTGTCATATTGATCAAATTGAGTACGCCAGGATGCATCACATCGGCTTGTTTGGCTAATTTTGGATGGCCGCGATCCATTGCCAAAGTGTATTGCGTCAAATCGTTAGTACCAATCGAGAAGAAATCAACTTCACGGGCAAATTGCTCGGCCATCACAGCGGTCGCTGGCACTTCAACCATAATCCCGACTTGTACGTCTTGAGTGATGCCCAACGCCGCTTTTTCTTCCGCGACGATACGTTTCACTTCGCGTACTTCTTCTAGGCTAGTAATCATTGGGAACATAATAGCCAGCTTCGAATAAGGCGCGGCACGGAGTACTGCGCGAACTTGAGTATGCAAGAGTTCAGGCTCAGCCAAGCACAAACGAACACCACGAACACCAAGGAATGGATTTTCTTCGGCTGGCATTGGCAAGTAAGCTAATGGTTTATCACCACCGACGTCCAAAGTACGCACGACAAAAGTACGATCATTGCCCAATGCTTTGGCAATATCGATGTAAATCTGGCTTTGCTCTTCTTCGGTTGGTGCGTCAGTACGTTCAAGATACAAGAATTCACTACGTAATAAACCTACGCCTTCGCTGCCAAGCTTCACACCTTGCTCGGCGTCATCAAGCCCGCCAATATTGGCAACCACTTCAACGTGCGTGCCATCCTTGGTCACCGCAGGCTCAAAAGCCGCAGCTAATTCAGCTTCGCGTTTGATGGCTTGTTTTGCTTGCTTTTCACGAATGTCAGTGACTTCGGCTTCTGATGGATTTTTACGCAAAGTACCACGTGTGCCATCCAAAATGACAGGCATGCCATTAGTTAAAGCCAAGGCATCTTCATCAATACCGCAAATTGCAGGGATATTCAAAGAGCGCGCTAAGATAGCAACGTGGCTGGTTGCACCACCACCTGTGGTACAAAAACCGAGGACGCGAGTACGGTCAAGGCTAGCAGTATCCGATGGAGTGAGATCTTCTGCGATTAAAATCGCATTTTCTGGCACCACCATCGCAGCTTCTTCAATGCCCGCGATCAAACGTAATACGCGCAAACCGACGTCGCGGATATCATTCGCACGACCCGCCAAGACTTCATTTTTTAACGCAGCTAATTTTGCTGAATAGGTGTTGTAGGCATCTTTCCATGCAAAACCGGCACTTTTGCCATTCGTCATCCCGGCTATCGCAATCGCTAACAAATCAGGATCTTCCAACAACTCTTGGTGCGCAGCAAAAATCTCGGCTTTACTTTCGTCGCTAATTTCTGATTTAAGATTTTCTAATTGCTGATGAGCGTCTTTGAGTGCTTTATCAAAGCGACGACGTTCAATTTCTGGCGTTTCACCAGTTTCTTCCACTTCGATTTCAACTTGTTTCACTTGGAAAATCTGACCCACGGCTAGACCTGGGGAAGCAGAAACACCAGTTAATACGTTTGGATCTTCTGATTTTGGCGTTGCTTTCGCGACTTTGATTGTGTCCATTGGTTTTGGTTTTACTTTTGGTGCCACACCACCCACATCTTCACCACAACCACTCAAAATCAAAGCCGTGAGCGTTTTGATTGCGCCAGAGGCATCTGGTCCAATCGCACGAACACGAATTTCATCACCGTTTTGCACTTCCAAACCCATAATCGCCACGACCGATTTGGCGTTCGACTCTTGTCCGGCACGAACTAATTTCACATCTGATTTAAACGTTTTAGCGGCATTAGCTAACACAGCGGCTGGACGAGCATGTAAACCCGTTGGATTTGGAATACGAATTGGATCTGAATACGCCTCACCAGATGCATCGGCGGTCGTTGAATTTTGCACGACACCATCGACCATCACTAAAGTTAATGCTGCATCCTTACCACCGACAACTAAGCCTTTCGCTGGCGAATAGCTGGCGACTTTTTCACCATTCGTAATCACCATTTGAGTCAGTAATGACAGCGCTTTACGGCCAACTGCATCCATATCGAATTCAATCAAAGCTTGCCCTGCGTCGACAATATCGCCTTCTTTTACTTTTGTAGTAAAACCTTGTCCTTTGAGCATAACAGTATCAAGACCGATGTGAATCAGTACTTCTAGCCCATTACTTGCAACTAAGCTAATCGCGTGTTTAGCAGAATGAATCTGAGTGACTTTACCCGTCATTGGAGCAACAAGAACATTACTCGTTGGATCAATCGAAATTCCATCGCCCACCATTTTTTGAGCAAAAACGGGATCTGGCACAGTCTCTAATGGCACCATCACACCCGAAAACGGAGCTAATAATACAAATTGCGAAGCTGGATTTGTCGACATAACAACCTCTGTTGGTTTAATTCTTGACTACACAGATCATCCAATGATCTGCATTGATAAATGGCTTATGCGTTTTAATGTTGATTAGTTTACCGCCTGCATCCCAGTGGCATACAGCGTACTATTTCTGATTTAATTAGTAAATTTTGCCAAACGTTGAAAGCTGTTTGCTTCCCAATTTTATTTTGGCTTGCATTTTTATCGTTCTAAATTATTCACACATTGTGTTTAATCAGTTTTCACAAGCTGGTTTACCTGAAACTGTATTTCTTTACATTTATTAACAAACTACATGAGTTTTAAGACATTTCAATGAACAGTAATATAAACAAATAGGGTGGCTCAGCCACCCTATTTTTAAGTGCATTTTTTTAGCTCTCGCCACATCCCGAAGCAATAATTGCTGTTACTGCTTTGATCGCCTCATTCGCATCCAAGCCATCGGCTTTAATTTGAATCTGATCCCCTTTACTGACATCCAAGCCCATCACCGATACAACTGACTTGGCATTTGCTTCAATACCTTTGTAAACCAACTTAATATCAGCCTTATATTGCTTCGCGACATTGACTAAATTTGCTGCGGGTCGCGCATGCAAACCCGTCGCATTCACAATACTCACAGGGGAAGAAACAACAGCAGCCATAATGTAACCTCATTTTGATGAAATCAATTGGGATCAATGCAATTAGCATAGAACATTCACATCATCTTAAACAAGGCAGTTAGTAGTGTATGTCAGTAATTTCACTAGGCTTTAGCTTAATTTGCGTTAAATCAAACCGGACGATAGTAAGCAAGCTCGGTCGCGATCGCGTCTAAGCGCAAATCCCATGGTTCAGATGGTAGTGCTCCAACACGCTGAGATTCAAAAGCCAAACCGATCAAACATGGTTTTTTCCAAGATTGGCGGTTGCGACGAAATGTAAATGTCGTATCGTAAAAACCACCACCTTGCCCCAAACGAGCCAACGATTGATCAAAACCCAGTAATGGCACAAATACGACATCAAGATTACGTGCCTGGCAATGTTCGGTATGAAATGGAATGGGTATGTTGTATGCCCCAATTTGCCAAACTGAATCTTGATTCAAACGCACAAAACTCATTTTTCGCCCCACCGCAGGCACTACAGGCAAATAAACCAGGCAACCTCGACGCAGGGCCAAAAAAATTAATGGCCATGCCGAAAATTCACTGCCAACAGCGACGTACAAGGCAATTTTTTTTCCACGACGAAGTTTTTGCAATATTTGTGGGCAATGCGTCACGGCCCAAGCTGCTGATTGCCGATCAGCAATTGAAATCGCCGCACGAATTTGGCGTAACTGGCGACGTAATTGAGATTTTTGCGTAATCACAGAGAATGAGGGCTTCCCACAGTGCCGTTTCGATTCGCATCTTGAACCCATGGTTCAAGTTGTTGCCGGTCAGATGCCATCAGGTGCATTCAACGAGGAATGCTCACAACAGGCGTCCAGATGACTGGCAAACGTGCTATACAGCTTATCGGTTCAAAGATTTAGAACCGTCGCGAACACCGCAGGAAAGCTAATGGTCTCGACGCTTTAGAACAATTCTGTTTGTTCTTGCAAAACCGCATCGATTGTTGAATTCATATGGTCAATTTTACGCTGAATACGGCCAATGTCAAAGCCACCTTCAACTTTGGTACTCAAAAATTCATGCGTCATATTGAGTGCAGTCATAATCGCAATCTTTTCAATACCAATCACTTTGCCTGCCGCGCGAATTTCGTGCATACGCGTATCAAGCAGTTGTACTGCCTGCAGCAAAGTAGCTTCTTCATCCGTGGGGCAAGCGACACGAAATTCACGCCCCATGATAGAAATATCGAGTTGCTTAATTGATTCGCTCATAACACATCCTCAGGAAGCTTCGCCAAAATTGCGCTTACTTTCTCTTTGGTGCCTGCAAGTTTATTGGTCAGCTGCAGCTGTTCTTGCTGTGCAAGCAACAGCTCTTGGCGTAAAACGCGATTTTCTGCGCGCAATTGTCGACAAAGCGCAGCAAGCTGCGTCACTTTGTCTTCTAAACCACTGAGTTCAACTTCCATATATAAGCGTCCTCAAAGCATCAAGGCTAAATTACATCATTCCAAACCAAGCTAATTATTGCGCAAAGCCACTAAAAAATCACACCATTGATTAGAAATCGATGTATATGGCGACAAGCTATAATTTTACTTAGTTACCAGCCAATACTACTAAATTATTCATCGACATTTTCAACGATTTCATCGACTACATCAACGCCATAACTCAAATCAACGCCAATAAAGTCATCTGGCACTTCCAAAGTCATACGGCCAATCGCCTTGCTACGGTAATCGGTGATAATCAAATCAGCAGTTTTTTGTTCATCAATCACACCACCGGCCATTAAGGCACCACGCTTACGTCCGATCAAGTTAAACAACTCATCGACCGTACCATCTAGATTGGAGAGCTTGTAGCGTGCCATCAGCTCTTTAGGATAGCGTTCACGCAACGCTTCGATCGCAAAATAGGCAACCACGACTTCATCATAGGCATTACGGCCAATTGAACCGCCCAAGGCAAGACGAAAACCAGATGGCTCATGCGTGACCTTAGGCCACATCAAACCCGGTGTATCGTACAAAATAACACCATCAAGTGTCTCAATCCGCTGCTGCGACTTGGTTACCCCTGGCGTATCTGCCACTTTAGCCACTTTACGTTTGGCCAAGGTATTGAGCAAAGTCGATTTACCCACGTTGGGAATCCCCAAAATCATCGCGCGGAGTGGTTTTTCAGCATCATTGCGAAACGGCGCTAATTTTTTACACAGCACCGCAATCTGTTTGATCGCCGCAGCTTTGTTATCTTCACCCATCAACAAAGCTTCAGTGCCAGATTGCTGGCGGAAATAGTTCAACCACAACTGGCTTAGCTTCGGATCTGCTAGATCAGCTTTGTTAATGATCTTCAAAGCTGGGCGCTGACGATGCAAACGTAACTTCTCAATCATCGGGTTACTACTGGACAACGGCATCCGTGCATCGACGATCTCAATCACCATATCCACCTTGGCCATCGTCTCTGCCACTTTCTTTTGCGCCACATGCATATGACCCGGAAACCACTGAATCGCCATCGAACATCCCCTAGAAAACCCGCGATTATACAGCTTATTCACACAAGCCTATATAAATCAGTCACTTAAAATGTGTGGAAAAGAATAAGAGCTGTGGATAAGTGTTACCCACAGCAAAGCTTCAAAATAGAACACAAATTACCCACAGCAGCAGCAAGACTTGTACCTCCCCATGTGGATAACTTAAGCTGTTGAAAAATATGAGCTTTTAGAGTTATCCACAGAAATTTCAATCCTTATCTATTACTACTATCTTTTACTTATCAATATATATATAAAGAAGAAATACAAAAAGAAGTCTGCGTCATCTAAAATAATTTCATAAAACTTACTTACCCTAAAGATCAATGAATAAAAAAACACTTCTTATCTCAATTATTATTTCAATAAATATACATTTATTGATTTTTCTTTTATTTTTAAATAGCGAAAATTATGGACCTAAAAATTACAAAAAAGAAAATTTCGAGTTTAAAGTTAGCTTCGAAAAAGAAAAAATTAAAGTAAATTTAAAAAATAATGATATAAGCATAAGTAATTATAAGACGAAATATTCAATGCCTGATTATGTAAATAATTTAACCATTTCAAATGAATACATTGAAAATATAATTAATTTTGAAAAATTTAAAGATAATGAAGCAATACTATTAAACAGTGAAGAATTTGAGTTTTCAAATGAAATTGATGTAACTTTTAAAGCTAAAATTTACATCAACGAAAAAGGGATAGTTGAAGATATTGTAATTGAAAATACAAATATTGAAGATGAGAAATTAAAAGAATTAAAACTAATAATAGGGAAGTTTAAATTTAAACCTGCAATAAAAAATGGTAAGGGAATTCCTAGTACAAAAGAAATAGCATTTTAATTACCACTTATTTTCAGAGTCATCAGAAAAATCAACAGTACCGTTATTATTTTTATCCCAACCTTTACGACCTGTATGAGTTAGTACTAATTTACCATCACTAGATTGACTTCCTTTTGGAGTTGCAGTCAATGTGTAAGTAGAGGGCTCACAATTACTTAATGCAATATCATAATATTTTGTAGTTCCATCAATTGGCGCTTCTGTAATTATACTAGTTGAACACACACCTGACTCACCATATTTATTTTCCGTAGTATAAATTCGTTCTAAAATATTTGCATTTTGTAATAACACTGTTTGAGCATCAGTTCTTCTTGTCTTTTTAATATAAATTGAATAATTTGGAATTGCAATTGAAGCAAGTATACCAATTACAGCAACTGTAATCATTAATTCAATTAAAGTAAAACCTTTAATATTTTTTAACATAACCACCTCGAAAAATGGGCTTTATAAAAAGCCCATTAATAATTATTTAATAACTTCAGTCCAATTTACTGGTACAACAATACGTGAATCACAAACATTAATTTGAGTAGCCTTACCTAAAGGATCAACGTCAATTGCTTTTTCACATGGATTACTTCCTTGCTTTTTAGTATTGTTATAATCACGACCAAAACCTCTTTCATCATTTAAGCCTGATGGAGTAGCACCTTTAACAGTTGTAGTACCGTTAGGTGTAGAGGTAGAAGAAATTAGACCTACATTTGCAATTACTACTTTAGTACCATCACTACTCTTAGTCATTGCAAAACGTTGTCGGGTTTGACCACCATCATCAAGATTTAATGCCATTAAAGTAGAACGAGAAGTAAATGAACATTGATTAGATAAATCTTGATACGGAATTAAAGTATTAAATAAAATAGTTCCACCTGATATTCTAGGCATACCAACGCTTCTCTCTTCAGATATTGGATAATCAGCATACCATCCAAATTCAATACTAGGATTATTGAATAAATTTTCATCAGTACAATTTGTCTGGAAAGAACCATCTGCCTTTTTTGGTAATATACATCTGAAATTTTCAATATCACTTAATGTTAAACCTGTTTGATTTAATTTAATCAAATCGCTATTATTATAAGATTGAATTTTCTGCTGAATTAATTTTGAAGTAACTAACGTATCAAATGAAGATATATCACCAGTTACAGCACCTGAAGTACTTAACTGTTCTTCATTATCTACAATACCGTAAAAACTCGCAGTATTCGATTGTCCAGAACAAGTAGCCCCATATCGATCGCAATCTTCAGAAAATTTACCAGTACCAAAATAAACCATTAATCGTTTATTTACAATACTTAAATTAGATTCAACTTTTTTCTCAAAAGTAATTGCAGGAGGGCTTACAATAGATTGAGCCCCATCTGACCTTGTTGCTTTAAATAAAGGTTTACCCGCCAATCCAATTTTCCAATCAGATGAATTTTTACTTTTTACATCAAACTTCCATAGGTTTCCTAGCATATCACCCGCATAAATAACATCCGCGGTACCATTATCATCTAAATCTGCTGCAGTTGCTGCAGATAAACCGTTAAAACCTGTACCTGCAATTGATGGATCAATTAATATTTTTTTAGCTGTAGTTGAATCCCAACCAGATGAAGAAGGACCAGATACATCAAGTAAAAATAATGCTGCATTGCCATTATCACTGTTAAAACCATTACCAACAATTGAATACCATTTACCATCATTCATTTTAGTAATTAATGGGCTATATGGTTGATATCCCATATCTGGGCTGCCTTGTGCAGAATTTGTGGTATTGAAATATTCCCAACGAGTATATTTAGGTATTTCTGAAGATCCGACATCTAATGGTTTAGTAATGTTAAGTGCAAAAACACCTTTACCACCAAATCCAGCAGTTGCAACAAGTAATGTATTCCATTCGCCTGAATTCATTTTTACATCTTGAACTGCAGCTTGGCCATTTAAATAATATTCATGATTATAAGCTTGTTCTTCTAGCTTATATAATTTGTTAAAAATAAATGATGGAATGTAGCCAAAACGTTCTTTTCCGTTATCAGCTTGATTTGTAACAATATCATCCATAAATGCATGAAATACACCACCATTAGCACCAGCATAAACAAAATTTATACGATCTTTATAAGTCTTTGCAAAAGTAGAGTAATCTGCATCAGCATAATATGTTGGATCAGGTACAGGTCCTACAGCATACGGTTGAGCATCTAATATATCTGCAATGTAATTAGTTTCATCACTGAAACGTTCTCGCTGTCTAAATTTACCGGATGTTGTTCCTTCATTAGAATTATCACCACGAATATATTTAGAACGTGCTTCCATTGTCGGTGTAACCACAAAACCACCTGGATCACCACTTGGATAATTTAATGCAGCTTTCTGATTAGATGATAAAAATGCCAACCCAGCAGCACTATCAAATGCCGTACCTGTACGAGTGTCAGGATTCCATGTCATTAGTATTCGCTGAGTAGGAGGCAGTAATTTAGATGGATCATTTGCATCCCAATAAACTGTTCCCAATTGAAGTGTTGAAGTTGACAATGATAGTGCAGATAAATTACCACTCCATTGATTTGCTTTATAAGCGGTACGATAAATTCGATAATCACTACTTGTGGAGCCACCACCGGATGCACTACCAACTGGTGCACTAGATCTACTTGTTGCATCAATACGTGAAAAAGCTCGATCTAATTGTTCTTTTAATTTTAATGGATTTGTAACTAAAAAATAATTATCAGGTATACCGTCTGCATCAACATCCCATTCTGCAGTATTATCTAAAACATTCTTATTCGGACTAATGTCCGCATCATCATCAACAAAACCACCATATTTTGCGGCATACCAAAGTGGTGATTTCAAATCTGTTACTACCGCTGCTGAACTATTAGCCACAAAAACACGAGAATCAGTCAGTGCGGTTAAATTACCACTTGGATTAACAGGAGTTCCTGAATTGACAGGATTGCCTGAGTTTAGTGTGGCTGGTTTTGCATCCATCCAGTAAGTTACATTATTTCCACCAACGTCTTTAACGACTAAATATACGCCATCATTAGTTGATCCAGATACAACATAACCCATATGTTGATCGATACCACCAGCAGCATACGTAGAATCAACCTTCACTAGGATTTTGTTATCGCTCTGTAAACTAATGGTGTATTCAGCAATAGCATCCATATCATGGTCACCACCATATTCAACATCCTCAAAATTAATACGGAATTTATAATATGGGCGACCACCGTTTATCGAATTATCTGTTGGAAATCCTGGAACATTTCTTATTGTATCAATGTAATAGTCAACAATTTGATTCGTTGGTCTATAATTCGCCGAGTTTCCAGTCCCACCTCCATTTGAGGGAGACTTTGCAAAAGGAGTGAAAATTACCTTTTGACCACTAACTGGTATTTCAATTTTTGGTAGTGGTGAAGCTAATGCAATTGAAAATGTACTTACTAATTGTTTTTCTGCAGCTGCATTAATATCATTAATACGTCCAAACTGGGCAACTGCTGCTGTTGAAAATGTACCAAATTTTCCTGGTTCATCTGGTAATCCTTTTAAATTTGAAAAAGAAGATGTGGTTTTAACTGTTGGTGCTAAATCATTATTTGTACCATTTGAGCCAATTACTACAGATTTTGAAACAGATCCAAATTCATCTTTCCACATTTTATCTAAAATTGTGGTTTGATTGAATGAATTAGCATTAATGCTAGAATCCACAATTCCATCATCAAACGATGGATTTATATCAGATATCAAAGTTATTACAGGTTTAGCACAAACACTATTTCGTGCTACACCATTATTGGCACCATATGGATCTGTCCAAGTCGCTACTGGTAGACCTAATGTATTTCCCTTGGCATCACTTGTATAGCTAGCGTTTGCACCGGAAAAATAGCGCATGGTTTCCCACATCATTTCACCTACCGGATTACCCCATCCGCTGCAATTTCCATTAGTTAATTGCTTTGAAAATGCATTTGCATATGAGCATTCATTATCATTCCCATTTAGTCCGTACCATTCTCTGTTATTTGTAAAACCTTCTACTCTGAAATTATCAATTGCTTTAATTACACCCACAGTACTTTTGAACGTACCATTATTGATATCAACTTCATCACTAATAGTAGAGATATTTTTTCTAAGTACTCCACTTTGTGTATTGTTTGAATAGCTACCGCTCATTAAACCAAATCGCATGGAATCAGCATCACCATACTGCTGTATTAATCCAAATGGTTTATAGGACGTGCCGTATTTTTTACATTCTGATTCTAATAGTCCTGTTTTACAAACTTGTACTCTTACATTGTAATTTGTCATATCACCAGTGGGGATATTGACACGATTATTAGATCCATCAGCATATTGTGCATCAGCCACTGGTCTTTCAATACTGAGCCACTCCCATACTCGACGCGGGCTATTTTTGATAGTTCTTAACAATGGAGGGTTGTTATAACTAGTGCTACATGCATTTGGTGTACACATTGTAGTATTGGCAAACAAGTGTCGAGTCGAGCCTGTTGGGAGATCCATAGGGGTATAGTCCCTAATGTCATAGCCATCATTAGCTATGTTGCGATACTCTTTACCCCAGCTATGAGCATCTTGTGGGATAAATGCCCGCTCTAACTCTGTTTCTGTTGCTGTATCTTTACTTCGTTTTCCACCATAAAGCACTCTACGAATAGCATCAATACGTGATGTAGTTAAATAATTTAGATAATCTCCGCTCCATGGTGCGGATGAATTATTCGGGCATTTTTTGTTTGTTGTTATTTCTACAGGTTCAAAACGATTATTTGTATATTGATAACATTTATAGCTATCAAAATAGC
Source organism: Deefgea chitinilytica (assembly GCF_016881405.1). Classification (GTDB taxonomy): domain Bacteria; phylum Pseudomonadota; class Gammaproteobacteria; order Burkholderiales; family Chitinibacteraceae; genus Deefgea; species Deefgea chitinilytica. The sequence continues at coordinate 17,235 of NZ_WOFE01000012.1, forward strand.
CATAATAGTCAATTTTAAAATTCCCTTTTATCGCTGGAAAACCGGCTTTATTTTGCCAACCTTGATAGCCTACATCGTATGTGCCATCACCATCCAGATCAGATGCATCATTATAAGCTTCATAAAAAAGTCGGTGATCTTTGCCAATCACTAGCATATTAAGTGGAGGCTCATTTGACGATTGGTAGAGAGGTGTGAATGGATCTTTACCACTTTGAGTAAATTTTTGTACTGGAGCAGCATTAATAAATTGGCTTGAAAAAATACCACTAATTATTAATGTAATTAATTTAATTTTCATGATGCTACTCCTAACTTTCACATGCTTTAACAATAGAATGTAATAACACAGAGCTATTTGCTTCAGCTCCGGTTCCTTTTCCCCAAACTTCATAAAAAGTACAATCGCCATCTACATTGTTTACTAAGTCACGGATAGCCCAACGTGGCTGTGCTGCAACTCCAGATATACTCATTGTTTTAACTTTATTTGCCCCTAATAAAACATTGCAACTGGTATTATTTATTTCACATGTTGCAGTTCCTGCTGACCATGTATTGTTATCGAGCAGAGTACTATCAGCGGTACTGCTATTGCATAACCCTTTATCGCATCCAGATGCTGGAAATATTACTTCCTCTGTTAATTGTGCTTGTGCTCTAAGCATTGCCAGTTGTGCCATTTCAAATGCTTGAGTTCTGGCTCGATTATTTCCTGCTGAATGCTCACGTACTGTTGCATTTTTCACAGCGTAAACAACAGCTATAGTTATTGCTATTAGGAATATAATACTGGTAATAAGTACAAATCCATTCTCTTTTTTATTTTTTCTTGACATTTTTTCACCTAATTCATTTTGTTTCTTAAATAAACAGTAGTTGAAAAAGTTCTGTAATTACTTCCATCTGTATTATTAATACTAGTTTTTGATTGTTCTGGAAAATTACAATTTAAATATTTTCTATTGTTTGTTTTTGCCGCAATATTAGTTTCTTTACTTTTAGTTACAATGCATGTTTTTATAGAATATACTTTACCCCAATCTGTAATTCCTGAATCTGCATAATTATCGGATATTTTGTCTGTATCAGAATCTACGCCATAGGTAACTTTAAATTCAACAATATTATCAGCAATTACTTGGCTATCCGAAATAGTTCCTGTATTAGATAATTTGCTACATTTAAGCTGACTACCGTCTAAATGAATACGATAGCCATGAATGTTTGAATCTTTTAAGGATGGATAGTCTAAATTTCCAGTGTTGTCACCAGCACAACTTATGATGTTTGCGTCGGTATCACCCATAAATCTGATATTTATTTGTTGATTATTTCCTTTAATAATTTCGCCATTATTCATTCCATAACTTGCAGTAAATGCAGTTGCTGGCGACGTTTTCATGTTTGCTTTATTAATATAACCTGCTTGAAAAATCATTCTTTGTATTGTAGATAGCGCAAACTTTCCTTCATCTGCTTGATTTGTTATTGCAGATTGTGTTCTAAACGTTTGGCGTGTTTGTATGTACATGTTTGCTATTGCTAACGTAAGTAGCATCGCCAGAGCCAAGCCAATCATTAACTCTATGATTGTAAAACCATTTTCATTTTGGCTGATTTTATTCATGGATTAGCCTATTTATAATAGTGATGAAGAGAAACGTCTAAGGACACGTACATTTTTATCTTTTTCATCAATATCATCTGTCGACAAAGTACCTTGTTCTTTTTTTGTTGTTTGTTCTTCGTACCAGATTTTTATTACATATGGTGCATTTTCATATTCGGCACTGGTGCTACTTAAACAGCCTGTTTTTGTTGCATAGTCAGTGTCGGTAGGATCAAATACTGGTGATATACCGTCGTCTGGAGTATTGTCTTTACAAACTATACCGCCACCTTTGATTGTTCCATCAGAATTAAATCCTAACGGTAAAGAAGCATTAATTAAATTAAGCCAATATGCAGTCTCTTCCTCAGCTAATTTTTGACTATTTGTTTTTGTTTTTGAATTTGGTGTATAGCCCGTTGGCTTGCTACAAGTATATTTCTCTGTTGAATTATCGTATTCGCATTTAATATGCGCATAATTAGGTGGTATTGGTATTACAATACTAGAGCCATAGTATTTAGAATCAATTCCTGCCTCTGTGGCTGCTAATGATTTTGGTCTGTTTGTTTGAATTTGCTCAGCCATGCTAGAGGCTAAATCTGCAGCAATAGAGCGCAAATTTGAACTTTGTGCTGCTCTTAATGAATAGGCTTGAAGGGATGCTAGCCCTAATATTCCAAGCGCTAAAACAACGATTGAAATTAGAACTTCTAGCATAATTGTGCCGGACTGTTTCATTTGCTGCTCCTAACTGCATGTTCCGCTTTGGGTACGGCTAATTCGACCCATTTTGTCGACTGTCACTATTCTTGCGGTTGCACCTGAATTGCAAAAAGTGATATTGGTATCACTTGAGCCAGCTAACACGACAGATCTAAAACGAATAGCAAGTTGGTTACTGTTACTTGTAATACTGTCTACATTCTTGATGGCTTGGGTTACTCGTAATACGGTTTCACCAGCATCTAATTGTTTGTCACCATCTGCATCGACAAATACGACCCATCCTGTACGCCAATCGGGTGTACCTGTCTTGCAAGTCGGTGCATCGGCTGAAGGATTTGCTGAGTTGCAAATCGTGACGCTTTCGCCTCTTTTGATTGCTTCTGATTTTGCAAGACCAAGGCTGTTGATTAACTCTTCTGAAGCACCAGTTAAGTGGCTATTTTTCATGAATGTTTGCAAATTTGGTGCCGCAATACTTGCGATGATGCCCATCAAAGCTACAACAATCATCATTTCTATCAGCGTAAAACCAGCTTGTCTCATGTCGTTCTCGCAGTACTGTTTTAACTATAAGTAAATAATAATATAGTTGTATGCTGTTGTATGCTATCCAATTAAACACTTACGGAATAAGGTGTTCTTCGACACAACTTCTTTAGATTTTTGATTTCTGTTTATAAGTTAGTCTGGGTTTTAATTTTTGTCGCATAAACAAGATGAACGCAGATGTTTATCCTATTAACGGCTTGATTTTCTGTAAGAATTTTGATTGTTGCCAATATTCAATGCACAAATAAAACGCTATGATTCGGTTATGACTACATCCACTAAATACAACACTTCACTTGCTAGCGCTTTGGTTTTATCACTTCAAGCTGGCCTACTTGCCCACCAATCAGGTGCGGGAACGCATCGCACTTCTTTGATCATTCAACGGACTGCTAAAGCCCTTGGTGCTGCTCGGGTGGAAGTGATTATTTCCTCGACCAATATCGGTGCGACGATTGAATGGGGGGAGCAGCGTGAAACCGGTTTTCGTAAAGCGCCGCATATGGGCGCGAATTTTGCGCTACTCACATCACTTAATCAGTGGCTGGTCGACTTAGAGCAGGGTGACGCAGATCCTGCGCATGCTCAGCATGCATTGGATGAGATTGCCAAACGGCCGATTCATTATCCACGCTGGTTGATTACAACCTTGGTTGGTTTGTCGTGCGGCGCATTTGCGGCTTTGTTTGGTGGCGATATCGCGGCGATTTTGATTACGACATTTGGTGCGACGCTGGGGATGGCGGTGCGCTTTTATTTAGTTTTGCGTCATTTCAAGCCTTCGGTATTTGCCACCGCAGCGAGTTTTGTCGCTTTATTATCAGTTGGTCTCTTGCGCCACCTCACTGATACACCCGAAGCGGCTTTGGCGGCGTCGGTGCTATTTTTAATTCCGGGCGTACCATTGATTAATGGCGCATCTGATTTACTCAATGCTAATTATTTGAATGGCATGGTTCGCTTTGCGATGAGTGCGGTGATTATTTTTGGTATTGCGGTCGGTGTGAGTTTGGCGCTACGGATTTTGGGGATTTAAATGAACGCTTGGTTGCTAGAAATTTGGGCTGCACCGGCGGCTTTAGGTTTTGCACTCTTATTTAATGTGCCACCGCGGGCGCTATGGATGTGTGGCGCGCTGGCGATTTTGGGGCACGCAGCGCGTAAACTCGTTTTGACGATGCATGGCGATATTGTTTTGGGTACTTTAGTGGCTGCTATTTTGATTGGTTTGATCGCTGAATGGTGGTCGACGCGGCGGAATGAGCCGGCGATTATTTATGCCATTAGTGCCGCGATTCCAATGGTGCCGGGGACTTATATGTATAAGGCAGTGCAGGCCTTATTAGGGATTGCGACTTTACCAGTGGGCGAATCGGGTCAAGAGTTATTGGTTGCGGCGGGGGTGAGTGGGGTGAAGGCGGGGATGATTGTGCTGGCCTTGGCGTTTGGCATTGCGGCGCCTTTGCTCTTGTTGCCAAAAAGGAATTAAACCATGCGAAAAGTACTGGCACTGGCACTGGCACTGGTAATTGTTTTGTTTTGCCTTGCACTACCCGTCGCAGCGGCAGGAATGCGCTGTGGCCAGTCTTTGCTTGAATTGGGTGATTCAATGACGCGCGTTGAGCAAAATTGCGGCTCACCAGCGGAAAAAAATGAATTTAGCGCACCGTATTACTACACCGATCATTGGGGTAATCGCCGCTATGGTGGTGAGCAAGTGTATACCGAATGGATCTATAATTTTGGGCCGCAACGCTTTATGATGAAGGTGAAATTTGTCGGCGGCACGATCACGAATATCACTGAATTGGGATATGGCAGCTAAGGTATTGAGCTATAGCCCATATTAATGAATGGCCACAGATCAATACCTAATCTTATTTACTTGGCGTAGTCTGCACAAAATTCTCGCAAAATACCCAGGCTGTATTGCGCGGCCACTTCGTGAATGAACTGCTTGAAATCCAAATGCGCATGTTCATTGGCTTCATCAGAAATCGTGCGCATAATCGCATACGGAATTTCAAAATCATCGCAAACTTGCGCAATCGCCGCGCCTTCCATTTCGACCGCCAGCAAGTCTGGCAATTCTTGTTTCAGCCCTGCCAATACTTGCAAATCCTGAATAAATTGATCGCCACTGGCAATCAGCCCAGCGACGATTTGTACTTGCTCGAGGCCAAATTGCGCGCGCGCTGCGGCGCTGATGTGCTGATTCATTTGCTGCGCAATAAAAATTTGCGCTGCTTGCGTGAGCTGTTGGCTCAGTTGTGCTGATGTGGCAAAGCGGCTTTTACCGCTGCGCGGGATTTCAAATTTTGGGAATATCGGAAACGCGTTCATATCGTGCTGAATCAACTCATCCGCGATGACGATATCGCCAACGCGCAAACTGGCATCGGCCGCACCAGCCACACCGCTTAATACAATCTCAGTCACGCCAAAATGCTGAATCAAACTAGTCACCGTACTGGCGGCGGCGACTTTACCAATGCCCGACAATACGCACACGCAAGCCACGCCCCAGAGCGTACCGCTGCGATACTCACGTTTGCCGATGTGATGAATTTGCACGTCTTGTAAGTGCTCGGCTAAACCTTGTTGTTCTTCTGCCATTGCAAATACAAGACCAAGGCGGGTGGTGAGGGCTGATTTCATTGGATTGTCGTTTTAATAAATTGAGCTTATCGCGGGAGCGGGTATATGGGCGCCCATTATTTGAGGCAAGGTCAAAGGGGCCACGAAAAACACGAAAATCACGAACAAGAGCATTCGCGATTGAACTATGATTTTCTTTCATGCCTTTTCGTGTTTTTCGTGGACAAATAGTTTTTGCTTAGCCCACCGTCATAAGGGGCGATTTTTATTCATGGATCATTGAGTTGGCATACCGCGTTGGATCGGCCATCTTGGCCGCAGCAAATCCCGCTGCGCGCAAACGGCAAGCGTCGCAAACGCCGCAGGCTTCGCCGGCTTCGTTGGCTTGGTAGCACGTCACGGTCAAACTGTAATCGACGCCGAGTTTTTGCCCTTCGGTGACGATTTCTGCTTTCCTCAAACGAATCAATGGCGTGTGGATATTCAGTGATGAGCCTTCTACGCCGACTTTGGTCGCCAAACGCGCCATCGCTTGGAATGCGGAAATATATTCTGGGCGGCAATCAGGGTAACCCGAATAATCCACCGCATTCACACCAATAAAAATATCATCGGCTTTGAGTACTTCAGACCACGCCAAAGCAAACGATAGCAACACGGTATTGCGCGCAGGCACATAAGTCACCGGAATTTCATTTTCGTTTTCAACGCCATCAACGGGGACGGCGATATTGGCGTCGGTCAGTGCCGAGCCGCCAAAACCGGCTAAATCAATTTTGATAATGCGATGTTCAATCGCGCCGAGCGATTTGGCAACGCGGGCTGCCGCTTGCAACTCGGCATTGTGGCGCTGGCCATAATCGAACGACAGCGCGTAGCAATCAAAACCTTTGGCTTTGGCCATCGCCAGGCAAGTGGCGGAATCAAGACCACCTGATAATAAAATGACGGCTTTTTTATTCATTTTCATTTCTCTTTTTAGTGAGCGTTGGCTGCGTGTTGCGTAAACCAGCAAGCACTTGTTCAGCCAAGTCATGATACAAATTCGTTTTAAAAATACGCGCCACACTGGCGGAAATCATCGCTGCGGCCATGATGGAAATCACCATATCGTGGCCATCGGTCATTTCCATCAAAATAATCGCTGAGGTCAGCGGCGCGCGGGTAATTGCGGCGAGCGCGGCGACCATGCCAATTGCAATCAGCTTAATTTTGAGTGCCGGATCAAACAGCGGCACAAACCAACTGCCTATTCCTGCGCCCAAACTTAAGGATGGTGCAAAAATTCCGCCCGGTAAACCGGTTAAAAATGTGCCTAATTGACCGATGAATTTCAGCGGCAAAAAGTACCACGCTAATTCAGCGTGCCCAGCGATCACTGCGCTGGTGATTTCTGCACCACTGCCATAAATCGGCGCGACTAAACCACAAACCGCAATTAATAATCCAATGCTGGCAATAAAATAATAGGGGTGGTATTGCTTGAAAAGCTTTATTTTTATTGGCATCCAAGTCGATACATTGACGCAAAGCCAAGAAAAAGCGCCGCCAATCAAGCCTGCGGCGATTGCAATCAAAACCAAGGGAATCAAGATCGAATAACTAAATGGCGGCACATGAATTTTGCCAAAATAGATATAGTTGCCTTGTAAAGCCAAGGAAACCAAACCTGCCAAAATCACCGCGCCGAGTAATTTACCCGAGGTTTTTTCTTCCACCGAGCGCGCCAGCTCTTCAAACGCAAACACAATCCCCGCCAGCGGCGTATTAAACGCCGCCGCAATCCCTGCTGCACCACCCGCCAAAATCAATTGCCGTCGAAATACCGGATCATCGATCGGCAATAATTTGCGGCAAGCAAACATAATACTCGCGCCGATTTGCACCGTTGGCCCTTCGCGCCCTAATACGAAACCACTGCCCAAGCCCAAAACAATCGCGATGAATTTCGCTATCGCGATACGCGGCGACAAGATGCGTTCGATTTGTTGCGGATGATCATTCAGTTGCAGCGCGGCTTGAACCTGAGGAATTCCACTACCTTGCGCGCCAGCGCCAATATGCTGCATCAGCCAGTGAATACCCATGCCGCCGAGCGGCAAAGACAGCAGCGGCCACCACCACCATTTTGTTTGTAATGCGCTAAATCCAGCAAAGGCAATCTCTGCAGCGGCAGCGAGTAAATACGCCACCAATCCAACTAAAGCCGCACCCAGCCACAACGCCAAAGTCGTACGGCTACGACTTGGCAGGTGTTTGATTCTGATGAGTAAACGTTGAACGACCATCAAAAATCCTAGGTATATTTATCTACGCATTACATAAAAATGGCTAGCCGTTTATACACCTGGTTTTTCACCCCAGAGTATTTTATGCAATTGCACTTGGACGCGAACCGGTAGTTGGTCAGCGATCACCCATTCGGCTAAATCCACCGGTTTCAGCGTTTCCCACACCGGCGAGAAAATCACCGGAGCGCGTTCATTGAGCTTTTCTTGGCGGACTTTATCGCGGGCCCATTCGTAGTCGGCACGATCTACCAGCACAAATTTAATTTCATCGTGCTCGGTTACCACGTCGACATTCGGCCAATGCATATTGTGCATTTCACCTGAGCCCGGGGTTTTGATGTCTAAAATTCGCGATACGCGCGGATCGACGCAATCAATCGGTTGGCCACCGCCGGTTTCGACGCTAACGTCAAAGCCTTCATCGCACAGGCGCTTGAATAGCAGATGGACTGGCTTTTGCGCCAAAGGCTCGCCACCCGTTACACAAACAGTCTTGCATGAAAATGCACGGATTTGCTGCATAATGTCGTCAATTGTCTGCGTTTTGCCGCCAGTAAACGCATAAGCACTGTCGCAATAGCCACAGCGCATCGGACAGCCAGTCAGGCGAACGAACACGGTGGGTAAGCCCATCCGGCTGGTTTCACCTTGTAGCGAATGGAATATTTCGGTAATTCTAAGTTCTTCACGCATTTAAGCTCCTAACCGGAGAACAGTCCGGGGGAAAATTAGAACTCGTTTTAACTGGCCTGCGACGTTCAATCTTGCGCTGGCCATCGTTAAAACGGCGCTAATAAAAAAACGGCATCGAAATCCGATGCCGTTGCCTATTTTATACCGATTTAATACGTGAAGCTGTTAACAATTTCCCTAGGCTGCAATCAGTTCGGCGCCATTAATGCTTTTTTGGCTTTGCCTGCGGCATCCGACTGTGGATATTGCTCAATAATTGTAATCAGGTAATTGCGCGAGGTTTTTTTATCGCCCGTTGCTGCCGCAACTGACGCTAAGCCGAGTAAGGAATCGGGCGCTTTGGCGTCATTGGGTGCGTTTTCAATGACGTTTTTAAATGCCGAAGTCGCTGATTTATAGTCTTTACTAAAGGCATAACTTGTTCCTAGCCAATATTGCACGGCGGGGAGTTTGTCGCTTTTTGGGTAGTCAACGGCAAATTTATTTAGCGCAGCGCTGCCTTCTTTGAATTTTTTCGCTTGTACTAAGGCCACTGCATTATCAAAGCTTTCTTGTTCACTCAATTGCACTGCCGCTTTCGTTTCTGCTTTGGCTTGCTCGATTGCGCGTAAGCGCGTGTCTAAATCGACGTATAAATCTTTTTGCCGCTTAACAGCTTCATCCAGATTAAATTGCAGCATTTCATTTTGGCCATTGAGTTTGGCCAAGGTGTCTTTTTGCGCTTCGATTTGGCGAACCAAATTGATGATTTGTTTATTGCCCGCTTCGAGCTGCTCGATACGCTGTTGATTTTGTTCTTGTAGCATCTGCACTTTGGCGGTGAGATCGGCCACTTGTTTGCGCGCAACGTCATCGTCGAATAAACCCGCCTGAGAAGACGCGCTCCAAGCCGCCAGTGCGAAGGCGATAAGACTTTTTTTGAAGTGGGGCATTGGTTTATTCATAACGGTAAGGTAGTCCTGAGCAGTATTAAAAACGGAGTCCACGAAAGACAGGAAAAGCACGAAAGTAAATCGTAGGTCGGGTGCTAGTCAACTTTCGATCTCTTTTCGTGTGTTTTCGTGCTTTTCGTGGACCATTTTCTGACTTTAAACGTGTCGTTTGAGGGTCAGTATTGATTACTTGCTTTGTTCACCTGGGTATACGAGATCGGTACGACGATTGCGTTCCCATGCTTCATCCGTGTCGCCGTTTTCCAGTGGACGCTCTTCGCCAAAGCTGACAGCTTCAATTTGGCTTTCTGGTACACCCAAGGCTTTCAGCATCGCAAACACAGCTTCAGCCCGTTTTTGACCAAGTGCCAAATTGTATTCAGCGGTACCGCGGTTATCGGTATTACCTTGCAAGATGATTTTCACGTCTTTGTGTTTGAGCAGGAATTTAGCGTGGGCTTGTACCATTTCGTTAAATTCTGGGCGAACGATGAATGAGTCAAAATCAAAATAAACACGACGTTGTGAGAGCACATTGCTTGGATCGGTTAGCTCTGGATACATCGATTTACCGCTGGTCTTGCTGGTATCGACAGTTTTGATTTCGCTGCCATTATTACCCGTGTTATTCGTTTGCTGGCCAGCATTTGGATCTTTGATCGGAGCGGTTGGCGTGCTTGAGCACGCAGCGAGTACGGCTGTCATAGCGATACTGAGGGCGATTTTTTTCATGTCTTACTCCAATTAATTAAACAATAAATATCGGATGAGTGTGTTCAATTGAGCCGTGAAACTTAACGCAACATCGGGCCCCACGCGGGTTGGCGAACTTCACCGTTTTGCGATTTCAAGCGTTGTTTTACTTTGCCATCGCTAGAAACAATTGCCAGCGTGCCACGGCGGCCCACATCCGTTTCATACAAAATCATCGAGCTATTGGGCGCAAACGACGGTGAATCATCCATATTGGTTGAGGTCAGCGTCGTGCTACGACGGGTGGCTAAATCCATTACCGCGACGCGGTAACCATTGTCACGCGTGATGTAAGTCATCGATTTGCCATCCGGAGAAATTTTCGCGCTGGCATTATAGCCACCCGAAAAAGTCAGCCGTTCCGCATTGCCGCCATTGATCGATTGGCGATAAATCTGTGGGCTACCGCCTCGGTCCGACGTAAAGACGATGCTTTGACCATCGGCAGTGAAACTTGGTTCAGTGTTAATTTCACCACCTTGGCTGATACGACGTGGATTTGTACCGTCGACATTCACAATATAAATCTGGCTGCCGCCGTCTTTACTGAGTACGACTGCCAGTTGGCGACCATTGGGTGACCATGCCGGTGATGAGTTACTACCTTTGAAATTAGCCGCTTGCCAGCGTTTGCCAGTGGCCAGTTCGTGCACATAAACAACGGGTTTTTCGAGCTCAAACGAAACATAAGCCAATTTGCCACCATCGGGTGACCAGCGTGGCGACATAATCGGCATTTTGGATTTCAAGACGGTTTGCGCGCCATAGCCATCGGCATCCGCGACTTGCAGCTCAAAAGCTTTGCCTGTTTTGAGGATATAAGCAATCCGCGATGAAAATGCCCCTGATTTGCCGGTGATTTTTTCATAGATCATATCGGCAATCTGATGGCTCATTCGACGCAGTTGTGCTGGATTACCGCGTTTTTCGTAGGCGATCAGTTCTTGTTTGGTGACGATGTCAATCAACCAGAACTTAATTACGGCCTGGCCACCTTCGTTAAAAATTTGCCCGAGTACTGCGTATTGCGCGCCACTGGCTTGCAGCGCGGCTAGATTGAGCGCGGCAGGGGTATAGGCGTGTAGGCTACGATCAGCAATGGGTAGCACCTTAAACACACCACTGGTATTTAAGTCGCTACCAATCACTGGTGTCACAGGCTGTTGGTCGAGGTTCTCATTTTGAAATGGAATGATCGCAATTGGATATTGCTGACTGCCAACGCCAACAATTTCAATCGTCATATCAGCTTGCGCTGTGCTGGCTGCCAATAGCAGCGACATCAACAGCGCGCGGAAATAGTGTTTCATCAATCACAGCTCCTGCATCAGAAATTAAGGTGGGCTAAAGGCCCAGCGCACTTCACGGTAATCGTTGAACGATGCGCCGTTCGGTGGTTTTGGGAATGGGGCATACAAATGAATAGCGCGCTCGATGGCTTTGTCCCACGCCGGATCTTTACTGGCTTCAAGTAATTCGATTCTTTGAATCTCACCACTTGGGAACAGGTAAATTTTGTAAACCACACGCGGTTTCTTGCCGCTGCTGCTGGTGTAAACCGCTTTTTGTGCAATTTCTTGACCTATGCTTTGTGCATAGGCTTCGCCTAAACCGCTACCTTTGCCTTTCCCCGCGCCACCCGTTGCGCCTACGGTATCGCCAGTACCACCCGGTTTACCGCCCGCTTTTGCGTTCGGGCTTGGTTTGTCGTTTTTGCTGCTGGTATTGAGCATATTGTCAAACGATAGTGCGTCTTCTAATTCACTCTTTGGTTTTTTCACTTCGGCTTTTTTTGGCGCTGCCGTTGGTGTGACAGTGGGTTTTGGTTTGGCACTTGGCGCGACCGTTGGTTTGATGGTCGGTACAGGAGTCGATGTAGGTGCAAGCGTTGGTTTGGCCGTCGCGGTTGGTTTGGCGGTTGGCACTGCGGTCGCTTTTACTTTTTCGGTGACGATGTCCGGCGCTTTAACCGGAACTGGAATCGGTTCAGGTTTTGGCTCGGGTACTTTGACAGGTTTGGGCTGCTCGGTCTGTTCACTAGCAACCGGAGCGGGCGGTGGCGCGCCCCAGAGTTCAACGACGACCGGCTCCGGTTTTTTGGTTTTCCACTGCACAGAAAATAGCAAAAATCCAGCTAACAGCACGTGCATACCCAAAGCTAACACAAAGGAAATGCCACGACTTTCATCAGGATAATTTGAGCGATTTGGATTCATTACTTCTGATAAACCTGTAGACCGACGCGTGGGATTTCAGCGATTCGCAGCGCGTCGGTGGTTTGCATCACGATTTCATAGCGCACATTTTTATCCGCTGCGATGACCACAGGGCGCTCGGTTCCAGCGGCGGCGTCGACTTTTTCTTTAATCGTGGCAGCCAGCGATTTGGCATCAGTAAATGGCGTTTTTTCATTGCCATCTTTGAGCAGCAAAGCGCCATCTTTGCTAATCTCTACTGTCATTGGATTGCCAGTGACTTGTTGGCTGGATTTGCCAGCGGAGGGCAACTCCACCAAACCCGATGGCATGCCGGGCGCAGCGACCATAAAGATCACCAGCAGCACCAGCATCACATCGACATAGGGCACCACATTGATTTCGTTTTTACTACGGCGAGGGCGACGAGCCATGGTTCGCTCCCTTATTTACCGATTTGGCGTTGCAAGATGTTGGAAAACTCTTCGATAAAGGTATCAAAACGCCCTGCCAAACGATCAACATCGTGTGCAAAACGGTTGTAGGCCACAACGGCTGGAATCGCGGCAAATAGACCAATCGCCGTGGCAACCAGCGCTTCAGCAATATGCGGTGCGACGGTTGCCAGTGTGGCTTGGCCGACATTACCGAGGCCTTTGAACGCGTACATAATGCCCCATACAGTACCGAACAAACCAATATACGGGCTGACTGAGCCAACTGAGGCGAGGAAGGACGTGTGCTTATCCAGATGATCGAGTTCACGCTGGCAAGATGCGCGCATCGCGCGGCGCGCACCTTCCATTACATCTGATAATTCCATACCTGATTTTTGGCGCAGTTTTAAAAACTCGCTGAAACCCGCCATATAGATTTTTTCCATACCAATCGCGTTGCGGCTATGTTTGACATGCTCATAAAGGCCATTCAAATCTGAGCCACCCCAAAAGCGATCTTCAAATTCATCGGTGTGTTTTTTGGCGGTGCTGATGGTGAAATGCTTACTAAAAATATGCCACCACGACATAAACGACAGTGCCAGTAATAACACCATGACCATTTGCACGACGATACTCGCTTGCAATACCAAGCTAATAATCGACATATCTTCAACAGGCTGCATGAATCTAAGCTCCAGATGGGCTGTGAGTTGAATAAGAATTGAAGTTTCGAGCTGACAACGCGAAAAAAGTTTAATGATTTTGCCTAAATTTTCTTCATGATAATAGCGTAATTGTGATTAATTACGGCAATTAAGGCAGAAAGGCTAAAAACGGGGATCGTGACAGGCGGGAATATAAGGTCAACATCGTGAGTCCACGAAACCCACGAAAAGCACGAACAAGAGTTGAAAACTCAGCCTTTGCATTGATTTCGTGTCTTTCGTGGGTTTCGTGGACTAAATTTGTATGTTTTTCGTGGAAAACTAACGTTAAGTCTCTGTTTTGGGTGGATTAAGTCCGAAGTGCTGATAAGCGCTGAGCGTCGCCATACGGCCGCGGGGCGTGCGTTGTAAATAACCTTGCTGAATTAAGTAGGGTTCGATGACTTCTTCGATGGTATCGGATGATTCGCCGATTGCGGCGGCGACATTATCCAACCCAACCGGACCTCCAGCGAATTTATCCAAAATTGCCCGCAGCACTTTTCTATCCATCACATCCAAACCGGCATGATCAACGTCGAGCATTTGCAGGGCTTGATCGGCAATCGCTTGTGTGACCACGCCATCGTGGCGGACTTCGGCAAAATCGCGTACGCGGCGCAGCAGGCGGTTGGCAATCCGTGGCGTGCCGCGTGAACGGCGGGCTACTTCAAACGCACCCTCATCATTCATCTCGACATTCATCAGCTTGGCTGAGCGGGTCACGATGCGGGTGAGCTCTTCCGGCGTGTAAAATTCTAGCCGCGCCACAATGCCAAAACGATCGCGCAGCGGATTGGTCAACATCCCCGCACGTGTTGTCGCACCGATTAAGGTAAACGGTGGTAGGTCGAGTTTAACTGAGCGCGCCGCTGGGCCTTCGCCAATCATGATATCGAGCTGGAAGTCTTCCAGTGCAGGGTAGAGAATTTCTTCGACTACCGGAGAAAGACGGTGAATTTCGTCGATAAATAGTACATCGTGCGGTTCAAGATTGGTCAGTAGCGCCGCCAAATCGCCAGCGCGTTCTAACACTGGCCCCGACGTTTGCCGCAAATTGACGCCCAATTCGCGTGAAATAATGTGCGCCAATGTGGTTTTGCCGAGTCCCGGCGGGCCAAATAACAAAACGTGATCGAGCGCTTCACCCCGCTTTTTGGCGGCTTCGATAAAAATCTCCAGCTGGCCACGCGCTTTCATCTGCCCGACGTATTCATCGAGCAATTTTGGTCGCAGCGCTTTTTCTTGTGCGTCTTCCGAGTTCGACATCTTTTGCGCCGTGATCATTCGATCAGGTGGCGGGGCAGAGAACAGCGAGTCAGTTTCGATCATAGTATGCTTTTGGTGATGTATATGAATGTAGCCATTGATAAGAATGGCCTGCAGTTCAATACGTGCGCTATTGTTTAAGTGCCTTCGGCACGGTATTTACAGTCGCAATCCGCGACGGGGACTTACTTTCTTTGCTTCGCCAAAGAAAGTAAGCAAAGAAAGGCGACCCGGGCGCGCCCAGCTCCGCTGTGCCCTCAGTCAGTCGTGAGCCAAACGATAAACCTGTTTGTCTCTCTCCTTCATTCGGTGCGCTTAGACGGGGTTTTAAAACCCTAACTTAACGAGCGCGGCACAGCAATAAATGTGATTTATCCCTTCGCCAACGCCTTCAACGCCATCCGAATCCCCGTCGACACATCGGTATCGAGCGGCAGTGTTTTCATCGCCATATTGGCTTCGCGTTCGTTATAGCCTAGCGCCAGCAAGGCATTGAGAATATCACTTCGGTCGTCGGGTGTGGTGGCAAAGGGCAGGCCGCCCGGCGTGCTGGTCAGGCCACTGGTGGCGAGTTTGCCACGTAGTTCGAGCACCAGACGCTCGGCGGTTTTTTTGCCGATGCCGGGTATGGTCGATAGACGTTGGATATCTTCCGCGGCAACGGCACTAGCGAGCTCGTCCGAGCTCATGCCAGAGAGAATCGCCAGCGCGATTTTGGCGCCGATGCCAGAGACTTTAATCAGGCTGCGAAAGCTATTTCGCTCGTCTTTGCTGGCAAATCCGTACAGTAATTGCGCGTCTTCGCGCACGACTAAATGCGTGAACAGCGTGGTTTTTTCGCTTAGATGCGGCAGCACATAAAATGTGCTCATTGGTACGTCGATTTCATAACCGACACCGTTGACGTCGAGCACAATGTGCGGCGGCTGTTTTTCGATAATTAGGCCAGTGAGACGTCCAATCATAGCGACTCTTCCAAAAAGTAATTACTGCTTATTGTAGCCGCATTTCTGGACGTTCGTTCACTTTGCCGCATTCAAAGTGCAAATTTTCGCTTTATCCCCAACTGCGTGATTGATGCTTGGCGTACAGAATGGCAAATCCGGCGACGATGATCATCGCTGCACTGTACGCCGCCAGCACATCGCTAAAGTGATGCACGCCCAGGCCGACTCGCGCCAAGCCGCAAATGAGCGCGGTGAGAAAAGCAGTGGTGTAAAACTTCCGGCCTTTTTCGGGATGACGTTGCGAAAAAATCAGCGCCAAGATAAACGGCAAGGCCCATGCGACCATCGAATGCCCGCTGGGAAACGAGGGACTGTTGGCGTGGGCAAGGTGTTCCAGTTCGGGCCGTGGGCGCAGCACGCTGTATTTAATCACGCCCGCCAAACTCCAGCTGGCGACAACGGCCAGCGGCAAGCCATAAGCGGCGAAGCGATCGCGCGACCAAAACCACAGACTAAAACACAGGGAAATCAATAATGAGCCGGGAAAGCTCGCCAGTAATGCCAGTACGCGGCAGATAGCAACCCAGATCGGGTGCGCGTTATACAGCGCGTGGCTCATACCTTGGTCGATGGCATTGAGAAAGGGCGTATCAATCGCGGCGGTGAGCGCGAGGAATGCAATTAGGCCCGTGCCGGCCAGCCACTTTAGGCGGCGCAGCGTATCGGGTGCGATGGCACTGCTGCGTAAACTAAAATTGCGCATGAGCTAATAATTCCAAATCAATGAGCTGCGGATTCTAACGAAGCGTCGTGGCGGGGTCTGGGTAATATGTCACAGTGATTAAAACCAAGCTCCGCCATGTGCGCCGATGACGCCACCCGCGACGGTGATCAAACTGAGAGAGAGTAAGCCGTAATGCAATCGTTGCAACAATGCCATCGTGGCTGCTGGATCAATTTGGGCTTTATGATGAAGCACTCGATGTATCAGCCACGGCTCTAATACAAACAACATTAGCGTGAAGATACACCATGTGGCAATCATCGCCCATAGCCACCAAGTATCGGCAAGCCGTGACCAACTATCGCTGAGATGCAGCATCATCAAACCCGAAATCATCGCGATTTGCGTGCTGAATTTGGCTTGCAGACCGAAACGGTGTTCGAGTTTTTCAAATAGCGCGTAATCGTTGCCGCTCCGGCGTAGCGCGGGAATCAAGATGGTGGTTACAAATGCCACGCCACCGATCCAAAATACAATCGCCAACACATGCAAGCCGCGCCAGAGTGCGTAATCGTTGAGGGTCATTGGTTTTGCCTTAAGGATGAATGATGAGTCGCAGGCCGAGGACGACAAAAATTGAACCCGCAGTTCGATCTAGCCATGCGCTAACTGATGCATGTTGGTTTAAATAACGCCCAATAGATCCGGCAAAAAAGCCGAGCGAACCAAACAGCAATATCGCTTGCAGCGTGAAGATGATACCTAATTGCAGGATTTGCCAGCCCGTATCATGACGCGCGGCATCGACAAATTGTGGCAAGAAAGCCAGAAAAAATAGTACCACTTTCGGATTGATTGAATTAGCAAAGACACCGCGCCAAAACAACTTGCCTGCGTTTTCTTGGCTGCTACTGGTGCCGACAGTAGCGCCGCCGCGACTTTTCAGCGCCAGCCAGCCTAAATAAATCAGATACACACCGCCGATGATTTTGAGCACGCTAAAGGCAATCGGCGATGCTGCAATCAAAGCGCTAATGCCCAGCGTGGCGAGCAAGGTGTGGCTTAAACAGCCTAATGCGCAGCCCATTCCAAAGGCCATACCGCGCAGTCGACCTCGCGTTGCGCCAATGCTCAGCACCATCAAATTATCCGGTCCGGGCGAGAGCGTAATCAGTACTGCTGCGCTGAGAAAGCCGAAGAATTGTTCAGGCGCAAGAAGCATAAAAACCTCTTCAGTAATTGATGACATAAATTTATTTGGTAATGTTCAGATTTGGTGTTGATGCTGCGCCACGCTTGATGAGCTGGGGTTTAAATTCCCGTCTAAGCGCACCGAGTGAGGAGAGAGACAAACGGTTTGATCGTTTGGCTCACGAACGACCGAGGGCACAGCGGAGCTGGGCGCGCCCGGGTCGCCTTCTCTTGCTTACTTCTCTTGGCGAAGCAAGAGAAGTAAGTCCCCGTCGCGGATTGCGACTGTAAAACAATGTGCCGCAGGCACTTAAAACCATCAAAAGGTAATCTATACAAAGCTATTTATTTAGATGTATATGCCTATAGCTATTATTTAACAAAGGCTAACGTCAAATACATCTATCTATGCCATCCGCCCACGCTTCATCGACAATTGATATTCCATCAATTTTTTGGCGATGCCGCCGCTGTGCTGCGCGTGGGTGAGGGCGACGCCGAGCGCGTCAGCAGCGTCGGACTGTGGAATGCCAGACAGGCGCAAATGTCGTTGTACCATCAGACCGACTTGTTCTTTATCGGCGTGACCGTTGCCGACCACGGCTTGTTTGACTTGTAGCGCGGTGTAATCCGTCACTGGCAATCCAGCGAGCACCAAGGCTGCGACTGCCGCGCCGCGGGCTTGGCCGAGCATCAGCGTGGCGGCGGGATTGACGTTGACGAAGACTTGCTCGACCGCTGATTCATTGGGCTGATAGGTACGAACGATTTCGGCAATGCCGTCGAGGATAATTTTGATGCGTTCTGGCAGTGGCCCGCCTTGGGTTTTGATACAGCCCGAAGCGACGTAAATCCGGTTTTGCCCAACGACATCAATGACACCAAAACCAGTGGTGCGTGAGCCGGGGTCGATGCCGAGGATGCGCATTAGTCGATCGACGTCGTTTGGCGCTCAAAGGTCCAAGTGCGGGTAATCACGAGGATTTGCGCGGGTTTGCCTGCCGCATCGAGCATGTCAGGCGGTAGTTTTTTGAAAGGAGACGACATTTTTAGAATTCGCACCGCAGCTTTATCCAGCTGTGGGTTGCCGGAAGATTTGTCGATTTCAGCATTGAGTAAACGCCCATCGGCGGCGATTTCAACGGTGACGCGCAATTGGCCGTAGATTTTATTGCCGTTCGGATCGACTGGATAAGCCAGCGTGCCGACTTTTTCGATTTTTTGTCGCCAGTCGTCCATATACATCGCAACGCTGGTTTGCTTGGCGCGCGCGCCGACGAAGGCTTTGCGGGGCTTGCTTTGGTAGGCGTGATTTTGCTTGTCAATTTGCGCGGCTAGACCGGCCATTTTGAGTTCTTGCAGTTTTCTTTCTTCGGCTTCTTTGCCACTACCGTCTGGTTTTTCTGGGGTGTTTTTGCTATCCGTTTGAAATGCTTTGCTGTTTTTCAGTTGGGTCATCAACTGCGTGGTGCGATCTTCGAGTTGCTTTTGTTGGGCTTCAACTTGTTCTAGTTCGGGTGATGGCGCTTTGCTGTCTGCTGGTAAAGCGGATTTCACCCGGTGGTTCAACGCATCGGTGTTGCCACCACCGTCGAGATCGGCTTGGGCTTCAACATCTGTTTTTGTCGGCTTGCTCTTGGTTTTTTGGTTGACCAGCACAATATCAAGAGGCTGCTGCGAGAGAAATTGTCGTGGATCGGGCATCACGAATTTGATGCCAAAAATGGGAAAGGCGTGCGCAATGATTGAAAAACCAATGGCGATTGCCATAAAACGATCCCGCCGATCCATGCTGTTTCCTTCATACGCCGTAACTTTATAACCGCGTGAGTGTAGCACAGCCGACCCAGTGCTTAGGCGGCGTGCCGCTTCAAGAGTGAAGCGGAGTACAATAAAGGAAACACTTCTTGATAGAGGCTAAGACACCATGCTCCGAATTATTTTAATTTCTGCATTATTGGCTGCACCAGCAATCGCAGCAGAAGATGGCGCAAAAGTGGCGGCAAAATACAACTGTTTAGCCTGTCATTCAGTAGAGCAAAAAATTGTCGGTCCGGCGTACAAAGAGGTCGCTGCCAAGTACAGAGGGCAGAAAGACGCCGAGGCGATGTTGATGGCGGAAGTCCGCAAAGGCTTGCCTGGCGGGAAATGGGGCAAGATTCCGATGCCTGCGCAGCAGATCGACGATAAAGATCTGCGCGTGATTATTCGCTGGGTATTGGCGCAGTAAGCAAATAATTTAACAAAACTGTGATAAATGGTGTATTGCATAAGAATGCGGAGTTGATTAAGCTGCTGCCCCATTTACTGTTTCATTTGATGTAAGTAGTAAAGCAAAAGTTTTGCGCTAGCTAGTGTTGCTGACGGGTAGTGCTTGCTGCAAATTGCAGACCCTTGTTACACCTAGACATTAACGCGATTACAGTAGTTTTCGATAAGCGAGAAAGAATCATGGCCAAGCTCACAGAACAAGACATCATTAGCTGGAAAGGTTCCGAAGATGATTATATGAATGCGGACCACCTCGAGTTTTTCCGCGAGCGTCTATTGCAGATGAAAGAAGAATTGGTCATCAATGCCACGCAAACGACCAATCATTTGCAAGAACAAGAAGCGACTCCTGATCCGGCCGACCGTGCCACGTTGGAAGAAGAATACGCCTTGGAATTGCGTACCCGTGATCGTGAACGCAAATTGTTGCTGAAAATCGATTCGACGATCCGCAAGATTGACGACAATAATTACGGTTTCTGTGAAGACACTGGCGAACCTATCGGCTTGCTGCGTTTGCTTGCGCGCCCAACCGCATCATTGACGGTGGAAGCGCAAGAACGCCGCGAACGTCAGAAAAAGCAATACGCAGATTAAGATGAGCCAAGCCGCGCTTGCGCAAGCGAGCGAACTCATCGTCAAAACCCGCGCCCGTGTTACGCCTGCGCGGGTTAATATTTTGGCTGTCTTATTGACCGCACAGCGTCCGCTGTCGCACCAAGACGTGCTCGCAGCACTCGAGCCAGAAGCAGATCGGGTCACGGTCTATCGCGTCTTAGATTGGCTGACCGACATGGGATTGGCGCACAAACTCTCGGGTGACGACCGCGTGTGGCGGTTTTCAGTGGCCTCCGCCCCGCATCAGCATGCACACTTTCAATGCACATCTTGCGGGCGGTTCTATTGCTTAGAACACGTCAGCACCGATTTATCGCTGACCGTTCCCGCCAAATTTTTAGTCAACGCAGTCGAAATCACCGTCAAAGGCGTTTGCGCCGATTGCCTGAATAAAGGTGAGGAGTAAGGCGCGAGGAGTGAGGTGTAAAATCTTTGCGTTCTTGCTCGATTTTGCTCCAAAGTTGATTGTGTGCCAGTCCCACAAAAAATGGACAAAGACCTAACAAGTGCTTTACACACTAGATTTTGTGAATTTACGCTAAATCGCCTCACGCCTCACGCCTCACGCCTCACGCCTCACGCCTCACGCCTCACGCCTCACGCCTCACGCCTCACGCCTCACACCTCACAGGGAATTTCCTTGAACTTGCGCGCATTTGTCGCTAATCTCTTTCCTTTCGAAGAATAAATGCCCTTAGGCACGCAGGTAGGGAAGATTATGCAATATCAAACCGACGACGTTCGTATCCGCGAAATTAAAGAACTCTTGCCGCCGGTTGCGGTGATTGAGAAATATCCAGTCAATGAGATCGCGTCGACTGCGGTATTTGAAACCCGCCAAGCGATTCACCGTATGCTCACCGATCAAGATGACCGCTTGTTGGTCATCATTGGCCCATGCTCAATTCATGACCCTAAATCGGCCATCGAATACGGCAACCGTTTGGTGAAATTGCGTGAACAATACAAAGATCGCCTCGAAATCGTGATGCGCGTGTATTTCGAAAAACCACGCACCACGGTGGGCTGGAAAGGTTTGATCAACGATCCATTCCTCAATGGCAGCTTCAATATCAACGAAGGCCTACGTATTGCGCGTAAATTGCTGGTTGATTTAAACAATATCGGCCTGCCAACGGCGGGTGAATTTCTCGATATGATCACACCGCAATACGTGGCTGATTTGATGAGCTGGGGAGCGATTGGCGCACGGACGACTGAATCACAAGTGCATCGTGAATTGGCATCGGGTTTGTCTTGCCCAGTCGGTTTCAAAAACGGCACTGATGGTAATTTGAAAATCGCATTTGACGCGATCAAATCAGCCGGTCAACCGCATCATTTCTTGTCGGTGACTAAATATGGTCATTCAGCGATTGTGGCGACTGGCGGCAATCCGGATTGTCACGTGATCTTGCGCGGTGGTAAAGCACCGAATTACGATGAAGCGCATGTGCGTGCAGCTAGCGCCGATTTGGCGGCAGTTGGCTTGCCACAAAAAATCATGATCGACTTTAGCCACGGCAACAGCAGCAAAGATTTCCGTCGCCAAATGCTGGTGTGCAACGACACCTGTGCGCAAGTTGCTGCTGGTAATAAAGCGATTTTCGGTGTGATGGTCGAAAGCCATCTGGTCGAAGGCCGCCAAGACGACAACGCAGGTAAAGAATTGACCTACGGTCAATCGATTACCGATGCATGTATCAGCTGGGAAACAACTGAAGAGTTACTGTTGAATCTCGCCAACGCCGTTGCTGAACGCCGCGCACTGGCGCATTTGGAATAAATGATTGTACAGTTGCTGCGCTTAAAAACCCGCCACGGCGGGTTTTTTGCTGGGTATTGCTTGCAGAGTCATGATAATTAATAAGTATAGACATATACCTAATCAGCAATACTTAGAATAAACTAATTTCTTACCACTGCCCCTTGAATTAATTGATTCGATTAAATTTAAGGAAAGGCTGTTTTCGGCCAGAAGCGGACTCTCCATGTTTGCCGTAATACCGAATCAACACTAGAAAGGCCGCTGGATGAGCAATCCTGAATACAAGAAAATTTTTACTTCTGTCGCTGAGAATCTTATTCAAGGTCCGGGAGATGAATATTTTCAGGATTGCAGAGGTGGGTTTATCTGTATATTACTTTGGGCCGATTCATTCATAAAAAACATGTCTTCATCCAACAATCGGGAATTGGCTCTGCAACACCTTGAGAAATGCCGGATTATTTTAGCTGCTGTAACAAATAATGGATGGACAGCCGTTACGAAGAGAGCGGCTAAAGAGCATGCCGCTCAAATGAAAAATCAGCATTGTGAATAATTGCTGCTTAACAGCTTCCGCTTTGGGGCAATTCCGAACTTGAGGGCTTCGCCAAAGTCACGCTTCCAAATTATTGAACCACAACATATACAACTACACAGGTGTATTTCATCTTAGGCCACAGACATGACAATGTTTTCCTGCGACTGTCGGTTAATCGAAAACCATGACGCTAATGCTATCTATCGCTTCTACCCTGACCGTCTTCACGCTGCCGAGGCTACAGGTATAGTTCGCATTAGTGCAGAAATCTGGGACTATGTCCTCCTCGAGCCTTCGAACGGCGAAAAACTCGGCGCGGTATCAACGGATGCAGGGTGTATGTTCCGTCTAATTCCTATAATTAGAGGGAAACTCCAAGAGTCTGGGGTGTGGCCCGAAACCGCGGAATATCTTTCGTGATAATGAATTGCTCTATGAGCGTAAAATATTTTTTCCACTAAGGGTCTTCAATGGCTGCTGTGGGTCGCTTGGCGACATTTGAATACAAACCGCCAAAACACCCAACCGTAAAAAAAGGAGCTCGAAAGCTCCTTTTTTCATTCCATGATCAATTGAATTATTTTGCAGCAGCAGCCCCGCCAACGACTTCGAGGATTTCCCATTTGCCGTCTTTGACGGTGTAAACGGTGATCGCGCCGTCGTTGATGTCGCCTTTGGCATCAAATGAAATCGGGCCAGTTACGCCGTCGTGTTTTATTGCGGCCAATTTTGGCAAGTATTTCGCAGGTTCAGTTGAACCCGCTTCTTGCATGGCTTTTACCATTACGTGCACTGAATCGTAGCTGTACGGTGAGTACAATTGCACGTCGGTGCCAAACTTGGTTTTGTATTTATCAAGGAAGGCTTTACCGCCAGCGAGCTGGTCTTTTGGTGTGCCTGGGCTAGTCGCTACCATGCCTTCTGCATCACCTGCTGCCAATTTGATGAATTCTGGCGTTTGCGCGCCGTCACCTCCCATTACTTTGGCCGTTACGCCGAGTTTCTTCGCTTGTTTTTTCAATGGCGCCGCTTGTGCGTCCATGCCGCCGTAGAAAATCAAATCGGGCTTGGCGGATTTAATGCTGGTTAATACCGCGTTAAAGTCGGTCTCTTGGTTATTGGTGAATTCACGTTTAACGATTTCTGCGCCAGCTGCTTTCGCGGCAATTTCAAATTCATCGGCTAAACCTTGGCCGTAGGCGGTGCGGTCATCGACAATCGCGATTTTCTTCGCGCCGAGTTTATTCACTGCGTATTGGCCGAGCACTTTGCCTTGCTGCGCATCGTTGGCCATCACGCGGAATGCGGTTTTAAAGCCTTGATTGGTGTAGGCCACGGCAGTTGCTGATGGAGAAATTTGCACGATGCCAGCATCAGAATAGATTTTTGATGCAGGGATGGTCGTGCCTGAATTCATATGACCAATCACACCTGCGACTTTGGCATCGACGAAACGCTGTGCCACATTGGTCGCCGTTTTTGGGTCGCCTTGGTCATCTTCGGACACCATTACTAGCTTCATTTTTTTGCCGGCGATATCAACGCCGCCAGCCGCATTGATTTCGTCCATCGCCAATTGCACACCATTTTCGATGTCTTTACCGAAATGGGCAGCAGGGCCGGTCAGCGCGGCGGCGTTACCGATTTTGATCACGTCAGCATTGGTGGTGGCGGTATCGGCAACGGGCGTAGACGCCGCTGTTTCAGTACCAACTGGAGCTTGTTTGCCACAAGCAGAAAGGCCGACGATGGCGGCGGCAAGCAATGTATAAGAAGCGCTTTTCATATGAAGAATTTCCAAAGCAGACAAAAAAATGCCAATGTATTTCAGCGAGTATCGGCATCATGCAGCAGCACTCTGCTTTGGAGTACTAGGGTATTCCTGTAGCCGACAATTGAGCTGCGGCGGGATCGCTGCCGAATTACCAATTGGGCTTGATTTCTTTAATTTTAGCCAGTAACTGCGCAGCAACTTGTTGGTGGTCGCTCAAGTTGGGGTGCCATTGACAGCCAGTCAATTGCATCGGGCTTAATTCCAGATAATGCACTCGTGAATTACCGGCGGTGTTGGTTTCAGTCACTAATGTTTTCACCAAGGGGCGCAGCTGATCATCGGGCCACAATTTGAGCGCCGTGAGAATAATCTGCGGCTGTTGATAGCGCGTATTCAGTTGTGCAATTAATTGGCGATAGGCCGTCAGAAAGTCTTGTTCGAGTTGCTCGGCGTTGCGTTTTTCGCCCGCGTTGATTTTGCTCGAAAAATCATTGGTTCCCAAGCCAATTACCACCACTTGGGGCTGCCATTGTGGATCGAGTTGGCTATTGGCTTCGGTTTGTAATTGACGAGAATAAAAGGTGCGGAAATTGCGGTCAGGCAGATTACCGCCCCAGTTTCTGACCATGCCCATGCCTGACATCGCATTGAGCTGCCATTGTGCGCCCAATTCACGCGCGACTTGAATTGCAAAGCCTTGGCTGGCATCGGTGGTGGCGGCGATTTCACGCTCGCTACATTCGCGTTGGGTGGATAAATTAGCTAGGGCCGCGGTAAATGAGTCACCAATAAATTCTATTTTGCGTTTAGGGGCTTCAGGCGCCGCTTGCCATTGACCGCCGTCGAGCACAAAACCGTAAACCTGACCTATGTATTCTGGCGATTCATTGCGGCGAATCAGGTCGACACGGTGCGTGCCTGCTGGCAAATTTTTTAGCCAGACTGTGCGTTTGCCGCTGGCGGGGTTGATTTGCTGTGCGGGTTTGCCATCGATTTGAACGACGTAATAACTACGCTCATCATCCAGAACGATGCCAATCGATGTTCCTGTGAATTGCGCAGAGAGCATGCCACCGGGCCACGTTGTTTGATAGCGACCCTCATTGTGTACCCAGCGCCCCGTTGCCAAAATCGACTCAGTTGCCCAAGTCAGTGGTGCCAATACCATGCCTGCCAGCCAAATCCATTTCATGCTGATGCCCTCGAAAAAATCGATCTTACTTATAAAATCGACGCCCGACGATGAAACAGCTCACCACGCTAAAAAATTGAAAG
This sequence comes from Deefgea chitinilytica, assembly GCF_016881405.1. Lineage (GTDB taxonomy): Bacteria > Pseudomonadota > Gammaproteobacteria > Burkholderiales > Chitinibacteraceae > Deefgea > Deefgea chitinilytica. Next base: position 43,106 of record NZ_WOFE01000012.1, read on the forward strand.
TATTTAAGCTAAAAAAAAGCCCCAACATCAGGTTGGGGCGCGCGTAGCGGCAATTTACATAATTTGCAGTGTGAAGTATTTATACTGCATTTCTTTGTATTGGCCTGATTTAATCAATTTATCCAGCGCCAGATTAAACTTCGCCTGCATCACCGTATCGCCTTTTGCGACCGCAATCGCCTCGCCACGGCCAAGGCGGGGATCAGACTTAATCACATTACCAACATAACTGTAATGCTCTGCATGCTTGGGATTACGCAAAAACTCACCAAATACCGCGCTATCGCCAAAAGCAAAATTAATCTCATTGTTTTGCAATCCGGCGAGTAGTGCTTCAGCGTCGGCATAGCGTTTAATTGTTACTTTGCTTGGAAATTCAGTTTTGAGGTAATCATCAAAAGTCGTTTTTTCCACTACGCCGATAATTTTGCCTTCTACACGGTCTTGTGTGACCACCGGAAACAAAAACAGTTCTTTTTTGTTCGCCATATAGGCTGCAGGAACGCGTGCATATGGCTGGGTGAATTGCACCAGTTTTTCACGTTCATCGGTGATCGACATCGTTGCGATAATCGCATCGGCTTGATTATTTTGCACCGCAGGAATTAAATCATCCCATTCATAACGATTAATACTGCATTTCACCGCCATCTCTTGGCATAGCGCATTGGCTAAATCAATATTAAAGCCAACCAATTGGTTATCTTTATTAACATATTCGAACGGTGGATATTTGCCTTCCAATGCAATACGCAACGTTGTTTCTGGCTCAGCGGCGGCGCTCGCAACATTGACTTCGGACTGCGCTTTTTTCGCCATGCCAAAATACCAAGCTGGTAAGGCTGCCGCAGCAAGTGCAATAACAATCCATTTTTTCATGACGTTTGCATCTGGAGTAGAAAAATAAAGCCGCATCATACGGGTGAAACATTCGAATGGAATCAGGGGTTTCCCTGCATACGGTGTGTTTTTCGTCACTTTGTAATCTACACTCAAGCTGCTCGACGGATTCGCGAAAAAGCGTCGTATTTCTACTCTTATGCGCTAACCCAAAGCGCGAAATCAGGTTTTTTCGCTATACTGTTTAGATTAGAAAATACTTGTGGAGGCTTAGATGTTTTTTGGCCAAAAGAAATTGATTGCCGACTTGCAAGAGCAAATTCGCCAACTGCAAATCGAAAACAACCAAGTTAAAAAAGAAAACAGCAAACTCCAAAGTGACCAACAATTCCTCGCCAGTCTGCAAACGCAAGACAACGGCGATGGCAAATACTATCAATCCCTATTTCAATCGATGGCGCAGTTCGGCCAATCGCTTGCATCTTCTTCACATTCACTCGGTCATCTGACTGAAAAAATGAAAGAAGAACTGCGTAGTGCTACTGCCTTGTCGCGCCTTGCCAATGACAATAGCCAAGCGATTGCCGCGATGTCGGCTAGTTTGAATCAACTGTCTAGCACCGCAGCACAATCGGTGACCGAAGTTGATAAGCTTGATCAACAATCGGATCAAATCAGCGGTATTGTGCAATTGATTAAAGAAATTGCCGATCAAACCAATTTATTAGCACTGAACGCAGCGATTGAAGCCGCCCGCGCTGGCGAACAAGGCCGCGGCTTTGCCGTGGTCGCCGATGAAGTTCGCAAATTGGCCGAGCGCACTAGTTCAGCCACCAAAGACATCAGCAAACTGGTCGGCGACATTCGCAGCGAAACACAATCGGTCAAAACCACGATGAATGCGATGGCCGAAGAAACGGCGCAATTTAGCGAGATGGGCAGCAATGCATCGATGGATATGGAGCTGCTGATTGAGGTATCGGGCGAGATGAAAGAGTTGGTGAGCAAAAACATGCTCAGCACTTTTGTTGAAGTGAGTAAGTTGGATCACATTGCATTTAAATTCAATGTCTATGAAGGCGTTTCAGGCTCCAGCTCAGTGAGTAGTCAGGTGGTGAGCGATCCGCACCAATGCCGTTTTGGCCGCTGGTATTACGAAGGCGAAGGCAAAGAGCTCGCCGGTCATCTACCCGCTTATCGCGAAATGGAAGGCCCACACAGCGAAATTCATCAAGCTGGTACTGCAGCATTGAATGCATGGCAAGCAGGGCAAAAATCGCAAGTCATCGATGCATTGAATCGCATGGAAAACACCAGTCAGAAGATGGTGGGGATTTTGGATCGATTAGTCGATTGATTTGGGATTTGGCGACAATCAGCCAGAAGCTGACCTTTGTTTTTATTTGAAATAACCACTCACAGGTGATTTTTGTATAGTTTGCTTGCGTTCCTGATGTTTATTGTGATTTTCCTTGCACTAAAGGCTTGTATTTTTAGTTATGAAAATTCTAAATGGCCGAAAAATGCACGAGAACTTATTGACTGGAAAATGAGAAGACTTAGCAGGGTTTTGGTATTTATTTTCTCGTCATATCCACTTTGGTTTGCAGTAACAAAGCCGTTGGCTAATTTAGGTGAGACTGGAATTGTTATGTTGTTCGTGCTAATTATTCCAGTGAGTATTTTTTGCATTTCATATTTTAGAAATAGTAAATGATTTCCACTTTGGGTCGAATGCCGCCAGTTATACCAACAAAAAACCCGCATCTAGCGGGTTTTTTTTATGTATATGGCTGCAATGATTATTTAAAAATGGCTAGACGCCAATACTCATTACAAATCCGCTTCAACTTCATTTCCACGCGCCTCTAACCATGCGCGGCGGCTTGATGCTTCGGATTTACTCATCAGCATATTCATCACATCGCGGGTGTTGGCAGCGACGTCCGCTGGAATCGATACGCGCAGCACGCGGCGGGTGTCGGGGTTCATCGTGGTGTCGAATAATTGCTCGGCGTTCATTTCGCCCAAGCCTTTGAAACGCGAAATGCTCCACGCCGATTCGCGTAGTTTCTCGCCTTTGAGCTTGTCTAAAATCGCCGTCAATTCGCCTTCGTCGAGCGCATAAAATTTGCGCGGTGGTTTGTTTTTGCCACTGCCACCGACATCAACGCGGTACAGCGGCGGTTGCGCGACATAGATATGACCGTTGGCTACTAGTTGTGGGAAATGACGATAAAACAGCGTTAGCAGCAGCACTTGAATGTGCGATCCATCGACGTCCGCATCGGACATAATGATGATTTTGCCGTAACGCAGACCGCTTAAATCCGCTGCGCCATCGAGCGTGTGTGGGTCAACGCCAATCGCGACGGCCATATCGTGGACTTCGTTATTGCCGAAAATCTGGTCTTTATCGACTTCCCATGTATTCAGCACTTTACCGCGCAGCGGCAAAATCGCTTGGAAATCTTTATCGCGGCCCATTTTGGCCGAGCCGCCCGCCGAATCACCCTCGACGAGGAATAATTCGCAGCGCTCGGTTTCGTCCGATGCGCAATCGGTGAGTTTGCCCGGCAGCACCGCCACCCCTGAAGACTTTTTCTTTTCGACTTTCTGCGCGTTTTTCTGCCGCGATTGCGCGGCGCGAATTGCGAGTTCGGCGAGTTTTTTGCCCAGATCAACGTGTTCGTTCAGCCACAATTCGAACGGCGAACGCACCATGGCTGAGACGAGTTTGAGTCCGTCACGGCTGGTGAGTTTGTCTTTGGTTTGGCCTTGGAATTGCGGATCAAGCACCTTGGCCGATAGCACAAACGAGCAGCGGCTGAATAAATCTTCCGGCAGCAACTTCACGCCTTTCGGCAGCAAGTTATGAAAATCGATAAAGGTTTTAACCACTTGAAATACACCATCGCGCAGGCCGCTTTCGTGCGTACCGCCCGCAGGCGTTGGAATTAGATTGACGTACGATTCGCGATTCACCGCGCCGTCTTCGGTCCACGTGAGCGCCCAAGCGCAGCCTTCGCCACGGCTAAAGGTTTCGTCTTCGCCTTCGATGTATTTCTCGCCTTGCAAAATCGGTACGATTTGCGTGTAACCGGCGACTTGTTCATTCAGATAACCGAGTAGTCCATCTGGGTAGCACCAGCGTTTTTCCAGCATTTCACCGCTGGCTTGCTCCACATTCAGTGTGACCACCAAGCCCGGCAACAATACGGCTTTGGATTTCAGTAAATGCTCTAGCTCACCCAGCGGAATCGTCGCGCTATCAAAATACTGCGCATCAGGCTCAACAAAGACGCGCGTGCCAGTGTCTTTTTTGGTTGTTGTTCCCAATACCGCTAATGGCTCGATAACCTCGCCACCCGAGAACACCAAGCGATTGATTTGCCCTTCGCGGCGCACTTCGACTTCCAAACGCGTTGAGAGCGCATTGGTGACCGACACGCCCACACCATGCAATCCGCCAGAGAACGAGTAGGCTCCGCCGTCTTTCTTATCGAATTTACCGCCAGCGTGCAGCTGGGTAAACACAACTTGTACGGTTGGCACGCCTTCTTCTGGATGCAAGCCCACTGGAATACCGCGGCCATTGTCGACCACGCGCATCGATTGATTGCGGTATAGCGTCACTTCAATTTGCGTGGCATAGCCGCCGAGCGCTTCATCGGCCGCGTTGTCGATGACTTCTTGGCAAATGTGCAGCGGATTGTCGGTGCGGGTATACATGCCAGGGCGGTGGCGGACTGGATCAAGACCTTTTAAGACCTTAACGGAAGATTCGTCGTATTTAGGAGCAGCCATTGTTTCACGTGAAACCGATAAAAAATGATTGGGGAGAAGTCTAGCAGAGAACGGGAAAGCTTGAGTCCACGAAAAACATCAAAGGCACGAAAAAACCAAACGAAGAGAATCCGTTTTGATTATTTTATCGTGTTTAAAAACCGATGGAATCAATATGTCGTTTCTTACTGCAAATTTTCTGTGTTGAACTTGATTCGAGCTTTCTCAGTGTAATTCGTGCATTTTTCAGCCTTTCGTGTTTTTCGCGGGTTTTTGTTTTAATGTATTGCTATATAGGCCTTATTCTACAAGGGCTACAAGAAAATACATCTACTCAATGCCGCGCCGATATTGAATCGCTTCGGCGAGATGTTGTTTGGTGATTGCTTCGCTGTTGGCTAAATCAGCAATAGTACGCGCCACGCGCAACACCCGATGATAGGCTCGCGCTGACCAGCCGAGTTTTTGCACCGCATTTTGCAACAAAGCTAAACCGGCGGCATCGGGCTGGCAATGTTCATCTAATGATGCACCGAGCAAGCCCGAATTGTGCAGCCCTTGCCGCGTGTATTGTCGTTGCCGCGCGGCGCCGACTCGCTCGCGCACCGGAGCACTGCTTTCGCCTTGGCCGCGCGCGAGTAGCACGCTTTCGGGAAGTGCCGGTACTTCGACGACCATATCGATTCGATCGAGTAGTGGCCCAGAAATCCGCCCGCGATAGCGTGCAATTTGCTCTGGCGTACAGCGGCAGGCTTTTTGTGGATGCCCCAGATAACCGCAAGGGCAGGGGTTCATCGCGGCGACCAGTTGAAATCGTGCTGGAAACTCAGCTTGCCGCGCCGCACGAGAAATGTGGATTTTGCCGTTCTCTAAAGGCTCACGCAAAACTTCTAAAACTTTTCGATCAAATTCGGGGAGTTCATCTAGAAAAAGCACCCCGTGATGCGCCAGTGAAATTTCACCTGGCTGTGGCACGCTGCCGCCACCGACTAAGGCCACGCTTGACGCAGTGTGGTGCGGGCTACGGAACGGGCGTTGTCCAAATTGGCGCGGATCGAGGCCATTTTGCCCCAAAGATTGCACAGCCGCGGCTTCGAGCGCTTCGTGTTCTAACAAGGCGGGCAGTAATCCGGGTAAGCGCTGCGCCAACATTGATTTACCCGTGCCTGGTGGGCCAATCAGTAGCAGCGAGTGATTGCCCGCAGCAGCAACTTCCAAAGCACGGCGGGCGGCGGTTTGGCCTTTGACATCGGCTAAGTCGGGGTAAGTTGGTGTGGGAATTTCTGCGGGTGGTACGGCTGTTGCGAGCGATTCACTGCCATTTAAATGCTGGCAAACTTGCAACAAATGTTCGGCCGCTAGCACGGAGGCATCCTGAATCAAGGCGGCTTCGGCACTACTGGCGCTGCTAATCACTAAAGTGCGCTGTGCATCGCGCGCCGCCATCGCCAATGCCAAGCCACCGCGTATCGCACGTAATTGCCCTGTTAAACCAAGTTCACCTGCAAATTCGTATGCGTGTAAATGCTCACACGGCAATTGCCCACTGGCGGCTAAAATACCAATCGCAATCGCCAAATCGTAATGCCCAGTGCCTTT
>NZ_WOFE01000013.1 GCF_016881405.1 Deefgea chitinilytica
CATGGCTACGGTTGCGGTTTACGAGTTGCATTAGTGCGGCATACGCAATGCAGTGTAAAGTGGTGAGTTCATCTGTCTGGCAATAGGGTCATCGATTTAATATCTGAGTGCATTGATACAAAAAAGAAACGATACAAATCACCCAGATATAAGTACTCGCATTTTTGTATCTTTCGAAAAAATTGGGGCGTGGCGTTTCTGAAATCTCGGCTGGACACTCCTCAGGTAAAGCACGAGCCACTTTTTCTTTCACCAGCATATTTCCAAGTTCAACACCTGAAAGTTTCTGGTTTTTCTTGCTTAGCTCGACCCATAAATCAGCAATCACGCTGAGCTCACCACGTTTCAACCAGACGCCATGCACAAGGCATTCATCCACTTCAATTTTTAATTGTGGATGATAATAATGCCGACTCATATCTTTTTTGCAAACAGGGCATGACAACAACTTAAATGGTGAACGGGGCAAGCGCGAACTCACAATATTGGAAATGCGCGCAATATTTAATTGCTGTATTTTTTTTGCGTATTTTTCAATGATAATTTGCAATGCCCCGGGTGAAAATTTTAAGCCATTACAGCTAGGGCAATGTGCAACGGTAACATTCAGATCCGCATCTAACTGCAGCAGTTGTAATTCACCACAGCCTTCAGGGCAAATCAAATTGCTATGCTCTGCCAATACTTTAAAATCGCGTATAGCTAATACATCAACCGCATTATGCAAACCACAATATTCACAAACAATGGCATCGGCTGCCATTTCTGCGCCACACGATGTGCAATTCATAGCACTCAATCCATTCTAACAAATTAATCAGTTACAATTTTATTTTACTATTTTTCACCAGTAATTTCGCCCCCAATCCAAATAAGCAGAATTATTACAGGAACAAAAATAAAAGGCAGCAACATAGCTAAGGGCGCAAGACCTATAAACAATATCGTGAAAAAACTCCATATCATGCCAGTACTGAAACTATAGTTTTCGTTTTGATTCGCTTTAGCCCCAGCGTAAGCACTGAGCCACCAACAAAGAGGCCATAAAAAGAAACCCACAACCGAAAATAGTATGCTGGACTCTACAAGCGCAACAAACATCAGGCCTAGAAAAAAATACCCCGCCGCCGCAGCACTCAAAAAAATAAACATCCAAAAGCCCTGTGCAGGAGGAGGCTCATAAGGCTGAGGTGACGCCAACATAGGCTCCGGCTTTGGTCTCGACTTCGAAGTTCGAGGAGCAACTTTCGGCACTTCAGCATCTAATTGCCGTTTTAATATTTGCATTCCACCCGATTCAGCCCACTCAATCACCAAGCGTAATTCGCCATTATCAAACCAAATGCCATGATCTTCACATTCATCAATCATTACCGGCATTTGCGCGAGAAATTTATTAAATTGCATGCCACCCGATTTCCGGCATACCGGGCAAAAACGCCATTGTTTTTTCTGTTGGACTACTTGCTCCGTTGCGACTTTGACAATTCGCTCAATATTAATCTCACGAACTTGCTTTGCTACTGATAACAAAAGCGTATTCAACATTGGGCGTGTGATATGTAGACCTTTGCACGTTTCACAATGCAAAGCGCCTATCTCAAACTGCTCGCCCATCTCAAGCTCGTGCAATTTTCCGCATTGATTCGGGCAGTGCAATGCACTCGGCGTTGCGAGTCGATAACGACCTACTGCCATCAAATCGACCGCATTTAATACGCCACAATAAGGGCACGTCGCCGAATTCAGCGCTAATGCGCCACCACAAGCAGTGCAATTCATACTCAAGCTCAGCAAAAATAGGTGATTAGTGTAAGCGAATGGAGTTTGCTTTCACTAATCTATCGGGCTTGTATGTGGCTACAGCAACAATATGTAATTCAAACCGCATTAACTGTTCCCACCAACCAATCCACCAACACCCTCACCTTCGGTGCTAAATACCGATTCGGTGGATAGAGCAAATACGCCGTGCCTTGGTAGGCGGTTTGGAGTTGCCAGTTGGGGAGGACTCGCGTGAGGTGTCCGTCAAGCAGCGCTGCTTGGGCGGTGAAGCGGGGTAGGCTGGCGATGCCCAAGTCGTCCAGCGCGGCGGCAAGGCGGATTTCGGTGTGGTTGGCGACGAAACGCCCGCTCACTGCAACGCTGTGGCTGACGTCTCCTTGGCGTAAAACCCAGCGATTGTCGTTGGCGTGTTCACCCAGATAAATACAATCATGCTGGGTAAGCTCCGCTGGCGATTGTGGTATGCCGCGTTGCTGAAGATACCCATTGGATGCGACCAAGACTTGCTCAATTGGCATCAGCGCTTTGGCGATTAGGCCTTCGGGCGGGTGGTCGGTGATGCGGATTGCTAGATCGATGTCTTCTTGCAGTAGGTCGGTGAGGCGGTCGGTGACGATGAGCTGCACATTTACCGCCGGATACTGGCGCAAAAACGCGCCGAGCAGCGGCTGAATCACTTGCTTGGCAAACGCTTTGGGCGCAGACAGCCGCACCAATCCTTGCGGTACGGCGCGCACATCGCTGACCGCTGCGGCGGCGCGAGCGGCGGCCAGCATGTCGGCGGCGTGTTGCGCGATGGTTTGCCCCGCTTCCGATAGCCGCAGCGTGCGCGTGGTGCGGACAAACAGTTGCACTTTCAGCGCCGCCTCTAGCCGCGAAATTTGCCGACTGACGCTCGATGGCGTGCAGTTCAGCCCGCGCGCGGCGGCGGAAAAACTGCCGCTTTCCACCACTTTGACCAGTACCGCTAAATCGGGCAGTAAAGCCAGTAATCGATCATTCGTGCTCATGGCGCATAAGTCCTATGCAGTTGAGGTGGATTATCAAGTTTCAAGTATAAATTGATAATGGCGTAGTTGTGTTTTATGCGCCTGCGGCGCGTAGTTTTACAGTCGCAGTCCGCAACGGGGACACCCTTTTCTTTGCGTCGCCAAAGAAAAAGGTGGAAAAGAAAGGCGACCCGAGCGCGCCCAGCTCCGCAGTGAGCCCTGCGCCCCGCGTCGCTAAGCGGTAAACCGCTAAGCTTTGGCGTCGCCTCGGTCAGTCGTGAGCCAAACGGTGAATCTGTTTGTCTCTCTCCCTCGTTCGGTGCGCTTGGACGGGTTGTTAAACCCATTCTCAACGAGCGCAGCTTCGCTACAAAACATTGTTTTTAAATTTTTCCATTGAGACTACCATGCGCCACCGCCTACCCTTACCCGAATTGATGCTGTTTGCCGTTGCCCTCGTCTGGGGTTGTAGTTATGGCGTGGCGAAGGTTGCGATTAATTTTTATCCAGTGCTGGGTTTTTTGGCTTTGCGTTTTGGGCTGACATTTGCGCTACTGCTGCCGAGTTTGCGGGATTTTCGCAATACTGAGGTGGCCAATGCGCTGCGGATTGGCCTGCCGTTGGGCGCGATTTTATTGGCGATTTTTCTGTGTGAAACTTACGGCATCGCGCAGACATCGGCGGCGAATGCGGCGTTTTTGATTTCGCTGTGCATTGTGCTAACGCCCTTGGTCGAATGGCTGCGGCTCAAGCAACGCCCCGATTCATTCACTTTGGGCGCGGCGCTGGTGGCGATGCTGGGTGCGGCACTGCTGAGTGGCAATCTAAGTGCAGCATTCAATGTGGGCGATGGCTTGATTTTAGCGGCGGCAGTTTTGCGCGCCGTGATGATGGTGGAAACCAAACGCCGCTGTGCGGGGCAGCAGCTTTCCACATTGGCGCTGACGGCGGTGCAAGCGGGCGTGTTGCTGCTCGGTTGCTTACTGCTGGCGCTGCTGACGCCGAGCGGCTTGCCTGCGCTGCCCACATCGCCGATGTTTTGGGCTGCGACACTGTTTTTGGTGCTGTTTTGCACACTGTTTGCGTTTTTCGCGCAAAACTATGCGATTCGCCGTAGTACGCCATCGCGCGTCGCACTTTTGCTGGGTACCGAGCCGGTATTTGGCGCATTGTTTGCAGCGCTGATCTTGGGCGAAGCTTTGAGCGCGAATGTCATCCTCGGCGGCGCGCTGATTGTGCTGGCTTCGCTCGCCGCGAGTTTGCAAGTCGCAGGCTCGCCGCGTGAATCAATACGCGAAGCGGTTTGAATCTGAGGCAGCCACTGCGGAAGGCCTAAATTGACACAGCCAGTCAAGCTCTATACATTTTGCTGACATTTTACCTCGCTATCCTCATCCATCCCGCCTATTTTGGAGTTGCCCATGTTTTCTGCCTTTCAGTCGCAAGCTGCACAAATTGTTCGCTCTTGGTCTTTAGAAGAAAAAGTAGGGCAGCTATTTATTCTGGCTTTTCCCGGCTCAGACGCCGCTGCGGCGCGGCCTTTGATTGAGCGTTACAACTTGGGTGGCTGCTATCTGAGCCAAGATAATGCGACGACATTTGACGAAGCGCGCACACTGACGCAAGCGATGGCAGAGATCGTGAATCAACGAAGCAATGCGGTTCCGCTGCTGCTCGGTGTCGATCAAGAAGGTGCATGGAGCGTACTGACGCCCGAATCGACCACCGGCCCCGGTAACTTGGCGCTCGGTAGCGCGAATCAAACTGAATTAACTAAGGCAATGTATCAAGTGTTTGGCCAAGAAATGCGCTCGGCAGGGTTTAACTGCGTGCTCGGCCCGTGTGCCGATGTGAATTTGCAGCCTAATTCGCCGATTATCGATACCCGTGCGTTTGGCGAAACGCCAAGCCAAGTAGCGGCGCAAGTCGCGGCGGCAGTGAACGGCGCGCATCAGGGTGACATCGTCGCTTGCGCCAAACATTTCCCCGGCCACGGCGACACGACGGGCGATACGCACCGCGAAATTCCGCAAGTTGATAAATCGCTGGCGACCTTGCTGGTGGAAGATTTAGCGCCGTTTCAAGCGGCAATTGATGCGGGCGTCGAGTTAATCATGACCTCGCATATTTGTTATCCACAGATTGATCCACAGTATCCGGCGACATTGTCGAAAGCGATTTTGCAAGACGTGCTGCGCGGCAAGCTAGGATTTAAAGGCATCGTCATTTCCGACAGTATGAATATGGGCGCAATTCGCCGTAATTTTGCACCAGTAGACGCCGCGATCACTGCATTTCATGCCGGCATCGATATGATGATGCTGTCGGAAGAGCATTACGATCACAACCCGAATTACCTCGACAATCAAATCGCGATGATCGAAGCGATTGTGGCGGCGGTGAACGATGGCCGCATGGCAGAGGCCGAAATTAACGCGATTGCCGAGCGCGTGGTGGCATTCAAACTGGCGCGCCTTGTGCCTATGCCGCTGTATCAGGATTTTGATTTGGCCGCGCATCGCGAAATTGAAGCTGCGGCAGCGAGCGCCGCGGTGAAAATCCTGCGGGATGAAGCAGGGAATTTACCGCTGCAAGACGATCAGCAAATCATTGTCATCCAAACCACGCCGATGGACGACTACGCCAATCTGATCAACCCACGTGGTATCGGCCCGAATCAAGAAATCCCTGCGTTTGAATATTTCGCCGCCGAGCTGTCGCTGCACGTTCCCGAAGGGCAGTTGCACTGCCTTGATTACGACGCGGCGCAGGAGTTTTTTAAAGAAGTACCACTCAATTCGCGCCAGCGCATTTTGGCGGTGACCGAAAATTATCCACTGCCCGGAGAAGATTTTGCGCAAGACGCATCCAAAGCGTTTGTCGCGCAATTGACCGCCAAATTTGGCGAGCAATTGATTGTAGTCGCGCTACGCAATGGCTACGACGCCGTACCTGAAGGCAGCAGCCACGTTTGTGCCTACAGCAGCCGCGAATGCAGCGCCCGCGCCGCGGCGCAAGCGTGTTTGGCTTAGTTTTTTCGCTACGCTAAATAAAAGCCGCCAAAGAGGCGGCTTTTAAATTTACAAATGTATATTGCTATAGGCTATTTTTATCAATGAATAAATAAATATACCCATGGCACTAGAGTAATTTTCTGATTGAATGTTAATGCTGTGCCGCGCTCGTTGAGCTGGGGCTTAAAATCCCGTCCAAGCGCACCGAGTGAAGGAGAGAGACAAACCGTTTTATCGTTTGGCTCACGACTGATCGAGGGCATCGGGGACCGATGCGCGCCCGGGGCTCCTTTTCTTTCGTCTATTTCTTTTGGAGAAGCAAAAGAAATAGACCTGCCGCGCGGCAGCCCGCGCACCACAACCCATCGTGCCGCAGGCACTTAAAACCATCAACACTAAGTCTAAAAAAACTATTATTTTATAGGTATCTCATCATAGCTCTTTCTAATAAAAAGCTAGGCGCACATACCCATTAAGTCAACGAATTAACGGCTTCAACACCCAACTAATTAATATCCCACCGTAAACCGTTGACGCGCGTGCTGTGGCTGCTCTAGTTCATTGATCATCGCCACGGCGTAGTCTTCCACCGAAATATGGCTATTGCCTGCCGCATCGACCAGCAATTGGTCACCACCGAGGCGGAATTGATTGGTGCGTTGGCCTGGGGCGATCATTGCTGATGGGCTGAGCATCGTCCAATTCAGGCTGCTTTCTTGGCGCAGCAAATTCAAGGCTTGGCGCGCGCCTTCGGCAGAGGCTTTGTATTCTGCAGGGAAGTTCGGTGTGTCGATCACTTGCACGCCCGGCGCCACTTCCAGTGAACCTGCACCACCAACAACCAGTAAGCGCGGCGTTGCTGCGGCTTTGGCTGCTTGGATGATATTGGTGATCCCGGCAACGTAATAACCCAAGGTATCAGCATTGGCGTGGCCGCTAAATGCGCTGATCACTGCGTCAAAGCCTTGCAATTGCGTCGTCAGTTGCTCGAGGTTTTGTACGTCGCTACCGACCGCAAGCAGATTGTCGGCTGCGGCGAGTTTTTCCGGGTGCGCGGCCAATGCCGTTACATGGTGACCACGGCTCAGAGCTTCGGTAAGTAGTGCAGAGCCAATAAAACCAGTAGCGCCGATTAATGCGATTTTCATTTGAGTTGTCCTTAAAGTGATTGAATGTGAATCGAATGAGTGCAGTTTGCCTGCGTTTATTGACGCGATAAACAGCAAAATCCATAATTCATTGTTATGAAATTCTTAACAATCCATCATTAAATCAGTTACGACTATGGCCACCCTTGATCAGATTGATCTGAATGCACTACGTATTTTTAATGCGGTGGTTGAGGCAAAAAGCTTTACGGCGGCGGCCGAACGTTTGGGCGTGGCCAAAGCCAAAGTGAGCTTGCAAATTAGTCGGCTAGAGCAGCAGCTCGGTACGGCACTGTTTACGCGTACCACGCGGCAAGTCAACCTAACCGACGCGGGGCGTACGCTGCATGAGCAATGCCAGCCACTACTAATCGGTTTGCATGAAGCGCTCACGCAAGTCGGCAGCGAGCAAGGTGAATTAACCGGTTTACTGCGGATTTCGGCGAGTGTGGCACACGCTAGTTTGTCGGTAGCGCCCGCATTGGCGCAATTTTCGCTGCGGCATCCGCAACTGCGGATTGATTTGCGCACTGCAGATCGCGTCAGCGATCAAGTCGCCGATGGAATTGATTTATCGTTTCGCGTTGGCTGGCTTAAAGATTCATCGCAACGCGCGATTCAGTTGGGCGAATTTGCGCAATACATCGTCGCCGCACCGAGCTATTTGCAGCAATACGGCACGCCGCGGCACGCCAGCGATTTAAGTGAGCACGCGTGGGTGGCGCTGTCGCTATTACCAACACCGCTGACGTGGAAACTCAGTGACGCTACGGGTAACACGCAAACAGTGCAAATGAAATCGCGGCTGCAAGTCGATTCGCCAAATGCCTTGCTGGCTTTGCTGGAGTACGGTGCAGGCATTTCGGTGATGGACGAGATGAGTTCGCAAGCGGCATTACAAAGCGGCAAACTGGTACGCGTGCTCAGCGATTGGACTTTACCTAAAGGTGGCATTTACGCGGTTTTCCCACCGGGGCGACACGTTCCGGCCAAAGTACGCGCTTTTGTTGAGTTTTATCGTGAATTTATTCGCTTGCCCTAAGCCGAGTTTTCACACAAGCTTGCCACTCGCTCTCGCCAGGCGCTTTGCAAACGCTCTGCAGCTGATTAAGCAAATAAGGAATAATTGTGGATAGGAAAGAAATTATTACGCTGATGAAAAGCCAAAGCACTTGGCGTTTGTATTTTTTTAGTATGTTTAGCCTAGGCATTTACACGGCATATTACATTCAGCAGCAAAGCCAAAAACTGGCGCAAATTCCGAATATGCCGCCGATTTCCAGCAATTTTATCAATAGCACGATTGCCGCGTATGGGCTCGGTGCGGCTTTTACCGTGGCCTCGTTTTTTGTTCCACCCGAGCATACGATCAATTTAACCAGCACCGCATTTGCGCTGATTAGTAATGTGATGGCGCTGCTGTGGGCGTTTCAAATGCGCCAACGCCTCAATACCCGATTAGAACTTTCGCCCAAATACGCCGATTGGTTTCATGGCGGTTGGACGTTTCTATTCACTGCGCTGTATATCAATTACAAAATCAATCAATTGCATGCCGATCAGGACTTAGGGATTGCCAGCTAAATCACCAAGTCCGTAGTGGCATTACAGCAAGGGCCCCAGCATCGCAATCGTGTTATTCCAAAGCCGGCGGTGCACGGGCCATTGCGCCACCATTTCTAGCGTGACCAGTTGGCTGTGTTCCAGATATTCGCGTTGACGCTGGCGCATTTCTTGAGTGAGTGCGGCATCAAAGAACAAAATATTGTTTTCAAAATTCAGCTCGAAACTGCGGCGATCTAAATTCGCCGAACCAATCAAGGTCATTTCACCATCGAGCGTCAGTGATTTGGTGTGCAATACGCCGCCAACAAATTCATAAATCTGCACGCCCGCGGCGAGTAGCTCTTCGTAATAACTATGGCTAGCCGCTTCGACAATCCATGAATCATTGCGCTGCGGGAAAATCACCGTAGTGCTGACGCCACGCCTTGCGGTGGCACACAACGCCGCTTGCATTGCCTCATCAGGCACAAAATACGGCGTGGTAATCACCAATTCGCGTCTGGCCGCAAACATCAGCGTCGTAAACATTTCGGGCATTGCCGCATAAGGCTGCGTCGGCCCCGTGCCGATCACTTGCGCGACGACGCCTTGACCAATATGCGTGTTCGCAATCGGCGGCAAGTAGTCTGTCAGATCATCACCCGTTTGCGCCATCCAATCGCTTTTGAACAAGAAATGATTTTGCTGCGCAATCGGCCCAGTAAACCGCATCACCGCATCGACCCACGGTGCGTATTTGGCTTTGACCAAAAATTCAGCATCGGCACAATTTTGGCTACCGCAGTAGGTGATCGAGCGATCAATAACGACGATTTTGCGGTGATTGCGTAAATCAATTCGTCCATGAAAAGGGCGCAGCAATGGATTACCAATCGGCAGCGCCACTGCCACTTGTACGCCAGCGTCTTGCATCGCTTGCCAGTGCGGGGACGCAATCATGCCACGAGAGCCCAAACAATCGGCCATCGCTCGACAAGCGACGCCACGCGCTGCGGCGCGCTTGAGCGCTTCGACAACTTGCAAGCCGCTGTGATCGGTCAGCCAAATATAAAAAATGAGATGAATATGCTCCGTTGCCGCATCCATATCGGCAACCATCGCAGCGATCATGCCATCGGCGGGCAATAATTGCCCCGTATTCCCGGCGACAGGCGCAAAGCCATTCACCGATTGGCCAAATTGAAACAGTTGACTAAAACGCTCTGGAATTTGCTCTGGCCACGGCGTGACCGTTGCCGATTGTAGTGCCGATTTGGCTTGATTTAAGCGCGTTACGCGGCGCCGACCAATGCTGGTTTCGCCCAATAAAATATACGCCATCACCCCCAAGCCAGGGAGTAGCGCAATCACCACAATCCACGCCACCCGCGAAGCAGGTTCGCGCTGCGGACGTAAAATGGCGCGCACAATAAACATCAACTGAATCAAAAGCAGAATAATCGGCAGCACAGAATACAGAGACATAATCACTTTTCCACAAGGCGGCGCAGCGAGGATACCACGACAAAATAACAAGGTAATTCGCCACATCGCAGTCACGTGCTAAACTGCCGCCGCACTGCATCATTTCAACTTGCGCGATCGATGTATATCCCCATTGATCGTCCTTCACCGCAAGGCCAAAAGCCATGACTCTACTGAGCCGCAAACCGCAAGAAAGCTTGCAAAACAGCCTGCAACAAGTCACTCGCTTGTTGGAGCGGCACAAGCTGGTTGAAGGCATGGTGCATAAGCAAGAAGGCCCCAAACACGATCTGGTCGAGCAGCTAGTCCATCGGCAAAATCTGACCGAATTACAAATGAAGCTGGCCGCGCTGCATCCAGCCGATATTGCCTATATTTTGGAAGCGCTGCCGCCAGTCGACCGACTGACGGTGTGGGGCTTGGTCGACGCCGACGACGATGGCGAGATTTTGCTCGAAGTCTCCGATGCGGTGCGTGAATCCTTGTTGGCCGATATGGCGCCGCATGAAATGGTCGCCGCCGCTGGGCAGCTCGATACCGACGAGCTCGCCGACTTAGTTCCAGATTTACCGCAGGAAGTCCAAAGCGAAGTCTTGGGCACGCTCGACGCAGAAGACCGCGCCGAAGTGCAATCGGCGATGTCGTATACCGACGATCAAGTTGGTGCGCTGATGGATTTTGAAATGGTCACCATCCGCGCTGACGTGAAACTCGAAGTCGTGCTGCGCTATTTACGCCGTTTTGACGAGCTGCCCACGCATACCGATAAATTGTTTGTCGTCGACGACAACGACATTCTCAAAGGGGTATTGCCGCTTAACGTTTTATTAGTAAGCGATCCAGAGCAATACGTCGAAGAAAAAATGGCTGACGACGTGGTCGTATTCCAGCCGTTTGACGATGCCGGCGAAGCCGCACAAGCATTTGAGCGTTATGACTTGGTTTCTGCCCCTGTGGTCGACTCCAATCACAAAGTCATCGGCCGCGTGACCGTCGATCAAATGGTTGACGTGATTCGGGAGGAATCCGAGGCCGAAGTGCTCTCTTTGGCAGGTTTGAAAGAAGAAGATTTGTTCTCTAGCGTCGGCAAAGCGGTGAAAAACCGCTGGCCTTGGTTGGCGATTAATATTTGCACCGCTTTTTTGGCCAGCCGCGTGATTGGTGCATTTGAAGAGACCATCGCACATTTGGTCGCTTTGGCCGCGCTGATGCCGATTGTGTCTGGTATTGGCGGTAACACGGGTACGCAAACGACAACCTTGATTATTCGCGGTTTGGCGCTCGGACAAATTCAGCCTTCACACACCCGCGTTTTACTGCTCAAAGAATTGGGGGTTGCGATTATCAACGGCACGATGTGGGGTGCGGTGCTCGGCGTGATGGCTTGGCTGTTGTACGGCAAGTGGGATTTGGGCTTGGTGATGATGGGTGCGATGATGCTCAATATGCTGGTCGCCGCCTCGGTCGGTTTATTCGTGCCGCTCACAATGCAAAAATTCGGCCGCGACCCTGCCTATGGCTCATCGGTTATGATCACTGCACTCACTGATAGCTTGGGATTCTTTATTTTCTTAGGGCTGGCGACGATCTTCTTGATGTAACTAGTGTTAATGCTGTGCCAGGCTAGTTGGGATGGGGCTTAAAAATCCCGTCTAAGCACACCGAGTGAAGGAGAGAGACAAGCAGTTGTATCGTTTGGCTCATGACTGATCGAGGGCATCGGGGACCGATGTGCGCCCGGGTCGCCTTTCTTTGCTTACTTTCTTTGGCGAAGCAAAGAATAGTAAGTCCCTGCCGCGGATTGCGGCTCTAAAACACTGTGCCACAGGCACTTAAAAAACGATTAACTAAATAAAAATATGCCCACTTACCGTGAACTCATTCAAACCAGTGGCCTTGAGCGTTTTGATGCGCAAATGCTATTACTGCACGTCGTGCAAAAAAACCGCGCTTGGCTGATTGCGCACGACACCGATTCGGCCAGCGCAGCGCACATCGCTGAGTTTGAGGCATTGGTCAATCGTCGCCGCATTGGCGAACCAGTTGCCTATATTTTGGGCAGCCGCGAATTTTATGGCCGTGAATTTATCGTCACACCAGCAGTGCTGATTCCGCGCCCCGATACCGAATTGCTGGTTGAACTGGCTTTGGCGCGCGCGCCACAAGCAGGCCGAGTAATCGATTTAGGCACCGGCTCGGGCTGCATCCCGATTACGCTCAAACTAGAGCGCCCCGATTTAAGCGTCAGTGCAGTGGATATTTCACCCGATGCGTTGGCGATTGCCCAGCAAAATGCCGCCGCGCTGAACGCCGACGTGCGGTTTGTGCCATCCGATTGGCTGAGTGCCGTGGCGGGCGAGCAATTTGAGCTAATTGTCAGCAACCCGCCGTATATCGAAGCCAACGATGTGCATCTCAGCCAAGGCGATTTACGCTTTGAGCCCAGCGGCGCGTTGACCGACGGCGGCGATGGCTTGCAGCATTTAGCCAGCATCATCACCCAAGCCAAACCGCATCTGCTAGCTGGTGCATGGTTATTACTTGAGCACGGCTGGGATCAAGGCGCAGCCTGCCGCGAACTGCTACAAACGGCAGGCTACGAGCAAGTACAGACTTGGCGTGATTTGGGCGACAACGATAGAGTTAGCGGCGGAATTTGGCAGGGCTGAACGACGAAAAACCTTAATCCACAAAAAACACGAAAGGCACGAACTAAAGCCCAAATCTTGAACCACGAAGGACACCGAGAGCACAGACTTTCACGGAGAAAACCTGCGTTACGTTTTGTTCTGTGCTCCTCCGTGCCCCCCCCCCTTAATTCCGTGTTTTAAGATTTGGGTCTGCTCACTGTTCCAGCCCTTATTTCGTGCCTTTCGTGTTTTTCGTGGACTCCGGCGCGCTACTTTAACGCACCACGCCAACGGGCTTGCCGCCCGTTCGCCATCGGCTTACAATACCCGACTAAATCTATCAACCTTTGTGAGCACCATCATGAGCATTCAAGACACCATTCGCCAACAAGTGACCGAAAATCCTGTGGTGTTGTATATGAAAGGTACGCCTTCATTCCCACAATGTGGTTTCTCATCGGGCGCGGTACAAATCCTGAAAAACTGTGGCGTGAATTTTGCGGCAGTGAACGTTTTGGCTGACCAAGACATCCGCCAAGGCATCAAAGAATACGCCAACTGGCCAACGATTCCTCAGCTCTACATCAAGGGCGAATTTATCGGTGGCTCAGACATTATGAAAGAGCTGTACGCCAACGGCGAATTGCAAACGATGCTGGCTGAGTTTAAAGCGGAATAAGCTGATTAAACGTTACAAAACGCCTTCTCTTTGGAAGGCGTTTTTATTTTGTCGAGGTATATAAATGTGGCCAATATATATCAATGGCCACGTTCATATACCTTAGCTTCAATTGTTTTCCTTCCATCTCATGCTAGTAAAATCATCTATTTTTGTTAGCATTGCGGTCTGAAAAAACCATTTATTGCCAAGACGAGAACCGATTATGAGCACCACTTTATTGCCTTGCGTCACCCTCGAAACCGCTCCAAACCCGACTGCTTCGGTCATCTGGCTGCATGGCTTGGGTGCGGATGGCAATGATTTTGCGGGCATCGTGCCGGAGCTGGGTTTACCAGCTGATTTGGCAGTACGGTTTATTTTTCCGCATGCGCCGATGATGCCGATTACCTGCAATAACGGCTATGTGATGCGCGCTTGGTATGACATCGTGCATTTCGATCAAATCAGCCGCCAAGCTGATATCGCTGGCGTGCAGCAATCGGTACAACACATTCGAGATTTGATCGCAGCAGAGAACGCCAAAGGTATACCTAGCCACCGTATCGTGCTAGCAGGCTTTTCCCAAGGCGGCGCAATTGCCTATACCGCGGGTCTCACGCATCCCGAAAAACTAGCCGGGATTGTGGCGCTGTCAACGTATTTGCCGGCAGAGTCTTTACTGACTGCTGAGAGCATTGCTGTTAATCAAGCGACGCCCGTCTTGGCTGCGCATGGCAGCCATGACCCGGTGGTCGGCATTTCACTAGGGCAAAGCGCCAAAGAATATGTAGGAAATCTAGGCGTAGCGGTGGATTGGCATACATACCCAATCCAACACTCAGTGTGCTTGCCAGAGATTCAATTGATTGGCCAGTTTATTGCTGCTAATTTGCGATAAAATCAGCGAAAATCAGAGAAATTTGCTTAATTGAGGGCATCGAGCGCGGTTTTTAACATCGCTAAAGGTTTCTCATCGATCTGAGTGATTTTTAGTTTGCTACGAAAAACATGCGCGCTCGCAACCAAAACAGACTCGGCCACTTTCACTTTCATCGGGATGTATTCATGATTTTTGCGTGATGCATCGAGTACATCCAGATAAAAGCGCATCACCACATCAAGCGGCAAAGCATTGGGCGAGGTCAACTCAAGTTGATTCTCGCTCGCCTGTGATACCTTCACCATCAAAGGTTCAGTCCCTTCCAGCAAAATCGCCCCACGCCAAGTCGTTCGTTTTAACTTGATCTCAGCCATCTGCTACGCCCCTATCATTTTATATTTGTAGCTAATGTAAATTGCAGCACGACAGTTTTCAAGCACAGTATCCGGCCACACGACTGACCACCTCCAACATCAACAGCCCCTAAACCTGCCGCAGCACAAAATCAGCGATGCGTTCACCCAATTGCAGCCTATGCTCACGTCGCGCAAAAGTATGATCTGCATCGGGCCACACTTCAAAAATCGCTTGCGGCAAGCAGGCGGCAACTTGTTCACCGATTGCCACGGGTACCGCTTGATCTTTGTCGCCATGCACAAGCAGTGTCGGAATATCAAGTGTGGCAAGGCCAGAAAACGGCGCGAGTCGATCCAGCTCCTGCCGGAAAGTTTGGCTGATTTCGAGCGCCAGAAAATCAATACAATCGGCGCGTTGCGCGGCGGAATTGTTCGCTGCGACCGCCTCGACCAATTGCGCCAAATTAGCCGCAGGCGCCAGCAAAGTCATCGTGCGCATCGCCTCATGATCAGCCAGCGCGGTTTGCAGCGCAACCAAGCCACCCATACTAAACCCGAGCACATGCCGCGCATACTCGGGATGGTGCTCGGCTAAATAAGTCAATAAATGCTGAGTTTGCGCCACTTGGCTGGCCACCGTAATGTCAGCAAATTCGCCATCACTTTCGCCGCAACCCAGAAAATCAAAACGGAACACGGCAATGCCGCGCGCCGCCAGCACCCGCGCCAGCGTCACAAAGAAATACGTAAATTCAATGCGATTGCCGGTAAATCCGTGCAGCATCAGCACCGCATGTTCAGCGGCGGCGGGCAGATGCGCGCTACCAGCGAGCTGCTGACCGTTGAAATCCACGCTTAAGGGCGTGATAGCGACATCGTTTGGCATGGTGCTTAGCATTGCGCCACCGCGACTGTTCTCAACGCCATAGTCGCCGCAGCCAATGTTGCTTCGATATCGGCATCAGTGTGTGCAGCCGATACAAAACCGGCTTCAAACGCTGATGGCGCGAGATAAACGCCGAGATCCAGCATCGCATGGAAAAAGGCATTAAATTTCGCGCGATCCGAGGCCATCACATCGGCAAATGACGTTGGCACAGTCTCAGAAAAATACACGCCAAACATACCGCCAACCGACTGCGCGCAAAGTCCGTGATCTGCGCCGATTTTATTCAAACCTGCGACAAACTTCGCCGTTTTTGCGCTTAAATTCTCAAAGAAGCCGGGTTTACTAATTTCGGCTAAGGTCGCCAATCCTGCCGCCACCGCCACCGGATTTCCCGACAAAGTACCCGCTTGATATACAGGACCGAGCGGCGCTAAATGCGCCATGATATCGGCGCGGCCGCCAAATGCAGCCAACGGCATACCACCACCCACCACTTTACCCAAACAAGTCAAATCAGGGGTAATGCCATGCAAGCCTTGTGTGCAGTGCAGTCCAACGCGAAACCCTGTCATCACTTCGTCGTAAATCAACACCGCGCCATGCTGCGTCGTGAGATTACGCATTGCAGCGACAAACTCGGCACTGGGTTGCACCATATTCATATTGCCAGCAATTGGTTCGACGATGATCGCGGCAATTTCGCTACCATTCGCAGCAAAAAGCGCCTCTAGCGCCGCGACATCGTTGTACGGCAACACAACCGTATCGGCCGCCACCGCCGCCGGAACGCCAGCTGACGACGGGTTGCCAAACGTCAACAAACCAGAGCCCGCTTTCACCAGCAAGCTATCGGCGTGGCCGTGGTAACAGCCTTCGAATTTGACCAATTTATCGCGACCAGTAAAACCGCGCGCGAGGCGGATCGCGCTCATCGTCGCTTCGGTACCGCTGGAAACAAGGCGAACTTGCTCGAGTGATGGCAGCATTTGGCATAGCAAATCAGCCAATTCGACTTCGCCCTCGGTCGGCGCGCCAAAGCTCATGCCGTTTTTGGCGGTATTCACCACCGCATCGATGACGGCTGGATGCGCGTGACCAAGGATCAACGGCCCCCAAGAGCCAACATAATCGATGTATTGCTTGTCGTCCGCATCCCAAACATAAGCGCCAGCACCTTTCTTAAAAAAGCGCGGCGTACCACCCACCGAGCCAAAAGCCCGCACCGGAGAATTCACCCCACCGGGGATGTGTTTTTTGGCAGATTCAAATAATTGTTCGTTACGGCTAGTCATGTGTTTTACCTTGGTTTAATGGGTATATGGATGGAGGCATTTTAAATAAATTGCTAAATTCATATACCTACTTAATAAATGCAATATTCAGCTTTGCCGTGCAAAGCTCGTCGGGCTGGGCATTTAACCCCCCTCAATATCAAGCCGACGAAGTCGGTGCAGATATAGGGTCGCCTTCTCTTGCTTACTTCTCTTGGCGAAGCAAGAGAAGTAAGTCCCCGTCGCGGACTGCGACTGTAAATCACCGTGCCGTAGGCACTAAAACCATTAATCCATTGATCTTACTACGTACCGATGCGGGCACCAACCGTGTACGATATCAGGATTCCCGCACCAACTCCGCCACCGCGCCATGCAATTGCGGTGCGCCAGCGAGCACCGAATAAATTTGCTCGGGCGCACTGGCCGACAGATCGAATTGAAGCGGTGCGCCATTGCTGGCCGTATAAAGGCCACCCGCTTCTTGCACAATCAGCATCGGCGCGGCGATGTCCCAGAGGCGGGTGCTTTGATTGAGCATGCCGCCCAAACGACCGTCGGCGGTATAGGCTGCATCAATCAAACTATTGGTCGCGCGCACATTGCGCACCCTTTGCAGCAATTGCGTTAACAGATGTATATCGCGTTCAGCAGCATCTAAATTAGGCTGCGCGTCCATACCGCATGCCCATAGTACATTTCTGAGTTCAGTTTCATCACTCACCTGAATCCGCTGGCCATTACGCTGAGCGCCGCTGCCTTTTTCAGCCACATACAGATCACCATTCACTGGCGTATGCAGCACGCCTAAAATCGGTTCAGTGCCACGAAATAGTGCGATCAACACGCCAAACCATGGAATGCCCGCCGCGAAATTCGAGGTGCCATCCAGCGGATCGACGACCCAGGTGTAGTCAGAAGGGCGTAAATCGCTGCCGAGTTCTTCCGAAATAATCGAATGACTCGGAAAGCGCTGGCGCAAACCCTGCACAATCAATTGCTCGGCAGCGGTATCGGCGACGGTGACAATATTGCTGATATCACTCTTGGTACTGATAGTTTGTTTTTGACCGAAACGGGTCAGCAGGGAGTGGCCCGCTAATTGAGCGAGTTCAATGGCACTATCGAGCATGGGTCTAATCCATGGTTATTTGATAGAAAAATCTGCGGTTTTGTAGGTGGTTTTATTCATTAATCCACTGCTTTAATTGTTGCCAGCGCAGCAAGATATCGCGTACATATTGCTCGACTTCGCGCTCACCAATTTCTCCCGTTAAACCATTAGCAGTCACTTGGCTTAAATCCACTCCGAGTCTAGCCGCCAGTTGTGCTGCGGCTGGGGTAATTTTGAGTGGATTGCTGCTTGATGGCTGGATCAGCGTATTGCGCGCTGGTGCAATGGGCGGCGAGGGAGCGTCTTCGGGTTCGATGTATACAAATCCAGTGGGCTCTTCTTCAACTT
The DNA here is from genome assembly GCF_016881405.1 of Deefgea chitinilytica. Lineage (GTDB taxonomy): Bacteria > Pseudomonadota > Gammaproteobacteria > Burkholderiales > Chitinibacteraceae > Deefgea > Deefgea chitinilytica. The sequence goes on from NZ_WOFE01000013.1 coordinate 18,116, forward strand.
CCATCAATAGCAATAAATCTCCCGTATTCACTTCCTCATCCATGCCAACCATAAAGCTGCTGATTTCACCGGTTTCTGGCGCTAAAACGGGCCAAGTCTTTCCTTTGCATTCCAAAGTTAGCAGCAAGGTATCACGCGGTACGATTTGGCCCGGTTCCACGTGAAACAATGCGACCGCAACGGTATGCGGTAGCTCGGGAGCACAGATCAAGTGAGTGGTGTAGTTTTTATTCATTTAGGCTTGATTTTAACCAAGGTTTGTCATATTCACGCGCCTATAATGCAATCGATTGTGCATTGCAGCAATACGAATTCCCATTAGCGAGGGTAGGCGTGATGAGCATCGAAAATATTCTGTTTAATGATATTACGCTGGGGATGAATTATCAGCGTGAACATTTGGTTCGCTCCAGTGATTTTGCCTTATTTACGATGCTGGCGGGCTCGCACGATTGCGAGGGCGTCGCGGCAGCGCCGGCGATTGGCGTATTTTTGTTTGTCACCTCGGCGTGTATCAATTCATTTCCGGGGCACGGCGCGATTTTGAAAGAACAAGCGCTCCATGCGCATGGTGATGTGCGGCAAGGTGATGTGCTCACCATTGCATTAACCGTCACGCATAAATGCGTTCAGCACAATGAAGTCATCTTGGCAGCAACTTGCCACAATCAACACGGTGAATTGCTAGTGTCGGGCAATGTCACCGTCACCGCGCCAACCGAAAAATGCATTAGTCACTACGAAGAAGTGCCACAATTTACTTTGCGCAGCCCTCAAGTATTCGCCAAACTGCGCCAACAAACTGATTTGCTGCCAGCGGTCGTTACCGCGGTGGTGCATCCCTGTGATCGGGAATCTTTATTGGGCGCGATGGCAGCGGCAACGGCCAAATTGATCGTGCCGATTTTAGTCGGCCCCGAAGCCAAAATCCGCGCGCTAGCGCAGCAAGAAAATGTGGACCTAGGGAATACTCGGATTGTCGATACCGCGCATAGCCACGATTCTGCGGCCTTGGCGGTGGCTTTATGCCGTTCAGGTGAAGCGGCGGCCTTGATGAAAGGCAGTTTGCACACCGATGAAATGATGTCAGCCGTCACCTGCTCGAAAACGGGTTTACGTACAGGGCGACGTTTGAGTCATGTGTTTGTGATGGATGTACCAGCGTATGCAAGGCCACTCTTAGTCACCGATGCGGCGATCAATATCGCACCCGATTTGGCGGCTAAAGTCGACATCACGCAAAACGCGATTAATTTGGCGCATATTTTAGGCATCGCTTGCCCGAAAGTGGCGCTGTTGTCGGCGGTGGAAACCGTTTACGAAAAAATGCCTTCGACACTCGATGCCGCCTTGCTGTGCAAAATGGCTGATCGTGGGCAAATTACCGGCGCACAACTTGATGGACCTTTGGCTTTCGACAATGCAATCTCAATGACTGCCGCTAAAATGAAGAAAATTGTGTCGCCGGTGGCGGGGCAAGCGGATATTTTGGTCGTTCCCGATATTGAGTCCGGCAATATGCTGGCCAAGCAGATGAGCTATTTTGCGGGCGCTGATTCGGCTGGGATTGTGTTGGGGGCGCGGGTACCGATTGTGTTGACTAGTCGCGCCGACGATATTCAAACCCGTTTGGCCTCCGCCGCGGTGATGGTCTTGGTCGCCAACGCGATGAAGTGATGTATTTGTTTCTTGGCATTGATTTGCAATGTTTGTATAGCAATACCCGATAATGATGGTTTTATTTGGAGTGAATAATGAGTGATTTAGTTTTAGTGATTAACGCCGGTTCTTCGAGTATCAAGTTTTCATTGTTTGAAACCAGTAAAACCGATCCGGTCGTTCTGTTCAAAGGCCAAATGGAAGGCTTGTATGTTGAGCCAAAATTTAGCGCGAAAGATGCAGACGACAATAAAGTCGCCAATGAAACTTTACCAGCCGACGCGCCTAAAACGCACGACTATGCACTTCGCTTTATGTTGGAATGGTTGCAAACGCGCATTGCCGGCCGCAGCATCGCTGTCATCGGCCATCGCGTCGTGCATGGCGGTACGACATATTCGAAACCTGTTTTGGTGACTGAAGACGTTATCAAAGGTTTAGAAGCCTTGATTCCACTGGCTCCATTGCACGAGCCACACAACATTACGCCAATCAAAATCCTACAAGATTTACTACCGAATGTGCCGCAAGTGGCGTGCTTTGATACGGCCTTCCATACGACTCAGCCTGAATTAAATCAGCTGTTTGCCTTGCCGTATGAATTTGCGCAAAAAGAAGGCATTCGTCGCTACGGCTTCCACGGTTTGTCTTATGAATACATCGCCAGCGTGTTGCCAAGCATCGACACCAAAGCGGCTGAAGGCCGTACCGTCGTGGCACACTTGGGTAATGGCTCATCAATGGCAGGTTTACTCGGTGGCGTTTGCCAATCAACCACGATGGGTTTCACCGCGCTAGATGGTTTGCCAATGGGCACGCGTTGCGGTCGTATCGATGGTGGTGTGATTCTGCATTTGATGAATCACCTAAAAATGGACGCGAAACAAATCGAAACCTTGCTCTACAAAGAGTCTGGTCTACTCGGTTTGTCTGGCTTCTCAAGCGATATGCGCGACTTGCAAGAATCCGATTCGCCACGTGCGAAATTGGCGACCGACTATTTTGCCAATAGCGTAGTGCGTGAAACAGCCGCTTTGGCGGCGACTTTGGGCGGTATCGATGCGCTGGTGTTTACCGCAGGGATTGGCGAAAACGACGCACACACCCGCCAAGCAGTTTGCCATCAGTTACGTTGGTTAGGCGTTGATTTGGATGAAACCGCCAATGCAGTACGCTCGGGCGAACCACGCCGTATTTCTCTGGCAGACAGTAAAATCGCCGTGTACGTAATTCCAACAAACGAAGAGTTGATGATTTCTCGCCAAGCCTTGGCTTGTATTGCTTAAATTCATTCAGCATCGTTTGAACAAAAAAGCCGCTGATTTCAGCGGCTCAGATTGAAGACAAACCCCACTCGCGAAGCGAGGCTCCCCTCAAGGAGGGGACGGGAGGGGTGGGAATAAAACATCAAGGCGGCAAATTCAAAGCCTGACTGACTAGGCTCGGCTTTGCCGAGACTTGATGAATGTTGTTTTCCACGTTGTCTACCGCCTGAGCCGCTCTTATCAGCGGCTTTTTCATATGGATTTCATCTAGCTGCCGCATGATGATTGCCAGAATCGGTCAAAAGTCAGCTACGATATCGGATATTCATCGTTTTCGAGTAGAACAACCATGCTAGACCAAGACAATGTGATTGACGTCAGTGTAGAGCCACGCCAAATTCCACCAATGCAAGGCTGGCAGTGGATTGTGAGTGCGTTTCAGTTATTCAAACAATCGCCGACGGCATGGCTAGGAATTAGCGGCGTGTTTATTTTGGCGATGATTGGAATATCGCTACTGCCGATTGTAGGTAGTTTACTGTCGACTTTGCTCGGGCCAGTTTTTTTGGGCGGTTTGATGTTTGCGGCGCAAAAACAAACGCGTGGCGAAACGCCCTTATTAGTTGATTTATTTGCCGGGTTTCAACAGCGTTTTGCTGAGTTGCTCAAAGTCGGCGTTTTATACCTGTTTGGCACGATGTTGGTGGTACTGTTGATGGCCGGCTTGCTCGCGGGAGCGGCCTATTTGGGCTGGTTGACGATAGATAAAACGGTAGACACCTTTGCGCAAATGGGAGCCATTTGGCCGGTGATGATTTTAGTCCTTGCGGCGTTTGCTATCGTCTACAGCACTTATTTTTATGCCCCCACTTTGGTAATGCTACAAGGCTATAGCGCAGGTGAGGCGATGAAATTATCGTTCTTGGCGTTTTGGCGTAATTGGCAACCGATTTTAGTGATGTCTATCATTGGTGGTGTTTTGCTGCTGCTCGCGATGCTGCCGATGCTATTGGGCTTGATCATCGCGCTACCCGTGGCACTGATTACCAGTTATGTTTGTTATGCAGATGTTTTTGAAACTTCAACGGAGCACGATCTGTGACTGAAAGTCCTTTTAAAGGTAAAACTGGCGTTAAACGAGTGCTCAATGCCTTGGGTTATTCTCTCGATGGCTTATCAGCGGGCTGGGTTAACGAAGCGGCTTTTCGCCAAGTGACGCTGCTAGCTATTGTGGGCATTCCATTATCGCTCTTCTTGCCGATGCCACATTGGGCTCATGCTGTGGTGATTGCCAGCCATTTAGCCAGCATGATTGTCGAGCTACTCAATTCCGCCATTGAAGCGGCTGTCGATCATACCTCACTGGCCAAGCACGATCTCGCCAAACGCGCCAAAGACCTCGGCAGCGCCGCGCAATTAGTTTGCCTAGTCAACCTAGCCGCGATGTGGGCGCTGGCGTTACTCGCCACCTAATCTACGCTCCAAATCAAGCGCCACTCACCTTATCGGTGAGTGGCACAACTTACTTCAAAAAATAGAGCGCAAGCGATGAATAGCATCCATGAGCTCGGAAAGGAGCATCTTCAGCAAGCTCTGCAAGGCAAACCAGAAGCTCTCAGCGCACTTTTTCATGCTCGTGTCTCTGGCTGGGGGAAAATTTACGCCCACGAAGAAGAAATGACCGTTGGACTTTTTAGCGATCTTGAGCAAAAAATCGAGCCCGCTATAGCGTTCTCCTTGCTATCAAATGTTGTGGAGTTAGCTGAGTCAGCCGCAGATTTTGATCGCTTCAATTGCGCCCTTGATCTTATGTCATCGCTGGTAATTGCGAGTGAAACCACAGAGATACCACTAGCTCTTCAAACACAATTTTCCGCTGTGGAAAATAAAGCGCTTCGATTTGGTGGAGAACCTTGCGATTCAATCGCTGTAATTCGAAAACATTACCGCAATGAACTCTAAGCAGTTCGTCTAAGTAAACCGCTGACTGCAGCAGTATCATCTGAATTCCAAAAAAAACAGGCACCGCTTAATAATTAGGTCTTTCATTTTCTCATTGCTTTGCTTTCTTATTACTTAAAACCTTAATTTCAATAAGGTTTTAACCTCGTAAAAATCACCTTTATTCGATAAAAAACAAGCATTTAGCTCTGCATAAAGCCAAAAATCTGCGACAATGCGCGATTCGCTTTATTTGTGATCCGTATGAACGCCACTCATTCCCCGATTTATGACCTGCCTGCTGGCATCAAGCCGCGCAAACCTGCCCCATTCTTGCCGATGAGCCGCAAAGAAATGGATCAGTTGGGCTGGGATGAATGCGACATTATTATCGTCACAGGCGACGCCTATATCGATCATCCTAGCTTTGGCATGGCGCTGCTCGGGCGTTTGCTGGAGGCGCAAGGCTTTCGCGTTGGGATTATCAGCCAGCCCGATTGGACTTCGGCGGATGATTTCAAACAACTGGGCAAGCCGCGGTTATATTTCGGTGTGACGTCGGGCAATATGGATTCAATGATCAACCGCTACACGGCAGATAAGAAACCGCGCTCGGACGATGCCTACACCGCAGGTGGCGTAGCCGGGAAACGCCCTGATCGTGCGCTGAACGTGTATTGCCAACGCTGCCGTGAAGCGTATCCAGGCGTGCAGATTATGGCAGGCGGCATCGAGGCCAGCTTGCGCCGTATCGCTCAGTACGATTACTGGAGCGACAAAATCCGCCAATCGGCGCTGATTTATACCAAAGCCGACTTGCTGCTGTTTGGTAATGCCGAACGCGCCTTGGTGGAAGTGACGCAGCGTGTTGCGGCGGGCGAGAAAATGAGCGAAATCCGCGATGTGCGCGGCACGGCATTTTTAACGCCCAAAGGCTGGATGCCTGAAGGTTGGGTAGAGCTCGATTCATCCATCGTCGATATTCCAGGCAAGATCGACCCTCATGTCAACCCGTATGCAACGGAAGAAGAGAAGCAAAAGGACGCCGCAGCCAATACCCCAGCAGGCGCACCACAAACAATCCAAATTGTTTCACGTGAAGCACGCCTCGCGGCGCGCCGTGAAGTGCGTGGCCGCACCGTGATTCGAATTCCCTCGTTTGAGACGGTGACGCATGACCCTGTGAGCTACGCCCACGCCAGCCGCACTTTGCATCTGGAATCCAATCCGGGCAATGCGCGCGCCTTGGTGCAGCAACACGGCGAGCGTGATGTGTGGATGAATCCACCACCGATTCCGCTGGAAACCAAGGAAATGGATTACGCGTTTGACCAATATTTCGCGCGCAATCCGCATCCTAGCTACGGCAATCAAGTCATTCCGGCGTGGGACATGATTCGCTTCTCGATCAATATCATGCGCGGCTGTTTTGGCGGCTGTACTTTCTGCTCGATCACCGAGCATGAAGGCCGCATCATTCAAAGCCGCTCGGAAGGCTCGGTGCTGCGCGAAATCGAAGAAATCCGCGATAAAACCGCCGGCTTTACTGGCCATATTTCCGACCTCGGCGGCCCAACGGCGAATATGTATCGTCTGGCCTGTAAAGACCCAAAAATTGAAAAATCCTGCCGTCGCCTCAGCTGCGTCTACCCTGGTATTTGCGAAAACCTGAATACCGATCACAGCAGCTTGATTCAACTCTATCGCAAGGCGCGCAAAATCCCTGGCGTGAAAAAAATCACCATTGGCTCAGGCTTGCGCTATGACTTGGCGGTGGAGTCGCCTGAATACGTAAAAGAGTTGGTCACGCATCATGTGAGCGGCTATTTGAAAATCGCACCGGAGCATACCGAAGAAGGGCCGCTCTCAAAAATGATGAAGCCCGGCATTGGCACGTTTGAACGATTTAAGACGATGTTTGATCGATTCAGCGCCGAGGCAGGCAAAAAACAGTATTTGATCCCTTACTTTATCGCAGCGCATCCGGGCACCTCGGATGAAGACATGCTGAACTTGGCGCTGTGGCTAAAGAAAAACGATTTCCGCCCAGACCAAGTGCAAGCTTTTACGCCCACACCGATGGCGATGGCGACGACGATGTGGCACACCAAGCGCAATCCGCTTAAGCGTATTCATCGCAGCTCGGAAAAAGTCGACATCATTAAAGATGAAAAACGCCGTAAAGCGCACAAGGCCTTCTTGCGTTATCACGATCCAAAAAACTGGGCGCTACTGCGCGAAACATTGCGCGAAATGGGTCGAGCCGATTTGATCGGTAATAGCCCGAAACATCTGATTCCGATGGAAACGGCAGAAGAGCGTGCAATGCAAGCGCCACGTGGTAACGCCCGTGGTGGTGGTGGGCCGGGTTCGGTTGGCAGAATACCCAATCGTAGTAATGGGTCAAGAAGCACTGCAAACAATAGCCAGCGGGCAATACCCCGCAGCGGCACCAAACCAACAACTGGCAAACCCGCAGCACAACATAATACACGGCCAAATAGCGCAAAACTCACCGCTGCGCTCAGCAAAAAACCACGATCGCGTTAAAGTCATCTCAGCAATAAAAAAGCCACTGAGTATATCAAGTGGCTTTTTTATTGCATATTACGCTCGATGAGCAATCAACTAGCACGATACGCTAGCAAACGACGAAGTGTATTGATCAAGAAAATCAGCCGCTTCACGCTTGCTAGCAAACACCTGTGGCGAAAATAAATTGGCTTCGTGCAAGATTCCGACCAAATCAGCATCATCAGTAAAAGCTATTTTATTGCCAAATAAAACCAACCACTCGCCCGCCACTTGCAAAATCCGCGCATGTAATTGAGGCTGGTAGCCTTGTACTTGCGCCAAGGTATAAAGGGGAATGCCGTTGTATTGAAAGCTCATCGGTCGACTCAGTGGAAGGCAAAATTGCACACGACACATCTTGCCTGAAAACGATTCATCAAAGCAAACTGCCAATTTGTATGGCTAACGATGCGCGGTGTAGCGAACCACAAATCAGCTTTACTCACTTAAATGAGTCATAATTTCAAGCATTTGTTTCATGAAATATTCATTCTATTGTATCTGTGTTGCAAGATTGCAAGACTAAGCTCGCCTCACTTTATGCGAGGTGATTACAATGAAAGGGCATACTTCTTTATTGGCAATTTGTGCAACCCCATTGCTTCTGGCTGCGTGTGGAGGAGGATTTTCCACAGTCAGCGTACCGGTTGCGCCTTCTAAACCGGATGCCGTACCCACTAGCAAACCATCAACCACAACCCCCGCTCCAGTCGTTAACAACACACCAATTGATATTAAATTGTTGGCAATAAATGACTTTCACGGCAACCTCAAATCTGGCGGTAGCGTCACCATCCCCGACCCTGCTGACACGACCAAAACCATCAAAGTCGCCGCGGGTGGCAGTGAATATCTAGCAACATGGCTCAAAACACTCAAAGCCAAAAACCCCAACCATATCGTGGTCTCGGCGGGTGATTTGATTGGTGCCAGCCCCCTGCTATCGGCGCTGTTTCACGATGAGCCAACGATTGAAGCGATGAATGAAATGGGCTTGGAACTCAATGCCGTTGGTAATCATGAATTTGATGAAGGCAGCACCGAGCTAATGCGAATGCAAAACGGTGGCTGCCATCCAACGGATGGTTGCAAAGCAGGAACGACTTTTGGTGGCGCGAAGTTCAAATTCTTAGCCGCCAACGTCGTTGATAACAAAACCGGCAAAACCATTTTCCCTGAATATCACATCAAAGAATTTGGCGGTGTGAAGGTCGCATTTATCGGGATGACCTTGAAAAACACCCCAGCGATTGTCACACCAGCTGGCGTTGCGGGGCTGACGTTTAAAGATGAAGCCGACACCGTCAATGCTTTGGTTCCGAAACTGAAAGCACAAGGCATCGAATCCATCATCGTCATCGTGCACGAAGGCGGTACCCAACTCGGTAACTTGAATGAATGCAAAGGCGTCTCGGGTGAGATTGTTGATATTGTCAAACGTCTCGATACCGCAGTCGATGCCGTCGTTTCTGGCCACACACACCAAGCTTATAACTGCCAAATCAACGGCAAACTCGTCACTAGCGCGAATCAATATGGCCGAATGATTTCAGAAATCGACCTGACATTAGATCCACAAACCCGCGATGTGATTAAATCTTCGGCGAAAAACATCGTCGTTAGCAACGATGTAGCCAAAGATAGCGCGCAAACAGCGATTATCAGCAAATACGACGCTCTCGTAAAACCACTCGAAAATCGCGTCGTTGGAACATTAGCTGGCAGTTTACTCAAAGCCACCAATCCAGCAGGTGAAAGCACGCTCGGCAATGTAATTGCTGATGCACAACTAGCGGCCACCTCGGGCGCTACAGTCGGTGCTGCGCAAATTGCGTTTATGAATCCGGGTGGCGTTCGCGCCGATTTAATTCCAGTGGCAGGACAAGTGACTTATGGTCAATTATTCACCACACAACCATTTGGCAATACCTTGGTGTCGATGATGCTCACCGGCGCGCAAATCAAAGAGTTACTCGAGCAGCAATTTGTTGGCTACACCAATAATCAGCCATCCAATCGAATCTTGTTAGTATCTAATGGCTTTAGCTATAGCTGGGATTCAACGCTGCCCGCGGGGCAAAAAGTCGACACCGCCAATATCAAACTCAATGGTGTAGCGCTATCGAGCGTGATGAATTATCGCGTGACGATGAATAACTATTTGGCCTCGGGCGGCGATTTATTCACCGTGTTGACCAAGGGAACGAACATCCTCGGTGGCGCACAAGACGTCGATGCGTTGGAAGCCTACATCAAAGCCAATGCCAATCTGGCGGTACCCACATTAAATCGCGTAGTGAAAATCAAGTAATCCCGGTTTAACCATGCGCTAAATCAGAGCATCTAAACCTCAAACACCCCGATCAATTTAGATCGGGGTGTATTTATGTACAGCCTTTGATTAACAAGGCGTTTGAGAATATACATTGAAATTTAATTGTGAGTATAAATATGCTTGTGCAAGCAATGGATGCGGAATGACGCAGAGTGTCTGAAAACACGATGAAAGCAGCATTTGCCTACGATCACACTATGCTAATCACTAAGCCTCTACTTTAAATTGGATGCGCGCACTTAGGTTTCATCACCAATTGCCCTCTTCTTGAGTCAACTATTAACGTGTATAGCTAATTAGTCCGCAAACTCCCGCTTTAATACACCAAACAGCACAGAGTTTGTTCATCGGGTCAGTGCCAAAATAGCGCATGACATTTGCGTCGCTCTGCATAAAAAAATCGCCGCAGCATCTGCGGCGACGATTTCGCGTAGAACTAAACGCTGGGTTTCCAGTCGTGGAAAATCACTTATTGTTTCCATTCACTAAACGGATTTTCCGACAAGGCGCTGTTGTAATAACGAGCGTCGCCAGAGACTTCCGCACCCAGCCATGCAGGCTGTGGATAAGTTGCCTCTTCGCTGCTTAGCTCTAATTCAGCGACGATGAGCCCTGCATTCGCGCCGTGAAATTCGTCGATCTCAAAAGTGTGACCATCGATGTCAACCAGATGGCGGGTTTTATCCAACACATTTGGACAGAGTTGCAGCATCGCCAAGGCATCTTCAACAGGAATCGCGTATTCAAACTCAGCGCGGCTGATGCCGGCGTTTTTACCTTTGACCGTTAAAAATGCTGCTTTGCCTTTGGTACGAACGCGTACGGTGCGCTCTGGGTCGGTGCACAAATAGCCTTGCGCAATGCGTGTGCTCTGGCTGACTTGCTCGCGCCACGCCTCGCTGGCAACGAGAAATTTGCGTTCAATTTCCACTGCCATTATTCAACCGCCTGCTTGATGGTGGCATTTTCACGTAGATGGTTCGCGCCATCGTCGGCTAAATACACATTGCTTTTCCAATCGCTGCTCAGTTCATAGATACCCCAATCACTATGCTTTTGATCGACCAAGGCTTTGCGAGCGTCTTCCACGGTGCAATACACCGCCATGCCACGGTAATAGCCTTGCGGGTCGAGTAGCTCTGGCGGAAAGTCGGCTGGTAGTTTGTCCTTGGCGGTGCGGCCCGGTGCAGGCTCGGCTTGTTGGCTTTTGAGGATTTCTTTAATCTGGTTGGGGCCAATGGCGTAAACGCCACATTGCTTGCTCCCTGCGGCGGTACTTGATGATTCGCCACAGGCGCTGAGTAAAGCAATCAATAAAACAGGGAGCAAGGCTTTCATTTTTTGACCATTTAAAAAGGTTTCACAATCACCAATACGACGGTGGCAAATAAAACAAGCACGGGGAGTTCATTAAAAAAGCGATACCACACATGGCTGCGGGTGTTTTTACCGGCAGCAAAATCACGCACGATTTGTCGGCACCAAGCATGGTAAACAATTAATGAAGCTACTAAACCGAGTTTAACATGCATCCAGCGCCAGCCTTCACCCAGGTAAAACGCATAGTAGCTCCACGTCCACACCCCAAAAATCAGCGCCAATACACCAATCGGTGTCATAAATCGATACAACTTATGTGCCATTAAATTGAGCCGTGCTAATTCAGCAGGTTCTGTTGCCATCGCCAAATTGACAAACAAACGCGGCAGATAAAACAAGCCGGCAAACCAGCTAATCACAAAAATCAGATGCAAGGATTTAATCCACAACATAGTGCTTCCTTTGCAAAAATTTACTTGGCTTTAGTGGTTTTTTTCGGAGGCGTGCTCACCGTAGCTTTCACTTTGGCGGCCTCGTAGAGTGGCATCACCACCGGCACTTTAGCTTGCAATTCGGCAATTCGGGTATTGCTCGATGGGTGGGTCGACATAAATTCAGGTCCACTACCACCACCTTGGGCTGCCATTTTTTGCCATAAACTCACGGCGGCATTTGGGTTGTAACCTGCGCGTGCGGCGAGCTCCAGGCCAATTAAATCGGCTTCGGATTCATGCGTGCGGCTATTAGGCAGCGAGTAAGTCACATCAACCAAGGCATTGAGCCCGCCACCGGCTAAGTCTTGATACGCATCGTATTTGCCACCAGTAGCAATCGACAGCAATTGCATGCCGCCTTGCATCGCAATCGCTTTGCCGTACTCGGAGCTCATCCGTTCACGCCCATGTTCGCGCAGCGCGTGGGCGATTTCGTGGCCCATGATTTGCGCGATTTCATCATCAGTGAGTTTAAGCCGCTCAATAATGCCAGTGTAAAACATGATTTTGCCGCCCGGCATGCAGTAGGCGTTGAGCTCGGGGCTTTTCTCTACGTTAACTTCCCACTTCCATTGCGCCGCATCAGGGCGAAAAACAACAGTTTGCGGGATGAGTCGATCAGAGATTGCGCGAACACGGCGCACCGTTGGATCAGTATCAGGGAGCAATTTACCTTGTTGATTGGCTTTCTTGATGGTATCGGCATAGCTAGCAGCGGCCATTTGATCCACTTGCGCGCTTGATAACAACATACTTTGCTTGCGATTAGCGCCAACCGCGCCGCCGCTGGTGGTATTCACCTGCTGGCAAGCAGCGAGCAGCGTGGCCAGCAATGCACTTAATAACAAACGTTTCATCGTGATTCCTTTAGGGTGAGCTTAAATTTGCACCATTTCAAAATCTTCTTTACGCGCACCGCAATCGGGGCAGGTCCAGTTCATCGGCACGTCTTCCCATTTGGTGCCGGCAGCGATACCGTCTTCAGGACGCCCTTCGGCTTCGTCATAAATAAACGCACAGATTAGGCACATATATTTTTTCATCGGGATAAGTCGCTCAGAGTGGTTTAGAATTCTAATTTTACACGAACCACTCTGCGCATATGAATCCAACTCCACCCACCGTGCTGGTTTTTGCCGCCAATGATCCTTCGGGCGGCGCGGGTTTAATGGCCGATGTCTTGACCCTAGCCTCGCTAGGATGCCACACGCTGCCGATTGTGACGGCGATGACCGTGCAAGATAGCGCTGGCGTACAAGAATTTCATGCCATCGATGCCGAGATTGTTGATGAACAAGCGCGCTTTATCTTAGAAGACATCAGAATTGATGCGATTAAAGTTGGCATGGTCGGCAGCGTTGAAAATCTAGCTGTCATTGCTGAAATTGCTTCGGACTATCCAGATATTCCACTGATTTTAGAACCCGTGTTCAGTATGGGGCGCGGCGAAGAATTATCGAATGAAGAATTGATCGCGGCGATGCGCGAATTACTCTTGCCGCATACTTTACTGGTAACGCCCAATCATACTGAAGCCCGCTTACTCGCATCGGATGATCCCGATGAACAAGAAGAAATCCCACTTGATGCCGCTGCACAACGCATTTTAGAGTGTGGCTGCGAATATGTATTGATTGCCGGGACGCACGAAAAAACGCCAAAGGTCGTGAACACGCTCTATAGCCGCCTAGGACGAGTGCGAACCGATCAATGGGAGCGTCTGCCCGGTAGCTATCATGGCGCAGGCGCTACGCTGGCGTCGGCGATTGCTGGCGCTCTGGCTAATCGTATTGAGATTGCCGATGCAGTACGTGACGCACAAGATTACACTTGGCAAGCACTATCAAAAGCGTTTCGTCCTGGCATGGGGCAGTTTATTCCTGACCGCATGTTCTGGGCGCGCAGTTCTGATGAAGAAATCGCCGCTGAAATTGCCGAAGCCGCCGCCAACGCTGAATTTGAACCGCCAAAATCGGTGCAGTAATTTAAAAGCATGAGCCCACGAAAGGCACGAAAGTAAAGCCCAAATTAATATAAATAGTTTGTGATTTACCCTTGTTCGTGTTTTTCGTGAGCCATTTGTTTCCCTCTGTTTCACGTGAAACACATAGGAATCTGATGTCTCTTCCCCAAGTAATTATCTTGAACGGCACCAGTAGTTCAGGAAAAACCAGCATTGCCAAGGCACTGCAAGAATTGTTGCCACAGCAATATCTTAATTTCAGCATTGATAGCATTTTGTATGCGTTACCAGACAGTGATTTGCAGCTGATGAAACAAGGGCAAACGATAAGCCGCGCAGGTTACGATTGGCCGAGTTTGGTGCGTGGTTATCACTACTGCTTGCCCGCTTTATTGCAGGCCGGTTGCCATTTATTGATCGACAATGCCTGGTGTGAGCGCCATGAAAAACGCGAACTACTCACAGAACTAGCGGGTTATTCGGTCGCACTGATTGGTGTTCAATGTGATCTTGAGATCGCGCAGGCACGGGAGCAAGCACGTGGCGATCGGGCAATTGGTTTAGTCGCGTGGCAAGCACCGATTGTCCATCAAGATATGACTTACGATATTGAAGTAAATACGGCAGGTATCAAGCCGCAAGCATTGGCTAACAAGCTTTACGAGCAAATACTTAGTCAGCCATCTTGGCGTGGTGCAATTGAAACCTTAGAGCACTTGAATATTTATAGTTAAAGAACAATGCTATTAAGGTTCGTGCTCCCCTCGTCCTCACCGTAAGGAAATGCCATGTTCGATTACTATCAGCTCACCGTACCGGTTTACACGCGCGCGCTTAAACAGCTTGCTCATATTCTGGATAAAGCCGCTGAATACGCTGCAGCGAAAAAAGTTAGCGATGAAACCATGCTCGGTTTACGCCTTGCGCCTGATATGTTTAGCTTGGTAAAACAAGTGCAAATCGTTTGTGACAACGCAAAATTCGCGGTGGCACGATTGTCAGGAACGCAAGCACCAAAACACGATGACAGTGAAAATAGTTTTGCCGAACTGCAGGCGCGAATTGCCGCGACACTGCGTTTTGTAGAATCGCTACCGCAAGCGGCTTTTGTCGATGCGGAGAAAAGAACCATTACGCTGCCATTTATGCCAGATAAGCCGATGAGCGCAGAGTTTTATCTGCTGTCATTTGTGCAGCCCAATCTCTATTTCCACCTCAGCACAGCCTACGCAATTTTGCGCCATAACGGGGTTGATGTCGGTAAGAGCGATTATATCGGCGAAATGTAAATCAACATTATTCAGGAAAAAGAGCACGAGTTCGTGCTCTTTTATTTTGTCGTATTTCGGTGTGGATGGAGCAAGTGCTGGCGCAAGGCTTCAACTGACTCTAAGCGCGCCGCTTGCGCAATTTCTTGTTCGCCATCGGCACTGACTTTATACAGGCCATAGCGCATCGATTGCGGCTGGTTGGTGGTACTCCACACAGGGTGAATAGCGTAGGTCATGATCTTTATCGCTTTAGCGCGTGGACGGGGAAAGCTCGTTCTTCGAGGCGCTTAATCACAATATCGTACCAATTTACCTAATCTGAACTACCGTCTATCCCCTAGATGCTGCGCTGCGTCAGCCGGATGGAAACACCAGTGCCATGGCTCATACACATAGCCATAGGGATTGTTGCGCGGGAAAGACAGCGTAAAGCCAAATTCGCCTGCATGTTCGCTTAGCCAAGCAAATGCGGCCGTTGTTTCAAATTCTTCGGTAACGACGGGGCCACCCGGCGTGAAAATATCCACCGCCCGACCCGTATGATGTTCGCTGCAGCCCGGTGGTGCGAGCACTTGCAAAATGTCGTCAATGCCAATTCCTGCGTCGAGCTTCTTTTGAATCAGCTCAACTTGCCGTGAGCTGGCGCGATACGCCGAGGCAATTTTTAAATCAATTCCATCATGCAAGGCGGCCGCTTGCATCGACCACCATGCTTGCGCAGCTGCTGGGGTAAGTTGCCATATGCGGCCATCGATGGCGGTTTCGACGTTGACCAGCTCGGTCGCCTCATCAAACACGCACAAAGCTTTATGTTGCAAGACTTCGGGCTCAATGCCGAGTTGCTGCCAGAGGGTTTGTAAATGCGGGGGTAAATTCATCACTGACCTTATTGATGGAAGTGAAGTGGTTCTACACCTCACTCCTAACGCCTTTCGCCTCACTCATTAAAATCCAGGAAACTTAAATGCGCTGCTGATCGGTTTGCCTTTGCGAGCGCGTTTACCGATGTACGGCGCCATTTCGTTTTCGTTCAGTACCCACTCGGCCGCTTTACCACGATTGACAACATTAATCGTCAGCGTAATCCCATCGGAAATCGTAATCGCATTGAGCTGATCCTTGTCATCTAATGCCATCGTAATCACGCCACGACCACCGCCGGTGAGTTGCTTAAATTCACTGTACGGGAACAAATGCAGTTTGCCGGCTTTAGAGAGGCAGGCCACGATCGATGTTTCACGTGGAACAAATGTAGTCACGCGTAACAGCGTTTCACCCTCTTCCAGCGTCAAGAACGCTTTGCCAGCTTTTTGGCGACTGAGCAGATTATCAAATTGGCAGCTAAAGCCGTAGCCACTTGAATTGGCAATCACCAGCCATTCACCGAGTTTGGCCGCCAGCATTTGTGTAATGCGTGTTTTGGGCACTAGATCTACCAAGGTCGTTACGGGCACGCCATCGCCACGACCGCCCGGCACAACAGAGGCTTGAATCGAATACACCCGACCATCGCTACCAAACAACGCAATTTGATCAACTGTACGACATTCAATCGCCGAGAGCTGGCTATCGCCGTCTTTAAATGTCAGATTTTGCAAATCAAGGCCGTGTCCTTGGCGAGCTCGCAACCAGCCTTTTTCCGACAAAATAATCGTCACTGGCTCGTCAACGACAGCGATTTCCGCCACTGCACGCTCAGCTTGTTCGATTAAGGTACGGCGTGGGTCGGCGTATTTCTTTTTGTCTGCTTCGATTTCTTTGATGATTTGTTTTTGCATTGCACTTGGATTGGCGAGCAAGTTTTCGAGCTCAGCTTTTTCATTGCGCAAATTGCTCAATTCTTGCTCAATCTTGATGCCTTCAAGACGCGCTAATTGGCGCAGGCGAATCTCTAAAATGTCTTCCGCTTGGCGCTCAGACAAATGAAATGCCGCCATTAGATCAACTTTAGGCTCGTCGGCATTGCGAATAATGCGGATGACTTCGTCAATATTGAGCAAGACCATTAAGCGGCCTTCCAAAATATGGATACGGTCATCGACTTGCCCTAAGCGATGCTGACAGCGACGCGTGACGGTAACAAAGCGGAAATCAATCCACTCGATAATCAAATCGCGCAGCGTTTTTTGCCCCGGACGGCCATCACGACCAATCGTGACCAGATTGATGGAGAGGCTACTCTCTAAGCTGGTGTGCGCCAGCAACAGATTCATCAAGTCATCCGGATTCTGCCGTGATGATTTAGGCTCAAACACCAAACGAACCGATTGCTCTTTACCGGACTCATCACGCACCCGATCCAGTACGCTGAGAATCAATTGCTTGGTTTGCACTTGATCTTGGGTCAGCGCTTTTTTGCCCTTCTTTACTTTCGGGTTGGTCAGTTCTTCGATTTCTTCGAGTACTTTTTGGCTTGAAGTCCCTTGCGGCAATTCGGTCACGATCATTTGCCATTGACCCCGTGCTAGGTCTTCTTTTTCCCAGCGAGCACGCACTTTCAAGCTACCACGACCATTTTCATATGCCGCAGCGATGTCCTTGTGCGAAGAAATAATTTGCCCACCACCCGGTAAGTCTGGGCCTTGGATGTAAGTGAGTAATTCAGCGGTAGAGAGTTTCGGATTACGAATCAGCGCGATACTAGCGTCTGCAACTTCGCCCAAATTATGCGACGGCATTTCGGTCGCCATCCCCACCGCAATTCCCGACGCGCCATTCAATAGCAACATCGGCAAGCGTGCCGGTAACAAGACTGGCTCTTCAAATGCGCCATCGTAGTTGGGTGTGAAGTCGGTGGTACCTTGATCAAGTTCGCTGAGCAGCAAATCAGCCACCGGCGTTAAACGTGCCTCGGTGTAGCGATAAGCCGCCGCGCCGTCACCGTCGCGCGAACCAAAGTTGCCGTGACCGTCGATCAATGGATAGCGTAGCGAGAAATCTTGCGCAATCCGCACCAGAGCATCGTAAGCCGATTGGTCACCGTGCGGATGGTATTTACCTAGTACATCACCGACAATCCGCGCCGATTTCATCGGCTTGGCCGTTGAGCTAAGACCTAGTTCATGCATCGCGTATAAAATTCGCCGCTGTACCGGCTTTTGCCCATCTTCAACTTGCGGCAAAGCGCGGCTTTTGACTACGCTCATTGCGTACTCAAGATAGCTTTTCTCGGCATACAAACCGAGCTGCACCGATTCGCCATCATCGGGCACAGCAGAGACTTGTGTTTCAATAAATCGGCTTGGGCCACTTGGGCTAGGCGCTATCAGTTCAGGCGTTTCTACTGGATCGAGCAAATCATCAGACATGGGTCAAAGGCCAAAGTGAATCTAGGCCTGTATTCTAGCCGCGTGTACGCTTAGGTTCAAAGCGCTAACGACAATCAAGTCGATATATGAATCTGCCATCTAGCAAGATTGCGGCTTTAAGATTCGGTTTAACGCGCGCGGTGTGTCTGCTATACCGCAGAGCAGCATAGTAAGCAAAGCAAACGTCAACAGAGCCTAGCCAATACTGCTATAGTTTAGATCGCCTCCTTGTTTCGATTTCGAGCTTCAATTGATTACTAGAATTTCTTTGCGTTTTGCTGTCAGTGCTGCGTTTGCTAGCCTTTTGATGCTCGCCTTACTGTTTAGCAGCTGGATCCAATTTCGCAACGAAGAAACGGTATTGCTTAATCTAAGCAATAAAATCATGGCCGCGCAGGCTCATGATATTCACTTTCGCCTAACGCAATTTTTGTCGGTTCCAGAACTCGTCAACAAAGTGATTGTGAGTCACATCGAAACACAAAGGCTAAATCCGACCGATCATTTAGCAGAACTTGAGCCCATACTGATTAATACATATCGCAAAACCTTTGCCGCCCAGCCTGCTTTAAGTTTTATTGGTTTTGGTAATCAACACGGTGCTTTTATTGGCCTGTCTCGCGATGGCAATACCACTCAACTATTAGTCAAAGATCAAAGAACACAGGATAAATTACATGTGTTTCCTGGCATCTCGATCAGCCAAGCGCTGCGAATTAATGCTTTATTTGATCCACGCCAGCGCCCTTGGTATCAACCTGTCGTCGAATCCAATCAATCAAGATGGTCAGATTTATACTCCAATCCAACGAATCGTCGTTTAATCAATTTGTCTTATTCCGAGCCGGTTTATACATCGGCGAATGATTTAATTGGCGTCGTCGTCAGTGATATTCGAGTTGATTTATTTAATCAATTTTTAAAAGACCAAGCGACACTCGGGCATGGTGTGATTTTTATCATCGACCAAGCCCAACGCTTAGTAGCAAATTCTTATGATGAAAATATCTTTTCCGCTACGACTGGGCTGCGCAAGTTAGCCAGCGAAAGTACGCATCCACTGATTCAGGCCGCCAGTGCACAATTAGCTAATGAAACCGATAGAAAAGTTCGTTTTTCCTTCAATGGCGAAGCGATGTTTCTCAAGTCGATGCCACTGAATCATCATCATGATCTTCACTGGCGTATTGTGATTGTGACGCCAGAAACAGATTTAGTTGGTAATTTGCGGCAAGAGCAAAAGATCACCATGGGCTTGATACTGTTAATTGGTGCTGTTATTGCTGTGCTGGGTTGGATTATTCTTTCGCGCATAACTCGCCCAATTCTGTTGGCAGCCAAAGCCGCCGAAAAATTAGGCCATGCTGATTGGCAAGCATTACCGATGCCCAAAGTTCAGTTACGCGAAACAGCGTTATTAACAAGCACCTTTAATGATATGGCAGCGAAATTAGCGCTGTCATTTGAGCAAATGAATCGGCAGATTCGCTTTGACAGCATGACAGGCCTAATGAATCGGAATGGCTTGGCCGTGGCTGTGAATGAGTGGGGCTTTTCACCGGCACAACATCAGCTATTACTCCTGATTGGTTTGGATGGTTACCGAGCAATTAATGATAGCGTTGGTCATACCTTGGGCGACGCCTTATTAAAATCGATTGCCAACCGTTTGCGCGAAAACATCCCTGCTGATGCCCTACTGGCGCGCACAGCTGGGGCCGAATTTACGATATTAATTCCTGCCGTCAAAAACCATGATGAAGCAATTTTTACCACGCTGCGCTATTTAGCCTATTTTTCAGAAGCATTCAAAGCGGCAGAGTCTGCTGATGAAGTGGTTGTGACCGCTTCGATTGGTCTAGTATATGGTCAATTTAAACGCGCCGAACTCAACGATTGGCTGCGTAATGCCAGTGTTGCACTCGGCAAAGCCAAAGCCAAAGGTTTTGGCTCGTATGCCCTGTTTGAAGTCAGCATGATTGAGCAGTCGATTGCTAAAACGCGTATTACTAATGAGTTGAAATTGGCTATTGAACGGCAAGAATTCCGCGTTTATTTCCAGCCCGTGATTGATTTGCAAACGGGAGAAACAATAGGTGCTGAAGCGTTGATTCGTTGGCAAAGCCCACGCGGAATGATTTCTCCAGGCGTGTTTATTCCTGCCGCAGAAGATTCCGGTTTAATTTTGCAAATCGGTAACTGGGTATTACGCGAATCGTGCCAGCAAATTGCCAATAAGCTCAAAGCAGGTTGGCGCTCTGACTTTGATGTGCATGTCAATGTGTCAGTTCGACAAATGATTCAATCTGACTTTTATGAGCAACTGGTACAAATTCTGCAAGAAACCGGTTTGCCACCCCATAATCTAACGCTTGAAATTACCGAATCGTGTTTAGTCACGCAAAGTGAGGTTGTCGCTAGTTTAATAAAACGAGTGCGTCAATTGGGGGTGAGTATTGCGATTGATGATTTTGGCACTGGTTATTCATCGCTGGCGTATTTGCACCAATTTGATTTTGATTATCTCAAAATTGATCAATCATTCATTGCCAGAATGCTGGAAAACATCCAAGACGAGGCGATTGTCTCTGCGATTATTAGTATGGCCTCGGGTTTTAAAGTGCTGCTCGTCGGAGAAGGCGTCGAAACAGAATTGCAAGCCAATCGCTTACGTGAATTAGGTTGTCAGCGTGTGCAGGGCTATTTCTTCGGCCGCCCTGCGCCGCTTGAATCATGGCCAGAATGAATAATTGCCATATTTCTGTAATTTCTCGGTCGTAAAATTGTCATTTATTTTCTCCAGATGAGCTCGGCTATGAATTTGCATCCGTTTGATACACTGGATTTGCCTGAGGGCGGGCAAATTTTATTTACCCCTTGCCCCGGCAGCAAAACAGCAGATTTGGTAAGCTCAGTCGCTCAATTAAAATCTGCTGGTGCAAATGCAATTGTGACGTTGATGCCGACGCCGGAATTGCAAAGTAACCACGCAGCCTCATTGCCCGATATTTGCCAGCAATATGATTTGGCTTGGTTTCACTTCCCCATCGAAGATGATGCAGCCCCTGCCGAACAATTTGCCGCAGCGTGGACGGCTCACGCAGCAACAGTATTGCAAATTTTGGCCGATGGAGGAACGATCGCGGTGCATTGCAAAGGCGGCTCTGGCCGCACAGGTTTAATGGTGGCGATGCTCTTGATTCATCGCGGAGTGCCACTGATCAATGTTATCGAGCAAATCCAAGAAATCCGCCCCAAATCTTTGCAAATTCCCGCACATTTGGCATTCATTAGTGCGGCCGCCGCTCGCGTTTAAGAGCTGACTTGTAGCAAATTTGCAGTTTTCTTCATAGCTGATTCAGCACCTATTTCTATTAATTTTGCCAGTATTGCCTTATAAGCATTGTTTTTAAATAGCTAGAAGGCAATACATCAACCTTTTTAATCAATAAGGGGCGATCTTTATTTGCTGATGGAATGTTGTAGTGCAAATTCAATCGCCTTGCAGATCGTAACAACTTGCGCTTGATTGCATTGCGCGGGGCTTGCACTCGGGCTGTCGGGGTAGACTTCAGTGGTGGTAACAAAACGCGCCTCAGTCATGCCGCCGCACAAGCCAAGTGCTTTTTTAGCGTAGTTAATCACACCACATTGCTCGAGTGGCGCACCAATCAGGCAACCGTCTGCGTCGGCTTCGGCAATATGAGTAACTTGGCTAACGGCAGCGATCAGCGCACGTTGAAAATCTGGCGCTGGGTTTTCGCTGTCGCCGACCAAATAAAAACCATCTGGAATATCGTGATATTCAAACGCCACGCCATCACGGGCGGCTTTGGCGGGGCCAAATTCGCTGTTGTCGGTATCGGTGGTTTCGTGCAGGTCAATGTGTACCAACAGATTGCTTGTATGCGACTGCACCACGTCCATTGCGGCGGCAGCTTCAGCAGAAGCACTCGCCGCAACAAATGAGCGATTTGGATCAATTGCAGCAGGATTCCAACGATTGACGGTCTCATAGCCCCACGGGCTAATGCACGGTAAAACCAATAAATTAACGTGCGCGCTGTAATGGCTAAAGTATTGCGCGATAAATTGCAGTGCGCCTTGTACACCGCTAGTTTCATAGCCGTGCACGCCGCCGGTAACTAAAACGGTCGGATGCTCTTGCTGCCAATTTCGGCTGCGCACCGCATATAAGGGATATTTTGCGAAGCCTTGGGCCTGATAATCCAAGACACCGTATTCAACGAGCTCTGCCACATCGGCCAAGCCCGAATCACGATGTAACAGCATAACCGTCAGCGGCGTGACGACTTCGGCGAGATAGCTGCGCTGAACGACTTGCTGCGCGAGCCAAGCGGCGCGCTCGACCTCACCCCAAGCGATACCGAGCGTACCGATGGGATAGGCATTGACTGGATTGGACATAGATTCACCCAACGAGGTTTAAGGCTTTTTGAGATCTTTTTCGATATCGGACAACAGAATTTTCAGTGCGGAATCAGAGACCATCACTTCCAGCAGACATAAAATCAAAGAGCCCGTCATCAGAACCAGGCTAGCGACAAACAATCCTTGTGCGTAATCGGTCATGCTCATTGAAATCAAAATCATCGACACAATACACAGCAGCAAGCTGCTGATGCCAAATGCCTGCATATAGCGGATCAGCCACACACGTTGCCGAAGATTGCCAAGTTGGCGCAAGATATTTTCATGAGGATTATTGCTGTGATGCTCGTACAACTGGCGAATAATGCTAGAAATCGCCAAAAAGCGATTGGTGTAGGCGAGCATCAGCAAGGAGATAGCAGGAAAAAGCAGCGACGGGGTGGTAATACTAAAATTATCCATCATGACCTTTTTTGAATTCTTTGATGATGTGTTGCTGCCGACGGCTGACCGGCAAGCGCTCTGGCACATCGCGCAACACGACGACCCAATGCGCTTCGCCGCCGTCTTGAACTTCGCGCTCGAACCCTGCAATATTATCGCGAGACACCAAACAATTGCGGTGAATACGCACAAACTTTGATCCAAATTCATCTTCAAGTTTGGTCAGCGAATCTTCTAGCAAATACTCACGATCGCGAGTACGCAGCGTGATGTATTTTTGCTCGGCTTTCAAAAAACGTGCTTCGCTAGTGGGAATCAAATGAATACGACCGCGTTCGGTGACGCTAAAGTGACTACGCATGCCTTCGTTCCGTGGAGTCTCTGTGGTGCTAGTGGGTTTACGCAGCTCTAAAACGCGTTTTAAGGCGGTGAGCAAACGATCTTGGCGTATTGGCTTGAGCAAATAATCAACCGCTTGCACATCAAAAGCGGCCACGCCGTAATCTTCAAATGCAGTAGCGAAAATCACGGCTGGTGGTTTTGCCAACTTCATCAATTTTTTGGCGATTTCAATACCGCTCATTTGTGGCATTTGGATATCCAAAATCACCACATCAATATCGTGCTCAGCAATTTGCGGTAAGGCGCTCATGCCATTGGTGGCGGTACCGATGACTTGATTGGGGCACTCTTGCGCGCAATCACTCAAAATGTCTTGCAGACGATTCAGAGCAGGCAGTTCATCATCAACGAGAAAGAGTCGTAACGCAGTATTCATTGTTAAAGCTCCCGATAGGGTAGCGTGATATGTATTTGATAATAGTCGTTTCCTGAGTTTATGCTGACATTCGCTTCAGCATCATAATAAAGCAGTAAACGTTCGCGTACATTGTCTAGCGCCATGCCATTACCCCGCCTGAGCGGTATGTGGTTTAACAAAGGATTTCGAATATCGATATGCACTTCATCGCGGACTCGAAATACATTTAATTGAATAATGCCGGGCTCGATATTCGGCTCAATACCATGGTAAATCGCGTTTTCGAGTAAAGGCTGCAAAATCAATGGTGGAATAGACGCTTGTTTAGGCATTTTATCAATATGCCATTCCACCTGTAGCCGCTCGCCTAAACGTACTTTTTCAATTTCCAAATAACCTTGCGCTAATTCGACTTCGCGCGCCATTGTGGAAAGCCCTGTCTCGGTCCCCATCGCCACCCGGAATAAATCAGATAAATTTTCCAGTAATTTTTCTGCTAGCTTCGGTTGGCTGCGTATTAAAGATAGCACTGCATTCAAACTATTAAAGAAAAAATGTGGTCGAATTCTCGCCTGCAATGCCACTAGCCGAGCTTCGGCTAATCTGGGCGATAAGGCTCGTATCCATAATTGATAATGCAGCAGTAGCAAAAGTGCCACACTCATTGAGACCAGCTCAAAACGGAATGGCATGGTTTTTTGTTCCGTCGGCAAAATCGTTTCGAAGAAGGCCGATAAAAACCACGATACCAGCAGCACCCAAATCAACACGGCCGCAACGGCATGACGATAACTAAGTCGCTGCAAAGGCGGACTAAAAAACGCCAGACCAGCCAAGGAAAGCAATAGGATCGGCTCCACCCAAAGGCTGGCCTCAGTGAGTTTGCTACTCCATTCGCTCCAATGATTAATGGTCACCAATACATAAATCAACACGCCCAAATGAATCAGCACCAAGGCACGCAACAATACCCCTAGATTGCGAAAATTAGGCATGGATGATGTCGATTGTTCCATTTAATTCTGATTTCCTGCTTACACTGTATGAATTAGCATAGCACCGTGAAATAAACTATGTCGCTTGCCGTTTTGTATTCAAGGGCGCTAGATGGATTATGCGCCCAATCGGTTACAGTAGAAGTGCATCTAGCCAATGGCTTGCCTGCTTTCAGTCTAGTCGGTTTGGCTGATACCGAAGTGCGTGAATCGCGCGAGCGCGTTCGTGCGGCTTTACAAGTGGCGGGATTTGAATTTCCAAATCGTCGTATCACCGTCAATTTGGCGCCCGCCGACTTACCCAAAGG
>NZ_WOFE01000014.1 GCF_016881405.1 Deefgea chitinilytica
GTGGTAATCCCCCCGTTTTTAAACGAGGTTAGAAGTAGAAGGTTAAGCTGCTAATGCTAACTTCTGTTTCGAGGTGATGCCACCCAAAGCCATATTCGGCCGTTCATTGTTGTAACTCCATACCCAATCGGTCGCGAATTCTTGCATTTCAGCGACCGATTCGAATTGGTAGTGATTGAGCCAATCGTAGCGCACGGTCCGGTTGTAACGCTCCACATAGGCATTCTGCTGTGGATTACCAGGCTGGATATACTCTAGCCGAATGCCCAACTTTTCTGCCCAGTCTTTGACCTTTTGGCTGATATATTCAGGGCCATTGTCACAGCGAATGGCTTTGGGCTGACCTCGCCATTCGAGCACTTGATTGAGCGCCCGGATGACTCGTTCTGCTGGCAGCGATAAATCAATCTCCATCGCCAGCGCTTCACGATTGAAATCGTCAATGACATTAAATAACCGGATGCTGCGCCCATCGGCCAACTGATCGTGCATGAAATCCATTGACCAACACTCGTTCGCAGCTTCAGGTACCGCCAACGGCTCAGGTTTGGCGCGCTCTATGCGGCGTTTGGGTTTGATGCGCAGATTTAATTCCAGTTCTCGATAAATCCGGTACACCCGTTTGTGATTCCAGCGAAATCCTTTGACGTTGCGGAGGTGCAAAAAGCATAGTCCGAATCCCCAGTTGCGCTGATTGTGGGTCAATCGTATCAGGTGATCGGCAATCTGATCGTTGATCGCAGATTGCCGAGATTGGTAGCGATAACAAGTTTGGCTGATACCAAAAGCCTGGCAGGCCAAGCCAATACTAACGCCACGATGCTGAACCGCTTGCTGCGCCATCTCACGTCGCTGAGATGGCTTTACCACTTTTTTTCGAGCGCCTCTTTCACAATCTCGGCTTTGAGGCGTTCTTCGGCATACATTTTTTTGAGTCGCCGATTTTCGTCTTCAAGCTCTTTAAGCCGCGCCATCAGCGAGGCATCCATGCCGCCGAATTTGGCGCGCCACTTGTAAAAGGTGGCGGAGCTAAAACCATGCTCGCGGCACAACTCGGGCACAGGTGAACCGCCTTCGGCCTGCTTAAGAATGGCGATGATTTGGCTGTCTGAAAAACGTGATGCTTTCATGTTGAACTTCCTCGGTGCTGATGGGAGAAAATTCTACTTCTAATCACGCTTAATTTCTGGGGGGATTACCCTAGCTATTGGTGGCGGTTTGCTATAGTAATATATACTCAATATGTCTTTGAGTGGCATTAAAAAGCCCCATAGAAAATACAGGGCTTTTGTTTTCACGGAAAATTAAACACCTAATTCTTCAACCCAATTTAGCGCTTGAACGTGTGATCGGTTTAGCATGTCAGGAGTGATTTGTAGCTGCTCACATAGACGCGGTACTTCGGCCATTTCTGGGTCCTCACAAGCTTCTGCTAGTTCTAGGAATGGCCCATAAATGCCACTGTGCTCCATTAAAGCATCACTTACAGACTCAGGCAAAATAAGTGTTTCAAGGATTTTATCCATGGGCATATCGAGAAGTACATCTAATAGCGAGAACATCCCAACAATAAAGAGATTGTCTTTGTCTTGACCATCTAATAGATGGCTTCCTAACAATTCAACAAGTCGACCGCGTGTTACTGCTGTTTTTAGTAAAGCTGGTGGACTTCCTGTTTCTGCTCCTGCAGTTACCAGTAGTAATGTGAGCCATCTGTAGAGTTTTTGGTATCCTAAAATGGTAACGGCATGTCTAAAGGATTGAATTTCACAAGATAAGCCAAATCCTGCTGAGTTTATGTAGCGCAGCAATTTAAATGATAGAGCAACATCTCGTTTTAGTGCATTTTCAATATCTCGAATCTCTGCATTATTGCGCAACATATTTAGCAGCTGAAGAATGTTTGCATAGCCAGGGTTAATTACTTTTGCTGATAGAGTTTCAGGATGAGCAAAATAATAACCCTGGAAGCAATCCATCCCGATGTCTAAGCATTGCTTGAATTCATCTTTTGTTTCTACTTTTTCTGCAACCTGAAGGATCGGGTGACGTCTTAATTCTTTTGAAAGTACTGGTACTTGAGCTATTCCTAATTGCTGTATGTCTAATTTTATGTAGTTAGCAAACTCAATCATTGGCGCGGTTTGTGGCGTCAAAATAAAGTCATCAAGCGCAATTCCAAAGCCTTGCGATCGTAAATCCTTTAATCGATTTAATAATTCTGCACTAGGTTGTGTCGATTCAACAATTTCTAGCACTACACGTTGTGGTTGTAGTAGTTCTAGAAAATTACTTTCTAGCATTGATTCAGCTACGTTAATAAATGCAAGTTTGCTTCCAACAAGCCAGTCTGTACCCATATTTGAAATTGTGTTTACAAGTACATTAGTTCCTGCTTGCATATCGCTAGAGAATTCAGCAGAGACAGATTCTTTGTTGAGACGAAATAATAGCTCGTAGCCAATAATCTGCTGTTGGCGATTTAGAATAGGCTGGCGACCAATAAAAGCATGTTCTTGCGTCATATTCAGGCTAACAGGCGTATACGCCGTGCTCCAAGTGAGGATGTTTATTGTAGTAGAAACTTATATTAATTCAGTTGTTCAATGAATCTTGATGTTTTAATTGCTGCAGAATCTGCTGTGTCTGATGCGAGTAAGTCTTCCATGTCTAAGACTAATACAATCGAGCCATCACCAGATAGCGTGGCACCAGCAACGCCTTTGGGACGAATATTTTGTAATGGTTTAATAACAACATCGTCTCTGCCGATAAAACTGTCCACAGCCAAAATAAAGGAATGTTCTGCTGATTGCATCAGCACTCCAAACTGTGGCAGTTGCACCTCATTCCACCCTATTAAATGTGCTAAAGAGCGCACAGATAAAATTTCATCACGAACAACGATTGTTGCTCTGCCAGAGACCTCTTGAACTTGCTCTTGTCTGATAGTGATAATTTCTCTGACCATTGCAAGAGGAACGGCAAACGGTTGGTCACATACCTTGACCACTAGTACCGGTAGGATTGCTAATGTAAGTGGTAAAGATATTGTAAAACGTGAACCTTCGCCAACAGTTGATTGAATATCAACACGACCATTTAGTTTTTGAATGTTGGTTTTTACTACATCCATTCCCACGCCACGGCCAGATACGCTCGAAATTTGATCCTTGGTTGAAAAGCCGGGCAGGAAAATTAATTGCAAACTTTGTTTGTCATCTAGGCTGTTTGCTGTTTCAATGTCGATAAGGCCTTTTTCAATCGCTTTACGACGAATTACATCTGGCCGCATTCCTCGACCATCGTCAATAATTTCAATCCGAATATGGTCGCCAACCTGAGTAGCAGTCAGCTCCACCACCGCTTTCGCTGGTTTGCCACTAGCAACACGTTCGTCAGTTGTTTCTACACCATGATCAACGGCATTACGTACAAGGTGAACTAAAGGATCATTTAAATCCTCAAGCATGGTTTTATCTAGCTCGGTTTCTTCTCCGGAAATCACAAGCTCAACATCCTTCCCCATTTGACGTGCTAAATCACGCGCAAGACGAGGATATTTTTGGAATAGACGACCAATCGGCTGCATGCGTGTTTTCATTACTGCGTTTTGCAAGTCGCCAACAAGCAGGTCCAGTTGACCTATTGCTTCGTCTAGAGCCTTTAATGTTACTCCATCCATTTTCCCTGACATAATGTCAGCTCGGAGGGTGGTGAGTCGATTTTTTGTTAGCCCAATTTCGCCTGATAAGTTAAGAACTTGATCTAGTCGTACAGTATCAATACGGATCGTTGTTTCTTGAGTTGCAAGCTGTTGTGTGTTTGCTTGGGCTCTCACGTTATTTGCCGCGGCTGGAGCGGGTTTAAGGCTCTGCATTGGTTCTAAGAATGTCGTGGGAGTGCTTGTTTCTTCTATTTGCACAATTTCTTTTTCTTCAACAACCTTTGCAGCTTGAACTTTCGCTTGTGTTGGGGCGGCATTCTCTCCCAATAGTGCATTGTACAAATTAGGCCAATCTGGTTCTGTCGTTTCTGTTTTAGTCGCTGATTCTGCTGGGACGGTTTGCTCTGGAGCGCTTGTCGTCGTGGCGGCTTCTGCTTTTCGGCCTTCTAAGACATCATCCAGCGCTTTTAGGAGTGCCGGATCTGCAGGCGAGGGTTGCCTGCCTTGTGACATTTCTCCAAACATTTCTCGAACAACACCTGTTGCAGCTAGGATTTCATCCATTATTTCTGGATCAAGAGTGAGTTCAGCATTCCTAAGCTTATCAAACAGATTTTCTGTTCTGTGGCAAAGACTAACCATAGAATCAACATTTAAAAACCCGGCGCCACCTTTGATTGTGTGGAAGCCACGAAAAATGTCATTCAAAAGTGCTTTGTCATCTGGACGTTTTTCTAGTTCAACAAGTTTATTGTCAACCTCAGATAGGAGCTCTGAGGATTCTGTTAAGAAGTCCTGTAATAGGTCTTCCATTCCGCCGAAACCACTCATGGTGTACCCCTTTTATGCAGAAAAGACCTTAGAAGCCGAGGCTTTCTAGCAAGTCATCAACTTGCTCTTGGTTGGTAACTATATCTGTACGTCCTTCAGCACTTACCACTGGCCCATTCAGTAGGCTAGCATCGTCTATCTTAGATGGACCTTGTGGATTGAACATAAGAAGAAAATCGAGTAAATGACTTTCCATGTCTTTTGCCATGCTGAGTACACGCTTTATTACTTGACCCGTTAAGTCTTGGAAATCTTGCGCCATCATAATTTCCAGCATTTGAGTGCTTACTTGTTCTGACTGTTGTGCTGTGTTGGCTAAATGGGCTCGAGTACGTGCAACTAGATGCTTGAATTCATCGACACTTAATTTGTGGTTATAGAATTTATCCCATTCAGTAGAGAGCTGCTTTGAGCTTTCGGTAATACTATCTTGAAGTGGCTTTGCAATATCTAATGCATTTAAAGTTCGTTCTGCTGCTTGTTCAGTCATAGTTGCGACATACGATAAACGGTCTCTTGCATCAGGAATTGATGCAGCAGCAGACTCTAGTGATTTATCCAGTCCCAGTTCACGCAGAGTATCGTGTAGTTTTCTGGTAAGCTGCCCAATGTGCGAAAACATGGATTTAGCAGGTTCAGCCATTGCCGTTGCAGGCTCTTGTGCTGGCTTAGCTGCGGATTCTAGTGTGCTCGTTTCAATTGAGTTTGACTGAACTATACTGTCAAATAGCGCTTCAAGATCGGGCGAATCCCCGTTGTTTAATGCATTATCGCTCACAGTGCCTCCTGCTTTCGTGTGTTATGGTGCTGAATTTTACTTTGGCATATTTGCAAAAATTTTCTTCAGCTTTTCATCTAATGTGGCAGCAGTAAAAGGTTTTACGACATAACCGCTAGCCCCTGCTGTGGCGGCCTCAATAATATTTTCTTTCTTTGCTTCTGCTGTGACCATTAAAACAGGCAAGTGCTTTAATTGCGTATCTGCACGGATTGCTCTAAGTAATTCAATGCCAGTCATATTTGGCATATTCCAGTCTGTAACTACGAATTCAAACTGGCCATTTTTTAATTTGTGAAGCGCAACTTGCCCATCTTCAGCTTCATCCACATTGGTGAAACCGAGCTCTTTTAGAAGATTCCGGACGATGCGACGCATAGTGGAGAAGTCATCCACCACGAGAAAACGCATGTTCTGATCTGCCATAACTTAACTCCATTAGCGATATCAAAAATTGATAGTCGCGATATATAAGGTGCAACAAAAAATTGAAGATCTGAGCTAGCTTTGGCTGCTCAGCATCGGTGAAAGCGTGTCTGCTAAAATCAGCGCATCAAATTTTGCAACATAAGCGTCAACGCCTACACTAGCGCCCATTGCTCTATTGGCATTTGATGATAGTGATGAATGCATAACAACTGGAATGCCTTTAAACCGATGGTCAGACTTAATATGTTTTGTTAATACATATCCATCCATTTCTGGCATTTCAGCATCTACTAATATTAATTTTAGTTTGTCTCGCAAACTTTCGCCATCATGAACAGCTCGATTAGCTAAATTTTGCAGCTTATCCCAAGCTTCTTTGCCATTGTTTGCTTGGTGGTATTTGATGCCAATTTTATCCAAAACACTGATAATTTCTTTCCTTGCAACCATCGAATCATCAACAAAAAACATGAAGGTTTCGGGGTGAATTGTCGTAGTCGGGAGGTCTGGAATAATTGGCTCACCAATTACGGTGGCTAGAATTTGCTCGACATCGAGGATGGAGACTAGCTTGCCATCAGGAAGCTCGGTAATTGCCGTAATTAGTGCTTGATTACCCGCTAGCATATTTTCAGGAGCACGAACCTTATCCCAATCTACTCGTATAATGCGGTCAACGTCATGGACTAAAAACGCTTGGGTATGCTTTGAGAATTCAGTGACAATCATTGTGCTGGTAGCATCGCTCGCAGGCTCTTCATTTGTAGCGATAAATCGTGCTAACGAAATAACTGGAATAATGTTCCCACGCAGAGATAAAACACCTTCTACGCCGTGTGGCATATTAGGCGTTTTGGTGATCTTTGGTGTTTGGGAAACTTCCCTAACTTTAAAAACATTAATACCAAAGATTTCGCGAGTCCCTAATGAGAACAGCAGAATTTCCATTTTGTTTGAGCCCGCTAATTTGGTGCGAGCATCTACAGTGTCTAGTAAGTTTGCTTGTGGTGGTTTGCTCATGGGGGACCTCGTCGTTGTGCTTTTGGCGTGGTGGTTTATTCACGACGCAAGAAATTCATTATGCTTTCTGAAAGTTTGTGAGGTTCAAATTTTGCTACATAACCATCCACGCCAACGGATTGGCCTAATTTTTGGTTGGAGAGGCCTGATAAGGATGAATGCATTAATACAGGGATCCCTACAAAACGAGGGTCACTTTTGATTTGTTTAGTGAGCATATAGCCATCCATTTCGGGCATTTCTACATCGGTTAAAACTAAGTGAACTAAGTCTTTAACCATTTTTCCCTGAACTTCCGCTGACTTGGCTAGCTTTAGTAGTTCGTCCCATGCTCTTTTGCCGTTAATTGCGTGCATGTGATGAACGTTCATTGCATCTAGAGTTTGCTCAATTTGACTGCGTGCAACTAAAGAGTCATCAGCAAAAAATACAGTTTTATGGCTGATACTCGCATCGCAAATCACTGCTGCGGTATCAATCGTATTACTCTTTTGTGTGGTTTCTGCAAGCACTTTTTCGACGTCCAGCATCATAACCAATTTACCACTTTCTAACTCGGTCACTGCTGTAACTAAGCCCCCCATTTGCATCGTCAGCATATCAGGCGGAACACGCATTACCGACCAGTCCAGGCGAAGAATTGTGTCTACGGCCTCAACTAAGAAGCCTTGAGTGTGACCGTTATATTCTGAAACGACCATAATCTCAGGCTTGCTATCTGTGATGATGCCGGCGTATTTTGCTAGATCGATGACAGGAACCAAAACTCCACGTAAGCTCACCATGCCCTCTACCGAAGATGGCATATCGGGGGCTTGGGTGATATCAGGGGTTCGCATTACTTCGCGAACTTTGAATACATTAATTCCAAATGTTTCTCTTCTGCCTGATCTTTGGTCTAGGCCCAATGTGAAGAGTAAAATTTCAAGTTTGTTGGTCCCTGCCAATTTGGTACGGGCGTCGATATTTTTTAGAAGGTCTGACACGACTCTACTCCAAGCGGCTAAGGGTAAATGAATACTGCATTATCGGCTTAGGATTGCAAAGATGCAGCGATAAAATAATATTTTTTGCAAAGTGCCTGATTATTAAAGGCGGAAGCGCGATATGCATGCATCTTTAATCCATCTTTGTGAAATCTTTATAATGCATATTCGCAAATGCAACAAGGATAGTTATCCATGAATGCTCAAGATGATTCAATTGATCCACGAAATTTAGAAGAAGCCTTTGCCTTATTTACCGCGGCGTCAGAGCAACTATCTTTGGCATATGCTGATTTACAAGGGCAGGTAATCACTTTGACGGAGCAGCTTGAAGTTGCAAACGGAAAGTTACTTAGTGAATTTAATGAAAAGTCAGCCTTGTCAAGGCGTTTGCGCTTATTGTTAGATCGTCTCCCCGCAGGTGTTCTTGAGTTGGATTCAAATGGGAATGTCTTGGCACAAAATTTGGCGGCAAAGAAAATTTTGGCTTGTGAGGGAGATTGGGTGTGGCCACAGCTTGTGGCTGAATGTATGCATTTGACTCTTGAGCCTGGAGTCTCTGAATATCGGACAGAGGGTAAAAGTTCTTATTTATTATTTGAGGAGGTGGATGTACCTGAAGAGCGTGTACGCTTGGTGTTACTTCAAGATGTAACTGCTGCGTATGAGATGAGGGGAGCCTTGGCGCGTCATGAGCGACTCGCCGCGATGGGGGAGATGGCCGCTGGACTTGCGCATCAATTGAGGACGCCTCTTTCTACTGCGCTGTTATACAACGCTCATTTGTATCGTCCTCAATTGTCTGATCACGATCGGATTCGATTTGCACAAAAATCGCTGGATCGTTTACGACATTTAGAAACGCTAATTCAAAATATGTTGAGATTTGTGCGTGGGCAGCAACAATTGACCGAGGTGTTAGATGTTCGAGTTGTGATTCAAGATGCTGTACAGCACGTGTTACCTCAGTTTGAGTCTAAAAGCGTTCGTTTAACTGTAAATGGGGTGGAGGAGCCAATTTGGGTTAAAGTAAATGCACGAGAGTTTTCTGGCTGTTTAGTTAACTTACTTGAAAATGCGCTGATTGCCTCAAATCCGGGTCAGTTGGTTTGCTGTGAGGCTATGGTTGTTAATGATGTACTGGTTTTAGAAGTGAGAGACGCGGGTTGTGGTATGTTAGATGAAGTTAAAGAGCGCTTATTTGAGCCGTTCTTCACTACTCGCAAAGACGGTACAGGTTTAGGTTTGGCGATTGTTAGAAATCTCGTTTCGTCGTATGGCGGTGAGATAAGTGTTGAATCTAAGCGTGATTTAGGGAGTTCTTTTAAGATTTGCTTGCCACTAGCGACAGCGGCAACTAAGGTGTGAATGAAGTTGTTTTGTTTGGTCGTTTTGCGTATTGAAATCGAGCGATTAAGGCCAAACCTAAAAAATTTACTAAAAGTTTAAAAGGTTAATTCGTATGACGCCTACCGTGCAAATAGAGGGTAATGTTGGCCGTGTAATTCTTTCTGGACAATTTGATTTTAGCGCCCATCGAGAGTTTCGTCAGGTGTGCGAAACCCTGATTGCCAACCCCGAAATTAAAGAGGTTTTGGTTGATTTTCAAAATGTAAATTACCTGGACAGTTCAGCGCTAGGGATGCTGTTGCTACTGAAGGAAAAAATTTCCGCAGCCAGTAAAAGTTTGGCGCTTGTGAATTGTCGTGACACCGTTAAACAAGTTCTGGAAATCGCATGTTTTGGTAAGATTTTCACGATTAGGTAAGTTGATCGAAATGAAAATCTTGGTCGTTGACGACACTGAAGCTATTTTATTGCTGATTTCGCGCTTTGTTGAGGCCTTAGGACATCATGCAGTTTTAGCTAGAAATGGACTCGAAGCTGTTGAGCAGTGTCGCTTGGAGCAACCAGATTTGGTTCTTATGGACGTAATGATGCCCATTATGTCTGGACCTGAAGCGGCCATTTTAATCAAAGAAGAGTCTGGTGAGCGCTGGGTACCGATTGTCTTTGTTACAGGAATTGGCGAAGAAAATGCACTGGCGGATGCGATCGAGCGTGGTGCTGATGACTATATTAACAAGCCTGTTAATTTTCGAGTGCTTGAGGCTAAGCTCAAGGCTTTTAATAGGACATTGGAGTTAAACCGCAAAGTCCGTGAGCAGTCCGAGCGGCTTGCTGATTATTACGAAAATGCAGAAGAAGAAAAGCGAGTTGTTCGACATTTAATGGAGCAATTAGTTAATTCTGAGCGTTTATCTGACCCACAATTACAGTATTTGTTGTCTCCAGCAGAAAGCTTGTCTGGTGATTTAATCGCTTCTGCCCGAACTCCAGGCCAAGCGCTTCATGTGATGCTTGCGGATGGTATTGGTCATGGGTTGACCGCCGCACTTAATGTGCTTCCATTGACGCAGCCTTTTTATAGTATGACCGAGAAAGGCTATGCTATTGGCGATATTTTGCTGGAGATGAATGAGAAAGTTCGCCAAGTGCTGCCGGTTGGCCGTTTTGTTTGCGTTACTCTGATTTCAATTGATGAAGCCGCTGCGTGCATTGAGGTTTGGAATGGCGGCATGCCAACCGTTTTTTTGCTCAATGAATTTGGTGATGTGATTTCTGAGTGTCGTTCAAAGAATTTACCACTGGGCATCGTACCATCTCATTCGATGGATTTTTCACCGGATCGTTTTTATTCGAATGGATCGGGTTATGTTGTGGCCTATTCGGATGGTTTGGTCGAAGCTAGAAATATCAGCGGGGAAGAGTTTGGTGTGCAACGTTTATTAGCACTCCTGAAAAAGCCCGTTGAGATTAAGCAGATTGATTTTTTTAAAGATCAGTTTGCTGACTTTTTAAAGCAAGAGAAGCATCATGATGATGTTTCTTTGGTATTGGCTAATTTTGGTTGCTCGGCTAAGCGTGAACAGCGAATTGCCAATGTCTTATCTGCTGATATGAGTCAACTATTAACCGCTGATTTTGCGACCAGAAGCGAAAGTAATTGGCGATATACGCTGGTGCTGACTGCTGCAGAGTTAAAGTATGTTAATACGATCCCTTTTATGATGACTTTTGTTAAAGAAATCAAATCATTAGCAGGATCCCATTCCGATGTGTTTTTGATTCTCACGGAGTTGTTTTTGAACGCTGTTGATCACGGTCTTTTGGGAATGGATTCAAAGGTCAAACAAGATTCAGAGGGAATGGAATATTATTTGACTGAGCGCATGCACCGCTTGCAAGCATTGCAAGAGGGACGTATTGAAATTGATTTAATGGGTGTCATTTTACGTGGTCAAGAGGTGCTTCGTATTCGAGTCAAAGACAGCGGACCTGGTTTTAACTGGTCGAAAACATATGGTGATACTGAAAATGAAAAACCACTGTTTTCATTTGGTCGTGGTATATCTTTAGTTAAAGCGTTGGCGTTGCATGTTAATTATATTGGGATTGGTAATGAGGTTGAGGTTTATTACGCTCCTCAAACTAATCCCTAATTGTTTGGTTTCTTGATTCTTTCATTTTCTCCTCCGTGTACTTGTTAAAAATCAAATTTTGAGTTGGTATGGTGTTGTTATAAAAGTACGGCATCAAATCAAGGCTTTGTCTATTAGACTATTACTTGTTCGATTGATTGTAAGAAAATCTTGATCGTAGGGTATCTTCTTGAATAGACTGTTTAAATTTGACTCTGTCTGTATACCTGCCAAATTTTTGCTGGTGCGTGATTTTTATCAATAGTTTCTTTTCTTATCAGTTGCTTCCTGTTTTCTAGTAATTTTCTCCTGCGCTATTCGTAATTTTGTCTATAGTAATTTCTGTGCATAAACGATGAAAGATACAAGACGTTTTGCTGTGTATCAGTCAACTTGCATTTTATGCTTCAGGCTTAGTGCTGATTTCGTTGTTGCTGTGTGCTCGGCCTAAGTGAGTTGATTCATTATCAGGGGGGAGATATGGCGAAGAAAGTACTTACGGTCGATGATTCAACTTCAATTCGGCAAATGGTCGCTTTCACATTAAAAAGTGCTGGCTATGAGGTGGTTGAAGCCGCGGATGGGAATGCGGGGGTTACACAAGCTAAAACTCAGCAAGTGGATTTGATTTTAACGGACCAAAACATGCCAGGTATGGATGGACTTACTCTTATTCGTACCGTTCGCGCATTGCCTCAATATACTAGCACCCCAATTTTGATGTTGACTACAGAATCCAGCGATACGATGAAGCAACAAGGTCGTGCGGTGGGGGCTACGGGATGGTTAGTTAAGCCGTTTGATCCGCAAAAACTGCTGGAAGTTGTTCGCAAAGTCATTGGTTAAATCAGCAGTAGCTAGGAGTTGGCCATGACAATTGATATGAGTCAGTTCATTGCAGTGTTTTTTGATGAGGCTGCTGAGCATTTGGCAAATCTTGAGGCGTTGTTACTCAGATTGAATGTTGCAAACCCAGATGCGGAAGAATTAAATGCCATTTTTCGTGCCGCGCACTCGATAAAAGGCGGTGCAGCGACCTTCGGGTTTACTGATCTCACAGAAGTTACTCACATCCTTGAAAATTTGCTGGATCGAATTCGCAAGCATGAAACTCAGCTGCGTCCAGAAATGGTTGACGTTTTCTTGCGTACAGGGGATGTATTGCAGGGGATGCTGGCAGCTCATCGTGGTCAAGGTGAGGTGACGCCAGAAGCAATCGCGCAAGTAACACGTGAGTTGACTAGTTTCTCAAATGAAAATAAAGCTGATTTGATCTGTTCACGGTTGGTCATTGAAATCGCCGCCGGTGATGAGTTTGATATGGTTGCGGTGTTACGTGAGCTAAGTAGTCACGGTGAAATGATTGATTATGAACGCGGCGATGCAGTTCGCCCTTGGCGTTTTCGCATCGCCTCAAGTCAGCCCAGTGCGAGTGTTCTAGATTCTTTGTCATTTCTGATTGATCCAGTTCGTGTTTGTTTGGCAGATATTGATGCGGATGCAGGCTATGGTTTATTTGCACCTGCAATCGAGAACTCATCTGCAGATGAAGCCTATGGTTTTTTTGAGCCTTTACCGGCTCATACTGAGGTTGACGACGGATATGGCTTTTTCGCTCCATTGCCAGCGAAAGAAATTCAGCAATCGATGACAGAAGGGAACGGCTTTGGATTCTTTGTCCCTGTCGAGTCACTGCCTGCTCATGACACCGTCAATCCTGCTCCTGAGGTTGCTGTACCTATCGTTCCTGAATTAAATCGACGGAGTAGTGACCGAGTTGTTGTAGATAAAGCGCCGATTGGCGATAAAAGTGATACCTCGATTCGGGTCAGTGTTGAGAAAGTCGATCAGCTACTCAACTTGGTGGGCGAGCTTGTTATAACTCAGTCGATGCTAGCGCAAAATGCATTGCAACTCGATCCGGTTTTGCATGAAAAATTATTGTCTGGTGTGGCGCAATTAGAGCGCAATACACGGGAATTGCAAGAGTCGGTCATGTCGATTCGGATGATGCCAATTTCATTCGTGTTTAATCGTTATCCGCGACTCGTTCGAGATTTGGCGGGCAAGCTTAATAAGCAAGTTGAACTGCGAATGATTGGTGAAAACACTGAGCTCGATAAAGGGTTCATTGAAAAGCTATCTGATCCAATGACGCACCTAGTGCGCAATAGCCTTGATCATGGACTTGAAACGCCCGAAGTTCGATTAGCCAAGGGTAAACCAGCTCAAGGGAATTTGACGCTCAAGGCTTTTCACCAGGGTGGCAATATCGTGATTGAGGTCAGTGATGATGGCGCTGGGCTAAATCGTGAACGTATCTTAGCCAAGGCTAAAGAGCGCGGGTTGAATGTGAGCGACTCAATGCCTGATTCTGAAGTTTGGATGCTGATTTTTGAGGCCGGATTTTCGACTGCAGCCGAAGTCACAGACGTATCAGGTCGAGGTGTTGGGATGGATGTGGTGCGTAAAAATATCCAGTCGATGGGGGGGCGCGTGGAAATCCAATCAATGGCAGGGATTGGCTCCACAATTAGTGTGCGCTTGCCGCTAACGTTAGCCATTTTAGATGGGATGTCGATTGCAGCGTCGGATGAACTTTATATTATTCCATTGACATTTATTGTCGAATCTTTGCAGCCGCGAATGGCGGATATAAAAGGCATGGCTGGGCGAGGTAATGTGATTAACGTGCGAGGCGAATATTTACCTTTAATTGCTTTGTATGAAATTTTTAATTTGCCATCTAAAGTCAATTCATTTGAAGATGGAATTGCCATTATTTTAGAAGCAGAGGGGCAAAAAATTGCACTGTTTGTTGATAATTTATTGGGTCAGCATCAAGTCGTGGTTAAAAATTTAGAAACTAATTATCGCCGGGTCGCAGGTGTTGCTGGCGCAACCATTATGGGTGATGGGCATGTTGCCTTTATTTTAGATGTAGCCGCTTTAGTGCAAATGGCGCAGCAAGTATCTTCGCCGAATTTAATACCCCTTGCCGCATAAGGAGTCGATGTGATGGATCATTTAATTAAAGAGGATGATGCTAACCGGGAGTTACTCGTTTTTGCTCTGGGTAAAGAAGAGTATGGCATTGATATTCTCAAGGTGCAGGAAATTCGTGGTTATGATGCGGTAACAGGTATTGCGAATTCACCCAGTTTTATTAAAGGCGTTATCAATTTGCGTGGCAATATTGTGCCTATTGTGGATTTAAGAATTAAATTTGGTTTGGGTAATGTTATTTATGATCAGTTTACCGTGGTAATTATTATCAACGTTTCCCAGCGTACCATGGGCATTGTTGTTGATGGCGTTTCAGATGTAATGACTTTAGCTAAGGATCAATTGCGAGCTGCACCCGAGTTTGGTTCTGTTCTCGATACGGCTTATATTTTAGGTCTAGGCACAGTAGAAGATCGAATGATTATTTTAGTCGATATTGAAAAATTAATGACAAGTGCTGATATGGCGCTGGTTGAAGCTGTAGCCGCCTAAAGGGAGTGATCTATGAATAATTTATCATTTAATCGTCGGTTGAAATTTGGAATTGTTGCTATTTTAGTTATGCTGCTTGTCGTTGCTGCTGTGGCATTGAGATCTAGTCAGAATACCAAACTGAGCATGGCCGAGCTAACTGAAGATCATTTGCCGCATTTGGTTAAATCACAGCAAATTTTTAATGAGGTAAATACGATTGCGCGTGCGTTGCGAAATATGCAAATTATTGGTACGGCAACGCCAGAAGATAAATCTAATGCGGCCGAAGAATGGGCGAGGATATTGGAATCGAGAGCGAAGATAATTGATTTGTTAACGCAGTTGGAAACAACATCGAAAGCGATTAATGACCAAGAAGCGCTTGATGAAATAGAAAAGATCAAAGAAAAACGCTCTGCATTTATTGGGTCTCAAAATAAGTTTAAAGCTGCTTTTGATTCTGGTGATATGCTGGCTTCACGAAATATTCTGTTGGGCGAATTACGAACTAATTACAATGCCTATCGAGATGTTATTTTCGCGATGACAGAGCAGGAACAAAATGGAGCAATCGAAAGCGCCAAAACATTAACCGCAGATGCAAAATCAACACAAATTGAAATTATTGTTGCTTCAGCACTCGGATTTGTCGTTGCAATTTGCATTGCCATTTGGATTTTGCGCCGTGTACGCCAGCAATTGGGGGGCGAATTGGAAACGCTGCAAAATGTCATTGAACGAGTTGCCGCTGGTGATTTAAGCGTGAATTTGTCTGTGGCAGCCAGTGATAATCAAAGTGTGATGATGAAAGTGCAGCAGATGCAAATCAAATTGCGTGAGGCTGCATTATTGGCGGAAGAAAATGCGCGGATACGAGTCGCGTTGGATAGTGTTTCAACGAGTGTAATGATTGCTGACGCCGATCGCAATATTATTTACTGCAATCGGGCGCAAGATCGATTATTGCAGGTCGCAGAAGCCGATTTGCGCAAGGATTTACCACAGTTTAGTGCCCGCTCGGTGATTGGCAGCAATATTGATAGTTTCCACAAGAATCCAGCGCATCAACGTGGCATGCTGGAGCGTTTGCAAGGCGAACACAAAGCTAGAATCACGATAGGTGGTCGCCAATTTGCGTTAACGATTAACCCCATCATTGATCAAAAGCAGCAGCGTATTGGCTATGTGGTGGAATGGTTAGATCAAACGGAATTGTTTGCCCAGCTTGAAAAAGAACGAACCGCCAATGAAGAGCGCACTCGTATTCTGGGGGCGCTGGAAGCGACTTCGACCAATGTAATGATTGCCGATGAAAATAGAACCATCATTTATATGAATAAAGCGGTGACTGCAATGTTGTCGCGGGTTGAATCTGAGCTGCGTAAAGTCTTAC
The DNA here is from genome assembly GCF_016881405.1 of Deefgea chitinilytica. Taxonomy (GTDB): domain Bacteria; phylum Pseudomonadota; class Gammaproteobacteria; order Burkholderiales; family Chitinibacteraceae; genus Deefgea; species Deefgea chitinilytica. The sequence goes on from NZ_WOFE01000014.1 coordinate 16,067, forward strand.
CAACATTTAATGTCAGTAAATTGATGGGCGCTAATATGGATAGCTTTCATCGCAATCCAAGCCATCAGTCTAATTTGTTGGCGAATTTGACCGGAACTTACCGTTCGCAAATTACCGTGGCAGGGCAGACGTTTTTATTGATTGCCAATCCGGTGTTTGATGCTACGGGTAAACGCCTTGGCTCGGTCGTCGAGTGGATTGACCGCACGGCCGAGGTGGCCGTGGAGAGCGAAGTGAACGCCTTAGTCGACGCAGCGGTGAATGGTGACTTTACCAAGCGAATTAATCCTGCCGGTAAAGATGGCTTTATGCTGAAGTTGGCAGAGGGTATGAATCAGCTTGTGGCAACTAATGAAGCAGGTTTGAACGATGTTGCTCGTGTTTTAGGCGCGCTGGCACAGGGCGATTTAACCCAGCAAATTACCACCGAATATCGTGGGTTGCTTGGACAATTGAAGGAAGACTGTAATACCACGACGGCGCGTTTGGCCGAAATTGTCACCAATATTAAAGACGCTGCGAGCACGATTAATGTGGCGTCGCAAGAAATCGCGGCGGGCAATAGCAATCTATCTAGTCGGACTGAGCAGCAGGCTGCGAGCTTGGAAGAAACCGCATCGAGCATGGAAGAACTCACCAGTACCGTGAAGCAAAACGCTGAAAATGCACGACAAGCGAATCAGTTGGCGATTGGTGCATCTGACATCGCCGTAAAAGGTGGTGATGTCGTAGGGCAAGTCGTTTCGACGATGGCAGATATCAATGACTCGGCCAAGAAAATTGTCGACATTATTTCGGTGATTGATGGGATTGCCTTCCAAACCAATATTTTGGCCTTGAATGCAGCGGTGGAAGCCGCACGAGCAGGTGAGCAAGGCCGTGGTTTTGCTGTTGTGGCATCTGAGGTTCGTAATTTGGCGCAACGCTCAGCGGGAGCCGCCAAAGAAATTAAAACGTTGATTGGTGATTCCGTTCTAAAAGTGGAGGCGGGCTCGAAATTGGTTGATCAGGCTGGTCATACGATGCAAGACGTGGTGGGGGCGGTGCGGCGTGTGACAGACATTATGAGTGAAATCTCGGCCGCATCGAGTGAACAAAGCGCAGGGATTGAGCAGGTCAACCAAGCTATCACCGCGATGGATGAAAATACGCAACAGAATGCTGCTTTGGTTGAGGAGGCTGCCGCTGCAGCGGAGAGCTTAGAAGACCAAGCGAATAATTTAACGCAGACGGTGGGTATTTTTAAATTGCACGCTGGGCAACAAACGAGCCGCGCGGCAGTGGCGCGTGTTGCCGCACCAAAGCTAACGGCTGCGCGGCCTCCGGCTAAGTCTGCGCCAGCTGGGCGCACGATTCCTCAGCTCGGTGGCGATGACGGTGACTGGGAAGAGTTTTAGGCTAGCCCCTTTGGCATGATGTTAAATTAAGGGGCTGCTTAGCCCCTTTTTTTTCTAAGGTATATTGCTATAGCTTTTGTTTATCAGTGCTTTTGTTCGTATACATTGGGGTTTTTATGTCTGTCAGTTCAGTTGTCAATCACGTGCATGAGTTCAGTTACAGCACTGCCGATTTTAATAAGGTCGTCCAGCTTATTTATCAGCGTGCCGGGATTCGTTTGAATGACAGTAAGCAACAGATGGTTTACAGCCGCTTGGCGCGGCGTTTGCGCGCTTTAAATATGACCTCATTTGCCCAGTACCTGCAGGCACTAGAACAAAATCCAGATTCTGCTGAATGGCAGCAATTTACTAATGCGCTGACGACCAATCTCACTTCGTTTTTTCGCGAGGCCTATCATTTTGACTTATTGGCGGCGCAAATGCAGGTGAGCTCATCTCGACCGTTTCGTATTTGGTGTGCTGCTGCCTCGACTGGGGAAGAGCCTTATTCTTTAGCAATGACGGCGATCGAGGCTTATCAAGCGGTCAAGCCTAATGTGGAAATTATCGCGTCGGATTTAGATACCCAAGTCTTGGCGACCGGGGCTAAAGGAATTTATGCCATAGAAAAATTAGAAAAATTGTCTTTGGAGCGCAAGCGAGGTTTTTTTCTCAAAGGGAAAGACGCCAATGCGGGGAAAGTGCGCGCCAAGAAAGCGCTGCGTGAGTTGTTGCAGTTCAAGCAAATTAATTTACTCGATCCCAAATGGCCGTTAGACGGTCGTTTTGATGCGATTTTTTGCCGTAATGTGATGATCTATTTTGATCAGGCCACCCAAAAAGTCATCCTGCAAAAAATGGGGCGCTTACTCAAGCCAGACGGTCATTTGTATGTGGGGCATTCTGAGAATCTTCATTTTTTGTCTGAATATTATGCGTCCTGTGGCAAAACGACGTATCGACTCACCGATCGTGCGATTCATGAGTGGGGGGTACGCTAATGTCGGCAAAAGATTACGAAGAGATACTCGCGCCAACGCTGTACTTTGACCGCAATTTTGCCATTGAAGCTGCGAAAATTTTGCCTGGAGAGTATTACGTTACCGCTCGCGATATGCTCTTGGTCACGGTATTGGGGTCTTGTGTTGCAGCGTGCATTCGGGATCCGGTAACTGGGATTGGTGGCATGAATCATTTCATGTTGCCCGAATCTGCTGAGGATATGGCAACAGTCAATGGATTGTCGACGCGCTATGGCACTTATGCTATGGAGGTATTGATTAATCAGTTGTTGAAGCAAGGTGCTAAAAAGACCCGTTTAGAAGCAAAAGTGTTTGGAGGTGGTAATGTTTTGCGTGGTTTTACCGTTTCTAATGTAGGCTTACAAAATGCTGAGTTTGTGAAAAGCTTTTTATCCTTAGAGCGAATTCCAATTGTGGCAGAGGATTTGCTCGATATTTTTCCGCGCAAAGTGTATTTTTTTCCGCAGACTGGGCGCGTTTTAATTCGGAAATTAAAAACTGTGCATAACAATACAATTATTGAGCGAGAAAAGAGCTATGGCGCTCGTTTGACGCATATGAAAGACGGTGGCGATGTGGAGTTGTTTTCGTAAATTGACTACCGAAGGATTAAAATCGTGGCAAAAATTAGAGTGGTTGTCGTTGATGATTCTGCTTTGATGCGGAGCTTGTTAAAAGAAGTGATTGATACTGCGCCAGATATGGAATGTATTGCCGCAGCGCCAGACCCGATTATTGCGCGAGAAGTGATACGAGAACAGAACCCTGATGTTATTACGCTCGATGTCGAGATGCCAAAGATGGATGGCTTAGATTTTTTGTCGCGTTTAATGCGGCTGAAACCAACGCCGGTGTTGATGATTTCGTCGCTTACTGAGCATGGTTCAGAGGTGGCGTTACGTGCATTAGAATTGGGGGCGATTGATATTATTCCCAAGCCTAAACTCGATATCGCGCAGGGAATCCAAAATTACGCCGATGAAATACGAGAAAAAATTCGTATGGCTTCTAAAGTAAAAGTACGTGCTTTACTTAAAGAGCCGATTGTTTCACCCAGCCATACCGCTGATGCGGTACTGCCCAAGGCGGTGCGTCCCCTGATGAAGTCAGAGAAATTGATTATTGTTGGTGCGTCGACTGGTGGCACGGAAGCGTTGAAAGATTTTTTATTGCCGATGCCACCCGATGCGCCTGCCATTTTGATTGCGCAGCATATGCCAGAAATGTTTACCAAATCGTTTGCTAATCGTTTGGATTCGTTGTGCCGAATTACCGTGAAAGAAGCAGAGCACGGCGAGCGAGTTTTGCCTGGACATGCTTATATTGCGCCGGGGCATTCGCATTTGGTGTTAGGGGTTTCTGGGGCGAATTATGTCTGTCAGTTGTCTCAGGCACCCCCGGTCAATCGCCATCGCCCTTCTGTTGATGTGCTGTTTCGTTCTGCCGCTAATGTTGCTGGGCGCAATGCAGTGGGGGTGATTTTAACCGGTATGGGAAAAGACGGTGCCGCTGGTATGTTAGAAATGCGGCAGGCTGGTGCGTATAATTTTGCTCAAGACGAAGCCAGTTGTGTCGTGTTTGGCATGCCGAAGGAAGCGATAGCACAAGGCGGTGCTAATGAAGTGGTACCTCTGAAAGAAATGACTCAAAAAGTATTGGCTTGGCTTGCTGCAAACGGCGGTCGGGCATTAAGGATTTAAAGGAATACATGGCTTTACCTGTTTTAATTGTTGAAGATGATGATGCGTTGCGCGAGGCTCTAGTTGATACGCTTGAACTGGGTGGATATAACGCGATTGCCGCTGAGGACGGCACTGAAGCTTTGCTTTTGCTTGAAGCAAATCGCGTGGGTATGGTTATCTCTGATGTGCAAATGCAACCAATGGATGGCAATACCCTCTTGAATGAGATTAAGCAGCATTATCCTTGGCTCCCTGTTATGTTAATGACAGCTTACGGCGTGATCGACAAAGCGGTGTCGGCTTTGCACGCTGGCGCATGTCATTATTTACCAAAACCTTTCGAGCCCGATTTGTTGTTAGCGCAAGTTGAAAAATATCTGCTGCCTGATTTGGGTTTGGATGAGGTGCTGGCCGAAGCCCCGATTATGCAGCAGTTAATGGATGTTGCTCGTCGTGCAGCAATGGCGGATGCATCGATTATGCTCAGTGGAGAGTCCGGCGTGGGTAAAGAAGTGATGGCAAGGTATATCCATCGCCACAGTGCACGTGCGAATAAACCGTTTGTAGCGATTAATTGTGCGGCGATTCCAGAGCAATTGCTTGAATCAACTTTATTTGGTCACGAAAAAGGAGCGTTTACTGGCGCTGCGGCGCAGCATGTGGGCAAGTTTGAACAAGCACAAGGCGGCACTTTGCTATTGGATGAAGTTACTGAAATGCCATTGCCTTTACAGGCCAAGTTGTTACGCGTGTTACAAGAGCGAGAATTAGAGCGCGTCGGTGGCGTGAAGCCGATTGCCCTGAATATCCGTGTTTTGGCAACAAGTAATCGGGATTTGGCGATAGAGGTGAAAGAGGGGCGTTTTCGTGAGGATTTGTATTATCGTCTGAATGTCTTTCCATTAAAAATCCCAGCTTTACGCGAACGCAAAGAAGACATCTTGCCTTTGGCACGGTCTATGCTTTCTCGTTATTCGGTAGTATACCAACGACGTCTACCCGTACTTTCGCGGGATGCGGAACAAACGCTTAAGAATTACGAGTGGTATGGCAATATACGTGAATTAGATAGTGTCATTCAACGCGCTTTGATTTTGGCGCCGGGAGATGAAATTGCCGCTGAGCATTTGTATTTGCCTGTTGTGTCGGCAAATATTGCCGCAGATGCCGTAATGGATGAGGCAATTCAAGCCAAACCAGCGGCAGCTAATATCAAAGACATGGAAAAAAATATGATCTTAGAGGCGTTAAAATCGACTAACGGCGTTCGCAAGGCTGCTGCAGAAAAATTAGGCATGAGCGAGCGAACTTTGCGTTATAAATTAGCTCAATATCGTGAACAAGACGGAAATTTAACAATTTGATGCCACATGGTGCAGGATTTGCTTGCCGCCGCCGCCACGCACCCCTACAATTTTGCCAAGAAGGATAGGTAGTTATGAGCGTGCAAGGAATTGATCAAGTTCTCGGCGAATTAAGGTCGATGTCTGCGCTGGCCTCGGGTCAGCCAGTCAACAATCCGGCAGCAGTGCCGGGCAGCCCTGATTTTGCAGAGTTACTAAAACAATCCATCGATCAAGTAAACCAAGTTTCACAAGATGCTCAAGCCAAGCAAGTGGCTTTTCAGTCTGGTGATCCTGAGGCTAATTTACAAGATGTGATGGTTTCATTGCAAAAAGCCAGTTTGAGTTTTCAAACCATGGTTCAAGTGCGCAATAAACTTGTGACCGCCTATCAAGAAGTGATGAGCATGCAGGTATAAATCTCGGATTTGAAAATCGGTAAGGTATGGCAGAAGCGGGCGTCGCGACAGATAACACCCTAGTTAGAGCAGGAAATATCGGTGGGCTGCGTGAGCGCTTCAACGAGATGCCTGCTGGGCGCAAAATGCTTGCGATGGTCATGATCGCGGTCATTATTGCCGCCGTTGTCGGCTCTTTGCTTTGGTCACGCGAGCCTGCTTATCGAATCTTGTTTACCAATTTGCCTGACAAAGACGGTGGCGCAGTCGTTCAGTCTTTAGAGCAACTCAAAATCCCTTTCAAACTCGATGCCGGAACTATCTCTGTTCCCGCCGATAAAATTTACGATGTTCGTTTGAAATTGGCGGCGCAAGGTCTGCCAAAAGCAGCCAATACAGGCTTTGAATTAATCGATAATCAGAAATTTGGCGTTTCCCAGTTTGCCGAACAAGTCAATTATCAGCGTGCAATCGAAGGCGAGCTTGTGCGCTCGATTGAAAGTATTTCCTCGGTTGAGAAAGCTCGCGTTCATTTAGCGACTCCAAAACAAACCGTTTTTTTGCGCGATCAGCAAAAGCCATCGGCATCGATTGTCTTGACCTTGCATCCAGGGCGCACACTTGATGGTGGCCAAATTGCCGGCATTATCCATTTGGTTTCATCGAGTATTCCTGGTTTGCCCGTTAGTAATGTCACGGTTGTGGATCAAGAGGGTAATTTACTGTCTCGTTCGGCAGATTTGATGAATAAAGGCTCTTTAGATCAACGGCAGTTGCAGTATGTCAATTTAGTTGAACGGGGCTTTGTTGAGCGTTTAGAAACTATTTTGGCGCCGATTGTGGGTAAAGGGAATGTCCGCGCTGAGGTGACTGCGCAGATTGATTTTTCTGAAGTAGAGCAAACTTCTGAAACCTTTAAGCCCAATTCGCCACCAAATGCTGCGGCGATTCGTAGTCAGCAATCTTTAGAACAAAGCGGCCGTTCTTCAGAGGACGCGGCAATGGGCGTGCCGGGGGCATTGTCGAATCAACCGCCAGGAGCCGCAACAGCACCGATTACAGCACCTGTGGCATCGGCTGCGAGCGCAGTTGCTTCTACGGGAACCACGAGTCTTCGCAAGGAAGGGACGACTAATTTTGAGGTCGATAAAACCATTCAACATGTGAGACAGTCGGTAGGGAATGTTAAGCGACTCTCTGCTGCTGTGGTGTTGAACTATAAGGCGGGCAAAGACAAAGATGGTAAATTGTCCTACGTACCCTTCACGCCAGCGGAAATGACACAAATTAATAATTTGGTACGTGAGGCGATTGGTTTCAACAAAGAGCGTGGTGACTCGGTCAATGTCGTCAATGCCGCTTTTGCTGAATCGATTCCGTTGGAAGAGAAACCGCTGCAAGATCGTGCGCTCAGCTATGTGCAAAATAATGGTACTGATGTACTGAAGGCATTCGTGATTTTGGTTGCCGTTTTCTATTTATTGTTCTTTATCGTGCGGCCACTGATGAAAGACATTACGCGCTCGCGTGAAGAAGCGCGTACGATGGAGCTTGATTTGGGTGAGATGTCGGTGGGAGAGCATTTCACTGCCGACACTGGTAGTAAATCGGATAGTGAAGAAGACCAGCAAAAAATGTCTGCGTTTGCGGATTTACTGCAGCAAGCCAAAGAATTGGCTAAAAATGACCCGCGTATGGTGGCAACGATCCTGCGTGAGTGGATGGCCAATGCTGCTGATGATAAAGCCGATCCCAATAAAGTTTCCTGAGTGAGGTGCGTATGGCTGCCAGTTTGAATGAAGAAGGCGTCAATCGTAGTGCCTTGCTGTTGATGTCGCTTGGTGAAGATTGTGCTGTTGAGGTGTTCAAGTTTTTGGGCCCAAAAGAAGTGCAAAAGCTCGGCTTTGCGATGGCCAATATGAATGCCGTCAAGCGAGAAGATATGGATAAAGTGCTGGGTGACTTTATCGCATCAACACAAAATCGCGCTAATTTAGGTGCTGCTGATGAATACATTCGCTCGGTGTTGACTAAGGCTCTTGGCTCCGATAAAGCCGCCAATTTGCTCGATCGAATTTTGCAGGGCAATGATAATAACGGGATCGAATCACTTAAATGGATGGATTCGGTCGCTGTTGCTGAATTGATTAAAAACGAGCACCCACAGATTATCGCTACGATTATGGTGCATTTAGAGCCAGATCAATCATCCGAAATTATGGGGCACTTTGTTGAGCGACTGCGTAACGACGTCTTACTGCGTATTGCTACGCTGGAAGGGGTGCAACCTGCCGCTTTGAAAGAATTAAACGATGTATTGACTCAGCTCTTGTCTGGTTCGGACAAACTCAAGAAAAGCGCTATGGGGGGCGTGCAAATGGCCGCCGACATGCTTAACTTCATGGGCAGCGCTGTCGAAACTTCCGCGGTGGCTAATATTCGCGAATACGATCCTGAGTTGGCGCAAAAAATCCAAGATAAGATGTTTACCTTCGATAATATCTTGGATATTGATGATCGTGGTATCCAGTTATTGATGCGCGAAATTCAGTCGGATTCATTAATTATTGCGCTCAAAGGCACTAGCCAAGCCCTGCGGGAAAAAATCTTCAAAAATATGTCGCAGCGGGCGGCTGAAATGCTACGCGAAGATTTGGAAGCCAAAGGCCCGGTTAAATTGTCAGAAGTGGAAGGCGAACAAAAAGAAATTCTCAAAATCGTACGTCGTCTGGCCGATGAAGGACAAATTGTCCTTGGTGGTGGCGGTGGCGAGGGTCTAGTTGATTAAGGAATATCATGTCTGGATCCCATCGTCGCGTGATTCCGCGCGAAGAGTTATCTGCATTTCAGCGCTGGCAATTTAATTCTTTATTGGATACTCCGGCAGCGGTTGCTGAGGCTATCGTTCCGCCTGTAAGCATCGACGCCACTGATGCTGGTGCTGCGCCTGTTGCGCCGATTGAAACCACGGCGCAGGTGTTGGTAGTTGACACTGCCGCTGAGCTCGATGAGCCGCCTGAATCGGCAATGCCGTATCCTACCGCCGAAGAAATTGAAGCGATCCAGCAACAGGCTCACGATGAGGGCTTTCAAGCAGGTTTAGAAGCTGGCCGTTTGGCGGCTGAAGCTGAAGTTTTGCAACTACAAAATCTGCTGGCCAGTGTCACCGAGAATTTACAAGCCGCTGAAGCGCAATTGGCTGAATCGGTGTTGGACTTGAGCCTGTTGGTCGCGCGGCAGATGATCTGTGATGAGCTGCAAAGTCAACCGCGGCAACTCTTGGCCCCTATTCGGGAAGCGTTGGCGGTGATGCCAACCCCTACGAACCCATCTCGTTTGTATCTTTCGCCCGATGATTTGGAATTGCTGCAATCGGCACTGCACCTTGAATTGCCCGAGGATGTATGGCGTATTCTACCCGATATCAATATGGTGAGCGGTAGTTGCAAGATTGAAACACCCGCTACGCAATTGAGCTTTAGCCTCGCGTCACGCTGGGAAAATATCCTTAGGGTATTGAGACGTAGCAATGATTCTAATTTGGCTTGGGGGAAATACCCTGATGCTGGAGCGGACGCCTCTACTGAGTCCGAGACGCTTGATGAAGCAATTTCACCCATCGTGAACGACGCGTCAACGAAAAACAATGACGCAGTCGATTAATCTCATTCAATCTTACTTGAAAGATTGTGGTTTAGCCGTCAACGCAGTACGGTCGTGGCGACCGCGTGGGCGCTTGACGCGCGTTTCTGGCATGGTGCTCGAGGCGGTTGGTTTGCGCTTGCCGATTGGTGCGTCGTGTAATGTGATGACCCCGAGCGGCCACCCGGTGGAAGCGGTCGTGGTTGGCTTTCAAGAAGTGCGGCTGTTTTTGATGCCGATTGCCGAAGTTTACGGCGTCGAGCCGGGTGCTGCCGTCGTTCCACATGAGGATTTCTCTGCGTGGGAGCCGGTATACGGCCAACCGCGTGCGGAACAGCGCCGAATGGAAGATCATGGCCGCCAAGTGCCAGTCGGTTGGGGCTTACTGAATCGTATTTTGGATGGCCTTGGTCGGCCACTCGATGGTAAAGGCCCACTCGATTTTGACGGTTATCAGCCTTTGTTTGCCCGTCCCTACAACCCGATGGATAGAGAGCCCGTGAAGCACGTCATGGATGTCGGCGTGCGCGCGATCAATTCTATGCTTACGGTCGGGCGTGGTCAGCGCTTGGGCTTATTTGCTGGCTCGGGCGTCGGTAAATCAGTGCTGCTGGGCATGATGGCGCGTTATACCAAGGCCGATGTGGTTGTGGTTGGTTTGATTGGCGAACGGGGGCGCGAGGTGAAAGACTTTATCGAGAATATTCTCGGTGACGAAGGCCGTGCTCGCAGTGTGGTCGTCGCCGCACCTGCCGATACGCCACCGCTGCTGCGTCTGTACGGTGCTGCCTATGCGACCAGCATTGCCGAGTATTTCCGCGATCAAGGGCAAAATGTGCTGCTTATTATGGACTCACTGACGCGCTACGCAATGGCGCAGCGTGAAATCGCGCTGGCAATTGGCGAGCCACCGGCCACCAAAGGTTATCCACCGTCGGTATTTGCGCGTTTGCCACAGCTGGTTGAACGAGCGGGTAATGGTCGTGAAGGTGGTGGCTCGATTACCGCCTTTTATACGGTACTCTCGGAAGGTGACGATCAACAAGATCCAATCGCTGATAATGCCCGCGCGATTTTGGATGGTCACTTTGTGTTGTCGCGGCAATTGGCAGAGTCCGGCCACTATCCGGCGATTGATATTGAAGCATCGATTTCCCGCGTGATGCACGACATCATTAGCCCACCAGAATTTGATTTAGTCCGCAAGTTTAAGTACCTCTACGCGCGCTATCAGCGCAGCCGAGATTTGATTAGCGTTGGCGCGTATGTGCCGGGCTCGGATCCTGTGCTCGATGAAGCGATTCGTCGTCATCCCGGCTTTGAAGCCTTTTTACAACAAGCCATTCACGAGCAAGAAAGCTACGAGGGCGCTAGAATGAAGCTTGCCCAATTGTTTGGGGTGTAAAGGGTGTAATTCTTGTGGCCAAGTTTCGCTTTGCATTTTTACTACAGCTCTCGGTTGATCAGCGTGAAGACGCTTCGCGTTTGATGCAAGCCGCACAAGCGGCGTGGTTGTTGGCGCGCAGCAAATTAGAGCAAGTCGACGGCTTTCGTAACGAATACCGCGCGCGGCTGGCTAATAGCGCTCAAACCGGCATGTCGATTGGTCAGTGGCGCGACTTTCAGCTGTTTTTAGCCAAACTCGATGGTGCTGCGAACCAGCAAAATTTTGAAGTTGAGCGCTTAGCGCAGGAATATGAACGCCGCAAAAATGAGTGGCAAGAATGCGAAAAAAAAGTAAAAGCCTTTGAGGCGCTACGCGATCGGCACAATCAAGCCGAATTGCGTAAAGAAGGCCAACTGGAGCAGAAATTATCCGATGAGTTTAATAGCCGACTTGGTCGGCATTAAGGCTATTCAGATCAAAAACAATAAAGCCCCAGCGATTGGGGCTTTTTGTTTTGGTGTCCCCGACAGGAATCGAACCTGTATCTAGCGCTTAGGAGGCACTTGTACTATCCGTTGTACTACGAGGACACAACGGGCGAGATTGTACCGCATGGGCGGTGGATCGACTAGCAAGGCCCCCAATTACTTTGCTTTACCCGCTGAGCAAGGCAATCCGTTGTAGTTTTGTAGCTTGCAACAGGATGACATTTGTCAACGTGATAGCAACTGAATTACTTTAGTCTTTACCGTATTGTCGAACTTGCCCTTGCACCTTGCTCAGGAGAAATGTATGAATCGAAGTACAAAAATCGTCGCCACTTTAGGTCCTTCGTCCAATGACGTTGCGACATTAGAGCGCCTGCTGCAGGCCGGCGTAAATATGGTGCGACTCAATTTCTCGCACGGTACCGCGCAAGATCATTTGGATCGTGCCGCTTTGGTGCGTGAAATTGCCAAGAAAATGAATCGCCCGATTGCGATTATGGTGGATTTGCAAGGGCCGAAAATTCGTGTTGGCAAGTTTGAAAAAAATAAAATTGAGCTGAAAAATGGTGCTAAGTTTGTGCTCGATGCCGAGTGCACATTGGGCAATCAAAACACCGTTGGTTTAGATTACAAAGAATTGCCGAATGACGTCGAGCCGGGCGTGATTTTGCTGCTCGATGATGGCAAGGTGAAATTACAGGTTGATCGCGTTGAAGGCCAGAAAGTGTTCACTACCGTCTTGGTCGGCGGTACGTTGTCGAACAATAAAGGGATTAATCGCCAAGGCGGCGGGCTGACCGCGCCCGCGCTCACTGGCAAAGATATGGAAGACATCAAAGTCGCCGCCAAATTGCACGCTGATTATGTTGCCGTGTCATTCCCGAAAAGTAGCGCCGATATGTATATGGCGCGCACTTTGCTTAAAGCAGCGGGGAGTAAAGCGCTCTTGATTGCAAAAATCGAACGTACCGAGGCCATTGCCAATTTGGACGATATCCTCACCGCAACGGACGGCATTATGGTCGCACGTGGTGATTTGGCGGTCGAAGTCGGTGATGCTGCCGTGCCTGCGCTGCAAAAACGGATGATTAAAGCCGCGCGTCGACTGAATAAACTCACCATAACCGCCACGCAAATGATGGAGTCGATGATTTCCAGCCCGGTGCCAACCCGCGCCGAAGTTTCTGACGTTGCCAACGCTGTGCTCGACGGTACCGATGCGGTGATGTTGTCGGCGGAAACCGCGTCAGGCCAATACCCAGTCGAAACCGTCGAATCGATGGCGCGCGTCTGTGTGGAAGCGGAAAAATCGCAGGACTATGCGGTGTGTAATGCCGCCTTGCTCGAAGGTGAATATTCGCGGATTGATCAAACTATCTCAATGGCGGCGCTGTTTGCGTCGAATCATTTGAATGTCAAAGTGATTGCGGCGCTCACACAATCGGGCTCATCGGCGCTATGGATGTCGCGCGTGATTTCGGGCGTGCCAATTTATGCGCTAACGCCGGAAGCGGAAACGTACAACCGCCTGGCGCTGTTCCGCGATGTCGAACCAGTGATGTTGTCACACGATAATACTGATCGTGAATCCCTGTTGGTTCGTGCGGAAGTGGAAATGCTCAAGCGCGGGATTGTGCAGCCGGGCGATATGATTGCGTTTACCTTTGGTGATGTGGTCGGGATGGGCGGCGGCACCAACTGCTTGAAAATTGTGAAAGCAGGCGAAACGAAAGTGCGTTAATTGCGGCATTTCAGAGTTGAACTAAAAACGGCCAGTGATTTCACTGGCCGTTTTTATTGAGGCGCTTTTTCGGTCGGCGATGTTCAGATTGGGTGTTGTGTGCCACGTTCGTTGAATTGGGGCTGAAATTCTCGTTCCAGCATGTCGAGCGATAAATCGGTTTACCATTTGGCTCTCGATAAATCGATGCGACGCAATGGTTTATGCGGCTGCGCCGCGAATTCTGGTGCGCGTTCCGCCGCGCGGGCAGGTTGGGGGCTTTGCTTCTCCAAAGCCCCCAACACCCCAAAGGAGACCCCCGCCTGCGGCCCTCCGGGCTTCCCTCAGTCGGTCGCGAGCCAAACGATAAAGCCATTTGTCTCGCTCCACTCCTTCGGCGATGGGCGACAGGGGATTAAAGCCCCAGACCAACGAGCGCGTAAAAAATAGATATGGGGTATATCCGTCAAAGCCAAATAATAATTAGTTTTTAGGGCAACACCATGACATGTGTATATCGCAATAGTTGGTCTGCATGGATTCCCCTGCATCAAGCCGAGCGAGGAACGGGCGGGGCGGGGTTTCGGCGAGGACTGTTTGAGGCCGTAGGCCGAGTTCCGCAGCCGCCGACTCGAACCGTCTGCCGCGAGGGCATCGGCGTAGCCGACGCAGATGCCGAGGTCGTCTTCCTTTGTTTACTTTCCTTGGCGAAGCAAGGAAAGTAAGTATCGCAGCGCATAGCCGCCATCCATGGTGGATGAGAAATAGTTGGCAAATAAAAACCGCCGTGGATAGCGGTCTTTAGGTTGATGGATGTGGTGTAATGCCTTTAGCGATTAAGTCTGCATAGAGGGCAATCGTGGCGCAGTTCACTGTGACAAAATAAGCAATTGCAAAGAAAGTAAATAGAAAGCAAAATTGGCGAAAAATATATTTCTTTTTGAGGTGTTCGCTATGAAGAGTTTTTTAAAACTTTGCTATGTAAGTCCATTCCTTCTGCTATCAAGCGTGTCTCATGCCGCGCTGACGACTCTAGAAGGCGAGCATGTCACCTATCAAGTCAATTTAGATGCTCCATGGATGAGCAATCTGCAGGCGAAAGTAACAGGCGATACATTGCAGTTTATAAGTAAAGATGGCAATGCAATTGTAAACAATAAACAAATTGGCAATGGCTCTAACATTAGCGAATTTAATTCCCGCCTCGGTGATATTAAAGTTCAAGCTAAGCAAGGCTATCAATTCTCGACAGCAAATATCGTACATTCAGGAGTTGTTGATTCAGTAGGAGAAGGTGGTCGTAATGCAATTCTTTATAGTCGGCTTTGGAGTTATGCTTTTCTCAATAATCCCATTGATAATTGGAGCAGCGCTGCAACTGATAAAAATACCGTCATATTGGCAGATAATAAAGCTGAAAACCCCAATAATTTAATCAAACCTTTGACTGGTCAATTAAAAATAGTAGATAGATCACTCACAAGTTTTAGTGATTTGTCGTCCAAATCGAATTTAGACATCGAATTTTACAATGAAATTCACGCATGGGCTGTTCAAACTACTACTCCAGATAGTTACGCACATGCCCAATTAGATTCATTTGGTATTTCAATGCAAGTTGCCCCAGTTCCCGAACCAGAAACCTACGCATTGATGGGCATGGGTCTAGTCGGCTTGATGGCTGTACGTCGTAGAAAAAACAAAGCATAAAAGTTAAGGTGAATAGCACGGTAGGGGCGATTAACGTAGCGTAATCGCCCGTTTGATTTTTCGCCGCGAAGTCTCCGATTACGCTGCGCTAATCGGAGCTACGAGGTCTAGCTTAATCTAATGTTAGTCAGCGATA
>NZ_WOFE01000015.1 GCF_016881405.1 Deefgea chitinilytica
TGTGGATTTTCACGCTATTTGCGATTTTTACATTAAATGCGACTAATTTGCTTGAGACCCTTAATTTATAAGGGTTTGGTAGTTGGCATTAATGCCCATCTACGCTCAAGTCTATTTGGAATGTAAGCAAATTATGCGGAAGTAGGGATGAATATTCACATTATTTGCGATTTATCTTCGCTGGACGAAGCTTGATACGATTCAAATAATTACAGAGTAACTATGGAAATTTGCTATTTAGTAAAATGTATGAGTCATTGGGTTGAAATTTATTAGGTTGGGACACATATATTTTCTTACTATCACGATAAAACAAACGGGATCTCCCGTTGAGAAACATTATTGGTCAGCGCCACCTTAATGCAATTGAAACGACCAATCCGCATCTGCCGGTTGCCGATAAATTAAATGGAGTTATTTTATGAGTGTTGATACATCAAAGATTGTAGCTGTTCATGACACGCCATCCAGACAGCAAGCAAATGAATTACTTTCAGAGGGCTGGGTTTTGCTCAATACAGGTACGGGCACTGACGAGAACGGAGCGGCCTATACATTGTTTGTACTCGGTAGACCCGAAGGCGTTACTCCATAGACAATTAACATGCAGTTGCTTTTCCCATGCTGGTCAAGTGGCCAGCATCAGTAAAGCAACTCGGAAAAGGAAAGATGCTTATGTCGGATGAGCAAAATATTCATGATGACAGGCTCCTTGCTGACGAGCTCGAATACGTTGATGTGACTGTTGGCGTACTCTAGCAGCCAGCACGGCGGCTTTGAATTGAGAACAGTGAGTGCGCCGGCGCCTGCGAGGCGCAGCTTGAAGAGGGAGTATAGCGTCCATGTGTCCACCTAAATCATCGTGGACACGATCATCCCAAGACGGGAAAAGCTATTCAACGTGGTTTCGTTGGACGCTTACGGTTCTGCATCTGCGTGATGAGCTGATCTGCAATCTCTCGACTCTCAGCCCAATGAACCATGAACCATGAACCATGAAGCAGAATACAGAAAGCAAAACCATGTTTTTTACTAAAAACCAATCAAAAACTGACTAAAAACAATGGTTTTTCCTAGTAAAACCTAACAAAAAAAAGTACATTCGAAAGAAAAATAAATTTTGAATTACTGTAATGAAACTTCAAAACGATGAAAATCTAACAAAACCTAATAACCCCAAAAGGCTATAGGAACTGCTAATGTGGCATGATAACGAAACGACTGTTGACTACGTCAACTTCCGCTTAGTAGCAAAAGCCTGCGCAGAACTCATTCGAGACACTGGGGGCGAGCCAATATCGATTGGAATCTCAGGAGGATGGGGAGCAGGAAAATCATCGCTCGTGCGAATGATTGCAGCCGAATTATCACCCGAGCAGGCTAATGTTGAAAATACAGCAGAACCGATCAATTCAAAGCACGTGGTGGTCACTTTCAATCCTTGGCTTTACCAAGGATTTGAGGACGCGCGTACTGCCTTACTGCAAACGGTTGGCGATGCCATCCTTGACGCCGCAGCTCAAAATGCAGGACTTGTTGATAAAGCCAAGGCACTCGTCAAACGAATAAATTTTCTGCGACTAGCACAACTTGGCGGTGAAGTTGCAGCAACACTGATCACAGGAGTTCCGGTCGGCCTAATTGGAAAAGTGTTTGAAGCTGGTGCTAATGCAGTGAAGAGTGAATCGATTAATGATGGTATTACAGCCGCCAAAGATGCATCGAAAGCCACCACTGGCCTCTTGAATGAAGCCACTCCCGTTTCGCTACCAAAAGAAATCCAGTCCTTCCGCAGTGCGCTTGAAGAGTTACTCATAGAGTTAGATATCACTTTGGTGGTTTTTGTTGATGACCTCGATAGATGCCTACCGAAGACAGCCATCTCAACGCTAGAGGCTATCCGACTGCTACTATTCTTGCGTCGAAGTGCATTTGTCATCGCGGCAGATGATGTATTCATCCGTGGTGCCGTTCGTGTGCATTTTGCTGGCACCGGCTTGGACGATGACGTCGCTACTAATTATTTTGACAAGTTGATTCAAGTTCCGCTGCGCGTACCGAGGCTTGGCTCCAATGAGACCAAGGCATACACAGCACTGCTATTTTTGGAGCGAGCGCATCGCAGCAATCAGCTAGACACCAAGAATTTCGAGGCTGCTAAAACCAATGTGGAAGCTCGGTTGCGGGAAACCTGGACAGGGAAATCTGTTGATCTCGCATTTCTAGAAACTCTGGTGCCGAAGGGCGATACAGAATTGCTCAGCCTAATGGGTTTAGCCGAGAGGCTGGCACCACTGCTTTTTAGTGCAAGCACGGTTCAAGCCAACCCCCGGTTAATCAAACGATTCCTCAATACAGTGTTTCTGCGCAAGGCATTGGCCAAACCACAAAAAATCGATGTGGACGTTCAAGTGTTGGCTAAGTGGCACTTGCTTGAGCGGTGTGACGAGTCAGTTGCGAATGCTTTGGCAGAAAAGGTCTCCGCAGAAAGCGAAGGAAGGATTGGGATCCTTCACGACGCAGAGGTGGCAGCAAAGAATCAGGAAGAGAAGCTTTCATCACCCTTTGGCGACAAATCGTTTATTCGTGAGTGGCTACAGCTTGAGCCTCTACTTGGGGATATGGATATGCGACCCATTCTGCATCTCAGTCGCGATAGCACCGTAAGGGATTTTGGGGCAGATGATCTGAACGCAACAGGAAAGGCATTGCGTGATGCGCTAGTGGCTGCTCGAAATTCGAATGAAGCGTTGAAACAGCAGATTCGAGAAGCTGGTGATTTCCAATCTGGTCTTGCCATGGCTCGTGCATGGGAACTCCGGCGGTCTAGCCGCACTTGGAAGAAGGCTGAAGAAGTATTGATGCTGGTAGAGGTCTCTCGCGTTCATCCAAGTGCTGGGGCTCGTGCGGCTGCGCTTGTGAGCCAGGCTCCTGTCATTCAGCTCGCACCAGGATTGGTATCGGCATTGATAGATTGCGATTGGATGAAAGACGTTCTATCAAAGTGGGAGCTGGATGACCAGATGCCGCCGCCCGTCAAGCGTGCAATTGAAAACGCGAGGAAGAAGAAATAAATGGGTACGTCGACTTCAAGTATGGGAGCCGGATCGGGCGTTTCTTTTGATCCTCCATGGCTAAGTGGTGCTGAAGACGGTATTGATTCTAGTCACGCCGACAAGCCCATATCGCCTAGCGTTGTTCCTGACGAAGCTGATGCACATGGATCAGAGGGCAACCAAACCACCCCACCGCCTGAAACTGGCCCGACTGTTGCGCCGCCGGGTCGTTATCAGGAGGCGCGTAGAGCTCTGACGGGGTTCGTGCGCTCAGGTAGTGGTTCGGATCTGAAGCGAGGTCTTTCGAGTTTCATTAAAAAGGGAATGGGTGGCTCAGCAAAAGCTGCGAATCGCATGCGCACGAGTGCTGTGGCAGCCTCCTCTTTGGGAGGCTTTCTGGCCGCTGCTCGTGACGGCACAGATCCAGGCATCAACGCTTGGGTTGATTCAGTAAAGCAACGAGGTCTATCAGCTGGGGATGCAGCACTCGAAGTTGTACAAAAGCTGGTACCAACAGGGGGAAGCATTGATGAGGAATCTGCTAAGCACGCAATGAATCAGGCGATTGCTCATCTTTATGAGGTTGACCCCAATGCAGATATCTTTGATCTTGCCGACGATCAAATTGCCAATGTGATGTCATACACAGTAGCGTTCGATGTCTACAACCGTGTTCAACTTGAGCTTGGCAGAGTTTTTGAAAAGCTGAAATACGCACCCCGAGTCATACAAGAACGCCTAGCACAGGTACTCGACTACATCATGGTGGTTGTTAATCGCTCATTCGAAAATGTCCGTGCTGGTAGTGAGCCGCGCTCGATGCGTGAAATTGCGACCTCAGCGTTACAAGATGCACTTACGGTATTTACAGAATCATGAAAATTCTTTGCTCAAGTATTAATGCTCTGCCCGAGATCTTACCAATTGGCACTAGGGCATTTACCTTTTTAGAAGCATCATCGCGAACTGACGTCGGGCGTATCGCCTGTGGATGGCAACGTGAACTTGAAAAAGCTGGCTATTCTCCATCGATTTCGACGTGGGATTTCATGCTCTTTTGTTTTGCCGTTTATGCGGCAGATGTGGCCGTTCTTCGAAAAGGTAGCGCCGATGGCTGGACGCGTCAAATTGAGCTCGATATTACGCTCAATGATCCCGGCCCATGGGAGGCAAACAGAACTATTGCCGAAGAAATGCTTCGAGTGCTCTCCGGAGATTTCTGGAAACTTCGGTTTCTACCAAACGGTCCCACACCACCAAGAGGGCAGCGTCGGTTATGTGACCGCGATTGTGTTGCTCTACTTTCGGGTGGATTAGATAGCCTGATTGGCGGAATAGATGCCACAACGCAGGGCCGCAGACCAATTTTTGTATCGCAGCGAGCTTTTGAAGATTCCGATCGACAGATTACATATGCCAATGCATTAGGTGGAGGCGATTGGCACCAACAGTGGAGTCACAAAGTAGTTTTCAGCGGTAAAAAAGAGCCGTCAACTAGGGCGCGATCAATGGCATTCTATGGCCTTGCCGTACTAGCGTCTTCACTACTGACGGTCAAGCGGCCTGATATTTTGGTACCAGAAAACGGTTTTATAAGTATCAATCCACCGTTGCTTCCGGGGCGGATGGCAAGCCTCAGCACAAGAACAACACATCCACAGTTCATGGCTCTGCTTCAGAAATTGTTTGATGCCGTTGGTGTTGACGCCCAATTGTCTATGCCATATCGGTTCAAAACGAAGGGAGAAATGTTAGCTGAGTGTGCAGATCAAGCTTTGTTAGCGAGTTATGCCTGCAACACGACGAGTTGTGGCCGCTTTCGCACCTACAACCGAATGCACTGTGGTCGATGCGTGCCTTGTATGGTACGCAAGGCTGCTATTCAACGCTGGGGCTACTCTGACACGACAACGTACAAATTCTCGTCACTCTCAACGGCAGGAAAGACGAGTGCGGATGACCCGATGGCGGTGGCTTGTGCTGTGCTTACTGTTGAACAACGAGGGATTGATTCCTTCCTAGGAGCCACGTTGACTTTTGCATCTGCCGCTGACCGTCCACACTACCGTCACGTTGCTGAGCAGGGCTTGGCTGAGCTAGCTGCATTGCTTCGAAGAGATTGTGTGCTGTGATGGATTTTCACTGCCACCTGGACCTCTATCCAGACGCGAAGCAAATCTACACTGAAGCTCTGAAGCGAACAGAGTTTGTGTGGCTGGTGACGACGAGTCCAAAGGCATACGCTGCAACCTCAAGAGTTCTGCCTGCCACCCAGAAGATTTTCATTTCCCCAGGGCTTCACCCTGAGATCGCGGATAAAAAGCACGGCGAACTGGAGATGTTATTGTCGCAAATGAATGCCTGCACGGGCGTCGGCGAAGTTGGTTTAGATAATTCTGCACGATATAGCCAGCATTTTGAGCTCCAAACGCACATTTTTAAATCCGTTGTAGAGAATGCCGCTCGACTTGGCGGACGAGTTCTCAGCATCCATTCGCGAGCGGCAGCTAGCAGGGTTCTAGACATTCTAGATGCGAATCCCGGCTTTGGCACAGCAGTACTCCATTGGTTTACTGACTCGCCTTCATTGCTTCGACGTGCTGCAAGATCCGGATGCTGGTTCAGTGTTGGTCCCGCAATGATGGAGTCTGCAAATGGTCGAAAGCTGGCGGCACTAATGCCGCTTGATCGAGTTGTTTCGGAGAGTGATGGACCATTTGCTAAGATGCGAGGCATCAATGTGATGCCATGGGAAGCCTTGTCAGTAGCTTTAAGACTCGCAGAAGTCTGGAACATATCAAAAGAAGAAACATCAGCAGTACTGAATTCAAATGGATTGCGCTTGATTACTCTTTTAACAGATCAATATTCTTAGGCTTGGTTGCACAAATGGAGGGTGTCCTAAATTTTGTGTAAACGGTCATTTGGCAGGAAACTGCCGTATTGCCCGGGGTACTGCTACACAACGCACGATAAAAGCGTACACGCTCACGTGAGCAACAATATCACTACCATTTGCTGCCAAGAGTTCCCCTTTCTAGAGGAACTGCAGAATGAACTCTAACCAGTGCCTAATCAATCACGACTACTTCGAGTTCTTGATGACGTAGCACAGTCCAGTGACGATCAAGACTCCCAATACTGTGTTAATGACTTGGTTGCTAGTCGAGGTTCCAAGCATTGCACGACTGGCAAAGCTTTCGCAGTTGTTCGCTATAAGATCATAGCTCCCTTTCCCACCCTTAATTTCTGCAAGTGCTCTTTGAGCAACTTGAAGATCCGTGTGTGGCCCTGTATTTTGTTCAACTCGGATTTCACCGTTGTGGGCATACCGTTGCTGGAAATTTCTGAACGTTGCAACTTGATATCCGTAGTGCATAAATTCAGCGATATAAATTTCGCTGTCGTATATTCCTTTACCAAGAATGATTGCATGGTGCTTGGGGCCATCCATCCCGAGTTCATTGGTGATGGCTCCCACCAAGCGAGATCCTGTCATGTCAATTTGTTGAATGTGCATAGAATTTGGGCTAATTGATTAACTCTGTGAGTTTAATCTTCTTGGTGGTGCTCATTCAAATATTTGTAAGGTAGCGGTTTAGCGCCGCAGGTAGAATAGGCTTTCTGTAAATAGATTGGCATTCTGCATTTCGAGAAACGCGCTTCGAAATGCACGTGCATCTACAAGTGCATGATGTGCAGGCCATTCAGGCGTGAAAAAATTATAAAGCGCGCGCTGAAAAATCGGATTACCGATGAACTCGCTGGTGAGCATCTGTTTTTCGCCAACGTTTATTGGGGGCTGATCATATTCATCCCCTAAAAAAGCATCGGTCAGCAGTTCCCAATCGGCAAAATAATCGAACATCAGCGTGGCGGGCTCCGGTAGCGCTTCAAACCAAGCCCGAAGACGTTGGGTGAGCTCAGTTCGATTACATGTCGCTCCTTCAATGCGCCCAAGCAGCGGGAGCACCGCTTCGCGCACAAAGTCGCTGCAATCTTCTGCACGGTAGTCATTGCGCTCAGCATAGAACTCGCGACCATCTTCACTCACCAGCGCAATACTGATCAGATCGATTTGCACGAAATCAGTAAATTCAGTATCGACAAATACGCGCATCATTATGCCTCTCAAACAGACCTAATTACTGGAGATCGTGTTAAGGGGGGTTGCGTAACCAAATGGAAAATACTCCACTCTACCTGCGTAGATGCCGCTTGTTTGGCTTTGCCACGACACGGGTCGGAGTTTTTCCATTCAGATGCAACGGAACTACTTACATGCCAGCGTAGTTGGTCTACGGCACTTCAACTACTCCACAAAACCCCATTTCAGATTGCCTCTAGCACACCTTCGTAGTTGCTCCGCTTATAAACTGTGCACTGGATTACTAATTATGGCTCTTGATAAAAAATATATGGCCTTTTCTACTTCTTTATCCCAACCGAAACCAGCATTCAATCGAAAGCAATTTTCATAGCGGTTATCGGACGCAAAGAGGTGACCAGGAGCAATTCCAATACCTTCCTTGCGTGACAATTCAAAAAGTTCGCGTGTATTAATGCAGCCACTTGGTAATCTAACCCACAAAACGTAGCCTCCGACAGGGTCTGATACATATGTGTTCTCAGGAAAATACTGAATGATTGCTTCACGCATTTTTCGAATCTGATATTGCAACGTTTTTCTAAGCTTTCTCAAGTGCACATCATAGCCACCCGTGCGAAGAAATTCTGCAATGGCAGCTTGAGGATACACTGCGGTTGCCATCGTTGACGAATACTTTAATGATGCAATTTTAGAGGTCCATACACCACCTGCAATCCAGCCAACACGAATACCGGGAGCGAGAATTTTTGAGAAGCTACTACACAAAATTACATTTTTACTAAGTGCTCGTAAAGGTTTTGGTCGAGTAGAGGCAAAGTGCGTATCACCATAAATATCATCTTCAATAATGATGGTGTCATAGCGCTCGGCAATACTAATTAATGTGCTTTTATGCTCATTGCTGGGCGTTGTTCCTGATGGATTATTGGAGTTTGAAATTGTAATAAGAGCTGCGATTTTTTGATTAACCAATATTTGTTCTAAGGCAACTAAATCCAACCCCAACTCCGTGCAGTCGACTTCTACAGCAACTAGACCTAGATTTTGTAGCATTTGTAAAATAACAAAATATGTTGGCGACTCTACGACGACTGAATCTCCAGGTTCTGTTACTGCTCTTAACGCTAGAGTTAACGACTCGATACATCCATTCGTGATAATGATTTCCCGCTGGTCTAGCTCACAACCATAGTCAAACGCTCTTCTGACAATTTGTTGCTTCAGGGGAGGATATCCCGTTCCACGGATATGGTTCCCCAACAAGGTGGGATCTTTATAAATGAGCTGCCTCATTAAAATACCTAGCTTTTTCACAGGGTATAACGCAGTTTCCCCATTCGCAAGATCGAGCCTAATCCGGCAAGGTGTGCCTAACACAGACAAGTGAAGCTCCGTTTGTTCATCCAAAGAAGTTGTTTCAAACGGTTTGGGGTTTGAGGCATGCAAAGACTTGTAGGAGCGCACATAAAACCCAGATTTTGGGCGAGCCTCAATCCATTGCTCTTGCTCTAGTGATCGCAAAGCCTGCAAAGAGGTCATGACACTCACCTTGTGCTCTTGAGCCAAAGCCCGTACGGAGGGCATTTTTGCATTGGGAGCCAACTTCCCGCTTCTGATGAGTTCTTTCAATTGATCGGCAATTTGCCGGTACTGCGCTTTTTCTCGTGACATACCAAAAACTTACAAACAAGACAATCTGTTATACAACAGATTGCTATGTCCTGTGTATATGTAAAGGCAAAAATTGACATTAAAGTTACGAAATCAATGTAAAACCTTAGCTCGGTTTCACAATAAAAGTCAGCATTGAGAAATTAAAAGTTAGTTAAACTTGAGGAAACAGCAAGATGATTAATAGTTTGAACAACCAAGAACCGAAACAAACCGACATTGTTGAATTAAGGTTGTCTTGGGTGACGGCAATGGCCTGGCAAACGCTACTTTTGAACAATCAAGTTGCAGAAAATTGTTTTTCTTCAAAAATGCCTTATTTAGGAGAGCAAGCAAAAGAAATTTTGCCCATCCCTATTGTTGAGGCGCTTCAGGAGTTCCGAGAAAATCCAAATCAAAGTGTCTTAATTTTACGCAATTGCCCAATTGATCGAATTTTGCCTCCAACACCCTATAGCGGGAAATTATCTCCAGCTCAAAGTCCTATCAGTTGTTTGGTTAACTCTTCATTATATCAATTGATGGGAATTGAGCCAATTGTGTATGAAGGCGAGAATGATGGTAATCTTTTTAGGCACGTTGTACCGGCTAGATCTGCTGTATTTTCAAAAAGTTCTCATGGATCAAGAGCAAGGTTTGGCTATCACGTTGATAACCCTGATTTGGCATTGACATCAGAACCGCTTGGGAATCTATCAGCTTGCCCTGAGTATCTATCCTTATTTGGTATGCGTTGCGATCCTAATGTGTCAACGACATTAGTCTTGACTAGACAAATATTAGAAAAGCTACCTGAAAATGTAATCGATATTCTTGCAAGTCCAAGATTTACTATCTGCCGTCCAGCATCATTTGGCTCAGCTAAGAAAACAATGGGACTACCGCTTATTGCGAAGGGCAATAAAGGCCAGTGGTTGTCGCGCTTCGATACCGAAAATACATATGCCGAAGACCAAGAAGCTGATAAAGCATTAGAGATCTTAAGATCAACGCTCAGCTCTCAAGAGTACGACATAAAATTGCTTTTGTTACCAGGTGATTTTTTGATTTTTAAAAATCAACAAATTTTACACGCGCGTGATGCCTTTACTCCACTAAATGATGGGGTTGATCGTTGGCTAATTCGTGTATTTGGAATTGGAGATCAAAGCAGAGTAATACCGACCTCTGCAGCAAGGCCTTTCGAAGTTAGTGCTTAAACTAAATTATAAAATAAAACAGGGGATTTAATGTGGAATACTTGAGCGAATTTTGGCAAGAATATTGGATGCTGGCAATACTAGTGCTGTGCTTGATTTCTTTCTTTGCTGGTTTTGTGGATAGTATCGCTGGTGGTGGTGGGTTATTTCTGGTTCCAGGGTTTTTAATTGTTGGATTGCCTCCTCAAGTTGCGTTAGGCCAAGAAAAAATAGTAAGTACTTTAGGAACTATTGCAGCAATTAGAAACTTTCTAAAAGAGAGTAAGATGCTATGGAAGGTTGCTATCTTAGGAGTGCCGTTTTCGTTGGCTGGCGCTTATCTGGGGGCTCACCTTATTTTACTTATACCTGCAGAAATAGTAGCTAAGTTATTATTGATTCTTATTCCAATTGGTATAGTGCTATTTTTAATACCAAAAGACAAAGAAGTAACTCAAAAACCCGTTAGTGGTCGATTGTTTTACTTAATGGTTCCATTGATTTGTTTTGTAGTTGGATTTTATGACGGTTTCTTTGGTCCTGGTACAGGCAGTATGTTTATTATTGCATTCCATTATCTTCTGAAGTTGGACCTTGTTTCTTCATCGGCAAATTCAAAATCATTTAATTTTGCTTCCAATATCGGTGCTTTAGTTGCATTTGTTATGGCCGGTAAGGTTATCTATCAAATGGCTCTGCCACTTGTAATTAGCAATATTATTGGGAACCACTTTGGTAGCAAACTTGCTGTTTCCAATGGATCTGCTTTTGTTAGAAAAGTGTTGGTTTTTTCAATGTTAACTTTGTTTTCGAGTTTGGCGGTGAAATATGCGATCTAATACTATTGATGCAGACATTCCAATTTGTTCAACAACACTACCTAATCATTCAGGCCATTTTGGGAAGTATGGTGGCCGTTATGTGCCAGAGACCCTTTTTGCCGCATTAAGTAATTTAACCATTACTTATGAAAAAATCAAAAATGATCGCGGTTTTTGGAGTGAGCTTCAGGCTGACTTTGAGTCTTTCATAGGACGACCAACGCCAATTTATCACGCTAAACGGTGGTCAGCGATGCTTGGTGGTGCCCAAATTTACTTGAAGCGAGAGGATCTAAACCACACTGGCGCTCACAAAATCAACAATAGCCTTGGGCAAATTCATCTTGCAAGAAAACTTGGCAAAACTCGAATTATTGCCGAAACGGGCGCAGGTCAGCATGGCGTAGCAACGGCGACAGTTGCTGCTCGCTTTGGACTTGAGTGTGTTATCTATATGGGGGCCGCTGATGTGGAGCGACAACACATTAATGTAGAGCGCATGCAAATTTTGGGAGCGAAGGTAATTCCTGTTACATCTGGGACGCAGACCTTGAAAGATGCGCTCAATGAAGCGATGCGTGATTGGGTGACAAATATTGATAATACTTATTACGTCATTGGCAGTGTTGCTGGGCCTCATCCATATCCAATGCTGGTCCGCGATTTTCAAGCCGTGATTGGTCGAGAAAGCCGACAGCAAATGCTGAAACAGCACAGCAAGCTTCCAGATGTAGTGATTGCATGTGTTGGAGGAGGCTCGAATGCAATCGGGATGTTTACTGAGTTCATCCCGGATGAATCGGTTCGACTGATTGCTGTCGAGGCTGGTGGATTTGGCGACGAAATTGGCGAACATGCGGCAACGCTAAGCAAAGGAGTTCCTGGCGTCCTTCATGGCAGCAAGACCTATATTTTACAAGATCAGCACGGGCAAGTTTCAGAAACCCATTCTATCTCCGCCGGGTTGGATTATCCCGCTGTTGGTCCTGAACTGTCTTGGCTTAAAGATAGCGGACGAATTGAAACTCATATTGTTGGTGACATTGAAGCCACCAAAGCATTTTTCAATTGCAGTCGGATCGAAGGCATCATCCCCGCATTGGAGTCCAGTCATGCACTTGCCTACGCGGAAAAACTTGCCAAGACGATGCGTTCCGACCAGAAAATATTAGTCAATCTATCGGGTCGGGGGGACAAGGATATGCACCTTGTATCACATCATTCATCTGAATATTTATCGGAAACTAATTCATGACACAAAAAACAAATCTTCGTATTGCTCTTGTTACGGGAGCATCTTCTGGTTTTGGTCGTGCAATTTGTACTCGTTTAATTGCTGATGGTTATGTGGTCATCGCCGCAGCACGGCGTATTGATCGACTTCAACAATTGCAAGATGAGTTGGGTTCAAATCTCTATCCACTTGAATTAGATGTTCGCGATTTGGATTCGGTTGCACGTATTAAGGAAATAATCCCCGAACATTTATCTGATATCGATTTGCTGATTAATAATGCAGGTCTTGCCTTAGGTATTGATCCCGCACAAAAGGCAAGTTTAAATGATTGGTTGACGATGATTGAAACTAATGTGATTGGGTTGACATGTATGACACATGCGATCTTGCCAGGCATGGTGAAAAAACAATCGGGCCACATTATTAATATTGGGTCAATCGCGGGGAAATATCCCTACCCAGGTGGGAATGTTTATGGTGCAACCAAGGCTTATGTGGCTCAGTTTAGCTTGAACCTAAGAGCTGATTTGGCAGGGACATGCGTCCGGGTCAGTGATGTTCAGCCAGGTTTGTGTGGTGGGACTGAGTTTTCGGCAGTTCGGTTCCATGGTGATTCAGAAAAGGCTAATGCGCTTTATGCCAATGTAGAACCAATTCTTCCTGCTGATATTGCTGAGACTGTAGCTTGGGTTGCTGCGTTGCCCAAGCATGTCAACATCAACACAATTGAGCTGATGCCAACAGCCCAATCTTTTTCAGCTCTACAAATAACGCGCAATATCAAATGAAAGGAGGCCGATGATATGTCGCGCATTTCGACTTGTTTTGCTCAGCTTGATGGAAAAAAAGCTTTGATTCCCTTCATTACGGCTGGTGACCCACATCCAAGTAGTACTGTTTCACTAATGCATACTATAGCAAATGCAGGTGCCGATATTATTGAACTCGGGGTTCCCTTCTCTGATCCGATGGCTGACGGTGAGGCTATTCAGCGTTCGTATGAGCGAGCCTTAGATAACAATACATCTTTGCATGATGTTTTGCAGATGGTTAGTGAATTTAGAAAAATAAATGCTAGTACGCCTGTTGTTTTAATGGGATATATGAATCCTATATGTGCAATGGGAATTTCAACATTCGCGCGTGCAGCTAAAAATGCAGGGCTCGACGGTGTCTTAGTTGTAGATTGCCCACCAGAGGAAGCAGTTGAACTCTCTAAAATACTTAGTGAAGCGCAATTGGATTTGATATTTTTATTAGCACCTACAACAACGGATGCTCGGGTTGGAGAAATCGCCAGAATTGCAAAAGGGTATGTCTACTATGTTTCCCTGAAAGGAACTACAGGTGCATCAAATATTGATGTGCTCAGTGTTGAGCAGAGTCTGGCCCGTTTTAAGAAGCAAATCAAAGTGCCAATTGGGGTAGGTTTTGGCATTTCAAATACTGAAATTGCCGCACAGATTGCGCCACTTGCCGATGCAGTGATCGTTGGTAGTCGAATAATTAATGAAATGGATGCTTCTGACGAAAAAAACATTCATTCAAATGTTGACTCACTAATCAAAGCATTCAACGCGGCGGTTAAGGCGTGATTATTTTAATCCAATCCTGATTAAAGGCGTGTTGCATAACTGATTGTAAAACTCTCCGCTTGACTTTCACGGGAAGGCTTATGTTTATTGGCGTTGCGGTAGCGCAAGCGAAACGCTTTTCCAGTCAGTTGCAACAGACTGCTCATACTCGAGTATAGGATTTGGATAGGGAACCCAGCGAGGGAAATAAATGGCCAATTTTTGGTGAACCAAACTCAGCTCTGTGTCGCTGCTGCCGCTCAACTCACTGGATAAATGCGTGAGTGTGGGTGATGGTATCAAATAAGAGTAGGTGGCTAAATTGCTAAGAATGTGCATTAAGTAGGCCTGCTAAGCTTGGTTTGAATGCTGCTGAGCAAAGTCTTTGATTTGTATCGAAGCAAAGTCAGCAGCATTCAAACTATCTGTGTCGTGCGTACTTATCAAATCGAAGTAATCTAGACCGGTAATCCATGCTCAATTGAATACAAAATTCGCTCCACTTCCTGCGCACCATATGCAGTATCAAGCATAGATAGTGGCGTAGCATTATCCAGCATGGAGTGTGGTCGCAAAAGCCAGTCTCCTGCAGAAATTGAATCCCCGAAAATGGTAGCTGCATGATTAGCTACTCTAGCTAAACGCAATAAGCGCTCGCTGGCTACAGAATCGAGCCGCAAGCCTTGTCGGACTCTATACCGCAATGAGCCAATACTCAAGCCGAGCATGCTCGCTAGCTCAACAGGGTGAAGTTTAAAATGAACGACAAGTTTCTCAATTTCTCTGGCATCCAGCCCGATTCTTATTGCCTTTATTTGACGCAATGGTTTCGACGCAAGTAAGCTGTTGGTTGCTATCATTATCTTTTCCATATTGTTGTCTTGTTCACTGATTAGGTCAAATTAGTACTAATTCAAGAATAAACAGCGGATTAAACGACGGTTAGTAGATGTATATCCAATCCTTAGACCTTGGAAAACAAGCCCATCGAGTCGATTGGTTTGGAAATTTAGCTTATCCTGATCGGGGGCATAGGTGGACGCAGCCCTCTATTTGTGTTGTTCTTTCTGAGGTTGAGTACGGCAACTATGATGTTACTTCTCTATCAGTGCAGCAGTGTGAAATTTGGATTCCGATTGGGCTATTGCCTTTACTTCGCGTTGGAGATATTTGGTTACAAGGTAAATTATTGTTCTCTGCTTCAGATTCGGATTTAGAGATATTTAGTGGTTTGGAAATAAATCGACAATCAGTTGTAACGATTAAAGCTGGAGTAAGTGATGGGGCAGGTAACTTCTATTTACCTATTGACGCATTTAATGCTCATAAACGACATACGCATTCTTATTGCATTCTGATCCAGATATCTGAGCAAAGGAAAATTATAATTCCCTGCTGGGAGCTAGTACGTTTTTATTTCGGGACCTCCGGTAAAGTCCTTGAACGACTTGTAAAACCGAATCTATCTAAAAATCAGTTATTTACTAATGTTTCTTATTTTGCGCCTCGCGGGCATTTATGTATAAAGTTGGCTCCAGGTATTAAAGGGTTTAGCGCAAGTGATGTTGGTCGTTTAGCATTATCTGAAAATGCTTGGAATGCCGCTCTACGTGT
The DNA here is from genome assembly GCF_016881405.1 of Deefgea chitinilytica. Classification (GTDB taxonomy): domain Bacteria; phylum Pseudomonadota; class Gammaproteobacteria; order Burkholderiales; family Chitinibacteraceae; genus Deefgea; species Deefgea chitinilytica. Next base: position 15,263 of record NZ_WOFE01000015.1, read on the forward strand.
TTCAGCGTCATGTCTAAAGGCATCGATATCTGGTGAGCCGATATACCCTCACACAAGCTTTCCATTTGAAGGAAATACGACCCTGAGTGCTTCTGGTCGTTGGATTCGCCATGGTGATCGAGAAAACTCAACGTTTGTAGTTAACTATCTTCGTCAGTGCTCACATCCTTTTCCTTTTAAATCATTAAGGTACGAACTTGATCAAGGCGAACTCTTAAGAAAAAGAAATACAGAGTTGAATTCGTCTAAGGTGCAGGAAAAATTTCAAGTAGTTGCCAAGCCTAGTGTTGACTCCCGCATCATTGATGGTGATCCTGGAAAATCAAAAAAACCGGTAAGCAGAGTTATCGGTTCTTTCCTACGATTTCCTGACCTAGATGGAAAAGAAGTATGGCGCTCTCTTGATGTTCAATCAGATTTAGTTTCGATTGAGCCAAATCAACCAATTTCTACTATAGACCATTGTCCCGAATCAGTTGGAGATGCTGTTAGCTCTGCCAATACACGAGCAATAGATATATCACTCACTCATGTGCTTGGCGATCCTCAAAATCAAAGCCCGCTGCCTGTATTTCTAAAAAAATTATTTGAAATTCACACACCAGCAGAAAACACAACATTTAAATTACTATTTTTTGGCGAAAGCTCAAAAGCATATTTCCAAGTTCCTGCAATGGTCGATGAAGACGGGGTGGTTACACCAGATAGTTGGTTCAAGACTGAGAGCGGCAAATTCCGCATGCGTCGAGCATGCGCACTATTGATGTACGATCCCAGTGGTATGAATTTGATTATCGTTGTTGAACCTGCACACGGGTGCGTCAGTGATGAGCCGCTTGCGCAACTTTTTATTTGGGAAGAGGATAAACCGATCACTTTGCATCAAATGCAGCAAAATGCACTCTGGACTGCTTGTCTGGCTAGACATTACACAGATGTTGAAGTTTTTAACGTGTTTACTTAACTTACCTTACATATGATCTGTGCCGATTTTACCTATTCTCGTTGATACTATGAAAATGCCATCCATTACACCTAAGTTTGGAAAGCCTGATGGCTCTGCACCACTTGTAATAGCGTCGGTGAAAAAAAGAATAATTGGCATGCGATATGCTTTCACGAGTGGTTTAAGTGCAAGTTCTAAATCGGCGGGATCACAGAAATTCGAATCGGGGCTTGAGCAGGATTTTTTGACCTTGCTGGAGTTTGATGCTGATGTACTCAGCTATGAATCTCAGCCTGTAACGTTGCGCTGGAGCGCTGACGGCAAGAAATTTTCACGCTATACACCAGATGTATTAGTGCACTATCAACCTAGCACAAAACGACCATCCACTTTGTTCGAAGTGAAGCCCCAAAAAATCTTGTGTAGAGACTGGCAGTTGTTTCGGCCTCGATTCAAAGCGGCAGTGCACTGGTGTCGATCACATGGCTATAGCTTTCACATTATTCGTGATATCGATATTCAAACTCCCTATCTGACCAATGCGCAATTTCTCCTCACATTTACCGATGCACGGTTGAAATTTATAGATGTCGCCCTTTTCGAAAACAAAAAACAACGCTTGTTAGCAATTCTCTTTGAATACAAGTTTTCGACGCCGGCTCAACTCGCCAGATTGGCTGCTGATACTCCTGAGCAATCGTTGGACTGGATTCCATTTGTGTGGAATTTATTGGCACATGGGCATATTGGTACTGATTTGAAGGTACGATTGGGAATGAGCACGCCGATTTGGAGTTTGCGTGATGGCTGAACAATTTGTGATCGGTGATTTATTGGATGGCGATGGTCATCGTTACTGTGTTGCTCGGATTCTAGATAATGGGACTGCGCGTTTAATCGACTTGGATGATGGCACGTACCGTGAAGTGACAGACTTGTGGATGACAAGAATCGCTAGGCATGCAAAAAAAGATAGCCATGCGGATTTGGGTCTTTTTTCAGAAAGACACTGGGACAAAGCACTGCAGCGTTTTGAAATTATAGCGCCAATCCTAGCTACGTCTGGAGACCGGATTGCAAATGTTTTGGCCGCTGCCGAGCGTGCAAAAGTTGATCGTGCGACAATTTTTAGATGGATGCAGCGATATCAGGATACAGGCACGATTTCATCACTAGTCAGAAAACCACGTAGTGATCAGGAGCGTGGACGCATTAACACTACTGCTGAAATGCTGGTTCTTAAAGTCCTCAAAGAGCACTTTTTAACAGATCAAAAGCAAGAAATTACTAAATCGTATCGGGACTTGGAGATGCAATGCCGTAATGCCAATGTTCCTCCACCATCATATTCTACGTTCTATCGCCGTATTAACGCACTTTCGACGGTAGTGCGAATTTCTGCCAGGGATGGCAAATCAGGGAAAAGGAGAATGAAGCAAGTTGTAGGCCGTTTTCCGCGAGCAGATTTTCCCTATTCCGTTTTGCAAATTGATCACACGCTGGTTGATATCAGGTTAGTAGACGAGGTTAAGCGATTACCTTTGCCACGCCCTTACATCACTGTAGCGATCGACGTATTTTCACGGATGGTGGTTGGATACTACATCTCATTTGATCCTCCGGGTGTTTTAGGCACTGCAATGTGCATTGCCATGTCCATTTTACCAAAAGCTCCATTTTTGCATGTGATGGGACTGGATTATGACTACCCATGCCAAGGATTTCCTAAAAAGATCCACGTTGATAATGCCAAAGAATTTCGCGGCAATGCGCTTAAAAAAGCATGCGAGGAATACGGCATCGATCTCGAGTTTCGTCCGGTCAGAACACCAAATTATGGTGGGCATATTGAACGCCTAATGGGTACGCTGATGTCCGAAATCCATGCGCTACCTGGTACTACTCGGTCACGCTCGACTGAGCTTGGTGACTACAAGCCAGAAGAAAAAGCCGCTATGACCATGCAGGATTTTGAACTTTGGTTTGCCAATCTTGTGATCGGCCATTATCACCACGAAGTGCATAAAGGGATTGAACTTCCACCGATCGAGAAATTCAAGGAAGGCATCTTTGGTTGTGATAACTCCCCAGGTATTGGCTTGCCCTTGGCGCCGACAAGCGATGAGGCTATCCAGAAACTGAAACTTGATTTTATGCCGATGGCAATGCGGACGGTTCAGCGTGAAGGTATTGCGATTGATAGCATACATTATCAGGCAGATGTTTTACGTCCTTGGGTCGAAGCGGTTGATCCAGCCAAACCGTCAGCTAAGCGAAAATTTATTATTCGGCGTGATCCTCGGGATATTTCTTGTATTTGGTTTTTTGATCCGAAGCTCAAACGGTATTTCCGAATTCCATACCTTAACCCACTGTTTCCTGCGATCAGTATTTGGGAGTTACGTGAAATTAAGGCTTACCTAAAGCAGCGCGGTAAAGAAGCAAAAAACGAAAGTGTTCTTTTTTCGGCATACAACGAAATGCGTCGTATCGAATCTCAATCGGTTGAAGAAACGAAGCGAGTACGTGTGCAAACGGCGAAGAAAAATTCCCGGGCTCAAAAGGTGGCTCAAACAGGTCTGAAGCCACACCCGCCAGTTATTCCGCCGAATCCCCAAACTGTGGATGATGATGACGACGACTTGATCTTGCAAACGCCATTCAAAGTGGAGCCGCTATGATTGAGCAGGATGCTAATGATGACCCAGATATGGATTCAAGAATCTTTGAACTAGAAAAAACAATCTGGTTTAACTATCCACTGGCCGAGGCGTTATTGGAGCACCTTGATTCGTTGATCAAGCATCCGCCTTCCCACCGGATGCCCAATATGGCACTGATTGGGGATTCAAATAATGGCAAAAGTGCATTATTGAAACGATTTGCAAGCAAACATAACCCGCCAGACTTGATTGATGACCAGCGAATTCGATTACCGGTATTGGTAATGCAATGCCCAAGTAATTTGAGCGAGGGACGCCTTTACGGCGAATTACTTAAACGGCTTTTTGCCGAAGGTAGCATCCGAGAGTCGGCTGAATCCATGTTTAATCGACTAAGCACGCTCGTCAGGCAACTTAGTATTCAAATGATCGTGCTCGATGAATTTCACAATGCTCTAACTCGCCCGCAAAAAATGCGTGAATGCATCAATACCGTTAAGTACATGTGCAATGAGTTTTGCATTCCTTTTGTGCTCAGTGGCACGCCAGAAATGCTAAGCGTTTTGCAATCTGATGCTCAGTTATCCAATCGTTTCCCCCCGCGCGACTTGCCGAAGTGGCCACTTGATGATGACTTCAGGCGAATGATCCACACAGTAGAAGACAGTATGAAACTCAAGGAAAGCTCTGGACTGCACAGAAAAACCTTTGCCCAAAAAATTCACATTGAGTCCGGCGGACTGTTAGGTGAAGTCATTGATCTGCTTCATCTGCTGGGTGTTCAAGCGATTAAGAGCGGTACAGAACAGATTACTCTGGAGATGCTGGACCGTGAATACCTCAAAAACCTCGGATGGTCTTCTCCTTCCCTTCGAGGTATGCAAACTTCAGGATTTTGATGTCTTCAAAAGCTTAAATGGCCGCTTACCCATTAATGAGCGCCCACTGCCAGATGAGCTTTTTACATCGTGGTTTCACCGGCTGGCTTGGTTGAATGGCATTAAGTCCCACCGTCTAACCAAGAAATTTTGGCATCACCCTGGTACTCCTTGGGGCGGAGATGGCGATCTCCGAGTCGCTGAAGTCGATTTGCTGCGTATGGCCGACATCGGACGTGTGCCCTATCAATTGATATGGCAAACCAGCTTAAGAAGTTATGAAGGGATTATTTACCAGAACACAGCTGATAATCCCGCGGGCATTCGGCCACTTGGTGGCCGAGGAAAACAGCGTACAGCGCATGGTATTGCCTTCTGTCCTGAATGTTTGGCGGGCGATCAAATGCCTTATTTTCGGCGTCGATGGCGAGTAAGCTATGTCGTCGCCTGCATGGAGCATCGCCGCCTGTTACTCGATGCTTGTCCGGGTTGTGCTAGCAGCATTATGGTGATTAGCGCTGACGAAGGGGCAAAGAGCTTTCCGCGATACCCCCATTGGACTCGTTGTATTCGATGTGGATATGACTGGCGGAGAGAAGGGGATCTGGCAGAATCAATTAGTCTTTCCGATTCTTTTTGGCAATTGCAGTCGCAAATCCACGGAGCAATAACCCACAGCTGGACAATCGGGCCAGACGGTTCGGAAATAATGTCACTTGGCTATTTCCAAGGACTGCGCTACTTGCTTCGCGCATTAATTGGGTATCAATCCCACATAAAAATACGCGAAATTGTAGCCCCACATTTTGGTGAACTTGCATTACCCCCACAACGCAGCCAACGTTCCTCTTTTGACCTTCTACGCCAATGCGATCGGGTATTTCTGATGCGGTACCTCGCGTGGTTGCTAGAGGAATGGCCAGATCAATATATTGCTGCAGCAATAGGGGCCAAGCTCAGACCTTCATATCTCGATATGTACCGAGGGGATATACCATTTTGGCTCAGCAAAGCATTTGATGCCTGTCGGAGCCATCCACATTACCCGACTTCAAATGAAGAATGGGAAAGTGCTCGGCTCTATCTTCAGCGCAGAGGGATGGAGGGGAACAATTTTCAAGTGAGTAAGTTAGTTGGGCGATATTGGACCGTTCGTAGGTCGAGCGGTACGCGCGATGCCGCCAACGATTATAAGTTGAGCTCAATGTAATAAGTACCTGTTCAATTCTTCAGAACATATTCAAAAGATAAACACTGGGCAAGGCAGAACGAATGTTCTATGCTAGTCTGCTGTTGTCACCTCCAACAATCGGGATTGCTCTCATGATTTTGCCATCATCTATTCTTGGTATTCCGGGTTTGGGTCTATTATTCACCCTTGTGCGCTGGGCCTATGGATATGTAACCAAATGGTTATTTTTAAATACTTATCGAAAATCTCATCAAATCTGGACAGATCGACATCAGCTTGGTGCTTATTGGACTAAATGTGGAGAATATTTTGAATATTCTTATAATTTTGCATTGCAAGTTGATGATCGAGATCAAAAATCAAAAATAGCATTCAAATCGCTGCGTAATGATATCCAAAGAATCTCATTAATTTTTGAAACTGAATCAGTTGTTGCTCGTTATCAGGAATATATTAAGCTAAATGATCTAACCGAGAAGCCAATAATAATGAGCCTATCTAATATACCTAGGTTGGAGATATCAGGACGATTTAAAGATGGGATGCCTTTTTTTTCGTGGGATGATTTTTATTTAAGAAATGTCCAAATAGATTTTATTGATGGAACGGTTGTAAATATTAATGAGTTGCTGCGATCTAGTATGACCCAAACATGGGCGTTTAATTCAAAATGGAAAAGAAAGTGGAGTAGTATTTGGAATGTAGACGCAATAGATTGGGCTCAGCACAGGATGGCTCTTTATTGGCAATATAGATTTGGAATGCCTTTAGTTCGTATTTATGTTCCATATTCTGTCCAGCGCAAGCTAACGTTTGAATTATTGTTGGCAATAGCGACAAGACCCATCGCATTAATTATGGCAAGTAAAGCTGCTATTTCTATCCAGTTTTGGTTGGCCATTTGGAGTGGGCTATTTGTTTTAAATAATGAATCAGAATTGCAATGGCGTTGGGGGAAGGCTGATGAATTAGAGTCGATTTAGCTATCTTGAAGACTTGAGTCCACTATGGCTGTTCTCTTACTAATTGCTTAGGAGGGCAGCCCATAGCAAGTTATATCCAATCCATCTATGCTAACAAAATTCTCCTGTAAATCAAACTTGACCAAGTGGGTTAACAATCGAATTGCAGGCTGCTGCGCATATAAAAATAGAATTTATTTTGTTGAAGGAAAAAAGTCTCTTATATCTGCAATAACTAAATTTTGGTTTTTGTTTTTTACAGAATACAGAGCATTATCTAAACCACTGAATCCCATCAATGGGACACTGATATCGTTTGCTATTGTCACATCACAATAAGTCGCACTATCAAAGAAGGATACATGTTTTCGACAAGCCAATGGCCGATCAGGATAAATACTACAATTCCCTTGGGAAATGTCCAGAAATGGGCAGGGCTTGCCTGCAAACGTTGATAGTGGGTGGCTGATTGAGAAAGATATTTCCTTTGCTTTTTGAGCTGTGGCTGTAGAGATCCGGCTCGCCTCTTCGCTAGTAATGCTAATATTCATATGGCAACAAGAAGAGCACCCTTCTTTGCATGCCACAAAAGATGGGCGCAACCGAAATAATTCTTCGGCCACGAGATAAATATTTTGCAACTTACTCTTATTTGATGCATTCATAGACTGGATTTGTATTGGTAGCCGATCCTCTTGAGCGATAACTTCTTTAGGGATTGCGTTCATGTAGGCTTCGCGCCGAGATTCGGCTTGAATTAGTTCGTTTTCAGTTGGGTTCTGCATTGCACTCTCCATATGTACCAAAATTAAATATCTCTGATTTCCCGAACGTACCTGAGTTATGCACTAATTTTCTTGCTCACTCGGTACTCCAACTGAGGAATTGCCACCCAATTATCACGCGTGATACCTGTTCCAATCCCTATTGTAGAGGACTACTAAATTTGGCCACAAATTTATGATTGAATAGTCCGACAGCTAAGGTGCGCATCCGTCACTTTTCACAGTATTGGAAACTATGGATGACGTTTTGTGATACAAATACAGCGCTGTTCCGCCCATCCATGATGGTGCGTCCGTACAATGAATTGAAGATCATGGTCGAAATAAAGTAATCATGCCAAAGCTAATTATCGATGAGAGCATGCTTGAACGAATTGCTGCTAGCTTTATAGGTCTACCAATCACTATGGGACCTGATGGAAAAATGCTGGCCCCTGGCATTTTTGACCTACTTGATGCCGATCCCACCGTTTCTAGCTGGATGCCCAACGACGATCGAACTAGCAAGCTCGTGCTTGCTGTAGAAGCATGCCGTGATGTTACATTTTACTCAGAACGCCTAGTCGATTTGAAAACAAGACGGAGAGCCATGAGGGGAGTCACAGTGCCTGTCTGTAAACTTATGGATGTTACGGCAGATCTTGTGTCGGGATTGAATGACAAATTATCTCGCGACGCCCGTACTCAGTGGCCAAATGCAGATCAAAAAACTTATCATGGGGTAGCTAAGCGTTTAAAGAAAACCCGTCTACAAGGTCCCGTTAGGTGGGTTCGCAACAAGATTGCGGCACATCTTGATGCTGAGGCTTTTACGGCAGGCACCGAGTATCTCAAGCTGGACGACGTCTTGGGAGCCTTCGGAGATTGCGTGGTATTGCTAACGCTGTCGATGAACTACCCATCAAGCTGGTTCAGCTGGATTCGTGGTCTCGGCACCTCGCCTGATGGTCAGCAGCACATCGTAGAAACGATGTTCGAATATCCACTATGTATTCGCTGGATCACGGACTCGGACGGACATCCAATTGCTTTGAGTAATGCTATGTTGGCTGAAGATCCAATGCATGAGCTTCAAGCTCAAATTGTTGAAGCCGTCAACGGATACAACGAATTGGTAAGAGTGACAAACACACAACTTCCATTCATTGCCATGAATCAGAGAAATGCCGCGGCAGAATCCGTTCACAAAAACTCGGCGGCTAAAAATCAGCTTGAAAAGATAAAAATATTTTAACCTTCCACAGGCTAGCGAGCCCCGAATCAATAGCTTTCGCCGTGGCATCCATTCTATTAACTTTTTTACTTTACATTGACGAATTGTTGGCTCGAGGACGTCTAATAAGACATATTTAAAAACTAGCGAGTTTGAATCATATGCATTACGCAATTGAAAGAGAAACTGGAAAAAAAATATCAGCTATTGATTTTGAGAAAAAGCATGGCCATAAAACCACAGAGGGAAACGAGCCATCTTTAGCAGAATGTCCATATTGTCACAGAGACCTTTATCTTCGACAGGGCACAAAGACTCTACATTTCTGGCATGGAAGTTCTGAATATTTTTGTCCAAGCAAAGAGCCTTTCGGTAGGTCGTATATATCCCTCACACCGAATCGACCAGACCCTGTGCATGCAGCCGAGCTACGCCGACAATTTAAAGAAAATTGGCAACTACACTATAAAGAACTTGAACGAATAGTGCCCTTCCTTCATATAAAGGAATTCATTTCGATACTTGATGAGGCGCACAAAAAGGATATTTTTGCCTACACAGAGCTCCAGATTGAAGATATGCCATATGTACTGGCTCTGACGTTAGACTTTGTACCGGTAACTAGCAAGGGTAAAGCGCGACACTTTTGGTTTAGGTTTTGGTACTCAGAGCAAGGGCGATCCATTGAAGAGCTGTGGATCCGGGGTGCTAGAAAACCTAATTTAGTACGCGCTTCGTTTGTGCCACCGACGTCTCCTGCACGATTCCCAGACTATGACCGCGACCTCGTTAAGGATACTGAAATATTGCGAAAGCCATTTCTTGAAGAAAAGCCACCTCAATTACCATCTTTTATATTAGAAACCGTCACAAAATGGTTCTCGAAGCATCCAACGTTTTAGTACAAATATCTAAAATTTTGGTTGCCGCTTGTTGCGCTTTTTCTTGGCATAAGAAAAATTCTAAAGATTGAGTGGCCGTCGGCTGCTTATCGAATATGGACCATACTTGATGTGTTAATTGACTACGCTTATTTGAGCAATTTTCAAGATCTATAAGACAATTCCATGCGCGCGCCCATAAGTGATAGTCCCGCTCGCTCAAAAGCCAAAATGACACACCGTAGCCGATTTTGATCACTTCTGCTTTAGCAATACGTTTAGCAGGTGCTGTTGCGTTCCCCTTCAATAGCGCAGTCGTTTCCGCCTGATCCATGACGTGTTCAATTAGAATTGATCGACGTTCCCGTTCATGGGATTGTCGGAATACTAACTCCGCGGCAATCGACTCCTGATCGCAAACAATCACGTTGATACTAGATTCATCTGAGGAAGTCCACCCCAATGTTATGAGCTGGAATCCATCTAAAGAGCCCTTAGCCTTGAGAGTAGTTGTCTCAAGTTCAATAATGAGAGAGTCATCTTTGATTTCACCTACGTTTTCGATTACCCCAACAAGATGTGCAATTGACATGTTGCAAACTTCTTTATTCATAGTAGTTCCCAAAAGTGTAAAAATTCATTTCTCAATCAGTCGCAAATATTGTGAAAATAGTCGCAATTAATTTGAAAACTCACA
>NZ_WOFE01000016.1 GCF_016881405.1 Deefgea chitinilytica
TGTGGGTATTGCTTGTTAGTCCTTCATCAGAAATCGTTATGAGCTTATACCCTTCAGTTTTTGAATAGATGCACAGGTTTTTGCTGCTTGTGAGACAATTCAAGTATTCACTTATTTCGGTTTGGTTTTTCATTTATGACGAGTCCCCCGCGCGGTCGGTTTATTTCGGTGGAAGGAATTGATGGTGCAGGCAAAAGTACGCACCTAGCCTGGTTGACTGATTATTTCCTTAACAAAGGGATCTCACTGATTCAGTCACGTGAACCGGGCGGCACTGGTTTGGGGGAAAAGCTGCGTGCTTTGTTACTGAACGATGCGATGTCATTAGAAACCGAAGCATTGCTGATGTTTGCGTCACGCGCCGAGCACTTAGCGCAAGTCATCGAGCCGGCTTTGTCACGCGGAGACTGGGTTTTGTGTGATCGCTTTTCGGATGCGACGTACGCGTATCAATGTGGTGGCCGTGGCTTAGATAAGACTAAATTCACTGCTTTAGAGCAGTGGGTTCAGCTGCGAGATAGAGGTCTTATCGAGCCTGATTTAACACTGATTTTTGATGTACCGCTTGAAGTTAGTCAAGCACGGATGGCGACTAGTCGTGTGCTGGATCGTTTTGAGTCCGAGCAGCAAGACTTCCATGCGCGGGTGCGTGCAGCCTATCTTGAACGAGCCGAACAAAATCCGCAACGGATTCGCGTGATCAATGCCAACCGTTCTGTCGTTGAAATTCAATCTGAACTCGCAGAGATTTTCGCCGATTATGAGTAAGGAAGTTTTATACCCGTGGTTACAAACCGCCTGGCAAGATTTACTGCGTGAACGAGATCGCCTACCGCACGCCTTATTGATTACAGGTGAGCCTGGTATTGGTAAACGGGTATTTGCTGAATATTTAGCGCAATTTTTGCTCTGCGAGGACTCGTCGAAATCAACTCAGCCTTGTGGGGCGTGTGAAGGCTGCCGCTGGTATTTAGCCGGTAACCATCCCGATTTTCGCGTCTTACAGCCGGAGGAGGCCGAAGAAGATCGTGCTGATGAAGTTGAAACCAAAAAAACAAAGAAAAAATCAGAAGTTATCCGCGTTGAAGACGTTCGCGCCTTAGCTGATTTCGTCAATCTTTCGGCGCATCGGCGTAGTGTCCGCGTGACCTTGGTGGTGCCGGCCGACACGATGAATGTGGCTGCCGCGAATGCATTTTTAAAAACACTAGAAGAACCGCCAGCTGGCGCAGTGTTTATCTTAGTTGCTGATCATTGGCGACGTTTATTACCGACAATTCGCAGCCGTTGCCGGGTGTTTCCTTTGGCTTTGCCCGAGCCACAGGTGGCAATGCAGTGGCTCAATGCACATGGCGTAGTCAATCCGGCTTTGCATCTGGCGCATACCGGCGGTGCACCGTTGGCGGCGATGGATGATGCGGCGGCAGAGTGGCTGCCTGTACGGCAAAACTTTCTGGAACATATTGCAGAGCCCGCCACATTGGATGTACTCAAGCTCAGTGCAGATTTAGAAAAAGCTAAACTGGATACTGATTTAGTGATCGCATGGCTACAAAAGTGGATTTATGATTTGATTAGCTTGGGCTTGGCGCAGAAAATTCGCTATTATCCAGATTGGCATGATGCATTAGCACGACTAGCGCCGCGCGCGCAGTATTTAATGCAGTATATAAATCAGCTAACCGAAGCTCAAAAATTATCGCGACATCCATTGAATCAGCGTTTGGTATTTGAAAGTTTGTTGTTTGCTTATGTGGATGCATTGCGTGGAAAAGGTCGTCAAGGAAAAGTATGAGTGAAGATACCGTTCAAGCTCCCGCCTCTCGGCCTGGCGTGTTGTCCTTAAATATCAAAGAAAAAGCCGCTTTGTACGCATCATATATGCCGTTTATTAAAGGTGGCGGCATTTTTATCCCAACGAGCAAAGTGTACAGTTTGGGTGATGAAGTATTTATGTTGCTGGCTTTGCTCGATGATCCGGCACGGATCGCCGTGTCAGGCAATGTCGTCTGGGTTACGCCGCCTGGCGCGCATAATAATCATCAGCAAGGCATCGGTGTGCAGTTCTCTGCTAACGAAGCGGGCAATATGGCGCGGGTAAAAATCGAGAATTTGCTCGGCGGTTATCTGCAATCTGGCCGTACTACGCATACGATGTAGTTGATCAGCAAAAGTATTCTGGCTGGGTGGTATTGCATTCTGCATCGACGCTTTGCCATAAAACTTTTGCTCGATTACATTAACTATCGCTGTTTACGTTATGATTCAAGCCGTACCTGTTGAGGTACGGCTTTTTTATTGAATGAAGAAAAATGATGAAGTTTGTTGATTCGCATTGCCACATTAATTTCCCTGATCTCGCCGCGCAAATGCCGCAGCTACTCGCCAATATGGACGCCAATCAGGTGAGCCATGCGCTGTGCGTCGCGGTGAATTTGCCAGAGTTGCCAAGCGTATTGGCGCTGGCGCAGCAGCATCAGAATATTTTCGCTTCCGTCGGCGTGCATCCCGATTACGAAGATACGCCTGAGCCTACGGTTGCGCAGCTAGTTGAACTGGCTCAAGCGCCCAAAGTCGTCGCGATTGGTGAAACAGGCTTGGATTATTTCCGCCTGACTGGCGATTTGGAATGGCAGCGTGAACGCTTTCGTACGCATATTCGTGCGGCGCGTGAAACCGGCTTGCCGCTGATTATTCATACCCGCGCGTCGAGTGAAGACACCATTCGCATCATGCGTGAAGAAAAAGCCAATGAAGTCGGCGGCGTGATGCACTGCTTTACCGAAAGTTGGGAAGTCGCGCAGCAAGCGATGGAACTTGGCTTTTATATTTCGCTCTCAGGGATTGTCACCTTTAAAAAAGCCACCGAGCTGAAAGACGTCGCCTACAAAATGCCACTTGACCGTCTGTTGATCGAAACCGATTCGCCTTACCTCGCGCCGATGCCGCATCGCGGCAAGCAAAATCAGCCTGCGTGGGTGCGGCACGTGGCTGAGCATATTGCGGAGTTGAAAAATATCCCGCTGGAAGACGTCGCTGCCGCTACAAAGGCGAATTTCTTTAAGTTGTTTCACCGTGCGAGTTCCAACTAATGTCGTCGAGCGCATCGTCGATAGCGGTTGAAACGATTTTACTGGGCGTCGGTTCGAGTGGTGGCTCGCCTGCGCTCGGTTGCAACTGCCCAACCTGCGTATCGACCGATCCGAAAAACACCCGCACCCGTGCATCGGCCGTGATGCGCGCGGGTGGTAAAACCTTTTTGATTGATACTGGCCCTGATCTACGTGCGCAATCTTTACGTGAGCAAATTTTGCATGTTGATGCCGTGCTGTATACGCACCCACATGCCGATCACCTGAATGGCATCGACGATCTACGCGCATTTTGCTGGCTGCAAAAAGCCGCGCTGACAGTGTATGGCAATCGGCTGATGCTCAGCCATATTCGCGAGCGTTTTCCGTACACGCTAATGAAGCCCAATGAGTTTTGGGATAAACCTGTGCTCACTATCCATGAGGTTGACGCCGAGGCATTCCAAGTCGGTGAGGTAACGATTCAACCGATTCCGCTGATTCACGGCAAGTGGCCGATCTTGGGGTGGCGTATCGGCAATGTGGCCTATCTGACCGATGTGTCGGAAATCCCAGAGGCGAGCAGAGCGCTGCTACTGGATCTAGACCTGCTGTTTCTCGATTGCTTGCGTACGAAACCGCATCCAACGCACTTATCGGTCGAACAATCTTTGCAAGTCGCCGCCGACATTGCGGCCAAGCGAACGGTGCTGATTCATATGACGCACGAACTCGAATATCACGCCTTGAGTGCGCAACTTCCTAGTGGCGTTGAGGTTGGGTATGATGGTTTATGCATTGTAGTCAATCATTCATAGGAATATACCCATGCAATTGAATGTGCTTGGTCAAGCTTTGCAATCGTGCAGTTTTGATCCGTTGACTGGTTTTTTCCGCGACGGTTGTTGCCGCACTGACGATAGCGATGTTGGCTCGCATATTGTCTGCGCCAAATTAACCGCAGAGTTTTTGAGCTTTTCTAAGCAGCGCGGTAATGACTTATCAACACCGCGCCCAGAATACGGCTTTGCTGGCCTAAAAGCCGGCGATCAATGGTGCCTTTGCGCTACGCGCTGGCTCGAAGCACTGCAAGCCGGTGCCGCCCCACAAATCGTCCTCGCCGCCACGCATGAAAATATTCTGGATTTAATCTCGTTGGAAACGCTGGTGGAATACGGCATTGATCGGCCAGTGTTTAAGGATGAGCGCTGAGATGTAATTTGCCCATTTTATTTGAATGTCTAAATGCAATGGGGCTTAAAACACAAGAGGGCAGACCGATGACGCAACCCACGCGAACTTGGCATCCGAAAAAACTACTCAAGAGCAAATGGACTGCGGCTGTGTCGCAGCAGCGGGAAAAGCATTTTATTGTCGTCAAAGTTGAAACGGATCCTGATGACGCGCAAAAGGTGGAACACGTCACGCTCGAAGCCGTACTCAGCAAGCGGCATTTCACGCTGCATTGGAGCGCGCTGACCGATGAAACGCAATGGCGCGTCGGTTGGCTGTAACGCTTAAATGAATTGTGATTGGTGAAAAGGAAATCGGCATGATAAAGCAAGTAGGCGATACCGAAATTCAATTGAAACACAAGGCGACTTGCCATTGCGGCGCAGTCGAGCTGGAAATTGATTTACCAGATGGGATTGTTGATCCACGGCATTGTGATTGCTCGATCTGCCGCCGCAAAGGTGCGATTGTCGCGTCGGTCTTGCTTTCGGGCATTAAAATCATTAAAGGCGCAGATCGCCTGACGCTGTATCAATTCAATACCCATACCGCGAAGCATTATTTCTGTTCGGTCTGCGGCATTTACACCCACCATCAACGTCGCTCTAATCCGCATTTGTACGGCTATAACGTCGGCTGTCTTGAAGGCGTGAATCCCTATCTGATCCCGAATATTAAAACCTACGATGGGGTGAATCATCCGGCTGATCGTGCGGTTTGAATGATTAACGCTACGAATCTGTGCTAAATCGGCTGGCTTGCATCGCTTCCTTCACTGCGGTATATTGATTGCTACATTTGTAGTAAAGAGGCGACAAAATGGGAATGCCAGTTCGGATTGAGGATGATCTGTATGCGCAAGCCAAGGCTGAGGCTAGCGCTGAGCATCGTAGTATTGCAGGGCAGATTGAATATTGGGCAAAGGTAGGTCGTGCGGCGCTGGATAATCCGGATTTGCCCGTCGGTTTTATTGCCGAATCTCTGGTTTCAATGGCCGAGCCTAGAGACGCTGCGACACCGTTTGTGCCACGCAGTCGGAAAGTATGAAGTATGAGTTGCGATGTGGTGCAAACGCGGCGTTTTGGGCGGCAATATAAAAAGCTGCAAGACAATATCGCCGCCGATGTGGACGATGCGATTGTTGAAGTCGCCGAAAATCCAGACATTCGCGAGCGCAAAAAAGGCGATTTAGCCACGCTGCGCGTGTATAAATTTCACAGTCAGAATCAGCTTTATTTACTGGGCTATACGCTGGATGACGAAGTGCGTTTGGTGTATCTAGAAACCGTTGCGCCGCATGAGAATTTTTATCGGGATGTGAAACGGTAGATTGGTGATTAGAAATAAATGGCCATAGATTCGATAAGGGGAATGCAATGAATCGAAAGATGCTTTTTATCAGTTTCCTTTTTCTCGCTGGTTGTGGTGGGCATCAACACATCACAATCCATCGTTGTGTTCCAGCCGTTGAATATGTTTCAACTGAAGAACATGAATTTATAGCATATCAATTGATTAACCAATCATTGTGGCAATCTTTTGATCCATTGCGTTTAGCGGAAAAAGGTCACTATTCTTTAAAAGTTATCCGTCATGGTGAAACAAGCATTGAACAATATGGTGAGAGTAATTTCAAAATTATACGGTTTAATAATGGTACAAGGTTGCGTTTAACGGGGAATGCAATAGAACGCAGACCATGGGGAATTGACAAGTCTTTTAGCAGTCGAATGACATATTTAGAAGGCGAAATCGATACGATAACCGTATGGGCTCCTACTTTTTATTTTAGAGATTTTTATAAATCGAATAGCGAACAAAATCGGAAAAATAGTGATGTGATTAATTTTGAAAGTTTGTATGATTGGGATTGCCCTGAAAAATAAGAGCAACCTCACTAAACATTTTTGATCTCGTTGAATACAAATATAACAATAAATTCGTAAGCCAAGTAGAGTGGACTAATTTTTGGATACCTGTTCGTCGAGGCTTGATAGGTGTTACGGTGTTTAACACAATCTGTGATTTTTTCGTACCTTTCGTGTAAGACTGATTTCAAGTTTTCAACCCCGCCACTTCCACCTGCGTCAACTCCCGCCATTCACCTTTCGCCAATTTCCCCAATCCCAAGCCGCCAATCGCCACGCGCATCAGGCGTAGCGTGTTGATTTGATTCGCTTCGAGTAGGCGGCGGATGTGGCGGTTTTTGCCTTCGTCGAGTACGACTTCGAGCCACGCATTTTTTTCGCCGCTGCGTAACAGCGTCACGCGCTTGGCTTTTAATAATGTGCCGTCATCCAGTGTTGCCCCTGCTTGCATTGCGGCGATCAGCTCGGGCGTTGCTTGGCTGTCGATTTGTACGTGATAGATTTTGTCCAAGTGGCTCGCTGGATCAGTCAGGCGCGCCGCCCATTGGGTATCGTTGGTGAACAGCAGCAAGCCTTCACTGGCTTTATCGAGTCGCCCGACAGGGCCGATGTGCGGCAGTTTTGCCCCCTCAAAGCAGCTAAACACCGTATCGCGGTTCTTTTCGTCTTGTGCGCTGGTAATCAGGCCGCGCGGTTTATTCAGCATCAGATACACCATTTTTTCGGCGCTCACCGCTTGGCCGTTCACGCTCAGTTGATCGCGTTGCAGATCGACACGGCGATTGATGTCGACGCAGACTTTGCCATTCACGCTCACTTCGCCACGCGCCACCCGCGCTTCGCCTTCGCTGCGCGAACAAAATCCCAGCTTAGATAAAGCCCGCGCCAAGCTAGCGACTTGGGTATTGCTGGTTGATGCTTGATTCGTTTTGGCTCTGGCAGAATACATCTTAGATTTACTGGTTTTCATTGTACGCAGATTGAGTTCCAAAACGAGGTAAGTCGCTATTTTAACTTGAGATGACGATGGTCGGGGCGCCAGTGAATTGGCCGTCTTATTTGTGGTGTTGGGCTCCGTCGCTTGACGCGGAGTTTGTCGCCCCTGTGACGGGAAATTTGTCACATTAGGCTAATAATTACCCCGCTGTGGCGATCAGCGCTTAAAATGACAAGGTTATCGTTCTGGACGGGCGTTCGCCCGCATTATGGAAAATTTTTTATTGACCTTGGTCGCACTGTTTTTGGTGCTGCTCAATGGCTTTTTTGTGGCGGCCGAATTTGGCCTCGTTAAATTACGTGCTACTCGCGCCAAAGGTTTGGCGAAATTGCACGGTTGGCGTGGGCGGATTTTGCTTAAAGTCCACAGCCAGCTCGATGCTTATCTCTCGGCTTGTCAGTTGGGCATTACACTGGCCTCGCTGGGCTTAGGTTGGATTGGCGAACCGGCGTTTTCAAAATTACTCGAGCCGGTATTTGTGATGCTCGGCGTCGAGTCACCAGCCCTGATTCATAGCGTTTCGTTCATTTTTGCCTTCACGCTGATTTCTTTTTTGCATATCGTCGTTGGCGAATTAGCGCCTAAATCGTTGGCGATTCGCCGTCCCGAGGTGATCTCTTTGTGGACCGCGATGCCGTTGTATCTGTTTTATTGGCTGATGTATCCCGCGATTTGGTTGCTCAATCACAGCGCCAATACGCTATTGCGCTTTTTGGGCTTGGACGGCCATTCCGGTCATGAAAGCCACTATACGGCGGATGAACTCAAGCTTATTTTGCGCGGCAATCATGAAGGCGATGAAGCCAGCCGCCAAGAGTGGAATGTCGTCGAGCAATCGCTTGATTTTGGCAAACTGAAAGTCGCCGACCTGATGCGCCCATTTCACGAAGCCGCCGTGTTACGCAGCGATTTAACGGTAGAGCAAAACCTGCAAATCATCGCCACGCAGCGCTTTAGCCGCTATCCCTTTGTCAATGAAGACGGTGAAGTACTGGGGATTGTCCATCTAAAAAATCTATTTTTGGCTGAGTTGCGCCATGCCGATGTCTCCGATTTAACCGACTATTTGCGCCCGGTTGAACATGTGACGCCCGACACGCCGGTGCTGGATTTGTTTAGTCGCTTTCGCCAAGGTGCGCCGCACTTTGCGATTGTTACTTACGCCGATGAAGCGCAGCCGATGGGGTTTGTCACTTTAGATAATTTGATGGCCGCTTTGGTGGGCGAGATTCGCGATGAATTCCGCCAGTCTAGGAATGATTGGTTAGAACAAGACGACGGTGCGCTATTGGGCAAAGGCAGTTTGTCGCTCTATTCACTCGGTCGTATGTTAGGCCGTGAAATCGACCACCCTGAAGCTGAAACCGTAGGCGGTCTGATTCAATGGAAACTCGGCAATCTGCCCGTTGAAGGTGAGCGCATCGAGTTTGATGGCTTCACCATCGTCGTCAAAAAAATGAACGGCCCCCGGATTGTGTTGGTGAAAGTGATGCCTGCGGCGAAAGAAGAGGGAAGTGCGGGGGATCATTGAGGGGTATTGGGTTGTGGCTATTGTTGGTGAATAGCTATGGCTAAATACATCGCAAAG
>NZ_WOFE01000017.1 GCF_016881405.1 Deefgea chitinilytica
TGATGTCGTCGTCACGATCAAAGGCCAAGGCGATCCTGCGCTGATCACCGCAGGCAGCGGCAGGGTCAAAGAAGATGCGCTGAGCACGCAAAATCCATCGCAAGTCGCCAGCGGCCAACTAGCAATTACCGACGTTGACCACAATCAAGCGGCGTTCCAAATACAAAGTACCCAAACGCAGTACGGCAACTTTAATCTTGCCGCCAATGGGCAGTGGACTTACACGCTGAGCAATTCACTCCCCGCTGTGCAAGCGCTGAAAGAAGGCGAAACTCGCACCGAAGTCATCCCCGTCAAATCGATTGATGGTACGACGTCCAAAGTAACGATCACCATCATCGGCACCAACGACTTACCGACGATCAGCGGAACGGACAAGGGCAGCACCACCGAAGATTTGATTAAAACCAGCACGGGTACGCTGACGATTCACGATGTCGACCTCGGTCAATCCAGCTTTATCGCACAAACTAATACCACTGGTAAGTATGGCCAATTTAGCATTGATTCAAAAGGCATATGGACATATACCCTAAATAACAATGCGTATAGTGTGCAGCAACTGAATGAAGGCGAGCTGCGTTTTGAAAGTTTCACCGTACGCTCTGCCGATGGCACACCTTGGACCATCACGATGACGATCAACGGCACGAATGATCCAGCGGTGATTGCGCCAAGCAAACCCGGCGATGACAGCGGTCAGGTCAGCGAAGACGGCACGCTCAGCAGTAGCGGCCAGCTCACCATTAGCGACAAAGATGCAGGGCAGGCTCGCTTTATCGCTCAAGAGCAAACGCCTGGAACGTATGGCAAATTTAGTTTATCGGTCGATGGCAAATGGACTTTTATTCTGAACAATGACGACCCCCTCGTCCAAGCGCTCAAAGAAGGCGAAACCAAAGTCGAAACCTTTAATGTGAGCGCCGCCGACGGCACTTTGTCGCAGGTAAAAATCACCATCGTCGGCAGCAACGATAAAGCCATCATCCAACCACAGCAGCCCGATGATGACCTCGGTCAAGTTCAAGAAGACCTTGCTCTGACGACCTCTGGACAATTGAACGTCAGCGAAATCGACAACAATCAAGAAAAATTCCAAGCCCAGAATAATACCGCCGGGGCGTATGGCCGTTTTAGCATTGATACAACAGGTAAGTGGATATATACCCTCAATAACGAGGCCAATAATGTTCAGCAACTTCGCGAAGGTGAAAGCCGCAGCGAAACATTCATTGTCAAATCAGTAGATGGCACGCCCAGCAGCGTGACGATCACGATCACTGGCAGCAATGATGCGGCCATCATCACCCCGGGCATTCCCGGCGGCGCCGCAGGCTGGGTAAAAGAAGACCACACCCTCGCCACCCAAGGCGAGTTGAGCGTGAGCGATAAAGATCGCGATGAAAACAGTTTCCAAGCTCAAACGAATACCCTAGGGACGTATGGCTCATTCAGCATTGCTAGCAATGGCAAATGGACTTATACCCTCAATAATTCGGCTGACGTGGTACAAGCCTTGGCCGAAGGGGAAACTCGGCTAGAAACCTTTGCGGTGAAATCACTCGATGGCACCGTCAGTCACGTCACCGTGACTGTAGTCGGCACAGCAGATGCTGGCCCGCTGCCGATTAATCCAGTCAAAGAAGATCAAATCCTGACAGTCGCAGGCGAAATCGCCAATGCAACACAGCAAACCATTCAAGGCGAGTATGGCTCGCTCAGCATTAATAATAATGGCGAATGGGTCTATACCCTCAATAACAGTAGCGATAAAGTCCAAGCCTTGCACGAAGGCGAAGTGCGGCCCGAGTCGTTCCAAATCACATTGGCTAATGGTACAAGCACGACGCTCACTGTGAATGTGATCGGCACCAATGATGCGGCCATCATCAGCAACGACAAGCCCATCCCTCCCGTGCAAGAAGATCTGATATTAACGAGCAGTGGGCAACTAAGCGTCAGCGATGTCGACCATAATCAGGCGAGTTTCCAAACTCAGAACAATACCCAAGGCATGTATGGTCAGCTGAGTCTTGATGCTGATGGCAAATGGACTTATACCCTTAATAATGATTTTTACTCTGTGCAGCGTCTCAGTGAAGGTGAGCGACAAACAGATACCTTCATCATTCAATCACTGGATGGCGCCCGCAGCGAGTTGAAGATTGATGTCCTCGGTCGCAATGATGTGGCCGTCATCGCACCGAGCAAGCCAGGGCAAGACCGCGGCAACGTCGTCGAAGACGGTATTATCAATGCCACTGGCACCTTAATTATTAGCGACAAAGACAGTATTCCAGCCGTTTTCCAAGCCCAAACGAATACATCAGGCACGTATGGTCTCTTTAGTATTGATGAAAAAGGCGTCTGGAAATATACCCTTGATAATGACAATCCATTAACGCAAGCGCTACGCGCCGGTGAGCAAAAAACAGAAATCTTCACGGTACGCTCAAATGATGGTGCGATATCCCAAGTCGTCGTCACCGTCACTGGTAGCGCTGACCCCGTCATCATTACCCCGCACCAACCGGGAGACGACCAAGGTAGTGTCACAGAAGACGGTACGCTCAGTACCGCTGGCAAATTAGACATCAGCGGCGTGGACAGCAACTCGGCGTCGTTCCAAGTGCAAACCGGCACTGCGGGCGCTTTTGGCCGATTCTCGCTTGATGCGAATGGCAACTGGAATTATGTTCTGAATAATAATGCGCACAGCGTGCAAGTCTTGCGCGAAGGGGAAACTCGGACGGAAACCTTCACCGTCAAATCCGTCGATGGCTCCGCATCGAGCGTCACGGTGACCGTTGTTGGAAGCAATGATGCGGCAACCATTACCCCGAGCAAAGCGGGCGATGACAAAGGCACATTAGTTGAAGACAAAACGCTGAGCGCGAGTGGCCAACTCACCCTCAGCGACATCGACAGTGGCGAATCGCAATTTGTCGCCCAAAATAACGCCGCCAAAACCTACGGCGATTTCAGTATCAGCAGCAATGGCGCGTGGAGCTACAAGCTCAATGCTAACGCGCAAAGCCTGAAAGCGGGTGAAGTCGTTAAAGAAGAAGTCGACGTCGTTTCAGTCGACGGCACACACTCCAAAGTGACCCTCACCATCACCGGCGCGAATGACAAACCCGTCATTGACGTCGGCCCAATCACATCGGTCACTGAAGACCTCAATCCAATCAGTAGCGGCACGATACTGATTAATGATCCAGACCGTGGCGAAAGCAGTTTTAGAGCGTTAACGAATCAGCAAGGCATCTACGGTAAACTCAACCTCGCCAGTGATGGCAGCTGGCACTACACGCTCGATGACAGCCCGCTGGTCAACGCGCTCAAAGGCGGCGAAACCAAGTTAGAAAGCTTTGAAATCACCGCTTTTGATGGCACAAAAACCAAACTCGACATCAATGTCATCGGCAATAACGATGCGGCGCACATCGACTTAGATCGCAAAACGGCGGGCAACGACTTTGCCACCACGACCACTGGACTCGCGACCACCCTAGTTGGCGAACTTCAAATCACCGACGTCGACAGCACGCATCTTGAGAAAGCCACGATTACCCTCACCAATGCCCAAGCGGGCGATCAGCTTTCTTGGCTGGCTTTGCCCAACGGCATCAGCAGCGAAATCGTCGAACACAATGGCGACTTGGTGTGCACGCTGAGTGGGCACGCCAGCCTAAGCGATTACCAAACCGCAATTGCGGCGATCCGCTTTAGTGGCAGCAGTGCTGGCGAGCGATTATTTGATATTTCGGTCAATGACGGTATCGACAGCAATATCGCCCACAGCAGCGTGCTGGTGATTCATCCAGCAGGAATCGGTACCGCCAATAACGATGTGTTACACAGCAACTCAGGAAATGACGTATTGCTGGGCGGACTTGGTGCAGACACTTTTATCTGGCAATTGGGTGACCAAACCAGTTCAACAGGTGCGAATTTGGCTGGGCACGGCGGATTAATCGTCGCAAATGCCACTGACATCGTGCTGGATTTTAATTTGGCAGAAAAAGACAAACTCGATTTGGCTGATTTATTGCAAGATGAAAGCAATGACATCAGCAGTCTGCTCCAGCACCTGCATTTCACCCAAGATGGCAAAGATGCGTTGCTGCACGTCAGTACTGAGGGTGACTTTGGTGCAGGCTATCTCAGCAGCCAAGAAGATCAAACGATTGTGCTTAAAAACGCCTACGAGGAACTCAGCGCGAATGGGAACTCGGACTCGGCCATTATTCAAAACCTATTGAACAAAGGCTCGCTAATCACCGACTAGGGTAAGTAATTACCCTAGCTGTACTTCGGTACAATCGCATTTGTCATATTGCTTCAGTAGACTCCACATTAGAAAATTCTAATTCTTGGAGTAGTGTCATGGCTGAGCAAATCATCAAAGCAAGCAACGCATCTGTTCAACAACAAATCGTTGTGCTCGAAGGCGAAGCCTTTGTCAAAGACGCCAAAGGACAATTACAGCCAATCAAGGCAGGTGATACGCTACTCGAAGGCCAAATTATTGCCACCGGCGCCACCGGCCACCTGACTATCCTATTGCCAAACGGGCAAATTATTGAACTGGGCGCAGATCGCTCACTCTTGATCGATGGCGACCTACTCGCCACCAACCCAACCGACAGTACCGAAGCTGCCATCGCCAAAACCAGCGAAAGCGCAGATCAAATTATCAATGCACTCAATCAAGGCAAAGACCTATCCGAAGAATTAGATCCCACCGCCGCCGGCCTCAACGCCGGAGCAGGTAGCGATGAAGGGAACGGTTTTGTACGCCTAATGCGGATTGCTGAAAATATCGATCCAATCAGCTTTGATTTCGATACAACATTTTCAGGATTTGAACCACTCCCTGACCTAGGAAATACAACTACCATCGCAACGCCGGCTGAGCCTGCTCCAGTGACTCCTACACCCAGCGCAGGTCAACCCACGGTTGCAATTCCAGATACAGACGGCACAGCAACAGGCACAGGTATTAATAGCAGCGACAAAAC
>NZ_WOFE01000018.1 GCF_016881405.1 Deefgea chitinilytica
GATATGGGTCAGTAGCTCAGTTGGTTAGAGCACCGTGTTGATAACGCGGGGGTCATAGGTTCGATTCCTATCTGACCCACCAGTATCAAGGGGGTTTAGCTCATCTGGTAGAGCACCTGCTTTGCAAGCAGGGGGTGAACGGTTCGAGTCCGTTAACCTCCACCAACCATCTGGTAGAAAATAGAATTCAATGGATTGCACGTTGTACTGTGCAGTGTATTTTATTCTGGTTTCTAAAATTAGAGTCGTGATAAATTTAAATGTTTAATTCGTTAAATGTTTAAGATTAAAACGAAGCAATATCGATCTTTAACAAAATAGAAGAAGTAATTAATTCCAATAAACATTGTTATGGAATTAAATTGAAAGGTTGCTGCTTGCAGTGATTGATCAGTTTGATTTCAAAGTAAAAATATTGGGTTGATTGTATCTGTTTAATGAAACTAGTCTCATGCTAGTGACATTAGACCGCAAGTGAAATGAGAACTCACTTGCAAGTCGCAAATACGATTTCAGTAACTTGAAATACGTTGTACGTGTTTGAGGTTATAGGATCAAGCGAATAAGTGCATCTGGTGGATGCCTTGGCGATGATAGGCGAAGAAGGACGTGATAGCCTGCGATAAGCGTGGGGGAGCTGGCAAAGTGCTTTGATCCCACGATTTCCGAATGGGGAAACCCGGCCCTTTTGGGTCACTCTAGACTGAATACATAAGTCTAGTAGAGCGAACGCGGTGAACTGAAACATCTAAGTAACCGCAGGAAAAGAAATCAACCGAGATTCCCAAAGTAGTGGCGAGCGAAATGGGAAGAGCCTGTACGTGATAACAGTCGTGTTAATAGAACGGAATGGAAAGTCCGGCCATAGTGGGTGATAGCCCCGTATATGAAAGCACAATTGTGGTACTAAGCGTACGAAAAGTAGGGCGGGACACGAGAAATCCTGTTTGAAGATGGGGGGACCATCCTCCAAGGCTAAATACTCATCATCGACCGATAGTGAACCAGTACCGTGAGGGAAAGGCGAAAAGAACCCCGGGAGGGGAGTGAAATAGAACCTGAAACCGGATGCATACAAACAGTGGGAGCCCTTGCAAAATAGGGTGACTGCGTACCTTTTGTATAATGGGTCAGCGACTTACGTTCAGTAGCAAGCTTAACCGAATAGGGGAGGCGTAGGGAAACCGAGTCCGAATAGGGCGCATAGTTGCTGGGCGTAGACCCGAAACCAAGTGATCTAGCCATGGCCAGGATGAAGGTGCGGTAACACGCACTGGAGGTCCGAACCCACTAACGTTGCAAAGTTAGGGGATGAGCTGTGGCTAGGGGTGAAAGGCTAAACAAACTTGGAAATAGCTGGTTCTCCTCGAAAACTATTTAGGTAGTGCCTCATGTATCACTGACGGGGGTAAAGCACTGTTATGGCTAGGGGGTCATCGCGACTTACCAAACCATGGCAAACTCTGAATACCGTCAAGTGCGAGCATGGGAGACAGTCCTGGGGTGCTAACGTCCTGGGACAAGAGGGAAACAACCCAGACCGCCGTCTAAGGTCCCAAATGATCAATTAAGTGGAAAACGAGGTGGGAAGGCATAGACAGCCAGGATGTTGGCTTAGAAGCAGCCATCATTTAAAGAAAGCGTAATAGCTCACTGGTCGAGTCGTCCTGCGCGGAAGATGTAACGGGGCTCAAATTGATAACCGAAGACGCGGATATGCACTTTGTGCATATGGTAGAGGAGCGTTCTGTAAGCCTGTGAAGGTGTCTTGAGAAGGATGCTGGAGGTATCAGAAGTGCGAATGCTGACATGAGTAGCGATAAAGGGGGTGAAAAGCCCCCTCACCGAAAGCCCAAGGTTTCCTGCGCAACGTTCATCGGCGCAGGGTGAGTCGGCCCCTAAGGCGAGGCAGAAATGCGTAGTCGATGGGAAACAGGTTAATATTCCTGTACTTGATATAAGTGCGATGTGGGGACGGAGAAGGTTAGGTTAGCCAACGGTTGGAAGAGTTGGTTTAAGTGTGTAGGCGGATCTCTTAGGCAAATCCGGGAGGTTGTTAACGCTGAGGCATGATGACGATTCACTTAGGTGATGAAGTAACTGATACCCTGCTTCCAAGAAAAGCCACTAAGCTTCAGCTTATATTGAACCGTACCGCAAACCGACACAGGTGGGTAGGAAGAGTATTCTAAGGTGCTTGAGAGAACTCGGGAGAAGGAACTCGGCAAATTGACACCGTAACTTCGGGAGAAGGTGTGCCTCTAGTAGGTGAAGGTGTACAACTGGAGCCCAATGAGGCCGCAGAGAAATGAGGGCTGCGACTGTTTATCAAAAACACAGCACTGTGCCAACACGAAAGTGGACGTATACGGTGTGACGCCTGCCCGGTGCTGGAAGATTAAATGATGGGGTGCAAGCTCTTGATTGAAGTCCCAGTAAACGGCGGCCGTAACTATAACGGTCCTAAGGTAGCGAAATTCCTTGTCGGGTAAGTTCCGACCCGCACGAATGGCGTAACGATGGCCCTACTGTCTCCTCCCGAGACTCAGCGAAGTTGAAGTGTTTGTGAAGATGCAATCTCCCCGCTGCTAGACGGAAAGACCCCGTGAACCTTTACTGTAGCTTTGCATTGGACTTTGAAGTGGTTTGTGTAGGATAGGTGGGAGGCTTTGAAGCTGAGACGCTAGTTTCAGTGGAGCCGTCCTTGAAATACCACCCTGACCCCTTTGAGGTTCTAACCTTGGTCCGTTATCCGGATCGGGGACCGTGCATGGTAGGCAGTTTGACTGGGGCGGTCTCCTCCCAAATTGTAACGGAGGAGCTCGAAGGTCGCCTAGGTACGGTCGGACATCGTACTGATAGTGTAATGGCAAAAGGCGGCTTAACTGCGAGACCGACAAGTCGAGCAGGTGCGAAAGCAGGACATAGTGATCCGGTGGTTCTGAATGGAAGGGCCATCGCTCAACGGATAAAAGGTACTCCGGGGATAACAGGCTGATTCCGCCCAAGAGTTCACATCGACGGCGGAGTTTGGCACCTCGATGTCGGCTCATCACATCCTGGGGCTGTAGCCGGTCCCAAGGGTATGGCTGTTCGCCATTTAAAGTGGTACGTGAGCTGGGTTCAAAACGTCGTGAGACAGTTTGGTCCCTATCTGCAGTGGGCGTTGGAAATTTGAGAGGGGCTGCTCCTAGTACGAGAGGACCGGAGTGGACTGACCTCTGGTGTACCGGTTGTCACGCCAGTGGCATTGCCGGGTAGCTAAGTCGGGAAGAGATAAGCGCTGAAAGCATCTAAGCGCGAAACTTGCCTCAAGATGAGATTTCCCTAGGGTTTTAAATCCTCTAAAGAGTCGTTCGAGACCAGGACGTTGATAGGTTGGGTGTGGAAGCGCAGTAATGCGTTAAGCTAACCAATACTAATTGCTCGTGAGGCTTGATCCTATAACCTGAAGCGCGTAATGCGACGATGGATATAATCAAT
>NZ_WOFE01000019.1 GCF_016881405.1 Deefgea chitinilytica
GGCAACCTAACTGTGACTGCCGATGCTGCTGGTAGCAGTATTACCACCGGATCCGGCACAGATAGTGTGACGCTTGGCGCAGGTTTGGATTCGGTGAACACTGGTTCTGGCAATGACACTATTTACTCGGCTTTGGCCGCTCTGGATACGATTGCGGGGGGGGATGGTACGGATGTCCTGGTGCTGACTTCAAGTGGTGCAGCGACACTGAGTGCGGCAACCGTTTCAATGTCGGGCATTGAGACTTTGAAGTTTGCTAACGACACTACGTTGACCATTTCAGCAGCCTACTTCAGTGCGCTAACTCATTTTGATGGCACAGGAAAAACGGTTGATATCACCGTCAGCGGAGCCTCGGGAAGTATTGATTTAAGCAGTAAATCTTTTACCAATATCAATAGCGTTACTTTTGCTGGAGCTGATGGGCAGCAGGTCACTATTGATTCTAGCGGCTTGCCAGGGGTGACTACGCTGGATGGTGGTGATGGCTTTGATTCAATTGTATTTAGCTCAGGATCTTCGCTCTCTGTGCCGAGTAACTTGATCAACTTTGAAAAAGTGGATGCTTCCCTAATTACTGGTGATGTTTCTATTGTCGGTAGTGCTAGCACGCAAGAGATCGCGACCGGAAGTGGTGATGACACGATCAATTCGGCGGCGGCGACAGGAAATACCACACTCAGTGGCGGAGCAGGTGCTGATTCGATTACGGGAGGGGCACAAAATGATCAAATTGATCTGGGTGTAGATACTGATGCAGACGTGGTTAACGCCGGTGCGGGTAGTGATACGGTGCTCAATCTAGGCAGCCAAGACACAGCGAATTTGGGCGCTGGGAATGATCGTATTACCTATGTCGCGGGTGCGACGGTGGATGGCGGTGATGATCTCGATACTTTGGCGGTAACCGCAGCGGCGGGCTCATTGACTTTGACTATGGGGGCAGGAGTTAATATTGCTGGCTACCAGAATTTTGAAAATTTGGATGCTAGCAGCTCTGATGATGCGCTGACTGTATCGTATGGCAATACATCGACATCAATTAAAACGGGCTCTGGTAACGATACCATCACTTATAACAAAGGCGCTTCTACGGTTGTGGTTGATGCAGGTGATGGGCTCGATACGCTGGTGATTGGAGCAGGCTCAAATAGTGTGCCATTTGTGCAAATGGAGTTTGGTTCAGATACGGATCAAATTGCAGGAGCTGGAACTTATACCGGTTTTGAAAACCTCGATAGTACGGCATATACCGGCTCAATCACATTCTCGGCTGGCTCGGGAACCACTTCGGTATTAACGGGTTCAGGTAATGATTTGATCGATGCTTCTGCTGCGGATCAAGCGGTGGCAATCAATGCAGGGAATGGAAATAACAATATTCAAGGCAGCCGCTTTGGTGACACCATCACGCTTGGTTTAGGAGCCGACACAATTGCCGCAGGCGATGGCGCCGATACCATCGTTGGTACTTTGACGGCAAATGATACAGTTAATTTCGGTGCTGGCGCAGATAGCTACACATATCAAGATGTTGCAAATACTACTGTTGATGGTGGTACAGGTTCAGATACCTTGCATTTAATTTCTGGCATGGGTGCAACAAGTATCGATTTGACACAAGTCGATGCGGATCAGGTTTCAGGTAATTCAGACATTCGTAATTTTGAAAATCTAGATGGTTCGGCTGCTGACGATGATTTAACGATCACCGTCAATGCTGCGGGCAATGTGAGTGGTGGTAGTGGCAATGACGTGTTAAATGTCGATGCTGATGTAAATTTCACAGGAAAAACACTATCGGGGATTGAAACCTTAAACCTGAATAGC
>NZ_WOFE01000002.1 GCF_016881405.1 Deefgea chitinilytica
CCTGCGCGCAAATAAAATCCACACAAAACAACAAACCTTTGATAATAAAGAATTATTATTTTATGAATATTTTACTTCAAAGCTCATCGTGCAAAGAAGCCAACAGACTGAGACAGCCCCCACACACCCAATTTCACCGCAACTCCATTCAATTGCTGCAATCCACCCAAAGCAAGCAACACAATCTAAGACATGAGAAAAATCAAAATACCGCTTCGTGGCGGGTTTTCCCGCATGGACAAGTAACGTGCTTAATATGAATAGTGTAAGGATATTAAATTAAACAATATCCTAGGGAGACATCATGAGCAGCAATCGTGACGGATTTACTTCCACCTTTGGCGTTTTAGTCGCCACACTTGGCTCAGCAGTCGGTCTTGGCAATATTTGGAAATTCCCCTATATGACAGGCACCAATGGGGGTGCCAGCTTTCTCGTTGTATATCTACTAGCGACACTTTTGGTGGCACTGCCCGTGATGATTGCCGAAATCATGCTCGGCCGCGCCTCGCGCGCTAATGCAGTTACCGCTTTTGAAACACTCGCACCGAAGTCGCAAAAATTCTGGCCCGTCATTGGCTATATGGGGCTAATTTCTGCGGTCTTGATTTTGGCGTTTTACACAGGCGTCGCGGGTTGGGTCTTTGCTTATATTTTCAAGTCAATCACTGGCAGCATTCACAGCACTGACCCTGCCAGCGCGAAAGCTGCTTTTGGGGCAATGGTATCGAACCCACTACAAGCACTCTTTTGGCAGTGGGTTGTCTTAGCTTGGGCTGGCGCGATTATTATGCTCGGGGTATCCAAAGGGATTGAAGCCGCCGCAAAAAAACTAATGCCGATCTTATTTCTGCTCTTGGTATTACTTTGTGTGCGCAGCCTCACACTACCAGGCGCAATGGAAGGCGTTAAATTCTTGTTTGCGCCTGACTTTAGCAAAATCACCGCTTCAGTCATGCTCACCGCCGTTGGCTTGGCATTTTTCAAGCTCTCAATTGGGATGGGAACGATGCTGACGTATGGCAGCTACTTCCGCAACGAACAAAACATTCCCTTGACCGCAACGCGCGTGATGCTGGCAGATTTATCGGTATCGCTACTTGCGGGCCTAGCAATCTTCCCTGCGGTGTTTTCATTTGGCTTTGAACCCGCAGCAGGCCCATCGTTGGTCTTTATGACCATTCCAGCTGTTTTTGCCAGCATGCCGTTTGGACAATTCTTTATGGCACTGTTTTTTATTCTTGCCGCAATTGCCGCCACCGGCGCGATTTTGTCGATTTTAGAAGTGCCCGTCGCCATGCTTTCTGAGCGTTTTCAGTTCAGTCGCAAGCAAGCCACATTGATGAGTATTAGTGTAATTGGATTATTCGGGGTTCCGGCGACACTCTCAATGTCACTCACTGCAGGCTGGACTGTATTTGGCCTAAATCCATTTGATTTATTTGATTACATCAGCTCCAACATTCTGATGCCGATTGGCGGGATTTTGATTTGTTTATTTGTGGGCTGGGTGTACGGCTTGCCACAACTACAGAAGCAATTGAGTAATCAAGGTCAATTAAATAATGGCTGGATCATTAAAGCTGTATTTATGCTAGTTCGCTACATCACGCCAGCACTAATTTTAATTATCATGCTCAAAGGACTTGGGTTAATCTAAGGTGTATTGCCTGCTAATGCTTATTTGGCAATGCTTAGCAGGCAATACGTAAAAGCCACTCCGAACCCATACCTTATTTAGTTAGTCCACCCAAGGCAACTTGCAGCATATGCTGAATAATGGCCTCATTGTCCATTTTGCTAAATCGCTGCAAATATTCAACCGCCGGATCACATGTTCGCGAGTAATAACTAAATAAAATCACATCGCTGGGCAGCTCTGGATTGAGATCGCCAGTTTTTTGCGCTGCCAGTACCAGCTTTTCGATTTGACCATTCAACTTGAGCACCCGCGTAATGTATTTCAAATTACGCATCAGCATCTCTCGCACGTGATTGCTAGTGGACGGCAAGAACGGCATCCCCCCCTCTAAGCGCACTCGCAAAGCCCATTCGAGTAAAGACTTAAGCTTCTCAAAAGGAGGCAACTCATCATCTAGCTGCGCCAAAAAATCAATTGCACCATCGATCAAACGAATCAATGCCTCACCCACCAAGTCTTCTTTCGATTTGAAGTGCTTATACAAACTAGGCTTAGAAATGCCGACTGCGTTGGCGACATCATCCATCGTCATCAGATCATAGCCTTTCGAACCCAAAATGCTCGTGGTTGCATCCAAGATCGCATTTTCACGCAGCTTGAAGGCTTGATCTTTGAAGCTTAACTTGCTAAAAATACTCATCGGTAAATTTCCGCTACTAATTAGTAGATATTATTTTAAATTAGTAGTAATCTTAGCATTGAAGTATAAAAACACAAACCATCCATTATGATGAACGGTAGAAAAATCATGAATTCAGCTCGGCAACGCATTGCAGTGATTGGCTCTGGCATCTCTGGCTTGGCCAGCGCTTATTTTTTAAGTCGCAGCCATGATGTTGTGTTGTTTGAAGCTGGATCTTATTTAGGTGGTCACACCAATACGGTCGACATCACTGTTGAAGGCCAAACCCATCCCGTCGATACGGGTTTTTTAGTGTTTAACCATGCCACGTATCCAAATCTAATCGCCTTATTTGCTGAGCTAGGAGTCAATACCTATGCTACCGATATGTCGTTTGGCGTTTCATTGGATGACGGCGATCTTGAATGGGCGGGTACCAATCTTGATACCGTATTTGCCCAGCGCCGTCGGCTGATTTCGCCCTCGTTCATCGGCATGCTACGTGATATTTTGCGTTTTAATGCAGCGGCACACGACAACTTAGCCGCATGCTTAGCCAACAAAGCGACACTAGGCCAATTGCTAGCAAGTGGCAATTATGGCGACACCTTCCGCGATGCTTATCTATTACCGATGGCGGCCGCAATTTGGTCGAGTTCGCCCAATGATATTTTAGAATTTCCAGCTTCTACCTTTTTGCGCTTTTGCCTTAATCACGCACTATTGCAAGTCAATAACCGCCCGCAGTGGCAAACCGTCCAAGGCGGCGCGCGTGAATACGTGCGCAAAATCGCCGCCACGCTTAACGACGTGCGCTTGCAATCTCCAGTTTTCCGCGTCGAACGAATTTCGACGGGCGTGATGGTACATACGGATGGAAAAGCGGAGCAATTCGACTCGGTCGTATTCGCCACGCATGCGCCCGATACGCTGGCCATCCTCAGTGATGCCAGCGAAGCCGAAACGGCGGTGCTTTCTGCGGTACGCTACCAAGCCAATACCGCGATACTGCATACCGATCCACAGCAATTGCCGAAATCAAAAAAGGTCTGGTCCGCATGGAATTACCTTGGCGGTGCCAATATCGATGGGCAACGCCCAGTGTGCGTCAGTTATCTGCTCAATCAATTGCAAAATTTACCGTTTACAACGCCCGTCGTCGTTACGCTTAATCCATTTACCCCACCCGCTGCAGATAAAATCCTTGCGCAATTTGAATATCAACACCCGGTATTTGATCACGCAGCGATTGCAGCACAAGCACAACTACACACCATTCAAGGCCAAAATCGGACATGGTTTGCTGGCGCGTGGACGGGTTACGGTTTTCACGAAGACGGTTTGAAATCGGCCTTGCGGGTTGTTGCTGACTTTGGCCTCACACCAAGCTGGACGACCTTACCATGATTGCACCCGCCCAAATCATTCGTGGTCAAGTGATGCACGAACGGTTGCGTCCCGCCAACAATCGCTTTGTCTATCCGGTTTTTTGCTTGCGAGTCAATCTAGCGAAACTCGATGAAATCAAAGTCACTGGCTTTGGCATGAACCGCCTGCGACCCGTCTCAATTTACACCGCCGATTACGGCCCCAAAGACGGCAGTAATCTTGAGCAGTGGATGCGCGACTTGCTAGCGCAACACCATATCGATGCCGATGGCGAAATCTGGCTGCATACTTTTCCACGCGTTTTAGGCTTTGTGTTTAATCCGGTGAGCTTTTGGTATTGCTACGACCGCCAAGGCGGGCTGCGTGCGGTTCTGGCTGAAGTCAACAACACCTTTGGCGAAACCCACCAGTATCTAATTACAAGCCATGATCAACAATGCATTGATGGTAATACCCAGCTTAAATGCATCAAAATGATGCACGTATCGCCATTCTGCCAAGTACAAGGCCACTATCAATTTACATTCCGCGATACCGCGCAAACGGCATGGGTTGGCATTGATTATTTTGATGATGATGGTTTACTCATCAAGACCTCAGTCGGCGGTAAACGGCTAACACTCAATCAAACAAGCTTGTGGCAAGCGCTGCTCGCCCAACCTTTACTAACCATTAGTGTGTTTGCCCGCATCCACTGGCAAGCCTTTCTACTATGGCGCAAACGGGTGCCCTTTTTTAGCAAACCCGCTGCACCCACAACGCAATTAAGCACTTCAACACCTCCAACAGCACTCAAGACCTTGACGCAAAATCAGGAGCTCGCATCATGAATCAAACTCACGCTATGCAAAGTGTTGCCCGCAGCGCGCCAACCGCTGCCAAAGTATTTTTGAACTTACTTGCCCGTTTGCAGCAAGGGCACTTGCAACTGATTACGCCAGAAGGCACACATTTGATGTTTGGCGACATGCATCAGCCACCTTCGGCGACGTTGCAAGTTCACGATTGGCGTGCTTGCAGCCGCATTTTGCGCGCTGGCGACATTGGTTTTGCGGAAAGCTATGAAGCAGGCTGGATTGATAGCCCCGATCTGACTGCCGTACTATCACTCGCACTGCGCAATGAAGCGGTTCTCGATCAAATGGTATTTGGCGGCAAATTAGCCACATTGTGGTACCGGATCAAGCACTGGCTGCGCCCGAATACCCGCGAAGGCAGCCGCCGCAATATTCATGCGCATTACGATATTGGCAATGCTTTTTACCAACGCTGGCTCGACCCAAGCTGGACGTATTCCAGCGCAATTTTCCATGGTGACTACGGGCAATCGCTGCAAAACGCACAAATTGCCAAATACCAACGGATTATCGACGTGCTCGGCCTACGTGCTGGCAGCCGCGTGCTCGAAATCGGATGCGGCTGGGGCGGTTTTGCCGAACATGCAGCACGACTTGGCATTCATGTACATGGCGTGACGATTTCACCAGCGCAATTGGCCATCGCCCAAGAGCGCATCGCAGCACAAGATTTAGGCGAACTCGCACAGCTCGAAATCTGTGATTACCGCGATTTGCAAGGCGAGTACGACGCAATTGTATCGATTGAGATGTTTGAAGCGGTGGGCGAGCGCTTCTGGCCTGAATACTTCAAAACCGTCGCCGCACGCCTTAAATCTGGTGGTAAAGCCTTAATCCAAACCATCACCATCGCCGAATCAGCATTCGAGCGCTATCGCAGCAGCACCGACTTTATTCAGCAATATATTTTCCCCGGTGGCATGTTGCCTAGCCCAGAACGTTTTAACGCCAAGGCTAGCCAAGCCGGTTTACGCACAACCGATCAGTACCACTTTGGCCGTGACTATGCCGAAACCTTGCGCCGCTGGCGTGCTGCTTGGGAAGCAGAAAAAGCCAGCATCAGTGAACAAGGTTTTGATGAAAAATTCATGCGAATCTGGCGACTGTATTTTGTCTACTGCGAAGCGGGCTTTGACGGTGGCAAAACCGATGTCGTGCAATTTTTGCTGCATAAAGATTAAAGCCATGTTTAGCCAACGTATTTCCGCTATAGCATTGATTAGCATGGCCTGCATCGCAATACCCGCACATGCCACGCTCTGGCGCGAGCACATTCCGCAAGCGCAAGCCATCGGCAGCGGCGATTTACGCTGGTTTGGCCTGCGAATTTACACCGCCAAATTGTGGAGTGAAAAAAAGCCATTTGATTTGAATGCGCCGTTTGCCTTAGAGCTGACCTATCACCGCAATATCAGCCGTGAGCAATTTGTTGAAACCAGTTTGGACGAAATAAAGCGACTCTTTGGCACGCGCTACAACGCGGAAACATTAAAGCGTTGGGAAGGTGAAATGCAACGCGCATTCACTGACGTCAAAGAAGGCGATCAACTGATTGGCGTGTTTATTCCCAATGAAGGTAGTCGCTTTTATAGCCGCAATAAATTGCTCGCTGATATCCGCGACCCCGAGTTTGCTAAAGCCTTTTTTGCCATTTGGTTTGATGCGCGCAGCAAAGACAAAGATTTACGTGCGCAACTATTGGGCAATCAGCCATGAAAACCACCCGCCCTCTCGCCTACGCCAGCTATGGCCTGCTCGGCCTGCCACTGGCAATGGCGGCGCTACCCGTCTATGTGCAAATTCCGGCGTATTACAGTGGGCAACTTGGCTTGGCATTGGGTTTAACGGGCTGGGTTTTATTTTTGGCGCGCTTGGTTGACACCTTGCAAGATCCACTGCTCGGGCGCTGGATTGATCGCCTCAACGACAAGATCACCGCGTGGTTTTGGAGTGCTGCTTTGATTTTAGCTGTGGCATTTCTAGGTTTATGGCTACCGCCAGTTTCAAGCAGCAACACGATGTATCTGTCGCTATGGCTTGCTGTGATGTTAGTTGCAGCCTATACCGCGCACAGCATGCTCAATATCGCCTATTTAACTTGGGGCGCGCGCATTGATGCAAAAGCCGCCAATCACGACCAAGGCTTACTCGGTGCGGCAGCGTGGCGCGAGGGTGCTGGTTTATTTGGCGTGATTCTCGCCAGTGTGATTCCAAGCTGGATCATGAGTCGGCCCGCAAGCACGCTCAGTAATAATTTACTCAACTACAGCCTTGGCTTTGCCGCAGTTTTACTCATCGCGGTATGGGTATTGTTGCGGTTTGCCCCCAAATGGCAACGTACCAAGAACACAGAAACGGTGCCTAGCTGGCGAGCGACTTGGGCTTTGATGAAAGCGCATCAAGGCTTTCGCCAGCTCTTACCACCTTACTTTCTCAATGCGATTTCAGTAGCGATCCCATCGACGTTGGCGCTGTTTTTTATCAACGACCGCCTGCAAGCGCCCAGCTACGCGGGGGCCTTTTTAGCCAGCTACTTTATTGCTGCCGCCATTGGCTTGCCACTGTGGGTCACCGCCGCGAAGAAAATCGGTGTCTTGTGCGCTTGGCGTTGGGGCATGGTGCTGGCGATTTTGGCCTTTTGCAGTGCGGCGACCTTGGGCGCAGGCGACATCATCGCCTACCTTATCGTCTGCATCGCGGCGGGTTTGGCACTCGGTGCTGATTTGGCTTTGCCACCGGTGCTGCTGGCCAAATTGATTCGGCAAGACAGTTCACCTGCCAGTTATTTTGGGGTTTGGACTTTACTAGGCAAATTAGCGCTGGCCTTATCTGGCTTAGCACTACCAGCCTTAGCCGCGCTCGATTATCAACCAGGCAGCCCTGCTGGGCCTGAGCTAGCTTGGGTTTACGCTGGCGTGCCCTGCGCTTTCAAATTAATCGCCTTTTTGTTGCTCACTCGAATCAAAACCGAACCCGCAGGAGTTTCATCATGAAAAAATCAATCATCGCCGCCTTATGTGGCCTGCTGACTGCCTGCGCGTCACCCGATATAACGCAATATCAAAAGGCTGAGCCTAAACTCGATTTAGTGCATTACTTCGTTGGCAAAACTGACGCGTGGGGCATGTTTCAAAAGCGCAGCGGCGAGGTCGTAAAGCGTTTCCACGTCGAAATCACCGGCACGCACAACAACGGCAAATTGGTGCTCGACGAGCAATTTAAATATGACGACGGCACCACACAGCAACGAATCTGGACGCTAACGCAAACCGCAGATGGCTCATGGCGCGGCACGGCGGACGATGTAAAAGGCGAAGCGGTGGGCAAAATTGCAGGCAACGCGCTCAATTGGCGCTACACGATGTATTTGCCGGTCGATGGCAAAACCTATGAAGTGCAATTTGACGACTGGATGTTTCTGATTGACGACAAATCCATGCTCAATCGCGCCAGTATGCAGAAATTTGGCTTCGAGCTGGGCCAAGTGACACTCTTTTTCAAAAAGAGAGATTAATCATGTTTGCCCCACTGAATCAGCCAATAGAAAACTGGACTGCTCAGCGCATCTGGTTAATTGGCGCCTCCAGCGGAATTGGTGCCGCGCTGGCGCAGCAGGCACTCGCCGCAGGTGCGGCGGTGATTTTATCGGCGCGTCGGCAGACGCAATTAGAAATTGTCGCGCAGCGGCATCCGAATGCCATGATTTTGCCCTTTGATGTACTGGATACCGCAGCTTGGCAACGCGGTTACGCAGACATCATCGCGCAGTTGGGCGGCGTGGATTTAGTCATTTTTTGCGCAGCCGACTATCGTCCAGAACGCAGCTGGGAAGTTGACCCAGCCACCGCAGCCCAAACGCTGCAAATCAATCTGGGCAGCGTCTACACCGGACTGGCGACGATTTTGCCCGATTTGATTGCGCGCGGTAGCGGCGGTATCGGCCTGATTGCCAGTGTCGCTGGCTATATGGGTTTACCCAACGCCACGGTGTACGGCCCCAGCAAAGCCGCGATGATCAATTTGGCAGAAATCCTGTATGCTGATTTGCACCCGAAAGGATTAAACGTCTATCTAATCAATCCGGGTTTTGTTAAAACGCATTTAACTGCCAAAAACGACTTCACAATGCCCGCGCTACAAACGCCAGAACAGGCTGCCACCGCGATTTGGCAAGGAATCAGTAGCGGCAAATTTGAAATCCATTTTCCGCGCCGCTTTACGCAAACGCTGAAATTACTGCAGTTGCTACCCTATCGCTGGCGATTTAACTTGCTATCAACCTTTGTGAAGACGTCATGAACACATTACTTCCTTTACTCAACTGGTACGGCACACTCACCCCACATACGGTGCAATTTGCCGCGCAGTTTTATGCACCAATGGCAAGATTTAAAGATCCATTTAACGATGTGACTGGTGTTGCTGCCATTGAAAATATCTTCCAGCATATGTTCACCACCACCGAAAATCCGCGCTTTATTATTGGTGATCACATTACACAAAATCAGCAAGCCTTTGTGACCTGGACATTTAAATTTAGCCTTCATGGCAAACCCTACCAAATCGTTGGCGGCTCACACTTGATATTCGATGAAGCGGGTTTGGTCACGCTGCATCGCGATTACTGGGATGCGGCGGAAGAATTACTGCAAAAACTACCGATTGTCGGTGCACCAATTCGCTGGCTCAGAGCGAAATTTGCAGTCCCGCAGCAAGCTAATACTTAACAGCGTATATGACTACAGAGCTGATTTAATAAAGGCTATAAATTAATACCCATAAAAAAAGCACAAACTCATGTTTGTGCTTTTTTAAAATCAAATGCAGTCATTATTGGCGTGGGGCAATCCGTGCATTATTGCCTTTGCCTTCGATAAACACTTGCTGACCCACACGCAAGCTACGATCAGCGGGTTGTTGATTCACCACCACCAACACACCGCTCTCAACACGCACCACCACCTGCTGTGTTGGCTCTCTATCATTGTAATTGCGCTCAATCGTGCTACCCGCCACCGCGCCACCGACTGCACCGGCCACAATCGCTAAATCACGGCCTGTACCGCCACCAACCAATGAGCCCAACAAGCCACCCGCACCTGCGCCTAACACCGCGCCGACGCCCAATTGGCGACCACTACTAATTTGCACATCAGAAAGCTGCTCAATGGTGCCCATCTGAATTTTCAAGGGCTCTTCTGTTGTCGCGCAACCGGCAAACAAAATTAAAGAAGCCATCGCCAAACCCGCTTTCATACGGCCAGAGATTGTCATTTGATTTTTCATTTCGTGATCACCTTGCAGTTAGAGATAAATTTAAAGTATTTCTTGAGGCGTAAAATGCTGATTAATTATAACGCAAGAAAATCTTTTAGCTTGCTGAAATTATCTTTCAAACAAGCCGCGAGCTGATTGCCAAACAATCAGAGCCCCCAGTCTCGAAGCATCGAAAGTGCTGCGATTGCCACCAAAAAACAAAGAAATATCAGCACATGCGGACATGACTACCGAGTACGGCACTTTTCCCGTAAAATCGGCGTTTTGCTTCTAACTCTCAGGCAACCATGACATCAGCACAGATTCGCCAAAAGTTCTTGGACTTTTTCGCCAGTAAAGGCCACCAAATTGTGGCGTCTTCCAGCTTGATTCCTTTGAATGACCCGACCATTTTGTTCACCAATGCCGGGATGAACCAATTTAAAGACGTATTTTTAGGTTTTGACAAACGCTCATACACACGCGCGACATCCAGCCAAAAATGCGTACGCGCTGGCGGTAAACACAACGACCTCGAAAATGTTGGCTACACCGCCCGCCACCACACTTTTTTTGAAATGCTCGGTAACTTCTCGTTTGGCGATTACTTTAAACGCGACGCGATTTTCTACGCATGGGAATTTTTAACTGGCCCAGAATGGCTGGCGATTCCAAAAGAAAAACTGATGGTCACCGTGTATGCCACGGATGACGAAGCCTACGATATTTGGCACCAAGAAATCGGCGT
The DNA here is from genome assembly GCF_016881405.1 of Deefgea chitinilytica. GTDB lineage: Bacteria > Pseudomonadota > Gammaproteobacteria > Burkholderiales > Chitinibacteraceae > Deefgea > Deefgea chitinilytica. The sequence goes on from NZ_WOFE01000002.1 coordinate 10,575, forward strand.
TCCCGCCGATAAAATCGTTCGTATCGGCGACAACAAAGGCCCTGGCGCATCCGATAACTTCTGGCAAATGGGCGATACTGGCCCATGCGGCCCATGTACTGAAATTTTTTACGATCACGGCGCACACCACTGGGGTGGCCCTCCGGGATCGCCAGAAGAAGACGGCGACCGTTTCATTGAGATCTGGAACAACGTCTTTATGCAATTCAACCGTGACGAAGCCGGTGTCTTGCATCCACTGCCAAAACCATCGGTCGATACCGGCATGGGCTTGGAGCGGATTTCTGCCGTGATGCAAGGCGTACACGCCAATTACGAAATCGATTTATTCCAACATTTGCTCAAAGCCGCGCAACGCGAAACCGGCGCAACTGATGCTGATTCACCGTCATTACGAGTCATCGCCGACCATATTCGCTCTTGCGCTTTCTTAGTCGCTGATGGTGCCTTACCCTCCAATGATGGTCGTGGTTATGTATTGCGCCGCATTATCCGCCGCGCGGTACGTCATGGTTACAAGCTCGGTCAAAAAGGTTATTTCTTCCACAAGCTGGTTGCACCGCTCGCTGAAATCATGGGCGATGCCTACCCAGAATTGCGCCAACGCCAAGACCACATTGTTGAAGCGCTCAAAAACGAAGAAGAAATCTTCGGTCGCACGCTCGAAAACGGCATGGCCTTGCTCGACACCGTATTGGCTGGCGGCAAGCAAGTGCTTGATGGCGATGTCGCATTCAAATTGTCTGACACCTACGGCTTCCCAATTGATTTGACCGCCGACGTATGCCGCGAGCGCAATGTCACCGTCGATATCGCGGGCTTTGAAGCCGCGCTTGAAGTTCAACGCAAGCAATCGAAAGCCGCTGGCACGTTCAAAATGACCGCGGGTTTAGCGTACGAAGGCGAGGCATCATGCTTCCACGGTTACACCGAGGCGAGCCGTTCGGCCAAAGTATTGGCACTATACAAAGGCAGTGAGCCAGTGCAAACGCTTGAAAATGGCGACGAAGGCGTAGTTGTACTTGATCACACGCCATTTTACGCTGAATCAGGTGGCCAAGCGGGCGACGTAGGCGTGATTGCTGGCCCTGGCGTATTTAATGTGACCGACACACAAAAAGTGAAAGCCGATGTATTTGGTCATCAAGGCCAAATCATCAGCGGCACGTTGAAAGTGGGCGATGAAGTCACCGCCAGCATCGACATCGCCAAACGCCAAGCTAGCCAGCGCAATCACTCGGCCACGCATTTATTGCACGCCGCGCTACGCGAAGTACTCGGTACGCACGTTGAGCAAAAAGGCTCTTTGGTCAATGCTGAGCGCACCCGCTTTGACTTCTCGCACCCGAAAGCAGTTACCGCAGAAGAAATCGCCAAGATCGAAAGCTTGGTCAATCACGTCATCATGGCCAACGAAGAAGCCCAAGTTCGCTTAATGAGCTACGACGACGCAATCAAATTCGGCGCAATGGCCTTGTTCGGCGAGAAATACGGCGACGAAGTGCGCGTATTGAAAATGGGCGACTTCTCCACTGAATTGTGCGGCGGTACACACGTGACGCGCACTGGCGATATTGGCTTATTCAAAATCGTCGCCGAAGGCGGTATTGCCGCTGGTGTTCGCCGGATTGAAGCCATCACTGGCACAGCCGCACTCGCTGCAATGCAAGCGCAAGATGCTGAACTCAAAACCGCAACGTCTATCGTTGGCGCGCATCCGGGCGAATTGCTGGGTAAATTGGAAAAACTGCAGCTTGAGCTGAAAGCCGCGCAAAAAGAAGTCAGCGCGCTCAAAGGTCAAATGGCATTTGCCCAACTCGACCAACTACTCAGCGTGGGCATGCGCACCATCAACGGCGTGCGTTGCATTGGCAGCATCGTAGAAGACGTCGATGCCGCCACCTTGCGCGAGATGAGTAATAAGCTGATGGATCGACTCGAGAGCGGCATCGCGCTACTCGCTTGTGTATCGGAAGGCAAAGTCAGCCTGATCGCCCGCGTTTCATCTGATTTGACCAGCAAAGTCAAAGCCGGTGAACTCGTTAACGTCGCCGCGCAAATCGTAGGCGGCAAAGGCGGCGGCCGTCCGGATCTAGCGCAGGCGGGTGGCACTGAGCCTGCTAAGTTGCCAGAAGCAATGCAGGAGGCAGCGAGTTGGCTGGAAGGCAAGCTTTAAAAGTTAAATCTTACACAATTCAGCCACCCTTGCGGTGGCTGAATTTTTTCATAAAACAACAACCGAGGCTTGCGATGGATTTACCAAAATTCAATGAAACATTTATCCCCATTCTTGAAGTTTTAAGCGATGGCGAAATCATCACAGGTCGTGAACTAATTAAGAAAGTTGAAGAACGATTTTATTCACATTTACCAGACGATCTACTTTCAGAAGTAACGAAAAGTGGAGAGCGTTTACTAGAAAATCGAATTGCGTGGGGAAAATCCTACCTAAAAAAAGGCGGATTAGTTCATTACCCACAAAGAGGCCATGTTCAAATCACCGCAAAAGGAAAAGAAGCAAAAGCAGAAAATCTTTCATTAGAGCAAGTACACTCTAATGTGATTACGTTCTACGAGCCGGAAAAATCAGTCAATTCACCAACAAGCGTGATTAGCACCTCTAGCCCGCAAGACTTAATAGATAGCGGCATTGAACAAATCGAACTCAGTGTCAAAAACGAACTACTAGAAAAACTTAAAACCGTAGATCCATATTCTTTTGAGAAAATAATTTTAATTCTGTTAAAGAAAATGGGATACGGCGACTTTATAGAGACATCAAAATCAAGAGATGGCGGAATTGACGGTATTATTAATGAAGACCAGCTAGGTCTAGAAAAAATCTACATACAAGCAAAACGCTACGCAGAAAATAAAGTTAGAGAACCAGACATTCGCAATTTTATCGGTGCGATGAGTGGCGACACAAGCAAAGGCATTTTTGTAACAACCTCCGATTTTGATGAAAACGCTCAAAAAAAAGCAAGAGATGCACACCATACAATTATTCTTGTGAACGGCGCAAAGCTTGTTGAACTCATGCACAAATATAATATTGGCGTTCAAGTCAAAAGCTATTACGAAGTTAAAGTTCTTGATAACGACTTTTTTGAAAGTGAAGACTTATAATTATTTATATTTACGTATAACCACCAAGCCATTGAAAAAGAAAGACTAGAGAGCAATACCCATGACCCCACGCCCACCAATCGCCCTTGGCGAATATCAGCATTACAAAGGCAATCGCTACCACGTGATCGATTTAGCATCGTAGCTCCGATTAGCGCAGCGTAATCGGAGGAACAGTTTGCGTACGATTACGCTGCGCTAATCGTACCTACTTTTCAATGAGCGGCTGCTGTGAGTCGAAAGTCGCGTTTTATGATCAGCAAGTACATAATTAAGCATGTATATGCTTGAAACCATTAATAAATAATCATTAGAGAGCAATACCCATGACCCCTCGTCCGCCACTCGCCCTTGGCGAATATCAGCATTACAAAGGCAATCGCTACCAAGTGATCGACTTGGCGCGCCACAGTGAAACGACCGAATGGATGGTAGTGTATCGGCCACTGTACGGCGAAGGTGCGCTGTGGGTACGACCGTATGCGATGTTCGTTGAGAACGTGGACGTTGATGGGATCGAGCAAGCACGATTTGCCAAAGTGAGCGAATAGGCACAGCCAGAATTGTGCACGACCAAGCCGCACCAGTATCGGGGCGAGCAGCACAGCAACCCTGCGCGGCGCAATCAGCAAATTGCTACCGCCGTTGACCTGAACGGCAAGCTAGGCCGCTGATGAATTCAGATTAATGCCTAGCCAACATCGGATAACTCCACCCAGCAAAGTGCACCAGATTCAGCCCCGCATGCACGGCAATCGCCGCCAGCAATCCACCATAGCGGTATACGGTGCCATAGATTAATCCGGATAGCGTAGCGAGCAATACCCATTGCCAACCACCCGCCGCGTGTGCCAAACCAAATAAGCTGGCAACCAGCACACAAGCCAGCGTCGCCCCATACGGCAGCGCAGACCAACGTGCTGCCAGCTGCGTTTGCAAATAGCCGCGAAAGAACACCTCCTCCGCCATCGCTACCACCAGCACATTATTGGCTAGCCATAGCCAGCCCCACGCTGGCCATTTTGGCGCCCAAGCAATCACGCCCAGCAGCAGAGCCAACGGCAACACCAAGGCCAGCGCAGCCAAGAGCCCCCAAGCGAAACTGCGCCCAACGTCAAACCACGGCGGGCGCTGCGCCATGCTCGGCCAAATCGCCAACAGCGCCAAGCCAATCAGCGCTTTATCTAAATTGAAATACCAAGACCACGGCACCGCACCCGGCGACAAGACTTGTGGTGTAATCAACGCCGGATTATTAAATCCTGCAAACGCATGCAGCGCCAAACCAATACAAGTGAGCAACACCACCCCTTGCCCCACCACAATCCAGCGCTGCTGCGTTTGCCGCAGCAACATCGCCGCGCAAAGCAGTAAAGTCAGCGGCAACAGCACTACCCAAGTCACCCAGCCCACCACTGCCGCGCAAGCAAAGGACATCGCCAATAGCGGCAAAAACACCCAGCGCGATGTGCCCAGCAGCGCGAGTAAAGAGGCCGAACAAAGAAATGCACCAGTTAGAATTTCAAACTTCATGATGGAGGCAAACCAATCAAGGTATTCGCACTTTCAATCGTCAAAAAAAAGCCCAACATCGCTGCTGGGCTCACTATCGAATCGATGCGCTAGGAATTATTTATGCTTACGACGGCGAGCGGCCAACAAGCCCACTAAACCAAGCCCCATCAATGCATATGTTTCTGGCTCTGGAACAGGCGCAACGGCAACTGAAATATTACTAACCGCAAATGATTCATCAGAACCACCTTGCCAAATTGGGCCGTTAGCGAACCATTCAACTTTCAGCTTGCCACCCGTCACCAATAAATTTTGGAATGTTGGCTGTATACTCATATTGTAAATACTGGTTCCCCATCCTGATCCTTGCTGAATCACACTACCTGCAACAGGGTGAAAGCTAGTATCAGCACCAAAATGATCAAAGACCTCTGAGAATACGAGACTATCATTTACTTTCACATTAAAACGATCAGGCCCCCAACCATTGTTGCCATCCCACGAACCAATAATATTTAAATCAAAACCAAGATTGACTAAACCCGTTGTTGGTAAATTATTCAATTCCAATACAAACGAGTTATCACTCCAGTGGCTTGTTACATCACTATAAACCGTTGTAAATGCTGCATTTGAAGCGCCAGCAGAAGCACACAAAGCCAAAGCAAGTAGCGTTTTTTTCATCTCAGTCATCACCCTTTTATATGTCTATGTATTAAGAGCCGTCAATTCTGAGTTAGAACGCCTCAAAATGGCAACAAAACATCAGAATTAAGTCAGCAATTTGTAACAAAAGTCACAAAGCAATTACGAGACAGGCTTTTAAAAGCGCATTTGCTACATCACACCTGCTTTACTGTGTGGCAATAACGCATCCAAGCCCCTTACAAAACAAGCAGCCGAGCGCAAGTCGATACGATCAAAAAACGGCAGCTATTTAAAAAACGTACGATGCATCGCGCGCAACCCAAAAAAAACCGCCAGCATTCATCTGGCGGTGTTGAGCGATGACGGTGCCGTTGTCAGATTGCGCCGCCGATGGTTGCCTTAGGCAAAGCGTTGTTCCAAATACTGAATAATACTGCTCGATTCATACATCCATTGCACTTCGTTGTTATCTTCGATGCGTAAACACGGCACTTGCACTTTACCACCCTGCTCGGCCAGCACCGCTTTATGCTCGGCTTGTTTGGCATCGATGATTTTGATGTTCAGGCCTTGCCGGCGCAGAGCACGGCGCACTTTGACGCAAAAAGGGCAGGCTTCGTATTGGTAGAGGGTGATCGTGCGGGTTTGTTGATCCAACCAAGCTTGGCGCTCCGCCGAATGCTGTGCTTTTTTCGGCGCAAATACGGCGTTTAAAATCAGGATAAGGCGGCCGATGAGCCAACGTAGTGCGCGCATGAATGTCTCGATATTTCAGTAATTTAAGGCGGGCGATTTTATCCAATCGTGGGCGATTGGGCTATGGGTTTGTTGGGGTGGGATACCGATTGCGTCCGAGTTCTCTCAATGTGAGTCGCGCTGATGCCGCGCGGCACCCACCTTATCTTTGCTTCGCCAAAGAAAAGTAGGCCAAAGAAAACAAGCCGAAGGCGCAGTTTCTGCGAAGCTAAAGGCGACCCTAGTATCTGCGCGGGCTACGCCCGTTCCCTCGCTGCGGACAATCGAGGCGGTTGCGGTCAAAACTCGGCCTGCGGCCTCAAACATTGACCACAAAAACCCCGCCCCGCTTGTTCCTCGCTCGGCTTGATACAAGGGATCTTGCGTAGCTCAACGAGGTTTGAAATTAAGTCGATGTATTGCCTTCTGGGCACTGCTATTCATTGGCTACGATTAAATACATCTACACCTTTACCAATAAACTTGTCATTCCGGTGCAGGCCGGAATCAAGCGACAATGTAATGTCAGCACCAGCCAGAAACCAAGCACACCATTGGTGGAATCATGGTTTTCCATCCCGTCTAAGCGCACCGAGTGCGGAGCGAGACGAACAGTTTTATCGTTTGGCTCGCGACAATCGAGGGCATCGGGGACCGATGCGCGCCCGGGGCTCGTTTTCTTTGGTTCGTTTCTTTTGGAGAAGCAAAAGAAATGAACCTGCCGCGGGCAGCCCCCGCCCCAAAATCGACGCGGCGCAGCCGCATAAAACAAAACCGCCAGAATCAATCCGGCGGTTTGTTCATCGCAGTAAACGTTGGGCAGCGCAAGCTTAGCCCAACTTGCTGCGATTTATATTATTTGAAATCTTTAAGTGAACCAGCAAATACCCGGCCTTGACCACCAAGAGGCGTAGCAACATCAGCCATCCTCTTTAAACTACTTGCGACATCAGCCCGAAATGAATTAGATATTGCAATAGATTTAGCCATTGCGAGCCGAGACGACGCCGCCTTTACTTTATCAGATGCTTTCATCAAAACTCTCACTTTAGTCGCAAAAAAGGCTACGCAGGATTTTACGTAGCATTAGACGATTTGTTACTTAAACATACATATCCAAATCGTCCTTGCCTAAATATACCAATCCATCGATATTCAGGCAATCTGTTTCACAATCAGACGGGATTATTCCCGACAATCGTTACAAACCTCCACGATAAAAAATAGTGTTACTGTCTGCGTCAAAGTATGCATCTTGCCCAAATTTTAAGTACATCGCATGTAACTCAGGCAAGGGATCTTTAACTCCTATAGATATGGATGCTTCAGAAACATTTTGTATAAGTGAATGTGTAGTTTTAGTGACCGCAAGCGCAAAATTTGCACCCAACAAGCATTTAGCTTCCAACGGACAGTTTTCAAACCTCTCTACGTGAGACAGCAAAACTGCTTCGTTTTTATAAGCAACTTGGAACGCATAAACCGCCTTAACATTTGCAGGGTGAAACACTCCATATGCAGCAACGTCACGAGCACCCTTGGCTCTCTTAATCACTCCTTGCCAGTTCAAGCAACTGTCATCTGGAATATTGTTAAAACTAAGTCGTTTAAATGTAAATCCAAGGGCAATAAGACTTGGATAGAAATCAACCGTAACATCAATACCTAACTGAACAAATTCCTTAAACTCATTCGGTTCAAAATCCATTTGATCTCACTTTCGAGCAATTCTGATGCGATTAATTGATTTTAAATGAACAAGGCCGACACACTGCCGGCCTTGTTCATATTAATCCCAGCTCAATGCCCCACCCGTTTGATATTCCGTCACGCGTGTTTCAAAGAAGTTTTTCTCTTTCTTCAAATCAATCATTTCACTCATCCACGGGAATGGATTGGTGACGCCGGGGAATAATTCATTCAAACCAATTTGCTGCATCCGACGATTGGCGATGAAACGCAGATACTCTTTAAATTGCGCCGCATTCAGGCCCAATACCCCACGTGGCATGGTGTCTTCGGCGTAGGCGTATTCCAACTCAACCGCTTTGCGGAATAAATCGGTGATTTCGGTTTTGAAGGCTTCGGTCCACAATTGTGGGTTTTCCATTTTGATCGAATTGATCAAATCGATACCGAAATTGCAGTGCATCGATTCATCGCGCAGGATGTATTGATATTGCTCAGCCGCGCCGGTCATTTTGTTTTGACGGCCTAGCGCCAAGATTTGTACAAAGCCGACGTAGAAGAACAAGCCTTCCATAATGCAGGCAAACACGATGATCGAGCGCAACAAGGCTTGGTCGGTTTCGAGCGTGCCGGTTTTGAAGGCGGGGTCGGTCAATACGTCGATAAACGGCATCAAGAATTGATCTTTATCGCGGATCGATTTGATTTCGTTGTAGGCGTTAAATACTTCGCCTTCGTCCAGACCGAGCGATTCAACGATGTATTGATAAGCGTGGGTGTGAATCGCTTCGTCAAACGCTTGGCGCAGCAAGAATTGGCGGCATTCTGGCGAGGTGATTTGGCGGTAAGTACCGAGCACGATGTTATTGGCAGCGAGCGAGTCGGCGGTAACAAAAAAGCCCAGATTGCGTTTTACAATCCGCATTTCGTCTTCGGTGAGCTGGCCAGTTTTCCATTGCTCGATGTCGCGCTGCATATTCACTTCTTGCGGCATCCAGTGGTTGGCACACTGAGCAAGGTATTTTTCCCAAGCCCATTTGTGTTTGAATGGCACCAGTTGATTGACGTCGGTAGTGCCGTTGATGACGCGCTTGTCGTCGGCGCTGATGCGTTTGGCAGTCGTTGCGGCGCTCACCGCGCTCGTGCCTTGCGGGGCTGCGGCTGGGCGGGTGATGATGTCTTCATCGAAACTAAGCATGGTGTTTCCTTTCTATTAAACTATCGTATTGCTATTGAACAGTCGTGGCTGCATTGAACGGCCGCATGATGATATTGCTAAAATCGGTGACGCCTCGACGGGTCTCTAAATCAAAAAAATCTCGTTCTAGGTTTTGGCTTAATTCCACCACCGAACGAAGACTCATATTCACGTGGACTTGGCCCAGATAAACTACTTCGCCTGCGGCAAGGTGAAACGGCTGCTGAATCGCAACGTTCACGGTTTCCAAATTGGACGACTGAATACCTTCGCGTAGCCATGAGCCAGTGGCATTGCTCACCATATAATCACCCGCTGGCAGCGGCAGCACCAACACGCGACCACGAACATTCTGGGTATTGCCCACTTGCACGCCTAAAGGTCGAAACGAAAACGACAAGCGGCGAGTATTTAAGTAATTAGGATCGCTCGGCGCACGAATCAAATCGGTACCCAGAGCGATTTGCTCGCTGATTTTCCCTGCGGGGCCATCGATGTGCAAAGCAAGCTCGGCTGATCGCTCATTAAACGACTGAGCCGTGAGCGCGATAATCGCGATGCCCTGCCCCGCTGGCGGGCTAAGGCGCCCTTGCTCCACCACTACTGGCGCAGGCGTACTGGCGCAACCCGCAACAACTAAACTCAATCCAAGCACGAGGCTTTTCCACATCTTTTAATTCCTTTTTTCATTCACAAGACGGCGATACATTCAACCCGCTTTGTTTCTTTATCTCACAGTGGCTGCATTGAGCGGCCGAATAACGATATTGCTCACATCAGTTACGCCACTGCGCGCTTTTAAATCAAAAAAATCACGCTCGATGTTTTGGCTAAACACGGCATCAGAGCGGAAATTCATATTCACATGCACTTGGCCTAAATAAACCACTTCATCAGCGGCCAAGTGAAAAGGCTGCTGAATTTCAACATTGATAAACTCGCGCATGAACAATGAACTCGAGCTATCCCGCCGCCATGAGCCCGTTGCATTGGTGATCATGTATTGCCCCGCTGGCAACGGTAAAACCAAGAGTCGGCCAGTTGAATTGTGCGTAATACCTGGGGCACGAATAAAGTCAGTCGACAGGCGCATAAACGATGAAGTTCTGCCCGCTGGACCACTGATATGCAAGGCCAAATCAGCCGTATCGTCGCTAAACGATTGTGCGGTCAGCGCAATAATCGCAATCCCCTGACCCGGTGGCGGCGTTAAACGCCCATTTTCCACCGGGGGGCGCATGCTAGCACAGCCTGCGATCACCAAACACAAAACCAGAACCAGGCTTCTCCACATGATTAGCTCCTTGCAGTGCTCACTACTCGCTCAACTTCAGCCTGCCAGTGTGTTTTTTGCTCCGCGCTGAGCCAACTGGCTTCAAAGCTATTCAAAATCAATTGCACAATCTCTGCTTCCGTCAAATCCAGCGCCGCGCGACAGGCCAGTAGATTGGTATTGAGATAACCACCAAAGTACGCCGGATCATCGGAATTAACCATCGCGCACAGACCAGCGTTGAGTAATTCACGAAGATTGTGATCACGTAAATCTTTCACCACGCACAACTTCAAATTCGATAATGGGCATACCGTCAACGGCATCCGCTCGGCCGCCAAACGCTGTACCAATTGAGGATCTTCAGTACAACGCACACCGTGATCGATACGCTTGGACTTGAGTAAATCCAGTGCTTCCCAGATATAGCTCGCAGGGCCTTCTTCACCCGCGTGCGCCACGGCTGGCAAACCGAGTTCAGCACAGCGCGCAAAGAGGCGCGCAAATTTGCTCGGCGGATGACCGAATTCACTGGAATCCAACCCTACACCATCAATCTGCGCCAAGTACGGCATCGCTTGCTCTAGCGTAGCGAAACCATCTGCTTCGGATAAATGGCGCAAGAAGCACATAATCAATTTGCTAGAGATACCCAATTGCTGATGCCCATCAGCCAAAGCGCGATGAATCCCCGCCAACGGCACCGCAAAATCAATCCCGCGTGCGGTATGCGTTTGTGGATCGTAAAAGATCTCGGTATGAACGATATTGTCCGCTTTAGCGCGCAATAAATACGCCCAAGTCAGATCGTAAAAATCTTGCTCGGTAATCAACACCGACGCACCGGCATAATACAAATCTAAAAATGATTGCAAGCTATCAAACTGATACGCCGCGCGCACCGCATCGACATCCGCATACGGCAGCGCCACACCATTACGCGCAGCGAGCGCAAACATCATTTCCGGCTCGAGTGAGCCTTCGATGTGCAAATGGAGTTCTGCTTTTGGTAAGCGGGTGATCAGTAAGTCGAGCGGTTGTTGGGTCACAATCATTCCTATTTGTTAAAGCAAAATTCACCTAGCTGCGTTACTTCGTCTGGCCGTACTACTTGTACTGTCTGCGACAAAGTGCCTTACTAGGCGGCTTTTGCATCAATTGAAAATCGGGATCACCGATATTAAAACGCACTGTTTTCAATGGGTTTTAATATCGGCACCGCAGAGCGATGCTTAGAGTATATCAATGCAGCAGTTATTTAATAATGCCTATATTCAAATACCCCTGCGATATATATCACTTCATTTCTAAATTGTTATGCTCTTATTGCCATTGCAGGCGCTAATGCCGCGCGGCACTTACTTTCTTTGCTTCGCCAAAGAAAGTAAGCAAAGAAAAGCGACCCTGTATCTGCGTCCGGCTACGCCGGATACCCTCGCTGCGGACAATCGAGGCGGTTGCGATCAAAACTCGGCCTACGGCCTCAAACATTGATCGCAAAAACCCCGCCCCGCTTGTTCCTCTCTCGGCTTGACACAAAGGATCCCGTGCAGCCCAACGATAGCAACACAAATAGATGTATTGCCATCAAGAGCTTATTAATAAAAACCCCCGTCCAAGCACACCGAGCACGAAGGGAGACAAACAGCCTTATCGTTTGGCTCACGCCACGCGAGGGCATCGGGGACCGATGTGCGCCTCGGGTCGCCTTTCTTTGGTACTTTCTTTGGCGACGCAAAGAAAGTACCCCCGCCGCGGGAGCGGCACCTAAACGCAGGTGCCGCAGGCACATCACTGATTACTGGCAAGCCTCGCAGTCTGGATTGTCAATCGAGCAGAACTTCGCGTCGGTTGCTGGCGTGCTATCGACAGCCGCCGCAGCAGCAATCGCCGCTTGCGCTGCCGCAGCTGCAAAACCGCCATCCACTGGCACCGCGTTCAACTCACCACCACGACCCGTTGATTTCTCAGCGGCAGTCGCGGCCAGAGTACGCAGGTAGTAGGTAGTTTTCAGGCCGCGCAACCAAGCGTGCTTGTACAACTCGTCCAATTTCTTGCCCGATGCTCCGGCCATATAGATATTGAGCGATTGCGCTTGGTCGATCCATTTTTGACGACGGCTAGCGGCTTCCACCAACCATTTCGGATCCATCTCGAACGCTGTCGCATACAGATCACGCAGGTCTTGCGGAATACGATCGATTTGCGCCACGGAGCCGTCGAAGTATTTCAGATCCGACACCATCACTTCGTCCCACAGGCCGCGCGCTTTCAAGTCACGCACTAAGTGTTCATTGATGACGGTAAATTCGCCCGACAAATTCGATTTAACGAACAAGTTTTGGTAAGTCGGCTCAATGCACGCATCGACGCCAACAATGTTAGAAATCGTGGCCGTTGGCGCAATCGCCAAGCAGTTCGAGTTACGCATACCGTAGGCTGCGATTCGATCACGCAACATCGTCCAATCCAGACGCGAGCTGCGATCCACTTCAAGGTAGCCGCCACGCTCTTCTTCTAGTAAACGCAATGAATCTTGCGGCAAAATGCCCCTATCCCACAAGCTACCTTTATAAGAAGCGTAAATACCGCGCTCTTGCGCCAACTCAGTCGATGCCCAGTAAGCGTGATAGGCCACAGTTTCCATTGAGACATCAGCAAACTCAACCGCACCTTCCGATGCATATGGAATACGTAAGGCATGCAAGCAGTCTTGGAAGCCCATAATACCCAGACCGACCGGACGGTGTTTCAAGTTGGAATTGCGCGCTTTACGAACTGGGTAGAAGTTAATGTCGATCACATTGTCGAGCATGCGCATCGCCACTTTGACTGTGCGCGATAGTTTTTCAGCATCCAACTCACCATTTTTCAAATGGTTGTACAAATTGATCGAACCCAAATTACAAACCGCAATTTCTTCTTCGTTAGTATTGAGCGTAATTTCAGTACACAAGTTCGACGAATGAACCACGCCAACATGTTGTTGCGGGCTACGGATATTGCATGGGTCTTTAAAGGTAATCCATGGATGGCCGGTTTCGAACAGCATCGTCAACATTTTGCGCCATAGGCTTAATGCTGGAATGGTTTTCGCAACGCGCATTTCACCGCGTGCGGCTTTCGCTTCGTAAGCGGTATACGCAGCTTCAAAGGCTTTACCCACTTTATCGTGCAAATCAGGCACTTCGGACGGACTAAACAAAGTCCAATCGGCGCCTTCCATCACACGTTTCATAAACAAGTCCGGAATCCAATTGGCTGAATTCATATCATGCGTACGGCGACGGTCGTCACCGGTATTTTTACGCAATTCGAGGAATTCTTCGATGTCCGCATGCCAAGTTTCTAGGTAAGCGCAGACCGCGCCTTTGCGTTTACCACCTTGGTTTACTGCCACCGCAGTGTCATTAACCACTTTCAGGAACGGCACTACGCCTTGTGATTTACCATTGGTGCCTTTAATGTGGCTATTCATCGCACGCACTGAAGTCCAGTCATTACCTAAACCACCGGCAAATTTCGACAAGAGCGCGTTTTCTTTCAACGCTTCAAAAATGCCATCCAAGTCATCCGGCACTGTCGTCAAATAGCAGCTCGACATTTGGCTATGGCGCGTACCTGAATTAAATAGCGTTGGCGTTGACGACATAAAATCAAAGCTCGACAACACATTATAAAATTCGATAGCACGTTCTTCACGTTGCACTTCATTGAGTGCTAAGCCCATCGCCACCCGCATAAAGAACACCTGTGGCAATTCGATACGTTGTTCATTGATATGCAAGAAGTAACGATCGTAAAGGGTTTGCAAACCCAAATAACCAAATTGGTAATCACGATTATGATCAAGTGCGGCGGCCAGTTTCGCCAAATCAAACTGACCTAACTTTTCATCGAGCAACTCTGCCTCAATCCCTTTTTTGATAAAACGAGGGAAGTAAGTGGCGTAGGTTTCTGCCATTTCTTCGTGACTAGTTTCTGCACCTAATACTTCACGACGAATGGTGTTCAGCAACAAGCGCGCCGTCACTAAGCCATAAGCAGGGTCATTTTCGAGGAAGGTACGTGCAGCCAAGACCGCAGATTTACGTAACTCATCGGCAGAAACGCCGTCGTACACGTTTTTTAGCATTTCAGCCAAAATCACATTTTGGTCAGTGTATTGTTCGAGCCCAGTGCAGGCCGATGCAATCAACGCCTTGACTTTACCTAAATCGAGTGGGCGCTTGCTGCCGTCTTCAAATACAACATGAATATCATGCTGCTCAGCTTCGTTCTCGTGACGAGCAGCGGCTGCTGCAGCACGTTCACGCTGACGCTCATTCCGATACAACACATAAGCACGCGCCACATCATGCTCACCTGAGCGCATCAAAGCCAACTCAACTTGGTCTTGAATGTCTTCAATATGAATTGCGCCACCTTCAGGCTTACGGCGCATCAAGGCTGATACTGCAGCATCGGTGAGCAAGTGCACCTGATCGCGCACCGCGGCGCTGGACGCTGCATGACTACCTTGCACGGCAATAAATGCCTTGGTCAATGCCACCGAAATTTTCGATGGTTCAAACGGCACCACCGAACCATTCCGGCGGATAATTTTGTAGTTGGCGTAGGCAGCCGCATCATGGGTAATGCTGTGTTGTAGCGTGGTATCAGTCATTCGTTCACCAGTAGTGCCTCAAGTCAGATCGTTTATAAGCGACCTACTCTAGCTTGTGGATAAATTTGTGGGTTATTTGTGAAGAAACACTACATCTTGTGTCGCTTCTTGCTTATAGACACAAATACTAGTGTAAAGAGGGTAACTGGTGCAACTGGCGCGGGATGTGATAGTAGATAAACGGTCAAAAATAAATCAGAAAGCCACCGTAACTTAGAATTTACTGGGCTGAATTCAATTGCAATCCAATGACAGGCAGTTGCAAGTTTGCAACAACCGTCATAGATTGCCGCACATCAAGGAATAGCAAAATAAAAGACGGCCTCAGCCGCCTTTCAATCACCGATAAAAGACTAAATTTTAGTGGTGATGACCATGTGCACCATGAACGTGGCCATGCGCTAACTCTTCGCTACTGGCTTCACGAACATCAACCACAGAAGCAACGAAACGAATTGTCATACCAGCAAACGGATGATTACCATCAACGGTCACAGTACCATCAGTCACATCAGTAACACGGAATAAAATCACATCACCAGAAACAGGATCATCCGCTTCAAACATCATACCCACTTCAACTTCTGGCGGAAAAACGTCTTTGTCTTCATCACGCACCAATTCTGGCTCGAACTCGCCAAACGCATCTTCTGGTGACATTGTTACTTCAACGGTGTCGCCAACCGATTTGCCATGCAAAGCTTCCTCAACCAAAGGCAGAATATTGTCATAACCACCGTGCAGGTAAGCAATTGGCTCTTCGGTTTTGTCGATTTGTACACCTTCAGCGTTGTACATTTCATAGTTAATCGTTACTGCGGAATTTTTTGCAATTTGCATCGTGTTTATCCTAGCTGTTTAACAAGGTCTAATATTTCAGCCGCGTGCCCTTTTGGCGTCACGTGGTAGAAAGCATGACGAATAACGCCCGACTGATCAATCACAAACGTCGAGCGGTCTATACCGTATCTTACCACGCCCTTGGCTTCCCATTGATGCAGAGCATGATACAAAGCACTGACTTCACCCTCTGTATCTGAGAGCAAATCAAACTCTAAGCCATGTTCATCCGAAAATGACTCATGCGCCATACAGTCATCCATACTCACACCAAGGATAACAGCGCCATATTTCGCAAATGCTTCAACACGATCAGAAAATTCAATTGCTTCTAAAATACCACCCGGCGTCTTGTCGCCATTAAAAAAATACAACACCACAATTTTTTTATTTAAAAAATCAGCGAGCTGAACCAGCTCCATTTTCGCATCCGGCAAGGCAAATTGTGGTGCGAGATCGCCAGAATTAAGCATAAAGTCTCCAGTCGGTGCGATAATTAGTTATCTTTTTTTTCGTTATAGTCATAAGCCATGCGTAAAACACTATTAGGCAATATTTCCCCCGAAGAATTTTTACGTGACTACTGGCAAAAAAAACCGCTACTCATTCGGCAAGCGTGGACCGACTTTCCTGAGCTAATCGATTTTGTCCGCTTGGCCGAGCTAGCCGCACGCGACGACGTTGAATCAAGACTAATTGAATATAAAAATCAAAGCTGGAAGCTCGAAAACGGCCCATTTTCGAGCGCTAGACTCAAACGACTCGGCGAAACTGACTGGACTATCTTGGTGCAGAATGTAAACCATTTAGTTCCGCATATTTCCGATCTACTCTATCGGTTTAATTTCCTACCCTATACCCGCCTTGATGATTTAATGATTTCCTACGCACCGCCTGGCGGCACGGTTGGCCCACACTACGATTCATACGATGTATTTTTATTGCAAGTGGGCGGGCAAAAACGCTGGCAAATTTCCAGTGACGACGCCAGTGGCTTTATTGAAGATGCACCAATTCGAGTGTTAAAGGATTTTAACCCTGAGCAAGAATGGGTGCTAGAGCATGGCGACATGCTGTATCTGCCACCGAAATACGCCCATTATGGCGTAGCCCTTGAGCCCGGCATGACCTACTCCATCGGTTTTCGCGCCCCTAAAACACAAGAAATCGCGAGTAAATTCCTAGAGTATTTACAAGATGAGCTCTGCCTTGACGGCATCTACGCCGATCCCGACGCGACCGTCACCAACACACCGGCGCAAATTGATCAACAATTTGCCACCCGCATCGGTGATATGCTCAAAAAAGTGACTTGGAACGAAAAAACCATTACCGATTTTATTGGCCGATATTTCTCCGAACCCAAGCCGCACGTATTTTTCGATCAGACAGAAGAATTACTCGGTTACGATGAGTTTGCCGCCACAGTATGTGCGCATGGCATCATGCTCGATCTAAAAAGCCAAATGCTTTATAGCGATGACTGCATTTACATCAACGGAGAAGTAATTGAGACCGAGCCGGACACGTTTGCTGCTTTGCACGAACTGGCCAATCGACGACAACTCGATGCTGGTGAATACGACGACAGCCTGTTAGAAACCTTATTTACATATTATGAATATGGCTACCTTATTCCAATCGTTCCAAAATCCGCTGATTAATCCAACAACAAGCGTAAAGCCATTTGATCGCAAGCAAAACTATCAAATGGCATTTCAAGCAACGCTAGAATTGGCACAGCGTGAATTACTATTATGTGAAAACAACTTTGCCGAGAGTGCTCTAAACAGCAAAGCATGTCATGACGCTTTATGGTCATTTTTTACACAAGCACCATCCAGCCAGCTAAAAATATTGCTACATAGCGCGGATTTTCTAGCCGCGCACTGTCCGCGCTTGCTGCAATTGCGTGATCAATTCGGGCATCGGATTGAAATTCGGCAAATCAGCGAAAGCGAGCGCAGCTTTGATAAGGGCTTTATCATCGCGGACCAACAGTATTTTTTACAACGCCACCATCACAGCAGTTACCGTGGCGAGTACGGAGCAGAATCACGCACCGTCGCTTTGTTGCAACACGATTTTGACTTACTATGGGAACAAGCTAGCCCACCAGATGGCTTGCAACGCCTTTATTTATAAGACTGTACACAGCGTTACACGAAGTATCGAGATTCAATCTAAATACCCCCCACTTTTACCAGTACAGCACTAGCCAAGGACAAAGACTGTGCTTAGAATTCGTCCTGTCGCTTGTCACAACAAGCAAAAATATATAGTGAATGAGCATTTTGCTGGTTCACTTTAAATACCAAACCACTTTTTAGCTAAAAGGCCTTTAAAATGAAAAAATCTCTATTGCTTGCTGCTTTGTTCGCTGTTGCTTTGTCTGCTTGCGGCAAAAAAGAAGAAGTAGCTGCTGATGCAGCTTCTGCTGTTGTTGAAGCAGCTTCTGCTGTTGAAGCGACTGCAGCTTCTGCTGTTGACACTGCAGCTTCTGCTGTTGTTGAAGCAGCTTCTGAAGTTGCTTCTGCTGTTGAAGCTAAGTAATTAGCCTCCAGCCGTAGAGAAAACCGACCCTCGGGTCGGTTTTTTTACGTCTATCGCACAGGTTTACCCCGCACCCCAGCAAATCTCACCTCGAAGCGGCATGCAAGCATGGCCTAGCCGTGCTACGATTGCCTATCATTTTTTAACTGCTCAACTTCAACATTATCAGCATAACAATGCAATTAAATGCCTGAATTTTAAGCAAGTATAGCCATCTAAGCATTACAAGGAATAGCTCTGTGACCGATACCCACGTGAATGTAGATCAAACTGAAATCGAAAAATTTTCGGCTCTCGCACATAAATGGTGGGATAAAACCAGTGAGTTCAAACCACTGCATGAAATTAATCCGCTACGAGTCGGCTTTATCGATCAATACGCGGGCATCAGCGGGCAGAAAATTCTTGACGTTGGCTGCGGCGGCGGCATTTTGGCCGAAGGCCTTGCCGAACGCGGCGCACAAGTTACCGGCATCGATCTGGCTGAAAAATCTCTCAAAGTCGCCAAACTTCATCTATTCGAATCTGGGCTTACTGTTGATTACCAAAAAATCCCCGTCGAAGAACTCGCCGAGCAACACCCCGAATCATTTGACATCGTCACCTGCATGGAAATGCTCGAGCACGTCCCGTCCCCCGCCAGCATCGTCGCCGCCTGCGCGCGCCTTGTGAAACCGGGTGGCTGGGTGTTTTTCTCGACACTGAATCGGAATCCCAAGTCGTATTTACTCGCCGTTGTTGGCGCAGAATATGTACTGAACATGCTCCCACGCGGCACACATGACTATGCCAAATTCATCAAACCTTCCGAATTGGCACGCATGACGCGCAGCGCCGGGCTCGATACCGTTGCACTCACCGGTATGACTTACAATCCAATCACAGATATTTATAAACTCACCGATGATACCGACGTAAACTACATCGTCGCCACACGGAAGACGCTCTAATGAACTCGCACATTCGCGCGGTATTGTTTGATCTGGATGGCACACTAGCCGATACCGCACCCGATTTAGGCGCGGCACTCAATCGCCTTTTAATCGAAAAAGGCCAAGCGCCACAACCCTACTCCGCAATCCGACCACTGGCCAGCCACGGCGCCCGTGGGCTAATTGAACTCGGTTTTGGCATCACACCGAATGACACTGAGTTTGCTGCGCTGCGCGAACGCTTTCTCGACCTCTATGAGCAAAGCATTTGCGATGAAACCATTTTGTTTGACGGCATTCATGAACTCATCGAACAAATCAATGAGCGTGGCTTGGCTTGGGGCATTATTACCAATAAACCGATGCGCTTTACTGACCCACTAGTTGAATTACTCCCCCTACCTATTGCGCCACAGACCTGCGTTTCCGGTGATACGGTCGGCATACCCAAGCCTAATCCAGCCCCCATGCTGCATGCTGCTGCGCAACTGGGGATCGACCCCGCGCATTGCCTATATGTGGGTGACGCCGAGCGCGACATTGAGGCGGGACGCGCCGTTGGTATGCAAACGGTACTTGCTAACTACGGCTACATCAGCGAAACCGACGACACGCCCAGCTGGGGTGCAGATATAAAAATCGAACATCCACTGGAACTACTAGCCCATTTACCGCTCAAACAGGTATAATCGTTTTTCTTCTTACGCAGAAGACCACTATCGGGGGTGCTTTTGGTTTCGACAGGGGTTGCAAAGCGGATGGGGGCATGTCGGGGTCTCAGATGCCCGTAAAAACAGCTGAAAATATATAGTCGCAAACGACGAAACTTACGCCCTAGCAGCTTAATGCTCTAGGCTCTACGCCACAGGGTCCATCGGGTGGGTTGGGAAACCAATAGTAGAGTCATTAAGATGGAATCGCCTTAGCTTGGGTTACTTAAGTTAAGGTTAAATTAAGGTAACTCGCCTTCCTCAAGCCTGCCCATCGGCGTGAACGGAGGTTAAAACCCAAATGAGAAGGCTAAACATGTAGAACTCACTGTAGAGTGCTTCTGGACGGGGGTTCGAATCCCCCCACCTCCACCAATTACTTGTTCCACGAAGAGCGTGGAAGTTGTGGCGTTAAGCATAAAGTGTCGGAAACGACACTTTATGCTTTATTTGACGATGCGCCACATTATGCTTTTTTTATTTTATGTGCTAGGCGATGTAGGCCAAGCACTGTTGCTGCAAATGTAAAAAGGCCGACATTCAATGTCGGCCTTTTTACGTTCAAGACTCAGGGTTTAATCCAGCTTCAGAGTCCTCTTAATTTCACGTATCACGTCGAAGATGCTCTCCACACTATCGAGTATCTCCCGAGGAACACGCATTTCAAGTTCCCGCAGATTGATGGCATAGCCTTCAGCGACTATTGCACGACAAGCCTCTTCCAGCTGGATACGAATAACGGCTTGTTTCATTTGGCGCTCTCGTTTCTGGCAATCCCTCCAACGCGCGCTTATAGTACGCGATTCTTTATTGGCTCGCAGATACAACATCCGCTCATCAACACCAAGTTGGCGAGCTGACTCTGCCAAACTGATAACTTTCTGCTGGCAAACAATACGTTGCATCTCAGTCCGAATAACATCCCAATCCAACATGCGCGGTGGCTCACGCTTTTCCGCCCCCTCCGTAAACAAATCAAGCATGAGCTGTTTTGCTAACGTTGGCGGCTCCCAATCTTCAAGATTACCGGCTAATAGCTTTGATAATTCAAGGTTACTGTGCGCCGCAATACGTAGCCCAGCGTCGAGTGTTGGGACTTTATTTTCTTTTAACCAGTAGTGCAGAGCTCCTTTGCTCAACCCAATACGGCGAGCAAAATGCGCGCTTTTGCCAGCATCTAATCGATTGATAATCACCCGAATCGCATCCAATAGCGGCTCCAAGGTCACAGGTATAGCTCTTTCGTCATGCGTAGTCATAAGCAATCCAATCTGCCGTGCAATCCAGAGCTTTTCTAACGAGATTGCATCCGAGTCGGCACCTGTTGGCACTGTTCTCGCCGCGAGAGAAGCGCCACAATGGGAACACCAACCAGGCATAACATAATTTGCTTTGTGACGAGCATGTTTTCGGCCACATTCTGAGCAGGTATCGATAAGTGGTGTGTGATGCTTATGGCACACTCCTACTACGCCCACATCCCAGCCCAGACGAAAATACCGTGGTCTACCTGAAGCATGGTCGTCAGCAAAACAATCTGGACACCAACGACCAGACTGAGCTGCCAACCCTTTCTGTGCAACGACTGGACGCCATTTTACCAAGGTCAATTGGTCTAAATATCCTACCCCAGTTAACGCAGACAACGTACACGCCCAAGTTTCTGCGGACTCACCCATACCGCTCAAATTGCGCTCATGCCACTTGAAGTTACTCCTCAGCAGATGCTCTTGCGTGTCGACGACAAATTGCGCAAGCGATAACAGTGAAACACTATGAGAGACCGCCAAACGACAAAAGTAACTGAGCAGGCTCTCAACATCTGGCGTACCTAGACCTAATGGCTGCAGTGCATGTAGAGTTGAACGAGGGTTAGCCATGGCAAGATTCATACAGTTTTCCAAGCTTTATGCATACCGCTGCTTTTGACCGGTTTCGGCATTGTCCGAGTAAGGCCAGGATTAATTGCTGATTCTCCATCCACAATCTCACTAAGGATTTGCATGCACTGTGCTTCTGTAAGCAATGCACGGCGCAAAGCATCTTCGCTCCAGTGACCATCCTTTTGAGCTAATTTGGCCGCTCGTATCAAAACCGTACGAAGCGTACCAATGCAGCCAAGCGTATTTTCATGGAGCGCATCGCAATATTTCATCAAGTCCTGCCCCCAGAGCTCAGGCAAGGCGCTTTGAAATTTAAGTACACACGCACGAAATGCACGCAAATCTTCTTCATTGTCTTGACGATATCGCTCGAAATGCAAAACATGAGCTCGACGCGTTAGTTGCCCAGAAAAATTCACCAGTGGATACAAATCGTAGGAGCCCAGCAGAATTAACTGGGTTTTACACTTATTCGCTAGGGATTTAAGCGTGCTGATTTTTTTATTTAGCTTAGTGTGGCTAGTGGATTGCATAAAAATGTGCACGGCCTCATCAATAACAAGAAACTGTGTTTTTCGTTCTTGTAAGGCTTTTTCGACTGCTTTGCGCAAAGCCGGAATCGTATTGCGATTTGCTCCTCGTGCACGATAGTAGCGACCAGATTTCTCATCTACATCAAACTCAGCCCGCGGCATATCAAGATTACCATCGAGTTGTTCTAGGATGCTTTCATAGAACATGCGCCATGAGAATTCCTCTTCCCCCGATGCTATTGCTTCAATATATACGGCAGGGATAATCCCTGGATTAGCATTCATCTCACTAGCAGCGGCATTTAATGCAGACTCGCACATATATCGAGCAAGCGCCGTCTTTCCAACACCTGTTGGACCACAGACAAGCAGGAGGCCCTCCTGGCTTTCTGGGTAAATCAGGGTCTCTAGCTCTGACATAACTTGGGCAATGCGCACGTGCTTAATTCTCATCGCCAACAAATTAGTTGGGCTTGCTGGGACAGAAGAAATTGGGTTAGATGAGGTCATTTGGTACCTTAAAAAGTGTCAAAATCAGGTAGATTGTTAAGTGCTTTTGACTCAGTCAGTGCACTGGAACTGGATGTCTTTTCTGACCTCATTTCTGCCGAACTACTGGCAGTCAAACTCATTTCCCTCGTGATGCGATGTTGCTGTACGGCAACTGGATTAATATTTCCCAGTTGAAGGGCGCCGTATAACGCCCGGTTTTCACGCTGTTGCTCGAGTGCTTTCGCTAATGCTCCTTTAGGTGTAAAGACTTGCATGAACTCGCGAAGGCGCTGCTCCACATTAGGGTCATCCAGCTTCTTGTGATTGCGTTTGCCATATTCGGCGGTTAATAACTTGCGCTCGACATCTGTCAGTTGACCAAGTCCAATCAAGCTTCTGCATACAGCCTGTACCCATTTGTTTTTCAGGCGAACGTATACCGATGAAGCATCCCATGGGTCATAGCGCACGGGAAACTTTTGACCAGCAAGCTGCAAGTTATGAAAGTCTGGGTGCCAGTAATACAGATTGTTTACCTTGATACCGGTTTGCTGATGCAAACGTCGCTCGCCCGTCCGGTCTACTGGTGGGCACGTCGCAATCAAGAAGTCTTGATTAAAAAGCACTTGTCGTTGTGGGCGATGACCGTTTTCAGCTAAGCCACGCTGAAAAGCTTGGCGCGGACTGCAGCCATGCGCAGGATGAACTTCTTGGTCATAGAATTGGAAAGCCCAATACTCTAGGCCAAAGTACAACGCTTCCAATGTCCATTCGGCAAAATTCGTGGGAAGATGCTTGCCAGTTGTCATCCTGACGTTCTTAGTTGCTTTGGTATTGCCAGCCAGATTATGGATGTATTCAGTATTAGCACGACCAAACATACGCTCCAAAACAGCACCCGCGCGTGGCTGCCCAGCAGGGCGCAAGCGAAGATTTACCCCCATAACTTGCAAAAATGACTTGAACGAATCTGCGGTGAAATCACGTCCGTTATCAGTCACGATGCACTCAGGAAGACGACCATGGCGACGAACCATGTCACGGATGAGCATCATGACCGAATGGTAGGATGGAGGGTCATAGCTAAGATACATACCAACGACTCGACGTGACCATTCATCAAC
Organism: Deefgea chitinilytica; assembly: GCF_016881405.1. GTDB lineage: Bacteria > Pseudomonadota > Gammaproteobacteria > Burkholderiales > Chitinibacteraceae > Deefgea > Deefgea chitinilytica. The sequence goes on from NZ_WOFE01000002.1 coordinate 34,495, forward strand.
AGCTAAAGTTAGCCAGGGGCGGCCCAATAATTGATTGTCTGAGCCAGAAACCCCCTCAAGGTCTACTTGAGTATGGTCAATATGAACATATTGAAATGGACGACTACCATGAATCGGAGTGTCGACTTGCAATACTTCGACAAATTTGCCCTGCTGGTAAGCCATGCGTTTACCATGTCGGGTACGAATATCTTCATCTGTGTGATTGGCCTTGATGTATGCAATCATGGTCGGATACGACGGCGCAACAATACCCTCTTTCGCACAGGCAGTTTGAAGATAACGAAAACAGGTTGTGAATGTGATGGCCTTATTATTTCGCCAGTGGGTTTCAACCACCTGCGCCATAATTCCAAGCTGTTCCTCTGTTAAGCGTGAAGTTCGGTTGCCACGAGCATGAGTATTAGGCACTAATGCTAAAACTTCATTCCCACCATTCAGCACGGCAAGATGCTGACGCTGATGCCAACGCTGCAATGTGCGTTCACTGATATGTTTTGGTTTACCACTTGTCTCAAGTATGGCTTGTCGCCGCAAGGCATCTTGCAATTGGGCTTCGGTATACTGGGACAAGTTCTGACTTGCATCGGTTTGGGGTGCTAGAACTTCAATACGTCCGTGCTCGTGAGCTTCGATAAGCCAATCTCGCTCCAAGGTGATTGTTCTTCCATTCCAGTCGCTGCACACAAAGTTTTTTTCGGAGACTAGGTCGATAGTTAACAGCTGACCTTCGTAGTGAAATTGCAATCCAACCTGAATATGCAGGCAGAAATTGTCCATACCCGGCATATGCACAGTACGAACTGGCTTAGTCAGAAAATCCCGTAGAGTTTTGTCTCGAAATAAACGAAAGCGTCGAATGTCAGTTAAAGATTCGTTATCAAGGTCGACCACGACTAAATTATCAGCGATAGCTTTATTGAGAAAATCAGCCTTGAAGCCGAATGGGGCATTACACAGCACGTGGAATGTACAGTCACCATGCTCCAATAATGCCGCATGTAGCCGCTTGAGTTCACGCTCGTCACATTGTTCTGCGGCAGAATCAAAATAATCAGCAAGATGCTGCAAATTCTCTACACGACGACGTGAAAGGCTTTCCTCAGAATAAATCCGATACGCAATACCCAGTTCAGCCAGTTGTTCTTCAATCTGTGGTGAGTACCAATGGCCATCACTTCCTTTTACATAGCGATAAGGTTGCTTGGCAGATAAGTGGGCCAACTTCGACTCTGTTTTCCATTCTTCGAGCGTAATGCCGTCTTCACGTATTACAAGAAAGTCTGGAAAGTGACGAACATTATGAATTTCGCCAGTTGCAGTTTCTGTTAAGGACAGCTTTAACTCCATCGGCTGCGCGTAATATTCCACGACGGATGGGTCGTACTCGTAGCTAACCGCGGCGGCAAATTCTATGTGGCGACTTTCCGTTCGAATTTCACAATCCATTTTTCGGCTATTCAACAATGTAATGACGTTACTACCTCTTGAGTTTACTTGGCGAACCGGGGCAGAGATTCTCGCCTGCAGTATCAGCTTGCGCCCCGCCTGCGGGATTGATAAGTTGTCCAGCAAATTAGTAATCTGTTCTTTGTTCAGCATTTGAGGCTCGATACACAGATGGCATTAATAGCGTCTAGCTGTACAAGATTGGCATGACAGCCAATCCGGTCGTATACGACTTTTAATAGCGGTAAACTGTGACTGTTCACTTCAAACAGCAAACAATCGAAGGAAAAATAATGATTGAAAAACTGGAGGCCGGTACGTCTGATACTGTGCAGACGATGATTCCGTGGGAGGACAAAGCAAAAGACTTGCTGACTACAGAAATGAAGCGATGTAAGGTCGGCTACAAACAGCTGTCTCGAATGCTGGAAGCTTACGGAATTGAAGAATCGGCAGGTCAGATAAACAGGAAAGTGAATCGAAAACGGTTCTCGGCCGCATTCCTGATTGCATGTTTGAGCGCTATGGGCGTGGAAACTATTGCACTCACCAAGCGATAACCATCTACGCTTTCGTTGCGCGATGAGACCAAAATTAGAATCCACCATCACACCTATGCCCTCCATACCCTCTCATAAAAAGGGGACTATTCGCTTAGCTTGGCGACAAGCGAGTATGGAACGCTAGGTGGTGGTATTCAGTGCCTCATAGAGACTGATGAGGTATATAACAACTTAGTAGGTAATGCGAAGTCATGCAAATTCCTTCAACATCCGGCAGTTAGCGCTGCCAAGCGAGCTACAGGGCGAATGGATGCGCTTTAAACTCCTATCTTTAGTGTTCACTCGAACGACACGCTATGCCAGTCGACGAATAACTGAGTTTCTACTATGCTTGTAACGACCAGCATAGAAGCAAGTTTTTGAGATTCAGAGGTTGATGAGTATCTTGTTGTTGACCCAAAAGCCTAGAAACATGGCTACAAAAAAAACCGTTGTACAGTAAAACACCATCCAGGCTCGACGCCCAATTTCTTGTTCCGCCTTCTCGGCACGTTTCTGCGACTCCCTAACTCGTTTTTGAACATAAGCATGTTCCATTTCAAGCGACCTAAGTTCGTGGAATAATTTAGGTAGGTAATCAGATAAGGGCTGTTGTTTTATATTCTGCTGCCATGATTCGACCTCCTTGAGCTGGTTGGCCTTCATTGGTTTTGAGTAGCCCGATTCTTTGTTGCTTGGTTCGGCATATTCGAATGCAATACCAAATCTTTCATAAAATCGGTTTCGCCGTTCTGTACAGAATTCGTGAGATTTACCAGCTTGGTTACTCAATAGCGTAATTGGCTTCACATCTGCCAAAGGCCATTGCTTTGCCCACATCACTACTTCATTCATGAGGTACGTCCCAATGCGATTACCACGAATTTCACTAGGGTCTAAAAATACACTCGAGGCCTGAAGAGTTCCAGTAATACAAACATTTCCACCCTCTCCTTGGTAGCTACGCTGATAATGAGCATCAAAGGCGTGCATTTTCCAGGGTTCATATGAGGTCAGTAATCCATATCGAATATCCAACTTAGCTTCGCAAATTGCGCCGTTATCGTAGTGGTATTTTTCCTCCATTTCGACCAAGAGAATAATATTTTTTTCCTTGTCTTTCGGAGCACAGTGTTCAGTTGGCTTTACGGTTAACACTCGGGTGACAATTTTGTTTGGTTTAATTGCGTACATGCGACAAACTCTGCCTAATCAGATTACAGTGATGATGGTTGGAATTAACTACATTGGAGAGAATGCATGCCGCTTGACTGGGGACTCATCAATAGCACCAATCTTACGTCTATCAATTTGGACATGCTACTCCAAGATGTTGAGCAATTTGATTGCGTTACTTTCTCTGGAAAAATTACACAATTAGAACAAGATGAAACCCACTGGACCGCCGAGCAGCGCGAATGCCTACGTTTCGTAAATTCTGTCCTGCAGATGATGCTTCGAGCAGAGCAAGCTGCAGAACCCTTTGGGCCTATGTTTGTTATGGGCGAGCAGCGAGCCGCTATTCCCGCTGATTTTCCCAAAGATGCGTTACGAAGCTTGGAATCATGGGTAATGTCTCTGATTGACCCTGAACTTCGTGCCCGATTTCTAGATGTACTGTGGGTTCAAGCTCGCTCGTTCCCAGCTGCTCGTGCCTCGGTGGAAGCATATCTTTCATCAGCATTGAGGTTGGAGCACCCCGATGATTGGCCTTTGTGCCAGGAGCGTCTAGAACGCGCGTTACGTCTTTCGGCTGGTCTAGGTAAAGGCGGAGCAGAGCTGCGGTTGCAGGTATTGAATGCAATAGATGCCATGTTGCAACGTCATCGCGGCACCGACCCTCTCTATCTGAGTCTGCGGTTAATCCAATTGCTGCTGGAGTTCAAACATGGCGATGCAAAACAATTCGCCGATTATGCGCTTGTAGCCGCAGCGGATGCAGAGGAAAAACAAGATTTTTGGAGGGCGAAAGACTACTTCCAACTCGCCGCCGAATGTTATCGAAAAGTTGGTCAGACAGTTGGAGAAAACGATGCGCTACGCTACTCAGCTGAAAGCTTAGTTAAAGAAGCAGAACTGGCCTACAAACAGCCTGGGCGTGGGGCTATGGCGGGAGCCGCAATTTTGTCTGATGCTATTGAGGCAATGCGCCAAGTCCCTGGTGGGCGGGAGCGAGCAGCTGAACTACATGAAAGGTTGCTTATTTTACAGCAAGAATCGGTGACTGACTTGAAACCCATCTCGACCAGTTATGATTCAACTGAATTGGTTCAGCATGCTTGTGCCGCGGTTCGAGATAAACCTATTTATGAAGCCATCCTTGCGCTGTGCACAATGGCAAAGCCACCATCAGTGGATAAATTAAAGCAAGAGGTATATAAGCAAGCTCGTAACTCGCCTCTTGGCAGTCTATTCTCCAGCGAAGTCATGAATTCTCGGGGCCGAGTCATTGCACGAGCCCCAGGTCTGGACGATAACGCGGATGACCCGACACACGAAGGGCTTCGTTGGCGTATGTATCGACAAGCCCATCTTGGTAGAAGCCTTACCGTACAGGCCATGCTTAATCCCGCCAGAGCTGAAATTCTTGCTGCTCATGCTCCAGACCGACATGACCTCGCGAGTTTGATTCAGTACAGCCCGTGGATTCCGCCAGGCCATGCAGAAAGTGTGCTTCGTGCGTTAGTGGCTGGCTTTCACGGGGATATGCTCGTTGCTGGACATATGGTACCTCCGCAACTCGAGGCGATGGTGCGCCATGTCGTCGAGTCAAAAGGAGGAACCACATCCATGCTGGAGCCTGGAGGCGTACAGCCCGAGCGGTCGTTGGGCGTATTGCTCGAAACTCCAGAAGCGCTCCAAGCCTTTGGGGCAGATGGTGTTTTTGAACTGCAGGACCTACTCATCGACCCCTTGGGTAGCAACCTGCGAAATGAAATGGCACATGGCCTACTCGACGACTCTGGTTTGTTTGGAGAAGATGTCTTCTTCGCGTGGTGGCTATTACTGCGATACTGCGTGATGACATCGAAGCTTGTGGAGCGTGATTTAGGACAATAGGCTTAAATTATGGATGGACATCCCGCCTTGATATGTCAGCCCAGCTAATTTAATACTGGAGCCTACAACTTGTTAGGTCTAGTGGCACTCTGAATTTTGCCATCTGATTAGTAATGTTATGCTGGACCTCGTAAGTAACTTGGACTCTCAGACACTATCCTAAGGGCTAGTCATCCACCCACCTCTTGGTCTACAAATTTTCCAGTCAATACCATAGCGGGAATTAGCTCCAAGTCTGCATATGCACAACCAGTAGCCTCAATTATTAGCTGCCCAGTTTTGGCTCCCGATTCAGGAGTATGTCCTTGGCCAGCAAGTAACCGCTCCAACATAATTCGATAGCCTGGTTCCCATGCTGATGTTTCATCAAACACCTTTCGTAGGGCTGCTAGAATTCGCATGCCTGCATAGTCTAGGTCCCCCCAAAACCAGCAAGGTAATTTGAACTCCTCCCGCCAAAGCCAAGCTTGAAATTTATTCCTTTGTTTTTCATCCAAAGAGCCATGACCAGCGAAATACACCGATGCCCCAGAGGCTGACCGTAATCTTCGCGCGCTCCCCCTGAACCCACTCGCAAAAATTAATGCAAGGTTTGAATAATGTTCAGCCCCTGACCGAGTTGCTTGCTCATAAGTAGCGGAGTTCTCTACAAAGAGCACCCCCGTAAAATCTTCTGATGGCAGAAAAACCAGAAGCTGAATGGGCATCTCGGGAAACGGGCAGTCATCGACCTGAAGTATTGCCGCAACCAATTGCTGTCTACCATCTAGGACCTTGGAGAGCCCCCAAAACAACCGGGCCGACACCTCGCGAAGTAATAACGGCTCCTCAGCAATGGAGGGCAGCAATGCTAGTTGCTGAACAATCTCATGAGCCGTACGGCCCGGAACATCGAGGCGCATTCGCGAAACGACTTCCTTCACAGAGTCATCGAGCCCCAGCAATGAATACACGGCATCTCGCCACAATTCTCCGGAAGAGCGATTTCTTATCAGTCGTCCAGTCGTTTGACGAAGCGCAGCCTCATCCTTAATGACTAGCCGTGGATTGCACTCATACGGCGCACGCCCTGGCTGTTGACGTTCAGCTTTCAGCTCAAACCAGCCCCAGGCTACCATGTGTTCGAGCTGAATCCACTGTCGCTCGCGCTCCTCCTCAAGACTTGCTTTGTAAAGTGCGGGGAACGATTTCACATCCAGCTTAACCGCTCGGACAAGTTGCCTCCCCTGAGCGTCGGCGGCATCTAGTTTATCTACTAAGAAATTCAGTAGATGCGTAACACCAGGCTCACTAAGCCATAATGGAACGGTCATTAAGCCCCCGCAGTCTCAGTAGCCTCGAATAGAATTTGCGCCTGCTGACGCACCTCATTCCGACGCTTTTCCCAAAGTTCGCGGAGCCTGTCGGGATTGAGTTCCCGCTCATCAGCCTCGGATACGAAATCAACTTCGCCATTGCCTTCTGCCGCTGTTCGAGTAAAGCACCATTCCTTGGTAAACTCCGCCTTCAACGCACCGGCATGCTTGGTAGGCATGGCGCAAATCAATTGCATCCCAAGGCTATCCCGGATGAATTTCATTACGTCTTGTGCCCGACGCTCGTCCATTTTGGCAAATGACTCATCGTTGACCAGTAATTTGAGATTCATCCCTTTCTCAAAGTGCTTCAACCGGTTTGTGACAACTGCCGCACGCACGATATATGCTGGTGTTTCCAATTGTCCACCAGAGCCAGTTCCCCATTCTGACAAGGCAACCTTAGAGCCTGAGTCCGACTCCTTCCAGATTTCATATCGACGGTAATTCCGATAGTCAGCGATACGTTGAAGTTCCTTCTGAGCACGCTCCTGGTCGTCGGCGAGGAGTAGTTTCAGGAGGCGGTCACGAACCGAACAATTTTCCGGACTGAGGGCCGTCTCATCAAACAAACCACCTGACTCTTGGGTTTCTGCTAGTTCATAGGCTGCACTGAAGAACTTATAGTATTCCTCGAATTCAGGGACCCAATGGGACCAGTCGATACGGAATCGGTCAGTTCCGAACTTGAGCTTGTCGAGTTCAGTATTCAGTGCTTTGAGCGTTCGAATCCCAGTGTCTACTGCATTTCGAATCTCGTAACAGAACTGCTTGGTAAAGACGTCTTGAAATGAGTTCTCTGCCTGGCGCAGCTGCTCAAGGTTCTTGTAAAGACCAGTATCTTTTTGCAAGCGCAGTTGCTCGCGCACACTCACATGTAACTGGACCAGCAGACCATAGATGGGTGCAAAACTTCCTTCTCGCTGCTCACCGTAAGGAAAATCCAGCTTTTCATCTTGAAGGGCATACTGGTTGTATATACCTACATTTTCACGGACATCACTGGTGTACTCGCGTGCTGAATATTGCAGGGTCTGCACGGTTTCCAAAAGGTTCTGCGGCCCCTCGCCAGACAGCAATAAATTATCAATTTGGCTTTCCATTTCGATGTAAGAAAGAGCACCACTGACTTCAGTCAACGCCTTTAGCTTCTCAAGTTCTTCAATGACTTTGGCTTTTCGGTTCGGAATCGCTACTTCCCTCTGAGTAACTGAGCTCTGAAACATTCCAATTTGACTATTGAACTCGCCAATTTGCCGGTTCGCGGCTCCAATAACTTCATCACAACGACCCATCTGGGTGCTTAGTAATTCCTTTTCACCCAACAAAGATTCCACTTCAGTAAGGTCAAGGCGATTTGCAGCCTCCCAAACCAACTCAAGTTCAGATACAGTTTGCATCGCCAGTAAGGCAGCGTCGAATGTGGGAAGCTTTACTTGCTTCACTAAGTCAAGCAACGCATTCAGCCCTTGCCTTTGCTCTTTCATCTGCCCCAACTCTTTCGTTGCTGCAACATGCTCCTCTTCGGCCTTTTGCCGAGCAATAGCTTGCTGGGCTTTCCCGAAGACCAAATTTTCAGCGTCGGCAGTGAAGAAAGTGCGGCCGCCGGCAGCGCGACCATCCTTCATCACGCCGCGTGAGGTGAATCGCAGGGTTTCAAAATCGTGAACCTTGACCACCGGACCGTACATGTCGATTAGATAAGCTTGCGCAATGGGATGTTCGGTTGCCAGTTCGTGAATGATAGAATCGCTTGGCACCAGTTCAGGCTTTGCCTTACGTTTACACAAGGCCCCCTGAATGACACGTACCCGTGGAAATCGCCCTTTCACAAAGCGGGTTGCACGCTCCTCGTCCTCTTCCGGCACAATCAAGTTGAAACGGGCGCCGTCCAAGTAACCTTCGATAGCAGGCATCCACTCCTGGTCGACTGGCTCAATTAAATCGCAGAGCACCTGAACTGGAATGTTCGGCAAGTCGCTGCGAAAGGCTTTGAGCGCATATTGCACTTCGCGGGGGTAATCCGCACCGCCTTCAGCCAAGTTCTTCTTACGCTCGGCAGCCGCATTTTCTCTTGCGACTGCAGCATCCACCAAGGACTGCAGAGCCCCCAGTTGGCTATTCACAGCAGAAACAAAGCTTTGAGTAGCCCCAGCCATCACCTCATACAGCGGTTCAAAAGAACCGTCGATACATTCCAAGTCTCGAAGCAACTTGAATACTACTAACGTTTCCGTCAAAACCTCCTGAGACCGCAATGCTTCAAGCTGCCCGTGCCATATGTCAAGTGGCAGACGGCTCAATTTGGATAGCTCATGTCCAATCATTGTCATTGCTGACTGGATTGCGCGGAACTCAGGAGGAATCGGTAACGCAATCAGCTGAAGAGCCGTTTTCTGAAGGCTAGCTACTTGCAACAGAGCAGTCTGCAGCTCAGAAATAGACGTCTTGAGGCTTAGGTAGGCTCGCTTCTCGCGTTCATCAAGCTGTGCTTTTTCATTGGCCGCTGGAATTCCCGTCAACCTTGCCTCAATATTTACTAGGCCCTCGTGGTAGCTGCTCTTTTCAGTGTTAGCCTGCAAAGCGGAGTCATTGGCTACCTTTATTTTTTCACCTAACTCTGCAACACGTAACTTGGCCTGAGTCAGAAGGCGCTCATCTTCCGCGAGAAGGCGCTTTGCTGATAGCGCCTGGTAAAGTGTCGCATCTTCATATGCTTTCTTGGCTTGTGAAATAGCATCGCCGAGGAGTTGCAGACGCTCAATGTTAACCTCAAGGCGTTCACCATCTTTTCGCAGATTGTGGACTTGGCGAATTAAATCACTGATTTGCCCAATTCGTTGCGCATGCTGAAAAGGGTCATGCTCAAGAATCTGGGATTTAACTAGTTCATCGACGCTGCCAATAGGCTTATGTGCAATTGCCTGAGTCCAAGCCTTGGCGGCAGCTTCTGCCTCTTGGAAGGAGACTACTTTTTGTCCTCGGAAGCGACCATATAACTGGCAAAGATACTCACGTTTATTGTCCCTAAGATTCAATACGTGTGGATAGAATGATTTTAGATGCGATTCAACGCGCTCGACCTCTACCACGCTCATATTATCTTCATTGTCCACATCAACTAGGTCTTCAAACTTGAGTTCGGCGTCATCGATAATGAGTAGTGCCAGTCGTTCTTGGACGGCTTGCCGGCGGTCTCCTGAGCCATCGACTTTCGCTGCCGCACCAACAAGTGCTGTGAAACTTTTGCCAGTTTCTCCCTCACTCGGTCGAAAGACCAGCCCCACATAACCATGAGCGCCATCTGGTCGAGCAAACAGGTTATCCTCGGCCCCAACGATGTAAGACCATAGAGTGCGCTTCGTCTTGCCGTTACGCGCGCTCTGGTGCGTTTCATCCTGCCCTGGGTTGTAGCTGAAAATATGCTGGTATACAGCAGTCATCCCTGTTTGAAGGGCATCAAGCATCGTGGATTTGCCTGAACCAGTCGGCCCCGTCAGCAAAGTCATGTTACCCATTGGATATTCACCGGGTCGCAATGAACCCCAGTTAATAAGAATTAGGGATTCGAGTTTCATTGGGCAGACTCCTCCTATGGTTCTGCTGCTCCGACTTCTAGCGCAGCTGCAAGCGCATCTTCACTGATAATGCCGAGAATGGTTTGGCGAATAGCGATAAGACCATCTTCATCAGCCATTGAAAATGTAGGACTCAGTCGTATTAACCGATGGCGGCGCAATTCCCGAAGGAGCTTGTCCCTGTCTACAACAGCTTCGGGTAACGGCCGTTTTAGCTGGGTTTGAAGGGTTGCCGCGAGGTCTTCAAAACGGGTCAGCACCTCACCCTCATCAGTAAGGTTTAGACCACCTTCCATGAGCCCTTTCTGGTAGAGAAATCGAAGAGCGAGTGCCGCAGCCACGAAGTCAGGAGTAAGTTTGGCCTTCAGCGATGGGACAGGCTCAATACCATCCGGAGTGATGCCCGGTGCCTGCGCTCCTGGGGCATAGAGTCTGAAGAATTCAGCCTTGGAGTCATGGTGTAGAAAGAACCCCGCTAGGTCAAAATAGTCAACTAGTAGCGCCTCAATACGGCGAGCATCGTCGTAAATGCGTGCCTCGACTCCATCTTCGGCCCTAACAACAATGCCATAGGCAAAAAGCCGGGTAACAATCTCCTGAAATCGGTCGAGCTTCAACCCAGACAAATTAAGTTGCTCAAGGGCGTTTTTTTTCAGGTTCATTATTAAATGCGAAATGTCATTCAATTTAGCCATGCTGACTCACCTCTCGTAGCCACCCCGCTTATTTGATTCATCCACTGCCGTTCATACAATTTAGCCACTCCCAGGGTGTGAGAGTGGCTAGTTTTCTTACAGTTCGTTGGCCTTCAGTTTCCTCATAGATTCACCCTGTAGTTGTAAGGAATGAGAGCGATGGACAATACGATCTAAGATTGCATCTGCGACGGTTGGGTCATTAAACAGGTCATACCATTTGCTTGTTGGGTACTGACTGGTAATGAGCAAAGCGCCTTGTAAGGTCTGCTGGTCAATAATATCCAACAACACAGGCCCAAGCGCAGTGTCCACGCCGCCAATGCCCAAATCATCCAAGATAAGAAGTCTTGTCTTGATTAGCAATCGCCGTAATTTAGGTAGAGAACCGTCGGCTTGGGCATGAGCAAGGTCTTCGTACAGTTGCGTCGCCGTGGTGTAGTAAACAGAAAACCCGTTTCGGCATGCTTGAAGCCCAAACGCGCACGCCATCCAGGATTTTCCAGTACCTGTCGCGCCCGTTAGAATCAAATTCTGGCGACGATCGATCCAACCACAATCAGATAAAGACATAATCAACGGCTGGTTTAATTTTCGGCTTGGTTGATAATCAATGTCCGCCAAGGTTGCACGGCCGTGGCGTAGCTTGGCCGACTTCAGAAACCGAGCAATTCGTCGATTATCACGGTCGCATACTTCTGCATCTGCCAGTAAACCAACACAATCTTCAAAACTGATGTTTTGACTTTCCGGTCGCTGAAACAGTTGTTCAAATGCGCGCGCCATGCCTGACAAGCCAAGTGTTTGCAACTTCTGCTGAGTTTGATTAATTAGCATGATGCAGCTCCTTGACCACTGTAATAATCTGCACCACGTAAATTGCTATGCTGAGTCACCCAATTTGTGTTTTCAATCGGTTGCCGCAAATCACTTTTATTGCGGATAATCGATTGCATACGCTCAAAAGTAAGCACGTTGATCGTCAATGCAAACGCAGCAGCAGATTCAAGCCGATCATGATTCTGTTCTTCACGAACCCATTGGCGCAATTTTTTGACGTTGCGCCAACCATTTGCGAAATTATTGCGCTGTTCTAGTGCCTTGGTGACCCACTCTTTGAACTTTGAACCGATTGTTTCTGCCCATTCTTTCAGAAGCGCGGGTTCATCCTCACTGAAGCGCAAGTGCTCAATAGGCATGTGCTCTTGCTTTGTTGATTGCCCTGCAGTTGTACGCAGAAGATGACTCGCAATGCGTTTATTACCCCGAAAAATTTCAATCGTATACTGAGTAGAGCGTACATCGACTAACTCTTGCCGAAATTGGAAAGGAACAGAGTAATAGCTGTCATCATGAAAAATATGGTAGTCATGTGGAACACGCTGATTGCATTTCCACTCAGCGAGCTCAAAGCGCTGTACAGGGAGCGGCATTAGCGCGGGCTGATCAAGTAACGCAAACTGTTCACGTCGGCTTTTTAAATAGGTCTTGCTGGTTTTATTATTGAGGAAGGTTATGCGGCGCATAATCTCAACATTCAATTCATCGATGCTAAAGAATACGCGGTTACGTAGAGGGGCAAGAACCCAGCGTTGAACAATTTGCACGCTCACTTCGGCCAACGATTTATCTTTTGGCTTACGGGGACGAGCAGGATTGATGATGACATCGTAATGTTCCCCCATGTCCGCATAAGCACGATTCAAAAAAACCTCTTTGGTCGTGTTTTTGATCACCGCCGACTTGAGATTGTCCGTCACGATTTGTTGCGGCACACCACCAAAGAATTCAAAGGCTTTGACGTGGCATTCAACCCAGTCAGGGATTTTTTGCGACGGCACTGCATGTGCGAATGTATAACCCGATGCCCCCAGCACGCCAACAAACACTTGAGCAAATGAGACCACACCCGTGTCAGGGTTGGTGATGGACATCGTTTTGCCGCAAAAATCGACAAAGAATTTATCGCCAGGGCGGTGGGTTTGACGCATGCTAATGCGCTGTTTTTTCTGCCATACGCGATAGCGGCGCGTGAATTGTGGATATGAAAGTGTATTGTCCAGCTCATTACTATAAGCCAGCCGGTATTCTTCCCACACTAAAGCCAGCGTGACATCCCGCGTTTGAAGTTGGGTTTTGACATTTTCCCAATCTGGCAAAATACGGTCACTTTTACCTACTTTTAATGTGCTATCCAGCTGACGAACGAAATTGGTATCGTCCAAGTCGCATAGCTGCAATGGATCTAAGCCGCTTTGTTCCAATTTCGTTCGGACGGTGCCAACGGTTGAGTGATGTAGCTTTAAACGTTGCGCAATATTGCGATTAGTTAGGGTGCGCGTGGCAATCAATTTCACAATTTCACGCTGCTGAGTAATAGAAATTCTCATGATTGATGTCCTTGATTACTGAGTTACACATGGTTGTTTTGTGCAAATCAGCCAGTTATCCAAAATTTTGGGCAACACAAGGCTCAGCGGCTTGACGCCGCTGAATATGGAACGGACAATTGAGGTGTCAGCATGCCTATGTTTGACAACTCTTCGGAGGGCTTGGGATCTCTAGTCCTAAGCCCTTCGTTCCTTCCATGACCTTGATCCAGCAAAACTTCCGATCAGTTCTAAGTCATGGTTTTTCTCCTTGGTTGTTATTTAGTATTTTGCAGCGACTCGGACGGGCTTTAAAAACGTATCGTTCAGGCCATAACTCGTGCACAGAAACATTCAACATCTCGGCAATGCATCGGGCAATCACGTAGCTAGTACCTCGACCGTGGATGACGTTATTGACTACACCAGGCGACACTTTTAACGCTGACGCTAACTTCGCCTGACTCCAGCCTAATCGCTTCAACTTATAGTTTATTTCAGCGGCATCACACAACGGCTGATCACAAACGCCTGTTAAATCTGATACTATTGAATTCATGATCGCTCATTGCTGATGTTATTAAACTCATTAGAGTATATTTGCATCCTTTGGCGTTCGTCAAGAGCAACAACAAAGAGGTTATATGCTGAATACCTTTGGTCAACGGTTGGCGCAGCTACTAACGGCTAGACAAATGACGCAAGGCGAATTTGCACGGGCGCTGGGAGCGTCCCCAGCATTCATTAGCGATATGATTCGCGGTGTTAAAAAGCCAGGCGCGGATTTTTTGAGTCGGCTAGCAGTGCAATTTCAAGTGAGTTTGGATTGGCTATTACTGGGACAGGGCACTTTGGAAGGCGCTTCAAGTATTGATGGGGAGTGGTTTCGAATTGTTGTGCTGCGTGTTGAACTGGCGCGGCTTGCTGCCCAAGGTCACGTAGAAGCATTACGGCTTGTTGATGAGTTAATGGGTAGGAGCACGCCGCAAATCCCAGTCACACCCGAGCGTGAAATGTTACTTGGACAACTAGCAAAAGCGAATGAAAAAAGTGCGCTCATTTCAGGGCTATATAACGGCTTCTTTACCCACCCAGACCCAACTATGCGAGCGCGTGAAGTACTTTCAGCGGCGCTGGTTCACTTTCAGTCAAACCATTCAGATCCTTTAGCTGCAATGGTGGCGGCACACACATCGACAAATAAAGAATAAAAAGCAGTTTTCAAAAGGACTAAGAATGCTAAAAACAATATTTTCACGTTTTAAAAAAAGTTGGCCAAAATCAGATCGATCTCCATTAGTTCATTTCGAAGTTAATATTTTTCAGCGAAAACAATGCGTTGGCTACAACGAGGAAGAGTTGTATTACTACTCACTCACGACGCCATCCATATTTAAAGAGCGATTTGGCTTTGAACTCAACGAAGATGAGCGTCGGCAGGTATTAGATTTGCAAGCGCAATTCAAACTCTGTGATTGGGAAGTTAAACTACTCAAACGAGCCGGTGACTTACGTCGGAATAAAAAGGGTGAATTCGGTCTAATTGCGGAGCGCTGGTCTTGGTGGTACGGCTGCACTTTAACGCTCTATACATCACTCAGCATTGCGGTGACAGCGTTGGGTATCGCTGTATCTGATAGACCCCCACTGATGAAACTTGCCGCTTTTTTATGTTTAATTGCAATTTATGCCCCCGCACTTTGGTTTAACTTCCGAATTATGATGCTCCCGTGGTTGATCCTATTACGGCGAGGCTGTCAGCCAGGGAAGTGGCATACCGTTCAAGCCTAACCCGCTTGCATTGCATGTAGGCGGGCATAGTAACCATTGCGTCGATTGACTAGCTCTTGATAATGATTTCAACTGCCTGTTATTGTCTATTTCAGGTTTTTAAGTTAGCCACCGCAATGTGAAACAAACCCCAGAAAAAATCTGGGGTTTGTTTTTTACGTCATAACTTTCAATGCGTTATTGGCAAACACCATCCTTAACCCAAAGACTCTGGGCAACGCTTGGATTCCAATTAGCCCCAACTGGTGGAGTATGCGTAATAATAGCTGTATACACTGCGCTGTTATACTTCACTGCATCCCCAGCCACAAAGGCAGTCCCCTCAGTCCAAGCTTTGCAACTTGGTACGACAGGTGCGCCGCAAACCCCACCGACTTGCCAGAGTGAAGGAGCATTGGCTGGACTCCACGATGCCGTGCTTAATGCTGTATGGCTTTGCAAGGTGGTATAAATTTTCCCACTAAAAGAAGTTACGTCGCCAATCTTGTAGGTTGCGCCTTCTTGCCATGCCTTACACTGTCCACCCAAAGAGAAGTCGCCAATCGCCAAAGTCGCAGTGACCTGACCGTTTACTACTTGATCCATGTCGAACAGCCCACCATCCTCAAGGGTAATTGCGATCTCGCCTTTACCAAAGGCTGCGTTGTTGAGTCCACTGGCTGGAATTTGCTGCCAAGGCTCATTTAATTTACCTTTTACTGGTGACCACAGCGATCCTGCAACTAAGCGCGATGGTAGCAAAATCGTCAAGCTCTTACCTGTGCCTTCGCTCAAGGTAAAGGTACTGGCACCCAGTAGTGGCGATGCAATATTGGCATTGGCTGGAATTGGCTTGTTATTGAAGTTGCTGAATACACTGCCATTATTGCCAACGAAAGATAGATAGAACGTATGGTCTGCACTCCAAGTCGACACGACGCGAGCTTGTTGGAAATCAGGTACACCGTCGCCATCGTTATCTAACAATGGATCGCCACCAGACAAGCCCTGTTCGGAGATGTCCGCCACTCCATCCCGATCAGTATCTTTGTGTACTGGTTCTTCGCTAGAAATCGAAGTGCGATTCTCATTTAGTCCGCTACCCGTCGTGATGGTGGCCGTTACCTGCAAGTCATCCGTCATCCCCAAAGGCAGCAGAATATCTGCATCAATATATGCAGTACCATTCTTGCTCAGCTTGACCGTGTTGCCGCTTGGGTAGCTGACAGTACCTGCAGAAGGTTGCACGTTCAACGCGACATCACCATCAACTAGGCTGCTGACCAGATAACGAATGACAGCATGCTGTCCTTCTGCGAATGGATTGTTCGCCCAAACCGTATCCAGTTTCAAGTTCTTACCGCCGTAAAGCTTCGGTAACATCCGTTGCACTTTATTACCTTTGCTATCGCTTCCAATAACCACCAGTTTGAAGGCAGTTTGTGGTACGGTGATTTTTCCCATATACAGGGCTGTCGTACCATCTTGTAGCGTTAGTGCCGCGCTTATCAATTCACGCCCACTAGCATCCATCAAAGCAATGCGGGGATTTAGCAACGGTTTACTCATCTCGACGCGCACAGTTTGCTCTCCGCCCAGCGGATCGCCAGCTAGATTGAACCAGCCCTCATGATCTGGTCGGCCAGACCACTCAACAAAATTACCCGTAATGACACGCTGTGGCGTATTTGTGGTGACATCCACAATAATAGGCATCGGCGTGCGCTCAGTAAGATCCACCTCCGCATACCATGTTCCCGGCTGTGGATTGTCAATGGCATAAATATTCGCGCTGGCTACACGACCTACAGCTCCCAGCGACTCAGTTGCTTCTCTGCCATCTGGTGCAATTAGGCGGAGAGTTTTGTAGGACATCGAACTAATGGTGGTTGTCATTCGACTAATAGATTCATCAATTTGCACGGGAACACGTTCCAGCGTCGAAGTAGGAGTTACCGTTGCATTAATGATACTCACCCCATCGCCCAATCCTGCCTGTAACAACGGATATATCGCTTCAGTTTCACGTTGATTATGGGAGGTTAGAATCACGCTGCCACCAGTTACGGCTGCAGTTGCATAGTATGCAGGGTCAATTGGCGAGCAAGAACCACTGGTGATGAAATGAATCTTGATCTCTTTAGCATTAGCCATGCTTTGAGCAACCGAGCTAGCCGATGAATCGCTTGAAGATGCATCTGTAAATACGTAAAGAGTGCTCTTGCGTCGTGCCTTTTTCAACGCATCAACTAAGCCAGAAAACGCCAGTTCAGGGCAATCGCCACCACCATAAATCGGAATACTAGCTGCCGCAGCACGGATTTGATCAGGGTTACCAACAACGGTTGGACCAAAGCCGGGATCATTAAACTGAGTTAGCAAAAACCGAGCGGCTTTATAGTTTTCTTTATTCTTAGTTTTGTACTCGTCAATGATACGAGTAATGTTGTTTACAACCCCTTGCTTGATCGACCCCATACTACCAGTGGTATCAACCACGAACCCAATTGGCTGCAAATTGACGTCAAAAAAGTCCATTAGCTTTTGGTCTTGCTCCTCGACATCAGGGAACGCTTTTCGGATTTCAGCGATCACCAATTCAAGATATTCCTTGGTAGCAGTTGTTGCTGCGGACTGTGCTGCTGGATGTAGGGCATTTTCACCATGGTGATCTTTGTTGATTCCAGAAACCAAATACTTCGTACCAAGGATTGTTTTGTTGAACCCATGATCACATTTATTGGCTGTCGCGCTGGATTTCTTAGCCGCTTCGGCTGGAGCTTCACCTGGTTTTTGTGGCTTATCAGTAGCAAAAACATGCAGCACACTAAAATAGCCAGAAGTTCGCTTACCTTTTGGCATTTCCTTGAGTAATTTCTTCAATAGCATTTTCGCTCATAACAATTTCAGAGCCATCGGACAATATTGTAGAAAGTTTCACGCCATCTTTGGTGATTCTTGCGTGCCCATATACAGCATCTCTTGGTTCAAATGCGTTCACAGGAATTGCAATCGAAAACATGCCACACATCGATAAAGCAAGAACGATATTTTTATATTTCATAATCCAACCTTATTATTTAGCGCAAAGTTCTTCGGCAGCTGATTCAACAGACCAACTTTGTTTTGATGCACATTTGTCGAATGATCCAGTTTGTGCGGCAGCACAAATTTCATTGCCTATATTTTTATCATCTATCCAGATCATTCCGAGCCGAGAATCTTGGCATTTAACGTGCAAGGTTTTAACTGACGTTCCTTTAATAGTATGATCACTAATTTCATTTGGTGCGGCATAACAAAACAATGGCACTGTTAACAACAACAAAAATTTTTTCATAACGATCCTTATTCACAAATTGGTGGGTTACTTTTTATAAAATTGATAAGATATGTGCATGCATTGCCATGAAACACCTCATCTTTATTTGCATATAACACTTTTCCCCCGTCGGGTACTTGAATATCAAATTCAACTTTCCCTAAGTGCAATGCATTTACCTCACATGCATTTGCTATGTACTCTATTGCGTCCGCATGACTACTTCTTGGAATATTCTTATATCCCGAAAATGTAAATTTATGAGCCATATGTCGAATACAAAAGTCACCTTTCTTATTAACGCTCATTAAGTCAGTAAGAAGATAATACTTAAGGGTGTAATCCCCTTTTTTTGGATGAATTTCAGTATATGGTTCTCCATTTTTTATATATTTACGTGGTGGAACTGTGGAACGAAAATCAATTCTTTTATTCGAGTCCTCATCACTTTCATATAGAATAGGCCATGGATTTATAAGTTCACTAGCGCCATTTGCACCGTGAAATTTAAATGGATAAGTTACGCTGAAATCTATTTCATACTCTATACCGAATGGCAACCCATCTTTTGTGTACAAATCTTTACGACGGACATTCGCTATTTTTGCACCATCAATATATTTTTTTGCCAGTTTTTCATTTCTTCCTGCAGCAATAAAGTCAACAATTCCAAATGACGATTGATCTGCAAAGGCGCTAGGACAAAGAAGAGCGACAAGCAGAGGTGAAAGCCAATAGACTATGCTCTTTTCTTGGGGGAGCGGAATCCACATACAAACCCCTATTAAATTTAATAAAAACCATTATGCGACCTTCTCCGCAACACTCATGGAGTAGCTCGTGACAAGGATAAGAAGCGCATTCATCAATACGGTGAGGCTTAAGCTTAAACTCGTGGCCAAAAGCTTTCAGAAGCTGTCTAAAATATTTTACAAATAGATGAGATATTGAAAGCACTTTCACAAAATTCAAATGTACGGGTAAATCCTTATTTGGTCAAATATTCTGACTATTTGTAAGGAAGTTGTTGCAGATTAACTAACTAAGGTTGGAGTGGTGGAGTTCGTGAGTCTAAGTGGATGCGTCGGATAAGAACGGGTGGCTAAATGGCTAAGAATACGCATTAAACTCAATCAGGTAATCGTGTGCGGAATAGAATTCGTTGTAGAGTCGTGTTGGCAATTTAGTTGCCTTAATATCGGCTGCGCGCGAACTTCGTATTGCTTCAACAGCCTGCATCGCATGCAGAACATCCGTCGCTGTCGCGACGGGTAAAGTTGATAGGCGAAATGTTCGACTACGGAGGTGAAGCTCTGTTCGGATGTTCTCTAACACGTCGTCGTTGGACAGCGCGAATGCCCCCGCTTCAGCCCGATGCATAGTGGCTGCCAGTCTGGACTCACGAGTAACACGAGGTTGTACGGTCACTGCCAAAGCCTTGCGTCTGTGCGATGCTGCCCGGAGTTTGAATGTTGCTGGGTCAAGTAAGCGGATTTCTGCCGAGGCGATGGCATCACCTAACCCCTCCAAGAAAGCCGTCTGCTGTTCCCCTGTCAAGTCTGCAACCATTGCGATAGCTTTACTGTAGTTGTGCCTAGACTGGCCACCACGAAGCAACATGGCTTGCTGCACAATGCTTGTGGCTCGACGAACATAGATATTCATAGCCTTGAGTAACTCGGGATGTTTGGTTGTGCAGGCTGCCTCAACCATCTCCTCGACACACTCCAACATCCAATCGAAAATGCTTTCGGCGTGATTATCAGGGTTTCCCCAAGGTGCGATGTCGCGTAGCTGTTGTTCAAAGGCATCAAACTTACCTTGGTCGATGCACCTGAGTTTATGAATAGCTTCCCGGATTGCCTGGCGATGCCGCTCGATGTTGTCGGCAGTCATCTGCTTCTTAAAGTCCTTTTCGAAACGGTTAAGGAACTCAATGAACTCTTCCCAAGGGGTTTGGGAAGCCTCGGACATCAAGCGACGCACCAATTCCTGAAAGTAATCCACGCCCTCCGACAAGTCGCTGATAACCTTCTCGGCATAGTCGTAAGCATCCACGAGGTCGTATGCATCAACGTTCCTCAATGCTGCCTCAAGAGAGTTGCGACAGCCACGAACGTTGCGTTGACGGCTACGGGTACGCAGACGACTCAAGGACCAGAGCGCTTCGGCGAACAATTTACCTGCACGGCTAAAACGGTATGCGGTGACAAGACCAACACGGTCACCAAATGTCTCCAACCAGCCGTCTTTCAGCAGCCCCCGAATCAAGACACCCGCAAGCTGTTGAACATCACCACTGTCGATAGTGGCTAGGTCATCCTCATCCGCAGCATCATCTTCGAATACATCAGTAGCGTGTTCTTGAATGGCGGGTATAAGAACATCGCGAAGATTGTCGCGATTCAGGCTCTGAGAATAATCAGCCCCTGGGCCGTGTAGACGTTCATACAGCGAACGAATACATGCAGCCACCAGCTCTCGGCGCTTACCGGTGAGCGGACGGAAAAAATTGTTTCGTTGGCTGTCGAAGAACATTTGACTGAAAACTAACTCAATGTAAGTTAGAAAACGTGCAGAACAAAAGTGTCGATACACCAATGTACTTAAGCAGTGCACACCAAGATTCATACTTAGCCGGGCTAACTCTAGGGGGTTAGTCAGTCGGCACAAACAACTCTTTCTATATTCAGCTGCAAGATAAGAAATCGGTTTACTCGCGATTATTGATTAATACCCGAAATGCATTACCGCATAAAAACTATACGCTTAAAATTACTATGGGTAAAGTTTTTATACGTATGCTACAGTTAGCACTATGAAACCGACAACGACCCAACTTCCCGATACCCGAAACGTCTCACGCTGGGGCCCTGAGAAACGGCTTGAATTCATTGACTTCAGATTGCGTTGGGATGGACGACTAAATCGAGGGGATATATCTGATTTTTTTGGTGTTTCGACACCGCAAGCTTCTTTAGACATTGCTCGTTATCTCGAGATAGCGCCAAACAATGCATCGTATGACCGGAGCGAACGAAGCTATTTGATAACAAACGAATTCCAACCAGTATTTTCATCAAGTCAGCCGCAGAAATTCCTAAGTGACCTGCTAGCCCATGCTTGCGGCACTTTTAATGAGGGCGATAGCTTTTTGGGGTGGATGCCCTCCGTTGCCGTGGCACCAGTTCCAGCTCGGAAGTTGAGTGCCGAAACACTAATTACATTATTGGGAGCAATGCGCCGAAGCAGTGCGCTTGAGATGACCTACCAATCGATGACGAGTCCCGCACCAAAAAAACGGCTCGTATCTCCTAAGGCGCTTGGACACGATGGACATCGATGGCATGTCCGAGTGTACTGCCATCTAGAAAATGGCTACCGCGACTTTGTTATCGCGCGAATTCTGTCCTTGGGAGCAGAGCAAATCGCACCGATTGCGCCACCAATAGACCATGATTGGGAGACAACCGTTACCTTAGTTCTGGCTCCAAATCCTGGATTGCCTGTAGCCCATCAGCGGGTCATCGAGCTCGACTATGGAATGGAAAACGGCGAGCTACATTTCGAGTGTCGACGCGCACTACTTTTGTATGTAGTCAGAAATTTGGGCTTAGATGAAAAAGAGGAAACAAAACCGCAGATTCAACAAATTATCCTGCTGAATCGCGAAGAAATTGCTCCCTTACTTCCGAAGCGCTGAGGACATACCCCTGAAATTTGCCTATCTAAGTGAGTCTCGTAACAAGAGGCAAAATTATGCCGACTAAGCTAATATTCTCGCTTTAAAGGCACAATATAGCCTCTTAATTGCGGAGAGAACTATCTATTCGTCATGGTAAGCAAAATGCAGATAATAAACAGAGCAACTTCTAGACTTCACACGCCTGAAGAGTTAGAGCAGCAGCTGGGCGAGAATTTGAAACGCTTGCGAATCAGCAAAAACTGGGAGCAGAAAGTCGTTGCTGAGCGAGCTGGCATCGGTCTGCGTACACTTAGAAATTTAGAGCTCGGGAATGGGTCATCACTGAATACACTCATCAAAGTGCTGCGGGTGCTGGGCCGTGAAGGTTGGCTTGCAACGATTGCGCCTGTCGCAACAATCGACCCGTTGATGCTGACCCGTGAGGCACAGCCAAGACAGAGGGCAAGCAAACCGCGCCAGAAAAAAACAACCTGAAATGTCATGAGCTTTAAATCGTGTCGAAAAATGTCGCACCAATCGACACATCTAAAAAACATGTTTAAAAATCGTCAAAAAATCGACACATGCCCACTAATGCAGCGATTTTTTGCCTTTACTACCCTGTGCCAGCAATTGCTCAATCAGCGCCTGCATCGCATCGCCTTCCTGAGGATTCATCAGCTGCGCATGCCCGAGCAGCATCTCAGCGCCTTGCCGTCGTTTGGCCTCTTGCACCGCTTGCCGAACAGCCGAGAGTTTTCCCGCATCAAAGCCCGCAAAATCGCGGAGCGTATTGCAAAGCAGCTCTTGAGCCGGGAAAAAATAACTGCCACCACGTACACTACGCGGCATCTGATTCATGTTTTCGTCAAACCCAGCAGCTTCTTCGCGATTGTCTGGCAAATGGCCAACCGCATCGAAGCCATACTTACATTGCCGCGCAACTTCATTGATATGCGTCTGAACGCTGCGGTCGCTCCCCGCGTGAAAGGCCAAACTGCGACACGCCTCTAGTAATTGGTCGACCATCTTGAAAGCGGCTTGCTCATCCAGCGCCTGTGCATCTTCCACCAGCCAGAACACATGATTAGCCAACCGCTCGAAGAACAGTTGCAACAACGATTCAGCATCGCCTTTTTTAATTCCCCAGAACACCATTGCAAAGCGGGTATCGGCCTGCATGGCGATAAAAACCAGTTTGCGGTCGATTTTGACGGCATGCAGTTGCCATACCCACGCAGTTTGCTCAATCGGGGCTGGCTTGGTCTCTACGAAAGACTCAATCACCCCCTTACGGGTCACGGTCAGCGCCTCAGCTGCATCTTTAGTGCATTGGAACAGCAGCATTTATCATTCTCATTGTCTAAGTCATTCACCAGCAGCTCGTCGGCAGCTCGGCCAAAAAACCACATATATTTCAAATTGGTACTCGTCTATCGCGCCAAATTAGTTGCGTTAAGCTGCCTCGGCAATTGTTGCATTACTTGGCTTCATCAGTTGAGCAATTAATTTTTTTGCGGCCTCTGCATCATCCAAATCAAAAGGCAGTACACGCAGGTTCATCTTTGCATCAAACTTAAAATCAGCAATCGGCTGTGATGCATCAAACTTGGCCCATGCCGGATAAATCAGCACCAGCTCGCCACTTCCACCCAAATACTTATGCCCATAGGCATAGAGCTGATAAAAATCCGCTTGGCTCAAGCCGTATTTATTGCTGCGGTCTGCCGCATCCAATAATTTCCACTTGGTATCCAGCACAATGGTTTGCCCAGCGTGATTCAGTAGCAAGTCTGGTTTTAATTGGAAAATACGTTCGCTACCGTGATTGCAAAGGTATTCAGACTGCACCTGACTGCGCAATGAAGCACCTTTGGGCAGCGCCATCCGCAACTGCTGCTCAACGTAGCTTTCAAATAGCTTTTCCATCGGAAACAGCATGCTAATGCCGCGATACTCCCCAGCCACCGCCAAGGGCATTTGCTGGTGCAAAATCAATTCACACCACGGCTTAATGCCTTGATAGTGGGCCATCAACCTATCATTGCGCCAGAGCCGGAAATCCTGCTCAACATCACGACTGGCCGGTAAATCATGCAACAGCCCCATCAACTCATGCGCAAGCCGCCAGTTTTCAGCCTGTTGCGCAGTGCGAGCCACCAGCGCTAGTGCCGATTTCAATAAGCGATTTTCAGGTCGGTCGGGCAAAAACACATCGTGGCGAATCTGGAAAAAATGCGCGCGCCCCGGCGGTTGGCGCATCTGTTTCACCACATCGAGCTGCCCGCGCAAATAGCGCTGCTCTTCCTCAATGCGCAGATAATCAAAGCGCAGACCACGCTTAAACAGATAATCAAGCTCGGATAAAAACTGCTGCATCACCCATTCAGCCAGTGGCGCATCGTAAAGCTCTAAACTGGCCACCTCGGTCTGCCGAGCTGACATTTGCAACGCTGAGCTAATCAGCTTTTGCATCAAGCGACGCGCCTCAAGCACGCAATCGCCTTCGTTTCGATGCTTGGGCAGGACTTCAATCACCTGCCCACATGGGCTTTCCAGTACGCCAACAAAGTTATCCAGTTTCAGCCAGCGTCGACCATCGACTTGCAGCAACGATGCGCCCGAGGCACGAAAACGCCCAGCCAGCTCGCATAGCCAGTCAAAAGCGGTTTCGCTCACTTGGGCCTCATCAAGCGTTGGATGGGGCACCTCACTGGTTGTTAGCCGCGCATATTCGCGCACGATAATCGGAGCCTGCATCAAGCCAGCCCCAGTTCATCCGCTGTTGCTTCAGCTCTGCCAATACCACGGAAAGCCTCGATGGACTCGAAGGCCTTACGATTCACCCTCCATCGTGGTATTGGGCGCAATTTATCCGGTACATTGGTAAAAAGCTGGCTCACGTTCAGTTCTTTATCTTCGACGATAAATGCCCCATCACCCTTGTTCTGGTCGTTTAGCACCCAGCGGATACGCTCCCAATCCTCAAAGAAACACTCTTGCAGCAGCGGGATAATATTTTGTTCGAAAATCTCCGCCAGCTTCGCCAAGGTATTACCACCCTCAGCCGCCAACGGCATAAAGTAGGCATGGCCTAAGCAATGGTCGCGGTCGAGTAGCACGGCAATACGCTGATTCATCACACGCAGCATCGCGCCAATATCAATGCCCTCCACCAATATGCCATCCAGTAGCACGGGCTTTGGTGGCATTTCTTTGAAGGTAAAACGGCGGCGCAATGCAATATCCAATCCTGCCAACGAACGGTCGGCGGTATTCATGGTGCCAATGAGGTAAACATTATTTGGTACGCTAAATGGTTCTTTGGAATACGGCAGAATCACTGATAGCTCTTCATCAGCACCAGCGCGTTTGCTTGGCTCAATCAGCGTAATCAGCTCACCAAAGATACGCGAAATATTGCCTCGGTTAATTTCATCAATAATCAACACATATGGCAAATGGGCTGCTGCGCTCGAAATTTCTGCACCAACTTCGGTTTTGGCTCCGCTTTTCAAAATTGCATCTAGCAAAATTGGCCACTTGAAACGATGCAGTTCGTAAACCGTTTTTTGGGTAAAAATCTTGCCATCGTTCAATGCACGCGCGGGTAAGGCGAGGTCTTTGTAGAGCCAATCTACCCCAATCGCATGGGGGTAGTGATTATCTGCCACCTCGGGCAACTCAGCGTAAAAATACGGCTCGGTGACTACACCAATAGCACCAATCGCATCCTGACCATTGATGCTCACAATGACATCACCCACTGCAATTTCTTTGGCAAAGGCCATTGCTGTATTTCGGTCATTGCTGCCCAGCGAATCAAGATACTGGCGGCCATGCTCATCCAATTTGCGCATATCACCCAATTCAGACCAGCCGATACGTGCTTGACCATGTCGCAAGCAATAGTCTTTCAGCGGAGAATTGCCCGTGCCACCTATTGATACTTTCCAGATGCGCGCATCGTCAGACACATTGATAGTCGAGCGTCCTGCTACCTCGATATGGCTGGCATCGCGTGCGAGCTGTTTCAGCACCCCGTTTTCAACTTTGTAACGTAAGTGCCCACTATCATCAGGCTCAGCGCGCAGCCCTTCGACGAAATCTTCGTAGCTAAAACTCTGGTGGAAAGTCACAAAACGAATCCGCTTCTCTTCCACTAATTCATCAAAACGGCACTTTAATTTTGTACGCGATTCTGGCTCTGAATTGGCCAGCAGAAAATCAGGCTCAAGAATTCGCAGCGCTTCGTTAATCGTGTGATAGGTTTTGCCGGTACCCGGCGGCCCGAAGAGAATCTGATTCAAGGGGGAAGTAGTCTGCTCACTCTGGTTCATTGCAACCTCGGTATTGTCTTGGGGCGTCAGTACAAGCTGCTCGTTAGCACGGACAAAGCGCAGGCGATATGACCCATCATCCAGTAAAGAGATAATCGCCCGGTCATTTTCAACCAGCTGTTCAGTGGCAAACAGGCTGTTAAAGCGCTTTTGCAGACGCTTTCTGTTGCGGAGTACCTGCGTTTGCACTGCACTACCATCTGGCAGATGTAGGGTCAGTAGTTTGGAGGCGGGCTTATCTTCCTCACCCAAATACTCTTCGCCAAAAACTTGCTGTGTTTTCGGAATGGCCAAATAACCGTTACGAATAGCGCCATCGGTAAGCGTAATCACCAAATGCCCGCGCATGTGTTCATAATCATCGGGCCAATAGGCAGCGCGGTTCACTAACTTGCTTAAACGGGGGTCACTGCCCAAGCGCTCTACCAGAGTTGAAGCAGCCTCAGCACTCAATGGTAGCCAAGTCACATCTTCTCCGGTATTGAGGCGATAGACTAAGCCCTGATGTGCCAGCTTCATTTCCAGCACCACGGCACTGGCCCATATCATCGGGTGCTCAGTTCGCCCAGCTCGAATTTCCCCATTTCCAACAATCCACCAATCCGCACTGCATTGATGCAAATCCTCAGCCAGCGCGCAGAACAACGCCGTTTGTCCATGCTCATTCAGCTGCTTGGCAAGTTCTGGTACGGAAGCAAAGTGCGCCAGCACAGACTCATAACCGGCCTCAAGGCTCACAACATAATCACGCCAGTGGCGCAGCGCATTACTGGCCGCCCAATTGCCATACTTGCCATGCTCTTCATCTGCACCGCCTTGGATGTAGCGCGCCAGCAAGGCATTGAGCTGCTGAACGTCCGTTAGAGCAAAGAGGTCTTGCCCACAATGGCTCGACAAATGGTTCAAGCCCGAGCAATAGCTGTTAATTGTGTTGTCGGCCAACTTTTGCTGCTGCGCGAGATAAGTGCGAAACCCGTCCTTAGATGCAAGGCTCATGCGCAGGACTCCATAATCCATACTTTGAACTGCCAGCATCCACCGGAGAATTGTCTGGGCAAACCGTTATCCGATTGAATGTGTTCAAACGACATCAGCGACAACCTCCTCAGCAACAGGATTATTCCAACTTCCAGCACTTCTGGAGTCAAAAAAGACAATATTCTGAATACCAAGCTGATTTAGCTGTTGCTCTATGTTCTGGGCAATTTGCATATGCAGCTCTTCACCGGTGTAAACAGATACAGCTACGCGAGCAGGCGCAGCACGCTTAATTTGGTCGAGGATGTGCTGTTCTTGCTCACCCATTCTCCAGCCATAAATTACCAATGAGTCACCAATATCAGTGACTGCATTGAAGTAAATATCAGATAAGTAGCTAGAGGAGCGAATCGCATCGCGTTTTTGTGGGCTTGTACCTTCGCTAACAAAAATCGGAATTACATCGTCACGCTGCCATTCAGCAATAATCCCTTCCAGCAAAGTCGCTCCATCATTCGCGTGAACTTTTCGCTCAAGCTGAGAAGGTGTTCGAACTAAAGCGAGGTTCCCATGTGGATAAAAGAACATCGTTACTGTTTGGTTTGCCCTCAGAGGTTGGCGCAACCTTGGCCAATCGTCGTCGAGTACACCACCAATCAACCCATCTTTAAAACGATGATTTCCATCTAACTCATTATTTCCAAGCATTGCCGCCCAATACACAATCAAATCATAATTGAGCGACAGTACGGTTTTGAAGCGCTTCATGAATTGATAAATTGGCGTGAGCTGGCCTAGAACTTCATCGCGTGTAACATGCGTCGCTTGAACCGTTTTTATCAGCGCTAACCGTACTTGCGCATAAGCTTCTTCAACTGCGCCAGCCTCAACCCCCAGGGCCTCATTCACTAGTTTTGCCTGCCAGAGCTTGCGAAGGACATACTCAAAATCTGTGGAATTACTAAAGCGGGCAAAAATTTCCTGCACTGGCTGCGTCAGACTACCTGCATCTCTTGCTGCAGCAAACAAGGATGAATAGTTAAAACGGCCATCGACAGCAATACTCGCGCCATTACCTAGCAATAAGCTATCAGTAAACTGTTCCTTAATATCATGCCATTGGCGAATTTCAATCGGCATCACACAACCTCCACCAGCGCTGCTTCGGATTGGCGGAGCTGACGGAGATGAGGCGTGGCAGCGTGGTTTCGGCAGCGACCCTGAGATTTTTTTTGATGTCTTGGAGCATTATTATTGGTGTTGTCATCTGAAAGAGGTTTGTCAGATTATACGTAGATTATCAAATACCCAGCTCATCCTTGTTGAGAAATACCTATCCAAGCAACTCAATATTTCAATATTTTTCCAGAGTCTGCATTGGCACTTAGCGCGCCACCAAAGACAATGGTTTTGATATGTATGGCATGAATAGCGCAAGATTTAAACCAACATGCCAGCGCGAATTTGTATCAAAAAAAGCGGGGATTAGAGTACGCACCCGCGAAAGTAGCCTAGGGGTGCGTAGTGCTGTAAGTGTACGCAATTAAAGAACTGCCAACGAAACAGTAATTTAGAACCTGGGCAAGATGGCGGCCCCTCAGCGGGCTGTTTTTTACAATCGGCTATGAATGCAACAAAACTAATACCTTCACATTATTTCGTGCGGTGTCGTCTCCTCATTCATTCTTATGCAAAAAGTAATTCTTTCAAGTGCTCCATCAATCATGCGATATGTCTAGCCTATACTTTATGCGAGCCTTGTTATTAAGGTGCGCCGCATGATTGGTCGGTTTGAAAACGGCAGCATTCATGGGAAACCTCAGACTGTGGGATAGTCTTTAGAACTGAGGCAGAGTGGCGAAGCTAGCGCTCTGAGACGAAAGGCTCGCGGGTGAACGCCGGCTCGGAGTGGCATGACCGAGTGGGTGAGCTGAAGGCCTCTAATCAAGTGATTGGGAAGGCTGGGCTCATCCTCTCAAAATAGCATGTATGAGCATATGCTCAGGTTTTCAAACTTGAGCGTATTAAACAAGCAGGATAATCCATCTGTTTTTTGGATTATCCAAATAAAAATTATTTTTATAAAATGCAATAAAGGAAAAATTCGCACTAGCGAAAGATGATATGAGTTCTAGCACAATCAGTAACTATCGCGTATCTGCCGACTTAATCAAAGCTTCAAGAGATGCAGTCTTAAATATGACTGGTAAACGACTAAATCTTTTAGCAGACTATGCCGAGCTTGATTTGTGTGCACGTTTCAATATGGAGCTGTGCCTAAAAACGAATAATCCCGGTTACGATGCGGTCGACAGCAGTGGAAAATGCGTACAAATAAAGGCTCGAGCCCAAGGCAAGTCCACAAAGCCCCATACAATCAATAGCACACCTGACCATCAAGAATTCGATTACTACTTATTTGCGTTTTATGACAACGAGTACAACCTGGTAGAGGTATGGAAAATGGCACGTGATAAACAATCTGAAGTTTTTCCTGATGGAGCAAAACATGGGAATAGAAACCGAATGGAACAGGTTTCAGAGTGTTTATTTAGCATCAGCAGCCCTACACATTGAAAAAGCCCGCGTTTGCGGGCTTTTTCATTCGTACTATTCTTGACTCTTCTGGATGTTGGCAAACATAACTTCTGCTGCCTCGAGCGCTTGTTTGTTCAGTTCCTCCTCAATACTCGGCATGTAAACGCCCTCGTCGCCTGCAACATAAAGTGCGCCGCCGTAGTCATCATCATATTCTTGACCATCGTACATGCCACCATCGTGATAGGCTCTAAGCGTAGACTCAGTAAAATCTGTACCAAGCAGCAACGCTAAATGGTGCCAAGTCCAAGCTTCTTGGTGGTTCGCGTCAAGCTCACGCTCAATTAAAGCCCGGATTGCCGCCAAATCACCCAGCTCCCCAAGTCTTTTTAAGGCCCAATATTCACCTGACTCAGCCAGCTCTTCAAGAGCATCATAAGAGCCTTCTTCAGCCGCTTTTTTGAGCCAAACTTGGCTTGATTCGTAAAACCCTAAGCTGGCGGCAACTTCTGACATTCGCAATGCGTTTATGTCGCCATCCATCTTCTCTGCAAGAATATAAAACTCGTCGTCATCAAATGTTGTTGCATATTCAAGTGCAGCCGCACGGCAACCATTCAGTGCAGCAACTTTCAAATGATGCTGATATTTTTCGTAAATTGGTTTTTGCACCAAGTATTCATCAACCCATTGGCGCTCTATAGATGTAAGTTTTCTACCCCGCAATGACTCTTCATACAAGTAGCTAGTAGGCTCGGGAATACGATAGATGATTGCCAGCGCATAATTGGCATCAGGATGACTCTGCGACGCTAATTGTTGCAAACTCTCCATCAAAATTGGTGAATTAGCAAAATCAATGTCGGTATCGACTTCTACTTGGGCGTCTTCCTCATCAATATCGTCATAGAAGTCATCATCTTCATACTCGTCGTAATATGGGTCTCTAGATTTCTCAGCCTTAGGAGGGGCAAGCAGAGCAAGCAAATCTCGTATTTTAATAAACGTGATGCTGCACTCGGCTAGTTTGTCGGCAAAGCACTTTGCAACGTTAGATGCGTGCTCACCTGGATAACCTAGTTGAATAACTCGGCCAACGAGGTCAGCAGTATTGTTATTTGCAGCACTGCCAATTTTCGAGTCCACAAAAATAGCTTCGGAGCTAAAAGCAGCAAATGATTTGTAACCGAACGAAGCAGAAATCAGCTCATAGATATGAGCACGTTTGAACTGGGAACTTGTGGTGGTTTGGATGTGTTGCTGGGTAGTGAATGCAAACTCTTTGATAGTCATAGTTACTTCCTAAAATAAGCCCCGTCGATTCGAGTTAAGGCACACGTTTAAGACCTCGACGATGAGGCTCCAAAAGGAGAGTAATTTATGCAAATAGGATGCAGATAGAATTTGGTAATGCAGGCCGTTTTTTACTCGTGTGCAAGTAGGGTGGGCACCAGAGCAAAATTTACTCTATCGACATGAAGGAAGTCAAGATGCGTGAACTTCACGTCCAGGCTTACGCGCAGTGATGAGTCTGATTAGGATTTGGGTTCAACTCCTTCTGCGCTGGACGTGAATGAGGGCTCAAGTGCCTTTTTATGACAAAAAGTCCGCTTAAAATATGACCATATTTTAATGACACTTTATGCTTTATTTTTTATCGTTCTGCCACTTTATGCTTTATTGCCTATCACATCCCATGCCGTCCTGCCCAATACCATTGTTTTAGGGATACGTTTAGGGGTACATTATGCAAATACCCCAAAATAAACAACTTATCCAGCCGCCCCATCGACCCTCGCCTGCCAATACATCGGCAAATACACACGGCTCCACGCGAATAAAGCCAGCAAAGCCAACAGTACAGCCAGCGCATACGCGGCAGCCTGATTCACCGGCAAGACCTCACCCAGCACGCGCGCTAATGCCACGCCGTGCATAGCCCAATAACAAGTCCACACCATGCCGCCCGCAATCAAAGGGCGCCCCGAATGCCCCAGCGTCACGCGTGTCACAAACGCCAGCAACATGCAGCAGAAAAAACCCAAGGTCAGCGCGTGCAGCGGTGCAAAGCCTAAACCATGGTGGCCAAATAGCTTGAGCGCCTCGCTCATCGTAGCAAGCAACATCGCCACGCCCGCCCACGCAAAAGCGGCGTGCAACATTGCCAGCAGTTTGACTCTAAATGATTGATGCAAATCCCAACGCCAGGTTGTATACAGTAAAACACCCGCCATAATGGCATCAACCAAAACCGTATTGATCTGCAAGCCAATCAATACAATGCGCAACAATGAACACCCCACTAATGTATATAGCCACCAGCTTGGCCGCCACGGGCGATATGGCTGCAGTACACTGCCGGAGAAAAACGGAATCATTCGGTGACTCACCGCCAAAAATACCGGCAATAGCAAGCCCCAAACGCCAATCTGCACCGACCACAACCACGCCATTGTATTTCCCGTTACCGCCCAAAGCAGCGCAAGGAGCATGCCAATCCATCCCAGCGCAAACGCCAAGGCGATCAATCGCGCATGCAATTGATCTTTCACATGGCTGTGCTTGATCGCCAGCAACCAAACGCAAAGCGCTGCCAGCCAAGCCACCGCCTGTACACTCACACCCAACATCAACATTGATGTATTAAATGCTGAAGCAATGACAGCAATACCGCCAAGTAAATACCCTAGCATAATTGGCAAATATCGATGCAGCCTAGGGCTAGGCACACTCAGCCAGCGCGGCCCAGCGGTGTAAATAAACCCCAGCATAAACAGCGGGAAAAAGCAGTACGTCATGCTGTAGCCATGCAAAAACATCGGCAGCACCGCACTAGGCAACACCACACCTTGCCAGCGCCCCAGCATGTGCGCTCCCCACCAAATAAAGCACAATAACAGCAACCCGCTCCCGGCCAAAAAGCCCAGTCGATGCGGTGCGGCAATGCTTTGTTTTAACGCTGTTTTCATAGCGAGCTCCTTCTGTATCAATCTCGATTAGCCGTTGCAATGCCCGCAACATGGCGCGCCGATTGTGATGGCTGCGACCTTATCGATCTTGACCTGCCACTGCAGCGGCCCCTCTTGCAGATAAACCCAAGCAAAAGCCCCCGCAAATCGCGCGGCAAATTGCGCCTGTAAAGGACTTGGCCGATGCTCTGTCAGCAACTCGATCGCTTCACCGACTTGCAGCGACTCAAACGTTTTGAAAATCAGCGCATGCCGATCTGCTGGTGCAATAGTACGAACGTCAATGCGGCTAATCGTGTTGGCTACTTTCATCTGGTAATCCTTGCTGAGCTTGAATATGTAAATTATATACATATTAAAATGCCGCGACGGGTAAATCAATCCTTTCGAAGTTGCTTTGCAACGATGCTGAGCCAGATCAAAAACGCTTAATCAAAGAAAAACCGCGATGCCTGCACCACAGACACAATCAATAATAGGCTTTCAGCGGCGTGCCTTCGCTCAACAATCAGCAAACACCACCAATTTGCGCGGCGTAATTATTTAACGGCGACGCTCTGGAACAGGAATACGGAACACGGCATTCAGTTCAACTGGGTTACTGATTAAATCTGCCAAGCTATAGCGATCCAGCACCAGATACAAAGCCTGCATCGCTTCATTCAAAATCCCTTTCAATCGGCAGACCGCAACAATACTACAGGTCGAATGCTCACGATCAAAACACTCCACGATTGGACTATCCGCTTCGCTCAAACGAACCAAAGCACCGACACTGATATCGTTCGCAGCACGCGCCAAGCGCATGCCGCCACCTTTTCCCCGCGCCGTTTCAATAAAACCATTGCGCGATAAAAAATTCACAACTTTCATCAAATGATTGTCAGAAATATCATACGCGCTGGCAATCTCACTGCGTGTGACGATACCACCGTCTTGCACGCCGACATAAATCAGCGTCCGCAGACAATAATCAGTAAATACATTCAAGCGCATCGCCAGAGGCTCCCTTCATCATTTGTGCAGCGTCGGTCTATTCAGAATGAACTCATCGTTATTTGGTTCAGACCACGAATTTAAAAACTTAATGGCACAATCATCAGATTCACCTAAAGTATATTTTATGGGTATATTATCAATCAGCTTACTTTTAAAGGTCTACAAAGAAATACCTTACTTTTTTGATTTTATACCCCTACTCAATTGAGGGCGCTATTTTCTTTTAAGGCTTGCGCCATAAAATCGACAAAAGCGCGAATCTTGGCTGAACCGTGCCGTCCTTCTCGATGCACAATATGGATCGGTAATGGTTTAGGCTCAAATTCACCCAATACGGTTTTTAATTCGCCAGTTTGCAATAAACCCGCCACTTGATACGACAACAAGCGTGTGATTCCTCCGCCGTGGCGCACTGCGGCAATCGCACCGTCATTGCTGGTTACAGTCATTCGGGGTTTGATACGAATCGCCTTGGCGGTTTCGTCATCGCCAAACTTCCATTCAATATTGGGACTGATGCTGCTCGCAGCCACAATTTGATGTTGCAGTAAATCACTCGGTGTTTGGGGTATGCCATATTTTGCCAAATAGGCAGGTGATGCGCACAGCACTCTACGTACCTGACCAACCCGTATTGCTCGCATTGAGCTATCTGGCAAAGCGCCGATACGAATACCTACATCAACCCCCTCTTCCAGCATATTCACCACGCGATCTAAAAACAGAGCCGATACATCGACATCGGGATAACGCTGCAAAAATCCAACCACACTGGGCATCACAAATAAATGACCAAATAACACCGGCGCGGTCACGACCAAATGCCCGCGTGGCTCGGCATTGACGCCAGCGGCGACTTCATCAGCCTCTTGCACTTCAGCCAAAATCCGCCGCGCATCATCCAGATACCGCAATCCGGCATCAGTGGCGCGTACGTAACGCGTGGTGCGATTAAGTAATTTCACGCCCAGTTCTTCTTCCAGCGCAGCCACGGCTCGGGTTACTGCCGGTGGCGACATGCCGAGTTTGCGCGCGCCTGCGGCAAAGCTTTCTGTTTCTGCGACCGCAACATACACGCTCATTTGATGAAATCGATCCATGGCTTTTATTCCAAATTTAGCAACAATCTATTGTGATGCATGAGTATTCTTCTTTCAAGTGGTGTTCGGCACAATGCACTCATTCGCTCAACACCGAGTGAACTTCTTAAATCAAAAAGGAAAACATCATGAGCCGCATTAACGTCGTTACTACCGAAACTGCCACTGCCGAACAGCAAGCATTGTTCAACGCAATTCACGCACAACTGGGCGTGGTGCCCAATTTCTTGAAAGTATTTGCCAACTCACCCGTGGCTCTACGTTCATTCCTTGGTCTTCATGGTATCGCCAACGGCGGTAGCTTGGATTTACAAACTCGTGAACGTATCGCCTTGGCTTTGGCGCAGCAAAATTCTTGCGAATATTGCCTCTCTGCCCATACCGCGATTGGCAGTAAAGCGGGCCTAAATGGCGATGAAATCGCGGCCAATCGTGCCGGTACCAGCCAAGATGCCAAAGCTGCGATTGCTGTGAAATTAGCCCGCTCACTGGCAGAGCACAATGGTGACATCACTACCGCTGAATTGATCGAGGCACGCAATGCCGGCTTTAGTGATGGCGACATCGTTGAAATCATCACTCACGTTGGTATGAATATTCTGACCAATATTTTGGGCAAAGCGTCGCGCCTTGAAATCGACTTTCCAAAAGTGACTTTGGCTTAATTAATTTACCGAACTCTGTGCGGCGCAAGGCAAGTGCAGGCGCCGCCGAACTACAACTCCATCAAACTAAAAAGGAACTACACCATGTTTAACTTTCGCAAATCGATCGTCTCTATCGCTCTAATTTCAGGCTTTGCCACTTTCGCTGCCTTGCCAAGCACAGCGATGGCCTACGACGAAAACTCAACGGCAGCCATCAACGTGGATGCGCAAGGCGTGGGCTTGCAAGGCTTTGACCCTGTTGCTTATTTCACCGTCAAAGCACCGACATTAGGCAACGCAGCATATACCGCGAGCCACAACGGCGTGACATATCACTTTGCCAGCAAGGCCAACCGCGACCAATTCACCGCGAATCCTGCCCAGTACGCTCCGCAATTTGGCGGTTTCTGCGCGATGGGCGTGGCACTCGACAAGAAACTCGATGGTGATCCACAAGCGTGGAAAGTAGTCGACGGCAAGTTGTACTTGAACGTGAACAAAGAAGTGCAGAAAAAATGGTCTGAAGACATTGCTGGTAATTTGAAAAAGGCCAATATGCAATGGCCGACCATTAAAGATAAAGCCCCAAAAGACCTCTAATTAAATCAATGGGTATATTGATCTACCTGTTTTATAAAAATAGCTAGAACGATATACCCAAACACATCCTGAAAAGGAAAAGGATTTAGCAATGTCAACCATCACCATGTATAGCACTCGCTCTTGCCCATTTTGTGTGCAAGCCGAAAACCTGTTGCAGCGCAAAGGCTTGGCTGTGAATAAGATTTTGGTCGATCAAAATCAGGATGACTTTGTCACGATGGTCGAACGGACGGCACGTCGTTCGGTGCCACAGATTTTTGTAGGCAATCGGCATGTCGGTGGTTTTACCGATCTGGTGGCACTTGAGCAATCAGGGCAGCTCGATGAATGGCTGAAAGTGGTGGAACAGCATGAATCCGTGTAATACCCCACTCGTACCCTTGGAAGCGCTTTTACTCGAACACGCATTAAAGGACTAAACATGAACACTCAATCATTGATATTAGCCAGTGCAATAACTGCCGTACTTGCGCTGGCCGCTCAACCTACGTTGGCTGCGGACGCCAGCAAAGAGAAGTGTTTTGGCATCAGTAAAATCGCTGGCAACGATTGCGCTGCCAACGGTCACTCTTGTGCTGGTATGGCGAAAACAGCCAACGATGGCAAAGAGTGGAAGCTCGTCGCCAAAGGCACCTGCCTTGATTTAAAAGGCTCGCTAACAGCCCGTTAAAAAACAACTGCGAGACTCAAATTCTGCGTTAAAAAATGGCTCAAAATCCTCATTTACGACCTGTAAACTCCGGTTTTTCGCCATTTCTTGCCTTGCCTTTGAGCCTCTCGCTACCTTTTTCAACGGACTGCTCACTGCCCGATAAATCTCGTTTTATGTTGTGAGTTCTCCTCCTGTGGTATTGCCCCTGCAATTGATTTTGCAGGGGATTTTTTTAGCTTTTAAAAGTATCAATTTTTCAACAACGCACTCAAATCATTCTAAGGATCCTTGCTATGTCTCTATTGCTGCGTCTGCAACGCCTTGCAGAAGTAAAGCCGCTGAATGCGCTCGCGCCCAGTGCCGATTTACTTGTGCGCCTTTATATTGCCAAGATATTTTTTCTCTCCGGTCTAAGCAAGATATCCAATTGGGAAAACACGCTCTATTTGTTTAGCGATGAGTATCATGTTCCGCTGTTGTCTCCACAGCTGGCTGCTATCGCGGGCACAGCGGGTGAGCTCATCTTGCCGATTTTACTGGTACTGGGTTTGTTTACCCGTTTGTCAGCCGTCGGGCTCTTTGCGCTCAATCTGGTTGCGGTGGCCGCGTATTACCATGTACTCAAAGACATGCCCGCTGCGCTACAAGACCATCTGGAGTGGGGCTTGATTATTTTTAGCTTGGCGGTTATCCCACTGCGTCGCTGGGGACTAGACACGCTGCTATTGCGTCGCAGCGTTTAAAGTGAAAACACGCAATTGCAATGAACAAAGCATCGTTTTGCCGCCAGCCTTCGCGCTGGCAGCCTGCATGGTGGCTGTTCTCAGAAGTGCTGTGATTGCTAGCCTATAGCAATAGGCAAACCATAATTGCAAATATTGAAACAATAAATTGCAAAATATCGATATTCTTTCTTTTTTTATTCATAGGCAAAATGTCATCAATCTAATCATTTCACTGCCCATCACCATGACTCTGCACGCTCAGCCTCCCTCCCAAGCTCAACTCGGTGAACTCGTCATGCCATTGGCACCGAGTGTTGTTCTGAACAATGGCCAGCAATATATTCCGCAGCACTATCTGCGCTATCAACACACGCTAAAGAGCATTACGCAAATTGTTAGCCAAATCGAT
This sequence comes from Deefgea chitinilytica, assembly GCF_016881405.1. GTDB lineage: Bacteria > Pseudomonadota > Gammaproteobacteria > Burkholderiales > Chitinibacteraceae > Deefgea > Deefgea chitinilytica. The sequence goes on from NZ_WOFE01000002.1 coordinate 72,280, forward strand.
TTTGACGATCACACACCCATTTTTGCCGGGCAAGATCACAGTGGCCTGTATATTCAGATTGGTTTAATTGGCCGAGAAAATTATGACCGCAGCAATACCCTTAGGCCGCATAAGCTGGTATACGGCCGTAAATGGCGCATTGATACCGATACCCCTACATCAGAGATTATTCAGACGGTTTTTCTCGCCATTAAAAAAGCCCGCGAACACGAAGTGCGCGAGCTGCTCACATTACGCAATGCCGAAGGGAAAACCAGTGTGGTGTTGAGCAATCATCACGACTTGCCACTGATGGCGCAACAGCGCGAACAGCTCCTTAGCGAAAAACCAGTGATCAGCGATCCGCATGGTTATCTGCGCAAGCAGCTGGCCAGTCTGCGTTTTGCCCAACGGCAGATTAAACTCTTCAGCATCGAACAGCGAGCCAATCAAAGCTACTTAATTGATCTGCAACTCGGCGCAGCACCACTGGCTCGCCAATTAGAAGGCGATTTTAGCGAGTTTGATCAGCTGGCCATCACGCTGATTCTGCGGCACGATCAATTACATCAGTTGGCCTATGCACTGATGGACGAATTAATTGCCCACAGCGATCGCCATGTAGAGGAGCAATTTCGCTTTCAAGCTTATCCCCGTTTCAGCCGCAACAACGATTTAATGGCCATCGCCAATCTCTCAATCCAAACACGACCGTATGCGCGAGATATGGCGAACACATCATTCGAGCGCGTTTTTCGTGCTAGCAATTACGATGTCGATGCTTCCCGCGCACCAGCGCTAGGGTACGGTGAATTGGGGCAAAAAAATCGCCAGTTAATTGATGGATTTACCGATCTGCTTGGCCATTTACCGCAAGGCTATTTAGCAGCATCACCTGCTCAGGCAGTAAAAACGGCATAGACTATTGTTATCTTTTGACCTGCCGCCGAGGATATAGGCAGTGAAAAAAACGATTCACCTCCTCGCCATCTTTGGCAGCCTGCGCGCAGCATTCACTGAGTGTGCTGAGCGGCAAATCGTGACGAGCAGTTAAGCAACTAATGGGTATACTGATAAAAGCAATTTCAATAAATAGCCACTATCAAATACCCCTATAAAGTGACTTAGATTGATTCCGCTCTGACGCCTGCAAAATCTCGGCTATCCGCAGCAAAACTGCGGCTGTTCGCTCAGATTTGATGTTCTAACAAACTGCGTTCTTCTAGATTGAAATTCACTCACCAATTAGCGCTGATGTTTTGCGGAAAAGAAATCAATCACCGCGCGCAATGCGGCCGGCATATTACGATTACTTGGATAATACAAGTAAAAATATTCAGGCGCGGGCTGCCAAGCGCTGAGCACGTATTGCAATTTCCCAGTTTGCACTAACGGTGCCAGCATCTCATCGTAGCAATAACAAATCCCTGCGCCATCCACCGCCGCCCGCAATAGCACAGATAAATCATCGCTCACCAGTGCACCTTGCGTTGCAACAGTGATGTTTTGCTCGCCTTGGGCAAATTCCCATTGGTACTGCACACCACTCGGAAAACGAATTTGCAAACACTGATGCGCTAGCAAATCTGCAGGCCTCTCAGGCTCACCTGCTGCCGCCAAATAAGCTGGCGCTGCCGCCACGGTGAAATGAATCGCGGCGCCGATGCGCACTGCAATCATGTCTTGCTGCACTTGCTCACCAAAACGAATTCCAGCATCAAAGCGTTCAGCGACAATATCAACCAACGCATCGTTGCAGACAATTTCCAGCTCAATATCGGGATATTGCCGTCTAAACTCAGCTAACTTAGGCGCTAAGCGCAATTGCGCGGCGGCGCGCGGCACATTTAGTCGCACTCGCCCAGCGGGACGTTGGCGAGCGTCATTTAACCCTTCCATCGCCTGCGCAATCTCGCCTAAAGCAGGACTTAAACGCAATAACAATTGTGCTCCAGCCTGAGTAGGACTCACGCTGCGCGTGGTGCGATTGAGTAAGCGTACACCCAAAGCCTGTTCTAATTTACGCAAGGTATGACTCAATGCCGATGGTGTGAGCTGTAATTCTTGCGCCGCTTGGCGAAAACTACCGCATCGTGCCACATGCACAAAAGCGTTTAAATCATTCAGATCAGTCTTCATTGATGAATAATATTCAATAGTTTAGTGAACATTGGCTAGATTGTTGCATTAATCAAAAATTGCAATACTGCTGTTTCTACTTTTCGAGGACCACCTCATGAACTCAGCACAATCTTTCCATAATAAAGTCATTCTCGTCACTGGCGCATCCTCTGGGATTGGTTTTGCCAGCGCGCAAGCCTTTTTGGCTCAAGGCGCTCGGCGCGTGTACATGACGGGACGCGATGCCAGTAAGCTCGCCACGGCTGTTGCCACCTTGGGTGAAAACGCGATTGGCGTAGTGGCCGACGTAGCCGATTTAGCGCAAATCGAATACCTCAAAACGGCAATTACGGAGCGAGGCGACACCCTCGACATTATTTTTGCTAACGCTGGCGTGGCGCATCACAACATCATGGGCACCAGCAGCGAAGCCGATTTCAATACGATTTTTGACATCAATGTTAAAGGCGTCTTTTTTACCGTACAAACCTTACTACCGCTGCTCAACCACGGCGGCAATATCGTGCTCAACGCCTCAGTGGCAAGCAGCAAAGGTCTGCCTAATCTGAGTTTGTACAGCGCATCTAAAGCAGCGGTGCGCTCGTTTGCTCGCTCATGGGCAAATGACTTAAAAGGCCAACAAATTCGCGTCAATGCAATTAGTCCTGGGGTTACTAGAACCCCGATTATGGAAAATGGCTTACAAATGAACGAAGAACAAATCGCTCAATTTGCCGCCTATTTAGTCGATGCAGCACCAGCCGGACGGATGGCACAAACCGATGAAATTGCAGCTGCAGTCTTATTTTTAGCCTCAAGTGCCGCAAGCTATATCAACGGCATTGAGCTCAGTGTCGATGGAGGATTTACCCAAATTTAAAGCGCGCAGCCATCCGGTTCATTTCAACGCTAAGCAAGCTCTATGACCCAAACAAAGGAAAAACAAGCATGTTCACCAGTGGGTACTACATCACCGCAGAGTTGAGAGTTAAAAACAGCAGTCAAATTCAAACGGCAAAACACGCGCTGATGATGCTTTGTGAAAAAACGTTAACTGAACCGGGCTGCTCGATCTTCACTCTGCACCACGACCCAGCAACGCCAACTCGCTTCCTACTCTGGGAGCGTTTTGATGATGAAACGGCATTCAAAAACCACTTTGACATGCCTCACACGCAGGACTATTTCTCGCAAAACTTGACCGAACTAGTCCAGTTTTTTCAAACCAACATCGACTAACAAATCATTACCGCAGGCTAGATAAGATGCGGCAACTTTGCTTTCTGATTCAATCCTACTGACATCCGCTGACATTGAGTGCACTCAAAATAGATCGCGTGCATAACCGCACGTTATCTACCTAGGGAGTTCACTATGAGCCAAGTGATGGAATTAGTTGTTTTTCAATTAAAAACAGGTGTAAATCACGCAACATTTTTGCAAGCCAATGAACAAGTCAATGATTGGGTTAAAACTCAGCCCGGCTTTGTTTCGCGAACACTAACGCACAATGAGGCAGTTTGGTATGACGTGGTTTTTTGGCAAGATGAGACCAGTGCTCATTCAGCGGCTAAGCAATTTATGCACGATTTATGCAGTAGTGATTTTATGGCAATGATAGAGCCGAGTAGCGTTGAAATGTCACATAGCATGGTACAAACCACCTGCCCTGCTCCCAATTTTAATGGTTGTGAATTTTCAACCTTCCGCGCCAAAGAGGGCGTTTCCGATGAGCAATTGATTGCTGCGAGCCTAAAAATGGAACAAGAATTTTTAAAAACAGAGTCAGGCTTTATTCATCATACCTTACTAAAAGGGGATCATGGCGCATGGGCAGATACAGTTTTTACACATTCCAAAAGCGCCGCCGAGCAAATCTGCCAAAACTTTATGAGCAATCCAGCTTGCCTTGAATATTTGCAGCTAATTGAAGATGGCAGTGCCAGCCTGACATTCTGGAGTCGTGCGCATTAGCTAATGTTGCGGGGAATTCTGTCCGTGTAAACTACCGCAATGAATAAAGCCGAACGCCTTTTTAACTTAGTCAATTTGCTGCATGGGCGGCGGACTGCGCTCACCGCGCAGCAAATGGCCGAACAGATGCAAGTCTCGGTACGCACGATTTATCGCGACATTCAAGCCTTGGTCGCTGCCGGTGTGCAAATCGAGGGTGATGCTGGTGTCGGTTATTTACTGCGCCCCCACTCCCACTTACCTCCATTAATGTTCAGTGCCGATGAGGCGCTGGCTTTATTGCTGGGCAGCCAGATGGTGCGCGCCTTTACCGAGCCGCAATTGGCCGCCGCCGCACAATTAGCCGAACAAAAAATCCGCGCTATTTTGCCGCCTAGCTTACAGCGCCAAGCCGAGCAACAAGTCTATCGTATCCCCGTTACCGAAAAAGATCAGCCCCTGCGTGAACGGCATGGTTTGATTCGCTGGGCATGTGAACAGCATTTCAAAATTAATCTGAGCTATTCCGACCATGCAGGACAAGCCAGTCATCGCATCATTTGGCCGCTAGGGATTATTGGCCTACATGGCACGTGGTTATTATTGGCGTGGTGTGAGTTACGGCAAGACTACCGAATGTTTCGCTTTGACCGAATTATTGAGTTATCGATTTGTGAGCAAACCTTCCAAACAGCAAAAGGCCTCAATCTGCAACACTATCTTAGTAATATATTGGGTATCCAAAACTAACAGCCACAGAAATCATATTGCTTAAGCTAGAACCCAACCCGCGTGATTCATAAACAAAACGCGCAAGAAAATAGAGCCCCCACTTAATCCAACTGAATGCTGTGTGCCAAGTGCCCAAACACCGTGGCAACTCGGCGTAGATGGCGTGATTCTGGATGAGTCAATAGCCACAAATCGGTCGTACATTCATCCAATACATGAGTCAGCGCGCGCAAATTGGGTCGCGTCGCGGCTAAAAATGTTGGCACCATACCAACCCCCATGCCGCGCTCAATTAATTCCACTACAGTCAAGATGCTGTTCACCCGATACCGCGGCATGATCTTAGGAAAATTCTTCTTCCGCCATATGACGGTCGGGTGGTCAGGCAAAGCATCGTCAGGCGCAATCCACGGCGCGTGAAATTCAATCACCGCAGGCAAATCGCGCCAAGAACTGTTTTGCGCGGCATACAGCGCCACTTTGATACTGCCAAGGTGTTTGCCAACCAAATGCTGTGGCGGCTTGCGAGTGGCTCGCACTGCAATATCCGCGTCGCGACGAGTTAAATTCGCTAACTCATTTCCGGTGTGCAAATCAAAACTCAGCTGCGGATGCTGCGTAGAGAGGACATCGAGTTCGGGAGCGACCAGACCGTGCAAAATAGAATCAGTGGTCGTGATCCGTACGCTACCAGCCACGTCTTCGGGCTGTAATTGTGCAGCCGAGCGAGCTGATTCCAGCGCAAGTTCTACTTGTTCAGCATGAATAGCCAAAGTCTGCGCCATTTCCGTAGGGAAGTAACCCGCTTTGCTGCGCTCGAACAAGCGCTGCCCTAGCCCTTTTTCGAGGCGTTGGATACTGCGAAATACCGTTGACGCATCCACACCCAAGCGTTCCGCTGCCGCAGCCAAAGTACCACTTCGCGTAATTGCCAACAGAAACTCTAGGTCTTGACTACCCAAATGATATTGCGTTTTTGCATTCATAGTCTGCAACTCTGCTTATGTTTATTGCAATAAAGCAAGTCTACACTAACTCAAATTGCAACCAAGCGAGAAAACAACATGTCGCAGCCCATCGTCCTAGTGAGTCATTTACTTTGCCCTTACGTGCAACGAGCCGCCATTGTATTACTGGAAAAAGGCGTGCCATTTGAGCGAAGAAACATCGATTTAGCCAACAAACCGGACTGGTTTCTAGCCATATCACCGCTAGGCAAAGTGCCAATCTTGCAAGTAGGTAAGACCGCTATTTTTGAATCAGCAGTGATTTGTGAATATCTGGATGAAACGCTGCCGCCTCCACTGCATCCACCACACCCACTGCAGCGTGCACAACACCGCGGCTGGATGGAATTGGGCTCGGCTATTTTGGCGGATATTGCGAGTTTTTATTCGGCGAAGGATGAAGCCACGCTAGAGCAAAAAGCGCTACAGTTGCAGCACAAATTCGCGCAAATCAATGCCGTCCTCGGCGAAGGCCCTTATTTTGCAGGGAAGCAATTCACACTAGTCGATGCGGTGTTTGCGCCTATTTTCAGATACCTCGATGCCTTTGATGCGATAGCTGATTTTGGCCTGTTAGCCCAATCGCCAGCAGTTCAGGCTTGGCGGCAAGCCTTGGCTCAGCGGCCATCAGTGCAACGGGCCGTGGTCATAGAATATCCTCAGCTTTTGAACGCATTTCTCAGTAGTCGAAATTCTGCGCTCAGCCTGCACATGCAAGAACATACGCCAAGGTTCTCCTAGCTTTTTTAGACACGTATATAGCCGTAAGCATTAAATAAATTGATACCTAACCTCATACCCTTCCTTATTGAAAAGAAAGCATTGAATTTCAATAGGAATTGAATCGGAACGAGTCAATTTATTCCATTTTACGGAATATTCAATTCAAGCGCATGGTGATTCTCTAGTCTGCCTGAGGCAGACATACTGCTGGCATCAGATCGAGTTTGCCTACGTTGAGGAGCTTCACCATGCCACGCGCTTTTGCCGCTATTAGTTTTACCGACAGTGTCAAAGCTGCCCAAACCCGTTACCACAGCCGCGATAGCAACCGCGGTTTTGAGTTGGCCGAAGATACACGCAGTGAGATGACGGAGCGCGAAGCGGAGTTTATTGCGGCACGTGATAGTTTTTATATGGCAACCGTCGCTGAAAATGGCTGGCCGTATGTGCAACACCGCGGCGGACCTGCGGGCTTTTTGAAAGTGCTCGACGCCAATACGCTGGGCTTTGCCGATTTTCGCGGCAATGTGCAGTATTTATCGGTTGGTAATCTGAATGCCAACGATAAAATCTCAATTATCCTGATGGACTATACCAACCGTCGCCGCCTCAAAATTTGGGGGCGAGTGCGGATCGTGCATGAGTTGGAAAACCCCGAGTTAATCGCCGCGCTAGAAGACCCTACCTACCGTGCCCGCATCGAACGCGCGATGGTGATTACCGTCGAGGCTTGGGATTGGAATTGCCCACAGCACATCACCCCGCGCTATACCGACGCCGATATCGAACAACTAATCGCGCCATTACACGCCGAACTCAAAGCGTTGCAGGCCAAACCCTTAGCATCTGCGCCAATCACAGCACTAGGTGAAGGTCCGCTGGAACTGGTCATTAGCGGCATTCGCCAGCTCACGCCGCAAGTGCGGGCGTATGAGTTACGCCACCCTGCTGGCAAAGATTTGCCCATCGTTACGGCGGGCTCACATCTGAAAGTGCCAGTCATATTGAAAAATGGCCAAACCGACGTACGCAATTATTCCATCGCATCAAACCCGGCTCGGCGCGATATTTATGAAATCGCAGTGCTGCGCCAAGATGAAGGCGACGGCGGCTCCAGCTTTGTGCATCAACATTATCAACTCGGTATGACACTACATTGCGGCCTACCGCAAAATGATTTTGCGCTCATTGACAGCGACGCTCCGGTCATTCTGATTGCAGGTGGCATCGGCATTACGCCGATCAAGGCCATGGCGCAAACGCTAAAAGCGCAAGGGCGCGCATTTCATTTGCACTACGCCGCGCGCAGTCAGCGTGATATGGCGTATGGCGATCGCTTGCAACGTGATTTGGTCGGGCAAATGACGAGCTATTTCAACTCAGAGGGACAACAACTCGATCTTGCCTCTGTTCTACGCCATGCTGGCAATACGTCCGAGGTGTATGTGTGTGGACCCTCCGGTTTAATTAGTGCAGTGCAAGATACTGCAAAAGAACTCAATATCAGCGCCGAACAGATTCATTTTGAACGTTTCTCCGCTGCACCCCATGGCGAGGACGTTGCTTTTGAAGTGGTGCTACGCAGATCGCAAAAGATTATTCCAATTGCTGCTGATCAAACCGTTTTGGCCGCAGTGCAAGCGGCAGGTATTGATACGCTATCGGATTGTGGCGTGGGCAATTGCGGCACCTGTGCGGTGAAAGTGCTCGCGGGTGAAGTTGAGCATCGCGATAGCGCGCTCAATCAAAATGAGCGTGAACGCGCTGGGCTGATGTGCATCTGTGTATCGCGCGCCAAATCGGCGCGGATTGAACTCGATTTGTAATGTCATTGAATTCATCTAGGAAAAAATCATGATCCAACTCTATGAATTTGCTGCATCAGGTAATTGCCACAAAGTAAGAATGATGCTGTCTTTGCTTGATATACCCTATCAATCCATCATGGTGAACGGCGCGACACGCGAACATAAGTCAGCGGACTATCTAGCGATGAATCCGCTTGGCCAAGTACCGGTATTAGTCGATGGCGACGTGGTCTTGCGTGATAGCCAAGCGATTTTGGTCTATTTAGCGCGGCAATATGGTGCGGAGCAAGCGGATTTCTGGTTACCCAATGAGCCAGCAAATTTAGCACAAGTGGTCGCGTGGCTAGCGACTGCCGCGAATGAAGTGACTCGCGGGCCAAATGCATTGCGTTTACATCATAAATGGGGCCGTGCGATTCATCTCGCCGAAGCCGAAACCATTACCGAACAACTACTCACGATGCTCAATCAACACTTAACACAATCAGCATGGTTAGCAGCAGCGCATATCACCATCGCCGATATCGCCATCTACCCCTATATCGCTCTCGCAACCGAAGGCAAAGTTGATTTGCACGGCTACCCAGCTGTTGTAGCTTGGATAAAGCAAATCCAAAGCTTGCACGGTTACGTCAGCATGGCTGGCATTGATACTTATTAAATTCAAGCAAGGATTAACGATGAAGCCCGAACTACGCCCACCACTCCCCCCATTTACCCGCGAAACAGCAGTGCAAAAAGTACGCCTAGCCGAAGACGGCTGGAATTCACGCGACCCACAGCGCGTCGCACTGGCCTATACGCCCGATACGATTTGGCGCAATCGCGATCAATTTCCGCGTGGCCGTGAACAAGTGATTGAATTTCTCACTCGCAAGTGGCAACGCGAGGTGGAATATCGCCTAATCAAAGAGCTTTGGGCACACGACGACCATCGGATTGCAGTGCGTTTTGCCTATGAATGGCTAGACCAAAACGGCCAGTGGTATCGCTCATACGGCAATGAAAATTGGGAGTTTGATGCCCAGGGCTTGATGCATCGCCGCTTTGCCAGTATCAACGATTTAGCTATCGCCGAATCCGAACGACTATTTCATTGGCCACAAGGCCGCAGGCCAGATAATCACCCAAGCTTGAGCGAACTCGGTTTGTGATCATGGTTTCAATTGTGATCAAACAAAATAACTCTACTATCGGCGGCTATTGGTAATACTGGCATCACACCAAAGATATAAAAACTGCAAATAGCGCCCAAACTTAATACAAAAATAAAGCCACTTAGACTTTCCAAGTGGCTTTATTGCTCGAGTTCAATACGACAAGCTAATACTGATTTCAAACTGCTTCAAAAAAATTGACCGAACTACTTAAGAAAAAAAGATCGAATACGTTTAAACATCGAGAGCACACATGATTCGGGCTGACTATTTTTTATTCTTCGCATGGCATCATCGATATTGATATCCGCCTCAGAAAAGCTATATGCGACATAGTGTTTGGTTCTGATATGCAGGTATTTATTACGCGGTGACTTATTTTTCCTACTTCGCAAAAATGAACTCACTAGCCCTGCAGAGAACAAAGAAAACACGCTCCCTAAATAATGATGATCTTGATAGTAGTATCTGATTTTCTTTTCTTCAGGAGACTCGGAGTCAATCCAAAATTGCTGTATATCCAAAGCATTAAAATTAACGCCGCCAATTTCAATTTGGTTTTTATTCATTTGCACACCTTAAAGATGACTTTAGATCCGAGTTTAGGCGCGCACAGTCAAAATAAACATCAACTTTAATCGAAAGCAGCCTCAGCCTTAAACTGATGCTGCGAATCAGTAGCATGAATCAAATTTCATTCGAAATATATCACAGTAAAATCTAGGACAAAGGAACAAACCAGCGATGACCCTCTTGCTGCATCTCAAATACAGGGTAATGGTATAGCTTGCTAAGCATTTCTGCATTGAGCACATCAGCTAATACCCCAGTCCTCCATTGGCCATTCCCGAATAAAAGCAAGGCATGCGTGGCAAATTGTCTGGCGTGATTTGGATCATGACTAACCATGACGATGCTACGACCTTGTTGCAGTTCTTCACGGAGCACGCCTAGCGCTTGCTGCTGATGGCGCAGATCGAGTTGCGATAGCGGCTCGTCGAGCAAGAGCAGCGGCGCTTGCTGAGTCAGCGCGGTGGCAAGCGACACGCGGCGGCGCTCGCCGCCCGATAAACTGGCCAAATCGCGCGCGCCAAAATCGGCCAAATCAAGCCGCGCCAATTGCTGCTGCGCCAGCGTCACATCAGCGCCGCTTTCCCACTGCCAACGACTCAAATACGGATGGCGACCGGTGAGTGTTTTTTCAAGTACGGTCATTGGAAATGGACATTCGTCTTGCTGAACTTGCCACGCCATCACACGAGCGCGCTGTGCAGGAGCGAGCTGCGTAATAGCTTGGCCGCCAAGTAAAACGGTTCCAGCACTTGGCTTAAACCAAGCTGCCAAGCTAGCGAGCAGAGTACTTTTTCCGCAGCCATTTTCGCCTAACACAATCCACGCTTCACCCGCGCCGATCGTTAGATTCAGATCAGTAATCAGTACGCGATCACCTTGTTTGAGGCTCAAATTTTGGGTTTGTAATAGACTCATCGCTGCGCCCTTTTACTGAGTAGAAACAAGAATACCGGCACACCGAGCAAGGCCATCACCACGCCCACAGGCAATTGCTGCGGCGCAATCAATGTGCGCGCCAGAATATCGGCAATCAACAACACAATCCCGCCAGCCAAACTCGCGGCGGGCAGTAAGAGCCGCAAATCTTGACCGATCAACAATCGCAATGCATGTGGCACGATCAAACCAACAAAACCGATCATCCCCGCTGTGGTCACAGCTAGAGCACAAGCAATCGCTGAAGCAAAATACAGCGCCCAGCGTAGATGTATATGACTCAAGCCAAGACCATGCGCTGATTCAGCAGCCATACCCATGACATTGAGCTCACGCGTCAACGGCCAAATCACGCACAGTAAAATCAATAATGTCACCGTAGCCGATTGCCAATGCGCGCCCGCCAAATCACCCATCAGCCAAAATATCATCCCGCGCAACAAGCCATCGGGCGCCATGCTCAGTAGCAACGACGATAAGGCACCACAAAATGCCGCCAGTGCCACGCCAGTGAGTAACAGTCGAGTTTGCGTGGCCGAGTGATCGCGCCCTGCTAATAAAAACACAATCACAATACTCAGTAAGGCCCCTATTCCTGCCGCCGCATTGACGCCCAAAGTACCTACCCCCAGTAATAGCGCGGAAAGCGCACCAACACTTGCTCCGCCAGACGTACCCAGGATGTATGGATCAGCTAATGGATTTCTAAGTAGCACTTGTTGCAGTGTGCCCGCCAAAGCCAGCAAGCCACCGACCGCCAACGCAGCAAAAGTACGCGGCAAGCGCAATTCAAGCACCACATCCCGCGCGAGCGCTGCCTCGGCGCTACCATTCCACAATTGCCACGGGCGATAATTGGTACTGCCAAAACACAAGCTGGCCGCCACCGCGAGCAGCATCAGCAACACGAGCGCAGCCAGCGTCAAGATCACTTTTTGCGGCGTTAAGCGAGGAGCACTAGGCAAACTCATCGGCGCACCTGATCCACCGCCTCACACATCGCCCGCGCGCCGTCCACCAAGCGCGGCCCCATTCGGTTGACCGAGTCTTTGGGCAACACAAAGAAATGACTATTCTTGCTCGCTTTTAAATTTTTCCATTTTTGCCAAGACGCCAACCAATCGGTTTTTACCCCCGGCTCGCCGCTGGTCATAATCGCATCCGGATTGGCCGCCAACACCGCTTCGACATCAACGGTAGGCGTCAAATCAGGCAAATGGCCAAACACATTCACCGCGCCACAGGCACGCATCGCATCAGAGATGATTTGCGTGTTATTGATCGTCATCAGCGGTCTATCCCAGATTTGGTAAAACACCCGCACCGGCTTGCGATGCGCGTAGGTTTTTTCCAAAAGCGCCAATTGATCGCGAAAGCTTTTTGCCGCCACCGCTGCACCCGCCTGATGAGCGGTCAACTCACCCAAACGCTCCAATACGCCTGGCACATCGCTCATTTTTTTAGAGAAGGTTAAAAACACCGGAATACCCAATGATTTGATTTGATCGAGTTGCCGCTGCGGATTGCCCGTGGCCCAGCCGATGATTAAATCAGGTTTCAACGCACGAATTCGCTCCAAATCAAAGCCGTTGTAACCGCCAATGCGCTCGATTTGATTGGCTTCGGGCGGATAATCACTGTAATTGACCGCCCCGACAATCAATTTACCCGCGCCAATAGCGAATAAATCCTCGGTCACATGCGGAGCAAGACTGATAATGCGCTTGGCGGGCTGCGCCAAGGTAATCGTGCTGCCAACATCATCTTTAACGCTAACGGCTGCCTGCGCTAGCGAACCCACGCATGCCAGCAACAAAGCTAGTTTTAATTTCAAATCCATCGTGATTCCAATTTTTAAACCGCACCAAACAAAGCAGCCGTCGCCACTGGATGACTCATAAACCAAGCATGAATATACGACGCCTTGATATACCCATGCTGGTATAGTGCTTCACCGCCTGATCCTAAGCGGCATGGCGAGCCATACCCAACGGGCATCAATTCTGTCGTCAGTTTTGAATAATGAAACGTATGCCCGCGAATCTGACCCGACCCCAAATCAAAACTTTGTGCGCCCAGCGCAGCCAAGCGCGTTTGCATCGCTGCTTGTGCGGGCAGCAAGCCCCACATCGGTGCAACAGAACCATCGAGCAAAGTCAGGCTCTCGCAGAGGGCCAGCATGCCACCGCATTCAGCCCAAATGACTTTTCCTACCGCCACATGCGCCGCCAACTCAGCTCGAATACTCGGATGCGATGCGAGTTTTTCAGCATGCAGCTCTGGATAGCCCCCCGGCAACCAAAGGGCGTCGCACTCGGGCAATGGCTCATGCGCCAGTGGGGAGAAAAACTGCAGCTCCGCCCCCAAGGCAATCAAGCACGTCAAATTAGCGGGATAAATAAAGCAAAACGCCGAATCGCGCGCGATGGCAATCCGTTTACCCGCCAGCAAAGGCTGAATATCACTAGCAATCGGCGCAGTGAATTGAACAGAATTGGCCAAATTGGCAATCGGCTGAGTCTCCAGCGCATCAGCCACCGCATCGAGCTTGGCGGCTAAATCGGGGATTTCTTCGGGCAGCGCCAAGCCCAAATGCCGTTCGGGTAGCGGTTCAACTTTGCCAACCCAACCCATCCAGTGTTCGGCGGGAGCAGATTCCTGCAACATCTGCGCATGCCGCTCGCCCGCCACTTTATTGGCCAGCACACCATAAAAAGGCAAATCAGCACGGTAATGCGCCAGGCCAAACGCCAGCGCGCCAAAGGTCTGCGCCATCGCGCCTGCATCAATCACCGCCAATACAGGCAAGCCAAACTTCACCGCCAAATCAGCGGTGCTCGGCTCGCCATCAAACAGCCCCATTACCGATTCGATCAAAATCACATCAAAATCACGCGCCGCCTCAGCGAGCATTTGGCGACATAAATCTTCGCCAACCAGCCATAAATCCAAATTATCAACGGGAGCGCCGCTAGCAAAACCCAGCATCAAGGGATCAAGAAAATCAGGGCCACATTTAAACACTTTAACGCGTTTGCCTTGACGACGATATAGCCAAGCTAGACCCGCAGTGATGGTGGTTTTGCCAGAACCGGATGAAGGGGCTGCAATGAGAAGTACAGAAGCCAATTACTTTCCTTTATTCTTCACGTATAAAACTTTTGGGCTTCCAACTCTAATTTCACGCTCGTCAATTAAAAATCTATTTGCATGGGCTTTAATTAAATCACTCAGCTTTTTATGTCCATATTTTCTTGAGTCAAAATCAGGCTGCTGGCGTGTTAGATATGAACCGATATCAGAAACACGTGTAAATCCTTGATCGTCTGAAATTTCATCAATTGCAGATTTAAGCAAGGCAACAATATCTGGATTTACTTGTACTGGTACCGTCACAGCAGGAGCGATTTCTTCTTTGACACTCACTAGTTCTTTCTTTAATGGAGGCTTATCAACAACCTTGACCTCTTTAGGAAAATCAACGTCAACATCTGTATCAACAGCCAAGTAATCTGTCTCAATAAACTTGTCACATGCAGCCTTGAATGGAGTCGGAGTTGTTGCACGCCCAATTCCGTATACAGTTAGACCCGACTCACGAATTCTTGCTGCCAGTCTTGTAAAATCGCTATCACTTGAAACGAGGCAAAATGCATCAAATCGTCCTGTATGAAGTAAATCCATTGCATCAATAATTAATGCGCTATCAGTAGCATTTTTACCTGTTGTATATGCATACTGCTGCATAGGTAAAATTGAATGCTCCAAAAGAACAGCTTTCCATGAACTCAAATTCGGCTTTGTAAAATCCCCATAAATGCGCTTTACAGTCGCCACACCAAATTTACCAATTTCAGCCAAAATCGGCCTAACAAGTTTTGCTTGTGCATTATCTGCATCAATCAATACTGCAATTCTTTGGTGATTATTTTCAGGTTCAAATTTAAACTCAAACTTCGGATTTAGTTTGCTCATTTCTCGTCATTTTTTATGTTAATCGTGAATCACATAATACCCGCGAAAATTCACTACGACACCCTGCTGCGTAATGACCTCACATCGAGCGCAATCCGCCCTCGTCCTTTCCGGCTAAATTTTGTGCCTTCGGCACAGCTATTTTCAGTCGCAATCCGCGACGGGGACTTCCTTTCTTTGCTTCACCAAAGAAAGGAAGCAAAGAAAGGCGACCCGGGCGAAAAGCGCTCCGCGCTGCCCTTGCCGCGTCGTGAGCCAAACGATGAAACTGTTTGTCTCTCTCCTTGCTGCGGTTTTCGCTACACGGGGTATAAAACCCCAAATCAGCCAGCGCACTTCGTATTGAAGTGTATTTGCCTATCTCACCACTCCAAGCCTTTTTGTGCGCGAATACCGGCCTTATACGCATGCTTTTCATCGTTCAATTCGGTAATCGTATCGGCAATCTCGCGCAATTCGGGCACTGCGGCGCGGCCGGTAACGACAACGTGTTGCATCTCGGGGCGGGATTCGAGATCGCGCAAGATGATTTCTTTGTCCAAGTAGCCGTACGACAGGCAATACGTCAGCTCGTCGAGCACCACCACATCAAAACTAGGGTCGTTCAGCATTTTGGCAGCCATCGCCCACGCCTCTTCCGAGCGCGCTTTGTCGGCCTCAAAGTTTTGCGTTTCCCACGTAAAACCATCGCCCATCACATGCCATTCACAGTGCTTGCCCAAAAAGGCTTCTTCGCCGGTGTCGGTGCGATTTTTGATAAATTGCACCACTCCGACTTTCATACCGTGACCAATGCTGCGCGCCACCATACCAAACGCCGACGATGATTTACCTTTGCCGTTGCCAGTCAGCAAAATCATGATGCCAGTGTCGATATTCGCTTCGGCGATATGCGCGTCGATAATGGCTTTTTTACGCGCCATGCGGGCGGCGTGACGGGCGTTTTTTTCTGCGTTCATGTTATTGAAAACTCCGAATATAAGATTGAATCAGCGGCAGGCCGCGCGTGATGGCGGTAATGCCAGGCACCAGCAAGTCTTCGCTGGCGATTTCATGGACTTGATTGTGCTGTACGGCAGGGATAGTTTGCCAATCGGCACGCGCTTTGACGACTTCAGTTTCAAATTTCTGCCCGCACCAGCTTCCCAAAATCAAATCTGGCGCAGCGGCAATGACCTGCTCAGATGTTACGGTGCGATCCTTGGCCCGCGTCGCTTTTGAAATAGCTTCAAACACGTCGACTCCGCCAGCGATCTCGATTAATTCTGAGACCCAGCGAATTCCGCTATACAGCGGCGTATGCCATTCTTCGAAATACACTTTCGGCCGCACCGTATAAGTCGCGGCTTCAGCGCGCGCGGCGATGATGTTGGCCTGCAAATCGGCAATCAGCGCATCGGCGCGCTCAACACAGTCGAGCATCCGCCCCAGCAGGGCAATCATGTCAAAAATCCCAGCGATCGATTTTTGATTGAAAAAATGCACTTGATAGCCAGCCAAAATGCATTCCTTGACTATTTCACCTTGCAAGCTCGAATACGCCAAAATCAGGTCGGGCTCTACCGCGAATATTTTCTCGACTTTTGCGCTAGAAAACCCACAAATAATCGGATGATTTTTGGTCACGCCCGCCGGATGGCGCGCAAATGCGGTAATCCCTGCGATGCGGTGTTCTTGCCCCAAGGCATAAAGTACTTCAACCGTTTCACTACTTAAACAAGCAATTCGCAGCGGCCCTTTCATCATCGATCCTCTAAAATTATGCTCTTGGATTCACTTGCTGCGCAGCGCTGCGTAAACGACACTCAAACTCATCGCGCTGCGAGACCGCCACCGCGCCAAAACGAATGGCATCGACACCGATATCTTGGGTATTAAATGGGCGACTATAAATACGATTGCTTGCCAATGCATACCCCCATTGATCGATTTGCTCTGCCGGGCAAAACTGCATCAAAGGATGACTGCTACTGGGTGGCAAACCAACGTCGGTTAGCAAAGCAGTCAACCACACAGCATCTTGTGCCAAGCGTGCGCGCTGTTCGTTCTGCCATTGGGTATCGGCCAGCGCCAACTCCCCTGCCCACAGCGCAGGGCCACTCACAGTCCATGGGCCGATGATTTTTGCCAGTTGCTCACGCACAGCCAACTCGGCAAACACAAAGCCCAAACGCATACCCGCTAAACCAAAGAACTTACCCACCGAGCGCAGTACAATCAAACCCGCAACGCCCACATCAGCGCACAGACTTTGGCTAGGTTCGACGTCGATAAACGCTTCATCGACAATCAGCCAGCCTCCACGCGGGGCAAGCGACTTATGCAGCACTCGCAATTGTTCCCGCGACCAAAGCAGTCCGGTCGGATTATTGGGATTAACCAGAATCAGCACATCGAGCTGCGTTGCTGCTGACTCCACTTCGCTGACGTCCAGCAGCACTACGGTGTGCCCTGCCAATTGCCAACGCCAAGCGTGCTCAGCATAAGCTGCGCGCAATACGCCGACTTTGCAGCGCGTACGCAGCAGCGGCAATGCCACAATTGCGGCTTGCGAGCCGGCGACGGTCAGAAATTGCTCGCTGCCGTAGTAAATCGCGGCAATGCTTAGAAATTCAGGCGTCGGATGCGGCAAGCGCTGCGCGATTTGCACCGGCATGGTCGGTAAAGGAAATGCATACGGCGCGATGCCGGTTGAGCAATCGATCCAATCGGCGAGCGTGCCGCCAAAATTGCGCATTAGATTTTGCAGATTGCCGCCGTGGCGTGGAGCTTGATTCATAGCCAACCCTGAAATAACAACATCAATCCCGGCAAGGCTACGCAAGAAAGCAGCCATAAAGCCAGAGTTTTTTGCACCAAGCGCAAACTACGTTCGATATCCGGCGCTTGCGGTGCAGGGCCAAAACCAAGTGGCGTTCGCATCTCGACTTGGCCGTGATAGATCGCATTGCCACCCAAAGTCAGATTGAGCGCGCCAGCACCAGCGGCCATCACGGGGCCTGCGTTGGGGCTGTCCCACAGCGGCGCTTGGGTACGCCAAGCGGTCAGTGCCAAGCGTGTATTGCCAAGTAGTGCGTACGAAAGCGCGACTAATCGGGCGGGAAGGTAATTAAGCACATCATCGAGCCGCGCGGCGAAACGGCCAAATTCATTAAAGCGTGGCGTACGGTAGCCCCACATTGCGTCCAGCGTATTACTCAATCGATGCAGCAACGCGCCAGCACCACCGAGTAGTGCAAACCAAAACAGCGTGGCAAAAATCGCATCGGCGCCATTTTCTAAATTCGATTCAATTGCGCCTTTGGCGACTTCGGTTTCAGTCAGTTGCGCACAATCGCGGCTGACAATCATGCTCAATGCTATTCGTGCAGCAGGCAAATCACCGAGCATCAAAGGCTGCGCAATCGCCCGCACATGCGTAAACAGACTTTTTGCGCCCAGTGCAAACCACAGTGCCAATCCATCGAAAACCCAAGCCCAACTCTGAGCATGCGTTCGCAACACCATAAAAGCAAAAATAGGTATTGCCACCAAGGCCATTACAGAAATAGCCCCTATCGCAATACCCATTCTGCCTTTGTTCAAGCAACATTCCATCGCATTCGCAAGTCGGCCAAAACCAAGCAGCAAATGCCAACACCGTGGCTCGCCGAACAGACATTCGATGGCCAGCCCGAACATCAGGGCGGCTAAAAAATCGAAGGGGCTCAGCAAGATCACGGCGTCTGCGTCCGATTACTTCGGTGACCAGCGCACGCTGAGCAAACCATTCACGCCCAAAGTGCCATAATCAGTGACGGTTTGATATTCCTTGTCAAACAAGTTATTCACCCGAGCATGTAAAGACCAATCTTTAGCAAACTGCCAACTTGCTGCGATATTGGTCAAGCCGTAGCCAGGTAATACCTGCTTATTGGCGGCATCGTTATAACGCTGCCCTTGCGCCTCCACTTCAATGCGTGCCGTCCAAACCGCAGTTTGCAGGCCGGCGTACACCAAGCCTGAATTTTTCGCGCGGCGTGCCAATTGCTTGCCATTGGTTTTGCTGCCTGTGGTCGTGTCTTCGGCATTCAAATAATCGTAGCTAAAACCCGCGGTATAAATATCAGCCTGCCAATCGCTGGTGAGCGTGATCCCTTTAAGCTGTGCTTCGCCAATATTGCTTGGCAACCATTCGCCCGTTGAAGTCGGTGCCCACGCGATCAAATTATTGACCTTGTTGTAATAGCCAGTCAGCGAGGCCTTGAAGTTGTTATTCGCAAAGCGAATAAACGCCTCTTTGCTATTAGAGTCTTCGGGCTTCAGATTAGGATTGCCTTGTTTTGGCCAATACAAATCATTAAACGATGGCGCTTTAAACGCCGTTCCCATCGTCGAGCCGATCACCCAATCGTCATTGAGTTGATAAGACAAACCCACCGTGCCAGTGTTTTGCCGACCGTACTGCGAGTTGTCATCGCTGCGACCATTCAATTGCACCGTGAAATCAGCGTAATGCAGCAAATACCCAGCCAGTGCGCTGTTGATACGGCGTTGATCTACGGCAAACTGCGTATCGCCGCTCACTTCTTGCTCTAGTGTCTCTAAACCCAATTGCACATTACCGCCGAGCAATTGCAAATCATTCATCCATGACAGCTGATTTTGCTGGGTTTTGATTTTGTTAGTCACATCGGCGAAGTTTTTCTCTGAAACCGGCGTAAAACTCTTGCCGTCATCCACACTTAAACCCGCTTGCAATTTACTTTGCCAAATCGGAGTGAACTGACTTTTGAGCCAAACATTACCGCTGCCATTAAAGCTTTCATCACGATAGTCATAGCTTTGTGCAACATTGTTATATGACTTAGTCAGAATGCTGCCGTCGTAATGATTTTCACCCCAAGCGCCCAAAGCGCTTAAACCGACTTGATGATCTTGATTAATTTTATGTTGGGCAGAAAACGACAGACTGGTATTGGTATAACCATCATCATCGGCATAAAAGCTCGTGTGTTTCGGATTCACAATCGCATTGGTACCATCCGTTTGGAAATGCGCGACGGTCAAGGCATAGCTGCTGCTGTCATTACCACCGCCGACCGATGCTTTAGCATCAAGCGTATTGTAATTGCCGTAACCGACTTCGATGCTTGGCTTAAATCCTGCCGAACCTTGGCGGGTAAAAATCTGAATCACCCCACCAATTGCCCCACTGCCGTACAAGCTCGCCGCTGGGCCGCGTAAAATCTCAATGCGATCAATTTGATTGAGTGGAATATTTTGCAATGATGCACTACCCAAGGTCGCGGAGCCAAAAGCAATCCCGTCAATCAACACCAAAGTTTGGCCGTTATTAGTACCACGCATAAAAATAGATGTTGCCTTGCCAGGGCCACCTGAGTTGCTGATTTGAATGCCGGGCTGACGCGCTAAGACGTCTGGCAAACTCGACACACCTTGCGCGGCAATCTCTTGGCGATCTAATACGGTCACATCGCCAATCACTTCACGTGCAGGTTGCGCAATGCGCGTCGCAGTAACGATGACATCATCAAGCTGAGTCACTGCCGCTAATGCTGGCATCGTGGCTAATGCAGATAAAACAAATAGGTATGATTTGGTAAAACAGGTGTTCATTGGGTTCTCCAGCAATACGCCCGTTGCGTATTGCGATTAAAGCTGGAAACCGCGCAGAACAATCGACATTGATTAAGCGATGCAAGGCATCGAATTAAACGATACAGACTTATCCGCCACGGCCTCCCTGCCATGCGTAAAAACTCAACTCGAAGTATGAGTTGATACAAGGCCGGTATCCGGACTGATCAGACTTGATTGATCGCCTTCCCATCTTCGAGCGTATTTTTAAAGTGCTGCGCGTCCCGTGATGACCACTCGGGCGGTGCTCACAATCCTCATGTACCTCAGTACATTCCGGTGGCTGCGCTCCGGCCGTCATTGTCCTGACGGGCGCTCGCAACTTTTAAAACACACTCTTTTGACAGTGGCTAAAAATAAAATTTAAAACTCACTCAGCACGATGTGCCGCATTTTTAAACTTATTTTTTGTGATCAACCCACACTGATACACCGTTGCAGGGGCAGTACAGGATTTGAACCTGTTTCCCGTTTAAATTTACCGCTCACGCGGCAAATCACCTTGAATAGCGCGCATTGTAGCCTAAAGCAAACCGCGCTACCTGTCTTGAATATGACTAGGTCATCAAAAGCATGTAATTAGTTTTAATCAATTAAGCAGATAGAAAAATACAATCGGCGCAAACGAGCATCGCCAATTGCAGCTCACGCCCAGTAAGAATATGATCTATATCAAATTTCACAAATTACTGAAAATTCAAAACTTCCATGAACCTCACACCACTCGTTCAATCTTTTGTGCTGCACTTTGGCGAAATGGGCAGCCATTGGGGCATTAATCGCACTGTAGGTCAGATGTACGCACTACTGTATGTCAGTGAAAAACCGCTGAACGCCGACGAAATGGCCGAGACACTGGGTTTTTCGCGCTCGAATGTCAGTATGGGGCTCAAAGAGCTGACCTCATGGCGACTGGTGAAGTTGCAACACTTACCCGGTGATCGCCGCGAATACTATTCAACGCCCGAAGACGTGTGGGCGATTTTCCAAACACTGGCCGAAGAGCGAAAAAAACGCGAAGTCGACCCAACACTGACGATGCTACGCGGCGCGCTGCTCGAAAAACCGAGCAATGAGGCCGATCAGCACGCGCAAGCGCGCATGGCTGAAATGCACGATTTGATTGACCTAACTACCAGCTGGTTTACCGATATGCAGCGTTTGGATGTCGATACCCTAAAAACCTTGATGAAGCTGGGTTCGCAAGTGCAAAAAATTTTAGAGTTTAAACAAAAGCTGTCTTTTAGCCGTTCCGACGATAAGGAATAACCTCATGACCCCCGATGTCGCCAGCACCGTACTCGACCCCATTGTTTTGGCGCGGATTCAGTTCGCCGCCAATATCACCTTCCACATTTTATTTCCAACTATCAGCATCGCGATGGGTTGGATTTTGCTGTTTTTCAAACTGCGTTTTAACGCCACTGGCGAGCAAAAATGGCAAGAAGCGTATGGCTTTTGGGTGAAGATTTTCGCGCTGACATTTGCGCTAGGCGTGGTCAGTGGCATTACGATGAGTTTCCAGTTTGGTACCAACTGGCCGGGCTATATGCAAACCGTTGGCAATATCGCCGGTCCTTTACTCGCTTATGAAGTGTTAACCGCCTTTTTCTTAGAAGCGACTTTTCTCGGCATCATGCTGTTTGGGCAAAAAAAGGTTAGCAATCGCGTCCACACCTTGGCGACTTTACTGGTTGCCGGCGGCACGACCTTGTCGGCGTTCTGGATTATTGTGCTGAATTCTTGGATGCAAACCCCTAGCGGTTTTGAAATGATTAATGGTCAAGCACATGTGACGAGCTGGCTGGAAGTCATTTTTAATCCATCGATGCCCTACCGTTTAACCCATATGCTGCTGGCTTCGGGTTTAACGGCGGCATTTTTGGTTGCAGGGGTTTCAGCCTACCGCTGGTTCATCGGTCAACGTACTAATGCCGTACTAGCGGCGATGAAAACTGGCGTGGCTTTAGCCGCAGTGCTGATTCCTTTGCAAATTTTGATCGGCGATATGCACGGCTTAAACACCTTTAAACATCAACCGGCCAAAATCGCCGCGATTGAGGGCATTTGGGAAACTGAGCGTGGCGCACCGCTCTTGCTATTTGCGCTACCGAATGCCGAAACACGCAGCAATGATTTTGCGATTGGCATTCCGAAAGTGACTAGCTTGATCTTGACGCACGATTTGAATGGCGAAATTCGCGGCCTCAATGAATTTGCCGAGCATCCCCCTGTGGCCAAGGTCTTTTGGAGTTTCCGCGTGATGGTTGGCGTTGGCATGTTGATGCTGCTAACCAGCTGGCTCGCCGCATGGCAATTGCGCCGTACCAATACCTTGTCGCCTTTGGTGAATAAAGTATTGATTGGCATGACATTTAGCGGCTGGGTGGCGACCGTTGCGGGCTGGTATGTCACCGAAATCGGGCGACAGCCCTGGCTGGTGCAAGGCGTATTGCTGACTAAAGACGCCGCTTCACATGTCGGCAGCGGGATGATTTTGAGTACCTTACTGATGTATCTGGCGCTATATGTGTTCTTGCTGGTTTCTTATGTTTCAGTGGTGTTTTATCTAGCCAAAAAAGCAGGCCAGCCTGCTGCGGAGCACTAAAATGTTCAATGACATAGATTTAGCCTACTGGCTACCAGTGATTTTTGCTGCGCTCATGGTGGTATCGATGTTCGCCTACGTCATTCTCGATGGGTATGACCTTGGTGTCGGTATTTTACTTGAGCTAGAGAAAGATACATCAGAGAAAGATAAAATGATCGCCTCGATTGGGCCATTTTGGGATGCGAATGAAACATGGCTAGTGCTGGGAGTTGGCCTATTGCTGGTTGCCTTCCCTCTGGCGCATGGCATCATTTTGGGCGAATTGTATTTGCCCGTCGCGCTGATGTTGCTCGGACTCATTTTACGCGGCGTTGCGTTTGATTTTCGCGTCAAAGCCAAAGCGCATCACCAAGCAATGTGGAATACGCTGTTTTTCGTCGGCTCACTCCTTGCTGCCGTATCGCAAGGCGTAATGCTCGGTCGCTACATCACGGGCTTTGCCGAGGGCTGGGGCGCATGGGCGTTTGCGCTCTTGGTGGGTTTAAGTTTAGCCGCTGCCTACGCGCTGCTCGGTGCGGGTTGGTTAATGATCAAATCGACCGGTGCACTACAAATGCGTGCCGTGCGCTGGGCGCAGTTTAGCCTTGGCTTCGCCGCGCTAGCTACGGTGCTGGTATCGGTCGCTACGCCATGGATCAGCCCTAGGGTATTTGAGTTATGGTTTTCAGTGCCGAATGTCTTTTTACTTGCGCCAGTGCCGATTTTTACCGCCGTTTTATTTGTCGTCATCGCTTATAGCCTGCCGCGAATTGCCGCGCGCCAAGCACAAGGCAATGATCGCTGGTGCTGGCTACCGTTCGCTGCGACTGTCGGCATCGTGTTACTAGCGTTTTTTGGCTTGGTATTCAGTATTTTTCCGCATCTGGTCATCGACCAGCTCACTATCTGGCAAGCGGCTAGCAGCCCAGAGGCTTTATCAATTATCTTGGCTGGTGCAGCGATTGTGCTGCCAACGATTTTCGCTTACACAATTTACTCTTACCGAGTGTTCTGGGGTAAGGCGGGTGAATTGAGCTATCAATAGTCGTGTGCAATCTTTGATTTTTAAAAGGCGATCTCTGATCGCCTTTTTTGCGCACTCTTTTGAAGCAGACGCAATAGACTGACACGTTGCGTTGATGCGACGTGAGCAATGCGTAAACATTCAGGATGATTCAACGGCTGATATGATGACTTTTTATTGAACTGACCGCGCTATGGATCACGAAATCACACAAACCGTACTGCAGCAGCACCCCAATTTAAAAGTACGTTTCTTGCTCAGTAAAATTTTGAAATACCAGCAGTACAGCCAAACCAAGAGCAAAAATCTCAAACGCACCACTTATTGCCTCAAATTCTCGATGCTGGCACTGGCCACGGCGACCACGATTGTACTGGGCTTGGATGTCGCCGGACTGCAACCGCACGCCAAAAACATTGCGCTGGTGCTTGGTGCGATCATGACGTTTCTAGGTGGAATTGCTAGCTTTTTAAATATCGAAGAATATTGGATGCGCAATAACGCGACCAATCTACGCTTGAAGTCAATTCGTGATCGACTGATTTATCTTACTGGCGATCTGCAAGAGATTGAAGACGCGACCTTACAATCCATCATCAACGACTATCACGCGATTACAGAAAGCAATATTCACTATTGGTACGAAGCGATCAGCGAACGGCAAGGTGCCTAAATGCAGCTGCTCTATAAAAAACGCCGCACATACAAATACACTTTAGCCGCACCGTATTGCTTTGAAACCAAATGGAAAGAAGTACCAGAGCTAAATACCCCATATATCGAGCTCAAAGCTAATGGCTCACTGCAAATTAAAACGGCGTATTCTTGGGATGGCGCAAGTGGCCCGATGCCGGATTTAGCCAGCATTATGCGGGCATCCTTGATTCATGATGCGCTCTACCAACTCATGCGTGAACAACATTTACCTGCCAGCTACCGTAAAGCGGCTGATCGACTGTTGCTCAATACTTGCCTCGCCGATGGCATGAATTCAGTGTTGGCGCATTGGGTATATGCATGCGTTCGCTGCTTTGCCCAGCGCTATATCAAAAATGAGGTCATTGCGTTCACACCGCCAACGACCTACCCTAGCCCATCCACAACCGAACAATGCACGCTGACTCAGTCAGAGTAAATAAGTCATGTCCGCGCAGTAAAGTTAAATCGTAAGATGAACTCAGATCGATTGAGGTTTGCTTGGTCTACCGGGTTTGTGCGAATTTTGTCCTAAGACAAAGTACACAGCGTGCCCATTAATTATGCAAAGTGAACATTGGCTAACGCAGCAGCAAACCCTAGGGAGTACCCATACTCAGTTTTATGCCAATTTGCTTTAGCAAGATGACTAAATTACGCGAAAATTAATCCAAGTTAAGTCAAACTCCCCCACACCAGTCATAATCTTCAGTACGATTGAAGCAGGCTTGTTCGCTGCCTTTGGTATTAATCTTGGAAGAAAACAAGACATAAAATGGTAGTTTAGCTTATTCTCAGCGAGAGCGTTGTCTCATAGCAGCAGGCTCAAAATATGCGCCTCTCAGCGCAGTTAAATACCAAGCATCAACAGCATCTGGTACACAGTTCAACAAAATTTGAATCATTTTTCATCATCTCGCCCGTAAAGGAATTGAAATGGATCAGACTCCTCCCTCTGCTAAGGATGCCGTTGCTTGGCACGCACTGCCTTGTGACGATGCGCTCAAACAACTCAATAGCAATAGCGAACAAGGCCTGAGCGCAAATGAAGCAGCCAGCCGACTCAAAACCCACGGCCTTAATTTATTACCTACCGGTAAAAAACAAAGCGCATTCATGCGGTTTGTACTGCAATTTAATAATGTGTTGGTCTACGTGCTGCTCGGCGCGGCCATTCTCAAGTTTGCCTTGGGATTGTGGCTCGATGCATCGATTATTTTAGCCGTGGTCTTTCTAAATTCATTGCTTGGCTTTTTACAGGAAGGCAAGGCAGCGCAAGCGCTCGAATCGATTAGCAAAATGCTCTCTGCCGATGCGCGCACCTTGCGCGATGGTGATGCGCGGATGATTCCAGCCGAAACGCTGGTGCCTGGCGATATCGTCTTGCTTGAATCCGGCGATAAAGTGCCAGCCGATTTGCGCTTGATCGATGTAAAAAACCTACGCACCGAAGAGGCCGCACTGACTGGCGAATCGGTTCCTGCCGATAAAACATCCGATGCCGTTGCCGCCAATGCGACCGTAGGCGACCGAGAAAGCATGGTATTTTCGGGCACAATGGTCGTTTCAGGCCGCGCCACTGGCGTAGTGGTAGCAACCGGTAGTAATACCGAACTGGGCCGGATTAATCAGCTACTGGCCAACGTCAACACATTAGAGACTCCCCTCATTCGTCAAATTGAAAACTTTGGCTACAAAATCACCGCCACCATCGCGGTGATTGCAGTGTTTGTTTTTATTTTTGCATTTTGGATCCGCGAGATGGCCTTGGTCGACGTCTTCCAAGCCGTGATTGGTATAGCCGTTTCTGTGATTCCTGAAGGTTTACCTGCCATCATCACGATTACGCTGGCGATTGGTGTACAGCGTATGGCGCAGCGCAACTCAATCATTCGCCGACTGCCTGCAGTGGAAACATTGGGCTCGGTATCGCGGATTTGTTCGGATAAAACGGGTACGCTAACCCTAATGGAAATGATGGTAGTGTCCGCAGTCACTGCCGAAGCCAAATACAAAGTGAGTGGGAATGGCTACGCGCCAGAAGGTCAAATTACTAAAGACGGCACAACACTAAGCCAAGACAGCGTACTTGATCTGGTCGGCCGCGTTTCGATGCTGTGTAACGATGCTGAAATTCATCAAGTTGATGGCTCCTGGAAAGTGGAAGGCGATCCAACCGAAGGTGCACTATACCCATTTGCCAATAAAATTGGCCTGACTCGCGCGACTGAGCAAGCCAACTACAAGCGCGTTGATTCGATTCCATTTGAATCAGAACATCGCTTTATGGCAACGCTCAATGAAGATGCTAACGGCCAGCAAATGCTATTGGTCAAAGGCGCACCCGAAGTGATTCTGGCGCATTGTAGTCATCAACAACTGCAAAGTGGCGAGATTGTACCGCTCGATTTGGCCTACTTTAGCGCAGCATCTGATGAGCTCGCGGGTCAAGGCGAGCGCGTCTTGGGCTTGGCTTGGATTCAGCAACCACAAGGGCTGAATGTGGGTAGCCTAAGCGCTGCTGATCTACCGAAAAACTTGGTCTTACTTAGCCTAATTGGTTTACTCGATCCGCCACGCAAAGAAGCCATCGAGGCGATTAAAGAATGCCACGCTGGTGGTATCCGCGTGACGATGATTACCGGTGACCATAAAATCACTGCCGCAGCGATTGCCAAAATGCTCGGCATTGGCGATGGCAAAACGGCGATGGAAGGCATTGAAGTCGAAAAACTCAGCGCCGAAGAGCTGCGTGAGCGCGTTAAAACCGTCGATGTGTTTGCCCGATCTAGCCCAGAGCACAAGCTGCGCTTAGTGGAGGCAATTCAAGCCAATGGCCAAATTGTGGCGATGACCGGTGATGGCGTGAACGATGCACCCGCACTGAAAAAAGCCGACATTGGCGTTGCAATGGGGATTAAAGGCACTGAAGTCACCAAAGAAGCCGCCGAAATGGTGCTGGCAGATGACAACTTTGCCTCGATCAGCGCCGCAGTCAAAGAAGGCCGTACGGTCTACAACAATATCGAAAAAGCGATTTTGTTCTTGCTGCCGACCAACTTTGCGCAAGGCGCCGTCATTATGGCCGCCATTTTCTTGGGCTTCACGATGCCAATCACCACGCCACAAATTTTGTGGGTGAATATGATTACGTCGGTGGCACTCGGTTTGGTGTGTGCCTTCGAGCCGCATGAAAAAGGTGTGATGCTGCAACAACCACGCGCAGTGGATCGCCCACTATTGAATGCGTTTGGCTTGTGGCGTGTGATTTTTATTGGCTCTTCCCTCGTCGCCTACACACTGTGGGCTTTCTTCTGGATGAAAGGCCAAGGCGCATCAGATCCACTGGCGCGCACAGTTGCGGTCAATGCCATCACGATAGGCCAGTGTTTCTATCTGCTCAACAGCCGTTATTTGATCGACAGCTCAATTTCAATCAAAGCGCATCTCGAAAACCAATATCTACCGATGGGGATTGGTGCGGTGCTGGTCTTGCAATTGCTGTTTACGTATTTCGCGCCACTGCAAGCGATCTTTGATACTGAAGCGATGCCGATGTATGCGTGGCCGATGTTGTTCGCAGGCGGATTGGTATTCTTCTTCTTTGTTGAAGCAGAAAAACTGATTATGCGGCTCAAGCGTAAAGCCTAATTACTCCACTCAAAATCTTATAGGTTCATCTTACACACGAAAAGTAAGATCAGCGTTTTTTTACACGCTCTTTTCTGTGTGTCGTAGCAAAAAACTATTTCTCGAAAAGAATAAAAAATGGGTTACAACCGTTAAGCTGTAACCCATTGATTTTATTGGTCGGAATAGCGGGATTCGAACTCGCGACCCCTTGCACCCCATGCAAGTGCGCTACCAGGCTGCGCCATATTCCGAGAGGGTAAATTCTATCCTAAAGCAGCTTACTGTTCAAGCCAAGAAAGTAAGTCTTCTAGCTCGTGGCGCAATTCCGTCAGACTCACTTCACCATCAGCATATTCGCCCATCGTGACAGCGCTACTGCCTAGTTGATTACGTGCACCACTAATAGTAAAACCTTGCTCGTACAACAAACCTCGAATTCGCCGCACCAGCAACACTTCATGGTGCTGATAGTAGCGACGATTGCCGCGTCGTTTTACTGGCTTTAACTGTGTAAATTCTTGCTCCCAATAACGTAAAACATGCGGTTTTACGCCGCACAAATCGCTCACTTCACCGATGGTGAAGTAGCGTTTTGCGGGGATTGAGGGCAGTTCACTGGTTGGAATAACGCTGCTGGAGTTTTGCATAGTGAATTTCAACCATTCCCTTCAGCTTTTGACTTGCGTGAAATGTAACCACTCGACGGGCAGAGATTGGAATCTCTTCACCTGTTTTTGGGTTACGACCCGGACGCTGCGGTTTGTCGCGCAACTGAAAGTTACCAAAGCCAGATAGTTTTACTGTATCGCCTTCAGCTAAAGAGAGACGGACTTCGTCAAAAAATGACTCAACCATATCTTTTGCTTCACGTTTATTCAAACCCACTTTGTCGAACAACATATCGGCAAGGTCAGCTTTTGTTAATGTTAATGTGCTAGTTTCGTACTGCATTATGCTCTCAAGATCGCGCCGCATTCCTCTGCCTTCTGGAGTAATTTTGTTACTGCTTCATCGACTTCTACGTCAGTCAAAGTTTTGAGAGTATCTTGCATTAAGACTTTGAATGCAAGGCTCTTTTTACCTTCTGGCAGACCTTTACCACGGTATACATCAAAAACTTCGATACTGTCTACTACTGCTAAATTTGCGCTTGCAAATGCCGCCTGCAAGGTATTAACAGACACGGATTCATCCATCAGCAAGGCCAAGTCACGTCGCACAGCCTGAAATTTTGACACTGGTGCTGATTGCAATTTTTCAACTTGCACTAACGCGGCAATATCCAATTCAAGCACAACTGGAGCGTGCGTCAAGTCGTACGCTTGTACCCATTTTGGATGCAATTCACCAACAACACCGATAATTTCCCCATCCAAAACGACTTCTGCTGAGCGGCCTGGATGTAATGCGGGGTGATTGGCGCGCCGATATTCTGCTACTCGCGGAGCCAACAGCGCCTCAACATCAGCTTTAACATCAAAGAAATCAATACGTTCTTTGCTGGTGCCCCACTGTTCAGCAAAACGACCACCCCATGCTAATGCAGCAATACGTTCTGGTTGTTGATCTGCGGCAACCCCGTTGAAGACACGGGCCACTTCAAATAAGCGCACTCGATCTTGCTTACGATTCAAATTATGTTGCAAACCTGCGACTAGGCCCCCGATCAAAGTGGAGCGCATCACACTCATTTGGCTAGCAATTGGGTTGATCAAGCGAATTGGATTAGCGTTAGCGGCAAAATCACTTTCCCACTTTTCTTCAACAAAAGCATAAGATATCGTTTCTTGGTAATTCCGTGCAGCTAAAATCGATTTAAGAACGTTCTTGCTGCGGCGATTACCTGCCTGCGGCAACATACTCATCCGCGCTAACGATGGGCTCACCGGAATATTATCGTAGCCAAAGACGCGAGCTACTTCTTCAATCAAATCTTCTTCAATTTCAATATCAAAGCGATACGACGGTGGAGTAACCGTAATCACTTCTGCAGATAACTCACATGCTAAACCCAAGCCTTGCAGCATGGCCATGATTTCTGCAGCTGGCAAAGTCAGGCCAAGCACTTTGGCGACACGGCTCACGCGCAGTTGAACTGGCTTACGTGTGGGTAAAGAGTCAATTTGTTCGGTGATCGGCCCAACTTGACCACCACAAATTTCAACGACTAATTGTGTTGCACGCTCAAGAGCCTCACGCACATTACCAAAATCGATACCACGCTCAAAGCGGTGGCTTGAATCAGAGGAGAAGCCGAAACGACGTGCTTTCCCAGCAATCACTTCTGGCGCAAAAAAGGCCGATTCGAGGAAAACGTCAGTCGTTGAATCAGTCACACTCGACGCGAGACCGCCCATGATACCGGCTAAGGCCAAAGCAGAGCGTTCGTCAGCAATTACCAAAACATCATTGCTCAGCGTTAATTCTTTTTCATTGAGCAAGGTGATCGTTTCGCCAGCTTGCGCAAAACGAACTTGCACGCTACCCGACAATTTTGCCGCGTCAAACGCGTGCATCGGTTGACCGAGCTCGAGCAATACGTAGTTCGTAATATCAACAATCGCTGAAATTGAACGAATACCCGAACGCTCTAAGCGCTGCTTCATCCAGTCAGGCGTTGCTGCAGCCTGATTAATCCCTTTCACTACACGACCCGCGTAGCGTGGGCAGGCATCACCAGCATTCAAGGCAACGGCAATCGCTGACTCTGTATTCTGTGCAACAGCTTGAATCGCAATTGGATTTAACGGAGATTTTGTTAATGCAGAAACCTCGCGCGCAATCCCACGGATTGACAAGCAATCGGTACGATTCGGTGTGAGTTTCAATGTCAGTAAACGATCATCAAGTGCTAAATACTCACGAATTGACATGCCTACTGGGGCATTGCTCGGCAGCACATATAAACCATCTATGTCCGAGGCTATACCCATCTCATCACCTGAGCACAACATACCCGATGATTCGATGCCACGTACTTTGGCTTTCTTGATTTTAAAATCGCCTGGTAGAACTGCACCGATGCGCGCACAAGGCACTTTCAAACCAGCAGCAACATTCGGCGCGCCGCACACGATTTGCAGTGGCTCAGCCTCGCCAACATTCACTGTACATACATTGAGACGATCAGCATCTGGATGTTTGGTAACAGTCAAAACTTCAGCCACAAACACATCAGTGAATGCAGGTGCTGCCGCTTCATTTTCTTCTACTTCCAATCCCGCCATTGTTAGCAAATGAGCGAGTTCATCTGAAGTCAGCGCTGGATTAACCCAGCTACGTAACCATTGTTCTGAAAATTGCATGGTTGATGCTCCGCTTATTTGAATTGAGACAAGAAAGACACGTCGTTTTCAAAAAACAGCCGTAAATCATTCACGCCGTAATACAACATTGCGAAACGATCCAAGCCAATACCGAAGGCAAAGCCTGTATATTTTTCTGAATCGATGTTTACGCTTTTCAATACGTTCGGGTGAACCATGCCACAACCGCCGACTTCCATCCAACCTTTGGACCACTTCACGTCAATTTCAGCCGATGGCTCAGTAAATGGGAAGAATGATGGACGGAAGCGAACTTCCAAATCATCGCGCTCGAAAAAGCGACGTAAAAAATCAACGATAACGCTCTTCAAGTCAGCAAAAGACACCCCCTCTTCAACCCATAATCCTTCCATCTGATGGAACATCGGCGAATGAGTGGCATCTGAATCAACACGGTAAACGCGACCCGGAGCAATAATTTTGATCGGAGGTTCGTTATCAAGCATGTAACGCACCTGGATAGGACTCGTATGCGTGCGAAGCACTAAGGGCTCACCCTCATTTTGCACATAAAACGTGTCTTGCATCGCTCGTGCGGGATGGTTTTTCGGGATATTGAGTGCTTCAAAATTATGAAAGTCATTCTCAATTTCTGGGCCATCAGCGACGGCAAAACCCATGCTAGCAAATAAAGCTTCAATACGCTGCTGCACTAATGTGACGGGATGCAAGCCACCTTTAGCATGACCGCGGCCTGGCAATGAAATATCCAAAGCTTCAGCGGCCAATTGAGCCGCTAATTTTTCTGCCGCCATCGCTTCACGTTTCGCGTTCAGCGCATTTTCAAAGGCTTGCTTAGTCAGATTAACTTGCGCACCAAAGGCTTTTTTTTCTTCAGGCGGCATCGCCGCCAACAGTTTCATCAGTGCAGTGATCGAACCCTGTTTTCCGATATAGCTTGCTTTGACAATTTCGAGCTCAACGGGGTCGTCAGTCGCATTCAACGCCGCTAAACCCGCGTCAAGCAAGGTCTGCATATTTGCATCCATGTTTGTATGCCCGATAAGGAGAGTAAAGAAAAAACTAAATAAAGCTCAGACAAAAATCTGCGCTTGATTTAATTTTCTGATGTTTTCTGAATAAAAAAGGGAGGCTAAAAGCCTCCCTTATGACCGGCAAAACCGATTAAGCAGTCAGCTGAGCTTTTGCTTTTTCAACAAACGCAGCAAATGCTGGTTTATCAAATACAGCAAGATCAGCCAATACTTTACGGTCAACTTCAATGCCAGCTTTTTTCAAGCCGTTCATGAAGCGGCTGTAAGCCAGACCACACTCACGTGACGCTGCGTTGATACGAGCGATCCAGAGTTGACGGAATTGACGTTTTTTCTGACGACGGTCACGGTACGCGTATTGACCTGCCTTCATTACCGCTTGTTTAGCGATACGATAGACATTTTTACGACGACCACGATAGCCTTTAGCCAGAGCTAAGACTTTCTTATGACGAGCGCGAGCTGTGACACCACGTTTAACGCGAGGCATATTTTATCTCCTTAGTTAAGCGTATGGCATCATTGCACGAACAGACTTCATATTGGTTGCATCAACCATTGAAGTACCGCGCAACTGGCGTTTAGTTTTAGTCGTTTTCTTAGTCAAGATGTGACGTTTAAAAGCGTGACTACGCTTTACACCACCACCGCCAAGAACAGTGAAGCGCTTTTTAGCGCTGCTTTTGGTTTTCATTTTAGGCATTACTTACTCCAGCTAGCCTTGGCCACAAGGGCCTATTAGTTTAGGCAAAAGGGCGTCTGATGTTGCCATTAGAACTTAATACCCTTCACCCCACCACGACTACTGACCAATAACTTCCTTGGTCTTAACAGATGTAGTCGCCAACCCGTTATGCTTTTTTCTTTGGACCGAGCATCATCACCATTTGGCGACCTTCTAGCTTAGGATATTGCTCTACCACTGCTAGTTCAGCCAAATCAGCTTCAACACGTTTGAGTTGCGCCATACCAATCTCTTGGTGAGCCATCTCACGACCACGGAAACGCAAAGTAAATTTGCACTTATCACCATCATTCAAGAAACGGATAGCACCACGTAATTTAACTTGGTAGTCATTTTCATCCGTACCAGGACGCAGCTTAATTTCTTTAACCTGTACCTGTTTTTGCTTGAGCTTGGCAGCGTGCTTTTTCTTGGCCTCTTCGTACCGGAATTTGCCGTAATCCATCAATCGACAAACTGGCGGTTCTGCATTCGGGGCGATCTCTACCAGATCTACCTCAGCATCTTCCGCTAATTGGAGGGCCTGATTTAGGGAGACGATACCAAGTTGTTCGCCTTCCACACCTTGCAAACGAATTTCTCGCGCGGTGATTTCACCGTTAATACGCGGGCCTTTATCTTGAGCAGCTATTGTTATTACTCCAAGTCATTCAAAAACAAAACCGTGCACCTGCCAGTGTTAAACTTTTGGCAAATCAGCTTTTACCAGCGCAATCAGCGCTTCCACTGTCATTTGCCCTAAGTCTTCACCACTGCGGTTACGCACGGCCACCAAACCTGCATCGCGCTCTTTATCACCAACAATCAATTGGTAAGGAAGGCGTTGCAAGCTATGTTCGCGGATTTTATAGGTAATTTTCTCATTTCTCAAGTCCGTTGATGCACGAAGTCCACTTTGATTCAATAAATCAGCAGTTTTTTGCGCATATTCCCGTTGTGACTCAGAAATATTCATCACCACCAACTGAACTGGAGCCAACCATACTGGGAAAGCACCGGCATGATTTTCAATCAAAATACCGATAAAACGCTCTAGCGAACCCAATACAGCACGGTGCAGCATAATTGGACGGTGCTTTGCGTTATCTTCACCAACGTACTCAGCACCTAATCGCTCTGGCAAGTTTGGATCAATTTGCAAAGTGCCACATTGCCACAAACGCCCTAAGCAATCTTTGAGGGTGAACTCAATTTTCGGACCATAAAACGCGCCTTCACCCGGCAAGTATTCAAACGCTAGGCCTTTAGAATCCAATGCCGCAGCCAAAGCCGCCTCTGCGCGATCCCATGCCTCTTCGGTACCAATCCGTTTTTCAGGGCGAGTTGACAGCTTGACCAAAATTTCTTCAAAGCCAAAGTCGGTATACACTTCTTTCAGTAAATCAATGAAAGCGGCTGCTTCTTGCTGCACTTGATCTTCGGTACAGAAGATATGCGCATCATCTTGAACAAAGCCACGCACCCGCATAATGCCATGCAATGAACCCGATGGTTCATTACGATGGCAAGAGCCAAACTCTGCATAACGTACTGGTAAGTCTCGGTATGAACGCAAACCTTGGTTAAACACTTGAATATGACCAGGGCAATTCATCGGCTTCACGGCATAATCACGTTTTTCTGATTCCGTCGTGAACATACCGTCATGGTAATTTTCCCAGTGACCTGATTTCTCCCACAGAGTGCGATCCATGACCATCGGCGTACGAATTTCTTGGTAGCCATGCTTATTCAATTTGGCACGCATGTATTGCTCAATGGTTTGCCAGAGCGTCCAGCCCTTAGGGTGCCAAAACACCATACCTGGAGCTTCTTCCTGCATATGGAACAAGTCGAGCTGACGCCCTAATTTACGATGATCTCGTTTTTCAGCCTCTTCAATCATATGCAGGTATTGCGCTAGATCCTCCTTTTTAGCAAAGGCTGTTCCATATACCCTAGTCAGCATTTCATTTTTACTATCGCCGCGCCAATACGCACCAGCGACCTTCATCAATTTGAAGACTTTCAATTTGCCCGTCGAAGGTACGTGTGGGCCTCGACAGAGATCAGTGAACTCACCTTCACGATACAAGCTTAAAACTTGATCAGCTGGAATTGACTCAATAATTTCGGCCTTATAGTTCTCGCCAATGCCTTTAAAGTAGCTGACCGCTTCATCACGGCTCAACTCATAACGCTCAACTGGAATATCTTTTTTAGCCAGCTCAGTCATTTTCTTTTCAATGGCAGCCAAGTCTTCCAAGGTAAAGGGGCGCTCGTAAGAAAAGTCGTAGTAAAAGCCATTTTCAATCACTGGGCCAATCGTGACTTGTGCAGTCGGATAAAGCTGCTTAACGGCATAGGCCAACAAATGCGCGGTAGAGTGACGAATAACCTCTAAGCCTTCGGCGTCTTTATCGGTAATAATTTGTAGTGTCGCATCACTTGCCATCACGTAGCGAGTATCAACGAGTTGGCCATTGACCTTGCCCGCTAACGCAGCCTTAGCCAAGCCAGGAGAGATACTGTGTGCAACATCATACACTGACACTGCTGCGTCAAATTGACGCACTGAACCATCGGGAAGCGTAATCGCGGGCATAGTCATCGCCTAAATCAAATTGTCGGGTTGCCCCTGACAAAACAGCATTTAAAAAACAAAAAAAAAGTGCGGACTAGCCGCACTTTTCTATCAAACTCGCGTACGACTAGCCTGAGATAATCAAGGTGGTCGTATCAGTTTTTAGCATGAGTTTGATTCCTAAATTGTTTGGTAGGCACGATTGGATTCGAACCAACTACCTCTTCCATGTCAAGGAAGCGCTCTGACCAGATGAGCTACGCGCCTAAAGATGCAATATATTAAATATCAATCCTCACTTTGGCAAGCAAAGAAAGCAAGGATTTATCACTATATGCCAGGTTTGCGCCAAAAATAACGCCAGACAAAGCCAGGCCATGCGAAAACAACAAACAACGCAAAAGTCGTCGCATAAAAAGGCCAATTCTGCTGATGAACAGGGCTAAAACGGCCTTCTTGCCAATATGCAATCAAACCCACAATAAAATAAAGCAATAGCAACTCTGCAAAGCGAAATGCAAATGCTTTATTTTCTTGTTTGGGTTTAAAAAAGAAAAAAACTTTCTCAGAAAAAAAAGGCAGGTTGGCTGCGAAAACAGCCAACCCAACAATAAATACAAAGTTTTGCATTTAGTTAGAACGGTAACGTGTTAAATGATTGAGACACTGCGTCTGACAACAAGTTCATCAAACGATCAGGCATAAAACCTAATACCAGCAATAGCAAACAGTTAACAGAAAGAACCAATTTCGCATCACTACCAGCTTCGATTGGAGACTTATCAGTCGGCTCATCAAAATACATCACTTTGACAACTCGTAAGTAATAGAACGCGCCGATCAAAGAGAAAACAACTGCAATGATAGCTAGGCCAACATAACCAATGTAAACAACCGCTTTTAATACCGCCAGCTTAGCGAAAAAGCCGACAAAAATCGGAATGCCCGCCATTGAAAACATGGTTAATAACATCATTGCCGCAAACCATGGACTGCGCTGATTTAGACCTTTTAAATCTGCAATCTGATCAGCCTCAAAGCCTTTGCGCGACAAAAGCATAAGCACACCAAATGCGGCAGCACTCATCAAGATATAAGCAAACACATAGAACAGTGCAGCAGAATAACCGACTGGCTGTGCAACTAAAATACCAAGCAATACAAAGCCCATGTGTGAAATCGTTGAGTAACCTAACATCCGCTTGATATTCGTTTGCGAAATCGCTGTGATATTACCCAAGCCCATCGACAACACAGCCAATACCATCAACATACCGCGCCAATCAGGAGCAAACCCATCTAAAGCTTGCGCCAAAATACGCAGCGTAAATACAAACACAGCTGCCTTTGGTGCTGAAGAAATCAATTGTGTAATTGGTGTTGGCGCTCCTTGGTATACATCAGGCACCCACATATGGAACGGAACCGCGCCAAATTTAAAGCCCAAGCCAGTCACAACAAAAACGATACCAAATACAGCTAACAGAGTGTTTGCTTCGCCAGATTTGATCGTTTTAGAAACTTCAAAAATATCCAAAGAACCTGTTGCACCGTACAGCATAGAAATACCATACAACAGCATACCTGAAGCCAAAGCGCCCAAGATAAAGTATTTCATAGCCGCTTCTGTTGACTGAGTTGATTCACGATTCAGAGCAACTAAAGCATAAACCGACAGCGACATTAACTCCAAACCAACGTACAAGGCTAAGAAGTTAGAAGCCGATGCCATTACCATCATCCCCAACAATGAGAACAGTGATAAGGTAAACAATTCTCCACGGAACAAGCCACGCTCGGTCGCGTAACTACGTCCATAAATGAGCACTAAAGCAACACCAACAATCATGGCTAACTTGGCGTAACTAGCAATAGGATCAGCCAAGAAGAGTCCACTAAACGCCAAGCGTGAATGAGCTTCATAACCATTCAACACCAACGCCGCTGTGGCAGCCAAAGTGAGTAAAGTAAGTACATAAGTGATGTAACGCTTAGCATCACTAATAAAAAGGTCAAGCAATAGAATGGCGCAAGTTGCACACAGAAGAAAAATCTCTGGTGCTGCCACCCATGCATTAAGACTGGTCCAGGTCATGGTTCTAGCCTATTTCTTATAATAAGGATTAATTAAGCTTGGTCTGTGAAACTTGCCAAATCAGATCGTTCACAGATTGATGCATCACTTCGGTGAACGGCGCTGGGTACAAACCCATCCCCAAAACAGCAATCGCTAAGATCGCCAAAATCAGGAATTCACGTTTATTCACGTCTTTCAGCTCAGCAACATTCTCATTGGCCACTTCACCAAAAATAACGCGCTTATACATCCATAGCGTATACGCAGCGCCAAAGATCAAGGTGGTAGCACCCGCAAGGGCATACCAGAAATTGATTTGAACCGCACCTAAGATCACCATAAACTCGCCGACAAAACCCGAAGTTGCTGGCAGGCCAGAATTAGCCATCGCAAACAACATCATAAATGCAGCAAAGATTGGCATTTTATTAGCAACACCACCGTAATCAGCAATCTTGCGGCTGTGCAAACGGTCATACATTACACCGATACAGAAGAACATTGCGGCAGAAACAAAACCGTGAGAAACCATCTGCACCAAGGCACCTTCAACGGCCCAAGAATTCAATTCACGGCCGGTGGCACCACCAAACATAAAGAAGCCTAACGTAACAAAGCCCATATGTGAAATGGATGAGTACGCCACCAATTTTTTCATATCAGTTTGAACCAGAGCCACCATACCGATGTATACGACTGCAACCAGTGATAATGCAACCATTACCCACGCATACTCACGAGAAGCATCTGGTGCGATTGGCAGTACGAATCGCAGGAAGCCATACGCACCCAACTTCAACGTGATGGCGGCCAACACCATCGAACCACCTGTTGGCGCTTCAACGTGAGCATCTGGCAACCAAGTATGAACTGGCCACATTGGCACTTTCACCGCGAAGGCAAAGAAGAATGCAATCAATAGCAGCGTTTGTGCACCCATCGTCAACGGTAAACGTTGGAAAGCAGCGATCTCAAAGCTACCGCCACTTTGATAATACAAGTAGATGAACGCAACTAAGGTCAACAATGAACCCATCAAGGTATACAGGAAGAACTTCACCGATGCATACACACGGTTAGCACCACCCCAAACACCAATAATCAAATACATCGGGATTAACATCGCCTCAAAGAATGCGTAAAACAAAATCGCATCCAATGCGGCAAACGCGCCATTAATCAAACCCGACATAATCAAGAATGCAGCCATGTATTGCGCTACACGCTTTTCGATGACTTGCCATCCAGCCAATACCACCAATAAAGTGGTAAAGCTATTCAAAATTACAAACAGCATAGACAAACCGTCTACACCCAGATGGTAATTAATATTAAAGCTCTCAACCCACGGTTTCATTTCCGTGAATTGCATGCCGCCGTGAAACGTATCAAAACCGGTGTAAAGCGGAATTGTTACTAAAAAAGAAACCAAAGCGCCAGCTAGCGCCAGCCAGCGCGCTGCGGGAGCATTTTTATCGCCACCCGTCGCGAGCACAACCAAGCCTGCCACGATTGGCAGCCAGATTGCAAGGCTGAGGAGATTACCCGTCATAAGTTAACCTACTTGTTATGTATTAAATCTGGATCTGTATTAAATGGTTTGTTCAATCAACAATTAATACAAATGCTTTACCAACCAAGTCAACATCAGCAACAAGCCAATGATCATCGCGAATGCATAGTGGTAAATGTAACCTGTCTGAATACGTCGGATAATGGCTGAGAAGAAGCCAACAACTTTCGCCGCTCCATTCACGACCAAACCGTCGATCAGCAAGGTATCACCTACTTTCCACAGCACAGTACCCAGTGCACGTGCACCAGCGGTAAAGACATTAATATAGAGATGATCCATGTAATACTTTTCTTCGAGTAACTTTCTAACACCAATCGAAGTAAAGAATCGATCAAATGCAGCAGGAATTGCTGGTTTAACCATATAGAAAACATAAGCGCAAACAACACCAGCAACAGCAAGCCAGAACGGCAGCGTTACAAAAGCATGCATACCCATATGAAGCCAATCATGCGCGTGCTCTGCAACTACTTCCATTGCGCCATGAGTTTCATGATTAATGAAAATCACATTTTTGAAAAAATCACCCGCCAACATAGGGCCAATCGCAATTGCACCAATAACTAATGAAGGCACAGCTAACAAAGCTAATGGCAAGGTAACAACCCAAGGCGACTCATGCGGTTTGTCATTTGGCCCCAAACCATGATGATGATCGTGATCATCGTGTGTATCGTGACCATGGTGGTGATCTTTCTTTTGCATCCACTGCTCTTTACCGTGGAATACCAAGAAGTACATCCGGAATGAATAGAACGCAGTTACAAAGACGCCAGCAACAACCGCAAAGTAGGCAAATCCAGCACCTGGCAATTTAGACGCTTCTACAGCCAAAATAATCGAGTCTTTCGAATAAAAACCAGATAAGAAAGGCGTGCCAATCAATGCCAGAGAACCAATCAGTGAAGTGATCCACGTGATCTTCATGTATTTACGCAAGCCACCCATATTACGGATATCTTGATCATGGTGCATACCCATGATCACCGAACCCGCAGCAAGGAATAGCAAGGCCTTAAAAAACGCATGCGTCATTAAATGGAACACAGCAACAGAGTACGCTGAAGCACCTAATGCAACAGTCATGTAACCCAGCTGAGACAACGTTGAGTAGGCCACAACACGTTTAATATCGTTTTGGATAATCCCGAGGAAGCCCATAAACAATGCCGTGATCGCACCAATCACCAATACAAAATTCAGTGCAGTCTCAGACATCTCGAACAATGGTGACATCCGCGATACCATAAAGATACCGGCAGTCACCATCGTTGCCGCATGAATCAGTGCTGAGATTGGAGTTGGGCCTTCCATTGAATCTGGCAGCCACACATGGAGTGGAAATTGTGCAGATTTACCCATTGCACCAATAAACAACAAGATGCAAGTAACGGTGATTAATGACCAATTAGCACCGGCAAACAAGCTAATCGTGGCATCTTTCAATTCTGGCGCTTTGGCAAAAACGGCTGCGTAGTCCAAGCTGCCAAAGTGAGCCAAAACTAAACCAATCCCTAGCAAGAAGCCTAAGTCACCAACACGGTTTACCAAAAAGGCTTTCAAGTTCGCAAAAGTCGCCGTTGGACGTTTAAACCAAAAACCAATCAATAGATAAGACACCAAACCTACCGCTTCCCAGCCAAAGAATAGCTGAACAAAATTGTTACTCATCACGAGCATCAACATTGAGAAGGTAAACAGTGAAATATAACTAAAGAAACGTTGATAGCCAGGATCTTCATGCATGTAGCCAATGGTGTAGATATGCACCATCAACGATACAAAAGTCACCACACACATCATCATGGCAGTCAAATTATCGACCCAAAAGCCGATATTTAAATCTACGCCATTGACCGATAGCCATGTGTAGAGATTGCCATTAAATGATTCGCCACCGTTGAGCAAATAATTCAATGTGTAAGCTGATAAGGCAAAAGACACCGCAACGCCCGAAATGGTCGCCACATGCGCCGCGCGCCGCCCAATCGCCCAGCCGAACAAACCGGCGATGAGCGAGCCCAGTAATGGCGCTAGCGGTATAAGCAGATAAATCGATTTCATATCCATTGGTATTCGTATCCGATTCTATGTTGTCCGGTTTAACCCTTCATGCTATCCAAATCTTCGACGTTGATCGTCCGTAAATTACGGAAGAGCACCACCAAGATAGCGAGGCCAATAGCCGATTCGGCTGCGGCAACGGTAAGGATAAAGAAGACGAAAATCTGGCCACCGGTATCGCCCAAAAACTGCGAAAACGCGATGAAATTCATATTCACCGACAACAACATCAGTTCGATTGCCATCAGCAATACGATCAGATTTTTGCGGTTCATGAAAATGCCAAACACACTGGTCGCAAACATAATTGCACCCAGCAAAAGGTAATGAGTCAGTGTAAGCACATATCCTCCTAAGCTCTTATCTAGGCCAATTAGGCTGCGGGTTGATCGGAAGACGCTGCGGAATCATCAGCGACATTTTTTGGCTCAGAAGCCATTTTTACAATCCGCAAACGATCTTCACGTTTAACACGAACTTGTTCGCCTGGATTGATATACTTCGTATTCTTACGTTTACGCAATGTCAAAGCAATCGCAGCAACCATGCCCACTAAGAGCAACACAGCAGAGAGCTGGAATGGCAAGAAGTATTGGGTGTAAATCAATTTACCCAATGTTTCTGCAGATGCTGTGTTAAAACTTGGTTCGAGCAAGCGTGACTCATCAATTTGCGCAGCACGATGCGACAGAATCATCACCATCTCAATCAACATGATGATTGCGACAGTGCCGGCAACTGGCAAGAATTTCCAAAAGCTCTTGCGTAACGCTTCGAAGTTGATATCCAGCATCATCACGACAAACAAGAACAACACCATCACTGCACCGACATAAATCACAATCAGTGAAACTGCTAAAAACTCAGCTTTAATGAGCATCCACAAAACGGCACTATTAAAGAAGGCCAACACCAAATACAACACGGCATGGACTGGATTTTTTGCGGTAATCACACGGAACGCGGCAAAAATCAGTACCGCAGCAAAAACATAAAAAAGCGCTAAAGTCATGTTCGTTTCCTAGCGGTATTTAGCATCAGCAGCTTTACGTTCTGCGATTTCAGCTTCGTACTTATCACCCACCGCCAACAGCATTGGCTTGGTGTAATACAAATCGCCACGTTTTTCACCGTGATATTCATAAATATGCGTTTCGACAATCGCATCAACTGGACAGGCTTCTTCACAGAAACCGCAGAAAATGCATTTTGTCAGATCGATATCATAGCGGCTGGTACGACGAGTTTTGTCGTCCGG
Organism: Deefgea chitinilytica; assembly: GCF_016881405.1. Taxonomy (GTDB): domain Bacteria; phylum Pseudomonadota; class Gammaproteobacteria; order Burkholderiales; family Chitinibacteraceae; genus Deefgea; species Deefgea chitinilytica. The sequence continues at coordinate 115,431 of NZ_WOFE01000002.1, forward strand.
GCGAGCTTCTGATTCGATTGTAATCGCCATCGCAGGACAAACAGCTTCGCACAATTTACAAGCAATACAACGTTCCTCACCATTAGCATAACGACGCTGTGCATGCAGACCACGAAAACGTGGGCTGTATGGTGTCTTTTCCTCAGGAAATTGCACTGTAATCTTGCGTTGGAAGAAATGGCGACCTGTTAATAACAAGCCTTTTACCAATTCCACCAACAAGAAGGTTTTAAAGAAATAAAGAATTTTATCCATGGTCTCAGTCCTTATCCATTACCAGATTGACCAAGGGGTCATCATCCAAGCACCCACCAAGACAATCCAAACCAAAGTCACTGGAATAAAAATCTTCCAACCAAGGCGCATTAATTGGTCATAACGGTAGCGTGGGAATGTCGCGCGGAACCACAAGAAGCAGAATAATAAAAACGCAACTTTGAGTACCCACCACAATGGGCTTGCAGCGCCCAGCACAGGGATCGATGCAGGAAAAGGCGATAACCACCCACCCAAGAACATCACCGAAGCCATGGCGGAAATCAGGATCATATTGGCGTATTCAGCCAAGAAGAACAGCGCAAAGCTCATGCCTGAATATTCAACCATATGACCCGCAACAATCTCAGATTCGCCTTCAGTCACGTCAAACGGAGCGCGGTTAGTTTCTGCAACACCAGCGATAAAGTAAACCACAAATAATGGGAACAGAGGGATCAAGTTCCAAGACAAGATAGAACCAGCGCCCATCCCCTGCCCTTGCTGCTCTACGATTGCAGTTAGATTCAAACTACCTGAAACCATAATCACGCCAACCAGAGCGAAACCCATTGCAAGCTCATAAGAGATCACCTGAGCCGCAGCACGCATACCGCCAAGGAAAGCGTATTTCGAGTTCGATGCCCAGCCAGCGAGAATCACACCATAAACACCCATCGAAGTAATCGCCATCACGTAGAGCAAGCCCACGTTCACATCAGCCAATACATACCCAGGGTAAAACGGCACAACAGCCCAAGCAGCTAGTGCAGGAACCAATACCATGATGGGAGCTAAAAAGAAAAGCTTTTTGTCGGCCGCGCTTGGTGCAATAATTTCTTTTAGAAGAAGTTTTACACCGTCAGCAACAGGCTGCAGCAAACCAAATGGACCAACGCGATTTGGACCAACGCGAATCTGCATAAAACCAATCACTTTACGTTCCGCCAAAGTGAGGTAAGCAACCCCCCCCATAATTGGCGCAACAATCAGGATAATTTTGAGCAAAGTCCACAAGAAAAAAGCACCTTGGTAAGCTGCTTCTGCACCCATAAAGCCAGCGAGGATATTTTGTATAAATTCCATAATCTCCCCCTTAACCTTTGAGCACTTCAACAGCGCCGACCATATCACCCAAGTTGCGGGTTAATGGGTGCGAAGTTGCGGCACGAATCACGTCATCAACAAGACCATCATCAACCGCGACGGTCAATTCAGCACTACCCTGTCCTTGCTTCACAATCGCCTTATCACCGGCAACTAATGATAACTTTGCAAGTGTTGCTGAATTAGCGCGCAATGTAGATGCCTGTGCGGCGTCTGCAGTCGCTTGCAAACTCGGAGCACGGCGAACCACTGAATCAGCTTGATACAAAGGCACTTCACCCAAGCGCACCAAGCCTTGAGCAGTTTGCGCATTTACAGCAATCGGCTGAACAAGTGCATTATTCAAGCGAGTTGAAATTTCACCAGCCAGTGCTTCATCACGGATTTCTTCAGATGAATTGTAATCAAAGCCATTAAAGCCAAGGATATTGCCAAGAACACGGAATACTTTCCAAGCAGGACGAGTCTCGCCCAATGGACGCACCACACCATTGAAGCTTTGTGCCTTACCTTCCATATTCACAAACGTGCCAGATGTTTCGCTAAATGGAGAAACCGGCAAGATTACATCGGCATAATCCATTGCACAGCTTTGGAATGGAGACATCATAACAACCATCTCAGCATTCTTAGCCGCAGCCAATGCTTGAGCACCGTTGTGCGCATCGTACTCAGGCTCTACCCCCAAGAATACATAGGCTTTTTTACCAGACTCAAAGACATTCCCGCCGATATCTGCACCAATCAACTCAGCACCAACGCTATTCGCGCTAATCGCTGGCACGCCTAATTTAGCGCCAGTCAATGTCGCCAACGCTTCTGCCACTGCATAGATTTCAGCAAAACGGGCTGATTGTTGTGCGATATTGCCAAGCAAGATGGCTGATTTTTCTTTACCATCAAAGCTCTTAGCAATCGCACGAGCAGCATCAGTAACTTCAACACTAGCCAACTCAATGCCAGCAGGTGCGCTAGTTGATTTCAACTCAACAAGAGCCTTAACAACTTGCAACAAACCTTCAACTAATTGATCTGGGCGAACAATCACTTCACCAGCCAACTTGGTTAGCAATTCATCGCCATGCACATTCACCAGCGACAAGCCCAAGCCTTTTTTCACTGATTGGCGTAAGCGTTGTGCTAACAAAGGTTGTTCTTTACGAATCGTTGAACCAACAAGCAAAACGGCTTCATTTTGTGCCAACTCTTCAATTGATTGACCAAGCCATTTCGCGCCTTGTGTTTTGGCAGAAAAGTCAGCTTGACGAGCGAAAGCTTGAACCGCATCAACGCCCAAACCCGCCATCAATTTACGCAACGAGAATAATTCTTCTACAGTACTGTTTGGCGATGCAACGGCAGCAACGCTGTCTTTACCATGTTCAGCAACAACTTGTTTCAAGCCGTTGGCAACATACTCCAGTGCTGTTTGCCAATCAGTCGTTTGCCAAACACCGCCTTGTTTCAACATCGGCTGAGTGAGGCGCTCTTCAGAATTCAAAGCTTCATAAGAATAGCGGTCACGATCTGACAACCAGCACTCATTAATGGCTTCATTCTCAAGTGGCAGAACCCGCATTACTTTATTGTTCTTAACCTGAACAACTAAATTCGAACCTAGGCCATCATGCGGAGCTACCGATTTACGGCGTGATAACTCCCAAGTACGCGCGGTGTAGCGGAATGGCTTGCTAGTTAATGCGCCAACCGGACACAAATCAATCACATTACCTGAGATTTCAGAGTTAACCGTTTTGCCAATAAATGGCATCACTTCGGTAAACTCACCACGATTGGCCATGCCTAACTCTTGGAAACCCGCAATTTCTTCGGTAAACCGCACGCAGCGGCTGCAATGAATACAGCGCGTCATATCCGTAGAAATTAAAGAGCCAAAATCTTTATTGGCAACAACTCGCTTTTCTTCACTGTATACCGAGCCAGTTTGGCCATAACCTACGGCCAAATCTTGCAAAGTACACTCACCACCTTGATCGCAAATAGGGCAATCTAGTGGGTGATTAATCAGCAAAAACTCCATCACCCCTTTCTGAGCTGTGACTGCTTGATCAGAATGAGTGAAGACTTTCATACCATCAGTAACAGGTGTGGCACAGGCCGGTAAAGGCTTAGGTGCTTTTTCGACCTGAACTAAACACATACGGCAGTTTGCGGCAATTGATAGCTTTTTGTGATAGCAAAAATGTGGAATGTGCACGCCAATTGAATTGGCTGCGTCCATCACAGTGCTACCACCAGGGACTGTCAATTTTTTACCGTCGATTTCGATTTCCAACATGCTCGACTCGATTCAAAGGCAATAATTCAAAAGAAAACTCGACTAATTTACTAATCAACTAATTACAGCGCTTTAGCGGATTGTGATTCTTTAATCAAATCTTCGAATTCATGGCGGAAGTGTTTCAACATTCCACGCACAGGGAATACAGCAGCATCACCCAAAGCACAAATAGTGCGACCGGCAATATTGTCACCAACGCGTGACAATAAATCCAAGTCTTCCATTTTGCCTTCACCGTGAGCGATACGATGGACAACACGATACAACCAGCCAGTACCTTCACGACATGGCGTGCATTGACCGCATGACTCTTCGTGATAAAAATACGAGAGTCGCTCCAAGGCACTCACCATGCTGACTGTTTCATCCATCACAATCACCGCACCAGAACCCAACATCGAGCCTGCTTTCGCAATCGAATCGTAGTCCATCGTGCATTGCATCATGATGTCCGCTGGCAGCACAGGTGCAGAAGAACCACCTGGAATGACAGCTTTTAATTTTTTGCCATCGCGCATGCCACCGCACATTTCTAACAACTCAGAAAACGGCGTGCCCAGCGGAATTTCATAATTGCCTGGACGATTTACATGCCCAGAAACCGAGAACAATTTGGTACCACCGTTATTAGGTTTACCTAGCTCAAGGAATTTCTGACCGCCTTCGCGGATAATGTAAGGTACGGAGGCAAACGTCTCGGTATTATTGATCGTTGTTGGCTTGCCATATAAACCAAAAGAAGCAGGGAACGGCGGTTTGAAGCGCGGCTGTCCTTTTTTGCCTTCTAGTGATTCAAGCAAGGCAGTTTCTTCACCACAAATATATGCACCGTAACCATGGTGAGCATGCAGCTGGAAGCTAAAATCTGAGCCTAAAATATTATCACCCAAGAAACCAGCGGCACGTGCTTGTTCAAGTGCAACTTCAAATCGCTCATACGCTTCAAAGATTTCCCCATGGATATAGTTATATCCAACGGTGATACCCATCGCATATGCACCAATAATCATGCCTTCAATCAAAGCATGTGGGTTATACATTTGAATATCGAGATCTTTAAAGGTACCTGGCTCGCCTTCATCCGTATTACAAACCAAATATTTCTGGCCTGGAAAACTACGTGGCATAAACGACCATTTCAAGCCAGTTGGAAAACCTGCACCACCACGACCACGTAGGCCAGAGGTTTTCATTTCTGCAATCACTTCATCTTGAGTGATTTTGTCATTCAGAATTTTTTTCAAAGCCGCATAACCACCACGCTTAACGTATTCGTCTAAGTGCCAGCAGTTAGGGTTTTCAAATTCGACGCCTTCGAATACGACGCCTTTCACGTAGACAGTCATTATTCAAGCTCCGCCAGTTTTTTATCAACAGCTTCAGGAGTCATGTGATTGCACATGCTGTGATTATTAACCAGCATTACCGGTGCGTACCCACAAGCCCCCATGCACTCACCTTCTTTCAAAGTGAATTTGCCATCAGCAGTTGTTTCATTAAAACCAATACCGAGCTTTTTCTTCAAATAATCAGCTGTGGTATAGCCACCTGATAAAGCACAGGGTAAATTCGTACAAACAGTGAGTTTATACTTACCTACCGGCTTCAAATCGAACATATTGTAGAAAGTCGCAACTTCATACGCAGCTAAAGGCGCGATATTTAAATAAAGTGCGATCTGTTCAATCAAATCATTCGTTAAAGACCGTTTCTCAACCTGAGCAATACGAAGTGCACTCATCACAGCTGAACGAGATTGCTCAGCAGGATATTTAGCCACTTCGCGATCAATTTGCTTGATTGAATCAGCGGACAGAAGATTGTGTAAAGACATTAGCGGTCAATCTCCCCGAAAACGATATCTTGTGTACCAATAATGGCCACTACGTCTGAAATCATATGCCCACGCGACATTTCATCAAGTGCAGACAAATGGACATAGCCTGGTGCACGAATCTTCATCCGATATGGTTTATTCGCCCCATCAGACACCATGTAAATACCAAACTCACCCTTTGGATGCTCAACTGCTGCATACGCCTGACCTTCTGGTACATGCATACCTTCAGTAAAGAGTTTAAAGTGATGAATCAGGTCTTCCATATTGGACTTCATTCCTTCACGAGAAGGCGGAGCCACTTTGTGGTTGGAGGTAATTACAGGACCAGGATTAGCTTTTAGCCATTGAACACATTGCTTGATAATCCGATTTGATTGACGCATTTCTTCAACACGAACCAAGTAGCGATCATAACAATCGCCGTTTTTCCCAACAGGAATATCAAAATCTAATTTATCGTAAACTTCATACGGCTGTTTCTTACGCAGATCCCACTCTACGCCTGAACCACGCAACATAGCACCAGTAAAACCAAGCGCTAAAGCACGCTCTGGCGATACCACGCCAATACCGACAGTACGCTGCTTCCAAATACGATTGTCAGTTAGTAGTGTTTCATACTCATCGACATAGGTAGGAAAGCGATTCGTGAAGTCCTCGATAAAATCGAGCAAGCCGCCTTCACGATTTGAATTCATCTTTTTGATTGCTGCAGCATTGCGAATTTTCGATGCCTGATATTTTGGCATCTCATCCGGCAAGTCACGATACACACCACCTGGGCGATAATACGCCGCATGCATCCGCGCACCTGAAACCGCTTCATAACAATCCATTAGATCTTCACGCTCACGGAACGCATAAAGAAAAATAGTCATTGCACCACAGTCAATACCGTGGGCACCAATCCACAATAAATGGTTCAGCACACGCGTGATTTCATCAAACATCACACGAATATATTGCGCGCGGATTGGCACATCTAAATTGAGCAACTTCTCAATTGCCATGCAATACGCATGCTCATTGGACATCATGGACACATAGTCAAGACGATCCATATAAGGCAAAGACTGAATGTATGTTTTGTTTTCTGCTAACTTCTCAGTACCACGATGCAATAAACCGATATGCGGGTCAGCGCGCTCAACAACCTCACCATCCAATTCCAACACCAAACGCAAAACGCCGTGTGCTGCAGGATGTTGTGGACCAAAATTTAGGGTGTAATTACGGATTTCAGCCACCGTAGTTCTCCTCACGGATAATGCGCGGCGTAATTTCACGCGGATCGATAGTCACTGGCTGGTAAATCACACGTGCCTGATCTGCGTCGTAGCGCATTTCGACATATCCAGACAATGGGAAATCTTTGCGGAAAGGATGACCAACAAAGCCATAGTCAGTCAATAAGCGACGCAAATCTGGATGACCGAGGTAAACAATGCCAAACAGATCAAATGATTCACGCTCAAACCAATTTACCGCAGGCCAAACATCTACTACAGATGCAAGTACAGGAAACGAGTCATCGACGCAAAATACGCGTACACGTAAACGAACATTGAATTTATAAGAGAGGAAATGATACACCGTCGCAAAGCGATTACCTTCCCATACACCGTCTTTGTATGTGCTGTAATCCATACCGCATGCATCAATAAGCTGCTCAAATTGCAATTGAGCATTGTCACGTAATTGCAAAGCCACTTCTGGCCAATTTGCAGCAGAAACTTCCAGTGTAACTTCGTCTAGCGCAGTTTCCAAAGAAACAATCTTACTTTCACCCAAAACAGAGCGCAGACTTTCCATGAGCGTTTCTAACTTAGTCGCCATAGTTCAACCTCACGAACGCGCAATGGTATTGGTGCGCTTAATCTTGTTTTGCAATTGGATAATGCCATACAAGAGCGCTTCAGCTGTCGGAGGACAGCCAGGAACATATACGTCAACTGGAACAATTCGATCACAGCCGCGCACAACGGAATAGGAATAATGATAATAGCCACCACCATTCGCACAGGAGCCCATTGAGATTACCCAACGTGGCTCAGGCATTTGGTCGTAAACTTTACGCAACGCTGGCGCCATTTTATTGCACAATGTGCCAGCAACAATCATTAAGTCTGACTGACGAGGCGACGGACGAAACACGACGCCAAAACGATCTAAGTCATAACGAGCGGCACCAGCGTGCATCATCTCAACCGCACAACAGGCCAGACCAAATGTCATGGGCCATAAAGAACCTGTGCGGGCACTGTTAATTACAGCGTCCACCGTCGTCGTAATAAAACCTTTATCTTGGGCTTCCATTTGCTTTACTCCCACTCTAGAGCGCCCTTCTTCCATTCATAGATGAAACCAACCACCAAAATGGTCAAAAAAATCATCATTGACAAAAAGCCGAACATTCCCAGTTCTTTAAGCACAACAGCCCAAGGAACTAAAAATGCAACCTCTAAGTCAAACAAGATAAACAAAATTGCCACAAGATAATAGCGCACATCAAATTGCATGCGCGCATCTTCGAATGCCTCAAAACCACATTCGTAAGGCGAGTTTTTTGCAGTATCTGGTCGAACTGTACCCATTACCTTGCCGATACCATAGCCCATCACCAGCGGTGCAACACCTACTAGCAATCCGACAAATAGAAACAACAGGATTGGGAAATAGTTTTCCAGCATAAAAATCCCCCAGCGCAGAACATTTACGAAAAAACAAACAGCTTAATTATTATTTTTATCACACAGAAACGCTGGGTTACCCCAGCGCATTTTGAAGCACTAGATTTATCCACCTATTGCAAAGCTTCCAAACCTAGTTTTACACCGACAAGCTTACAAAAACGCAAACTTAATCAGGAATTTTTTGACCCGAAACCTGTGAGGCGACAGCAGGAGTCACAATAGTCATAATTGATTTTGCTTGTTTTGGTGCCGTTAAAAACACCAAAGACATTGAAGTTACAAAAAACAGAGTCGCCGCTATTGCCGTTGCGCGACTCAAAAAATTAGCAGAGCCCGAAGCGCCAAATACACTACCGGCAGAACCGCCGCCACTACCAAAAGCAGCTCCCATATCAGCACCTTTACCGTGCTGCATCAAGACCAACACAATCACAGCAATCGCTGAAATTACATTTACTACAAGCACCAAACTGGTAACGAAGTCCATTTTTTTCTCATTTCAATAGCGGCGTGAATTGTACCATCAGCGCGCTGCTTTGCAAATCTCAACAAACTCGAAGGCAGATAGCGCTGCGCCACCTACCAACACCCCATCGACATGCTTCACACCTAAAATTGATTCCGCATTATTCGACTTAACACTACCACCGTAGAGAACCTTAACCCGTTCATCCAATTGACTTTTAATCAAAGCGTGCATTGGTGATATTTGCTCGCTGGATGCAACCATGCCGCTCCCTACTGCCCAAGATGGTTCATACGCGACGGCATACAAACCGATTGGCAACTGCTGCAAAACCTGTAACTGTGCCGCAACAACTTCTTCAGCTCGCCCCTCTCGGCGCTGCTCCGCAGACTCACCCACACAGTAAATTCCGAACAGACCCGCATCTAAGGCCGCACGCATTTTAACACCAGCTTGCTCTGTCGTCTCACCAAATAATCGACGGCGTTCTGAATGACCGACAATCACCATTTCACACCCGATATCAGCGAGCATCCCAGAAGAAACTTCACCGGTATAAGCCCCAATATGATACTGACTTAGGTCTTGAGCGCCACACTGCACATGGGTATTGTGCAAAAGCTGCTTCGCAAGCATCAAATAAGGAAATGGTACACAGACACCCACATTGGACTGTAATTTAGCCTGTGCAATTTCACCCAGCACCGACTTAATTTGACCAATACTTCCATGCAACTTCCAATTACCCACTACCAGTTGCTTAGCCATACCAATATTGACTCCTCATTGAGTTTGAAATGGTAACGCCCACAGAGAATGGTAGTCAAACGCTAATGATCGATACCACCAAAGAAAACCAGTCGCCCCTATCTCTACGGTCACAATAACAGCACAGATTCAACGTGCTTTTTTCAATAGCACTCAGAAGCGGCATTAGATGATAATTTTGTAATATTACGGAAACAATTAGTGTTTACGATGCGTGCTGTTCAAAAAATTCTTACCCCTGATTATTTCTAGGAACCCAAAATATCATGACTTTAGTTCATAAAATGCTGATTACTGCTGGCTTAGCTGCTGGCTTGTTCACACAAGCTATTGCTGCTGACATTACAGGCGCTGGAGCGACATTCCCGTACCCTTTGTACGCAAAATGGGCTGAAATGTATAAAGCAAAAACTGGCACTGGCATGAACTACCAATCTATTGGTTCAGGCGGTGGCATCAAGCAAATCTCAGCGAAGACTGTTGATTTTGGCGCTTCTGACATGCCGCTAAAACCTGCTGACTTGGATAAAGATGGCTTGATGCAATTTCCAACGGTACTGGGTGGCGTGGTTCCAGTAGTTAATATTCCAGGCATACAACAAGGTCAACTGAAATTAAGCTCATCCGTATTGAGTGATATTTACCTAGGTAAAATCAAAAAATGGAATGATCCTGTAATCGTTGCACTCAATCCTGGCGTAACACTACCTGATTTGAACATCACTGTAGTTCGTCGCTCAGACGGTTCTGGCACGACATTCCTCTTTACTGACTACCTGTCTAAAGTTTCACCAGAGTGGAAAGAAAAAGTTGGTGCCAATACCTCTGTTCAATGGCCAGCTGGTGTTGGTGGTAAAGGTAATGAAGGTGTTGCCAACTACGTACAGCGTATTAAAGGCGCTATCGGCTACGTTGAATTTGCTTATGCAAAACAAAACAAATTGTCATACACACAATTGAATAACTCAACAGGTACTTTTGTTAAGCCATCAGAAGAATCGTTTATCGCTGCTGCCGCTAGCGCTGATTGGAAGAACGCACCTGGTATGTTCTTGGTAACAACAAATGCGCCAGGTAAAGAAGCATGGCCAATCGCTAGCCCTACTTTCATTTTGATGCACAAAAAACAAGACAAACCAGCACAAGCAGTAGAAGTGTTGAAATTCTTTGATTGGGCTTACGGTGCTGATGCCGACAAAGTAGCGCTCGATTTAGATTACATTCCAATGCCAGACAATGTTGTTTCTATGATCAAAGCCAACTGGAAGTCACAAATGACTGATGGTAAAGCACCAGTCTGGAAATAATTAACACACTAATTGAGCGCAGAGTTAAACTTCGCGCCCAAAACGAAGCACACAGACAACGATGTCTGTGTGCTTATTAGTTTGTAGCAATGTAGGTCTGGAGAATTTCCGATGTCAAATTTGTCGCAACGGATGAAGATACAAAGATTGCAAGATACAATTTTTGTTAATAGCACCCGTTTCTTTGCTTTCTTCGTATTAGCACTACTCAGCGCCATTATCATTTCATTGCTGTATGGTGCGCTACCCAGCATCAAAGCATTTGGCTTTGGATTTATTACCTCTACAGATTGGAACCCAGTGACCGAGCAATTCGGGGCTTGGCCTTCAATTCGCGGCACCATCATTTCATCAGCGATTGCACTTTTATTTGCGGTACCAATTAGCTTTGGTATTGCCATCTTTCTCACTGAGCTGTCTCCCGTTTGGTTACGCCGCCCTCTTGGTATCTGCATCGAACTACTCGCGGGTGTGCCCTCCATTATTTACGGTATGTGGGGTTTGTTCGTTTTTGCTCCGCTATTTTCAGAGCATGTACAACCTTGGCTTACAGAAGCAACCGCAGGAATTCCTGTATTAGGCGCACTATTTGATGGCCCCCCCATGGGTATTGGCATGTTTACCGGCGGCTTGATCTTAGCAATCATGGTAATTCCATTTGTGACCTCAGTGATGCGCGACGTGTTTGAAGTCGTACCACCTCTACTTAAAGAATCTGCCTACGGTCTAGGAAGCACTACGTGGGAAGTAGTGCGTCACGTCGTAGTGCCATACACCAAAACCGGCATTATCGGCGGGATCATGCTGGGTTTAGGTCGTGCGCTAGGTGAAACAATGGCAATTACGTTTGTGATTGGTAACTCAATGAATGAAATGAATTCATTGTTTGATCCTGCCACGACCATTTCAGCAACACTAGCCAATGAATTTACAGAAGCACACGGTGAACTTTACACCGCATCACTGATTCAACTGGGTCTGATTCTATTCTTTATTACTTTTGTAGTATTGGTGCTTTCTAAACTGCTTCTCTTGCGTTTAAACCGCAATGAAGGCTCACATTCTTAATCGGTGGCCATCATGATGACAATGAATAAAAATCTGTACTTACGCCGCCGCTTGATTAATCGAACATGCTTGATTTTATCCATGCTCGCCATGGGCTTTGGCTTGTTCTGGTTATTTTGGATTATGTACACCCTCTTTTCGCATGGTTTAGCTGGATTAACTTTGCAAACCTTAACGCAAAGCACGCCTGCGCCAGGCAGCCAAGGTGGCTTATCCAATGCCATTTTGGGCAGTTTGAAAATGACGGCGGTTGGTGTAGTGATTGGTACACCGATTGGAATTTTAGCTGGCACCTATCTAGCAGAATTTGGCGCAAAAGGCTGGCTAGCACCGGCAACGCGTTTTATTAACGATATTTTGCTTTCTGCGCCTTCTATCGTAATTGGTCTTTTTATCTTTACCGTTTATGTTGCACAAGTTGGGCATTTTTCTGGCTGGGCAGGCTCTTTTGCACTAGCGATTCTGGTCATTCCTGTGGTGCTGCGCACGACTGAAAACATGCTGTTACTAGTACCAACAGCGATGCGTGAAGCAGCGTACGCCCTTGGTGCTCCGAAATGGAAAATGGTCACTCAAGTAACGTTACGAGCTGCCAAATCTGGGGTAGCGACTGGTATCTTGCTCGCCATCGCCCGTATTTTGGGTGAAACCGCACCGCTGCTATTTACCGCATTGAATAATCAATTCTATTCAAATATGAATCAACCCACTGCCAACTTACCAGTGGTGATTTTCCAATTTGCAATGAGTCCATACGACGATTGGCATCAACTCGCTTGGGCAGGCGCACTCATGATTGGCCTGTTTGTACTCGGCATGAATATTATTGCGCGCGTATTGTTACGCCAGCCTAATCAACACTAATTATCGACTTTGCGACGGAACAAATTATGAGCAATCAAAACAAATCAGGCTTGGCCATTAAAAATCTTAATTTTTACTATGGCAATTTTCATGCGCTAAAAAACATCAATCTGAATATTTTAGCTGGCCATGTCACCGCCTTTATTGGCCCGTCTGGCTGCGGCAAATCTACGCTGCTCCGCACCTTCAATCGCATGTACGATCTTTATCCTAAGCTGCGTGCTGAAGGTGAAATCATCTTAAACGGCAAAAACATCCTAGATTCAGATGTTGACCTAAATATGTTGCGTGCCAAAGTCGGGATGGTGTTCCAAAAGCCAACCCCATTCCCGATGTCAATTTACGATAATGTCGCATTTGGTGTGAAGTTGTACGAAACCCTCAGCAAATCTGAAATGGATGATCGTGTTGAGTGGGCGTTAACCAAAGCCGCCTTATGGAATGAAGTAAAAGACAAACTCAAGCAATCAGGTTTAGGCCTCTCAGGTGGTCAGCAACAACGTTTATGTATTGCGCGCGCTGTCGCGGTCAAACCGGAAATCTTATTGCTCGATGAGCCAACGTCAGCACTCGATCCAATTTCCACTGCGCACGTTGAAGAATTGATTCATGAGCTGAAAAAAGACTACACCATCGCGATCGTAACGCACAATATGCAACAAGCGGCACGGATTTCTGATTACACCGCGTACATGTACTTAGGTGAAATGATCGAGATGGACGAAACCGATACGATCTTTACGGCCCCCAAAGTCAAAGCGACCGAAGACTACATTACTGGTAAATTTGGCTAATTAGCTGATGATGTCCACTGAATCAAAAAAGCCGCTTTTGCGGCTTTTTTATTAGGTATCACCACCAAGACAATGAAAAACAATAACCTCAAACCAATACCCAATTAATTACAGTAGGAGCATTAGTTGTAACACAGCTGCAATATGGCTGATCTATGCTGCAAATTCATTCTTTTATATTTGCCAGCAACCTATGAAAATATCCTCTCAGCTCAAATTGGTCAGTGCCATCACCGTCGGTGCACTTTTTATCGCCGTCTTGATTTGCAGCTGGAAACTCTCCGTTCTCACCAAAAATTTCACTGCCAACCAGCAAATGCAAACCAGCCTCAATCAACTGGCGCAAATGAAATCCACCATGCTCACTATTTCTCGGCTCGACGTAATGTCGCCCGACATTTCAAAACAGCTACAGGATGGCGAGGCTCAGATTGCAGATATCCAAAAACAACTGAGCAACTCTTTAACTGACGAGCAAGCTACCGTACTCAATCAAGTCTTAAATCAGAGTTGGCAGCGGTATTTAAAGCAATTTAGTAATGCAGTTCAAATTGCGGAAACAAGCCCAGAAGATGCGATTGCCATTCCTGAGCAGTTATTTCGCAATGATCTAACCCCAGTAATCGGTCAAATTAGTGAAACGTCGCAAGCGATTACCCTCGAGGCCAACCAAGCTAAAACGGTAATTGAAACAGATATCAAGCAACTTATTTGGGGCGTGATTATTCCGATTATTTTTGCAGGCTTAATCATTGTTTTTTCACAATTGGGTTTTGCAAAACGACTTCAACACTCGCTCAACGCAATGGGGGCCGTAGCAAATCAACTGCGTGAAGGTCAAATGTCGATGCGCATGCCAGAAAGCCAAGATGAACTTGGTCAACTGGGTGTCGCCATCAACCAATTTTTACAACAACTACACCGAGTCTTGAACCAGACAAGTCGAGCGGCGCTAGAAAGTCGCGCTGATGCACAGCGGATCACGGAATTGAGTACCGCGGTAAGCCACAACACCGATTCACAAGCACAGCAATTAAATGAAATCGGCCAGGGTAGTGAAACGCTCAGTTCTGCAATTGCCTACGTCGGTCAATTGGCTTCGCAAGCGGCTAGCACTGCGCAATCATCATTACATGCGACGATCGATGCCGATCAAGCTGGGCAAACGACACTACAAAATTTAGCGTCATTCTCTAGCCACTTTCAGCAAGTAGAAACTGAAATGCAAACATTATCACTCTCGTTTGCCGATATCGTCGCAGTGAGCAGTACCATCAAAGACATTGCAGACCAAACCAACTTACTGGCTCTCAATGCTGCAATCGAGGCTGCCCGTGCAGGTGAGTCTGGGCGTGGTTTTGCGGTTGTAGCCGACGAAGTGCGAAAACTCGCGCAACACACCACGGAATCAACCAAAAAAATTCAAGACATTCTGCAAAAGACGCAAAACAATACCAAAGTCACCACCAAAGCGATTCAAGCTGCAGCCATTCATTTACGAGAATTTAACGAACACGGGCAAATTGTTTCTAAATCGCTCAGTCAGATTCGAATTGAAAGTGAGGAAGTGGCAGAAAAAATGGCGTCTATCGCCGCAGCGGTAGACCAGCAAACTGCAGCAGCGCAATCCATCGCTGAGCAAGTGAGCCGAATTAGTCATGGCCTCAATAAAACCAACACGGATAGCCGTGCGATGAAGCAAGAAATGGAAGGTTTAACCATCGTCGCCAACGACCTTGAAAAATCAATGTCCGCGTTTCGATTTAGTTAATAATTAAAATAAAAGCAGAAAATCCAGCTTGCCAGATTGTGCAAGCTGGATTACTACAAGATTTTATTCTTCAGCTTCTAACTGCACCACTGAAGCAATTTTCTCCGCCCATTCTCGCGCGGCACTCGGATCCGTATGCTCAACCATGACCCGCACAACTGGCTCAGTACCAGACGGTCTGAGCAAGACGCGGCCAGCATTACCCATAACAGCTTCGGCTTGTTTTACCACGACAGAAATTTTTTCTGATCCATGGCAATCAAACCCTTTAGCAATCCGCACATTTTTTAGCACTTGCTTGGACAAAACTAAGTCTTTGCAAAAACCAGCTAAGGTTTGATTGCTTTCCTGCAAGGCCTGTAACACTTGCAACGCAGAAATAATACCATCGCCAGTTGAATGCTTATCTAAGCACAATAAGTGACCAGAACCTTCCCCACCCACCAACCAGTCATTGGCACGGAGTTGTTCCATCACATAGCGATCACCGACTTTCGCCCGCACGAAGCCGATGCCTTTTGCTGTTAATGCATTTTCAACGCCCAAATTGGTCATTAACGTGCCAACAACACCAGCACCTAGATTGCCTTTATTCTGGCGATGACTAGCCAACACATAAAGTAACTGATCACCATCAACAATCGTGCCGTCACGGTCAACCATAATCAAGCGATCACCATCGCCGTCTAAAGCAATACCGAAATTGGCGCCTTCAGAGAGCACTTTCAACCGCAAAGTTTCAGGATGAGTGGCCCCCACGTCTTCATTGATATTAAATCCATTTGGATTTACGCCAATACTAACAACCTCGGCACCTAATTCATGAAAAACGTGGGGTGCAATATGGTAGGTCGCACCATGAGCGCAATCCACAACGAGTTTCAAACCACTCAGATCCAGCTCACTTGGAAAGGTGGATTTGCAAAATTCAATATACCGCCCTGCCGCATCGTCTATGCGTTTTGATTTACCGATCTGTTTAGACTGAACACAAGGTTGTGCTTCTTCAATAGCAGCTTCAATGGCAATTTCAATCTCATCCGGTAACTTTTGACCACTGGCACCAAAAAACTTGATCCCATTATCGTGATAAGGATTATGCGATGCAGAAATCACCACGCCTGCCGACAAGCGCAGAGCACGCGTCAAATACGCAATGCCCGGTGTTGGCAATGGGCCCGTCAAATAAACGTCTACACCCGCCGCATTAAATCCAGCTTGTAGCGCAGCTTCCAGCATATAACCAGAGACGCGGGTGTCTTTGCCAATCAAAACTGCCGCATGCTCACCATTCTTGCGTAATTTAGTTGCAGCTAAAACTTTACCAGCAGCATAGCCAAGCTTCATCGCAAACTCAGGTGTGATCGGAGACTCCCCCACCAAACCACGAACGCCATCGGTACCAAAATACTTACGTGCCATTATTCAATTCCCTATCCTGTTATGCAGCTATTTTAATACTTTCCACAACTTTAATGCATCCACCGTTTCCCTGACATCATGAACCCGCACAATGGAAGCACCTTTTTGTACGGCCAACACTGCCGCAACCACACTGCTTAACATTCTTTCACGTAATTCCTGCCCAGTTATTTCGCCTAGCATTTTTTTTCGTGATACACCAACTAAAATAGGAAGCCCTAATCGCTCGCCAAGTAAATCAATCGATTGAAATAACGCAATATTGTGCTCCAAGCACTTCCCAAAACCAAAACCTGGATCGGCAACAATTCGTTGTGCAGCAACACCTGAATTTAATGCAAGCTCAATTCGCTTCGCCAAATACTGGCCAACTTCTAACACTACATCCTGATAAGTCGGCGCGATTTGCATCGTTTGCGGATCACCTTGCTTGTGCATTAAACAAATACCAACTTGGGTAGATGCTAATAAATCAATAGCACCTTGCCCTTCCAGCGCTGAAATGTCATTGACCAAATCAACCCCTGCCTCAATTGCGGCTCTCATCACCTCGGGTTTACGGGTATCAATTGACAAAGGTACATTTAAGCTAGAAAGCGCTTGGATTACAGGGATAACGCGGCGAATTTCTTCATCAATAGCGACTACTGCTGCCCCTGGCCGAGTTGACTCTCCACCCACATCTAATATATCAGCCCCATCTTTCAGCAGTTTTTCTGCATGAGCGACTGCGTGTACCAGCGTGTCATGCTGCCCACCGTCAGAGAACGAATCTGGGGTCACATTCACAATCCCCATCACTTTTGGCTGACTCAAATCAAGCTGAAACCTACCGCACGAAAATAAAGACATACTAATCCTAGTCGTGAAAAAAGGCGGCCAAGGCCGCCTTTTTAAATCAAATCTACTGTTTTCAAACTTCTGTAGCTGGCGTAGTTGACGCTTCCGCACCACCCGTCGGCAAGTTGCCCACATCAACCGAAGGGACACTTACATTTACAGGCGTACCTTTTGGCGGACGAGGTTCACGCCCTGCCATGATATCTAGCACTTGCTCGCGATCAATCGTTTCCCATTCCATCAAAGCGGCAGTCATCGCTTCAACTTTGTCACGATTTTCTTCCAAGATTTTCTCTGCAACCGCGTATTGTTCATCGATAATACGGCGAATTTCAGCATCAACTTGTTGCATTGTTGCTTCAGACATATTTTTATGAGTAGTGACCGAGCGACCAAGGAAAACTTCACCCTCATTCTCGCCGTAAACCATCGGACCCAACTTTTCCGTCATGCCATAGCGCGTTACCATATCGCGTGCCATTCCAGTTGCACGCTCAAAATCATTTGAGGCACCAGTTGAAATTCGGTGAATAAATAGATCTTCAGCAACTCGGCCACCAAACAAAATCGCTAAGCGATTGAGCATTTGGTCTTTGTACAAAGAGAAGCTATCACGCTCAGGCAACTGCCAAGTTAATCCAAGTGCTCGACCACGCGGCATGATGGTAACCTTGTGCACGGGATCAGTGCCTGGCAGCATTTCGGCGACCACCGCATGACCAGACTCATGATAAGCCGTCGCACGACGCTCATCTTCTGTCATTACCATACTACGGCGTTCAGGGCCCATGTAAATTTTATCTTTGGCCGATTCAAAATCATCCATATCGACTAAGCGTTTATTACGACGCGCGGCAAACAGAGCTGCCTCATTCACCAAGTTTGCCAAATCGGCACCCGACATACCGGGTGTACCACGAGCAATGATCGGTGCATCCACATCATTAGCGATAGGCACTTTGCGCATATGCACAGCCAAAATCTGTTCACGGCCACGAATATCTGGCAATGCCACGGTGACTTGACGGTCAAAACGACCTGGGCGAAGTAGCGCAGGGTCAAGTACGTCTGGACGGTTGGTCGCTGCGATCACAATAATCCCAGAGTTACCTTCAAAGCCATCCATTTCAACCAGCATTTGATTCAAAGTTTGCTCACGTTCGTCGTTGCCGCCACCCATACCGGCACCACGTTGACGACCAACAGCATCAATTTCATCGATGAAAATAATGCAAGGCGCATTCTTTTTCGCGTTTTCAAACATATCGCGAACACGTGCTGCACCAACACCGACAAACATTTCTACGAAATCAGAACCCGAAATCGAGAAAAACGGTACTTTGGCTTCACCAGCAATCGCTTTGGCCAGCAAGGTTTTACCAGTACCCGGAGAACCGACCAGCAAAATACCACAAGGCATACGCCCACCAAGGCTTTGATATTTGCTTGGATCACGGAGGTAATCCACAATCTCAGCCACTTCAGCTTTTGCTTCATCACAACCAGCTACATCAGCAAAAGTCACCGAGTTATTATTTTCGTCGAGCATCTTTGCTTTAGACTTACCAAAACTAAATGCACCACCTTTACCGCCGCCCTGCATCTTGTTCATAAAGAAGATCCAAACCCCGATCAACAACAACATCGGAGCCCAGTTCACCAGCAGACTCATCAAGAAGCCTTGCTCTTCTTCAGCTTTCGCAGCAAATTTAACATTGTGCTTAATCAGCGTATCCACCAAGCGAAAATCAAACGGTGCTAAGGTTGTATAGTTTGAGCCATCCGTTTTCTTACCGCGAATCAATTGACCACGCAAAGGATTGCCTTGAATTTCAGCACTCGCGATTTTTCCTTGTTCTACATCCACCATAAATTGTGAATATGGCAATTGGCTTGCGCTGTCTTGACGCTGTGCAAACTGATTAAAGACCGTCATGAGCACTAAGCCAACGATCAGCCAAATGGCGATATTTTTGCCGAGATTATTCAAGGCTTTACTCCTGAGTTTCTAAAACGGGTATTAATCTATTTTACTCGTTTAAGATTTTTTTTGTTTACCCAATAAATAAACTTCTGGGCTACGATCACGTGATGCTTTTGGTTTTCGAGTCACAACCGACGCAAAAGTTTCCCGCATCGCCGCCATATACTCATTAAAACCATATCCTTGAAAGACTTTGACCAAGAAATTACCGCCCGGTTTTAGCTGCTCACGTGCGAATTCTAAGCCTAGCTCACATAAATACATACTGCGCGCCTGATCTGTTACTGCATTACCCGATATATTGGGGGCGATATCGCAAATGACAAGGTCTATTTGTCGACCATTAAGCAGACTACTAAATTCGGCCAAAACTTCTTCATCACGAAAATCGCCCTGCACAAACTCAACCCCACGAATCGGGTCCATTTCCAAAATATCCAAAGCAAACACACGACCGCTTGCGCCTACTTTTTGTACTGCAACCTGACACCAACTACCCGGCGCCGCTCCCAAGTCAGCGACCCACATTCCTTGCTTAATTAATTTATCTTTTTCATCGATTTCGAGCAGCTTATACGCTGCACGTGCACGGTAGCCATCTTTTTTAGCCATCTGCACGTAATGATCATTTACATGCTCTTGCAGCCATACATTACTGGAATTAGAACGAGCCATCAGGTACACTATCCGGTTATATCAAGGTTTTTAAGGTTTATTCTCATGTTACAACTTAGCGCAGATCAATGCCGCCACTTGCGTAGCTTAGCGCACCATCTAAATCCTGTCGTGATGATTGGTAGTAATGGCTTGACTGACTCAGTGATGCGCGAAATTGCCGTTAACTTAGATGCCCATGAATTAATTAAAATTCGCGTACTTGGCGATGATCGCGAAGCGCGTGTTCAATTTATGGAACAAATATGTGCGGAGCTTGGTGCATGTCCAGTACAGCATCTCGGCAAATTACTACTCATTTTCCGTCCTAGCAATACGGACAAACCGAAGATTATTCTGCCGAAGCAAAAGAAAGCAGCGAAATAAATAACGGGCGGCTCAGCCGCCCTTTTTATTGCCCGCCGTTAATGCAATCGACTGAGTACACCGGGCTAAGGCAATTCGATTGATTCAGCCTTATTCAGCAGACCAAATATAGATTAAGCCCATTACGCTCTGCAGTAAATAAATCAAACTAGAAATGGTATGCCACTGCGCTAATCCACCACCAAACATCCCTTCAGCCGCATTACTTACTACGGGCTTGAGCTCGGCAATCAGTGGAAAAATTGCAAATTGATTCACCAAGGTACAGCCCAACATGCCAAGAATTAGCCATAAACGCAATCCTTGAAATGCACGTAAGCCATCCTTCCATATCCACCAAATCGCCAGAAAAATCCCAGCAACAATCCCGATCCAGCCGATCGCATGAAATAATTTTCCGGCGACCATCCCAGCAACGGCCTTATCTAAACTGGCAAACAACGCCGGAGTAACCACAACGCCGATAATCCACATCCCACCAATCCATAGCGTGGTGAGCACATTCTTTAGACCGTTACCCATAATGTATATAACTGGAGCCATTGCACATGAATAATTTCACGCCAATACCCCTACCCCGCCAATGTTAGATATATTGAACTTCCAAAATTTCATACTCACGAATACCACCCGGTGCCATCACTTCGGCAACATCTTCGGCGTACTTACCAATCAAAGCACGCGCAATCGGGCTTGATACTGAAATCTTGCCTTCTTTAATATCCGCCTCATCATCACCGACGATTTGGTATTTTACTTCCGCTTCGGTTTCTAAATCTTGTAACAAAATCGTTGCGCCAAATACCACGCGGCCTTCAGCCGTTTCTGCTAAATCTTTTGGGTCAATAATTTGTCCATTCGATAATTTACCTTCCAACTCAGCAATACGGCCTTCAACAAAACCTTGTTTCTCTTTGGCGGCATCGTACTCTGCATTTTCAGATAAATCACCATGCGAGCGGGCTTCGGCAATCGCCGCAATCACTGTTGGGCGCTCAACGCTTTTCAAATGAGCCAACTCGGCCTTTAATTTTTCAGCGCCAACCACAGTCAGTGGGACTTTAATCATGCTATTTCTCCAATTAGCAGGAATCGTCCTGCCAATAAAAAACAAGAGCCGCCACTCCAGACGGAGCAGCGGCTTGAACTTTAAGTGCAATACGTTATCAGTTATTCAGCTGTAAATGCAAGTCCTGCAAGCTGTAAACGTTCAATTCTTTCATATCACGAATACCTACGCAGGCCGCTTTAGCACCCGCAATCGTCGTGAAAACTGGCAGTTTAGCTTTCAATGCTTCATGACGAATTGAGTAGCTGTCTTGAATCGCTTGGCGACGCTCATCCACGGTATTGAAAATCATACCCACTTCACCGTTCACAATCATGTCAACGATATGAGGACGACCTTCAGTCACTTTATTCACCGCAGTAACCGCTACACCCGCTGCATCAATCGCGGCGGCAGTGCCTTTGGTCGCCAATATCTTAAAGCCTAATGCGGCCATGATGGTCGCGCATTCAACCGCGGCAGCTTTATCACCTTCACGTACAGAAATGAATACGCTACCTTGCGTTGGCAACACGACACCCGCTGCCAATTGTGATTTCACAAAGGCTTCAGCAAATGACGTACCCACGCCCATCACTTCACCGGTCGACTTCATTTCAGGGCCTAAAATTGAATCCACGCCCGGGAATTTCGCAAATGGGAATACCGCTTCTTTCACCGAGTAATACGGTGGAATCACTTCTGCGGTCACGCCCTGTTGCGCCAAAGACTGGCCAACCATGCAACGTGCAGCCACTTTGGCCAGTGGAATGCTAGTTGCTTTAGAGACATACGGCACCGTCCGTGATGCACGTGGATTGACTTCCAACACGTACACCTTCGCGTCGCTGCCTTTACCTTGAATCGCGAACTGCACGTTCATCAAGCCAACGACGTTCAAGCCTTTCGCCATCAATACCGTTTGACGACGCAATTCATCTTGCAGCTCTTTGCTCAATGAGTACGGTGGCAATGAGCAGGCTGAGTCACCTGAGTGAACACCCGCTTGCTCAATGTGCTCCATAATGCCGCCGATGATCACATCAGTACCATCAGAAATCGCATCCACGTCAACTTCAATCGCGTCGTTCAAGAAACGATCCAGCAATACTGGCGAATCATTCGACACTTTTACCGCTTCGCGCATATAGCGTTCGAGGTCTTTATCTGAATGGACGATTTCCATCGCGCGGCCACCTAATACATACGATGGACGAACAACCAGCGGGTAACCCAATTCACGTGCCAAATGCAGTGCATCTTGCTCATTACGCGCAGTCGCATTTGGCGGCTGACGTAGTGCCAAATCTTGCAATAATTTTTGGAAGCGTTCACGATCTTCTGCTGCGTCGATCATGTCTGGGCTAGTACCGACAATTGGTACACCGTTGGCTTCGAGAGCACGCGCCAATTTCAGTGGCGTTTGGCCACCGTATTGCACGATCACGCCGAATGGTTTTTCTACCGCCACGATTTCCAATACGTCTTCCAACGTTAATGGCTCGAAGTACAGACGATCCGAGGTATCGTAATCGGTTGAAACTGTTTCTGGATTGCAGTTGACCATGATGGTTTCGTAACCATCGTCACGCAGCGCCAATGCAGCATGCACGCAGCAATAGTCAAACTCGATACCTTGACCGATGCGGTTCGGGCCACCGCCCAAGATCATGACTTTCTTTTTATCTGTTGGCGCTGCTTCGCATTCTTCTTCATAAGTCGAATACATATAAGCAGTATCGCTCGCAAACTCAGCTGCGCAGGTGTCTACACGCTTATACACCGGGCGAACACCGAATGCATGACGTGCTTTACGCACTGCATTTTGATCGCAACCGAGCAATGTACCCAAACGACGATCCGAGAACCCTTTGCGTTTCAATTTGCGGAATTCAGCTTTGCTGATGCTATCAACTGAACGACCGCGCAAGGCCGCTTCATCATTCAAAATATCTTGAATCAGCACCAAGAACCATGGATCGATTTTCGAAATATTGTGCACTTCATCCAGCGTCAAGCCAACACGGAACGCATCAGCCACATACCACAAGCGCTCTGGACCTGGCGTAGCGATTTCTGATTCGATCTTGGTACGATCAGAACAGATCTCATCAAAACCAGACATACCGGTTTCAAGGCCACGCAGCGCTTTTTGCAAAGACTCTTGCTGAGTGCGGCCAATCGCCATCACTTCGCCGACCGACTTCATTTGCGTCGTTAGGCGGTCATTCGCTTGCGGGAATTTCTCAAAGGCGAAACGTGGGATTTTCGTTACCACGTAGTCAATCGAAGGCTCGAACGACGCTGGCGTTTTGCCGCCAGTAATTTCGTTTTTCAGTTCATCCAGCGTGTAACCCACTGCCAATTTGGCTGCGACTTTCGCAATCGGAAAACCAGTCGCTTTGGATGCCAAAGCCGATGAGCGAGAAACACGTGGGTTCATCTCGATAACGATCAAACGACCGTCTTTTGGATTCACTGAGAATTGAACGTTAGAACCACCAGTATCGACACCAATCTCGCGCAATACCGCGATCGATGCGTTACGCATGATTTGATATTCTTTATCAGTCAGCGTTTGCGCTGGCGCCACAGTGATCGAATCACCGGTATGTACGCCCATCGGATCTAAGTTTTCAATCGAGCAGATAATAATGCAGTTGTCGTTGCGATCACGCACGACTTCCATTTCGTACTCTTTCCAACCCAACAATGATTCTTCAATCAACAATTCATTGGTTGGCGACAAATCCAGACCGCGGGTGCAGATCTCGATGAATTCTTGCATATTGTAGGCAATACCACCACCCGAGCCGCCCATCGTAAACGACGGGCGAATAATCGTCGGAAAGCCCACTTGTGCTTGCACAGCTAAAGACTCTTCAAGGCTATGCGCAATCCCTGAGCGCGCAGAACCCAGACCAATTTTATCCATCGCGGCTTTAAATTTCTGACGGTCTTCGGCCTTATCAATGGCTTCTGGCGTAGCACCAATCAATTCAACACTGTATTTGTCCAATACACCGTTGCGCCACAAATCCAGCGCACAGTTCAGAGCGGTTTGACCGCCCATCGTTGGCAGAATCGCATCCGGGCGTTCTTTTTCAATAATTTTTTCAACGACTTGCCACGTGATCGGCTCAACATAAGTGACATCGGCCATATTTGGATCAGTCATGATGGTGGCAGGATTGCTGTTCACCAAAATAACTTTGTAACCCTCTTCACGTAGCGCTTTACAAGCTTGCGCACCAGAGTAGTCAAATTCACACGCTTGGCCGATCACAATCGGGCCAGCGCCAATAATCAAAATGCTTTTTAGGTCGGTACGTTTTGGCATATTACTGTGAGGGGTGAGGAGTGAGGAGTGAGGGGAAAACCCTCATCCACTCATCCATCTACGCCCAACTCCTTAATGATTAATTTGCAATTCAGTGCGGGTATAAAAAATGACCGCGCACCGCGCCTCACACCTAACGCCTTACCCCTCACGGGCGGACGCCAATTGCGCAATGAACTTATCAAACAAATACGCTACATCGTGAGGACCTGGGCTCGCTTCCGGGTGGCCTTGGAACGAGAACGCAGGCGTATCGGTCAATTCGATGCCTTGCACCGTACCGTCAAACAATGAACGATGTGTCACGCGCACATTAGCAGGCAAACTAGTTTCATCGACTTGGAAGCCATGGTTTTGGCTGGTAATCATCACATGCTTGCTATCCAAATCTTGCACAGGATGGTTCGCTCCGTGATGACCAAACTTCATCTTGCTGGTTTTGCCACCCGCAGCTAAACCGAGCAATTGATGCCCCAAACAGATACCAAAAATCGGAAGTTTTTTCGCCAGTAATTGTTGAATTGCGCTAATTGCGTAATCACATGGCTCTGGATCGCCAGGGCCATTCGACAAAAACACGCCATCCGGATTAAGAGCCAACACGTCAGCCGCCGATGTTTGCGCAGGCACTACAGTTAATTTGCAGCCACGCTCTGCCAGCATGCGCAAAATATTGTATTTCACGCCAAAATCGTAAGCGACAACATGGAATTTTGGATTGGATTGCACGGTGTAACCCACGCCCAACTTCCATTCTGCCGTAGTCCATTCATATGATTTTTCGCAGCTCACCACTTTAGCCAAATCTTGGCCAGCCATCGAACCAAACGATTTTGCTTTGGCGACTGCAGCAGCTTCATCGATATTTTCACCACTGATGATGCAACCAGGCTGAGCGCCTTTTTCACGCAAAATACGAGTCAACTTACGGGTATCAATTTCTGCAATAGCAACGACGTTGTTTTGCTTGAGATACTCCCCCAAACTCATCGTAGAGCGAAAGTTAGAATGCAAGAGTGGCAAATCACGGATAATCAAGCCTTCCGCAAATACAGCGCGGCTTTCAGTATCTTCTGCATTCACACCATAATTACCCACATGCGGGTAAGTCAGCGTAACGATTTGCTTGGTATAAGAAGGGTCAGTCAAAATTTCTTGGTAACCGGTCATCGAGGTATTGAAAACCACCTCGCCAATGGTTTCACCATCGGCACCAATAGAAATACCATGAAAAATTGTACCGTCGGCAAGTGCCAAGATGGCAGGGGTTGTGGCTGGCGTGGGAACTGTCGTGGACACGGGGCGGCTCCAGGGCATTGCGCCCAATAAGTCAAAATCTGTGGGGTAGGCGTACAAAAACGGAGTTAGCTTAGCCAACCCCGTTTCATAGCTACAAAATTGACCGAATTCTACCGCAAAAGCCCTTTGCTATCAATGCAAATCCGTATTGACTCAAGCCGCAGCCAGCAACTTTTCAATGACAGGCTGCAAATCAGCAATTTTTCGATACGGCGCAAATCGCTTTACTACATGACCTTCTTTATCAATGACAAACTTCGTAAAATTCCACTTAATCCGCCGTGAACCGAGAAAGCCGCGCTGCTGCTGCTTCAAAAAACGGAACAAAGGCTCGGCGTTTGGGCCGTTCACTTCAATCTTGGCAAAAATAGGAAAATCGACACCAAAATGCAGCTGGCAAAACTGCATGATTTCCGTATTACTACCCGGCTCTTGCCCACCAAACTGATTACAAGGAAACGCTAAAATTACCAAACCTTGCGCTCGATAGCGTTCATATAGTGCTTGCAACTGCACATACTGGGTGGTGAAAACACACTGGCTCGCCACATTGACAATCACAAGAACTTGTCCCTGATATTGCGCCAAGCTCTGCTGCTCGCCAGTGAGCGTTGTCACTGAAAAGTCATAAATCGTCGGCATACCATTGCTCCTCTAGCGCTGTTTTGTGTATTGTCGCAGAGACTCATCTTCTTCAGGCGAATTCAATGCAAGTAGCGAGCGGCTATGCTTATGGGCCCCGCGCCACACCCCAAGTGGCGATTGCGGCAGTCAGCTCGGCAATGGCACGCGGTGGTTTAAGTCACGCAGGGCGGATTTTTCTATTTCTTTCAACGCACTTTCAGTACGAAATCAATACGACCTTGCGCGCCGTAACTCAAGTGACCGGCAGCTTTGATATTTTTGGCGCGAGTGCTGCGGGTGTTTTTAGTGACCAAGACTGGTCGCTCGATGCGCCTGCCGCGGCGGCGATTGTATTGCCCGCGCAGATGCCTGCCAGCAGTACCCCTAATAGCCATTTTGCGTTAGCCGCGCCCAATGCCATCAATCAGCAATGGCTCAATCGGGGTGGACAGCGTTTTGGCGGTATCGCGGGTGACGCCACCGGCAACGGTGCGTATGCCATTTGGCAAAATGGTCGTCAGCACGCCGATTTTGTCGAAATTGAGCTAACACCACGTGACATTATCCTCTCACAAGGATTTCACGCGCTGAGCCCTCAATACCGGATTAGCGCCAGCAATGGCCTGATGCTGGAATCGCTCAACGATGCCGCCGCCTACCCCACTTTGCGCCCGTGGCTACATCAATATGATTTGCATAATTTAATGGCTGGCATCGGGGATTCAGTGAGCGATATGCTATGGATTCCGGTAATCGGGGTCGATGAACACAAACAAGCGATTATGCTGGCGCATGAAATTCCGGTTGGCATGTCTTTGTGCTGGGGACATTTTGATAGCACAGCGGCTAGCCAAGATTTGGGGCTGCAACTAATGAATCAACTGGCTGGGCGCGCGCAACCTAAATGGGGACTGGCCTTTTCCGGCCATCGTCGCGCGATGGCGGGTAGCGGCCTCACCGAGCCCGACTGGAATGTGCTGCGTAGCGCACTGCCCGGTGTGCCGTTTGCCGGATTTTATGGTAACGGCCAGATCGCGCCCCTCGCCAAAAGTAATCAAGTCGTCGACAATAGCGTCCTAGTCGCGCTTTTCGACTGAAAACATCAAATTCATCAGTCCACGAAAAGCACGAAAGCCACAAACAAAAGCATAAAAGCTCAAAGTAACTACAAACTAAGATTTTCGTGCTTTTCGAGTCTTTCGTGGACTCAATCATTTTCGTATATAAAATACATCGCCAACTTATTAAGACTCATCACCCATGCTATTTAACCCCAGCCGCGATGAAGCGCGCCGCTTTTTTATTCAGACTTGGCAAAAACATCAACAAGCGCAGCCGCTAGCCGATTTGGAAGCGATTCTAGTCGATGTATTGATAGCCCATCCGGAATACCATCAATTTCTGAGCAATGATTATCTCGATCACGATTGGCCACCCGAGCACGGCGACACCAATCCATTTTTGCATCTCAGTTTGCATCTGGCGCTAGCGGAACAATTATCGATTGACCAACCCGCCGGCGTGCGTGCGCTCTACCAGCAATTGCACGCCAAACACAACGATGCCCATCGCGCACTGCACGATATGCTCGATTGCCTCGCCGAAATGATTTGGCAAGCGCAGCGCAACCAAAGCCAACCCAACCCGCAGCTTTATTTGGACGGAATTCGCCAGCGTTTAGGGATCATTCAATAGCACTATAGGTATATGACTGAAGCCATTATTCTTCAATAGCTAGCCAGATATACCTAGCTAACAAGAAATAAATAAGCCAAGATCAATACATTAAGCAGCGCGCAGATCGCAAAAATAATGCGAAATGTGCCTTTTTGCGTTTTATGCCGCAAACGACGCTGCGCAAGCAAAGCGCCGGGCCAGCCGCCCAATATTGCCAAGCCATGCAAAGTCGCCTCAGGAACGCGCCAAGCATTTTTCTGCGCCTGAGTTTTGTCGAAGGCATACAGCACATAGCTTGCTGCACTCAACATTGTCATCGCGACCAATATAAGCCCACGTATCGGCGAAACCGCGGCTAACAGTAGCGCCACGGGCAACAGGCAGAAGGCCGCATAATCAATCCAATCAAAACGCGGCTGAGCATTGGCTTGGCGGTATGCTGCACGGCGCGCGTTGGCTTTTTCGAGCTGTTCTGGATTGCGCCCTGCAGTTTGTGCGCGGGCACGGCCTTGTTTGTCTTTACCGAGCGTAAAATAAATCGTATCGCCTATGCGGGGTTGATGAATACCGCCACGCTTTAAGGTGCTGATATGCACAAAAAAACGCTCGCCATTTTCAATTTGAATAAAACCAAAATCTTTTTTCCATTGCTTGAGTACTCCGTGCAGCATCTTTTCTCCAAAGCGTTGAACGCCTTTATCTAATTTTTATTCAGCTATTTTTATCATGCAGCTTTTCCACCACACTGATTCGTCGTAAAAAAACGTCACTTTCCGCGTTTTAACCACGGCGGCGTTTTCCCTTGGTCGGCCCAATATTGTTCCAATCGTTGCCAAATTACTTCTTTTTCGGCCTCGCTCAGCATGACCCAATGCGCCACTTCCAACATCGTGCGCTGACAGCCTTTACAGATGTCATCGCCCATTCCAGTTGAACAAACCGCTATACACGGTGTATCAGGGCGCTCATTTACCGGCATCGTTGACTCTCTTTGTTTTAAAAACTGCATTCAATTTAATCTGCTCACGCAAAACACAGCGCAGGAAAAAAATCATTTTTGTCTTATTTGCTTCATTTTACTGTCGCACCATTGTCATAAAGCCGCTGCATGATGGCCGCAAGCCCTTAGCGGAGTGGTCGATGATGGCATCTGAATTGCGTTTTCGAAGCATCTGGATTTCTGATATTCATTTGGGCACGGCAGGTTGCCAAGCCGATTATCTCTTAGATTTCTTAAAACACACCGAATCAGAGCAATTATATCTAGTTGGCGACATTATTGACGGCTGGGCTATGAAGCGCAGTTGGTACTGGCAGCAAAGTCATAATGATGTGATTCAAAAAATCCTTCGCAAAGCCCGCAAAGGCACGCAAGTCACCTATATCCCCGGCAATCACGACGAAGGTGCTCGTCAATTTATTGGCCTAATGTTTGGGGAAATCAAAATCGAAGACGAAGTCATCCATACGATGGCCAACGGCAAAAAATATCTGGTCATTCACGGTGACCAATTTGACGGCGTGATTCAATGCGCGCGCTGGTTAGCCGTGGTTGGCGACCAAGCTTATGAACTGACATTGAAACTCAATCGCTGGTTTAACCGTGCCCGCGCCCGCATGGGCTTGGGTTATTGGTCGCTGTCGCAATACCTGAAACATAAAGTCAAAAAGGCAGTCAGTTTCGTCTCTGATTTTGAAGAGGCGGTCGCGGCTGAAGCTAAAAAACGCGATTTAGACGGCGTGATTTGCGGCCATATCCACAAAGCCGAAATGCGCATGATTGATGGCATTGAATATTGCAACGATGGCGATTGGGTGGAAAGTCTAAGTGCCTTAGTCGAAATGCCTAATGGCGAGTTACGCATTCTAACTTGGCAAAAAATGTACGACGCACAAACCGCCAATATTCATAAATTACTCAGCCCGATTGAACCGCAAACAGTTTGAGCGATTTGTTTGACATTTAATTCTTCGCACTATGTTGTTGACTACTTTGAAAGGATAGCTCGCATGAAGATTTTAATCGTTACCGATGCTTGGGAACCGCAAGTAAATGGCGTTGTTCGCACCTTGAAACAAACCAGTGCCGAACTCAGAAAAATGGGACACACGGTGGAGTTGCTCACGCCGCTCGAATTCAAAACTGTACCTTGCCCAACGTATCCCGACATCCGTTTGTCGCTATTTCCAGGCAACAAAGTCAATCAACGCATCCGTGAATTTGCACCCGATGCGATCCACATCGCCACCGAAGGCCCGCTGGGCTTGGCGGCGCGCTCGTACAGTTTAAAAAACAAACTCCCGTACACCACGGCGTATCACTCACGTTTTCCAGAATATGTGCAATTGCGCTTTGCAATTCCGCTGAGCGTCACTTACGCATGGTTGCGCCGCTTTCATAATTCAGCCCAAGCCGTGATGGCACCGACCAAAGTCGTCGTTAAGGATTTAACCGACCGCGGCATTAACAATGTCGTCATGTGGTCACGCGGGGTGGATTTAGAGATTTTCAAACCGGGTCGCCGCGACAAACTTAACTCGCGCAGCCCGATTTTTGTCTACGTTGGCCGTGTCGCTGTAGAGAAAAACGTCGAAGCCTTCTTAGAATTAGATTTACCCGGCAGCAAGTGGGTGGTCGGTGATGGCCCAGCAGCGGCAGGGCTCAAAGCCAAGTACGGTGAGCAAAAAAATATTCACTGGTTGGGCGTCTTAAATCAAACTGAACTGGCCGAAGTCTACAGCAGCGCCGATGTATTTGTGTTCCCGAGCAAAACCGATACGTTTGGTCTAGTATTGCTCGAAGCCATGGCATGCGGCTGCCCTGTAGCTGCATACCCCGTAACTGGACCGATTGACGTGATTGGTAGCGACGGCCCTGGCGCGCTCAATGAAGACCTGCGTGAAGCGTGTATCGCCGCACTACGCATCGACCGCGACGAAGTTCGCCGCTTTG
The DNA here is from genome assembly GCF_016881405.1 of Deefgea chitinilytica. Lineage (GTDB taxonomy): Bacteria > Pseudomonadota > Gammaproteobacteria > Burkholderiales > Chitinibacteraceae > Deefgea > Deefgea chitinilytica. Next base: position 146,894 of record NZ_WOFE01000002.1, read on the forward strand.
CTGAGCGTTATTCTTGGGGCGCAGCGAGCCGCCAATTTTTATCTCATTTGCACCCGTTCACGCCAACAGCGCAAGCCGAGTTGCGCTTGATTGAGCAAAGCGCTGGCGGCGAATAAATCGACTTGAACGCGGTCAATCAAAATGAGCTTGCGGCATGGCAAGCTCATTTTTTATCGCTTAAAAATTGCCAAATGGCTTCACACTGCCGTCTTTGCCAATCAACACCACTGCAATCGTGCCCGGCTTGTAATCACCCATACCCGGTGAAGTGGCTGGCATTCCCGGCACCGCAATCCCTTTCGCATTCGGTTTTTCTTTCAATAGTTTCGTAATGGCCGCTGCAGGCACATGCCCTTCCACCGCATAGCCACCAATCACAATGGTGTGGCAACTGGATGCGACATCGGTGCCGTATTTTTGTTTAATCGCGCTCATATTGTCGCTGGGCTGCTCCTTGATCTGAAAACCCGCCGCGCGCAAATGTTTGGCGTGTTCGCCGCAGCAACCGCAGTTCGGGTCTTTATACATCGTAGCGGCAGGCGCGGCAGCCAGCACCAGCGTCGGGGCGAAACAAAGTACCGTCAATAGTTGGTTTAATTTCATTTTTATTCCTTCTTTATATTTAGGTATATCTCTATACTCATTCTTTAATATTGCTTAGAGATAAATACCCTAAGAATACGGCAGGCTGATTTTCAATCAGTGGCGTACGCTATTTCACCAACAGCTGTGCCATCATGCCCTGCACCTCATACTCTAAAATATGGCAATGGAACATCCGCAAACCAATATCCTGCTGCACGGTTTTAATGCGGATGGTTTCATAAGGGCGAAGATTGATCGTGTCGTGTCGCGCGCGATACGGCGCATCCCGTTCAGTTTGGCATCCAACGCAATATATTGCGTACCGTGGATATGAAATGGATATCCATATGCGAGTGATTGAATACCTCTCAGACTTCCACCTCATGCCCCATTACCGTAAGGGTCGCGAAAAATCGCTATGGCTGGTCACAGATAAGATCTGATCAAACCAGTTGTAGCGGAGGATGCAGCGGCGGCGGGAAATGAATGCTTCGCAGCACGATAGTCGGCGCTGCGACAAATATCGCAGGCGCAGGTGACACCAGCATCAATGGGATTGACACTGCCAAGCCACTCAAGCACGCGCCACAATGATTGCTGGCCATGCTTTGGCTAGCACAATGATGTTTGCAATTTAGACTGTCTGTAGTCTGTGAATCAACGTGATGCGTAGCATGAAATTCATGCAACTGTTCAGTAGTCAGCGCTTGAACTGAAATTGGCGCGCGCTCGGAAGCGATCGCCACATTCAGTGACAATAACCCCGACAAAAGTATAAAAATAAACGCGCGAAGATAAAGCATGATTTCGATCTTACACCCGCGTTGCGATTAAACACAATTCAAAAAATCACACTTACAACGAGAGTGATAGCAATAAAAAAAGCACGCATTTGAGCGTGCTTTTGACTCAATATAGAGCAGCTTAACGGCGTGCGGCATCGGCAAAACGGCGCGCTGCGTCTTGGGCGCTCATATTGCCATTTTTCCAGAATGCATCCACCGCATCGTAGAAGGCCAATTTCACCTCATCTTGCACCGCCATATTATGCGCCCATGATGGTACCAGCACTTGCTTATTCGCAGCATTGGCAAAATCACGTGAGGATTGTTTGGCGTAATCGTCATAGCGATTCATATTCACATCGGTGCGAGCTGGAATATTGCCTTTGTATAAATTGAACACTTCTTGACCTTCGGTACTCATTAACAAGCTGACAAAATCGCGTTGTGCTGCGATTAAACGTGGCTCGGTTTGTTTGAACATCGTCAGCGTATCGGCCGCAAAACTATATTCACCGTTTTGTGTTGGCGATGGCACGCATAAATAATCCACGCCTTGTGTTTTACCCGCTTGCGCAAATTCGCCTTTGGCCCAATCGCCCATCAATTGCATCGCAGCGCGACCATTGATGACGTCCGCAGTCGCCAAATTCCATTCACGACCAGCAGCGTCGGGGGTGCAATACGGCTTCATTTGGCGCAAGGTTTCTAAGCAGCGAATCATCACCGGACCATTGAGCGTGGCTTGATCAAGCTTGCTAAACGCGGCGTTATAAAATGCTGCGCCACCCAAACCACAGGTAATCGCCTCAAACATCGTTGCAATTTGCCAAGCTTGTTCACCTACCGCCAGCATTGGCGTCCCCATTTGCTTGAGTTTTTCGGCAATCACAAAAAAATCATCCCAAGATTTGGGTGCATTCACTCCAGCGCGGCGCAGCACTGCGGCATTAATCCAAAACATATTGACGCGCGCCACGCCCAACGGCACTGCAACATACTGACCATTGGCCTTCATCATCGTATCGAGCACGGCAGGTAACACTCGGCTCCAACCTTGAGCATTGGCAACCTCATTCAAATCAGCCAATACACCTTCTTTGGCCCAGTTTTGAATTTTTACCCCGCCAATTGCCGCTGCAGTTGGCGCATTACCTGCCAAGACACGCGCACGCAAGGCTGATGGTGAATTATCACCCTGAGCATCAGCCCAATGATGTCCTTGTGCATTCAGTAGCGCTTTGATTTCGGATACGGCACGCGCCTCACTCGAAGCAGCCCAACCGTGCACTACTTCAATATCTGCCAGCTTGAAACTACCGACTGATTTTAATAAGCGCTTTGCGCGCTCATCCAGATTCTTCAGCGTATTGGTCGCTTGTTGCAACGCCGAATCCGTCGCTTGCGTCATTACATCGAGTTGCTCAGCAGAGCTTGCCAGAGTATGTGTCGCCGCTGATTGCTCTTGCGTTGACTCGGCAATTTGCCGAACCGCCGACACCACACTGCCCATATGTTCACGAATTCCCAGCATATGACCACGCGCATCTTCGGCCATCGTGACACTGTGCGCCACACGCTCAGCAGTAATCGACATATTGCCGACGGCATTTTGGGTTTCACGACCAACGGATTCAATTTTGTGCGCAATTTCAACGGTAGCACTGCTGGTGCGTTCAGCCAATTTACGGACTTCATCGGCCACCACCGCAAAGCCACGCCCCATTTCACCTGCGCGCGCGGCTTCAATCGCGGCATTGAGTGCCAATAAATTCGTTTGACCTGCGATATCTTTAATCACGCCAATAATGCTGCTGATTTCTTCGGAGCGCGCGCCTAGGCCATCCATGGTTTGCGTTAAGGCAACGACCGCCTCAGACACCTTGCCCACTTCCTCTGAAACACGCAGTACCGAATCGGCGCTATTGCTCGATAAACGCTGGGTTTCTTCAACCACATGATCCATATCACGCGCGCTGTCGGCGATATGATTGATGCTCACGGTAATTTCTTCGACCGTTGCTGCTGACGACGCGGCATGATCAGATTGCATATGCGTATCTTTGGCCATTTGCCCCGTCACAGCAGTGAGCTCAGACAAACCCAAGGCAAGCCCTTCCATTTCGCGCTGCACATCGCGCAAAATGTTTTGCACTTTATCGGTTGACTCATTATAAGCGCGGGAAATATCGGCAATGTCGCCGTAACCATTGACAGGTAAGCGAGTCATCAAATCACCACGGTCAGTCGCTTGCAAGCGCATCAAATCACGCATTTGCGTTAGTGGCTTAAAGAGTTGATTGATACCAAATACAAGACCAGCCAACAAAGCGCCCAAACCGACAATACCAATCAATAAAATCGTAATGAATAAATCATTGACAGCCGCAACTGAACTATTACTGACCACTACCAATAGCACAATCAGCACCAGCGAATAAATCGCGCTAATCATTGCAATGACCTGATTACGACTTAGCATGTAAAGCACTCCCAAATAAACTGCTACAGAACTATTGATATCGGCTCAAACAACAAAATCAATAGGGATATTCATGTAATTATTAGTAATCAATGATACAGCATGCAATCTAACGTGCTCTGTGACAAGTTGATGACTGTTGCATCCTTCCCTCAAGCCCACTGATCATAACTTCACACGGCTCGCTTGAATTGCACTGCGACAGACCCATCTGCTTCATACTGATCCAGGAAAAATTATGTTCAATTATTTTCGCCGCAAACGTCGTGACCGTTGGCTAGCACAACATCCAATTGCAAATGAATTATGGCTGCCTGTGACCACAATGCCAGTACTGAAAAACCTTAGTCCCAGTGAGTTGGCGCGTTTGCGTGAATTGGCGGCGTGGTTTTTGCATACCAAAGCCATTAGTCCGAAAGGCGAACTAATTTTTTCAGATCCAATGCGAGTGGTTCTTGCCGCGCAAGCCGTGTTACCGATATTAAATTTAGGACACGATGCTTATGACGATTGGCAGGAAATTATCATTTATCCCAGCCAATTTCTCGCGCCCACCCGCCACGTCGATCATATTGGCGTAGTGCACGAAGGCGAGCATGCGCTCGCAGGGCAAGCGCGTGGCGATGGGCCTGTCATTTTTTCTTGGCACGATGTGATGGAAGGGCCGTGGCTGGATGGCTGGAATGTCGTCATTCACGAATTGGCGCACAAACTCGATATGCGCAATGGCGGGCACGCCAACGGTTACCCGATTTTGCACGCTGGAATGAATCACGACGACTGGAAAACCGCCTTCAGTGCCGCTTTTGCGCACTTGCAGTCTTTAACGTATTCTGACGAACATAGTCCAATCGATTTGTACGCCGCGACCAATCCAGCCGAATGTTTTGCAGTGCTGAGCGAAGTTTTCTTTGAACGCCCACTAGTATTGCAAGAAGTCTACCCAGACGTCTACGAGCAGCTCAAACAATTTTACCAACAAGATCCGGTTGAACGCCTACATCCACAGCGCTATCGTCCGGTGCAAACCCAGTACGGCGCGCTGCAATGATCGGTTTACTTCAACACAACGCCCCGCAAGAATTGATCGATCAAGCTTCACAACTGGGTATTGCCATCTGGGCTAAGCCAAGCGAGAGCGCTACGCATATACTCCAATGGAATGAAGATCGCCTTGAATTAGTTTCTATCGCTGAAAAAGCCACAGTTTGCGTCGATTTCGTCAGTGGCGCGGCGGCGCATCGGCGGCAATTTGGCGGTGGTCGCGGTCAACCCGTTGCCAAAGCGGTCGGCATCAAAGGTGATTACATTCCCCGCGTGCTAGACGCAACGGCGGGCTTGGGTGGCGACGCATTTGTGTTAGCCAGTTTGGGCTGCACGATGACCTTGATAGAGCGTACCCCTATTGCGTATTTACTGCTAAGCGATGGTTTAAAACGCGCAGCGGCAGATACCCACACCAAAGAAATTGCAGCCAGAATGTCGCTGCATTTTGGAGATGGCCGTAAATGGCTCACTGAGCGCGCGGCAGGAATCGGTCCATTCGCTCAGCAAGAGTTTGACGTGGTCTATCTTGACCCCATGTTTCCCGAGCCGGGCAAGCGTGCCAAATCGAAAAAAAACATGGCGGCGTTTCAAACGCTGATTGGTGGCGACGAAGATGCCGATGCGCTGCTCGCTCCTGCCCGCCTGATTGCCAAAAAACGCATTATCGTCAAACGCCCCCGCCATGCTCCTTTGCTGGCAAATGCACGGCCTGATTTTGTGTTCGATGGCGAAAGTACGCGCTTTGATGGCTATTTACCAAGTAATGGCATACAAAAAGACTGAGTGCCAAGCCCCGTGTAACCTGAATGCAACTGCTGGTGGACGCCCTCTGCAAATCTGAGCTCGACATGGTAATTTTGACACTAGACTTTCAAAGTTTTGTCTCAATTTACAGGTTTGGCGCAGCACCTAGCTAAATACTCATCAAAGGATATGCAATGAAAAAACTGCTTCGCTCCACTTTCATCGGGCTTTGCCTGCTAGGCGGACAAGCCGCTTGGGCGACTACCGAGGTAGATGCTGTCAAAGACAATCTATTTACACTTCCACTCTCGGCTTATCAGCTCAATGCAAAAAACCCGCAACAAAAACTTTATATCAAGCCGGGCGTCAAGCTGAGCCAATATCAAAAAGTGATAGTCGAAGCGCCACTCTTTTTGCATCAAAATGCCAATCATGAGTGGGAATTACTGCAAGCAGCAGAAGAAAGCAAAATTGCCCAGTACTTCAAAACTAGATTCAGTACTGAATTACAAAAGCAAGGCATCACCGTCGTTGAGCAGGCAGAAGCCGACACCCTACGCTTACGGATTGCGGTCACGGGTTTAGCGCAGACACGGCCAGATTTAGATGTGATCGATGTATTACCCGCCAAAGCGGCGATTAATATTGCAAAAATGGCGATCGGCAAAGAACCCTATCTATTGCGTGTCGGCACAATGGCACAGCTAGAAGATGCCAGCACCGGCGAGTTTCTCGCGGGCGCAGTCAACCTCAAAGAAACCCGCAAAACCAAGGTCAAAGATAAAGCCGTCACTTTGGAATACTTAGAGCGGGAAATCGATAAATTGGCACAAAAAAGTGCTGCCCAATTAGCAAACACGCTTAGCAAGCATTAAGCCCGCTTTTTCCGCACTCAACAAAACAAACAAGCACTGCGAACTAAGTTAATCGCAGTGCTTGTTTATTTTGCAAGGCATTGCGTCACGCTTATAGCCGCAATCCATGTCGTTTTTGCCTGCGCCAAGCAACTGATTCCTGCATCAGAATAGATGCCGTGCAAAATTAACCACCACGAACGCTAGACGACTGGTCTAATAAACAGTATGATCCAGCCTATGAACTCAGAGCATATCGATGTACGTCAGCATATTTTAGATACCGCCAAGCCAATTATTTTAGGCAAAGGCTTCTCTGCGGTTGGACTAAATGAAATTTTGACGGCGGCCAATGTACCCAAAGGCTCGTTTTACCATTACTTCAAATCCAAAGAAGCATTTGGTGAGGCCTTGCTGGAACACTATTTCGCTAATTATTGCGAACGTCTTGATTCAATTTTTAATACCCAAGATGCTACAGCGGGCGAGCGGATGCTTGCGTATTGGGCAAGTTGGCTAGAAACGCAAAGCTGCGACGATCGCGACGGGCAGTGCCTCACGGTCAAACTCGCTGCTGAAGTTTCAGATTTATCCGAAAGTATGCGTGGCAGTTTATTGCGTGGCACAGAGCAATTATTAGCACGTATTGCGCTGTGCTTAAGTGAAGGCGAGCGTGATGGCTCATTACCCCACTACGCAAACTGCGAACAGACAGCTCTACAGCTGTACGAAATGTGGCTAGGTGCCACGCTACTGACTAAAATTCGCCGCGACCGCAGCGCACTGGAAGCAGCGATGCAAAGTACGCGGTTCATATTAAAAATGAACTGAACCAGACTGTTTACCTGACCCACAATGCGGCTCATATATTGGCCGTATTGGCTGTAAGATTTTTTGATTTCATTTGTATTTTAATTGATCGCATGCGCGATCTTATTTTTAACCCGCAACTAGACGACTGGTCTAATAAAGGATTAAGCAATGACTCACTTTGAATTTTTCAATCCCACTAAAATCGTTTTCGGCACCGACACCATCGCCAAACTCGACCAATTAGTGCCAACGAACTCCCGCGTGATGATTTTATTGGGTGGTGAAAGCGCGCGTAAAAACGGCACACTCGCCGAAGTTCGCGCCGCGCTGGGCGCACGTGAAGTGCATGAATTTAACGGCATTGAGCCCAATCCCACTTACGAAACCTTGATGCAAGCGGTCGAAATCATCCGTGCCGAAAAACTCGATTTCCTGTTAGCTGTCGGTGGAGGTTCCGTCATTGATGGCACCAAATTTATCTCCGCCGCAGTGCCATTTGTAGGTGAGCCGTGGGATATTTTGACCACATTCGGCCAAACCATCACCAGTGCATTGCCTTTTGGAACGGTACTGACGCTACCAGCAACTGGCTCCGAGATGAACCACGGCGCAGTGATTACACAAAAAGCCACGCAAACCAAATTGCCATTTATGAATCCGCTGGTATTCCCGCAATTTTCGATTTTGGACCCCAGCAAAACCTTCACTTTGCCAACTCGGCAAATCGCCAACGGCGTGGTCGATGCTTTTGTTCACACGGTCGAACAATACCTCACTTACCCTGCGGGCGGCATGGTGCAAGATCGCTACGCAGAGGGTTTGCTCAATATCTTGATTGAGATCGGCCCGAAAGTGCTAGCTAATCCGCAAGACTACGATCTGCGCGCCAATTTAATGTGGGCGGCAACGCAAGCATTGAATGGCTTGATCGGCGCGGGTGTACCGCAAGATTGGTCAACGCATATGATTGGTCATGAACTCACCGCACTTTTTGATATCGACCACGCCCGCACGCTGGCAATTGTATTGCCTGCCAACTTGGCGCTGCGCTCTGAGAGCAAGCGCGAGAAATTGCTGCAATACGCCGATCGTGTTTGGCAGATAACCGCAGGCACAGAAGAAGAACGCATCACCGCCGCGATTAACAAAACCCGAGAGTTCTTTGAAGCAATGGGAATTAAAACGCGCCTTGCCGATTACCATCTGGATGCCACTGCGATTGATGCCGTCATTGCCAAACTGGAAGCGCACGGCATGACGGCATTGGGCGAACGCCAAGATGTGACATTGGCAATGAGCCGCCAGATTTTAGAGAATACACTTTAATTTCAATTTTTGTTCTGCTTAATAAAAAGCTCTGCCAAATCAGGCAGGGCTTTTGTCTTTATTTGTCCGCTAAGTCGTCCACGTACCGCCTCTACCCTATTCAAATAAAAACCTAAACTGGCTTTACATTATTCAATAGGGAAAACAAAATGTCTCATTCACAATCTGCATTGCTCGTAATTGATGTACAAGATTCGTTTTTTCATCGACCATACTTTAGCGACGCTGACTTTCCCGCATTTCAAACTCAGCTGATTAAACTAATTAATGTCTGCCAAGCCAACTCGATTCCTGTCGTCACCGTACTGCATGTCGAGCCAGAAGGTCCATTTGCTAAAGCGTCCACTTGGGTAAAACCGATGGATTTCTTGCCGCCATTGACTGGACCTGTGTTTGAAAAAACTGTGCACAACGCGCTGATTGGTTCGGGTCTACATGAATGGCTGCAAGCGCAAGGCATCACGCATTTGATTATCTGCGGTATTCGTACCGAGCAATGCTGTGAAACCACGACGCGAGTCGCCTCCGATTTAGCTTATATCGTTGATTTTGTAACTGAAGCGACACTGACGTTTGCGATGCAACATCCAAACGGCAATCTCTACAGCGCAGCAGAAATCAAAGAGCGTACCGAATTGGTACTGAATGAACGCTTTGCCAGAATTTGTACCGTGAATGACATCGTGCAGCGTTTTGCTGCCTAGGCTATCGCCGCATCATTCAATAAATAAGGACTCTCCATGCCAATTCGTGACCTTGCGCTCGCCCTGATTGTCGTTTTGGCATGGGGATTTAATTTTGTCGTGATCAAATGGGGTTTGGTCGGTGTGCCGCCGCTACTACTGGCAACGTTACGCTTTGCAGCAACGGTGTTTCCAGCGATTTTTTTGTTGCGCCGCCCCAATTTACCGTGGAAATACTTACTCGGCTATGGCCTGACATGGGGCGTTTGCCATTTTGCATTTTTATTTTCAGCAATGGCCAATGGCATGCCAGCCGGATTGGCATCGGTCGTCTTGCAATCGCAAGCCTTTTTTACGCTGATTTTTGCCGCAGTTTGGCTCAAAGAATCCTGGAAAACCAGCCAATTGATCGGCTTAGTTGTCGCCGGAATCGGGCTATGGCTGATTGGCAGCAGTCATGGGCAAAGCATGACTTTGCTCGGCTTCGTGATGACGCTACTCGGTGCAGCTGGCTGGGCGATGGGCAATATTGTGATGAAACAATGCGCCAAGCAAGGCATTCAATTTAGCGTGCCAGCGTTTATGGTGTGGACATCACTAGCGCCAATGTTTGTGTTTGCCGCACTCAGTATGATGATTGAAGGCCCTGAACAAATTAGCACTGCGCTCAAGCACTTCACCTTGCAATCAACACTAGCCGTTCTCTACTTAGCCTTTATCGCCACCCTACTCGGCACCAGTTTATGGAATGTGTTACTTAAACGTCATCCTAGCAACCGCGTCGCTCCGTTTAGCCTCTTAGTGCCGTGGGTTGGTTTATCCGCTTCAGCCGTCTTGCTCGACGAAATGTTGCTCGCACAGCAATGGTGGGGCGCAGCTTTACTGATGTCGGGTTTATTTCTCAATTTATTTGGCGAGTCTGTATTACAGCGCTGGGCCAATCGTCGGCAAGTGGCTTAGGGTCTATTGACGTTTGGTTTACCAGCCGCGTTTGCGCGGATTTTGGCCTGAGGCAAGGCACGAAGCGCGATACTTAGTCATTCTAAGTCAGCGCTTTGTAACGCAGCATCAGGCTGATGTTATTAACAAAAGCCGCCGCCAAACCGCTTTTTGATATTTAACATCCGGCTGGGCGCTTTTCGCGGCGACTCTGCGTTGTAGCAAGCTCACGTAGAATGACTATGCAGCGCTTACTACGCCTTGATTCGCCGCGAAAATCGCGTAAGCAGCGGCGGGAAACCAAACGTCAACAGACCCTAAGTAGGAAGTAGCAATGACAGATCTTTATTTTGTGCTGACGCCCAATTTTATGCTGCTCGATTTAGCTGGGCCAGCCGAAGCGTTTCAAATCGCCGCTAATCACGGCGCGCCTTATCGCTTACATCACGTTGCACCTGTTCGTGAATTAACTTGTTCAATTGGCCTCAAACAGCACCAACTCGCTCTATTGCCAACGCCGATCCCGCACGGCGCGACCATTGTGCTGATCGGCACGCAAAACTCCAAAGTCAATTTGCTACTGCCCGAAGCGCAGCAAGTGGTAGCGTGGCTACGTGAACATTTTGACGCCACACAGCATCAACTCGCCTGCGTTTGCTCGGGAACCATGCTGGCGGCTTATGCGGGTTTACTCGATCATCGCGAATGCACTACACATCATGAGATTTTAGAACGGCTACGCATCGCAGCTCCGCTTGCCAAAGTGCTTGATGACCGGATTTTTGTGCAAGACGGCAATATTGCTACCAGCGCCGGAATTTGTTCTGGCATCGATTTAGCATTGCAATTGATTGAACAAGACGCTGGGCCCTTAATCGCACAAGCCGTCGCACGGGAAATGGTCGTTTGGCTGCGCCGTAGTGGGCAAGATCCACAACTTTCGCCGTGGCTGGCGCATCGCAATCACTTGCATCCAATGGTGCACAAGGCGCAAGACCTGATCAGCCGCGCGCCACGCGAACGCTGGACACTCGATAGAGTCGCAGCGCAAGTTCATACCAGTGGCCGTAATCTGGCACGGTTGTTTCAACAACATTGCGGCGTATCGCTGCATCAGTATCATCTGGCCATTCGGATTGCCACAGCCAAGCAATTGCTCAATCATCCACAACTGAGCATCGAACACATCGCCGAACAAGCAGGATTCGCATCAGCAAGGGATTTTCGCCGCGTGTGGCAAAAAGAGACGGGGCTTTTGCCAAGTGCGAGTCGTCAATAGCTGATAGGTATAAACAGCTACGCTATTTAGTTCAATACCTACCAACAGATACATCTAACAATACACATAAAGCAGTCAACGTAAGTGAATTACTTCTGCTTAGCTTTACGTTTTAATGCTTCCAGCTCTGCTTTTTCAATATGCCGCTGCGCGGCAGCCTCGCGGTCGGCAATGGCATTGTTCTTTTTGCGTAGCATCAGCGCATCGCGGCGCTCGCGCTCGGTATTGGCGTCTTCGATATGCCCAGCCGCTTGATGATCTTGCTTAATTCGTTTCGCTTCTTGCTTTGCCGAATTGATGCCCATAATTTGCTCCAAGTTCATCTACCACGCTAACGATGTATTTAATTGCAGCCATTAAATAACAATGGCTACAATCAAATACCCTACTGTATTGTTTTAATCTCGGCAGGTAAAAACTCCCCCAATCCGGGCAACTCGCCTTTGCGATTAAACGAAACCCCACCAGGCACCATTGGAACAAACAATTTGCCACTGACTGCATACGCCAGCGCTTGGTCTTTTTGCAGCGTTTTAATTTGCTTCCAAATCGATGACAAATTGGTCGTAATATGCATTTTCACCACGGTTTCGCCCAATTTCGGTAGCGTCACTTTTTCATTGCTAACACCAGTGGCAAAGGCTTGGCCATTCACATCCAGTTTTAAGTTTAGCCCATCAATCGGCACGCTGATGTCGTTCGGATTAGTCACCCGCAAGGACACAATAAATTTTTGTTCCAGCAAACCCAGCTCAGCAACTTGCAAACCAGCTAAATTGACCTGTGGTTTTTCAAAATGACTCGGAATCCCAGTACATGCACTCAGTAGCACCAAGATCGCAATAGTCAGAATTTTCTTCATTTAAGCGTCCTTCATCGTTGCCAACATTGGGCTAAATTTAGCCAAAATCTCGCCTTCCAATTTTTGCGCCCCACGCTGCTCAGGATGAATCACAGCAAAAGTCACATCGGCTTCGGCGACCACTTTGCCATTGTCCTTACGAATAATTCGCTGATGAATACGCCCTTCGCGCGGCAATAGCTCGGCCAACTGCGTTTCAATCACTAATTGATCACCCATCGTCGCCGAGCGTAAATAACGAATATCAATCCGGCTCACCACCAAGGCCAATTTTTGCGCCATAAACCAGCTCAAATCGCCATACTCTTCCATTAGTCCCCAGCGCGCTTCTTCGAGAAACTCTAAATAGCGCGCATTATTCACATGCCCATACAAATCAAGATGAAAGCCTTGAACTTTAATGGGTGTCAAATGCACCATACACGACTCCTGATTTTAACTCTGAGGCATAGCCCAGCGAGATATCGCCGAGTAAAGCAGCGATTGTGTACTTTTATCAACGGCGAATACAGACCAAGTAATCACATTGCTACCGCTATTTTACCCATAGTGCTTTTGTTCAGCGCGGTTCTTGTGGATAATCGCGCAATCTCTATATTAGTAGCGGCTTTTTAACGAAATGGATTGGCGTCACTCCCGCCCCTTGCGTATTAGCTTCTTGCTGATCGTTACGCTCATCGCCTTGCTCGGCATTTTGCCGTACTTTTTATCGTCGGACTTAGTTCGCGATCAATTAATCATGGCGGTGCAGCGCGATACGCAGCGTAAACTCGATATTCGCGGCAGTGCCCATGTGGTGCTGCTGCCGCGCCCTGCCGTGCTGATCAAAAATGCAACGCTCACCGAACCCAACGACAGCACGGTCTTTGCTCATGCCGATACCATCAAAATGGTATTTCGACTCTGGCCACTGTTGAGTGAACAAAAAGCAGTCGCGCGCAGCATTGAAATCGAACGCCCTGAACTGACCATTATCCGCCATGAAGACGGTAGCTATAACTTTGAAGACCTGCTGCAAAATAAAGGTCAATTGATTCAAGTTGCGTTAGATCGGCTCACTTTTTCGGATGCTCAGTTTTCTTGGCACGACGAATTTCTCAATCAAACGCTCAATTTCCAGCAGTTTGATTTGGAAATGAACGATTTAACCGATCCCAAAAAAGGCGCGCTGGATTTAAACGGCGAAATTTTTATCGGCAATAAAGGTGAATCAACGCTCTGGCGTGGTCAAATCCACGGCAGTGGCGCGATGCGCTACATCGAGCAAGAGCGTCGACTGCACATCGCCAATATTAAAATGGCGATTAATCAGAACGGTCAAAGTGACGATCAAGTCAAAATCAATAATCTTGCATTACAAATCACTGGGAATCTGAACTATGGTTGGGATCCGCTGCGTCTCACCGGCGGTGATTTGAAATTAGTCGGCTCAGGCCGTCGTAGCGGTCAAAATTGGCAAACCACACTCGATATCCCAGAGATTAAACTCACCAGTACCTCGCTGATCTTGCATCGCTTAAAAGTGGATGTAGAGATGCAAGATAAAAATACAAAGTTTATCGCCTCAGCCAGTATTCCCACCTTAAGTGGCGCACACAGCCAGCTATTACAAAGCAATGCGGCGAAAATCAGCGTCAAATACACCAGTCCCGAACAAAACTTGGACGTGCTGTTTAGCACGCCACTAATTATTGAGCGCGGCACGATTACCCGTCTGCCCAACTACCGACTTACCGGTAGCTATACCAACCGCAGCTTACCTCGCGGAGCGGTTCGCTTAGACCTCACCGGCAAGGGTGATTTGGACCTGCATAATGAACTGATCAACCTCGATAGCAATGGCACTTTGGACTACGAAGCGCTTCGCGCACAAATTGGCATGGAAAGCTTTTTAGACCCGCATTTCCGCGTCAATATCGACTTAGCCAAACTTGATTTAACCCCCTATCTACCCGCGGTTGCCGCTGGAGCCAAAAATATCAATGAAAAAAATCAATTCGATTTTTGGTGGTTGAATCAACTATCAGCAATCGGCTCGATCAAGGTGGGCGAGCTGGTATTAAATAACCTACATATTGATGACATTGATGCAACGCTGATTGCACGCAAAAATCGCTTGGTACTCGACCCGCTCAAAGCCACGCTCTATGAAGGACAACTGTCTGGGCGTATCGAAATTAACGCCAGCAAAGACATACCGTATTTCCGCGTAGAGCAGACGCTAAGCAATATGAACATCAATACCCTGCTTACCGACACATTTGATACCAGTCGATTTGAAGGCCGCAGCAACCTCACGCTGGACGTCACCGCCACCGGCAATAACATCACCGCTCTGCGAAAATCTGCCAACGGTAAAATCAAGGCTAGCCTCAAAGAAGGCGCCATTCGCGGCATCGACATTAGCGGCCTACTCAGTGCCGCTAGTCAGCAAATCAAACTAATGAATGGCGAAATCAAAAAAATCGACCACAGTGCAGGGAAAACCAACTTCTCCGAGCTCAATGCCACGTTAATTCTCAAAAATGGGGTGGCAGTGAATGATGATTTGATCGTCAGCGCCGATGTATTAAAGCTCAAAGGCGGCGGTACGCTCAATTTAAACGCGGGCACAATCGACTATGCCATGCTAGCCAGTGCCAATCCCAAGGTACCAGAGCTCTCAGGGCTATTGGGTTTAAGCTTGCCACTGACTTTCCGTGGCCCTCTGAACAATCCGGTCTTTAACGCCGATACCGCCAACTTGAAAGAACAAATTATTGCCCGCCAACAAGCCGAAGCAGCGGCGAAAACGGCAAAAATTCAAGCAGCAGAAGCAGCAAAAAAAGCTGCCGCTCAAGCCGCAGCAAAGAAGAAATCGGCCCCCGTCAAAAAATCAACCACACCCAACAAAACCGCGCCAACGAAGAAAACCAGCCCACAGAAAGCGAAATAATGAATGATTTTTCAAGCCGTTTAACACAATGGCAGCGGGAACACGGTCGCCATCATTTACCGTGGCAAGTCGATGACGCCTACCGCGTCTGGCTATCAGAAATCATGTTGCAGCAAACGCAAGTCACCACCGTACTTGATTATTACGCACGGTTTTTAGAGCGTTTTCCAACTCTGACCGACCTCGCCGCGGCACCACTCGATGATGTATTGGCCCTGTGGAGTGGGCTCGGTTATTACACTCGCGCCCGTAATTTGCATGCCTGCGCACAAGCCGTCGTACGTGATTTTGGCGGGCACTTTCCCAGCGACCCAGCGCTGATTGCCACCCTGCCTGGCATTGGCCGCAGCACTGCTGCGGCGATTGCGGCATTTGCTTATGGCACGCGCGCAGCCATTTTGGACGGCAACGTCAAGCGCGTACTGAGCCGCTGGGCGGGAATCGAAGGGTTTACAGGCGTAAAAGCCATTGAAAACCAATTATGGGAATTAGCCGAAAGCTTATTGCCTGAGCCAAGCAGCGATCAAAACATCGCCGCGGCAGCGATCAAAGCCCATACCCAAGGTTTGATGGATTTGGGGGCAACGATTTGCACGCCCAAAAATCCAACTTGCCTGACCTGCCCACTCAGCGCCGATTGCCAAGCCCGCCTAAGCGGTCGCCAAGCTGAATTACCCACCAAAAAACCTAAAAAAACCGTCCCTGAAAAATCAACGGTGATGGTATTGCTACGTAACGCAAATGGTGAAATTTTATTAGAACGCCGCCCTCCAACAGGTATTTGGGGCGGACTGTGGAGCTTGCCCGAAGTCGCCAGCACGCTCACCGCCGCAACAGCAATCGATCAACGGTTTGGCCTGACAATTGAAATTGAACCAGCCCTGCCTGAGTTCGTGCATGTGTTTACTCATTACCGCTTAACCATCACCCCGCAACCGGCCTACCTCATCGGCAACAGCACACTGCGCGAAAATCATACGGCATGGTTTTCTAAAACGGCCGCTTTAACTGCGGGAATTCCTAGCCCCTTACGCAAAATCATCAACGCATTGTAATACGAAAAATAGCTCATTTCTCACCAAGCGCAGTGGTTTTCAGTAAACCTATCTATAGGGGTATATATTTATAGACCTTATCTATAAATATTTATATTGATATACCCACCAATTAGATCACAGCATCATAATCAAATTCCCTTAGGGGCTAATTCCTATATATCGTTGCAAGTATCTTTACCTATACTTCAAGCCAACCCTTAGCTTGGAGTCACACTGCAATGAAAGCTCACTACGCACTTACCCTTGCCGTTTCCCTCGTTTGCACTGGCCAAGTTGGCGCAGAAGAACTCAGTGGCACCTTAAAAAAAATCAAAGACAGCGGTGTCATCGTCGTCGGCCATCGTGACTCTTCGATTCCCTTTTCATACCTCGCCAACGACAGCAAACCGATTGGCTACTCAGCCGACCTCGCCAGCAAAATTGTTGACGCAGTAAAACAAGAACTCAAAATGCCCAATTTGACGGTGCGCTACAATTTAGTCACCTCGCAGACACGCATCCCGCTAGTACAAAACGGCACCGTAGATTTTGAATGTGGCTCAACGACCAATAATCTCGAGCGCCAAAAACAAGTCGCCTTTTCTTTAGGCATTTTTGAAATTGGTACCCGCCTTTTAGTAAGAAAAGACAGTCCCTTTAAAGACTTCGCCGACCTTGCGGGCAAAAATGTAGTGACCACCGCTGGCACGACCTCGGAGCGCATTTTGAAAAAAATGAACGACGAGAAAAAAATGGGTATGAACATCATCAGTGCTAAAGACCATGGCGAATCATTCCTGATGCTCGAATCAGGCCGTGCGGTGGCATTTATGATGGACGACGCACTACTTGCTGGTGAAATGGCTAAAGCGAAAAAGCCAAGCGACTGGGCCATTGTAGGCAAAGCACAATCGAATGAAATTTACGGTTGTATGCTGCGTAAAGACGATCCAGCTTTTAAAAAGGTGGTCGATAACGCATTAGCGAATACCTTTAAATCCGGTGAAATCAACACGATTTAT
Source organism: Deefgea chitinilytica (assembly GCF_016881405.1). Taxonomy (GTDB): domain Bacteria; phylum Pseudomonadota; class Gammaproteobacteria; order Burkholderiales; family Chitinibacteraceae; genus Deefgea; species Deefgea chitinilytica. The sequence goes on from NZ_WOFE01000002.1 coordinate 164,284, forward strand.
AAACGCTGGTTCTTAAGCCCTATTCCACCTAAAGGCTTAAACCTCAATTTCCCAATGTCAGATGAATTAAAAGAATTGATCGCTAAGCCAACAGATAAATCTGCCGAGCAAATGTAAAGTATATGCAGCAATTTTCTGTTTAATTTCAAACCAATCACATTACATCGCGATAATTAAATTATTATGGAGAGAGATAGCGCCAGATCATCATCTGGCGCTATGCGTTGGGAGTATCGAGCATGAATTATCATTGGGATTGGGGCGTTTTTTTCAAGCCAACGGGTATTGGCACTGAAATTTATTTAAATTGGTTTATTAGCGGCCTAGGCTGGACAATTGCATTAGCGCTATCTAGCTGGATTATTGCGCTCGCTTTAGGCACAGTGCTAGGCGTAGCACGTACACTACCTAGTGTATTTTTAGCGCGACTAGCTGCTGGCTATATTGCTCTATTTCGTAATGTGCCACTCTTAGTGCAATTATTTATCTGGTACTTTATGGTGCCGGACTATTTGCCAGAAAATCTGCAAATGTGGTTTAAACAAGATTTAAATCCGGCGACCAGTGCTTTTATTAGTACGGTCATTTGCTTAGGGCTTTTTACCGCTGCTCGCGTGGCCGAGCAAGTGCGTACCGGAATTCAAGCACTATCGAAAGGGCAAACGAATGCAGCGCTCGCATTGGGTTTACGATTACCGCAGCTATATAAAGATGTTTTATTACCGCAAGCATTTCGAATTATCATTCCACCAATGACGAGCGAATTTCTTAATGTGTTTAAAAATTCATCCGTCGCCTCACTAATTGGTTTAATGGAATTACTCGCACAAACTAAACAAACCGCTGAATTCACGGCCAATTTATTTGAAGCATTCACGCTAGCGACATTGATTTACTTCACACTGAATATGAGCTTGATGCTACTGATGCGCTGGGTAGAAAAACGTGTGCAAGTGCCTGGCCTGATTGCATTGGGAGGCAAATAATGGATTTCTCAAATATTCTGCCAGCCTTACCCAGTATGATGGAAGGCTTATGGCTTACCATTAAACTAACGATTATGGCGATTCTGGGTGGTGTGGCAATTGGTACTGTATTAGCCTTAGCACGCCTCTCTAAAAATAAAATTCTTTCTAATCTAGCCGGACTTTATGTAAATTACTTTCGATCAATTCCGCTACTATTAGTCATTACATGGTTTTATTTCATGGTGCCATTTATTATCGGCTGGCTAACTGGTACAAATCGCCCCATAGGCGCGCTCACCTCTTGCTTAATTGCATTTATGCTGTTTGAAGCAGCTTATTTTTGCGAGATTGTGCGTGCTGGCATTCAGTCAATCGGTAAAGGACAAATCAATGCCGCGTACGCTTTAGGTATGAATTATCGTCAAGCAATGCAATTAATTGTATTGCCACAGGCGTTTCGAAAAATGATGCCGTTATTACTACAGCAATCGATTATTTTATTTCAAGACACATCGTTGGTTTATGCCGTTGGTATTATGGACTTTCTCAATACGGCGCGTTCCCGTGGCGATATTATTGGCCAACCGCATGAGTTCTTACTTTTTGCTGGATTAATTTATTTCCTAATTAGCTTTAGCGCATCGACATTAGTCGCGCGTTTGAATAAGAGGCTTAGCGTATGATTGCAATTAAAAATGTCAGTAAGTGGTATGGCGATTTTCAAGTTTTAACCAATTGCAGTGCTGAGATTCAAAAAGGTGAAGTCGTCGTCGTTTGTGGGCCATCTGGCTCAGGTAAATCAACGCTGATTAAATGCGTCAATGCGCTAGAACCGTTTCAGAAAGGCGAGATCATTTTTAACGGCACCTCTGTCGGCTTGCCGACGACTGACTTACCACAATTACGCTCAAAAATCGGTATGGTATTTCAAAATTTTGAATTGTTTCCGCACCTTTCAATAAGCGAAAATCTGATGCTGGCGCAACAACGCGTACTCGGCCGCAGTGCAGATGAGGCGCGTAAAAAAGGCCTGCAACTGCTTGATCGAGTCGGCTTAAGTGCACATGCCGCGAAATTTCCCGGCCAACTTTCTGGCGGTCAGCAGCAGCGTGTCGCGATTGCACGCGCTTTGGCGATGGATCCAATTGCCATGCTGTTTGATGAGCCAACCAGCGCGCTCGATCCCGAAATGGTCAATGAAGTACTTGATGTGATGACTGAGCTAGCTCGCGAAGGGATGACGATGATGTGCGTTACGCATGAAATGGGCTTTGCGAAGCGTGTTGCGAATCGGGTCATTTTTATGGATGGTGGCAAGATTGAAGAAGATTGCAGCAAAGAAGACTTCTTTGGTACGCCGCGCGGCGAGCGTGCTCAGCATTTCTTATCCAAAATTCTACAGCATTAATTTTCTTAGGGTATATGGCTAGAAGCTAATTATTTAAATTGCTAAAGCCATATACCTATTAAATACAAATCAATCATCTAACTCAGCATCACACTGCACTTCTGCCGCTACTTACGCTGGCACTAGCGGCATTTCTTCGATTTTTGGTTTGGACACTGCGTGCAATCACGCACTTCACCAATTTTTTCTAAGCTTTGGCTCAGGGCACAGACCGAACGGCGGCAGGCAACAAAACGAACGTTTTCTTCATTGGCTAATTCACGATACGCCTTCATCACGTTGTGACTCAAAAAATCAGTAAATAAAATTAATAAATCTGCCCCATTGAGACTAGGTGGTTTGCGCTGATGCGCGACATTACGACCACTCACATGTTTTTGTACCGATATGCCGTGTTCGGCAAGTAGTTGCGGAATGTTTCCCAAGGCATCGGCACCGACCAAATATGCATTCATGACCATTCATCCGTAAGCTTTGATTAAGATGAGAATGATTATCATGCAAATGCGAATTATTATCAATACCGTTTGTGTTAAATTTTTGTTGAGCCGTAAAAATATTGCGCTAGCGCAAACGGATATGTCCTAGGGTTTTTACCTAGATTGCGTTGTATCAAAAAGTGGTCTATCGACATAGGGCTAAATATCAAGCTCTTCCACCGCGCATAGGGCTGAGCTAAAGATGTTGATCGTGATCCCAAAAGAAAGTCGGCAAGGCGAAACTCGGGTCGCCGCATCCCCAGAAACGGTCAAAAAACTGATTAAGCAAGGGCATCAAGTTCGAGTGCAAAGTGGCGCTGGCTTTGCCGCGCACTGGCATGATGCCGATTACCTCGCCGCTGGCGCGACCATCGGTATCGACTCTGCCAGCACGTATATTGATGCAAGCCTTATTCTTAAAGTTCAAGCGCCCGATACATCAGAAATCGAGCTTATTCCGCAACACGCTGCGCTAGTCTGCCAATTTGATATTTACCGCTATCCGCATTTAGCTGCGCTAGCAGCTAAACAAGTCGATGCCTACGCATTAGAGCTGATTCCACGCATTACGCGTGGGCAGAGCATGGACATTTTATCCAGCCAAGCCAATATCGCCGGCTACCGCGCAGTGCTACTGGCAGCGCAATATTTCCCACGCTTTATGCCGATGTTTATGACGGCGGCGGGCTCAGTAAAACCGGCGCGGGTGTTGATTTTGGGTGCTGGTGTGGCGGGTTTGCAAGCAATTGCCACCGCCAAACGAATGGGAGCAATTGTTGAAGTCTTTGATGTGCGCCCCGCTACCCGCGAGCAAGTTGAGTCGCTCGGGGCGAAATTTATCGAAGTCGAACTCAACGATGAAGAACGCGCCGCATTTGAGCACACTGGCGGCTACGCCAAAGAAATGTCGGACGATTATCGTCAACGCCAAAGTACACTGATTGCCCAACAAGCGGCCCAAGCCGACATCATCATCACGACTGCGCTGATTCCGGGCAAGGCAGCGCCAGTTTTAATTAGCACCGAGACCGTCGCAACGATGAAATCGGGTAGCGTAATTATCGACATGGCAGCGAGCTACGGTGGAAATTGCCAGCTCTCCAAAGCCGATGAAGTCGTCACTAGCGACAATGGTGTAACCATTGTCGGGCATAGCAATCTAGCGGCCTTGGTGGCAACTGATGCATCCAGTATGTTTGCCCGCAATGTACTGACCTTTTTAGGACTGCTGACCAACAAAGAAGGCCAATACGTTCCGCAATCGGAAGATGAAATTATTCAAGCGACCCGCGTCACCCACGCAGGCAGCATCTATTTCGGCGAGGCCGCAACGCCCCCAACGAAGACGGCCATCAGCAGTACTGCTGAAGCCCCCATCATCGACCCCATCCCAGCCTAAGGAAAATCAATGTCTACACTTGCCCTTGCCGCTTCAGCGGTGGATTCAGCCGCAGTTGTGCCGACTGAGGCCATGATGAATGATCCATTTATGGCCAGTTTAACGATTTTTGTGTTGGCGATTTTTGTCGGCTACCACGTGGTTTGGAATGTCACCCCCGCGCTACACACACCTTTGATGGCCGTGACCAACGCCATTTCCGGCATCATCGTCGTCGGCGCGATGCTGCAGGTGGTCGATATCAATGCGCAGCAAATCACGCTGACCAGCGTTTTGGGCGCGATTGCGATTTTCCTTGCCAGCATTAATATCTTTGGTGGTTTTTTAGTCACCCAGCGCATGCTCGATATGTTCAAATCAAAAAAAGGAGCGGCAAATGACTAATCTGACTGGCTTGCTTTATCTAGTCGCCGCGGTTTTATTCATCCTGTCTTTACGCGGTCTTTCATCCCCAAAAACCGCCTTGCGCGGCAATTTGTACGGCATGGTCGGTATGACCATCGCAGTGGTAACGACCTTCTTTGTTGCAAACGGTCCTGTCGTATGGCTGATTGTAGCGGCGATGGCGGCAGGCGCTGTGGTCGGCGCTTATAAAGCCCGCACCGTTGCAATGACGGCAATGCCTGAGTTGGTTGCCGCGATGCATTCTTTGGTGGGCTTGTCTGCCGTGCTGATCGCTGTGGCGGCGGTGTTTCATACCGGCATGAGCCACACTGGCGCGCAACAAATCGAGCTTTTTTTAGGCGCGTTTATCGGCGCGATCACGTTTACCGCTTCAGTCGTCGCCTACGGTAAGTTATCAGGCAAGTTCGGTGCGCGGGCGATTAACTTTAAAGGCCAGCACCTTATCAATTTAATCTTTGCCTTGGCGATGTTAGCTCTCGGGATCACATTTTACGCCACGGGTAGTACGCTCGCCTTTTTAGTGATGCTCGCAATTGCGCTAGCTTTGGGCGTACTGCTGATTATTCCGATTGGCGGCGCCGATATGCCCGTAGTAGTGTCGATGCTGAACTCCTACTCCGGCTGGGCAGCGGCGGGGATTGGTTTTACGCTCAACAATCCCGTGTTGATTATTGCCGGCGCTTGCGTTGGCGCATCGGGGGCGATTCTGTCCTACATCATGTGTAAGGCGATGAACCGCTCGATTGTATCGGTGCTGCTCGGTGGCTTTGGTGCCGAAGTGGCCGCTAGCGGCCCAGCGGGCAGCGCACAGAAAAATTATCGCTCCGGCTCGGCAGATGACGCAGCATTCCTAATGGAAAATGCCGAACGCGTCATCATCATCCCGGGTTATGGCCTCGCCGTGTCGCGCGCGCAGCATGCACTGCAAGAACTGACCGATTTACTCACTGAGCGCGGCGTTGATGTTCGCTATGCGATTCACCCTGTAGCAGGACGTATGCCCGGCCATATGAATGTACTGTTGGCGGAGGCCGAAGTACCCTACGATAAAGTCGTTGAGATGGAAGAAATCAATAGCGACTTTTCCAGTACCGATGTGGTACTCGTCATCGGCGCGAATGACGTGGTGAATCCAGCCGCCAAAAACGATCCAAACAGCAGCATTTACGGCATGCCGATTTTGGACGCCTACAAAGCGCGCACCGTGATGGTGGTGAAACGCTCGATGAGCGCCGGCTACGCAGGGCTGGATAATGAGCTATTTTATATGGATAAAACCATGATGGTGTTTGGCGACGCGAAGAAAGTCGTCGAAGGCATGCTGCAAGCGGTGCATTAATCAGCAGCCGTAACACAACAAGGGCGCTCAAAAAGAGCGCCCTTTTGTCATCTCTTATTACAATTTTAAGCAGTCAAAATCAGGCGAACAGAGTAAGCTTACGTTTTAGCGTAGACAATCATCACCATGATCACCACTTCCAGCACAGACCAAACTGGCCGCGCCACGCCAAAACCTTGTCCAAAATGCGGTGCCATCGCCGAGCAACACAAAGCCGGTTCGAATCGATTTTGGGTTCAATGCAGCAAACTCGGTAAAAATGGCAATTGCAGCGCCATTGCGCCGCAAGGCAGCAATAAAAAAGAAGCTATCGACAACTGGAATAAACTTAAGTAGGTATTACCCTGTAGCCATTCATTATCAAGGCTTTCTCCGCAATACATCATGAATTTTTCGGCGTATTGCTTTGTCGAACCAAGCCAAGCAAACCGACGATCAGCAAAAACACACCCAGCACGGCAAATGGTGCCCAAGGCATCCAATCTAAAACATTGCCACGGCGTATCATCGCCTGGCTGGGCTGCTGCGGATCAAACAGCACCACCACCTCTTGTGGCACACCCGACGCGTATTCGCGGCTGTTCCAATCGGCAAATTCAATCTGCTGACCGTTATGTTCGTAAACCACCATCGCCTTAAACCACACAGACTCGCTAAAACGAACAGGCTCCACTTCAATATAACGAACGATCTGCCCCGCAGCGCGTTGTCCGTCCCAAAGTAAAGCCAACCGTTCCAAGCCAGTCTGCTGGGCAAAACCCAGTAGCAACAAACCCAAGCCGATCTGCAAATACACCGCCACGCTCAGGTAGGCACGACCCCAGCATTGAATCTGGCTAGCGAAATGATGAGTGGTCATGCAAACCTCAGCAAAATGATAAGCACCCGCGCCGCTTAAACCTCATGAAGCATTGGCAACAGCGGCAAATCAGTAATACCAACATCAATACCGTATTGCTTCAGCAAAGTGCCGACTTGCCCACGGTGATGCGTTTGATGGTTAAAAAAGTGCTGCACTTGCACCCAACGGGGAATCGTTTGGGTGAAGCCGTAGATTTTACTCGTCCAAGTCACTGGCTCATTGAGCCAGGCCTCAGTGACGCTATCCGCCCACGCAATCAAACGCGCATCCAGCGCCACGCGCGCCGCGTGCAGCTCAGCAAAATCAGCGTATACATCTTCCCCGGATGGCGAACTAATTAGCGTTTCGCCAATAAAACGCGATAGCCACATCAAGTCGCCCCACAGGATATGATTGAGTGTGCTATGAATCGACTTAAAAAAGGCGCCGCGATCGGCTTTGCGCTGTTCATCACTGAGCTGCAAAGCGGCTGTGTAAACTTGTTCGTTTTGCCACTGATTATAAGCCGCCATCAATTGCGGCAGATTGCCTTGAAACATCTTGCCTCCTTGCTAATTTGCCAAATTCAGCAGCACCACTTTGCCACAATTTCGATTTTGCGCCACATAATCATGCGCCGCTTGCGCATTGACCATGGCAAAAGTGCGATCCAAAGTCACTTTAAATTCACCGCTGGCGATGCGTGGTATGACTTCATTTCGCAATGCCTGCGTGAGTTTTGCCTTGACCGCCAAAGCTTGACTGCGCAGCGCCGAGCCTTGAATACGCTGACGTTTGACCAGCATCAGCCCAAGATTAAGCTGCGCCTCAATGCCGCCTAGCAAGCCGATCACGATGATCAATCCATCGCTACTCAGACATCGTTGATTACCCGCCAGATAATTGCCGCCGACGGTATCCAAAATCAGATCCACGCCGCCAGCGGCTTTGATTTCAGTAGAAAAATCTTGTGTGCGATAGTCAATCACCAAATCCGCGCCCAACTCACGGCAGAACGCTTGTTTTTCTGGTTTACTGGTCGTGACCGCGACCCAAGCGCCGACTGACTTAGCGAGTTGAATCGCCGCCGAACCCACGCCGCTGGCACCAGCATGAATCAGCACGCGCTGCCCCGCTTTCAATTGCCCGATGTCGATTAAATTCAACCACGCCGTCATCCAGACTTCCGGCAAACTCGCCGCTTCAGCATGCGACAATGTATCGGGCTGTAGGCAACACAATGATTGGTCTACCAAGCAATACTCGGCATACGCTCCACCGCCAACCAAAGCCAAGACCGCATCACCGACCTGCCAACCGGTAACCCCCTCGCCCAACGCCAAAATCGTCCCTGCGACTTCCAAACCCAGAATCTCCGACTCGCCTGCTGGCGGCGGATATTTGCCCTGCGCCTGCATCAAATCGGCGCGATTCACACCCGCCGCAGCGACTTTGAGCAAAATTTGCCCTACAGCGGGCTGCGGAATTGGTTGCTCAGTCATGGCGAGTTGATGATTGTGAGAAATAATGGCGAGCATGGTGACCTTGGATTGAGTTGCGTGAAAGTCGAAACAAAGCAAGGGTATTGCTTTATAGGCTTTTAAAATCAATATCTACAATCAAATACATCCTATGTAGCGCTGTAGGTGCGAATAGCGCAGCGTATTCGCACGCATGAAATTGTTGAGATCGTCATTATTGACACCTCCGATCCCGCCCTTGCTCGTACGATTACGCATGCGGCTAATCGTACCTACAGTTCTACCCACTTACGAATTACAGCGCTTTACTCATAAACAGGCTGAAATCATTTTCACGGTAATCGGCAAACGGCGCGCATTCCGTAAAGCCGTGCAACCGATACAGATGGTGAGCAGGATCAAAATCTGGAGTCGTTCCCGTCTCCAGGCTCAAACGACGAATCCCACGCTCACTTGCCCTGCGCATTATCTCTACCAGAATCGCCTGCGCTACACCTTTGCGCAGATGGCGCGACGAAGTGCGCATCGATTTAACTTCAGCATGTTGTGCATCAAGCTGTTTGAATGCACCACAACCGAGCAGCTCTTCACCGTCCCATGCAGTTAAAAAAGTAATTGCTGTCGCTTTAAGTGCATTCAAATCTAGTGCAAACACACACTCGGCTGGTGAGCTTGCATACATGCCTGCAAGATGTTCACTCAATAAAGCGGCGACTTTCGGGTGGCTCAAATCATCGACAATAATGCGCATTCAAAGCTCCTGCTTTTCTGAAAAGAGATACTGAACCAGCAATTTATGTACCTAAATGGCATTTAAGCGGCGACCCACATAAACTTAGAAGTAATTGATACTCTTAAGTCTCCACCACCCCAGCCGTCTGCTGCTCCAGCGTTTGATGCGCGAGCGCGAGGTATTCTTTGGATTGCATTTCCGACAAGCGACTAGCTGTGCGGAAAAATTCGCTGGCTTGCAGACCTTCGACATAAACTTCTTCCACCGGCACGTCGGCGGCGATGATGAGTTTGACGCGGTTGTCGTAAAACACGTCGACCAGCCAGGTAAAGCGGCGCGCTAGATTGCTCTGTTCGGCGCTGAGTTTGGGCAAGCCCGATAAAAACACCGTGTGATATTCCTGCGACAAGGCTAAATAATCGGCTTGGCCGCGACCATCGCCGCACAGCACGGCAAAATCAAACCAGATCGCCCCCCCCGCGCAGCGCCGTGCTTTCAGTTTGCGGCCTTCGATTTCAATATTGGTGTTTTCATCGTGCGCGGTCGCCATTTTGGCAAAAAGCTCGCTCAGTTCTTGCTCATTCTCGGCGTTATTCGGGTACAAATAAGTACGCGCAGCGGTCAGCGTGCGCAGCCGAAAGTCTTGCCCACCATCGACATTCAACACGTCGAGTTTAGCTTTCAAAAGCTCAATTGTGGGTAGGAAACTTGCGCGATGCAGGCCATTTGGGTACAAGCCATCCGGCGGATAGTTAGAGGTCGTCACCAGCACCACACCACGCTCAAAGAGCTGCTCCATCAGGCGACCTAGAATCATCGCGTCAGCAATATCAGAAACGTGGAATTCATCAAAACACAGCACACGCACCGCTTTCGCCCATTGCTCGGCGACTTTACCGAGCGGATCGTTTTGCCCTTGCTGCGCACGCAGGTCTTTATGAATTTGCTGCATAAAGTGGTGAAAATGCAGCCGTTTTTTGCGTTTGAACGGCAAGCCCGCGTAAAACGCATCCATCAAAAAACTTTTGCCACGCCCTACTCCGCCCCAAAAATACAGGCCGCGCGGTAAATCGGGCATCGGCAACAATGATTTACCAAACAAACGATTGCGCTTTTGCTTGAACACGACCAATTGTTGCCATAAGTCTTCTAACTGAGCGATGGCCGCGGCTTGCGACTCATCGCGGATAAAGCCTTCTTGGCTCGCCAAGGATTGATACCAAGTTTGTGGGCTGATGCCTGCTTGCGGCGGGGCGATGACGTGTTGAGACATGGGTTAACTCTTTAAAGACATAAGCCGATTATAAAGGCTTTAAATGCAAAAAAGCCCTGCGAAGTACGCAGGGCTTTGGATTACTTGCAATCGCGCGATCAATTACAGCGTAGCTGCATTGTCAGCCAAGTAGCTAGCAACGCCATCCGCAGAAGCGGTCATGCCTTTTTTGCCTTTGTTCCAACCAGCTGGGCAAACTTCACCGTGTTCTTCGGTAAATTGCAAAGCGTCAACCACACGCAACATTTCGTCGATGTCACGACCCAATGGCAAGTTATTCACCACTTGATGTTGTACCACGCCTTGTTTGTCGATCAAGAATGAACCGCGCAATGCCACGCCGTCATCCAATTGTACATCGTAGGCTTTGCAAATTTCGTGCTTGATGTCAGCAACAAGGGTGTAACCCACTTGGCCAATGCCACCTTTTTCAATTGGGGTATTACGCCATGCCGCATGAGTGAACTGGCTGTCGATGGATACACCGATCACTTCAACATTGCGTTTTTTGAATTCTTCCAAACGATGATCAAAAGCGATCAATTCAGATGGGCAAACGAATGTGAAATCAAGCGGATAAAAGAACAGTACAGTGTATTTTCCAGCGGTAGCCGCTTTCAAATTGTAGCTATCAACGATCTCACCAGTACCAAGAACAGCTGCGGCAGTAAAATCAGGGGCTTGCTTAGCAACGAGTACAGACATGTTTGCTCCAAACGAGAGTAGGTTTAAAAGGTAGGTGCACCATAAAACATCGGGGCGATCAGTGTCAAATCAAGAGAATTCATCCAGTTCATAGCTAAATTCTATTTCAAAGACCCAAAGGACTGCTCAAGTTCAATGTGATCAATACGTTTGCGTAATTGGTTAACTCACAGCAAAGCGTAAAAACCTCGCATAGTCACCATAAAACTTGACCGTATGTGATCGTAAATCAAACGTCCACAGACCTAGGCAGATCGAATACTTGCCATTTTCCTTACAGCTTGCCATGATAAGACAATCTGACTACAAACCGATGAAGGCTGGCTATGCACTTCCCACAAATCGCAAAATTGACCTTCGCAATCTCATTGATCACGCTCAGCACGGCAGGCTTTGCACAAGAAAAAACCATTACTATTTTGACACAGCAAGACGTCTACAATGATTATCAAAAATTTATTGATGGTCGTGATCCACTCAGTTTGACCCAATTTGGTGGTCCTAACTCGCGTCGTGATGTTGTTGAGCTGGTACTTGTTCAGCAAGCGCTCAAATTGGGCGGCAATAATTATCCAATTAAAATTGTCAAAGTCGACAACACCAGCGATTCATACAATCGATTTATCAAGGAAATTACTTCCGGCTCTGCCACGATGGGCGGCAATAGCGCTTGGCTGATCGATTTAAAACAGATTGCCGATAAAGTGCATATCAGCGAGCCCGTGATTCGCCAAGGGGAATTCGAAGCCGGGCTGTACACCACAGCAGATAATGCGGATGCCCGTTTATCCAAAACGCTGCCACAAATTCAACAACTCACAGCAGTAGTGGCTGAGAGCTGGAAACCCGATGTGGCTACACTTGAAAGCTTGAAATTCACCAATTTACTCAAAACCCAAAGCTGGGACTCTATGGTGGGCATGCTTGCCAAAAAACGCGCCGATGTATTGCTGGCTCCTTTTCAACCCACGCCTGATTTATCGATGGACGTGAATGGCAAAAAATTAGTCCCGATTTTAAATGTCAAAGTAGGCCTACAAGGCAGTCGACATTTCTTTGTGAGTAAAGCGTCCCCCATCGGGGCTGATGTTTTTAAATCATTAAATACTGGGCTAGGAAAATTACGCGATCAAGGATCAATTGAAAAAGCATATCGAGAATCAGGCTTTTTTAATAATGCCACTCGCAACTGGAATCGCCTCAATTAAATAATTTACAGATATAAAAAATACCCCACATTGCAAAATTCAAACAATGTGGGGTATTTTTTTAACAGAAGATAAGAGTCAATTACTTTAAGGGAGAAGGTTTACCAAAATGATAGCCTTGAGCAAAGTCCACACCAATTTCTTGTAAAACCTGCAAAATATCTTCGGACTCGACGAATTCAGCTATCGTTTTACAACCTAAACTATGCGCGATTTCATTAACCGCAATCACCATTTGCCGGCTCACTTTATCTTCAATAATATCAGTAACTAAACTACCATCAATTTTCAAATAATCAACAGGTAGAGTTTTTAAATAGTTGAAGGATGAAAAACCACTACCAAAATCATCCAAAGAAAACATGCAGCCGCGCGCACGCAACGTTTCGATAAACATCGTAGATTCTTTCAAATTAGAAATAGCTGCTGTTTCTGTAATCTCAAAACACACATTTGTCGGAGACACCCCAGTTTTATCTAATTGCTGCAAAATAAAAATCAGTGTTTTATTGTTCAGCGATTTCCCCGATAAATTCACTGCTATTTGTGGCAATGCACGACCTTCGTTTTTACACTCAGCCAGATAATTCAAACTGTGTTCAACCACCCAGCAGTCAATCTGTGCCATCATATCGTAACGTTCTGCGGCCGGAATAAATGCACCAGGAGTAATAACTCGTCCACTTGCATCAATTAACCGCAATAAAATTTCTAAATGCGGCAATTGGTGTAAATCACGATCAAATGGCTCAATTTTTTGGTAATAAAGTTGAAAGCGATTTTGCTCAATAGCTTCTTTTAAAGTTGCTAATAATTGCAACTCATTATGCCGCTCTTGTAACCCTTCATCGTCACGACGATACCAGCTCAAACGATTGCGACCGCCATCTTTGGCTGCAAAACACGCAATATCCGCTTGACTCATTGCCTCTTGAGCGCTGACGCAGAATTCATCAATCGTTGCTAAACCAATACTTACGGTGACACCATGTGGTCGACCTTGCCATACAAACCTAAATTGCGCCAAAGCATGCAAAATGCGTTCGGCTAATGCTTCAGCTTCAGCTAATTGCTCACCTGTAATTAAAATACCAAATTCATCCCCACCGAGTCGGCCTAACAGCCCCTCCGGTGACGTAATTAAGCCTTGTAATAAATTAGTGACCAGTCGTAGCAACTCATCACCGGCTAGATGACCGCAGGTATCATTCACTAATTTAAATTGATCAAGATCGAGCAACATCAAGACAAATTTCTGCTTTGATTCAAGAGCCGACTGATGTGCAGTTGCCAAGGCTCGCTCAAACCCACGCCGATTGGTAAGTCCAGTCAAATAATCATGCTCAGCCTGATAAGCTAGCTTTTCGGTCAGCGCTTGCGATTCGGTGACATCATGCAAGACCAAAACCATACCTTCAACTTGACCATCTTGGTCGCCAATCGGCGCAATTGCATATTCAACGGTAAATTGCTCACCACGGCGATTCACTATTGCAACCGTTTGTCTTGAGATCGCTTTATTTCGTTCACGAGCATGATGCAGCATAGCCAAAAATGCATCTGCACTAAGCTCACCACCTTGGCATAGAATGTCGCTAATACACAAATCACGTGCTTCAAACTGAGTCCAGCGCAATAATTTTTCTGCTGCCGGATTAAGCAATTTAACTTTAAAATCAGGGGTCGTGGTTACGATAGCGTCGGTAATCGAAATCAGGGTCACTTCAGCTAGTTCTTTCTCAACGTACAGCGCCCGTTGTGCTTCCTCTCGCTCTTTTACGCCGCGTTGTAAATTGAGCCGCATTTGATTAAATGCGTTCACCAAGGTTTGCAACTCATCTTCGTGCTGATTACGAGATAGTTTAAGCGGTGCTGCCAGCAAGTTGTAATTCAATCGGCCGGTATATTCCGCAATGTGGCTCAGATGCCGTGCGATCAACCTGTGGTACAAGATCAGGAAAAATAGCGCTGCCACAAACATACCCAGACCTTGCAACAAAAGCAGACGTAAGAATTGATCAAAAAGCTGCGTTTTATAATCACGCAGTGAAACGGTCAAACTTAACTCGCCTAAATTGACTTTTTTATTGGTCAGAGGATGCAAATAAGCGATAGGGAAGACTTCTGTGATGGTGTTACTTTGTTTCTTAATATCTATACCCGAGGTATAAATTTGCCCATCATTTTCTACCAACTGAATAAAATCAACGACACGAGTTTGCCGTAATGAATGAAGCTGTCCATGAATCGCTTCGGTATTGACTAGCCATAGGTTACTGGCTAGCTGAGGAGCAGCACTACTGCCTAGCGTGCGTAAATCTGCTTTGACTTTATCTAGACCGCGATTGTATTCAAATTGCAATAGCACCAGCGTCAAAGAGACTGTTACGACTAGACCCACCGCAAAAACAGCAAATACCAATCGCCATGCCAGCTGATTAGCTGAATATAATTTTCTCAGGCGGGGGAATAAAATGGAGATCACGCAAGCGGGTTCCTGATTACAAGCAGTTCAGCATAAACGCTGACGCACTAGGAGACAACCAAAATTCGTAAGCTAGATAAGGAAATGATGTTTTTAGAACCCAAAGCAATCATTTATCATTTCAGTTAAGAAGTGTTTGCTAAGCGACGAGTAAGAAATGATTAGATGCATATGGTGAAAGTGGTGCGCCCGGAGCGATTCGAACGCCCGACCCTCTGGTTCGTAGCCAGATACTCTATCCAACTGAGCTACGGGCGCACTAGCATGCAATCAAAGGAATGATCGCAGCGAAGAGGCACGATAGTACAGCCCTTATCCCTACGCGTCAAGCAGCTAAGCGGCTCAAATCAGCCTATAATCCAGTCTATTCATGTCGCCAGCGAGCCGCAAATGCAATTTGAACATCTCATCCAGATTAACGATTTAAAACAGCCCCTAGCCCAACTCCTCACTCGCAATCAACTATGGCAAGGCTTAGTCTATCGAGCAGAATCGCCAATGGAATTTATGGATCACATTGATGATGCCAAGGTTATTGAGCGGGGAAGCAATTGGATTGAGCGCCAAATTATCATGGGAAAACTACTGGTTCACGACAAAATTGAATATACGCATGAATCACATGTGCATTACCACACGTCCGCAAGTGCAGATCATGGTGGTGGACAAATGATCATGACAATCGAAGAACCTAGCCCAGCAGCATTGTTTGTTCGCTTTACTTACATCACACCACACCCTGACTCGCCTGACCCAGAAACTGCACACTATTTAGAGTTTCTTAAATCAGCTTGGCGCGAAACCGACATCGACACCATCCGGAAAATTCGTGAACTAGCCGCTCTCGGTCAATTGGGATAATCGCGCTATCTTGCTTGGGGGTTCAGCGATTACACTGCCCCCTTCCCTAGATTGGCGCTTTCGATGCAAACTGGAATTCTTTATACCCTACTGGCTTTTTTGATTTGGGGGCTGTTCCCGCTTTACTTCAAAGCCTTACACACGATTGCAGCATACGAAATCGTCCTGCATCGCTTTGTATGGTCATTGCTGTTTTTGGCGATCGTTTTACTGATTAAGCAGCGCTGGGCGTGGCTTCGCCCGACACTGAGCCAACCCAAACTCATTGGGCTGTTTACGCTGAGTGCAACCTTACTGGCAGCCAATTGGTTGACCTATATCTGGGCGGTGAATGCAGGCCGTGTCATCGACGCCAGTTTGGGATACTTTATTAATCCTCTCATCAATGTATTACTTGGCGTTGTGCTCTTACATGAACGCCTAAATAAAGTTCAATGGCTTGCGATTGCGATTGCGTGCCTCGGCGTCGCTTGGTTAACGTGGCAAGCGGGGCATCTCCCTTGGATTGCGCTGATTTTGGCCTGCACCTTTGGCTTTTATGGCTTGCTCCGCAAAACCGCTCAATTAGGCGCCTTGGAAGGTCTTTCCTTAGAAACCATCGTGCTATTTCCATTTGCTATCGGCGGATTACTCTGGCTGATATGGACAGATCGCAGCGACTTTATAGTGGCGTCAATCGATACGCAGCTTCTTGTCTTACTGACCGGGCCGATCACTGCAATTCCACTCTTATTGTTTGCCGCTGGCGCACGGCAAATTCCCTTGTCTCTGGTCGGTATCTTGCAATACACCGGCCCGACATTGCAGTTATTAATCGGAATTTTTGTCTTTCATGAGCATTTTGGCCTTGAGCGCTTGCTCGGATTTGGCCTGATTTGGTTAGCACTGACGATCTATGCCGCGGACGGCTGGCGAGCTTTTACTCAAAAAACATAAAAAATAATTTTCAAACGGCTATTTATTGACGCGTTACAAACCTTATATCATTGCGCCCCTGTATAAAGCAGCTCTAACTTACACATAATAGGAATCGCAAGATGACGGCCCCCACACTCTATTCCGAACAAGATCTCACTGCTAATCCAGCGCCATTAGGCTTGATGGGTTTTGGGATGACCACGGTACTACTCAATTTGCACAACCTCGGACTATTCGGCAATAGCGCCATGATTTTGGCGATGGGGATTTTTTATGGTGGTATCGCCCAAGTGATTGCTGGCATCATGGAATGGAAAAAAGGCAATACCTTTGGCACCACAGCATTCACCTCGTATGGCTTTTTTTGGCTGTCTTTAGTGGGCTTATTAGTGCTACCCAAACTAGGTTGGGCTGAAGCAGCCACTAGTGGCGCGATGGGTGCGTACTTGTTGATGTGGGGTATTTTTACCGCCTTCTTATTTATTGGCACGTTGAAAATGGACAAAGTATCACAGTTTATTTTTGGCTCATTAACCGTCTTATTCCTGCTACTCGCCATCGGTGACTTTAGCGAAATCGCGAGCATCAAATGGATTGCAGGCTTAGTCGGTTTGATCTGCGGTAGCGCGGCGATTTATGCAGCAATGGCGCTGGTTTTAAATGAAGCTTATGGCAAAACGGTGCTCAGCCTTGGTGGGAAAAGCCATTAATAACAATGGGTATATTGATAAAGGCATTATTTAATAAATACTACATCAATATACCCACTTATCAATACACACTCATCATCCTAAATCAAACTCAGTATGACTCGCAGGTGCGTCGGCTCACGGTGTACTTACTTGCTACGCGCATCTGCTTAAATTTTCAACTCCATAACTTGAGCCGATTTTGATGTATCGGCTCTTGCCAAAGCGGCTGCATCAATGCGGCGAGCCTAAGCTGCGATTTTTCAATTTAGAACCAGTACTTCACCTCGGCAGGCGCGACGTAAGTTGCTGGCGTTAATTAGTTCATTGTTGATTCAGTACCTGCATGGCAAACTGCGGCTATTTCACTTAAAGCGCAAACGTATGTCCACATTCAATAAGCTCATCTTATCTTTAGTGTTGATTAGTAGTTCATTGGCATGGGCAGCGAGCCCTTGGCGCGAGGGGCGCCACTACGGGCAAGGAGAGATTGTGACTTACCAAGGGCGCACTTACAAAGCGCTGCAAAGTCATACAGCCGAACGCGGTGCAAATTGGAGTCCGGCAGCAGCTGCGTCTTTATGGACGCCATTTACAATCAAAAACCCAAGCTTTAGCTGGCAAGAAGGCAAACACTACCGCCAAGGCCAAATGGTCGATTACCGCGGTCGCAGCTTCCGCGCTCGCCAAGCCCATAAAGCAGAGCCAGGCGCCAACTGGAATCCAGAAGCGGCCCCATCGCTTTGGGAAGCACTCGACAATATTCAATTGCCACGATAATTCGTAATTCAGCCTAGCCTCACGGCATTGCGAGGCTAGATATCAAATACCCACATTCAAGCAATGGATTTTAACCGTCATGATGAAATGGCGCTTTTCAAAATTTCGCGGGCTTGCTCATATTCAAAGTCCTCAATTTTGGCCTGTAATGCCTTGACCGACTCACCGAAAGCCTGCGAGAACGTATTCAGATTGTTTTGCAGCACAACAAAGGCCCCCATGTCATCCGTAGCAAGCAATGCATCCAATTGATTGATTAATGTTTTGATTTGCTCATCTGAAATTTGTCCCTCGGAAACCGAAGTGTTTTCATGCTCTGCTTGAAGAGCAATCGCTAATGCAAACGTCAATCGCTGATGTTCTGCCAACAAATCCGCCAGCGTATCTTGGATTGCGATAGGCAGCGCCGTCATCTCATCGTGTCGTAAAGCCCGTTCACAATCGGCTGCCAACTTGGAAAACCCAGCCATACCCAGTGTCGCTGCAGTACTTTTTAGCGTGTGCGCAAGCCGACTTGCAGCGAGCCAATCTTGCTCTTGGATTGCTTTGCTTAATTGCTCAGGCGTGTTATCAGCTTGAAACTTTTTGAGTAAACGCAGGTAACATTCAGCGTTGCCATTACAGTATGTGAGAGCCTCAGACGTACTGAGTCCATCAATTGTGCTGATTTTTTGCATAATGGCTTCAATAGAAGGGGCGACGTGGGTTGCCTGTAATTCCCTGACAGTGCCAGATGCTTTTTTAGGCAACCATTGCAGCAATTTGGCGTAGAACTCATCAGGGCGAACAGGTTTGGCAATATGATCATTCATCCCTGCTGCCAAGCACGTTTCTCGATCTTCATTAAATGCATTCGCGGTCATAGCGAGGATGGCGGTGCTGCTATAACTGGCTAGTTTTCTAATTTGACGCGTCGCTTCAATACCATCCATCACCGGCATTTGTACATCCATTAAGATTAAATCAAATTGAATTTGTTGAGCGTAGGTGAGTGCTTGTAAACCATCACTTGCGACTTCTGCCACAAAACCGACTTGTTGTAATAGCTCTTGAGCGACCTCTTGATTAATCACATTATCTTCAACCAGCATGATGCGCAAACCGCTGAGCTGCCGTAACTGCTGTTCTGTTTCATCGTTCGAGGACGGATGCGTCATTGCTGAGAGACGTGGAAATAAATGGCTTTGTACCGCATCAAATAATAGCGATGCAGTAAGTGGTTTTTGTAACATGGCAAAATAACCAGCTCTTGCGAGCGCCTCCTCGGGCAGCTGCTCTGAACTAGATGAAATCAGCAAACGAGGAATTGACGGACCATTTTTTTGATTTGCTAAACGACAGCCAAACTCTAGACCATCCAGTTCAGGCATTTTCCAATCGACAATCAATAAACCAAAGGGATCTTCATTTTGCTCAGCATTTGCAATCGCTTGCAAAGCATGACCAGCGCTGTCGCTAAGCTCAACACGCAAACCGAGTGAGCCCAACATTTCGCCGATGACTTCGCGAGCCTCGTCTAAATCATCGACGACGAGAGCATGCAAATTGAACGAGTGAGGCAAGCTTGAAATGGGGGTTTGTGTTTGGGCGGGCATCAAATCGACCTCAAACCAGAAAGTTGATCCCTGTTCGACTTGACTGTTAACGCCAATGTGGCCTGACATCATATCCACCAAATGACGTGAAATCGCCAATCCCAAACCCGTGCCCCCATACCGTCGGGTGGTGCTGGTATCAGCTTGCTCAAAATTTTGAAACAGCCGAGATTGCTGCTCTGGCGTAATGCCAATACCCGAATCACTCACCTCAAAGCGAAGATGAATTTTATCTGAACTACTTGAAGTCGATCTGACCCGCAGGGTGATTTGTCCTTGACTAGTGAACTTGACCGCATTGCTGAGTAAATTTAATAAAATTTGCCCCAAACGCAAGTCATCACCATGCAGCATTGAAGGCGTATGGTTGATGTCGACAATCAACTCTAACCCTTGTCGTTCGGCCTTATCCCGCACGAGATGAACCGCATCCGAGATCACTTTCTCTAGCGAAAAATCAACACATTCTAATTGCAGCCTACCCGCCTCGATTTTCGATAAATCTAGGATGTCATTGATAATGTTTAGCAGATGTTCCGCAGAGCGCTCAATTTTACTTAACTGACTCAGTAATCTAGGATCTTCAATTTTACGTTTAACTAAATGAGTTAAACCCATAATCGCATTCATTGGAGTACGAATTTCGTGGCTCATATTGGCAAGAAATTCACTCTTACTTTGATTAGCGCGTTCTGCGGCCAATTTGGCAATGTCGAGCTCTTTAGTGCGTTCTATCACCATATCTTCAAGATGCTCTCGGTGCTCGATCAACTCTAATTCAATCCGCTTACGCTGTGTAATATCCCGTGCAATCCCCAAAACGCCAATAACTTGACCTTGAAAATCAAGCATCTTTGTTTTAATGGTCTCCAAAAAAACCCGTGAACCATCCGAAGCAAAAGTCACCTCCTCTTCATTGAGAAGAGATTGCTTACTCAACATCGCTTTTTGATCATGTGCGCGGAAAAAATCAGCTAAGGCCTTATCAACAAAGTCGTAATCAGTTTTGCCAATCACGTCGGCTTCTTTAGCGCCAACAAACCGCTCAAACATTGGATTGCAAAATTGATAAACACCGTTTGTGTCTTTAAGCCAAACCAAATCAGGTAGCGTATCAATCAGCAATCTTAATCGCCGTTCGCTCTCTTGTTGCGCCAGTAATAACTGAGTCCGCAGCGTTATATCTTCCTTGATCGCAACATAATGTGTGATTGTGCCGTCATGCATGCGCAGCGGAATAATGATGGCTGACTCGATGATTTCATCGCCATTTCGGGTGTTATTGATAAATTCACCCTTCCATACTTCGCCTCGACTGATCGTTGACCACAACTCTATATGAGTCGATTTTGGGGTTTTATTTGATTTTAAAAAGCGTGGGTTTTTCCCGATAACATCGGCTTGTTCATAACCAGTACACAGACTAAATGCTGGATTAACATAGACAATATCCCCCGCAAGATCCGTGATAACAACTGAATTTGGGCTTTGCTCCACAACGAGAGACAACTTTGTGATTTCATTGAGCGCTTTCTTTTCTGCAGCAATATCTCGCCACACACCAAGAAAATAAGATTTTGCATTTAATCTAACGACCTGCACCGTGATATTTATATCGAGTAAATGACCATCACGATGACGATATTGTGCCTCGAACGAATCAAACCCCGCTTGCAAAATCTGCGTGGCTTTGGCTTGCAGCGCGTCACCAACAAAACCAGCAAGGACATCTGCCACATTCATTTGCATTTTTTCGGCACGAGAATATCCCAGCAAATCGCAGCTTTGCTGGTTACATGCATAAAAATCGAGCGTTTCAGTATCCACAAGCTCAATCGCCATCGGCGATTGATCAAATAACATATCCAATAAGCTCATTTGTTTTTCGAGTACAGCCGTATTGCGCTTACGTTCAAATGCTTGGGTCAGGTGCGTGGCGATACTTTCAAGTAAAGCCAGCTCTTCAACTAGGAATTCCGGCCAACCCCCTGATACCAAAGGTTGGGAATAAAATACGCATAAATCAGTTTTTTCACCGGAAGAATTAGTAAATTGCACGCTGCGCTGCGGCCCATCGGGTAAAAATTCAGGCAACCCAAGATGAACCTGTAATAGCTCGGGGTACTGAAACGCAGCCGGCAAACGCTGGCAAATCGCATCAATGAGTTCGTGCTCTACAAAATCCGGTTGATCGCATAAGCTAACCACATCATATAAGCAGTGTTGCTCTTTGAGTCTTTCTTTAAGGGTATTTTCGATACTGTGGCGCGACTGGATTGAATCATGAAATGCCAAAATAGCTTGGGCCATTTCGCGCAATGCGCTATGACGGTCATTGGCTATTTTCTTTACTAGGCGCAAGTGATCCGAAGTGTCGTTCTCCGAACTGATGGCGATCAAAGCCGACGTCATATAAGCGACTCGACGACCGATCCATTGGCTAAAAAATAACCATAGCAAGCAAATCAGCGCCATTAGAGCACCACCAGAAATGATTGCTCGCCAAACCAGTTGATTTAACTGGCTACTTTCCAACTTTGACTCTTCTAAAACACTAACACTGAGACCGTTTTCAAGCTCTTGAATGTGTTCAAGTAGTCCAAGTAAGTGATTCGCCGCATTTAAAATAGTGACTTGTTCGACTTGGTTTTCATTTGAGCTAAGAACGAGGGTAAGTTGCTCTTGGTATTGCAACAGATGTGTTTTAGCTTTTTGGGCATGCAGAGGGTCAAGGTGATCGAACTGATCTAATTGAGTTTGTAGATCTTTGATTTGCTTTAGAAAATAAGGCAATTGTGCATGTCGACCTGCCTGCGTGAGTGTGACGGTTTGATTAATGGCAACCGTTTCGTTGAGCGCTTGCTGTAGTTGGAGTAATTTGGGCTCGAGTTGCTGTACTTTATGCAGGACTTCAATTTTTCCTAAATGGCGCTGGAGATTGTGAGCTTGAAATTGTTCAAGTTGATTCAAGGTATAAAGCATCAGCACGCCACCAAACAGCGTAATGAAGAGTACGGGCAAGAACAGAAGTGATAAATAATTCCAAGCGCTTTTATTTGGCTCTGTCATGGTATTGATCTGTAGCCCTTTTGTCTTAATAGCTGCAATTAAATAGATGTACTGGGTATACCCTTAATCCGCATGAAGTCGTGCAATCGCTTCGCACTCGGCACTGCACGCGACAAAAGCATCCACAATCTGTGGATCAAAGTGCTTACCTTTACCAAGTTCAATCCAGTGATTGGCGTCACTAAAACTCCATGCCACTTTGTAAACACGGCGGCTAACCAGCGCATCATATACATCAGCTAATGCCATCAACCGCGCACCAATCGGGATCGACTCGCCCGAAAGTTGCATTGGGTAGCCAGAACCATCCCATTTTTCGTGATGACAACGGGCGATTTCTTCGGCAATTTGCAAAAATGAAACCGCTGAATGGCTAGTATTCAATTGCGGATTAGCGGCCACCGCTTGCGAAATCGCTTTATTGATAGCTTCAGACCCAATTGTGGTATGGGTTTTCATGATTTCAAATTCGGCGGAAGTGAGGCGGCCAGGCTTGAGCAAAATCACGTCGGCAATGCCCACTTTGCCAATGTCATGCAAGGGTGCCGCTTTGATAATTTGCTGTAATTTTTCAGGCGTCAGCTCAGGTGCGTGATTGGCTTGCTGAATCAGATATTCACCCAATATGGCCACATAGGATTGAGTACGAATAATGTGCCGGCCGGTTTCATTGTCTCTTGCTTCAGCTAAACACGCTAAAGCACGTATATTGAGTTCTTGAATCAAGATATTTTCACTCATTCGTCGAGCGACTTCTTGTTCAAGCCAGTCGTTTTGCTGCTTAAGTTTATCACGCGAATGCTTTAATTCGAGTTGAGCCTTCACTCTGGCCAATACAATAGCAGGACGGAATGGTTTAGTAATATAATCGACTGCGCCGAGCATCAGACCATGTTCTTCATCATGGCTATCGCTCATTGCGGTAATAAACATGACCGGAATAGACTGAGTTTCCGGATTGGCTTTGAGTGCGGCAATGACTGCATAGCCATCCATATCAGGCATCATGATATCTAACATAATCAAGCTGGGGCGAGGCTCAGTGAGGACTGCTTTTAATGCGCGCGCGCCACTATTGGCCGCCCGAACACGAAATTCAGGCTGCAACAAATTGCCCAAAACTGTTAGATTTTGTGGTGCATCATCCACGATCAGGATGACATCCTCTGTTGAGCTTGCCATCACCACTCCGATTGGCTTGAAAATTCACAATTATGCAAATATTTGCTACTACCTTAGCTCATTCTGACTTTTAATTCTGGCTTATTCCCACTGTCTCATCCACGCTTTACCGCTGTCGATGTAGATTCATTTCCTTTATGGCTAGTGCGAGTTGGTCTTTCTTTGATCACGTAAATGCTTAATGTCGTCGCTGCTTGTTTTTCAACTAAAACCAACTGATCAATCAAGGTGCGATTCAAAAGTGTACTTTTCGATAGCAATAAAAATCCATCAGGATGCATGACGTCTTTGGATAGCAACATGCCTTCTTGTAGGTACTTAGCTGAAATTCGCACTTCATCAATTTCAGTAGCACTATCCTGCGCGATATAGGGTTCTAGACAGTCAATCACACAAGGATCATAGCGGCGACCGCGGTTTTCTAAAAAATAGCCATGGCAATCCCGAGCATTCATCGGGCGCGTAGTAAGTGCGCCAGTACGAAAATCATCGTAGTCGCTCACAGCGGCAATTATTCGCGCGCCAAGCGGGATATTGAGTCCACTTTTACCCGCAGGAAATCCTGTGCCATCGAAGTACTCATGATGATCTTGAATCATCTCGGCAATGTGGTTGAGCGATTTAATTTGGCGCACAATATTTGCGCCTTGCACGCTATGACGTCGATAAATGCTTAATTCACTGCTATTTAAAGTATTCAGTGATTTATTGAATAATGAATCGGGGAAGCTCACTTTACCGATGTCATGTAGCAAAGCCGCAATAAAAACATCTTGAACTTCATCATCACTAAGATCCATTTTTCGAGCGACTTGTCGCGCTAAATCGGCCACACGCCTTGAATGCTCACCGATGCCACCGCCACGCAGTTCCGCCATTGAATTAATAGCGAGCAAAGTGCTGAAATAGGTCTTCTTAAGTGCGGCATGAGCAGTTTCGTTTTGCTCCAATGCTTGGCGAAGTGCTTGCGTACGCTGTGCCACTTGGAGTTCAAGAAGATTGTTGGCTTGTGCGAGATGGTCTCGCATGGCTTTTAACTCAAGCTGGGTGCTGACTCGGGCCAGCAAAATCGGAGCAGTCACTGGCTTAGTAATGTAATCCACTGCGCCATGCTCTAAGCCTTCGGCTTCATTCTCCAAGCTATTCATCGCGGTGACAAAGATCACGGGAATGGTTTTGCTAATGTTTTGTTGACGCAATGCCTGCAGAACTGCGTAACCATCCATATCAGGCATCATAATATCAAGTAGTACTAAATCAGGCGTTGGCATAGACGAAATTGCACGAAGCGCTTCTGGGCCAGAGCGAGCAGCGCGGACCCGATATTGCGGTTTTAAGATCGCAGCGAGCACGCTGATATTCGTGGGCTCATCATCGACAACGAGAATAGTCGGCAGATCCGATGATCGATTTAAACTACTTTCAGTTTGTTTTATCGCGGCGTTCATTGGTTCAATCTCCCTCTAATTGTTTGCGCAATTGATTGACTTGCGCCACCGCTTTGGGAAAATCAAAGCTCTCAATGCTTTGTTTTAATTGCTCAGCTTGCTCTGCAAAATATAATTTGAGCTGCACCTGATAGGCTTGAAACAGGTCATCCGAAGCCGTGTCATCACACGCCAGCAAATCACTAAGCTGGATGAGGATTTCTTGCATTTGTGCGGACGGGATTTTTGCTATCGCCAATTGAGTGACTTTCAACTCCAAAGGCAGTTTTGATAAAGCTAAGAGATGCTCAGCCATTTTTTTAATCAAAACCGCAATACCACTACCATTTTGCTGAAGCGCTTGTTCAAGCTCTGCGGCGCAGGAGTGTAACTTAAGTAATCCAAGCGTAGCTGAAGCGCCTTTCATAGTGTGTGCACGACGTATGGCACTCTCTATTTTTCCGGTTTGCAAATCATGGGCTATGTGCTGGCCTTCATTGCGATGGCTTTGAATGAACCGCCGAAGTAAGCGCAAATAAGTATCGACATCGCCATGAAGGGCACTGAGTGAACGCCGAACATCGATATCTGAATTGTGTTGCAAACACTCAGGTAGCGATTCAAGTAATGAGGAGGATTCTGGCTTGTTGAACAATTCAGGTGCTGTGCTAGGCTCAGGCAACCAGCGAGTTAAGACCTGCAGCAAAAGATTAGGATCCACCGGTTTAGTAATAAAATCATTCATTCCTGAATCAATACAAGCTTGGCGATCTTCTTTAAATGCATTCGCCGTCATAGCGATAATCGGTACATCTTTCCAAGCTGGATTTTTTCGCAAACTACGTGTGGCTTGCAAACCATCCATTTCAGGCATTTGCATGTCCATTAAAACAAGAGGGTAAGGATACGCAGCCATCATTTTGATTGCCTCCAGCCCTGTCCTTGCAATATCAACTTGCAAACCTAAATCTTGTAGCATTTGTGTAGCAACTTCAGAATTAATCTCATTATCTTCTGCCAACAATATCTTTATATCTTTCCAGATTTTATTGATTAATGTAAGACCCTTTTCCTCCACAGCTGGCTGGACTTTGGAGAAGGAAAATTTAGCTGTAAACCAAAAACGACTCCCTTTACCCAATTCACTATCGACGCCAGTTTCCCCTCCCATCATCAGAACTAAACGACGCGAAATAATCAAACCTAAACCTGTTCCCCCATAACGGCGGGTAATTGAACTATCTACTTGCTCAAATGGATTAAAGAGTTTTTCGATATTTTCTGGTGAAATTCCAATTCCGGTGTCGATTATTTCAAACAGCAAGGTCACTATTTCTGCATCATGCTGCGCCTCTGAAATTCGAAGCTTTACCTCGCCTTGCGCTGTAAATTTAATTGCATTACTCATAAAATTAAGTAGCACTTGATGTAGTCGTGCAGGATCACCACTAAGCCAATCAGATACACTCTCTAACTCAACAATTAACTTCAGTCCTTTTCTCCTAGCTGTTTCATCTAACATGCAAATTAAATTGTTAATTGTAGATTCCAGCGAAAAATTCGTTTTATCAAGAATAAGCCGATCGGCCTCTATCTTTGAAAAATCAAGAATATCATTAATAATAAACAATAAGTGCTTGCCAGATAATTCAATCTTCTGTAAAAACCCATCTTGCTCTTGATTGGGCTGCTTAGCACGCAATACATGAGCCAAACCAATAATTGCATTTAATGGCGTCCTAATCTCGTGGCTCATTGTTGCTAAAAACGCACTCTTTGCTTTATTGGCTGCTTCTGCACTTTGCTGTGCAATTCTTAATTCAGAAGTCCGCTGCTCAACTAATTCATACAAATGATCGCGATATTTTGCTAACTCCTCTGCTTGCATCTTCTTTTCGGTAATATCTTCTTTAACCGCAACATAATGGCTAACGATTCCATCATCTTGAAAAATAGGTGTAATCGAAGCAGATTCAATATAAAGCGTACCGTCTTTCTTAGTATTATAAAATTCCCCCTTCCATGTACGCCCTTGAGATAGCGTTGACCATAGTTCAGTGAAAGTCGCTGCATCGGTTTTCCCCGCATTCAAAACTCTTGGATTTTGACCAAGGACTTCCGCGTAACAGTAACCCGAATTAATCTCAAATGCCTTATTGACATAATTAATCGAACCATTCACATCGGTAATCACAATACTTTCAGAGCTTTGCTCTACAGCCTGCGATAATATTCTCAGCTGCTGCTCATTTTTTAATTGTTCTGTTACATCATGAATCAGTAGTAGACCTGCATTTCGTTCAGAAAATAAAATAAGCCGACTGTTTAAATTAACTTGAATCTCTTCGTTACTTTTCTTTATGTGCCGCCATGGTCCAGACTGAATTGCCAAATTCGATGAGCTAGATAAATGCTTGACTTCAATGACTGGCGAATTAGGCACAGCCAAATCTTTTACTGTCTTCTGGCGAATCTCATCAAGTGTATATTCGTATAGATTAAGTGCTGATGCATTGGCATCCAAGACTACTTGCGATTCAAGATCATGTACAATCATTGGTAGCGGATTATGCTCAAATAATAATTGATAGCGCTCTTTCGCTATCCGAGTTTCATTTTCAGCGGCTTGTCGAGCGCGACGCGACTCAAAATTATCTAGCGCATAGCCAATATCTTCGACCATTGCCATCAATAATTCACGTATATCGTCATCAAACGCATTCTTCTCTGTCGAATAAATTGTTAATACACCGACTGTGCGACCATTTTTCCTAAATGGAAGCGCTGCCATAGAGCACCAACCTAAACGCTCAGCTAATGAGCGAATAGCACTAGCTCGCGGATCTGTTAGTAATTCATGACTCCAAATTGGATATTTCTCAATAAATGCGTGAATTGAAGGATTAATTAATTCTGTTTCATAACAACTGTGATTTAGAGACACATTTTCAAAGGTATCTCTTGCTTCCCCATACGATGCTGCAACATTTAAGCTTTGCCCGTCATCTGAAACTAATCCTATCCACGAGGAATGCATGCCGCCAAAATGAACAACAGCACGTGCTATTTTCAAAAATAACTCTTCGGGCCTAGTCGAACGAATAATAGCTCGGTTACTCTGGCTCAAAGCCGCATTGAGAAATGTTAATCGTAAAACATTCGCCTCGAGCGAATTTATCGCTTGTGCAAATCCTTGATTATTATCCAAACTTTGCTCAATACTCATTTTAATCGACTCAATTCAAGATAAACATTAGATTTACTAATAATCCAGTATTACTCCTGCAATCTGGCTTTTGAACTTAATTACGAATTATTAAGTATTTCGTCATCAGTATAGATGATAGAACTTAAATCGCTTGTTAGTAACATTTACTTGTTTCTGAACTGAGCAACAAAGCAACATCTAACGCTTTAGAAACCTTCCCCTATTCTGAACAACAAGACAACCAATTTACCCAAGAGAGGCTTTATCAATAAGTAATAATTTAAAATACCAAGCAGAGAATGGAGTTGCAAAAAAAGGGAAGCAAAGTTCCCTTTTTTATCAATGCAATTTAAGTGATGGCCGTGCAACACGCCTGAGCTTATCGCCTACCCACAGCAATCCGGTCAAAATCCAGCCATGAACCGCAGCTTGGTGCATCCGATACAAAGAAGCATAAATTAATTTTGCGCCACGCCCTTCTACATAGTAATTACGCTGCGGCCCGACTATTGCGGCCAAACTCCCCACGGCCGTATGTTTGCCTAACGAGACCATCATCCCTTGCGGCTTAAATTGAAACGGCTGCACTTCTGCACCCTTGATTTGCTGCTCTAAAGCCCTTGCGAGCCATTCAGCTTGCTGATGCGCCACTTGCGCCGTCGCAGGCAATACCATGCCATCATTGTTGGGCGACAATGCTGAACAATCACCCAAAGCATAAATGTGTTTATCGGTTAAAGTTTGCAAGGTACTAGTCACTTCAATTTGGTTTAAGCGATTGGTTCTTAAACCCAAAGTACTTAACCAGTCAGCTGCCTTTACACCAGCGACCCAAACACGAATATCGCTTTCGATTTCACGCCCATCAGCGAGGACAAAGCCACGCTCGGTGACTTTGGTCACTCGGCTATTGGTCGCAACTAAAATACCGCGCTGCGCCAAAGACTCCGTCGCGTACTCAGATAACGATTCTGGTGCCCCCGCCAAAATCCGCGGCATCCCTTCAATAATGGTGATTTCAAGCTGCGCCGGGCTCAATTCAGCACCATAAATATGCATTTCTCGAATGGTGTGATCAATTTCAGCGGCAAGCTCGACCCCGGTTGGGCCTCCGCCGACGATACCAATATTCAGTTTTTTAACCGCATTGCCCGAAATACCGACTGCAAACGATAAAGCCAGTATTTTTTTGCGTAGTT
This sequence comes from Deefgea chitinilytica, assembly GCF_016881405.1. Lineage (GTDB taxonomy): Bacteria > Pseudomonadota > Gammaproteobacteria > Burkholderiales > Chitinibacteraceae > Deefgea > Deefgea chitinilytica. The sequence continues at coordinate 193,936 of NZ_WOFE01000002.1, forward strand.
TTTCGGCATCCACTGGATTATTCAAGAACATACAATGTTCTTGTGCACCTTGAGTACCAAAATCATTGGCAATCGCGCCCAAAGCCAGTACCAAATAATCGTAAGCAATTTCGCGCGGCGCGACAATTTCATCGCCTAAATCATCTTGCACACTGGCAATTTGAATCATCTTGCGCTCGCGATCAATCCCCGCCATCCAACCAAATTCAAATTGATATTGATTACGCCAAGCATGACCGAAGTAATTCACCTCATCTTCGCCCGTATTGAGCGCGCCAGTCGCCACCTCATGCAGCAAAGGCTTCCAAATATGTGTGGCCGAGCCATCCACCAAAATAATCTTGGCTTTTTTAGATGCCCCTAAAGTTCGCCCCAACTTAGTCGCCAATTCCAGACCACCAGCACCACCACCAACAACAACAATACGCGGAATTTTTGTATTCATAATGGCTACTCCAGATATGACATGACGGGATGAAATCTCAAGTGAAGTATACCGTGCGCCATATAAAAATGTAGTATTAATACGTATTAATTGGTGGTTTTTTGATTTTTAATACCAAAACTCAAACGGTCTGAAAATTGAGATTGTTCGGCATGAGCAATAAGTATATTCATCCATGTCATATAAATAAATGGCCTGAGAAATATACCCACTCAAAACTAATGAGACGACAGCACTCGCTCCAGCAAAGATTTCACCATCGCAGGCTCAAATGGCTTATCGCAAATACCAGAAACGCCGGCCTGCTCGACCGCCGCCAAACGGCCATAATCTTTCTCGGAAGACACCATCAAAATAGGAATATGACTTTGCCAACTTTGTGTTCTGACATATTCAACTAATTCTTTACCATCCATTTCGGGCATATTGTAATCAGTAATCAAGAGATCGAATGTATTCTCTTCAAGAAGTAACTTTCCAGCGTGGCCATTTTCAGCCTCAGAGATATTGCGAATCCCCATGTTTTCGAGCACTTTACGCATGTAATTTCGTGCAGCACGTGAATCGTCGACCACTAACACGCGAACAAACTCTAAATCAATTTCATGCTGATCCAGTGAATGGTCGACCGACAGATAATCTAATGTAATCATTAGAGCCTGATTCAGAAGCTCGGACGTAAAAGGTTTAGGCAAAATAGCGCAGGCACCAAGTTGACGCACAGGCTCAAGCACTTGAGGGCGAGTTTCGCTTGAAATCAAGATAAACGCCAGATTTTGCGTACTTTCTTCATTCCTTAATTGATTTAACAAGTCAATTCCAGTCATATCCGCCAGATACAATGCGCTCATGACTAAGTTTGGCGATTTATCATCCAGAGGAATCAATAACTCCAAAGCGGCCTTCGCAGTGTCAACGCGTGTCACATGAGTAATGCCCAACTCTGCCAGATAACAGATCATTACCTTGCTTTGCACTAAAGAAGGTTCAATCAGTAAAGTCCTTAAATCGCTCGGCTCATAGAACGAACTCATTATTTATATCCGCCAAAAATATCTACTCTTTATAGTGAGTCATTCAGGCAAGACGCAAGAAAATGACCTATAGATATTGCGGTATCATAACAACTCTGGTTATTTCATTTAGATATTTTAAAAAAGCAGAACAATCGCATTAATCTAGCGATCCGCTCTACTCAATATGACGCCGCAGGCCACTACGCAGCGTCAACACTAATTGTTTGTACGAAGATTTATTTTTATTCACGACTAAGGAGTGCATCAATGTCAATCGAAACTAAAGTCCTTGCCCTATGCGGTAGTTTACGCGCTAAATCAAGCAATAAAGGCTTGCTTCGCTACGCTCAAGCCAATGCGCCAGCAGGGATGAGCATCGAGATTGCCGACCTTTCGCAAGTGCCATTTTATAACTCAGATCTCACTGAACAACCTGCCGCGGTAACCACCTTGCTCGCGCAGTTCGCAGCGGCAGATGCCTTTATTTTTGCCGGTCCCGAATACAATTACTCCATCTCTCCTGCACTGAAAAACGCGATTGACTGGGCTTCACGAGCACCCAACAATGCATTATTAGGCGGCAAAGCAGCAGCCATCATGGGGGCTGGCGGCGGCATGGGCACCTCGCGTGCGCAATATCATTTACGACAAGTTTTCGTATTTGCCGACATCCATCCATTAAATAAACCTGAAGTGTTTGCCAACGCGTTTGCTGGACAATTTGATGCCGATGGCAATTTAATTGATGAAAAAATTCAAAACAATGTGAAAGCTCAGCTTGAGGCTTTGGCCGCGTGGTCGCAGCAACTGCGCAAATAATCTACGCAGCTAGCAAAAATAAAAAAGCCGATCAGTAGATCGGCTTTTACGTATATCAATGTAGTCCTTATATATTAAAGGCTACATAGTAATACCCTAATTATTTATCGCTCAAGGCATCAACACCTGGTAATGCTTTACCTTCCAAGAATTCAAGTGACGCGCCACCACCCGTTGAAACGTGGCTAACTTTATCTTCCAAGCCCGCTTTTTCGACTGCAGCTACTGAATCTCCGCCACCGACAATCGTGATCGCGCCAGTCGCAGTCGCGTCCACCAAGGCATGTGCAACCGCAAAAGTACCTTCTGCAGAAGCATCAATCTCGAACACGCCCATTGGACCATTCCACAGAACGGTTTTAGCTGATTTAATAATGTTTGCATAAGTCGTGCGTGTGGCCGTACCAATATCAACGCCTTCCTGATCTGCCGGAATCGCGGTTGATTCCACTTGCACCAAACCATCCAAAGTACGCGCATCAAAGTTCAGCGCTCGCGTTACCATCGTGTCGCTTGGCAATACCAATTTGTCGCCCGCTTGCGCCATTAATTCGCGCGCCAAATCGACTTTGTCGTTTTCGCACAATGATTTACCAATCTCATAGCCTTGGGCTTTGAGGAAAGTAAACGCCATACCGCCACCGATAATCAATTTGTCTACTTTTGGTAGCAACGCTTGAATCACGTCGATCTTGCCGGAGATTTTTGAACCACCAATAATCGCCACTAATGGACGCACTGGATTGTTGACGGCTTCGCCCAAGAAATCGAGTTCTTTTTTCAGCAAGTAACCCGCTGCGCGTGGCAATTCAACACCCACCATCGATGAATGAGCACGGTGTGCAGTACCAAACGCGTCATTGATAAACACATCACCCAATTTGCTCAAGCTAGCGCGGAAAGCTGCAACTTTAGCAGGATCTGCTTTCACTGAATTACCATCTGCGTCTTTGGCTTTGCCTTCTTCTTCAATATGGAAACGCACGTTTTCAAGCAACACGACTTTTCCTGCTGGCAAGTTAGCGCAAGCCGCTTCAACTTCAGCACCAACACAATCGCTCAAGAATTCAACAGGGCTACCTAGCAATTCAGTTAAACGAGCCGCCACCGGTGCTAGGCTGTATTTTTCAACTTTCTGACCATTTGGACGCCCCAAGTGCGACATCAAGACAACAGATGCTCCTTGTGCCAAGGCATAACGAATTGTCGGCAGTGCCGCACGAATCCGTTTATCACTTTCAACTACGCCATTTTTAACAGGAACGTTAAAGTCAACGCGAATCAGGACACGTTTACCAGCCAGATCGAGGTCTTCAATAAACAGCTTAGCCATGCGTTTTCTCCGTAAGGGGGAATAAATTTGTATCAGCTTATGATTGTAACAAGAACCTTGGGCAAAAACGTTGTCTATGCTCAGTTTTTCTCACCGCAAACTGACTTTACTACGTATTAATACTAGAAAACACCCGCCAAAGCAGTCCAAAGATAAATAGTCAGCGATAGAACACCCGCAAACCTTTATAATAAGCGCGCTTAAAAAGGAAACAATCATGCCAATGAAGAAATATGAATTAGAGAAACGCAAAGCCGAAAAGCTCCATAACGACTTGAGCGCAGCAAATGCCCCTGCCCGTTTTGGCCACGCGGCGGGCACAGTGCTCGACAAAAAAGAACAACGTAAACTCGACCAAGCAAAGGGACTCGTGCCATTTGCTTGCAAACTAAATCAAGATCTGATCAAGCAATTGCACGAAGCCTGCACGGCACGTGAGATTTCAGTCAATGATCTGGTGGCTGAGCTCATTCAAGCCGGTCTGAATAAATAATGCAGCGCACCATCTTTGATACACCGATTATCCGCGATGTGATGCCCGGTGTTTCGAGAATATTCTTTAAGCTGATTGGCTGGAAGGTCGTCGGTGATTTTCCAGCCATCAATAAATATGTACTGATTGCTGCGCCACATACCAGCAACTGGGATTTCCCAGTTGGCTTGGCCATTTGCTTTCTTGGCGGCAAAAAAGTCTATTGGATGGGAAAGCATACGCTGTTTCGAGGCCCGCTAGGACCAATAGCACGTTGGCTGGGCGGGATTGCAGTTGACCGAAGAAAGTCAAATTCCTTAGTCGAGCAAATTGCTGAAGTCTATCAACACAGCGAGCAATTGATTGTCGCCGTGCCGCCCGAGGGAACTCGCAAAAAAGTGGCGCAATGGAAAACAGGTTTTTATTACATCGCTTTACAAGCTAAAGTACCAATCGTCCTTGGCTATCTGGACTTCGCTAGCAAAACAGGTGGCTGCGGGAAGGTCTTTTATCCTACTGGTGATATCGCTCAGGATATGCAAGAAATTCAACAGTTTTACCACGGCATTCGCGGCAAAAATCCTGATAACCAATAAATCAATTCATTTGCTAAGGACGTAAAAAAACCCAGCTCGCTGGGTTTTTTCTACATCAACAGACCGAGCTAAATTAAGCTGGTTGGATGTTAGAAGCTTGTTTGCCTTTAGGACCAGTAGTCACGTCAAAAGACACTTTTTGGCCTTCTGCGAGAGTTTTGAAGCCTGGAGTGTTGATTTGAGAAAAGTGAGCAAACAAATCTTCGCCGCCTTCATCTGGAGTGATGAAGCCGAAGCCTTTAGAATCGTTGAACCACTTAACTGTACCTTGAGCCATTTTGTATTTCCCTAAAAAAAAAATTTAAAGCACGAAAATCAAGGGAAATGAAGCACTGCGGTACGGCAAGGCCACTACATCACACACATCCACTACTTGAAGATCCTGCAGCACGTATCATGTCTGACTACGCTGCTGCTGGCAAGCTTTATTTGCCAATTTCCGACAAAAAGAAGCTAATCGGCATTTTTTACACTTTATTTCACTCAGCTCTAGCTGTTCTGTGGGTTTGCGGCGCAAAGCAATGCCAATTGTTGCTTTAACTGAACCACTTCCAGCTCTAATTGATCCACTCTCTCAAGCAAAGTCCTATTTGGTAATTCACTAGAGATCGATGGCACTTCACCTGAGAGTAAGTGTGCCCAACGACATTCACGCGCGCCTGCTTGCTTGGGCAGTTGTGCGACCAAAGCACCTGGTTCACGCCCTGCCAACTCTTCCAAAAAGCCCTCTACAGCAGAAATATCAGCAAACCGGTGTAAACGCTCACAATTGAGACGTAACTCCCCTGCCGTTTGCGGACCACGCAACATCAAAACAGCCAATAAAGCCACAGACTGACTCGGAATTTGTAAAGCACGCCCCAGTAAATGCTCGTAGCGCGGCACGCGGCCGCCACTGACTTCATTCACCATATTCAATGCGCGCAATTGATCAATGGCCGCCGCCACATCGCCCTCTGAGGCTTCCAGCACCGGATCTCGACTCGACTTTTGATTGCATCCCGTAACTAAACTATTCAAAGTTAAAGGGTAGGAATCTGGAACAGTGTGCTGTTTTTCAATTAATACGCCTAAGACGCGAGTTTGCAACAAACTCAATGCTTCTCCTTCGTACATCAACATGACCTCTTGGCGAAAAAAAGACCATTATCTATCGCTTTAAGCAAAAAACAAAAACTATAAACAAAACTAATTTCATCCACTTTGGAGACGATGATGCTGAAAACCTACCTATCCCTACTAGCCATCATCGGTTCATTGAGCTGGAACACAAGCTACGCTGCGCTCACCCCGCAACTGGGCTTATGGGAAAGCACTAGCGAGATTCCTGCCGAACAAAAAGCAATGTTTCAAAAAATGCCGCCTGAAGCATTCAAGCAAATGCAGCAATCTGGGATGAAAGTGAATCTATCTGCGGGAACAATCAGTAATACGTTTTGCATCAACCAAGAGCAGCTTTCGAATTGGCATCAAATGGGACAAAAATCAGCACAGCAATGCGATAAACCGCAAATTAGTGACAGTGGCAATGTGGTCAAGATGAATATGGTTTGCCATCAGCCACATCCGAGTAAGATGCAAAGTATCATCACGTTCAATGCGGCACGTGATGCCTATCAATTTGAACATCTCATCCAGTCCGAACAGCACAGCATGACGCTACGCGGCCGTGCCAAACGGCTTGGCGATTGCAAATAAAAGGTCAAATCAGCATGGCGGAAAATACCGAGCTCGAAAATCCACAAGTCATCGATTGGAATGCATTCACTGATTTTCGTGATGGTTTAGTCGATACCGCACCCAAAATCGAAAATTTACTCGCTGAACTCAAACAAACGCCACAAGATTTAAGCCGCATCACCTTACTGTTTCGTTTATTTCATAACATCAAAGGCGATGCGGGCTTATGTCGCCTGCCGTTTGTGATTCCACTGGTTCACGGCGTAGAAACGCTACTTGGGCGCATGCGTACTGGCGAATTACCGTTTAGCGATCTGTTGGCAGAAGTCATCTTACTGACACTAGACCGACTCGAACAAACGATAGAGTTGTTAAGCGAAAATGAGTCTGCTGCCGCGCTAGCCTTACCTGCTTTAGCACTAGGCCTAGAAGGTATTGCTGCACAGCCATTAGAAAATATAGACTCTAGCGCAATACGTCTAATTGAAAATGTAACAGGCTTTCGTCCTGGCCTCAGTGTATTGCCACAACGCAACGCAAGCCTTGCGGTCCGCAATATCGCCGAGCGCCATGAAGACCTGAATTTTTTTCATCAATTAGCACTGCAACTAGAAGCCCGCTCGCCTTTATTCCAAGGCCGCACGGCACGCAATTTAGAACTTGCCCTTGAAACCAATAAGGAAGCCGGCAGCCGAGTCGACCCCGCTCAGTTAGAAGCAGCCGTCTATTTACATGATCTAGGAATGATGTTTTTGCCAGAATCGTCGTGGCTGCAAGTTGAACAACTGAGCCTAGAGGCAAGGGAGAAACTGAAGCTACACCCACAATGGGGCGCAGGATTAGCTGCACGAATGGTCGGCTGGCAAGAGGCTGCCATTATGGTGATGCAACACCATGAAAAACCTAACGGCAGCGGTTACCCGAATCAGTTAAGCCACCATGAGATTGTCGATGGCGCGAAAATTTTAGCCATTATTGATGCATTTGATGCCATTTTGCTCAAACACAGCCACCGTGGTCAGCAGCGCTCGATGTTACGAGCAATTGCAGAAATCAACGCATCTGATCGGCAATTTGCTGCCGAATGGATTGCGCCCTTTAATCGGGTGATTCGTAATATGTTGGAAAATAAATAAGCGCTAATCGATTGCCCGTAATTGCTTTAATCGACCACTTGCGGCCAATTTCGCTAAGCCTTGGTTAAACTGCTCAATCCTTGTAGCACATTGTGGATTTTTAATCGCGCAAACAAAATGCAATTCACCCGCAGCCACTTCAGTCGCGTGGAGCAAAACAAACTCCGCGCGCTCCTGCTTATTAAAATTTTGTGCAATCAAAGCGGTAGCAACCCGTGAATCCATCAATACAAAATCAACTCGGCCGTGCAACAGTGCTTTTAAACTGATCACATCGTTATAAGAGGCCACCGTTTTGAGCTTGGTCTTGTATTGCTCAAATGTTTCGCCATAGCTATATGCTTGGGTAATACCCAAACGATACTGAAGCAGGTCTTCCCAATTCTTCCAGGCAAAATCTCGATGCTGCTGAGTGCCGATCAGAATCGAACGGCTGCGTAAAATCGAATCAGAATAATGCCAACGTTGCAGTCGATCCGTGGTCTTGATATAGCCAAAAGAAAAATAATGATGAGTATCTAAACCATGTTCAACACGCTTCCATGGCTCAAATTGAAATTGGGTTTGCACCCCAACTTGAGCAAATGCTTCTTGCACAATTTGACTTAAATCGCCAAAGCCAGGCGGCGTATTTTCAATATAAGGTGACCAATCACCGACCGTGAGCCTGAGCGTATCCACACTATAGGCAGGTGACAACAGCCCCCATAAGCAAGCCCCCAAAAGCAGCTGGCATAGATCATTTCGCATACTGATCACCCATTTGCAATACAAAAAATAAGGTGTATTACCTTTGGAGGCTTATAAATTATTGCCAATAAAGCAATACCCAACCTAGAATCGTTCATTTCCTTGCAAAAAACGCCACTGACTCTCCGGCAAACTCGCTAGTGCAATGCGGCCAATTCGAATCCGTTTGCAAGCCTGCAGATGAATGCCAACTAATTCGCACAAGGCCGGTAAAAACTCAGGCGCGCCCGCACGCAGCACCACCCGCAATTGCTGATCACTTTGCCGCGTAACTTTGTAGGGTTTAAGCGGCTGTCCATCAAATTTAGTGCGACTATTCATTTGCTTGAGCGCCTCAGCGCTCAGTTCACCTGTAAACCATAACAAAAATTCTTGCTCATTTTCCGTCGCCAAAGTGCGCGCCAAACGACTATCTTGCGTCAAAACCAATAAACCGCTCGCTTCAGTATCCAAACCACACGGTACCTGAAAATGCGGCAAGTGTTTTTTCAGTAAGGCAAAGCCCGTTTTATCTTGCGCATCGCGATGCTCGCTATTGAGTAAGTCAAGCCATGGTTTCCCGGCTGCCTCAGGCCAAGCCGCAAAGCCAACCGGCTTATTGAGCAACAAAGTGATTCGGTCTGGTTGCTTATACGCCGTCATTTTCACGGCAGTAATCGCAATTTTTTGCTCCGCCGTCACCCGACTGCCTAATTGATCAACGACCTGACCATCTACCGTCACCCGACCCAGTTCAATCAATTCATCAGCCTCACGGCGCGAACATAAGCCCAACTCGACCATACGTTTGGAAAGACGAATGAGTTCTTGCGTCATGGAGGCTTCCTTTTTAAAAAATCAGTGTAGTCCGATCAGTAAAGTCCTGCGTCGATTCAAGCTTGCTTTGCATGACCGACGTAAGATTTCAATGATTTAAGCACGTAAAAAACAAAAAACCGGCCCGTAGGCCGGTTGCAGTCACAATACAGTCAGCGATTAACGCGAAGCCGTGCCGACTTGAACAATACGCATGGTATTGGCACCAGAACCAACCGCAGCTTTATGTACGCCCAAGGTTACAACTAATTTGTCACCAGGAACAACCACACCAGCGCGCAATAGTTCAAGTTGTGCGTACGCCAATTGCTCTTCACGATCAGCGCCGATTTTGGCATCAATCAAAATTGGACGAACGTGACGGAACAAGGCCAATTTGCGATAGGTATTGAGTTCTTGCGTAAACACATAGATAGGTACACCAGTGTTATAGCGAGACAACCACAACGCTGAAGCGCCAGAATGTGAAATGCACACAATCGCTTTGATTGGCAATTTGCTAGCGGCATACAGGGCTGACATCGCCACAGCTTCGTCGATTTTGGTAAAGTCAGTCACTTTATCAAATTCAGCTTCTACCTTGCTTTCGCCAGAGCGCTCAGCTTCTAGGCAAGTACGTGCCATGGCTTGTACTGCTTCGAGTGGGTATTTACCTGCTGCAGATTCAGCAGACAACATTACCGCATCAGTACCATCCAATACCGCATTGGCACAATCGGAAACTTCTGCGCGCGTTGGCACTGGGCTTTCGATCATTGATTCCATCATTTGCGTCGCAGTGATGGTCAATTTGTGCATTTTGCGCGCCATTTTGATCATGCGCTTTTGCAATGCAGGCACAGTGGCATCACCGACTTCAACCGCCAAGTCACCACGTGCCACCATGATGCCTTCGGAAGCCGCGAGAATTTCTTCCAAATTAGCAATCGCTTCAGTGCGTTCAATCTTGGCAATCAAACCGCCGTGACCACCCGCAGCGCGCAATAAAGTGCGTGCCATATACATATCAGCAGCTGATTTCGGGAATGATACGGCGATGTAATCGGCTTGCAATGCCGCTGCCGTTTTAATGTCTTCCATGTCTTTGGCAGTCAACGCCGGCGCCGTCAAACCGCCACCTTTACGATTGATACCTTTATTGTTCGACAGTACGCCACCCATCGTCACCGTCGTGAACACTTTCGCGCCAACGACAGAATCAACGATCAATTGAATTTTGCCGTCATCAAGCAACAACTCAACGCCTGGCTCAACATCGTTTGGCAATTCTTTGTAATCCAGACCCACAGTGTCTTGGTTACCCAATTCGCATTCCGCGTCCAAAATAAATTTGGCGCCTTTTTTCAATTCGATTTTGTTTTTTTCAAACTTGCCAACACGGATTTTCGGTCCTTGCAAGTCAGCCAACACCGCAACCGATTTGCCTAATTTGGCGGCAATTGAGCGAACCAAAGCGGCGCGATCGGTATGATCTTGCGCGGTACCATGTGAAAAATTCAAACGTACCGTATTCACACCGGCAGCAATCAGGCTTTCGAGCACCGCTGGATCATTCGACGCTGGGCCGAGAGTTGCTACAATTTTTGTACCGCATTGCATACTTTAAATCTCCAATCAATGGCAAAAAAAACTTAGGCCAACAATACGCGGGTCAAGCCCGCTTTAACATGATAAAAAACAGTAAATCCTGAAATGAAATCAATTATTTTGCAGCGAAAAGATACATGTTTACACAAGAACTCTAAGAAGCCAAAAATACACCACCCATGTATTAACACATGCGCGTTACAGTAATATGCCTACAATGATATACCCCTAATGGCTTTCAAACCACTAAACGCTATTTTTTTGCGCTCACGCCACTTGCCCGTTTCGCCGCGGTTTTCTCCGCCGATTGATAAGCCAAGTAAAACCGATTCACCGTCGACACATAATCAACCATGCCTTTACTCACATGATTTAACGCTACTTTTTCTACATTCCCAACCCATACATTCGGATCTAATCCCTGTGCTTTCGCCCGACTCCGAATCTGCTGTAAACGCCCTTCTCCGGCGTTGTAGGCGGCAATCATAAAATAAAGTTGATTGTCTTCAGTGATGCCCTGTTGACTGTACATTTTTCTTAAGTACGCTAAATATTTCGCCGCAGCGGTGATATTACCTTCGTTGCCATGCGGATCGCTCACCCCCATCGCGCGCGCCGTTGAGGGATTAATTTGCATCACCCCTGTTGGGCCATTTTTACGAACTACAGGATTTAACTTTGATTCTTTTTGCCCTATCGCAGCAAGCAACATCCAGTCCAAATTATTAGCCGCGGCAATCGATTGAAACATCGGCACAAAAAATCCCAACTTATCCAACGGTGCAATCGCTTCAGAACGTGCTGCTTTCGCGTCTTGCGCTAAGTAGCGTTGCGTCAGGCTGATCGCCTTTTCCATCGGCATTTTTTTACTTGCCACATAGCGATTAATCAGCGTCAACAATCCCTCATCGCTTGGGCGAACCGCCCACGTTAATGGCACTTTTTCATTCAGACAACTGCCAATTTGCAGAGACTTAAACCGCGGTGCCCATAGATTTAAAATCGTTTTACTCGCCAAGGTGTAATTGGCTTGACCAGAATTGATCTCAGCCAACTGCGTTTCGACAGAGCTACCAAGTGGCGGCTCTTCCAAAGTGATTTTCAGATCAGGATGAGCGTCCAGTAAACGCCGCCCCATGCTGGCGGAACTCAGCACCAATGGCTGCTCGGCCAGATCCTCCAAACGACGGATTGTGCCCTCTTTGGGGCCAACCAGACACCACTGATCGAATGCATAGGGTTCAGAGAATGACACAATCGAGCGTGCGCCCTCAGTCAAAGGCATCAAACCGGCGGCAATGTCACCCTTGCCCGCCAATAAAGCGGGAATCAGCTCACCCGACTCAATCGGGATAAATTGCAATCGAATCGGCGGTAATCCCTTCGCACGATTGCGGTTGAGTTCTGACTCAAGCCCGCTAAGCAAAGCATACTCAAGACCATGCGGACGACCATCTTTTAAAAAATAGGTCGACGCACCTAAGCCCACCAGTACCCGAATTCGGTGCGGTGGATTTTCTGTATCGAATTCGCCCGCTTCGGCTAAAGCACTGCTGGCTTTCAGCGCAGGATGGGTGCTTTTTGCTTGTGCGGCATCGATTTTGACTGGTTTTGCGCTCGGTTTCTTCGCCCAAGAAATGGCGGAAATACACGCAAAAATAAGGCACAGGGCGATCTGTTTCATCCTGCGGCTCCGTATGAGATGGTCATGATTCTAATCGCTAACGTGCTCAATACCCAACACACCCGTATAATCGCGGCTTAAATTGCAAATTAAAGAGTCTGTTATGCCTTTGTTACTGGTTGAAAATGCCCACCTCGCCTTTGGTCACTGGCCGCTGCTCGACGGCGCAGCCTTGGTGTTAGAGCCAGGAGAACGAGTGGGTTTGATTGGCCGTAATGGCGCAGGCAAGTCGTCTTTACTGAAAGCAATTGCCGGTGTGCAAAAGCTGGACGAAGGCACAATTCGTTTTGTAGACAACGCTAAAATGGCTTTTGTTCCACAAGAGCCAATGCTCAATCCAGAACATACGGTGTTTGAAGCCGTCGCCGAAGGTCTTGGCAATATTCGCCAAATTTTGCTCGATTACCACAATGCACTCGACCACCTTGATGACACCCAAGAGAGTCTAGATCGTCTGACCGAGATCCAGCATGAACTAGAAAGCCAAGATGGCTGGCGTCTTGATTCATTGATCTCAACCACCATGTCGCAGCTTAGCTTGCCAGCGGACACGCTGATCTCTGCTTTATCAGGTGGCTGGAAAAAACGCGTTGCCATCGCGCGCGCCTTAGTCACTGAGCCACAAGTGCTACTGCTGGATGAACCCACCAATCATTTAGACGTTAGCGCGATTGAATGGCTAGAAAGTATGTTAAAAGCCTTCGCTGGCAGCGTTTTGTTTATTACGCATGATCGACGTTTTTTGGATAACGTTAGCAATCGGATTATTGAACTTGATCGTGGCAATATCACCAGCTTCACTGGCAACTTTGCCGCTTATGAAGCAAAAAAAGAAGAACTGATTGCCCAAGAAGAAGTCAACAATAAAAAATTCGATAAAGATCTGGCCGCAGAAGAAGTATGGATTCGTCAAGGCATCAAAGCCCGCCGCACCCGCAACGAAGGCCGGGTTCGTCGCCTTGAACAATTACGCCGCGAACGCTCGGAGCGCCGTGAGCGACTGGGAAAAGTCGAGTTTCAAGTCGATTCTGGTGATCGTAGCGGTAAAATTGTGGCGGAACTCGAGAACGTCAGCAAAGCTTACGGTGACAAAGTGCTGATTAAAAACTTCAGCACGCGTATTTTACGTGGCGATAAAATCGGTTTAATCGGACCGAATGGTGCCGGAAAAACCACGCTGCTGAAAATGATTTTAGGCGAACTGGAGCCCGATACAGGCACAGTCAAAGCAGGTACTAAAATTCAAGTGGCCTACTTTGACCAATTTCGTGAGCAACTGGATGAAGAAAAATCAGTGGCTGACTCGGTTAGTCAAGGCGACGACTTTGTCGAGATCGGCGGCCAGCGCAAACATATCATGGGCTATTTGGAACAATTTTTGTTCCCTGCCGAACGCGCACGCAGCCCAGTCAAATCACTATCAGGTGGTGAGCGCAATCGCTTACTGCTCGCCCGACTGTTTACCCGTCCAGCCAACGTCTTGGTGCTTGACGAGCCAACGAATGATCTCGATATTGATACGCTCGAATTGCTAGAACAATTGCTCGATGAGTATCAAGGTACGGTGTTCTTAGTAAGCCATGACCGAGCTTTTTTGGATAATGTGGTAACACAAACCATCGTCTTTGAACCCAATGGACAAATCATCGAAAACGTCGGCGGTTATCAAGATTGGATTGAAGCGAAAGACCGGATGCTAGCCAGCCGCGCAGAACCCAGCAAAACCGCCCCCACCAAGGACAGCAAGCCTGTTGAACGAGTAAAACCGCAAAAAAACAAACTAAGCTTTAATGAAACGCGAGAATTAGAAAATCTACCCAAAGTAATTGCCCAATTAGAGCAAGAACAAGCACAATTGCAACAATCTTTGCTTGATTCGGCGATTTATCGTGATTCTGCTGATAAAGCCAAAGCAATGCAGGCTAGAATCGACGAAATCGATACCTTGCTCCTCGAAAAAATGGAACGCTGGGAAGAATTAGAGGCCAAATAAACAGCATGCTGAAGTTGTTACGTCCAAAGCAATTAGCCAAAAAAACCAATCACAATACACTTCGCGTATTGCGTATTGGTTTATTGGCTTTCTATGGCGTCACCGTACTACTCGTGCTACTGACCTTAACTTGGATCACCATCCGCGACTACCATCAAACGATGCAAGAGGCAGAAAAATACAATCTGTCTCTGGCTCGCTCTTTAGATGAGAACGCCACTCGCGCGTATGTCTCAACCGAACAAGCAATGCAAAACATCATCGAAGACATTGAGCGCCAAGGTGGTGTAGAAAAATCTGATGAATATGTGATGCACTTGCTGCTCAAAGATAAAGTGCGTTTAACCCCGCAAATTCGCGGCATTATTACAATAGCCCCCAATGGCGTACTTCATAGCCACGGATTGGAATACCCTGTTCGCAAAGTCTCACTATCAGACCGTAGTTATTTCGCCTATCACCGAGATTTTGATTCAACACGACAATACATCAATGAACCGATTCTTTCTCGTACCGATGGTAAATGGTTACTCCCGATCACCCGTAGGATCAATTTACCAAATGGCGAATTTGGTGGGGTAGTCCTATCGGGGATGGAGCCCACTTACTTCCTAAAATTTTATGACTCGCTACAACTCCCACAAGGAATGAAGGTTGAGTTATTGCGCAGCGATGGGATTATCCTAGTCAATTATCCATTTAATGAAAGCAAATTGGGCTTAAATGTTCGCAATAATGACCCATTATTTTTTGAGCAGCTCCGTTTAAAACGCAGCAGTACTTTTATTCAAAATGAAAATGGTGAAAAGCTAGTTACTTTTATTGTTAATCAAAGTGATAACCCACTGATTATTCGCTTGTCGTACGATGTTGATTCAATTCTCGCGTCATTTAAATCACAAACCCATGTCCGAATTGCGCTCGCTGCCGCACTGATGTTAGTCATTTCGATTCTAACATTTATATTAATGCGGCAAATTAAGCGTGCCGAAGAAACAGAAGCGCGTCTGCATTTGACTCAATTTACTGTCGATGAATCACCTGATATGACGCTATGGTGTGATGAAACAGGCAAGATCACTTATGTAAATAAAAGCATGGTCAAACAATCTGCCTATGAGACAGAAGAAATCGATCAACTCAGTTTCACCGATTTATTCACTGAAATTACATCAGATGAATGGCAAAAACTCTTACTACAATTACAAGAAAACAAGCCAACTAGTTTTGAAGGTTTGCTCAAAAACGCTTTGGGTAAAATCATTCCGATTGAAATTTCATTATCTCGAATTCAATTTCAAAATCAGTTTTATATTTGCTGTACGGCGCGAGACATTTCCTCTCGTCGTGAAGCTGAGCAAGAATTGCGCCGCCATCGCGACCATCTACAAGAAATGGTCATGGAACGTACCGCCGAAATACGCACGGTGCTAGATGCCAGCCCACTCGCGATTATGCTATCCATGCGTGGCGTAATTCGGCTCGTCAACCCCGCTTTTGAACTACTGTTTGCTTACGCCGCGAGCGATATTATTGGTTTACCCACACACCAAATTTTCTCATCTACCGAACGATTTAGTGAAACCAGCCAAATCATTTGGAGCAAAATTGCCAGCGGTGGCGTGTACCGAGGAGAAGCAGAGCTTTATCGCCGCGATCATTCACCATTTTGGGCAATGATCTATGCCAAAGCCCTAGTCCCCGGCGATATGTCAAAAGGCCTGATTGCAGTGATTGAAGACATCACATCTCAGCGGATTGCAGCACAAGCACTACGCCAATCTGAGCGCCTAAATCGCACGATTATTGATCAAACAGCGGATGGCTTTTTACTCATTGATGCGGGGCTGCGTATTTGCGATGTCAACCGCTCATTTACCCGCCTTCTGGGCTTTACCCGCGAAAATCTAATTGGCCGCCGCCCAGAAGAGCTCTGGCCAGATAATGCGGCGCGGATTTTTCCAAGCAATCTGTCTGAATTGATTGACAAACCACAAGCCCCTATCGATTTAGAGTTAAATAATGTCGACGGAAAAAGTCATCCATTCTTGGTTAATAGTGGTGTAGTGCTGGATGATCAACATTCAATTGAACACGCCTATGCTTTCTTTACCGACATTACGGTACTCAAAAAAATTGAAGCACATTTAGTCGAAGCCAAAGAAGCGGCTGAAAGTGCGAATTACGCAAAATCATCATTCCTTGCCAATATGTCGCATGAATTGCGCACGCCGATGCATGCAATTCTATCATTTTCTGAAATGGGTTTAGGCAAGACCCAAAATCAGGAGATTGCAGAAAATGTTAATTTATACCGCTATTACGAACGCATTAATGCCTCTGGAAAACGATTATTAGTATTGCTCAACGATTTACTCGATATGTCACGGCTAGAAGCCAATAAAATGACATATGACAAAGCCAGTTATAGTTTGCAGCAAGTTGCCCGCTTGGCATGTAATGAAATCAGTTCACTCATTAATAGCAAGCAATTACAATTAAACATTCAAGAACCCGAATTTGAATCAAGCGCAAATTTTGACAAAGCCCGCTTAACTCAAGTACTAGTGAACTTATTATCAAACGCAATTAAATTCAGCCCAGTTGGCGGTATGATTGATATTCACTTTATCAACTCAGCCAAACTCAAAGATGGCCAAGCTGCAATTGGCATCAGCGTACGCGATTACGGCCCCGGCATTCCAGAGGAAGAACTCGAGTATATCTTTGATAAATTCATTCAAAGTACCCGCATCCGCAACGGTGGCGGTACAGGACTAGGACTCGCGATTAGCCGCCAGATTATCAATGATCATCAAGGGCAAATTGTGGCCGAGAATCACCCGGAAGGCGGAGCTATCTTTACTGTATTACTCCCCTGCGAAAGCAACGCTCTTGATGGTGCTTAAATTAAAAGCGCGCTGTTTTGACCAATCGGCAATTCACTCAGTCTATTCGTAATAGCGTTTATGGTTTTGCTTCGCGCGACAATCGCGTAGAATTGAGTGTTTTTCCCCTTTGACATCAATACCATGCCGGATATCATCAGTGAAGTGGCGCGCCGCCGTACTTTCGCCATCGTCTCCCACCCCGACGCGGGTAAAACCACCCTCACTGAAAAACTGCTCTATTTTTCAGGCACGATTCAAGCTGCTGGTACGGTAAAAGGTAAAAAAGGCGGTAAGTTCGCCACCTCGGACTGGATGGACATCGAAAAGCAACGGGGTATTTCGGTTGCTTCATCGGTGATGCAGTTTGATTACCGCGATCACGTCGTCAATCTACTGGACACCCCAGGTCACCAAGACTTCTCGGAAGACACTTACCGCGTGTTGACCGCGGTCGACTCGGCCTTGATGGTGATTGACGCGGCCAAGGGTGTAGAAGCGCAAACGATCAAGCTACTCAACGTCTGCCGCATGCGCCACACGCCAATCATCACCTTCATGAACAAGTACGACCGTGAAGTACGAGATTCGCTGGAGCTGCTCGACGAAGTCGAAAGCGTACTCGAAATCCGCTGCGCGCCGATTACGTGGCCGGTGGGAATGGGTAAAACCTTCCGTGGTGTGTATCACATCCTCAAAGATGAAGTGATTATCTTCACGCCGGGCAAAGGCCCGCTCGACGAAGTCGAAATCATCAAAGGGATTGATAACCCACGTCTGGATGAATTATTCCCGCTGGAAATCGACCAAACCCGCATGGAACTCGAGTTGGTTCGCGGTGCTTCGCATCCCTTCGTACTCGACGAATTCCTTGATGGCACACTCACACCGGTATTTTTCGGCTCGGCGATTAATAACTTCGGCATTCGCGAAATCTTGAATGCCTTGGTTGATTGGGCGCCACAGCCCTCAGACAGTGCTGCGATCCAACGCGCGGTATCACCAACCGAAGAAAAATTCTCGGCCTTTGTCTTCAAAATCCAAGCCAATATGGATCCAAAACACCGCGACCGTATTGCTTTTTTACGCGTATGTTCGGGCGAATTTACCCGTGGAATGAAGTTCAAACATTTGCGTCTGAACCGCGACATCGCCGCCAATTCGGTAGTGACGTTTATGGCACAAGGTCGTGAGCAAGTAGAAGAAGCTTACGCTGGCGATATTATTGGTTTGCCTAATCATGGCAATATCCAGATCGGCGACTCGTTCTCCGAAGGCGAATTGCTGTCATTCACCGGCATTCCCTACTTTGCGCCAGAAATGTTCCGTATCGTGCGAATCAAAAATCCGCTGAAAATTAAGCAATTGCAAAAAGGCTTGCAACAGCTCGGCGAAGAAGGTGCCGTGCAGGTATTCAAACCACTCAATGGCGGAGATCTAATTCTCGGAGCTGTAGGGGTATTGCAGTTTGAAGTTGTCGCATCAAGGCTGCTGAACGAATACGGTGTAGAAGCCATGTTTGAATCGACCACAATTTACACCGCACGCTGGGTGTCTTGTGATGACGCGAAAAAAATCGCTGATTTCGAAAAAAATCTGACGAATAATCTCGCGCGCGATGCAGCAAATAGCTTGGCCTACTTAGCGACTAGCCGTGTCAACCTTGATTTAACAATGGAACGTTGGCCCGAATTGCGTTTCCACGCTACGCGGGAACATGCTGTAACACTATAATAGGTATATCTTTGGATGCAGCTTTTTGTCTTAGCTGCATCCATATACCCATACAAGAACAAACGTCTTTTCGCCGAAAAATTTCTGCTTACGCACATCGACCAGCTCCAATCAGTCGCAGAAATCCAATACCAAACCGCTTTTTCTGCAAGATAAGGTTGCCTAGCAGCTAAAATTCAGCAATCGAATCTCAACCGATAAAATCCGCTATGGCGCGCCTTTTTGCTTGTTTACTCCTTTTTTTTGCTAGCACCGCTTTTGCTTCGCAAGTCGATTTATTGCTTGGCAAATCCAGTACGATAGCCAGTGCAGTTGAATCGGAGATTGCCCCCAATGACGAACGCGATCGGCTGATTCAGCGATTAGAATTAGCGCAAAAGCAACTCACCGAGCTAGACAACAACCCCCAAGCACCCGACCGAGACATGAATCGATTCTGGATCACCCTGTCGATCTATGCTTATCAACAACACATCGCCGCACTGGAAGGGCTCGATGCGCTCAAAGCCCCTCGCGCAAATAATCAAGCAGCCAGCCGCACCAGCAATAGCGTACAACTGCAACAAGAACGACAAATTATCGAACAAGAAATCAATGTGCTGAGCAGCGGCCTCAAAGCACAAGAAACATACCTCAATACCATCCATGATGAATTAGAACAAGCGCAAGCGGAGCTGCGCTTGGTACAAGGTCAATTTGAAAAAGCACCGCCGCAAAGTACCCAACGCAGCCAACTGGCCAGCAAAATGGCACTCGCGCAGCGTAAAGTAGCGACTTGGCTGGCCACATTGGCCAGCATTGATGCGCGCCAGCAATTTAATCGTGCCCGCTTACAAGAACGTCGTGAACAAATCCTCACACTAAATAATCAAATTGGGAATGATCAAACCAAATTACAATCCGCCTTACTCGATGCTAATCTGCAAGCCATGCAGGATCAGCAGCAAAAATACACACAACAACAAAGTCTGCAACTCAATCGTGAGCAAGAGTTACGCCGTCAATTAGCCGCACTCAAACAGCAACGTGAGGCATTGCAAACAAAAATCGACAATCCTAAAACCAAGCATCCCGAGCAGTTGCAAGCGCAGTTACAAGCTTTAGACCAACAAGAACCCATACTATTGCATCAACTGGAAACGCTTGCGATTCAAACAGGCATCCTCACCGATCTGATGATGGTCAACACGCTGGATATTACATTTTGGAAAAAACGGCAGGCACTAGCGAATAATCACTCGCAAACGGAAGTGCAAAGCTTGAATGCCGCAGTAGAGGACTGGTTGGTCACCCTGCGTGATATGCAAAATGCAGCCCAAAAATCAGCCAATATTGCACAAGATCAGCTAGATCAATTACAAAAAATCGGAAATAGCTCAGCCGAAGTCATCCAAGCATGGCAAGAGCGGGAACAAATTTACCGGAATGCAGCCACCGATTTTCGACATTCAAGTGAGAAATATCAGCGCTGGATCAGCGATGCCTCACCGAAAGATAAAACACTTGCGATGCGTTCCGACTATTGGCAAGGCCTCATTCAAAGCAAGTTAACCGCTATTTGGAACTATGAATTATTCAGCGTGAATGATTCGGTGCAGGTTGATGGGCAAAATATCTCGCTCACGCGCGGCGTCACCGTTGGTAAAGTGTGTATTGCGTTATTACTGATTACGGTTGGTTTTGCCCTCTGTATTTTGAGTAGCAATTTAATTGAACGATTAATACTGAAATACACCCAATGGGCTGAGATTTCCGTCCGAATCGCCAAGCGCTGGCTGCTCTCGGTCGCCTTTATTATCTTATTGATCAATTCTTTATTAATCGTGCAAATCCCGCTGGCTGCATTTGCCTTCTTAGGTGGTGCGATTGCAATCGGCTTGGGTTTTGGTATGCAAACGCTGCTCAAAAATCTAATTAGTGGTTTGATGATGCTACTAGAGCGCCCATTTCGCCCTGGCGACACGATTGAAGTGGCTGGAATTCGCGGTACGATTGTCGACATGAGCGTTCGCGCAGCAGTCGTTCGTGACGTCAATGGCATTGATACCTTGGTGCCGAATAGCACTTTCCTAGAGCAAAATGTCACCAATTGGAGCTATACCACCAGTATCATCCGGCAAGGTTTTCAAGTCGGTGTCGCTTACGGCAGTGATTTACGCTTGGTCGCCAAATTACTAGAAGAAGAAGTCAAACGGCATGGCCAAATTGTTGCAGATAAAAATCCAGAAATATTATTAGAGAACTTTGCCGCTGATGCGCTGACGTTCGGCGTGTATTACTGGATTGATATCGGCGCGGGCATTATTGGCCGACAAGTGGCGAGCGATTTACGCTTTATGATTGAAGCGAGTTTCCGTAAACATGGCATTTGCATCGCCTTCCCTCAACGCGATGTT
Source organism: Deefgea chitinilytica (assembly GCF_016881405.1). Lineage (GTDB taxonomy): Bacteria > Pseudomonadota > Gammaproteobacteria > Burkholderiales > Chitinibacteraceae > Deefgea > Deefgea chitinilytica. The sequence goes on from NZ_WOFE01000002.1 coordinate 215,281, forward strand.
CACCTTGATCTGACTAGCCCTGTCCGTGTGCAACTTGAAACCACATCCACACCCCCCAATACGAAGCACGATGATTCGCTAGGCCACACTCATGCAAAATAAATCACTGCCCAATATCGAATGGACGGCCGATGAAGCTGCGGTTTTTCAGCGGCTGACTCAACACCGGCAATCAACCAGTGCCGAGCTGATTAAATATTGTGCTATCCAAAACCCACAAGGCTTAGTTGCCACAATGCAGCAAAAACTGGCGGGTACCGAGTGGCAAATATTCAGTAGCGTAATGCGAACTACTGATCCCAAAAAAATGCCTATTGCTTACTATCGACTTTTACGTAAACCACTGAGCAGCTTAAAATAAGCCTAAGGTCTGTTGAGGTTTGGTTTCCCGCCGCGCTGGAGCGATTTTCGTGCATATTTACCTAGATGGTATTGATTTTGCTTGCTATTTTGGATGAAGTTTTCAGTTAAGCAATTTTCCTAAGAGGTGCATCATGGATCTTTCTGCCAAATCGATTGCAGGGCATATAGCCAGCATCAAAACGGATACCCTCAGCCCCTTACTCAATCCCAAAGCAGGTAGTAGTTTTGACATCGCCCAATTGGCCAGCGGCTACATCAACAGTCAGTCAGGGCTAACAGGAGTGGCTGGCGTCGATACCATACCCGGACTATCCGCAATCGGTCGTAATATGACGCTCAGTGATCCAGAGTCGGCCTACAAAATGATGACCGACATTAATCGTCGCTCAGTCGAGTATAAGGCACAATATGCCGCGCTCTCTGATATGCAAACTGGCGTAGGCCAGTTAAGCCAAGCAGCAGAACAATTAGGGGAAATCACGGCGACAAGCTCTTTTGCCACTGTCAAATCTCAGTTACAACGCTTTGCAGACCAATACAATAGTTGGCGACGCGAGTTCGATACTGATAGCCAAGATCCCGAATTACTTGGCAATACCCAAGCCGCGCAAGCAGCGCGCCACACGCTGCAAGCCAGCATCAGCAATCCATTTCATGGCGCGAATCAAGGACTACAAGGATTAGCAGCACTCGGACTAGAAATTGACCCCGTGACTCAAATGGCTAAGCTTGATGTCGCAAAGTTCGAACAAACGTGGGCGCAACAGCCTGCAAATGCAGCGACGGCAATTAACGATTTCAGCAGCCACTTTAGCGCCGCGGCAAAATTGCTCAGCGCTAACGGCAATTTTTTCCAAAAACAACTGAGCAATTTAGATCGCGCGATTGACTATATTCAGAGCAATCAAAGTGCCTTACAGGCTGAATTTGGCCTTGGTGATCCGCCCAAATTATCAAATCGGCTCAGTCAAGCACTCGCTGAATATCAGAAAATACAGACTGCTTTCACATAAATCAGATGTATTACCATGAAGGTATTGATAATATTGACCTAGATAGCAATACATCAAGCATTTTCATCATTAGGGTTATTCCTAGCTTTAGTTTGCTTGACGCCACGACCACTATCCTGACATGATAAAAAGATGAACTCGATCAAACAAACCCTTGCTGTAATTTCTTATTACTGGTGGCGCCTTTAGGCGGCACTGGGTTTGTGTATCTATACAAAACCTGCTGCCGGATTCGGTGACAGGTTTTTTGTTTTTTGCCCTCCCCTCATCCGGCAGCTCCTCAATTTAGGAGCAATCTCATGTCGATATCGACTAGCCCGAGCATCATTGTCACTGGTGATCGCACCACAGGCCCCTTACATCTCGGCCATTTTGCTGGTTCACTACAAACACGTTTAACATTACAAGAAAGCCACAATCCATTCATTTTATTGGCTGACACCCAAGCGCTTGCCGATCATCAAGGAGACTACCGCGCGGTGCGCCAAGCGGTGCTCGACGTTGCACTTGATTACCTTGCTGTTGGTATTAATCCACAAAAATCAACCATTCTGATTCAATCGATGGTGCCCGAACTGGCTGAGCTCTCGTTTTACTTGCTCAATTTAGTCTCGCTAGCACGCTTAGAACGCAACCCAACAGTGAAATCAGAATTACGTGCTAAGGGTTATGAAGGCCAAGATCGCAATATTGCCGCCGGATTTTTAAGCTACCCCGTCAGCCAAGCCGCCGATATTACGGCACTACGCGGTACATTGATTCCAGTCGGCGAAGATCAACTGCCAATGATTGAACAAACCAATGAAATCGTGCGTCGCTTTAACCGCATGGTCGGCGAGAACATCCTTAACGAATGCGAAGCGCTTTTATCCAACACCACTCGGCTGCCCGGCATCGACGGCAAAGGTAAAATGAGCCGTACCGCAGGCAATCACATCGCTTTATCGGCCAGCAGCGACGAAATCAGCGCAGCCGTGAACCGGATGTACACCGATGCACAACACCTCAGCGTAACGAGTCCAGGCCAAATCGAAGGCAATGTCGTGTTTGCATTTTTAGATGCGTTTGATAGCGATATCGAGCACGTGAACGAACTTAAAGCCCAATATCAACACGGTGGCTTGGCAGATAGCGTGATTAAAGCCCGTTTAAATGACGTACTACAAGCGCTGATCGCCCCCATTCGCACTCGTCGAGCCGAATACGCTCAAGACCCTGATGCGGTGCTATCGATGCTGCTATGCGGCTCAGCCAAAGCACGGCAAACCGCGGCACTCACGTTGCACAAGGTCAAAACAGCGATGGGAATGTACTATTTTTAATTAATGATTTCACCAAGCTGTCGTTTATCTATAAATACTCTATAAAGAAAGCCGATACCGATATGCCTCGCCGCTGCTGAACTTTGCTTTTCAGCACGCTCAAGCAATTTTCGCGGCGAATCAAAGCGTAGCATCTGCACTTGGCTTGCTGAATTTAGTGGAAGAAAAACGATGCCTTTACAACTCTTGATTGTTGAGCACGATAATGACTCTAGCAGGCAACTGCGCTTAGCTTGTTCCGATGGATATGAAATCCACCAAGCCAACACAGGCATAGCTGCGCTGGCCTTGCTAAAGCAGTTGCAACCCGACATTGTGGTGATTAATGTCGATATACCTGATATCAGTGGCTATGAAATTTGCCAAGCGTATAAAGCCCAGCAAGCAGACTGCTATGTGCTGTGTATTTCACAGCACGACCACCGCGCCGCTTACAGCGCCGCCTATGAGGCTGGCGCCGATGATTTTATTAAACACCCTTTTGAAACAGGTGAATTGCAGCAAAAGTTATCGGTATTCAAACGCCATTACGACGCAATTGAGCATTTACAATCTTCAATCAAAACCGCCACGGATACCGCGCTGCAAGCCATCTCCAATACAGCAGAGCTCGGTACTTTAATTAACTTCTTCAAAAAATCATCACTAGCGAGTAATAAAACCGATTTACTGGCCGCATTAGTACAAACAGCTAGCCAATTTAATTTGCAAGTCGCAGCACAAATCCATCACAAAAATCAACTCACTACGCTCAATAGCAACGGTCGTAGCAGTCCACTAGAAGAGCATATGTTGCAAACCTTGGCGCAAGATTCGCAGCGAATTTATGAAATGGGTAAGCGACTAATTATTAATTTCCCCCGAATTATCTTGCAAGTCAAAGCAATGCCCACTGAGCAGCCAGAATTATGTGGACGATTACGCGATCACATCGCTATCTTGGTTGAGGCTGCCGAAAATCGTTTTGATGGTATTCTGAATGAAGAGCAAATTCGCGGGCAGCAAGCGCTCACCTTAGATGCAATCGGCTTAATTCAAAAATCAATCCAAAAATTAGAAGAAGAATACCGCCAGCAAGCGGGTTCATCGATGCGATTATTTACTGAACTACAGGATAAATTTGAGCAAAAAATGGTCTACTTAGGGCTAACCGACTCGCAAGAAGGTGCCCTATTTGACATGATTTCGCACAGCCTACAAGAAGCCACCCAAATTTATGACCAAGGCTTATCACTAGACGATGAGTTTTCACATGTGATTGCGACTTTACTGTATCTGACCCAGCAATCACCCAATGCGGCAGAAAAAGCAAGGCTCAGCACAGAAAGCTCCGATGACATTATGCTATTTTAAGCTCGATAACAGACACGCTTCATCCTTAGGGTCTGCTGAAATTTGGCTGCTTTGAGGCAGGTTTCAAATACGACACAACACTTTGTGCCGCACCATCAGCCACAATCAGCACCAATACGGCAGGCAAACTCAAACAGTCACCGAGTCAAGACATTATTTTTAGTAATGTTCTAAGCGATACCTATAATTCAAACAAAAGCTTGGGACATTCCCCGATAGGACATTGCAGCGAATTCAAGCAGCATTAAACCACAACATCACACGCACTCAGGGGCAGGTCATGGACGAAGAACTCCGCAAAAAAGCACTTGAATACCATCGTTTCCCAAAGCCGGGCAAAATTCAGGTTGTTCCTACCAAAGGCCTCGCTAGCCAACGCGATTTAGCACTCGCCTACTCGCCCGGCGTTGCCGCCGCTTGTGATGCCATCGTCGCTGACCCGGCTGAGGCGCGTAATCTCACCTCCAGAGGCAATCTCGTCGCCGTCGTGACCAATGGCACCGCTGTACTCGGGCTCGGTAATATTGGGCCTTTGGCGGGTAAACCGGTTATGGAAGGAAAAGGCGTACTGTTCAAAAAATTCGCGGGTATTGATGTCTTTGATATCGAAATCAACGAAAATGATCCCGATAAGCTGATCGAAATTATTGCATCGCTAGAGCCAACCTTTGGCGGTATCAATCTTGAAGACATCAAGGCACCGGAATGTTTTTACGTCGAGAAGAAACTGCGAGAACGGATGAAAATTCCGGTATTTCACGACGACCAACATGGCACCGCCATCATCGTCGGCGCCGCGGTTAAAAATGCTTTGTCATTACTTGGTAAGAATATCAGCGACGTCAAGCTCGTTGCCTCCGGTGCCGGCGCTGCGGCGATTGCGTGCTTGGACTTACTTGTTTCACTGGGTGTACAAAAAAGCAATATTTTCGTTTGCGACTCGAAAGGCGTGATTCACACCGAGCGCGGGCCGCTCGATGAAACCAAACAACGCTATGCCCGCGAAACCAACATCCGCACTCCGGCTGAAGCACTCGTCGGCGCGGACATTTTCTTAGGCCTTTCTGGCCCCGGCGCAATTGATGCGGAAATGCTCAAAACGATGGCCGCATCGCCGTTGATTTTAGCATTGGCCAACCCCAATCCCGAAGTCACGCCACCCGAAGCGCGCGCTGCTCGACCGGATGCGATTATCTGTACCGGTCGCTCAGATTACCCAAATCAAGTCAATAACGTACTGTGCTTTCCCTTTATTTTCCGTGGAGCACTCGATGTTGGCGCAACGACAATTAATGAAGCGATGAAACACGCGGCAGTGGATGCAATTGCCGAGCTCGCGCACGCCGAGCTATCCGATGTAGTGGCCAACGCGTATAGCGGTAAAAATCTCGCCTTTGGTGCTGAATACCTGATTCCTACGCCGTTCGATCCACGTCTTATCGTCAAAATTGCCCCCGCAGTCGCCAAGGCGGCAATGGACAGCGGCGTAGCGACGCGGCCAATTGAAGATTGGGCGACCTATGTCGAAGAACTGACGCAATTTGTATATAAATCCAGTCTTTTTATGCGCCCCGTCTTTATGGCGGCGAAAAAAGCACAAAAACGCGTGGTATTTTGTGAAGGCGAAGATGAGCGCGTTTTACATGCCATCCAAGAAATTCTCGATATGCGCTTGTGTGAGCCGATTCTGATTGGACGCCCGAATGTCATTCAAGCCCGCATCGAAAAACTCGGCTTACGAATTCGTCTCGGTATTGATTTTGAAGTCTGTAATCCAGAAAATGATCCGCGCTACCGCGAATACTGGCAGTTGTATTACAGCATCATGCAGCGCAAAGGCGTGTCCGAAGACCTTGCCAAAGCCGAAGTTCGCCGTAAAACAACGCTAATTGGCGCGCTGATGGTCAAACGCGGTGAAGCTGATGCAATGATTTGCGGCACGTATGGGCTATACCACAACCATCTCGCGCATATCAAAAACGTACTGGGCTTAAAAGCAGGCGTTTCGACGACCGCAGCGATGAATATCTTGCTGCTGCATACCGGGAATATTTTTATTACCGATACCTATGTCAATGCAGATCCAACGGCCGAGCAACTCGCCGAAATCACCTTGATGGCCGCCGAAGCCGTGCGCAAATTTGGCATTGCGCCCAAAGTGGCACTACTGAGTCATTCCAGCTTTGGTACCAGCGAAAGCCCATCGGCGATTAAAATGCAAGATGCCTTGCACATCGTCACCCAGCAAGCGCCGGAGCTAGAAATCGATGGCGAAATGCACGGCGATGCGGCACTGTCTAGCGCGATACGCGCGCAGATTTTCCCTAACTCACGCTTAAAAGGGGAAGCGAATATTCTGGTGATGCCCAACTTAGACACCGCCAATATTTCATTTAATCTGCTCAAAGCCACCGCGGTCGATGGCGTAACAATTGGGCCAATTTTGATGGGCGCAGCTAAACCCGTGCATATTTTGACGCCAACCGCGTCTGTTCGCCGTATCATTAACATGGCCGCACTCGCCGCAGTCGAGGCCGCACTTGCACAGGAGGCAATTGATGAGTGATTTTAATCCGAATGATCCATTTGGTTTTTTTGCCAGCATGATGAAACCGGGCGGAACCAATCCCTTTATGCCGCCTCTGACTGAAGAAGAAATCGACCGCAAAATCGTCGAATGCAAAACGGTTGAGCAATGGCTAGCGATGCAAGTTGGCATGCTGCAAATGACAGTCAAAACACTAGAAATGCAAAAAGCCGGTTTAGCTGCGTTTAAACAAAGCATAGACCCCAAGCCCGAACACAGTTAAATAGTAAGGTAAAAGCTTTCTGGCTGCGTGATTTCCCGAGCCGTACAAATCGTACTGTCTGCGGCTTCGACGTCTTGCCATAAAGCTTTTAATCCGTATTTGGACACTCAATGACTCAACGAAATATCGCTTCAACATTGAAGCACATCACACTGGCCAGCTTGCTGGCCGGTTTTTTTACCGCCTGCGGAACGGCTCCTAGCGCACCAAACAAAACAACAGCTGCAGTCACGCCAAACAGCGAAACGAACCCAGCACCTGCTGCCCCCAAGTATATTGCCAATACTTGGCAGCAGCTCCCATTGTGGGGTCAAGATGAGCTGATCAAAGGCTTTCAAACTTGGCGCAATGGCTGCGTTAAATTACAAAAAAATCCAGTCTGGGCACCGATCTGCCAAGAAGCAGCCAGCGTTCCTGCCAACACCGCAGCGATTCGTAATTTTTTGCAAACGCGTTTAACGCCATATCAATTACAAAATCCAGACAATTCAACAACGGGTTTGATAACGGGGTATTACGAGCCAGTCTATGCAGGTAGTCTCTCTAAGACTAATACATCAACACAACCCGTATATGGTCCACCATCGGACATGATTACCGTCGCACTCGATAGCGTCTACCCCGAACTCAAAGGCAAACGTCTGCGCGGTAAACTCGTTGGCAACAAACTCGTGCCTTTTCCTGATCGCGCTGAAATCGTCAAAAACGGCGTTAACGCGCCGGTACTGGCATGGCTCAACGACCCGATGGACGTGCAATTTTTGCAAATCCAAGGCTCGGGTCGCGTGAAACTCGCTAATAGTCAAGAAATTCGCCTCGGCTACGCAGACCAAAATGGCCGCCCGTATAAACCTGTCGGTCGTTGGCTAGTCGAACAAGGTTTAATGCCAGCTAGCGACGTCTCAATGCAAAGCATACGCGCATGGGCGCAAGCCAATCCGAAACGCGTCGACGAATTACTCAACAGCAATCCAAGCTATGTGTTTTTCCAAAAGCTGCCACCCAGTAAAGACGGCCCGATTGGTTCGCTTGGCGTCCCCCTCACCGCCGCCTACAGCATTGCGATTGACCCAAACACGGTACCGCTAGGCAGTATGGCCTTTATCGCAACGACTCGCCCCGATAATGATGGGGGTATCCACCGCTTAGTCGCAGCACAAGACACCGGCGGCGCGATACGTGGCAGTGTTCGAGCCGATTTCTTTTGGGGAACTGGCGATGCTGCTGGAGAGTTGGCAGGAAAAATGAAGCAGACTGGCAGCCTATGGTTACTGTGGCCGAAAGATCAGCCATTACCGAAGTAATTCTTCAGGTGGTAAGACAATTAACAATTCTTTATAACTGTTTTAAATTAGAGCGGATTGTTAAAAGCAATTCGCTCTCAATATTTACAATTTATACTAAGTATGTAGCACTTCGATGTGATTAGCTTTTTGTAGCTGTGAAATCTGCATCGCTATTTCTTTGGCTGCAATCGCTGGTGTTAAATACGTAGTGTCAATTTCAATATCATATTTTTTATTAATATGAATACGAGTTGACTGCCAGTTAGCCAAGCCAATTTTCCTATCCCCTCTGAGACGTTCACGTTTTTCTAATTCAGCCAAATTGCAATGTACGCCAATTAAGATGGGCTCACGTTCAGCTAAAGCCTTCAAGCACCCATCCAACCAAACTTGCTGCTCAAAAACTTGATCAACAATAATTGAATAGTTAGTTTTAGAAAAACCATTTAACAAATGATTAAATTGCTGAACGATTACCCCATAGCACTCGACGGCTTCTGACGATTCTAATTCTTGTTCGCAATGTAACATATCGTGTATATCATCGATTTTTGCAATCCAAACAAGACCTTGAATATATTGAACCAACTCTTTTGCAATACTGGACTTCCCTGAACTAGATGCCCCGTTTAAGATAATTGTAAATGGTTTATTCATAACACCACCAAAAAATCAAAGCTCAAAAAATCAATAAAAAATGGCTGAACATTCAGCCATTTTTTAATTCATCAAGCAAAAATCACTTTACCCTTCACCAAGGTGTATTTCACTTTACCGAGCATTTCATGCCCGATAAATGGTGTGTTTTTGCCTTGGCTTTTTAGGCGTTCTGGAATCACTTGCCAATGCGCTTTGGCGTCAAACAACACCAAGTCAGCGCGATTGCCAACCGACAAACCCGCTTCAAACCCAAGCATTTTCGCCGGTGTTGAAGTAATTTTCGCCAAGGCTTGCGGCAAGCTAATCTGCTGGCTACTCGCCCATTTCAACGTCAATGGCAGCAGCAATTCCAACCCCGTCGCGCCGCGTTCGGCTTGTGCGAAAGGAAGTAATTTACCGTCGTCATCGACTGGTGAATGATCCGAGCAAATCGCATCTATCGTACCGTCGTTCAGCGCTTTCACAATTGCATCGCGATCAGAAACGGCGCGCAGTGGCGGATCGAAGCGGTATTGGCTATCAAAGAAACCGATATCGATGTCGGCCAGATGAATGTGGTTGATACTCACGTCACACGTCAGCGGCAAGCCTTCTGCTTTAGCGGCACGAACCATATCTAAGCCCGCCGCGCTCGACATCCGCGCCAGATGCACACGGCAACCTGTAGCACGCATCAATTGAACGATTTGCGCAATCGCAATCGTTTCAGCAATCACTGGAATCCCCGTTAAGCCAAGGCGTGATGCGTACGGGCCATCGTGAGCCACACCATCATTGACCAAGGACGCTTCTTCAGGGCGCAAGCGCAACTCAAAACCAAAATTCGCCGCGTAGAGCATCGCGCGATACAGCACTTGCAAGTCGGCAATCGGCACATCGCCTTGCGAAAATGCGACGCAGCCTGCTTCTTTAAGCATCGCCATTTCGGTGATTTCTTTACCTTTTAATCCAACGGTCAAAGCACCAACTGGGTACAAACGCGCTAAATCAAGGTTTTTCGCACGTTGGCGCAGATTGGTCACCAAACCTGATTCATCGAGCGCAGGGTCAGTATCCGGTGGACAAACCACGCTAGTCACACCGCCCGCTACTGCCGCCGCCATTTCAGATTTCAGTGTGGCTTTGTACTCATAACCAGGCTCGCGCAAGCGCGCTGCCAAGTCGACCAAACCCGGCGCAACGATTAAGCCCGTCGCATCAATCGTTTCATCCACCGCAAAACCCGCCGGAGCGGCACCTACCGCAGCAATTTTGCCACCCGCGAGATACAAATCAGCCACTTGCTCAGTGCCAGCAATCGGATCCACCAAGCAGCCATTTTTAAGAAGAATATTTTTCATTAGAGCAAACTCCGCTGATTGGCCGCCACAATACTGAGCACCGCCATTCGCACCGCGATACCAAATGTCACTTGCGACAAGATCACCGCTTGATCGCCATCGGCGACCGCCGAATCAATCTCCACGCCGCGATTCATCGGGCCTGGATGCAATACGATCGCATCGGGTTTGGCAAAAGCCAATTTTTCAGGGGTAAGGCCGTAAACCTTAAAGAATTCCTGTGTTGACGGCAGATACGCCCCCGCCATGCGTTCATTTTGCAAACGCAGCATCGCCACCACATCGACGTCTTTTAGGCCGCTTTCCATATCATGATACACATGCACGCCCAGCTGCTCGATCCCGGTTGGCAACAGCGTTTTCGGCGCAATCACACGAATATCCGGGCAGCCCAAGGTTGACAAGGCGTGAATTTGCGAGCGGGCAACGCGTGAGTGCAATACATCGCCGACAATCGCAATCCGCAAATTGGTGAAATCTCCTTTGAAATGACGAATCGTGAACATATCGAGCATCGCTTGCGTTGGATGCGCATGACGACCGTCACCGGCATTCACCACCGCCACGCCCGGCTTCACGTGCTTGGCGATCAAATGCGCCGCGCCCGAATCGGAATGACGCACCACAAACAAATTCGCGCCCATTGCTTCGATATTGTGGATGGTATCGAGCAGCGTTTCGCCTTTGGCGGTGCTGGACGCTTGAATATTCAAACTCGACACATCCGCCGACAGACGTTTGGCCGCGATTTCAAATGTCGTACGCGTGCGCGTTGAGTTTTCGAAAAATAGATTAAACACTGAAGTTCCAGCCAAATCGGCGAACTTCTGATTGACGAGCTCGCCCCCCGACACAAACTCGGCGGCTTTATCCAAAATTTGCGTCAAAATCCGACGCGGCAGCCCTTCGGTGGTGAGCAAATGAATCAGCTCACCTTGGGCGTTCAGTTGCGGGTTGTACATAGCATTCCTCGCTAACAAACAAAATTATTCTTTGTGCCTTCGCACGTGTTTTACAGTCGCAGTCCGCGACGGGGACTCACTTTTCTTGGACTTTGACATATTCACTGCCCAAGAAAAGTAAGCAAAAGAAGGCGACCCGGGCGCACACCGCTCCGCGGTTCCCTCGCGTGGCGAAAGCCAAACAATAAAACTGTTTGTCTTTCTTCGTGCTTCGGTGTGCTTAAACGGGATTTAAAGCCCTACTTCAACGAGCGCGGCACAGCATCAACACCAATTCTAAGCATCATCGATGTATTCATATACAAGCCATATTTTTAATAGCCTACATACCAATACATCTAAAATATTTATTCCATCCCATCAAAATACGTCTGCAAAATCTGCATCGCTGCGACTTGGTCGAGCGCGGGTTTTTGCTTGCGGCCACGTAAACCGGTTTCATTCAATGCGGAGCTCGCGGCGGCACTACTGAGGCGCTCATCCACTAAATGCACGGGCAAAGAAAATCGCCCATTCAGGCGATTGGCAAATTTTCTCGCAAGCCGCGACATATCGTGTTCGGTACCATCGAGATAGCACGGCAATCCGACCACCAGTAGCGACGGTTGCCATTCTTGAATCAGCGCCTCAATGCGGGCAAATTTTTTATCGTTCTCTTCAAAGGCGATCGTTTCTAATGGCGTTGCGATACCCATCTCAGTCGAGCCCGTCGCCACGCCGATGCGTACTTCACCAAAATCAAAACCTAGCACGGTTGTCATGCAACAGACTCTCCATCGATCAAAATAACCCAAACGAGTCGCTGTGAACTTATGCAGAGCATCAATTTAGCAAAAATGGTTTTGATCCGCGTAGCGAGCCGACGCTGAGCGAAGAGCAGCAGCGCAGACACCGGAATGGACATTTTGTCCATGAGGACGTCGAGCAGCGCACGATGAAGTTCAGCTTTGGCGCAGTAGCGGAGCAAGACCATTTTCATGCGTGGCCTGTTTCCTGTGAAAGCATCCCCACATCCACCCCCAACAAAGCCAAGGCGGCGGCATAACGCTCTTCAGCAGGCAAATCAAACAATACCGGCATTTCAGCCACTGGCACGGTGAGCCAAGAATTCTCGCAAATTTCTTTTTCCAGTTGCCCTGCTTCCCAGCCAGCAAAACCGAGCGACACAAACATTTTTTCGGGGCCGCCGCCGTCGCCCACAGCCAGCAAAATATCTTTTGATGTCGTTAAGCCAATCTCGGGCGACACGATTAATGTTGATTGCCAATCACCCAAGGGTGAATGCAGTACAAAGCCGCGATCAGTCTGCACCGGGCCACCAAAATGCACCGCAAGTTCAGCCACATCCGGCCGGTGCATTTCGATGCCAATCTGCTCAAACAAGGTCGACAAGGTCATCCCTAGTGGACGATTCATAATCACCCCCATCGCGCCCTTTTCGTTATGCTCACACACATAAGTGAGTGATTTAGCGAAAATCGGGTCAACCAAATTCGGCATCGCGATCAGAAAGTGCTGCGTGAGATTCAATGTGTTGGTGTTTTCCATAGCGCAATTATCGCATAGCTTTTACAAAGTCGCTGCGACTAAGCGATGACTCTGCTGCCGCCTAGCTTGAAAAGAAAAAGACCTAAAGGTATAGACCTCAAGGCCTTTATTATCAAAAAATACAAAGCAATACATACATTATTCAACTTCGCTTCGCTCGCCGAATTGCACCTAAATCAATTTTCATCGCTTTTCGATAAGAAACATAGGCCAAAATCGGTGCCGCCAGAGCAAATGCCATAATCATCATGGTGGTATTTGATTGCACGCCAGAATTCCAAATTGTAGTAACGCCAATACACAACGGCATTAAACAGATTAAAGTCATCAGTCCAACTTGAGTTGTACGGCCATCCGCACTCAACCCCCAAAGCGACATCCACGGCATACTAAAAATAAGATACCGTAAGCTGACCCCACCAAACACAAATAACAGTGCTGCATTCAAAATATTGTTTACATTATCAACTTGCAGTAACCGCAACAAAGCACCATTGAGCACTGCAGTTACCAATAATGCACCTAAAAACAATTGCTCATCTTGCCACCATAACTGCGCTCGACTATGACTGCGAATCAGCCATGCGCCAGGCCACTGCCGCCGGCCTGTAAACAAACCCAGAAATCCAGGAATGAGCATCGCAAAACACGCACCCGCTCCCCATTGGCTGGTCGCTAGTGATGCAGGCACTAAGTGCTGAAGCCCCAAAATGAATGTATACGGGAAAAGAAATAATGAAACCAAAATTTTACGCTGGCCTTTTTGATCTAAAGCGCCGCCCATATTCATTTCTAGCCGCAGCAGCAGCGGATGCTTGGTCTGCTGAAATATTTCACTGCTGTGATGTTCTGCATGTTTGATATTTGCGAGATGCCTTGCTCGCCCGAATCTCCTCAACTGCCAAGCAAGCGCTAACAATAAGCCCAATGTGGCAGCAAGTAGCATATTGCTAATCAAGACTTCATATTGGGGGAAAAAAATCAACGCAAATGTCGGTATCAATACAGCCCAAATTCCTTGTCCCTGTAGCACTGGCGCATTCAGTAGGCTAAGCGCTTTTTTGTCCAGTGCTTGTGGGACAAAATAGCCCATCAACAGAACATTCAACTGCACAAGGTTAAACAAAACCAGCAGAGTTGGATTTTCCATACGATGCCAAATCAATAATCCTAATAAGCTCCAAACCATCCAGTACAGTAATAGAGCTTGCACTATCACATTTTGCAATTGAACAGAACGCATCCGCCATTTCTTTAGTGCAGCGATGACTTCAACGGCATTCGTTGCATGAAAATAGGATAGGAAGCATAAGGGCATATAAAATATCTTTAAGTGTTCATTTGGCAAAAGCCAAATAAGACACAGCAGCATCATAAATCCCAAAAACCACCCAATACGCAGGTTAGATGTCCGCCCCCAAAACTGCAAAAACAACCAATCCCGCTGTGCCTTCACCGCCGGATCGCGCCAGCTCGCAAAAATTTGATAAGCCAAGCTCATTGCGAGATCTCCACAAAAGCATCCTCAAGCCCCAGCGCTTCAACTTGATACGGCGAGGTAATTTGCGCAGCGCATTCAGCAGCCAGCGCCTCATTCCAACCGCGAATAATCCATGTTTCGCGCCCAGCACTGAACTCTGTACGAATGACACGAGACGTGGTGAGCGCCAAGCTGGCAGTCACTTGCAAAGGTCTGGTTAAATGCAAACGCACCACCGATTCTTTCAGCTCATCCAAACCGCCTTGATAGGTGATATTGCCTTTTTCCAGTAGCCAAATATGGCTGGCAACGCGTTCGATGTCGCTGAAAATATGGCTCGATAGCAAAATAGATCGCTCGCCATCGGCGACAATGTCAATCAACTCGCTAATCAAGGCGCGGCGCGCCAGCGGATCGAGGCTGGCAGCGGGCTCATCCAGCACCAGCAATTGCGGCTCGTGCGCCATCGCGGCGACCAAGGCCAGTTTTTGCCGCTCACCCACCGACATATCGCTGATTTTCTGCCACGTTGGCACTGACCAGTGATCGACAAGACGAGCCGCTAAATCATAATTCCAGTGCTGGTAAAACAGTCTTGTCGCAGCCAGCATTTCGCTACCCGTCAACCACGGCAATAAATCATCTTGCTGCGCGACAAAGCCGATCTGCTTGCATACTTCTGCGGGTAATTCAGTGGGATTATGGCCAAACACGCTCACTTCACCTGCGTTCAAAAACGTATAGCCCAGCAAACCATCAAGCAAGGTTGTTTTACCTGCGCCATTTTTACCCAGTAAGCCAATTACCTGCCCCGGCATGATAGTCAGCGTTTGGCCTGCGCAATTGACGACACCGAGGGCGACATTTTTGGCGGTCACTAGCGTTTGTTCGATTGCATGATTACGATCATTCATGGTCTTGATCCTGATTCAGTTCAGCATGAAGGGCAGCGATCAGCTCGGCATCGCTCAGTCCCAGTTGGCGCGCGGCGGCGATGGTGTCGCGCAAAATCGTTTGTAATTGGTGACTTGCGATGAGATGCGGCGGCGGATGCTCGGCGACGGTCATCGGCTTACCACGTTGCCGCGCCAGCAACCCTTCAGCTTCGAGCAAGCTGTAGGCTTTGGAAATCGTCATTGGATTAACCGCGTGAATTTCGGCCAACTCTCGCACCGATGGCAGCGCAGCGCCCGGCAGCAATTGCCCACCCGCAATCAAGCGGCGCACTTGATCTTGAATTTGCCGATAAATCGGCGTGGGTAAAGCGGGGTTTAAGATAAACATCAACAATCAGCCAGCATGTGTATATGTGTATTATTGAATCAATACACAAAGACAGTCAAGCGACACTTGCAGTGTTAAGATACGGTCATTCAAAAATACCACATGGTGTTGTGACGCAAATCATCGCCAAGCACAGCATTTATTAGGTATATCAATCTAGCCATTACTAATTAATGCCCATATAGATATACCCAGAATAAGGATTTCATATGACCACCACCGCCCTCGTTTGGCTGCGCCGCGATTTACGCTTGTTTGACCATCATGCGCTGTATCAAGCCCTGAAAGAGGCTGATCAAGTGGTGTTGGCGTTTGTATTTGATACAACGATTTTGAAAGATTTGCCCAAACACGACCGTCGCGTCGAATTTATTTGGGAGGCGCTCAAAGAGATCAAGACTGAGTTGCGTCAATACAATACCGATTTGGTCGTACGCCACGGTGATCCACTCACTGAAATTCCGGCGCTAGTTGAGCAATTTGGCATCAACGCGGTGTACTGTAATCACGATTACGAGCCACAGGCCATTGCACGCGATGGGTATGTGGCTGTAACGCTGAAAGAAAAAGGCGTACAATTTAATACCTACAAAGATCAAGTAATCTTTGAAAAAGATGAAGTGCTCACACAAACGGGCGGCATGTATAGCGTATTCTCGCCGTACAAACGCACTTGGCTCGCCAAACTGACTGACAAAGATTTAGCATCATTCCCAGTGAATCATGTCATCAAAAACCTCAAACCGCTCAAATCACAATATTTTCCAAGCTTGAAAGAGCTGGGTTTTGCCAAAACCAATTTAACGCAACTGAAAGTGCCGCTGGGCATGAGCGGTGGCGAAAAATTGTTTGAAGACTTCAAACGTCGTATTAGCGATTACAAAGACGCGCGTGATTTTCCGGCGATTAAAGGCGTGTCGTATTTATCGGCACACATTCGCTTCGGTACGGTGTCGATCCGCGAATTGGCGCGTTTCGCGCATGAGCACGGCGGGGCTGGCGCTGAAACCTGGTTGTCAGAACTGATTTGGCGCGAATTTTACGCACAAATCTTGTGGCATAGACCCGATGTGGTCGAGCACGCCTTCAAACCGGAACTCGATACCTTGCCATTCCCCAACCATCCCGAGTTGTTTGCCGCGTGGTGCGCGGGTGAGACCGGTTATCCGATTGTCGACGCAGCGATGCGCCAATTGACGCAAACCGGCTATATGCATAACCGCCTGCGGATGATCACGGCGAGTTTCTTAATTAAAGATTTACTGGTCGATTGGCGCTGGGGTGAGAAATTTTTTGCTGAGCATTTGCTTGATTACGATTTGGCGAGCAATAACGGTGGCTGGCAATGGGCAGCGTCTACTGGCTGCGACGCGCAGCCGTACAACCGGATTTTCAACCCGACTTTGCAATCAGAAAAATTCGACCCGCAAGGCAAATTTATCCGCCGCTATGTGCCAGAACTCGCCGAACTGCCTGATGCGGCGATTCACGCACCGTCGGAATTTTCAGCCAATGACCGTCGTGGCTCGTTATTTGTCAGCTTTTTGGAGCAAACCGACTACTTCCCGCCGATTGTGAATCATGCAGAACAACGCGCCGCCGCGCTGACCATGTATAAGATGCATAAAGGTTATGCGGTCGATGCGGATGATGAGCACGATGACTAAGCGCTGACGAAGGGCAATAGTGCTAACCCAAGAAACGAGTCTTTTTAAGACTCGTTTTTTATGGCATTACTATTTTGAATGGATTAGCCCGCCAACAAAAATCGCATCAACGTCTATTCTAAAAGCACCTCTTCCCGCCACAGGTGCCCCATGCATTCCAACGAAGAACTCCTTGCCCGCAAACAAGCCGCCACACCGCGCGGTGTTGGTGTCATGGCGCCATTTTTTGCCGATCATGCAGAAAACGCCGAGTTGTGGGATGTGACAGGGCGGCGGTTTATTGATTTTGCCGGCGGAATAGCCGTACTTAATACCGGTCATCGCCACCCTGAGGTGATTGCTGCGGTCAAAACGCAGCTCGATCAATTCACGCACAGTTGCTATCAAGTCGTGCCGTATGAATCGTATATACGGCTGGCCGAGCGGCTCAATGCCTTAACGCCCGGCTCGCACAGCAAAAAAACTGCGTTTTTTTCTACCGGCGCCGAAGCGGTCGAAAACGCAATTAAAATCGCCCGCGCCGCGACGGGTCGCAGCGGTGTGATCGCATTTAGCGGCGGTTTTCATGGCCGCACGATGATGGGCATGGCGCTGACTGGCAAAGTAATGCCGTACAAAGTCGGCTTCGGCCCTTTTCCTGCAGATATTTTTCATGTGCCGTTTCCGAATGCGCTGCATCACGTGAGCGTTGCTGATTCTTTAACCGCCATCACCACGCTATTTAAAGCCAGCATCGACCCGCAACGCGTGGCAGCGATGATTTTGGAACCCATTCAAGGCGAAGGCGGCTTTTATGTTGCGCCGCCCGAGTTGATGCGCGCACTGCGCCAGCTGTGCGATGAACACGGTATTTTGCTAATCGCCGATGAAATCCAAACCGGCTTTGCCCGCACCGGGCGCTGGTTTGCGATAGAACATTACGACGTACTGCCCGACATCATGACGCTGGCCAAATCATTGGCCGGAGGCTTTCCGCTCTCGGCTGTCGTTGGTCGCAGCGAAATCATGGACGCGCCAGCCCCCGGAGGGCTGGGCGGCACGTATGCAGGCAGCCCTGTCGCGATTGCTGCCGCGCATGCGGTACTGGATGTAATTGAAAACGAGCAACTTAATCATCGCGCCAATATATTAGGTATACGGCTACAAGCCATGCTAAATAATTTACAGAAAGTTATACCCAATATTGCCGAAGTACGCGGCCTAGGCGCGATGATTGCGGTTGAATTTATGCTCGATGCCCACACGCCCGATGTGGACTTCACCAAACGCGTGCAAGCGAAAGCGCTAGAGCGCGGATTAATTTTGCTCAGCTGCGGTGTGTACGGCAATGTACTGCGCTTTTTATTCCCGCTCACCATCAGCGATGTGGTGTTTGATGAAGGCTTGGCGATTTTAGAAGCGGCACTGTTTGCGGCGCGAGAATGAAGGTGATGTTCAGATTTGGTGTTGATGGTTTTAAGTGCCTGCGGTGTGGCGTCGCTTAGCCGCTTGCGGCTTAGCAAAGCCCACACCCTCAGGGTGCACGGTGTTTTACAGTCGCAGTCCGCGACGAGGACTCACTTTTCTTTTCGCTGCGAAAAGTAAGCAAAAGAAGGCGACCCATATATCTGCACCGACTTCGTCGGCTTGATATGAGGGGTTTTAAAATCCTCAATACCGGTAGGTACGATTAGCGCAGCGTAATCGTACAAAAGCCATTTCTCAGATTACGCTACGCTAATCGGAGCTACATACTATTTTTCGTGCCTTTCATGATCCCCACCTTTTACAATATTGCTCAATTTCAAGCCGAGAACCGTGATGAAACTCCAAGACCCTAGCTTATTGAAAACCCAATGTTTGATTAACGGTGTCTGGTGCGGCGCGCCGCAATTGATGGTGAGCAATCCCGCCAACGGCAATGAAATCGCCAAAGTACCGCGTTTGGGCGCAGCAGAAACCAGTGCAGCGATTGAGGCTGCCAATGCGGCACTACCCGCTTGGCGCGCCAAATCGGGGAAAGAGCGCAGCCACGTATTGCGGCGTTGGTTTGAATTACTGATGCAAAATCAAGAAGACCTCGCGCAAATTATGACCGCTGAGCAAGGCAAACCGCTGGCTGAAGCGCGCGGCGAAATCGCTTATGCGGCCAGTTTCATCGAATGGTTTAGCGAGGAAGCCAAACGGGTTTACGGCGACGTGATGCCGCATCCGCAAGCCGGTTCGCGCATTATGACGCTCAAGCAAGCAATTGGCGTCTGCGCGGCGATTACGCCGTGGAATTTCCCTGCCGCGATGATTACCCGCAAGGCGGGCCCAGCGCTGGCAGCGGGTTGTACGATGATCATCAAACCCGCGTCGCAAACGCCGCTGACTGCGCTGGCCTTGGTCGCGCTCGCTGAACGCGCTGGCATTCCTGCTGGCGTCATCAATATCGTTACCGGCACCGCGAAAGAGATTGGCACGGTACTCTGTACCAGCCCGATTGTGCGTAAACTATCGTTTACTGGCTCGACCGAAATCGGCCGTGAACTGATGGCGGCATGTGCGCCGAGCATCAAAAAGTTGTCACTCGAACTCGGTGGCAACGCGCCTTTTATCGTGTTTGACGACGCCGATCTCGACGCCGCAGTGCAAGGCGCAATGCTCAGCAAATTTCGTAATGCGGGGCAAACTTGTGTCTGCGCTAATCGGATTTTGGTGCAGGCTGACGTTTACGACGCTTTTGCCAGCAAACTGGCGACGGCGATGGCCAATTTGAAGGTCGGTGATGGTACGGGCGAAGGCGTTACGACAGGGCCTTTAATCGACGTAAATGCCGTTAGCAAAGTTGAAGAACACATCAGCGATGCACTCGCCAAAGGAGCCGTTTTGTTAGCGGGTGGCTCCCGACATCAACTCGGCGGTACATTTTTCACGCCGACTTTGCTTGGGAAGGTCACGCCAGCAATGAAAATTGCCCGCGAAGAAACCTTCGGCCCCGTCGCGCCGCTATTTAAGTTTGCAACGGAAGATGAAGCCATCCAAATGGCCAACGACACCGAATTTGGCTTGGCGAGTTATTTCTACACGCAAAATCTCGCCCGCAGCTTTCGCGTTGCAGAAGCGCTCGAATGCGGTATGGTCGGCATCAACACTGGCATGATCTCGAACGAAGTCGGCCCGTTCGGCGGCATCAAGCAATCGGGCTTAGGCCGTGAAGGATCAAAATATGGGATTGAGGAATATTTGGAAGTGAAGTATTTGTGTATTGCGGGATAAATACACAACAAAAATCGAAATAAGGAAAAGCACGAACAAGATCAAGTTTCTATTTTCGTGCTTTTCGTAGATTTTCCCCTTGGTATATATCTACAACCTCATATTAATAATGGCTACAGACATATACCATGATTATTAATTGCACTTCTCCATCATTTTCACCAAGTTCACAGGCTTGATTTTATCCGCCTGCCCCGCTGCGCCAAAATCGATATAGCGCGCGCGGCAGACGGCGGCCATGGCGGCAATCGCTGGTTTTAGATATTGCCGTGGGTCGAAATCGGCGGGATTTTCCATCAAATGGCGGCGAATCGCCCCCGTCATCGCAAGGCGCAAATCGGTGTCAATATTAATTTTGCGCACGCCCCAACGAATCGCACGTTGAATTTCTTCAATCGGCACCCCCCACGTTGGCTTTAAATCGCCGCCAAAATCACGTACTTGTTGCAATAAATCTTGCGGCACGCTGGAAGAGCCGTGCATCACCAAATGCGTATTTGGTACGGCATCGTGGATTTCTTTAATGCGCTCAATATCAAGTACCGCGCCGGTGGGCGGCGATGAGAATTTATACGCGCCGTGGCTCGTGCCAATCGCAATCGCCAGCGCATCTACGCCGGTTGCGGCAACAAACGCTTTGGCTTGCCAAGGATCGGTGAGCATTTCAGCGTGCGTCAGCGCGCGGCTCGCGCCAACGCCGTCTTCTTCTTCGCCCATACCCGTATCCAGCCGCCCGAGGCAGCCGAGTTCGCCTTCGACCGAGACTCCAAAACTATGCGCCATTTGAACCACTTCGCGCGTCACCTCGACATTGTAATCGTAGCTCGACGGCGTTTTACCATCCATCATCAGTGAGCCATCCATCATGACGCTAGAAAAACCGTGGGTAATCGCGCTCAAGCACACCGCAGGGCTAGTGCCGTGATCTTGGTGCATCACAATCGGCAAATTGGGATAGCTGGCCACTGCGCCTTGAATCATTTGCCGCAAGAATAACTCGCCAGCATACTTACGCGCTCCGGCGCTGGCTTGCAAAATGACTGGGCTTTTAGTCGCATCGGCTGCCTGCAAAATGGCTTGCACTTGCTCCAGATTATTGACATTAAACGCGGGTACGCCATAACCGTGTTCGGCAGCGTGATCGAGAATTTGATTCAGAGAGACGAGTGGCATCAGGGTTTCCTTGTTGCGTTGCACCAGCGAACTGTAGGCGGTAAAAATGGGCGTGCCAAATCAGGAAATTCAGCATTCGGGAAAGCACTAAAACCATTCGCCCCCAGCAAAAGTACCGCATTGCAGCAATGTTTGCTGAGCAAAAAATTTGCAATCAGTTGAAACACAGGGCTGAACGTCTATTTGCAACGCTGAACATAAAACCATTAGCTCAAATTGAATCGAATGATTAATACCAGCGACAGTGCAATGTATCGTCAATTTCACAATTTAATCGTGTTTTTTTCGCGCCATTGAGACGGCGATGCAAACCTAGTAATTATTCCATAGCAATTCGATTACAAGACTTATATATTAAATTAGATATCAATGCTTGCGATGCGAAAAAACCAGCTCAGGACAAAAGCATACCAAAGCAGGATTTTTAGCCACGCCGTTCTAGTATGATAGTCTTTGCACTATTGGCACTGGCCTAATAAAACACTTTGTACTAATGCGACAACTCGCCAACATGTCGGCACGAATCCATACCTAATCAATAAAAGCCGCAATCTGATGACACAGACCCCGACACTCTTTAGCAATCGCAACTTTGGCCTACTTTGGCTAGCCTCAATTATCGGCAATTTTGCGCTCGCCATCGCGATGATGGCTGAAACATGGTATGTCGTGAAAACGCTAGGTGCGAAAGAGCAACTCGGCTGGGTGATGATCGCTGGCTCAGTGCCACGAATTGCCTTGATGGCGGTCGGCGGCGTATTGGCTGATCGGATGTCGCGTAGCCGAATTATTCTGATCTCGCTCGCTTTACGCGTAGTGCTACTTTTTTCTTTAGTCGGGCTATTGCATATCAATCGCTTGGATATTTGGGCGCTGACGATTTTCGCTTTTTTATATGGTTCATTAGACGCATTTTTTTGGCCCGCACGCGATACGCTCACCCCGGCGATTGTTGCCGATAGCGACCTCACCCGCGCTAATTCGATCATGCTAACCACCAACCAAGTCGGCATGGTATTTGGCCCCGTGATGGGTGGCGCGATGCTGGCGCTAATGGGCTATGAGGCCATTTTTAGCTTAACGGGCGGCATGCTACTACTTGCCACCCTCTGTATTGCTTTGATTAGTGAGCCAGTCATTCAGGTCGTCCGCGAAGCCCCCTCGATGCTCAAAGAACTCAAAGAAGGCGTGGTTTACGCGCTACAAACACCAATTTTGCGCGCGCTGATGCTGATTTACATTACTGCCAACCTGTTATTTATGGGGCCATTGGCACTGGGTATTCCGATTATTGTCGCCGATTATTTAAAAGGGGATGCCAGCACGCTATCGTATTTACAAAGTGCATTCGCGGCAGGGATGGTGTTGGGCGGGATTTTGCTGACGGTTTATCCACCAAGCAAAAAACGCTTGTTAATGATCACGGTGATTATTGCGATTGAAGGCGTTTTATTATCACTGTTGCCACTGACACCGTGGATTTGGGCCGCAGTCGCACTGCAATTTTTTATTGGCATGGGCGTGGCAGGCAATAATGTGCCAATGATGTCGTTAATTCAGCAATCAGCCGACCGCGATAAACTCGGCCGCGTAATGAGCCTAAACAATATGGTTTCAATGGGTTTGTCACCCGTATCGTATGCGATGGTCACCGCCCTACTCGCGGCCCAGATTAGCATCACATGGATTATGCCGATGTTTGGTTTAACGATGGCACTGGTAATGCTCGTACTCACCCTGCAGCTTAAAGTGATTCGCACCGCAAATTAAGCGAGGATCTGGCTGCAAAAAATTTCAAGCTGAATTGGAGCTTTCAAACTATAAAGAATCATTGCTATATTTACGGCGAAAAATAGCCATGGTTCAACTACCAACAGGCGGCTCAGCCGCACAGAATCCAGATTTAGACTGGAGCCAAGTCCGTGAAACCATTTTGATGCTCGGGATTACCGTGGCTCAAGTGCAGCACGCAATGGATGAAGGCAGTGCATCATTTAACACATTAGCGAATTCCTTTGCTGAAACCTCAAATCACATCGAGGCTTTAAAAGCCGCACTGAGTCAAACCACCGTCTCTGCCGACTTAGAGCTCGAACAAAAAATTGCCGAAATCAGCAATAAAAACATTCAATCCATTATCGCTTTCCAATTTTTTGATCGACTGTCGCAGCGTCTTGATCACGTCTGCAAAACCATTAGCGAACTGGCAGGTTTAGTTTCTGACCGCTCATCAATCTATCAACCCGATGCATGGCTGGCATTGCAAAAAAACATTCGTTCGCAATACACCATGGAGCAAGAAAAAATACTGTTTGACGCCATCCTTAACGGGGCGTCATTTCACGAAGCATTAGCCAAAGCAGGCAGTACGGACATCAATCCACAGCAAATCCAGGATGCCGAACGTGATGGGGGCATTGAGTTATTTTGATCTGAGATGACGCCAACACGACTCTCATGATGTTTTTCTCGCTAGGCTCCATAAACAGAGTTTGTCTTGCAATTGCCCATCATTAATCGGCTTAGATAAAAAATCATCCATCCCTGCCGCCAAACACAACTGCCGATCTTCCGTCGTCGCATTGGCGGTAAGTGCGACCACCGGAATCTGAGGCCAGCGCACTCCTGTGTCCGGATTACGCAAACGTCGAGTCGCCTCAACTCCATCCATTTCGGGCATTTGCATATCCATAAAGACCAGATCAAAATCTTGATCAACTAAGGCCTGAATGGCCTCAATCCCATTCTCAACGGCGTGCACACGACAGCCGAGCTTTTCAAGTAATTTAATCGCTACGATGCGATTAACTCGATTATCTTCAGCGAGTAATACCCGCACTGCTTGCTGCGATTCAATCACCGAGTAACGAGTTAAGAAAGAAGGTTCAGGTGGTTGGCGACGCACCATACTCAGCGCGGTTTGCCAAGCTTTTTGTTGTAGCGGTTTACTTAAATAACCAGCAAACCCAGATTCGCGGGCGCGCAAAGCATCGCCACGCGTCCCCACTGCGGTTAATAAAATCAGCATGGGATGCCCTAATTCTGGCTTCGCAACAATCTGCTGCCCGAGTTCTAAACCATCCATGTTCGGCATATACAAATCAATCAGCACCAGCCTAAATGGCTGCCCGTTTTGTGCCGCATGTTTGAGTAAATGCAAGGCTTCCACCCCACTCTCGGCCATCACAGCAGAGCACCCCCATGTTTTGAGCTGATTGCATAAGTACTCACGCTGAGAGGCGCTGTCATCCACCACCAGTACTTTGATGTTATCAATGCGATTCGATGGCGTAATCAGAGCGCTGCCCTGCTCGGCAGCGGCCAAGATGACGGTAAAGATGAACTCAGTACCGACACCTTCGATGCTCTGAACGCTGATTTGGCCGCCCATCAATTCGACCAATTGTTTACTAATCGCTAGACCTAAACCCGTACCGCCAAAACGACGCGTGGTTGAAGCATCGACTTGTGAAAAACTTTCAAATAAACGATCTATTTTTTCTGGGGGTATGCCAAGCCCTGTATCACGAACACTGAATTTTAAAACAATACCCCTTTCATCAATTCCGACTAAACTGCTAGAAACCGTTACTCCCCCCTGCTCAGTAAACTTAATCGCATTGCCGATCAGATTAATCAGTATCTGTCGCAGACGACCTGGATCTCCTCTCACCCAAGCGGGAACATCAGGTTCACGGCTACAACTTAATTCAATTCCCTTCTCCCGTGGCCGTAAAGCCATCACGGCAGCGACACCATCGAGCAGCGCGGTCAAATCAAAGTCAACTTGCTCTAACTCCATTCTGCCAGCTTCAACCTTTGAAAAATCCAGAATATCGTTAATTACACTCAGCAAAATATCGCCACTCTGGCGTATCGTTTCAGCAAACTCACGTTGTTGAATCGATAAATCCGTATCGAGCAACAAACCCGCCATCCCCAATACCCCATTCATTGGAGTACGAATTTCGTGGCTCATATTGGCCAAAAACGCACTTTTTGCCTGACTTGCCGCTTCTGCCGCCAGTTTTGCGCTACTTAATTCAGACTCGGCGTTCTTGCGCTCAGAAATATCTTCATGCGTACCCGACATCCGCAGAGGTTGTCCATCAGGCAACCATTCAACGACCCGACCCCGATCATGTACCCACACCCAGTGACCCGCTTTGTGCTTCATGCGGCAATCAAAATCGTAATAAGGCACTTCACCACTAAAATGCCGTTTCAATCGCAACTCCGACTCAGGTAAATCCTCAGGGCAGGCTAATTTAAGCCAAGTATCAATCGAAATCGGCGCAAGCTCATCAAGGGTATAGCCAACGATTTCAGCCCAGCGCTCATTAAAATGGGTTGCGCCGGTCTGCAAATTCCATTCCCAAGTTCCAATATGGGTTGCCTCAATAATGTTGGCGAGTCGCTCCCGCTCCTGTGCCAGCAATAATTCTGACTGCTTACGAGCACTGATATCGGTTTCAATCGCAATAAAATGATTGATCTGACCTTGTTCATCTCTAACAGGCTCGATATCCAGCAGAATCCAATATGGACGGCCGTGCTTGGTATAATTGATAATTTCGACACTGCAACGTTCACCCAGCCGTAAATGTCGAGCAATGTTGGCTACGGTTTGTGGATCCGTAAGAGCGCCTTGCAAGACCTGACCAGGACGTTTACCCTGCATAAACGCCAAGTCGTATCCAGTCATCTGAACAAAACCATCATTGACCCATTCAACGCGACCTTGGGCATCGGTAATCACCACTGCATTCGCCGTGCGACTAGCCACTAATGACAGCATTTTTGCCTCGGCCTCGCTAGCATGTAATCTAGCCTCGGCCGCTTTGCGCGCAGTGATATCGGTAATAAACCCATGCCATAGCGTATCGCCATCGAGAGTACGCTCAGGGCTAGCAATTCCTTCGACCCAGATCAAACCTTTTTGTGGATGCATCACTCGGTAAATCGCCTGCCAGCGCTGCAGGGTTTCACACGAAATGCGGATACTCTCAACAACCTGTGCAACATCATCAGGATGCAAAACAGCAAACACAGCGCTTGCATCCTCTGCCACTTCAGCAGGGCTCACACCATAAATGTCGCCAATTCCATTGCTCGCATACGGAAAGCAACTCAGACCATCGGCAAACAAACGATACTGATACACCATCCCCGGCACTTGGGCGCCAATTTTTTGTAAACGGCCAAGTAATTCCTCGCGTGATTGCGTCTGTTGTTGACGTTCAAGTACCGCAGACACCCTGCTCGCAAGTAAACGAATAAATTCGCGATCTACCGCGTCAAACTCAGCCTGACGCGGTTGAGCTGAAGAAAAACTTAAGGTACCAATCCGTTGCCCGGCTAATACCAATGGGACACCGATATAACACTCCAATCCAAACGCTTGATAGCACGGATGCCCAACAAAGTCAGATTCACCCATATGGGTAATTGCTACAACATCATTACCAGCAAGGGTGATAGAGCAATACGTCCCCATTAATGCAAACACCATCCCATCCTGCAAAGTGCCTGCTGGACTCGTTTGCACCGCAACTCGATAGGTATCGCCCTCAACTCGACTAATGACTCCCATCGGCAAATCAAAATAATCACCCGCCAAGCGTAACGACTGTCGCAGCAGTTCTTGATCGTCTCGCTCTGTCAATGCGGCAATATGACTCAGCACACGTAAAGCTTGTTGCTGACGCTGTTGATGAGACTCGGCGATCAGCCGATTTAAATTCGCGCGACGAAACAGCAATAACTGGCCGATGGTCATCAACAAAGGTTGCAAAAACTCGATCCATTTCACCTCATAGCCGCCGAGCCGATTGGCTACACCGACCATCGCGAGCAATTGGCCTTGGCAATGAATCGGTAACCCCAAAAATGCCGTCATCGGTGGATGACCTGGAGGCAAGCCGCCACGCCGTGGATCATGCGCCGGATCGTTGGCAATCACAGGCTGCCCCGTGGTCATGACCGCACCAAATAAGGTATTCAAATTGGTAAAGACCAAGCCTTCTGGCGCGTGGTTAGCATAAAACGCACGGGTTTCATCGCTCCATGCAATATTGGTAATGGCCTCAGTGCGCAAGCTAGGCACACCATCATGAACCAGCACTTCGCCGATAAAGCCATACTCACTCGCAGTCAACTGCAACAAATCGCGCAATAACGTCTCAAATGCGCCTCGCGGATCAGCCCCCGTATCAAACCCAGTCTGAGCCCTTAAAATGGCATCGATCAGCTCACTGTGCATCTTTACTCCATCAAAATAGCAAGAGTTCGTTGGGCTTTGCTCTCTCAATCACAGTGCTAGCGATTTGATCCAGCGCCGCGATAAGACTTCATCGACGGCAGCATGCTCCCGAATCAAAATCATGCAGCCAAGCCACTATGTTCTAGCGTAGTGCATGCGGCGTCAGTTTGCTCAAGGTCTCTCCTCATCCGAGACTGCGCTCAAATTGCCAATCGGCCACTGATGTCAGTTTGTCCTCCTTACACGGACGGACAACTCAATGTGAACACACCATCTAAAGCATCAATTCGCGCGGTGTAACTCGCGAATTGTCTAATTAAGCAGACACCAATCGTGAAAACCACATATCAAAAACAACAGACTAAGCCATTGTATTTATTAATAAATAGAAAAAAAAAGTCACCATTCATGCATCAATCAGGCTAGGGTATTCCCTAATGCCAACTTCATTGGCATAGTCTGCATTCATTGCGTATTAACGATGGCATCTGATGAATTTGAATCTGTACTTAGGCTTTCTTTTTAGCCTCTGCACCGCCCTGAGCTACAGTGCGAATATTAATTTTGAAGTGCCAACTTGGCGCAACGGCGCTAAAGCCGCACACACGATTGCCCACGATGATTACTGCAGCGGCAGTGTGCCTGGCGTTGAAAATACCGCTTTGCCGATTTTGAACGAGCGCGGTTTAACAGCCAGCATTGGCCTCATTGCTGGCGCGTGCAAAGACGATGATTGGAGCAAATTGAAAAAGCACCTCGCTAAGGGACATGAGCTTTTTAATCATTCACTGACTCATGTCGGCATGCTCGAAGCGGGCTCACTCAAACCGATTGCCGGCTGGAATAATGAAAAAGAGATCGCCTCAGCCCATCAATTAGTGAAAGATAAACTCGGCTACGCGATGCAATTTATGGCTTATCCCAGCGATCTCGCTACACCCGAAGCCAAAGCTTATTTACTCACCCAATCCGATTATCTCGGCGCTCGCGCCGCCAAGCATATTTATGACGGCAGCAATGCAGGTATCAATAGCGCCAACAATATCGATCCATTTTTCATCAAAAACGATGTGTATTGGCACGATGGGAAATGGTCACTCTACAAACCGGCCGGCGGCAATATGCTGATTCAGCATGTGAATGCCGCACTGGAAAATGGCGGTTGGAGCTATCGCACCATGCATGGCGTTGCCGATGGCTCATGGGAAGCCGTGCCAAAAGACGAGTACATCGCTTACGCCGATTATCTGCAAAAGAAAGTCGCTAGCGGTGAATTGTGGTTGGCAGGCCCGAGCGAAATTATTCGCTACCAAGCCACCCGCGAACACTGCCCACTCGTCCTGATAGGCAATACCCTCAAACTCAAACAAAACAATGAACTTTGCCAGCGCTACTCCAGCGCGATTACCGTTGATCTGCACATCGCGAATGAGTTAGCGGGGCGATTTACACAAAACCACAAGCCTTTGCCTAGTAAACAACTAGCCAATGGCAAATACCGAATTCAATTTAATCCTATTTTAGGAGATCTCTACATCAACTAAATAGGTATTAGCTTGAATGCATTATAAAACATAGTTTTTAACGCAGTACCCACATAGAGTATTGGAAATTTATTTACCAAGAACTCAATACAAAAACCTTTCCAAAGGATGGAGCAGATGCAATTGAATAAAACAATGATGGTGAGTTTACTCATCAGTGCAGGTCTTTTCTCAGGCAGCGCCTTCGCGATAACGACCACGCCGACAGCCAAACCAGCGACCGTGCCCAGCTACCCAGCGTGGGATAGCGCCACCACCTATACCGCAGGTCAACGCGTAACGCACAATGGCACGACCTATGAAGCACAATGGTGGACCAAGGGTGACAACCCAGCGACTGCTGGCGAATGGGGTGCGTGGAAAGTGGTTGGCACTTCGGTTACTCCAACGCCAACGAGTACAGCAACACCATCTGTAACGCCATCTATAACACCTAGCGCAACGCCGACTGCGACTGTAACGCCTAGCGCCACAGTAACGCCATCAGCGACCCCAACAGCGACAGCGACAGCGATCGTCACCGCTCCACCAACTGGCGATGC
Organism: Deefgea chitinilytica; assembly: GCF_016881405.1. GTDB lineage: Bacteria > Pseudomonadota > Gammaproteobacteria > Burkholderiales > Chitinibacteraceae > Deefgea > Deefgea chitinilytica. Next base: position 245,130 of record NZ_WOFE01000002.1, read on the forward strand.
ATGGAATAGCACCACCGTATATACCGCAGGCAAACGCGTGACTTATAACGGTCGCTTATACGAAGCCAAATGGTATACCGTCGGCGAAAATCCAAGCACCTCAGGCCAATGGGGCGTTTGGAAAGAGATTGGCGCAATCGTAACGCTGCCACCAACTACAACGCCGATTCCAACGCCCACCACCTCAGTTAGCCCAACGCCAAGCGTAACGCCATCTGTAACCCCGTCTGTAACGCCAACACCAACCTCAATTGTGAACACGCCTACGGTTGGCTATGTCCAAACCGCAAAATGGCGGGATGGTGCATCTGCAGCCTATACCATGTTCCACGATGATTTCTGCAGCTATGGCGTTGAAGGGCAAGTTCGTGATGCAGCCCCTGCCTTGAAACAACGTGGCTTAGTGGCATCATTTGGCATGATTACTGGCAATTGCACTGCAACAGGATGGAGCAATGCAAAACAAATGATTGCTGATGGACATGAAATTTATAGCCATACCAAAACCCATATTGATGCGAAAACAGCCACTTGGGACGCACAATTGCAAATTGATGGCTCAAGTAATGACATGGCGAGCAATCTAGATGGCTACCGCCCTAGCTTCTTTGCGTGGCCATCCGACGTCGCCGCAGACGCACCACTTGCTTATCTACGCACTGCCGCTGGTTATATCGGAGCCCGGGCCGCCAACCGTGTCGATGGTTCTGGCAACATCGTTTATGACGGTCACGTTGCTGGTTTAAATAACTATGTCAACGACGACTTCCAAGTACAGTGGGATTTATTCACCGACCAAGGTCAATGGTCAATGTATGAAGCCCAAGTCAAAGCGGGCGGCGATTTGCTTAATCTGCATGTCGATGCGGCGATCAACGCTGGCGGTTGGGCAACTCGCACCATGCACGGTGTCAATGATGCATCATGGATGAGCGTACCGTTAGCCAAATACACCGCGCATTTAGACTATATAAAAGCCAAAGTAGATGCGGGTCTGTTGTGGGTTTCTGGTCCATCAAGCGTAATTAAATATCGTTACGCACGTGATTTCTGCAAACCGATCCTCAGCACCAGCGGCGCGTCCATCGTGACTTTTGACACTAGTGCAGCGGAATGCAAAAAATATGCGACGCCAATTACCTTGCAAGCGTTTGCTTTAAATGCCGCCAACAAACTCAATGCGAGCCAAAACGGCAAAGCACTAAACTTGAAAGCAGGCGCTAACAATAGCTTCTTCGTGACTGTTGATCCACTCGCTGGATCAGTGACATTTAGCGCGCAGTAATCCATACGCAGGCAATCCAATCCCCCACCCAGATTTCTGGCTGGGGGATTTTTTGTACCAGAACAACTACTTAGCAACACGCAGAGTGTGGTATGCTGCGCACCTTTCTCGATTTCTGAATGTACCATGAGCCGCCAAATCCTTAACCGCACCGAACTCCACGACCCAGATACTTGGGTGAAATACACCAAAGGCAAATGCGACGATTGCTATTCGAGCTGCTGTACAATGCCAGTGGAAGTTAAAATCGGTGATTTAATCCGGATGGGCGTGGTCGATGAATTCGAGCGTGACGAACCCGCCAAAAACATCGCCAAACGGCTGATGAAAGCGCGAATTATTGAGCATTTCAATTTCAAGCACGAAATCTACACCCTTGCCCGCCGCGGTACGCGCGATTGTATTTATCTGGATGAAAAAACACGGCTGTGCACCATTTACGAAACGCGCCCTAATACCTGCCGCAATCATCCGACAATAGGCCCAAAACCAGGCTTTTGCGCCTATATCCGCTGGTTTTAACCAGCAAGGTATTGCTAGCTACGCAAAACAAATCAAAAGCTACAGAGCAATACCTCAGTATTTAAACCGCAGTTCAAATTCTTTACTCCCAAGCAGCATGCTTGAGCTTGGGCAATTCTGGAAAATAGTATGAAAAAACAAATCATTGAAGTACTCGAGCTCATCGCCGATGGCGGTTTGGATCAAGAAGACATTTTAGCGATGGCCGCCGAAGTGCTCGCGGCTCAACAAGATCCAGAAGCATATCGTGCACGTCACGCTGCAGATTTCTATCCGACAGACTCTGCAATTCCACTGTGGGAAACGGTATTGCTCGAGCAATTAGAAGACGGCTTACTATTTAAGGCCGATACCGTGGCCGCACTCTATGCACAAATTAGCGATGCATTCGGTGAAGGCGAACTTGATTTAGCGGCTGAATCATTAACTGGTTTGACTGATATTTCAGCCATTAAAGCCATTCAAGATGAACTCAGCCCAAATTTCACTTTGGTGGATTTTAGTGTGAGCTCAAATCGACAATTGGTATTGATTCGAACTCATTACTTGGCGCAGTTTTTGAAATTGTGTAAAGAACTCAATATCCAAGCAGAATCAACATTCGAAAATTTATTCAAAAAATAAGCAATTTAGTTCATTAATGCCATCGCAACAATTGCTTGCGATGGCATTATTTATATTGCAAACCATATTTCTTAAAAATCTCAGACAAAACGCCATTCTCTTTAATGACTTTCAAGCCCGCATTAAAAGACTCAATCCATTCTTTGTGATGTGGATTTTTAATCCCACTGGTCACATAGAGTGGATTAATCGACAGTTGCCCTTCGGCAAGCTCAAGCTCCGCAAATAACTGCGGATTGTGCTTAGAAATCGTATACTTAATTACAGCTTCATCATCTAATGTCAAATCGACCCGATTAGCTTGCAATTTTTTTAAATTAATTAATAGGCTATTAGCGTCTTCTCGACTAAATAAGTTTGAATTTTTAAATGCCTCGCTATACGCATAACCACGCGTCACACCAATTTTTTTTCCTTTTAAACTTTCAATACCATGAAACACAAAAGGATCACCTTTGCGTTTAACAAAGCGTATGGTGTTATTGAGATAAGAACTGCTAAACAAAAATGCTTTCGAGCGAGCCTCACTAAACCACATATTCGGCAAGATATCGTAAATCCCATTGGCCACCCCGGCCTCGGCTCTTACCCACGGAACGTATTCCACTTTCACCTCATGGCCTTGCGTTTTATAGGCAGCGCGGATGACTTCGATCGTCAATCCACCAGTCGGATTATTCGGATCCACAAAAGGAGGAAATGGATCGGAAACCGCAACTATGGTTTTTGCTGAAATAGCTTGTGCACAACAGAATAGAAAAAATACATACAGCCAACACCATCGTTTCATTGGCCACCTCCCAAGCAAATAACACCCATCAACGCAAGATGGACGCGCAGCTATGGGTATAGTTCTTTACTCTGCAGAATGAAACAAGGATATTTTATTCAGCAAACCAATGGGCAAAATCAAGCCGTAAACGACTTAAATATTGCCGTGCAATCGGGATTTCCTCATTGGCCACATTCAACACCCATACATCACGACCTCGCTTACTAGCGCCAGTCACTTTTTTTGGATTAACTAAGTAAGAGCGATGCACTTGCAGCAACAAATGCTCGTCAAAATACATACGAATCGCACGCAAGCGCAAGGTAATGTATTGCGGCGCACGTAAATCACTGGCGTAAATGCCGCTATAGCCTTTATCGGCGCGAATATACAAGATTTTGGTGCGTCGCGAAGCAATCTCGTACAGTTCAGACAATAACTGTGGTTGTCGCCCTAACTCATACAATTGCGCCCTCACCGTGGCAAATTGCTGACTTAAACTACGGTAAAAAGCGGCATCATCGGGCGATAAACTTTGCTTAAATTGAATCGCCAAGGTGTAGTCATCCCAAGTTTCACCAGCCCACACCGCTTGAGTTTGCGCTCCCGCCTCGGTCATCGAGTTGATGCCCAGAGCCTGCCCTTGCTGACTAAGTAAATCACCATCTTGATACAAGGCCAACCCCGCGACTTGCGGCTCTTGTGCCAAAAATGACATCGTGACTTCAAGCATTTTTTCTAGGCTACGCTGCTCTGATAGTCGCTGGCTAAACTCAGTCAAGGTCTGCAAACGTTGGGCTGCAACACTGAGCGTCTGATCGGTTACCACTGGTGCCAACTCGGCACTGAGCAAAGGCTCAAGCTGCCATGCCAATCGGTCACAGTACTCTAATAAGGGCTGCGCTTGGGCTTGCAAAGGAGCCAACTGACTGTGAGTAAGTACGGCACAACTCGTTTGCCGCAAATCGAGCAAAGCTGGAGCCAACGAGTGCATTACGTCTTTCACTTGGCGCAACTGCGCGATGTCAATCTCTAAATTGCGATGCTCACGATAGCGGCGCAGCCACAAACCCAGCACTAAAAACAGCAAACTAGCCACCACTACGCCAAGCACAGTATCCAGCCAAGCAGGATGATTGTGCCACCAAGCTTGCATGTCATGTCCCCATGCTCGCCACGGATAGTAATGATGTTCAATTTGGCTTAATAAGCTATGCGTGCTCGAATCACTACTCAAATCCCACAGTGCCATGCCGGCTAATTTTTTTTCTTGCGCGTACTGCAATTTCTCGGCGACTGATTGTGCAGACTCAATACTAATAAATTGCTGTAATGCGGCACTGTAATACGTCATCGCTTTGGCACGTGCATCCCAATTGGCTGTGAACTGACCATTGGCAATGATTGCAGTGGCTTCATCTTGACCAATCATGCCAGTGGCACCGGTTTTAGGGTCATCCCAAGAACCAAATGAAGCAGCTTGAAACGATTGATTTAATCCTTGCCGCGTAGTGGGCACACCAACAAAGCTCATCCCTTGCGTTGGAATCACCAAGACCAGCTTCTCTGGTACTGCACCTTTATCCAGAAGGGTATTAACAGCTAGATCAATCCCAATATTGCCTTCATAGCCATACAGTGGCGATTTATGTCCAGTTCGTGGACTCCATGCGCCGGTATAATCGCCCACTTGCAGCACCGCATAATCGATCAAAGGCATCAACTGAGGTAGCGGTAAAGCTTCGATTTGCGAATTGAGCGGCCCCAAACTCAAGCCGATGGTCAAAGGCCGCTGTTGGCTTAAGGCACGGATCTCTTGCAGCAAAAGCAATAAATTTTGCCCGTCTTCAGCGCGCTGACTATTCCCAATTTTTCCGCCCGAAGCAGGAAAATGCCAAGCCAGCTCAATACCATCAAAACCATAGCGCGCAGTAAAATCGAGTACCGACTGCGCCATCGCGCGGCGTAATTGAGGGCTAGCGGCCACATCTGAAAAATGCGCCGAGTAATGCCAGCCACCAATTGCAATCACCGTTTTTAAATCGGGATGCTGGCGTTTTAATGCCTGCAGTACCGCATAATTGCCTTGTACCAAACGGCCATCGGGCAAAATCGTCGCTTTATTTAAATCAAATGCAGGCTCAGCCGAAGTAATTTGTCCGTCCGCGGTCAAATTGGCAAAGGCATAGGTAATTTGCGTCGCCCGCTCCACGGGCAATGTCATTAATGGTGGATTTACCCAGAACGGGTAATACGCAATGATGCGTGGATTGGCACTTGCGAGGGAACTCAGCAGCACCAGCAAAAATCCGATGATTTTTGAATGATTTGATAAAAACAACGTCTCTCTCCCCATCTACTGTCTCGTAGATTTTTATGCTGAGAGCTTATCGATAGCCGTATCAGGTGGCTATCTTTGTGTCATTTTATGTAACAAAACCGCGCTTAGATTCACACTTTTTCAGCGTTTCGCGCTCAGTATGACACCTTGCCACGCAAAGCTTTCACTGAACCACGAAGTTGCTTTCTTTCCAACCGACGCTGTTGCGAACCATAAGTCGGTTTGGTCGCACGACGCGCCTTGACCACGACCGCTGCCGCATTGATGAGATCAAGCAATCGAGCAATGGCATCGAGTCGATTGGCTTCTTGGCTGCGTGAAGTTTGCGCCTTGATCACGACGACGCCGTCTTTGGTAATCCGATGATCATTCAGCATCAGCAAGCGCGCTTTGAGTTCATCCGGTAATGAGGAGTTGGCGATCGAGAATCGCAAATGTACCGCGCTCGATACTTTATTGACGTTTTGCCCACCCGCGCCTTGGGCACGAATTGCGGTGAATTCGATTTCGGTCTCAGGAATGCTGGCTATTTTCATTGAAGTATTATCGCTGAATTGTTGCTACTCAGCGTCTTTCAAGACGAAAGGAATATTAAAAGCCACTTCACTTTCAATCGGCGTATCACCGCGTTTGGCGGGCACAAAGCGCCATTTCTCCTTCACCGTTTTAAAAGCAACCTCGTCTAAACGTGGAAAACCGCTCGACTTCTCGACTCTCACCGCTAGCGGCTCGCCTTTGGCACTGACTTTCACCCATAAACGCACCGTGCCCGACTCACCATTTTTGATCGAAATATAAGGCATCACTGGACTTGGATTATTTAGATGAGCAGGTAGATATTGCGCCGGAGTCACTTTGCCCTCGCCCTCCTTGTCGGTATTGGCTTTGGCATGCTGTGATGAGTTTGTAGCCTCATTACTTGCCGACACAACGACCACAGGCTTGGCATCCGCCGCTGCGGTTTGCGGGCTAGCAGGAAGCTGCAGTTCACTTTGCGCTACCACCGTCTTTACTGGCAACTGCTTGAGCACTTTGGCTTGCGGCTGCGCGGGAAGAACTGCTGATTTGAGCGGGGCATTTTGAGGGAACGCACGCTCCCGCACAGGCGCAGGCTGGGCAACGGCTTTTGGGGCAAGCACGGCGGTTTGCAACATCACGGCCATCGAGCTTGCCACTGGCGTGTCTTCAACTCGCGGCAGCGAGAATCCCTGCCACGCGCCGATCAACAACGCATGTAATAGCAAGGCGCAGCACAATGCACCGCGCAGTCTCCGGCGCGGTGGCATTAAGTCAGCACGAATCAACACAAATCCATTCCATTTGATGCTTGCCTTCCAAAGCGCGAGTTTACAACGCAAATCATACGGACTTTTTGCGCCGACGACGCCAAAGCAACATCCCCAGCACCGCCAGCACCACATTGGCCGCAGCAAAACTGGCCAAAATAATATCCCTCGTCGTTTTGCCTAAGCCATCGAGCCAATGCCATTTATGCAAGTAGGCAAAGCTATAACCTTCTAAACGATCACGCTGCTCAACGAGATTAGAAAACTGCCCCGTTGCCGGCTCGATATACCAACTCGATTGCGCAGTATTGGCCAGATTCACCCGATACACGGGCAAGCGTTTTTGGAAAAAACCATATTCTCCGCCAAACTTGCTAATCAACTCAATCGATTGAATCGGCGCAGCAGAAACCCCCATCGCCTGCATCAACGTTGCAGCGTGCAGCTCAGCCGCCCCAGCCACCACTTGACCGTGGTGATTCAAATAAGTCGGCAGTGGGTTCGGCTTCTCCGCTGCCGCAGCGTGATGCGCGTGTTCGCCGCCTTGCATCGGTTTGGCTGCGCCTTGAACTAACCACAGTGTTTGCCCCGCGACATTCACGGCCGTTAAACCCGTCAGCCCAGCAGGAATCGCATGCAATTGCGGTAAATTAGCTAAAGCAGCTGGCGCAGGAACAACAGGGGGTGTACGGCTAAACCAAAGATGAAACAATCCACTTAGCGCAATACATACGCCAGCGACACCGGCAATCAAACCCAGTTGGCGATGTAAACGACGCATACGCGGCTGATTGGGGCGCAAGGTTTTGGTGCGCCAGCGAATGAGATACATCACCAAACCCGCCAACATCGTCACCAACGTCAAACCCAACATGACGCTGATACCAATTTGCTTCACCGGTTCGCTCGCCCAAGCCCAGGTATGCAGCAAGACAAATACGCCCATCAAGGTACGCTTGGTTTGATCTGATAACGCTGCAAGGCGTTGGCCTTCGGTGTCAACGAATGCAATCATGCCATCATCGCGCGCAAACTCAACGCGCCAAACCGGCAATAGCTTATTGATTGAAGGATAGTCGCGACCAAACTCGGTCACCCGCGTCATACTGCGAATCTCACTTTGGGCATCCCCCACCAAGGCGCGCGCAAGCTTTTCTGCTTGCTGCGTCTCAGCATCAACCAGTTCAGCGCCAGAGCTTGCATTAAACCAGCGTGCAGCAGGTAACTTGCCATCTACACGGGCTTCTTGCACACGCCATGCCGCTTGATCGGCCAGCATCAGTAGCCGAACCGATTGCAGTGAATGCGCCTTATCCGCCCAACGCCCTTCTGCCAAGCTCGCTAATGCTACAGGCGTTAAAGTGGCAGGTAACGCTGCGGCAGGCGGCAACGGATTCACTTTGGGTGACAGCGCCGACATAATCGGATGCATCACGCCACTCAGCCCCCAGATCAACACTGACACCCCAGCTACCCACGCCAAAGCACGATGCCAGCGTACCCATCCTGCTAAACGCTGAGCGGATGATGATTGAATCAATAACTCTTCACGCTTCATTGGGCACTTCCTTTCCCATCACGACGACCATCTCCGAAGGCCCACGATGCACCGATCAAGAAAGTACGCGGCGCGCCTGGGTTATAGGTATCTTGGGCGTCTGGATTGCGTGCACCTTGCCCTTTGTAACTTGACGCAGACATTTCTGAATAATGCTTATCCAGCAAATTGCTCACACTGGCCCACAGCGTAAGTTGCTTCATGCGATACTGCGCGCGCAAATTGACCAAGGTATGGCCGCCGTATTCGACTTTATTACTTTCATCCATCCAGTATTTGCCCAGATAGGTCGTCTCCAATCCCAAACGGAGCGCCTCAATTGGGCGATAAACGAATTCCACTTGACCTTGCCAAGTGGGCGCGGCTGGAATGTCATTGCCGGAAAAATTCAGTGTTGGCGATGGTTTGTATTCACGATAAATATGCTTGGCATATTGCCCTGCCAAATTCATACTCCACGCCGAATTGGCAGTCCAGTTGATGCCCAGCTCAACCCCTTCGTGACGCGTCTTACCGGCGTTGCGCGGCTCAGACTTACCGGGCTGGGTAGTGAAGTTAACCAACTCGTCTTCCCCATCAAGGCGATACACGACCGCGTCCAGCTTCAAGCCCGGTATTGGCTGACTGCGCAGACCCAATTCAAACTGATCAAACGTTGCCGGTTTCAGATTCGGTGTAATCGCACTGGAAAACAAAGAACCCACTTCGGGGGGCGTAAAGCCAACGCTGTAGCCGCTGTAGAAAAATAAATCCGGCGCTGCCTGCCAAGTGACGCCTGCTTTCGGTGATGCATTGGAAAACGACTGCTCTTGCGAAGCACCGCCTGTTGTCGGCGATGGCGCTAGATAATTGCTAAAGTCATACACCACGCGGTCATAACGCAAGCCAGCGTTCACGCCCCAACCGCCACCCAAGGCATAGCTTGCATCGCCATACACCGCTTGATTTTTCAAATCCACGCTGTAATCACGGCGAATACTTCCCTTCGTGTACGACAAGTATTTACCACTGACCGGATCGCGAACGATGGATAAATTTTGCTCACGCGCATCTTGCGGGCTGGTTTCGATTAAACCACCGACAGTTAATTTGAGCGCATCCCACTGTTGGCGGTGAAATGCGGTGGCCCCCAAAGACGTAAAGCTATTATCCGTAGTACGGCCGCTGGCGGTTTTCGGGCCGGTATTAAAAATCAAATAGCTCGGCAATTGATTGGTGGTGTTATCGCGATAAAACACGGTGGCAACCGTTTTACCACCGGCATTGAGCTCACCCTCAAGACCCGTCGCAACCCGTAATGCATCGACTTCACGATAGGTAAACGTGTTGTAGGAAAAACCAGGACGCGTATTAAAATCGGTCTGATTGAGACTACCAGGCATCTCGGTATCGAGCTTGGAATACGTAAGCGTGGATTTCCACAGCAATGATTCATTGATCCAATGATCACCGCGCACAGTCAGACCCGTTTTATCCATCTCATTATGATCTTGCCAGCCATCACGGCGCGCGGCTTGATAAGCGGAGATTCTAAGACCCGTATCACCCCAAGTACTACCAGCAGTAACGTCTGCACGGCGATACCCTTCATCACTGAGTTGCCCCCCCAAAGTAAACAAGGGGCCCGCTGGTGGTGCAGCCGTCGTAAAATTGACAGCCCCCCCTACCGCATTGCTCCCGTATAAACTGGAAGCGGGACCGCGCACCACCTCAATGCCATCTGCGCCGGGTAAGTTAATTTCATACAAAGCATTGTGATTAAAAATACCCACTGGGCGAATTGGAATACCGTCTTCCAAATATTGATACACCGCCGCATACGTCATTGGCTGCCGGATCGACATATTGTGCTGCTCATTACCCAAATCCGTCATGATGACACCGGGTACTCGATTGAGCACTTGGCCGATAAAGGTCGGTTTAATCTCTTGAATCGTTTGCTGATTGACTTTGCCGATCGAAACCGGCGCTTTAGCAATTGGGGTCGCTTCACGGGTCGCAGTTACCACAACGTCTTCAAGCTGGGTCACTTCGGCTTGTGCAGCAATAGATAGTAAAGAAAGAGCAAGTACTAAGGGACGCACAGCGCTGTGCGGATAAGAAAAAGCAATCAACATGATGAAATCCTGAACGCAAAGCGAGCTTTGCGAAAAACAATCTAGCTAACGCCAAAGCGCAGCCGCAATGAATCACCACGCGAACGTGGCGTTACGATCAGGAAATCAGAGGTGGCCCGCGCGGGGGCGGAGGAATTGCGAATGAAGGATAGGAAAACTCAGTTAGATAAGGCGCAAGCTGCAATACTGCCAGCCACTGGACTGCAGGTAACACGAGAATCGCGGTTGGCGGCACCAGTGCATGAGCACCCGCTGCCGCGCACACAGCACAAAACATCACTTTGGCTGGCTGATCATCCGGCGAGTTAGTCGAATTATCAAGCGACCATTGTTGCGCGGGTTGCGCTCCGGTACCACACCATGCCGGGCTCGTCTCTTGCGCCATCACCGCTGCGTGTGCGAACGGTAGCAGCAGTTGGCACAACATAGCCAACAGCGCGCAGTACGCAGCAAAACGGTGAGTCAATCGACAAGGCACGAATAGCCATCCAAAAAAATTTTGGCGTCGAGTATAGCGTAAATATTCACACAATCAATGACATTTTGTAAGTAATTAGCTTACTGCAATGCAACATTGCCACCCAAAATTTCGTTTGGACAGCGGTATAATTTGCCGTAGAATCGGCGAAAATTCATCGTTCTATGTATTTTCATGCTCAGTTTTTATCGACAATCTAAGCTAATCTGGTTCGCGCTATTTGCGCTGAGCTTGCTTTGGCTATTGCCGTTAATTCAGGGAGCACAATTAGCGGCACAAGCTAGCAATGATGTGCAGCCGACACTATGTAGTAGCGTTGCAACAAAAACGACACCTAATTCTGAAACTCCTCCTGTACCACAGCAACACATTAGCAAGTGTCCTATCTGTATCAGTAATTCAACCCCTCTTTGGGCGCTACCCGCCGCGCCTGCCGCTTTACCTTCAGTTCAACAACACACAAGTCTGCTCCGGCAAGTGGGAAGTGAAGGTTTTTTTATACCGGCAGCCTTATATACCCTCCCCCAGAGTCAAGCACCACCGCTTGCTTGATCTAGCTTACAGCAGCATACCCCTTAAATTATTCAGAAAAATTGCAAGGAATACCCATGCTTAAAAAATTCGCAGTGGGCGCATTGATGTGCCTTAGTACCGCGCTGTGTGCGGCTCATGACTATACCGTGGGCGACGTTACAATCGAACATCCGTGGGCACGTGCTACGCCGCCCAAAGCCGTAAATGCGGGTGGCTTTATGTTGTTAAACAGCAAAGGGGGCGATCAACTGATTGCCGCCAGCAGCGACGTCGCCGAAAAAACTGAAGTCCATGAAATGAAAATGGTCGACGGCGTGATGAAAATGCGTCCACTAACAGCTGGCTTAGTGCTCACTCCAAATCAAACCGTCAAGCTTGCTCCAGGTGGTTATCACATTATGTTTATCGGTATTAAGCAGCCCTTTAAAGAAGGCGATCAATTCCCATTAACGCTGACCTTTGCCAAAGCCGGTAAAGTAACTGTGGATGTGAAAGTGCAAGCTATGACTGAGATGGCCGCGCCACAACACGGCCACGAATAAGCCCTTTACCTGTTTAGTTGGAGAAAAAATTGAAACGAGCCATCATCATTTTAAGTCTTGCTTTTGCTAGCTTGATCACCCCCGCATGGGCTGATGATCAAAGCGACATTACCGCTAGCATGAAAGCGGTTTGGGATAAGCCCGACAATCCACTCACCGTGAAGCCTGTGATCATTGCCGACGATTTTGCGATTGCCGGCTGGTTACAAGGTGAAAAAGGCGGGCGAGCCCTGCTCAAAAAAGGTCCTCATGGTTGGCAAACGCAGTTGTGCGCCGGTGAAATCACGTCGCACCTACTGCAGCAAGCTGGTGTGCCAACTGCTACAGCCAAACAATTGCTCGTGCAACAGTCCGCCGCAGAAAAGAAATTATCTAAAACGGATGTAGCCCAACTTTCCTCTTTTGTTGGCGTGGTCAAAATGAATGAGGGCAAAGGCCATCATCATGGCCACGAACAACATCACCCAGCCTCAACAACACAGCACCATTAAACCCACAGCTCTGCCGCAGCACCACTGTGCTGCGGTACGATGTAATAATTACCACCCTTCGTAAGATGTAATTAAGCACTTCAAGATCGGCTTTGCGGCTGTCATAATACAAAGCCTATCCCCACCCACACCAAGGAGCTTCGATGCATCATGACACCCCTCTGTTGACCACCTTGGTGCTCGGTCTAGGGCTAGCTTATTTATTTGGCATTTTGGCGCATCGTTGCAAATTACCTCCCTTGGTGGGTTACTTAGCTGCTGGTATTTTCGTCGGCCCATTTACCCCCGGACTGATGGCGAATCAAGAATTAGCCACCGAACTAGCTGAAATCGGCGTCATTTTGCTGATGTTTGGCGTCGGCCTGCATTTTTCCGTAAAAGATTTAATGAGCGTGAAAAAAATTGCAGTTCCCGGCGCGATAGTGCAAATCGCGATTGCCACCTTAATGGGAATGGGTTTAGCGCATTTAATGGGTTGGCCATGGGGACAAGGTTTGGTTTTTGGCTTAGCGCTGTCAGTCGCCAGTACCGTAGTGCTGCTCAAGGCTTTACAAAAACATGATGTCGAAGACACCGAACAAGGCCGGATTGCGATTGGTTGGTTGATTGTTGAAGACTTGGCGATGGTGCTGGCCTTGGTTTTACTGCCAGCGCTGGCTGGCTTACTTGGCGGCATCAGCAGCGCGAACAGCGTCGGCATTGGTGAATTGGTGTTGCTGACCCTAGCCAAAGTCGGCGCCTTTGTCGCCTTTATGCTGATTATCGGTCGCCGAGTGATTCCGTGGATTTTGGAGAAAACCGTCTGGACCGGCAGCCGCGAGTTGTTTCGGCTCGGCGTGCTAGCGATTGCGCTAGGTGTGGCCTATGGCGCATCGCATTTATTTGGTGTGTCGTTTGCATTGGGCGCGTTTTTTGCCGGCATGGTTCTAGCTGAGTCTGAATTTAGTCATCGTGCGGCCGAAGAATCGCTACCATTGCGGGATGCATTTGCCGTACTGTTTTTTGTTTCGGTCGGCATGTTGTTCGACCCCAGCATCATTCTCAAGCATCCATACGCGCTAGTCGGCACGGTGCTAGTGATTGTGATCGGTAAATCGCTCGCCGCATGGGGGATTGTGCGCGCTTACGGCTATAACAGCTCAACCGCCAGCACGATTGCAGCCAGCTTAGCGCAGATTGGTGAGTTCTCATTTATCCTAGCCACGCTCGGTATGTCGCTTGGTTTGCTTAATCAAGATGCCAACGCACTGATTATTGCTGGGGCGCTCATTTCAATCTTGCTCAATCCGCTCTTATTTTCAATCTTGCTTCGTCAGACTACGCAAGAGCGCATCAAAAACGAATCCTTGTAAATATTTTTCAACGTGATCGGCAAACAAATACATATCGAGAGCAGCATTACATGATCTAGCGGGAGAGCGATGTGTGTAGAGCTATTGCTTTAGCCCCATCGCTCCAAAAGCATCAGCCTTGGCGAACCTATTTACCCATCCGATCAGCAAAATAGACCGAACCCATTCCTACACTGCAGTGATATAAACAGGTGCAAAACCACCACCCAAGGTTCTAAAGTTGGTGGTTTGCCCAATGTATAATCGGGCAGCAAATAACTGGATTTGACCTCGGTACACATAAGCACGAATATCGAGCTTTAAATCAGCGCTCTGCTCCCCAGTAATTGCAACACAGCGTTCACTCGGCGGCGCAATTGTTTGCGCCACGTAGTGGCTAGCAAGAATTTCGCCCCATACCCGCTTAGTTAATTTGTCACCTCGATACGTGGCTTTACTGCCGTAACCGCTGGCGGGTTTGAAAAATAGCTGTCGCCGCTGCGCCCAAAGTTCATCCGCATTAGCAGCGGTCACTTGAAAAGTACGCGGAATTCCTGCTTGCAAGGTTGCGACGGTTGAGTCAGCAAGCGGATCAATCGCTAATTGTTGCGGAGAACTCAGCTCAGCGAGATGGCGCTTATCAGCGAATAACGCATGCGCACGTGGTGTTGGCGTCACGACGACATCGCCAGCTTCAAACGCGTTTCGTAGAGCCTCTGTATTGGTTTGCTTAAAATAGAAATCGGTCAAACGGTTATAAACCATGTCAATCGCGTCGTCGCCAAGCCACAATTGCTGATCGTGCCAGCGCAGCTCGCTCGGATCAGCGATTAGGCAATGAATTCCAGCTCGTTCAAACATGCGCTGAAATAAAAGAAACTCGGGATAAAGGTATTGCTGCGCTGGCGCTTCATCAAGGATAACGATGCTGCGTGGGCGAGCTGTTGCTCGTTGTGCCGCCCATTCCTGCTCAAACATCGCTAGCCATACATTTTCTAATTCATCCAGAGATATTGGTGCGGCAATCAGCGGCGGACAAGCTTTGCAACATGAAGTTTGCGCGCGAGCCAATGCCAGATTGAGCATAGCACCGCCAGCATTGGTATTAATTTCAATGAGTTGCGGCCCGTTTGCCCCCAAATGAAAGTCATAACCAAAAAACACGCCATCAGGGCCGAAATTAGTCTGCGCTACTGATGGTGCTTGTGCCAATGCCCGAGTTTGCCAATGCTCTGAAGAAACAACCTCAGTAACACTACGAATAATCGCCTGCATCTGATCACGTTGAGCAGGCGTAATAAACACCATGGTTGATGAAAATAAGTGTGGACGTGTTTCTGCAATTTCGGCTGCCAAGCCGCTCAATTGCGGGCTAGCTTCAAGCTCGGCTTTCAGTAAATCGTGATCTAGAAATTGGCAAGCACATTGCTTATTGAGCAATTCTGCTGTGCTAGTAGCGGTGCTATAGCTCAGCATGCGTAATACTTCCGTTTCATTTTGAGCGCAACATTCACTAAAGCAATCAGCACGGGCACTTCAACTAAAGGGCCAATCACGCCTGCAAAAGCTTGGTCGGAGCTCAAACCAAACACAGCAATCGACACGGCAATCGCCAACTCAAAATTATTACCGCTCGATGTAAATGCAATCGACGCATTTTGATCGTAAGGCAAGCCCAGTTTCTTGCCGATAAAAAAACTCACGAAAAACATCAGCATGAAATAGATGACCAGTGGAATGGCGATTTGAATAACATCCAACGGTAGCTCGACAATCATTTCGCCTTTCAGGCTAAACATCAGCACGATGGTCGCGAGCAAAGCAATCAGTGTGATTGGCGAAATACGCGGGATAAACACCGTGTTGTACCAATCCTCGCCCTTCGCTGAGACTAGCCATTTGCGACTTAAAAAACCCGCCAAAAATGGGATCCCTAGATAAATCAGCACGCTTTGCGCAATATCGAAGATTGTAATATCCAGCGTAAAACCTTGCAGGCCAAACAGCGGCGGCAAAACCGTAATAAAGAGCCAAGCCATAAAGCTATAAGTCACAATCTGAAACACGCTATTGAGTGCCACCAAGGCCGCACCGTATTCTTTGCTACCGCCACTAATATCATTCCAGACCAGTACCATTGCGATACAACGCGCCAGCCCAATCAAAATCAGCCCCACCATATAGCCAGGCTGATCACGCAGAAACGTAATCGCCAGCACAAACATCAAAATCGGGCCGACGATCCAGTTCATGACCAGAGACAGCGTTATCGCTTGCTTATCGCGCGTCACTTCGCCCAACAGGCTGTAATTCACTTTCGCCAGCGGTGGGTACATCATCAAAATCAGGCCAATCGCTAATGGTATATTGGTCGAGCCAACTGACATCGCCTCATTCAGGTGTGCAACTTGCGGAAAAACCACGCCGATAGCGACGCCCAATGCCATCGCGAGGAAAATCCATAGCGTTAAATTACGATCCAAAAAACTCAATTTATTCGATGTGGATTCACCGATGCAGGTTTGGCTATTCATCAAATTTCGTCCGGCTGAGAGCAGCAGAGCAATTCACTAGGCATACAAGGCAAAGAAGTCGTACGTGGCAAGCATTGCTCGGGATTACCTGCGCAACACTCCTCGGTCAAATAAGCAATCAAATCCAGCATCAAGCTCAAATTGGCGCGATAACGCATATAGCGCCCTTCTTGCGCCACCGTCACCACCTTGGCCTGCGCCATCGCCTTCAAATGAAACGACATATTCGTCGGTGGCAAGCCCAGCGCCTCGGCAATCTCCCCCGCCACCATGCCGGTATGCCCTTGGCGCACCAATAAACGATAAACATCCAAACGGACACCCGATGAAAGCGACTCAAAAATAGTCGTAGCGATTTGTTTTTCCATAATTTAACTATACAACAATATTTGAAATATTGTATTGTTATTATCAACAATATCAATTTAAGTCCGAGGACAGCACAAATGAGTATCAAAGTAGGGATCAACGGCTTTGGCCGCATGGGGCGTTTAACACTGCGCGCAGCGTGGGGCTGGCCAGAAATTGAATTCGTGCAGATTAACGACCCTGCGGGTGACGCAGCGACTTTGGCGCACCTGCTCAACTTTGACTCGGTGCATGGCCGATTTGCGCATGAAGCCAGCACGGATGGCGATGATATTTTGATCGGTAACTCGCGCATCAAAACGAGTCGTAACACAGCGATTGGCGAAACCGATTGGTCGGGCTGCGATGTAGTCATCGAAGCCTCAGGCAAAATGCGCACCAGCGCGCTGCTGCAAGCTTACCTCGATCAGGGCGTCAAACGCGTCGTCGTCACCGCGCCAGTCAAAGAAGTGGGCGTACTCAATGTCGTTGTTGGTGTAAATCATCATTTGTTCGATCCAAGCATTCACCGCATCGTCACCGCCGCCAGCTGCACCACCAACTGCCTTGCACCCGTAGTCAAAGTAATCCACGAGCAGCTCGGCATCCGTCACGGCAGCATGACGACGATTCACGATTTGACCAATACGCAAACCATCATCGACGCCCCGCACAAAGACCTACGCCGTGCGCGTTCCTGCGGCACGAGTTTGATCCCGACTTCGACTGGCTCAGCCACCGCGATCACCGAGATTTTCCCCGAACTCAAAGGCCGCCTCAACGGCCACGCGGTGCGCGTACCGCTAACCAACGCCTCGCTAACCGATTGCGTGTTCGAGCTCGAACGCGCGACGACCGTCGAAGAAGTCAACGGTCTACTGAAAGCCGCGTCGGAAACGTATTTGAAAGACATCTTAGGCTATGAAGAACGCCCGCTGGTGTCAATCGATTACCGCGGCGATGCGCGCTCGTCCATCATTGACGCGCTATCGACGATGGTGATCAACGGCACGCAATTGAAGCTCTACGCGTGGTACGACAATGAATGGGGTTATGTGAATCGCACGGCGGAGCTGGTGAGACAAGTCGGTTTGGCGGATCAGTAAATTTTTAGGGGTATTGCCATATAGTTTATATAAATCGTTAATTATGTGGATATACCCTTAAGTAGTACGTTATCAAAATGTGTTGATAATTTTTAGTGCCTTCGGCACCGTGTTTTACAGTCGCAATCCGCGACGAGGACTTACTTCTCTTGCTTCGCCAAGAGAAGTAAACAAGAGAAGGCGACCCGGGCGAAAAGCGCTCCGCGCTGCCCTTGCGTCGTAGTGAGCCAAACGATAAAACTGTTTGTCTCCCTCCTCGCTGCGGTTTTCGCTACACGGGATTTAAAGCCCCTGACCGTTCATTGCGTTACTAACCGACACAAGTTGCGAACTCTGCTTTATTGGAATTCTTATGTTTTCTTCTCTCTCCCCCGCCATCCGCCAATACCTGATCATCACCGGCAATTACTGGGCCTTCACCTTAACCGATGGCGCTTTGCGGATGTTGGTGGTACTGCATTTTCATCAGCTTGGTTTTTCGCCGCTGAATATCGCGCTGCTGTTTTTGTTTTATGAGATTTTTGGCGTCGTGACTAATCTGGTCGGAGGCTGGCTGGGGGCGCGGATTGGCTTGAATAAAACGATGAATATCGGCCTTGGCTTGCAGGTGATTGCGCTGCTGGCGCTGACCGTACCAACGGCGATGCTGACGGTGCCATGGGTGATGGCGGCGCAAGCGCTGTCGGGGATTGCGAAAGATCTGAATAAAATGAGCGCAAAAAGCAGCATCAAGGCCTTGGTTCCGGCGGGTAGCGCGGCGGCAGAAGGCAAGCTGTATCAGTGGGTGGCGCTGCTAACCGGTTCGAAAAACGCGCTGAAAGGCGTTGGCTTTTTTCTTGGTGGCGTCTTGCTCGCCACCTTGGGTTTTGCTGGCGCAATGTGGGCGATGGCGGCGGTATTGCTGCTGGTGTGGGTGGCGAGTTTATTGAGTTTGAAGGCCGACTTGGGCAAGGCGAAAAACAAGCCCAAGTTTGGCGAGATTTTCTCCAGCAGCCGCGCGGTGAATATTTTGTCGGCTGCGCGGCTGTTTTTATTTGGCGCGCGCGATGTGTGGTTTGTCGTGGCGTTGCCAGTGTTTATGGCGACGACTTTGGGCTGGGCTGATTGGGCGGTCGGAACATTTTTTGCCTGCTGGGTGATTGGCTACGGCATCGTGCAATCGCTGGCGCCTTATCTCACAGGCAAAAAAGCTGGCAAAGTGCCCGATGGTCGAGCCGCGATGGGGTGGGCGATACCGCTTGCCGTATTAACTGCAGGTATTGCTTTGGGGCTCAATTTGGAAAATGGCTTGCAGGCGATACTGGTGGGTGGTCTATTGTTATTTGGCGTACTGTTTGCGATTAATTCATCATTGCACAGCTATTTGATTGTTAGCTACGCCAAAGAGGACGGCGCATCGCTCGACGTCGGTTTTTACTACATGGCCAACGCGATGGGGCGGCTGATCGGTACGGTGTTGTCCGGTTGGGTATATCAAACCTCAGGCTTGGCGGCGTGTTTATGGATTGCGGTGGCGTTTATTTGCTTGGCCGCAATCATCTCCATCGGCTTACCGCGGCAAGCCAAACTCTAAATCAAACTCTAAATTTCAGTTTAGATTTGCTGCTGGCAGCGCGGAGTGTCGTACTTCGCGATGCTACATTCCTTATCTCGCTGCAATCAAATCGACTAAAGCAAGAACCACACACGATGGTTTAATCTTAAATTCGTCTAGACGTCATCGTATTGTCACTTTGGGCTGCGCATAATTGCGCCACATTCCAACCCACTTAGAGACAAGCGTAATGAAAAAACTCACCCCGATTGCCTTGCTACTTAGCGCAGCATTGAGCTCAATCGCCATGGCCGATAGCACCCTCACCGTCTACACCGCACTGGAAGCCGATCAGCTCAAAGCGTATCAAGCCAAGTTTGAAGAAGAAAATCCAGGCATCAAACTCAAATGGGTGCGCGACTCCACTGGCATTATCACCGCCAAATTGCTCGCCGAAAAAGCCAATCCGCAAGCCGATGTGGTGATGGGTTTAGCGGCATCATCGCTACTGGTATTTGAAAAAGAAGGCATGTTGCACGCCTATGCGCCAAAAGGCGTTGAGCTACTAAGCAAACAATACGTAGACGACAGCAACCCACCAGCTTGGGTAGGCATGGACGTTTGGGGTGCGACGGTCTGCTTTAACACCGTGGAAGCCGCTAAATTAGGCTTAAAAAAACCAGAAACATGGAAAGACCTCACCAAGCCTGAATTTAAAGGCAAGATCGTGATGCCAAATCCAGCTTCCAGTGGCACCGGTTACTTTGACGTCAGCGCTTGGCTACAGATGATGGGCGAAAAAGACGGCTGGGCGTTTATGGATAAATTGCACGACAACATCGCGCAATACACGCACTCAGGCTCAAAACCGTGCAAGCAAGTAGCCGCAGGCGAATTCCCAGTGGGTATTTCATTTGAGTATCGTGCAGCCAAGCTCAAAGAAGGTGGCGCGCCGATTGATTTGGTGTTTCCGAAAGAAGGCTTGGGCTGGGATTTGGAAGCCACGGCGATCATGAAGGGCACCAAAAACCTCGATGCAGCGAAAAAACTCGCGGATTGGTCTGCATCTAAATCAGCCAATGAGTTGTACGAGAAAAACTTCGCGATTGTCGCGATGCCCGGTGTTGCCAAACCGAACCCGCACATTCCTGCCGACTACGAAAAACGCCTGATCAAGCAAGACTTGCGCTGGTCAGCCAACAATCGTGACCGTATCTTAGCCGAATGGACTAAGCGTTACGACAGCAAATCAGAACCGAAAAAATAATCAGTAATCGACTCAATACCGCGCTGGGTAACGCTCAGCGCGGCGATGTGGTTTGAAAAGAAAAAAATGACGCTTCGTTTTAATGATCTTCATCCGCTGCTCAGCGGCGCAGGACAAAAACTCTACGGTGGCGAAGCCATCTCGCAATTGGAGCATGCGCTGCAAGCGGCGCACTTTGCTCAATTAGCTGGCGGCGATGCCGCAGCAATAACCGCAGCACTATTGCACGATATAGGCCACATTATTTGCGAGCAACAAGACCATGATGTCGCTGCAGGTATTGATGATCAGCATGAATTTGTCGCCGTCACGGCACTCAAAGACTTATTTGATCAGCGCGTTTTATTTGCGATTGCACGGCATGTAGAAGCCAAACGCTATCTGTGCGCGACAGAAGCTGATTATCTGGCTGCTTTATCGCCGGCATCACAAATGTCATTACAACTGCAAGGTGGCGTGATGAACGATGAACAGGCGGCGCGTTTTGCTGCCAGTAGCTACGCCAAAGATGCAATTTTTTTACGCCGCTGCGATGACCAAGCGAAAGTCGTCGGTTTAGTCACTGCCCCGCTCAACTATTTTTTACAGATTGCCAAAACAATCTGTATCAGCAAGGAATTGGCATGATTCGCGAATCGACCACCAATCTGAATATCACGACCGAACTCAGTATTGCTGGCATCCAAAAGCAATTTGGCAGCTTTACCGCGCTCCGCGATATTTCGCTCAATGTGCAAAAAGGCGAATTTGTTTGTCTATTGGGCCCATCGGGCTGCGGCAAAACCACCTTGTTACGCATCATCGCAGGCCTAGAAACCGCGGATAGCGGCACTATCGTGCAAACAGGCTGTGACATCACCAAGGCCAGCGCAGCAGAGCGCGATTACGGCATTGTGTTTCAATCGTATGCGCTGTTTCCGAATCTAAGCGTTGCTCAAAATATCGCTTATGGCCTGAAAGGCCGCGCGCAAGATAAAGCGCGCCGCGTCACCGAGTTGCTGACACTAATTGGCCTGCCAGCCATTGCCGACAAATACCCAGCGCAACTCTCAGGCGGTCAGCAACAGCGGGTTGCTTTAGCACGCGCCTTGGCCACATCGCCGAATTTATTATTACTCGATGAGCCTTTATCGGCGCTCGACGCGCAAGTGCGCGAGCATTTACGCACTGAAATCAAAGCATTACAGCAAAAATTAGGCGTCACCACCATCATGGTGACGCACGATCAAGAAGAAGCACTGACGATGGCTGATCGTATCGTCGTGATGAATCATGGTGTGATCGAGCAAATCGGCACGCCAACCGAGATCTACCAACACCCTGCCAGCCGCTTTGTTGCTGACTTTGTCGGTCACTGCAACTGGCTAACAGCTCATGCGGTGAGTGAGCATCGGGTGCGTCTGGGCGAATCAGAACTCGAAATCAGCCACAGCACAAGATTAAAACCGGGCCACGAATGCGAGCTATTTATCCGCCCCGAAGACATACAATTACTGCCAAACTGGCGGGCTGGTGAGCAACTTGCACTGGGAAAATTACTGCATATGGAGCTGATCGGCTGCGTATATCGCTTGCGACTTTCCGTCGCATTATGGGCAGGCGTTGAATTGGAAGTCGTCATTAGTCATAGAGAATTGGCGCAGCTACGCTTGGGTGATGGGCAATTAATTCCAGTGTATTTACCGCCAGATAAATTGCGCTGCTTCATGCCGGAGCGTGCCGCATGAGTAGCATGACTCTCCCTGCAGCTACAATCAAAATGCGCAGCGAAACAATCGCTTGGAGTTTGGCCGCGCTGGCGGTGCTGATTTTGGCCATCATTTTGGGTGGCCCTTTGCTGGCGATTTTATGCCAAGCTTTTTTCGACCCGAAAGCCAATGCTTGGGGGATGGGCTCGATTCGTGCGGTTTTACAGTCGCCTAGCCTAGTGCAAAGTCTGCTCAATAGTCTGAACGTCGCACTGACCAGCACCGCCATCGTGATTCCCTTGGCGTATCTTTATGCGGCGGCACTCACGCGCTCAGCCATGGCCACTCCGCTCAAAGGACTTTTTCGGATGCTGGCGCTCATCCCGCTGCTCGCGCCGTCACTGCTGCCCGGTATCGCGCTGGTGTACTTATTTGGTAATCAAGGTCTACTTAAATCTTGGTTTCCCGATGGCAGTATTTATGGTTTTTGGGGCATTGTCATCGGCCAAGTGTTTTTTACCTTCCCACACGCGATGATGATTTTGCTGACTGCGCTGCGCGTTGCCGATGGTCGTCTGTATGAAGCGGCGACCGCGCTGGGCGCGGGCAACACGCGGCAATGGTTTACCGTAACGCTACCCAGTGTGCGTTACGGTCTACTTTCGGCGGCAGTCGTGGTGTTTACGCTGGTTGTCACCGATTTTGGCGTTGCCAAAGTGATCGGCGGGCAATTTAATGTGCTGGCGCTAGAAGCCTACAAACAAGTGATCGGCCAGCAGAATTTCTCGCGCGGCGCGGTGATTGGTCTCTTGCTCTTGGTGCCAGCGATTCTGTCTTTTGTGCTCGATCATTACTCGCAAAAAAAGCAGCAAGCGATGCTCAGCGCCCGCGCCCAACCCCTGCAAGCGAAAACGAACCCGTGGCGAGATCATACTGCGCTGGTGTTTTGCAGCTTAGTCAGCGGCGCTTTGCTCATTATTTTAGGCACTGCGATTGCCGCCGCGTTTATCAAGCTGTGGCCTTACCAAATGCAGCTTTCATTCAGCCATTTTAATTTTGACGATGTGGATGGTGGCGGTTGGGCAGCGTTTAGCAATAGTTTGAAAATGTCAGCATGGACGGCGCTGTTTGGCTCGATTTTGGTGTTTGCTGGAGCGTGGCTCACCGAAAAAGTCGCCGCCTGCCAGCCTTGGAAACAGGCACTGCATTTGTTTGCGATGCTACCGATGGCGGTACCCGGCTTGGTGCTCGGTTTGGGCTATGTGTTTTTCTTTAATCATCCAAATAATCCGCTTAATGCTTTGTACAGCACGATGGCGATTTTGGTGCTGTGCTCGATTGCCCACTTTTACACCACCGCTCATCTCACCGCCGTTACAGCACTCAAGCAGCTCGACAAAGAATTCGAAGCCGTTGCTGCTTCGCTCAAAGTGCCGTTCTGGATCACCGCGTGGCGCGTAACCTTGCCGATCTGCCTACCTGCTTGCCTAGAAATTGCGCGCTACTTTTTTGTCGCCACGATGACCACGGTTTCGGCAGTCGTGTTTATTTACACCCCCGAAACGATGCTGGCATCGGTATCGGTACTGAATATGGATGACGCAGGCGACACCGCGGCAGCAGCAGCAATGGCGACGCTGATTGTTGTCAGCTCAGCTGCTGCGTGTGGGATATTTGCGGTCGTCAGCCATTACCTGCAACGTAAAAGCCAAAGCTGGCGTGTAAATAGATAGGTATAGCCGCATAAGACTTTTAACTAATTAATTACCGAGATATACCCATACAGCGCAATTGCGCTTTTTTGGGGATCAAAAATTCATCTAGATGATAGGAACCAACATGCAACAAGCGCCGATTTTATTAACGCCCGGCCCACTCACCACCAGCCTTGCTACACGCACGGCGATGCTCACTGATTGGGGCTCTTGGGATGGCAGTTTTAATGCACTCACCGCCTCGGTGTGCGCCGACTTGCTGTCCATCGCCAACGGCAAAACCCACCATTGCTGCATTCCTTTGCAAGGCTCGGGCACCTTTGCCGTAGAAGCGGCACTAGGAACGCTGGTGCCACGTACGGGCAAAATACTCGTGCTAGAAAACGGCGCTTACGGTCAGCGGATGAGCAAAATTGCGCGGGCAATTGGCCGCGATCTCGCCGTTTTATCGTGGCCGGACGGTGTCGCTGTGGATGCACAAGCGGTCAAAGCCAAGCTGCAAAGCGACCCCACCATCACCCAGATTGGCCTAATTCATTGCGAAACCGCGACCGGCTTACTTAATCCACTTCCTGAGATCGCCAGGATTGCCAACGATGCAGGCTGCGAGCTCATTGTCGATGCGATGTCGTCGTTTGGTGCGCTCGACATTGATGTAGAGGCGCTCAATTTATGCGCGGTGATCGCCGCTTCTGGCAAATGCTTGGAAGGCGTGCCGGGCATGGGTTTTGTCATCGCCAAAACGGCAGCGATTGCCTTGGCACATGGCAACAGCCCATCGCTGGCGCTCGATTTGGCCGATCAATTTGAGTATCTGCAGCGTACTGGTCAATGGCGCTTTACGCCGCCGACGCATGTGGTGGCGGCACTACGAGCTGCACTTGATCAGTATCTAGCTGAAGGTGGCAGAGCTACTCGTCTAGCGCGCTATATATCGAATGCCAAAGTTTTGATTGAGCGCTTAAAGTCCGCCGGACTGAAACTTTTTTTAAATGAAAAGCTGCAAGCGCCGATCATCCTGACTTTCCACGCGCCAGCGCATCCCGATTATCAATTTGCGGCGTTTTACGCCGCGATGCGCGAGCGCGGTTTTGTGCTGTATCCGGGCAAACTCACGCAAATCGAAACCTTCCGCGTCGGCTGCATTGGCGCCATCGACAGCGCCCAACTCGAGCAAGCCGCCCACGCCATTATTGACGTACTCACCCAATTAAACTGGCTCACGCCAGCAGCAGAGAAAAACCATGCTTAACACGACATCACGCAACTACACTGGCCCACTGCAGGCCATCATTTTTGACTGGGCCGGCACCGTACTCGATTTTGGCTCATTCGCGCCGACCCAAGTATTGGTTGAAGCGTTCAAACAACTCGGCATCACGCTGACCTTGACCGAAGCACGCGGCCCGATGGGATTGGCAAAATGGGATCACATCAAAGCGGTCGGCCAGATGGAATCGGTGGCGGCGCGCTGGCAGCAGAAATTTGGCCGCGCGATGAACGACGCCGATGTGGATCAGATTTATGCGCTGTTTATGCCGCTACAAATCGCCCACGTTGGCGAATTTTCGCAGCCCATTTCGGGGGCTATCGAGACCATTAATGCCCTGCGTGAACGCGGGCTCAAAATCGGCAGCTGCACTGGCTACCCGCGCGCGGTGATGAATACTTTGCAGCCTATTGCCGCGCAATATGGCTTTACGCCCGATTACATCGTCGCCGCCGATGATCTAAAAGCCGGCGCTCGCCCGGGGCCATGGATGGCGCTAGCGAATGTCATTGAGCTGGGTATTAGCCACGTTGCGGCGTGTATCAAGGTGGATGATACAATACCTGGCATTACCGAAGGGCTCAGCGCCGGAATGTGGACGGTCGGTCTAGCCATTAGCGGTAATGAAGTCGGCCTGACTGAGCCTGAATGGCATGCCCTCAACGCCGATGAGCAAGCCCGGCTGCGCGACATTGCTAGCGCCAAATTGGCTGCCGCTGGCGCGCATTTTGTTATCGACAGCATTGCTGATTTGCCTGCCGTCATCGTTGAAATTGAGCAAGCATTAGCGCGCGGCGAGCGACCATGACAATGTCAGAATTTCAACCGTGGTGGTTTGCCGATGCACTCGCGCAAGAAAACGCCACTTCGCGCCCATCGCTGAACGATACGATCACCGCCGACGTGTGCATTGTCGGCGGCGGTTACACCGGCCTGTGGACAGCGATTCAGCTCAAGCAAAAACAGCCTGAACTGAAAGTCGTGCTGATCGAAAAAGGCCTGTGCGGCAGCGGCGCATCGGGGCGCAATGGCGGTTGCGTGTTGACGCTCGCACCGAAATTTCTGACGCTCAAGCGGCTGTTTGGCGAAGCTGAAGCGATTAAAATCGTGCAGGCATCAGAAGCTGCCGTGTACGCAATTCGTGATTTTTGCGATCAGTATCAGATTGAAGCCCAATTAAGGATTGACGGAGCGCTGTATACCTCGACCAATAACGCACAAAGCGGTGCGATGGATACGGTCGTTGATGCCTTAAGCCGAGCGCGCTGCAATAGCTGGAATCCGCTCGCGCCAAGCGAAGTACAAAAAATGGCAGGTTCCAAGCGGCATCTTGAAGGGCATTTTTCACCGATTGCTGGCAGTGTGCATCCGGCGCTATTGGTGCGCGGTCTCGTTCGCGCCGCCGAATCACTCGGCGTCATCATTTATGAAAACACGCCAATGCGCCGCCTGCATTACGGCCAACCCGCTAGCGTTATCACCCAGAATGGCAAAGTGAGTGCTGGGCAAGTCGTGCTGGCGATGAACGCATGGATGGCCAGCCAGTTCCGCCAGTTTGCGCGCAGTATTGCGATTGTGTCATCCGATATGATCATCACCGAGCCCTGCCCCGAGTTGCTAGATGAATTGGGCTTGCAACACGGCGCAGCGGTCTGCGATTCGCGGATTTTTGTGCATTACTATCGTACGACCTGCGATGGCCGCTTGATGCTCGGTAAAGGCGGCAACACCTTTGCGTTTGGCGGCAAAATGCGCGCCGAGTTTGATCAGCCCAGCCGCTATGCACCGCAACTCAAGCAAAGCTTGCGCGAGTTTTTCCCGCGTTTGGCCAGCGTGCCGATTGCCTCCTCGTGGAATGGCGCGTCGGATCGCTCGGTAACCGGCCTACCCTTTTTCGGCCTGCTCGATAACCAGCCCAATATTTGCTACGGCTTTGGTTATTCCGGCAATGGCGTTAGCACTTGCTATTTGGGTGGGCAGATTTTAAGCAGTATGGTTTTGAAAGAAAAAGATGGCTGGGGGCAATGTGGGCTAGTCAGTGGGCCACTTCCCGCCCGAGCCAATCCGCTGGTTGGGCAGTATGCTGGTACGCAACGCGATTCGCCGCAAAGAAGCCTGCGAAGACCAAGGAAAAAAACCGAGCGTGATAGATTGCTATTTGGCACGATTTGCAGCGGCAGCGGGGAAAGCGGATAAGGGGAAATAAGATTTATCAAGGGTATACTGCTGTAGACGTTTTTTATAAATAACTGCAGAATTATACCCCACCATAAATTCATACGATCTACTATGCTTGCACTTATTAGAATCGATACTAGATAAGTACAAGCTATGGGTACTGCCTTGCCAATCAATCGTGTGTATCGCTAGCAAGCCAACTCCTAAACGATTCAAAGCTTACAATCCATCCTTTGCATGAGATAAAATATCAACAACCCCAAAGTGTTGAAAAGACTCTGCATATACGGTGTAAAACAGTGAAAGTGCGCAAATCCCCACTTGCGCAGCAAACCTAAGAGTCTGCTTTAAGGTGTCTGAGTCATCATCAAGATAGCTAACTTTGAAATGAATATTCTCTGCGTCATCCTCGATTTGAAGTGTCTGCATAAGCGCACGTTCATTCGGATGAGCCCCGAAATCAATAGTCCGATCATAGAGAATCTTCGTAACATCCCCTTCATGAGCATCAACTTCAATAGCTAACTCAATTAACGCCTTAATTTGAAACTCTTTCTTTACTTTTTTCTTTGAATCTTCACTGTCGTGGCGACATAACCATGTCTGGCGTGAATCTGGATTACGTGCAAGATAAAGGCCATAAAGAGCATTCTCCAAACATGATCGAAGCAAAGCATAACTTTCAGGGATTTGTCCACTCCAACTCATTCGACATGCTGCTAAAAAATTTGAATGCGCACGAATCACAAAAAATGCTGAAAACCAATTTTGCGAATGATTTAAACCGCTAATTGCAACACGATAAGCACGATCAATATCAAGTAAGCGAGCAACGTCATCTGTCAAATGAGCAAAAGTCGCAAACTCATTAAGACGCGCCTCATCAAAGAATTTCGATATTTCTTCTCTATCCCAATTCGGCGGCGGTGATGGAAATGGCATATCTTAAATATCCTCTGCTATACAAATAAATAAAATTTCCAGCTATTTCTTACGAATTGATTACAATGCATCGCATTGTAGTCAATGAAAAGGCCCACAATAGGCCAATCCGATTAACAATCAGGATCGATCACCAACTGAATTGCATTGGCGGCAAAACGAGTAATGCCGTATTCAATCACTTGCCCCTGTTCATCTTGATAAACGCTTTCCACATACAGCACGGGCTGGCTTTTGGGTTGGCCTAACTGCACCGCAACTTCGGGGCGCGGGATGCGCGCGGTGATGCGGGACATTTTTCTCGTGATGCTCTGAATGCCTGCAGCGCGCAGCGCTTCACTCATGACGCCTTGCTCGACCAAGCGCTGCGTAAAACCATCAAATCGCGGAAGCGGAAGATATTCAGTACAGACGCCAACGATTTGGTTTTCGACAAAATCGAGTGCATCGATTTGCAGCACTTCGCTGCCTTTGGTAATGCCGAGTATGTTGCAAATTTCGTCGTTGGCGTGGATGGTTTTGCTGCTCAAGATTTTGCTTTCACCACTGAGACTTTGCGCTGCCAAACTGTGCGAAAAACGCTCTTTTTTGCCCATGCGGTAATCGATTAAATCTTCTTGCACAAAAGTGCCGCGCCCCTGCTCGATTCGTACCAAGCCTTGCGCTTCCAGTGCCTGCAATGCGCGGCGCACCGTATGGCGATTGACTGCAAAACGCTCGGCCAGCAGTGGCTCAATCGGTAACTGGCCTTGCAACTGTTTTTGATGAATGTCTTGCGCTAGGGTATTGGCAATCAGCTGCCATTTGGGAAGGATTTTGTCTGACATGCGAGCCGCATTGGGTGGGGAAAACGATGATTATAATATGGCTTGATGACGTCTAGATGATTGAACCAGCGCGCATTAAGAATCTGCGTCAGTCGACTGCGTGATTTTGGCGGCTAAGATTTTATCAATCCGGCGGCCATCCATATCAACGACTTCCAATTGCCAGTTTTCCCACACGGCAATATCGCCAGTGCGCGGCATTTGCCCCAAGATAAACATCACCAAACCGCTCAAGGTGTGATAACTGTGTTTGTCTTCATCGGGTACCGTTTGCAAGCCCAGTCGATCTTTGAGCTCAGGAATTGGAATTAGGCCATCGAGCAACCATGAGCCATCAGCACGCTGAATCGCCCACGCATCGGCGCTGTCTTGCGGGGTGAATTCACCCGTTAAAACTTCCAGCACGTCTTGTAAAGTCACCAAACCTTGCACTTCACCGTACTCGTCGATCAAAAACACCATCGCAACGCCCGAAGTACGCATTTGCGCTAGTAGCTCTAATCCGGTCAGGCTTTCTGGCACAAACACGCAGGGCTGTAGATTGCTGGATAAATCAATCGTTTCGCCTTTCAGGGTTTTTTGCAAAATGTCTTTGGCGCTCAAAATCCCAAGTAAATTATCCAAACCATCGCGGCAAACCGGAAAGCGTGAAAATGGCGTATTCGAGACTTTGGCAAGATTGTCTTCAACCGAATCATCCAGATCTAAGACCACCATATCCGAGCGTGGAATCATCAATGAGGTCACGAGTCGGTCGTCCAAACGCAGCACGTTTTTCATCATCGCGTGCTCATGCTCTTCGATCAGCCCAGCTTCTGAGCCCTCGTTCAACATCGCGTCGATTTCATCTTGGGTAACGGCTTGTTGTGCGGTTTGATCGGCACCGAGTAGACCAAGCACAGTTTCAGTTGAAGCAGATAATAATTTGACGAAAGGCTTGGAAATCAGCGCAAGAAATTGAATCGGCCGCGACACTAAAACCGCAATCGTTTCTGGGCTAATTTGCCCCAAACGTTTGGGGACTAATTCGCCCAACACAATAGAAAAATAGGTCACCGAAACGACAACGCAAACGGTTGCACTGGTATCGCTCATGCGTTCAGGCAAGCCGAATGTCATCAACCAATCGGCAAACGGCTCAGCCAACACTGACTCACCGACAATACCGCTCAGTACTCCAATCGATGTAATACCGATTTGTACTGTGGACATGAATTTGGTCGGATCAGCGCCGAGTTCCAAAGCCACTGCCGCGCCCTTATTTCCTGCTTCAGCCATCTTGGTGAGGCGCGCTTTACGAGCGCTGACCAAAGCCAGCTCCGACATCGCAAACACACCGTTAAATACAATCAGCCCAAGCAGTAAGAGCACTTCCATGAAATCATCCGACGAATAAAAGAAACTTGAATATCAGGCCATTCGCTGATTTTACAAGCATATCGACGGCGAGGCGTGCGAATAAATTAAATATCGCCCCACTTGCGCAATAGATTGTGATAAATCCCGGTCATTGAAATCGCGGTGGCGTTGTCGCCATAATCCGCACGCAGCTGGCGAATATTGGTATCGAGTTCAAACAACAAGCCGCGCTCGGTGCCGTCCTTAATCATACTTTGCATCCACATAAACGACGCCACCCGCGTACCACGCGTAATCGGCTCAACACGATGCAAACTGCTTGATGGATACAAAACCATATCGCCAGCAGCAAGTTTGACTTCGTGTACACCATACGTGTCTTCGATGACCAATTCGCCACCATCGTATTCCGCAGGGTCAGAGAAAAACAAAGTCGCCGATAAATCCGAGCGCACCCATTCACCAGTATCGGTCATGCGGCGCATTGCATTATCGACATGCATACCAAAACCCATCCCTACGCCATAGCGATTAAACAAAGGCGGGAAGATTTTTTTAGGCAATGCCGCCGAAAAAAACAAATCATTTTTGGCCAAGGCCGCCAAAATCACAGCACGCACCGCCACCGCATTGACTTCATCATTGGGCAA
Organism: Deefgea chitinilytica; assembly: GCF_016881405.1. Lineage (GTDB taxonomy): Bacteria > Pseudomonadota > Gammaproteobacteria > Burkholderiales > Chitinibacteraceae > Deefgea > Deefgea chitinilytica. The sequence goes on from NZ_WOFE01000002.1 coordinate 276,429, forward strand.
CTGCTCGTTATTTTTCACTTTGGCCGACTGACTCCCCGCCGTGATTCGCCCATCGAGCCACGCAGCACGATCAAGCTTTTCACGACACGCCAATACGGTTGCAGCATCAAGTACCGCAGGAATATGCAATAACATAAAGACTCCAAATAACAATGGGGTATTCGCATATGGAATACCCCAATCAGTGGCTATAAAGATATACCCATCAATAACTACACAATTAGAATTTGTACGTTGCCGTTACGCGCGCAGTACGCGTTGTACCCGGCACCGCAAAACCAGCATACAGACCTTCGAAATGTTCGGTATCAAACAAATTCAAGACATTCAATTGAATGCTCAAATCACGTTGCGTCCACTCAACCATCGCATCCCAGCGTACATAACTTGGCAAGAACACGGTGTTATCCAAGCTAGTGTAACGTTTACCCATTGCATTCATACCGCCACCAACTTTCCAATTGCCATCAATTTGGTATGTCGACCATAGATTACCGGTGTAGGTTGGCGCATTGTCTGGGCGATTGCCTTCTTGGTATTTACGCGCAGGATTGGCGACTTGGTCAATCACTGGATCCATTAACGCAAGGCCAGCAAAGACTTGCCATTTATCAGTCAAACGACCCGCCGCTTCCAATTCAATACCATCGGTATGGCGTTTACCGGACATCAGATAAGGCTTAATTACACCCGGCTCGATATCGGTTTGGCGCTCATTGGTTTTTTCAGTACGGAAAATCGCAGTACGCAAGGCCAAATCACCATCGAGCAAGGTCCAGCGGGCGCCGATCTCGTAGTTAGCGTTTTCTTCTGGATCAGTCAAAGCGCCTTTCGGATCGGTTGAGTAAGCTTCCGCCGATGGATTGAACGACGTACCATACGATGCGTAGTACGACTGATTTTGATCCGGTTGATAGATCAAGCCAGTACGGTAGCTCCACACTTTATCGGTACGGCTTACATTATCCGCAGCTTTTTGCTTGGTAAACGATTGATTTTCAGTGCTGGCTTTAAAATGATCGTAACGCGCGCCCAACAGTACTTTCCAATGCGGATTCAAATCAATCATGTCTTGGAAATAGAAGGCCACGGTATCGGCAGTCGAATCAGCGGTCACAGTATTGACTGGCGCGCTACAATTGCTTGGCACACCGCTCGTCACTGGATTGCCCACCGTCGTTGACGGCAAGGTGCAACCCGCCAACCCAGTTGTCGCGCTTGGTTTCTCTTTGCCAGATTGATCCAATTGCAAACGACCCGTGCTGAACAAGTTTTCCCGCGTTAATTCAAAACCAGCCAATACATTGTGACGAATGGTGCCGGTTTCAAAATCCCACAAAAGATCTGTCACATTGGAGTAGATTTCTTGTTCACGCATCCGTAATTTACGACCACGCGTTACCTTCGTGCTGTCAGCCAATACATCTGTTGGTTTTGCAAATGACAAGCCCGGTGCACTAGCTCGCAAATCGAGATCGTATTTACCCGCCCGAGTTGAATTTTTGATTTTCATATTCGGATTGATTTGATGCTCAACCCGCAAAGTAAACACATCAGTTTGTGTTTCTTCGGTATCAAAGTCTTTTAGGCCATAAAACGTATCAACACGATCAATCGGTTGATTGCTGCCATGAATGGATTCATTTGTTACAGGAGTAATGACAGGCTTACCGTTAGGGCCTGTTGTCGTGCGTGAACCCGGACCTCGACGGTAGTAAGGCACGCCATAGTCAGGCACATTGTCTTCTTGGTAATGCAAATACGACGCGGTAATTTGCGTTGGCTCGCCCAAACCCCAAGTGATGCTTGGTGCAATACCCCAGCGATTCATTTCGGCGCCTTCGCGGAAACTATCGGCTTTTTGGCCCATCACATTGATACGCGCCGCGGTGCTTTCACCGATGGCTTTGTTGAAATCACCTTCAACACGGTAGAACGAATCCATCCCAATGGTGGTAGAAAGTTGAGTCAAATCACCACGGAACGGAGTTTTGCTGACTTGATTAACCACACCACCGGTCGAGCCACGGCCGAACATCATCGAGGCTGGGCCACGGAGTACTTCCACGGTATCAATGTGGAAAGTATCGCGATTGTATTGTGCTGAATCACGGAAATTATCCAGATACATATCATTGGATGCGCCAAAGCCACGAATACGGATACCGTCACCACTGGCGCCACCTTCGGCGGCATTAAAAGTGACGCCAACCGCATTACGCAGCGCTTCTTTGAGCGTATTAGCATCTTGGTCATTCATCAATTGGCGCGTCACACTGGTCACCGATTGCGGGAGATCACGTGCGTCTTGCTCGACACGACCGACGTGTACGGTGGGTGCTTTAAATGTGTTGACGGTACCGTTACGACTTTGTGGATTTTCAGCGCTCACTTCAACAGGTGCCAAAACAGCATCAGCCGCCTGAACACCACCAGCAACGGCACCAAATAAAGCGGCGGCAGCGGGTAATTTTGCAAAATGGCGAATGCCTGACTTGTGTTTCTCTCGCATGGTTTTCTCTATGTGAATGGAATATTATTGATTTGGCCAAAAAAAAGGCGGGGATCACCCGCCTGTTCAAGCGTGTTATCTACAGGACACTCAACCTCCTTGCCCATTGGTCATCAGACCGATCTTGTTTAAACCGGCACGCTGCGCTGCGGCCATGGTTTGTGCAATGCGCTCGTACTGCACGGTTTTATCAGCATAAATATGCACTTCAGTTTGCGGATCAGCCGCAAACACTGCCGCTAAACGCGCATCTAATGTCGTGGCATCAATCACCGTCTTGTCATCCAATAAAGCACCATCGGCCTGCAAGGTCAGCCGAAGTGGCTGTTTTTGTTGCTGAACCACAGTCGTCGTCGCTTTCGGTAGCTCCACTTTGACCGCATGCGTCATCACCGGCGCGGTGACAATAAACACCACCAACAGCACCAGCATCACGTCCACTAGTGGCGTAGTATTGATTTCCGCCATCGGTGCAGCATCTTGCTGCCCAAAACTACCGAATCCCATGACCACCCTCCGTCAACAACTGCGCATGTAAATCATGAGTGAAGCCATCAAGCTCTTGCCCAAAGCGACGATTAGCACGAATAAACGCGTTGTACGCCACCACCGCCGGGATTGCGACCGCCAAACCGGCTGCAGTCGCCACCAGGGCTTCACCAATCGGGCCTGCCACAGTCGCTAAGGAAGCATTACCACTCGCGGCAATCCCAACCAGCGCGTTATAAATTCCCCACACCGTGCCGAATAAACCAATAAATGGCGCAACCGACCCGGTAGTAGCCAACCAAGTTAAACCGCGCTCCATTTGCGCTGTTTCTTGGCTTAAACGCGTCCGCAATTTACGAACCAAATACTCATCCAAGGAAACGCCTTTACCCAAACCGCCACCTTCATGGGCGCGATAATGGCGCAATCCATCGGCGGCAGAGGTTGCCAATTTTGCTGCCGGCGACTGATTTTTCGCTGCTAAACCCAGCGCCACTTGCCAATCACGGGCATCCCAAAATTCATTCATAAAACGCTGTTGATGGCGCTTCATCACCCACAACAGACGCGAGCGCGCCACAATCACCACCCAGCTCACCACCGACATCAACACCAACAAAGCAAACACTGCTTGCAAGATCGGATCACCCGAATGCAACACCAAAGACAAATCCATTACTGCACCTCAAGAACTTTTAATCGAAAATACAACCGGCACAATCACCGTTCCCGCCACTGCTACTTCACCCCGTTTTGCCGGCACAAACCGCCAGCGCTGCACCGTGTTCTGTGCCTCTTGATCTAAGCGCGGAAAGCCACTGCTTTTATGTAACTCAACTTGATCCACTAAGCCTTGTGGATTGACTGCAACCCGCAAATACACCACCCCTTTCTCACCCAATTCTCGCGACTGCAGCGGATAGCGTGGTTTTGGATTATTCAAATAATTGGCATGAAAGCTCGGCTCAGTCGGCGCTTCATTGCGCTCAGTACTTTGTCCCTGCGCCCCCCCACCACTGGTAGCAGCCACCGTCTTATTGCTGGCTGCACCTTGCCCTTCATCCTTTTGTGGCGCAGGCTGCGGCTTTTCGGCCGCAGCAACTTCAAGGGTCGAAACACGCTCGGGAGTCGCGGCTGGCTCTGGAACAACTGCTGCCGATTTGGCAACGCGTCGTTCTTGTACTTTTTGCTTCACCTGTTGCACCTTCTGCTTCACCTTGACCAGTGGCTTGGCAGGCTCGACCTTGGGCGCAACTTCACCCATCGCGACGGGCATCGCCAGCATCACAATCGGCTCAGCCTCAACGGGCTTGGGCGGCGATGCTGTCATCACGCCATGCAGTACCCCCACATGCGCTAGCATCACCAAAAAAAGAGTTTTTTTGTTATCGAGAATCATTCGTATATATTATCGACAATCATTCTCATTAGCAATATGCAGAAACACTATTTTTGTAAGTTTGCTTTACCACTCATCGCTCAAGCAAACATGATTCAATGCAAAAAGCCCATCGCAAACGGATGGGCTTTGGGGTCTGTTTATTCGCAAATAAACTAAAGCAATGCAGTCAAATCAAACGACATGTATAGCTTTTAAACTTAATATTAATAAAGGCTAGATGGCTATACTAGACTATTTTTGATCTTCGGCTCTCGATAGTGGCTCACGAGATACTGGGCTGGAAGAGAAATGAAATACCACCGCATTCGCAAACATCGCATCAAAGCCTTTTTCAATCATCGTTTGCACTAGCGTTTGCGCCTGACAGCCACGGGCTAAATTCTCGATAATCCATTCTTGCCACTCTGGCGTTAACTGCGTATAGCCTGACATAATCACACTTCCCCTCGTCTATTTACGGCATGCTCGTGTGGCCTGCTCGTAGAAAAGCAAAATACTTACAAAAAGATAAAAAAACACACAAAAATGCGTATTTTTGTAAGACATCGCATTATTCATCCGAATCTCGCTGCTGTCACGAATCGAATGTCAGATGTGCATTGCACCAACACTCATGCTAGCTCTGTTGACGTTTGTTTTGCGGATCGTAAAACAAACGTCAACAGCGCCTAAGCCGACTCACGGCATGCTTGGCTGTGAGCCAAAGCATCCAATGTGTTAGAATCTGCGCTTTGATTGAGTTAAGACCTACGGATGGGTTGGCATTATGGAACTTTCAGCACTTACCGCGCTTTCGCCGCTAGACGGCCGCTATGAAAAACAACTGGCCGATTTGCGCGCCCACTTCAGCGAATATGCCCTGATTAAAAACCGTGTGACGGTTGAAGTGGCTTGGCTGAAAGCACTCGCCAGCGAAGCTGCGCTCGAAGATATCAAACCGTTTTCAGCAGCAACCATCGCCGAACTCGACGCAGTAGTCAGCCAGTTTAATACTGAGCACGCGCTCGAAGTGAAAACAATTGAGCGCACGACCAATCACGACGTCAAAGCCGTTGAATACTGGTTAAAAGAACGTCTATCAGGTAATGCCGAAGTCTCCGCGGCCAGTGAGTTCATTCACTTTGCTTGCACTTCAGAAGACATCAATAATCTATCGCACGCCCTGATGCTTAAAGGCGCCCGCGAATCGGTGATGTTGCCTAAGCTCTCTGAAATCATTACCAAACTCAAAGAGTTAGCCCACGAATTGGCTGACGCACCGATGATGAGCCGCACACACGGCCAACCGGCGACGCCAACGACGATGGGTAAAGAAATGGCCAACGTGGCGTTCCGCCTTGAGCGCCAATTGAACCGCATTGCCAACGTTGAATTGCTCGGCAAAATCAACGGCGCAGTGGGCAACTACAACGCGCATTTGTCAGCTTATCCAGAATTCGATTGGGAAGGCTTCTGCCAACGCTTTGTTGAAAGCCTCGGCATCACCTTTAATCCATACACGATCCAAATCGAGCCGCACGATTATATGAGCGAGTTGTACGACGATTTTGCCCGCGCTAACACAATTTTGATCGATATGAACCGTGACATCTGGGGTTATATCTCTTTAGGCTTCTTCAAGCAAAAAGTGAACAAAAACGAAGTCGGTAGCTCAACGATGCCGCATAAGGTAAACCCAATCGACTTTGAAAACTCTGAGGGTAACCTCGGCATCGCCAATGCAATCTTGTTCCATCTGAGCCAAAAGCTACCAGTTTCTCGCTGGCAGCGTGACCTGACCGACTCAACCGTATTGCGCAATATGGGCGTAGGTTTGGGCTATTCATTGCTCGGTTTTGTGGCCGCATTAAAAGGCTTGAATAAATTGATGGCGAATCGCGATGCAATGATGTTTGATCTAAACAATAACTGGGAAGTATTGGCTGAGCCAATTCAAACCGTGATGCGCCGCTATGGTGTGCCTAATCCGTACGAACAACTTAAAGAGTTAACGCGCGGCAAAACTGGCATCACTAAAGAGGCATTGGCGGTGTTTATCGACGGTTTGGCCATCCCACAAGATGCCAAAGATCGCCTTAAAGCACTAACACCATCAACATACCTCGGTACTGCCGAGGAACTTGCACGCCGAATTTAAGTCTGTTGCTGTATTCAGAGTGGGCGCATGCCCACTCACCGTCTTAAAGGATTTCACAGTGAAACGTAAAGTTGTTTTGGCCAGTAGCCTCACCTTCGCCGCCCTTGCTATCGCGTACGTCGGAGGCAGCTATTTTGCCGGTCAAGCCGTCGAAAAAACCATGCAAAAACAGCATGATTGGCTTAGTAACTTACCGTACTTCATTGTGAAATCACATAACTACCAACGTGGCTGGTTTAGCTCGACTGAAACTACCACCTTGCAAGTACGCCCTGAGCTCTATCGCTTCTTGCTGGAAAAAGAAGGTCAGCCGCTGCAAAAATTTGAAGTGACCTACACCAATCACATCAAACACGGCCCACTGCCTTTACTGACACAGTTTAATTTCTTGCCGTATAAAGCTGCAGTCAATACTGAATTTGCCTTTTCAGCCGATACCCAGAAGTTTTTAGCCAAATTCTTTGGTGAACAAAAACCGATTACCATCGAAAACCGCATCAGTTTTAACGATGACGGCATTGTGCGCTTATCAGTTCCTAGCTTTGAATATGAAGAAGCACTGTCGGGTATTAAAGCGCACTGGAAAGGCCTTGAAGCGACCTTAGATTACGGTGGCGATTTTAATCGCGTAACGCTGATTGCCAATGCGCCCGGCATTACTGGCGAAGCCAAAACCAAAGGGCAATTTGCGCTCGCTGATTTCAGTTTAAAAATGCAGCAGGTGCGTGGCACCAGCGGCATTATGATCGGCAACACGGACGCCAAAATCGGCAAACTTGATTTGCAACTGATTGAAGGCACGCCGATTAAGCTCAATTTAGAAAATTTAACTTATGCTGGCGACATCAAAGAAGCAGGTGAGTTTATCAATGGCAGCGCTAAAATTGACCTCGCTAAGCTGATTCTCGACGGCCAAACCTATGGCCCCGCAGTTTTAATCGCTGAAGCCAATCACTTACACGGCAAAACGCTGGCTAAAATTGGTGATGAACTCAGCCTCATTCAAAAACAAAATTTGGATAGTGAGCAGCTCACCGCAGCATTAACTCACCTAGCCAAAACGCACGGCCTACCCTTACTACAAAACGATCCCCAGTTGGCGATCAAAAAACTGGAAGTCAAATTACCTGATGGTAAAATCCACTTTACTGGTGAAGTCGGCCTAAAGGGTTTTGTCGCTGCGGATCTGGATAAACCCGTCGACTTGGTCAACAAAATTTCGGCCAAAGCAGACTTTGCCGTGCCACGAAAAGTGGTGGAAACACTGGCGCTATGGCAAGCCCGCAATGTATTTGGCGGGCCGGATACGCAAGTGGATCTAGACTCGTTGGACTTCTTAGCGGGACAATTTGTCGAAGGCCAAATCAATAGACTCGCCGAGCAAAATCTGATCCGCGTCGAAGGCAAATTACTCGCCACAACGGCGTCATTAAATAAAGGCATCTTCATTTTAAATGGCATCAAAGTACCGCTACCGTGGGAAACACCGGCAGCGAACTCTGAAGCAAAATAAACACCGCATCGTGCGCGACCAAGGTCTCGAGTTCATCGAGGCCTTTTTTATTGAATCCATATTTTAAAGCAGGCTATCCGTGCAAACTTGGAGCATTTTTTGCCGCGTCGTCGATAATTTTGGCGATATCGGCGTATGTTGGCGCTTAGCAAGGCAATTGGCCAACGAGCACGCCGTTGCAGTCACTTTATGGGTCGATGACCTCGACAGCTTTGCCAAAATTCGTGCTGAAATTCAGCCGACCTTGGCCGAACAAACGCTCGAATCCGTCACGATTCGACATTGGTCAGCAGTGTGGACCGCTGAAACACCAGCCACAGATGTGGTCATTGAAACCTTTGCCTGCGATTTACCACCCGCCTACATCGAACAAATGCGCGCCCGTAGCACGCCACCGATATGGATCAACCTCGATTATCTCAGCGCCGAAGACTGGGTGAGCGGCTGTCATGGCCTACCCTCGCCGCAAAGCGGGCTCAATAAATATTTCTTTTTCCCTGGATTTAATGCCAAAACTGGCGGGCTGATCGGCGAGCGAAGTATGCGCCAACAGCGTGCCGCATGGACTGAGCATGATGCCGCAGAATTGCGCCAACAGCTCGCGCCGCGCTTGCCTTTACTGAGTGCTGAAACGCAATACTATTCATTATTCGCCTATGAAAATCCAGCGCTCAATGCCTGGCTAGAGCAGCTCAAAAATCATCCGAAACCGGTCGTGCTTTTTGTGCCAGAAGGTAGGGTATTGCCTCAAATCCAGCAATTAATAAAGCAAGGTGAGCTACACACCGGAGAGGTATATCAATACGGCTCGGTCAGTATTGTGATTTTAGCGATGCTCAGTCAAGATCAGTATGATCAATTACTCTGGAGCTGCGATCTGAATTTTGTGCGCGGAGAAGATTCATTTGTTCGCGCGCAATGGGCTGGGCTGCCGATGATTTGGCAGATTTATCCGCAAGCAGACAACGCTCACCTCGAAAAACTCGCGGCCTTCTTGCAACTGTATTTGGCTGACCTACCCACGACCATCGCACACGCATTACACGATTTTTATTTCGCGTGGAATCAAGGTGGCGAGATTGCGTCAAGTTGGACAATCCTCAATACCGAGTGGGCTATTTTGCGCCAACATGCGCAAAGCTGGGCAAAGCGACTAGCGGCGCAAGGAGATCTTGCGACTAATCTGGTCAAATTCACCCAATCCAAGTTAAAATAGCGGATTGTGTCGAGCGCGTTTTAAAAGTACTGATCAGTTAGTAGCAAAACATAGCCACAAAGCTGTCGCTTGAAAGGCTAAGGCGGTACTCACTGCGTTAAGCACGCAGAACTGTTGCTTATGCTTTGCCTTAATGCTTACAAAATCGCCGCACTCTTAAAACCCGTTCTTATTTAAACTGCATTTAGGTATGTAAAACATGGCAATTAAAACTGCACACGAAGTCCGCGCTGGTAACGTCATCATGGTTGATGGCCAACCTTTAGTCGTACAAAAAACTGAGTTCTCAAAATCAGGCCGTAACTCTTCAGTTGTGAAAATCAAGTCAAAAGGCTTGCTGTCAGGCTCTGGCTCTGAAGTCGTTTACAAATCAGACGACAAAATGGAAGTGGTCGTTCTGGATCGTCTGGATTGCACCTACAGCTACTTCGCTGACCCTATGTATGTATTCATGGACGAAGAGTTCAACCAATACGAAGTTGAAGCCGACAACCTTGGCGATACGCTCGGTCTGATCGTTGATGGCATGGAAGACAAATGCCAAGTGACTTTCTACGATGGCAAAGCAATCTCTGTTGAATTGCCAACTGTCGTGGTTCGTGAAGTTGAATACACTGAACCCGCAGTTCGCGGCGACACTTCTGGCAAAGTCATGAAACCAGCTAAATTGAAAGGCACTAACTTTGAATTGCCAGTAGCGGCTTTCATCGAAATCGGCGACAAAATCGAGATTGATACCCGCACTTACGAATTCAAAAAACGCGCCTAATCGCTGCGATTTGAATCAAAAAAAGCCACCGATTTCGGTGGCTTTTTTGCGCTTGATCGATTTGTCAAAAAAAAATTGCATCGGTAGCAGGCCAATAATTACCTTGATGACACCACACATAAAAAAGCCCGCATTGCGGCGGGCTTAAATCCATTCACTGCGACATCGTACTCGATACTAGCGCAGAATTACTCCCACTCAATCGTTGCAGGTGGTTTACCGCTCACATCGTATACCACGCGATTGATGCCACGAACTTCATTGATAATGCGGTTTGAAACTTTACCGAGCAAATCGTACGGCAATTCGGCCCACTTAGCCGTCATAAAGTCGCTGGTAATCACTGCACGTAATGCAACTACATAGTCGTAAGTACGACCATCGCCCATGACGCCTACTGATTTCACCGGCAGGAATACCACAAACGCTTGGCTAGTTAACTCGTACCACGATTTGCCGCTCTTTTCATCAACGGCAGCGCGCAATTCTTCGATAAAGATTGCGTCAGCGCGCTTGAGTAATTCGCAGTATTCTTGCTTCACTTCGCCAAGAATTCGTACGCCAAGGCCTGGACCTGGGAATGGGTGACGATAAACCAGTTCGGGCGCAAGACCGAGCGCCACGCCAAGTTCACGTACTTCGTCTTTAAACAATTCGCGCAATGGCTCAAGCAAGCTCAATTTCATCGTTTCTGGCAAGCCACCGACATTGTGGTGACTCTTGATCGCATGGGCTTTGCCCGTTTTCGCGCCTGCCGATTCGATCACATCGGGATAAATCGTGCCTTGCGCCAGCCATTTTGCGCTTGGCAATTTAGCTGATTCGGCTTGGAATACTTCAACAAACTCACGGCCAATGATTTTACGTTTCGCTTCTGGATCAGTCACGCCAGCCAAATGGCCCATAAATTGCGCAGTGGCGTCAACGTGGATCACCCGTACACCCAAATGCTCGGCGAACGTCTCCATCACTTGCTTACCTTCATTCAAGCGCAGCAAGCCGTTATCGACAAACACGCAAGTCAGTTGATCGCCAATCGCACGGTGAATCAGCGCAGCGGCGACCGATGAATCCACACCGCCTGACAAGCCCAAAATCACTTCATCACTACCCACTTGCTCGCGGATTTTCACCACGGCTTGGTCGATGTAGTTAGGCATGGTCCAGCTAGGCTCTGAGGCACAAATATCGAGCACGAAATGATTAATCATTTCGCGACCTTTGATCGTATGCGTTACTTCTGGATGGTATTGCACAGCATAGAAATTGCGCTTGGTATCGGCCATTGCAGCAATCGGGCATGATGCATTGCTGGCGATCACTTCAAAGCCTGCTGGTATCGCAGTCACTTTGTCGCCGTGGCTCATCCAGACTTCTAGGCATACTTTGTCACCATGCACACGGTCTGATAGGCCTTTAAAAAGTGGATTATTGTTATTGACTTCGATTTCAGCAAAGCCAAATTCGCGCACCGTACCTGCTTCAACTTTACCGCCCAAGCTTTGCGCCATCCATTGCATGCCGTAGCAAATCCCCATCACAGGAATGCCTAGCTCAAACAAAGCGGGGTCGGCTTGATAATCTGATTCGTACACCGAGTTTGGACCACCCGATAGAATAATCCCCTTAGGGTTAAATTCTTTAATGAAATCAATGCTCACATCAAATGAGTGCAACTCACAGTAAACATGCGCCTCACGCACACGACGGGCAATCAGCTGCGTCACTTGTGAGCCGAAATCAAGAATCAGAATTTTATCCATGCTGTATTGTCCAAAGATGTGCGAGAAAACAGCGCATTTTACCGTGCATCCCGCATTAGCGCGAGTCCATATAGCGCATGGATATCCTCGCCCCGCTAAACTTAAATGAGCAGATTCGGTGGCGATAGCAACTCAACAAATAAAATCAACCGAAACCAACCATCACCACGCAGACCAAAGCGGTCATATTAGGAGCATCTGCTGGTGTTTATGCTATTAGTCGCGGGGAGCAAGCAAAGATCAACAGCCCTTAGGGAGCGGCTGGCACTGCGTTGATGATTTTTAAAATTTTATCAAATGCCCCACCACTTGATTGAATCAATGTAAAGTGATCACCACTAATTTTGCTCACATTGACCACATTCCCCAGTTTAAGTTGCTGTTGTTGGTAACTATCGGAATTTTCAGCTGAAACAATTGAATCGCCCGTCGCCGAAATCATATAGATCGGCACGCCTTTCGCTGACATTTGTTGCGGACTCACTTCGGTCTCAGCAAAACTACCGCGTAATTTCGGAATATTGCTTGCGCAGCCAGTAAATCTTTTCTGACTTTCATAAGCCGCTAAATCAGCTATGGCAGCGAGACCAATCACCGCTTGTGGCAAAGTGGGATTATTTTTATACAACAGACTCGATGTCGGAATGCTGGCTCTGGAGCCCGCCCACAGTGCCAAATGACCACCAGCAGAATGGCCGATGACCACCGTGCGCTTTAGATTGACTGGCAAATTGCTCAGCATCACAGGTAATGAATCCATCGCTGTTGCAATGTCTTGGAAAGTATCTATCGCTTGATAAGGCAGATCTTCAGGCACGCGATATTCTAAATTTAAGGTAGCCCAACCTGCGCGGGTCAAAGAATCAGCCAAAGGCTGCATAATTGATGCCGATGCAATAAAACGATTCCAACAGCCGCCGTGAATAATCACTGCCAAAGGAAAAGGGCCGCTTCCACTGGGTGCTTTATATAGCCCATATTGTTCAGAGCGTGCACCATAGCGCACAATCAATGAAGTCGTGGGCTCGTTTGTCGCAGCCGTTGCCACAGGCGTTGAATTGACGGTACTCGGCGCAGCACCACCGCCCCCGCCGCCCCCACAGGCCGTGATAAAAAACACCAACAAAAGCCAGAAGTAAGCCATTTTGCACCGCCCTAAGAGCAAGTTACTAATTGGTATTAATTTACACCGATTAGTTAAAATGCAATACAAATCATCTGAGCAACTGATAATGCACAACAAGCCTATCAAATCGATGATCGCTAATCGATTAAGCCTTTCATCAGCTATGGCATAATCTCGAGATTGAGTAACCCAGTTCACCTCTATGCCGCACACGGCCTTTTGGCACTCACCTTCCATCACTGCGCCCCGCGAATTACGCCCGTGGCTGAGCGAGCGTGGCTCGCTGACGCAGCGATTAATCGCACATTTTTCGCACTTTCATGTGCGCGTATTGCAGCAAGGCTGGCACCCCCCCCACTTAGATGAGCGCACCGTATTACAACTACCCCGCCAACAAACGCGAGTCGCCAGTCGTGAAGTACTCTTATGCTCTGCCGACCGCCCCCTCGTATTTGCACACAGCATCACGCGCCGAGCGAGCCTGCAACGTGGTTTTCATTTATTTGGCCGCTCAGGTAGCCGCCCGCTCGGTGCGTTGCTATTTGCCGATCCAACGATTCGCCGCTCGCATTTATCTTGGCGCAAACTCAACCATCGCCACCCTCTGTGGCAAAAAGCCGTCGCTGCCGCTGGCCCGCAAGCGGCTACACTGTGGGCGCGGCGTTCGGTGTTTTATGCTTGCGGCGACCAACTCCTCGTGACCGAAGTCTTTTTGACTGATTTTTTAACCTCATCGGGCATTGATTTTTAAATGACTCAGCCACTCAAGCAACGTCTTTCGCCGTATTTTCGCCTTGCCCGTATGGATAAACCCATCGGCACTTTATTGCTACTGTGGCCGACGCTGTGGGGCTTATGGATTGCAGGGCAAGGCCGGCCAGATTGGCATTTGGTGGTGATTTTTGGCCTTGGGACTTGGCTGATGCGCTCAGCCGGCTGCGTGATCAACGACTGGGCAGATCGGGATTTTGACGGCCATGTCGAGCGCACCCAACATCGACCACTGGCCACTGGCGAAATCAAATCGCGGCATGCGCTATATTTTGCGGCGGCCTTGGCGCTACTGGCCTTGCTGGTCGCGCTGCCACTCAATCGTTTTGCCTTACTTCTGACGATTCCGGCGCTATTTTTAGCGGCAACTTACCCATTGACCAAACGCTTTTTCCCCGTGCCGCAAGCGTATCTTGGCATTGCGTTTAGCTTTGGCATTCCGATGGCATTTGCCGCACAAACGAATGCAATTCCAATGATTGCATGGCTACTGATGCTCGCCAATTTGCTGTGGACGGTAGCCTACGATACCGAATACGCGATGGTCGATAAGCCCGATGATTTGAAAATCGGCATCAAAACCTCAGCGATTACCTTTGGTAGGTATGACGTTGCGGCGGTAATGACATGCTTTATTGGATTTTTAGCCTTGATGATCTGGATTGGCATTCTTGCTGGACGCAGTTGGTTTTACTTTGCGAGTTTATTCGTCGTGGCTGTGGAGATTGAACAGCAATATAAACAAATCCGCTCTCGTGATCGCCAAGCCTGTTTTGCGGCTTTTCTAAAAAATAACCGCATCGGCGCAAAGATTTTCCTAGGTCTACTAGCTGATTACTTGATCATCGGATAACGCTATATATGCTCACGTCCGCTGAACAAGGCAGCATCATGCGCCAATTGTCCGATCTAGAATCGGGCTCAAGCAGGCAATGGTATTGGCTGGAAATCGCACAAAAATATCCAGCCTCCATCGTCAATAAGAAGACCAAATTGGTCAGTATTGCTTTGCGTTGCTTGGGTATCAATGCCTGCGCAGCAATACTGCGCCGATTTGGCATTAAAGGACTCAATCTTTACCACGCAGCCAGTCAACAATTCTGGGCGCTGGCACAACACAAAAGCAATGACGCGCTACTGTTTTCGGGTTGTGTCTTGGCCTTACTGCTGGGATTTAATCGACTGCCTGCTAGCCAACAACTCGCCGCTTGGGTCGTCGGACTCGGTGGTGCAACTTGGCAGCTCATCCGCACGATACGGCAATTCACCCCACCCGTGCTGCCCGAATCCGACGAAGAAAGACTACCCGGCGCAGAAGCTAGCCTCGGTTTACAAGGCATGCTGCTGGCCGCTGGCGTAAGCCCTGCAGTATCCGCGGCTTTAGTCAAAGGCATTACCCAAGACCCTGCCGGATTTCTTGCTCCGCTGTTAGCAAATCTACCCAGCCTCGCGCCCGACTCGCAGCCCAGCCGCGCCCAACAAATTGCTCTCAGTACCACACCTTGGCTGCTCATCGGCATCTTGAGCAGCTGGCTCATCGGTTTATTACCCGCATTTTGGGGCGGCGGTCTTGTATTGTTCTTGATGCTAGCGGCTGGCTGGGGAATTCACCGTTCAGTCAAACCAATTGGTTTATTGGCGATCAGTTGGCTGGCCTGCGGCCTGCTCGCGCGATTGACACATTACATTTAATGGCAACACCATGAACGCAAACTCACCAATTCTGTATTCTTTTCGCCGCTGCCCCTACGCGATGCGCGCACGGCTGGCCTTATGGCACAGTGGCGTCGTCGTTGAATTGCGTGAAGTAGTCTTACGCGCAAAACCTTTAGAATTGCTCGCTATTTCACCGAAAGGCACCGTGCCCGTGTTGCAATTGACCGACGGCACCGTCATTGAGCAAAGCTTAGACATTATGCACTGGGCGCTGGCGCAATCGGACCCCCACGATTGGCATCCGACTGAATTGGCTCAGCAGCAAAACGCGCTAATTTCCCGCCATGATATTGAATTTAAACCGCTACTCGACGCGTATAAGTATCCGGAACGTCACTTGGCACTGAGCCTAGCCGAACATCGTGGTAGAGCGATGTATTGGCTTGAAGCCAATATCAATCAAAGGCTAACACAATATACTCACTTAATCGATAACACAATGCGGCTTGCAGACGCGGCAATTGCACCATTTATTCGCCAATTTGCTGCGGTAGATCGCGCATGGTTTCAATCCCATGCGCCGCAAACATTACAAAACTGGCTAGCCCAATTTATTGAATCAGACTCACTCGCCGCCGTGATGGAAAAATACCCACCGTGGCAGGCTGGCACTCCGCCATGCTATTTTGGCCGAGGCAATTCAGCGTTTTAACGGCGCTTTACGCGCGTCGCCATATGCTTCGCGCTCAAAGCAGTTGTCGCGATAAAAGCGTCGCCCACGCAGCAATTGCCAACAGCTAGACCCGATATACAGCGGAAAAAACAACACGCCCCAACGCGCATACTGCCTGACGTGCACGCGCTCATGCTCGCGCAAAGCCACCATTTGCTCAACATCTCGGGCGATGACGACGTGACCGAAAGTAATCGCGCCAAAATGACGCACCCATTGCGCACAATAGCGTGGCGCACAGACTTCCAACACGCCTGTCACCCAGTTAACCTTACCGCCCAGCAAAAGCAGAGGCAGTGCTAGTATTAAGCCACAAGCGCTTGCTGGAAATGCCCACAGATAAATACCCCAGCATCGAATATGCAACATTAGCGAACGTCCCATCTTTATTCCGCGAAAATTTAATCTAGATCTGATGATCAGCACTGAGCGTATATTTAAGTGGCTTGCGCCGCCGTGCTAGAATATCGCCCTATCGACTCATAGAACAATACAGGTGCAGCATGGCAGGTCATAGCAAGTGGGCAAATATTCAACACCGAAAAGGGCGTCAAGATGCCAAACGCGGCCAAATTTTCACCAAACTGATCAAAGAAATCACCGTTGCCGCCAAAATGGGCGGCGGCGATGTTTTGATGAATCCACGCCTGCGTTTGGCGATTGATAAAGCCAAAGCGCAATCAATGCCCAAAGACAATATCGAAAACGCAATCAAGCGCGGTACTGGCGCGCTGGAAGGCGTCGATTACCTTGAAACCCGTTACGAAGGCTATGGCTTAAACGGCGCGGCGGTGATGGTCGATTGCCTGACCGACAATAAAGTACGCACCGTCGCCGACGTGCGCCACGCCTTTGCCAAATACGGCGGCAATATGGGCTCGGACGGCTGCGTGTCGTTCCAGTTCAAACACTGCGGCTATTTGATTTTCGCACCGGGCACCAATGAAGACGCATTGATGGAAGCAGCACTCGAAGCCGGTGCCGACGATGTAACGACCAATGAGGACGGCTCAATCGAAGTCATCACCCCGCCGTACGAATTTGTAACGATCAAAGAAACGCTGGAAGCCGCTGGTTTTAAAGCCGAAATGGGCGAATCAACCATGAAACCGCAAGCTGAAACCGAACTTGAAGGCGACGACGCGATCAAAATGCAAAAACTGATCGACGCGCTGGAAAGCTTGGATGATGTGCAAGAAGTGTATACGACGGCGGTGTTTGACGAAGAATAATCTTCGTTTGAGATCATTAAAAAAACCGCCATGATTTTGGCGGTTTTTTCATATTGTAAGGCGTATTCGACGCACAGCGGCAATACGTCAACCATGGCTCATTCATGCGGCGTAATGCCTTCGGCGATCAGTCTCTATTTGCTCGCTTGCAAATGTCATCATCGGCCCCACTGTGCTTAGCATCTGTGGCTTTTCTAATCAACGGAGTAATCACCCATGCTCAGACAGCTCGAACTCAAAATCATGCCGATGGCGCTGATGTTGATTTGTGCATTATTAATGGCCGCCTTGAAATGGGTTCTACCGACATTGGATTTACCATTACTGCTCAATGACTTGTTCGGCAGTGGGCTAATTTTGCTAGGTGTAGCGATTGTACTAGCAGGCGGATGGGCGTTTCGTAAAGCACAAACGACATTTAACCCACGTACACCCGCTGCGGCTCGCGAATTAGTCGTTAGCGGCGTTTATCGTTACTCGCGCAACCCAATGTACTTGGGATTTTTAATTATCTTACTTGGCTGGGCGGATTTATTAGCCAATCTGGCCAGCTTCACCGTACTACCCTTATTCATCCTGTATTTGAACCGTTTTCAAATTCAACCCGAAGAGCGCAGCATGCACGCGCTATTTGGTGCCCAATTTGTCCGCTACTGCCAACAGGTACGACGCTGGATTTAGTCGCGTAACTGTCAAGCGCATTACACCGCTGCTTCCGCTGTAGGTGCAAGTCATCCTACTCAGCGAAATAAGAAATAATAAATCACATAAAACCAGCTCAAAAAGCCGTGAATAATCGCCCATAGAATCGAATGATTGGCGCTCCATGACAGCGCGACAGCGATGAGGGTGCCAAGACTAAAACCACCGAGGGCATTTTTCATTTTTGCATCCTTGTTGAGTGTGCCGACATCATAAAGTAAAACTAGCGTCAGCGGCAGCCACAAATCACGGCCATAGTGGGCTGGCGTTGAACACACAAAGCAGTTCGACTTGCCGTGCGGTATACTGCGCGCATTCAATCATCACTAGGAAAATCTTCATGCGCCCTTCTCAACGCCAGCCGAACGAACTTCGTACTGTCACCCTCACCCGTAATTACACCTGCCACGCCGAAGGCAGCGTCTTGGTTGAGTTCGGTAACACCAAAGTATTGTGTACCGCCAGCGTCGAAGAGAAAGTACCGCCGTTTTTGAAAGGCAAAGGCGAAGGCTGGGTAACGGCGGAATACGGCATGTTGCCGCGCTCGACCGGCAGCCGCATGAAGCGCGAAGCGGCAGCAGGCAAACAATCGGGTCGCACGCAAGAAATTCAACGCCTGATTGGCCGTTCACTGCGCGCTGTCGTTGATTTAAAAGCCTTGGGCGAGCGTCAAATCACGATTGATTGCGACGTAATTCAAGCCGATGGTGGTACCCGCACCGCCAGTATCACTGGGGCGTTTGTCGCGCTGACCGATGCCATCAACGGCCTGATCGCTGCAGGCAAACTAGAGGCCAGCCCGATTCGCGAAGCCGTAGCAGCCGTGTCGGTCGGCGTAGTTGGCACAACGCCGGTGCTCGATCTGGATTACATCGAAGACTCAGCCTGCGAAACCGATATGAATGTGGTAATGACCGCTACGGGTAAATTTATCGAAATCCAAGGCACCGCCGAAGGCGAAGCGTTTAGCCGCGCGGAAATGAATGCGCTGCTGGATTTGGCGGAAAAAGGAATTGGCGAGTTGATTGTGAAACAAAATGCGGTGCTGACGGTTTAATTAAACCTAGGTATTGCCATCTAAGCATTATTAAATATGCCTTATGTGGCAATACACATAAACTAGCCAATTAATATTTTTGCTGTGCCGCGATGATTGGACTGGGGCTTAAAAACCCCGTCCAAGCGCACCGAGCGAGGGAGAGAGACAAACAGCCTCATCGTTTGGCTCACGACTGACCGAGGGCATCGGGGACCGATGCGCGCCCCGGGGCGGCTTCTTTGCTTACTTTCTTGGCCGTTCAAGAAAGTAAGTCCCCGTCGCGGATTGCGACTGTAAAACACTGTGCCGCAGGCACTTAAAACATGAACAAACCAGACCAACAAATCAAACTCATCCAAGACGATGGCCGCGTGTTTGTCGATATGCCCGATGGCGACGATCATGTGTGCGCCAGCTGTGGCGCTTGCTGTAATCACTTTCGAGTGTCGTTTTATGTCGGAGAAATCGCTGGTGGCTTGGCCGACGACGCAATTGGCGTGCCTGCTGATAAAGTCATTCCAATCACGCCGTTTTACGCAGCGATGGCCGGAACGAATCAAGAAAAACCGCGTTGTGTGTGTTTTGAGGGTGAAGTCGGCAAAAGTAGCCGTTGCAGTATTTACCAACACCGCTCCAGCACTTGCCGTGAATTTTACGTGCACGACGAGCAAGGCCAGCCCAATCCCGCCTGTCAAACCGCCCGCGCCGCGAATGGCTTGCCGCCACTCACGGCGATTTTAATAAAATAAAGGGTATTGGGCTCTAAGCAATCAAAATTATTGCTTAGAGCCCAATACCCTTTTAAATTATTTTACGTTTTTGCTGATCAGTGCTTGAATATCGCTAGGTCGATGCAAGGCTTCGCCTTGGCTAGCAAAATTTTTCAACTTGCCATTTTCTAGCTGCCCAACTTCGAGTTTGCGGTTTTCGGCATCGATGAGCAGATACGTCGCACGGCCTGACTGTTCGCTGAGCAAATACAGTACTTGCTCTTGTTTCAATATCGCCCCGCCCAGCGCGGATTTCACCGCTGCGGCATCGCTGCCTAAGAGCGTATTCAAATCCGCTTCAATCGGGCTCACCGCAGTGAACAAACCCATCTCGGCTGCCGTTTTACCCGTCAAACCGCTCAGCATTTGCCAACTGGCGTTGGGTTTAATGGCTTGACCAATCAGCGCAGCCGTTTTGTCTTTCAGCGCGCTACTAACTTTGCTGGCATCGATTCCAAGTGGGGCTAGCGCTTCGTTGGCTTGCCCCATTGTTTGATCAATTACCGCGTTCGCTTGATTTTTTACTTCTTGCCCAACCACAGCGGCGACTGATGAGGCCGCTTGCTGAGCCAACTGAGCACCTTGATCACAGGCGCTTAAACTCAGTAATAGTGCGGCGGGGATAATTAGCTTTAACATAATGACTCCATGTATGTGCCGGATATAAAAGTACCTGGCCAGCAGCTTGCGTCGTCAACACACAACTAGCAGCGTACTGGCATCATCTCTTTCGCCCGCCGACACAATTACTCAATAGCTAATACTTCAACTTCAAACGTCAACGTCGCATTGGCTGGAATCACGCCTGGCACACCGCGGCTGCCGTAGGCCAATTGTGGCGGGCAAACCAATTTGGCTTTACCGCCCACTTTGATTTTTTGCACGCCTTCAGTCCAGCATGGCACCACGCCGCTCAGTGGAAACGTTGCGGGTTGGCCACGTTTGTAAGAGCTATCAAACTCTTTGCCATCGGCTAAAGTGCCACGGTAATGCACCGTTACGGTATCTGTTGCTTTGGGTGCCGCACCAGTACCAGCTTTTAATGTGGTGATTTGAATACCACTTGCAGTCGTTTCAACGGGCGCAGCAGACGCGGCCAAGGCACCGAGTGAACTGCTAAGTAAGACTGCAGCAACGAGTAAATGTTTCATAGTTTTTCCTTTTGGCATAAAAAAATCAGCAAAATGCTCATGATGCTTATTTTGCTGCGGGAGATCGCTTCAAGCAAAGTCAGTGCTGGTTAAAATATGCGTATCGCTTATTTCGTGGGCGAATTTTGCAATTCGCGCAATTGTCGTATCCGCGCTTCGATGCTAGATAATAAATAAAAATCATTACCCGGCTGTTTTAACGCTAAATCAAACTGCTCGAATGCAGGGGCATACTCTTGCAGCCTAACGTAATATTCGCCTTGCGCCTGATACTGCCGCATTAAATCGCCTTTTTGGGCATACATTTTAGCCATTCGTTGGTACAACCATGCGTCCGATGGATACAACTCTAACGCATCGTTGATATTGGCCTGCGCCGCAGCCAGATTATTTCCAGCGATTTGCGCATCAATTAAGCCATACACTAAAGCACGGCTGGCCGGAAATTGCAGCGTTGCCTCCTGAAAGATTTGCTCTGCTTGTGCAAATTGCCCTTGACCGATTTTGATGCTACCGGCCAAAAACTCCAGCATCGGGTGACTTTTCCCGCTCTTGCCCTTGTTCAGGCTGGTTTTGGCCTCTTGCATCGCGGCCCATGCTAAATCATATTGCCGCAACAAATAATGAGAATAAGCCAACCCATAACGCTGTGCCGTTTCATTGGCAAAGCGTTTTTCCGCAATCATATTTGTGTAATACGGCACACCTTCACGCCCGCCCATTTGTAATGCGCGGCTTTTTTCGCGAATAAACAAAAATTCGAGGCTGTCTGGAATGGGCTTGAATTTAAATTCATTGGAACGCGCTTGAGCGTCAGACATGCGCTTATAAGTAACGGGATGGGTGCGCAAAAAATCAGGGGCGTTGTTTTCATACAAGCGATTGTGTTTTTGTAAACGCTCAAAAAAAGTCACCATCGCATTCGGATCGTAACCAGCTTTTTTCAGCGTTTGCATCCCAATCCGATCGGCCTCTTGCTCAAATGAATAAGTGAAATCCAACTGCTTTTGCACCGCTAAACCTGTGCCAGCGGCCACCGCCGCCATTGCGGCGTCACCATGACCAGCCTGCGCTGCTAACAACGCCAAGGCGATGGAACCCAAAGAAAGCCACATGCCGGATTTAGTACCATCGATCAATCGAGCAATATGCCGTTGGCTCACGTGAGCGATTTCATGCGCCAATACGCTAGCAACTTCTGATTCATGCTGTGCTTGCACAATCAAGCCGGTATGAACACCAATAAAGCCACCAGGCATCGCAAACGCATTCACGTTGGTATCCAACAAGGGAAAAAAAGTAAATTGCTGATCGCTGACTTCAGCGGCATCGGTTAAGCGATGCCCCATTTGATTGAGATAAGAGACAATTTCAGGGTCATCCATCATTGTCCCGCCACGGCGAATTTGCCGCATTGCGTTCTCGCCGATTTCGCGCTCTTGCTGCGTACTTAAACCTTGTTGCGAGACATCACCAAAATCAGGGATATCCGCCGCGCGCACGGGCTGCACCGCTAAACTCAATAGCAAGAAAAAAGTAATGACTTTTTGCTTCACAATGTCCCCGTTCAGTCGCAATAAAATTCTGCACCGCGCCGACCTACACACAGCATCGAAATGGCCGCTTACCGCGTGTTGAGTTCACGGGTTAAGCCAAAAATAAATTGCTAAGTAGCGTAGTATTTTGCCGATGGATAAATAAAAAATTACAGGCAACCAAGACCAACGCAACCAGCCCGCCACACCACAGAGGGCATCCCCAACAATCGGCAGCCAAGAGAACAGTAAACTCACTGGGCCTAAACTTTGCAAACACTGCAGCCATGGCTTTTGCGGCGCAGGCGGTATTTTCCGCCCCAACCACACCGTTAATAAGCCACCAAGCACATTACCCAGCGAGGCCACCGCCACGGCCAATAAACCTAAACTCGGTTTAAAATGCAGAGCCGCCGCTAAAGTGGCTTCAGAATTGCCGGGCAACAGCGTGGCCGACAAAAAAGCAGAGGCAAACAGCCCCGCCAGCCACAGTAAAATCTCCATTAAAAAGCAAATGCAGCGCCAGCATGCGCGCTAATCGCTGCTGCGACATCGGCAAATAGTTCACCATCGCCACGGGTGTTGATCCAGCGACCGTCCAGCAAACGATAATGGTAGCCACCTGAGCGCGCCGCCAGCCAAATTTCTTGATTCGCAGCATGACGATTCACAATCACTTTGCTACCGTCTTCAAATTCAAGCTCTAGCACATTGCCAGTACGCAAGCTATCAACATCAAACTCAACGTCGTCGAGTGCCAGTTCAATCTTGGCAAAGACGGCATCGCTCACATCTAAAAACTCTGATTCGGTCATTTCTATCCTTTCCGGCTAGCGCCATTTTGACAGCACTGTGTATCGAACTGCCATGCTAAAATACCAATTCTACCACCGACAAGCTTGGCTCTTATGCGCGCACTCATGACCTTTCTCATCTTTGCTTTCACCCTCAGCGCTTGTGGCTTTAAAGGGCCGCTGTATTTACCAAAACCAATCGAGGCTAGTAAAGCAAATTCAGCCAGCAAAGCCGCCGCCAGTGCAATCACTGAATAAGATTCAGGTAGGCTGTGCTTGAGTAGTTTTATCCGCTAAGAAAATAATTCATAACTGTTCGAACAACGCGTTTTATGACTTATTAATTTTAGTCGCGGAAGAATGAGACAATAAAAAAGGCGATTAAAATCGCCTTTTTTATTGACTTGCTAGAACTTAAAATCGTTCCGGCAATTTTTGTACAATAATAATTCGTTTGTTTTCCAAGCGAATATAACCGCCAAACACGAGTTCTTTCAAAATTCGCGCGATCATTTCACGCGAAGAACCAACTCGATCGGCAATCGCTTGCTGCGTCAACGGCTGAGAAATCATTTCTTGCCCATCCACCGTTTCCAACATCGATTCAAACAAGGCACGCACACGTCCATACACATCGAGTAATGCTAAGTTTTTCATCGTCGTTGAAAGTACGCGCACCATTTTTGCCAAATTAGCGATCACCAGATCTTTCACCTGCGGTTCACGATTTAATGCATCTTTGAATTCATGTTTGGTAAACATCAAAAACACACAATTTTCTTCACACTGCACTGACCAACCACGTGGCTCATCATCAAGCAAAGAAATTTCACCAATGGCATCACCCGGCTCGGCAATCATAAATACAAATTCTTTACCTTGGTTATCGCTACTAAAAAAACGCGCCTGACCTTCCAGCAAAACATACATTCCCTCGGCTGGATCGCCTTCGCGGAATACAAAAGCACCTTTTGGCATCGTGCGCTTCACGCCAACTTGCACCATATATTCAAGTTGCTCATCCGAAAAACCAGCCAACAATGGCACTTTTTGTAAAATTGATAGCATACAAAACCCTGTAATTAACGCTAAATTGAGCGTGATTAAATTTGTTTTTCAAAGAAATTAAAACTGCTCAGGCAATTTTTTTAATAGTAATAAACGCTTACGACCCGTCTCAACATAACCTCCGGCGACCAATTCGCGCATAATTTTGGCAATCATTTCACGCGATGCGCCCACACGATCGGCAATGTCTTGTTGGCTCATTTGCTCATCAATTAACAAACCATCTTCGGTTGGCTGCGCCAAGCGCTCGAATAAAACGCGTACTCGACCATAAACGTCTTTCAAAGCAAAATCCCGCACCATTGCCGCCAGCGAATTGATCACCGTCATCGCACCGATCAGCATTTGATCTTTCAACTCTGGATTACTCACCAATAAGTTCATAAAGTCTGCTTTATAGATGCACATCACCACGCAATCGGATTCGGCCTCGGCACAAATCGAACGGCGCTCATCACAAAACAGTGCGAGTTCACCAAATGAAATCCCAGGATCAGCAACGTGATACACAAACTCTCGACCACTATCATTGCTTGAATAGAGTTTAAGGCGCCCTTCTAGCAGCACATACATGCATTCAACAGGATCGTTTTCATAAAATAAAACCGATCCTTTCGCTACTTGGCGCTGTTTGCCCACTGCTTCGACCTGCAGTAGTTCTTCGTCGCTCAATGAGGAAAATAATTGAGTCTGGGCCAATAATGGACGCATGTTTTACCTATACAAAATTAATGTTTTCCCGCTTTTTCCGCAGCTGGCGCAGAGGCCTCATTCGCTGCCGATGCTTTGCCTTCTAAGTCAATCTCGGCGATGGGCGATAATGAGCCAGTCTTCACATCAGGCGGTGGCGCGACCTCGGTAATTTTTTTGGCCTGCATGTATTCATTCATTTCTTTCCAACCGGCATAGATATCCGCTTTGGCCACTTTAGGATTACGACGATAGCAATCCTCGAGCGAACGACCACTATGGCGGCACGATGCACCCACCGCTTTGCCATTGGCCTTTTGCTTATTAACCAATTCAAGAACTTGATCGCAACCGCTGAGCATCAACATCAGCGGCACTAACAGGGCAAGATATTTGACTGACTTCACGGGCAAGGCTCAATATTTATTTTGTCAAACTAAATTGTATGTGAAAAAGCCCATCAAGTCGCAAAGACATGAAGGGCTTTGGAATTTAGTCGTGTTTAAATCAACAATTCTCAAGCTTATGCTTGCTGAATGCCTGCCAACAACCAGCGCGGATCATTACCCAGCGGGCGCACAAAGTGCCAAATTTCACGGAAAGGAACCGGTGCAGCATGCAGGCTTTCACTCACGCGGCCGGTAAACTCAACGCTGGCAATCATCCGATTTCCTTCGTTCACGGCCTCTAGCAAGTTCAAATGCAATTCAGGGAACTCCGCCACCTCCGTATTGCTGCCGATTTCATCTTTCAAATCAGCAAACAATTCAGGGGTCATGTAGCGACGCATTTCTTCCGCTTGCGACGGTGAATTGAGCGATTGCATATGCATAAAGCTCGCGCGCGCCTGACGCAAAAATGCTGCAACTTCAGTGCCATCTGGCAAGCGAGTCAAAGGCTGTTGCTGCGCTACTGTACCGCCAAACAGACCGCCCGTTGCTGCTGGCGCAGCGCTACCTGCACCTTCGCCAATACGGAACACTCGATCTTGTTGCGCCGCTGGCTGTGCAGGCGGGAACGATGGCGCAGAAGACGCACCTGCATAGGCCATACCGTTGTTGGCTTGAGCAGGTTTGCGACGACGCATCCACATCACGCCACCCGCAGTCAATGCGCCAAGCAGTAACAAAGTACCCCACGGTATTCCACCATCACCTTGCGCGGCACCAGAAGCATTATTTGAGCCAAACATGTAACCCAATAAAGAGCCTGCCGCCAAGCCGCCCAGTACACCGCCCATCATGCCCATGCCGCCTGATTTTTGCGCCGGCGCCATTGGTTGTTGTTGCGGTTGCTGCTGAACATTATTGTTACGCTGTGGCGCAGGCGCGGTTTGGCGTTGCATACCGCCTGAACGGCCGCCACCGACCCGTTTTGCTTCCGCGATATTGGCCGCAAATAAAGTGGTGCTCATCATCACAACCATCAAAGTTTTAGCAAAACGAGCCATTCCGAATCCTTGTTAAGTAGTGAACTGTTATTCCTTAGTGGGGTTGAAAGCGGAAAAGTTCAATAGCATAGCAAATATTCTCTTCCTGCCTAGTCAGAGAACCCAATGAGGTATCAGTCAGAAATCAATACAAATCAATAATCAGCAACAAATACCCTAAGTTCTTGCGAACTTAGCCGCGATGACCACGCTCAATAGTCACGCCCACTTTAGCCACGTCCTGCAAAATACCCAATTTAGTCACCGAGACTTTAATCCACGGTGCACCAAAATCATTGAGTACAATTTTCGCGATATGCTCGGCCAGTGCCTCCAGCAGTAAAAAATGCTTTTCAGCTAAATCTTGCCGAATTTGCGTAACGACTTTGTCGTAATCAATGGTGTCGTTCAGATGATCAGAAACACAAGCCCGCGCAGACGGGAGGCCAATTTCTAGATCCAACTCGACCACCTGAGCATTGACCCGCTCCCAGTCATACCAGCCCAAAACGGTACTGGCACGTACTTGCTGTAAATAAATAATATCCATGAGTGTTTTACACCGACTAAGATGCCCCAAACGATGCAATTTGAGGCCAAGGCCAGTTTAGCTTAGAATCGAAAGCCTTCAATTGTAGTGGAAATATAGATGTCGCTGCCAATGTCACTGCTGATTCTTGCTGCCTATTTATTAGGTTCGCTGTCTTTTGCCGTTATTGTGTCTAAAACCATGGGGTTGGCCGACCCACGCACTTACGGCTCCAACAACCCTGGCGCGACTAATGTATTACGCTCAGGCAATAAAAAGGCAGCCGCACTCACGCTACTGGGGGATGCACTTAAAGGCTGGCTTGCGGTTTTTGCCGCCCAACAGCTTGCGCCACTGCTCGGGCTCGGTGACGCGGGTTCGATCCCATATACCCAAGCGATTGCCGCCGTGGCAATTGCTGTAACGATTGGTCATATGTGGCCGATTTTCTTTAAATTTAAAGGCGGTAAAGGGGTTGCCACTGCGGCAGGGATTTTACTTGCACTGAACGTTTGGCTGGGTTTAGCCACGTTGGCCATTTGGATTTTTGTTGCCAAGGTGCTCAAAATTTCATCCCTTTCGGCATTAATTGCCGCAGTATTTTCCCCCTTACTGACCCTCTGGCTGATGCCTAATCAGCCAATTTACTTAGGCGCTGTAACCGTCATTGCAATCTTGCTCATCCATCGCCATAAACAAAATATTATTGGTCTAATGCAGGGCAAAGAAAGTAAAATTGGCGACAAAACCAAACCTTAAGCGCAACAAAAAGCCGAGCGAAATGGCTCGGCTTTTTTTGCTTGATGCAAAGTTTTAACCTTGCTTAGTGGCATCACGCACGATACGGGCTTTTTCTCGCGCCCATTCACGATCTTTTTCTGATTGACGCTTATCGTGTTGCTTCTTACCCTTGGCAAGACCAATCTCGACTTTAATAAAGCCATTTTTCAAATGCATATTAATCGGCACCACGGTATAGCCGGCGCGCTCAACTTTCATCGCCAATTTTTCAATTTCGCGCTGCTTCAGTAATAATTTACGGGTACGAACCACATCTGGAAACACATGTGTTGACGCATTAAGTAATGGTGAAATATGACAACCAAACAAATAAAAATCGCCATTCTTATAAATCACATAGGCTTCTTTAAGTTGGATGCGACCTGCGCGGATGGATTTAACTTCCCAGCCTTCTAACACAATGCCAGCTTCGAGTTTTTCTTCAATAAAGTAGTCGTGAAACGCCTTGCGATTATCAACGATAACCATGATATGCCTCCTGAACAGACAAGGATTCTAACATGCCAACGCCCAAGCTCGCAGCCCATCGGATACTTTGTCTCTACACGGGCGGCACCATTGGTTGTATGCCTAGCCCGCTAGGACTTGCACCTGCTGCTGGCATATTGCAACAACCCTTGCAGCAACTCACACGTGCATCACACCGCCAAACGATTGAACTCACCTTGCGTGAATATCCACAATTACTCGATTCATCAAGCATGCAAGCCAAAGACTGGTTGCGGATTGCTCAAGACATTCATAACGCTTACGACCATTTTGATGGTTTTATCGTCTTGCATGGTACCGACACACTGGCATGGACCGCAGCAGCACTACATTGGCAACTAGCTCACATCGCTAAACCCGTTGTGATTACCGGATCGCAACGCCCGTGGCACCAAGCAGGCACTGATGCTATTGCGAACGTCGAATTGGCACTCCAAGCGGCAACCGGCGAGCAAACAGGCGTCATTGTGGCGTTTGGCGGCCAATTATTACCGGGCTATGCGGTCAAAAAACTTGATGCTGATGCCGATGCTGCCTTTGCAGCCCCCAACTGGGATGGCATTTGGCCAAATATTCCCCGTGAAAATTATCACTTTCAAGCGCTTGACCCCAGCCTCGCTATTTTGCCGATTAAGCTTTTCCCCGGCACCGAGTCTTGGTTAGCACACAGCTTAACTCGACCAGACATCAAGGGTATAGTAATTGAAAGCTATGGTAGTGGTAATCTGCCTAGCAATACCCCTCTTGAATCTGCACTACTTCAATTGGCGCAACAGGGTACGGTTGTGATTAATTGCACGCAATGCCTACGAGGAGAGGTGCGCCAAGGTCATTACGCTGCGGGCAATTTTATGCAGCAAATTAAAGCCTTGCCCGCTGGTAAAATGAGCATTGAAGCAGCAACAACATGGCTGTACACCGCAATTAAGCCCGATTCGACGCAAGATAGCCTCGCCAAAGCATGGCAATCGGCGCAGCTTGTGGTATAGTGGCGCCCTATCGTTGTTTTGCACGCTATTTGGCGCGCCAAAACACTCGACGGCGGGCCTCCCCGCATAGCTAGAAGGTGAACCTGGTCAGGTCCGGAAGGAAGCAGCCACAGCTTTTGATGCTAGTGCCGGGGGTCAGGCTCGCCACCTTCCCCTCATCAAAATCGTGATTAATACCGTTTTTTGCCCACCGGCCAAATTCTTGATGCGCGTCAACGCACACGATGCAGCAATCCCGCATGATTCGTTTCGCAAGCTGATGCTTCGTGTATCTCCAGTGGTATTTGAGCGCCATTCCTCGTAAACCGTCGAATGGCGTTTTTTTCACCTTGAATCCCAGCGCACTCCCCTGCATAATCGCCCAAATCATTTTTTGGCGTGCCTCATGAAATTCCTCTTCGACCTATTTCCGATTTTGCTGTTTTTCGGCGCTTACAGCTTTACCAACGATATTTACTTTGCAACAGGTGTCACCATCGCCGCCGCCACAGCACAAGTCGCCTATTGCTGGATTCGTCATCGCCACGTTGAAAAAATGCTCTTAATTAGCTTCGTCATGATTGCAGTACTGGGCGGAATGACCATTATTTTTCACAATAAGCAATTTATTATGTGGAAACCCACCGTACTGTATTGGTTCTTTGCCGTACTCATTATGTCGATGTGGCACTTAAAACAAAAAAACTTAATTGAAGCGATGATGGGTACACAAATCGCCTTGCCTCGCCCGATTTGGACACGCGTGATGTACGCTTGGGTTGTGTTTTGCGTCGTACTAGGGGCGTTAAATATTTTCGTTTTCCACAATTATTCGGAAGCCATCTGGGTAAAATTTAAAGTATTTGGTACTTTAGTGCTCACACTTGCCTTCTTTATCGCGCAGTTTATGTATTTTTCTAAGTACATTCTCCCAGAAGACGAAAACCAAACAGCCGATTCAGAATAAGGATATTGAAATGCCGTTGTACGCCATTATTGGTACCGATAAAGCAGACTCACTCAGCGACCGCCTTGCTGCTCGTCCCGCGCATTTACTACGAATGGAACAACTCAAAGCCGAAGGTCGTCTGGTATTGGCGGGGCCGTTTCCAGCGATTGATAGCGTCGACCCTGGGCCGGCAGGCTTTAGCGGCAGCCTCATCGTGGCTGAGTTTGCCTCTTTAGTCGAAGCAGAACAGTGGGCGAATCATGATCCCTACGTCACGGAAGGAATTTTTACCGATGTAAAAGTAAAACCCTTCCGCCATGTACTTCCTTAAGAGTCTGTTATTATATGAGCATCGCCGATGAAATACGCTTGCGTTTAGCCGCGCTAAATCCAGAAAGTATTGATATTTTCGATGATAGCGCGTCCCATGCGGGTCATGCTGGAGCGGCCAGTGGTGGCGGTCACTTTGATGTCACTATCGTTTCAGCTATATTTGCCGGAA
The DNA here is from genome assembly GCF_016881405.1 of Deefgea chitinilytica. Taxonomy (GTDB): domain Bacteria; phylum Pseudomonadota; class Gammaproteobacteria; order Burkholderiales; family Chitinibacteraceae; genus Deefgea; species Deefgea chitinilytica. The sequence goes on from NZ_WOFE01000002.1 coordinate 307,164, forward strand.
AGAAATCGCTAGAGCGGCACCGTATGGTGTACCAGCCTTTAGCTGACTTAATTCCCAAGCAGATACATGCCCTCAGTATTCGTGCGTTAACGCCGGATGAATTTTAAATAAGATGATTTTTAAATAAGCACTCATGCAATCGTTATTACAGCATCGCGGTCAAGCTAGCAATCCGTACACGATGTACGATCTTGCAAGGCTAAGATGCAAAAATACTTTTGCTTATCGACTTAAACCAACTGCACCACAGAAAGGAATCACTACATGTTTAAAGCAAATCGTTTGGCCTTAGCACTGGCCGCTGCCACAATTTCAACTGCTGCGTTTGCAGCACCAGCTGGCACGCTCGCCACTGTTAATGGTGTCGCCATCCCTGCGGCCAAAGCTGATTTATTTGTGAAAGAAGTGACTGCACGTGGTCAACAAAAAGATACTCCAGAATTACGCGCACAAATCAAAGATGAATTGATTAAAAATGAAGTCGTGTACCAAGAAGCATTGAAAAAAGGCACGGATAAAAATCCAGACGTGCTCACTCAACTCGAAATGCTAAAACAACGTGTCATTATTGGCGCTTATGTTAGCAACTACGTAAAAGCCAATCCAATCAGCGATTCTGAATTGCGTAAAGAGTTTGATAAAATCAAAGCAAATTTTGCTGGCAAAGAATATAAAGCTCGTCATATTTTGGTTGCCACCGAAGCAGAAGCAAATGCAATTATTGCTGACTTGAAAAAAGGTAAAAAATTCGACGAAATCGCTCAAGCTAAATCACTCGATAAAGGCAGCGCAGCTAAAGGTGGTGATTTGGGTTGGGCAAATCCAAATAGCTTCGTAAAAGAATTTGGTGGCGCATTGGCTGCCTTGCCAAAAGGCAAAACCAGCGACCCAGTGAAAACCCAATTTGGTTACCACATCATCAAGCTTGATGACGTGCGCGAAGCAAAAGGCCCAAGCTTTGAAGAAGTAAAAGCTGAATTGGCACAACAAATGCAAGGTAAACAAGTACAAGAAATGGTTGAAGCTTTGGTAAAAAAAGCCAAAGTAGAATAATTTTGCAAGCGTAAAAAAACCGGATCATTCAATGATCCGGTTTTTTTATCGCCTAAACGAATTATTTTTTTGCTGGAGCGCTGGCTTTTGCAGCTTTATCAGCAGCGCTTGCTTTCACTACTTTATCCGCTTTTGCTGGTGCAGCAGGCGCAGCAGCTTTACCGCCCACTGAAATTTCACCTTTAATTTTGGCATAAGTACCTTCTTTAATACCAGGTACTTTCATAATGTCTTCAGTTGATTTAAACGGGCCATTTTTAGTACGATAATCGATGATGTCTTTTGCTTTAGCTGGGCCAATTCCAGTCAAAGACTCAAGCTGAGCTTGATTTGCAGTATTTAAATCAACCGCGGCAAATGCAGCAGTCATCAAAGCAAAGCTAGCCAATAAAGAAATAAATAGTTTTTTCAACATGATCAATCCCATAAAATTAATAATCATTTGCTTAAGTCCGCCACACTAAAATGCCATTCACAATGGGGATGAACCCTTGAATGCGCCAATAGCATTGATCAAACTTAAATGAATTGCGTGCCTCACTGCACGTATTGCCAACTATAGCAGCACAACAAATTATTTCCATAATTTGTCAGCTCTAATCAAGGAAAGCGTATGAAGGGCATCACACCAGAACAAACGGTTGAACATTACGAAAACTTTCCCGTTGGTTCTTTCTTACTCCCGAAAGCATTTCGCCCCGCGATTGCGGTGGTATATCACGTTGCGCGCTATGCTGATGATTTGGCCGACGAAGGCGATGCGAGCGCAGCAGAACGCCTAGCTGCACTGGATGAATGCAGTGCCGAATTGCAACGAATTGCACGCGGCGAAACACCACATATGGCGCGCTTTCAAGCGCTCGCCCCAGTGGTGGCGAAATATGCAATTCCACTGCAATTATTTGAAGACTTGTTTTCCGCCTTTCGGCAAGACGTAGTCAAAACCCGCTACCAAGATTTTGGCGAAGTGATAGATTACTGCCGCCGCTCGGCCAATCCAGTTGGGCGAATTTTATTACATATTTTTGGACAAACCGATGCAAGGCAACTCGCATTATCGGATGGAATTTGCTCAGCACTGCAGTTAGTCAACTTCTGGCAAGACGTCGCCATCGATTGGCAAAAAAATCGTGTTTATTTACCACAAGACGATATGGAACGTTTTTCGCTCACCGAAGTCGATATAGACCGAGGCATAGCGACCCCAGCATTTAAACAATTAATGGCTTTTCAATGCGACCGAACCCGCCGCATGCTGCGCGCCGGATCACCGCTGGGGGTACAACTGCCGGGTCGCGTTGGCTTAGAAATTCGTACGATTGTACTGGCGGCAGACCGTGTGCTCAGCAAAATCAAGCTCGCCCAATACGATGTATTTAATGCCCGTCCAACACTAACAGGCGGCGACTGGCCGGCCATTTTATGGCAGGCACTCAAAGTAGGAATCACGAAAAAAGTATGAGAATTACCCAAAAGCAACAACGTGCCATCCTAAGTTTATTTACCGCTCGCACTTGGCCGGCACGTATTTCAGCAATCATTGTTTTAGCCCTTGCCGCGTTCACTTGGTGGAGTCAAAGCCAAGTCAGCCCAGGACAATTGACCAAGGGCAGTCAAATTGAAGGGCGTGTAGTCGGCGTTGCCGATGGCGACACCATCACGATCTTAGACGCCGATAAAAAACAGTACAAACTGCGCCTTGCCTATATCGACGCGCCCGAAAAAGCCATGCCTTTTGGTCAAGCAGCCAAAAGCAATTTGTCCGATTTGGTGTTTGAACAACAAGTCACTGCTCATATTGACGATGTTGATCGTTACGGCCGTGGTGTCGCTCGGATTAGCAAAGCAGAACAAGACATTAATTTGGCTCAAATCAACGCAGGCTTGGCATGGCATTACACCACTTACGCCAAAAAAGCACAAAACCGAACTAGTTTTCAGCAATATGAAGCCGCGCAATCCAAAGCACAAACCCAGCGCAGTGGCTTATGGCAAGACAGCAACCCAACGCCGCCTTGGGATTGGCGCAAAGCAAACCGGTAGAAAAAGATTAGGTATTGCCCTCTAATCAATATTGATAAACAACTAGAGAGCAATACCCTTTCAAGTTCGAAACATAAAATACACGGCACCCACCATACACAAAGCCGCCCAAACATAATTCCATTGAAACGGTTGCTTCATATACAACACAGCGAATGGAATAAAGACCGACAAGGTAATCACTTCTTGAATAATTTTAAGCTGTGCTAAAGAATAAACTTGAAAACCAATTCGATTAGCTGGCACTTGTAATAAATACTCAAACAGCGCAATCCCCCAGCTCATTAATGCCATCAAAAGCCAAGGCTTAGTTTGCCCACCTTTAAGATGGCCATACCAGGCAAAAGTCATAAATACATTTGAACAAACTAGCAATAAAATACTCGATACACCTGCAGGCAAGTTCAGCAAGGTCAAATCCCTGAATTTTTGTTAGAATTACGCCAGTTTACCGCGAACCCTTTATCGCATGGAATCCAAATGCTTGTAGCCCGTTTTACACTTGCCGCACTACTCTCAGCACTATCATTAACGACTTACGCTGGTGAAGCTGAAGATATTCAGCAGCTATTGCGCGCAAAACAATATCCACAAGCGATTGAGCGGGCGGATAAGTACTTAGCGAAATCCCCCAAAGATGCGCAAGTTCGTTTTTTACGAGCGATTGCGCTCACCGAAGCAGGCCGTAACGACGAAGCGATTAAAGCATTTACTAAAATTTCCGAAGATTACCCGCACCTACCCGAACCGTATAATAATTTAGCCGTGCTGTACGCCAATAATAATCAATTTGATAAAGCGCGTTCTGCCTTGCAAATGGCGATTCAAACTAATCCAAGCTACGCCATCGCCCATGAGAATATGGGTGATTTATATGCTCGTCTAGCCTCGCAAGCCTATGACAAAGCACTACAAATTGAAAATAACAACACCCAAGTTCAAACCAAATTAAAGTTGGTTAGTACCTTATTCAACCCCAATCAGCCTCCAGCCAAAGTCGCAGCCGTCGCTACCCCAACGACCAGCAGCAAAACCGCCACACCAACGACGGTAGCAGTCGCACCGATAAAAGCGACTGCGGCACCAGCACTGATTTTGCCGAAACCTCAACTTCCAGCTGCAACGATTGCGCCCACTTTGGCAGCCACAATCAAGCCGACTGTGAAACCAACATTGACCGAAGTACCGAAAGCAGCCACTGCCAAACCCGTAGTCGCAACGGAAGCACCAAGCCCAACGCCCACGAGCGCCCCCAAAGTTGACGAACGCAAAAATGATCGCGAACAAGTCACAGCGAGTGTTCAAAGTTGGGCGAACGCCTGGAGCAAGCAAAATGTCGGTGGCTATGTAGGCAGTTACGCCAAAGGCTTTAAAGCACCCGGCGGTCGTGCGGCATGGGAAAAAGATCGTCAGCAAAAAATTGCCGGGCCAAAATCGATTGATGTGAAAGTCAATGTTCTAAAAATCGACTTTATCGACGACGATACTGCCAAAGTTAAATTGCGCCAAGACTACAAGTCAGATCGTTTATCGAGCAGTACAGTAAAAACATTAGTACTGCAAAAATCAGGCAATCGCTGGTTGATTCTTGAAGAACGGATTGGTGGTTAATTACATTCATGTCTTATTTACCACCTTGGGCCAAGCGGCTAATCTGCTTGGTTATTTTGCTTTGTCTTGCTACCGCAGCAACACCACGTTTACTTGAATTCAGCGATCGCACGTTTACGTTAACCCCAGAACAAATTGGCACAGCCAAAACGGGGAACAATGAGGAAAGGATTCTCGCCGCAATTGATGATATCCGAGCAGGCAAAATGGCCGATGCGCGCGCCACAGTCGACGCACTACTCAATGAACAACCTAACTATCGTTTAGCGCAACTGCTGCGCGCCGATCTCTATGCTATGCGCGCGATGCCACTCGATACCATTGGTGGCGGCGCCGCAGCGACGAATGCCAGCGCGCCTAGCAGCGTGCTCGATGATTTGCGCAAAGAAGCATTGGTTCGCATCGCCCATCGCAACGAAGACCAAGCAACGGCCAATAAACTCCCTGCCAATATCGTGGTTTTTGCGCCAAACCAGCAGTACGCCATCCTCGTTGATGCTTCAACGTCGCGCCTATATGTGTTTGCCAATGAAAACGGCAAACCTAAGCGCATCAAAGATCATTACGTTGTCGTTGGCAAACTGGGCGTTGATAAACGCGTCGAAGGCGATCAACGCTCGCCCCTTGGCGTTTATTTTGTCACCAGCCATCTAACACGTCCGCAACTAGACAAAACTTATGGCGAATTAGCCGACCTTTATGGCGTTGGCGCATGGCCGATTTCCTATCCCAATGAGCTCGATCGCAGCCAAAATCGTACTGGGCACGGCATCTGGCTGCATGGCAGCCCAGCCGCCACCTACGCACGCGCACCACAAGCGTCGAACGGCTGCGTGGTGCTCACCAACGAAGAAATGCTCAAAGTGAGTAGTTATTTGCAGCCGGGCAATACCCCGGTCATCGTCGCGCCACGCGTAGAATGGCTAACAGAAAGTGAATGGCTGCAACGCCAATCTGCTGCATTAGCTTTGTTAACGCAATGGAAAAGCAAATGGGAAAATTTAGACTCTGCTGCTTACCTGCAGTTTTATGGCGATGAATTTCGCAGTGCAGAGGGGCAAACGATTGAAGCATGGCGCAGCCAAAAAACAGCCGTCAACACAGGTAAAACGTGGGCAAAGGTTCAACTCAGCGATATTTCTATTTTTGCCGCTGGTGAAAATAGCTCACAACTCGTAACGACGTTTCAGCAAGACTACCGCAGCAATAATTTAGAAAATCAAATGCGTAAGCGCCTATATTGGCAGCGCGGCAATGAAGGCTGGAAAATTATTTGGGAAGGTGCAGCCACAATTTAATAGGTATTTAGCTAGAAACCAAATTCTACAATAGCTAAAAGCATATACCCAACAAAAACCCGCAGAATATCGCGGGTTTTTTATTGTTTAGCACCAACATGAAAATTACAAAGTCAAACCGCCAGTCACTTCAATCGCGGCACCATTGATGTAGCTCGCTTCATCAGAAGCCAAGAACGCATACACACTGGCGATTTCAGACGGTTGCGCCAAACGGCGCATCGGTACTTTTTCTTCCATGCCCTGCAACACTTTTTCTGGCATCGCTTTAACCATCGGCGTTGCCACAAAACCAGGACACACCGCGTTGGCACGAATGCCTTTTTTGCCGAGTTCTTTCGCCCAGGTTTTAACAAAACCAATCACACCAAATTTAGTCGCGGCGTAGTTGGTTTGCCCAAAATTGCCATACACACCAACCACCGATGATGCATTCAAGATCACGCCTGAATTTTGCGCAATCATCGTATCCACAACCGCTTTGGTACAGTTATAAACGCCCTTCAGATTGATGTCGATCACGCGATCAAATTGATCTTCAGTCATTTTAAATAACTGTGCATCTTGGGTAATACCGGCGTTGTTCACCAAGACATCGATGCGATTGTATTTTTCTTTCACCGCCGCCACCATCGCCGCAATCGTGTCAGGCTTGGTCACGTCAACCACAAAACCGACTGCATCTGCGCCACCGGCAACTAAAGCCGCGACCACTTGGTCGACACCGGCTTGATTTACATCGCAGACGACGACTTTTGCGCCTTCGGCAGCGAATTTAATCGCCGTCGCTTCACCAATACCGCTGGCAGAACCTGTAATGATGGATACTTTGTCTTTCAGTCTCATGGCAATCCCCTATTCACGGTCTACGCCCAAATGGGCAATAAAGACAGCATAGAACACATGCTGCAGCGCAACAATAGGAGATACTCTATTTTTACAAAAATGTTGATTGAAAATTTCGGAATTCGAAATTTAGTGCTGGCTGCCTTGAATCAGCGAACGGCAATCAACCACTTGCAAGTCATTGTCTTTGGCAAAAGTCATAATAAATTCAAAGACGCGCGGATCAACTTTTTCTAATTGGCGATCAACGGCAACGCAGCGCACATTGTTGTGCACCATAGGACGAACAAACGGCGCATAAGACAACTTTTGGTCGACGCCAAAAGTAGAAAGAATACCCGATAGGCGCTCAGCCCAATCACTAGGACGGAACTCACGTCCGTTACTGGTAATACCTTGAATGATAATTTCGTAAGGATTGCAGATCATTGTGGGTGCCAAGCTGAGTTTAATTCGAGAACTGTCCGCATTATACCACCGCCCTATGCTGCGGCGCATGAAATATGTAGCGCGCCATGAATAAGTACATGCTCCACAAATCCAGCAAAATACTTGCTTTTTTGGGGTATAACACTGAAAATAATCGTTTTTTCAGCCATTTGGTCGCGTGCTTTGCGCCGATCGACCAGGACAAAATTGAATGCGTCACTACCTACAGTTCAGCGATTTTACTCTTGAAGAATACCAATACCTGTTTGAACGGACTGCAAAATTAAAAGCACGCCTCAAATCAGGCGCCCTCTATCAGCCTCTGCCTGGCAAAGTTTTGGGCATGATTTTCGAAAAATCATCAACTCGAACTCGAGTATCGTTTGAAGCAGGTATGTTCCAATTGGGTGGACATGCAATGTTCTTGCAATCTAAAGACACGCAACTAGGGCGTGGCGAACCAATTGAAGACGTTGCAAAAGTCATGAGCCGCATGGTCGATATCGTCATGGTGCGTACTTTCGAGCAAAGTATTATCGAACGCTTCGCTGAAAATTCTTTGGTTCCAGTGATCAATGGCCTGACCAATGAATACCACCCTTGCCAAATCATGGCCGATATTTTTACCTACATTGAACATCACGGTTCAATTGAAGGCAAAACCGTTTGCTGGATCGGCGATAGCAACAACATCAGCCGCACTTGGTTGCAAGCCGCTAAGATTTTCAATTTCAAACTCAATCTTGCCTGCCCACGTGGCTATGAAATGACGGTGCTCGATGGTCAAACCTACGGTAGCGATGTATTCGAAACCTTTAACGACCCGTATCAAGCCGCCCGTGACGCCGATATCGTGACCACCGACGTCTGCACTTCAATGGGCTACGAGCGTGAAACGTTGCAGCGCAAGAAAGACTTTATCAATTACAAAGTTTCAGAAAAACTGATGCTGCAAGCCAAAGCAAACGCATTGTTCATGCACTGCTTACCCGCACATCGTGGTGAAGAAGTCGATCCAGAAGTAATCGATGGCCCACAATCCGTGGTGTGGCAAGAGGCAGAAAACCGCATGCACACCCAAAAAGCAGTGATTGAGTACCTGATGTTAGGTCGTCTGGACGATTAATGTTTGGCATTACCGATCTCTGGGCCTATGTACTCGGTACAGTGCTCATTATTTTAGTGCCGGGGCCAAACTCGCTCTTTGCCTTAACCATGGCCAGCACGCAAGGTCGCAAGGCCGGTTTTGCCGCGGCGGCAGGAATTGTCGTTGGTGATTTGATCTTGATGCTTGCGGCCAGTTTAGGTGTGGCCTCTTTAATGAAAGCCAATCCAGTCGCATTTGATTTGGTTCGGTATTTAGGCGCAGCTTACTTGGCGTATATCGGTGTACGCGCCATTTTAGCTAAACCACAGGCAGATACCCAGACAATCAAACCGCAAGAAAACTGTACTCGTAAAGCATTTCGCTCGGCGTTGGCCATTTCCTTGGTCAATGTCAAAGCAATTCTGTTTTTTATGGCGTTCTTTCCGCAATTTGTAAACCCAAGCTACCCGCATGTTTGGCATACTTTTGCAGCGCTGGGCTTCATTGTGCAATTCGTGAGCATCAGTTATTTAACCGTATTAATCTTGGTCGGCAGCAGCCTATCGCGTCGACTTTCAGCTAAAATCTGGCTGAAAAATGCATTGAATAAATTGGTCGGGACTTTGTTTGTCAGCTTCGGGCTACGCTTGGCACTGAACTAATTTAAAAGGCGCTGTTGCACAAAGAGGCCAAGACCCCTTTAGCAACACAGTAATTCGCAATTTTCTTTTTGAACATTTTAAGACTAAGGCAATCTGCATGTCCGATATTAATAAAGTAGTTCTCGCTTATTCCGGCGGCCTTGATACATCTGTCATTCTAAAATGGCTGCAAGACACTTATCAATGTGAAGTGGTCACCTTCACCGCTGACCTCGGCCAAGGCGAAGAACTCGAACCAGCACGTCAAAAAGCGCTGCAATTTGGCATCAAGCCAGAAAATATTTTTATCGATGACTTGCGAGAAGAATTCGTACGTGACTTTGTCTTCCCAATGTTCCGTGCCAATACCATATACGAAGGTGAGTACCTCCTCGGTACGTCAATTGCTCGCCCATTAATCGCAAAACGCCAAATCGAAATTGCCAATCAAACCAACGCCGATGCGGTATCACATGGCGCAACTGGTAAAGGTAACGACCAAGTCCGCTTTGAACTCGGTTACTACGCCCTCAAACCAGATGTAAAAGTGATTGCGCCGTGGCGCGAATGGGATCTGTTATCTCGCGAAAAATTGCTCGCCTATGCAGAGAAAAATAACATCCCTGTCGATATGAAACACCGCAATGGCGGCGCGCCCTACTCCATGGACGCTAACTTACTGCACATCAGCTTTGAAGGTCGCCACCTAGAAAATCCATCGGCAGAAGCAGAAGAAAGCATGTGGCGTTGGAGCGTAAGCCCAGAAGCCGCACCGGATGCAGCTGAATACCTTGATATCGAATTTGAAAAAGGCGATATCGTTGCACTCAACGGCGTTCGCATGTCCCCAGCAACCGTTCTCACTAAGTTGAACGAACTCGGCGGCAAACACGGCATTGGTCGTTTGGACTTGGTGGAAAACCGTTACGTTGGCATGAAATCACGCGGCTGCTACGAAACTCCAGGCGGTACCATCATTCTGAAAGCACACCGTGCGATTGAATCGATCACGCTAGACCGTGAAGTAGCTCATTTGAAAGACGATTTAATGCCGCGTTACGCCAGCATGATTTACAACGGTTTCTGGTGGGCTCCTGAGCGCAAAGTATTGCAAACGCTGATTGATGCGACTCAAGAAACTGTGAATGGCTGGGTTCGCGTTAAACTCTACAAAGGCAATGTAATTGTAGTGAGCCGTGACTCGAAAACCAATTCATTATTTGATATGAATATCGCAACGTTTGATGATGATGGTGGCGCATACAATCAAGTAGATGCTGGCGGCTTTATCAAACTTAACGCCTTGCGCATGCGAATTGCTGGTCGTTTAAATAAATAAAACCCAAGCACAATAAAACTAAACGGCTCGGATTTTCTGAGCCGTTTTCATGCACAATCCAGAGACTAATCATGCTTGACGCACTATTAAAGATGGACGAAAGTCAATTTACGACCTTGTCTGTCACCATTTTGTGCAGTGGCCTCATGATTTACATGGGTTTCATTATTTACAATTTAGCCAAAGAATCTAAAGCAGGTAAATTTGGTACGATCATGCTGTTTTTTGTCCTCGGTTTTGGCATGCTCGGCTTTATTGTTAAAGAAATCCTCAGCAAAGTCCTATCACCTTAAAACTCATCCTAAAGGATAGCAAAATGAGCCAATTTGATAATGTATCAGTATTAAAACAAGGTAATGTATATTTTGATGGCAAATGCGTTAGCCACACTGTTATTTTTGCAGATGGCAGCAAAAAAACCGTCGGCGTTATTTTGCCTTCTCAACTCAAATTTAATACTGGCGCTCCTGAAATCATGGAAGTTATTGCCGGGGTATGCAATGTAACCTTAGCAGGTGAAGCATCTGCAAAGACATACTCTGCTGGTCAATCATTTGAAGTCCCTGGTAATTCAAGCTTTGATATCGAAACGATCGAAACACTACACTACGTTTGTCATTTCGCCTAAGCATTGTAAACCGAAGATCTAGCGCCAATCCTGCGCTAGATCTAATTCATCATTTTCATTTCTCAAGAGAGCCTCACTATGCCTTCTTTCGACATTACTTCTGAAACCGATATGGTGGCATTAAAAAATGCGATTGATGTGGCGGCCAAAACCATCATTAATCGTTACGACTTTAAAGGCACTAGTGCCAAAGTCGAATTAAATGAAAAAGACAAACTCATCACCTTGAACGGTGATTCTGAATTTCAGCTCGATCAAATTAAAGATATCGTATTTCCTGCTTTAGAAAAAAAAGAACCTGAAAGTAGCAAACGACTAGAACAAGGCGACATTCAGAAAGTCTCTGGCAACAAAGTAAAGCAAGTATTAACGATCAAAGATGGTATCGATAAAGAACTCGCCAAAAAAATCATCAGCATCATTAAAGATTCAAAACTTAAAGTCCAAACCGCCATTCAAGGTGATGAAGTACGTGTAACGGGGAAAGACCGCGACACGCTACAGGGTGTGATTGCCTTGATGCGTAAATCAATCAGCGATTTTCCGCTGCAGTATCAAAATTTTCGCGATTAATTTCCGCTTTTCCATAAGGCTCAGCTAATATAAAGTAACACTTTAATCTTGGCTGATCCTTATGACTTGGCAGTCCAAAAAGCTCTACCTTGTCGTTTTTGGCTCACTTTTGCTTGCAATTGGCATATTGTGGCTACTGGCCACTCAGGTCACTAATTCCTACCGCGCGGAAGCCAAACGTCATCAGTTGGAAACTGAAAATATTGGGATTGCAGTTGAACACGAGCTCCGTACAAAGCTAAAAGAGGCTCAATTTATTCAAGAAATTGCAGCAGGTACACTGTTGCCAATCCTAAGTAACGGCAAGCAAAATGAAATTAATACTGCCAAAATATCTGAAATACTCAATATTTACTTAGCCCGCTCTCCAGCAATTAGCGCAATCGCAATTACTAACTCTGGCAATATAATTAGCTCAGCAAGCAGAGAAAACAGCACCATTTCGAATGCTTTTCTACCCATAACCTCGTTGAAAAACTCAAATCAACTATTGATAGATGCAGAAACAGGCAGCATTTACATTTACCAGCAAATCAATAACAACCAAGAAAATCCTTTTATCCTTCTTACCAAAATCAGCATTCACCAGTTAATAGAAAATATAAATATTCTGAGCAATAACCAGAATAGTTCAATCATTTTATTCGATAAGAATCTTAATGTTTTGTATAAAACCTCAAGGCAGATCAACTTTAGCGATAACCTAGATATCATTAAATATTTTTTAAGTTCGAAGCAGCAGTCAAGCTCTTTCACTAACAACAGAAAAAATCAATCGAGTCAACTTAATCTACGCAAAGTAACTAACATTCCACTTAATATCGCATTATTCAATGAAAATCATGAACGCTTTACCACTTGGAAAAACAATACTGTAGTTTACATTCTGGTCTGCGTGTTAATGCTTGGATTATTATTACAAATACTCTACTCACTCATTCGTGCCAAACGATTAAATCAAGCCTTATTCTTGAAAGAATCTAAACTTAGTGCAAGTGAAACTCGTTTCCGTCAAATGATTGAGGCCATGCCAATTGGCCTGATCTTGGCAAGAGCGCAAGATAAGTTAATTATTTATATTAACAAACCTGCGGCACAAATCTTAGACATGCCACAAGCAAGTGCGCTTTCAAAGCGAGTTTTCGAAATTTATGCAGACAGAGACAGCTTTACAAGCCAAATTAGTGCAATCAGCATATCATCAACATCACAAAGTTTAGAATGTATTTTAATAAGAAATACCGGAGAATCATTCTGGGCTAATGTATCAATGTCGTTAGTTGATGTTGCAGAGACTCAAACTTTACTAATTGGCATAGCCGACATTAGCGCACAAAAGCGATTAGAAGCCGAACTAAAACACCAAGCAACGACCGACCACTTATCTGGGCTTTATAATCGAGCCCATTTTATTAATTCATCAAATAAAGAAATTCAAAGAATTCAGCGACTGAAGAAAAATGCTAGCTTAATGATGCTGGATATTGATCATTTTAAACGAGTTAATGATAACTTCGGGCATGACGCTGGTGACCTTGTTATCCAAATCATCGCTTTAACATGCCAAGAAATTTTACGTGATATTGATCTATTAGGTCGACTAGGTGGTGAAGAATTTGCCGCACTTCTGCCTGAAACCTCAGTCGAAGAAGCGCTCAAAGTGGCTGAGCGACTACGCGCCACAATTGAAAATAGGCAAATTAAGTTAAAAAATGGCCAGATCATTAACATCACCAGCAGTATTGGTGTAACAGAAGTCACTCATCAAGATGAGATGATAGACTTTGCACTTAAACGCGCAGATCTAGCACTGTACTCATCTAAAAATAATGGCCGCAACCGAGTTACAAACTTTGATTCATCACTAGAATAAATTCTTGACCTCCATCAACACCTTCAGTCAAGAAGTACGATTAGATATCGTAAACTTCTAGGAGAACAATATGTTAAATTCACCACTGGGCGTTATTCTTTCTTCTACCGTTGGTATTTTGAGTTTGTTTACAATTAGCTTTGTCATCGTTATGGCGATTTATCTTTACTTTTTTGTACAACGGCACGTTAAAGCAGAGTTAGCCGATAAAAATCTAAACAATGAGCAAGAGACGCATTAAGTCTAGCGCCGGTAAAGGCTAAATATTTCTTTCTGATCACCTAAGCGATGGCCACTCCATAAGACTTCAGGAGTGGCACTTTCCTTACTCGCTGTTTGTCTAATCACAAATAGGCATTCGTTATCAGGTCTTGCATCAAGAGCTAAATCTGTAAAATAAACTAGTGCAGCAGTTGGATCTTTTGCAATCGTACTCACATCGATACATTGCGCATGTTTCCCGTCCATGAAGGCGGATAGACTTTCTGCTACTGGTCGGTATGACTTGCCGACATCAATCCAAGTTTGAAATAAGCCAACTAATAAACCGATCACCAGTGTTAACCCACTCGTCCAATTAGTCAGCGCACGACGACCTAGTGGCTGCTTTCTGAACAAGACTCTACCCCATACCAATGTCACCAATAGTGCAAATACAAACCCCCAGCCCTTCCAATGCACATCAGCTGGGCTAAAGCGGGCAAAATAATCGACTAAAGTTAAAGGCATACCAGTCACTAAGCCGATCCATATAAGCCAAATTACTAATGCAGCCAAGCCCAAAGTAACTAAACTAAACCAATTTAATGCAGCAGCTGCTCCCCGACGCAACTCATCAACCCCGCCGCTAGCAAGCAAAACCAAAGGCACTAATAACGGCAGAACTAAAGCTTCGCTTTGCTGCGTTGCCAACATAATAAAAAGAGATTTAAAAAATAATGCGCTGATTAATAGCTGCCAGTGTGGTTGCCATAGCTCCTTACGAAACAAATAAACCGACCATGCAGCTAAAGGTAAAGCGGGCCAAGCAAACCAAATAAGAAGTGTGGGTAAAAAACCAACAGAAGTGCCTACAGCAAAAGATCTGGCTCCGCCAAAGGGGCCCCATGCATAATATCGCCACCAGGTTTGAAATAACTCACTCGAATTCGCCTTGAGCGAGTACCCCCATAATGCAGCAATCGGTATTGCAATTAAAATCGCGGTAATCAGAGTAATTAAATAGCTAAATTTTCGCCACTGTGGAAACACAAAAAGAAAAATGGCAAATAAGACCGCGAACAATGCATCAGCCCAGCTCGCTCCCGTTAATAACACAATAAATACACATGCGAGGAGTACGCCTGCTCTTAAAGGTTGCTTAAGCGCTAATGCAAGCGCATAAACATACCAAGCAAATCCAGCCAACAGCACCACTGCAGGGGAAATATGATGCCCCCATAGTGGTAACCCCAAACAGCCGAGCAAAATCACAACACTAAGGCGCCCATTTCTACGACCAAATAGTTCACGCCCAGCTAATCCAACACCCCACAAACCTACCGCCATCCAAAAACCAGTGCTCAGTCGTGCCGCATCATGCGCAGCAACCCCAAACCATGACAAAGCATTCACAAATAAGGTTGCTACCCAAAAATAAAGCGGAGCTTGACTAAACTGTGGTACACCCGCGATTGAGGCAACAGTCCAATCGGAATGACGCATGAAATAAGAAATAATCGCCATGCTCACATTTTCATCTGGCTTCCACGGATCATGGCCAACCAAACCAGGAATTAACCAAAAACAACAAAGCAAAAGTAACAGCCAAGGCTTATCCTGCCCTTTTGTCGGAGTAATTGATATATCTTGTGAAGATTGATAAGTCAGCATGTCATATTTAATTGGTTGTTTACAATAATTTTGGCATACACCAATAAAAAAAGGCAGCGATTAAGCTGCCTTTTTTATTGGTAAAACTAAATTAACGAGCAAAACGCGCAAATTTAGAATTGAATTTCTCAATACGGCCTGCCGTATCAACGATTTTTTGCTTGCCAGTATAAAATGGGTGGCACTCTGAGCAAACCTCAACGTGCAGATCTTTGCCTAAAGTAGATGCAGTTTTGAATGCGCTACCACAAGAGCATGTCACATTGATTTCTTTGTAATTTGGGTGAATATCTGCTTTCATTATTTTTCCTTGGGAGTACGGGCGCCGGGAATTTGCCGACGCTGCAAAGTGTGGGATTATCGCAAAACAATCGACAAACTGCAAGATTTAACGACGCATCGAATCAAAAAAATCAAGATTAGATTTAGTCGACTTGAGTTTATCCATCAAAAATTCCATCGCTTCAAGATCATCCATAGGGTGCAATAACTTACGTAAAACCCAAATTCGCTGCAACTGCTCAGATTTTATCAACAGTTCTTCACGACGCGTACCCGACTTATTGATATTAATTGCAGGAAAAATTCGCTTCTCAGCCATACGGCGATCAAGCTGAATTTCGTTATTACCAGTTCCCTTGAACTCTTCATAAATAACATCATCCATACGGCTGCCAGTATCAACCAGTGCAGTGGCAATAATAGTTAGGCTACCGCCTTCCTCAATATTACGTGCAGCACCAAAGAAACGCTTCGGTCTTTGCAAGGCATTAGCATCAACCCCCCCCGTTAATACCTTACCTGACGATGGAACAACAGTATTGTAAGCACGCGCTAATCGTGTAATGGAATCTAGCAAAATAACGACATCTTTTTTATGCTCAACCAATCGCTTGGCTTTCTCAATCACCATTTCAGCAACTTGCACGTGACGTGTTGCTGGCTCATCAAATGTAGACGAAACGACCTCACCTTTGACCGAGCGCTGCATCTCTGTTACTTCTTCAGGGCGCTCATCAATCAAAAGTACAATTACAACTACTTCGGGGTGATTCGTAGTAATCGCATGAGCGATATGCTGTAGCATGACTGTTTTGCCCGTCTTAGGCGGAGCGACGAGCAATGCGCGTTGCCCTTTACCAATCGGAGCCATCAAATCAATCACTCTGCCCGTGATATTTTCCTCTGCGCGAATATCACGCTCTAGCTTAAGTCGCTCGGTAGGAAACAGTGGAGTTAAATTCTCAAATAAAATCTTATTTTTAGAAGCCTCAGGGGCATCACTATTCACACGGTCTACTTTGACCAATGCAAAGTAACGCTCTCCATCTTTAGGAATACGAATTTCACCTTCAATCGAGTCACCCGTATGTAGATTGAATCGACGAATCTGACTTGGACTAACGTAAATATCATCTGGCCCGGCAAGATATGAAGTATCAGGACTACGAAGAAAGCCAAAACCATCAGGTAAGACCTCAAGAGTCCCCTCGCCAAAGATACTCTCCCCTTTTTTTGCTCGATTTTTAAGCAATGCAAAAATTAAATCTTGCTTGCGCATTCGGTTGGCACCGTCAATTTCAAAACTAATCGCCATTTCGACTAGTTCAGTGACGTGCAAATGTTTTAGATCAGACAAATGCATAAATAATTACGCTTAAAATATATGTAAAGGAGAGGGTATTACAGAGTTTTCTAGAAGGGGTATGCTATGTGAAGCATAAATCTATGCCCCACATAACCTTACTTTTTTGAAGCGTATACGGATTTAGCTGCAGTGTCAAATATTACTATCGATAAACGCAGTCAATTGGGATTTAGACAAAGCGCCAACTTTGGTTGATTTAACTTCACCACCAACAAACAACATTAAAGTTGGAATACCACGAATACCAAATTTTGGCGGGGTAGCTTGGTTTTCATCAATATTCAATTTTGCAATTTTCAGTTTTCCAGCATATTCAACGGCTACATCATCCAAGATTGGAGCAATCATTTTGCATGGGCCGCACCATTCAGCCCAATAATCAACCAAAACAGGCTGTTGCGCTTGCAGCACTTCTGCTTCAAATGTTGCATCAGTAACATGTAGGATATTTTCACTCATTCAGGTTCTCCGGTGATTTCATGTTAAGCATTTAAGCCTAATAAAATACGCCATGTATGATGGCCATGTATATACTTATGCGGCCAAAAAGATAAATTTCAAGGTGCTAATTAATTTTAGAATGCAGCCGCAACCGCCTCATCCAAGCGCTCAACTGCTGTTACTGTCATTCCTTCTATCTGCTGCCGCGGTCGATTTGCCTTTGGCACGATAGCGTGAGTAAAGCCTAATTTAGCGGCTTCTTTTAAGCGCTCTTGCCCCCGCTGTACTGGTCGAACCTCACCAGCTAAACCGACTTCTCCAAAAATCACTATTTTTGCTGGTAGTGGCTTATTTTTTAACGATGAAACTATTGCTATTAACATTGCCAAATCCGCAGCCGGCTCAGCGATACGTACTCCACCCACTGCATTAATAAACACATCCTGATCAAACGCGACAATGCCTGCATGACGATGTAAAACTGCTAATAAAAGTGCAAGGCGATTTTGTTCTACACCAAGAGCTAATCGCTTTACTTGCGGTGAGTGCGCATCATCAACAAGAGCCTGCACCTCAACCAACATAGGCCGAGTTCCCTCCTGTGTCACCATCACACAAGACCCTGCAACAGGCTCTGCATGCTGACTAAGAAACATTGCCGAAGGATTAGCAACCTCACGCAATCCTTTATCGGTCATCGCAAAAACGCCCAACTCATTGACGGCACCAAAACGATTTTTAATTGCTCGAATTAAACGAAAACTTGAATGTGTATCGCCTTCAAAATATAAGACCGCATCAACAATGTGCTCTAAAACGCGAGGACCTGCGATCGCACCATCTTTGGTAACATGACCCACCAATAAAACTGATGTGCCGTGTCGTTTCGCAAAACGAGTCAATTGTGACGAACACTCACGAACCTGCGCAACGCTGCCCGGAGCACTAGTTAATGCCTCAGTAAACATCGTTTGAATAGAATCAATCACTACGACTTTAGGCACCTCATTTGAAAGCGCCAATAAAATTTTTTCTAAACTAATCTCAGGATAAAGTCGAACTTTCGCCGTAGACACGCCTAAGCGACGTGCACGCAACGCGATTTGTTGCGCCGACTCCTCTCCGCTCACATAGAGCACCGCCTGAGTATCAGACAAGCTAGCCAAGGCTTGCAATAACAAAGTTGACTTACCAATACCAGGATCACCACCAATTAAAACCACGCCTCCAGGAACAAGCCCTCCACCAAGAACTCGATCTAATTCAAGCAACTGAGTCGGAATGCGAGGCACTTCTTCTGCATTCACTTCAGATAAATTCTTAATTGCTCCGTCAGCGGCGAGAGATTGAAATCTTCCGCTCACAGCTTTTACTTCAGCAATATTCTCATCCAGCGTATTCCAATCCCCACATTGTGGGCATTGCCCTTGCCATTTGGGCGAAATGCCCCCGCACTCACGGCATACATACGTTGTTTTAACTTTACTCATAGATTCCAAATCGAAACGGCTCGCAAAGCGAGCCGCGTATCAAAAAATATGCAACATAATTAAATATACTTGAACAAACTCAAATCTTGCACTTGAGAAAATGTTTTCCGCGTAGCTTCTAATAACATTTGGTTTTGAGCAAAATCACTTAAAGCCGACGCGTAATCCAAGTCTTGTAATCCTGATAAGGTTTTAGCGTACTGCAATTTCAAGTCTTCAGTTGTATCTTTTACCGAGTCAGTTTCGAGCATCCTTGAGCCCAGTGATGCTTGTGAGGTTACTATATTCCCTAGGGAATTGGACAAATCCGACAACGCGGTATTCAATTGATTTTGAAATGCTGCAGCCCCGGTTGCACCAACTTGATATGAATTCAGCGCAGTCGACAGTGCACCGATTGTTGCAAACAAATCGACATGAGTACTTGGCTTAACTGAAAACTGATCGCCAGCACTTGGGCTTCCTTTTACATTCATTTTCACACCAAAATCCCATGCAGGAACCGCAACAGGATCTGTCGCTAATTGTTTGAACTCAATATCACCATTCTCTGCATAAACTCGAGGTAATGCTGTACCGGGCGCGCGAGGTACAGTTGCGCCATCAATCAAAGAAACATTAGTGGTCGTGTTTACTAAATCGTAAGTTGTAATTGTTTTACTAGCGTTCGCAGGATCGGGCAGAACTTGAAACTGAATACTGAAATCACGCGGCGCAGGTGCTAATTGCCATTTCTTAGGATCCAGTACCTCACCAGGACTGACGATACCACTCCCCGTATTGGCAGAGTTATAAGCCGTAACAAAAGTACCATTCCCATTTTTAATTCTTTGAAAGATGTCACTGCCGGACTCTGAAATCGGTAGTTGTCTGCCATCAGAAATTTGCACTAACCGTTTACCATCATCCCCGTTATAGCTAACTTGGCCGAAAGCGCTTTCTGTGAATGGTTTCGTATCTCCCCTAAACCCAGAAAACAAATAATTACCCTGTCCATCGGTTGTGTTGGCCAATCCAAGTAACTCTTGGTATCGGCCTTGTAATTCAGCATCCTGCATTTTTTTTTCTGATGCAGTGAGTGAGGGGTTCCCCGCAGCAACTGCAAGCTGCTGAATATTTTGAATAGCTGCGGTCACTTGATTTAATGTAGACTCACTCAAGCGCATAAATGAATCTGCTGCGGCACTATTTGTTGCGTACTGCTCGTTAATTGATTTAGCTTGTGAGATATCTAGTACTCGAGCAGATGCGATTGGATCGTCCGCTGGAGTCAAAATTTTTCGCATAGACGATAATTGAGCCTGAAGCTTAGCTTGATCAGCTTGATGCTGTTGTAATGCAGCACTACTTCTATTAAACAATGTGGTGGTTGCAATGCGCATTTTAATTTACCCCTAATTTAGTCCAGACTTATCGTCCTAAATTAACAATCTCGTCAAACGCCTTTTGAGCGATCTGAATCACTTTGCTTGAAGCTTGATAAGCTTGCTGATAGCGAAGTAAATTTGCAGCCTCTTCATCTAAATTCACAGCAGAAACTGAATCTCGACTACTCTCAGCATTAGCCAACAACTTATCCTGCGCTTTAGACATAATAGTCGCTTCACTGGTTTGCGTACCTACCGTTGCTACCATTCGGCCATAAGACTCTTGGTATGTAGCTGTATTTCCATCCAAAATTCGAGTCGTCTGCAATTTACCCAAAGCAAGCGCGTTGCGATTATCAGAACTTGCAGTGCTAACGTTTTTTTGCACCGTCACACTATCACCATTTGCTGGCAAACCATCTAACTTCATTGTCCAACCGTTGTAGCTAATTGTCGCCCCTGCTTTATATGGCACATTACCAACTACTGCCGGCACAGCCCCAGCAACGGTAAATGCCATTCCAGACGGAACAACCGAGGCATCAGGTACAAATGTCAATGTTACCGGGGTAAATAAATTTGGATTTAACGATGGGTCCGTCGTGACCGAAGTTTGCGCGACAGGATCTGGCTGGGTAATTTTTAATGTCCCGGTATTTAACGCAGCAGGGGCTTTAGGCTCAACCGCAACAACAGGACCGGCTGCAGCAATTTCACGCGGATCAGTAATCTTGATCCCCATTTGATCGATAAAACCTTTGAGCGGCATAATGGTAAATCGATCGCCGGCAGCTGGCACTGCTGTTAAAGAGAGCGACAAACCAGTTGCGGTAGAAAAACCTGCAGGCGTAGTCAGCGCTGCTGCCTCGGCAGGCAGTAAAGTATATTTACTGCCGTCACTCAAATTAGCCAATGTATAGTTGGTACCATCATATGCTAACTCATAATTACTCGTAGTTAGCTTTGATATATCTTGGATATAACCAGTAAGGCTTGCAGTCGCAGGAACGGTGTTATTTGCGTTTGGACGCACCACCCCAATTTTTGGCACATCGATGCCCGCTGCCAAATTAGTCGTTGGATAAGACCAAAAGTCTTGACCCAAATTTCCATTTAAGTCTTGACCTGCTTTATGTTGCTGATTGAATGTATTCACCATACCAAGCGCAGTACGCTCTAAACTATTTTGCGCCAAATCCAAAGATTGACGACGGTAATCAAGCAAAGCCCCTAATTGACCGCCACTGACCAAATTATCAGGTAACAAAATAGAAGTGCCGTTTTGCTCATAACTAATCGACATACTTTCAGGATCTGCAGGATTTGGCACTGCGCCCAAAGTATAAGTTTGAGAACCAACCACTAAGCCTTGGCCATTTCCGACAAACAAATTAATTGACCCATCACTCAGCGGCAGTGATGTGGTTTTAATTAACTTGTTTAAATCTCGCACTAATAAATCACGTTGATCTAATAAATCATTCGGCGGCTGCCCACTACTTTGTGCCACCACGATTTTATTATTCAGATCACTCACTTGTGCGGCATAGGCATTAATACTGCTGACCGTATTGCTAATTTCGCCATTTAGAGCAGCACGCTGCTCATTAAGGCGCTGAGAAAATACCTGAAAGCGATTCACCAAGGTTTGTGCACTTGACAACATTGCCTGACGTGACGGCGGATTCGCAGGATTGGTTGCAACATTCTGTACCGACGAAAAAAAATCTTGTAACGCCGGCGAAACCCCTGCCGTAGGATCTGCGACAATATTATTAATTTCAGCCAAATGAGATAGGCGCGTATTTTGATAACTCGACTGCGTTTGTGCTACTTCAACGGCTTTGGTCAAAAATTGATCGTAGACCCGAACAATCGAATCAACTTTCACTCCTAAGCCATTAAAACCACTACCGGACAACTGTGGAAAAGGCGCACTTTGTCGAATGCCTTGCCGTGAAAAACCATCTGTATTCACGTTGGCAATATTATGCCCGGTGGTCGTTAAACCCAAATTAGCGGCATTTAAACCAGAAACGCCAATACCAAATACAGATGAGGCCATGATTCTTTACTCCTATCCTTACTTATCGGCGTTAAGCGCCCAGTCTTGAGTTATTAACACCTAAACGGGCGGCAACACTATCAGCCACACGTGCTAATTTTTGGGCGTATTGCGGATCCGTCGCATAGCCATCTTTTGCCAGCGCTTTGGCAAAACCAATCGCATCACCACCTTGACCCAAGGCATCGCCAAATCGTTTTTTCATCAAACTCGCATAATCAGCAAATGCTTCAGCGTAAGAATCATATGCACGAAATTTCTCAATTCGTTTTTGCGACACGCCATCGACAAACTCTGTCGTCAACACATCCGTGGTTTTGCCTTTCCAACTCGATCCCGCTTTGATACCAAATAGATTAAATGAATCTTTACCGGCCGCATCATTGATGGTTTTCTTGCCCCAGCCGGTTTCTAACGCCGCATGAGCCAATAAAATATGGGGCGCGACGCCTAAGTCGGCGGCGACCGTTTGGGCTACACCACTTAGCTTACCCAGAAAATCGCCAACGGCAGAGACTGCTTTATCGGCAACACTCGGTAATGTAGCGGCAGATTTTGCCGTTAAGGGATTCATTTTATTAGCGAAGGAAAAATCAAATCCACGTGCATTAAATGGATCAGCGCCACGGCGCTGAACTTGCTTTAATAGACTTGGATTTTGTTGGACCTGAATTTGCCGAGCGATCATATCTGCCAAGCCTAAACTGCCTTTGCTCGACCACATTTGAGTCAACTGCTGATCATGCATGCCACGGAACATTTCTACGCCACTGCTTTGATTCATCCCATCTGTTGGGTTTGCTGAGCGCATTGCAGAGAGCATTTGTTGCATCAGCAAGGCTTCAAATTGCTGCGCAACGGCTTTAGTTCCCTCAGCAGAATCCGCACGATTTGCCGCACGAATTTTACTGACCGCAGTTGGGTCAATTGCCAATGTGTTCTGAATCGCATTGCTAGCAGATTTCATGATGCGGCTCCGGTGCCCAATTTGCTTTGACGACTCAATTTAAAGCAAGGAACGTGCCGACATTAAGAATAAAATCATGAATATAAAATTAGATTGGGTATATCGCAGAACATCAGCACATAGAAGATCTACAATCACATACCCAGGTCAAATCACTTCAAGTGTTGCATTTAATGCTCCGGCAGCCTTCATCGCTTGCAAGATAGCCAATAAATCCTGCGGCGTTGCGCCCACTGAGTTTAAAGCTCGCACAACCTGATTCAGCGAGGTCGCCTTCGGCAACTTCACCACAGGGCCTTTACCCGTTTCAATATCAATTTCAGCGTTCTGCACCCGTTGCGGACGTCCACCCACTACCGCATTCGGCTGCGCGACTTGGTTATCTGCAATAATCGTTACCGTCAAATTGCCATGCGCAATCGCACACGCTTCAACCGTGACAGCCTGATTCATCACCACAGAGCCAGTTCGAGCATTAATTATCACTTTCGGATTAACAGGCGCAGGCACCACATCAATCGTTTCTAATCGTGCAAGAAATGCCACACGCTGATTGGGATCTTGTGGCGCACGAACTTGAATTACACGGCCATCCAACGCAGTCGCCACCGCGCCAATTTGAGTATTAATTGCATTAACCACACGGCTTGCCGTGGAAAAATCAGTTTTCAGCAACTCAAGCTGAACAAATTCACCATTTCCCAATAAAGTCGGAACCGCGCGCTCGACTGTTGCACCAGCAGGGATCAGACCGGTTGCAAGCTGATTCACTTGAACACTAGTACCCGCAGCCGCGGCACCGGCACCTGCAACCACCAAATTACCTTGGGCCATCGCATAAATTTGACCATCTGCGCCCTTAAGGGGGGCCATCAGCAAGGCTCCACCACGTAAACTGCGCGCGTTACCGATCGAAGAAACAACAACATCAAGCGGTTGCCCCGGGCGAGCAAACGGCGGCAATGTCGCAGTGACTGTAACCGCAGCTACGTTTTTTAATTGCAAATTACCACCCGATGGCACCTGAATGCCCATATTAGTGAGCATATTAATGATGGACTGAACGGTAAACGGCGTTTGCGTCGTTTGATCACCCGTACCATCCAAACCGACCACTAAGCCATAGCCTGCTAGTTGATTGTTTCGCACGCCAGCAAAACTTGCCAGCTGCTTTAGTGGTTCTGCCATGCTTGAGAGCGAGAGCACACACAGTGTTACTGCAACAATCACGCGATGCATACGACTTCCCTTTACGATCAGCATTAAAATGGCCATACCGACATAAATGCACGCTGCATCCAGCCCATGGTATTGGCATCTGCAATCGGTCCTTGCCCCACCTGCTCAATACGGGCATCGGCGACACGCGTCGATGAAATCGTATTTCCCGCTCGAATATCGTTTGGATTAATGACACCAGTAAAACGAATTAGACTGGTTTGTCCATTCACTGCAACTTGCTTTTCACCTCCAATAGCAAGATTGCCATTGGCCAAGACATCCACGACGGTCACGGCAATGGTGCCCCTAAATGTGTTCGAACTATTGGTTTGACCTTTACCTGCAAATGTATTGCTCGTCGTCACATCTGCACTCGCATTCAGCATTTTATTGATAAAGGCAGGCATATAAGGTAAGTCAGTTTTACCACTTAAAGCCAAAGTGCCACTTTTATCTGCGCCACTATTGGCCGAGCTGACGGCAGATAGATTTTCTTCAATATTAATAATCACAACATCGCCGATACGACGCGCATTGGGCTCTTGAAACAATAATTTAGCCGTGTTGGCTTGAAAAATAGAACCATTATTATTGTGCGTCACGATGTCTTGCTGGGGTCGCGCAGTGACAGGCTGCGTCACAATCGACTGCGGCGCGATACAAGCACTCAAAGTCATCACCAACAATAGCGATGCAAGTAAACGTAGCTTAATCAATTTATAAAGTACCCAATTTTTGCAACATTTCATCAGAAGTACGCACTGATCGCGAATTCATTTCGTACGCACGTTGCGCTTGAATCATATTAATCAACTCTTCGGTCACATTGACATTAGACGCTTCAACGTAGCCTTGATTAATCGCCCCTAGGCCATTAGTTCCAGGAGTACCCACAGTCGGCGCACCACTAGCTGCCGTTTCAAGGAATAAATTTTCCCCCACCGCTTGCAACCCCGGCGGATTAATGAATGTAGCCAGCTGAATATTACCTAGTTGCACTGGCGCAGCTGAATCATTATTAATGATGGCTGAAACAGTACCATCTTTAGCAATCGTCACCTTCGTCGTGCCTTGTGGCACTTGCAAAGCAGGCTGCAGTGGGTAGCCACTCGATGTCACCACAGCACCTTGGCTATCGACTTGGAATGTACCATCACGCGTATAGGCGGTGGTGCCATCCGGCTTGGCAATTTGAAAAAATCCCTGTCCATTAATTGCCATATCTAATGGACCATCAGTCAACTGCAAGCTGCCTTGCATAAATTGCCGAGCCGTTGCTACAGGCCGCACACCCGTTCCTACGTCCAAACCTGTTGGTAGTTGAGTTTGCTGACTGCTCGCCGCGCCAGGCTGACGCAGGTTTTGATAAAGTAAATCTTCAAAAACTGGGCGTTCACGTTTAAAGCCATTGGTGCTGACGTTCGCCAAGTTATTGGAGATTACATCAACATTAAACTGCATGGCGTCCATGCCCGTTTTACCGGTCCAAAGCGAGCGAATCATCGTTTTCTTATCCTATTTTAACCATTGAGCGTCAGCAAAGACGCCGCTGAGCGCGAGTTTTGTTCTGCCGTTTGCAGCAATTTAATTTGCATATCGTAATGACGCTGCGTCGAAATCATATTTACCAATTGATCGACAGCATTCACATTGCTGCCTTCAACCCCCCGCACCGCCAAACGAACATTAGCGTCTGCCTGAGCCGCTTCACCATTGCGCCTGCGGAACAGGCCATCCAGACCTTTTTCCATTTCAGCGGCTGGCGGATTGACCAATTTCAGTCGCCCCACCTCAACTGTTTGAGCAGGATTACTTAAATCGACGGCAGAAACAGTACCATCTGCTGCAATAGAAGGCTGAGTATTCTCTGGCACTGTCAACGGGCCATTTTCGCCTTCAACCACTTGCCCAGCGAACGTTTTTAACAAGCCCGTCGCATCAACAACAAAACTACCATTACGGGTATAGGCTTCGCCCGTCGCGCTTTGCACCGCAAACCAACCCTCCCCCATCACTGCAGCGTCGAGTTCACGCCCCGTTTGCTGAAAAGCACCGCCAGATAAGTCAGCCCCAGTATCTTGCTCAATGGCAAACGCTCTGGTGGGTAAGCCTGGCCCTCCCAAGACGGGAACGGCTCGAAAGGCGGCCAAATCCGCACGAAAACCGGTCGTTGCGGTATTAGCTAAATTGTTGGCAACAATAGACTGGCGAAACTCCGCTTGCTTGGCACCAGTCATCGCAACATAAATGAGACGATCCATATCAACCTAATTAGCGTAAGTTAACGATGGTTTGCAAAATCGTATCTTGCGCCTTGATCGTTTGTGAGTTGGCTTGGTAATTTCGCTGCGCGGTAATCAAATTAACTAATTCGCTCGTCAAATCAATATTTGAATCTTCCACTGCAGCCGATTGCAATGCCCCTGTACTACCCGAACCAGGCGCATTAGTGAGCGGCTGACCTGAGGCAGAAGATTCAGCCCAGCGGTTATCCCCCAAAGGCTGCAAGCCCTGCACATTAGTAAACGAAGACAACACTACTTGTGCGACGTTTCTTGTTTGCCCATTCGAATAGCGACCTTGCACCATACCGTCTTTGCCCACAGAAATCCCAGTCAAAATACCGTCGGTATAACCATCTTGGGTCAGAGAGTTCACCGAAAAAGGGCTACCAAATTGAGTGGATTTATCAAAGAACATTTGAAAATTCAGACCATTTGAACCGTTATTCAAAGCAGCAGCGGTCACGTTAAAGGTTGAGCCCCCCACTGGCAAACCAATCGGACGGCCATTGGCGTCAAAAGTTAATCCCGTTGACAATGGCGTCGCCGCAGGTACTTGTGGTCCTAAAGTCCCATCGGCATTCA
This sequence comes from Deefgea chitinilytica, assembly GCF_016881405.1. GTDB lineage: Bacteria > Pseudomonadota > Gammaproteobacteria > Burkholderiales > Chitinibacteraceae > Deefgea > Deefgea chitinilytica. Next base: position 334,523 of record NZ_WOFE01000002.1, read on the forward strand.
CATCTTTACCATCTAATGCATAGCGAACCGTCCAAGTGCTGGTCGGAGGTACGGTGGGTACCGCAGGCGGAACGTCTCGACGAAAGTAGAACGTTTGCGTATGCGTACCACCCAAAGAGTCATACACCGTAGCTGAAGTAGAATAGTTATAAGTAGTTGGATCCGTTGAAGAAAACACCGTTGTTGCGGGAATTACTTTGTCATTGGCATTCAAATTCAAACCCAAATTCAAACCCGCACCAGTTACACCAGAACCGCCTGTTGGTCGGGCGCCAATGTTTGAAAATTGAAGTTGAATCGGTTGCGGTGTTGAACCCGCCAACACTAAGCCTGTACCTTGATTCACAGGCCAACCAGTCAAAAACTGGCCGTTATTGACAATAAAACCATTTTTATCTAACTGAAACTGACCATTTCGCGCATAGCTAATTGAGCCAGTCGGGTCCTGCATTCTAAAAAAACCATTCCCAGTGATCGCAATATCCAAAGGACTATTGGTTGAGGTCGTGTTACCTTGGCCAAACTGCTGAGCGATGGTCATTGTCTTGGCACCAATCCCCGCAATATTGCTCGACGCTCCAAACGTGCTTGCATAAATATCGGAGAATTCTCCACGAGAACCTTTAAAGCCGACTGTATTGGCATTAGCGACGTTATTCCCGATCACATCGAGACTTTTCGCTGAGACATTTAAGCCACTCAAGCCTTGTTGAAAACCCATGATATTCCCCTAATCGTTATGCGTTCGTACTAGCGCTGGCGGAGCGAATTTGAATCACATCACCAAAACCTGTTTTACCGCCGTTGGCCAAATATACCCCAACGCCACTACTACCAAATTCAACTGATTTGGCTACCTGCCAAGTTACCGTTTCTAAAGCAATTTCCTTGCCATCTTTTTTACCTTTTGCAGCAACGGTGTAATCACCCGCAGCAAACACACTGCCATCGGCTTTTTTGCCGTCCCATTCTAGTTGCGCCAAGCCTGTGGCAGAACTATTCACCGGCAGTTTTGCAACCTCAACGCCATCTTTATCAAATACGCTCAGCGTTACTTCACTCGCACCTTCCGGGATGACAACCCGCAAATCTGCTTTATTGCTACCGTCAAAATGGAAGCCTTTGCCGGGGGTGAGGACTTCTTTGCCGATCAAACCTGCCGCCTGCATCACTTGCGTGCCGGCATACAAGGATTGCATTTGATTCATCGTCTCGTTGAGCTTACCAATTCCAGTAACAGTATTGATTTGCGCCATCTGACTAGTGGTTTGCGCATTGTCCATTGGATTCATCGGATCTTGCGTTTGCAATTGCTTCACTAGCAATTTCATAAAGGTATCTTGCTGCTTTTCAGCTTCGGTTCGAGTCACTGTCTTTTTGGTATTCAGTGAGGTGTAATCAAAATTACTACCGATCGTTGCCATGATAAAACTCCTTAAGCCTGACCAATGCTCAGCGTACGCATCAGTAATGTTTTGGCGGTGTTCATAACATCCACATTCGTTTGATAACCACGCGACGCTGAAATCATATTGGTCATTTCTTCGACCACACTGACGTTTGGCATTGCTATGTAACCATTGGCATCAGCAAACGGGCTCTTCGGGTCATAGACCAAACGCGGGGGCGCTTGATCTTCAATGACGCCAGCTACTTTAACCCCAACCGCAGAGCTAGAGTGGGTATTAACTGGAGCAGCTTGAAATACAACCTGTTTAGCCCGATACGGTTGACCATTAGAACTAGTCACCGACTCAGCATTCGCTAAATTACTCGCCACCACATTCAAACGCGCCGACTGCGCATTCATTGCCGAAGCGGCCACATCAAACACACGAAACAATGACATCAGCGTTTTCCTTATTGGCCCGTCAACGCGGTTTTCATACTCTCAATCCGTCGTGTCATAAAGGTGACTGCGGCCTGATAGCGAATCGCGTTATCGGTAAATTCTTTCATTTCGGTATTCATATCGACGGTATTACCGTCAACGGAGGGCTGTTGCTCGTTACGGTACTTCAAAGCCGGCGCAAACAAATCGACTACACCCGCTGGCTGCAAATGGCGAGCATGTGTTGCTTGCAAAGGCTTCGTCGCACCACCTGTTCGAGCCGCTTCAAACGCAGCTTTAAAGTCAATATCGCGCGCTTTGTAATTGGGCGTATCGGCATTCGCAATATTGGAACCTAAGATTTCTTGGCGATGACCGCGCAATTTAAGGGCGGTTTCTTGGTTGCGAAAATAATCGTCGAGACGGCCTAGCATAGACAAACTCCAAGTTGGTGACTTAACACAAGCAGGAAGTGTGCCAATAAAAAAAGCCAAGCTAAGCTTGGCTTTTAAGCAGTTTTTTTGATGATTTAAATATCACAACGGCAAGAGTTGCCGAGAAAAGAATACGAAATCAATATGCCAATACAACACAAGGCAGATCACTTCAAATCAATGAAATTGCAATTGAATTTGCTGTTTCGCAATCGCTGCGGCGCTTTGCAAAACCGCATGGACCGTACCACGCTGCGCTGAAGAAGCGGGCTGCCAATCCGTAACTGGTTTACGGGCGTTGCCATGGCAAATTACAATTTGAAACCAGCCTTCCATCTCGGTTGAACGAGCGGACGGACGAGCTTCTACATCAAAATCAAACATACGATTAGTCATCTATGGACTCCAAACTAAGTGGCCTTGCGAACTTTGTTATTTTTCGGTCGCACAGCCAAACCCGCCCAAAAGCCGGACGGTAAAGCACCAAATAGAAGAGCACCACGTTCAGGATGAACTTTGCAGAAAAGCTGAGGAGGCTTGCTGGGGAGAACTACTAAAACACAGGGCAATCGTCACAAACTGTGGATTGCGTAAATGTGCTCAATCAAATCAGTGCCGCGAATATACGGCAAGCAAAGATCAAAGTCAACACTTAATGTCAACAAAAAATAGAAGCCTAAAATTTAAATTTTTGATTTACATAGCAAAATAAATTTGGCATCGTGCGGCGCACAATGCCAAACCTGCAAAAATCAATACTCAACACCACGCGGCAAATCTTTAGCTTCAGCAATCCATTTTTCTACTTGCGCCAAGCTTGGCGTGCTACCAGCGAGTTTTTTGGCTTCGTTGGTGCTTGCTAGCGCCTCTTGCAAATTCTGTGCATTACGGCGTGCCAGTTCAGCCACCGTATCAACACCAGCAGCTTCAAGCAATTCAGCAAACTGCCCTGCTACACCATGAATACGAAATAAGTCAGCGTGATTAACCCATTTCAAAATTAATTTACCCGCAATGCCTGTCTGCGTTGCCAAAGCTTCACGACCTTTTGGTGTATTACCCGCGGTCAGCAAGGCTTCCACCGTTGAAATACCGGCTTCTTTCAGTTTTGCCGCGTAGGTTTCACCAACACCTTCGATATCGATAATTGCCGTCATGCTATTGATTCTCCACGTTCGTCTTTGAGTCTTGCTCGAGTTCAGTGAGCGGCTTCACCACCCACTTTAAACTATCATCTTCTGGATGCTTACCAATTGTAAAGCCCAAATGTTTCATAAATGTCAGCATCGTCTTATTGCTGGTCAACACTTCCCCTTCAATCACCGACAAACCCATATCGCGGGCGGCAACAAACAGCGCGCCCATCAAGCGACCGCCCAAGCCCAAGCCTTGCCATTGATCGCTAATCACTACGGCAAACTCGCAACTATCGCGATCTGGATTGGCGGTAAACCGAGCCACACCAATAATTTCGGTTCCGGCACTGGTCTCTACGGTGGCAACAATGGCCATTTCGCGGGTGTAATCCAACTGCGTAAAGCGCGCCAGCATCGCTTGCGGCAAGGATTTCAGCGTACTCATGAAGCGGTTATAACGACTTTCATCAGATAATTTACTAATGAAGAGCGCAATCAAATCGGCATCCTCCGGCCGAATCGGGCGCAAAACCATCGGCAAGCCGTTTTTCAACTGCGTAATTTGCGCCAAATGCGCTGGATAAGGGTGAATCGCCATATGGCTATAGCGGCGCGCATTTTCCGGAATCGGCGCAACCACAATTCGTGCATCGACTGCGACCACGCCGTGTTCATCAGCGACTAAGGGATTAATATCAAGCTGTTGAATTTGCGGAAATTCGCAGACCATTTCTGATACCCGCAACAGCACCGATTTAATCGCCGCCATATCAACGCCGGGTAAATTCCTAAATGGCGCAAGCATTTTTTTTACACGAGTACGACGAATCAAGTTTTCTGCAAGGTATTCATTCAGAGGCGGCAAAGATACTGCGATATCATTAAATACCTCTACAGTTACCCCACCATGACCAAAGGTAATCACAGGCCCGAAGGAATGATCGCGACCAACCCCAATCATCAGCTCACGACCTGATTTTTTGCCGTGCATCGGCTGAATGACCAAACCACGCACATTTTCAGCCCCCAGCTGCTCTTTCGCGCGCGCTAACATTTTGCTCGACTCAGTAGCGACCTGAACCAAACTAGTGAGATTGAGCATCACGCCATCGATATCGGTTTTGTGCACAATCCCTTTGGCATCGATTTTCAGCGCGACCGGCAAACCCAAACCCATCGCCGCTGATACCGCATCATCGGCGCTTTGCGCGCGGATCGTTAAGGTCACAGGAATATTGAACGCACGCAAAATCGCCTTCGACTCCACTTCATCCAATACTTCACGCCCACTCGCTAAAACCGAGCTAATAATCATCTGCGCGGTTTCGAGATCAGGCGCTTCCATTTCTCCCAAGGGACTCGGCGTTTGCACTAACAACTGCTGATTGTATTGCCAGCTCGCCAGCGAATAAAACACTTCCACCGCGCTTTCTGGTGCATTAAAAAACGCCGTTTGTGCTTTGGCCAGCATTTTGCGGCTAGCGTCAATTTTTTTGCCGCCAACCCAAGCTAACAACAGCGGTTTATCCGATGTTTTACGTAGTGCAATCATCGCTTCGGCGGTCGCCATGTCATCAGTGCCAACTTGTGGTGTAAATACGACTAACACACCATCGATATTGGGATCTTTCAACACCAGCTCAGTCGCTAGTTTGAAACGCTCGGCGTTGGCGTCGCCCAATACATCAACTGGATTTTGTAAGCTGCTTTGTACCGGCAAAATCGTTTTTAATTGTGCCATCGTTTCTGGCGTCAACTTTGGTAATTCGATATGTAAATCGCGAGCGCGATCCACTGCCATCAAACCTGCGCCAATACCATTGGTCAAAATCGCCAAACGACGACCTTTGGTACGATAAGTACCGTCGAGCACGCGAACGGCAGTAAACAATTGATTAATCGAACGCAGTCGCAACACACCCGCACGTTTCAATGCCACATCAAAGACATCGTCGTGCTTAATTAAACGCTCAGAATGGGTGCGACCGAGCTTGACGTCATCGTCATAGCGACCCACTTTCAAGGCTAAAACGGCTTTCGAACGCGATGCAGCACGCAGCGCCGACATAAATAAACCAGCATCTTTTAAGTCTTCGATATAAAGCAAAATAGCCTTGGTCTTGGGGTCGGCCACCAAGTAATCGAGTACATCGCCGACATCAATATCCGATGCCGAACCGAGTGAAACCACCGATGAGAAACCCACATCATGCAGCTCGGCCCAATCTAAAATCGCCGTTGTCACCGACGAAGATTGTGACACCACCGCCAAGCTGCCACTTTTAATTTTGCCTTTGAAATTGGCGGCGAGTAATTTGCTCGGCGCGCGGCAGTAGCCAAAAACCGTCGGGCCCATAATGCGAATATTTAATGACTTGGCAAGCCGCAAAATTTTGTCGAGCAGCTTTTGCCCCGCTTTATCATTGCCGACAAAGTCACACGACATAATGATGATATGGCGGATACCTTGCTGACCACAGGCTTCGACTAATTTAAGTAATGTTTTGCTCGGAGTAGTCAAAATCGCCAAATCAATTGGCGTCGTAATTTTGCTCACTGTCTTAACGGCAGGCAATCCAAACACCGTTGAATGCCGTAAATTGACGGCGTGTAACGCGCCAGTAAAACCGCCCTCGATCAAATTTTGCATCACCGAACAGCCTACAGAGCCAACCGTTTCTGATGCGCCAATCACCGCGATTGAGCGAGGGTCAAATAATGGGGCAAGGTAATGAGCTTTCATGGTGTCTAACCTTTATCAAGGACACTAAATTGTACCGTGTGTTTCATTATGGCAGACAGATATTGCGGTGCAATATTTGTGCTTTCCCTAAATTTTCATGTCGCCGAACTATCAAGTGACCCAAGGGAAAGCTATAATCCTCGGGTTTATTTCCCCTACTCAGGATTGTGCACCATGGACATCAGCAAGATCCCAGCAGGTAAAAACCTGCCAGAAGACTTTAACGTCATCATCGAAATCCCAGCCAACGCACCGCCAGTAAAATACGAATTCGATAAAGAATCAGGCGCGATCATCGTTGACCGCTTCGTGGGTACCTCAATGTCGTACCCAATGAACTACGGTTTTGTGCCACACACTTTGTCATTAGATGGTGATCCGGTTGATGTTTTGGTTTACACCCCATTCCCATTAGCTCCTGGCATGGTCATCAAATGCCGCGCCGTGGGCGTATTGGGCATGGAAGACGAATCAGGCCAAGATGCCAAAGTCATTGCGGTGCCAGTACCAAAAGTGTGCGCAATGTTTGCACACATCGAAAAACTGGAAGACATTCCAGAATTGCTCTTGGCTCAAGTAAAACACTACTTCGAGCACTACAAAGATCTAGAAAAAGGCAAATGGGTTAAAGTGACAGGCTGGGGCGATAAAGCTGCTGCCGAAGCTGAAATCATGACTAGCTTTGAGCGCGCACAAAAAGCTTAATTGCGGGCTAAGCGATAAAAAGCCGATCAATTGATCGGCTTTTTTAATGGGTATTACCAGCAAGATATTTATATAAAAAGCCTAGGACTCAATACCTAGACTTTTTGATAAGTCACAAACGCATATTCAATGCCATTGGCTGAAATATTCGACTCACGACTTACTTCCTGCCAATGCAATAAATCAAACTCAGGGAAAAACGCATCGCCCGCGGGGTTCAAGCTCACTTCAGTCAAATACAAAGTATCCGCGAGCGCCAAGCTTTGCTGATAAATCTCGCCACCACCAATGACAAATACTTGTTCACATCCGCCAGATTTGGCCGCCGCAATCGCCGCGTCGATTGAAGCAAATGGCGTTGCACCTGCTGCCTGATAATCTGCATTACGGGTAATCACCCAATGCGGACGCCCCGGCAACAAGCCGGGCAATGATTCAAACGTTTTGCGCCCCATAATCATCGGGCAGCCCATCGTCAGCGCTTTGAAATGCTTAAGGTCTTCTGGCAAGCGCCATGGCAGCTGATTATTGATCCCGATCACACGGTTTTTGCCAACTGCAGAAATAATCGCCACTTGCATACTGATTCCTTTGGATTTGCGATTGCGGATTTTGGGAGCTTATTTTTTGGGTAGGACAGAAGCTGGATTGATCGTTTGGCCTTTAAAGCGCACTTCAAAATGCAATTTTACTTCGTCAGTCCCCGTTTGCCCCATCGTTGCGACTGCTTGGCTTTGTTTAACTTGCGCACCTTCTTTCACCAGTAGCTTTTGATTGTGCGCGTACGCGGTGATATAACCATTGCTGTGTTGAATAATCAGCAATAATCCATAACCACGAATACCGTCGCCCGCATACAACACTTTGCCGTCCGCCGCGGCGACAATCGAATCGCCAGCCGCACCGCCAATGCCAATGCCTTTGACCCGCGGAGGCGCGTAAGAATAAAGCAATTTGCCTTGCGCTGGCCACACCAAACTAATCGCGCTCACAGGGGTCGAATCATTATTCACGACGGGTGCATTAGGTCGCGCTGTGGCTTTCGGTGTCGCTTTAGTGCTCACCCCATCGGGTGACGTCACTCGTAAAAGCTGCCCCACATCGATGTCTTCCGCTTTGGCTAAATTATTCCAGCGCACCAAATCACTGACGCTTTGCCCATTATTTTTGGCAATCCGGTACAGAGTATCACCCGCTTTCACCCGATAAAAACCCGTAGGTGTCGGCCCCGTTGTAATTGGCGCGGGCGTACTGCCACATGCGGCCAATAACAAACTAACAACCACAATCGACCAGCGCATTATTTTTGACTACCCTGCAAACCTAAAGCCATCCAACCCGCCAAACCGAGTTTTTGCAAGGTCTCGATATTGCGTTCATAAATCACATCTGGATTCGGAAACGCTTCAACCGCCTTGGCGATACTGTCCTCACGCAGCAAATGCAAAATCGGAAATGGCGCGCGATTAGTGTAATTGCTGATGTCGTCGAGCTCGGTATCGTCAAATTGGAACTCGGGATGGAAACTAGCCACCTGCAAAATACCTTCTAATTCATGCTCAGCCACAATCTCATCGGCGAGCGCCTGCACATCATTAAAGATCTCAAAGTCAGGAAACAGTGTTGGATGAATTAACAAGGTGGTATCGACTTCCGCTGCAGGCGTTTGCGCCAGAAAATCAAGCTCGCGATCAAGATCATCCAAAAAACCATCTAAATGCTTGGCATTACTGACCACATAACGAATCTGGTTTTTAACGAATACCGCTTTCGCAAACGGGCACAAATTTAAGCCAATAACGGCGTTTTCTAACCAATGCTGGGTGGTTTTGATGATGTGGTCGTGATCCATAGTGCTTCCTTGACAAGATTTGACAATTTTACCTGCCCACGCTGATTTTGGCTTGTTAACAATCACCACCCATCAATTAGAAAATAAAAAGCGTCGATCTCACGATCGACGCCTTGAGGTATATTAGCACAAGCAATAAAAATACTAAGCCATATCCAGATACCCACTATCTCAGCAAACTTAATACCTGACCAGCATTCGCTCTGGCTTGCACTTGCATTGCTAAACCCGCATTAGTGCGAATGTTTTCCTGCGCCAATCGCGCGGTTTCAGCGGCGTAATCGGTATCGGCAACTCGGCTTTTTGCCGCCGAAGTATTAATCGCTGTCGTTTGTAAATTTTGAACGCCATTTTCTAATCGACTTTGGAAAGCGCCCAAATTAGCGCGTTGCCCAGAAATCATATCGATATCGGCATCCAATGCTTGCAAACTCGCAGTCGCAGCGGCTGGACTGGATAAATCAACACGGCCAGCGACACTATTTAAGCCCGATGTCCCACCCAGTTGAGCATTGCTCAAGCTCAACTGATCGCCCGCATTGGCACCCGCTTGAAAGTTGAACTGCCCGCCTTGCAGCACCGCTTGCCCATTAAACTGGGTGTTTCTAACAATATCATCGTTACTTTGTGACAAAGCGTCCGCCTCAGCTTGCAAGGCTTGCCGATCACTGGCCGATAGCGCGCTATTGCCAGCAGCGACCGTTAATTCACGTAAGCGTTCGGTATTTTCCGCAATCGAACTTAAGGCTCCTTCAGTCGTTTGCGCCAAAGAGATACCGTCGCTCAAATTACGCACCGCTTGATTACTACCTGCAATTTGCGCGGCAAACTGCTGAATGATGGCCGCTCCGGCGGCATCGTCTTTCGCACTATTAATCCGCGCACCGCTGGATAATTTTTGCAAACTCGCTTCCTGAGCATTCTGTGCCCGAGAAGTATTGTTTTGTGTAATTAGCGCGGCGAAATTGTTGTTTGGATTGATCATCATGATAAACCCCGCCAAAGTGATTGCAGCTCAAAACAGAATACGCCAATTGCCGGCAAAACCCAATCGATAGTTGACTAACGGAAGCAAAAATACGCCATAGAATCAATCATTAAGAACGATAAAACCACAGGTCAATAAGGTATTTCTTTACAGCCAAGTCCATAAAAAATCGCTATGCTGCGCAGCAATTGAATGACTTTATAACGAGATGTAATGCCGCATCCCCCTCACACCTTACTCGACGATTTACAAGGCATGCTCAGTGGCGTGATTTTAGTCGCACTAGGCTTGCAATTTTTCAAACATGCCAATTTATTAACTGGCGGCGCGACTGGTTTGGCATTTGTTGTTTTTTATCTTGGTCAGCTACCGTATGGGCTCATTTTATTCGTGCTCAACCTGCCCTTTTATGTATTTGCCTATCGAGTAATGGGCAAGGAATTCACGCTGAAAACCTTTGCCTGCGTGGCTAGTCTAGCCATCATTACCGAGTGGATGCCGCAACTGATTCGCTTACAAGACGTCAATCCCATTTTTGCGGGACTGATGGGCGGTTTGCTCGCTGGCGTTGGCATTCTGATGCTGATCCGCCACAAGGCCAGCTTGGGTGGTGTCACCGTTTTGGCATTGTATTTGCAAAAAACCAAAGGCTGGCGCGCTGGTCATGTGCAGCTGATTGTGGATTTGGCTATTTTGGCGGTGGGGATGTTGATTGTCAGCTGGCAACAATTAGCGATTTCAATATTCAGCGCCTTCATCTTAAATATGGTGATTGCGACCAACCATAAAACTGGGCGATATATGGGGATGTAAGCCTAGCAACAGAGATTCGCCTTAGTCTATGATGAAGCTGCTAAACTCCACTCAAACCAATAAATGCCGTGTCATCGATTCGTTAACACTAAACTCGCCAACAAAAAAGGCATCGTTACATGCTGATTGTTTTGTCTGTCTGCGCAGGCATTTTATTATTACTATCAGTGCTGCTTGCACTCCAGCTGCTACGCGCTCGGCGTAGCCTACAGCAGTATCAGTCCTTACTGGATAGCATACCTGATTTAGCTTGGGTCAAAGACAAACAAAGCCGTTTTGTCATCGTTAACCAAGCATTTCGCGACATCTGGAATATCAAAGACCCACAATGGCTCATTGGCAAAGACGATTTTGCCTTATCGCCCCCCGACTTGGCCGCCAGCTACCAAGCCGACGATCGCCGTGTCATGAATGAAGCACAAGCACTGCAGTTTGAGCGAAACTTTGAGCACATTCGCGATGGCACACGCTGGATGGAGTTGATCAAAGTGCCAGTCTATGAACATAACGTCATTATTGGCACAGCAGGTATTGCTCGCGATATCAGCATGCGTAAGGCCGCCGAAGAACGCCTCTCTTGGCTGGCGCATCACGACCCATTGACCAAGCTAGGTAATCGCAGCTATTTAGCGATCAAAATCAAAGAACGCATCGACAGTGCAATTCCGTTTTGCGTTTGGCTAATCGACTTAGATCATTTCAAACGCATTAACGACGCCCTAGGCCACCGCGCTGGTGATCAAGCACTGGCACAGGTCGCCGAGAGCTTGAGCAAAATTGGCGCGGAAGTATTCCGATTGGGAGGGGACGAATTCGTATTACTGGATGATCTACGCCATGCCGAAAGCATCAATGATGCACTGAGCCAGCAAATTAAAATCCCCGTCACCATTGAAGGACTGTATTTCGAGCAAGGCTTTACCGCGGGTCAAGTGGATTTCCCCAACGATGGACATACCGCCGAGCAACTACTCAAGCACGCCGACGTTGCCTTATATGAAGGCAAAGAGCTAGGCCGTGGCCACATACGCCGCTTTGAGTCCCATATGGCAACGCAAGCGGTGCGACAACTGGAATTAGAACGCGACTTACGCCGTGCGCTGCAAGAAGGGCAGTTCCGGCTGGTTTATCAGCCACAAGTGGCACTGGATAAAGCCGAACTCATTGGTTTTGAAGCTTTGCTTCGCTGGCGTCATCCCGAGCGCGGCGAAATTGCCCCCAATGACTTCATCCCATTTGCCGAGCAAACGGGCATTATTTGTCGCATCGGCGAATGGGCACTCGATTGTGCCATCTGGCAAATCAAAGCATGGCACGAAGCAGGTTTGGCACTGGTGCCCATTTCAGTGAATGTTTCTGCGCTACAATTGGCACAGCCTTTGTTTGCACAAACCGTGATTGCACGACTGGATGCACTCCCCGCCTATTTACGGAGTCAAATCGCATTAGAGCTAACCGAATCAACACTGATGCACGAACAAGCGCTCGATAGTGTGCACCAGCTCACCGAGGCCGAGATTCCCATCTTTATGGATGATTTTGGCACCGGTTATTCCAATCTTTCGACGATTTCACAACTGGCGCTCTCCAAGCTCAAATTTGACCGCAGCCTGATCAAAAACATCGGCAATGATGCCGCCCACCAACGTGTATGTCGTGCCTTACTGGATTTAGCCGATGCTTTGGCACTCGATGTGATTGCCGAAGGGGTCGAAACACAGGAAGAAGCTCAATGGCTCGCTCAACAAGGTGTACTTTATGCGCAAGGTTATTGGTTTAGTCGCCCGCTAGAGAGTCAAATCGCGGCTCAGCACTTAAAACCCAAAACAAAGTAAGCAAAATCACAGAATACCAAGCAAAAACTTACAAAAAACAATACTTTGTAGAAAATAATCATTCACTGTACTAAGATGCCAGTTCAAAATTTGCCTTGAATGAAACTGTGCCAGCTCGCTTTGATTTTCAACCCCACATTCGCCACTCCTTCGTGCTTGGCACGCTGCTGCTACTGCTTGTGCTGAGCTATTTCTCACTTCCTTTCTGGTTAGGCGACGATAAATATCTCTGCATATTAATCCCCTATATTCAGTGGCTGATTTTGGGCTGTATTGGCATTATCGCGCTATTTGGCCTACACCCCTACTGCAGCCCTATTTTTCGATCACCCGCTAGCTTGAGCGCGAATTCTGAGCTGCTATCCAAAATCCCGACTGAGGGACGAAAAAGATTCAGTCTTGCTGCGATTAGCCAATTTCTGTTGCCGCCCACCTGGTCGATTGAATTTATGCAGCAACTCAGTCCAGAGCAATTTACCCAACTGTGCCTAGCGTATTACGAAGTAAAAGGCATCCCCCACACTACGCACAAATTAGGCGCATCAACGGGTTTGAATATTTTGATTTGGCAAAATGATATCGTGAGTAAAGTCATTCATTGCAGTAACGATCAAGTCGTTGAAATGAAGGCGCTACGCCAATTTTTAGGCGTGCTGGTACACGAGCGCGCACATGCCGGCGTTTATATTCATCGGGGGAAATTTGGTGAGGAAGTCCGCAACTTTGCTGCAAGCCACAATATACAATTGCGCAATGAATACGCCTTACTCGCAAAAATTGAAAATCTGTCTGAACGACGCAAACAAAGCTTGCTGAAGATGATCCAAAACTAGGTTTAGTTGAGACTTGGTTTCCCGCCGCGCTAGCACGATTTTCATAACAGCAAATTGTCACAAGCTGCGCGGAGAAAGGCGCTATTCTGTGCCGCAGGCACTGAAACCTCATTAATACCTAATCTGAACGGCCCCCGAGGCAAGTGTTTGGACTCGCCACGGGGCTTAGCGGCTCAATCAAAGATGAACTTCAATATTATCAATCAAGCGTGTTGTGCCGATTCGGGCGGCAATCAGAATCACTAAATTTTTATCGGTACTTGCCGCGGGTTTAAGCGTTTCGGCGTTGCGTGTATCGACGTAATCAATGTCAATCCAGCCCCGCACGCGTAAATCAGTCACCGTTTGAATCGCAAGTTTGGAATAATCCCGTTCACCCGCTTCAATCGCGGCTTTCATCCGTGATAAATGATGATATAAACGCGGCGCCTCAATGCGTTGATCGGCGGTTAAAAACGCATTGCGCGATGACAAAGCCAAACCATCATCGGCGCGCCCAGTGTCGACTGGTAGAATTTGAATATTCATATTCAAATCGCTCACCATACTCTGAATCACAAATAACTGTTGATAGTCCTTGCGCCCAAAACAGGCAATATCAGGCTCAACGATATTAAATAGCTTAGTGACCACCGTCGCCACACCACGGAAATGCCCAGGGCGGAACGCGCCGCACAGCTCTTCGGCAATCGCCGGTGGCGTCACTTGATACTGCTGAATCACATTCGGATACAGCTCTTTTTCATCCGGCGCGAAAATCACATCCACACCGCCTTGCTCAGCAATCAGTGCGGCATCATTTTCCAGCGTACGCGGATAGCGATCAAAGTCTTCACCTTGGCCGAATTGCAAGCGATTAACGAAGATACTTACTACAGTATGTTCCGCTGAGGCTTTTGCAGCATGGATCAGCGACATATGCCCCGCGTGCAAACTACCCATCGTCGGCACAAATGCCACCGTGCCGACAGTTTTACGCCAAGCGCGAAGTTCTGCAATGGTATGGATGATTTTCATATTATCTGTAAGGAGTAAGGGGTAAGGTGTGAAGCGATCAGTTGATTCGGCACTCAGGTTTTACCCCTCCCGCCTAACACCTCACGCCTCACCGGATTAAAACGAATGCTCTTGAGTCGGGAAAGTTAAGCCTTTTACTGCTTTCACATAGGCTTCAACTGCACCTTGAATACTGTGAACGCTGCCGCTCATAAAGTTTTTCACAAAGCGTGCCTTTTTGCCCGGATACACGCCAAGCATGTCGTACAGCACCAGCACTTGACCATCAACATCAAGGCCTGCGCCAATCCCAATTGTCGGCACCGTCAATGATTCGGTAATGGCTTTAGCGACACTCGCCGGCACCATTTCCATCAGCACCATACTCGCACCTGCCGCTTGCAGCGCCAGCGCATCGCGCTTCAAAATATCAGCTTCAGTCTCGGTTTTGCCTTGTACCTTATAGCCGCCGTATAAATGCACCGATTGCGGTTGCAGGCCGATATGCGCGCAAACTGGAATACCGCGCTGAACCAAGAAATCCACCGTGTCGACCATCACCGCGCCGCCTTCGATCTTCACCATTTCTGCGCCTGCCGCCATCAATTTGGCGGCGTTTTCGTAAGCTTGCGCATGTGACGCTTGATAGCTGGCAAACGGCAAATCGGCCAAGACCAAGGCTTTTTGCGTACCACGTGCCACTGCGGCGGTGTGATAAATCATATCGTCCATCGTCACCGGCAAGGTCGAAGTATGACCTTGAATCACATTACCCAGCGAGTCACCAATCAAAAAGATATCCACGCCCGCTTCATCCAGCAAATGCGCAAAGCTCGCGTCGTAACAGGTCAACATGGCAATTTTCTGGCCATCTTGCTTCATTTTTAAGAGGGTATTTAACGTCGTCTTCATGGTTCGGTATCCATGGTTAGCAGATCTGCACTCTTGGTGCAGCTGGAAAAAAGGTCGCCCACCATTGCAAATGGAGGCAAAACGCAGCTAGGCAATCGGTCAGCCTCATCTGCAGAGCAAGAAAGCAAATCCTAACGGAAAGCGGGCCGGAATTCGACAACTTTACGCAGAAGTAAGGGATTTCTCGGGGATTCGCGTCAATGTTTGCGCTGCGACGGCCGCCAAATAGTCTTGCGCGGCCCCCAATCCGGGAATCTGCGCCTGCGGTGCAATTTCTAGTAGCGGTTGCAACACAAACGCACGTTGATGCATGCGAGGATGCGGCACGGTTAAATCAGCTAAATCAATTTGCTCGTTGCCGTACAAGATCAAATCCAAATCTAAAGTGCGCGGTGAATTTTTGAAATTTCTTTCTCGACCATTTTCCGCTTCAATCGCCAGCAGCGCGGCCAAAACGTCCACAGCGCTGAGTTCGGTTTCCAACTCACACACCGCATTCACAAAATCCGGCTGATCGGTATAACCCACTGGCGCGCTGGCGTAAAACGACGAAGTTTGCAACAGTGTCATCGTCGGCCACGCCGCCAAATGGCGTAATGCCGCCTGTAACTGCGCCACTGGATCACCCAAATTGGCGCCTAAAGCCACATAAATACGAGTCAAAATTAAACCTCGGACTGCTTGGCTGACGCTGGCTTGCGATGACGACTACGTTTACGCCGTTTCGCTGGCACATCGCCCGCCAAGCCATTTTTAGCGGCCAATTCAATCATTTCCATCCGCTCGGTGCTTTCACTGAGTTGGAATTTCGTCCACCAATCGGCCAGCTCTTGTTCAACCAAGCCACATTCAGCGCGCAACAACAGGAAATCATAAGCCGCACGGAACCGTGGTTGCTCAAACAGGCGGAATGGGCGCAAACCAACCCGCTGTTCAAAGCGTGGTTGCATCGCCCAGATTTCTTTCATCGCGGCACCGTAGCGATTTGGAATCGCCAAGCGCTTGCACACTTTGCTTTCCACCTCATTCATCGCTTCGATCAGCGCAGGCGTTTTCACTTCGCCAGCAGCGATACGTTTATGCCAGTTTTGCTCGACTTCATGCCACAGCAAGGCCGCGAATAAAAAACCAGCCGAAACAGGCTTGTCTTCCGCCAAACGCTGATCAGTATTTTCTAAAGCTTTTTGCAAAAATTTAGCCGTATCAGGCTTGGATAACAACTTGTCAAGCAGCGGAAACAGCGGCTTATGCAAACTCAATTCACGCAAAGTTTGCACACACAGCCAAGCTTTGCCAGACAGCAATAGCTTCATCATTTCATCAAACAAACGTGCTGTCGGAATGTTTTCCAGCAAGACCGCATGTTCACGAATTGGATTTTTGGTGTCGGGTGCAATTGCTAAATCGAGTTTGGCCGACAAACGCGCTGCGCGCAGCATACGAACTGGATCTTCGTGATAGCGTTTGACGGGATCACCAATCATCACCAGCTGCTGTTTTTCGAGATCTTCGATACCGTGATGAAAATCGATAATTTCTTCAGAATTCGGATCGTAATACAGCGCATTGACAGTGAAATCGCGGCGATCAGCGTCCTCGCTAATCGTACCGTAAACGTTGTCGCGGATAATGCGGCCTGAGGCATCGGTAGGCGATTCGGCGCTACCACGGAACGTAGTCACTTCAATAATTTCTTCGCCCGCGCGATCATAAAATGGCACGTGCACAATACGGAAGCGGCGGCCAATAATGCGTGAACGATGAAAAATATGCCGTACTTGCTCTGGCGTAGCGCTGGTGGCCACATCAAAGTCCTTGGGATCTTTGCCGAGCAGTAAATCACGCACCGCACCACCCACAATATAGGCCTCGTAACCCGCCGCTTGCAGCCGATCACAGACTTTCAACGCCCCCGAATGCAGTTGATCACGGCGAATGCCGTAGTGCTTGGCGTGAATCACACGTTTGCCTGGGCGCCGCAGCACCTTGCCAATAAATTTACGAATCATGGGTGTTTTTGCTGTTGCTATTGATTTTGCCAAAGCGGCCAAGCCCAGTATTATACAAGCTGAGTCGCGCATGCAGGGGATGATTTACCGACTTAAGCGACTACAAATCAGCCCCTGAGCTACCCTCCATCGGTTTTAACGCCAGCACATCAGACGTATATGCTGGTATATCAATATTGAAAAAGCATTGCTAGCAATACCCAAGGATAAATCAATGAAACGAGTTCATTATCAACTAGTCAATGTTTTTGCGACGGAAGCACTTTTTTCCGGTAATCCGCTCGCTGTATTCACCGATGCCAGCGCCATTAGCGAAACCGAAATGGCCGCGCTTGGCCAGCAAATGAATTTATCCGAGATCACGTTTGTCAGCCCCTGCGATGACGCCGATGCGCATGTGCGAATTTTTACACCTTCGTATGAAATGCCATTTGCCGGCCACCCGACCCTCGGCACCGCATATGTGCTCGCCAACGGTAGACCCGCACTGCGACTCAAAATGAAAGCCGGCATCATTCCGGTCGCCTGCGATGGTGAGCAAATCACGCTCACCGCCAACGCGCCCACCTATCGCGATGGCCCTGCGCTCGCGCAACTTGCCGCCGCGCTCAACATTCAAGCAGAACAAATCAGCGGCACGCCGCGCTTTGTTAATTGCGGCAGCGAACAACTGATAGTACCGCTCGACAATGCCGCAAGCGTCGCGCAATGCAATCTCAACTTAGCGCTATTTGAGCAAGTAGCCACTAATCTTGAAGGACGTTCCGGCGCTTTAGTGTGGGCGCGCCAGCGCAACGACGACGGCAGCGAAACCATTATTGCGCGCTATTTCTGGTCACAAAACGGCCAAGCCGCCGAAGACTTCGGCACTGGCTCAGCCTGCGCCAATCTAGGCGGCTGGCTGCTCGCCGAAAACGCCCCATTACCGTTGCAAATTTGCATGGAGCAAGGGCATGGTATTGGACGTATTGCTCGATTGAACTTGTTAATCAAAGCAGACAAGCAAATACAGGTAGGGGGTAAAGTGATAGCAATTGGTCAAGGCGAATTTAAGCTCGAAACATAGCCAACTCAATCCCCGAAATCCTGCAAGCCTCGTTACGGGGCTTTTTGCTGTCAAGCCGAAACATTCACTCTGATTTCGCGGAACAAAACCGCAAGATGGCCGTCAGTAGCTTGGGTTTGCCCGTATAATTGCCCACACTTTTGTTCACCCTTTTCATAGCTGACCCCCATGCCACGCATTGCCATTACCGCCAGTTTGATTGCCGCGCTCTTTAGCAGCAGTATCGCCCACGCTTTTGTGCCGCCGGTGCCAGAAATCGCCGCCAAATCGTATTATTTATACGATAAGCAAAGCGGCCAAGTGCTCGCCGCGCGCGATCCGGATATGAAGGTCGAGCCTGCTTCACTGACCAAATTGATGACTGCTTACCTCACGTTTAAAGCGGTCAAAGAAGGCAAACTCAAGCTCGATCAAATGTTGACGGTGTCGGAAAAAGGCTGGAAAACCGAAGGCTCACGGATGTACCTCGATCCGAAAGTCCCCGCCTCGGTCGATGATCTGATCAAGGGCATGATCGTGCAAAGCGGTAACGACGCTTGCGTCACGCTCGCCGAAGCGATTGCGGGCTCAGAAGAAGTGTTCGCGCAATTGATGAACAAAGAAGCCAAACGCCTTGGCTTGCATGATTCATTCTTTACCAACAGCACCGGCCTACCCGACCCAAAATTGCACGTCACCACCAGCGATTTATCGCGTTTAGCCAGCGCCATCATTACTGATTTTCCTGAGTTCTATCACATCTACTCGATCAAAGAATTCAAGTACAACAACATCAGCCAACCCAACCGCAATCTCTTGCTCTATCGTGACCCGTTTGTCGATGGCATGAAAACCGGCCACACCGAAAGCGCAGGCTACAACTTGGTGGCCTCAAGCAAACGC
This sequence comes from Deefgea chitinilytica, assembly GCF_016881405.1. Classification (GTDB taxonomy): domain Bacteria; phylum Pseudomonadota; class Gammaproteobacteria; order Burkholderiales; family Chitinibacteraceae; genus Deefgea; species Deefgea chitinilytica. The sequence continues at coordinate 353,558 of NZ_WOFE01000002.1, forward strand.
GATGATCGCCGCCTGATTTCCGTTGTCGTTGGTACGACCAGCCCTGAAGTTCGCGCGACTGAATCATCTAAATTACTGAACTGGGGCGCGCAATTTTATGAAACACCGCGTCTTTACACCGCCAAACAAGCCGTGCAAACCGTGCCAGTCTGGAAAGGCAAAGCCGATACGGTGGGCGTAGGCTTCATGACTGATCAGTTCATTACCGTACCGAAAGGCGACGCAGCGAAGATCAAAATTGAACTGACTAGCCAGCAACCGTTGATTGCGCCGATTAAAGAAGGCCAACAAGTCGGCACGCTCAAAATCATGCTCGATGGCAAAATGCTGTCGGAACGCCCTGTGGTGGCGATAGCGGCAGTCGAAGAAGCCAATATTTTTGGCCGGGCGTGGGATACGATTCGTCTGTGGTGGAAAGGGATTTTTGGTTAATCTCTGAGTTTTCCGAACGAGTTTTTAAAAGCCCAACGTTGTTGGGCTTTTTTGTGGGTATTTCATTTTAGCCATTGATTAAAAATAGCTAGATCGATATACCCAATAGATCTAATTCATACTTTGAGTTGAGTGCTGAAAAAAAGTCGTTTTACTAAAAATAGAAACTTCAATTTTCTACTCACCATAGTCGCGCTAATGCCGCGCGGCACCTACCTTTCTTGAACGGCCAAGAAAGGTAGGCCAAAGAAAGCCGCCCTGCATCTGCGTCCCGCTACGCGGGATGCCCTCGCTGCGGACAATCGGCAAGGCGTCGGGCTTTAACAAAACAGAGCCCGCCGAAACCCCCTTGCCGCTTGTTCCTCGCTCGGCTTGATGCAAGGGATTTCGCGCAGCTCAACCACCGCGGCATAGCATCAACACAAAATCTGACCACCACCTTTTTATTGCAGTATTTATTTTGAGCCATACCCCACGCACGCGGTTTAAAATACCCCAAATTATTCGCAAGGCCACACGATGTATAACTCAGACCCGCAACACGGCATTACATTAGAACGCATGCTGATCGATTTAGTTGATTATTTCGGCTGGGAAGAACTGGCACGGCGGATTCCGATTAAGTGTTTTTCGAATAATCCATCAATCAAATCCAGCCTGACTTTCCTGCGCCGCACCCCATGGGCACGGGCGCAGGTTGAGGAATTGGATGCGAGGATGCGGCGGTGAAAAGCCAGCTTACTAAATAAGGATGAATTTTGATAAATTGCCATTATGTACCGAGGTTGATTTTACGCCATTTTGCTAATGAAGAGAAAATTCAGTACTGTGACTTAGATAAAAGTAAAGTAGAAAATAGAAACATCAAGTCTACTTTTTCCGAAAAAGGATATTACCCAGACGAAATAGAAAAAGAATTGTGTTACAAAATTGAGTCACAGTTTTCTAATCTTTTGAATAATAAAATTTTAAAAGAGCGCTATAAAGTTTCTCTTTCGAGACAGGAACTTTTTATTCTTAAGAAATATCTTATTGTTACTGCAATAAGATTCAACGTAACCGAAGGAATGGAAAGTGTGGGAGCCCACCCTAACATTGTAAAAAGTTATTCTAAAAGTTTTTACACTAACATTAATAAAGTGCTAGCTTGTGTAAATGCTGAAGAAATATTTACACATCTAGATATTGATACCGATGAAGCACTAGAAAATGCAAGTAATAGTGATTGTTATGGTGAAGTAAAGCTTTGGGCGAATATAAAGAATATTCTTCACTCCTACATTGCAATCGTTAGTACAGATAGGTGCAAGGAAGATTTGATTGTTCCTGATGCCGGATTTTCTTATAAAGCAACAAATATTGCTTTCGGTCTAGGTGGGAAGTTTGATAAGTGTATGTATACACTGAATTACGCATTAAAAAGTGGAAACCCTTTCTTGCTTCAGATGTCGCAGATGCTTACTCCGTATGACTATATGCTTTTTCCTGTGGCAAAAAAAATGGCCATTGTGTCATTTAGTGTATTTTATAAATTCTTCGATAATAAGTCAGGTTTTTCTGGTTTGCTGCCGCTCAATGGAATGACTGTAAGTGAGTTAATTGGTTTTGGAAGTTCCGATATTGTTGAACCGCCAAAGGTGAAGCTGCAAAACGGAAAACCTGTAGGGTATGAATACGGAATAAAACAACTATCAAAGAGTGATGTTATCTCTCTTAACACCGCCATGTTTAATACCGCTGAACATTATTTTGGATATTGTGATTTGGAAGCAATTAAATCGAGCTTAGAATACTATAACTCACTCAAGAAAAACGAACGAAGATACGATCTTCGTTACATCCTTGAACCGTAATTCCGCAGGTTGGGCTAAATAAAATGCAGCCCAACGTTTACCGCGAATGTTGGGCTTCGCTAGCTCAGCACCAACCTACAAAATAAAAACTTGGACTTAGCGGCAAAGAGTACGCATAAAAACATATTTTGCTTGCTTCACCACAAAACCAAGCCCACCCATTTCGCTTAAACTAGCACCCAATCCGTCATCGAGTCATCACCATGTCATCACCCTGCTCTACCTTAGAAACGCCCACCAATCCAGCCCTGATCACGCTGGCGCAAGCGCATTTGCATGATGTGTTGACGATTGCGTTTGAACACATCGATGGTGAGCAGCAGGCGGTGGTGGTGTTTGATACGCGCTGTGAATTGGCGGCGACGTTGGCGGCGGCGTATCGGCTGGCCTTGCCCAACGCGCTGTTTATTGATTTTGACGCCAGCACGCCAGAGCAAGTATTGGCGGCGTTTGCGCCACTGGCGGCGAAAGATTTGGTCGTGTTGGTGCAATCGACCAATTTCCGGCTTGAAGCCTTCCGCATCCGCGTTGAGCTATTCAAGCGTGGCTTGAAAGTGATTGAGCATCCGCATTTGGGGCGCATGGTCGGTGATGAAGTGCCGATTTATGTTGATTCGCTGGCCTACGATGCGGCCTACTATCGCGGCGTCGGTCATACGCTGAAAGCCAAAATCGACAGCGCCAGCCGTGGCCTCGTTGATAGTGGCGACGGCAATGTGCTGCACTTTGCGGCGCCGTTTGAATCGGCCAAGCTCAATATTGGCGATTACAGCCAGATGAATAATATCGGGGGGCAATTTCCGCTCGGCGAAGTGTTTACCGAGACGCAGGATTTTGCGGCGGTGAATGGCCGGATTCGCATCTTTGTATTTGGCGATACGCGTTTTCGCGTCAACCGCCCTGCCTTGCCGATTACCTTGGTCGTTGAAGCCAGCCAAGTGGTTGACGTGATCGATTCAACGCCCGAGTTTGACGCCATGCTAGCGATGATCCGTGCTGATGAAGGCGGTGTGGTGTGGGTGCGGGAACTGGGCTTAGGGCTCAACCGCGCGTTTAGTTTTGATCGCACCGTCAGCGATATTGGTACTTACGAGCGCATGTGCGGGATTCATTTATCGCTGGGCATGAAACACGGCATTTACGCCAAACCGAATATCAAACGTGGTGAAGGCAAATATCATATTGATGTGTTTGCGATTACCGAGTCGGTGCAGTTTGACGACGACATCGTTTACCGCGATGGGGCTTGGGTGATTTAGCGGCCTTTAATCTGTAAGCAAAGTTCAGACTTGATATTGATGCTGTATCGCGCTCGTTGAGCTAAAGGTTGTAAAACCCCTCATATCAAACCGACGAAGTCGGTGCAGATATATGGGGCGCCTTCTTTTGCTTACTTTTCTTGGCGAAACAAGAAAAGTAAGTCCCCGTCGCGGATGGCGACTGTAAAACACCGTGCACCCTGAGGGTGTGGGCTTTGCTAAGCCGCCAGCGGCTAAGCGACACCATACCGCAGGCACATAAAACCATCAATCCATAGTCTGAACATCGACATATAGCAAAGGGTATTGCCATCTATACATTCAAAGACAATGCTTATATAACAATACCCATATTGATTTAAATACTAGGCCGATACAGCACACACCGCCGCTTCGTCTTCTTCATCCGCCGCAGTACCCCAGTGCGGAAATGGGTCGTTCATTTTCAGCCATGCATCGGTGCCCAAGGCCAATTCAGCTTCGGTGAGCAAACATTGGTTTAAGCGTTCACGCAGTAGCGCTTCATCCATATCGATGCCGATAAACACCAATTCTTGCTTGCGGTCGCCAAAGTCGTCGTCCCAACGATCCATGATGCTATCGATTTGCTCGTCGTCAGTCGGCCAGTGCGCTTTCGGTACGCTGGCCCACCAGTAGCCTCCCGCGCCGTGACGGCAGGCGCCGCCCGCTTGCGACCAACTTCCGGCAAAACTTGGGCGGCTGGCCAGCCAGAAAAAGCCTTTCGAGCGCAACACCCCTTGCCATTCGCTGTGAATCAAGTTCCAGAAGCGCTCTGGATGCAGCGGCGCACGCGCCTGCCAGACAAAGCTGCTGATGCCGTATTCTTCGGTTTCTGGGATATGCTCACCGCGCAACTCAGCCAACCAGCCCGGCGCATTGGCTGCCTCTTCGAAATCAAAACGCCCCGTTCCTAAAATAGCATTCAGTGGCACCTCGCCATTTTCCGCGACAATCTGCACCGCGCGCGGATTGAGCGCGGCAAGAATGCTTTGTAATTCAGCCAATTGGTCAGGCGACACCAAATCAGGCTTGCTAATCACTAGCACATCGCAAAATTCGACTTGCTCGGTCAACAAATCAACCACGGTACGGTCATCGCCCTCACCTGCGGTCTCACCGCGTTCGGCCAGTAATTCGCCCGTTGAATAATCGTGCAAGAAATTAAACGCATCGACCACCGTCACCATCGTATCGAGTTGCGCGATGTCCGAGAGCGACTGCCCCGCTTCGTCGCGGAAGGTAAATGTCTCAGCAACGGGGGGTGGCTCGGCGATGCCGGTGGATTCGATCAATAGGTAATCAAAGCGGTCTTCTTTTGCAAGGCGCGCCACTTCGAGCAGCAAATCTTCGCGCAAAGTGCAGCAAATACAGCCATTGCTCATCTCAATCAGCTTTTCTTCACCGCGCGCAAAGCCGCCTTGATGAATCAATTCACCATCGATATTCACATCCGACAAATCGTTCACAATCACCGCAACGCGCAAGCCGGCGCGATTTTTCAGCACGTGATTCATCAAGGTGGTTTTGCCAGCGCCCAAAAATCCTGACAACACCGTAACGGGTAAGCGCTTTGCCATTTTGCCTCTCCTTCAAAAAAGTAAAGCATACCTTTTTGCAACTTGGTTGCGCAACTATGTTGCATAAAGTCGGTAAATCAAACAGGCAAAAAAAACCACCTCGTTTGAGGTGGCTCATTTTGATGCAAGGATTTATAGTTGCTTCGGATCAGGGTAAATCAGGGGTGTTGCTTGCAAAGCCTTTTTTAGTGGTGGCGGCGGGGTAATACCCATCGACATATACACGCTAGTGAGTTTATCAACGCCAATATTGGCCGGGCGAATCCACTCCTTCGGAATGTAGAGCAAGCCACCACCAATCGGCACTGGCGCAGTCGGCACTAGCACGGCTTGATATTCGCGGCCTTCGATATCCATGATTTCTGGGTTCGGCATCAGTGCCAACACCGCCACACCATCGCCGCCAAACAAACACCACACCGGGCTCATCGCGCCGATATCGGCGTCTTGTTTTTGGTCGAGCAAACTGACAAAACGATCAGCCACATTATATAAGCTGCCAATCACCGGAATCCGGCGCACGGTTTTATCGAGCAAGGCGGTGATTGGCCCTTTGAGGCGCGACTGCACCACAATCCCCAGCGGATAAATTGCGCCCACTACAATCGCCCAGCCCAGCAGATAACCCAAAATCGGGTTATTCACCATCGGCTGACCTAGCATCGCAAACAACTGCCCAGCAAAGCTGCTTGGCCCCAAGAATTTATCCAGAATATTGACCACCCAACCGAGTAATGACACGGTCAAAATCAACGGCAGCAGTGCCAACAAGCCGGCAAACCACGTGGTCATGACACTTCTTATACTACGTTTTATCATGCAAACTCCAAATTCCTTCTTAGGTATATCTATCAAAGCTTTATAAATAAAAACTTACAGCACAATACATATCAGTCATGAAGCATTACACCTCACGGTAAAGCTTTTTATCCACCGACTTCATTTTCTCAAATTCGCTGCGCAAAATACACACCAGCTCACCATCGCCAATCCCGCGCACCGCCACCGCGCGAGTGATAATCCGGTCGGTAAAAAATGGCGTGGTGCGGCTGTCTTCCAAATCAAAACCACGCCGATTAAAGGCAAAACTAATACCCGGCAGCTTTTGCATCCGCGCCGCCATATTGATACACGAGCCAACATAATCATTGCCCTCGCCCACCGAATACACCGTGCCGCGCGCCAACCCTACGCGCAAACGCGTTGGTGGCTCGACCACCCGCGATTTAAGCGATGGCAAAAAGTCAGTTTGATACTTTTTACAAATGCTCCACGTACTGGCAATCACATTGCGCATCGCCGCCTGTGACAAGTCTTTGCTCGACCAAATCACCAGCAATCCATCGCCCAAAAACTTGGTAAAAAACGGCAAGGGGCACCACAACGCCACGCCCTCTTCTTCGTCTTTTTGCTTCATCTGATTGCGCAACTCATCCATCAGCCAGCTTAAAAACGGATGCAAAAAGCTCGGCACCGACAAGTGTGGATCAATTTGATTACAAAATTGGCTAAAGCCTTCCAAATCAAACACCGCCGCAATCGCATCGGTTGGCTTCGATTCCAGCGTTAAATTTCCTAGCCCCAGCATCGATGCATTAAAGCGATCAAACGCCGGATAGCTCAATAACTTGCGACGATGGCCATCAATGATAGTACGCACATAATCGGCGCTACGAGGTTTATACGTTGGCATGGTTGGGCGCAGTAATGAAACGAATCGGCAAATGCTTATCTTACAGTATTAGACGGCGCAAAGCTTGCTCACCGTGTATTGCGTTTTTTCATAACACGGTGGTGGAACGGCGTCTGCTTTGCCAAAAAAATGAAGTATCACGAGGCGAAAGGCAGCGGATTCTGTTGACGTGAGTCACGCTAATGCCGCGCGGTACTTACTTTTCGCTGCAGAAAATATGCAAGCGCCCTACATCTGCACCGACTTCGTCAGCTTGATATCAAGGGTTTTAAAAGCACTCAATCAACGATCAAGAATAAATATGGATGTATTGCCAGCTAAACATTGAAAAATAATAGCTACAAGCAAATACTTCGACACTAGCAAAGCTAGTAACAAACGCTGATTAAAAAAGCTACCTGCCGCGGGCGCCCCCGCCCGAAAACCCACGCGGCATGGCCGGATAAAGCAAAACAGTCAGAGCCAATCAACGGTTTATGTTTATTTCCTATTTTTTTAGGTTCAACGTAATGCGCGCGGCTTGTGTCGCCCGACTAACCCATTCCGCCACACGCTGTATTTCGCAGAAAACAAAACCAAACCCAACAACCTTTGGCTATAACATCCCCAATCGCATCTTGATCGGCCAGCGCACGGCGCGGTACTGGCTAGGGTCTCCCCACATTGACCGCAGCTCTGTGGCAAAATTTTGCAATATATCTTCGCGCGACGCCTCGCGCACGCGGCGCACCGCCGACCACGTCGAAATGTAGCCTAATAACTCATCCAGCTTCCAGGCCTTGCAAATTGCCAGCTCGGGCGCGACCTGTTCTGCAAACGGAAACGGCAAATCGGCGTAGCCGCTATCCACCAGCTTGCGCTCAGCAGGCCAGTACGGGCCGATTTCCTGCCAATAAAAACGCCCGAAACGCGCATCTAACTCCTCATCCAAACGCAGCACGCCGTAGCTAATCAAGGCCAGCAAGGCGTTGCTGCTGGCGACTCGCCACACTTGGGCATAAAAACGAGGCAGGTCAAACCAATGCGCCGCTTGCGCCGCAGTAATTAAATTAACGCTGTGATCCGCAAGCGGCAATTGCTCCGCCGGCGCGCACGCGTACTGCACCCGAGGATGCGCAATAGCATGGGCGATTTGATCGCTACTCGGATCCAAGCCCAGCACCTGATCAAAATGCTGCGCCAGTTGGCGGGTCAGCTGACCATTCCCGCAGCCCACATCCAGCGCCAGCGCCTTATCCTTGCTGATGCTCGCCAAAAACTGCGCCAATTCAGGCGGATACTCTGGCCGAAAACGCGCATAAGCCTCACCACCTTGCTCAAACCAGTTACGAGACGCTCCCATGCTGACGCTCCTACAAATTGTGTGAAAACCGCTAGCCCATCATAGCAAATCAGCCAGCGACAAGGGTTCGCGTAATTTGACGAGGTCTTAAATACAGCAGATGTATTGCCCGATAAGCATTGAAAATAAAAGGCTTCAGTCAAATACATCGACATGTAGGGTGTGAAAATTCCGCAGGAATTTGCGCACCGAGAATGCGATTCAAATTAGCAAAAATTTTAATTACCGCGAAGTCCGCGTGCGCAAATAAAACCTTGCGCACCCTACTCGGCTCAGTGGAATCATGGTTTTCAAATCCCGTCTAAGCACACCGAATGCGGAGCGCTTTGAGAATTGCTGCGGTGTTCTTTCGGAATGAGTCGCGCTAATGTCGCGCGGCACTTACTTTCTTTTTCGCTCCAGAAAGTAAGCAAAGAAAGGCGACCCTATATCTGCACCGACTTCGTCGGTTTGATATCAAGGGGTTTAAAAACACATATCAACGATCAAGAAACAATATCGATGTATTGCCAGCTAAGCATTGAAAAATAATGGCTATAACTAAATACGTCTATAAAAAATAGGTAGCAGCAAATCCTGATTACTCAGCGCCAGCACATTACCAAGAACGCCAATGGTGGATGCATGGTTTTCAAATCCCGTCCAAGCGCACCGAGTGCGGAGCGAGACCTAGGCTCGCGACAATCGAGGGCATCGGGGACCGATGCGCGCCCGGGGCTCCTTTTCTTTGGTTCGTTTCTTTTGGAGAAGCAAAAGAAATGAACCTGCCGCGGGCAGCCCCCGCCCCAAACCCCACGCGGCGCAGCCGCATAAAAAACAAAACCGCCAAAATCAATCGACGGTTTTTTTATTTAACGTTTTTCATACAGCTCAATGCACGTGGCATTTTTCGCCCTACGATATCATTCCGCAGTATGCGGTAGCCCAACACCAAGCTTGCTGTAAGCGATCAGCTCATATTTTGAATGCGTATTAGCTAACGCTGTTTGTTAACCCGCCTCCACAAAGTTACAATAAGCTTTCTTAAAAAGAATAATCAACAAATTTAAAATTACAGGTCGGAGAATGTATTAATGAAAACCAATAAAATTGTATCCACTTTACTTCTTACTCTGCTCACCGCAACAGCATCGGTAGCATCAGCGAATGTGATCACCTTCGATGAATTTACCCCAGATGGGGCTGAGCCTGCTTGGATTACAAATGGTTATCAAGGCTTTCAATGGTACGCATTTGGTGTCTACAAGGGAGATGCTTATCGTGGTTCTGGCTACGATACAGGGACGGTTTCAGGTGAGAATGTAGGATTTTACGCAGGCGGACTAACTGGTTCATTCTCAAGTGACGATGCGTTCACTCTAAATGACTTGTATGCAACAAAAGCTTGGGATAACGGAACAACCCACTTTGAGGGTTATGTTGGTGACAAATTAACCTATTCCAAAGATGTTTTTGCGAACGCTAAAGAACGAACACTCGTAACTCTGAATTGGACCGGTTTAAACCGGGTTGTCATTTACACTACAGATTGGAGTCGCCAAACTGCAATCGATAATATTCGTGTTAATGAAGCTATAACCGCACCAGTTCCAGAACCAGAAACCTACGCTTTGATGGGCATGGGCTTGCTGGGGCTAATGGCTGCTCGTCGTCGTAAAATGAAATAGTCAGCACCATTTAAAAAACCGCCAATTATTAGTTTGGCGGTTTTTTTGTGGCTGTTGATGGCGCTATCAACACTGATTTCCGTTTTATCGCCCCAAACCATTGCTCCGTTCACGGTGGTTACTTAGGATGAATATTAAAACACCAACAAACAGCAAATAATTAATTTCTTATATAATACACAAGGCTTTCTATATTTTGACATTTACCCCAGTTGCCATGATTATGAATGCATTAATTCATATCAAAAAGTACTTACGATGAAACGATACCTAGCATTAACAGCATTATTCCTATCAATGAGCGCATCTGCTGCGGTGATCGATCTCGGCACATGGGAAGGCCGTAGTGATACTAACGGCTATACGTCACGCGAAATTTGGATTTCTGATGTCAATCAAGTTGATCAACGAATCAATAACTTTAGTAATGTCTATACCTTCGAATTAAAAGCGCCTGCGCTGTTTGGTATTCAATATATTTCATCAGCTGTAGTGCCTCAAATTGGACCTGGTACTCTAGTTAGCCGTCAAGCGCAGCTAGAAAAACAAAACAGTGATGGAACATGGCAAACCATTACTAACCGTGGGCCTCAGTATGAAGATACTAGCTTTGGCGGATGGAGCCTCTTAGATATGCGCAGGCGAGATGGAACCTTTTACCCAAGCAATCCAAATCATATTGATACAATGGGTAATTATCGTTTGACCTTAGCAGCACAAGCCGCAGATGGTCAGTATTTATCATCATTTGTTTATTTAAATGCGAATTGGGCTTTAAATGCAAACGCACCAATTACAGCACCTGTGCCAGAGCCAGAAACTTATGCCTTGATGGGGATGGGCTTGCTAGGTCTAATGGCTGCGCGACGCCGCAAGACAAAATAATCAATACCAACTTCATGAAAACCCGCTCAGCGAATTTCATCGCCAGCGGGTTTTTATTTATTTGAGCATCTAATATCACCAAAAATAGCTGTAAACCTTGCACGTATACAACTCACATAATTTTGTTAAAACATACGGGCAAAGTTCACAAAAAAATCACCCCTGATACTTCCCCATCAACCGCACATAATGCGCTGCCGAATAGGCAAAATGCTTAATCTCATCTTCCGTTAACGCCCGCACTTCTTTCACTGGCCGCCCCATATATAAATACCCCGAACGCAGTACTTTATTCGGTGGCACCAGCGAGCCTGCGCCGATCATCACGTGGTCTTCTATGACGACTCGATCCAGCACGATGGTTCCCATGCCGATCAGGCATTCATTGCCGATGGTGCAGCCGTGCAGCATTACGCCGTGGCCGATGGTGACGCGCTCGCCGATCACCAGCGGCGCGCCGAGCGGATCATCAGGGCGTTTGTGCGTGGTGTGCAGCACGCTGTTGTCTTGCACATTGCTGTCTTTGCCAACGTGGATATGATTCACATCCCCGCGCAGCACCGCGCCCGGCCAGATCGAGACGTTTTCACCGAGTTTCACTTCGCCAATCACACTCGCTTGCGGGTGCACCCATGCGCCTGCGCCGATTTCGGGTTGGATTCCATCAAATTGTTCAATTGACATTGTTGCTCCTAACTTGAATTCGGGCGAGAAACGCCCATTTATATTAAATCGATCAAAACCATAGTCCACGAACAACACGAAAAGCACGAAAAGTGCAAAAACAGGCCGTTTTGATTATCTGTCAGTGCGAACTAACTATGACAGCATTGCACTTTCGGACAAGCCTGCCAGTGCAAGTTCTTACCTACTGAGAAGAACCACTTTATTTTCGTGCTTTTCGTGTATTTCGTGGACAACCAATTTCATTATTCTACCTGAGAGCTTTCATGACACTCGCTAATCCACTCCTCGATTTTGCCGATTTACCTCGCTATAGCGAAGTCAAACCCGAACACGTGAATCCTGCGCTGGATATTTTGCTGGCGGATGCCACAGCGGCGATTGCGGCGGCGGAGCAAATTACAGATGCGTCGTGGGATAGTTTGAGCGTTTTAGAGGCGCCGCTAGAAAACCTCGGCCGCGCTTGGGGTGTGGTGGCGCATTTGGAATCGGTGGTCAATTCGCCTGAATTGCGCGAAGTGTATAACGCCAATATTCCACGGATTTCGAATTTCTTTACCGAAATTGGCCAAAACGAAAAACTGTTTGCTTTATATAAAGCAGTCAAAGAGCGTGAATACGATAGCTTGAATTCAACGCGTAAAACGGTAATTGATGATGCGATTCGTGGCTTTGTGTTGTCGGGCGCAGAATTGCCAAGCGAGCAAAAAAATCGTTTCAAAGATATCGAAGAAAAACTGTCTGAACTCACGACCAAATTCTCACAAAATGTGCTCGATGCAACCGATGATTTTGCGCTGTATGTGACTGCGGAAGAACTCGTTGGCCTGCCAGCCGATAACCTCTCTGCTGCGGCAGCAGCGGCGAAAGCCGACGAAAAAGAAGGCTACAAAATTACGCTAAAAATGCCATCGTATATGCCGGTGATGCAATACGTACAAAACCGCCCGCTGCGCGAACAATTGTATAAAGCGTATTCAACGCGCGCTTCGGAATTTGGCAAGGCCGAATGGGATAACGGCAAGTTGATTCCAGAAATCTTGGCGCTACGCCAAGAAGCGGCGACTCTGCTCGGCTTTAAGAATTTTGGTGAAGAATCTTTATTCACTAAAATGGCCGATAGCCCAGAACAAGTAATTGAATTTTTGTCGGATTTAGCCGCGCGCGCTAAGCCGTTTATGCTCGAAGATCGTGCGGAGCTTGAAGCGTTTGCGAAATCTGAATTTGGCATCGACAAGCTGCAAGCATGGGATGTGGCCTTGGTATCGGAGCGTCTACGCGAAGAAAAATACTCGTTTAGCGAACAAGAAGTGAAGCAGTATTTCACCGAGCCAACCGTGCTGACTGGCTTGTTTAAATTGATTTCCGAGCTGTATGGCCTGCAATTCGTTGCTGCAGATGCGCCAGCGTGGCATACCGACGTACGGTATTACGAACTCAAAAACAACGACGGCAGTTTGGTTGGCGGTCTGTATATGGATTTGCATGCGCGCGAAGGCAAGCAAGGTGGCGCGTGGATGAATGATGTGCGCGGTCGTAAATTGCGAGCAGACGGCATGGTACAAACGCCAGTGGCGCTGATTGTGTGTAACTTCGCCAGTGGCGTGGATGGCAAAGATGCGATGTTGCCGCACGATGACGTGATTACGCTATTCCACGAAATGGGCCATGCGCTGCATCATTTGCTGACTGAGGTGGATGAATTGGAAGTATCAGGCATCAGCGGCGTGGAATGGGATGCGGTGGAATTGCCAAGCCAGTTTATGGAAAACTTCTGCTGGGAATGGCAGGTATTGCCTGCTTTGACGCATCACATCGAGTCTGGCGAATCGTTACCCCGCCCGCTATTTGATAAAATGCTGGCGGCGAAAAACTTCCACAGCGGCTCAGGGTTGCAACGCCAGTTGTATTTCTCGATTTTTGATATGGCTTTGCACCAAAAATCAGAAGCGGTTTCGGCTGGCGATTTAACGACGTTCGCGCAAGCGGTACAACAAGAATTAGCGCTGCCTTTGCCACCAGAATACAACCGCTTCCCGCAATCGTTTAGCCATATTTTTGCTGGCGGCTACGCGGCGGGTTATTACAGCTACAAGTGGGCGGAAGTATTGAGCGCCGATGCGTATGCGGCATTTGAAGAAGCAGCGGATCAAACCGGTCACAGCGTAGTGAATGCCGAAGTCGGCGCACGTTTCCGCAAGGAAATTTTGGCCGTCGGTGGCTCACGCCCAGCGGCCGAATCCTTTGCCGCTTTCCGCGGCCGCGCGCCAGCGATTGATGCCTTGTTACGCCACAATGGGCTGACCGCTTAATCATTCAGCGCATTATGTAAAACACACCAAGCGGAACTTCGGTTCCGCTTTTTTTATGTGTCGCATATTCATCGCATTTACTGCTGCGACATAGAGAGTGCTGGCGTTTGTTGATCTATATCAAGTTGCACAAATTCGCTCTGGGCAATATGAGCGCTTCAACGTGGAGTGCAGCAATGAGTTTATTAATCGAATGGAATGACAGCTTATCGGTCGGGATTCAAGAGATCGACGAGCAGCACAAAGTGCTGGTCAACTTGCTCAATGAATTGCATGAGGCAATTCGTCAGCATCACGGGCGCGAAGCGTCGGTGGAAATTTTAAATCGACTCGCTGACTACACGCGGATTCACTTCACCGTCGAAGAAAGTTTGATGCGAATTTTGGCCTACCCCGATTACGAAGCGCACAAAAAACATCATGAAGACTTGATCCAACAAATGCAGGATTTACAAGAACGCATGAATCACGGCGATGCGGTGTCGTTTGAGTTGCTACATTTTTTGCGCAATTGGCTAACCAATCACATTATGGAAGGCGACCAACGTTACGTTGAGCATTTTTTGTCGCGCGGCGCGCAGCGCACTTGGCAAAAGAAAGGTTGGTTGGAGCGTTTCTGGTCATAACGCAGCCATGAAATAACCATGTAGGTATATGTATAAAGCGTTTCATTTACATTACCTACATGGCAATACCCCAATATTACTTCGCAGGACGGCCGGTTTTAATTTTCTCTAGGCCAGCAATCGTTGCAAGTAATTGCGCTTGATCCATCGCCACCAAAGCAGCCAAACCTGCTCGCATTAATTCGCTTTTTTTCACTTCCACGCCCGCTTTTAATAGCTGCTGTTTGAGCGCAGCGATCTGTGCGTAATCGTTGGCTGGGAAAGTAAAGCTATCACGGACTAATTTGGGTTTCTTAGCCGCTTTCTTTTGTGCTGATTTTTTTTGCACCAACACCGTCGCGCGATCAAGTTTCTTTTCCATCTTCGCCACCGGTGCGGCATTCGACTCTTCGGCGAGCAAGGCTTGAGCGATCTCTTCTGGCTTGGCCGCGGGTTTTACCGCAACAGGTTTTACCGCTACGGCTTTGGCTGGGGCTGGTTTTGCTGCAAGGCTAGACTTGGTAGTCGCTGCGGGTTTTGCTGCTGGAGCTGGCTTCGCAGCGGGAGCGGATTTAGCCGCTGGAGCTGGCTTCGCTGCTGCGACTGATTTTGTCGCTTGCGCCGACTTTGCCGCTGGACGGGGCTTAGCTGCGGTTGCAGGTTTTGCAGCGGCGGCTGCCATTTTTGCTTCATTGGCAGCAATCACCGCTTCACTGGATGCTTGCAGAGGGGACTTAGGCATAAATAGCTCCTGAATTAAGTGTATAAACGGTATAAATCATTTTTTATCCCATTCTGCACTGATTTCAATCCGCTGTGTGTTGCATTTTTATGACTAAGTCATCCCCTAAAAAAAATACTACACCTGCGCGAGCGCTTGCTCCAAATCAGCCAAAATATCGTCGATATGCTCGATGCCAATCGACAAACGAACCATGTCTTCGGAAACCCCTGCTTTTTTGAGTTCATCCGGCGACAATTGGCGGTGCGTCGTGCTGGCTGGATGGCAAGCCAGAGATTTAGCGTCGCCAATATTCACCAAACGCGTAATCAATTGCAGCGCATCTTGAAAACGAGCGCCACCATCACGGCCGCCACTCACACCAAACGTCAGTAGACCCGATGCTTTTCCACCGAAGTACTGATCAACCAAAGCTTTACTTGGATGACCAGCCTGCCCCGCGTAGTTCACCCAAGCGACTTTTGCGTGTCCTTTGAGGAAATCAGCGACTTTAAGCGCATTTTCCACATGCCGATCCATGCGTAGCGCCAACGTTTCTAAGCCCTGCAAAATCAAGAACGAATTAAATGGCGAAATGCACGCACCCATATTGCGCAGTGGCACCGTGCGGGCGCGGCCGATAAAGGCAGCTTCACCCAGCGCTTCGGTGTAAATTACGCCGTGATAGCTCACTTCTGGCTCGTTCAGGCGACGAAAACGCGCTTTGTGCTCAGCCCAAGGGAACTTGCCGCTATCGACAATAATCCCGCCAATGCTCGTACCATGACCGCCCATATACTTGGTCAAACTATGCACCACAATATCTGCACCATGCTCAATTGGTCGCGTCAGATACGGCGTTGGCACCGTGTTATCAACGATCAGCGGCACGCCACCAGCGTGCGCCACAGCAGCAAAAGCAGCAAAATCAACCACGTTACCGAGCGGATTGCCGATTGATTCGCAATAAATCGCCTTGGTTTTCTCATCAATCAGCGCGGCAGCGGCTTGCGGATCATTGGCATCGACAAATTTCACGCTAATGCCGTACTGTGGCAAGGTGTGTGCGAACAGATTGTAAGTGCCACCATACAAGGCACTCGTGGCGATGATATTGTCGCCCGCTTCGGCAATCGTCAGAATCGCATAGGTAATCGCCGCTTGACCCGATGCCAGTGCCAACGCACCGATACCGCCTTCTAGCGCCGCAACGCGTTGCTCGAGCACATCAGTAGTCGGATTCATAATCCGCGTATAGATATTGCCTTTGACTTTCAAATCAAACAAATCAGCGCCGTGCTGCGTATCGTCAAACGAATAACTGGTCGTTTGATAAATCGGCACTGCCACGGCTTTGGTGGTGGGATCGGGGCTGTATCCGGCGTGAATCGCGAGCGTATCGAATTTCATCGTGAGTGTTCCTGAGGGTGAAGGACCCAAACACTCTAGCAGCTTGTCATTTCAATGATAAATGCTTGTTACGACTAATCTTGTTGCTGATTGATCTAAGGCAATAATGCAGGCCAGCATGAAGAGAGAGAATCGCGATGGGCGCATCATGAAAGATGCTCGTAAAAATAATCCAGCAGCAATGAGAAAACCCCAGCAAATTTGCATTTGCTGGGGTTTAATATTTTTGGTGCCGACGGCAGGAATCGAACTCGCGACCCCCTGATTACAAGTCAGGTGCTCTACCAACTGAGCTACATCGGCAACAGGACTGCATAATATACAACACCTAGCGTTTAGGCAAGAACAACTTACAATTTAATTGATAAACGTTTGGTTTTACGACGTTTATTGATTCACATCCTTGCTACTAAAGAAGGCGTCAGAGAAAAATTCATCGGCTGGTAATTGGTGGGCAACAAAACTCGTATACGCCGCCTCGACCATCACCGGGGCACCGCATGCGTACACTTGGAAGTTTTTCAGGTTATTAAAGTCTTCCAACACCACCTCATGTAAAAAGCCCGTCCGGCCTTGCCATGCGTCTTCGGGTTTTGGCTCAGACAACACCGGGATAAAAGTGAAGTTTGGATATTCCTGCTGCCATTCAGATGGCAAATACGGCATATACAGGTCTTCTAAGCTACGGCACCCCCAATAGAGCACCATCTCGCGTTGTGTATTTTTCGCCAACGCATGCTCAACGATACCTTTAATCGGCGCAAACCCCGTCCCTGTAGCCAAAAATAAAATCGGTTTATCGCTGTCTTCACGCAAAAAGAACGATCCCAGCGGTCCCGTGAAACGGAAAATTTCGCGTTCGCGCAGTGTATTCCACATATATTCAGAAAATTCACCGCCCGGCACACGTCGAATATGCAATTCAATAAAGCCTTCTTGCTCCGGCGCATTGGCAATCGAAAAACTGCGTTTCTTGCCTGTTTTGGTATGAATATCAATGTACTGCCCAGCCAAAAAGGTGAGTTTTTCAGTCGACGGGAGTTTCAAAGTCAGCACAGCCACATCGTGCGAAACTTTATGAATCGCCTCCACCCGCGTGGGCAAAGTTTTGATTTGAATGTCTTTGGTCGCGGCGACTTCTCGACATTCAATACTGACCGAGCTGCTTACTGGTTTGGCACAGCAAAATAGTGCGTAGCCTTTTTCAGCTTCGGCTTGGCTCAACGCGGTCTCAGAATGCGCGTCGTGGACGACTTCGCCGCTGAGCACTTTGCCTTTGCAAGCTCCACAAGAACCATTTTTGCAGCCGTAGGGCATATTAAACCCTTCACGCATCGCGGCATCGAGGATGGTTTCTCCTTCAAATACCGAAAGTTGCTGGCCCGAGGGTTCGATGGTAAGTTGTTGGCTCATACTCTTTTATGTCCATAAATTATTTATAAAACTACGGTTTTAAACGCTTTCAAAACCATCACGAAGCACAAAATCGAGGATCGCTCTCCCTTCAAATACCGAATTTGCTAGCCCGAAGAGGAGATGGTAAGTTGTTGGCTCATCCATATTTCCGTACTTATATTTGCAACGCGAGGCCTTGAATGAACAAACCCCGCTTATTAATTGTGGGTTGCGGCGACGTCGTGCGCCGTGCCTTGCCTTGGCTAAAACAACGTTTTACGGTGTATGCGACTGCACGCACTGATAAGTCTGCACTACAACTCAATACCCTAGGTGTAATACCGATCTATGCCGATTTAGATCATGCACAAAGTTTACGCAGACTGAGAGGGATTGCCCAATTTTTGATTCACAGCGCACCACCTGGTGAGCGCCAAGGCGACGCGAGAACGAAGGCCTTGCTGGCCGCTCTGGGCCACACCAACCGAAGTAAAATTTTACCACAAGGCTTACGCCGCGCAGTTTACATCAGCACCAGCGGCGTGTATGGCGATTGCGGTGGCGAATGGATTGATGAAACGCAGCCTTTGCGCGCCCAATCAACACGCGCGCTACGCCGAGTCGATGCCGAAACACAGCTGCGCAATTGGGCTGGCCGCCATGGGGTGCGCTTAAGTATTTTGCGTGCGCCCGGCATTTACGCCGCTGAGCGATTGCCGCTGGAGCGGGTGCGGCGTGGTGATCCCGTTTTGCATGCTACAGAGGATAGTTACAGCAATCACATTCATGCTGACGATTTGGCGCATGCGCTGTGTTTAGCTTTGTTTCGTGGCTTGCCGCTGCGTACTTACAATATTGTTGACGATGAACCGCACAAAATGGGTGATTATTTTGACCAAATCGCCGACTACGCCCAACTGGCTCGTCCACCTCGTATCAGCCGTGCGGCAGCGCAAAGCCAGCTCTCGCCCGCCCTGCTTTCCTATTTAAACGAATCGCGACAAATCAGTAACGCACGCGCCAAACGCGAACTCAGACTCAAACTCGCTTATCCAACGCTCAGTGATTTCATCGCTCAGCACTGCTGAGGTTTATTCACCGTGCACAGTTGTCATTTTTGTCACTGATAAAAATTGAACGCCATCGCAAACAAGGGAAATTTTCATAATTATTTAATAATTATGTGTTTTGACTTTTTTATTTCTTTGTATATCCTGACGAAAAACAAAAGGAAGCGAAGAAATGCCTGCAACATTGATCCCGATTGCGCTCATCATCGGCTTTGCGGTTTACTTGCTGTACTGCTGGTGGGCAGATAAAAAATCACCTAGCTCGCCCACCGCAATCGCGGATGAAGTGCACTTTAATCCGCATCTCTATGTACACGCCAAGCAAATTTGCGGGCACAAATCGATGCACAAAGAATAGCTTGATCGGCGGCAAGACACTCTACCGCCCAGCAACAAAGATGTATTGCTCGCTAGACCAATTAATATAATGGCTAGCAGCAGATACACCAAAACCTAATCAACAATGGACTGCTTGATTTCGCGCAGCAATACATTTTGCAAAGCGGCAAAGCATTCGCGATCAATCGCAGAATCCACCATCCCCTGCATAATCTCTAAAGTTCGCTCTGGTGAATTGGCGGCGTGGTATGGACGCTCGGCACTGATGGCATCGAAAATATCGGCCACGGTAATAATCCGAGTTTCCAAGCGGATCTCAGCGGCGCTCAAACGGCGGGGATAACCGTTCCCATCGAGTCGCTCGTGGTGGGCACCAGCCACTGTAGCCAACTCGTCAAATTGCGCGATTTTGCCAAGGATTTCTTCAGTTAAACGCGCGTGTTGCTGCACCGCGCGAAACTCTTCGTCAGTCAGGCGGCCGGGCTTTTCTAAAATGGCGCTGCTCACTCCCAATTTGCCCACATCATGTAATAGCGCCGCGCGCTTAATCCAATTGCATTGCGCCACAGGCAAACCCAATTCTTGTGCAATCGCTTCGGCATAAAAACCGACACGCTCAGAATGGCCGGCAGTAAACGGGCTTTTTGCATCGACCACCTGACCAAATGCCGATGCAATGTCGTCCATATACGCATCATCCAGTGGCAAGGTAAACTGCGCGGGCTCTAGTGATTGCACTGCCGACGCGATGTGTGCGTCATCTAAAACTTGCCAAAAAGCGGCATCGTTTGCCACCACTTCAAATGCCGCAACTAAAGCCGGATCAAACCAAAAACCGGCGCGCAGCTTGATTTCTTGCAGCGCCGCCTGTTTTCCATGCGAAAAATGAAAGACATCAATCACTTGCGCCAACAAAGCAATCCGCGCATTCAATGGAATAGCGTCGCCACGCAATGCTTCTGGTCGCCCTGAACCATCCCAATGCTCATCCAGTGAATGAATTCCCAAGGCTACCGTCTCTGGAAACCGCAACTGCCGCGCAATCCGCGCACCGCGATCACAGCGGGTTTTAATCAACTCATTAGCAATCGCATCACCGTTACGAATGATATTCAAAATCGACGTCAGACGTTTAGTCCAACTTTGATTGCGCCCGGTGTGCTGAAAAACGAAACTCAGTACCTGCGATACATTGCTGCCGACCAGCTTAAAGTCTCGCTTAAAGCTCTGATCATCAGTGAGATACAATTCACAAATGCGCGCTGCATTGCTACTGCAGCCCAAATCTTTGAGCAGCAAGGTATAGTACAAAGCCCAAATCGCTTGCTCGTCCATGCCGATTTGTCTTCCGATATGCACACCAATCCAGCAGCAACGAACGCAATGCCCTTCTGGTTGCCCCTCAGTCATATCTAAGGCATAAGAAAGTGCACCGAGTAATTCAGCGAGTTTAAGCTTATCGACCAATTTTTTACTCCAAAACACAGCTTCAAAGTATAGACATAAAACTTCGCCGTACAGCAGCAGAACTCTTGCCAATATGTAGCGATCAGCAAAGAACAGCAAATGCCGCCCCCAATGACAAAACAGACGTTGTGCACTATGGTGATTGAATGAAGTAAGCCGCCGGAAGCTAAGCCATGCTGCACAAATCCAATCCACCTGACTTATTGCACTCTTTAGCCGAATTTACTGGCTTAATTGATCGTGATGATTTGGCAGCTAGTTTATGCATCACGCTGTTTGAAATGCTGCAAGCTGACGTCATGGATTTTTATCGCGTCACTCATCGCGCGAATCAACGCCCAGAATTGCATTTACTAGTCGAATTTGATCAACAAGGCATACGCCAACACTCGATGGAACAACTGCGGGCAAAACAATCACCAACGCCGCATACCGCAGATGGTTTTCTAGCCAGTGCTTTGCACAGCAATAGTGGATTATTGATTGATCCCACCGGTTTACGTGTCATTTTATGTCTGAACCGACAAAACGAACTGTACGCCCTACTTGATTTTCGCTTAAAAAACGGATTGTCAGCGGCTGATTTACGGATGCTGCAGGGAATAGTGCGAATTTATGAAAACCATATTGCCTTACTCGATTATGGTGAAACCGATACGCTGACCGGCTTGCTCAATCGTAAAACGCTAGAACGGCAGCTATTAAAAATAGTGTCCTCGCTGCAAAACTTGCCCAGCACTGAGCAACTACAACAATTGAGCCGCGATGACGAGACAAACTATTATTTTTTGGTCGTGCTCGATATTGACCACTTCAAACGCGTTAATGATAAATGGGGACATTTATTTGGCGACGAAGTACTGCTCACTATCTCGCAAATCAAGCGACAAAATTTTCGCGAAGTTGATTATCTATTTCGCTTTGGTGGCGAGGAATTTGTGATCATTCTTGGGCCACAAACCCGAGCCAGCGTGGCGATGGCGTTAGAACGATTTCGCGAAGCGGTAGCCCAGCATGATTTTGCCCAAATTGGCACCATCACGATTAGTGGCGGCATTACCGATATTCGACCGTTTGAAGTACTCAGCATGACATTAGGACGCGCCGACTTAGCTTTGTATGCAGCCAAAGAAGGCGGCCGCAATCAAATGTTATTTTTTGATACCTTGCCAGAAAGTCAAATACAAAGCGGCAGTGAAGAATTGTTTTGATGTTCAAATCCCGTCGATGACGGTAGACCACGCCTTACCTACTTTCACAATCACCCTACTCTGTCGTGCTCGGATTACTCCAAAACACTTGCTTCACAGGAGGCAAGGCAATCAGTTTTTCGATCATCGCGTCCAGCGTTGCCGACTCCACCGCACCCGATGGCAAAGTGGCAGTAATTTCAACGTCATCATCACCAAACGGCGTCACATCGACATTGCTTAAAGGGCACTGCGCTTCTTCCAGCAACAGCTCTAATTTAGCCATCGCGTATTTTTGCTGCGCTTCGTCGACAATCACGCAAAGCTGGTATATCACTTCGCTGTCTTCATCATTAATAGGCTGGCGATTAATAGCCTTCACAACCGGGCGCAATAAAGTATTCGCGGCGAGTACGAATAGCGCGGCCAGCACCGCTTCAACAATCAAATGCGCGCCAGCGCAAGCGCCTACGGCGGCCGAACCCCACAAGGTCGCGGCGGTATTCAGACCGCGAACATTCAGACCGTCTTTCATAATCGTCCCCGCGCCCAAAAAACCAACGCCGGACACCACATAGGCGACGACGCGTGCTGCGCCACCCGAACCGTCAAGGCTATACGCCATATCGACAAAAATCGCCGCGCCAACGGCGACCAAAGTATTGGTGCGCAGCCCGGCGGTACGTTGCCGATATTGCCGCTCGTAACCAATCAATGAGCCAAGCACAAACGCGACCACCAAACTAATTAAAGTATCAAATAAGCTAAACCAGCTGAAGTTGGCCAAGGTTTGCATCTTGCTTCCTTAAATAAAAATGGCGCAGCCGCCCGCGCCATCATGATAAATATCTTCAGTGACACGCTTATTGCCAGCCGTAACGTCTCGCGTAAAACCCTTTCATCGCTTGCGTGAGCGAAGCGTAGCCCAGCAATATTGCGATCAGCCATGGGAAGTAGCTCAGTGGCAATGGCTCAAGCTTAAAGTAGCTCGCCAACGGCCCCATCGGCAGAAAAATCCCAATCGCCACAATCACCACCGTCATCGCAATCAAAGGCCACGCAGCGCGGCTTTGGAAGAATGGAATCTTGCGCGTACGGATCATGTGTACGATCAAAGTTTGCGATAGCAAACCTTCAATAAACCAACCCGATTGGAATAGCGTTTGGTTTTCTGGCGTGTTCGCGCTAAATACAAACCACATCAACGCGAACGTCGCGATATCAAAGATCGAGCTAATCGGGCCAAAGAACAGCATAAAACGGCTCAGCTCGTTTGGATTCCACTTTTGCGGCTGCAGCAGCAACTCTTCGTCGACGTTATCAAACGGAATCGCCACTTGCGATACATCGTAAAGCAGGTTTTGCACCAAAAGATGCAAAGGCAACATCGGCAAGAATGGGATAAACGCACTGGCGACCAGCACCGAAAACACATTGCCAAAATTCGAGCTGGCAGTCATTTTGGTGTATTTGAGCATATTGGCGAAGGTCTTGCGGCCTTCGATCACGCCCGCCTCCAGCACCATCAAATTCTTTTCTAGCAGAATAATATCGGCGGCTTCTTTAGCGATATCCACCCCCGAATCAACTGAAATCCCGATATCGGCGGCGCGTAATGCCGGAGCGTCATTAATACCGTCGCCCATAAAGCCAACCACATGGCCGTTGCCGCGCAAAGCCATCACCAGACGCTCTTTTTGCAGCGGCGATAATTTGGCAAACACCGTTGCCGTATCGGCTGCGGCCGCTAATTGCGCATCATCCATCAAATCAATTTTGCTGCCGAGCAAGACTCCTTTCACGGTGAGGCCAACTTCTTTGCAGACTTTCAGCGTGACCAACTCATTATCGCCCGTTAACACTTTGACATCGATGCCGCTAGTTTGCAGCGCTTTCAGTGCGGGCGCGGTGGTTTCTTTCGGAGGGTCTAGGAAAGCGATATAACCGACCAAGGTCAACTCGGCCTCATCAAGCACACTATAAATATCGCGCTCGGGCACTAAACGTTTGGTCGCCACAGCCACCACACGCAGCCCTTCTTGATTGAGCTCTGTCGTCACACTACGGATTTTTTCCAATAGCGTGGGGCTGAGTGGCTCAACCGTATCGCCGTGCTGCACTTGCGTACACACTGCAAGCATTTCTTCCAGTGCGCCCTTGCAAATCAATAGATGTTGATCATCATATTCGCTGAGTACCACCGACATTCGCCGCCGCACAAAATCAAACGGAATCTCATCGACTTTGCGAAACTGACTGGCAAGATTAAGCTGATTATGAATCTCGGCATGCTCCAGCACCGCCACATCGAGCAGGTTTTTCAAACCCGTCTGGTAATAGCTATTTAGATAAGCCATATCCAGCACGACATCGGCTTGCTCGCCAAATACGTCGGTATGCCGCTCCAGCACGATTTTGTCTTGCGTTAAGGTGCCGGTTTTATCGGTGCATAAAACGTTCATCGCACCGAAGTTTTGAATCGCATCGAGCCGCTTAACGATGACTTTTTTCCGGCTCAGCAGCACCGCGCCTTTAGCCAGCGTTGACGTCACAATCATCGGCAGCATTTCTGGCGTTAAGCCCACCGCCACCGACAATGCAAAAAACGCTGCTTCAACCCAATCGCCCTTGGTGAAACCATTCAAGAACAAGACGACCGGTGCCATCACAAACATAAAGCGAATGAGCACCCAGCTGACCTGATTCACGCCAGCCTGAAACTGCGTGACTGCACGATCTTGGCTGGTCACTCGATGCGCCAAAGCGCCAAAATAGGTTTGATTGCCCGTGCCAATCACCACCGCCAGCGCCGTGCCACTGATGACATTGGTGCCCATAAAGCACAGATTGTCGCGCTCTAGCGGGTTTCTAACGCTGTGATCGCGCTGCTCAGCAAATTTCTCCACTGGCATCGATTCACCCGTTAGCGCGGCTTGGCTGATGAATAAATCTTTCGCCGTCAGAATCCGCAAATCAGCCGGAATCATATCGCCCGCCGACAGCACCACGATATCGCCGGGAACGAGCAGCTTAATCGGCAACTCGATGCGGTGCGCGTCTCTAGCATGCAGCGACGTTGCGGTATGGTATTCAGCATCGGGCGCGATATCGCGACGCAAGACGGTTGCGGTATTGCTGACCATCGCCTTGAGCTTGTCGGCGGCGGTATTGCTGCGTTTTTCTTGCGCAAAGCGCAGAAGCGTTGAAATCAGCACCATGCTGGCGATCACCACCGTCGCAATATCATCGTCGCTGGCATAGGAAATCAGCGCCAGCACCGTGAGCAGCACATTGAATGGATTGCGATAGCACAACCACAAATGCTGGTACCAAGACATCGGCTTTTCGTGCTCAACTTCATTCAAACCGACGCGCTCGCGTTTTGCCGTCGCTTCAGCGTCAGACAAGCCCGCTTCTTGCGTGCCCAAACGATTGAGTAAAACACTGGGGATTAATTGCGATTGCACCTGAATCCGCTCGATAAAATCAGGCGCGACATCATTGAGCGAGGCCTTACCCGCTTCGCTACCACGCAGCAGATCGGCAAAAGCACGGCGGCGAAATTGCTTCGCGCTCAGACCTTGTTGCAAAAAGGCCAAAATATTGAATTTAAAAAAACGCATACATCACTCCTGCCGAGCGCGTGCCTGCGCCCAGCCTATGGCAAGGTGAAGTCCGATCTCGATCATGCGCCGCTGCGGATCAGCAGTCAGTGCAAAGACGACATTTCAAACGCGAAGCCGCACGGCTGCTCAAGAGCTGCGTGCATCAGCTTACACAGCCAGACGCGACAAACCGTAGAAACGGCAAAGCCAAACGACGGAGCAAGCTGCCTCGCAAAGAAATGGGACTAAAAAGTATACGGATGAGGAAACGCCGCGTTGGAATAACGCAGTGATGCCACTACCCGCCAATGAGCTTGGCAAGGCAGCAGCAGAATGGAAGTCCTGCGATGGCCTTGCCTAGCAATCGATCATCGATCGACAACTCGGACTACTGTCCACAATTGGACTCCATCAAAAAAAGATGCGCGTAAGGTAGGCCGAAGCTGCGCTGGGGTCAAGGCGAAAAGGCGGGAAAGTAAATATTTCCGAACAGCGAAAAGTGGCAGGTTCCCAGATGAAATAAATTGAGTAGAGCAAAGCGCCACTAACAAATCACAAGGGTATCTAGCCAAAAGCAATGTTTTATATTGCATAGAAGCATATACGCCAACAGCCACGCAAGGTGGCTGTGGTGGTCTAGCTTAAACTACACGTTAAAACGATCAATCGACGCCACGTGCACGGTCGGCGTTGAATTTTGCGACAAATTGCGGAAACTGATCGACTTCAATCGCGGCACGCATCTCCGCCATCAGCACTTGGTAGTAGTGCAAATTGTGGATGGTATTGAGTTGTGCGCTCAGGATTTCTTGGCAACGGAATAAATGATGCAAGTAAGCGCGGCTAAAATTGCGGCAGGTGTAGCAATCACAGCTTTCATCAAGCGGGCGAGTGTCTTTTTTGTAATGCGCGTTTTTGATTTTAACATTGCCATAACGGGTAAACAGCATGCCGTTGCGGGCATTGCGGGTTGGCATCACGCAGTCAAACATATCAATCCCTTGTGAAACGCCGTACACCAAATCCTCCGGCGTACCGACGCCCATCAAGTAACGCGGCTTGTTCACTGGCAATTGCGGCGCGGTATGCGCTAAGATGCGCTCCATTTCTTCTTTCGGTTCGCCAACCGACAAACCACCAATCGCCATACCGTGAAAATCAAGTTCATTCAGACCCGCGAGCGATTCATTGCGCAAATCTTCGTGCATACCGCCTTGCACAATTCCAAATAGTGCATTCGGATTTTCCAATTTATTAAATTCGTCTTTCGAGCGTTTGGCCCAGCGCAAGGAGAGACGCATCGAATCAGCGGCAGTTTTATGATCCGCCGGATACGGCGTGCATTCGTCGAATATCATTACAACGTCAGAATTGAGCACCTTTTGAATGCGCATCGATTCTTCAGGCGTTAAAAACAATTTATCGCCATTAATCGGACTTTGAAACTTCACGCCTTCCTCAGAAATTTTGCGCATTGCGCCGAGGCTAAAGACCTGAAAACCACCCGAATCGGTCAACATCGGCTTATCCCAGCCCATAAATTGATGTAGGCCACCGAATTCTTTAATCACGTCCAGACCTGGGCGCAGCCACAGATGGAAAGTATTACCGAGAATAATTTGCGCGTTAATATCGTTCAAATCGCGCGGCGTCATTGCTTTGACCGTACCGTAGGTACCAACCGGCATAAATACAGGGGTTTGTACGACACCGTGATTGAGTGTCAACGTGCCACGACGCGCACCCGCGGAAGTCGTGTTTAATTCAAATTTCATGGTAAATCCTCGCAAGCCAGAAAACAGTCCGGCGCATTTTTATAGGTAAGGAGTAAGGCGAAAGGGGTGAGGCGTAAAAGCTGTAACTCCTCACGCCTCACACCTTACCCCTCACGTTTTTCAAGCAACATCGCATCGCCATAACTAAAAAAGCGATATTCATTCTTCACCGCATGCGCATACGCAGCGCGCATGGTGTCAAAGCCAATAAATGCAGCCACTAGCATTAATAGAGTTGACTTGGGCAAATGAAAATTAGTGATCAAGCGGTCGACCACTTTAAACTCAAAACCGGGTGTGATAAAGATGTCGGTATCCCCGACTGGCTCAGCCAAAACACCGTTTTGCGATGAGGCTTCGAGCGCCCGCAAACTGGTCGTACCCACTGCAATCACGCGACCACCGCTGGCTTTGGCCGCATGAATGACGGCGATGGTTTCAGGCGGAATGTAATAGCGTTCGTAGTGCATCGTGTGCTCGCTGATATCATCAACGCGCACTGGCATGAACGTGCCCGCTCCCACATGCAGCGTCAAAAATGCCGTTTGCACACCCATGGCGCGAATTTGCTCGAGTAAGTCATCGGTAAAATGTAGCCCCGCTGTCGGCGCAGCCACCGCGCCTGGATCCCGCGCATAAACCGTTTGGTAGCGTTTCGCGTCTTCATCATCCGGCACATGTGTGATGTACGGCGGCAAAGGCAACAACCCCGATTGCTCCAAGATTTCTAAGACACTGGCATCTCCATCAAAATGCAGCTTGAACAGGTCTCCTTGTCGCTCAACCATCTCGGCCGTGAAACCGCCGTGAAAATGCAAAATCGTGCCGGCCTTAGGCGCTTTCGACGCTTTGATATGCGCTAAAGCAGTACGCTCATCCAAAACGCGCTCAATTAAAGCCTCAATCTTGCCGCCGCTGGCTTTTTCACCGAACAAGCGCGCTTTAATTACTTTGGTATCGTTAAACACCAAAACATCTCCCGCGCGCAAAAAGCTGGGCAGAGATGAAAACAGTGTATCTTCTCGCAATTCACCATCAATATGCAGCAAACGACTCGCGCCACGCACCTCTGGAGGAAACTGCGCGATCAACTCATCGGGCAAATGGTAATCAAAATCTGCAATCTGCATTTAAAATACGCCTTCATCACACCTGTAGCAAAACTACATGATTATATCAGCAAACATCGATATAAGCCGCGCCAACATTGATGTAGCACGACTTTAAAACGATCGTTTATAAATTAAAGTTAAAAGAAAAAGTACGCTTTTTCTGGACAAGTTCGCAGAACTTGCGGCAAACTTCGCCGATTACATAGCGTTACAAGGAATCACGAATGGCCGACATTGGTAAAATTTTGGTTTTGCATGGCCCAAACCTTAATTTACTCGGACTGCGTGAACCACAACATTATGGCAGCAATACGCTGGCCAGCATCAATCAGCAACTGATTGACTTGGGGCTTAGCCAAAAAGTTTCCGTCGAAACTTTTCAATCCAATCGCGAATACGAAATCATCGAACGGATTCATGCCACGCTACAAGATGGCACGGACTATATCGTGATTAATCCCGCCGCATTCACCCACACCAGCGTTGCGATTCGCGATGCCTTGGCTGGTGTCAAAGTACCGTTTGTTGAAGTGCATTTGTCCAATGTGCACGCGCGGGAAACGTTCCGCCATCATTCTTATTTCTCAGATCTCGCCATCGGCGTGATTTGTGGCTTAGGCGCTAAGGGTTATACCTATGCGCTGCAGTTTGTCATCGACAAACTCACCTTGAGCGACAGCAAAACAGTTTAAACCCATAAGGCGTCCTGCATGACAGGACACCATTTTTACTTTTCAGAGGGGATTGCAACATGGATCTGCGTAAACTTAAAAAACTAATCGACTTAGTTGAAGAATCAGGCATTGCTGAATTAGAAGTAACCGAAGGTGAAGAAAAAGTACGGATTACCCGCAACGTACAAAATGCCGCTCAACAATATATGCAAGCGCCGATGCAATACCATGTAGCCCCCGCTGCCGCACCAGCACCGACAGCAGCTGCAGCACCGGCAAGCAGCGCGGAAGCCGCTGCACCGGTCGTTGCAGGCAATACCCAAAAATCACCGATGGTCGGTACGTTCTACCGCTCTTCTAGCCCTGATGCAAAACCTTTCGTTGAAGTCGGTCAAAGCGTCACCGCAGGCCAAACATTGTGCATCATCGAAGCGATGAAATTATTGAACGAGATCGAAGCCGAACACAGTGGCGTCGTGAAAGCGATCTTGGTAGAGAATGGCCAACCCGTTGAATACGGCGAGCCAATGTTTGTGATTGGGTAAGGAGTTAGGAGAGAGGGGTAAGGAGTAAAAGCAAGAATGCTTAACTCCGTACTCTACACCTCATACCTCACACCTCACACCTCACAGGACATCCAAATGTTTAAAAAAATATTGATCGCCAACCGTGGTGAAATCGCGTTAAGAATTTTGCGCGCTTGCCGCGAAATGGGCATTAAAACCGTTGTTGTTCATTCTGAAATCGACCGCGAAGCCAAATACGTCAAACTGGCCGATGAATCAGTGTGTATCGGCCCGAACCCATCGGCACAAAGTTACCTCAGCATGGCGGCATTAATTTCAGCTGCCGAAGTCACCGAAGCAGAAGCAATTCATCCTGGCTATGGCTTTCTGTCAGAAAACGCGGATTTCGCTCAGCGCGTAGAAGAATCTGGCTTTGTATTTATCGGCCCGCGCCCAGAAACCATCCGTATGATGGGCGACAAAGTCTCTGCCAAAGACGCGATGAAAGCTGCTGGCGTACCTTGTGTACCCGGTTCAGACGGCGCTTTGCCTGATGACGGCGATGAAATGATTAAAATTGGCCGTCAAGTGGGCTATCCAGTCATCATCAAAGCCGCTGGTGGTGGCGGTGGTCGCGGTATGCGCGTGGTTGAGCGCGAAGAGGACTTGCTCGCCGCCGTGGCAATGACGCAAGCCGAAGCCGGTGCCGCATTTGGCAATCCAGTGGTGTACATGGAACGCTATTTGCAAAATCCACGCCACGTCGAAATCCAAGTTCTGGCCGACCAGCATGGTAATGCGATTTACTTGGGCGAGCGTGATTGCTCAATGCAACGTCGCCACCAAAAAGTATTGGAAGAAGCGCCTGCACCGGGCATCACCGATGAACAACGCCAACGCATTGGCGAATCTTGCGCAGAAGCTTGCCGCCGCATGGGCTATCGTGGCGCGGGTACGTTTGAATTCTTATTTGAAAACGGCGAGTTCTTCTTTATCGAGATGAACACCCGCGTGCAAGTTGAGCATCCGGTGACTGAATTGATTACCGGTATCGACATCGTGCAAGAACAAATTCGCGTTGCTGCGAACTTGCCACTGCAATACACGCAAGACGATGTGAAGCTCAAAGGCCATGCGATTGAGTGCCGGATTAATGCCGAAGACCCACTCAATTTCTTCCCAAGCCCAGGCCGGATTACGACCTACCACACTCCAGGCGGCCCTGGTGTACGCGTTGATTCTCACGTGTATCAAGGCTATTTTGTACCGCCAAACTACGACAGTATGATCGGCAAAATCATCACTTACGGTAATACCCGTGAGCAAGCGATTGCCAAAATGCGCATCGCGCTGTCGGAAATGGTTGTACAAGGCATTGCTACGAATATTCCCTTACACCAACAATTATTGGTCGATGCGGAATTTATCAAGGGTGAAACCAGCATTCATTACCTTGAGCACCAGATGCCAACCATTCGCGAATTGATTGCCAAAAAAACGGCAATCTAATCCTGATCTCAACGGAGCCACTCGGCTCCGTTGTTCATTCTGCCCCGCCAAGCAAAATCAAAAGTAATCGAAGGCTTGCACTTCATACTCATCACCTTGCTATCAACATCAACAAATAATCGACACGAATAGAAAACGTTTTCGTCGAAGTTGCGTGGTTCGTGGCAAAATACGCCCCTACAGAATTTAGGAAATACCATCATGGCTTGGCAAGAACTCCGCCTCACAACCGACTCCAAACAGGCCGAAGCCTATTCGGACGCTTTATTTGATTTGGGTGCGCTTTCAGTTTCGATTGAAGACGCTGCTGCTGACACCGCAGACGAAAAACCCATTTTTGGTGAGCCCGGAGAGCCTGTCGACCAATTGTGGGACAACAGCATTGTATTGGCGCTCTTTGATGTTGACATCGATGTCGATGCCATCGTCGCCACCGCCGCTGCAACACTGAAATTGGCCGCGCCAAGCTACGTGATTGTGAATATCGCCGACCAAGACTGGGTACGTTTAACGCAATCACAATTTGACCCCATTCCGATTTCACCGCGCCTATGGATTACCCCAACGTGGCACGAATGCCCAGATCCTGCCGCAGTCAGCATTCAACTTGATCCGGGCTTGGCATTTGGCACGGGTAGTCACCCGACCACCCGCCTCTGCTTGCAATGGCTAGATTCGAACCTTGCAGGTGGCGAAAATGTGCTCGATTACGGTTGTGGCAGCGGAATTTTAGCAATTGCCGCACTCAAACTCGGCGCAGGCGAAACCGATGGAGTCGATATTGATACGCAAGCGATGATTGCCAGCAAGCAAAATGCCGAGCAAAACGGTGTGGTTGGTCAGTTCTACCTGCCCGATGCTGCGCCTAGCAAAACCTACGATCTGGTCGTTGCCAATATTTTGACCAATCCACTCAAAGCACTCGCGCCACTATTGGCTGCACGTTGCCGCAGTGGTGGCCGTTTGGTGTTGTCAGGTATTTTGGTCGAACAAGCGCATGAAATTGTCGCAATTTATAACGAATGGTTTGACTTTACTGCCCCCGCCGAATTTGAGGGCTGGGTGTGTTTATCTGCAGTGCGTAAATAAGCGACTCCCGCTTACCTTCGAGTGAGTGGGATTTAGTATTGATTGCCATGATTTGATAAAGAAGTGAAATAAGCGCATGAGCCAAATTACTTGCTGCCCTAATTGCAGCACCACCTTTCGTGTTACCGACGCACAGCTCGCCGCGCACCAAGGCAAGGTGCGCTGTGGCCGCTGTGCTTTTGTGTTTCATGCGCCTGATTTTATTCAGTCATTAATCATTGATACGCCTAGCGCGGCCACAACCGGCTCAGTCACGGCGGCGAATCCAGTTGCCAGTCAGTCCTTAGTCCAGCCTAAAGAAATGATGCACAGTAGGGCTTCAAACTCAAGCACGGCTGTAAGCGAACAATCAAATACAACAAGTATAACCAGCAAAGCTAACAAAAATACTGCTAGCAATCAGATACCCAAAGAAATTTCTGCAAACATCCCCCATGACGCGCAGCACGAAAAACTCGCTCAACTTGCTGATGAAGAGCTCGCCCTCGACGCCGCTTTGAGCAAAAACGAAGCAATGCTCGACTTAAACATTGAGCCAGAAGAAGACGCAACCGACACACCTGCCCGCGCCGTTATTGAAATAGATAGTGAATCCGAATATCAACCCATTCTCACTGACGATGATTTATTCGCTCCGGCTCAAGCCAAATCTCGCTTTACTTGGCTGTGGGTGCTCGGCTGTGCGCTTGCCAGCATCGTCTTGGTGGCGCAGCTTATTTATGTATTTCGCAACGAATTAAGCCAAGAATTTCCAGCACTGCGCCCCAAATTGCTGGTGCTATGTGAACATTTAAACTGCAGTTTACCGCTACCGCGCGAAGCGCAATTACTGCGTTCGGAATATTCCGAACTCACATTTATCCCCAATAGCCCAACCCTCATCCAACTAAATGCAACGCTTAGAAATTTGGCTCCATTTGAGCAAGAATTACCCAAACTTGAAGTCACACTAACCGACGAAAACGAAAAAGTGGTCGTCCGCAAAATTTTTACGGCTCAACAATACCTGCTGCAAAACGAAAGAACGCAAAACACCATCGAAGCCAACGAAGAAGTTAGAGCTTTTTTACAGCTCGATTTAGGTGAACTGCACTCGACGGGCTATTCGCTGTATTGGTTTTATTGAACAGCAGACGGCGACAGCAAGTAGGATTCAACACCACTCAACATCGGTCAAATTCAAGCTAGATAACTTGTTTTTCAGGCATTTCAAGCCATACTGAAAAGATTCGATGTTCAGGAGTCTTCAGCATGTCTACCGTAATGCTCAATAGCACCCCCATCAGTATTGGCGGACGCTTTCCTCGCGCCGGAGAAACCGCGCACAGTTTTATGCTGGTTGACCTACAGCTACAAGATGTAGCGCTTTCCAAATTTTGGGGGCAACGCAAATTGATCGCCGTTGTTCCCAGTTTGGATGCCGCAATTGGCCTCACCATTGCGAAGAAACTAGAATCCATCGGGTATGAGCTGGATAACGTTGCTATCATGACGGTATCAGTCGATACCCCCTATGCGCTATCACGAATCAATGAGGCAGAAGGCTTTCGCAAAATTCAACTCATGTCGACATTACGTGGTCGTGATTTTCACAAAGACTATGGCGTGATGATTACCGATGTACCACTCTCAGGCCTGATGACCACCGCACTCTTTGCGCTCGACACCGACGATACGGTACTGTATTCAGAATTAGTCAGCGATTTAAATTCCGAACCGAGCTACCAATCCGCAATCGAAAAATTAACGCCTCCGGTCATTCACAAGGCGGAAACAGAGCCGGATCAAAAAGAATAATTAATCTGAAGGCCGCAAGGCCTTTTGTTTTATCGAATACACCCCATTTATGCAAAGCAAGACTTTACAATAACACTCTCTGGAGCCACTACATGTCAGCAGTCACTCTCGGCGGTAACCCTGTCGCTATCAACGGTACTTTCCCAGCAGTAGGCAGTAAAGCCCCTGCTTTTAGCTTGGTTGCCAAAGATTTATCGGATGTAACTTTGGCGAGCCTCGCCGGCAAACGTAAAGTATTGAATATTTTCCCAAGCGTAGACACGCCAACTTGCGCCACTTCAGTGCGTCGCTTTAACGAAAGTGCGGCTGGCCTCGCCAATACCGTAGTGCTGTGCATTTCGGCCGATTTACCATTCGCGCAAGCACGTTTCTGCGGCGCGGAAGGCATTGAGAACGTCATCAACCTATCCACCATGCGTGGTCGTGAATTCTTAGCGAATTATGGCGTTGAAATCACTAGCGCACCTTTGGCTGGCGTTGCCGCACGTGCCGTTGTGGTTCTTGATGAAAATGACCAAGTTTTACACGCTGAATTAGTTGCTGAAATCAAAGACGAACCAAACTACGACGCAGCGCTGAAAGTTTTAGCCTAAGTAGCACAAGCAGGGTTAGAATCCTATCGGAGAAATAACCCTGCAAATTTTGTGTGAATTAACTTCAATGATCTCTTGGCCGCTCGACTTCTTTCGCAACACCCCTGCCTTTGCCCCCATTCTCCCCTTTCTAAGTCGCTTTAGCCGCCCTCCTAGTCATGCAGATTGGTTGACTGTTAGCGAACACATCGTAACCGAAGGTGGTGCGACCGTCCGCTTTGTTGACCCAGACAGTATCACCCAATATTACGAGCTCGAAATTTATCAACTCGGCAACGTGGCGACCCGACTCAATTGGCATGACACTTTCAATGCGATGGTTTGGCAGTCCTATCCCAAAACGAAAGTAGCACTCAATGCGCTACACTACCACGCGATGCAGCACAGCCCGAACACGACACGCGGCGCGCTGCGTGATGCCGCCACGCTGTTTGATGAATGTGGTTTTATTCTGCCGTACAGCAATCCAGCCTTGCTGGAATTAATGATTCAGCATGAATGGTATGAACTATTTGTTACCCAAGCACAAAGTTGGGGCAGAGAAATCAATGCACTGGTGTTTGGTCATGCGACCTTTGAAAATCTACTCGCGCCATTTATTGGTCTAACCGGAAAATGCTGGCCAGTACTTGTAGACTCTGCTTTTTTTAACTTAGATTTCCCCGCGCAACGACAACACCTCGACCACGTCATCGCCGAGCAGATTCATCAAGGCTGGCTACAACGCCCAAGACAGCTGCCGCCACTACCCTATTTAGGTATTCCACAGTGGTGGCCACAGCAAGACGAAGCTTTTTATCGCAATCAAGCCTATTTCCGCCCCCGTCGAACCACAGGCTAGATCGCACCAAAAAAAGGCATGACGCACCCTTTTGAGCCCATTTAAACGCACCAATAACGACATCACTCGCACCACTATCAGCCAAAAAAAACCAATAATTCATACAAAACAAATAGATAGGCAATTTGGCATACTGCTTGCTTTTAGTGCATCCACAATAATATTGCTTACCATTTTGGAGAGATGTTGATGAGTGCAAATAGTAGCGATGTGCTATTTATTCTGCTGGGTGCCATTATGATTTTGGCCATGCACGCTGGCTTTGCGTTTCTTGAACTAGGCACGGTACGAAAAAAAAATCAGGTCAATGCCCTAGTAAAAATTCTGACTGACTTTGCCGTTTCAACAATTGCTTATTTCTTTATCGGCTACAGCATTGCCTATGGTGTCAGCATGCTAGCTCCGGTTAGCGAACTGAATATTGCCAATGGCTATGGCATGGTGAAATTCTTTTTCTTGGTCACCTTTGCCGCGGCCATTCCCGCTATTGTGTCAGGCGGCATTGCCGAGCGCGCCAAGTTTCACCCACA
This sequence comes from Deefgea chitinilytica, assembly GCF_016881405.1. GTDB lineage: Bacteria > Pseudomonadota > Gammaproteobacteria > Burkholderiales > Chitinibacteraceae > Deefgea > Deefgea chitinilytica. The sequence continues at coordinate 389,511 of NZ_WOFE01000002.1, forward strand.
AACAGCGGCAACTTTTATCTTGGTCGGTCTGGTGTACCCCTTCTTTGAAGGCATGATCTGGAATAATAATTTCGGCGTACAAGACTGGATGAAAGCGAGCTTTGGCGAAACATTTCACGATTTTGCTGGTTCGGTCGTCGTGCACGCCGTTGGTGGCTGGATTGCGCTGGCAGCCGTGCTCCATCTTGGTGCACGACGCGGTCGTTACAGCAAAGAAGGCCGCGTTGCAGCACATCCGCCATCGAGCATTCCATTTTTGGCGCTCGGGGCTTGGATTTTAATTGTCGGTTGGTTTGGCTTTAATGTGATGAGCGCGCAAAAAATCGACGGCATTTCTGGCCTAGTAGCATTAAATTCATTGATGGCCATGGTCGGCGGTACACTCGTTGCGACCTTTACTGGCAAAAATGACCCTGGCTTTATCCATAACGGCCCATTAGCAGGCTTGGTTGCCGTTTGCGCTGGCTCAGATATCATGCACCCAATCGGCGCCTTGGTGGTTGGTGGCGTAGCAGGTGGGATGTTTGTTTATCTATTCACCATCACGCAAAATAAATGGAAGATCGACGACGTACTTGGCGTGTGGCCTTTACATGGCATTTGCGGTGCCTGGGGGGGTATAGCAGCAGGCATATTCGGTAGCAAAGCTTTTGGCGGCATGGGTGGGGTGAGTATCCTAGCGCAACTTGTTGGCACAATGATGGGAATGACTATTGCTTTTGTGGGTGGCTATATCGTTTACGGCTTATTGAAAAAAACCGTCGGCATTCGCTTGACTGACGAAGAAGAGTTTAATGGCGCAGACCTGAGCATCCATCAAATTTCCGCCAGCCCAGAACGAGAAACCAATTGGTAAGCATGCTGAATCTGAATGAAAAACCCGCTTAGCCAGCGGGTTTTTTACATTTAACTTAAGATTTTCTTCTTATTTATGCAACACAAGGATATTAGGATGTATTAATGTGCATACCAATGATCGAATGGCGATGAACTCGATACCTACAAGCATACTCAAAACCATCTTTCGAAAAACGTCGGCTGGTAATCAAGAAATACTCACTCGCCAACTTGGTTTATCAGCTAAAGAGCGTCGTGTGTTGATTCTAATTGATGGTGATAAATCAGTCAGTGCTCTGAATAAAGTAGTTCTCGAAGTTGATTTATTACCCGCGATCATCAAGTTACAAGCGCTTGAATTGATTCACTCTTCACAAAATCAGCAACTTGAGCAAGCGCAAGTTGAGAATGACCCCATCGATACCATCGAGCAGCAACGAGATGAACCTGTAAAAACAGATTCAACTTTAGACTTTGCACGTTTTAATGCCATCAAAGCACTGATGATCGATAGCTCGGAAACATTATTGGGGGTGTTTGGCAAACCCTTGGTTGAAAAAATCAAAGTACTCCATGACGAGTCTGAGCTAAGTAATACCATTACGCAATGGAATCTCAGTCTACGCGAATCGAAAAAAGGCCAACAACATGCAGAGCAGTATCTAGAGGCAATTAAAACACTGATGAAATAGCCACAATCGTAATGGCAGCGATATACTGAGCGCCTACCCATTTTAAGTAGGTTTGCCCTAATGTTTGCTCGAATTACTTCTTCATTCTTTGCCGCATTGACTGCTTTCAGTGTGGTCACTTCCCCTGCTGTTTTAGCGGCGCCCAATAATCAAGCCATTTTGTGGAAAGTAGAAAAAGAAAACACCCCTCATTCTTGGCTACTGGCCACGATCCCAGCAACGACAGCACAACTGGCTGAGTTTAATCCCTCCACTCAAAAAGCACTCAGCGAAGCAAAATATATCGGCACCGAGTTTCATAATGACATTAATTCTGTCGTTGAAATGGCGCAAAATATGCTGGATGACAAGCCCAGCCTAGAGCAAAAAATCGGCAAAGATGCCTTTGCCAAGTTAGTACCATTACTAGAAGCTCGCGGTTATCCAAGTAGCGTTACAGCGAAGCTCAAGCCATGGGCTGCCATCATGATGCTACTTTCTCCTCGCCCAGCCAAAGAAATTATTCCTATGGATGATCGCCTACTGAAATACACCATGGAGAATAGCCGTAAATACTTTGCCGTCGAAACTGTTGAGCAACAGTTGGCACCTTATAAAGCGATTCCCGCTGACAAACAAATTCCGGTATTAAACGCTTTAATTAAGAACGAAAGTAAATTAGAACAAAACTTCAGCAAAATCATCGCGGCCTATCAGCAACAAGACTTAGAAAAAGTAAAGCAATTGCTACAAGATGAAACCATTGCGATGGAGCCCAAAGAGCGTGAATGGTATAAGCAGTGGCGTCTACAAACCATCAGCCAACGCAATAAGGTGATTGTGGAACGCCTCAAAATTCCTTTTGAAAAAGGAGATTCATTCGTCGGAATTGGTGCCGCACAATTACCAGGCAAAGATGGACTGTTAGCACAACTGCGCGCAGCGGGTTACCGTGTTTCACCAGTGACCAAGGCGAGCAAATAATGATCGCAACTCGAACTTTGCCTGGCACAGAGCTATCCGTATCTAGCCTGTGCTTGGGCACCATGACTTTCGGTGAACAAAACACTGAAGCCGAGGCTCATGCTCAGCTCAATCGTGCAATGGAATGCGGGATTAACTTTATCGATACCGCAGAAATGTACCCTGTGCCAGCCAAAGCGTCGAGTCAAGGCTTGACTGAATTGTATGTAGGGAGTTGGCTCAAGCAACAAGCACGTGACAAAATTATTCTTGCCAGCAAAGTAGCGGGCCCCAATCGCGGAATGGAATGGATTCGTGGCGGACCTCAACTCAATCGGGCGCAAATTATTGCGGCATGTGATGCAAGTTTGCAGCGCTTAAACACAGACTACATCGATTTATATCAACTGCATTGGCCTGCTCGGCATGTTCCGATGTTTGGTCAAACCTACTATGAACCCAGCCAAGAATATAGTAATACACCGACCATATTCGAGCAATTATCTGCCTTAAACGAATTGGTACAGCAAGGCAAGGTTCGCTATATTGGTGTTTCTAATGAAACACCTTGGGGCGTTTCAGCCTTCATCAAGCTAGCGGAACAGCACAACTTACCTCGCATTTGCACAATCCAGAATGTTTACAACTTAATCAATCGAAATTATGACCATGGATTAAGTGAAACTTGCCATCGGGAACATGTCAGCTTATTGGCCTATAGCCCTCTTGCATTTGGTTTGCTCAGCGGTAAATATCTCGACAATCCTGCTGCCGATGGCCGTATGAACCGTTTTGCCAATTTTGGCCAGCGTTACCTGAAACCACAAGTGACACCTGCCGTGGCCGCATTTTGTGAGTTAGCAAAGCGCCATAACATTAGTCCTACACAAATGGCTTTAGCATGGCTGCAAAGCCGTTGGTATATTGCAAGCACAATTATTGGTGCAACGAATTTGCAACAGCTTAATGAGAATATTGCCAGCTCAAGCACCACACTCAGCCAAGACTTACTCAACGAAATCGAAGCAATACATCGTATTTCTCCAAGTCCAGCGCAGTAATTTTAAGAATCGTTCTCTCAATTGCAGACAATAAAAAAGCCGCTCAAATTGAGCGGCTTTTTTATTGAACAAACCTGCGATTAGCGGTTACGCTTAAATGCCAAACCTTCTGCATCAAACAACATGCAATGCTTCTCTGGGAACACCACACGTACTGTGTCACCAAATTTCAATGCCGTCATATGCGCAGGCAATTTCAAGCAAATGATTTCATTGATACCAGGAATTTCAACGTAAGCCAATACGATATCACCCAAGTGCTCAACCAAGTCAATCTTCGCTGGAATTGAGCCAGCAACGCTTTCATCTGCCAATTCAATATGCTCAGGACGAATACCCAAAGTGACTTTGTCGCCAACTTTAGCATTACCAGCCTGAACTGCTGCGCGTGCAGTAATGCCTTTTGGCAAGCGAACCACTGCAGCACCTTGTTCAACAGACACCAATTGTGATTCAAATAGATTCATTTTTGGCGAACCCAAGAAACTTGCAACAAACAAGTTCGATGGGTTTTCATACATTTCTAACGGGCTACCCACTTGCTGAATCACGCCGGCATTAAATACGACGATACGGTCAGCCAAAGTCATTGCTTCAACCTGGTCGTGTGTCACATAGAGCATGGTCGTTTTGAGTTCTTGGTGCAATTTAGACAACTCAACGCGCATGTTCAAACGCAATGATGCATCCAAATTAGACAATGGCTCATCGAGCAAGAATACTTTTGGATTGCGAACAATCGCACGACCAATCGCGACACGTTGACGTTGACCACCTGACAATGCTTTTGGCTTGCGATCCAGTAAATGCGTCATTTGCAAAATTTCAGCTGCTTTTTTAACGCGCTGATCGATATCTGCTTTTGGTGTACCAGCAAGTTTTAGCGCAAAGGCCATATTGTCATACACAGTCATATGTGGGTACAGGGCGTATGATTGAAACACCATCGCAATACCACGTTTAGAGGCATGAACATCATTAGCCAATGTATCACCAATGTACAACTCGCCAGCAGTAATCTCTTCCAAGCCTGCAATCATACGCATCATCGTAGATTTACCGCAGCCAGATGGACCTACGAATACGATAAATTCACCATCTTTAATTTCTAAATCGACACCTTTAATCACGCAAACATCTTTGGTGTAATTTTTCTTAACATTTTTAAGAGTAATGCTAGCCATTTTTAATATTCCTTAATTCTGAATTGGGTATTTGATAAAGCGCCAATACACAAGCATCTTATTTAACTGCGCCATCCATACCAGAGATAAAGTAGCGCTGCGTGAAGGCAAAGAAAATCAATACAGGGATTACAGTCAGAATAATGGCTGCCATCAGTGTATTTTGCGAACCAGCTAATGGGCCAGTTAAATCATTAAACACACCAACTGCCAATGGCTGCATCTCTTTTGCCCGCATAATAATCGACGGCCAAATAAAGTCATTCCAAGTATTCACCAACGTGAAAATACTCAATGCCGCAATAGAAGGCACGGTCACCGGCAACATCACACGCCATAAAATTTGCATCTCAGTCGCACCGTCAACGCGTGCAGCATCGATCAAATCTTGTGGAACAGCTTCAAATGCTTGCTTCATCAAAAAGATGCCGAATGCCCCAGCAACACCTGGTGCGATTACAGCGAAATAACTATTTACACCAACAAAACGCTTCCAAGTTTCATCAGGGCTACCCAATATAGCTTGCAATTCATTCATCCAACGTCCCATGTTTGAAACAGTAATGTAGTTCGATACAAAACCAGCCTCAATCGGGAGCATCAAAGTTGCAATAATTGCAACAAAGATAAAATTACGACCAAAGAATCTCATACGTGCTAATGGATATGCCGCCAGTAGAGAAATAATTGCCGTAAATACTACTGAAAATCCAGAAATGACTACCGAATTGAAAAAGTATCTTGAAAATGGAATTTCAATAAAAACTCGTTCAAACCAAATCATAGTCATGCCAAAGGTGTAATTACCATCTGCGTCAGGTGTAGTTGGTAAAAAACCTTGTGGAAATTTATATGCCGTTGAACCGTCTTGGGACAGCGCAAATGATAGCGCCCATACCAAAGGAAACACGGTAAAAAAGGCAAACAAAATCAAGCCGCTGTAATGTGCCGTAATCGCTATGGCTTGGCGGACTGCTTTACTTTTAAACATAACAATTCTCCTCTATGTTCTTATTGTTTTTCGCCAAAGAAGCGGAATTGAATCGCCGCAAGCAGCACGCAGAAGAAGGTCACTACCAAACCTGCCGCAGCCGATGTACCGAAACTGAAGTTTTTAAACGCCTGATCATAAACATAAAACAGCGCGGTATAGGTTTCTGCTTTACCAGATGTCAGTACCACAACCTCCTGGAATACTTTCAACGCACCAATCGTTGACAGCATCGTACACAGCAGAATGGTTGGTTTCATCATCGGCACTGTAATTTTCCAAAAACGATCCCAAGCATTCGCGCCATCCAGAATAGCTGCTTCTTCAACTTCGCTCGGAATTCCCTGCAAACCAGCAAGGTAAAGCACCATGTAGTAACCCAAACCTTTCCAGAAGGTAAACAACATAATTGAGTACATTGCGATACTTGGATTACCTAGCCAGTCGATTTCGAGCATTTTGCTTGGCGGCAGCAAAAAGAAGAAATGACCAATCGATGACAAAATCGCATTGAGCATACCTGTGTAGTTCAATACAAAAGACCAAACCACGCCGGCAATAGAAATTGCTGTAATTACAGGGACATAGTAAACCGCACGAAAGAATGTCATCCCTGGTAACTTGTTATTTACTAGCTTAGCAATCAGCAAAGAAAACAACTGAATTGGCGGCACTACTAACAAGAAAAACAATGAGTTTTTTACTGCTTGATGAAACAGCGGATCTTCCCAAATTTGCTTAAAGTTAGCAAAGTTGTTCCACGTTGTGGCTCCCCCTGCGATTTCATAATCATGAAAAGCCAAATAGGTGTTAAAACCCACAGGCCAAAAAACAAAAATACCCATCAGAATCAAGGCTGGTGCCAAGAAAAAGTAGGCTAACAAGTTGGAGTTTTTCACGTTTCGACTCTTCAGTGCGTTACAGACAAGGTAGATAATAACTCAAACCGCGTAAATTGTGACTTGATATTAACCAAACCCATGTGATTTACAATCAAGCAATTATAACTTAGCAATCCCTTTTTTGCACATTTACACTGTATTTTTGGCAATCCAAAATTAAAAACCATAACCGCTAGCATCTTGATCGCTAATTTACTGCAACAATACAGTGCAGAAGTAAAAAAAATTGCATCACAATAGTGCGACAGAAAGTAATGATAAATTTGAGGTAAGCAAATTAAAATAAAACACAAGGAATTACTGCACCGCACAAATAAAAATGGCGGTAATGCTTAAGCATTACCGCCACTAAATTTATTCAGTAAATATTATTTACCGAATGCTTTGTTCCAAGCTGCAACTGCTTCGTCCAAAGCTTGTTGAACTGGGATACGGCCTTGAATAGCAGCATCGATCTTATCGTTCATTACTTTAGTCAAAGCTGCTTCGTCAGCACCAGCTGGCAAATCTTTTACCATGAAGTGACGAGTTTTATCGATTACCATGCCACCCATTTTGAATGCTTTCTTGCCTGGGTCAGTCATGTCGTTCAAAGCTGGATCTTTAGCAGCTGCTGCATTTGCCAATTTAGTAGATGCAAATGTGTAAGAAGCTTTAGCAAATTGCTCTTGAGCCCATTCACCAGTGATGAAGTTACCAACAACACCTACTGATTTCATGTCTTTTTGGCCTTTTGGAACTACGTACATAGTAGTCCAACCACCAAATGCCAATTTGCCGCTATCACCCAATGGGAATGCAGTTACGTCAGCTGCTTTGTAAGCTGCTGGGTTTGCATCTTTAATTTTCTTAACTGCATGGCCGCCTTCAGCGAACATAGCAAAGCTGTTGTTTGCAAAACCAGCGATTTGCTTGTCAAAGTCAAGATTCACGTCTTTAACGATGATGCCTTCTTTATAAGCGTCAGCAAATTTTTGCACCAAAGCTACGTGTTTTGGGCTATTGAAAGCTGCTTTGCCATTTGCCATCAATGGCAAACCTTCAAACATGAACCAGCCAGTGAAGCCGTCTTGAAGTTTAGAAGCCCAGCCTGGTTTGCCAGTAGCTGCTTTGATTTTACGAGCTGCAGCAAATACGTCATCCAAAGATTTGAACTCTGGTTTAACGCCTGCTTTAGCAAACATTTCTTTGTTGAAAACCATAACAGCAGTTACTTGGTAAGATGGGAAACCAAAGATCTTGCCGTCAACAGTTGCATTTTGCAAAGCTGCAGAAGTAAATTGTGCTTTGTTGATGATGCTGTCAACTGGAGTCAACAACTTACCAGACATTTCATTCATCCAGTCAGTTGGAACCAATGCCAAGCCTGGTACGTTACCTTCAGCAACAGCAGCAACGATTGCTGGCTTCATTGCGCCCCAGCCCAAATCTTTGTGAACTAGTTCGATGCCATTGTTCAAGCTGTTGAATTTAGCAACAACTTCTTTGTGGTATGCATCGTAAGTTGGTGCCAAAGAGTGAGACCAGAACTCAACTTTAGTAGCAGCTTGAGCTGTTACAACAGAAGCAGCGAAAAGTGCTGCACCAACAAGAACGGAACGTTTAAAGTTCATAACAACTCCTAAAATTTAACATTAAATCTAGCAACACAAAGGATGCAGGAAAAAGGCGCAAGTCAAAAACTGCAAAACTACTTTAAGGCACAACAAATTTCAGCGTCAACTTTAAAGGAAAAAATCAGCACCTAAATGTAACAACCTAACAAGGCTTGGGCTCCGCCAAATCTTTGCGAAGTCAGCTAATTTTCCAAATCAGCACTTGGCACATTCAGCTCACCAGTCAAGCTAATACTATGTAAGCTGCTGTTTGACACTACGGGAGCTAGATTACCGTAAATCGTGAATGGGGTGAACTCTGTTACTTGGTTCACAAGAAGGGTTTAGCGCCTAAATATTCAAGACGACACAGCTTAATTTGTCTGATTACCCTACTTGCATACAGAGAAATATGTAGGCAATACCCCTAACACATTCTGCAATACTACAAACTGGTAGTACAAAGCCAAAAAATCCTAATTAAAAACAAGAAAATAAGCCGACTTTTGATATATCCATGTAGCAAACTACAAAACAACCTGCACGCACCACGTCAAAAAGTACATTTTTTAAAAGTAACCTTCGCTGAAAATAGCAGCCTCAAGAGCTGATTCATGCTGCATTTTTAAGCAAATAAACTTATTTGTATTTTGTATTTTTTTGTATCAAAGCTGCAACACTAGCAATAAAAATGGCGTGTAGACCGTCGCCTCACGCCATTTTTATTGCAATGTTTTCAAGTTCTATCTATAAAGTTCGACGACAAAATCATAGTAGTCACTTCTAAACCAAGAGTGAGTTAGCTCAATAGCCGAACCATCATCCAAGTAACCAACCCGCGTTAAATGCAGCATCGCAGCACCAGTCTCGACACCGGTCAGTTTAGCCAGCTCTTCGGTTGCATTAATAGCACCAATATTTTGAATCGCTCTAACTACGCTAATATTGGCCTCTCGCATAAATTCATACAAAGACTCGCCAATCAGCTCAGGCTCTGGCACGTAGTGAAATGGTAATGAGGTATGCTCAACCGCCATTACCACATCGTTAGCCAACCGCAACCGCTCTAAATGAGCTACTCGACTATTTGGATTCAAATTCAATCGAAGCAGCTCTTCTGAACCTGCCAATACAATTTCACGCTTTAGCCACTTCGATGAAGGACGAAAGCCGCGCTGTTTCAGCATTTCAGACAGATTGGTCAAACGTGTCAAAGGCTGCTCAAGCTTTGGCGTGATATAAGTGCCAGAGCCTTGACGACGCAAGATCAAACCTTGCTCAAACAACAAATCCAAGGCTTTACGCGCGGTAACTCGTGAAATCCCAAGCACATCACAAAACATTCGCTCGGACGGAAGGGGGTCATCCGCTTTCCAAAACCCAGCATGAATTGCTGCGGCAAGCTTGTGACCAAACTGCAAATATAACGGTGTTGCACTGTCATTATCCGGCTTGAGCACTAACAGCTTATTTTGGTTTTGCATCCCCGACCCCCCAATTCCATTAGCGGATTACTTAAACTCACGAGCAATCAAAATTAATGCACCAGCACAGGAATCTTTCTGCGCCCGTGTTGTGCTGGCTAGAAACTCTGCCGGCATATAAGGACGCAAGGCTTCTGATAACCCACCACCACAAATTGCAATCGGCAAATCAGGCGCAGAAGCACGTAAAGCTAAGCCAATATTTTCAATTTCACGGCCAGCATCCAGCAAAAACGCTTTCGCATACTCATCAGTTTCGCCGAACTGAACCACCGCTGGCGATAATGTAGCGCATTCGCTTTGCTTCATTTTACCCATCCACTCAAATACTTTTTCACGTGTATTTCCCGTGATAGAGAGCAGTTTTTCACCAAATGGTGTTACTGGACGACGGCCATCCATAATGCGCTGTACATGATTAATCGCTTTCAAGCCAAGATAAGCCCCCGAGCCCTCATCCGAGGTTGGGAATCCCCAGCCACCGACTTCAAGTCGAGTGCCATCAGCCAGCCACGCCTCACCAATCGAACCTGTTCCGATTGCAATAATGCCGCCATGTTGACCATTATGTGCGCCCAATAAGGTCGAATAACCATCCGTTTCAACCACAATCTTTGCAAAGCCTGGGTTTTTAGCCGTAAATTCATCGGCCCACGCTTTCACGGTGACGCCTGACAAACCAAAGCCCACAGCGCATTGGCTAAAATCAGGCTCATCAATGCCTAATGCTTTAAAGCCATCATAAATCGCTTGAGTAATATTGGCCCACGCTTTATCAATTCCCTGCCCCAAAGCCGAAGGACCAGCCTCAGCACGCAGCTTCTCAACACCATCCAGTCCTGCGATACAAATGCGTGTACCTGTACCACCACCATCAACACCAATCAAATACTGAATATTGCTCATTTCTTTTTCCTTCTTGTGAAGAGATAGCCGATTGACCTAATTCAAAATAGAACTTAAAGACCACTTTGGAAGTAAATTATTTGTCGTCAGCGCTTAAACCAACAAAACCAAGCCTTAAACTCAATACCTAGCGTGAAACATCAATGCAACAAACGTACCAATTTAGTCAGCCCGACCTCAATTGTCAATTGTGCATGCAATAAAAAACGCCCGATTTCTCGGGCGTTTGTTTTCAAACAACAATCACTTACTTCAAAATACTCACCGCAGCGGTTTTTACATGCAAACCACACTCTTTGTTCTCTGGATTTTCCCACCACCAACGACCAGCGCGAATATCTTCGCCCATCGCAATCGGCCGCGTACAGGGCGCACAGCCAATTGAGGGCACATGTTGATCGTGCAATTTATTGTACGGCACATTATTTTCACGGATGTATGCCCAGACTTCTTTTTCGGTCCACTCTATCAGAGGATTGAATTTCTCAAGACCATTGCCAGCATCAAACTCTTGATATCCCAAATCAGTGCGCGTTGGTGATTGTTCGCGGCGCAAGCCAGTGATCCACGCTTTTTGACCCGCTAATGCACGTTGCAATGGCTCAATTTTACGAATGTGGCAGCATGATTTGCGTAATTCAACTGATTCATAAAATGCATTGATGCCTTTTTCATTTACGTATGCCTCTACGGCTGCCGTATTCGGGAAGTACACTTGAATTGGGTGCGTTGGATAAGCCACTGCCACTTCTTGCATCAAGGTATACGTTTCAGCAGGCAATCGCCCTGTATCCAAACTAAATATCTTCACCGCGACTTGATGCTTAGCCAATAAATGGGTAATCACCATATCTTCTGCACCAAATGAATTAGCAAATACCGCAGGGCTATATTCAGCTGCAATACGTTCTAATAAGGCGACCGTTTCTGAAAGCTTTTGTGCAAAATCCATTCTTTTATCCTTATTAAATGACTGTCCAACAGTTTTCGCGCAAGGCATAAAGCCGCAGACAGTATAAATAGTATGGTAAGGCGCTGTAACGAAGCGTGGAAACCTTTCCTACTACTTAGAATACTAATTTATAACCAATTAACACCAGCATCGTTGCCAAGCAAGGGCGCAATACATGATCTGAAATACGGCCAGTCAAGTGACTACCTAAATAAATACCTGGCAAAGAGCCCATTAATAAATAACCTAACAAGCTCCAATCCATATTGCCCATGCTGGCGTGCCCCAAACCTGCCACCAACGTAAGTGGTACTGCATGCGCAATTTCAGTCCCAACGAGACGCTTAGTCGCCAGTAATGGATAAAGTAAAAACAAAGCCACCGTACCGAGCGCACCAGCACCGATTGAAGTGAGCGTCACGATCGCGCCGAGAAAAATACCCGTGATTACTGTTAAGGTATTTAAGCGTGTCGCGCTCATTTTAAACTTATCGCCAGCGTGTTTTTGGGCGAAAGCAATAATTTGCTGCTTAAACACAATCGCCACGGCAGTAAATAACAAGGCCCAGCCCAGCGCATGCTTAATCACCGCGTTCATCACTTTGGTATCGGTATGCAGATTATGTAGCACCCACAAAGTAATCGCCGCCGCAGGCACACTGCCTAGCGCCAGCCAACCGGTAATTTTCCAATCGATATTTTTGTTCTTTTGGTGAACATAGACGCCACCTGCTTTCGTAATCGCGGCATATAGTAAATCAGTGCCAACCGCCGCGGCTGGCGGAATACCAAACCACAATAGAATAGGCGTCATCAAAGAGCCGCCGCCGACACCTGTCATACCCACGATAAAACCCACCACTAAACCAGCGACGACAAAACCAAGCATGCCAACTTCAATTATTCCCAAATCCATAACTCGTCCTAAATCGCCTTTGATGAGCGGGTTTTTATTCAGCCTCGCATCATAGCAATTTTACTTATAACGCCTTAGACAAATATGTTACGATTTTAGAACTAGAAATTCTCAGCGAGAACGCGCATGAAATTACAACAACTCCGCTACTTAGTCGAAGTCGCCAAACAAGGCCTGAATGTTTCTGAAGCTGCTGAGAAACTCCACACCTCACAACCGGGAATTTCGAAACAAATTCGTCTGCTTGAAGATGAGCTCGGGGTGCAAATCTTTATCCGCAATGGCAAGCGTGTGGTGGATATTACCGCCCCCGGTCGAGAAATCTTGCGAATTGCGGAGCGCATTTTAATGCAATCGCAAAATCTCAAACGCATCGGAGAAGAATTCGTCAATGTAGAAGGCGGCAGTTTGACGATTGCCACTACACATACCCAAGCGCGCTACGCATTGCCGAAAACGATCCAAACCTTTTTACAGCGCTACCCTAAAGTACGCTTATCAATTAAACAAGGTAGCCCAACGCAAATTTCTGAAATGGTAGTCGACGGTAGCGCCGACATCGCGATTGCAACCGAAGGGATTGATCACTATCCCGAACTAGCGATGCTCGACTGCTACACGTGGAATCGCAGTATTGTCGTACCCAAGGGCCACCCTTTAACCGAATTACAGCGTCAAATCAGCTTAGAAGACATCGCGGCATGGCCATTGATTACCTATGATTTTGCCTTTGCCGGACGTTCCAAAATCAACCGCGCGTTTGAAAGCAAAAAACTCAGCCCGAATATCGTTCTCACCGCGATTGACTCGGACGTCATTAAAACCTATGTGGGCTTAGGGCTGGGTATTGGGATTCTAGCTAGTATGGCGTTTGAGCCTGAGCGAGATACCCTACTGACCGCGATTGATGCCAGCCATTTATTTGAAGCATCAACCACTCGGATTGGTATTCGCAAAGATGCGTACTTACGCGGCTATGGCTATGACTTTATTGAGTTATTTGCCCCGCACTTGAATCGCCATATTGTTCAAGCAGGCTTACTGTGCGAGAGTGAAGACGAGTAATAGCAACGTATTGCCAGCTAGACTTTATTATTTATAAGGCTAGCTAGCAATACCCATCAAACCAAGCCTTTCTGCTGCGCCCAAAAAATACCGCTCACCGTTTTGGCATCGGTAATCGAGCCATCTAAAACGCCGGCAACTAATTCGCTCATGCTTAGCGTGATACTTTCTAGAAACTCACCTTCATCAAGCTGCTTCTCACCAGCAGTTAAATCCTTGGCAAGATAAATTTTAATTTCTTCATCGGTATAAGAAATAATCGGGTGCAGCACGCCCAAATATTCCCACGATGCGGCGCTGTAGCCGGTTTCTTCAAGCAATTCACGCTGCGCGCACAATAAAGGATCTTCTCCAATTTCAAGCTTGCCTGCCGGAAACTCAATAAATACACGGTCTAGCGGATAGCGAAATTGGCGTTCGAGTAGTAAACGACCATCCGGCAATTGTGGAATAATCATCACAGCACCGGGGTGCTTGATGTACTCGCGCGTAGCCTCCGAGCCGTCAGGTAAACGCACCGTATCGCAAAATGCATTGAGCAATTTGCCTTTAAATAAGGGCTGACTTGTAATTTTCTCTTCAATTAAATGACGATCCATGATGATTTCCAATTCTCGAATAAAAAACGGCGACCTGTAGTCGCCGTCAAAACAGATTTCAGCTGAGTCTACACCGTAGGCCTCATCTTTTACACTTCATCACATCAAAGTTTGACCGGTTTGGTATACCAAATGCGGTCGGCGTATTCTTTAATGGTGCGATCCGACGAGAAATGCCCCATGCCAGCCACATTATAAATTGCACGTTTGGCCCACTCTTCTGGCTTGGCATACAAAGCATCTACTTTAGCTTGGGTGGCCACGTAAGATTCAAAATCCGCAAGGAGCTGATAATGATCGCCCCAATTGACCAGCACATCAAAAATCACCCGATAACGCTCTGGCTCAGTCGGGCTAAAATAGCCTGAAGCCAACATATTGAGCGTATCGCGTAAATCTTTATTGCCCTCATAAATTGCACGCGGATTGTAACCATTGGCGCGTAATTCGCCGACTTCTTCCGTGGTATTACCAAAGATAAACATATTATCGGCACCGACGGCGTCTTGCATTTCAACGTTAGCACCATCGAGCGTACCAATCGTTAAAGCGCCATTCAGGGCAAATTTCATATTGCCAGTGCCTGAAGCTTCAGTACCGGCAGTTGAAATTTGCTCCGACAAATCAGCCGCTGGAATAATGATTTCCGCCAAACTGACGCTGTAATTCGGTAGGAACACCACTTTGAGCTTGTCGCCAATGCGGTGATCATTATTGATCTTGATGCCGACATCATTGATGAGTTGAATCACCAATTTGGCCATGTGATAGGCTGAAGCGGCTTTGCCGGCAAAAATCACTACACGTGGTTGCCAGTTTTTGTCTGGGTTGGCCAAAATTTGGTTGTAACGGGTAATCACATGCAACACGTTCAGTAACTGACGCTTGTATTCATGAATCCGTTTCACCTGCACATCAAACAGCGCATGTGGATTAATCACGCCACCCAAAGTACGCGCGACATAATTGGCCAAACGTTTTTTGTTTTCGAGCTTGGCTTCACGGAACGCTTCAACAAATTGCGGGAAATCAGCCGAGCCTTTCAATTCAGCCAACTCAGTCAAATTAGCACGCCACGTTTGGCCAATCGCCCCATCAATCAGTTTAGATAAGGATGGATTGGCCAAGGCCAACCAGCGGCGTGGTGTCACGCCATTGGTGACATTAGTAAAACGCTCTGGATACAAACGCGCAAAGTCGGCAAAAATCGACTCCACCATCAAATCCGAGTGCAGCGCTGAAACACCGTTGATTTTATGACTACCAACGACAGCTAGATACGCCATCCGTACTTTACGATCACCATGCTCTTCGATCAAAGACACGCGACGCAAAAAGTCTGTGTCATTCGGCACCACCAATGCGACTTCTTTCAAAAAGGCTTCGTTAATATCAAAAATAATTTTCAAGTGACGCGGCAACAAGCGACCAATCATGTCCACCGGCCATGTTTCCAAGGCTTCGGACATCAACGTATGGTTGGTATAACTAAAGACCTTACTGGTCATCGCCCATGCTTCATCCCACTCATAATTGTAATCATCAAGCAAAATGCGCATTAATTCAGGAATCGCCAACACCGGATGCGTGTCGTTTAAGTGAATCGCGACTTTGTCTTCCAAGCGATCCAAATTATCGTGAGTGCTCAAATAACGATGGATAATGTCTTGCAAGCTAGCGGCAACAAAAAAGTACTCTTGGCGCAAACGCAGCTCTTTGCCCACATACGTTGAATCATCCGGATACAGCACGCGTGATACGTTTTCAGAGAGATTTTTCTCTTCCACCGCCGAGAAATAATCACCTTGGTTGAATTTTTTCAGATTGATTTCACGCGTTGAACGCGCAGTCCATAAACGCAGTGTATTAGTTGATTTGGTTGCGTAGCCTGGAATCACGATATCGTGCGCCACTGCCAGTACATCGTTTTGGCTATCGAGCCAACGCACTTTTTTACCTTCTAACTCAAGTCGACCACCAAAACGAACGCGATAGCACACTTCATCACGCGGAAAGTCGACGATATTCACCGAGCCCAACCAGGTATCGGGCACCTCAACTTGACGACCTTCAATAATGCGTTGCTTAAACATCCCAAACTGATAGCGAATCCCATAACCCATCCCCGGGATGCCCAAAGTCGCCATCGAATCCAAAAAGCAAGCAGCCAAACGCCCCAAACCACCGTTACCTAAGGCCGCATCCGGTTCTAAACCAACCAGCTCATCATAATCAACCCCCATTTCATCGAGCGCAGCGCGAACTACATCTTCCATATCCAAGGCCAATAAAGCATTGGACAAAGCGCGGCCAATCAAGAATTCCATTGAGAGGTAATACACACGTTTCACATCTTGTGAGTATTGTGCGCGAGTGGTTTCCATCCAGCGCTCGACCATTTGGTCACGCACAGCAAGAAAGGTCGCGTCCATCCAATCTTTCGGTTGTGCTACCCGCGGGTCTTTACCAATTGAGTACATTAATTTATTGGCGATGGCTTTTTTCATTGATTCAGCATCATGCTGATTCGCTGAATCGTATAGAAATGGCAAACTCATAAATGGATTACTCCTAGTTAAACGGGATGTGGCCAAAGGCTGCGTTATGCGCCTAGCGCACGATATAAAGCACAATATTCTGTTGCTGCGGTATGCCAGCCAAAATCTGAATTCATCGCTTGCTGGCGCACTGCTTTCCACTCTTTAGGACGCGCCCACAGTGCAAACATCCGGCGAATACCCCGGGTGAGTTCTTCACTAGAAAACCCGTTAAATACTGCGCCAGTGGCAATACCGTCTTGCAAATTTTCCAATGAACAATCAACCACCGTATCAGCCAGCCCACCAACGCGGCGCACCAGTGGCAAAGCACCATATTTCAAACCATAGAGCTGCGTAAGCCCGCAAGGCTCAAAACGGCTTGGCACCATAATGACGTCGCTACCAGCCATAATTTGATGCGAGAATGATTCGTCATACCCGATCTTCACCGCGATTTGAGTTGGATTTTCGGCAGCGGCCACACGAAACGCCGCTTCCATCGCGGCATCGCCACTACCAAGCAGCACAAACTGACCACCACGATCAGTGATTTCATGCAAAGCAGCCAATACCAAGTGCAAGCCTTTTTGCTCTGTTAAACGGCTAACAACGGCAAAAATTGGTTTATCAGCGGCCACCTCCAAACCCATCATGGTTTGTAATGCGGCTTTGCATTTTGCTTTGCCGGCGGGCTTTTCAGGGGTGTAACTGGCAGCAATCAAGGCGTCGTGCGCCGGATTCCAAATCGCATCATCCACGCCATTAAGCACGCCCGACAACGCACCGCCGCGATCTCGCAATAAACCGTCCAAACCGCAACCTTGCTCAGTTCCGGTTATTTCAGCAGCATACGTCGGCGATACCGTCGTCACGCGATCAGCAAAGTAAATCCCCGCTTTCATAAACGACAAATGACCGTGAAACTCAACGCCATTGACGTCAAAAAAGTGCGCGGGTAATTCAACCGCAGCAAAATCCGATGGTGAAAATACGCCTTGATACGCCAGATTGTGAATCGTGAACACACTCCGGGCCGGGTGACCCACCGCCGCCAAATACGCTGGCGCCAACCCTGCGTGCCAATCATGAGCATGCACGACACTCGGACGCCAAAATCCATCGCAGCCTTCGGCAATTCGCGCCGCCACCCAGCCAAGGATGGCAAATCGCAGATGATTATCAGCATAAGGATGATGATTACCGTCTTGATATGGATTACCGCCGCGGTCATACAAATGCGGCGCGTCAATCACATACACGCCGACACCATCAGCTGTTTTGCCAAACAACAAACGCACCGCACCGGCAAACGTATCAAAGTGAGTCACTTCACCATCAATCGTGAGCCCGGCAAATATGCTGGGAAAGCCAGGCAATAAGACCCGCACATCACAATCTAACGGTGCCAAGGCCAAAGGCAAAGCACCAGAAACGTCGGCCAAGCCACCCGTTTTTAATAATGGAAACATTTCCGCACAAACATGCAGTACGCGCATTGTGAGCATCCTGTGTAAATTAATCTGAGCAATCCACTAAGCCAAGCAAGCCTCAGAGTTTAATGATCGTTCTTTACAGTTTGGCCAACATGTCTTTGGTAATCAGCACGACTCCCGTTTCACTGCGGTGGAAACGGCGGGCATCTTCTTCCGCGTTTTCACCAACGATGGTGTTTTCCGGCAGCACACAACCACGATCGATAATGCAGCGACGAATACGCGAACCGCGACCAATCGTCACCTGCGGCAATACCACGGTTGAATCAATGGTGCAGAATGAATGAATCCGTACTTGCGAGAACAACACTGAGTTAATCACCAAGGAACCCGACACAATACAACCACCGGACACCAAAGAATTAAGCGTCATTCCATGGCTACCGTTGAAGTCTTGCACGAACTTGGCGGGCGGCAATTGCTCTTGCAAGGTCCAAATCGGCCAATTGGTATCGTATACGTCCAAATCTGGCGTGACTGATGCCAAATCCAGATTGGCAGCCCAATACGCATCTACGGTGCCGACATCGCGCCAATATGGCTGTGCTTTCTGATCACTCATCACACAAGAGAGACTAAATGGATGCGCAAATGCTTTGCCTTCACCCACGGCTTTTGGAATCAAATCTTTGCCGAAATCATGTGTTGAGCCTTCTAGCACGATATCTTCTTCCAACAAGCGCTCTAGATATTTGGTATTAAAAATGTAGATGCCCATCGACGCGAGCGAGACATTGTCATTGCCCGGCATCGCAGGTGGATTTTCTGGTTTTTCGACAAAGTCGACAATTTTCCGTGTCGAATCCACCGCCATCACGCCAAATGCATGCGCTTCTGCGCGCGGCACTTCGATACACGCCACAGTAACCTCTGCGCCAAGCAGGACATGGTCGACCAGCATCCGTGAATAGTCCATTTTGTAAATGTGATCACCCGCCAAAATGACGACATACTCGGATTCGTACGTGCGCAAAATGTCTAAGTTTTGATAGATTGCATCGGCAGTACCGCGATACCAATGCTCATCAGCCACGCGTTGCTGCGCAGGCAATACATCAACAAACTCATTCATTTCATTGCGCAAAAACGACCAGCCGCGTTGTAAATGGCGCATCAAAGAATGCGATTTATACTGCGTAATCACGCCGATTCGGCGAATGTCCGAGTTAATACAATTTGACAAAGCAAAGTCGATAATCCGGAACTTGCCGCCAAAATACACGCCGGGCTTAGCGCGATGATCAGTCAATTGCTTCAAACGCGAACCGCGACCGCCAGCCAACACCAAGGCCACTGCGCGGCTGGGCAATTGACGGGCTAATGTGGCTTTATCAATCAGTTGGGTTTCCATCTTCTTCTCCGATTTAGGTCACGACCGTCGCGGCATCGCGACCAGTACGCGTTTTAATTTGTGCCAATTGATCTGCAATCACGATCAACTCAGCCAAAGCCGTTTGCGTTGCGACGCCATGCTGCGCAGCATCTGCAGCGTATTTTTCTAAGTAAACGCGTAGCGTCGCCCCTTCTGTCCCTGTACCAGAAAGACGGAACACCACACGGCTACCATCGGTCATTACCACGCGAATTCCTTGCTTCTCGCTGCGCGAACCATCAATCGGATCGTCATAGGCAAAATCATCCGCCAGCGCCACCGTAAATGAGCCTAGTATTTGCCCTTTTAGCCCTGCTAACTGGCTACGTAAATGCGCCATCAAGCCATTAGCGGCTTCGGTATCCACCGCTTCATAATCATGGCGCGAATAAAAATGGCGGCCGTATTGTTGCCAATGCGCCGTCACGATCTCCTCTACTGATTTGCCCGTCACCGCCAGCAAATTCAGCCAAAACAATACCGCCCATACACCGTCTTTTTCACGCACATGGCCAGAACCCGTGCCATAGCTTTCTTCACCGCACAAAGTCACTTTGCCTGCGTCGAGCAGATTGCCGAAAAACTTCCAGCCTGTTGGCGTTTCATAGCAAGGCAAGTCCAGTTTTTTCGCCACTGCATCTACGGCGCATGAGGTTGGCATTGAGCGCGCTACGCCCGCAATGCCTGCAGCATAGCCTTTGATTCGCGTCGCATTCGCCGCCATCACCGCCAAACTATCGGATGGTGTCACCAAGAAATTACGTCCCAACACCATATTACGATCCGCATCACCATCGCTGGCCGCGCCAAAATCTGGCGCATCCGCGGCTGACAAATGTGCAACCAAATCATCGGCATACACTGGATTTGGATCAGGATGCAGGCCACCAAAGTCTTCAAGTGGTACACCGTTGACTACCGTGCCTTTCGGCGCGCCGAGCAGACCTTCAATAATGCGAGTCGCGTATGGACCAGACGCGGCGCACATCGCATCAAAACGCATCCGTTTGCCCGAAGCGAACCAAGCACGAATCGCATCGAAATCAAACAGACTTTCCATCAATTCGGCGTAATCACTGACCGGATCAATCACCTTCACCTGCATCTCACCAAGGGTATATTCACCTAGCGATTCAATATCAATGGCCGCAGCCTTATACATCTTATACTCAGTAATCGTTGTCGTACGCTCATAGACCGCTTCGGTGATTTTTTCTGGCGCAGGGCCACCATTGGTCACATTGTATTTAATGCCGAAATCACCCTCCGGCCCGCCGGGATTATGCGACGCTGACAAGACAATCCCACCGACCGCCCCATGTTTGCGAATCACACAACTCACCGCAGGCGTCGACAACAAACCTCCTTGCCCGACCAAAACCTTGGCCACGCCATTGGCGGCGGCCATTTGCAAAATCGTCTGCACTGCGGCGCGATTGTGGTAACGACCATCGCCACCCAGCACCAGCGTGCCGCCTTTGAGTTCTGGCACCACATCAAAAATCGCTTGGACGAAGTTTTCTAAATAATGCGGCTGTTGAAATACCGTGACTTTCTTGCGTAAACCGGACGTACCCGGACGTTGCCCAGCGAACGCAGTTGTTGCTACCGTTAAAACACTCATTACTAACTTACCCCTGATTTTGATTTAGATCTCTTTGTAATATCGTCACACTACGCGCCGCAACGCGGCAGTCTTTACCACTAAAATCCGATTGTGTATCACCCGTACTTGCCAGGCGTAAAACCCAAGCGCCGGCAGGTAAATGGAAATGAATTTGATGCGCTGATGCATTCATTAGTATCAATAGATTTTTCGCCAAACACACCATCAGTGCGCGGCCAGCAGCGTCTTCCCAGTCGTGCGCATGCAGCGGTGCGCCGGAAGGATTGAGCCATTCCACATCCAAAATATCGTCTTCATCCGGCACTCCCGTCCACCAGCGACTATTTTGCAAAACACTGCATTCGCGGCGAATTGCGCTTAATTCAGCGACATAATCGATCAAATCCTGATTCGCTTGCGACCAATTGAGCCAAGTAATTTCATTATTCTGGCAATAAGCGTTGTTATTCCCTTGTTGAGTGTGACCCAATTCATCGCCCGCCAACAACATCGGCGTGCCTTGACTGAGTAATAATGTCGCCAACAGTGCTTTGGTCGCGCGTAAACGCAATAGCAATACGCCCTCATCTTCACTCGGCCCTTCCACTCCGCAATTCCAACTGTGATTGTGATTGTGGCCGTCTCGATTGTGCTCTTTATTCGCTAGATTATGCTTGCGGTTGTATGACACTAAATCGCGTAGATTAAAACCATCGTGCGCGGTAATAAAATTAATCGATGATTTTGGCGCACGGCGTTGCTTATGGAAAATATCACTCGATGCGGCAAAACGTCGCGCAAACAGAGCGCGATTCACGCCGTCGTGCAGCCAGAATTTACGCATCACATCACGATATTGATCATTCCACTCAGCCCAACCTAAGGGGAAATGCCCAACTTGGTAACCACCCGAGCCAATATCCCATGGCTCAGCAATCATTTTGACTTGTGATAAATGTGGATCTTGCGCAATCGCGGCAAAGAACGGCGCTTGCGGCGTAAATCGACCATCGAGTCGTCCCGCAATTGGCGCCAAATCAAAACGAAAGCCATCAACATGACACTCGTTGACCCAATAACGCAAACTATCCATCACCATCTGCAACACGCGTGGATGCGAAACGTTCAGGACATTGCCGCAGCCCGTCCAGTTTTCATACAAAGCGGGCTGCCCCGGATTCAGCACGTAATAACTGGCGTTATCAATCCCTCGATATGACAGTGTCGGGCCGATCTCATCTTGTTCGGCGGTATGGTTAAACACCACATCCAAAATCACCTCTAGCCCTACTGCGTGCAAGGCTTTGACCATATCGCGAAACTCGGACAAGGGCGTTGTCCCCGCTCGTTTGGACCAATAGCTCGCGTCCGGCGCAAAAAAGTTGATGCTGTTATAGCCCCAATAATTTTGCAAACCCAATTGCAATAGCCGTGGCTCATCGACATGAAAATGCACCGGCAATAGCTCAATCGCCGTGATACCCAACTTTTTGTAATGCGCCAGCATCACCGGATGTACTAAGCCAGCGTAGCTACCACGTAGTTCGGCAGGAATATCAGGATGAAGCTGTGTCAAACCACGGACATGCGCTTCATAAATGATCGTTTTCGACCATGGTACTCGCGGTGCTTCATCATCAGCCCAATCATAAGCTTCTGAGACAACCTGCCCCTTCAGTGCAACCGATGTATTATCCTCTGGGCAAGCCAAATCAGGGTTATCTGCCCGATAGCCATGATAAAGAGGACTATCCACAAATTGCCCGACCACCGCTTTGGCATAAGGATCGAGCAAGACTTTTTTCGGATTGAAGCGCTGCCCAGCATGCGGACTATACGGGCCAGATACCCGATAGCCATACACCAAACCCGGCTTAGCATCGGGCAAATACCCGTGCCAAATCCCATGGCTGAACTCGAGCATCGGCAAACGCGACGTTTCGATCAAGCCAGTTTCATCAAACAAGCACAACTCAACCGCAGTGGCATTCTCGCTAAACAAAGCGAAATTCACGCCATCGCCATCAAATGTAGCCCCCAGCGGGTACGGCGTACCGCGTTCTAGCATCAAGCGTTACTCCAGCGCAAATACACTGTTGCCAATGGTGGTATTGTCATACAAATAGAATTAGCTCTACCGTGTGCGGCAATACCCTCGCTCGGCAAGCCGATATTACCGATATTGCTACCACCATAATATTCCGAATCACTATTGAGAATTTCTTGATACAGGCCTACCTTTGGCACGCCCAAACGATAACCGTGGCGCGGTACGGGGGTGAAATTACTTACCACCAGCACAAATTCATCCTCCGCTTCGCCTTTACGGACAAAGCTGAAAATCGAATTTTCGCCATCGTCATGGCTAATCCACTCAAAACCACGATGATCAAAATCGATTTGATAAAAAGCTGGATTGGCGCGATACGCCGTATTTAAGTCTTTGACCAACTGCTGCACACCACGATGCCAAGGATTGTCGTCCTGCAACAAATGCCAATCAAGGCTGGCATCGTGATTCCACTCTGCGCCCTGCGCAAATTCGCAACCCATAAACAGTAATTTCTTACCCGGATGCGCCCACATAAACGCGTAATAGGCGCGCAAATTGGCAAACTTTTGCCATGCATCACCCGGCATTTTGTCGAGTAATGAACCTTTGCCGTGCACGACTTCATCGTGCGACAACGGCAGCACAAAATTTTCGGTAAACGCGTACACCAAACCGAAAGTCATTTTATTGTGATGATATTTACGATTGATCGGGTCTTCTTTCATGTACGACAGCGTGTCATTCATCCAACCCATATTCCACTTGTAGTGGAAACCCAAACCGCCCATCGCCGGCGGGCGCGATACCGAAGGGAATGCAGTGGACTCTTCGGCCAGCGTAATCGCTTCGGGGCGCTCAACGCCAACCACTTCATTCATGCGGCGCATAAAATCGATGGCTTCAAGATTCTCGCGGCCACCAAATTGATTTGGAATCCACTCACCGTCTTTGCGCGAATAATCGCGATACAGCATCGAGGCCACGGCATCAACGCGCAAGCCATCAATCCCGTAGCGTTCCAACCAATACAGTGCATTACCAATTAAATAATTACGAACTTCATTGCGGCCAAAGTTGTAAATCAGCGTATTCCAATCTTGATGAAAGCCTTCGCGCGGATCACTGTGCTCGTATAAATGTGAGCCATCAAATTCGGCCAAACCATGGGTGTCGGTCGGAAAATGCCCCGGCACCCAATCGAGGATGACACCCAAGCCATTGGCATGCGCGGTTTCAACAAAGAAACGGAAATCATCTGGCGTACCAAAGCGTGACGTAGGTGCATAAAGCCCTAGCGGCTGATACCCCCACGAACCATCAAATGGGTGCTCATTAATGGGTAACAATTCAATATGGGTAAAGCCCATTTCAACACAATATTTGACCAATTCATCGGCCAACTCTCGATACGACAGCCAGCGATTGCCTTCTTCGGGGCGGCGACGCCACGATGCCAGATGAACCTCATAAATCGACACCGGCGCATTGAGTGCATTAGCAGCTTTACGCGTCTGCGTGCCTTCCACCCAAGCCGGCAGACGAGCAACGCGTGACGCTGTGGCCGGGCGTAATTCTGCCGAAAAACCATACGGATCGGCTTTAATTTGCAGGCCGCCATGCTGATCAATAATTTCGTATTTATATGCTTGGCCTTCGGCCACATTGGGTAAGAAAATTTCCCAAACGCCGCATTCACGGCGCAAACGCATCACGTGGCGGCGGCCATCCCAGTAATTAAAATCTCCAACGACTGAAACACGCCGTGCATTCGGCGCCCACACCGCAAACGCGACGCCATCCACCCCGTCGATGGTGCGAAAATGCGTGCCAAGACGCTCATAAGGGCGCAGCTGATTCCCTTCAGCCAGCAGCCACAAATCCATTTCACCCAATACGGGTGGAAAACGATAAGCGTCTTCGATCTCTACCGTAACGCCGTGCCACTCAACGCGCAAACGATAGTGAAAATGATTTTTCCGGCGTGGAACCGTGACAGCAAAAAAGCCACGCTCGTCAATTTTCTCAAACTCAGCCAGTTTTTTACCGGTTTTTACTTCAATCAAACTACACTGAATAGCATCAGGCAACCAAGTGCGTACTTGCAACACACCATCTATTGTGTGCATGCCCAGCAATGAAAACGGGTCAGAATGTTGGCCTGTACAAATAGCGTCAACTTGCGCGGAATCCATCGAAATCATTCATACCTCGTTTTACGTTTGTTTTCTGATGCAATAATGATGCGGACAATCTTAAATACTAGGGAAAATCCTAGCGCAACACAGCACAAGAATCTTATGCTTTGCTCAGGAACAGACGCAAGCTTTGCTGTAATAAAATTACATCTTCTCTGCAAAAGCACACACTTTTTCGCAAGGAAAGCGACATAATGGCAAAAAAAAATCCAGACTGGTGGCGTGGCGCGGTGATTTATCAAATCTATCCGCGCAGCTTCAAAGATAGTAATGGCGATGGTGTCGGCGATTTGCGCGGCATTATCCAGCAGATGCCTTACTTACAGTCACTCAATGTTGATGCGTTGTGGATTTCGCCATTTTTTAAATCGCCGATGGCGGACTTTGGCTACGATGTCAGTAATTATCGGGAAGTTGATCCGCTATTTGGCACGCTAGACGATTTTGATGAACTACTCAAAGTCGCACACAAGGCCAAGCTCAAAATCATCATCGATCAGGTGCTATCACACACCTCAGATCAACACGAATGGTTTAAAGAAAGCCGCAGCTCACGCGACAACCCCAAGGCCGATTGGTATGTTTGGGCCGACCCGCAAGCCGATGGCACACCGCCGAATAATTGGCTCTCAGTGTTTGGCGGTAGCGCTTGGCAATGGGATAGTCGACGTTGCCAATACTATTTGCACAACTTTTTAACCAGCCAGCCTGATTTGAACTTCCACTGCAAAGCGGTGCAAAAAGCAATTTTGGCTGAGGTTGAATTCTGGCTGGAGCGTGGCGTCGATGGTTTCCGCTTTGATGCCTGTATCTTCCATTTCCATGACCAACAGCTACGCAATAATCCACCTGCAAAAGTAGCCGACACCACCAGCGTCGCGGCGAGCAATCCCTACGGCATGCAGCAGCATTTATATGATAAGTCGCAACCAGAAAATATTAAATTTTTGAAAAAGCTGCGCAAATTACTGAATAAATACAAAGCCGCCAGCATCGGCGAAATTGGCGACGATGATTCACCAAGCCGCATCGCCGAATACACCGAAGGCGGCGACAAATTTCATCAAGCCTACAGCTTTGATTTATTGACCGAAACTTTCAGCGCCGCGCACATTCGCAGTATCGTTGAAACGATGGAAGGCAAATTTGCCGCACTTGAACAACCCGGCTGGACTTGCTGGTCGATTGGTAATCACGACGTACCGCGTGTGGCGACTCGCTGGGGTAAAGGCACTGGCGGCGCGCCGTTTTCTAAATTGATGATGGCGCTGCAAGCCAGCCTGCGTGGCTCGGTCTGCCTGTATCAAGGTGACGAACTTGGGCTCACCGAAGCCGACATTCCATTTGAATTGCTACAAGACCCGTACGGCATTACCTTCTGGCCCGAATTCAAAGGCCGCGACGGCTGCCGCACGCCCATGCCGTGGCAAGCGGGTGCCGCCAACGCAGGCTTCACTGTTGCTCAGCCTTGGCTACCGATTCCAGCCGAGCACGCCCTTGCGGCAGTTGATACCCAAGAAAAACCACGCGAATCCGTACTCAATTTCAGCCGCCGTTTTTTAGCTTGGCGGCGTAAAAATACGGTGCTAGTGACGGGTGAGATTCAATTTTTAGCCGCCACTGAACCCATCCTGCTATTTGAGCGTAGCAATGGCAAAGACCACGTCTTAGTGGCGTTTAATTTGAGCGATCAAACCCAAACCATCGCACTCCCCAAAGGCTGGGAAAAAGTCACTGCGATGGATGGCCATGGTTTGATGGGCGGCGCAGTCGACAAAAAACACATCGTCCTTAAGCCATGGGGAGGATATTTCGGGCAACTCTAAGGTAGTCCATTTAAGGGTATATGCCAGAAATAATTAAAGATATTAAATCACTTGCATATACCCAACCAAATCAACCCCAACCGTACCAAGCATCATCCAGCTCAGCTTCGCAGCTTGCGATTTGCTTTTGCGCTAATAAAGCAGCGCGAATTTCGACCAGCAACTCTGGCGTGACCGAGGCAAAATCGCTCACAATCATCAATTCAGCCTCGCGCACTGGTGCCTCATCTGCCCCGCCCGTCATCGACAATTCACGCTCGGCCAACCAGTGGTGTAAATCGTCAGCCCACAGCGCAAAATCTGCTTCGGATAAGGGCGTAGCAAACTGGACTTTGACTACGGCTAGCCATTCTTGAAAGTCAGCCAAATACATTTTTTTGCGCTGACGACGATTCAAGCGCCGTATCCAGCGCTGAGACGGTTGTTTATCAAGACGCATCACAACTCCTTAAATTGAAAGAATAAACATAGCTCGATCGAGCCAAGGTATTACACACCAACTCCTCAATAATCCAAGCAGTGTACACGCTCAATCCAAACTGTCGGGAATCCAGCCTCCCTTTTGCCGGAAAAACCGAGTAAAATAGTCAGTCATTCCGTACTAATTTAAAGCAACAGCTATGCTAGACCGTTTGCGTGAAAATATCCGCGTGGTTTTCGACCGCGATCCTGCCGCCCGCTCGACCTTGGAAGTGGTGACCTGTTATCCCGGATTTCATGCACTCAGCCTACACATCATCGCGCATGGCCTCTGGCTGCGTGACTGGAAACTACTGGCACGTATGGTCTCGCATGCTACGCGATTCTTGACCGGCATAGAGATACATCCGGGTGCAACGATAGGTCGCCGGGTATTTATTGATCATGGCATGGGCATTGTCATCGGCGAAACCGCTGAAATTGGTGACGATTGCACGCTGTATCACGGTGTGACTCTAGGTGGCACCTCATGGAACCATGGCAAACGCCACCCAACTTTAGGCAAAGGCGTGATTATCGGTGCGGGCGCCAAAATTCTCGGACCAATTACTTTGCATGATGGCGCCAAAGTAGGCTCTAACGCGGTCGTGGTGAAAGACATTCCAGCCAATGCCACTGCAATTGGGATTCCTGCCCGTGTGTTAACGGCCAAAGTAGAACAAGCTCGCGAAGAAAAAGCCGAGCAACTGGGGTTTTCGGCTTACGGCGTCGGTGCCGATATGAATGACCCAATGGTCAAAGCCATCCACGGCCTACTTGATCATTCGGTCACCACTGACAAACGCCTTGAAATGGTGCTGGCTCGGCTTGAACAACTCGGAGTCGATTGCGCCGAAGAGCGCGCCACGGCCGATAAATTTGACCCTAATTATCTTAATCAAATCGTCGATTAAATCAGCGGCCTACAGCAGCAATACCCGACTAATTTAATCAGGAATATACTTGACCAAATTAGTCGGGATTGATACCATCAAGCCATAAAATAAATCAGCAAGGAAATACACCATGCGCTTAACCACCAAAGGCCGCTTCGCCGTGACCGCAATGCTCGATGTGGCACTACGGCAAACTGGTGGCCCTGTTACTTTGGCAGGGATTAGCGAACGGCAGCACATTTCCTTGTCGTATTTAGAGCAGTTATTTGGCAAATTACGTCGCTGCGAATTGGTCGAAAGTGTACGCGGCCCTGGCGGTGGCTACTGCCTCGCACGCCCAGCCAGCGAAATCAATGTGGCAGAAATCATTAAAGCAGTTGACGAGCCTATCGATGCCACACAGTGCGGCGGCAAAGAAAACTGCCGTGACGAAGGCCGCTGTATGACACACGATTTATGGAGCGATCTGAGCACCACGATTCATGACTATTTATCGAACGTGACGCTGGGCGAACTGATTGAAAAACAGCAAAAAAAACTGAAACGTTGCGCAGATAAACCCGGTGTTCTGCAAGACAAACGTGCTAGCCACATCGCCACTCACTGATGACACGGGGCTTTACCCTACGATTTTGAAATCGGAACATATTCAATTGGAAAAAGCACAATGAATCCAAAACATCCAATCTATCTTGATTACTCGGCCACGACGCCAGTGGATCAGCGCGTTGCCGCCAAGATGATTCCTTACCTCACCGAAATGTTTGGTAATCCCGCTAGCCGCTCACATCCTTATGGCTGGGAGTCTGAAGCAGCAGTCGAAGAAGCACGTGAGGAAGTGGCCAAACTCGTCAACTGCGATCCAAAAGAAATCGTCTGGACTTCAGGCGCTACCGAATCGATCAACTTGGCTTTGAAAGGTGCGGCGCACTTTTACCAAACCAAGGGCAAACACATCATTACGGTAAAAACCGAGCACAAGGCGACGCTAGACACCGTGCGTGAACTCGAGCGCGAAGGGTTTGAAGCAACGTATTTGGATGTCAAAGAAAACGGCTTGCTCGATCTTGAAGCATTCAAAGCAGCAATCCGCCCAGACACGATTTTGATTTCCGTCATGTTCGTGAATAACGAAATCGGCGTGATTCAAGACATCGCGACGATTGGTGAAATCTGCCGCGAACGTGGCATCGTGTTCCACGTTGATAGTGCGCAAGCGACTGGCAAAGTGGCGATTGATTTATCCACGCTCAAAGTTGACCTGATGAGTTTCTCGGCGCACAAAACCTACGGCCCCAAAGGCATGGGTGCTTTGTATGTTCGCCGTAAACCTCGTATTCGCCTGGAAGCGCAAATGCACGGTGGCGGTCATGAGCGCGGTTTCCGCTCAGGCACCTTGGCAACGCATCAAATCGTCGGCATGGGCGAAGCGTTCAAAATCGCCCGTGAAGACATGGTTGAAGAAAACCAACGCATCGGCGCACTGCGAGATCGTTTGTGGAATGGCTTGAAAGAAATCGAAGAAACTCATTTGAATGGCGACATGGAACAACGCGTTCCGCATAACTTGAACGTGAGTTTCAATTATGTTGAAGGCGAATCGCTGATTATGGCACTCAAAGACTTGGCGGTTTCATCAGGCTCTGCCTGTACCTCTGCTTCGCTTGAGCCATCGTACGTGCTGCGCGCTTTAGGCCGCTCTGATGAATTGGCGCACAGCTCGATTCGCTTCACGATTGGCCGCTTCACCACCGAAGCTGAAATCGATTTTGCGATTGAATTAATCAAAAGCAAGATCGACAAGCTGCGTGCCTTGTCGCCATTGTGGGATATGTATAAAGAAGGCATCGATATCAGCACCATCGAATGGGCTGCACATTGATTTGCTAGGGGTAAGGCGTGAGAGGTGAAGTGTAAAACCCCCTTCACTTCTTACCATACTGGATTTTTGGGCAGGGCGGCGAATGAGAACAACACCTCACGCCTCACACCTCCCTCCTCACTGGAGAATTAAAATGGCATATAGCGAACAAGTACTCGACCACTACGAAAATCCACGGAACGTGGGTGCGTTTGAAAAAGGCGACGACACCGTGGGTACCGGCATGGTCGGCGCGCCTGCCTGTGGCGACGTAATGAAACTGCAGATTAAAGTTGGTGCCGATGGCCTGATTGAAGACGCAAAATTCAAAACCTATGGCTGTGGCTCAGCGATTGCATCGTCGTCCTTAGTGACTGAATGGGTCAAAGGCAAAACGCTAGACCAAGCTTTAGCGATTAAAAATACCCAAATCGCCGAAGAGCTCGCTTTGCCGCCGGTTAAAATTCACTGCTCGATTTTGGCCGAAGACGCCATCAAAGCGGCAGTTGAAGATTACAAGCAAAAACACGGCAATTAATATCTAGGTATTGCCCGCTAGTCATTACCAAATAAAGCCTAGCGAGCCATACCTACTGGAGTCTGCAATGGCACTAACATTGAGCGAGGCGGCAGCGAATCACGTTGCCAATTTCATCAAGAAACGCGGCAAAGGCCTTGGCATTCGCTTGGCGGTAAAAACCTCAGGTTGTTCAGGCATGGCCTACAAACTTGAATTTGTTGACGTCGAAAGCGATACCGATCTGGTGTTTGAAAGCTTTGGTACCAAAATTTACACTGACGCCAAATCGTTAGCTTACTTAGATGGCACCGAACTTGATTACACCAAAGAAGGCCTCAACGAAGGGTTTAAGTTTAATAATCCCAACGTAAAAAATGAATGTGGCTGCGGCGAAAGCTTTGGTGTGTAAGGCTGCGCCAGTGAGGCGTTAGGAGTAAGGCGTGTGGTGTAAAACCTAAACGCACCTTATCTACCTTTACACCTTACCCCTAACACCTAACACCTCACTCCTCACTCCTCACACAAAACCCATGATCAATTTCGCCCAATCCCATTTCGACCTGTTTGACCTGCCCACCGCGTTTGCAATCGATGCCAAATTGCTCGATACCCGCTACCGCGATGCCGTGGCGCAATATCATCCAGATCGCTTTGCAACCGCCAGTGATGCGGACCGCCGCATGAGTTTGCAAGCCACCACCCATATCAATGAAGCGTATCAGACCTTGAAATCAGGCCTCGCTCGGGCGCGTTATTTGCTCAAATTGGCCGATGTGGATACGCAAGAAGAAACCAATACAGCAATGCCGATGGACTTTTTGATGGCGCAAATGGAATGGCGCGAAGGGATTGCGGATGCCAAAGCCAGCCAAAATTTAGATGCCCTCGAAAACCTCGCCAGCGAAATGCGCGCCGAAATGCAAGCCTTAGAGAGCAAACTCGCCACGCAAATCGATGCGCAACAAGACTATATCAATGCAGCGGTGAGCGTGCGAAAATTACGTTTTATGGAAAAGCTGGATCAGGAAATTGGGGATGCGATTGAAGCTATTTTGTATTAAGTGCGGCATTTACAATCGGATAGTCGTTTTAATCGGGCTGCTGTTGTCTGCCTGTACAAATACGACTCAAATCGCACTAGAAAAACCTAAATCAGAAAGAGTACAAACTCCTCAATTTGCTTGCATTTCAATTGCAGATCAAACAAAAAGAAATGGCGAAATTTCGCATCGGATTACCTAGCTTCCAACGATTAGAAAGCACCTAGGTTCGAACATAAAATTTGCTGTTGATGGACAATTAACTAAGCAATGTGAGTTTACACAATTAAAGATGGTTCAAAGTACAGGCAATAGTGAACTTGATGAAGCCATCATGAAAGAACTACAAGAAGTTCGACTACCCACACAAGATTCGACCAAAGAAATAGAAAACTTCAAACTTAGGTTCAGAGAAAGGCCCTAAAAACCCTTTTTAATTAGGTCGTAACCCTTAGTTGAAGACAAAAGAGATATAACATGGCTTTGCTGCAAATTTCAGAACCCGGTCTTTCCGCTGCACCGCATCAACATCGTTTGGCAGTGGGCATTGACTTGGGTACGACGAATTCATTAGTCGCAACGGTTAAAAGCGGCAGCGCGGTGTGCTTGCCCGACCATGATGGCCGTACGCTGTTGCCTTCGGTCGTGCATTACGGCAAGGACGATGAGTTATTGATTGGTCATGCCGCACAGCAAAAGCAAAATGAAGATCCAAGCAATACGCTGGTTTCGGTGAAGCGTTTTATGGGTCGTGGCATCAATGATATTGCCGACCTTGCGACGCCGTATCGCTTTGTTGACGAGCCGGGCATGCTCAAAATCGTCACGCGTGCGGGGATTAAAAGCCCCGTCGAAGTCTCCAGCGAAATCCTCAAGAATCTGAAAACCCGCGCGGAAGAAAGCCTAGGCGGCGAACTGGTTGGCGCGGTGATTACGGTGCCCGCTTATTTCGACGACGCGCAACGCCAAGCCACCAAAGACGCCGCAACGCTGGCGGGTCTAAATGTTTTGCGCCTGCTCAATGAGCCAACCGCCGCAGCAATTGCGTATGGTTTGGATAATGCGAGTGAAGGCACTTATGTGATCTACGATCTGGGCGGCGGCACGTTTGACGTATCGGTACTCGAACTAACGCGCGGCGTGTTTGAAGTCCGTGCGACTTCCGGCGATTCGCAACTCGGTGGCGACGATTTTGACCACCGAATTTATTGCTGGATTTTAGAACAAGCCGGCATTCACGGCCCGAATCCAAACGACACGCGCCTGCTACTCACGCGTGCGCGCGAAGCCAAAGAAGCGCTCACCGATCATCTCAGCACGCAAATTACCGCAGTGCTCTCCGATGGCGCAATTGTTGATCTAACGCTGAGTGCCGAACAGTTTCACACAATGACGGCGCATCAAATCAGCAAAACGCTGTTGCCGGTAAAAAAAGCATTGCGCGATGCAAAATTAAACATCGAAGACGTCAAAGGCGTGGTATTGGTGGGTGGCGCAACGCGGATGCCACATGTGCGCAAAGCGGTGCGTGAATTATTTAACCAAGAACCACTCACCAATCTCGACCCCGATAAAGTCGTTGCGATTGGCGCTGCGATTCAAGCCAATGTGCTGGCGGGCAATAAAGGCGACGACGATTGGTTACTACTGGATGTAATTCCACTCTCACTCGGTCTTGAAACCATGGGCGGCTTGGTCGAAAAAGTCATTCCACGCAATAGCACGATTCCAACGGCGCGCGCCCAAGAATTCACCACGTTTAAAGACGGCCAAACGGCGATGGCGATTCATGTGTTGCAAGGCGAGCGTGAACTGGTAAGCGATTGCCGTAGCTTGGCGCGCTTCGAATTACGTGGCATTCCGCCGATGGTGGCGGGTGCTGCGCGAATTCGAGTCACCTTCCAAGTCGATGCCGATGGTCTGCTATCGGTTTCTGCACGCGAACAATCGACCGGCATCGAAGCCAGCATCGCCGTGAAACCATCGTATGGTTTGGGCGATGATGAAATCAGCCGCATGCTGACTGAATCAATGACGCACGCGCAAGTCGATGTGCAAGCTCGCAAACTCGCCGAAGCTCGCGTTGAAGCCGAAAGTATCGTTACGGCGGTACTTGTCGCCCTCGACACCGACGGTCAATTACTGAACGATGCCGAACGCGCGCAGATTGAAACCGCGATTGCGAATGTGCAAACGGCCTCGACCGCAGGCGACGCCGATGCGATTATCGCCGCCACCGAGCAACTCAATGTAGCCACCGATGAATTTGCGAGCCGCCGCATGAATGCAGCGGTCAAACGCGGACTGGCTGGCCATAAAATTACTGAGATTTAAGGATTTTCTGATGACACAAATCGTCGTTTTACCTCACCCCGTATTGTGTCCAGAAGGCGCAGTATTGGACGTCACCCCCGGCACCACCATTTGCGATGCGCTGCTGGCCAATGACATCGAAATTGAGCATGCCTGTGAAAAATCGTGTGCCTGTACCACTTGCCACGTCTTGGTGCGCGAAGGCTTTGCCAGCTTAAATGAAGCCGACGAACTTGAAGAAGATCAACTTGATAAAGCTTGGGGTCTAGAAGCCTGCTCACGCCTGTCGTGCCAAGCCGAAGTTGCGGAAACGGATCTGGTGGTTGAGTTGCCGAAATACACCATCAACCACGCCCGCGAACACCATTAATTACGCGTGAGGCGTGAGGCGTGAGGCGTGAGGCGTGAGGCGTGAGGCGTGAGGCGTGAGGCGTGAGGCGTGAGGCGTGAGGCGTGAGGCGTGAGGCGGCAATAGTATATTCATACAGCCCTTTATTAAAAAAGCCTACAAAGCAATACTTAGTGGAGAACAATCATGAAGTG
Organism: Deefgea chitinilytica; assembly: GCF_016881405.1. Classification (GTDB taxonomy): domain Bacteria; phylum Pseudomonadota; class Gammaproteobacteria; order Burkholderiales; family Chitinibacteraceae; genus Deefgea; species Deefgea chitinilytica. The sequence continues at coordinate 424,354 of NZ_WOFE01000002.1, forward strand.
GACTGATAGCCGCGATATCGCGATTGAGTTAGCCGACAAATTTCCAGATGTTGATCCAAAAACCATCCGCTTTACCGATCTACGGGATTGGGTACTGGCGCTAGAGGGTTTTGATGATGATCCCAAGCATTGCGGCGAGAAAATCCTCGAAGCGATCCAATTAATGTGGATGGATGAAGCCGAATAATTTTGGACGAGTGAGCGATTTGGCCATTTATCCATTTTGCATAAAACTAAGGTGAAACCTCATTTCTCCGTGCATTAGATTCCGCTAAACTACCGCTTTTGCCCTTTCTCGGCCAATTGCATGCCCCCAACTCATTTATCTGCCGCGCAGCATTTACTCGCTGCTCGGCAGCAATTAATGCCGCTACTGGCGCTCGAACCGAGCGAACACAGTGTAGTTGCACAAGTCACCGAACTTGTCGCGCATATTTACGCCAGTTGTGAAAAAAGCGCTGATGTGGCGCTGGCGATGATTCAGCTTGATCTGGATGCACCGTATGCAATTCGCCACGCGATCAATGTGGCCGTCATTGTCAATTTGGCTTTACAAAATCTGGGGCAAAGCAAAGAAGAACGCTGGCATTTTGTCGCCGCGGCACTGACGATGAACATCGGCATGTATGAGCTGCAAAACACCTTGTCGCAGCAAAGTACGCCACTCACCGATGAACAAAAGATTCACATTCGCCAGCATCCAACGATTAGTCGTGAATTACTCCGTAGCGCCGGCGTGGCAGATGCGATCTGGCTCGAATGCATTTCTCAACATCACGAAGCACCAGACGGTAGCGGCTATCCACTCAAACTCGCAGGCGATGAAATTTTATTTGGCGCGCGCCTGATTGCTATCGCCGATCGCTATTGCGCTCTACTTTCAAATACCACCTATCGCAGCAGCCAATCAGCTGACGTGGCATTGCAAAACTCACTCAATAGTGACGGCGGCAGCATCGACGACAAACTACTCAATTTGTTTACGCAAACCATCGGCAGCTATCCACCCGGATCAGTGGTGCAGCTCAATAACGGTGAAAGCGGTGTAGTCAGCAAATATGATCAGCAAACGCGTGCACCACATGTGTACGCGCTATTTACCCGTGATGAGCAACTCTATGAGCACCCACCAATACGTCAGTGCCATTTAACTGAATTTGGTATTCATAAAGTACTCGATAATCGCATCGTTGCAGGGGCAATGCCGCTCACCTTTATTTGGGGGGCAGCGGCGCAGAGATAATAAAAAAGGCTTCTTCTCGAAGCCTTTTTCACTTTATTTAACAGCCGCAGTCGCTGACGCTGGCTTGCCTTTACCACCATGTGGGCAATTTGCTCGCATATACTCACGAGCCGCACGGCGCTCTTGAGCCGTCAACACACCGTCTTTATTGGTGTCCATTTGATCAAAGCGTGCATCAGACATTTTTTGATGTTCAGCTTTGGTGAGATCGCCTTTGGGTTTCATCTCTGCAGATGGACAAGTTGGACCAGCAGCGAACACAGCGGAAGTCGACAACACAGCTACCGCGAGTAAACCAGCTTGAATTGATAAACGCATTTTCATTCTCCAAGTAAATCAAACTACACCATGCAGCTTGAACTAAGTCAGCAAAAGTTTTCTTGCATCGCTGTCTTGCCTTGCCATAAAACTTTTGCACGAGTACTTATGTGATATAACGTCGCAAACTCAATTTGCGTTGACACCACAAGAGAGGAAAACATGAATTTCAACGAACAGCTGGCTTTATTACCAACGATTGAACATCTCGCAGCATTGGAATTATTGGATGGCGAACAAATCGTCGCGCGCATCGAAAACAAACCCGGCCAAGCTGGCAGCGTGCGCGTATACCATGCGCTATTTCAAGAATTTGGTGCCATTGATAGCTTGGCGGCGCAAAAAGGCTTACGCATTTATGCAGAACACACCGCGGATGCGCAAGCCTTTCCAGGCAAACATCCAAATATCGACCGCCTGATTGAAATTGCAGCCAACCAGCACGCGCTAGCAGTGCGGATGATTGAGGCTTAAATTTTTCCGTCGCCAACATAAAAAAATGGACTCCAAAGAGTCCATTTTTTGTGGCCAACGTTAGGCTTTACTGCGCTTAGGCGGCTGAAACAAGGCGGCAATTTGTGGTGGGCGTTTTGGCAACTTAGGCAAATTGTTTGGAAACGCAGGGACTTCACTGGCTTCGCGCTGCGCCCGAGATGGCATACGATCACGCCCTTGATAATCCCTTACCCCTTGATCTTGCTCACTATGATGACGGCGCTCAGCACGCGCTGGGCGCTCGTCAATCACTTGAATCGTACCGGGCGAGAAACCATGCACTGGGGTCAAAGGCATGTCACGGTTCAACAGCTTTTTAATTCCTTCGTAGGCCTTGCCCTCTTCAGGAGCTACCAAAGAAATCGCCACACCCGTGGCACCCGCACGGCCAGTACGACCAATCCGGTGTACGTAGTCTTCGGGAGTGGTTGGTAATTCATAATTCACCACAAACGGCAAATCAGTCACATCCAAACCACGCGCGGCGACATCGGTTGCGACCAATACTTTGATCTCACCAGCTTTAAATTTATTCAGCGCTTCGGTGCGCGAGCGTTGATCACGATCACCATGAATCGCTTCGCAACTAAAGCCGGCGCGTTTTAAATCACGCGCCACTTGATCAGTGCCGACTTTGGTACGACAAAACACGATCACTTGCGTCATTTGATGCACATGAATCAAATGCGCCAGCAATGCACGTTTACGCGCAGTTTCCACCGGATGCAATTCTTGTTTAACCGACTCATTGGCTGAATTTTTACGCGCTACTTCAATCTTGACTGGCTCATGCATAAACTGCTGAGACAATTTCAAAATTTCCGGTGCAAACGTCGCCGAGAACAATAGCGTTTGCTTGCGATTGGTGCACAAATTGAAAATCGTTTGAATATCTAGGATAAAGCCCATATCGAGCATACGATCGGCTTCATCAAGGACCAGAATTTCAACTTGAGATAAATTAATTGATTTTTGCTGAATATGATCAAGCAAACGACCAGGCGTGGCGACCAAGACTTCAACGCCTTCACGCAGCGCAGGGATTTGGCCTTTAATATCAACGCCGCCATACACTACATGGCTACGCAAACCAGTGCCTTTGCTGTAGGTGGCCACGTTGGCATAAACTTGATCGGCTAACTCACGCGTCGGTGCTAGGATCAAAGCACGAATCGGATGACGCGCAGGTGAGGCGCTATGATTGGCATGGCGAATAATGCGCGTCAAAATCGGTAAAGTAAACGCGGCGGTCTTGCCTGTTCCCGTTTGGGCAGCGCCCAATACGTCTTTACCTTCCAGAATCACTGGAATTGCTTCGGACTGGATTGCGGTCGGGGTTTCATAGCCTTGCTCGACAACCGCCTTCAAAACTTCAGGCGCCAAGCCTAGTGATGCAAATGTGATACCCATTACGCTCCAATACTGCAGAAAAACTAAAGGCAGCACTTTACACCAAATGGGCCTTTATGCCTACCACGCACTGATCTTGCAGCAGCGATTTACTGAAAAAATAAAGAATAAAACCAAGCATTTAAGGGCAAGCCCAGCTCAAGCGATTTTGCATACTCAGTCGATTGATTGACCCGCCATCACGCGTCCAGCAACAAATTTCGACTCAGATCAGTGCAAATGCATTCATTCGCAGTAAACTAGCGGCTCTCACTGACCCACTCTTTGGAGCCACCGTATGTACGATATCGCCCGTGAACATCTGCGCACAGTGCGTGATCTGCACCGCTTTGCCGTCAGCCGTTTTAATACCGCTGAATTATTTTATGGTCACGGCACCACTGAAGCGTGGGATGAAGCCGCTTATTTGATTTTAGCGACGCTTAAACTCCCCATCGACCGACTTGAGCCAGTATTTGACGCGCATTTATTGCCCGAAGAAATCGCCCAAGTACTTGATGTGATTCAAGAGCGCGTGGTCACTCGCAAACCCGCTGCTTACTTAACCAAAGAAGCGTATTTAGGTGAGTTTAAATTTTATGTCGATGAACGCGTCATCGTGCCACGCTCGTTTATCGCCGAAATTTTGTTTAACGATGGCTTAGAGCCCTATGTTGAACATCCAGAACTGGTGCATCGCGCACTTGATTTATGCACCGGCTCGGGTTGTTTGGCGATTTTGATGGCGCATGCCTTCCCTGATGCGGCAATCGATGCGGTTGATTTATCACCCGATGCACTGGATGTGGCCGAACTCAACGTGATTGACTACAGCTTGGGTGATCGGATCGATTTATTGGATTCAGATTTGTTTGAAGCCATTCCTGATGAAACTTACGATCTGATTATTTCTAATCCACCGTATGTCGATGCCCACAGCGTTGAAGAATTGCCGCCGGAATATTTACATGAACCCGAACTCGCGCTCGGCAGCGGTGAAGACGGACTTGATATTACGCGCCGGATTTTGAGCGAGGCCACCAAACACTTAAATCCACACGGGGTCTTGGTCGTCGAAATCGGTCACAACCGTGATGAGCTCGAAGCGCAATACCCAACGCTACCGTTTGTGTGGCTTGCTACTGAATCTGGCGACGGATTTGTATTCTTGCTAACGCGAGAAATGCTCGTCGAAGCTGGACTTTAAATAGCAAGGTATATCCGTCTAATTATTCAATTTCAATATCTAGACGGATATACCTATCAACCCAATTCGACTCGGTTACGGCCATTGTCTTTTGCTCGATACAAAGCGGCATCGGCTCGCTCAATTAAAGAACTAAACTCCTCACCTTGCGCGCGCATCGCTACGCCACACGAACAGGTTACCGTCATCGAATCAGGCCACGCGGCATTGGCCACACTAGCTCGCAATTTCTCTGCTAATTTCGCCGCTTGCGCCAAATCCGTATTCGGGCACACCACCAAAAATTCTTCGCCACCCCAGCGCACCAACGCATCACTACTACGAATTTCACTCAGCACCAATTGCGCAAACTGCCGCAACACCGTGTCGCCCACCGCATGCCCGTAATGGTCATTCACCCGCTTAAAATGATCCAAATCAGCAAATAACACGCTCATTCCTGCCGACATCGGCATTTCGCCTTGCCATTGCTGAAGTAAAAAATCACGTAAACCTTCTCGATTGAGTGCGCCAGTGAGCGGGTCGAGCTGGATTTTATTACTCAAGACTTCTGCCTGAATTTCCAGCACCCGATTAATCGTTTCCAATTCATGCATGCGTGCACGTTTTGTTTGATCTCGCTCCCGATAAGCCAGTAGCTCCATAAACAACCAAACAAAACAAAAAATCAACCATGCCGCGACGATCAGCGTCAAAACCTGCGTCAAACTCAACCATTTACCATGAAACTCCAAGGCTCGCATTTCGATCTGGTGCAGTCCTGTTTGCACCTTACCCGGCGTAGCAATCTCGATCTGCGTCACATTGTCCAAACGCATATCACTGCTAAAAATCGGTACATCTCGGTCGTCAACCCACCAAGATGCCACGCGAAAATACTTCAAAGGCACGCTAAACGCCTCGCCCTTCGGCGGTGCAAATTCTAATTCGTTGACTTTACTGGATAAGGGGTCGTCTAATTTTGAAATGTCGGCTTCAAAATTGCGTAAATAAACGCGTACTTTCTTAAATTCAGGCCCTCTCAAATCCATATCAAACACAACTCGGTCAAACTTTGACAAATCAACACCTTGCGCCGTATTCGAAAGCGCAATGCTCATTTCACAAAACGGCCATTCGTATTGATTCTTTTGTAAATCGCATTGCAACTGCAGCGCGCCTTGGTTTCTTGCAAACTTCGCCACACTGGCACCGCCTTGTGATCGATCATCAAGCGCGGTGATTTGATACGGTGTCTGCGTATCAATCCGCAACACACGGCTCATTCCAAAATGCTGCCATATCAATAAGCCCATCGAGAGCAGCATCAAGATCACCATCGCAATACGTAAAAAATTAATCGTACGATTAGACATTCCAACTCCAAAACCAAGTGCAATAAACCACACAGCGCAGCCATTCAATTTAGTGACTACCGCCGATAAAGGCGAGAAATTGAGCAATAATTTACCAATCAGGCTCGATGCTCAGCAAAATTCATACAGGAGCAGGATCAATATTTGCAGCGCAAAATGCGGACAAATCCTTGCTAGTTAGCACATCTAGCAATTGTCAGACTACACAATCCTGTGTAGTTTGTCGCGCCGATACAAGCCCACATATTTACCTTGCCGCATTGAATATGCTTAATGAATACTGTCGGTATTCGATCTTCATTCGGCCTTTAGGTCTGCACATGATTCAACTCAAAAATTTAAGTAAATTTTATCGCGTCGATGGCCGAGAAATCCCTGCGCTGAAACGGATTGATCTTACGATCAACGCTGGCGAGATTTTCGGTGTGATTGGCCATTCTGGTGCGGGAAAATCAACACTAATTCGCTTGATTAATCTCTTAGAACGCCCCACTGGCGGCTCGGTCTTCGTCGACGGCACAGAGATTACAACGCTCTCCAACAGTGATTTACGCTTGGAGCGGCAAAAAATTGGCATGATTTTTCAGCATTTCAATCTGCTTTCGGCCAAAACCGTGGCCAACAACGTAGCCTTTCCACTGCAAGTCGCAGGTGTATTAGATAAAGCCGCGATTCAACGCCGCGTTGCTGAATTGCTTGAACTGGTCGGGCTATCCGATCACGCGGATAAATATCCGGCCCAGCTCTCTGGCGGACAAAAGCAACGTGTCGGTATTGCGCGGGCACTAGCAAATAATCCCAAATTACTACTGTGCGACGAGGCCACTAGCGCCCTCGATCCACAAACAACCCAATCGGTGTTGCAACTACTACTCGAAATCAATCAAAAACTCAATCTGACCATCGTGCTGATTACGCATGAAATGGACGTGATTCGTACCGTATGTGATCGCGTAGCGGTAATTGATGGTGGTGAAATTGTTGAAATGGGGCCTGTAACGCAAGTCTTTTTGCATCCCAAACACCCAACCTCACGGCGCTTTGTATTTGAAAGCGAGCACATCGATGAAAATCGCCAATTTGAAGACTTCAATCATGTGCCCGGCAAGATCGTACGGCTTACCTTTATTGGCGAATCGACCTACAAATCCTTACTCGGCGATATGGCACGCGATTTTGGGATTGATTTTTCGATTCTGGCAGGACGTATTGAACGCATCAAAGGCACGGCATGCGGCCAGCTAACCCTTGCGTTTACTGGGGAGGATGCCAATATTGCCGCTTGCTTAGCGCGATTTACAGCAGAAGGGATTGATTTTGAGGAGTTACGCGCATGCTAAATGATTTTTTTAGCAATATTGATTGGGCAGAAATCGGCCTTGCTACGCTCGATACGCTAACAATGCTCGGCGGATCACTGCTGTTTACATTAATACTGGGACTGCCTCTAGGCATTTTGTTGTTTCTAACTAGCAAACGGCAATTGCTGGAGCAGCCTTATGTTTATGGAATTTTGTCATTCATCGTGAATATCCTGCGCTCGGTGCCATTCGTGATTTTACTGATTATCATGATTCCATTCACAGTCTTGCTCACAGGCACCTCGCTGGGTGTCGCCGGCGCAATTCCGCCGTTGGTGGTGGGCGCAACGCCATTTTTTGCCCGCTTGGTTGAAACCGCATTGCGCGAAGTCGATCGCGGCATTATCGAAGCCACCCAAGCAATGGGAGCCAGCACCAGCCAGATTGTTTTTAAAGCCTTACTTCCTGAAGCAATGCCGGGCATGATGGCCGCGGTGACGGTGACCGCGATTACCTTGGTTTCGTATGCCGCAATGTCAGGCGTGATTGGCGGCGGTGGCTTGGGAGATTTAGCGATTCGCTTTGGCTATCAGCGCTTTCAAACTGACGTGATGATCGTTACCGTGCTGCTATTACTGGTTTTGGTACAAGTACTACAAATGATCGGTGATCGCTTAGTGATCCATTTCAGCCGCAAATAAACTCAAGTGAATTTATTTAGCTCTATTTAATCTATAAAATTAGCGCTAAATAACCGTAATATACATCCCTAGATGCGCAGCGGTGGAAAACCCTGATCCCGCTGCGCTATAAAATTCAGGACAATCCATCCTGAACTATTCAATTCATCCCACAAGGACGCCATGATGAAAAAAACACTAACCGCCATTGCCCTCGCCGCACTTGCTTTCTCTGCTCACGCTGCTGAAAAACTCACCATCGGTGCCACCGCGATACCGCACGCCGAGATTCTAGAATTTGTAAAACCAGCACTGAGCAAACAAGGTGTCGATTTGCAAATCAAGGTGTTTACTGATTACGTACAACCTAATGTGCAAGTCGCAGAGAAAAAACTCGACGCGAACTTCTTTCAGCACCAACCTTACCTTGGTGAATTCAACAAAGGCAAAGGCACGAATTTAGTCAGCGTAGCGGGCGTGCATATCGAGCCATTTGGCGCGTACTCAACTAAAGTAAAAAAACTGGCTGACTTAAAAGAAGGCGCAACGGTTGCGATTCCGAATGATGCTACCAATGGCGGCCGTGCCTTGCTCTTGCTCGACAAAGCCGGTGTGATCAAACTGAAAGACAATAAAAACATCTTGGCCACCAGCAAAGACATCGCGGAAAACCCGAAAAAACTCAAAATCCGCGAACTCGAAGCGGCGACTTTGCCACGCGTATTGGGTCAAGTTGATGTAGCACTGATCAACACCAATTACGCCTTGGAAGCAAAACTCAACCCAAGCAAAGATGCGTTGATTATCGAAGGTAACGATTCACCGTACGTCAACATCTTGGTGGCTCGCCCTGATAACAAAGACAGCGCCGCACTGAAAAAACTGAGCGCCGCTTTGCAAAGCCCAGAAACTAAGAAATTTATCTTAGAAAAATACAAAGGTGCAGTTGTTCCTGCGTTTTAATCGCGAAAGCAGCAACCCGCTAAGATAGCAACCCGCTCACAAAAAAGAGGTAAAGCACTGCTTTACCTCTTTTTTCATTTGAATCTTCGCGCTATAAAGAGACTTCACTGTATTAGGTCGCCGTATGTTGCGAAAATTATCCTACTCCACTTTATTAGCCATCATCATCGGCTTGATTGCACTCGATTTTGCTTGGCTGAATATCGGACTTATTATTGATCAGCGTTTTGGCGACGTATTGCAGCGCCAGCTGGCGCAATCTCGCCCTGCCAGCAACGACATTATCATCATCGATATTGACCAAAAAAGCTTGGAAGAAATGAACGAAAAAGCAGAGAGCGGTAGTTGGCCTTGGCCGCGTTCGATTCATGGTGAAATGGTGCAATACATCGCAGCACAAAACCCCAAAGCAATTGTATTTGATATTTTATTTAACGAACCAGACACCTTTCGACCTGAACACGACCAGATTCTGCAACAATCAATTGCTGACTTAAAAAATGTCTATTTCCCCTATCAAAAATTACCCGATGGCGATGGCAAGAAACTTGCCGACTTACCAAAGTCACTAGGTATATTGCCAAATCCGAACGCTAACAAGGCAGCCAGAGCAACACTCCTGCTACCTAATGTAATCCAGCAAGAAAAATGGCAAGGTGGGCTGATTAATTTCAATGCCGATAGCGATGGAATAGGTCGCTATTATCTGGCTCATGCAAATGTCGATGGTTGGCTAATTCCATCCTTACCAGACAAACTCGCTCGTGATTTTAACTGGCCAAAACATGATGCTGAGCGAACTCGCCTGAACTGGCAAACAGGTAGGCAGCATATTCCATTTTCAGATGTTTACCTCGCCGCCAATAGCGAACAATCAAATCGTCCCGCTAATGAATTCAGCAATAAGATTGTGATTATTGGCACGGCTGCTCCCGGACTACAAGACCTACGCCCAACTTCGATGGGTCAGCTTTACCCTGGTGTAGAAATCCTTGCCACGGCGATTGATAACCGCAAACACGGTGATTGGCTGCGCGATGTACCGCGTATTTACTTCATCGTAGTAGCGCTGCTGTTGTGCAGTCTATTGGCGTGGGGCTTTGCAATTAATCTCAACACGATGACACTAGCGGCAAGCATGCTGGGTATATCGCTGCTGGCGGCACTGAGTATGTGGTTGGGGCTTAAACACTATTATTTCTTACCGCTCGCCTCGGCGATCGCTTGGGCGTGGCTGTATTTCTGGGTGGCGGCGCTGGTGTCGTATTTGGCCGAAAAAGCCACGCGTGAGCACGCGATTGCACTGTTTTCACGCTTTTTGGATTCACGCGTCGTTGGTGAACTGATTTCCAGTGGCGAAATTGATCTGCATAAACCGGCTGAAGCACGCGAAATCACTGTCTTATTCTCTGACATTCGTGGTTTTACTACCCTTTCCGAAAGCCACGATGCTGCGTATATTGTCCAACTACTCAATCGCTACTTCACCTTGCAGGTGGAAATTATTTTCAAACACGGCGGCACTTTGGACAAGTTCATTGGCGATGCCATCATGGCCTTTTGGGGCGCGCCCGCGAACGATCCAGAGCATGCCCGACACGCGATTGAAGCCGCACTCGAAATGTCACAAGCTTTAGAACAATTCAAACTCGAGTTGAAAGATTTAAATGCTCATTTTGATGTCGGAATTGGCATTCACACCGGTTCAGCCGTAGTGGGTTTTATCGGCTCCGAGTCGCGGCTCGATTACACTGTGATTGGTGACACAGTGAATTTATCCTCACGGATTGAAGGGCTAACCAAAGGCAAAGCACGAATCTTGGTATCTGACAGCACTCGCGCCGCTTGCGCAGAACATTTCAACTTTATTGAACACGGCAGCCATACTGTGAAAGGCCGTGAACAAGCTGTACAACTCTTTGAACCTCAGGAGAAAAACCAATGAGGCCGCTTCTTCCCCTCGCATTTGTTTTAGTCAGTAGCAGTGTTTTAGCCCAATCGGGTACCGTAGTACGCAAAACAGATTTACGCGACAAACCGTTTCTCGATGCGGCCGTCATCGCGCCGATTGCCGCCAATACGCCGATTGAAATCCAAGCCAATAAAGGCGCTTGGATGCAAGTCAAAGCTGCCAATGGTCAGGTAGGCTGGATTAAACTACTGAATGTACGCACCAGTGGCGGCGGCACCAATAGCAGCAGCCTCGCACTGGGTAATGTCATCAAAACGGGGTCTTCTGGCCAAACCGTAACAACAGGGGTTAAAGGACTATCAGCTGAACAAATTCGGCAAGCCGAACCCAACCCCGCTGAGGTAGAAAAAATGGATAGCTACGCCAGCACGCAAAGTGAAGCCACTCGCGCCGCCGTACAAGCCAAATTAATTCCGCAAGACGTCGCCGCACTCACCACCAGCACCAGTTCCGCCACCAGCGCACCAAGCAACGGGAGACGCCCATGATCCGCTACTCACTCCGCCTCTTGCTAGTCAGCAGCCTATTGGCCGTGCCAGCGCATGCACTTGACTTGGGCAAATTACTGACCACAGAAAATATCGAATCAGTCGGTAAAATCCTCAATAACACCGTCGAAGCCAATAAAACCATTACCCCACAGCAAGAAATTGTCATGGGGCAAGGCGTGATGGCGACTTTGCTTGGCGCAGCTCCGTTGGTCAAAGACCCTGCGCTACAAAAATACGTCAATCAAGTCGGTATGTGGGTCGCGGCGCAATCGGAACAGCCGAATTTAGGCTGGCGTTTTGGCGTGATGGACAGCCCGAATATCAACGCGTTTGCCGCTCCCGGCGGTTACATCTTAATTACCCGTGGGCTATGGGACCATATTCGTAGCGAAGCCGAACTCGCCGCAATTTTGGGGCATGAAATTACCCATGTACTCAAAAAAGACCAAATCGAAGCCATCAAAAGCACCAATCGCGGCGCGATTTATGAAGAATTATTGGTACTCGGCGTCAACAACAAGGTCAAAGGTGGCGGAAAAGAATTAGGCCGCAAAGCCGCCAAAGCCACGACTGAGGGTTTTTATATCAAAGGCCTCTCCAAGGACGCAGAATACCAAGCCGACATCGGCGGTATGGTGCTCGCTGCACGCGCCGGCTACAACCCATACGCAATGGTCAGTGTGCTACAAACACTAGGCAACGTTAGCCCAAGCGACACCGCTGTTGCGCTCTTTTTTAGCACGCACCCTAGCCCACAAGATCGGCTTGACCAAATCGACGCCAAGGTGGGCGATCAGCTGGAAAAATACGCCGAAGGGGTAGAAAACACCGCACGCTTTAGCAAACTGAAAAAATAAAGGCTTATCTAGCGCGTTTTAAAAACACCCTCAGGGTGTGCAACAGCACCCTAGGGAAATCGAGGGTAAAAATCACGGCCGCCGCTGCATCGGGCGGCCGTATAATTTCGCTACTTACCACCGTTAACCATATTCGCGGTGTTTTTCGCCCGACATTTACGATTCGGAGTTTCCATGTCAGAACTCACCCCATCTGAATTAATCGCCGCTTGCACCGCTCGCCGTGCCTCCCTCGCCGCCCGTTTAGAGCCGGGGATTGTGATTGTGCCAACGACACAAGAAATCATCCGCAATGCCGACAGCACCTATCCGTTTCGCTTTGATTCTGGCTTTTACTATTTAACCGGCTTCACCGAGCCTGATGCAGTTTTTGTCCAAATCATTGGCAACGATAAAGTCGAAAACATCCTGTTCTGCCGAGATAAAGACATTGAGCGCGAAATCTGGGATGGCTACCGCTATGGCCCTGCCGCTGCCGCGGCACAATTTGGTTTTGATGCTGCGTATCCAATTGAAGAGCTAGATAAGCGCATCGTCGACATGCTGAAAAATCAGCCGCGTATCTATTATCCGCTCGCCAAAGAAATGCGCTGGGATCGCCGCGTGAATCGCTGGTTGAGCGATGTGCGCGCCCTCGCTCGCACTGGCGTTGCAGCCCCAACAGCAGTACTCGACGTGCGCAGTGCGCTAGACGAAATGCGTCTTCTCAAAGACAACTATGAAATAGGTATCTTGCGTAAAGCAGGAAAAATTAACGCACAGGCGCATATACGTGCCATGAAGTTTGCTCAAGCCGGCCAAATGGAATATCAAGTCGAAGCCGAAATGCTGCACGACTATTACCGCCAAGGCAGCCGCTTCCCCGCCTATAGCAGCATCGTCGCCAGCGGTGCCAATAGCTGTGTGCTGCATTATGGCGAAAACAATGCCCGCATGAACGATGGCGATTTACTACTCATCGACGCTGGCTGCGAAATCGCCGGTTACGCCAGCGACATCACGCGTACCTTCCCCGTGAACGGTAAATTCACGCCAGCACAACGCGCCGTTTATGACATCACGCTCGCCGCACAAGAAGCGGCATTGGCAACGATTTTCCCCGGCAGCACATGGAATGCACCGCACGACGCAGCGGTTCGTGTATTAGCACAAGGTATGCTTGACCTAAAACTACTGACTGGTTCGCTCGATGAAGTACTGGAAAAAGAAACGTATCGCCAATTTTACATGCACCGCACCGGTCACTGGATGGGTTTGGACGTCCACGATTGCGGCGCGTACAAAATCGATGGCGAATGGCGCAAGCTGCAAGCGGGTATGGTGATGACCGTTGAACCGGGCTTTTACATCCGCCCTGCCGCCAATGTGCCAAAAGAATTCGAAAACATCGGCATCCGTATTGAAGATGATGTTTTAGTCACAGACAACGGCTATGAAAATCTGACTCGTGATTGCCCGAAAACGGTGGCTGAGATTGAAGCGATAATGGCGAAGTAAACCCAAGCTAGCCCTATGAAAATACCAAAAATCAAGCCACAGCTTGCTCAATACTGCACCTGGATTTTGCTTTTACTTCAAGCATGCCTCATTAGTATAAGTTGGTATTTGCATTGGTACGCAGGTAAGCTTTTTGACTACAAAACAGGCTCAAGCGGCGATTTTCAAGCCGCTGAAGCCTATAACAGCATCTCAGCAATATTTTTCGCTATGTGGTTATCAACGATAATCATTGCGATCATACTGGGTGTGTTTTTCGAAGCAAAAAATAGAGAAACACTTTATTTATTTGCGCTTGCTTTAATGCCGCTGGTTGAAATTATCATATTATTCATCGCAGGCCTTTTCAGTTATTAATCGGCAACACCGCGTTTTTCAGCGCCCGCCTAAGCCAGAGCGGGTAGAATTAAGCCTTCATCTTGCAATTGGCAATACAGGAATCTCATGCTCGTCAGCAAACTCCCGCAACACGTTGATATTGTGATCGTTGGTGGCGGCCCGGTTGGGGCGCTGCTGGCGCAGCGTTTGGTCAGTAGTGGTCATGATGCGCTCTTGGTCGAAGCCAAACATAGCGTGGGCAACGATCCGCGCGCCTTGGCCATTGCCTACGCCAGCTCACAAACCTTAGCAGCCAATGGTTTATGGGATGAATCGCTGGGCGCTACGCCGATTACGCGAGTGCATGTCTCGCAAGCGGGAACGTTGGGGCGCACTGAGCTCAACGCCGCGGAACTTGATTTACCGATGCTCGGCTCGGTGGTGAAGTACGAAAAGCTGGCGCAATACGCCTTCGATCAACTCAGCCATAATACGGTACGCTTGGCGCTGGGCGCAAAAGTGACGCAGATTCAGCGTTTGGCGCGCTTTGCTCATTTGACGCTAGAAACTGATTTAGGCGAGCAGCAAATATCGTGCCGCCTGGTGATTCTGGCGGATGGCGGACATTTACTGGCTCAACTCAACGACATCCAGCAAACCGTCAAGTCCTACGAACAACACGCGGTGTTGGCGACGTTGACTCCCAAGCATCCACACCAAGGTATTGCCTTTGAACGCTTTGCAGATGATGGCCCGCTGGCATTACTCCCTACGGGTAATGATTACACCTTGGTCTGGACGCAAACACCCGAGCAAGCAGCTTCGCGCTTAACCTTATCGGATGCCAATTTTATCGCTGAAGTGGAGCAGCGTTTTGCTGGCCGCGTCACTGGCTTTACAGCAGTCAACGGTCGAGCTAGCTGGCCGCTGTCCCTAAAAACGGTCAACTCCGTGGTAGGCCAACGTGTCGTGTTAATTGGCAATGCTGCGCAAACTTTGCATCCGGTCGCAGGACAAGGCTTGAATTTAGGTTTACGCGATGCGGCAACGCTCGCCGATGTCTTGGCCGCTACGCCTGCGCGCGAACTCGGTGAAGCGACGAGCTTAGCGCGCTACGCCAAACTCCGAGCGCGCGACGCGGGCCTCGTTACTGCCGTGACCGATAGCTTGATTACCCTATTTGATTCATCCGCGCTGCCGCTCAAACACGCGCGTAGCTTGGGTTTGCTAGCAATGGATCAATGCAGTTGGCTGCGGCGCGGTTTTGCCGAACGGATGGTGTACGGCGCGCGCTGATTCACACCGTCAATTGCTTAGCCATAAAAAAAACCGCAGCATTTGGCTGCGGTTTTTTAATCCAACACTTATTTTTGCAAAATGGCAGGTGTTTTTTCAATTTCGCCGACCACCACTTTGGCCATATCCAGCAGCATTTCAACTTCTTGTGCAGTCATATCGCGCGGGCTGCGATCAATCAAACACAAAGTGCCCACATTCACGCCATTGCTCACCGTCAGCGGTGCACCAGCATAAAACCGGATATGCGGTTCGCCAGTCACCAAAGGATTATCGGCAAAGCGTTCATCTGCTAATGCATCGTTGATGACCATCACTTCATTTTGCAAAATCGCATGACCGCAGAATGAGATATCGCGCGGCGTTTCCTTCGCATCCAAGCCGCAAATCGATTTAAACCATTGCCGATTGGTATCGACCAAACTGACCACTGCAATTTGTACCCGAAAAAAACTCGCAGCAGCTTTGGTTAGATTATCAAAACGCGATTCAGCGGGCGTGTCCAAAATCAAAAATTGCCGCAAAGTTTCAATTCGAAGCGCTTCGTTATCGGGCTGCGCTGGTGCTTGCATTGATCAATCCAATAAAGTTAACTCACTTTTCGATTATAACTGCAAGCACCAATTCAGCAAATCACAAGTTTAATGACATGCACATCCTGCACCATGCGCAATCACCGGGTCTTGCTTGCGACTCTCGATGACGAGTGCTTTGCCTTCCGCCAGCGCGCTGCGTGCAGTCTGCGTCGCCTGCAACATATTGACTAAAGCGGCCTCTGTTTCTGGCCAAGCACGCGTTTTCAAACCGCAATCAGGATTGATCCATAAACGATCAGCGGGCACTACGTCGAGAGCCTTGGCAATCAACCGCAGCATTTCATTCACTGTCGGCACGCGTGGGCTATGAATATCGTAGACCCCTGGGCCAATTTCGTTCGGGTACTTAAATTCACCAAAAGCTTCCAATAGCTCCATATCCGACCGACTGGTTTCAATCGTAATCACATCGGCGTCCATCGCTGCGATTTCCGGCAAAATGTCGTTGAACTCCGAATAGCACATATGTGTGTGAATTTGCGTGTCGTTGGCGACGCCCGATGCCGAAATTCGGAAAGCTTCGCCCGCCCACGCCAAATAAGCGGCCCAGTGCGATTGTTTTAAGGGCAAGCCTTCACGAAACGCTGGCTCGTCGATTTGAATAATGCCAATGCCCGCGTTTTCCAAATCCACCACTTCATCGCGAATCGCCAACGCGATTTGCTGGCAAGTCAGCGAGCGCGGCTGATCGTCGCGCACGAACGACCATTGCAAAATTGTCACAGGCCCAGTCAACATGCCTTTCATCGGCTTGGCAGTCAGACTTTGCGCGTAGCTACTCCACGCCACCGTCATCGGCTGTGGGCGGCTGACATCGCCAAACAGCACGGGCGGTTTGACACAACGACTGCCGTAGCTTTGCACCCAGCCAAATTGCGTAAAAGCAAATCCAGCTAATTGCTCACCAAAATACTCGACCATATCATTACGCTCGGCTTCGCCATGCACAGGAACATCAATACCAAGTTCATCTTGTTTGCGCACGACTAAAGCGATTTCAGCTTTCATCGCCGCATCGTAATCCGCTGCGCTTAACTTGCCTTGTTTAAATGCAGCACGTGCAGCGCGAATTTCGCTAGTTTGCGGGAACGAGCCAATCGTCGTGGTCGGCAATAGTGGCAAGTTAAAGCGAGCACGCTGCGCGGCTTGGCGAATTGCAAACGGCGAAATACGTTGGTCGGCATCGCTCGGCAATGCAGCTAAACGAGCGGCGACAGCGGGGTTGTGAATTCGTGGCGAACTGCGACGATGGGCTTGCGCTACGGCATTAGCCGCTAACTCAGCTGCCACAGCTTCACCATTCAGCGCGCGCTTTAATACGCTGATTTCAGCGAGTTTTTGTTTGGCAAACGCCAGCCAAGATTTCAGTTCTGTATCTAGTTGCGTTTCTTGCGCCAAATCCACCGGTGTATGCAGTAAGGAGCACGACGGTGCAATCCAGAGGTATTGCCCTAAAAGCGTTTTAACCTCTTGGATTGTCACCAATACCTTACCTAAATCAGCAGCCCAAATATTGCGGCCATCAATGACGCCGAGAGACAAAATTTTATTTCTTGGCCAAAGTGCGATAAACGCTGGCAATTGCTCCGGTGCGCGGACCAAGTCTAAATGCACGCCCGCCACCGGCAAATCAGCCAAAAGCTGCGCATGGCTTTCTACCGAATCAAAATAAGTCGCAACTAACACATTGAGGCCATGACCCGCCAAAGCTTGATAGGTAGGCGCAAATGCAGCAATCCATTCAGTTGGTAATTCCAAGCCCAAAATCGGTTCATCCAATTGAATCTGCTTAACGCCTTTAGCGGCCAGCTTTTGCAGCACTTGGGTATATCTATCCAGTAATTTAGGCAAATGATCTAGCTTGCTATACCCCAGCTGTTTTGACTTTGCCAGCCACAAGAAGGTCAATGGACCGGGCAATACCGCTTTGACCGCATGGCCTTGGGTTTGCGCGTCATCGATTTCATGAAAAAACCATTCGACGCCGCCATCAAACGTCGTTTCTGACGATAACTCGGGCACCAGATAGTGATAATTGGTATCGAAATACTTGGTCATTTCCAGCGCAGGCTGCGCCGCATTACCGCGCGCCAATTCAAAATATTGCGCGAGCGTTAACCGCTTGGCGTCAAAACCAAAGCGCGCGGGTAAGCAACCCAACAAGGCCGCGGCATTCAAAATCTGGTCGTACCAGGCAAAGTCGCCCACGGTGACAAAATCCAAGCCTGCCTCAGCTTGCCAAGCCCAATGGCGGCGGCGCAGCGTTTGGCCGACATTCACCAACTCGGCTTCCGTGATTTCACCGCGCCAGAATTTTTCGGTGGCGAATTTCAACTCGCGCTGCGCACCGATACGCGGAAATCCTAAAATATGTGTTTTTACATTTTGAGGTACCGTTACATTATGAATTACTGTCATTGCAAACATCCTTTTCCATGAATAGTGTTTGCATGATACGGCTCCGAGCGATATGATTACAGTTCATTATTTTCACAAAAAGCATGAGAAAAATTAATGCAATCGCTTTTAGAGCTGCGCCACCTGAAAACCATCCTCGCGATTCAAGACAGCGGCAGCTTAACGCGCGCGGCGGAACGCCTGTATTTAACGCAATCGGCCTTGTCGCACCAAATCCGCTTGCTCGAAGACCACTACGGCATGCCATTATTTGCGCGTAAATCCTCGCCGCTCAAGCTCACCGCGGCGGGTGAAAAGCTCGCGCAGTTGGCGCAAGAGGTGTTGCCTGCAATTGCCAGTGCCGAGCGCGATATTGCCCGGCTGCGTGAAGGTCAAGCAGGGCAATTGCGCATCGCCGTTGAATGCCATACCTGCTTTGATTGGCTGATGCCGGCGATGGATCAATTTCGCAGCCACTGGCCCGAGGTGGAGTTGGATATTGTGTCGGGCTTTCATGCCGATCCAGTGCAACTACTGTTTGAAGATCGCGCCGATTTGGCGATTGTTTCGGAAGTCGAGCCGATGGTGGGTTTGAGCCACCTGCCGCTATTTAGCTACGATATGGTGGCGTTACTGGCGTCTGAGCATGCGCTTGCAAACAAACCGTATTTGGATGCGGCTGATTTTGCCGACGAAACGTTGATTACTTATCCGGTGCCGGATGAAATGCTTGATTTGCTGCGCAAAGTATTAAAGCCAGCAGGTGTCAATCCAAAACGTCGCCCCACTGAGCTAACAGTAGCGATGTTGCAATTGGTGGCGAGTCGCCGCGGCGTTGCGGCGTTGCCTCGCTGGAGCGTACAGCATTATTTGGAACGCGGTTATGTGGTTGCCAAACCGATTACCGAATATGGGCTCACATCTGAATTGCATGCTGCGCTGCCGACAGACCGCATCAGCACCGCCTATATGGCCGACTTTGTAGAAATTATGCGCAATGTGAGTGTGCAAACGCTACCGGGGGTCGTGCTGCTGTAATCAGCAAATTAATTGGTTAGCGCAAAGCGTGCTTCGTACTGCGCGCTGATTTTTTGCAGCGTTTTATCCGCGCGCATACTTTCAAATGCACTGGTGAGCTTGGCCAGCGTTGCGGACGGTGTTTGCAAATTGCAGGCTAAGTAAAGGTCGATCTGATTGAAAACATATAAGGCTTGCACTCGCTGCGGGTCGATTTTTAAACGTTGCACGATTTCACGCGCACTGTATGGCGTACCGGGATAAAGGTCGATGTGCCCCACCAGTAATTTGCGCAAGTTTTGGTCTTCGGTATTGGCGTAATCAATCACAAAACCTTTGCTCTCTAAAAATATCGCATTGGCGCCTTGGCGAAGATCGCCAATCCGATATTTTCTCGCGTCTTCTAAACTCCGAATTTGCAATTGCCGCTCGCGCAAGCCAAACAAGGTTCCTTGCACCGTTGCAATCGGGCCCAGCCAATGAAATTTGGCTTCGCGCTCAGGAATACGCCCCACAGTATAAGCACAATGATTAGGCATCATTTGCACGGTAGTGAGCGCACGAGCCCACGGAAAATCTTTATTCTCGGCGCTGAGTTGACTGCGCTTGAGAACCTCGGTCATGACTTCGACTGCCATACCTTCGGGACGATGGGCGACAAATGAATTAAACGGCGGATTATCGCCCAAGTACAGTGTCAAATCGGCCGCCTGTGCACTACTCAGCCACCCGCAGAGTAAGCCACTCAAGCAAAGACGAAAATACCTCACGCACCACCTCGTTGCACAGAATTCTTACTAAAACACTAAAAAATAGCCGAAAACAGCCCAAAAACAGCTAAACAATGCCCTAGTATGTAAGGAATGGAGAAAAAAGCAAGGGAATTCATCGGATATACAGACATCATGGCTAATATTTGTAAGCCACAAAGCACTGCGCAAGCACTATGCAAACAAGACGCGCAAATCAAGCCTAATTAAATTTTCAAAATCAGTTGCCAATCTTGATGATCTACTTGCATTACTGCTGGGTATTGCCATTGTTGCGGAGTATCACTGGCGAGCGCCAATATGACATTCGGACGAATTTGCCAAACACTGACGAACCAATCCAAGGCATCAGAAGTTTCGCAGCACCAGCCAGTGCTAGTGTTCAGTAGCACAAAGCGAGCTAAGCCCCCTACTATGCCCGTTCCCAAGGCTTTCAGCAGCGCTTCCTTAGCGACCCACAGCATAAAAAATGCCTGCTGTTGCTGATCAGCCGCCAAACTAGCCAGCCAAGCCGTTTCGCGCGGATCAAAATACCGCTCGGCAATCGATAAGCACTGTTTGCGGGGGCGCATCGTCTCGATATCAATGCCAACACGCCCTTGCCCGAGGGCGGCGGCACAAAATTGTGCGCCATGACTCCACGATAATCCCATCGTATGGGACCAAGCCGGTGCCCACGGACGACCATTTTCGTGTTGCGACAAAACGGAAGAAGTTTGACTCAGTTGCAGTAATTGCTGCGCGAGATGCCGTGCCGATAAAAACTGTGTGCGGCGCAGTGAATTTTGAATAGCCGCCAGCCGCTTTAGTTGCGCGGCGTCTAAACCCGCCAAGGTAGCTGAAAAATCCGTCGTTGCTGCCATCGCAGAAACCGCAAAATACGAAATCAACATGCCACCTTCAGCAGTAGACGCTGGTACAAACAAAATACAAAAGAACTAAAAAACAAGATGTATTTAATCCAAACAATTATATGTAAATGACTACAGAGCAATACCCGTTACTTTAGTTTAAAATTCACCCGCGAAACACGGCCTTGGTCTGCTTGCGCATCTGCCGCGGTCGCATTGATTTTCGCCTTGGTAATAAACATCCGTGCATCATCCACGCCTGCGTCTTTCAGCGCATTTTTAACCCGCTGCGCGCGCGCCATGGCCAAAGCTTGCAATTGCTCATCACCAATCGCCGTATTGGCAAGCAGCAGTTTTTCCATTTCTTCAACAGGTAAGGATTTATTGAAACCCAGTGCATTTTTCGGTTTGGGGAATTTTTCTTTTTTATAAACTTGGGTCAATAAAGCAGGTTTTTCAGCTTCGCTGATACGCACTTCTGACTCCGAATTAACCGATTCCGCTTTTTCACCTAATTCTTCTGCCTTCAATTGTTGCATCTTATTTTGCAGCGCTTGCACGCGTAAGCCTTCAGCGTCGACGTCAACACCAGCCCAACCAGTGATCTCCAGTTGTAAGTCGGGTCTATCATTTAAGGCTTGCGCCAAGTTGGCAATCGCCTGCTTCGCTTCATCATCCAAACGCGTTTGGCCAGAAGCAAACTGCACATAAGATAAACTAGGGCCATCGCCAAACGCGCTTGCTAGCGCATCAAAGGGGGCGGTAACGATTTTCTCCAACACATTACCAATCACCTGCCAGATAATCCCACCGACACTAAACTGCGGATCGTCAAGCGAGCCTTGAATTGGTAGATTGAGCTTGATTTGTCCCTTGCGATCGGTCAGTAAAGACAAAGCAAATTTCACTGGTAATTTTGTCGCCGTCGGACTTTCCACAGCATCACCTAACGTCAGTTGATCGAGGAATAATTTATTACTGGCTTTGAGCTGCTTATTCTCAATCAAATACGCGACATCCATCGACATCTTGCCTTTCTCAATACCGTAGCCCGCGTATTTGATCGCATACGCAGATGCATTAGTCAGCTCGTAACCTTTCACACCGCCTTTGATATCGATAAAGAAATCTTTCGCCAGTGGATTAAGGCTGCCTTTAATTTCAACCGGCGCGATTTTGTCGACGCTACCGCGCAAATCTAATGTTGCACGAGTGTCATTTTGACTGGATATTCCACCAATAACCCCGCCCATTTCGGTGAGATTGGCAGAAAAATTAGGCTTGATAAACAAATCACTGTATTGGATCTGGCCATTTTGCAAAGTGATTTTATTGACTTTAATCGGCACCTCAACGCCACGGCTATCAGCCAAAGTTTTGCTCGCTTCAGCAGGGGCACTCGCCTTGTCGCTAGCGGCTCGTTCCGTCGTAACAGACACTTGCTCACCGTCTTTGACCATCACATCCTGCAAATTCAAGCGCCCATCGCTTGATAAAATCAAGCGCGAGTAAAAGTCGCTCAATGCCACTTCACCAATCTCAAGCTGGAGGGGGACAAACTGTGCATTGACGCCCCTCACATCAAGATTTTTCCACTTCAAAAAATCATTGCCTGTGGATTTATCAAGCGCATAAAGATCGGTCGAGCGCAGATTGCCTTTGTATGTGCCAGAAAAACTCGGCTGGGTTGCAATACTGAGTTGGCCTTGCGCGTGCAAAAAACCGCTCGCCAAGGTGATGTTCACAAAGCGACTAAAGTACGGCTGCCCAAAAGCGGCATCCACATTGCGAATATCGAGATTAAACACACCAGAAAACGGTTGCGGCAACCAAGTTCCCGCGACATTCACTTTGGCACCACGTCCACCCAAGGCTTGAAATTTTAACTCAGCCTTGGTTTTGCCACGTGAGTCGACATTTTTAACGAATAATCCGATGTTCTTCCACTGTAGCGGCTTGGCATTTTCCACACGCTGATCATGAAGATCTGCGCGCCAATCCTGCAAAGCGCCATCGACCAAGAACACCGACCACGGTTGTTGCGCGCTTGGCGCGCGTTTTTCTTCTGCTCGCGGCAGCGAACTAACAAATGCCTGAGCTAGATTGATGCTGCCATCTTTTAACAAGGTCAAATCAAGCGCGCCTTGTTCCGTATTCAATTTGGCAATTTGTATTTGCTGAGTCGTCGAATCCAGTGCGACATCGGCCAATGCAAACCGAGGAATCGTCAACGCTGGCTTTTTCTCTTTCGGTAGACGCAAACTCAAGTCGCTGATCTCAAGCTGCCCTTTTTTCAAACCGTACTTCAAATCTTGCGACGTAAAATCGATTTCAGCATTTAGATTAATTTTGGCATTCAGCGCCCCAGCGAAGAAAGCCTGTGAGTAAGCGGCAAAATCCGCGGCTTGAATCCCCGATGCACTCACTGTGCCAGTCACACGAAAAGGCCGTGGCACAAGATGAAGCTCTGCCGCCAACCGCGCAGACTGATCAGTACTTGCGTTCAGTTGCAAAGGAAATCCGGACTGAGACTGGTTCGAAATATTTTTTAGATTCAGTGAAATCGCTTGTAACACCGTACGATGAGCGGGGCTGACGCCCTCATCAAGCCAGCGTAGCTGACTATTGCTCACCTTCAATTCCGTCGCGGCCAGCAACAGTGAATCAGGCGCAGCTGTTGCTACTGTTGGCTTTGCAACATCAGACGCAACGACTGCCGACGCCGCGGCGGACTTACTTGCTGAATGATTGAACAATTTTTGCCAATTCAATTGCTGCGCCTTATCGCGAGCAACGATAACTTCCAAGCCATCGAGCTCAATTTTGCCAAAACGAAATTGCTGCAACAAAGGCTGCATATTTTTGAGCTCGACATCGAGCGTTTTAAAGGCCGCCAAAGGCTGCGATTGCTGCAATGTCGCCACATCTGCGAATCGAAGACGGCCATTCAAAATGAGATCGGCACGATTTTTTTGCTGACGAAATGTTAAATCCAACTGACTACTTAACTTTGCGCTCGCGACTTGCAAGTCCGCAGGCAACGGCACATATGCCAATAAAGGCATTAAATCCTGTTGTTCAATACTTAGCTTTAAGGTCGTATCCAGACTGTCTTTGAAGGGTTTACTTTCCCCTTGCAAAGCAAATGGCCGACCATTCCAGCGACCAGAAAAATGGGGCTGTATATATTCATCGATTCGATTAGGTAAGGTCGATAAAAAAGGTAAAGCAAAATTGAGTTGATCTAATTGCTGCCGTTGCCCAACAAAGCGGTCGTCCAGCTGAACGCTGCCATTGACCAACTGAATATTATTGAATGAAAAGCGTGGTAATTCAGAAGACTCAGATGAAGATTGCTGATTTGAATTAAGCAAATCTGAAAAATTGTATTGGTGAGCACTGAGCCGAACGATATTTAGCTTAGCCTGCTCTAAAGTAATGGCACGCAACACCGGCGCTAGTCGAACAATCGACGAGAGCTCGGCATCTAGCAATAAAGATTTAAAACTAAGAAAGCGACCATATTGATCGTCAATCGTCACATCGCGTAGCGTCAGTTGAAAAAGATAAGGATTAATATCAACAGCCCCAATCTGAACTGGACGTTTTAAGGCGATGCTGGCTTTCTCCGCAAGCCAAGGTCGCAATATCGCCGGCAGCGCCCAAGCGCCTACCGCGCCAAATAATAAGGCGGCGGCAAGACTGTAAACAACAATACGCGTCCAACGAGGATACAATTTTTTAAATATTGTCATAAGCATGCAGGCGAGTGAATATAAGCAAGCAGAACGATGACGTCACTCAGCACAAAAACGCCCAAACACCGCACTGCCCCATAGTTTGGCGTCTTGTAGACTGTGCCGCATCACCAAGCACAGTCTGAGAATCCACCGTTCGCGAGGCGCTTTGCCATATAGTTAAGCACGATACAGGCACAACGCATAAACCAAACATTAACCATTCCTAGCTGAAATGGTTCGGCTCAAACTATACTTGATTAAAAAGACTATCGTCTCTGCTGCATATTAGCAGTAAAATCCAAGGGTCTGTTGACGTTTGGTTTATCTACCGCGTTTGGCCAAATATTGGTTTGAAGCACCGCATAAAGCGCATACACTTTTTATCTAAGTCAGCGTTTTGCAAGGCCGCATCAAGCAAAAATGGCGCCAGCATGATCGTAAACCCAATGTTAAATGACCCTAATTAATCGGGTGTTTTTCCACCAAACCTAGGACATCAGCAGTGTTTTCGTTTTTTCGCAAAAAAGACCACGATAGCAATCACCCGCAAACGCAAAATGGCCCAGCGACTGTAGCCGCGCGCGCGCAAGGTGTTGCAACACAGTCCAAACCCTTTGGCCCCGAAACGATCATACCGCACGACAATGCGGCAGCGAGCGATGCGCCCGAGCCCCATCACGACACCCAGCAATATGATCTGTCCACACTAAAGATCGAAGTTGAATCAAGCAGTGATGTACTTTCTCCGGCCGAAGAACAAGCGGCGATGCTCCATGCCAATGACCAATTACTCGCTGCAATTGCAATTTTAGAAGCCGATAAACCCGAGTTCAGCAGCAAACGTAAACTCGAGTCATGGCTGATGCTGTTTGAACTCTATCAACAGCAACAAAATCGAACGGCTTATGATGCGCTGGGTTTAGATTTTGTCGTCGCTTTTGAAAAAACGCCCCCAGTCTGGCGCCAGCAACAGAATAAACCGCAAGTCGTTAGCCATGCCAGTGCCTATCACGCTTTTCCGGCCGAACTCACGATTGCGAATATCGAAAAAGAAGCGCAGCAATTTTTAGCAATTCGCCAAAAAACACCGGATATTCGCGTTGATTTTAGCAAACTCAAAAAAATCGATGCCTTAGGTGCCGCCGAGTTAGTGGCCGTATTGCCACGCCGCAATAAACAGCAAGGTCAATTGCAAATCTTAGGCTCCAAAGTGCTGATTGATTTAATCAGCCCGATGATTGAAGTGGGTCGACGTATTCCTGCGGAAGCTCCATTCTGGCTGCTATTGATTGAAATACATCAAATTCTGGGCCTGCAAGAAGAATTTGAAAATTTAGCTGTCGACTACGCGATAACCTTTGAAGTTTCCCCCCCATCGTGGGATCCACTGCAGGCTCCCAAAACCGGCGCGCAAATTGCGAAAGAAGAAGCCAAAGCAAAAGCCGAAGTCGAGCAAGCCGCAGATGAACAAAACCATTTGATCGGCATCATTACCGCTGATCATCCGCAGCTATTGGACAAAATCAACGATCTAGTAGGTAACCATACCCAAGTGACGCTCGACTTTGCGCGCATCGACCGAATTGATTTTGAATCGGCAGGGCAATTGCTAAACCGCGCGATGATTTGGCTGCAGCAAGGCAAGCAAATCCGAATTATCAATACCAATGAACTAGTACTTGGCCTACTGCGCGTAATGGGCATTACCGAAATGCTGCAAGTTGAGCGACGCAAATAATCCCATGCCAACTTGCTTTTCCGTCAATTGCCTTCATCTAAACAGCACATTTATTTGAAGGAGTTCAGCATGGAGCAGTTTGACGGAACAACAATCGTCTCGGTACGCCGTGGCAATCATGTAGCGGTCGGAGGTGACGGCCAAGTGACTTTAGGTAATGTCGTCATCAAAGGCACTGCGCGCAAAGTACGCAAGCTCTACCACGACAAAGTCATTGTTGGTTTTGCCGGCGGCACCGCCGATGCATTTACATTGTTTGAGCGCTTTGAAGCCAAGCTCGAAAAACACCAAGGTCACCTGACCCGCGCAGCCGTCGAGCTCGCCAAAGACTGGC
The DNA here is from genome assembly GCF_016881405.1 of Deefgea chitinilytica. Taxonomy (GTDB): domain Bacteria; phylum Pseudomonadota; class Gammaproteobacteria; order Burkholderiales; family Chitinibacteraceae; genus Deefgea; species Deefgea chitinilytica. The sequence goes on from NZ_WOFE01000002.1 coordinate 451,179, forward strand.
GTACCGATCGCATGTTGCGCCGCCTCGAAGCGATGCTAATCGTCGCCGACCCCAGCGCAACCTTGGTCATCACCGGCAACGGCGACGTATTAGAGCCCGAAGAAGGTATCGCGGCGATTGGTTCAGGTGGTGCATTCGCGCAAGCCGCAGCCACTGCGCTACTACAAAACACCGATTTAGCACCCGAAGTCGTCGTCAAAAAGGCGCTCGAAATTGCGGGTAGTATTTGTATCTACACCAATCAAAACCATACGATCGAAAGCATGGGCGCTGAGATCTAAACAATATGCTTGGGTATATACGCCAAAACTCTATTTAATAAAGATCAACGCAATATACCCTTGATAGAAATCATATTCTGTGATGCACTGACTGTGACGACCAACTAGAAAAAATGGCTTGTTCCAGCGAAAATAAAACCATTCAATTAATTTAAATAATTGAGAATTGATTGAGTCGACCCAATCACTTCTAGAGCAATCCCATTCAAATCGATCAGCGAATCGCACCCAGCCCACTTCACTACTGCGTTTTCCCGTAAAATACCGCAATGCACGATACCCTTAGCTTACTGCGTGAACTGAACGCGCAAGAATTCACCTCCGGTGCACAAATCGCACACAACCTTGGCATTTCCCGCGCTAGCGTGTCATTGGGATTGGCCAAGGCCGAAGACTATGGGATCCATGTGGAACGTCGCCATGGCGTTGGTTATCGCCTCAGTCGCCCCATCGAGTGGTTGTCGTCGACATTAATTCAAGGGTATTTACCTGTAGACAGCATTAGCAATATAACAATAAGTAATACCCTTGCATCAACCAACCGACAACTATTACTCAACCCGCAGCACGGCCAGCTCTTAGCCGCTGAATGGCAAGATAACGGTCGCGGTCGCTTAGGGCGCACGTGGTTTGGTGCAGTGGGGGGCAGCCTGTTGTTTTCTTATGCTTGGCGTTTTGAAAATGGCTCAGCTCAATTGGCAGGCCTGCCGTTAGCCGTCGGCGTCGCCATTGCAACGGCCTTGCAAGCGGCTGGAGTAGCCAAAATCGCGCTCAAATGGCCTAACGATTTATTATTACCTGATACGGCGGGCGCATGGGGCAAGGTAGGCGGCATTTTGATAGAAATGCAAGGCGACGCCTTAGGGCCATCGCATGTCGTGATTGGCATTGGCCTGAATCTTGACCAGCCCACTGCCTGGCAAGGTGAACTGAATCAAACTACCGCCAGCCTTAACCACGGCGGACTGACCTGCGGTCGCAATCAATTATTAGCCCACATTGTGATGCAACTGGAAATGACGCTGACGCAGTTTGCCGTCACTGGATTTGCGCCATTGCGCGAACAATGGGAAGCACTTCACGCGTGGTCTAACGACACACTGAACGTGATTGCAGCCAGTGGCCATATACAAACAGGCCAATTCGCGGGGTTGGCTGCCGATGGCTCATTGAAACTCGCCACGGCAGCAGGTGAAGTTTTGGTGCACTCTGGTGATGTTAGCCTAAGGCGGGTAGCATGAGTTCAGTACCACTCCTGCTTGACTTAGGAAACAGCCGAATCAAATGGCGGCAAGCTGAACAATCAGGTGTTGCTCATAGTGTTGCCGAACTCTGGCAACAATGTGCGCAGCTAGTGCGAACAACAAAAATCATCGGCTGTGCCGTTGCCAATCCTGCACTACAAACACAAATCGAGCAGTTATTTGCTCAGCACTGGCAAGCACACACTCAGTGGCTCAAAGTAAGTCGCAAAGCGTTGGACGTACGAAATCATTACCAGAATATAGCTGAGCAAGGCCCTGATCGTTGGGCTGCCGTATTGGGCGCGCGCCAACGCTTTGCAAAGCAAAATGTGCTGGTTATCTCTGCTGGCACGGCATTGGTTATCGATAGCCTCAGTGCGGAAGGCGATTTTTTAGGCGGCACGATAGCCCCCGGACTTGGCTTAATGAAAACCGTGTTGCATCAAGCAACCGCACGACTTCCGTTAGCACAAGGGCAAGCCCTTGCTTTTCCGCAATCAACAATCGATGCAATTGAAACTGGTTGCCTGCGCGCCATGCTCGGGGCGATTCAAATCGCCGAAACAGCACTACAGCAGCAACACCAAGCCGCAACGCAAATCGTCTTGTTTGGTGGCGATGCCGCAATCTTAGCGACATTACTTAACGGCAAAGCAATTGCAGTGGATAATCTGGTTCTGGATGGTCTAGCTGCTTTGCTGGCCGCAGGCGATGGAGAATTTTGCTAATGAAGTGGTTGTTTGTATTTCTCGTATTGATCAACCTTGGCTTATATGGATTTTCCAAGCTTGATACACCGCCTGCCAATATTAATATTACCCAACGCGAAATCAACGCTAGCCAAGTTCGCGTGGTAACTGGGCAATTAGGCAAAACATCAGAGCCAAGCAGCAATCCAGACAGCCCCCCAGCGGCGCTAGCAACTGAAGCTCCTAGCCCAACACCTAGCCCTAAACCCATAGCGACCGCATTACCAACGCCGCAAGCGACGGTGCAGGCCAGCGCGGGCACTTGCTGGCGCTGGGCCGGTGTCACCGGCGAGCAAATTGAAAACGCCCGTAACAAGATCAAAAGCTTAGGACTTACAGCAAGCGAAACCTCGAGTGGTGAATCGACCAAAGTTTGGGTGTATATGCCACCGCTAGACAGCTTAGAGATTGCCAAGCAAAAGGCACAACAACTCGCCGAGATGGGAGTTACTGATTACTTTGTCGTCAACAACGGCGGCCGTTGGCAAAATGCAATTTCACTCGGCATTTTTAGTACCCGAGAAGCAGGTGAACGGCATCTAGCAGAACTCAAAGCACTGGGTGTTAAATCAGCCGTCGTACGCGATCGCGATGACACACTAAAACAAGCCAGTTTTAATTTTAAAAATATCAGTGATGCCCAAGCAGAAAAAATCAGTAAGCTACCAGCGACATTTACAGGCTCAGTCGTTCGCGAACTGAAATGTAAATAATCCAGCCAAGCAATTACCCCTCACCAAAGTAAGTAAATCGCACAGAGCGACCTTAGCAAAAATTTGCTTTGCTGTGGTCGCTCTATCCGCATTCGCCCTAAATCCAAACACCAGTAGTACAGCGACCTTAATACCACCTTGAAAAGAAGTAGACATCAAATGCGCAACCCTACTTTATGCTCAGTAAACCCAACAAACTGCACAACAAAATCATTTGAGCATATTTGAATATCACAAACTACTAATCTGCAACACTATTTTACAAAGTAACAAAATAGAAACCTTGTAAGAAAAAAGTTCAAACTTTACCGACAAACGGTAGGGTATATCAGAAAAGCCTGTTTGTGATTAATACCACTACTCAATAGAATGCGAACTGTAAACCGAATGCTCACAGCATAAGTAAGGGAGTACTCGGGTAAAAATCTTAATACAATATTTTTTAAATTTTCTTAAGAGAGATATAAAATGAACATGATCAAATCACTTTTTGCTTCTGCTCTTCTTGCGGTTAGTTTTTCTGCTTCAGCTGCCGTGTACGATTTCGGTAGCCACGATTCAATTGAATCTAAAACAGTATCTGTAAATGGTTCATTTACAGATTACTTTACTTTTAATATTGCTAAACCAGTTAATGTAACGAGTATTTCAACTCAACTATCAATTCCTTTAGCATTCAACATTGACTCATCGGCTAGAGTTTCTTTGTTTAGCGGCACATGGAATGGTGCAAATACACTAATTGGTAATGCATTTAGCTTTGACCAAGCAGCTGCGTTTACTTCACTTTCTGCTGGTTCATACTTCTACAAGGTAACTGGCAACACAACGGGCGCATTTGGAGGCATCTATGCGTTATCTTCTGCAGCTAACGTAGCTCCAGTTCCAGAACCAGAAACTTATGCTTTGATGGGCATGGGCTTGGTTGGCTTGTTGGCTGCACGTCGTCGCAAAGCAAAACAAGCTTAATTGTTATTGCTGGCCACAAAAAACCCACTGCATGCAGTGGGTTTTTTACTGAATACTGCTTTACCATCCAAGCAAAACTCGAGATGCTATGGATAGCTATAATACTGCCACCGCGTTTCAGGATTAGTCTCTGAATAATATTTCGGCGAAGCAATCTTTCGCCCCGCCACCGGAGTTACCACCGCATCAACCGAGGGTTGAGCCACATCGAGTCCTTTTTGTACCTCTAATTCACCAGCCCCCCAAACAACATTCGATTTTGGATTAGGCACAACGGCTTTCTCCCGTGTAGCCTCAGTCCACTTCATTTGCTTAGACGGCGGTAGTATCGCGCTACTTGGTATTTGCGCAGCGGGCAAAACTCGAACAATACCTGGTTTCATCGCATAAGAAGCCGTTGCAGCTGAAGTGTGTGACTTATTGCTGGCTTTGGGCGCCTTTGACTGGACAACGGGGCGATGCGTGGCGGCTTTTGCCGCTGAAAATTGAGGCGAGACATAACGGGTCATCGCTTGGCCAGTTGGCTTGAGCACTTCGGGTGTCGAATGCGCTTCTGCGGCAGGCTCAGGCGCTGCTGATGGCTTGAGCAACTTAATCGGTTCAGTCATTTGCTGCGGCGCGGCATGCTTAGACGCAGTTTTCGCGGTTGGGACTGGTGCGGCATGGCCATCAACGGGCTTTGCCCCATGTGAATCGGTCGGCTTTGCCGCTTTTGTATCTGGCGCAGCATGGGAATCTGCCGCCTTAATCGGCTGCGCTTTTGGCGGCGGCAATTCATTGGCCCAAGCTGCCAGCGGCAGCAATAACATCAATGCAGCATGCTTTTTCATTTTATCGCTCCTGCCCAACATATCGCACATAATCACCAGGCTCAACCCGTACCCCACTCACTGTGCCAAGGGAAAACAAAGGCTGCACTTGGGTCACCGTATAAGTTCCTAGCATTTCTTCTGGCATTCCCAAGCGTTTACTAGGGAAAAAACTGGCCGAATCAATCGGCATTGCTAATGCCGACACTTTAAAAACTTTAAAGGTATCGCCCGGACGTACATTAGACGTATAGCCTGCATCGATATACACTGAATTTTTCTCGACACGCGTAATTGTAGCGGTGAATGGAATGCAATTGAGATCTTGACTCACCACTTGGGTAGCTTCCTGTAGCTTCTCATTCACCAAACGACCATAGTCGGTTTCAGAAAATCCCAAAGTCCCCAACCCAGCACTTAAAGATTGAACGACATCACCACGCGCTTTACCAGCAATCCGGTGACGATTCACTAATGCACCAGAAACACCATCAAAAACAAATAAATCCATATCAAAACGACGCTCGGCAGGCACTGCTTTGACGCCAACTTGCATAAAATTCAAAATCGGCAAATTAGCTACTGCCTTGCGCTCGCCATTGCGAATTTCGTTACCATTGACCACTGTGTAACGTTCTCCGCTAAATGAGGTATCACGTACAATCCCAGCAACAATAAATTGCGTTGAGTACAAACGCGCCATTTCGCGTACGCGCTCGGGCTGCAGCAGCGGGTCAAACATCTGCGGCTGTAAATCGAATACCGCCACCCCGGGTGAACGCTGCGGCAAAAATTGCTCGCTATCATGCAAACGCCGCACCATTTCAATCTGAATTCCATCTGGAAAACGATCCAAATCCTGAGTCTGAGCGGGATGTTCAATCCAAAAGTGTGAAATCAACACTTTCCTACGATAGGCTCCACGATCACAAGCTGCTGTCACTTTTGCTAAGCCCGCCGACTGCGGATTCTCGACTTTGGGAGTCGGTGCCGCAACATCCACCACCACGTGCAAAAATCCATTGCTTTGCCATTCGCGCAATAATTGATAGTCACCCTGTGCAGTGCCAGTGATTTGCGTGGTTTCCCCCCATTGCGTACCTTTTTTGATGGCTTGTGACTGCACTTTGGCACCATTAAACAATGCCGCATTTTCTAAAGCGTCCTGAATTGCTAAAGAACGAGCGGCAGCAAGGCCATCTAAACCTAGAGGCGCAACCCCTTCAAATTCGGCAGCAAATACCGTGGTTTGCCACAACAAGCACAGCGCAATAATTTTTTTCACAGTGATAAATAAAAGTTTTGAGTTGCATCCATTTTAGCGGCAACTGGTTGCGGTACAACATTGATTGGCGCAGGTGCTTTTTGCGGTGTCGTCGCAACAGGCATTTCGCTACTCACCGCCGCAGGCGTAGGTACTGCACGGTAAAAATCACCACCCAGAGTTAGCTCGAGAATCGTTTCAAACGCCCCATCCGGCAAAGGGGTAATACTCACCACCCGAGCTCCGCGCATATACGCTTCGATATAAGCTTTATAGCTATCGCTAGTCAACGCCATCGCAGAAACGGTGCTGGTTCCCGTAATTTTAATACCGGCCACCGTTTCTGCCAGCGCCCGATACGCGTCCAACTTGGAGGCGCGCATAGCCAACAAATGTCGCTGCGCTGGCGCTAATCCCTCACCCACCGGCATAGCCCCAAAGCCCACTGCCGTCACTTTGGTCGGTAAAACCACAGGAGGCATGTCGTGTGCAGAGTGATTAGAAGGTTTCGTATTCGCGCAGCCAGACAGCACAAAAAGGCTACTCAGTAATAGAGAGATGAATAAATATGAAGTTTTTTGCATCGTACACTCCTAGCCCTTCCGATTATTTTTCACTCTAGCAAGCCTTGCGACAGACGCTAGCATTTTTATATCGGCGGTAATTGCGTTTTCTGCAGTGCAAGTATCAGCAATTATGCAAATTCAATCGACAAGTGAGCAATCATTTCCTGCAACACTAGCCTTGACGCTTGAGGCACGGAGGTCAAGCATAAAAAAACCGCCCTCATACAAGTCAGGCGGTTTTCTTATTACTATTTTTTACTTTTTCTGAAATACCAAATCCCAAACGCCGTGACCTAATTTAATGCCACGATTTTCGAACTTAGTCAGCGGGCGATAATCAGGGCGCTCAGCATACCCTTCAGAACCCGTTACCGTATTAACCAAACTTGGCTCCGCGCTCAGCACGGTCAACATTTGTACCGCGTAATCTTCCCAATCGGTGGCCAAATGCAGATAACCGCCAGATTGAATGCGTGTGACCAATTGCTGCACAAATTCCGGCTTAATCAGGCGGCGTTTATTGTGCCGCGACTTATGCCACGGATCGGGAAAGAAAATATGTACGCCGGCCAAAGAATCAGGCTGCAACATGTTTTCTAACACTTCAACGGCATCGTGCTGGACAATGCGTAAATTGGTCAGCGACTGCTCACCGATTAACTTCAACAAGCTGCCCACACCCGGCGTATGCACTTCAACGCCTAAAAAGTCGGTATCTGGCCGTTGCGCCGCAATTTCAGCCGTCGCCGTCCCCATGCCAAAGCCGATTTCCAACACCCGCGGCGCACGACGACCAAAGGCAGCGTCTAAATCAAGCAGATTCGGGCTGTAATCAATGCAAAACTGCGGTCCTAATTCTTCAAGTGCCCGCGCTTGTCCGGTCGATAAATGCCCTTGGCGCAACACAAAGCTGCGGATTTTCCGCTGTTTGAATTCTTCCGTTTCGGCTGTTGTCGCTGCTGGAGCTTGTTCGTGTTCCATCTTGATTCCTTAAAACTGGTACTAGATAAAAAACGCCGCTGCATCTAAGACACAGCGGCATTTTTATTGAATTGGCGTATGTTAAAACGACAAAGCCAATTTACCAAGCTTTGCGCGTTAAAAGGTCGGCTAAACAAGGTAAAACATTTAGTAGTTTTCAGGAAAAAAATGCCGCTCAATGAGTTCAATTAAAATATGTAAAACCTTGATATGCAATTCTTGAACGCGATCAGCAAACTGCCCACCTGGGGTAATAATACAAACATCAGCAAGCGGCTCCAGTCGCGACCCAGTACGTCCCGTAAGAGCAATCACTTTCACGCCCAACTCACGAGCAGTGCTAGCCACTTTAAAAATATTCTCACTGTTACCGCTGGTGCTAATTGCAATCAATACATCACCATTGCGTGCGTGACTTTCTATATAACGAGAAAATACAAAATCATATCCAAAATCATTCGCTACACAACTCATGTGGCTAGCATCTGATATTGCCACCGCAGGCAAACCGCGTCGATCTTTACGATAACGCCCAGTCAACTCCTCAGCAAAATGCATCGCATCGCACATTGAGCCACCATTACCACAGGAAAATAGACGACCACCTTGCTCTAAACTCTCAATCAAAATTTGACCTGCAGCTTCAATCTGAGCCAACGCATCAGCATTGTTCATCAACTGACTTAAAGCCGTATGCGCCTCAAGTAAACTAGCACTAATAAATTGCTTCATTGGACCTCTCGGTTTATCAGTATAAGAAGTGAACGAATTATATCGTTAAGGAATAATAGCGAAACTCACGATCTAATTGGTAACCGAGCGATTCATAAAGCGCTTGCGCTTGTAGATTACTGTGCGCGGTCGATAATTCGAGTCGTACAATGCCGACTTGCTCCGCGTGCTGCGTGGCACGAGCCATTAAACGCCGTGCGACGCCCTGCCCCCGTGCCACCTTGGCAACAAATAGATCATTCAACAATAAAATGCGCTGGCATGTAGAAGAACTAAACAGTGGATAAAGCTGAATAAACCCCACCGCCTCACCTGCCGACTCGGCCAATAAAATCACCGACTCACCCAAGGCCAGACGTTCACGCAAAAATTGCTGCGCCAAATTTAAATCGCTGCACTGTTGGTAAAAAACGCGATAAGCATCAAATAGGGGGGCAAGGCGTTCAACATCATCGAGCGTGGCATAACGGACATGAATCTCTGTCATTTCAATCCAAATAGCAAAGGGTATTGGCAGCTAGAATATAATAAACATTATCTAGCTAACAATACCCTATTCATTGCATTTCAAGAACAGTGTGTTCTTGATGCTGGAATTACTTCGCAGCAATCAAACCCGTAGTTGGGCTAGAAGGATCAGCACTATACAATTTACGTGGCACACGACCAGCAAGGAAAGCATCACGCCCTGCTTGCACCGCCAACTTCATCGCGCGTGCCATCCGTATCGGGTCACGAGCCCCTGCAATCGCGGTGTTCATCAAGATACCGTCACAACCGAGTTCCATCGCAATCGCCGCGTCCGACGCCGTGCCAACGCCAGCATCGATCAACACCGGCACTTTGGCCGAATCAATAATCAAGCGCAAATTCCATGGATTAATAATCCCCATGCCAGAACCAATCAACGAGGCCAGCGGCATAATCGCGCAGCAACCGATTTGTTCTAACTCTTTGGCAATAATCGGATCATCCGACGTATACACCATTACATCAAAGCCATCGGCGACCAAGATTTCCGCGGCTTTCAAGGTTTCACGCACATTCGGGTATAAGGTATTCGGGTCGCCCAAGACTTCGAGTTTCACCAGTTTGTGTCCATCAAGTAATTCACGCGCCAAACGTAAAGTGCGTACCGCATCGTCGCAGGTATAGCAGCCTGCCGTGTTTGGCAAATAGGTGTATTGCGATGGTGGCAAGTATTCGAGCAAGGAAGGCTGCGATGCGTCTTGCCCCAAGTTCACGCGGCGAATCGCCACAGTGACGATTTCAGCGCCCGATTCATCCACCGCAGCACGGGTTTCAGTGAAATCTTTATATTTACCCGTGCCCACAATCAGGCGTGATTGATACGTTTTACCGGCAATTTGAAATTGTTCTGACATTATAAGCCCCTGCTATCAATAAAATTACTAGGTATTACTCTTAAGCCATTGAAAATCAATAACTTCAAAGCAATACATCAACCACCACCAACAGCCACCACCATCTCAAGCACATCGCCCTCTTGCAGCATCGCGTGTGCATATTGGCTTTTCGGAACGATTTCACCATTTTGCTCAATCGCAATCCGTTTGCCAGTTAATGCCAATTGGCCCACCATTTCAGCAATGCTCAACGGTGCGGGAAACTCACGTGGCTCACCATTAATTGAAATTTTGATCATTTGTTTTCCCTTCACATCTCGATATGCCAACAGTTTATCATGCCATCGCTGGCTTTTTTTGACGCGGCGCAGGAGTCCGCTTAGAGAGCCATCATTAAGCTCAATCTATTACGCCAGTTTGACCAAGGGCATCACGAACGGTAAGCTCGAGTCAATCAGCGACGCATACTGAGCGCGCCTCCACCGCCAACCAGTCAAAAGGACAACATCATGAATGAACTCGAAGTACAGAACCGACCCAGCAATGAGACTAATAATATTGTGCTGCTCATTTGGCTGGGTACTTTATTCTTTGGCTTTATTCCATCGCTCATTATTTACTTGGTCAAAAAAGACGATGCATTGGTGACCGATCAAGCCAAAGAGGCCTTAAATTGGTCGATTACAGTCATGCTAGGCTACGCAATTGGCGCAGTACTAACGCTGATCCTGATCGGTGTTTTGGTCATCGGTGCTGTTGGGCTCTGCAATCTGGTGTTTTGTATTTTAGGCGCAGTGAACGCCAGCAAAGGTTTACCGTACCGCCTGCCATTCAATATTCGATTACTCAAGTAAAATTCGGCATAACACAAAAAAGCCTAGCGATTGGCTAGGCTTTTTTGCGTAGGAACGACGTGCTTATGCGCGTACACGGTGTAATCGATAAACGGCGGGGAGCCGGCGCAAGTTTTTCAGCACCTTGGCTAAATGCTGGCGATTATTCACTTGCAGCGTAAATTGTACGCTCAGGTAGCGCTCGTGCGACTCAACGGTATCACCCATCGTCACCGCCGAAATATCGGCCTCCGCTTCAGCAATCGCCGCCGCTAGTGCCGCTAATGTGCCACGCTCGTTTTCTGCCAGCACTTTCACCGGCACATCAAACAAACGCGCAACTTCTGGATCCCAGTCGACATCGATCAGTTTTTCCGCATCAATACGACCTTTGGATACTTGCGGGCAATCATGGGTATGCACCACCAAGCCCTGATCTTTCTTAACGAAACCAAGGATAGGATCCCCAGGTATCGGATTACAGCAGCGCGCAAACTGAATCGCCATGCCTTCTGTGCCACGAATCGACACCGACATCGGTTTTTTACCTTGGCGGCCATCTTCCGACCAGGTTCCAGCGAGCTGCAGTAAGCGCTTGGCAATCACCACGCCCAACTTTTGCCCCAAGCCAATATCAGCCAAGATTGAATCACGGGACTTTTCGCCGCTTTCGCGCAGGAATTTTTCCCAAATATCATCATTCACGTGCAATGGCTGATGCAGCGCCGAGAAAGCCTGACTAAGTAAGCGTTCACCCAAATGCACCGATTCATCAAAGCGCATCGTACGTAAAAAATGCCGAATTTGCGAGCGCGCTTTGCCGGTGGTCACAAAGGCCAGCCAACTTGGATTGGGTCGTGCGTGCGCCGCCATCACGATTTCAATATGATCGCCATTTTTAAGCTTCGTGCGCAATGGAACCAGTTCATGATTTACTTTGGCAGCGATACAGCGATTGCCAATATCGGTATGCACCGCATAAGCGAAGTCCACACAGGTTGCCCCGTTCGGCAGACTCAAAATCGTGCCTTTCGGCGTAAACACATAGACTTGGTCTGGAAATAAATCGACTTTAATGTGCTCTAAAAACTCAACTGCATCGCCCGATTCAGATTGTAATTCCAGCAAAGATTGCAGCCATTGATGCGTTTTTTGCTGCACATCGGAAAAGCCTTCATCGCCACTTTTATACATCCAGTGGCTGGCTACGCCAGCATCGGCGATCCGATGCATTTCACCAGTACGGATTTGCACTTCAATCGGCGTACCGTACGGGCCAAACAAAGTGGTATGCAGGCTTTGGTAGCCGTTGGTTTTGGGAATGGCGATATAGTCTTTGAACTTGCCCGGAATCGGCTTAAATAAGGCGTGCAAAGCGCCTAGCGTTAAATAACAGTGCGAATTGTCTTTGACGATCACGCGAAACGCATAGATATCGAGCACTTCAGAAAAGCTCAAATGCTTTTCCAGCATTTTGCGGTAAATCGAATATAGATTTTTCTCGCGGCCCGTCACTGCCGCATCAATGTTTTGCACCTCAAGCTTGGCTTGAATAGCATCGAGGATTTTTTGTACCACTTCGCGGCGATTGCCGCGCGCGGCCTTGAGGGCCTTGGATAAAACATGATGGCGACGCGGATGAATGTATTTAAATGCCAAATCATCCAGTTCTTGATACACCGCATTCAAACCGATCCGATTAGCAATTGGCGCGTAAATTTCCATCGTTTCACGCGCAATCCGTTTTTGCTTATCCGCCCGCATTGAATCCATCGTGCGCATATTATGCAAACGATCGGCGAGCTTAATCAGCATCACGCGTAAATCACGCGCCATCGCGAGCAACATCTTACGGAAATTTTCCGCCTGCGCCTCTTCTTTACTTTGGAACTCGAGCTTATCGATTTTACTCATCCCATCGACCAATTCGGCGACGGTTTTACCGTATTTCTCGGTGAGTTCAAGCTTGGTGACGCCGCTGTCTTCCATCACATCGTGCATCAGCGCAGCAGCGAGCGCCTGTGCATCAAGCTTCCATTGCGTCAAAATGCCGGCAACTGCCAGTGGATGTGAAATATACGGTTCGCCAGAACGGCGCATCTGACCACGGTGCGCGTTTTCCGCAAACAAAAAAGCCGAGAACAACATCTCTCGGTCTTCACGCTTTAAGTAAGCGGTTTGCTCATTCAGAAATCGATTTGCCTCCTCAATGACCTCGGGTGCATCAGTCAGCGCCGGCACATCGTTCGAAGTCACTGAGATCGGCATAATTTCTCTATATTAAGAACGGTTACGAGTTAGCACTTCAATGCCGACCAAACCAGCAGACATTTCACGCAATGCCAATACAGTTGGTTTTTCACGGCCATTATTATCGACTTGCGGCGTTGAACCATTTTCGATTTGGCGCGCACGATAAGCGGCAGCCAAAGTGAGGTCAAAACGATTAGGAATACGATCGAGGCAATCTTCAATAGTTACACGTGCCATGGGGTTTATCTCCGAGTGCGGCTAGCCCAGCAAGGGGCGAAACCATCTATTATACCACTTGATACTAGTTGAAGAAGGAAATTAGCCTTTTAAGCTTGAAATCAACGCAGTATGGCGATTTGATTGGCGTACCAAGGTCAAACGCTGTGCCCGCACCACCGCAACAATGTCGCGCACTGCATCATCAATGTGCTCATTAACAATCACGTAATCAAATTCATCCACGTGATTGACTTCTTCCTTGGCCACAGCCATGCGGCGAGCAATCACCTCTTCACTGTCTTTACCACGGCCGCGTAAACGATTTTCTAGCGTATCGATACAAGGGGGTAAAATAAAAATACCAATTGCGTTCGGGAAAATCCGTCGTACTTGCTGCGCTCCTTGCCAATCAATTTCTAGCAGAATATCACGGCCATTTTCCATCACTTGATTAATCCAAACTTGGGATGTGCCGTAATAATTGCCATACACCTCAGCAAACTCGAGTAATTCACCCGCAGCAATCATGCGCTCAAACTCAACACGATCAACAAAATGATAGTCTTTACCATCCACTTCACCCGCACGCGGCGGGCGTGTCGTAAATGAAATTGATAGCTGAACCTGCGAATCAGCAGCAAGTAATGCTGCTACCAACGTGGTTTTTCCTGCGCCCGATGGCGCAGTCACCACAAACAAATTACCTTTGGCCATGACGTATTTTTCCTAAACACTATTTAGGTATAGTTTATTCGATATTTTGTACTTGTTCGCGCATTTGTTCGATCAAGACCTTTAATTCCATCGAAACTTTCGAGGTTTCAACTGAAACCGACTTGGAGCCCAGAGTATTGGCTTCACGATTGAGCTCTTGCATCAAAAAATCCAAGCGTTTGCCGGCGTTGCCACCTTTTTGCAAAATACGGCGCAATTCGGCTAAATGCGTTTGCAAGCGATCAATTTCTTCAAGTACGTCTACTTTTTGCGCAAACATCACCATTTCTTGGCGTATACGATCATCGTCGCTACTACCGATGGCTTCGACAAAACGCTGTGTGAGTTTGGCTTCGTATTCGCTGACAATCTGTGGAATCAGCGGTTTTACTCCTGCGATCAAGGCATCCATTGCGGTAACGCGTTCCAGCAATATCGCCGCTAGCTTGCCCCCTTCACGCGCTCGACTCGCGAGAAAATCATCCAAAGCCAGATCCAAAACTTCCAGTGCTGTGCTTTGCAATAACTCGGAAGGCAAGGCGTCAGACTCAATCACCCCCGGCCAGCGCAGAATATCAGCCATCCGCAAATCACCAGCGCTAGCTTGGTGTTCTTTGACTTGATCAGCAAGGCGCAACAATTCAGCAACCAAAGCGTTGTTTAGGCGCAACTGGGTATTAGCGGCATCTCGGGAATTGAAATTCAGGCGGCACTCTAATTTGCCGCGATTAAGACGACCACTAAGTTTCTCGCGGATTGCGCCCTCTAAAGCACGAAATTCCTCTGGCAATCTGAGGGTTAGATCTAAAAAACGATGGTTGACGGCACGCAATTCGACCGATAATACGCCATGAGACAATTCTCTTTGGGCACTTGCATAGCCAGTCATGCTATAAATCATATAATTTCCTTTGAAACGCACCGCTTTACAGTTGAAGCGGCAGGGCTGACACTAGACACTCACAGAGAGTATAACCAAAACTAAGCATGGCCACCCCAAGCAATCAACCGCTCGCACGCGGATATCAATTACAGAACTACACCGTCGCCAAGCTGCTTTCAGCGGGCGGCTTTAGTATTGTCTATTTGGCGCATGATGAGCACGACTATCCCGTAGCCATTAAAGAATATCTACCAAACTCATTAGCGCTCCGTAAAGAAGGCGTTGCAGTGCAAGCCGTAAGCGAAGAACACATCGCACTGTTTCGCCACGGTCTGAAATGCTTTTTTGAAGAGGGCAAAACGCTCGCCCGTATTCAACATCCTAATATCGTCCGCGTGCTCAATTTTTTCCGCGCGAATGACACGGTGTATATGGTAATGGAGTACGAGCGTGGTCGTACTTTGCAAAAAGAAATTCAAATCAACCACGAACGTGAAGGCGTTGATGAGAAACTGATTCGTAGCGTTTTTTACAATTTGCTCAATGGCTTACGTGAAGTACATCTAAACAAACTGCTACATCTCGATATTAAGCCAGCAAACATTTACATCCGTAAAGATGGCTCCCCCGTGTTACTTGACTTTGGCTCGGCTCGCCAATCCTTAACTACTGAGCATTCCCGGCTTACGCCAATGTATACACCAGGTTTTGCAGCCCCTGAGCAATACCGGAAAAAAGAGCAACTTGGCCCTTGGACCGATATTTATGGTATTGGCGCATCCATGTTTGCTTGTATTGCAGGTACTGCGCCGCAAGCGGCAGACGGGCGAGAAAAAGAAGACAAAGTTCAGCGGCTGGAAATTGCCTACGGTGACCGCTACTCACCTGAACTACTGAATTTGATTCATCAATGCATTGAAATCAATCACGAAAAGCGCCCGCAAAGCGTGCTGCAAATTCAAAAGCAATTACTCGAACCGGGTTCTGCGCCCAGCAAAAAATCAAATCTAATCAGCACGCTCAAACGCAAGTGGATTGAAATCAGTCGCCCTAAAAACAGGGATAATTCATGAAATTTTCAGTATTCCAAGAAACCCGCAAAGGCGGCCGTCAATACAATCAAGATCGATTTGGCTATTCTTATAGCCGCGATGCATTACTTTTAGTTGTCGCTGATGGCATGGGCGGCCATCTACATGGGGAAGTTGCAGCACAAATCACTGTAGAGTTGTTAAGCGATCAATTTCAAAAGAAAGCTAATCCTGTGATTCTCAACCCAACTGAGTTTTTACAAGATGCTTTAATGCACTGTCACGATGCAATTTACAACTATGCGATTGCCAATCATTTAATTGAAGTCCCACGTACTACGGTCGTTACCTGCATTGTGCAAGATGGAATCGTTTACTGGGCTCATGTCGGAGACTCGCGCTTTTATCTCATCCGTAGTGGACAAACTATTGCACAAACTCGTGACCACTCAAAAGTGAGAAAACTGGTGGACGCGGGCCTCATTTCAGAAAAAGAAGCACTTAGCCACGCTGAAAAAAACAAAATCTATAATTGCCTCGGCGGTAGTTTACTGCCAGAAATTGAAATTGGCGGCAAAGTGGTGCTCAATGATGGCGACGCACTGCTATTGTGTACTGATGGATTTTGGGGTTCGTTGGCTGAGTCAGAAATCACGCATTTTCTATCCTCATTTCCCGTCATGTTTTCTGTACCGCAATTGATGGACAAGGCTGAAATTCGTGGCGGCGCGTATGGAGATAATCTGACTGCCCTCGCAATTAATTGGCACGACAGTCATGATTTTCCTGATACTGAGGCATTTGTTTCGACTCAAAAGCTCGATGCCAATACCATTAGTACTCATATCGATGCGATGACATTGGCCTCTACCGCAGAAATTAGCGACGATGATATCGAAAAAGCCATCGCTGAAATTCAAGCCGCAATCAATAAATATTCGCGTTAATTAGGCTGCCGAGTGTGAATCTTTAATATACATTCAAGCAGAGATTGCTTTACCCTCGAGAAGTTGATTTTGATTATTTATTTTTATTTCACTTAGGATCTAAAGCCATGAAAAAAACTGCAGGCCTTGTTGCACTCAGTGTCTTTTTGGCAAGCACGGCGTTTGCCGCCAATCAAGACCCAATGAAACCGTTCCCAGCGGCAGAGGCAGGAATGGTTCGTAAAGTCATTCATCTACCAGAAGTCAAAAATCCTGAACTATATCGGGTGCAATTATTGCCAGGTAAAGTGATGGAAATGGATTGCAATCGGGCGCGCTTAAGCGGCACGATAACAGAAAAAACAGCAGAAGGCTGGGGTTTTAATTATTGGGTGGTAAGCGACGTCGGTCCTGGCCCCAGTACCATGATGGCATGTGACCCCAAAATGAAAAAAATCAAAGAATTTGTAGCGATTCACTCTGAACAACTCCATCGCTACAATCCTAGATTGCCATTGGTCGTTTATGTGCCAGAAGGCATTGAATTACGATACCGCATTTTCTCTGCCAAAGAGAAAATGAGCGTAGCTGTGAATCAATAAACCACTCGATTGATTGCCAAGCAGACGCGTTCAACGATAAGCCGCACCAGTTATGTTGCGGCGACCAAAAATTGGGCTACGTTGATCCCCCACTTCGCGGGATCTTCGTGGCCCATTATTTTATCCGCCCCCCCCATCCCCATAGGGCGAGCTAAATCCACAATCATAGGCGTGATATAGGAATTCGATTTTGTGCTGAAGACAACTTTCAACTTCGGCTGCAGCAAACTACCGTCATTTTGCTCAAGCACCACGCCCAAACGCCCCGACTCCAAACGCACCAAAGTTCCCACGGGATAAATTCCAACGGTCCGCATAAACGCCTGCACGAGCTCGGGATTAAAGTGAAACTTGCTCCACTCCCATAACTTGCGCAACCCTTCTGTAGCTGGCATGCCGACGTGATAACACCGATCAGACGTAATCGCATCATACACATCAACCACTGCCGCCATTTGAGCCATGCGGCTAATCTCGGCTCCAGGTAATTTATGCGGATAGCCCGTGCCATCCATTCGCTCATGATGATGCAAAGTGATATCGAGCGGAATCGACTCCATTCCATCAATTTCTTTCAGGATTTTCCAGCCTTCTTCCGGATGCATACGCATCTTGGCAAACTCATCCTCGGTTAGTCGACCTGGTTTATTGAGAATTTCATTCGGGACTTTCATTTTTCCCGTGTCGTGCAATAAACCTCCAATTCCGGCCAAACGGATCATCTCGCGGTCTAAACCCAGTGATTGCGCAAACGTCACCATCAAGGTGCAAACACTCACCGAATGCAAAAAGGTATATTCATCTTTGTCTTTAATCGCCGACAAGCCCACCAAAGCACCGCTATTTCGTAGTACCGATTCAGTAATGTCCTCGACAACATTCGCGACATTTTCCATTTGAATGGCTTGCCCCATACGAACATCACGCATTACCGTTTTAACAGCGTTCGTGGCTTGCAAATGAATTTTCTGCGCACGGGTGATTTCTTCGGCATATGAAATTTTGATAATTGGGGAAGGTGCCTCTGCTATGCGCAACAAGTCAGCATCTAGCTCGGCATTCACTTCCTCTAAAGTCGGTGCATCAGCCAAATCCAAACCGCGTTCGGTATCGATATACACCTCACGCACGCCGGTTGCAGTAATTTTGGCGATCTCTTCATCATTCTGAATGACGAACTTATTGCGGATAAAAGGATGATCCATCCAATCGACGTTTAGGTCATGAATAAACATGCCCGGTTTAACATATTCGGCAGGGATTTTTTTTATCATAATCGCGAGTTTACTTTAAGCTCTATTGGCGTTTAATTTCCCACCGCGCTATAGCGATTTCGCGGCGAATCAAGACATAATCAGTGACACCCAGCAGGTGTGTATGCAACTACAATACAGAGCCTCGACGAAAAACGACCAGCGGAACAGTTTAATGGCTTTAAACCTTGATGCAGAACGATAAAGCGCTACCTCAAAATACCGCAGGGACACGCTTCATGAAGTGCAACAAACTAAATGCCGAACCAACACGACTAATCAAGCAAACGTCAAGCAACTCCAACTAATTTATCGTAGTACACCGTAGCGCAACTCACAGCAAAAACTCAATGAGAATAAAACCGTACTGCGACCCGATGGATAAATAAGAACCACGAGCATAACGCTTCATTGGTGATGTGAATGCCAGCAGACCTTTTTAGTTTAATGATTTTCATCCGCGACCAAACCAAACGAAATACGTCCTAAACAGCTAATACTTAAGGTATCCAATTCAAGCCTTTGCATGAAAAGCCTTAGCAGCAAATACCCTTAAAAGATAAATTCACTATATGAAAACTGATCAAACACAGCTAGACAAACGCGCAGCAGTCATAAAAAACCCCGCGAGCATCGCGGGGCTGTTACGCAGATCATGCACACTTATTGCGCGAACTCGATCCGACGATTTTTTTGCCGACCTGCTTCAGTACTATTATCGGCAATCGGACGCTCTTGACCCATGCCGACCGCAACCAACTGCTCACCTTTCACACCAAATTTGATCAGCGTAATCCGCACAGCTGCAGCGCGATCTTGCGATAATTTTTGATTTGCCGCCGGCTCGCCCACATTATCGGTGTAACCCAAAATACGAATAACGCGGCCATCTTCTAATAAGAACGCAGCAATCTCTTTCAAACGTGGCTCAGAAGCGGCGCTCACAGCTGCAGAGCCCGTCGCGAATTCGATCGACTCATTGAGTAAGACATCATCGTGCCAAACGCTCAATTGCGCGTCTTCCACAACATTCAATTGGCTCAATACTGCAGCACCGGGTTTGAACCATTGACTCAAACCAATCTGAATGCCGTCTGCTAATTTGCTACTGCCCGCCTCCCCAGACAATACAACTTGTTCATTCGCCAATTTTAAATCAAATGCTTTAAGCTGCTTTAAACGCGCCAACACTTCAATAGGCCGCCCCGCCCACCAAAACGCAGGTGCACTGGCTTCCACCGTAATGTGGTCAATTACATGGTCTGCGCCCCACAATAAACGGGCAGGCTTTAATAAACGTTGTTTACTGGCTTCATCTGCAACACGCCCTGTGAACGTGATTTTGCCGTCAGC
Organism: Deefgea chitinilytica; assembly: GCF_016881405.1. GTDB lineage: Bacteria > Pseudomonadota > Gammaproteobacteria > Burkholderiales > Chitinibacteraceae > Deefgea > Deefgea chitinilytica. The sequence goes on from NZ_WOFE01000002.1 coordinate 470,921, forward strand.
GAGTACCATCTGCATCTCGCCCAACACAAATTCTTTACTTGCAGCTGACACACTGCTCGCTGCTACAGCGGTTTTTTGTCCCGTTGCCGGTAATAGCTTCGTAGCAAACAAAGCGGCGCCAATTGCAATCGCACTTACCACCAATCCTACCGACACGCCAATTTTTTCTTCAGTATTTAACACCATCAGATCCCCAAGAAATTGAATCAGCATGATGCCATACAATCATGAAAGTTTTAATCATGCCCATTTATTTTTATTTCAAAAAAAGACAGTAAGAACAAAGCATTTTCTAGAACAAAAAAAGATAGTGGTAATTAAAATTCGCAAGCCAAACCCGCTAGCGAATATACGGCAATGCGATTTCATCACTTCTTTGTACGCCTGAAGTCACTTTTTTACATAAGTCCAAAAAAGCAGTAATACCCGCAGTGCGATATTTTTGCTTGTGGAGTACAAAATGAAACTGACGCGCTAAATCCATACCTGCCACCGGTAATTCAACTAAACTGCCACGACGAAATGCCTCTTTTAATGCCAAACGAGAAATACAGCCAATTCCCAGACCCGACTCGACAGCCCGTTTAATTGCCTCGGTATGCTCAAGCTCTAAACGAATATCTAACCGTGATTGCACATGGCGCATGGCGTAATCAAAGGTTTGGCGCGTCCCTGACCCTGGCTCACGCACAATCCACGACGCAGCAATCAAATCATCCAGCGTAATCTCCTGCTGCTGAGCCAGCTTCATCGCCAACGGATGTTCAGGTGCTGCAAAAACGGCCAATTCATCGCCAATCCAAGGCACGACCTCTAAATCAGGATGCTGGCAATCCCCTTCGATCAAGCCTAAATCCAGCTCAAAATGTGCCACTTGTCGTACGATGTGCGCGGTATTGTGCACCCCCAGTGAAATGCGACAACCCGGATGCTGACGCATGAAATCACCGATTAATAAGGTCGCCAAATAATTACCGATGGTTAATGTCGCCCCCACACGCATCGGTCCAAATCCTGCACGTCCAGCCAACAGCGCATCAATTTCTGCAGCATGATCGAGCAGTTGCATCGCCTGTGGTAACAGCAAGCCGCCTAACTCATTGAGCTGCAAGCGCTTACCAATCCGATCAAATAAACGACGATCATAAACACGCTCTAGTTCGGCTAAAGCAGTGCTCGTTGCAGATTGAGACAAGCCTAACTGTTCAGCCGCACGGGAAACACTCTCTCCCCGTCCCACGGCGACAAAAACCTCAAGCTGGCGCAAGGTAAAACGCATATCAAATCCTTAGATAATAAATCAATAGATAATCAGAACTATAAATATTCAACCTTCCTGTGGCAAGCCTTGCTAGAGTCGATTAACGTTTAATTGGTCAGCTCAACAGCAGCAATCCTATCGGTTCGCACAGTCAGAAATAGTATCCTTAATTCAGGCCATGCTTTTTTTGGAAATTTATCCACGTTTTCAAAACGATGGCGTGCAATTGGGTCTATATTTAAATTCTTCAATTTTGCGCCCTCTCTTATGTCAGATTCAAATGCTGCCACGACGCAACTTGACCTATGGCTCAAAGAAGCTCGTAGTTGGTTTGTACCCAATTGCGCAAAAACCATAGAAATTTTGCAACCAGCCTGCCTACTTGCAAAAAAAATAGGGGATCTCACGCGTGAAGCGCAAGCCTTACTGCTCATTTCAAAAAGTCAATGGGCACTAGGCCAATTGGCGGAAGGAAATGAAACGATTGCACAGGCAGAACCTTTGATTCGAGATTTAAAAGATGCGCGCTTGAACGCCGAATTTGAAAATGCCCGAGCTGATTTATTACTTGCCAATAGCCAATACTCCCAAGCACTAAAAGCATGGAGTCAATGCCTTAAAATTGCGTTAAGTATTCATGCCTATCCTTTATACGTCGAAGCTTGCCTTGGTATTGGCAATATATTTACCGCGCAGAATAAGCATGGCGAGGCACTGCAGTGGCATGAAACAGCACTTGAATTTGCCAAAAAAACCACTGATCGAGAACTTCTTGCCGAAAGTTTTTTACACGTCGCAGCCGATCTCATTCATTTGCACGAATATGATCTGGCCTTGCAATTATCTAAACTCGGCGAGCCTGTATTTCTCACCAGCCAGCATAAAGCATGGCTAGCAGACTGGTATAGCTACCGAGGCGAGGCATACCATGCGCTAGGCAAATATACCGAAGCTCAAGCATGGCTGCATGCAGCATGGGATCTCAATCAAAATTTAGATTATTTATGGAGCCAGTCGATCAATCTAATGGCACTGGGCCGCGTCTACCTAGCCCAACAGCGCAACGATGAAGCCAAGGAATATCTACTACTCGCGCTAAAAACCATACAATCATTTGGCTCACACCCACTGCTATTACGGGTATATAGCCTACTAGCTCAATTGGGAGAAACCAACCACGATTACCAATTGGCTTGGCAATTTCGCCGTAAGTATCATGAATTAGCGATTCAGGATGCGCAGCAACTGGCCAAAGAAAAACTCACCAATGCACTAGAGCGTCGTATTAAAGACTTAGATTCTCAGCTCTTCGTTTTGCAAACTCGGCAAGAAAATAATCTATTACGGCAAAAAAATACTGCCGACAGCGAGTTATTACAGACGCTACGCAATGCGACTTTACAAGATCCGCTAACAGGTGCCAGCAATCGCCGTCATCTCGACCAAGAAATGCCACTGATGTATCAGCGTTGCATGGAAGAAAATCGCCCATTCACCATTTTGATGGTTGACTTAGACCATTTCAAACGCGTGAATGATCGCTTTGGTCATCCCATCGGTGACGACGTGATTCGCAGCTCGGCCAGCATTTTGCTGCAGTCTTGCCGTGGCGGCGACTTAGTCGCCCGTTTTGGCGGTGAAGAATTTGCACTCCTGCTACCAGGCGCCGCCGGAACCACCGCAGTTGAAGTCGCAGAACGCATTCGCAAACGAATCGAAAACTTTGATTGGCAACGCTTTCATCCCGATTTAAAAGTAAGCTGTAGCATCGGCGTTGCAGAAATGAATCAAGAGGCCAGCGCCAGCGAATTACTCAACTGCGCCGACCAAGCCCTCTATCAGGCCAAAGAAAAGGGGCGTAATCGAGTGGAGTTCTTTGATGACAACCGATGAATTTGACCAATATTTGCAACATACTCGGCAAGTCATGTTCTTTGAAAAACGTCCAGAATTAATGACTGCCTTAATCGAGCTAGCCCAGCAAATGGGCTACCCTTTAGGCCAAGCCAACGCACTGATGGCGCGCGGTGAGTTTTTAATTGACGTTGGTGAACAACCCTGCGCCGCCTGCAAAGACTTTCGCGACTCAGGGTTTATTGCCCGCCAACTCAACAATTGGTCGCTACTCGCGCAAACCTTACATTGGCAAGCACAAAGCCAGTTACATCAAGGCGAATACATGCGCGCCTTGGACATCTGGTTACAAGCATTACAAACCGCGGTGGAGGCAGAAGACAGTCGCGCATTTATCCGTGGTTACTCTGGCATCGCCCAAGTTTGCTTGGTATTTGGCCAATTGGAAATTTCGCTTGATTACCAACGCCGCGCCTTAAGTCTAGCCGACAACGTCAATGATCCCGCACTGGTCATGGAATGCACCTTGGCGCTGGTTGCCACCTGTTTGCGCTTGCAGCAATTCGATGAAATGAGCGTATTACTGTCACGCTTACGCACACAACTGCAAATCACGCCACATTTAGAAAATCAGGCCGAATATCACATCTACAACGGTTTGATTTTGCTTCATCACGACAATGTGAATGAAGCAAATGAGCACTTGCAATTAGCGCGGGTGCTCGCTCAACAAATCGGCGGCCTTTGGTGCCGCTCATATGTGGCACTGATTCTTGGGCAAATTTATATCCGCCAGAATAAAACCGCTGAAGCACAAGCATCATTAGAACTGTGTCTACAATTGGGTGAACAAATTCGCGGTTTTTCAATGGGGCAAGAAGCGCATTTATTACTGGAAACAATTTGCGCGCAACAAGGAGACTATCAAGGCGCACTGGTTCATCTTGAAGCCGCCCATCAAAAGCAATTACATTTATTACAAAAACAAGCCGAACAAAAATTGTTTCGTATTTCCAAAAAACTACTCAACCAACTTGAATTGGACTTACGACTGGAACTCAGCCGAATTCGATATGCCAACAACCTTGCTTAACATAGGGTATATCCATCAACTTACTCATTTTTAATGCCGATAGAAGCATACCCGGCCTTATTTAACCATGGTATGCGACCATAATTTTTGGTTTACAAACAGGGCTTTAATTTGCAAATCGCCATTCTGCCAAACCGCACTCTCGCCTTCGATACCGAGCAAGCTTGCACTTTCAGTGCTATTTGGCTCCCCTAAAACTGCAACCACTTCAATGCGACTCATGCCTGTGCTGATTTTTTGATAATTCTCTGCCGTGATTTTACTGCACGCCACCAACAGCAGCAGTAACAAGCCAAAACATACACGCTTTATCATCCCTCACCTCACAAACGACACTCTAAAAACACAAAAGCAGCCCGCAGGCTGCTTTTGCAAAATAGGCTGAGGATTAGCCCAAGAACACCCGCGCATTGCGGAACATTCGCAACCATGCGCCGTCTTCAGACCAATCTTCCGGATGCCATGAGTTTTGCACCGTACGGAATACGCGCTCTGGATGCGGCATCATAATGCTAAAGCGACCATCAGCCGTCGTGACCCCAGCTATGCCGTCTGGCGAACCATTCGGATTCATCGGGTACGTTTGCGTCGCTTTACCGTGGCTATCCACGTAACGCATCGCGACTAGCGCTTTGGCTTTATTGCCTTGCTGGCTGAAATTGGCAAAGCCTTCCCCGTGGCTTACCACCACCGGCATTTGGCTGCCTTCCATACCGGCAAAGAACAACGATGGCGATTTCATCACTTCAGCCATCACAAAGCGTGCTTCGAATTGCTCACTTTGATTGCGGGTAAATTTCGGCCAGTGTTCAGCCCCCGGAATAATGCCTGACAAATTAGCCATCATTTGGCAGCCATTACACACGCCCAAACCAAAGGTATCGCCGCGGTTAAAAAAGGCTTCAAACTGTTCACGCGCTGCGCCATTAAACAAGATCGATTTCGCCCAACCTTCACCAGCGCCCAATACATCGCCGTAAGAGAAACCGCCACAAGCCGCCAGACCATTAAAGTCAGCCAGTTGCACGCGGCCAGCAATTACGTCACTCATGTGAACGTCAACGGCAGCGAAACCTGCGCGAGTAAACGCGGCCCCCATTTCCACATGACCATTCACGCCTTGCTCACGCAATACCGCCACGCGTGGTTTCGCGCCTTTAGCGATATACGGCGCAGCAACATCTTCTGACGGGTTGAAACTCAACTTAGCAAACAGGCCTTTATCCGCTTTGTCGCCAATGCGCGCGTATTCAGCATCCGCACATTCAGGATTGTCGCGCAGACGTTGAATTTGCCAGCTGGTGTGGCTCCACGCGCGTTGTAAATTCACGCGAGTTTCATCCAGCAACAGGCGATTGCGTTTCTTAATTTTGAGCTTGTCATCATGATTAGTCGAACCAATTACATGCAACTCGCCAGCTAAGCCTGCGTTCATAAATGCAGCAATAACAGCAGCAGTGTCACTACGACGAACTTGCATAACTGCGCCGAGTTCTTCGTTAAACAACACGCCCATCACGCGACCATTTTCGGCGCGCTCGATGTCATCTGACGAAATTTCATCTTGTTGGCGTTGACGCAGACGACGCTCAATACACAATTCGTCAATTTCCAAGGTCACGCCACAATGGCTAGCGAACATCATTTCAGCAATTGCAGCCACCAAACCACCATCCGAACGATCGTGGTATGCCAGTAATTTACCTTCCGCATTCAGGCGCTGTACCGTTGCAAAGAATGACTTCAAATGCGCAACATTGACCACGTCGGGTGCCCAGTTCCCCACTTGGCTATACACCTGCGCCAATGCCGAGCCACCAAGACGACATTTGCCGGTACCCAAGTCGATCAACAACAAATCGGATTCAACATCTTTTAAAACTGGCGTTAATGTTTTGGTGACGTCAGTCACGGGTGCAAAACCCGAAATCACCAAGGACAACGGCGCAGTGACTGCTTTGGCTTCGCCGTCATTCCATACCGTTTTCATCGACAATGAATCTTTACCGACTGGAATTGACACCCCCAGTTGACGGCATAATTCCAAACCAACAGCGGCCACCGTGTCGTACAAATTGGCATCTTCACCCGGATGCCCAGCAGGCGCCATCCAGTTGGCAGACAATTTCACATCCGACAATTTTTCAATCGATGCCGCGGCCAAATTAGTCAGCGCTTCACCGACCGCCATCCGACCAGATGCGGGGCCAGAGATCAATGCAAGGGGGGTACGTTCTCCCATCGCCATTGCTTCGCCGCGTAGCGTGTTATACCCCATCGTAGTCACTGCAACGTCCGCGACCGGAACTTGCCATGGACCCACCATCTGATCACGTGCAGTGTAACCACCTACGGTGCGGTCACCAATATTAATCAAGAAAGATTTGTCAGCGACAGACGGTAAGGCCAATACACGGTATAACGATTCTTTTAAATCCAAACCGGCAGAATCAAACGTTTTTAATTCTGGGCTCACGCGTTGTACATCGCGTGTCATTTTTGGCGGTTTGCCGAGCAACACATCCATCGGCATATCGACAGGTTTGTTTGCAAAATGCGGGTCTTCCACAGTCAATTGACGCTCGTCGGTCGTGCGGCCAATCACTGCAAACGGGCAGCGCTCACGTTCGCAAATCGCTTCAAATGTTAGCAAGTCATTTGGGTGAATACCGAGTACATAACGCTCTTGGCTTTCATTACTCCAAATTTCTTTCGGCGCCATGCCTTTTTCTTCGATATTTACTTTACGTAAATTAAAGACCGCGCCCATCCCAGCATCGTTCACCAGTTCTGGGAAGGCATTCGAAATCCCGCCCGCACCAACATCATGAATCGACTGAATTGGATTTTTACTACCTAGCTGCCAACAACGATCAATCACTTCTTGGCAACGGCGTTGCATTTCTGGATTACCACGTTGTACCGAATCAAAATCTAGATCCGCGGTGTTACTCCCCGTCTCCATCGATGAAGCGGCACTCCCCCCCATACCGATTAGCATGCCAGGTCCGCCAAGTTGAATCAGCAATGAGCCATCAGGTAAATCGTTTTTCTTCACGTGCAAAGCACTGATATTGCCCATGCCGCCAGCAATCATAATCGGTTTGTGGTAACCGCGGCGCTCGCCGTTAAAATCAAGTTCAAAGGTACGGAAATAGCCTGCTAAGTTCGGACGACCAAACTCATTATTAAATGCTGCGGCACCGATTGGACCTTCAATCATGATATCGAGTGCACTAGCAATACGATCTGGCTTGCCGTATGCGGTTTCCCATGGCTGAACGTGGCCTGGCAAATTCAAATTCGAAACCGTAAAGCCACAAAGACCCGCTTTCGGTTTCGAACCACGACCCGTCGCACCTTCATCGCGAATTTCACCGCCAGAGCCGGTTGCGGCACCAGGGAATGGAGAAATCGCGGTTGGATGATTGTGGGTTTCCACTTTCATCAAAATATGCGTTTCTTCCTGTGTGAATGCATATTCAGCACCATTTGCGGCAGGGAAGAAGCGTTCAGTCAGCGCGCCTTCAATCACCGATGAGTTATCGGAATACGCCACCACCGTGCCTTCTGGTGTAGCTTTATGCGTTTCACGGATCATGCCAAACAAACTGTAATCTTGGGCTTGACCATCGATAATAAAATTAGCGTTGAAAATCTTATGGCGGCAATGTTCTGAATTCGCTTGGGCGAACATTGTCAGCTCAACGTCGCTTGGATTGCGACCGAGTTTGGTGAAATTCTCGACTAAATAGTCAATCTCATCTTCTGATAACGCTAAACCATATTCACTGTTAGCTTTGACCAGCGCCGCCTTGCCGCCTTGCAACACATCAACGATTTCCAGCGGTTTCGGCTCAAAGTGACGGAACAATTCATTACCCGCCGCCAAACCTTCAAACACTTGCTCGGTCATCCGATCATGAATCAGTGGTAATAAAATGTTCTTTTCTGCTGTAGAGAGTGCTGAGCCATCCGCTTTATAGGCATAAATCGCCATGCCACGCTCAATACGCGCCACTTTGCCAGATAATCCACAGTGCAAGGCAATATCTGTTGCCTTTGACGACCACGGAGAAATCGTGCCTAAGCGCGGCAATACCAGCAACGGTGTGCCTTGTGCAAGAGCGAGATCTGCGGGCTCGCCATAACTCAAAATACGCTCAACGACGGCTAGATCATCATTGCTTAAGGCTTGTTCTTGTTCAATAAAATGCCAGAATTCGGCGTACAGATTGGCAACAATGCCTTGCGCCGCGAGGCTAGCTACGAGTTTCTCAATCCGAAACGAAGAAAGTGCGGCACCGCCGCGAAGTTGGAGCACATCAACCATGTCTGCTATCCAAATTTGGCTAAGAATCAAAGGTGTAATGATACCGAAAAAAGGCCAACTTCGCAGGCTAGGCTTATGTTTATTCGTAATTTTTATAAATAAAACGCCCTACAGCAACTCAGTGCATGCGTTTACCTCAAGCCGCCCACAATTAATAAGAAGTAAAAATAAATATTTGCAAATTGCTTCAGCATCATGCCTTAAGATGAAAGCCCAAACCGAGTCCACAAAATCAATACACAACTCATGCCTTGGCAACAAAAAATGGTTCTATTACCTCAAGCCATATCACCGCATTGGTAAATCAACTCAACAATATTGCAAACTTAAGTCGTTACCAACCCATCCGCCAAGCTATTAAAACTGGACTATGCTTGATTCAAAAACTAGATGTATTACCTGTTAGAGATTACAAAACAATGCCTTTGGAGCAATACCCACGCT
>NZ_WOFE01000020.1 GCF_016881405.1 Deefgea chitinilytica
GTGTCTAAGCCACTGATCTTTAACAAAATACAGCCGATGAGTGTGAGTGCTTGATTTGCCAGTCAAACAAGTGCTTGCACTCCAAATAGAATTACTCGATTAAATCGAGGCGCTCTAAGGAGCGCAAGCCAAGCAGTAAAAATTAGCACAGAGATTAAACGAAAGAGTTTGATCCTGGCTCAGATTGAACGCTGGCGGCATGCTTTACACATGCAAGTCGAACGGTAACAGGGTGCTTGCACCGCTGACGAGTGGCGAACGGGTGAGTAATACATCGGAATGTACCCAGTAATGGGGGATAACGCTTCGAAAGGAGTGCTAATACCGCATACGCCCTGAGGGGGAAAGTGGGGGACCGCAAGGCCTCACGTTATTGGAGCAGCCGATGGCTGATTAGCTAGTTGGTGAGGTAAAGGCTCACCAAGGCGACGATCAGTAGCGGGTCTTAGAGGACGATCCGCCACACTGGAACTGAGACACGGTCCAGACTCCTACGGGAGGCAGCAGTGGGGAATCTTGGACAATGGGCGAAAGCCTGATCCAGCAATGCCGCGTGCGTGAAGAAGGCCTTCGGGTTGTAAAGCGCTTTTGTCTGGGAGCAAATCCTGGCCTCTAATACAGGTCGGGGATGAGAGTACCAGAAGAATAAGGACCGGCTAACTACGTGCCAGCAGCCGCGGTAATACGTAGGGTCCAAGCGTTAATCGGAATTACTGGGCGTAAAGCGTCCGCAGGTGGCTTGATAAGATAGAGGTGAAATCCCTGGGCTCAACCTAGGAATTGCCTTTATGACTGTCTCGCTAGAGTATGGGAGAGGGGGGTGGAATTCCACGTGTAGCAGTGAAATGCGTAGAGATGTGGAGGAACACCGATGGCGAAGGCAACCCCCTGGCCTAATACTGACACTCATGGACGAAAGCGTGGGGAGCAAACAGGATTAGATACCCTGGTAGTCCACGCCCTAAACGATGTCTACTAGTTGTTGGGCTTTTCGGAGCTTAGTAACGCAGCTAACGCGTGAAGTAGACCGCCTGGGGAGTACGGTCGCAAGACTAAAACTCAAAGGAATTGACGGGGGCCCGCACAAGCGGTGGATGATGTGGATTAATTCGATGCAACGCGAAAAACCTTACCTGGTCTTGACATGTACGGAATCCTTTAGAGATAGAGGAGTGCCTTCGGGAACCGTAACACAGGTGCTGCATGGCTGTCGTCAGCTCGTGTCGTGAGATGTTGGGTTAAGTCCCGCAACGAGCGCAACCCTTGCCACTAGTTGCTACCATTCAGTTGAGCACTTTAGTGGGACTGCCGGTGACAAACCGGAGGAAGGTGGGGATGACGTCAAGTCCTCATGGCCCTTATGACCAGGGCTTCACACGTCATACAATGGTCGGTACAGAGGGTCGCTAACCCGCGAGGGGGTGCCAATCTCACAAAACCGATCGTAGTCCGGATTGCACTCTGCAACTCGAGTGCATGAAGTCGGAATCGCTAGTAATCGCGGATCAGCATGTCGCGGTGAATACGTTCCCGGGCCTTGTACACACCGCCCGTCACACCATGGGAGTGGGTTTCACCAGAAGTAGGTAGGCTAACCGCAAGGAGGCCGCTTACCACGGTGGGATTCATGACTGGGGTGAAGTCGTAACAAGGTAGCCGTAGGGGAACCTGCGGCTGGATCACCTCCTTTCAAGAGATAGATTGGTAGGTTAAGTACTCACACTCATCGGCTGTAGATTTTGAAGAAAC
>NZ_WOFE01000021.1 GCF_016881405.1 Deefgea chitinilytica
TAGGGCAATGGGATGGACTCCTTCCTCCTAATACGGCATCGATGTGCCAGACTGGAAGCGTCAACAAACAGTCGCTAGAAACAAGGAGTCCACCATGAAGATTATGCGCATTGGCATTGATCTTGCCAAACAGGTTTTTCAAATCCACGGCGTCGATGCACAAGAAAAGACCGTTTGCCGCAAGCAACTACGCCGTAATCAAATGGCCGAGTTTTTCTACAAGCTGGAACCTTGCCTGATCGGCATGGAAGCTTGCGCTAGTTCTCATTATTGGGCGCGTACTTTGCTGGCGATGGGGCATACCGTGAAATTGATTGCGCCACAATTTGTGAAACCCTATGTCAAAACCAATAAGAATGACGTCAATGATGCCGAGGCGATTTGCGAAGCACTGAGCCGCCCCACGATGCGTTTTGTGCCAATTAAAACCGTTGAGCAACAGGATTTACAAGCGCTGCACCGCATTCGTTCTGAGTTGATTCATCAGCGCACAGCCAAGGTCAATCAAACTCGGGGTTTGTTGGGTGAATACGGTATTGTGGTTGCACCACGGGTCAATCAGTTACGCAAAGCGTTGCCTGAAATATTGGAAGATGCAGAAAATGGGCTTACTGCTCGCTTTAGAATTTTGCTAGATGGGTTGCGGGCTGATTTGGTGTATTTGGATGAGCAAATTGCCATCCTTGATCAGGAAATGCAGCGACAAGCTAACGAAAATGTAGCTGCGAAAAAACTACAGCAATTGCGTGGAATAGGGCCGATTACCGCGACCGCTTTAGTGGCCGCAATTGGTGATGCCAGTGCATTTAATAAAGGGCGAGATTTGGCCGCTTGGGTTGGCTTAGTGCCCAAGCAGCACAGCAGCGGCGGCAAGGATCGCTTGCTGGGAATTAGTAAGCGTGGTGATGCTTATCTGCGCACCTTATTGATTCATGGCGCACGTGCAGTCATTAAAACAGCAGGTGGTAAAGAGGATCGGCTAAGCCAATGGGTGCAGGCTTTATGTACACGCAGGAATAAAAACATTGCCGCAGTGGCGTTGGCAAATAAGACCATTCGGCTGGCATGGGCGCTACTGACGAGCAAAGAAGATTACGACCCAAACTACGGTTTGGTAGGTGATGCAGCGGCTTGAATCAGCGCTGCGTACAATAGCCCCGGCAACGGGTTGATGAACGAGTCACCGTCTTCACGATTGCAAAGCAAGACGCAGTAATGGCAAACAGGTCGAACCGGCGGTAGCAAAACCTTCACGACCCGTAGTGCTTCGAGCACGCTAGGGCGATCAGGAGTTGCCGCGCGAATAGCCCATTATGGCCCGGACGATTGAGTCCAACTTTGAGGCCGGATATACGTGAGCAGTCGAACCCAAAACCAGAG
>NZ_WOFE01000022.1 GCF_016881405.1 Deefgea chitinilytica
CCATTGACGGTGATCTTCAAAGTCGCGCTGCTGGTCGAGCCATCGGCATCACGGACGGTGTAGTTGAACACTTCATCGGTCAACGATTGACCTGGATTGAGTGCGTTCACCGTTGGGTTGGCGTTGTCGAGGGTATAGGTGTACGAGCCATCGGCTGCAATGACCAGCGTGCCATACTTGCCGACATAGGTGCCCGCAGTCGTCAAGGTCAAACCAGTATCGCTGCTGTTTTGATCCGCTACGCCGCCTTTGGCGTCGCCGAGAATCACATTGCCAGTGGTGGTGGCGGTGTTCTCAAGGATGCTGTTGGTATCGGCTTTGGCGGTCGGCGTTGTGTCTTGGATCGCGATGTCGAGGCTGTCAGTGCCAACGGCGTTGTTCTTGTCGGTCACGGTGATCGCGATATTGTCGATCACGTCTTTGCCCGCCACATGGGTTTGCACGTTCGGATCGTAGGTGTACGTCACTTTGCCCGTCGCTGCATCAAAGCCAGTGAGTTTCAAGCTGCCTTCGCCGGTGTTGATGGTGATTGGCGTGGTACCGAGTGT
>NZ_WOFE01000023.1 GCF_016881405.1 Deefgea chitinilytica
TTTCAAAATTACTAAATCCACCCACATTCGTAACACTACCTAAGGCGATCGTGAGATTGCCTGCGCCTGAGTGATTTAAGGTATCGTTGTCATCGCCTGCATTTACAGTACCTGCAGCGCTATACGTCGCGGTATCATTTCCTGCACCGAGATCAACGACGTCGTCCGTGCTGGCCGAGCCGGTCAGGGTGTCATTGCCTGCCCCTGTGTTGACGGTATCGTCTCCTGCACCCAAGGTAATGTTGTCCGCGCCGGAACCTGTAGTGATACTGCTACCGGCAGCATCGGCAGTCACAGTTAGGTTGCC
>NZ_WOFE01000024.1 GCF_016881405.1 Deefgea chitinilytica
GCTATTCAGGCTCAACGTTTCAAAACCCGTCAACGTGCTGGTGACCGTCACGTCTTCAGTGACGATCAACTCATCCGTGCCGGCACCCGCCTCAATTGCCGCAATATTGCTATTCGCCAAATCGTTGGCATTCGCGGTCAAGGTGTCGTTACCACCGGTCAAGGTCAGGGACGCAATATCCGTTAGCGCGTTGCCGCTCAGATCAAGGGCAATCGCCGAGCCGGATACCGAGATCGTTTCATCCGCGCC
>NZ_WOFE01000003.1 GCF_016881405.1 Deefgea chitinilytica
GTTTATCAACCCGCGCGGATTACCGTTCGTGATATCGGAAACAAATTGGCGGGTTACGCCTTCGGCTAACCCGCCCTACGATGATGTATCTCTCTTTTTGGGCTGATTATGTCTTCGTATCGGCGGGCGAATGTGGCGGGTGGGTCGTATTTCTTTACGGTGGTGACGGAGCGGCGGCAACGGATTTTGACCGATGACGCGCTTCGACTTGCATTGCGCGAGGCCATTACAAAAGTTCGATTGGAGCGCCCGTTTCAAATTGATGGCTGGGTTTTGTTGCCCGATCATCTGCATGCGATTTGGACTTTGCCTGAAGGTGATACTGATTTTTCTACACGTTGGCGCTTAATTAAATCTGCGGTAACGCGTACGGTTGGGGAAATTTACTTTCGCCCTGAATGGCATACCAAGGTACGCGCCAAAAAACATTGCGGCACGATTTGGCAGCATCGTTACTGGGAACATTTAATCCAAGATGCTGACGACTTTCGCCACCATATGAATTATCTACATTTCAATCCGGTGCGGCATGGCTTGGTTAAAAATGTTGCTGACTGGCCGTATTCATCATTTCATCGCCTTGTTGAACAAGGAATCTACGCCAAAGATTGGTCAGGTATTTCATTGCAACCAATTATTAATGATGCCTAGCAGGTAATACATCGATATTATTTCTCGCTCGTCGGTCTTGGGGCTTTTAAAACCCCTTGATACCAAACCGACGAAGTCGGTGCAGGTATAGGGTCGCCTTCTCTTGCTTACTTCTCTTGGCGAAGCAAGAGAAGTAAGTGCCGCGCGGCATGAGCGCGTCTCAGTTAATCAGATCGCTGCAGATTAAATCCACGCCAACGTTTACCGCGCATGTTGGGCTTCGCAAGCTCAGCACCAACCTACAAAAGCTAAACAGTCAATTTCGGTGCAATTCACTAAATTGATTGCGTTATAACGCTTTCGATGTATTTGATCGCAGCCATTGATTAACAATGCCTCGCTGGCAATACATCAATATTATTTCTCGCTCGTTGAGCTGGGGCTTAAACATCCCTTGTATCAAGCCGAGTGAGGAAAAGCGGGGCGGGGTTTTTGCGATCAATGTTTGAGGCCGTAGGCCGAGTTTTGAGCGCAACCGCCTCGATTGTCCGCAGCGAGGGAATCCGGCGCAGCCGGACGCAGATGCAGGGTCGCCTTCTCTTGCTTACTTCTCTTGGCGAAGCAAGAGAAGTAAGTGCCGCGCGGCATCAGCGCGACTCTGTGTTCACACAGATGAAACTTAACTCACCCGCCACTCTGCAATCGCCTTTTTCAACGTCGCCTCATCGGTCATCCCACTCATCACCCGATTGCCAATCAACATACTGGGCGTCGCGAAAATCCGTAATTGCTGCCCCAATTGCACACTGCTTGCCAACGCGGGTGGCTCGGCCAGTTGAAGCAGATGCTCGGTCTGCGTTTGCTGCGCGATGGCGCGCATCGCTTGCGGTGTGATCGGGATTGGCGCTTGCAGTAGCGCAGTATGCACTTGCGCGTAATTCGGGCGGGCGGCTTGCCAGACCTTGAGCGCAAAACTGGCGGCGTCTGCGCTGCTATCGGCCATCATCGTCTGCCATTTCAACACAAAACGCACGCTGCCATCTTGCGCGACTTGCTGCAAGATCGGGTCGATTTTGCGGCAATACGGGCAATTAAAATCGGTAAACACCAACACGCTGCGCGCGGCCTTGGGCGCGCCAATCACTGGGTCGGCGGCGTTGAAATAAATGTGTTTGGGCTGGCTGGTCGCGAGTTGCGTCAGCTGCGCTTGAAAAACCTTGGTGCGCCGCGCGGCTTCCGCTTGCAAGTCGGCGAGTGAGGTATTTGCTCTGGCCGCCAGCGGCAGGCCGGCCAAGAGCGCGAGAAAAGTTCGGCGTTGCATGTGTTCGCTCAAAAAGGCAGAGCGTCGATTGTGGCGGGATGGTGGGGTCTTGTCTTGGGAAATAGTGCCGCTGAGTGCGCTCAGGTGGGGACGGGCGCTGTTGTGCCGACTGTGGGTGGCAGATTTAGCGGCAAAGTGATGTATGGCGCGCAAGGTTTGTTGCTTGTTATTCCCTCATCGTATTTATTCTCGTATTGTTTCAGTGTGCAAAGCAAAGAGAAATTTTTCAATTGGCTATTGCATCGTCTACTGGCTTTTGAGCGGTGGGTGTAAAAAATCAATCACGATAAAAAACCAATTACGGTGGCTGCTTTGCGCTGTATGAGGATGGAGAGAATGATAACCATGATGAATCATTGGATTTTGGCCGCGATTCCAGCGGCAATCGTTTCCGTTTCTGCTGTTGCTGCTCCGGCGTGGAATAGCGCGACGGTGTATACCGGCGGCGAAGTTGTTACTTATGCTGGGCAAGATTACAAAGCCAAGTGGTGGACTCAGGGCAATGTACCGGGCGCGGATCAGTGGGGGCCGTGGGCTTTGCAAACGGGCTCGACGCCAGTGCCAACCGCAACGCCAGTGGTGACGCCAACCGCGACCACCAAGCCGACCGCGACGCCGACTTCTACACCGACACCAACTGCAACACCGAGCAATACACCGACGCCTACCGTGGTTGTCACTGCGACCGCAACGCCAATCCCCGGCGGTAGCTGTACCAATGCCGAGTGGAATAGTGCGACAGCGTATACCGGCGGACAAAAGGTCAGCTACAACGGGCGCAATTATCAAGCCAATTGGTGGACACAAAACAATATTCCATCGAGCAATGTGGGCTCAGGTTTACCGTGGACTGATTTAGGCGCTTGCAATAGCAATGCTACGCCAACGCCGACTGCGACTCCCGTTGGCGCGACACCAACACCAACGCCAAGTACCACGCCAGTGGCGAGCGCCAAATTCAAATTTGCCCCGTATGTTGATGTGAGCGGCGCTTCTGATTTGGTCGGCTGGTCGCAAGCGACTGGGCAAAAATACATTTCACTCGCGTTTTACAATTCAAACGGCAGCTGCTCGGGCGCGTGGCCGAGTGATGAAGCGAATTTACTGTCGAAAGTACAAGGTTTGCGCGCGCTCGGCGGTGATGTGATTGTGGTCAGCGGTGGCTGGAATGCCAATGATTTGGCGCGCCGTTGTACCGATGCCGCCAGCCTTGCTGCGGTGTATCAAGGCGTATTGGATAAATTTGCGGCCGATCATCTTGATCTCGATCCTGAGGCGGGCGATGTGTACAACAATCTGGAACCAGCGATTGTTGATCGCCGCAATGCTGCTGTGAAAATCTTGCAAGACAACTTTAAAGCGCGTGGTAAAAAACTCGTCGTTTCGTACACGATTGGTGTTCACCCAGAGCCAGGCTTGGATGCGGCAAACTTGTATGTATTGCAATCGGCGAAAGCCGCTGGCGTTGAAGTCGATGTGGTGAATCCGATGGTGATGGATTTCTACGATGGCGTCTCTGGCAACCAAATGGGCAATCGCTCCGTGCTTGCACTGCAAAATGTGTTTAACCAAGTGAAAGCCTTGTGGCCGGGCAAAACCGACGCGCAGTATTGGGCGATGTTGGGCGCAACCGCGATGATCGGGCAAAATGATGCACAGGCCGAAGTGTTTACTTTGGCTGACGCGCAAATTCTGACTGATTTCGCGCAGCAAAAAGGCATGGGGCGTTTGGCCTTCTGGTCACTTGGCCGTGATAACGGTTCTTGCCCCGGCAATAAAACCGCCAATTGGCAGTGCAGCGGGATTGCTCAGCAAGATTGGGCGTTTAGCCGGATTTTTGGCACATTCAAATAAGCAGTTTTGATTGTTGAATCAACGGCACCTGCGGGTGCCGTTTTTGTTGCCTTGGCGTAATCGGAACGATGAATCGATGTAGGTTGAAGATTTTTGCTAGTCAAAATCGATCAAGGATGTATTTGGCTGTAGTCTTTGATTATCAAGGCTTAGCAATTAATACCCATATTGGTGTACGGGCTCATGCGTCGTCTTGCTGTTCAGCAAACAAATCGGGTTGGCTTGACTGGGCGCTGGTGCGTTTGTTGCTGCGCTGCCCATGCCGCACTGGGCTGCGGCTGCCGTGTTTTTGGTAGACGGCTTTGGCTTGCTCGCGCAGTTGCGGCTGACTGCGCCGCCAGTCGCTGATTTTTTGTTTGGCGGCGTGCAGCGAGGTTTGCCAGTCCACCACCGGCCACGGGTAGTCGCGGCCGAGGATGCAGCCAGCTTCTAATTGAATTGCCGGCGGCATTTGCCATGGCTCGAAGATACACCAGTCGGGCACGCGGCGCAGTGCGGGTAGCCAGTGGCGGACAAATGCGCCGCGCGGGTCGTGTTCTTGGGCTTGTTTGATTGGGTTGTAAATGCGCAGTGTGTTGATGCCGGTGACGCCCGACTGCATTTGCACTTGCGGGTAATGAATGCCCGGCTCGTAGTCGAGAAACAGCCGCGCCAGTCGGGCGGCGGGTTGTGGCCAGTGCAGCCAGAGGTTGTAGCTGGCAAAGCTGACCAGCATGGCGCGCATCCGAAAATTAATCCAGCCAGTGTGGCGCAGCATGGCCATACAGGCGTCGATCAGCGGGTAGCCGGTTTCGCCATTGGCCCAGGCCTGAAAATGCGCGGGGTTGAAGTCGGCTTCGCGCAGTCCGGCATAGCCTGTGTGTTGCGGGGCGATTTCCAGCTCGGGCTCGCTTTCGAGTTTTTGCATGAAATGGCAATGCCAGTGCAGCCGGCTTTCAAAGCTACGTAGCGAGGTGCGCCAACGCTGCTCGGCGGCTTGCTCGGGCGATAATTGCGCGACGCGCCGCCGCGTGGCTTGCACAATTTCGCGCAGCGATAGGCAGCCAAAGCTCAAGTACGGCGATAGCCGCGAGCAGGCCGATACGGCTTTGAGTGGGCTGGAAATCCCGCCGCGATATTGCCCGCCGCGCTCGAGTAAAAACGCCTGCAGCGTCGCTACCGCAGCGCGCCGACCACCGTGCTGGCGCGCGGCAAAGTCGCTGTCCCACAGCCGCAGCGGGATTTGCTCGATTTGTTCAATCGTCGGGTGCGGCCAGTACGCTAGCGCGGCGTCTTGGGCACTAGTGACTTTGGGCGCGGTGGCGGCGGCAAGGCGCTCGCTCCAGTAGCCATGCCAGTGGTCACGATTACGCAGCCGCCGCACTACGCCATTTTGCGGCCATTCTTGCCACGGCACGCCTTGCTGTCGACACCAGTCGCCCACTGCGCGATCACGCGCAAAGCTGGCCAGATTGCCAGTTTCTTCATGCGAATACAGCCCAGCCAGTGGCACTTGGCTGTGCAGCCATTGCAAGGCATCAAGCATTTCGCCCTGAAATAGATACAGCCGCAGCCCGCAGCGCTGCAGATCATGCGCCAGCTCTTGCAGGCATTCGCGCGCAAACCCCCAATGGCCTGCGCTGTAGTCGGGCTGGCTTTGCTGGCTAGGCTCGATGCAATACAGCGCCAACACCGGACCACGCTGGCTGGCTTGCCACAGCGGCCAGTGATCATGCAGGCGTAGGTCTTTTTTAAACCAGACCAGATGGATGGGGCTGTGCATATAGAGTTGGCTCTGACTCGCAATTTGCTTACCGCATTGCTCAAGCAATACTTTTAAGCATTAAATGTTACCAAATGGTAGCAGTAAATACTACTTGGTAAATAAGCACGGTGTTGCTTAGTGCGGGTCTTGCGTGGCGATATGTGCTGCTAAGGTGTTAAATGGGGTGTATTGCTTTGAAGTTATTGTTTATTAAAGATTACGGATTGATACCCATGCGTGATGGCTTGGTGCTGGATCTAGGGATTGATTGGGATTAAATAGCGGATGTACAGTGATTGGCTGCTCATCCGCTTTGCAGTGATTAATACTTCAATTGCAGGCTAGGTTGATTCGCTGGCGAGCACCGTCCAAACTTGCTGGGCTTTGCTGGCATCACGCAAAATAGCCAAGGTCGCTAGCGCAGCGTCGCTGCGGCTGAGATACATTTTTCGCTCCGCAGTGAGCGTTTGGATTAGTGCATAGCGCCCGGTGCCCGCTTCATCATTGAGCCCACCGGGGCGAACAATTCGCCAATTGAGGGGGCTAGCACGCAATTGCCGTTCGGCCTCGGTTTTGGCGATTAACGCTTCGCGCAACGCCTGCTGCACATTCGGTGGCAATTGCTCAAATTGCTCATCGCAACCGACCGAAGTCAGCAGCACAAACGGCAAATCACTTTGCCAGCTTTGCGCGGCATTGATCACATTCAGATTGCCAATTGCATCAATTCGTCGCCCGGCGGCATTTTTACCGCCAAGTAGGCTCACTACTGCGCGCGGTGCGGCGAGCTGTAGTGCTTGTTCGCAATCGGCCAGTGCAAAGGCATCGCCCCGAATAACGGTAACCCCCAATTCAAGCAGCGCGCTGGCATCGCGTTCTGGGCGCAGCATGCAAGCGACGCTCAGCCCGGCTTGCAGGGCATGATCAATCAAGTGGCGACCCGTTTTGCCTGAGCCGCCAAAGATCAAGATGTCGTGCGGCTGATTCATTGCGCCTCCTTGCTGGCGAATGCACGCAAAGCATCGATTTGCTCGGCGCGTAATTGGCCGTGGTCATCGCGGCCGACAAAGATTTTAAACATCACCGCACCTGCTTGATTGCAAAAAATCAGGCTGGCGGTGGGTTTGCCCATAAAGGGGCGCTCAACCCAATAAATGGCGGCGCAGTTTTGATAGCGCAAATGCCCGTGTAGGCCGGTGCTGCCATGTAGATTAAAGAATCCATGACCGACTTCACCGGCTGGCAATGGGCCGGTAAATTCTAAAATGGCGTCGTTGCTATGGGTGATCAGCGTGACTGGCGTTTGCCACTGGTGAATTGCGGTCATCAATTCGACAAAACAATTTCCTGCCATTTTTTGCCATAGTGCGGTGGGTAGGCATTCGATCACATCGGCCACCGCGCACTGATGCGTGTCGGCTAGCTGCTCCAAAATCACGCCGGGATTGGCGGCTAGGCGTTGAGTGAGTGCGGCTTTTTGCTCGCTACTGAGTGTGGGTGCGACATGGTGGGTGTTGGGCATGGTGTTTCCTCTGGCGGTGTAATCAGTTGGGCGAGTTCGCGAATCATCGTCGGCGCCCAAAAGCGCCCACCGATGGTTAAAGTGATCTGGTCTTGTTCGATGGTGAGCAGGCCTTGCTGCTGCCATTGATGTAATTGCGTCAACAATACGGGGTACGGCGCAAACAATGCGCTGGCAAACTGTCCGGCCTCAAGTGCGCCTTGAATCAGTGCAAAGGCCTGCTTTTGTGGGCTGGTGGCAGCTAGAAAAGCGATCGGTTTTTGTTCCAGCGGGGTGGCGAGGTAGTCGTCCAGATTGCCTTGCACCTGATAGCTGTAGCCCGCATGGCAGCCCCCTGCGCCTGAGCCAAACGCAAGGCAATCTTGCCCCGATTTAATCGCCTGATTGTAGCGATTGCGCTCGTATCGATTGGGGCTGGGGCTAGCAAAGTGACTATTGCTCAGCTGTGTCCAGCCTGCAGCCAGTAGGCGGCGTACCGCATAGGCGTAATGGCGGCATTGGGTGGCCAGATCGAGCAACGGCGGCAAGGCGCCTTTTTCTAGCATGCGGTTGATCGGTAAATTGGGAAAGCAATTAAACGCGTACAAATCCAAGCCGGATAAACCCAGCGATAATGCGACATCCAGATCGTGCGTCCATTTGGCGTCATCTTGCCCCGGCAGACCAAACATCAAATCGGCCACAATGACCGCGTCGGTTTGCTCGCACAGTTGGCGCAAATACGTTGCAGCGTCCTCGCCCGAATGCTGACGACCTAGCCTGCGGCGCAGTTGTGAATCAAAGCTTTGCACACCGATTGAAATTCGGTTTGCCCCCGCAGCAAGGCAGGCTTGCGCTTTGGCGAGGCTGAAATGCGAAATCCGGCCTTCGATGGTGATTTCGCAATCATCGCTTAGTGGCAGCGTGCGGCGTACTGCTGCGAGCAGTCGGCATAAATCAGCTTCGCTGAGCGCAGTGGGCGTGCCGCCGCCAAAATAAACCGCATTAATTGAGCCACCCGCGGGGCGTTGGCTGGCCTCGAATTCCAATTCGGCAATGAGTCGATCTACATACGGCGTGCCGTGCTCGGCTTGCCAGGCATTGCGGTAAAAACCACAAAAAACGCAGCGATTGGCGCAGAACGGGATGTGAAAATACGCCAACGTGCTCGGTTTGATCGGCGCGCTGACAATGCGCTGTGTAATCGCCGGCCACGCAGTTGGCGGCACCATCTGTGCGCCCCACATCGGCATTAAGGCTTTTCGCTCAGCAAATGCGGTAGGGAGTACATCATTGGTTTGCAGCCAGCAATTTAGCTCTGGGCTGGCAGGGGTAAGACTGGACATAGGTCAATATTCATTATTTGTGATAATGATAACCATTGTCGTTTAGTTGGGCGAGCGCTATTTTGATGCGTATCAAGTACGGCTAGATCAGTGAAATACAGTGCTAGGGCTTAAAGCGCTGATTCGGGTAAATCAAATGCATGTCGAATTCGCTGGCTGAGCGCTTGCGGCGTGCGGGAAATGATGACTTCGGGGACGGCATATTTGAGCGTGAGGCGGCGAAAATCTTCAAAACCGTATGACACCATAAATGGATTAAATCCCGCAGCCTGCATTGATAGGTAATCTTTATGCTCGTCGCCACAGGCAAACGCGCGCGCGGGGTTGATACCCAGCTGCGATAGCGCAGCGCTGAAATATTCGGTTTTTGCGGTTTTGAGTGGAATACAGCTAAAAAAATCGAGTTGTTGAATGTCTAAATCATGCCGCGCAAACAGGCGACTGAGCGTAATCGCTGGCTCATGTGTCACATTGCGTGTTACCAGACCGACGCGGATGCCCGGCGTTGCCAGTAATTGCTGCAATAAAGGCGCAATTCCCGGATAAAGTACTGCACTTTCGCGGTAAATGTCAGTGAGCGTATTGATTAGCTCTTTGCGATTGGAGTTACCTAAACTTTTGGCTAGATTGCGCGGGAATTCTTTAATACCGCCCAGATATTTAAATAAATTACGCCGTTTTTGGAAACGATCCAAATCACCTATCGCCATCCCATGTTGCGTAAAAGCCGCTTCAATTGCACTAAAAGCATCGATAATGGTGCCATCAGCATCTAAAAGTATCAATTTGTCGTGGCTGGCATACATAAGTAACTCCGCACTGAGGTGCTGGAAAATAGCTTTAGCTTAAGTGTGAAATATTGAAATGTGATGAAACTGCAATCGGATTGCAATAAAGAGACAGCGTAGATAAAAAGTCAAAATCGGGGAGTTCACGAAAGGCACGAAAAACACGAACAAAGATTTAAAATGAAGTAATGGCTATAAATTGTAAGAAAAATGCACTCTACGAGCTATTTTATTTTTTGTTTTTTTCGTGCCTTTTGTGTTATTCGTGGATTTAAAGGTTTTGATCTTAAAGTGCAAATCTATTCGGTCAGCCGAAACGGCAAATGCGTGGCCATTTCGAGTTGATAGTTTTGCGTCGCCGCCGCTTCGCGAGCAAGAAATTGCGCGACGCTTTGCCTCATTCTGGGATCTGCAATCCAGTAGCTGCTCCACGTCGTAATCGGCGCAAAGCCACGTGCGAGTTTGTGTTCGCCTTGCGCGCCCGGCTCGAAAGTGTTTAGTCCATGCTCAATCGCGTAAGCGATCCCTTGGTAATAGCACAACTCAAAATGCAGGCCTGGGCATTCGATATCGGCCCCCCAATGCCGCCCAAACAGCGCGGTATCGCTGCGATAGCAAATTGCCGACGCAATTAAATCATCACCCTGATAGGCAACAAAAACAACCATTGCTCGGCCGATTTCTGCGGCGAGTTGCTGGAAAAATTTCAGCGAAAACGCCGGATGATTGCCATAGCGGCGAAACGTATCGCAATAGTGGCGGTAAATCGCTTGCCAGCTCGCCGCGTCGATTTCATCGCCGTGCAAAGTCGCCAAACGCAGCCCAGCATCGCTGACGCTACGCCGTTCTCGTTTGAGTTTTTTGCGCTTCATCGCGGTAAACGTCGCCAAAAAGTCGTCAAAATCACGGTAATTCTGATTCTGCCAATGAAATTGCACACCGCTGCGCATCAGTAAGCCAGCGTCGCTCAGTGCGGCGCGGTCAGCTTCTTGCACAAATAAGCACTGCCACGATGAGACTTTGAGTTCTTGCGCCACGTGAATCGCCGCGGCAATCAATTCAGCGCGCGTCGATTCATCTTGCCCCCGCGCCAACACGCAACGCGGCCCCGGTGATGGGGTAAATGGAATCGCCGAAACCAATTTAGGGTAATACGCCAGCCCTGCCGCTTGCCATGCTTGTTCCCATTGCCAGTCGCGCGAGAAATCACCGAAAGAGTGTTGCCGCAAATACAGCGGCAGTAGTGCACGCGTTTGTTCTTGCTCGTCTTGTAATAGCAAATGCACTGGCTGCCACGCTAAATCAGGGCTGGCCGCGCCGGTACTTTCGGCGAGCCCCAAAAATGCTTGACTCAAAAATGGATCATTAGTGCGTTGAAGTTGCGACCAGTCGGCTGGGCTGAGATCGTTGGCGCTACTGAGTAAGGCGATGGTCGTCATAGATCAGCGAGGAAGGGTGGATTGGTTGATGCTAGCACGTCTGATGAGTAAATTTGTGCAGATAAAGCCTGTGCATTGGCGCGACAGCATCTCACATGCTGAGGCACATCGCTTACAGCTTTGGCGCTTTCCGTTACACTGTCGGCTTCATTAGGAATGACAGCTCATGGCACTTAAATCAACGGTTTTCAAAGCCGAACTCAATATTACCGATATGGATCGCGGTTATTATCAAAGCCACGCGTTGACGATTGCGCGGCACCCGTCGGAAACCGACGAGCGCATGATGCTGCGTTTGGTCGCTTTTGCTCATCATGCCAGCGACACACTGGAACTGACGCGCGGTTTGTCGGCCGATGACGAGCCCGATGTGTGGCAAAAAGATTTAACTGGTGCGATTGAAAAGTGGATTGAGTTGGGCTTGCCAGATGAAAAACGCATCAAAAAAGGCTGCGGCCGCGCCAATGAAATGTGGATTTATGCCTACGGTGGCCGTGTGGTGGATATTTGGTGGGATGGTATCAAAAACCAATTGACGCGTTTTGAGCATTTAAATGTCCTCAGCATCCCAGCCGATACCTTGACTGAACTCACCAAAATGACCGAACGCACGATGCAAATTCAGTGCACGATTCAAGACGGCCAAATGTGGTTGTCGGATGCTAATCATAATATTTTGGTGGAATTGACAACATTGCAGTCTGCTACAGTATAGCCATCAAGCCATTTATTTTGAATGGCTACATGGCTATACCTAGATCAGTCTCTTTGCAAAATGCCAACTTCACGCGCGCCTTGTTGCGCGCTAATTTGGCCTGAGTCAGCATGAACTAGATCACTGCCGAAATTGCATTGATTTCCTATACTTGGATGGCTTTGTACGGACAGCCTTGATGCCTAGTTTGTTTCACCGCCTTTTTCAAAATGCCGCGCCCGAGATTGATTCGGCGGCTTTTGAACGCCTGAATGCATTGTCACCGCGTATTCATTTAGAAGATGGCGCGCTTGCCGCCGATTTTAATCCCGAAGATAAAACAATTATTTGTCGCGAAACCATCGTCAACCGCTTTGAGCGCGTGGTTGGCCATGAGTTTATGCTGAAAAAAAACATCACCGAGCGGGTGCATATTGGTCACGCGATGCGCCGATTGTACGATCAGGCCTTGGTGAGTCAGCTCATTAGCTTGCCTTTACTGCAATTATTGGGGCAGCGTTTTGCCTTGGTACATATTGCGGCGGAACATATTTTTGATAGCAAATTAGCGCATTTGGCTGGTCAGCATTGCGTGTTTGTGCTGCGCTTTGCTGATGATGCCGTTAGTGCGGCATTGCTTGAGCAGATTAAACAATTACGCAAAAAAGGCGTGATGTTTGGCGTTTTGGCACATGAGTGCTTGAACGCAGGGATGGAGCATCTGCTTGATTCAATCGATATGCTGGTGCTGGACGTGCATGAGGAAGCGAGTTTTCTAACCGAAATCGCCGAAGCGGTGCGCGGTCAGCCCCACTTGCCTTTGCTGGCCTGTCATATTGATTCTTACGAAGCATTTGATGCCGTGTGGGAATCCACGCTGTATGGCGAACGGGTCTGTTTTTTTCAGGGGATATTTATTAGTGGCCGTGATGCTTGGGGCGTGAATCCAACGCCAGCATTGCGATTTCAAGTGCTGCGCTTATTGGCGTTGATTGACCAAGAAGCCCCAACGCAAGAGTTGGCTGATGCCCTGAAAGCTGACCCCGTGTTGTTATACAAACTATTACGGATGAGCAAAACGTGTGCCGCCGAGCCCATCGGCAGCGCCGAGCAGGCTTTATTGTGCGTGGGGCGAGAAAGACTGCATCGCTGGTTAACATTTATGGCGCACAGCCAAATGCCCGATGCGGGGCGTGATCTAGCTTTGTTGCGTATCGCTTTGCAGCGCGGTCGCTTGATGCAATTACTGGCGGCCAAGCTTGGCTTAGCGCAGGCCGAGCAGGTCTTTCTGACCGGCGTGCTGTCATTGATGGGGGCTTTGTTACTGCAGCCTCTGGCCGAGATGCTCAAGGCCATCGCGGTACCTGCTGAAATCAGCGCGGCACTGCTAACACGATCTGGGCCACATTTTCCTTATTTGCAATTGGCGTGTGCAGTGGAATCGCAGGACTTTCATACGCTCAGTCAGTGTTGCCAAGCTTTGCATTGCTCGGCTTTGCTGGTCAAGCAACTACAAACCGAAGCCGCGCAATGGGCTGAAACGCTGCTGTGCCAAGAAGCCAAAGCCGATGAGTGAAAGGATGATGACAGCACCTATCCTTTTTAAGCTTAAAGCACTAAGATAAAGCTTCTTTTGCCCCTCGATTTCCTATCATGATGCCGTATTTAAGTTCGTTTATTACCAATTTTTTGCTCGTAATCGCGGCGCTGATTCCGATTTTGAACCCCTTGGGGCAAGCTCCGATTTTTATGTCGATGACGTCGCGTTACAGCGCGGAAGAGCGGGTCATTTTGGCGCGCAAAGTCGGCATGTATGGCTTCTCACTATTATTGGTGAGTATGTTTATCGGTATTTATGTGTTGGAGTTTTTTGGCGTCTCGCTGGCGATTGTGCGGGTGGGTGGTGGCTTGCTGGTTGCGACCGCAGGCTGGCAATTGATGTCGTCAGATCCATCGCATAGCGTGTTGGTGTCGACCGATGAACGCTTAACAGAAGAGCAATTACGGCAACGTGCGTTTTTCCCGTTGACCTTTCCAATCAGCGTGGGACCCGGTTC
This sequence comes from Deefgea chitinilytica, assembly GCF_016881405.1. GTDB lineage: Bacteria > Pseudomonadota > Gammaproteobacteria > Burkholderiales > Chitinibacteraceae > Deefgea > Deefgea chitinilytica. The sequence goes on from NZ_WOFE01000003.1 coordinate 13,336, forward strand.
GCTGACCGTGGCAATTACTTTGGGCGCGAGCTTTAAGCGTTCTGGCATTGATACGGTATTGATTCCACTGGCGAGTGTTTTGGCGGTCGCGGTGGCGTCGTTCTTATTGTATTGGTGCTATCGAAATGCTGATCGTTTACTCAAATTAATGGGCGAAACAGGCACGATTATTTTCTTGCGATTGTCGGCGTTTATTCTGCTTTGCTTGGGTATTCAGATTCTTTGGAATGGTCTTAGCGAACTGATGGCTGAGTTTTTAATTCAAAATTGGCCAAAATAATCCCGCCACTGCGCCGTCCTACCGCACACACCCAGAGCACTACCTGCCGCTTTTATCTCGCTTGATGCGGGATGAAAGTGGCCATTTGGCGTAATACTTCACCAGCATGCGCGAAATCTAGCGCCAATTTCACGTTAAAACTCTGCTTCATCCTTGCCTAGCTCAGCTTAGCAATGGCCAAGTCACGCCGCCTCTTCTCTAAAGTACACGCTGTATTGCTAAGCGCAATCGGGCTTATACGCAAAACAAAGTCACTGCCTGACATTCTGAGCTTTTAGCGCGCAGCTTTTCCCGCAATCAATGATTCAATTTGTCGCCGTTTTATCAAAAACGAGGTGTATCTGCGTCTAGCCTAAATAAAATAATGGCTGCAAAACGATACTGTTTTAGGGTGGATAAGTTGTGGATGTCTATGAGTAATCGATATAGATTGCAATGTATGTTTTGGGCGTAAGCTTCGATTATGGATAAAAATTAATTTTGCCTAACAAATCGATGTAAGCTACTACCGCGACAATACCGAAAGCATCATCCAATTAAATCGCTGTAAGCAAAATAGAAAAGTGACTTATCCACAGCATTGTGCAGGCCTTATTTATTATTACTAATTTAAATTAAAAACTAATAAAACTAAGCGTTTTGCCGAGCTAAAGCTGTGGATAAATCGCGGTTTACCGCCGAATACTCCAGCTAGCATTTGGCAAAAAAGCTAGGCTTAATCTGCAAATTGAGCGAAAATTACTGGCTAGTTGCGACAAATCGCCTGAATTGACGGCAACAAGGAGCTGAAGGTGGAAGTGAATATTTTTAAAAGCATGAGCAACCCGAGCAAATGCCTCGTGTTACCTGTAGACGTGGATGTCGATGAAAGCCAATTGGCGATTACAGATGCCGACTACGAACAAGTTTATTTCTTACGCACTCGCACCTTGAAAATTGGCAATGACAATGTCAGTTTTGATCCGGCCACCGCAATCAGCGCCATTGAAAAACAAGGCTTTTACCTATTTACTGTGTAGACGTGCTGGCCATTGCAGCACTAGAGGAAGTTCATATGACCATTTTGCCAACTGCTCAACGCATCGTCGTCAAAGTCGGCTCTAGCTTAGTGACGAATGAAGGCAAAGGTTTAGACCACGCCGCATTAGCACGTTGGGCGCAAGAGATCGCCGATTTAACGCGCTTGGGAAAACAAGTGGTCTTAGTCTCCTCTGGCGCCGTTGCCGAAGGCATTGCCAGACTAGGTTGGACGCAAAAACCAACCGCAGTGCACGAAAAACAAGCCGCCGCCGCCGTTGGCCAATTGGGGCTTTGTCATGCATATGAGAGTGCATTTCGGCAGCACAATCTAACTTGTGCACAAGTCTTGCTCACGCATGAAGATTTATCTGACCGTACGCGTTACCTCAATGCGCGCTCCACCTTGCTCACTTTGCTGCAATTAGGCGTGATTCCCATCATCAATGAAAACGATAGTGTGGTGACCGCCGAAATCAAATTTGGCGATAACGATACGCTCGGTGCTTTGGTCACTAATTTGATTGAAGGTGATGCACTCGTTATTTTGACCGACCAAACCGGCCTATTTACTGCCGACCCGCGCAGCAATCCAAACGCGACTTTAGTACAAACCGGCATTGCGGGTGACCCTGCTTTAGAGGAAATGGCAGGTGGCGCCGGTTCTAGCGTTGGAACAGGGGGGATGTATACCAAAATCATCGCTGCCAAACGTGCCGCCCGTAGCGGCGCAGCAACCATCATTGCTTGTGGTCGCGAAGCGCAAGTATTAACCCGACTTGCCGCTGGCGAAATGATTGGTACGCAGCTCACTTCAGACACCTGCGCCTTGGCCGCTAAAAAACAATGGATTGCTGACCATTTGCAACTGAAAGGCAGTGTGACACTGGATGCGGGCGCAGTCCGTGCCGTCAAACAATCGGGTTCAAGCTTGCTGCCAATTGGCGTGATTGCGGTCGATGGTGAGTTTTTGCGCGGAGAAGTGGTGCGCTGCGTTGATCAGGACGGACAAGAAATCGCCCGTGGCTTAATCAATTACAGCTCACAAGAAACGCAACGAATCCTGCGCCAACCAACTGGCCAAATCGAAGCCGTGCTCGGTTATATTGACGAAGCTGAATTGATTCATCGGGATAATTTGGTTCTGTGTTAATGGGGTATTGCTTTTTAGCCTTTAATATATAATTGCTTTAAATAAATACCCTTGGTATGAGTCACCGTTGATTGTGCCTATATCAAAATACACCGCATATGAAAAAGCCGTAGTGAATCAGATTCGCTACGGCTTTTTGTTTTACTTCGTATTGAAATTAAATATTTTTCAACATGACAGTCGCTTCGCGCCCTGCACCGCGTGTTAGCACTGGCGTATGGGTGTCGTTAATTTTGATAAGCTTGCCGTCCATTTCTAACCTAGCGCCAATCGAGTAAGTATTACGTGGATCGATTGCATCGGGTGAGAATTTGAGCGTCACCGTTGGTGGCGTGCCTTGCTCTAAAGTGATCGTTTGTTTCGCAATCACTTCGGCTGGCGCATCCATGCGGGATACATCGCGCAATTCGACCGTCAGGACGGCGCCTGGATACAAACGTCGATCTAGCCACATCACTTTGGCGGTAACGCTCTCAACGGCTTGTTTTTTGACGAAGCCGTACATTGAAAATGCCTGTTGAACTTCTTTTAAATTGGTCTGCAGTGCAATAAATTCTTTGCCCTCAGGGCTAGCCGGGTCAAATGGGTTATTGGCGGGTAATTGCGCCACATAAACACGCTGGCCATCGTCTCCTAATACTTCACCAATAGGCTTTTTGTCGGTCGCCAATTTTGTCCAAGCCGCCTTAGGAAAAACTAAAATATCCAACAAGGCGTATTGTGCTTGGCGATCACCAGTACGGAAACGATATTCGAATTGTTGCGATGCGCTTTCACCATAGAAAGGGATTTCACTGCCTGACTTCACATGGATTTGCACTCGGTTGGCGGTCCAGCGATCAGGAGGAATAAAAATTAAGCCCGATGCTGCATCGCGAATGGGTCTTAAGGGCTCTTCGGCATCCGCTAAAGTACAATTTTTCGCAACCATCACATCGTTTTGCTCTAAAAACCCAGTGTCGCCTTTTAGCCAAACTGTGGTTTTTCCATCGCTATATTTGACGCCAGACGCTGCCACGACTTGTGGCAATGGAATGTATGACCAACCGACCTGGAGTTGAATCGCATCCGGTGCGGCCATTTGAATCGTGAATGAATGGCCTTCATCGCATTTAAATTGTTTTTGAGCGCCAGTTTGATTCGCAAATGCAAGACTACTGCACAATAGAACTGGGAGAAGCAATGCTTTCATGGATTTGCCCTTGTCATATCTTGAGTCGATATTGTGGGCAATTTGCAGCCAATAATAAAGGCGAATATTTCCATTTTTAAGTCAGTGATTGTTCAGCAATCAGCATGTTCAAAAAATAGCTTGATCTGGAAATGCCGCCGTTTCAGTTGGGGTTTGCATTAAAGCGCGCGGCACTGCAACTAATAGAATTAGTTTTTCGATTGGAATTTCACGCTGCAAAATGAGTTCAGGCAATTCGATAATTTGATTATCACTATCTTCGCCATCGACGACGCCCATGCGATCAACATTGCAGCGATGAATTTGTAATTGCACAATATCGGGTGTAGCGGCTAATTCAGTAATTAATAATTCGCACATGGCCTCAGGATTGAGCGTGTCATGTATCGTTTGTAACTCAGTGGTGAGCACCTTGATACGCTCTTTTTGCGCTGTTTGGGCCGCACTGGGCGTATTACCATGCATGCGGAGCATCGTTCTGGCGTTAATTAATTCATCATCAATTTGTTTTTTCTTAGTTTCAACCGCCGAAATAGCCAATTGAGCTTGATTTGCCACGGTATCTAAAATCCGCAGCGCCCCGAGTTGGACTAAGGCATCCGCTGATTCGGCAGGAATACCAATTCGATGATTTGAAAAAACCAGCAATTTTTGCGGAACATCTTGCCGAATTTGTCCATCCACTTCACTGACACCGTAGCGGGTTTTTTCCTCGGCGTCGGCAATTAACCCGACATAGGCCGTTTCAACCAGTGGCCAAGTGGCAAACCATGTTTGCAAATCTTTATCGTTACCGACAATTTCACTCATGCGGTTTGGCGTTGCAAATAGCAATTGCAGTGTGCGATCGTTGCGCCAATTTTCGACGGTGAGTGCAATCGGCGCCGGTAATTGTGTCGCTAGCGCGGTTGCATGTGCGTGCGCCCAAGCAATGTAAGACACCAAGCGCGATTGGTAATTACGAGCGAGCCGAATATGCGGGTGCGCAATATCAACCAAACGCTCAATCAGCGCTTCGTCATCCGCGCTGATTTTCGGTTTAGGCGCAAACCAAGATTGAATCGTGCTCCACATCGTCGACCACCTCGTAAAAAAGCTGAATTTTAAACGTTATTGATCAACAAGCTCGTGTTTTGGCTCAAGGATTGAGTGCATATAGCGTGCTTTCATCCGGCGGCGTCAATTCGCGGATCACTCGCGCAGGGTTGCCGCCCGCTAAGACACAGGATGGAATGTCCCGCGTCACAATGCTGCCAGCGCCAATTACACTGTGATCGCCAATCGTAACGCCGGCACAAATAATTGCGCTGGCGCCAATCCAAACATTGTTGCCAATCGTGATGCCTTTCGCGCAATAGGCCCATTTTTGCCGCTCGGTTGGATCCACTGGATGAGTGCCGGTTTGGATTTGGACATTCGGGGCAATAATGGTGTGATGACCAATCGTGATGGGCGCGCCAGGCGCAGCGGCAATTTGCGCGTTGTAATTAATAAAGACTTTGCGACCAAAACGAATCAAATGCCCGCGCGCAATTGCCAGTGGCGGTGTAATGATGACTTCTTCTGCTTGTGCAAACAATTCAGCCAATATTGCAGCGCGTTCTTGCGCCTCCCCATAAGGCAGATGATTAAAGCGATGTAGTAATTCGCCTTCTCTTTTCCAGTGTGTTTCGGTTCCTAAATCTTCGAATGGGAAGTTGACTAAATCGTGACTCATACATCACCTTTGTGTATTAGCAATTGATTATCTACGTGAATTGGGCTTGTTGATATAGTATAGGTCTTCTATGGTTGTAAGTACTGCCACAAATACGTATACAAAGGGTTTGACATGAATAATTGGGGTGTAAAAACACGTCTTTTGGCTGGGTTTGGATTGGTTCTCTCTTTGTTGGCAGTGGTCGCTGTCGTCGCTTTATTTAGCTTAAATGGCTTACGTGGGAATGTCGCTCATTTAGTGGAACAGCGTTATCCAGTTGTTGTTAAATTGAATCAGCTAATTGCTTTGGCTTACCAAACTGATATCGCTTTTCGTAATGCGGTTTTGGCTGAAACGCTAACCGATACTGATAATTTAGTGGCTGAATTAAAAAAACAGGGCCCTGATGAGGAAGCAAAATTAGCCGAAATAAAAACCATGCTGGCCGAGGATGCCAGTGCGCAAGCACTGTTAAGCGATGTGCTTAACGCCAATGTAGCGATGGATGCTAAAAAAGAAAAATTATTTACACAGCTAAGCCTTGATCGAACTACTGGGGCGCATTTTATTAATACTGAGTATGCATTGGTGAGTAATGCTTACCGCGATGCACTACTGAAATTGGCGAAGCAGCAAGGCCAGGCGATGGATGAGGGCAAGTCGGCCGCTTTAAGCAGCGCTAATAGCGCATTCAATGTAATTGCTTTAGTGAGTGTGTTTGCGGTTGTATTGGGTTTAGTGATGGCATGGTTGATTGCTTCCAAAGTCATTCAGTCTTTGTATGCCGCCAGTGAGGTTGCGGAGAAAATTGCTGCTGGCGATTTGAGCCATGATTGGCGTGGGGTTCAATTTGGCGATGATGAATTAGGCAAGTTGCAAAGTTCGTTGCGAAAAATGCAGGACAACTTAACGCAAATTATTCGGCAAATTCGTGATAATTCTGAAGCTGTCACACGATCAGCTCGAACGCTTTCGAGCGCATCACAGCAAATTATGATGGGCTCGGATGAGCAATCGTCTTCAGCAAGTTCAATGGCTGCGGCGGTTGAAGAAATGAGTACCAGTATGGATCAGGTGGCGGATAACACGCTTGATGTTGAAGAAAAAGCCAAAGGCGCTGGCCAATTGGCCAGTGACGGCAGCAAAGACGTTTCAGCTGCTGCTCGCGAAATGCAGGCTATTTCCGCTGAAGTGGGTAGTGCTTCTGAGCAAATCACTGAGCTTGGTCGTAATATCAATGAAATTGGCACAATTGTTGTGGTGATTAAAGAAGTTGCCGATCAAACGAATTTATTGGCCTTGAACGCCGCGATTGAGGCTGCTCGCGCCGGTGATATGGGACGCGGCTTTGCAGTGGTGGCCGATGAGGTGCGTAAATTAGCGGAGCGTACCGCACAATCGGCCAGTCAAATTACCAATATGGTTGGCAATATTCAAAGCAGCGCAAACGATGCGGTCGTTCGGATGAGCAGCGGAAGTCGCCGTGTTGGAGATGGTCTGCAGTTAACGACGCAGGCCAGTGACAGTATCGGTTTGATTAATCAGCGCAATCTGGAAGTAATGCATTCGGTACAAAGCATTACTGAACAAATGCAAGAGCAGCGCTCTGCGGCGCGCGATATTGCGGTTAATGTTGAACGAATTGCTCAAATGGCCGAGGAAAATTCGGTATCGGTGCGCAATATGGGCGACTCGATTGTGCAATTAGAACAAATGGCGGTACAACTATCGGCCACAGTGCAACGATTTAGAGTGTCTTAATGCTGCGATGGCGTGGTGTGTTTAATTGCTGCGGATTTCATTAAATCGCTAGTCTTAGTTTTCTTTTCTTGGATGAATTATGTCTGAACTGATCGCTTATATCGCACCGCAAAATGTACTGCCTGCTTTATCTGATTGCTTATTGATTTTAAATAGCAGCAATAGTCATTTGAACGTGGTTCAGTCCGATGAAAACGAGGTAGTGCAGCGGCATTATGCTTTGCAGATGCCGGTGCAGCGTTTGGTGTTTCCGCCTGCACACTGTCATTGGTTGATTGCGAGTTTAAGTCATGAGGCTCAGCCAGCGGTACGCACGCTACACCCTCATTTGGTCGTCGTCGCAGACGGTTTGTGTAGCAATCACGCGGATTTAGCGCGCAGTGTTGACATTGGTATTGCATCGAGTTTAAGCGAGCTGATTGAAGCGATGTTATTAGCGCACTTGAATCGAGGGGCGAGTTTGTTAGAGGCGATTAACCTGTGTAATGAGCAGCTAACTGGCGATGTTTCGTATATTTGCCACCAACAAGAGCAAGCACAATATATGTTTGCCGTTTGCTTGGGGCGGCCACTATTTGTTGGTTTGGAGTCGGGCTTGCGGCAAATCTGTTGCAGCAGTCTGCGTTTGATTCGTCAGCGCGCCAATCAAGTGTATGCAATGAATAGCGGTGATGTCGTGCGCTTTGGTTTGGGCGCGCCTGCGCGGATTTTGTCGAATGGCACTGAGCAAATATTGCCAATGCCTGCGGTGAATAAAAGCCAAAGCATTCCGCATTACATGCTAGAAGAAATTGAAGCTCAGCCTGAAACGCTGGCCATTTTGGTGCAAAAGTATGCGGCGGGATTTTCGCTGCCACTGGCTTTGCGTGGCAAATTAGCGGGTATCCGCGCCGTGACCTTGTTGGCCTGCGGTTCTAGTTATCATGCGGCCTTAGTAGCGAGTTATTGGTTTGAAACTTTAGCGGGCTTACCCGTTCAGGTTGGACTTAGTAGTGAATACACCGACCGAGATTGCCAGCCTGATGCTTATGATCTGGTGATCGCGATCTCGCAGTCGGGAGAAACGGCCGATACAATCGCCGCGCTGCAACATTCGCAAATCAAAGGCGCACCACGCACGGTGGCACTGACCAATTCGCCCGGCAGTACTTTAACAACATTGGTTGATCATATTTTGCTTACCCATTCTGGTGCTGAGCAATCGGTCAGCGCGACCAAATCGCTGACTGCGCAGTTATTAATGTTGTATGTGTTGGCTTTTAGTCTGGGTGAGGCGCGTGGCAAGTTGACGAAAGAACAAGTGGTCGCCGCGCAACAAGAAATGCTCGCTCTACCCACTGCGGTGGCAGAAACGCTGCAGCTAAACAAGGATATTCGCCGCTGGGCTGGGCTATTACATCGGAAAAAAAATCTATTTGTGATTGGCCGCAATACTCACTACCCCGTGGCCATGGAGGGCGCGTTTAAATTACGTGAAGTGGCGTACCTGCATGCGGTTGCCTTTCCGTCGGGTGAGCTCAAGCATGGCCCTATTACCTTGGTGAATGAAGAATTGCCGGTGATTGTTTGCCTGCCGTGGAATTTACAAGCACAAAAAATGCTTGATGATTTGAAAGCGGTGCGCGCCAATCGGGGCGAAATTTTTATTCTATCGAATGGCAATATTGCATCGGTTGAAGGTACCTCGGTGGTGCGGATGCCGAGTGGCTTGACTCACTTAAGTCCGATTATCTACACAGTGGCATTACAAATGTTGGCGTATTACTGCGCAGTGCTCAGTGGTAATGATATTGATGCGCCACGCAATCTTGCGAAAACGAAAACTGCAGCGCTGGCTTGAGATTAATCTGGCGGGTATTGCTCTCTATCTATTGTTTTATAATATCTAGAGAGCAATACATGTGTTTATTTCTTGCTGACCAACCATACTCCACCCAAAACCACCACAGCTCCTAGCCACTGTACTACCGTTAGGCTTTCATTCAGTAATTGCATACTCAGGATGATCGATAGTACTGGACCAAAACTGCCAATCACCGCGGTACGACTAGCGCCGATTCTTTGCATGGCTGCAGTAATTGCATACACCGGCAAAACAGTTGAAACAATCGCGATAATCAGCGCATAGCCCCAAACTATAGTTGGCTGCTGGATCGTGGTGAGTGGGTGGCTCAAGAGCCAGTGCACTAAAATGCCAAGGCCAGAAACGGTCAACGCCAATTCGGTAAAGCGCATTGAGCCTATGCGGCCAATGACCGCCGGACTCCATGTCATATACAAAGAAAACACCAAGGTGCTGGCAACGACAAAGCCGATTCCTGCCCAGTCGGCGTGTGCGTTGGCTAATTCAGGAGCCAATACCAACACCATGCCCAAATAGGTAAGCGGCAAGGCGCGTTTAATTCGTGGCGCAATTGGCGTGCCGCTGAACCACGACACCAATAGCACGGTAAACGTTGGATATAGACATAAAATCAAGCGTTCCAAACTGGCGCTGACTGTTTCGAGCCCGATAAAATCGAGCACGCTAGAAAGGTAGTAGCCCAATAGACCTAGACCGAAAATCTTCCATTTATCAGATGAAGAAATGGGCGTTTCTTGTGCGTCAGGCGCGAGGCGAGCAACGCGCCAGAGGCGCACCATCCACAGCAGTGCAATCGAAAAAATCAGCCTTTGCATCAATAGAGTCACTGCATCGACGCCGTGGGCAAAAGCTAATTTGATAAAAATACCTTTCATGGCAAAGCCCGTGGCGGCAAAGCCAGCGAGCAAAACCCCGGTACGGATTGATTTTGCAGATGTTTGCAAGGTGCTGCCCTCCTTCAAAATTCGGCTTACTGGGTTGCCGAGTGGTGCGGGAGGAAGTCAAGAGGAGGGATCGCCACCGCCGGATTCACTTCCCGCGGTGGTCACGCCAAATCGACGTTTACCGCGCAGGCGCGAGTAAGAGCCAGGCCAGCGGCTTGGCTAAAGTCGAAATGAAAATAGGCGTGCGATTGAGTGTCATGGCTTCATCATGCCGTGCGTGTCAGCTTTGCGTCAACCCTTAGCTGTGTAACCAAATGTTGTCGTGCACAATTCAATTTCCGCTCAGCCTGATTGCGCGCTGCGCGCACTAGCCAGCACAATGACGGATCTAAAAGATTGAAGGATAAGCAATGTCGTTCTGGCGTGATGGATCGATGTCGGCCGTCGTGGCGGGTTTTGTCACCGTATTGGTCGGATTTACTAGCTCGGCTGTGATCGTGTTTCAGGCCGCGCAAGCGCTGCATGCGACGCCCGAGCAAATCGCATCGTGGATGTGGGCGCTGGGTTTGGCGATGGGGCTGACCTGCATCGGCTTATCGTTGCGTTTTCGCGTTCCAGTCGTCACTGCATGGTCGACGCCAGGCGCTGCGCTACTAGTGACCGGCGTCGCTGGCGTGACGATGCCCGAGGCAATTGGCGCATTTATCGTTTCTGGTTTGTTGATCGTGTTGATGGGCGTAACCGGCTGGTTCGAGCGCGCAATGCAACGGATTCCGCTCGGCATCGCATCGGCGATGCTGGCGGGCGTGCTGCTGCGTTTTGGTATGGGCGCATTTACCGCCTTGCAAACGCAATTGTTGCTGGCTGGCAGTATGATTGCGAGCTATTTGTTGTTGCGTCGATTCTTGCCGCGTTATGCCATCGTCGGGGTATTGCTTTGTGGCTTATTAATTTCAGCGGCTCAGGGTTTATTACATCTAGAGGGTATTCGATTTGAGTTGGCGCAGCCGATTTGGATCATGCCTGAGTTCACCCTTAGCAGCATCGCCAGCGTGGCGCTGCCGCTATTTATGGTGACGATGGCTTCGCAAAATGTGCCGGGTGTAACGGTGTTGCGCGCTAATGGTTACACACCGCCGATTTCGCCGATTATTGCGACTACAGGTTTGACGACGGTATTGCTCGCGCCATTTGGTGCGTTTGCGATTAATTTGGCCGCGATTACCGCCGCGATTTGCATGGGCAAAGACGCGCATGAAGATGCCAGTAAGCGTTACGTCGCCGCGGTTGCCGCTGGTGTATTTTATGTGTTGATTGGCCTGTTTGGTGCGACCGTCGCCGCGCTATTCGCCGCTTTTCCACGTGAGCTGGTGCTGGTCGTTGCTGGGTTGGCCTTGGTCAATATCATCGGCAATGGTTTGGCATTGGCAATGCGCGACGAGACGCAGCGTGAAGCGGCAATGATGACTTTTCTGGTGACCGCTTCGGGCTTAACGCTGTTCGGTATTGGCTCGGCATTCTGGGGACTGATTGCGGGTGCGCTAACGGCAGTGGTAATGCACAAGAAATAAGCAAAACAGCGGATCACGAATAATACGAAAAAAAGCCGAACAAGCAAAAATTTTAGTGGTGTTACACAAGGACTTAAAAGCTAAAAACAGTTGTCCACGAAAGACACGAAAAGCACGAAACAAAATCAGGCTTGCGCTAAAGCATGTTGCGTCTAGGTTTGGCTGTTCAATTTTCGTGCCTTTCGTAATCTATTTTTATGGGTTTTTTTTCAGCCCCGCTTGCAATAAGCGGTAGGCGATGCTGGCGGGGCCGGGTAGCAGTGGTGGTAAATCATCTGGGCTAAACCAACGCGCATCTTCAATTTCATCGGGTTGGCAGACAATCTCTCCCGCCACATAATCGGCAAAAAACGCCAACATCAAGGAATGCGGAAACGCCCAGCTTTGGCTTTCAAACCAGCGTAGATTGGTGATTGTTACGCCAACTTCTTCGAGTACTTCGCGATGTGCGCACTGTTCTAGGCTTTCGCCGGGCTCTACAAAACCGGCGATGGCGCTATACATCCCTTCGCGAAAATGCGGCGAGCGCGCCAATAGCATTTCCCGGCCACGCTGAATCAATACCATCACCGCAGGCGAAACACGCGGCCAAACGCGATGGCCGCAGGCGGTGCACTCGCAAGCGGCTTCGTGCTCCAAGGGCTGAGTTGCCTCGCCGCAAACCCCGCAAAATTGATGCGTGCGATAAAAAGTTGCGATCTGAAACGCGCGCCCTGCCAGCGCCCACAAGGTTTCACCGATGACATCGAAACTCGCGCGTAAATCAATCGGCGTTAGCTCGTCGGGGAGCGGTGTGCTTACATCCCACACCGCCATGTGCACCGCTTGCGATTCAAGCTGGCCAATCTGCAGTTGATATTTTGGCTGAGCGAGACAATCTAATGCGGCGGCACTGGCGAGTGTGTTTTGCTGTAGCAATAGGGTATTACCATGAATGGCAATAATAATATCGCCTTCAGATAAATACATCGATTTTTTGTGTGCGGGAATAAATGCCATTGGCAGCATACAATCGCCTTGTACCGTCAGACTTGTAGTTAAATAGAGCTTGGATTAAACCATTCCTGTTTTTGCACAGCAACAGTACAGACTGCATAGCGGCGCTTCAAGCACGAGAAAATTGTCGCAAAATAAATTCATTTTCGTTTGTCATTGAATTTAAACAATTCTGTAATGTATTCCTCTTAGAATCAACGCGATTAAAGCCTTCAGGGCTGAATAATTTTAAATTCTACAGATGAGTGAAAAAATGAAACAAATCAGTTTAATCGCTACTTTATTGACCGTTGCGGTGTTATCGACTGCTTGCAGTTCTGCGCCAGAAAAACAAGCTGCTGCGCCAGCACCTGCTGCTCCGGCTGCTAAACCTGCTGCGGATGCTGCTGTGGTTGCTCAAGCGGTAAAAACGGCCTTGGATGCGGATGCCAAATTGAAAGCGTTTGACCTTAAAGTAAAAGGCGCGAACGACAAGAAAGACCCAAGCAAAGTGGATGTGACGATTGATGGTAGCGTCGACACTGGCGAGCAAATGGCACAAGCCGGCATGATTGCTGAGAAAGTGAAAGGCGTTCAATACGTGAACAACAACATCATGCCAAAGAACTAATCGTACTTGTTGCGATGATAAAAAAGACAGCCTAGGCTGTCTTTTTTAATGCCCGACATTTAAATAGAAACTGCGCTTTGGTTGCCGATTTCGCTGATGTGGTGCTGCAGTGTTAAATGTTCGAGTTTCTCTAAGGGTAGGGCGGTTAGTAAGTCTATGCGATGTTTAATCATCAAAAATGCATCATGGAAGGCTTTGCGTTGATCTTCTGTTTTGTACGGCAAACTAGGATCTGCCACGCCCCAGTGGGCAATCATCGGCAAGCCAGGCCACGATGGGCAAGCTTCACCAGCGGCTAAGTCGCATAAGGTGAAGATAAAATCCATTTGTGGGGCGGCCGGCGAGAGAAACTCATCCCAACTTTTGCTGTGCAAAGTGTCAGTAGCCAGCCCAAAATGTTGCAGAGTTTCAATCGCTAGTGGGTGAACGCTGCCTTTGGGGTGACTGCCCGCGCTGTAGGCGGTAAATTGAGGGTGGGCAAAATGATTCACGATGGCTTCAGCCATTTGACTACGGCTTGCGTTGGCGGTGCAGATAAAGAGGATATTGTAGTTTTTCAATGACCAACTCCAGTGGTGGGGCGCTCTAATGGCGTTCAATATGGGATGTGAGTGGCTGAATTATCCGCACTAAATATTACAATTAAGTTTCAAGTTCTTGACTATATGTTTTTGCACTCGATCTGCCGCACATTTTTTTAAAATAAGTGGACACATGGCTTGACGAGTGCCTGAGCGCGGGGGATAATTGCCGTCCTCGTGGAGGGGTTACCCCAGCGGTCAACGGGTCCGGACTGTAAATCCGGCGGCTCAGCCTTCGAAGGTTCGAATCCTTCTCCCTCCACCAGCAAAACACTATAAAGCCCTGATTATTCAGGGCTTTTTCGTTTTCTACTTAGGCTGGCCCCACATTTAACCCATCATTCACTTTTGACCCACACCACAATCCCACGCGTGAACAAATCACAGACAATAAAACCACCTTCAAAGGTGGCTCGGTGGTAATGCCGTTACTGGGTAACAAGGTTAGCTAGCCGTGCTTGGATTGGATCGACACCCAAAACATCGAGCACGGGAAAATCAACCAAAGGCCAAACCCTCATTGTTTCAAAAAACAGCTATGAAAATATTCGGCTAAGTGTGCGCTCTTGCATAAATGTGGCCTAGACTTTTAACCGCCCAACCCAAATCCTTTCCGTAGCCTTGCAATAAAAAGGCCCCACGCGGTGGGCAATGGGGCTTGGTGTTGTTCTAGCTTGGCATTATTTCGATTTTGTTAAGTGCGTCGCAATCGCTTTGCTCAAGTTGTTTGGCTTAGCCATTTCACTACTTAATCGCTGGCCAGCTTCAACTTGCTTTGGCGTCATTTTTGATATAGCGACTTCCGTATTTGCAGCCCCTTTTGTTGTTGCATCGACTGAGGCAAGATTAAATAGCGCATAGGCCACGACCACGTTCTGCGGCACGCCTTGACCCTTCGCGTACATCAAGCCGAGGTTGTTTTGCGCTAGGGCAATGCCTTGCTCTGCCGCCTTGCGATACCAGTCCACGGCTTGGGCATAGTCCTGCGGAACGCCGTGACCATTTTCGTACATCCGGCCGAGGTTGTTTTGCGCTAGGGCAATGCCTTGCTCTGCCGCCTTGCGATACCAGCCCACGGCTTGGGCGTAGTCCTGCGGAACGCCGCGACCATTTTGGTATATCCCGCCGAGGTTGTATTGCGCTTGGGCCATGCCTTGCTCAGCGGCCTTGCGAAACCAGTTCACTGCTTGAGCATAGTCCTGAGGAACGCCGCGACCATTTTCGTACATCACGCCGAGGTTGTATTGCGCACGGGCATTGCCTTGCTCAGCCGCCTTGCGAAACCAGTTCACTACTTGAGCATAGTCCTGCGGAACGCCGCGACCTTTTTCGTACATCACGCCGAGGTTGTATTGCGCGAGGGCATTGCCTTGTTCAGCGGCCTTGCGAAACCAGCTCATGGCTTGGGCATAGTCCTGTGGTACGCCTTGTCCATCGCTATACATCACGCCGAGGTTGTATTGTGCACGGGCAATGCCTTGCTCAGCGGCCTTGCGAAACCAGCTCACGGCTTGGGCATAGTCCTGTGGTACGCCTTGTCCATCGCTATACATCAAGCCGAGGTTGTATTGCGCTCGGGCTTCCCCTTGCTCGGCGGCCTTGCGAAACCAGCTCATGGCTTGGGCATAGTCCTGTGGTACGCCTTGTCCATCGCTATACATCACACCGAGGTTGTATTGCGCACGGGCAATGCCTTGCTCAGCGGCCTTGCGAAACCAGCTCACGGCTTGGGCATAGTCCTGTGGTACGCCTTTTCCATCGCTATACATCAAGCCGAGGCTGTATTGCGCACGGGCATTGCCTTGCTCAGTAAGCGGTCGAAACTCTTTAAGTGCCAGCTCGTAGTTTCCGGCGTTGTATGCCGCGACACCTTCATCAAGTCCCGCATGAGCTACGGAAATAAAGCTAGCCAGTAGTGGGGCGAGGATTAATTTTTTCATACTGCTGCGGCCTTTTGTGTGTTCGCATTTTAAATGCGAGCCATTGATGTGTACTTAAATCCGTCGGCTCTTTACTTTCGGCAGACTGTCGATAGTTTAACTTCGCTAATTGTAGTAGTGGTGTAAGAGGCGTGGGCTCGATTATTCGTAATAGACGACGGGCACATCAACCGACTCTAATCACATATAAGTGCATTGTCATATTTATGAGCCTCGAGAAACCCCTGTCCACACGCAATCAGGCACGGCAAAACAAAAGCCCCACGCGGTTAAACAATGGGGCATGGTGTTGTTCTAGCTTGGCATTACTTCGATTTTTTTAAGTACGCCTCAATCGCTTTGCTCAAGTTGTTTGGCTTAGCCATTTCACGACTCAATACCTGACCTGCTTCAACCTGTTTCGGTGTCATTTTTGATAAAGCGACTTCCGTGTTTGCAGCCCCTTTTGTTGTTGCATCGACTGAGGCAAGATTAAATAGCGCATAGGCGATGCTCAAATTCTGCGGTACGCCTCTACCGTCATGGTACATAACGCCGAGACTGAATTGCGCACTGGCATTGCCTTGTTCAGCGGCCTTGCGAAACCAGCTCACGGCTTGGACTACATCGGCTTGTTGTGTGTCACTATCAGAGTTGAAAGACTTGAAGAGGCACTCCTGGCCCATTCTGAGTTGCGCATAGGCAATGCCTTGCTCTGCCGCCTTGCGATACCAGCTAATGGCTTGTTCAAGGTTCTGCCGAACGCCTCGGCCTTTTTCGTACATCATGCCGAGGTTAGATTGCGCATTGGCATTGCCTTGCTCAGCCGCCTTGCGATACCAGTTCACGGCCTGGTTATAGTCCACCGGAACGCCTCGACCTGTGTCGTACATAACGCCGAGGTCAGATTGTGCAGGGGCATAGCCTTGCTCTGCCGCCTTGCGATACCAGCCCACGGCTTGGGCGTAGTCCTGCGGTACGCCGCGACCATTTTGGTACATCACGCCGAGGTTGTGTTGCGCTTGGGCAATGCCTTGCTCTGCCGCCTTGCGATACCAGCCCACAGCTTGAGCATAGTCCTGCGGTACACCTCGGCCGTTTTCGTACATTATGCCGACGTTGTATTGCGCACGGGCATCGCCTTGCTCAGCAAGCGGTCGATACTCTTTAAGTGCCAGCTCGTAGTTTCCGGCTTTGTATGCCGCGACACCTTCATCAAGTCCCGCATGAGCTAGGGAAATACAGCTAGCCAGTAGTGCGGCAAGGATTATTTTTTTCATACTGCGGCGGCCTATTGTCTGTTCGCATATTAAATGCGAGCCATTGATGTGTACTTAAATACGTCGACTCTTTACTTTCGGCAGACTGTCGATAGTTTAACTTCGCTAATTGTATAGTAGTTTGTATAGTAGTTTAAGAGGCGTGGACTCGATTATTCGTAATAGACGACGAGCACATCAATCAAGTCTGACCTCTTTGATTGCTTTTGCATTTACACAGACTTGTTGCTTGATGACTGTAGCTATATTTCCACTTGCCAATAAAAAACCGCCATTAAAGGCGGCTTCATCAGCACAACTTTTTAAGCTCTTGCTTCTGGTTTCGTTGTAATTCGGCCAGTTGCCTAACTAAATCCTTTATTTGATTAGAAAACACCCGACTATCACGCATGGATTGGGTAAATTGCTGGCGCTCGGTAATTGCTGCAGCACTTCGCCGCCCGTGCTTTAGCGCGTTTTGGCTACTGGCTGACTTTCCTTGCTTTGTTCGTGCGCCCGTCGACTTTACCCACGGCTGCCACGTTTTGATTAGCTCGGCTTGTTTTGCCTTTCTTTCGGGTGTCCAACCGTTCGCCATCGTCGTGCTCCAATAGTTCGTTTGTAATATTTTTTTCTGACTGCATTGCTCCGTGCGCGGGTACTTGAGTGCCGTTATTCACTTGTTGCGCCCCGCTGCTAATATTGGCTTGATTAGCAAACACAGCAACCCTCGGACTCTTCACCTCGGCCAAGGTTTCAATCGTGGCACGGCATTGACTCTGGGCTTTAAAGGCCATCCGAAGATAACGCTCGGTGGTTTCAATACTGTGTCCGACGTTATTCAACGCCCGTTGTGCCAACAAGTTAAACAAGCCATCCAGTGTTTGCATTTGAGCAACCAGCGTAACCTCTGCCAGTGTTAAATCACCATTAACCACCTTATCGGAACGCTGCTGCAATATCTCTAAGTGCTCGGCAAGGCTAATTTCACCCTCCTTGCAAAAAACCCCCACTTTATTGATTTTCTCAAAAGAAATTGCAGCTTGTAGTTCGGGACTAGTAATGACTCTTGCAACCATTTGCCCACGCGGTTCATTAGCACTGGCTTTAACAGAAATTTGCTTAGGGTCTTTAGTTGCCGTCCGTTGTGGCGTGCCTGCCACCTTTTTACTGTCCAGTGCCATGATTAAAAACCCTCCATTGCGTCAAGTGCTGCGAGTGGGTCAACAGTCTCGTTACTGCTAAATTCGGCGGGGGGTTGGTCAATAACCGTCAAAACCGGCGCAACCGACAAACTCGGCTCAATTTGTAATTTCCATTCGACTCGGTCGCGTGAATCACCGTGTTTGATAAACTTCATACCATCAAAAATGCGTCCCGCATGTTTCTTTAGCCAACATCCAAGCTTGCGCGGGTCGATAGTCCCTTGTTTTTCAGCCGCCTCCATTAAAGCGTCTGCAAAATCACTGGTACGCCCAGTTTGGCTTGCCCAAATAACTACATCTCTAACCAGTGTGGGTGATGTGCCAAATTGATTTTTCCAGCCAAGTAACACGCGCCCTAATAATTCAGCAGCGGGGTCAGATTTAAGCTGCTCATAAAAGCGTTGTGCGGGGTCGGCCATGCCAAGCCAAATCAATGGCTTGCGACACAGCTCTGTCCACTCTGAAAAACTCGCCAGCGGTGTGCAATTCACCCCTTGTCGACCTGATACTATCCAAGCCCTAATAATGGTCAGCGCGGCGGTAACATATTTAGCACGGTTCCCCTGTAATTCCATTTCGATATTCGGTCGCTTAAACTCCCTTGCTGTTGGTGTTTCACATCGTGGGTCAAGCTGAATGCACAACACACGCCGCGCCATATCTTTAATGGCTTCTATATTGTTTCCAGAAAATAAAATAAGCGCACACGTCGAACATATAACGTCTTTTGATACACCCAGCAAACGCCCACATATAAATGCCTCGGTGATTACTGCTTTAAGAGTTTCACTTGGCACAATATCACCCGACATGTCGTCAAAGTTGATCACCGCTGGCGATTTTAGCAGTAGGGCAATCAGTAGCTTGCGCATCTCATCGCTATCGTTTGTGAAGGCTGTAGCAGGGACGCTTTGCGGCGTGGACAGTGAAGCAATCAACCGCGCTAAAAATGATTTACCACTCCCTTGAACGTGAGCATTGATAAGAAAAGCGGGGGCTGTGCGTAAACTTGGGCGAGTTGCTGCTGTCAGCATGGCGGCAAGCGCTGCGGCACGGTCACATTCAGCATCAAAAGCACACTCCTCAATAACCTCTGACAATACTGCTAATGCTGACTTAGCATTGTCCATTGTTGGGTTCGCTGGAACTGTATATTCTGCTGCATTAAATACGCCATAACGTGCAGTCTCAGCGTCATAGCCTGCTTCTGTAACAAGAGAAAAATCGGGACGCAAATAAGGCTGTCGGGCAATACCACGCAAAATAGGCAAGTGCTTGTAATCAGTCGAAGCAAATAAAATACGCACATACTTTTCCGGCGGGTCAATCGCTACAAAAGCGTCCTTCCTCTTATCAAACCGTTTCCAAGCGGCAAGCCTCGACAGGTCGCGCATCAGTGACGGTTGCGATACAGGCACAATTGCCGTTTCGCCCGATGTCGGGCAGGTCTGCACCGTCGCCAGCAAGCCAGACGCTTGGAAATGTCGCCCACTCTGTGAAAGCGTTTTTTCAGCTTGGTCGACGATGTTATGCAGATTACCAGCAGAAACTTCGATCACGGGTAGATTGTCGGTTATGTCGGTTTTGACGGTTATGTTCAGGCCGTCCGGCGAATTTGGCAGAATCTCCATAGCGTTATCCGGTGAAGCCAAAGCAAATAATGGGGCATCATTCAGCATCATGCTTGCTCCTTGTTGATTTCGTCGTTCATTACATCCATCCAATCAGTACCAGCAACAGGCGGTAGTAACACACTTACCTTGTAGCCCTCTGCCACCAGCCGAGCAGCCAAGATGTAGGCCGCCTCTTTACCCGCATTACGACCTTTGTGGTCTGGACGGTCGTTGTCGGCATAGATGATGATTTCACGCACGCCATCCGGTACAAGGAACGATTTAAGGCCGCTGGTACTGATGCACGCCCACACCGCTAAACCTGTCATACGATGGACAGCTAAAGCGGTTTCGATACCCTCGGTTAAAGCCAAACGGCCATCAGCCCATATCGAGTACAAACGGCATGCAGCACCCGCCAAAGCGCCATCATGCGCGGCCTGTAGTTTTTTGTTAGGCAGTAACACGCCATCCCTGCCATGCAGTACCAGCTTGTTTGCATCTTGGCTTAAATAAATCCGGTGCATACCAGCCAGTGAGCCATCCGCTTTGGTGATTTGTGCCACCAATGCCGGAAACGTACCCAACATAACGGGCTTATTGTCGGCAACGTGCCAGTAATCCAAAGCCGTGCAATTACGTAACGGGCTATTTTCACCCGTCGGCAAACACACCCAATTCAGGCCGCGATTCAGCAAGTACTTACCCGCTTGATTGTCTGGACGGATTGCCACACAGGAATCAAACACCGCTTGCACCTTGTCCGTGCGGTCAACCATTTGTACGACTTGGCTAGTCGCTGGAACTGCATAGGGTATTGCCATGTAATTATTGTTAAATATGCTATCGGCTGATATACCTAATACATTGGCAACAGCCTTAACCGCATCAGGAAAACTCAGTCCGAAAACATGCCGCACCAGTGCAAAGCCATCACCGCCTTGCTCATCCATACCACGGCAAGCAAAACGGCCATAGTCAGCGCCGTTACCGCGTAAGGTGAATTGAAAACGGTCTTTACCACCGCATGCAGGGCAAGGGTGATTCTTACCATCCAAGTATTTCGCATTGATTCCCAAGGCTTGCAGAGTAAAAGGCCAGTTACCATGCGCGGCTTGTTTGACTGTATCGCTGAATGATTCGCGCATCATGATTGCACCGCCTTAGGTTCAGACAGTAGCGTGTAAATGGCGACTTTTGAATGTGGTCGATTAAAGCCATCAAGCACTGGGCATAATTCTGTGTTGATTTCATAACCGGACTCGCGCAACTCTTTAATGCGCGGCGCTGGCTGCATGATATTCCAATCATCGCGCAACTCTACGGTGCTATGCCCACGTTGGCGTAATGCTTGTAAAACACGTTGCCGTTGTGAGGCGGCGCTGGTGTTGGTAAGATTGCCATGCGTAGCAGCAAGGCCGTTATTCTCGAAAGGGGTAGCGGTCTTTTTCATTTTTGCGCCGCCTTTGACGCTGCAATGCGGCTTTCTACCCATCCTAAAATGTCTGATTTCAGCCAGCCGACGCGACTACCACCAAGAGATATATTTTTGGGGAACGTACCCGCCGCCATATCGCGGTAAATACTGGTACGGGATTTTGATGTGATTTGCTCTACCGTCTTGCGGGTGAATATCTGCGGCAAGCTGTCGGGGATAGTTTGATTTGTCATCGTGTGCAATCCATAGCCGTGTTGGGCTTGTTAGGGGACACACGCAAGATAAAGCCCCACGAATGGGGCTTGTGTCAGGTGACAAAATCATTTGTCAGATTGCTATTTGATAGATGTCAAAGCCTCGATTCCGTTTGCAATAGCTGTCCTGATTTTTGTGTCGGCTAGGCCGTAAAGCTTTGCATCTGGAACGCCACTTAGAAGCGCTACAACATCCTCAGCAATTGCTTTTGCGTTTGGCCGCTCTCCGTGTTTATATTTTACGGCCTTCGCAGCTAGGCATAGGGCTATAGCACCAATCATCTTCGACTCATCTGGCTGTTTTGTTATTGGTTTTGCTTCATCATCAGCTATTGATGCTTCAAATAAAGCTATGTCAGAAGCTCGGATGACGAGTGCGGAGTCATCTGGGAGGCCTCCTGCTGGATAATAACTATTTGCTTCGCCGTAAGGTTTTCCTTCGAAGTGTTCTAGAAGCTGGAAGCAATTGCCCTCGTCATCTAGAACGACGACTCCACCCAAATTTACAAGTGTTATTGCTGGGCCATTAGTAAGTGTTTGGAATTTATGTTGAACGTCTAGTCTCTCAGCGCCAATCATTGCTAATTGATAGACGCCAGCTAGAGTTATTGGCTCATCCGTATCGAATTGATAAATCAAACCATTCGACTCTAGTCCTTCGTAATAGAGCATGAATTTATTATCGTTTAATCGTGATTCAAGTTCTTTTTTTAGCTCTTCGGGTATTTGATCGAGCCATTCTTGTGTTACCAAATTGTCAAACTCTGGCAAGTTTAACTTTTCAAAAAAATTAATATCGTCTTGTGATGCAAATAATGAGGGACGAAAGCAAATTAGAGCATCTTCTTTGGGTCTGATTTTTCCCTTGAAAGCTTTTGCGTGGTTGACTAGGTCAACTGAAATCTTTAAATGTCCATCCAAGGCTAATTGAAGCACATCGGCGATTGTGACTTCGTCCTCTAGCGTGCTTGATAATCGCCTCGCGGCGTCTGCAAGTGTGAGATTTTTTTTCAATTTGAACAATTTTTTCATATTGGACTTTGCTTTAACCCCTGTAATTGATTGCCACGCCAGCAGATCAGGGTTATCTGTGTTCAGCCGCTAAGCCTAGACGTGGCAAACTTGGTTATGCCGCTCTTAATGTCACTACGTTATTCGGTTTACTGGCTTTGCCGTTTAGAAAATCAGCCCACGCTTGCATCATCACTGCTCGGTGTTCGAGTAGGTCGTCGCGGTGGTAGGCGGCCTCTGATTTGTTTTCGATTTCGTGCGCTAATGCGCGCTCAGCCCAATCACGCGGGTATTGATTCACGCTTGCCCAATCACGGAAAGATGATCTAAAACCATGCGCAGTGGCTGTCCGTTCGCCTGTGTTGCTGTGGGCGTTTTTCTTGCGTAGAAACATCGTCAAGACGCTATCGGATAGGGGTTTTTCGGCTCTAGGGCTTGGAAACACCAAAGTCGGGTGCTGGCCTTGTTGTGCTCTCAATATCTCCATTGCCGTATCAGATAAGGGTATGCGGTGAGCTACGCCCATTTTCATACGTTCGGCGGGTATCGTCCAAATTGCGCTGTCTAAATCTATTTCAGCCCAAGCCGCGCCGCGTACTTCCCCCGACCTTGAAGCAGTCAACATTAAAAACATCAAAGCATTGGCGCTCACACTTTGGCGGGTGGATAGATTGCCAGCAACAAAGGCGGGCACGTCACGCCACGGCATAGCGGGGAAGTGCTCCACCCTTGCTGCCTCGCCTTGCTTGGGTAATAGGTAGCCAACTACATCAACGGGATTAGCAGCAATAAAGCCATGCGCCCAAGCCCACCCCATCACCGCACTCATGCGCTGTTTAACTCGGCTGGCTGTCTCTGCTTTCTTTAGCCAGAATGGGCGCAATACATCGGCAATATGCTTTGGCGTGATTTCGGTAACAGGCATTGCGCCGATATGCTTAAACACATAAATGTGCATGCTGTTTATCCAATCATTTATATGCTTTGGATTGCTCCAGCTCGGCGCTAAGTCTTTATGCAGTATTTCGGCGGCCTGTTGGAATGTCGGCGTTGCTGGTGCTGCTTTCTCGCGTGCTCTCGCATCAAGCGGGTCGATACCCTCAGCAACGAGCTTGCGCATGGCCTCGGCTTTTTCTTTGGCGCTAGCTATGCCTACTTCGGGATAGATACCCAAACCCGCGTCACGGCGCTTTCCTGTAATGGGTGAAACAAAGCGCAATTCCCATTTTCCACGGCCTTTAATCTTAGTTGGAATGAGCCGCAAACCGACTACGCCACCATGCGGTAGCGGCTTATCTTCTGGTTTTATCGCTTTTGCTTTGGTATCAGTGAGAATCGACATTTTTCTAGTTCCCTTCGCTTTACCTTCTAGCCCCACATCTAGCCCCACACGAGAGAAGGGCTTTAACGGGAATTATTGGGAACATAATAGCATAGAATATGCCTGAAATCCTTGTTTTTGCTTGTATTTTGGGAATGGTTGGGAAATGCTGAAACAACAAATTTGCAGTTTCTCCCTCCACCAGCCAAATACTACAAAGCCCTGATTAGTCAGGGCTTTTTTGTTTTTGCTCTCCCGTCGATTGAAAAAAGCCCTTACAATCGCGTCTCTATCTGTTTGAGTAGGTCATCATGAAAAAATTATCACTCGATAAAATTCTGCAAAGCCAAGGCTTTGGTTCTCGCAAAGGTTGCCGCGATTTAATCGAGGACGGAGAAGTATCGATTGATGGCGTCGTGATTACCAAGTGGAAAACCGAATTTGATCCGCAAGGCTTGGTATTTCAAATTTTTGATGAAACATGGGAATACCGCGAAAAAGTCTATTTGGTGTTAAATAAACCGAGTGGCTACGAGTGCTCGCGTAAACCGACGCACCATCCCGCCGTGTTGACTTTATTTCCGCAAAATATGGAATGGCGTGATGTACAGCCGGTTGGTCGACTTGATCATGACACCACCGGTTTATTGTTGCTGTCCGATGATGGTGCATTTATTCATGCGCAAAGCTCGCCGAAACGCCACCAGCCCAAAAATTACATCGCCACGACGGCTGAGCCAGTCACCGATAAATTAGTCGCTGACCTATTAGCTGGCGTGCAATTGATCGACGAGCCTGCGCCAATCGCTGCGCTCGTGGCTAATAAAGTGGCTGAAAATCAAATCGAAATCGTGTTAGAACAAGGTAAATATCACCAAGTAAAACGTATGCTCGCCGCCGCAGGTAATCATTGTAGCGCTTTAACACGCGTGCAAATTGGTGGCTTAAAGCTGGCTGATTTGGGCTTGGCTGAAGGCGAGTGGCGTTATCTAAGTGCTGCTGAATTGCAATTGCTTCAGTGGGATTAAGAAGGCTATGTATTGACGGTATCTTCCGCTAGGCAATCTCTGGATTGGGTTCGCCAGAGATACCCCTTGATTGATTGTTTTGTAATTGTGAAACCAGCGTGCTGAGATTGTCTTGGTTCATGGCCGTTTTATTGGCTGCCGTGGTTTTTCGCTTTTGAATTGCGCTGTGTAGGCTCTGTAGTAATTCATAAACTGAATCGCCATCAATTCCTGCACGCACCATATTTACCGCGCTGCTTGGGTGAAAGCTGCTGTCGCTATGATCGATTTGCAAAGCATTTATCGACAATTCAATTTCCAGCATCATCGTACGCATTTGCTGCATGGGTAGATTGCTGCACAATAAAATAAAGTCATTACCGGTAAAGCGCCCGATGGATACCGTTGCATCGCCTGCGATGTCTTTGAGCACACGCGCGGATTTGCGTAAGGCCATATCGCCAGCGGCAAAGCCATAGCGTTGGTTGATTTCTTGAAACTGCTTCAGATTGACACAAATCATCGCGAAAGATTGCTGATGTTTTTGCGCTCGGCGTAGCTCTTTAATCGCACATTCTTCGATGCCACGTCGATTTAACAGACCAGTGAGCGCATCATAGCGCGCCAATTTAACCAGTCGTGTATGTAGGCGATGCGATAAGGCATTGTGATAGGCGTAGGGTAAAACTAACTGGCTCAAGAGCAAGGTAATTAGCAAGGTTGCTTGGAAATTGTCAGCAGGAACTAGGCCAATCCCGAGCGCCAAATTCGTCAGCGCAAAAATAAGTAAACTCGTGACTAATAAGCTTCGCGGCACCGCCCATTGTTCGTCATTGTGTGCCAGACGTGCTTCATAGGCGATGACTAGCCAGAGTGGCACTGCGGTGAGGCAAATCAGCTGGAGTGCCGTTTGATGTGTGATGACGCCGGAACATTGCAAAATAAAAATCAGGACACTGATCGCCAAGGCGCTGGCCCACCAGCCCAATAGCGCCGGGCGTGCAAAAAACCGCCGAGTACCTGCCAGCAATACCAATAGGCCGCTAATCCAGATGCTACCCGCTGCTGCGCTGAAATTGCTGTTGAGCAATACGGCGAATGCGATGCTGCCCGCCGCTAGTAACCCACCGCCACAAGCGATGGTGCCTAAGCCACGTTCTGAATGATGAGATCGAGTCAGTAAAAGATACTGCGCTACAGCGAGCACGCCGCTGATGCCCGTTGCCCATAGCAAAGAGGTCAATGAAATTGCAATTTCCATGGCGGCAAAGTACATGAAAACCCTAGTGTCGTGGGGTATGAGTAGATGGATGGTGGATGTTTGCAGACAGAATGCAACGAATGGTTATAATTCTGCTATTCACTTGGGAGAAATACAATGTCAGCACTGATTTGCGGCTCGATGGCTTACGACACGATTATGGTCTTTCCTGACCAATTCAAAAAACACATTTTGCCAGAACAAATTCATATTTTGTCTGTGTCTTTTTTAGTGCCTGAAATGCGCCGCGAATTGGGTGGCTGTGCGGGAAATATTGCTTACACCTTAAAAATGTTAGGTTCAGAGCCATTGATCATGGCAACAGTGGGGCAAGACTTTGGTATCTATGCGACATGGTTAGATCAGCTGTCGATTTCACGTGCCTACATCACAGAGCAAGAAGGCTTTACTGGTCAATGTTTTATTACAACTGACTTGGATGATAATCAAATTACGGCGTTTCATCCTGGGGCGATGGGGGTATCGCACCTGAATCAAGTGAGTGATGTAAAAGAAAAACTGTCTATTGCCATTGTTTCGCCTGATGGCAAACTAGGTATGCAAGAGCATAGCCGTCAACTTGCAGCTGCCAAAGTGCCATTTATTTTCGATCCGGGCCAAGGCATGCCGATGTTCAGTGGCGAAGAACTGCTTGAGCTGATTGAATTGGCTGATTATGTTACTTTGAATGACTACGAGGCGGAAATGCTCGGTCAGCGTACTGGATTGTCGATTGCTGAAATTGCAGCCAAGGTTAAAGCCTTGATTGTGACTTTAGGTGCGGAAGGTGCGCAAATTTACGCCGATGGCGTGCGTCACGACATTCCTGCGGTGCCGGCGGTTGCTGTGCTTGATCCAACCGGCTGTGGTGATGCTTTCCGTGCTGGTTTATTGCACGGTTTAATGAAGGGCTGGGATTGGCCAACGACAGGTCGCTTAGCGAGTTTGCTCGGTAGCATCAAGATTGCTCAGCGTGGTGGGCAAAATCATAAATTTACTCAGGCTGAATTGGCGGAACAATATTTAGCCGCGTTTGGTAGCGCCTTGCCGCAATCTTGATGGCGGAGCGGCAAAAAAAAAGCGACTCATTTGAGTCGCTTTTTTATTATTTATTGCGGCAGGCAGGGCAATCGCCAGACTGTTTATCGACTTTAAAATCTTTACGAATGGTTTCGATGGGCCACGGCTCGTCCATTTTGCAAAACGAATCGGCCAAGCTACCTTGCCAAGCGTTATGTTGATTTTTCTGTATCAATCGCCAGTTGACTTTGCTGTTTTTGCTCCATTCTTTTTGTGGGGTACCCCAGCCATAAGTCCGGTATTGATTGGTTTTGCAGTCGATACCCTCAAAAATAATATTTTGCAATCCACCCGATTTGGGGCTGATAGCTACGACATAACGCACGATTTGGTCTTTGCCCAAGCTTAAGCTATCGAGCGCAATCCGGTAGGTGTTGGATTTAATTTCTTGGTAAAACTGTATCGGAGCCCATTCTTGCAGCGAACTGAGATTTGGAAACTGAATCTCTTGCTCTTGCTCTGGCGGTATCGGTAGCGCTGCGTTGACGCGACTAAAGATATCTTTGATACCGCCGCCGTCTGATTCCATCCCTTCAGGGGTGTGGGCATCATATTCTGCCGCTTGTGAGAAAGTGGCCAATAAAGCAGTCAACAGCAGCAGAGAGCGCATTAGAGTTTTCCATCCAGTCAAAGTGGGCACATCGTAACAAGCATTACCAAGTGGCTCAATGCTCGATTCGGTGAATAGGTACGATTTTACCATCTCGCTCACTCAGCCATGCGGGTTGTAATGTTACATGATCAATCCCGTATTCGTTTTCTAGCATTTGGTTTAACTGCAAAATCAGGCTGGGCCAGCCGAGCGGCTCGTTAATAATTAAGTGTGCTGATAAGGCTTTGCGCTTGCTGCCAATGCTCCACACATGTAAATCATGCACTTCAACGATGCCGGGGACGGCTGCTAGCCGTGCGCCAACTTGGTTGAGATCAATCCCTTCAGGTACGCCTTCCATCAGTAAATGGGTCGATTGGCGTAGTAGATTCCATGTGGAACGCAAAATCAGCAGTGAGACGGCGATCGACAAAATGGGATCAATTGGCATCCAGCCGGTGAAATAAATCACGGCACCTGCGGCAATTGCGGCAACCGAGCCCAACAAATCACCCAGCACATGAATCAGCGCCGCGCGGCTATTGAGGTTGTCGTGATCGTGCGAGAGCTGCCAAGCGGAAAACACATTGACCAATAGACCAATGACGGCAATTACCATCACGCCTATACCATTGACTGGTTCGGGATGTAATAAGCGTTGCACAGCCTCGACAATAATCCACACCACCAAGGCGATCATCGTCAGACTGTTGACCAGCGCACCAATCAGTTCCGCTCTCGCGTAACCATAGGATTTACCCGCATTGGCGGGGCGTTGCCCGATGACGTTGGCAATCAGTGCCAGTAATAATGCCGCACTGTCGGTCATCATATGACCAGCATCGGAAATCAAGGCCAGTGAGCCTGACCAAAACCCGCCGATCAGTTCAATAAAAGCAAAACCAAAGGTGACGACCAGTGCAAAAACGAGGCGTTTTTGCGAGGTGGGTACGCCATGGTCATGGTGATGATGGCTGTGATCGTTGTGATGGTCGTGTTTGGCATTATGACCATCCGGGCGGTCGTGTGGATGTGGGTGTTGTTCCCCTTCGGGGTGATGGTGATGGGTATGGGGTGCATAACTCATGATGTGATGTCCGGATTAAAGATTACTTCAACACAAAATCCACCTTCAGGTAGATTGCTCAACTGTAATTGCGCGCCATGAAGATCAGCGATACGACGAACAATAGATAAGCCTAGGCCGACTCCAGGTTGCGCCTGACCGGGGGGCCGATAAAAGCGTTCACCTAGACGCAGTAAATCAGCCTCACTTACGCCGACACCGTTGTCGCTGATGCGTAGTCGTGTGCCGTCGATCTGAATTTGGATGATTGCGGCGTCACCTGCGTAATGGCGGGCATTATCGAGTACATTTCTTAGCAATAAACCTAACAAAATCGGCTGCCCACGTAGTGGCAGCGCTTGTTGCACAATTAAATGCGCGGCATCGGCGGGCAAGTCTGCTTCGATCAGCGCCGCTTTGGCTAAATCGGGTAAAGAAATCACTTCAGACTGGGGGCGTTCACCGTGTTCTAAGCGTGATAAAGCCAGCAATTGCGTCACCAGACGCGTCGTTCTATCCACGCCTGCTAACGCTTTTCCGAGTGCTTTTTCGCGAATTTCTACCCGCGGGCTACTTTGGGCCAGCTCAATTTGTACGCGTAGTGCAGCCAGCGGCGTGCGTAATTCATGTGCCGCGTCGGCCGTAAAACGCCGTTCGCGCGCCAAGGTTTCGCTGACTTGGCCAAATAAAGTATTGAGTCGATCACGGAGCGGGGTAATTTCACACGGCACAGCCACATCTAATGGATTGAGATTGTTGGGTTCGCGTTGTGCAAGTTCGGCTGCAACCGATTTGAGTGGTTTTAGCCCTTGGCGGATGGCTAAAAACAACAAAGGCAGCAATAAGAGCAAGGCCCAGAGTGCCGTTTGGCCTAAACCTTCGCTTAATTCATGCGCGATTTTAAGTTGGTTGCGCACCGGTTCGCCGATAATGAGCTGTCGTTCAGCGTCTTGGCGCACCGTAATTTGCCAAGCGTGTCCTTCGTGCTGAATTAAATAAGGATGGCGACTGGCGGCGGCTTGAGCAGGAAATGGCGTCGCTAAGCTGCTAATAATGACGCTGCCATCGCGATTAAGCAGGCTAAACCCCAGTACCACATGCTGCTTACGCTGCTTGTAGAGCGACGGTTTCAAATCATCTTCATCGCCCAAATTTTGCCATAACAGATCGGCATAAGCAGTGAGTTGACGATCAAGCACTTCGGCGGTTTCTTTGCGTGCTTCATGTAATAAAACCGCACTAAAAGCTATCCAAGCACATAAAGTGGCGAGCAAGACTAATAAGGTGAGGCGGCTGACCAATGAATGATGCAGCCAATGTTGAATACGTTTAATCAATCGGACTCCAAACGCCAGCCTAAATTACGTACATTTCGGATGACTTCACGACCTAGTTTTTTGCGTAAATGCGATAAATGCACGTCGAGCGTATTGCTCTCGATGTCGCCTTGCCAGCCATAAAGTTTTTCGTCGAATTGGCCGCGAGACAGATAATGTGGGTAGTTCGCCATCAGCAGATGCAGTAATTTAAATTCCATTGCCGTTAAGTCGAGCATCTGGCCGCGCTGGCTGGCGGTTTTGTGGCAGGGGTCGAGCTGAATGTCGTGCCAAGTTAGGCTATTTTCGCTGCGCCCTTGTGCTCGGCGCAGTAGTGCATGAATGCGGGCAATTAATTCACCCAATGCAAATGGCTTGATTAAATAATCATCAGCCCCTGCGTCTAGTCCTTTGATTCGGTCTTCGACTGAATCGCGCGCAGTCAGCAGCAGCACCGGCAGATCGCCCAAATGGCGGCGGATCCAAGCCAATAATTCGAGTCCATTCATCCGTGGCATCGCAATATCAAGTACTACTAAGTCAAAGCTTTGCTCGGTTTGCAGTGCGCTACGCCCAGCTTCGCCATCGGGCAACCAGTCGACGACAAAGCCAGCATCAACCAGCCCGTCTTGGATGCCTTCACCGAGTAATAAATCATCTTCGACTAGCAAAATACGCATCTTCTAAATTCCAAATTGACGATGTATTGCTTTCAATGCTTTGTTATTAATCGCCTGTGCGTTTATACCCATGAATCATAGCGGCAGGTAGATTTTCTTTATGACGCCAACTCTCAAACAGCGCCGCCGCGACATGTAGGCCAACGCCAGCAAGCAAAGTATAAGCGAGGATTTCGTGTAGCTCCTCGAGCCATTCTTCACCAAAAAACGCATCAGTACCCATCATATAGCCAGTTGTTCCGATTGCGATGACCATCAGCAATAAAAACAGCATCATCACCGCGCCAGCCGGGTTGTGACCCAGATACCGAGGATGTTCACCGCGCAATTGGGCGCGCAGGTAATTGAGCACTCGGCTCGGCGTAGGAAACCAGTCGCTAAAGCGTGCGTGTTGACTGCCAATAAACCCCCAAACGATACGGCTTGCCACCAAGGCTAGCGCGGCATAGCCTTCCCAGCGGTGAATCAGATCGCCGCCTTCGTTGATAAAGTTACCCAACACGGCTAGCGCCAAGCTCCAGTGCAAGAAACGCACCACTGGATCCCAAACTTTTACTTGTTTCATATGTATTTGCCTTAATGGGTATAGCTCTATAGCCATTTATCATTATTGGCTATAGAGCTATACGTTAAGAAATTGTATTGGTTAATCAATTTCAGATTTAACAATATCCAGTGTTTTGGTATCGAAATACACTTCGGCTTTTTTGCCTTCTTTGTTGTGGCCGTAAATCTCGTAGCACTCACCCGATGTTTTGAATTTTTTGATTTTGTAGCCCATGCCTTCAATTTTGGCTTTGGCATCGGCTTCTTTCATCCATTCGGCTTTTGGATGAGGAGTGCACTTTGCGCTGGCAAAACTGAGGGAAGAAGCTGCAACGGTGGCGACGGCAAACAAAGTAATCAGTTTCATGGTCTAGCTCCAAGTGGTTTGTTGAGACAACGAGTGCATTAAATCATCGTTGAATGAAGCGAAACTTAAGCGCTAAAAAAACATTATTGATTATTTTGCTTGCTAGCAACTTGCAAATTACTCGACTACAACGACAGTATGAGGCGCAAACGAGCGAGGGCTTGGTATGTATCCGTATTCAGTGGCGAATAATGGGCTGTCGACTATTCGTGTTCCCTTGTTTGACATGATCTGTGCGCTGTCGACGGCGCTGGATTTATTAGATCCGGCACTGGGCTCGCATCAAAAGCGAACTTGCCTGATTGCCGCGCAAATTGCGCGATCGATGTCCTTGAGCGATACCGACTATCAAAATGTGTTTGGGGCGGCCATTTTTCATGATATTGGCGCGATTGGCTTAAATGATCGCTTGTCGATGCTGGATTTTGAAGAACACGACGCGCACATCCATGCGCATCTTGGCGCCTTGTTGCTGGCTCGTTTCCCGAGTTTTGCTTGCTATGCGCCACTGGTCAATTGCCATCATGTGCAATGGAACCACGGATTGGGTCAAATGCATGATGGGCAAAACGTGCCGATGATGAGCCATCTGATTTATTTATCTGATCGCATTGAAGTGCTGGCTCAAGGGCAAGACAATATTCTTGGTGCCGCGCCTGAGATTGTGGCGCAGATTTGTGCTGAGAGTGGGCGCAAATTTCATCCGCACTTTGTCACCGCTTTTTGCAAAATCGCCCAGCAGGAATCATTTTGGCTCGATATTTTCTCGAATAACCTCGACCGCATTCTGAAAGACATCGCTCCGTTTGAAAATATTGATCTGGAATTAGATCATGTACTGCAATTTGCGCAGTTTTTTGCGCTAATTATTGATTCGCGCAGCCATTTCACTGCGACGCATTCGGCGGGGGTGGCGATTACCGCCGAGACGATTGCGCGGCATTTGGGGATGGGGGATCAAGAATGCATGAAAGTACGGATGGCGGGGTATCTGCATGATTTGGGTAAGTTGGCCATTCCCAGCGAGTTTATCGAGCGTGCCGCACCGCTTAGCGAAAAAGAAATCGCGCGCGTGCGTTCACATAGCTATCTGACGCTGGATATTCTGAGCATGATTGGTGGCTTGGAAGACGTCGCTGAGTGGGCGGCCAGCCACCATGAGCGCCTTGATGGCAGCGGTTATCCTTTCCATTTGACGGCCAAAGATTTATCGCTTGGCGCCAGAATTTTGGCGGTCGCAGATGTGTATACCGCCCTTACCGAAGATCGCCCCTATCGCCCCGGCGTGCCACCGGATACGGCCTTAGCGATGCTGGACGAATGGCAGCAACAAGGCAAGCTTGATGGTCATGTGATTGCGGCCTTGCATGATAATTTGGCTGTTGTCGAGTCAGCGCGTGTGCAAGCTCAGCATCAAGAAGGCATTGATCTGGCGGAGTTTTGGCAATCGGCGGTGTCGCCATCGGTAACTGCGCAAAAGGTGAGGTATGAAAAATCGCATTACGCCTAATAGTCATGAAAAACGGATGCGCGAACAGGACTTTATCGTGTCTAAGACCGATCTGAAAGGCCGCATCACCTACGGGAATCGGATTTTTATTGAATATTCAGGCTATACCGAGCACGAATTGCTGGGGGCGCAGCACAATATTATTCGCCACCCAGATATGCCGCGCGGCGTGTTTAAATTTTTATGGGACACCATTGCGAGCGGGCAAGAGGTATTTGCCTACGTTAAAAACATGGCCAAAGACGGTAGCTATTATTGGGTGTTCGCCAATGTCACCCCTGACTATGATGAGCAGGGCAATATCATCGGGTATTTGTCTGTACGCCGCTGTCCAAAAAGATCTGCTGTTGATACGTGCACTGCTTTGTATCAGCAAATGTTAGCAGCTGAACAAGCGGCAGGCCCGCGTGATGCGTGTGACGCGTCTTTGGCGCTGCTGACTCAGGTGCTACAACAACGCGGAGTGAGTTATGAAGAACTTGTCCTTTCACTCTAGGGTTACGCTTATCGTGCTCTTTTTATGTAGTCTGCTGGGTATTAGTTTCCTGATTGACTGGTTTTTACACGGCTTTAGCATCTGGGCATTGCTGCCTTTATTGATTGGAATCGGAACGGGGCATTGGTATACGCTGCGCTCGCGCATCGATCTGGCGCTGCTTAAACAAATCGAAACGGTGGCTAGCAATGTGGCCGCAGGCAAAATCACCGGACGAATTTTACATATTCCAAGCGAGGACGAGTTTGGTCGAATCAGTTGGGCCATCAATGACATGCTCGATCAGCTTGAAGCCTGTTTTCGTGAACAGCAAACCACGCTACAGATGGCCAGCCAAGGGCGATTTTTTCGCCATGCGCAGCCAGTGGGTTTGCATGGTGTGTTTTATGATTCGCTGGAGCGCACCAATCAATCCTTGGTGCTGGTTGAGCAAAATGCGCTCAAAGAGCGCCGCAACGGGCTGTTGTCGCAACTGGGTGAAATGAATAGCCGTAATTTATTGTCAAATCTGGCCATGACGCAAGGTGATATGGTGGGGATTGCCAGTGCGACGGATGAGTTAGCAGGTTTATCAGGCCAAAATGTCGCCGATGCCGGAGAAAGTCGCCAGCAAGTGACGCAACTGATTCATTCATTAATGGAAATGATCGAGCATATTGACGAAACGAGCTCTGCTGTCGATGGTTTTGGCCAATTGGCCGCCAAAGTGAGCGCGTCGGTGACGATGATTGCTGAGTTATCTGATCAAACGAATTTGCTGGCGCTCAATGCGGCCATTGAGGCCGCGCGTGCTGGCGAGCAAGGGCGCGGTTTTGCGGTGGTCGCCGATGAAGTGCGTAAATTGGCCGAGCGCAGCAAAACCGCATCTGGTGAAATTGGCGAAGTGATGCATGATTTACAAGCTAAAGCCAATAGCATCAGCCAAGTCAGCACCAGCATGCGAGCCATGGCGCACGAGTCGGGCGAACATGTGGCCGGAATCGAGCAGCGTTTTCAAGGCAGTGAAGAGCGCGCGAAACAAGCATTACGTCGCATCGCCTATGTGCAGGACGTTTGTCATGCCTCACAAGCCAAGGTTGAAATCTTAAATCTGAAGCAAAATGGTTATATCAGTTTGATGGGCGGCGACATGGCGCGCACCGCTCAGCAACATCTGCAAGCGCAAGCCAGTGATAGCGTATTTGGGCGCTGGTACGCCGCAGTGAGTGAGCAGCGAGAATATCAGCAACACAGCGCATTCCGGGCTTTGGCCACGCCACAAGCACAGATTTATCAGGCCATGCATCACATGCTGGACCTAGCCGCTGGCAATTGGCCCGATGAGCCTGCGCGGCAACTGCAGATTCAACAGCAATTTCAGCAGGTTGAGCAGGCTAGCCAGCAGCTGTTTCAAATGCTGGATACCTTGGTTCAGCAAAAGCACGCCACCGCTTAGATTTAGCACCGCTCGTCTGCCGTGAGTAAGGACAGCGGGCGAATCATGATCTTTTTCACCGAGCAAGGGCAACAGTACTTGACGAGCTTGGTACAATAGCATTTTGCTCGTTTGGATTGCGTCATGACTTCCCGCATCGCCCCACAACAGACTGCCGACTTATCTGGCTTGAATTGCCCTTTACCCATTCTACGCACCAAAAAAGCATTAGCGACGATGGCGGGTGGCGAGGTGTTGCAAGTGACCTGCACTGATCCCGCGACACCGACCGACTTTGCTGCCTTTTGCCGCCAAACGGGGCATGAGCTGCTTGAACAATGGAATGAAGACGCGAAGTTTTTATTCTTAATTAAAAAACGTGAGGGGTGAGGAGTTAGCAGGCCGTTGAAAAAGGTGGCGAGAAGCTCAAAGGCAAAAATGGCGAAAAACCGGAGTTTACAGGTTGTAAATGAGGATTTTTAGCCGTTTTTTAACGCAGAATTTGAATTTCACAGTAGTTTTTCAACGGCCTGTTAGGTGTGAGGGGTAAAACGCCCATTGTATTTCACACCCAATACCTCATCAGCAAAGCTCAACACCTCACTCCTTACACCTAACCTCTCACAGGATTCAATATGACTCAAAGTATTACGATAGCCCGCCCGGATGATTGGCATTTGCACCTGCGCGATGGCGCGGGGTTGGCGAGTGTGTTGCCGCATACCGCACGTGAATTTGGTCGTGCGATTGTGATGCCCAATTTAAAACCACCAGTGACGAATGTGACTTTGGCGGGTGAATACCGTGATCGCATTATGGCAGCGTTGCCTTCAGGTATATCGTTCCAGC
The DNA here is from genome assembly GCF_016881405.1 of Deefgea chitinilytica. GTDB lineage: Bacteria > Pseudomonadota > Gammaproteobacteria > Burkholderiales > Chitinibacteraceae > Deefgea > Deefgea chitinilytica. The sequence continues at coordinate 49,148 of NZ_WOFE01000003.1, forward strand.
CTTTGATGACGCTGTATCTAACAGACAATACCACGCCAGAAGATATCGTCGCGGCGAAAAACAGCGGTTTTGTGCACGGCGTGAAATTATATCCAGCAGGCGCAACGACCAATTCGGATGCCGGCTGTACCAATGTCAATAATGTGTTACCTGCGATTGAAAAAATGGCCGAAGTGGGGCTGCCATTCTTGGTGCACGGCGAAGTGGTTGATGCCGAAATCGATATTTTCGACCGCGAAGCAGTGTTTATCGACCGTGTGATGCAGCCACTGTTGGCTAAATTCCCAAATCTGAAAGTCGTGTTCGAGCACATCACCACCAAAGACGCCGCGGAATTTGTCGCGGCGGCGCCAGCCAATGTGGCGGCGACGGTGACAGCGCATCACTTGCTGATGAACCGCAATGCGATGCTGGTCGGCGGCATTCGCCCACATCTGTATTGCTTGCCAGTGCTCAAACGCGAAGTGCATCGTAAAGCCTTGGTCGAAGCGGTGACGTCGGGCTCAAGCAAATTTTTCCTCGGCACCGACAGCGCACCACACGCCAAAGGCACCAAAGAAACCAGTTGTGGCTGTGCGGGGATGTACACCGCCCACGCGGCGCTGCCGCTGTACGCCGAGGCATTTGATCTGGCGGGCAAGCTCGATCAGCTCGAAGCCTTTGCCAGCCTGAATGGCCCAGCGTTTTACGGTTTGCCGGTAAGCACGGAAAAAGTTACTTTGGTCAAAGAAAGCTGGGTCGTGCCAAACGAATACCCATTTGCCGATAGCGTGGTGGTGCCATTGCGCGCGGGCGAGTTGATTCAGTGGAAACTCGCTTGATGATGGATCATCGCACGACTGTCATCCATCGTGGTGCGTTCACGTTAGCGTGGTGGACGGCGGGTTTGGTGATATTGGCGGCAGGCTATTGGGGCTTGCCGCTGGTGCAATCCACGCAGTTTGAAAATCACTTTTTTGGTTTGTTTTACTACTCGATTCTGGCCGGGATGGCGCTGTTTTGGGCGCTGCCGAGTGAGCAGCGCTTTGAAAATGGCGTGTTCGAGCGGCGTTTTGTCTTGTTAGGATTGCTGGTGCTGTGGAAAAAAACCACGCCACTGAGTGCATTTAGCGAAATCCATTACGAGCAAGACCCCAATCTCTTTCGCAACGATACGGTGTGGGTGATGGTTTCTGGTGCAGATGAAAACAGCGAGCGTTTTGCGTTCGCTAATTTTTCGGCCACGGCGGCTAATATCGAGAAAGCCAAAGCGATTGCAGAGGCTTTGTCGCAGGCGACGGGCTTGCCGATCAACTGTCCTGATAAAGAAGAAGTGTAAAAGAAATGTTCAATCAAAAATTCGGTAAAACTATCAAGTTGTTCCTCATGGATGCCGATCCTGATGGTCGTATGATTTGTGAATTATCGAATTGGACAGGAAAAGCATACCGAATTCCTCGCGGTAAGGTTAAAGATTGCAATAATCGCGATGAGTTAAAAAGCACAGCGGTTTATTTGCTTTTTGGTCGAGCGGAGTCAGCAACGGCTAAACCTAAAGTTTATATTGGCGAGGCTGAGAACGCCTATTCTCGACTTGTACAGCATGTCTCTGAGAAAGAGTTTTGGAATGAGTCGGTTGTTTTTATCAGCAAAGATGAAAATTTAAATAAAGCGCACATCAAATATTTAGAATCTCGCCTATTTGAGATTGCGACTAGCGCAGACCGTTATGAACTGCAAAACGGCAATACGCCTACTCGTTCTTCGATTTCAGAAGCTGATCAGGCTGAAATGGAAGAATTTATCGAGTACATCAAAATGCTCGTGAATACGATGGGATTTAAGGTATTTGAACCGCTAATCAAAGCGGATAATGGCGCAGTTGTTACTGCAGATTGTCTCTATATCAACGCTGCGCGTGGCGCAAATGCGAAAGGGCGGCGAACTTCTGATGGATTAGTCGTACTTAAAAACTCTGAAATTGCTACGTCAACAGTGCCCTCTTTTCCTAATAGCTTTAATGCATTGCGCAATGATTTACTTGAAGGTGGGATTGTTGTTGCAGTGGAAGATAAATTGCTGTTTCAGCAAGATTATCTCTTTAGCAGCCCATCAGCAGCTGCCGCCGTTGTAATGGGGCGCAGCGCGAACGGACTTGTTGAGTGGAAAGATATCAATGGTAAGGATCTCAAATCTATTGAGGCTCAAGAGATTCAAAAAGCTAACATAATCTTATAAACGACTTTGTTCGATAATTTTATTTGTTGTGATATTCATAGTTTGAATTGCTATGCTGTTTTTGACGATTGCCGTGGCTTTAAATTGATGGGTATCGCTTCGCTCCCCCCATCTTACGTGCCCACATTTAAATTTTAGCCATGTTCAGATTAGGTGTTGATATTGTTTCTTGATCGTCGAGCTGAGGATTTTAAAACCCCTCATATCAAGCCGACGAAGTCGGCGCAGATATATGGGTCGCCTTCTTTTGCTTACTTTTCTTGGCGAAGCAAGAAATAGTAAGTCCCCGTCGCGGATTGCGACTGTAAAACATAGTGCCGCAGGCACTTAAACCATCAACACCGAATCTGAATATTACCTAAATTTCTAGGTATTACCTTCCACGCCTTTATTCTTAATACGTGTAATCCGATACGTGCCAATTGCCAATGCCAGCAGCAACAAACCCCACACACTAAATCCCAGCCAACGCCAAAAACTCCATGTGGTGCTATCGGGCTCGGCGATTTGAATGTTGACGACATTCGGGAACCACGACATCACATCAAAGCGCCAACCGTATGAAGTAATCAGTGCGGTTTTTTTCTCGAATTCCAAGGTTTTGGCTTTGGCTTGCAAATCGGCAGAATTAAATTTGAAGTAATACGGCCAGCTCCAGCCGGTATCGATATTTTTGTAGACGCGAATAATGTCGCTAGCGTGGTTGGTGTAGATGTAATACACATCGACCGTTGGGCCGTCACTTGGATTGGCTTGGCTAATCGGCCCGTCTTTATCGGTGAGTTTGACTTCAACGCCAGTGATGGTGGTGATCGATTTTTCTGGCAAAAAGAAATCTAAGGTCACTGTGCCAATGATGGCTAGTAGCGCCAATAGGATAAACAGCGGTTTTCTGAGCTTGTGCATGGACATTCCAAAAGTCTGATTATTTTGCTGAGATGTTTTATACCAGAGTCCTACTGCAGGTGTAAGTGCTGGTTTGCTTGAGTTGGGATTTGGTAGTAAAAATACGTAATCCTAAAACCCCTATGATTTGTACTGGTATACTGCACGCATTCTAAATTTTTTCTGGAGTTCACGATGCCAAACGCCTGTCCACAATGCACTTTGGAAAATACCTATCAAGATGGTGAGAACAATGTTTGCGCGGATTGTGGTTTTGAATGGCCATTAGAGGTTGCCGCTGCAGAAGAAGACGATGTGCGTATCGTTAAAGATGCCAATGGTAATGTGCTGCAAGACGGCGATACGGTGGTGGTGGTGAAAGACTTAAAAGTGAAGGGCACGTCGAGCACTTTGAAAGTCGGTACTAAAATCAAAGGCATCCGCATTGTCGATGGTGATCACGAAGTGGATTGCCGTACCGATCTTGGTCAAATGATGTTGAAGGCCTGTTTCTTGAAAAAGGCTTAATGCCGCGTCAATCACGCGAATAAAAAATGCCCGCACATCAGAAGATGTTGCGGGCATTTTGCGTTTGAAATACTAGATTATTACTCGCTTTGGCGTGCCGCTTATTTTTTCGACATCGCGTGGCCACCAAAGGCATTGCGCATCAGCGACAGCATTTTCATCGCGTAATCGTCATTGCCGCGTGAAGCAAAGCGCGCGTACAAGCTGGTTGCCATCACGGGCGCAGGAACACCCAGCTCAACCGATTCCAATACTGACCAGCGGCCTTCGCCTGAATCAGGTACGTAGGCATTCAAATCAGCCAATTCAGCGTCGTGTGAGAATGATTCAGCCACCAAGTCGAGCAACCATGAACGCACCACTGAGCTATGACGCCAGGTTTCAGCGATTTCAGCTACGTCCAGATCGAATTCTTTTTTTGCTTTTAGCATTGCAAAGCCTTCAGCAAACGCTTGCATCATGCCGTATTCGATACCATTGTGCAGCATCTTGGTGTAGTGGCCTGAGCCCGCTGGGCCGGTGTGTGTCCAGCCGCGTGTTGCATCGGGGGCCAAGATTTTCATAAATGGAGTAGCGATTTCAGCGGCATCTTTATCGCCACCAAACATCAAGCAATAACCATTCTGCAGACCCCATACACCGCCAGAAACGCCTGCATCGACAAACTTGATGTTCAGCGCGGCCAATTCCGCAGCATGGCGCTGGCTGTCTTTGTACATCGCGTTTGCACCGTCGATGATCAAATCGCCTGGCGCTAGCAAGGTTTTCATTTCGGCAAAGGCGGCCTCAGAAATATCGCCCGATGGCAACATCAACCACACCACGCGTGGAGTGGGCAGCGCTGCGATCAATTCAGGTACGCTGGCAAAAGCTTGAAAATTAGCTTCTTCGCTGGCCAATTGGCTGCGCACTTCCGCGCTGACATCAAAGCCAAACACGTTTGCGCCACCGCGAGAGAGACGACGCGCCATATTGCCGCCCATTTTGCCTAAACCGATCATTGCGATATTCATACTGTTTCCTTGTAGGTTTTGCCTCGCCGAATATGACATTCTAAGCGAAAAACACGTGCTTTTATCGGTATTACGCCTACCACCGAAGCACTATGCAGGCTTTTTTTTGATTTGTATTAAAGTTTTGGACTCGCCGAAGGCCTAAGCTAGCCCAAATTATTGATTTGGTCGCGCTATTATGCCCTCTTTAGCCCCACACACACCGCAATTAATTTGCCCTGCGGGCAGTTTACCTGCCTTAAAAGCTGCGATTAATGCCGGCGCTGATGCGGTTTACCTTGGTTTTAAGAATGCGACCAATGCACGCAACTTTGCAGGGCTTAATTTTACCGACTCTCAGCTTAAATCGGGAATTGAATATGCACAATCCCAAGCTCGGGAAGTTCTCATTGCCATTAATACCTATCCACAAGCAGGTCGGACTGCCGAATGGCATCGCTCTATCGATGCGGCCGCTGATTTAGGCGCCAATGCTGTTATTTTGGCCGATTTAGGCTTGCTCGAATACGCCACGCGTCGTCATCCGAATTTGCGTCGCCATTTATCAGTGCAAGGCTCGGCGACCAACTTTGAAGCCGTCAATTTAGCGTATGAGTATTTTGGTGTCAGCCGCGCCGTGCTGCCACGTGTGTTAACTTTGCCGCAAATCGAATACGTTATCAAAAATACCAAGGTCGAAATTGAAGTGTTTGGCTTTGGCAGTCTCTGTGTGATGGCCGAAGGGCGTTGCATTTTATCGAGCTACGCCACGGGCGAATCGCCCAATACCCACGGGGTGTGTTCGCCAGCGAGCCATGTGCAATGGTTGCCAAAGGGCGATACCCTCGATACCCGCTTGAATGGCATTTTGATCGATCATTTTGAAAAAGGTGAACCAGCAGGGTATCCGACACTATGCAAGGGTCGATTTGAGGTAGAGGGTGATACCTATTATGCAATGGAGGAGCCGACCAGCTTGAATGCCTTGTCGGTATTGCCTGAGCTAATTCGTATCGGCGTGAAAGCAATTAAAGTGGAAGGCCGCCAGCGCAGCCCGGCGTATGTCGGCGAAGTGACGGCGACTTTGCGCGCCGCACTGGATGCAGCGAGCGACCCGCGTTATTCCGTCAAACCTGCTTGGCAACAGGCGCTGGGCAAAGTTTCCGAAGGGCATCAACAAACATTGGGCGCATATAGCCGACCATGGCGATAGTTCGTGCTTCATTCGTCGGCTGCACCTGCTTAGCTTGGTCGCGTACGATGCTTGAAATCCTCATGTACCTGAGCAGATTTCGGTTTCTGTGCTTCGGGCGCACTCAATCTACTTTGGTTCGCTTAACGACTCAAGCATCCACTGAACTCATTGATATACACAGTGTAATCAAACTGCGGAGAATTCCATGCAACTCACCCTAGGCCCTTTGCTGTATTACTGGCCACGCCAAACGACGCTGGATTTTTATACGCAAACGGCAGATTGGGCGGTCGAGACGATTTATTTAGGTGAAGTCGTCTGTGCGCGTCGGCATGAAATGCGTACCGCGGATTGGTTGGCGCTTGGCTGTGAATTAGCACAAGCCGGGAAAAAAGTCGTCTACTGTTCACAAGCTTTGTTGGAGTCGGGCTCGGATTTATCGTCGTTGCGCCGTTTGGCCAGCGAAGGCGGAGTTTTGGAAGCCAACGATTTGGGCGCGGTCAAAATCGCGCGCGATTTGCAGATTCCCTATATTGCTGGCACACATCTAAATATTTACAACGGCGCGACGCTGGCTTGGCATCAACAAGCAGGCGCGGTGCGTTGGGTGCCGCCGCTGGAGGCGAGCCGCAACGCGATTGCTGCGATTCTGACTGAAATTCAAACGCCAATTGAAACCGAAGTTTTTGCCCATGGTCGTTTACCGTTGGCGTTTTCGGCGCGTTGCTTTACCGCCCGCCATTATGATTTGAGCAAAGATGCCTGTGAATTTAAGTGTCTGGAGCATGCCGATGGGCAACTCCTCAAGACGCGCGATGGTCAGCCTTTCTTGCGTTTAAATGGCATTCAAACGCAATCGGCAGCTTGCCACGCTCTGATTCATGATTTGGCGAGTGCGCGTGCGATGGGCGTGAGCCATTTACGGATTAGCCCACAAGCACAGTTCACCGATGAAATTATTGCCGCCTACGCCGCGCAGCTGGCTCAGTCTGCTACGCTAGACTTTGATTGGCAACGATTCAATCCAGAAGGTTTGGCCAATGGCTATTGGCACGGCGAAGCTGGAATTCGTTTAAAGGAAATCGCATGAAAATACCAAAGCCATTGCAGAAGTTATTGCAAGTCTTGCCCGAAACCCCGCCTACTTTGGCGGTAGTGGCTAGCCTCAATTTGGTGCGTAATCAATTGTGGCCAGAAGAGGATTTCGCGTGGTGGGAAGGCCGCCAAGTGCGGATGGCGGTGGCTGACCTTGATGTTGGCATCACGCTGAGCTATCAAAATGGCCGCTTTGTGTGTGGTGAAATGCCCGCCGATGTGACGCTGACGGCGAGTTTGGCTGATTATTGGTTGATTGCGCGCCGCCAAGAAGATCCAGATACTTTGTTTTTTCAGCGCCGCCTAACCATTACCGGCGATACCGAATTGGGCTTGACGCTGAAAAACTTGATGGACGCGACAGACTTTGCGCCTTTGTTTGCCTTCTTACCCAAGACACTACGACCTGTTTGATATTGATTTAAGGTGTATATGGCTAAAGCCTTCTCAAATTAATGTGTTTATCCATATACCTGATTAAAACTTGAATCGTGCTACTGTTGTTGATAGGTTTTTGGCTTGACTATTGAGTGTTTCTGCTTGTGCTGCCGCAGCGCTGAAAGTGGCGGCATTGGCGCGAGCGCTCTGATCAATGTCGGCAATCCGCCTTGCCACCAGCGCGCTTTGTTCGCTTTGGTGCGCGACCGCTAGCATAATATTGTCCACTGCTAATACGACATCATGGCTGCCAGCAACAATTTGCTCCATCGTGCTTTCTGCGCCTTGAGTTTGCTGCAGACCTTGATCGGCCAGCGTGACATTGCGTGCCATGCCTTCAACTACGGCGGCGGTTTTGGTGCGAATTCCTTCAATTGCCGCGACAATGTCGCGAGTGGATTGAGCGGTGCGTTCGGCCAGTTTGCGTACCTCATCGGCAACCACCGCAAAGCCACGACCTTGTTCTCCGGCGCGAGCGGCTTCAATGGCGGCATTTAAGGCCAATAAATTCGTTTGATCGGCGATTTCACGAATACTAGTGACCATGGTCGCGATGCTCGCGGTTTCATCACCCAATACGGTGACTTCGGCGGCGGCCGCATTAATGCTGTCAGCTAGAGTCTGAATTCCTGTGGCGACCAATTGCACACTGCCAATCCCCGCGCGCGCTTGTTCGCCGGCATCTCGTGCTAACCCAATCGCGCTCTCGGTGCTGGATTCCATTTGTTGTACACCCAGATTGATGTGTTCGACGCTTTCGTGAATGGCTGCGACGGCTTGATTGACTTGCTCCAAGTTTTGCAGCAGATCTTGTACGCGTTGGCTTTGCCCATCAGATGATTGACTGAGTTGATCTGAAACTTGCCGAATGGCTTTGACGACCGTTTTCAGCTCATCTTGCATACCGGCTACGCCAGCCAGTAATGAATTCTGATGCTCGATGTGAATGTTATGGCTTAAGTCCCCGCTACCAATTTTGCGCACCAGCTGCGCCACCTCACGTGGTTCGGCACCTAAAGGGCGATAGACGGCGTGGTAGATCCACAGCAAGGCTGCAATCAGTACGATAACGACCACGATAAACATCCACCACATTCGACCATGGGCTTGGTCAATCGCGCGTTCTTGCCCTGCTTGCGCGTCGTCGAATTGAGTTTGTATATTGGCTTCTTGTGCTTCGATAATTTTGAGTAAGCTTGAGGCTGTGCTATCGATTTGATCGTCAATCGCGGCAAATGCTTCAGCGCCTGCCTTTGCTTCGATGAGTTTTGCTAAGTCTACATCAATCGATTGCGCCAATTTTTTGGCTAAATCTCGCATTTTGTCGCGTTCAGGTACACCTTCTAGCCGATCTAATACGGCGTTAATCGCGGTATTGATTTTGACTAATTCTGCTAGACGTTCCGGATGAATTTTACCTTCGTCTTTATCAACGATGCTATCCATCGCTACGAGCGTCTGTTCAAGTACTTGCACATGTAGTTGCGCTAATAGATTTTCTTGATGCGCCAAGGTATTGGCATGATTAATTCGCGTGACTACATCCCGCTGGCTCAAAGAGGTGTTGAGCAATTGTGCGCCAATCCCGATCAATATGAGTGCCGCCAAGATCATCAGTGATTGCTTGATACTGAAATTCATCACATGTCCTCTATAGTTCGAGCTTTAGTTCTAGTAATTACTGACGAATTTAGCAATAAAAAAGCCCAATCCATTTCAGATTGGGCTTTCTGTTGTTAAATCTTAAGCATTACATATTGTAGGCTTTCTCGCCATGGCTTGAGACATCCAAGCCTTCGCGTTCTTCGTCTTCTTTGACACGTAGACCGATGGTCATATCAACGAGTTTGTAAGCGACTACCGCCACTACACCTGACCAAGCAATCGTCACCAAGACACCGATGGTTTGGATTTTTACTTGTGTAATGATGCTGTAACCTGATGCAACGCCGTTGGCGACGTAGTCCCAAACACCGGTACCGCCTAGGTCTGGGCTGGCAAATACACCGGTCAAGATCGCACCCAAGATGCCGCACACGCCATGAACACCGAATACATCGAGTGAGTCATCGGCACCGAGCAAGCGTTTCAAACCATGCACACCCCACAGACCCGCTGCTCCGGCGATTAAGCCCATTATCAAGCCGCCGCCCACGCCGACAAAACCAGCCGCTGGTGTAATCACCACTAGCCCTGCTACCGCGCCAGATGCTGCGCCGAGTAATGAAGGTTTACCTTTCCACAACCACTCAATCAACAACCACGACATCGCTGCGGCAGCAGGAGCAATCCAAGTATTGATAAAGGCCAATGCCGCAACTCCGTTGGCTTCGAGCGCTGAGCCAGCGTTAAAACCAAACCAGCCAAACCACAGTAATGAAGCACCAATCATCGTCATTGTTAAGCTGTGCGGTGTCATTGGGTCACGACCGTAGCCAACGCGTTTGCCAACAAAGTACGAACCTACTAAACCTGCGACTGCCGCATTGATATGCACCACTGTACCACCGGCAAAATCAAGTGCACCATCTTGGAATAAGAAACCTGCAGTTGCGGTGGCCGCTGTAGCAGCTTCGGCAGAGGTATAGGCATCAGGACCGGCCCAGTACCAAACCATATGCGCCATCGGTAGGTAGCTGAAAGTAAACCAAATCACGCAGAACACTAGCACTGCAGAGAATTTAATCCGTTCGGCAAATGAACCAACGATCAAGCCACAAGTAATCGCCGCAAATGCACCTTGGAATGCGATGTATATCAGTTCAGAAATACCGATGCCTTTATTCCATGTTGCTGCAATTGAGTCTGGCGTTACACCCGCAAGGAGTACTTTCGACAGCGAGCCGATAAACGCATTGCCCTCAGTAAATGCCAGACTGTAGCCGTAAACCACCCACAGAATACTAATTAAGCTAAATACAGTGAACACTTGCATCAGTACCGACAGCATGTTTTTACTGCGTACCAAACCGCCGTAAAACAGCGCCAAGCCAGGAATCGACATCAAAATCACCAAGGCGGTTGAGATAAACAGCCAGGTATTGTCGCCTTTGTTGATGGTCATCGTTGGTGCTGCGGGGGCTGCTGCCACTTCAGAAGCTACAGCACTAGCTACCGCGCTGGCTGCTGCTTCGGCTTTGACTTCGCTGGCGACAACGGCTTCAGCAACGGGGGTAGACGCGACCGCCGATGCTTCTTCGGCAAAGGTCGGTGCGGCAAATAGCATTGCACCTAATAGTGCAAGCGAGCTGAGTATTTTTTTCATCTGTTCTCTCCAATCCAACTTAGATGGCGGCTTCGCCGGTTTCGCTAGTGCGAATCCGTACTACGTGAGCCAAGTCGAAGACAAAAATTTTGCCGTCGCCAATTTTTCCGGTATGCGCGGCTTTTTCAATTGCTTCGATGGCTTGATCAAGCAATTCGTCGGCAATGGCGATTTCTACTTTGACTTTGGGTAGAAAATCCACCACGTATTCCGCACCACGATACAACTCGGTGTGACCCTTTTGACGACCGAAACCTTTTACTTCGGTAACGGTCAAACCTTGAACGCCAATCTCAGACAGGCTTTCACGAACTTCATCAAGCTTAAATGGCTTGATAATTGCAGTTACGAATTTCATGGTGAAACTCCTTAGCGGGATGTGCTGAAACGATGATGTGGTCTTTAGCAGGAAGCGTGCCAGACCAAAAATGGTTTGATAATCATCGTTTTAAGCTACTTTATTTGTATGACGGCACTGTTGCAGCGCAATATTTGGATGATGCAGCAATCGGGCGCACTGCTTTGGTGCGATTGAATTAACCAGCATTTAATTTGAATCTGCTAAACTGAATTTAATGATTGAACACAACCGGAGAAGGCCATGTTGAAAGATAAGTTTTTCGATGATATCGCCAGCAAAATTTCTGAAGCGATTGCGGCGAGCCCAGCAAAAGATGTTGAAAAAAACATTCGCGCGATGATGGGGTCGGCGTTTAATAAAATGGATTTGGTCACTCGCGAAGAATTCGAAATTCAGCAAGAGGTACTGGCACGTACCCGCGAAACGCTGACTCAAATGGAAGCACGCGTGGCAGAGCTTGAACGACGCTTGCAAACGAACAATCCGCAGGATGGCATTTAGTCCACAAGCGAAGGATGCAACACCCCAAATAGAAACCGAGCCACACGCTCGGTTTTTTTGTAACATACAGAAAAACACCTACAAAAGAGAATTATCGTGTCCGTCGCCGAAAATCAGTTATCGCCAGCCGCTAGCGCTTCTACGTTTTATTTGAGCTTCGCCAGTATTCTCGACTTAGATACCCTTGCGCCATTATTTAATGCGTATCGACTCTTTTATGGTTGTGCCGACAATCTACAAGAAGCCCGTGCATTTTTAGCCGAGCGACTTTCGACTGGCGACTCAAAAATCTACTTGGCGCGTAATGCCGCAGGCGAGACGCTGGCATTTGCCCAAGTGTTTGCCAGCTTTTCATCAATCGCCCTCTGCCGGAGCTGGGTGCTCAATGATTTATACGTGCAACCGGCTTATCGAGGCCAGCAAATTGGGGAAGCCCTACTCGCACAAGTAGAAAAAGAAGCGCAAGCTGCTGGAATTGGCATGATTACGATGGAAACTGGCCCAGAAAACGTGCGAGCTCATCGTATCTATCAGAAAATGGGCTATGTACGAGAAATGGGCTACCTGCATTTTGTTCGTAGATTAGGGTGATAGGCTTCATTTATCTATCATTGATAACAAACGTTCATTGCTTGCGTGTCACAGATTTGGCACAGAAAACGTCACAAATCGAGTTTGTGACGTTTTTGGCAAATTCTGGACGAAAAAAAACCTAGGCTTGAGACCTAGGTTTTTTCATTTTTGGTTCGGGTTATGAGCCTGAGATTTTTGAGTGACCTTAACCTACATAAATCTATGCAAACATCAGATAAATACAAAGCATCATATTGATTATCAATGATTTTTTATTTTATCAAAAGTTACGCACAAATCACAACCATCCATCAGCAAAACAAAAAATCGCATAAGATGTAACGTTTTAATAAAATCAATGTCAACGACCTTAACCATGTCTTTGGCTTATAGTGAGTTGCAACATACCCCCTATATTGGGGTGCCCGCTAAGAAGCCTAAAAATCAATATGGGATCATAGGACGCTTACCATCAAAATGATCCCAGTGAAATTAGTTGCTCGATGTGTGCAAAAAGGACTTTTCGCGTTCGCGGTTTCCAGCCCCCATTATGTCCAGCGACCATGGACTGTGGACAAATTGCTTTCTGTGCGGGGTTTTTGTCAAAGAAATTTAGTTTACTCATCAGCGGTATTTGCCAAGCAGTTTGAGCTAGCAAATCAAGAATAAACCCAAAACGTGGTGCCCGTAATTGACGCAGCCCTCAGGCAGTTTGCTTGCTCATCTCTTTGAGAATGCCGTGCAAAATGGTTCTCAGGCAACGGGATTCACCTGCCATTGTGGCGGCCAGTTCAGGACGTACGCGAGCGATCTGAATGTTTTCAGCTTCAATCTCGGCATACAGCGCTTCGGCTTCTGGCACAACGCGACTACGTAGACTTTCAAGTAAACGTTCCGCCGTACCTTTTACCAAATTCAGCGAGCGCCCCGCCTCCAGCAACAGTTTACGATCGATGTCCGCAAAGTATCTACCCCCTAGAATTGGCCAAGCCAGCAGGGTTTGCGCAGGCCAACCCTGCTTGCCGAAGGCGGGTGTGTCATACGTTGCAATACTGAGTAGGTCGTAAAACGGAGCCAACTGCACTCCCTCATGCGACACCAAAAAACTCAAGTTTTTCAGGTGGGCATCGCTATTGCCAACAAGGACATTGAATACCAGCCATCCAAATAACCGGGAGCGAGCCACTGCTGGGCTGCGGCAAGCGTTGGCTAATGCCGCCAAATTTTCCATGCTACCCTGACTGTATTTGAAGCTGCGATCCAGCCCTAGTAGTTGGCAAGCATCAATTACGTGCCGACGTTGCCAGCCGTGGAGCTCGGCAACTCGGTCAAAACGATCAATTAGATACACTGGAGACGGCACATAGCGGCGATGCACATTAGGTACATCAAGGCCCAGCCGTTTAGCCAAGCGCATCACAAACCATTCGTTGATGACGGAGTGAGGGTAATCTTCATCTGGATGATCTGGCTTTAGAATGTGGGTAGATGGCGTTGCTCCGGCAGGTTCGAAAAGTTTGTCATCTTGAAAGATAACAGCCAGCTTGTGTTGTGCGCCGGCCAGCGACATGCGCTTGATGGCAGCGTGCGTCAGCGGTGCCTTAGGTAGTAATCGTATACGGTTTTCCAGGGCATCGTCCGGCAAGGGGCGCAGCGGCTCAGCGACCTGCGGAGCAGTGTCAGGCGGCAACAAGGTTATTGATCCTGCAGATTCAGCACCATACCAAGCCAGCAAGCCGAAGGCGTCTGCAATATCCAGTTTCGCATCTGTTGCCAGTAGAGCACGCTGACCTTCTTCTGGCAGGAGATTGTCGAAATACCATTGCACATAGCGCTTACTTGCACCATCCAACAAGGACTCAGCCCTCAATGGAAGATGCGGACTAAGCGCAAACCCCTGAGGGTTCTCTAGCCAGTCTACTGAGTACTGAAAACTCCAGAGGCCAGCAACTTCTTGCAGGGTGCCGACTTTTGTTTGATTGATTGATGCGCACAAAGATCGGTTGTTCATGGCTTATCCTTGTTGCTCGCAGACTCATTCAAATAGGCAGCTACATTCTCTGGCACATCCACAATGACCTGGACGCCCAAACCCTCAAGCACTTGAAAGAGCTTCCCCCATTGCACCGACTCGCTGCCGCGCTCGATCTTGCCTAGGAAGTTTTCGCTCACGCCGATACTGCCCGCAGCATCATCTTGACGAATCTTTTGAGCCTTACGACTGGCACGCACAATTTTGCCGATGGCAGCGGCATTATCGATGGGTATCCTCATAATAAATCCTCGCGTTTATGAGGATTTTGCACCAAAAGACTTCACCCAGCAACAAATCCTTCCGATCGTGCGGATTTTAGGTGCACTTTGCTATTTTTTGTCAAAATCCGCATGTTGGTAAGGATTTTCTGCACCTGCTTAGCCGCAGAGCCGATCAGAAATCTCTCCTTTATACCCCCATGAGGAAGGGCGATGACAAAATGAGAAGGAATGCCCTGCCAGGAAAAAGCATAAGGCTATTGCCACCAGAATAATAACTTAGCCTCATATTTTTAATCGCTCATACCTTACATAACCATAGTCATGTAAATATGAACCAGATCCAAGCTTTTGATTAGATTTACTTTTATATAAGTTTAATGTTATGGCCAGATCGATAAATTACAAAAACCAAAACAATACTGCAGATCTTGTAACGTTTACTATCATGATAAAGACCATAACCTAACCTATCTCCTCGCATTCAATGAGCACAACTACCGCCGAGCAATTTGCATCAGTCCTTTCGAAGGTTGATCCCGCATTCGCTGATGTAGACCAAGTCCGATATTTGATCACGGCAATATTGGGTCTCAAGCATTCCATCGATGGTTTGCCAAAAGCCATAAAGTGTTTAGATAAGATTTGCACCCTCCAGCCATGGATCGATGACTACATCCGCCACGATGACCAGTTTGACCTTCGTGCCACCATACAGGGCCTTGCTCAACAGCTAGCACGTGACAGAAGTCGTTTTATTCCAGAGACCGTGTCAGCAAAAAATAAAAACAATCCTCTTCATGGTCAATTCTCAAAGCACATCGTTCTGGCCTGCTGGACCGAAAGCGTCTTGCTACCGCCGTCGCAACAGCTCAGTTGCATGTATTTCTTATTGGCGTGTTTATTTGTTTGGCAAAGCAATCATCCTCGGCAGGATTCCGACCAGCATATTCCGACCGATTTAGAAACGCTGTGCGGAAAAATCCGAAAATTACTATCTGAACGTGATGACTCGGTTTCTTGGCCAGACTTAGCAGACAATCCCGCAGCAACTCTATCAGCCATTCACCACGCATTTATTACCTCAAAAAATCAGTCCGTACAGGCCGTTGCAAATGGTCTTCAGATTCTAAATGCGGCCTTAACTCAATCAAAACTCTCCAGATATCGTCGCCAACCGAATCTACGACCCACCCCCCAAACGGAAACGCAAGAACCTAGTGCAACGACGAGACGAATTGAAGAGAATGATGGCATTCACCCTCCGCTGTCGGCCCCATTCATAAACGTCAAGTATCGACAGCCGGAAGTGAGCGATGTTGGAGACGAACCAGAAGTTGAAATCTCCATCGAATTGCCCGTCGATGATGATGGCGATTCCAAATACGTCGGTCGTGATGGTCGCTTTGCTAGGTTACGAAGCGCCCGCTATCGAAGCGCCATGGACAATCAATTTTTGCCATGGGCATGGCCACATTTAAACCGATTTGAAACGCGCGAGATCATTGAGTTTCTTCATCAGGATAGTGATCAGCCTGATTCACAAATAGCAGTCATGCTCTGCGTACTGTCGATCGTTTGCGGCTTGAATTATCAAGAGTTGGGTGACATCAGAATCGTCAATCATTTTGACCCACACGCTGAATATTTGCAGTTGTGCATCTCAGAAGCGGCGTGGATGCGGAGGTTTCCTACTCTGCCAGGGCGCTTCAAACCCAACGAGCAACAGCAAAAAATACTTGCGCCATTTACCGAGCAGCATCGGCTCCCGCTACCCGAACTGGCGATTCAACTACTAAGTGATCTATGTGGGAGCAAGACGGGGGTGCTAGCCGATATCATCAAAATGAAGCGTGCCGAGCAAATTGAAGACGTCATGCGGGGATATTTAACGCAAGTACGAGCCAGAAATCGAAAAGTCAGAGTCCGCCCCGCGCGTCTGCGCGCCATTCTTTTTGATGTATTGATGCAAAATTCGGGGGACGATATTAATAGCAGCTTGGTGATTAATAGCGATGAGCATTCACCTTCTGTGGCGTTGTACTATTACTCGGCACCGCAGCAGACCCTCATCTCTCGTTACCAAGACGCACTGGAAAAAATCGGTCTGCCGAGCAAAAAGCTCGATACTGATGATTTGCGCTATGGGTCCCGGCTGTTTTGGGAGCCGACTGCGCATGCAGCGCACATTAAGGGATGGCTGACATCGTTTAATCAATTCAGCAACGACAGCGCTGCTAGTTTCTCGGCTCTCTCGCAAATCCATAATGACTTTGCAGCTTACACGCTTTGGGTTTTACTGTGCGCGACAGGCCATCGCCCAGCTGAAAAGTTTAGCTTCAATCGGGCGACACTCAGTGCCGAATGGGCCATGTTATGCGACAAAGTCATTGATGATGCCCATCAAGCAAGGCTTGTTCGGCTCAGCCCAATTGCACAACAACAACAGAAAAACTATCAGCAGCATTTAATGGGCTTGGCACAGTGCATGAACAAATTTGATCCTATTTTGGCTGAACAAATTGGATCATGTGCAGACTTGAGCCAGCCCAATCTTGAACTCCCATTGTTTTTTGAATTACCACACGAAGTTAGCGAGCCAATAAGCCCACTGGGAAGTAAGCGTCTTTGGCAACTCCTAAAACTGCCCACTGAACTGCCTAGAAATACCTCGCGGCATTGGTTTGTTAGCGGTTTGCGTGAAATGGGGGTGCCAGGCGAATGGATCTCTTGCGCGGCGGGACATATTCAGTTGGGGCAACAAGCATGGTCAAATTCAATGCTAACTGCACCGACCGCGATCCAGCATGAGTGGGATGAGGCCGCAGATCGTTGGCTACTTAAACTAGGTTTTGAAGTCGCAACAGGACTATTGCCGATACGGAAAGTGCGAGTGCCCAATCTACGTTTGGCCAAGGTTCAATTTTTACCCAGCTTGCCTCGCACGCAGGCGCAGTTAAACCGTGCGGAGTTCATGCAAAACTTGCGAACATGGATTAACGAAACCTTAGGATCAAAAAGTCGGCAAGTATTGATGACTGATTTGAGTCTGCAGCACGCAATACAGCAAAAAATACAGCAAGCCTACTCACGGAATCAGCAAAAACAAGCGGCAGCCATTAACTGTTTTATTCGATATCTGAGGGTTGCAGGAAGCAATATAGCGGGAGCACAAACTCTCGGCTTTACATTAGATTGCACGGTCGAGCCCAGCCCCTTTCAGGCCGACGATTTGGTTTGGATTGAAAGAGGCGAATGGTTACGGGCCTCGCTTCTAACCGCCATCCCTGGTGAGTTTGAACAAGAACCGATTGAACGGCAATTTGCTTGGCTCATGCTCAGTCTTGCTGTTTTTTCAGGACTAGTTGATCCGCGCCAGCAAGCACTGCTCTATGAGCAATTCAATACAAGCGTGACTTACTATCAAAATCACCTGTGGCTAGAGTGGCGAGATGGTGAACGTCGGGTTCGATACTGGCCAGATTTTTTTAGTACGATTTTTATCCTACGCATACCTAAGAGTGAAAAGCGACCAAGTTGGGCGACCATAAGCAAGGAAATGCATCGAATTTTAATGCGAAATTTGCGTTTCGATGTCCAATGCCCTGAGTTGGAATTCAACAATCAATCCCGCATTACACCATTTGCAATGAAAGCCCTCCGGAGCTGGATGAGAATGCATATCCCAGGTTTTTTGTGCGGCTACGTGGCGGGTGAGCAAAAACCTTGGGCAATTCCCAGAAGTAATCTGATCCGTCTATTGAGCGGGAAACGGGTAATGGGTGAGAAATTAGAAACTGACTCTGAGCCTGCGTTGATTCAACGAGGCCAAACAGGCCATTTTGCATCCAGCAAGAAAGCGTTGTCGGACCTCAAGGCGCTTTTAATGGAGGCCCATTCTCGCAGCAATAAAAGTCAAGACGATGGCAAAAGGCCTGAATCTCGCAAAGAAATCTCAAAGCAAATTGATATTCTAAGCAATCAATGGGATGCGAACAAAATCTCGAGCCTGATGTTTGTGATTGCGGAGTATGCAAAATTTCAGCTGCACCGTCGCACAAACAGCGAGCCGAATGCCATCTCGACAGTTTTCGATTACGTTCACAGTGCCGCCGAACCGTTGCTTGAACTGACTGCGAACCTAAATTGGACGGAGCTTGATGCCGAAGACCTTGAGCAAATTTATGTGCAAGCACTTGATCATGCATCGCCGGCTTTACGGGTTCGACGTGCGAAGCGTTTGCGATATTTTCATGACTTTTGTGTTCAGGCCATTGGGCATGATGAACTCGATCTTTGCGCTCTCGATCCTGCATACCAAGGCGCCGCACAAAAAACGCAAGCACAAATCATCCTTTTTAATGAATATGAAAAAGCACTGCAATTATTGTTAACCGATCCAAGTCAACCGCTGGAGCAGCAACAGCTTCAAGGCTTGATGCTGATCTTGGTGTTTCGCTTTGGTTTACGCGTAGGAGAAGTCTTACGCTTGATGACTTGTGACGTCGTTCGTGTTGGTGAAAACGTCGTTCTGTATATCCACAGTAATCAACTGGGAAGTCCAAAATCAAGTGCGGGCACTCGACAAGCGCCATGTTGGACACTGACACAAACCGAACAAGATCTACTCTTCAATCGTATACGTAATCTTGAGCATCGATTTGACGGGCAAAGCATTCCTCTTTTTTGCCAGCCCGACAATCCGCATCAATTAGTACATCGCGCGTTTATTACGCAGCGAGTTCTATACGCGCTCAAATTGGCGACTGGGGATGAATCGGTGCGCATTCATGACGCGCGACATACCTTTGCAAGTGCGGCAATTGCGAGTGCAGTCCACAATCCGAGCGGCAATATATCTAGGTTGCAAGAGTGGTTCGGATCTGACTCAAAGGTTTTATATCAGCATTGGCTTGGCATTACACACGTCACGCGGCGCATTCTATATGCCATTTCGCAACACTTGGGTCATGCAAAAATAGAAACCTCCATTGAGAGTTACACGCATTCGAGCGATTTATTACTCGCTAACAGCATGGCCAGCCGATTGCCAACGAACATCAAGATGGCCCAGATTGCCGCGTGGAGCGGACTGTCTTGCGGATTAGTCAGGCAATTGAAATTGCGTGCTGGATCCAATGAAAATAGTTTGCGAAGAGGCATTCTTTCGCGGCTAATCGCGTCAAGCGATTGGTCAGTATATACGCCGAGCATTTTGCCGGACTTAACGGATGCCGATTGCCTACCTTCAGCGCCGAGTGTGACGAAAAGAATATCATTAAGCACGCTCGAAAGTATTCTCGTGAATTTGCAACAAAATCTGCCCCGCACTGAGATCGCCGAGCATTACTGTATATCAAAGGAAAAAGTGAATACTATTTCAAGTTTGGCGAATGAACTCGCCGAATATCTTCAGTTTGATCTCATTCGTCACTTCAGCTCGGCTCGTTTTAAAAAAAATCGACATCAAGATTCAAATTATCAACAGCTATTCAACAAATTTGAGACACTCAACCTTACTCAAAATCTAGTAAAAGATGCTTTAAATGTATGGAAAGAGAACTACAGCAACAAAAATGCGGGTGCTTACGTACATAAAAGCTGTGATATCGATACGTTCATTGCGTTTTTGCGTATATTCAATTCAAGCGGTATTGTAGCCTCATTAAATCAGCGATACGATGATTCTAAATTGAAGGCGAACGTTGATTTCGTTCTACAACGAAATCAACGATATAGAAGTAGTGTAATGGGACGACACGGTCGAATTATCGCACCACAACTATTTCTGCAATTTAGAAAAAATGAAGCCAATCCTTCATCGAGTGCGATTGGAATGGTTCAATTCCATCGACTGATGTTCTTAACATCAATAAGAATAGCACTTGATGAAAATGCCAATACGGAGAATAAGAATGGGCAATAAATTTGAAACTCAATCAAAAATCCCACTATCAATCAATGCAGAATCTTTGGGCGATGAGATTGTTTATATTGAAGAGGAGGTACATAGTTACAATAAACAAGCTAATGCAATTCTTTTTGCATTAGTCGGCAAGAATTACATTGAAAGCCGAAAAATTAGGATTATGAAAGGAAAGTTCTTCAGTGAGGCCACTGTTCGTACAAGCGGAGAATTGCTCGAAGATGCCGATCATATTGCGGAAAACTTCAATTCAAAGCTTAGACGCTTTATCGATTTGACTGATGAACTCTATGCTGCACTCGCGAAAGGAGATACACAAAAATATGATGCTTTAATCGCCTCGCAAGCTGCGAAAAATGAAAATGGAGATATAACACAATTCCTAAGAGCTAGAATGAAATTAGAAAATCCAATCCCAGTCGGTTTCGGTGAAATACCAATCATTGTTGAGCCATTAGAAGCAATTAACACGACATTAATTTATGATGTCGAAGAGTCTGCAGTTGGCACGATCAAGCAACAGAACTATGCGAATTTTGAAATTATATTGCACACAAATAACAAAATCATTATTACCCTTAAATATGCTATCGAACAGGAAAGCCTGATTGTTGACATGGCTCAGTCTCGCAAAAATGTGAAAATCGACTTCATCAAAAAGACACAAACGATTGGCGCTAAAATCACGCGAATGTCTGGTGAGTTACTCCATTTAACACCGATTGACGAACTGAATTTAAATCCAGAGTCACTCTCTTCAGGCGACCTACTGATACAATCTAGCAACGAAAATTGACTTATGTTGGCCGAAGAATCTGAAACTCGACAACAAGGTCAAGCTCTCGAGGGCGCGTAGGCCACGCGCCTCAAGACAATCCCGATCGGGAAATTTTCATGTATTCATCCGAGTGAAATCCCTTAATTTCCTGAACGGGAAATTTCGTATTGAAATCGGCCTTGATCTGGCTATAATTCCCGAACGGGAAACTCGACTTACTCAAGATGATTACTCAAATTCAAACACCTCTGCACTTAGGTTCTGCGATCAGATCTGCCCGCAAGCAGCTAGGCTTGACGCAACCTCAACTGGCACTCGCTGCTGGGGTTGGTGTTCGTTTTATTGTTGATCTTGAAGCGGGTAAACCGACGCTCAGATTGGAAACGGTATTGCGTGTCATCGATGCGCTCGGTGGAACCCTCCAGATTAGCGGTTTGCCAATTCCACCAGAGGGGAACTCAGATGGCGCATGAACTTGAGGTTTGGCTGTTTCAAGACCGTGTGGGCACGCTTTCGCTGGTCAATGGCCGATTGAGCTTCCAATACCATGCCGCATGGTTGGCTCACCCTGATGCAAAACCACTTTCAATTGCACTGCCTTTGCAAACCAATGCGTTTGACGATGTAGTGACTAGGCCTTTTTTTGCCGGGCTTTTACCTGAAGGGCAAATGCGGCAACTCATTGCCAAGCAGTTTCAGGTCTCGAAACAAAATGATTTTGCACTGCTCGATAGGATTGGTGGCGAGTGCGCGGGCGCAGTGACCTTCTTGGCGCCCGAACAGACTTTACCCATAACGACAGAAAAAGGGTCGGTCCAGTGGCTGAGTGATCATGAATTGCTCAACATTCTGGAGCTGTTGCCACGTCGGCCGATGCTGGCAGGTCAAGATGGTTTGCGGCTGTCATTGGCAGGTGCGCAAGATAAATTACCTGTCGTATTTGATGGTAATCGTATTGGACTGCCGCGCGCAGGCGCACCCAGCTCGCATATTTTAAAACCAGCCATCGCGGGGATTAGTGACAGCGTTGTCAATGAAGCATTTTGCATGTCTTTGGCTGAGTTGATGGGGTTGCAATCGGCCAAGGTGCAGATTCACTCTGTTGGCGCGCAATCATTTTTGCTTGTCGAACGCTATGACCGCACGGTAGATCATGCAGGGCAATTGCAGCGTTTGCATCAAGAGGACTTTTGCCAAGCACTCGCCGTTGTGCCGGAAATGAAATATCAAAACGAAGGTGGGCCTGATCTGGCCCAGTGTTTTGAATTAGTACGCCGCGCCACAAAGCCGAGTGCTTTGCATGTACTCAGGCTGCTCGATATCGTCATTTTCAATGCGCTTATTGGCAATCATGATGCCCATGGAAAGAATTTTTCACTACTCTATCGCGATAAGATGCCTGTTTTAGCGCCATTCTACGATTTATTATCGACCGCAGTTTATGCGGATTTGACGCCAAAAATGGCCATGAAAATAGGTAGCAAGTACAAGTTTAGCGAAGTACAGGCACGACACTGGGATCAGTTTGCACAGTCAGCAGGTCTCTCGGTCGCTCAAACCAGGAAGCGAGTGCTCGAACTCTGCAAACGCCTTCCCCTTGCCGCGAGAGAACTTCAATCTCGTGAATCCTTTGCAAATCAACCGATTGTTGAGCAAATTGCATTATTACTTGAACGACGTGTGGCGCTAACAGTGACGCGACTAACAACTACGGGGTGAGGTTTGGTTGAATAAGTTAAAACCAGTCCAAGGTTTTATCCGCAGCCCTGTGGGTCAATTTTCGGTCGGCGACAACACCTGAGCGGCTTGTCGAACGGAATAGCCTTTGTCGAGCACAAGTTGCGCGCATTCTAGGCGAAATTCAGGCGTGAATGTGGGTCTGGTTTTGTTGTTCATTGAGTCACCTAATTGCTTATGAGGTGCAGCATAACACCTATAATCAGGTGGCCAAATTCAGTGTGCCACAACAATAGCTGCATCACGCGATGCATACTCAGCGCCGAGCGATGTATCGACTGGAGTCGGCCAACTTTTAGGGTGACAAGCGCATCTCCAACTTAGCTGTTTTGGCTTGTACCATGGCGTCAAAATGGTTGGCACATTATGAGAGTTATCTGGATGAAACCGCGAAACCCAGTGCGATTTACCCTGACCTTGGAGGATCAAGGTTGTCGTTGACTATTGTGATTTCATTAAAGATTAAGAAATTTGTGTGAGTTATTTCTAAGCCAGATTTCGAGCTTGAGCAGGAAGTCAAACTGGGACAAATTTTGGAAATGGCCTGCACTGGCATGCTTTAGAAGCTCTTTCCATTGATCTTTATTGATTAGCCCAAGCCGTGTAACAAAAGGTGAGTTGCAAAGTTCACTGATTGTGCCTGCATTGGTTAAAAATTCCATTTCGCGTTGAAGATCACCACCTTTGCTGCTTCTTTCGAGTATTTCTGTCGGCAGTTCATTTTTAAAAGCCTCACGTTGCACCAAACGACCTTCCCGCAGCTGTTTTTCAAAATGGCCAGCGAAGGAGCAGCAGTATTCAACAAGCGGAAAGTGGAGTAAAGGATTTCTGAAATCAAGCTGTGGGTTGAGGTGATTGACGAAACAACGATTTGCCATGGTAATTGCCAACTGATATGAAAAAAAATCAATGGTTGGCTCAAGAGTCAGTCCGCGGAATATTTTTATAAATAGATTCTCGGTTCGCCAAGGTAAAAATGTTGGCTTTATTGCATACTGGAGAAATAGAGACAACCCGGATCTTGAGCTAAATCGGTGGTCATTTCCTTGTTTGCAAAGTGTCAGTGTTGCGGCAATACCTTTGTTAGCCAATGTACGGTTAAGCCAATATGGAGGAATTCCACGCGCCCAAAATATATTGTCGCCACCTACGCCAGTTATAATGCAAAGCTTCTCTCTTTTTTGCGTCAAACCAGTCAGGTAATTGCCGAGAAATTGCGAAAATTCATTGCCAGGCTCGCCGCAAGGCGGCTGCTCGATCGTAATTGGGAATTTGGAAACATCAATTGGATTGAAAGATAATTGATGGTGTCTGCAAAAAATCTCGGCATATTTGCCATCATCGTCGCCGGGCATATTCCATGTCAGTGTTTGTATTTGATCTGAAATTGATTTTTGTGCTGCAACGACGGTAGAGGAATCCAAACCTCCAGATAACTCGAAAATTGGATTTGTTATGCCGCGCAGGCTTTGCTTTAAGCCATTTTCGACAAGATGTCGCATTGTAATTGCGCAATCTTCCAGATTGTCCGGGATCGGTAATTTGCGAAATTTTGCTTCGCCTCGAACAATGTGCTTTTGCCCACGAGAAAAAATGATGCATTGGCCGGGAGCCAGTCTGTATATGCCACGATAAGGCGTAAAGTTGGACAATCCAACCGTATTGTTTGCCATTTGCGAAATATACTGATGCTCAAATTCATGGTGGCCATTCTGGATCAAGCGATCCAGACTGTTGGCAATATGCAAATGCCCAGCATTTTCGGTGTAAAACAATTGAGCCTGCGCATATAAATCGCAAGCAAGAAAAATGGAATTTTTATCTGCAATAACGGCAACCCATTTGCCATGCGCAATTTCCGCAAGTCTGGCTGGTGCATGCTGTTTGAGAATGAGTTCCAGCAATGTGCCATCGTAAATGTTGGCATACTCGGGCAGTGAGGAGTATGCGTAGCCACAGAAATAAACCGACGATGTAGCAATATAGGATCGCGCATCTTTAAAGAAAGAGCAATCAATCATGCTGGCATGTCATGCATCGGGGTAAAGCGTGAAACATTGTCCTCGGTGTCGAGAAACGGTTTTCCGTCCATTTCCACCCAGGCATGCGCCATGAAAGGCGCAGTTTTGATGCCGATTCTAAAAAGAGGAGAATACCCATAACTTTTGAGCAGGTTATATAAAAGCAGTGCGCGATAAAAACAATCTTGCTCAAATTTACCTAGCCTTAGCAATAATTCGGTGCGGCGAAATTTTTTCATTATTTTCACCAACGGTATTGACCCGCTAACTTCAATTACCGGATGGGTTAAAATATTTTCGTACCGTTGTTGCTTAACCTTTTTTTTCAGCAATGCGGCTATCAGCCAGCTTCGGATTTCGAATCCAAGCCAAAAAGGGATTTTAATGGTTTCTGTGAGTGGCGCATTCGATTTGGACGCATTGAGTAGCCCACAGGACTCAAAGTAATCAAGGTACGCTGGATCACATGGACTCGAAGGTGGATGGGCTGAGGTACGAGGCCCCAGCCATTTCACCCACGCTTTAGCCGCCCCCTTCAGCAGCGCCTTGTATTTTCCGGACGAAATATCCAGGCAATACACCGTGTCATTTAGTGATAACCAGCGAAGTGAAGGGGATGGCAAGTGCATATCAGTTGTACGAATAATTATTGCCCTGAACATACCCACCATCACGATTGCCACCATCGGCATACACTTGGGTCAGTGTTTCAAGGGTGCCAAGTTCAATGCACTGGCCTTCCAGTTGATCGATGGTTTGCTGCTCAGCTTGCTGGCTATTTGTCTGGTTTTGAATATTGCTCATGTTTTATCCTTTGTAGTTTGAAGTGGCTGGCCAGTGGTCGCTGACCATATTTTCCCGTTCGGTAATGTCGAGCAGGAAATGGGGTGCCTGTCAGGCAAAAAATGGGCTTTCAGGCATGAAGCCAGAAGGCTTAAGTTGATTGTCTTCTACTATGTACCTTGCTGCGGTGGTAGTGAACGAAAGAATAATGTCTGCCAGTTGATGGGGTGTGATGGACTTGGGCATGAACATGGCAAAGCTCATGATGAAGTGGTCATCCAGTGCAGAGAATTGTAACTGCATATGCACCGCGTTTGTCTCGGCAATTTTCTCCAGCATTTCTTGTCTGGACAGGTGTTGAGCGGTTTCTGTATGAGTGAATATTTCGAACTTGTACTCCTGATCGTTACGGCCTGGGTATGCGCAGGCGCGAAATACGAGTTGCTCCATCGCATCGACCATGGCAGTAAGAGGATGAGGATGATCCGCTACCATTTGAGGTCTGTTTTTAATCCTGATTTTGAAATCGAAGCCACGGGGTTCGGCTGAATTCTCACGAATATCCAGTGTGAAGTCTTGGTCGGACAATAAATCCAGCGCTTTGCGCAGGGATGCCCGCAAGTTATTATCCGACGAAAAATGACCCCCACTTGTTGGTAATGGATTGGTGTTTGGGGTATACACCGGCGGCGGAAACTCAAAGATTTTGTCTTCACCAGAAGAATTGCGCTTCAGAATAAATTTATCAACTAGTTTGTAAATAAATGCCGCAATCAGCATTAGTCCTATGGCTTTGTTTAAATCCATTTCCAATCCTGTTGTGTTCGTGCCGACGTATTTTTAACCCAGTTGCCGATATTTGATTTACCCAAGGCATTACGAAGCAAGCGATTCAAATGTATTTGAAAAGTCGATTCTGGGGTGGGTTAGTCGAATTTCAGCATTCGGGTCAAAAAATCATCGGTGGTAACATTTACGCTCATTTGGCTTTGTTAAGTAGTGCCATACAAGCATTTTGAATTTCATGAAGGAGCGTGCCCGCCCAATTTCATGAGCTCCGATCAGTTATGCGTGACTACTTAGGAATTCAAAGCTTGGATTACCTTCGTGTTTACGCTTTCCGCTACTTCCTGAGTGCAAAGTCCGGTTAGCGGAACATCAGTGCCTGTAACCTTAGCTGCTGCATAAAAGCCTGAACCTGCCGCGCGACGTTGCGTGTAAAATGAGTCAATTACATTGTGTGCAATTGATTTGTCGCCGACTTTAATGCCCTGCCCCGGATAAACATCAAGCCAATTCCAAATTGGCCTGCGGAGGTGGATAAATAATAAAAAGGGTGATGCGAGGAGTAATCCTGCAAGAAAACTTCCAAAATTATGATCCACAATTCCTCCCATAATAGTCAGAAACCCCCCCAGCGTGCCGCATATAAGTTGCAGCGGTACGAGTTGACCATTGGCTAACGGATTGTTTACGCCTGCTTTTGAACTTTTAAAGTGAATTCTATAGAAGCCCTCTAGTTCTTCAACTCTTACATTCTGTTTGATTCCGACGGTTTGGAAGCTATTGCTCATTTCATGATCTCTCTATTTTAAAGTAAAAGGTGTAACTGTGTTTTATTTGAGCTTGTCTCAATATTTTATGGCTATATGAAAATTATATTTATTGGTGGATTTCCTTTTTAAATGGTTGCGTGTGATATGTTTGTGCTGACGTGTTTTAACCTAGTCACCAAAACTTGAATGGCCTAGATATTCCGAAGTAAGCGATTGAAAGTCATTGCATTATAAATTTTTGGAAGTTGCACTGCTTTATTTGGTTGATAAAATAATACCTTTGCGACCCGTATTGCCATATTAATTATCAATTTTAATGCCGCAAATTCTGTTCGGGTGTACAGGTGGCCGGTTTACCGCTGGCTTGCAGTTTCGGCGTCACGGCAGTGCTCACCTGTGGCAGGCTGACATTGCTACCTTGGCTCTGGAACACCAGATACACCACGCCGTCGATGCAGGCTTCGTTGACGATATTGCGCAGGATTGTGCCGCTGGTTTCAAAGCTGGTACGGAATTTCACTTCGTCGGCGGCGTGGGCTGCGTGGGTGAGAGCCAGTAGTGTGAGTGCAAGTGCGAATGATTTCATTGTTATATACCCCTATCTGGTAATGGCCGGTGGGCCTGATTTGTTTTTGAGTTGATTGATATACCCCATGGCTGAGCCGCCTAGCTCTTTTAGTGCGATGTCGGCACCGCTGCGGTTGCCTTGTTGCAGGTACAGGTCAGCCAGCGTGGCGCGGGCGGGTGGGTAGAATTCGGCGGCCTTGTTCAGCCAGACTTCGGCTTGCTGCCGGCCTGCGGCGTTGCGCTCGTTGTCCAGATACCATTCGCCCAGGTACATCTGCGCGAGCGGGAATTGCTGTGCGGCGGCGCGTTCCAGCCATTTTTTGCGCTCGGCGGCGGGTTGGTTGAGCATGGCCCAGCCGGTTTGCGCGACCACGTCGCCAGCATTGGCGCGGTTTTTCAGCGCTTTGCGGTCTAGATACGGGTCAAGCTTTTGCTGGCGGATTTCAATGACCCAGTCGTACAGTTTGACACTGTCCCATACCGCTGAGCCACGACTGCCACCGGTGGTGATTTTGGCGGTCGATGTGCTGCTGGCCAGTGTTTTGCCGGGATTCAATTGCAGCGCATTGCCGGTCAGACTACTGCTGTACCACGGGATTTGCGTGTGCTGCGTCAGCGTGGCGACGCGGTTGCCGACGTTTTTCAATAGCGTTTCAAGCGGCTGCGCAGGTTTGGCCAGCTCGTTGAGCATCGCGTAGGTGTAGGGGCTGTTTTTACTCTCGCGGCTCCAGTAATCGCTGGCGCGACCACCGGGCGAGGTGGAATACGCCAGCACATAGCCTTTCGGGGCGCTGGCGGCTTTTAGCCCCTGCAACGACAAATCCGGCGTATCGCCGCGCTGGTAAACCACACGGCAGGCGTCGATCATCAGCACGCCCGCCTGCACATGGTTGCGTTGCAACTCGCCCAGTAGCTGATTCACATCGTAGCCACCGCGTTGCAGGCTTTGCCGGCTCAGCGTGCGTGTAGGTAAATCCACCGGTACCAGATAATTGCTGTCGCCACCCTGTGCGCCATGCCCAGCATAAAACACCAGCGCCAGCTCGGCACCTTGCGCCCGCTGCGCAAATTGGCCTACTTGCTGCAAAAGCGCATCGCGTTTCAGGTCGGTTTGTAATGTAACGTCAAAACCAAGCTGTTGCAGTTGGCTGGCCATGGCGCGCGCGTCGTTCACCGGGTTGACCAGCGGCTGGTCGTATGCGGCATTGCCGATCAATAGTGCATAGCGGCCAGCCGCGTAGGTGGGCTGGCTAGCTATCCAAAGTAGCGCGAGCCAGATCGCGTAATTTACAAGCTGTTTGAACGCTGTCATTGCAGTGACTC
This sequence comes from Deefgea chitinilytica, assembly GCF_016881405.1. Lineage (GTDB taxonomy): Bacteria > Pseudomonadota > Gammaproteobacteria > Burkholderiales > Chitinibacteraceae > Deefgea > Deefgea chitinilytica. The sequence goes on from NZ_WOFE01000003.1 coordinate 78,142, forward strand.
CTGTCGATAAATGCCGGCAGGTGTAGTCGGGCGTGGCCATTGGTTTAGCCAGCCTTTGTTCTGCATCAGGTAATACACGAAACGCGAGTGTTCTATGGCCAAGTCGACCAAGGTGATGCCGGCGTGATTGGCATTCCAGATGTCAAACCCGGCTTTTTCGACCAGTAGCCGTACGCTTTCGACGTCGCCCAGCATCACGGGATGAAACAGGATACTAAAGCCGTTTTTACTGCGTTTATTGAGCTCGAACTGCACGCCAGCACGGTGATGCGTGATGAGATAATCCGCTAGCGCATGGTTTTTGCATTGCAGTGCATAAATCAGAATGCCGCTACACTGCCCATCGCCCAGCTGTAGTAGCGTGGGGTCGGCTTCGATCAGCGTGATGAGCTGCCGGTTCTGTTTTCCGGCTACCAGATCGAGTAATTGTCGATAAGTAATGTTGGTCATGGATCTGTCTCTATTCTCCAATATGCCTGAGATGCTGCTTTTCACTACACACATCGCACCGCACGGAAAATGGTTCAATCATGAGGCCATGAAATATGGGGGGATGATATCAATAACGCCAACATGGCTCATAAACCAGCTTTATTTGTCAAAGATAAAAAAACCTGATTATGTCCCTACTTCAAAACCGCTCGTAATTACATACCGGGGCTTCGGCACCGTATGCATCACTGCAAACGCCAGCCTCGGCATCAGCTACGGCAATTTCATGCGCCGATTGAATCGATGCTGCACTTCTGCCAGATACCGATCAACTTCCCGTTGGCGCATCCTCTCCATGATCTTGTGTTTCAGCAACAACGCGGCTTTCCAGCTAATCCCCAACTGCGAAATTTAATGACATGCAGTGGAGTAATTCATGTTTATTTTATGGGATGGTATTATTTCCAAAATCGGCGGCATATAGTGCGACCACACTATGTAAATTCGCAAATTTAGCTGCTATGGATATGGATAAGTTTTTTGCCCATACAAGCACTAAACTCAGCGCTTCTATTTCACTGAGGCAATATGAAACAATTGTTGACAATGTACGAGCAAGCCCAGAACTTGACTCCTGCTGCATTTTTGGACGCGTGCACGGAACTGCTGCAGCAATTGTTACCATTTGATAAATCAATGATGATTTATGGCCTGCTGGATCCTCAGACTTTTAAAGTCTCCGCCGTGCATCTAGATAGATTACCTCTTGAAAAATTGCAAAAGCGACTCGCAATTAAAGAGGTCGACCCTATTCTGACCCAAGCAACACATGAAAAAGAGCGTTCAGCCACTCTGGCAGTGGCCGAGCTTGCCCCAAATCATCCCCATTTGTATCGGCATGCGAATGAATTTGATCTGGCGCACATTCTCACCTTTTGCACCCATGCTTCAACTCGAACGAGTCAACAAGGCCTGATATCCTTGTATCGTGCAAATCCCGCACAGCCTTTTTCCAGCAATGAACTGAAACTGTGTGATTTCTTTTTACCTCACATTTTTGTGGCCTATCAGATTAATCTGCGTCTGCATCATGCAGAGTCCGCGCAAGGCTGTTTGACCTTAATTTCGGCTCTAGATGGGCGGCTATATTTTCTGGAGGAGAGTGTAGAAAAACTCTTGCAACAAGAATGGGAAGGCTGGATTCCACCACTGTTACCCGAAGATTTGTTGCAACTATTGCTTCAAGGAGAAAGCTATTATGGTAGATTTTTATTGGCTACTGCAAAATTAGATCAGGGCTTACTATTTATACGTCTAAGTCAACGCCTTTATCCTAGCTTGACCGAGGCCGAATTAAGGGCCGCCCGTTTGGTGGTGCAAGGGCTAAGTTACAAAGAAGCAGCCCGTACACTGAAAGTATCACCTTCAACCGTAAGCAATCAACTGCAAAGTGCTTATAAGAAGCTAGAGGTTGGAAGCAAAATCGAACTGGGCCAGAAACTACAACTGACCTTTGACGGCCATTTTTCTTAGGCTTGAAATGTCTATTGCACCCAGAGCAGTCCAAGTAACATTGACCTCTTTCTACCCCGCACAAGAACTGACCAACGATGTTGCATGATAACGATGCCAAGGTTTTGCTGGCGGCGATCCACCGCCGCGATGCGCAGGCGCTGGGCAAACTGGCCGCATGGCTTGAGCCGGGCTTGCTGCATTTGCTGCGCGGCAAGTTTTATCTGGCGCTACATCATGGCTGGTTGCACCCGCATGATTTGCTGGCTGGTTTGCAGGAAGGGCTGCTGGCGTTCTGGCAAGTCCCGGAGCGCGTGGCCAGCGTGAGTGAATTGCGTGGCTGGCTGTATCGCTGTGCGTGCAATTATCTAACTTCATTGCTACGCAAAAACCAGTCGTACCGTAATACGGTGAGCGATGAGGAGCTGGATGATGCTGCCAACGCGAACCAAGACGGGCCCAGCGACGATGAAGCGGATGAAACCACCCCGCTGCAATGCCTGATAAATAGTGAAAACCGCAGGGCGATTGCCGATTGCCTGTCGCAATTGCCCAGCGAGCTGGAGCAGACGGTCTTGCATGGCTGGGTGGGCGGGATGAGTGGTAAAGAAATTGCCGCTACGCTGGAGATACCCGAAGGCACTGTGAAATCACGCTTTAATCGTGCACGCCAGGCTTTGCAACAATGCCTGCGCGGCAAAGGAATTAGCCGACCATGACGCCACGCGAAGAATTTGAAGCCCTGCTGTTTGACGCAGGCAACCATCGCCTTGAGGCGGCAGAGCAAGCCCGGTTGGCCAATTTGCTGGCGGATCATCCCGAATGGCAGCAGGAGCTGACTCAATTGCAGGCTTTGCAAGAGGGCTTGCGCGAGGCGCTCCCGCCGCTGGATTTGCCCGCCGACCGATGGGAGCGTTTTGTTGCGCAGTTGCAGCCCGAGCCGCGCCGAGAAAACCCTGCGCCGTCTCGCTGGAAATCTCGCTGGAAAATGTGGTGGGCCGCGTTGAATCGGCCTTGGGCAGTGATGGCGGCGCTGGTGATTGTGGTTGCGCAAGGCATTCTATTGCACCCGATGGGTATGCAACCAGAGGCACCGCAATACAGGGGCGGAGAGCAGATACCCGGTAAGGCTGCTTGGCTGGTGAGTTTTTCACCTGATGTTACCGAAGCGCAACTGCGCGATTTGCTGTTGCGAGCGCGCATGGAAATCGTCAGTGGCCCGAATGCTGCCGGGCAATATGGACTGGCTGCTTTGGCCGATGCGGATGTCGATTTGCTGAAAAGCAGCGCACTGGTGCAGGAATTGATACCGGCGCAGTAATTGCTGCACCGGCTGTGTTGCCACAGCCGAACCTTTTTGGGGTGTGATGCGATGTAGGGCTAAACCGATGCAGTCTTGCAAGGCTGCATCGCCTTATTGCACTACTCAAAGGATCACCCAATGCTTCTTGATGCCGAAACGTCGCTGGATGATTGGCCAGTATTTTCAGGCCGGTATTTGCTGCGTGCCGCGCAGGTATTTGCCTGTATGGCGCAGGCCGAACGTGTATCGCTGACGCATGTTCGCCAAGCCTTGCCGTTTTTTTCAGCCACCCGCAGCAGCCTTGGGCGGCGCCTTCGCCATCTGTTTCCCGATTACGATCCGTGGGAAGAAAGGGCTAGCGGGCTGGATTCACTGCTGCGTGCTGCAGCCCGCCTCACTCCCGTTCCGCGCGATGAAGCCGTAAGGGCATTGTCCCGCCGTTCCTGCATGCAAAAAGCGGCCTCATTGATCTCGGCAGATACGGTGCTACAGCGTGAATTGCATTTGCGAGCCGTTTGGAGCGCAGTCGCTGAGCAGGTCAATGCGCGGCTGGCTGAGCTGGATTCGCAGCAGGAAGGCCAAGCACTGAAAAGCAAGAAACGACGTTGTGTCGATTAATGCACTCCACTCTTTGCAGGAGAAAAACATGATCACCCCGAAGCATCAGCATTTATACGAGGTCAATATTGATGGCGAATTGTTTATTTGCCTGTACGAAGAAGGGATTGAGGGCAAGTCGGTTCCACGTTTTGTGTTTGATCTTGACGCGAAGCATGGCCGGTTTGAGGTGCTGGATTTCATGACCAATGCCGAGGACATCGTCAGAGAGTTAGGGCACGCCTTTGACTATTACGATAAGCCATTTCAAGCGGTCGTTTTTATTCGAATTTTGGAAAAATACCTGCGCGGCAAAGACATGACTGTCGCCGAGTACCGCACGAAAATTCACGGCATTATCAACCGGTTTTTCGGGGTAGCGAATTTTGCCAAAGAGCAGGAATAACAGTATTTAAGCAGTGAGTGAACAAGTGACTGAACAGGCAAAACAGTCGTTTTGAAAAACACCTGCGTAGCTTGGTCGATTAAAACGTGAATAGCTGGCGGCGCGAGAGTGCTCTGAGCAGGAAATCCGCGATTTGCTGCAACGCGCAGGTATGGCTATTGTAAACGCCCCCGAGACGCAGAGCCGATATGCTTTAGCGCCACATAGTAAGAGCGTCAAAGAGCTGCTGAAAACTAGAGGCATTCAAGCCGTAATTGGCAGGCATAAATACCAAAGCCCTTGGTTCGCAGCGCCAAGGGCTTTGTTTTTGTAGATTTATTCAAGACTGCGCAACGCCGCGCCGCGAGAAATACAATTGTGGCGCATTGGATGCCAGCATCAACATCATTCCCACTGCCGTAAGTAAACTGAATACGCCGGCTCCAAACCATGCATGCGAACATGCTGCAACCAGCAACTCCATCGACAACAACATGGATGCTTGCAGTGTTGTAACGCGTTTCATGCCGTACTGATAAGCGAGATTACCCAGCAGCATGCCAAGCACCAAGACTCCCAATAGAAGCCACGCTTGTATATTCTGCAAACCGCTACTGTGAAGCCCATTGGTATTGAAAGCGACCAAACTGGCAACGATAAGGCAGCCTAGCCACTCGGATAACATCAAATGCGCGGCTGGAACATCTTTACAGTGTCGCGTTAAAACATTAGTTGTCGCAAAAGCCAAGCCAGCCAACAAGCCCGCTAAATCTGCCGGAGCAACCATTTGAGCTTGGGTGGTGTGCGTACTGCTGAGCACCAGACAAGCCCCCAATCCCAGCAGCACCAAACGAATGGCTGCGCCGATAGAAATTGATTCACCAAGAAAACGCTGAGCCAGTAATGCACTCCAGAGTGGGTTCAAATAAAACAGTAACATCACTCGCAATACATCGCCCTCAACCAGACCGACGACGAGCGCCACATTGGCGACCCCAGTACTTACCGCGATAGCGTATAAACGCGGTTGTTTTGCCAATGTTGCCAAGCCGCGCCACTGCTGGCCTGATAGCAACACCGCAATAATCGCCAAGCTGTAAACCACGACCTGCGCCAAGGCAGGGCTAAACGCCAAAACTTCAAGCTGTTGGTAAGGCAACCAAACTAAGCCCCAGATGGTGGCATTACTCAACAAAGCTAAACTTGCGTGGTGCGATTTCATGGTAACTCCACATTGGTGTATTACCGTGACATCGCATCAGCTAGTATTCAGGTTCAAATAAGTTTTAGGTTTTTGGAATAGGTGACCTATGACATCAAATCTAGGCGTGCAGCTCAATGCAAGCCAAGCCATATAGGTAAAACCGTAAAAGAATAAAGGCCGCTACCTGATGGATTGCGGCCTTCATTTTTACAGCTTCAGCATCGACACATCGGCTGTAAGCATCCAGCCGCCCCACGTTGAATAGCGTTATCGTTCCTTGAGATGATCGTGTCCACGATAAACTTAGGTGGACACATGGACGCTATACCCTCACTTCAATTTGCCAAGTTGTTACTGAACTTGTGGATGCTGGCCGGATAGATATGGATTCACAGATGTTTACCTACAGTCAGCTTTATCGTTACGATTGGCGGCTTGCCGGAAAAGCGCCAGTGGCTCGTCCTAGTGTCGTTGACACACTAAAAAATATGGGTCATTTCCCTAAAAAAGAGGAGTGGATTACGGGACGAAAGGGGGCATTCGAGAGTTTCGCCTCCAACTTAGATGCCGGGTATTTGGTAGTAGGCGAACTGTCGCAATTCAAGGTATGGGATTGGTCAGTGCCAACTGAGTATCGCTTTTCCATGGCATGTCATCCTGACTGGCCGCACACAAATGAATTGAGAGGCGCATTCGATTTTTTTCCATATGAATCAATTTGGAATGCAAGTGAATACTTTGATCTTTATGGCGTGAGCAAATACCCTGCACTGGTCGTTTATGGTCGTTCACTGCAAGTGGCTATCGGAGGTACAGAATGGTTGGCGTTCAATCCTGCAATTGCGCTGAGCCTTGGTTGGTCGCTGTCTGAAGATGGTTTATTTCGATGGATTAATTCAGCAGGTAAAACCATGGTGGAAAGCATCTGGTGGCAGGATGGCCCGATGGATCGTCAGCCGCCAAAAAATAACGAGCTAACAGGAGAGGGTTGGTTGGTGGTTGTTTCGCAGGAGGCTCAATTATCCATTCTTCATCATTGCTCGCCGATAGTTTTCATGCGTGCGGTTAAGCGCTGCTTTAACGATAATAATGAAAGCTTCAATGACTTTTCCATTGATACATTGGCATGGACGAACTGATCTGGGAGTATCTCGAGCTGCTTACAAACCTTGCTTTGCAACTTGCAGTTGAGAAAATTATGCTTGCCAGAGTCCGTTATGGCCGATAAGCTGAACTGCAGCGCATAATTCCTAAACACAGGTTTGCGGTCACTCGATTTCGATGGAAATTATTATCGATATTCCCACAAAATTGATACGGCGCACTTTTGTGCGCCGTTGATGGTGTCAGATCTCAGATATCTTCTTTAGCCATGCAATGCACCGAATACTTCAATATCGGCGTTGGCTACTGTCGTCAAATTGAAGCGCTTTGGCCTGTATCGTTTGTGGTCTTGATCGGCGCTCAATTGATCGGCCATTCGCACTGCATGTACCAAGGGCAGAACAGGCTGAGCATTAAATCGGGTGCTAGGCGTTAAATTGCACCAAATATGCCGCAGAACCAAAGTTAGTTCAGGCGCATGTTGATCCAGCCAAATTAGTGCGGGTCCACATAATTCCAGCGTGAGGTGTTCATGTGCGACGAGGCAGCCGAGGTCTGTGGGCTCACCTTCGGCACTTAATGTCCAAGCCTTACCCAGATCATGCAATAGTCCAGCTACCATGGCGACTTCACGCTCTTGATCATTCAACGATGGCAAGACAGCCAGGGTTGCCATCATTTCGAGCGAATGAGCCAATAATCCCCCAGCATAGGCATGATGATGCCGATAGTTGGCGGGTACAGAGAGAAAGCCGACGGCGACATGCGATTGCTCCAAGACCATACTGACAAAACGTTTTAAGCAATCACTTTTGAGTGTTCGCACTTGATGAACTAATCGATCGAGTAATTCAGTGCGAGGACAATGGCTGCGTGGCAAAGTAGAGAGAATCGGTAATCTCGCCAAAATAGGCTGAATGCGAACTTCAAGCACTGGCTGAAGCCACACTACTCGCCCCGTAAAGTAACCGGCATCTTGCTGCGCTACTTTGGCCTCAAGCTGAACTAGGCCGCCATGACGAATTCCCCACGGCAAGGCTGCTGGCGAGTCATTGGCGCTGAACGAGCTTAATTCGCTGGGACGATATTCAACGACCAAGGTGCCAGTGCAATCAGAAAGCCTGATTTGCCACCACGGCTGGCCGTAGTTATCTAAATGAGCCAATAAACCTGTGAGTCGGTAATAGCCTTTGATTCGATGCAGGCCATACAGTTTGCCTAATTCGGCTTGTTCAAGGATTGAAGTAGGGGTCATGACTTTACTCCTTTACTGCTGTCGGGTGATTTGATGGCAATACCAAGCGCTGTACGACACTGATGGTGTGCGCTGCGGCATAATCAGGGCGTAATTTGGGCAAGCCTGATTCGGCAAAATAGATGTGCTCGCTCATGCTTGCACCTCCTGCTTGATTGCGTCGATAACTTGGCTTGGTAAACTGGATTGACCTTGCAGCAGCAAACGCTCAAAAGCCGATCCATCGCGACGGGTCAGATTAGGCACATAGCGCGAATACACTTTGAACAGCATTTCGGTGTTGGCATGCCCCATCTGGCGTGCAATCCATTCCGGCGCTTCACCGGCCGCTAGCCAGAGCGTTGCAGCGGTGTGCCGAGATTGATAGGGACGACGTTTCTCTAGCCCAAGATGAGCGAGGAGGGGATACCAAACTCGCTTGGTGATGTTGTTGTGATCAATCGGTAAGCCCTGCAAATTACAGAATACGTATTCCGACATAGTCCCTGTGGCCCGATATTGATTCTCTAACGCATCTAAGACCGGACCACACATTGCGATATCACGCTGAGACGAATCGGTTTTGGTGTAATCCTCTTCGCCAGCCACAATCGTTTCGCGCACCATAATTACGCGCCGCTCGAAATCGACGTATTTCCACTTCAAGCCATCAATCTCACCCGTACGCATTCCGCTAAAAAAACGCACAGTGTAGTAGTTCTTAAAATCAGGACGAACTGAATCGATAATTTGACGCACTTCAGCGAGCGTAAAAGGCTGCACATCAGAGCGCGGCACCTTGAGCGGTTTGATCCGCACAAAAGGCGTGGTAAAGTCATAACGGTCGGCGGCTTCCTCAAAAATCCGACGTAACGGATCCATGATCTTGTTAATACGATTTGCAGATAGAGTTACATTGCCATTCCGGCCGGCTACTTTGGCGAGTGAAGACCGGAATTTAAGCAAATCAGCGCGAGTGATGTTGCCGACCCCAACTGTTCCAAATGCTGGCAAATAGTACTTATCAATCATGCCGCGAATATTCACTTGATGTGATCGCCGCCAGGTGATTTGGCTTTCAACTAACCACTCCTCAATAAAGGCGCTAAAGAGTGGACCTTTTTGCTCCGCACCATCCTCTGTGGTCGTGTTTAGCGCAGCTCCAACCGGTTTAATTGGTGATGTGCTAAAGATCGGATTCTCGGCACTTTTTGACTCTGGAAAAAAGCGGGCATAGTCAAAGCGGCCCAACTTAATTTCAGATTCAATTTGCTGCAGCATTTTTTCTAGCTTTCTGCGGTTTGTTGCATTGTCACGCAGATTTGTTTGCTCCCTGCATCGCTTCCCCTCCCAGCGAAAATCTATAAATAACAGCCCGGTTTCTTTCCTTGCTCGAATGGCTCCCATTTTTGGTACCCCTCAACTTGCCAGAGGCATTGCAATGGTGTCTTCTTGTTTGGTCAGCATGTCATTTTCAATGGTCTCCCAAATGAACAGGAATTTGCGACGACCGAATGGTTTGATGTAGTGACGGCCCTCAATAAGGCAGTTATCAACCAATTGATTGCGAATAGTGCGCGCATCGTAATGAATACGTGCAGCAAGTTCTTCAGTGGTGAGGTAAGTGGTACTCATGACTAAACTCCTTCGTGATAAACTCAAATAAAGAGGTCTGGACAAAATAAAGTTCATCTCTAGTAAATTATGTCGTCCTGAGCAACATAATACGCCACAAAACGTCGTCGTCAAGCAAAATATGTCGTTTAGGGTGAAATTATTTAGGATTAAACAACATGATTCGTTGTCACCTATCCCGGTTAATGGGAGAAAAGAAAGTTCGAGTTGCTGATGTGGCCCGCGCAACAGGCCTGCATAGAGGGACTATCACTCTGCTGTATGAAGAAACGGCTGTGCGAATTGAGCTGGATGCAATGAATAGGTTGTGTGCCTATTTTGGGTGTCGAGTTGAAGACATCTTTGAGTACATCCCTGACGCAGGCCCAGACGATGAAAAGACTGAACGATGACCAACACGTTGTGTTCATTTCGAGGGTGAGTTTGGTGAATCGCTTCCAAATGGACAGCATTTTGCGCCGGCCAAATGATCGGACATAATGCCGCCCCTCAATCAAGCACGGATCAACCAACTTGTTATGGATTGTGCGGCCGTTATATTGAAGTCGCTCTGCGAGCTGCTCAGTAGTAAGATAGGTATGAGACATGGAATACTCCTTTGATCTATTCTTTAATCACATGATAATAATTATTAGCATGTGATTAAAATCTACAGCATCAAAAAGAGTAAATCAAGTATCTTTTGATAATATTTATGATCATTTGGTGGTTTATATGCTCAGATTCCGCGTTAAGGAGCTCATGGCAGAGAAAGAGTTCCAGGAAAATCGCCGCATTACATTGGTAGAAGTCGCAGAGTCTTGCGGGATAAACCGGATGACCTTATCGAAAATTGCGGGCCAAAAAGGCTACAGCACAGTTACTGATAATATTGATAAGCTGTGCGCTTATTTCGGGTGTGAGGTGGGGGAGTTGCTGGTCTACGTACCCACAGAAGAAGAGCACAAAGACTAAGCAGATGCTCAAGATAATACTGAGTACACGCATGGTTGTTCTTTTTGTTGTTATTCGAGCAGTATTTTTATATTCGAGCCGCGCTCTAAAAGCTTGTTAAGTACGAAGTAAGCCATTACTTCACCACAGGTAGGTCAGACCATCTCGTGGTCCAAAATGGCGACAGGCTGTTTTGCTTCATTTTCCAAGCATGGTTAGCGCCTGCGCTAGCGAGGTGAATACTGCCACGACCCCAGCGGCGATTAATCTCATCCATTGTGGCATTGAGTTCCGCTCGTTTGATTGGATCTGCAGTTTGCAAAAACAGATGGCCTTGGATTGCGGTATTGGGTTGCAGATCGCTCAGCATCACGCCTGCTTTAGCATACCTAAAGCCCGGTCGGTAAATGCGTGCCAACATCCATAATGCGACTTGGGTGAGTTTCAAGGTGTCGTCAGTGGCTTGAGATAAAGGCAGCATTACGTGCCGACTGTATTGCGGATCTTTCGGTCGAAATGGATTGGTACGAATAAAGATACTTAGGCTGGCAGCCACCGACTTTTGCATCCTCAGTTTTTCAGCAGCACGCGCGATATAAGTGCTGATGGCCTCGGCCAATTGTTGTTCGGTGTAGATTGGCTGACCAAACGAGCGCGAGCACAAGATCTGCTGTTTATCCGGCTGCATTTCTTCAATCTGAATGCAGGGGTGGCCATTGAGCTCTTCAACCGTACGCTGCAGCACCACGCTATAGCGAGCACGAATTTGCTCTGAATTGGCTTGGGCTAAATCAGCCGCACTGTAGATCCCTTGCTGGTTTAAGCGCTGCGAGATTTTACGCCCCACACCCCAAACTTCGCCGACTTCAATCTCACTCATAATTTGTAATTGCTGCGCTGCGCTGAACTTGGCCCATTCACACACACCAGAAAAGTTCGTGCGCTTTTTTGCGATGTGGTTGGCCAGTTTGGCGAGCGTTTTGGTCGGCGCAATGCCGACGCAGACGGGTAAACCCGTCCATTGCATCACGGTTTGTTTGATCGATTGCCCCAGCTCAGTGTGATCGCCGCCGATGCCGTTTAGGCCTAAGAAGCATTCATCAATCGAATACACTTCCTGGTGCGGGCTGAACATGCCGAGCACCCGCATTACGCGATTACTCATATCGGCATACAAGGCATAGTTGCTGCTGTAGGCGATCAAGCCGGTTTCTTGGGCAAACTCACGCAGTTGATGCCAAGGCGCTCCCATTTTGACGCCGAGCGCTTTGGCTTCAGCGGAGCGCGAAATTACACAGCCATCATTATTCGACAGCACGACCATCGGTTTGCCTTCTAGCTTGGGCTCGAACACCCGCTGGCAACTCACGTAGAAGTTGTTTACATCGATCAGTGCAATCATTTAGGGCGCACAATCCATGCAATCACCACGCCCCAGACTGATAACTCTTGCTCATCACCGAGCACAATCGGTGGGTAGTCAGGGTTTTCCGCGACCAAGGCTAAATGCTTGCCGCGCTGGAATAGGCGCTTCACGGTAAAGTCGCCATCAATCGCCGCCACCACAATGTCATTGTGTTTAGCTTGAACCGCCCGATCCACCACCAAGGTTGCACCATCGGGGATGGTACGCTCTGAAAGGTGACTGACCATGCTATCGCCCGACACCGTAAAGTAAAACGTCGCCTCAGGATGGCTAATCAAGTGCTGATTGAGATCGACTCGATCTTCAACCCAATCGGCCGCCGGAGAGGGAAAGCCGGCAGGCACTGATTCACCAATCCACGGCAGGTAATGCACCTTTGGGTGGGGGTCAGCCGGAAATGGCCCCTGCAAAAAACTCGTCATCGCAGTATCCTTATCTGAACTGGAATCAGACCATTATAGAACGTTCGTTCTTATTTGTGCGATGTGTGTAAATTATTTAACTATCCCGAAGCAAACCTTGTTGAGCCATTTTGAAGCTGCGCCACCTGATGAGGATTGGCCTGTTGAAGTGTGGCAAGACTATCAAGCTCCCATCTTGGTCGCGGGCGATATGGCACGCCAAGCGATTGTTGCTAACTACGGTTTTTTACCGCAGCGCAAACTCCCCAAGGGCACGCGTTACAGCACGATGAATGCGCGGGCCGAAACGATAGGCGAATTGAAAAGCTATCGCGGCGCATGGCGCAGCAGCCAACTATGCCTTGTGCCGATGTTAGGTTTTTTCGAGCCCTGCTACGAATCAGGCAAAGCGGTACGCCATCAAATCACCCTCGCCAGCGATGAACCCTTTGCGGTGGCGGGTGTTTGGCGCTCGTGGGAAGAAGAAAACGGGCTGCTGAGTTATTCGTTCACGCAAATTACGATTAACGCTGATGAGCATCCGCTGATGAAACGAATGCACAAACCCAACGACGAAAAACGGGGCTTAGTCATCATCCCCGAGCATGACTACGATGCGTGGCTAGATTGCAAAAATCCAGAGCTGGCACGTGCTTTTCTCAAGCACCTACCGGCAGAACAAATGCAAATGACCGAAAAACAGATTCAACGCAAACTCCCCGCCACTGGCCATTTATTCGAAGTCGACCATTAGAACCACTTCGCAGTTTGGCGGCCGCTTTCCCTCTGTTAAACACGACTAGCCGAACAAGACATCCCTCTGGTATTTTTGTCTAATTAGACAACCCATACACGCAGCTGCCCCATAAGGAATTGAAATGATGCAAGGCGTACGCCTGATTGCCTGTGACCTGGATGGCACACTGCTCGATGAAGCAAAGCGGTTACCTGCCGATTTCCCTGAGCTTGTTAAGCGCCTTCAAGCACTCGGCGTAGTATTCTGCCCTGCCAGTGGCCGACAATATCATACGATCCGTGAACAGTTCGCAGGGATTAGCAATGGCATACCAGTGATTGCAGAAAACGGTTCGTATGTCGTTCTGGATGGAAAAGAACTTTATTCGGTTTGTCTCGATGCGGAATCGGTACGCTCGATCTTGGCTGCCACTGGGGCGCTTCAGCGGCAAAAAGCCGATTTTGGTGTCGTACTGTGTGGGAAGCGAGCCGCCTACATCGTGCGCCATGATGAGGCTTTCGTCGAGCAGGTGACCCCGTATTATCTAAGTCTAGAACTCGTTGAGAGCTTCGACGCTATCGATGACGAAATCCTGAAAGTCGCAATCTACGACTTCGAGTCGTCTGAGCATAATGTCTACCCGCATATGCGGCAGTTTGCGGATTCGCTGCAGGTCGTCGTATCGGGCAGTAACTGGCTCGACATTATGGCCGCCGGCGTCAATAAGGGTAAGGGATTGCTCGCGCTTCAGAATGCACTTGCGGTCAGCCGTAGCGAAACCGCGGCGTTTGGCGACTACCTGAACGATCTCGAAATGCTCGATGGCGCAGAGCACTCGTTCGCAATGGCCAACGCCCACCCACAATTGCTCGCGCGTGCCAAGTACATCGCCGACGCAAACACGGAGAATGGTGTCGTGCGCGCTATCGAGGAAATGCTAGCCTCTTTCTAACAGTAAGATCCAAAACGAAATGGGTGACGTCTATGGCTCAACTGCTTTAGTTAAATGCAAAAATCATTGAGTCACCTACGAATGCTTTTTGGCCCAATCCACTATCTCGATACAAAATTCCATTTGCCGCCACGACTTGCTACAAGTCTTTAAAAAGACTACATTTAGTCCTAAACATTGATTAGGGTTAATGCCATGCGCTACTCATCCCAAGTAAAACCAATTAGCTACCTCAAGGCAAATGCCGCCGAAGTCTTGGCAACCCTCACGGAGCAACGAGAGCCACTCGTCATCACCCAGAACGGAGAAGCTAAAGCCGTACTACAAGATGTTGCTTCGTTTGAAGCAACACAGGAAGCATTAGCGCTCCTGAAAATCTTGGCACTTGGGAATCAAGATATAGCCGCTGGTAAAGTCAAACCAGTATCAGATGTTGTTGCTCGGCTACGAGCAAAGCGTGACGCAACTTGACCCCCAAGTTTGAAGTCCTGCTCACCGAGGGTGCCGAGCAAGACCTAGAGGCCATTTACGATTACATCGCTGATTTTGATAGTCCAGGTAATGCCAACGATGTGTTGGATCAATTGATGGAGGTGGTGGAAAGCTTATCCCTCTTGCCGGAGCGTGGCAGCTACCCCAAAGAACTGCTTGCCCTTGGGATCAAAGAATACCGCCAGGCCTTGTTTAAACCCTACCGATTAATTTATCGCGTAATCAACAATCAAGTCATCATCTACCTCATCGCAGATGGGCGCCGCGATATGCAGTCGGTGCTAGAACGTAGATTGCTGGCCGCTTGATTTTTTGGCGTGGCAAGATTGACGATCTGGCTCATCAACAGCAAGACACGAAGCTAACGAGCCACTAGCAAGCGATGTGTAACATGCTTGACTGGTTGCGGTAGGTACGACAGGCCGAGTAGCCAAGTTATGGTGCCGCAAAGATGAAGGCCGCAACCAGATGGTTAGCGGCCTTCATCTTTCAACCGTCGGCATCAACACCTAGGCCTTAGCAATCCCGAATCAGCAACCATGCCTGCTGAGGGTTCTCCAGCCAGTCTTCTGCGTACTGAAAACTCCAGAGACCAGTAACTTCTTGCAGGGTGCCGACTTTTGTCTGATTGATTGATGCGCACAAAGATCGGCTGTTCATAGTTTATCCTTGTTGCTCGCGGACTCATTCAAATTGGCGGCGACATTCTCTGGCACATCCACAATGACCTGGACGCCCAAACCCTCAAGCACTTGAAAGAGCTTCCCCCATTGTACGGACTCACTGCCGCGTTCGATCTTGCCCAGGAAGTTTTCGCTCACGCCGATACTGCCCGCAGCATCATCTTGACGAATCTTTTGCGCCTTACGACTGGCGCGCACTATCTTGCCGATGGCAGATGCATTATCAATGGGTATCTTCACAATTAATCCTCGCGTTTGTGAGGATTTTTCACCAAAAGACTTCACTTAGCAACAAATCCTTCCAATCGTGCGGATTTTAAGTGCGCTTTGCTATATTTTGCAAAAATCCGCATGTTGGGAAGGATTTTCTGCATCTGCTTAACAGCAGACCCGATCAGAAGACTGGAAACGGTATTGCGTGCCATCGATGCACTTGATGGAGCCCTCCAGATTAGCGGGTTGCCAATTGCACCAGAGGGTAACTCGGATGGCGCATGAACTTTTTATCCGCTTGGCTTCGGTCTGCTCGGCAGTTTTTCAAAGGGTTAGCGTCCCTGCTCACCTTTACCAAGGATCTTCTGGGCGGGAGTGGCTATGAATTCAGCATGCATGGCCTGCCAGCGTTCGTGGAGCGGATTGAGTACTTTGGCTAAATATTGAATGTCTTGATCCGTCATTCCCGCTTGAGTGAACACCTTGCGCCAATTGCCGGATATCTTCGTGATTAACTGTAGGATGATTAATTCCGCCTCAAAGGTATTGAGGTGAAAGTGATGTGCTTCGTCAACAATCTGCCGAATGCTCGGTGTCGTGAGGTCATTCACCAAAGGCATACCCATGTACTGCAAATGCGTGCCTTGTGGATGGATGTCATACGCGGGCGCCAAGCGATATTTGTTGTCACCAGTATGCAAGAAACCATGATTTTTGACATGATCATCGGTGTTGTCGATCAAAATGTTAAAAATCATCCTGCGGAATAGCTCGCGACAATCTTCTTTGGGCGCGGCACCAAAGCGGGATATCGCATGAGCCAATTCAACGTAGGTGCCTTGACCAGACTCGTAATCGACATTGAGCAGGCCAGCGGCACTGAGGAAATGAATACGTTGCTCTCCGTCGGGTGACGGGATGCGATCAAAGCGTTTGGTCATAAGGACGGTTGCATGGTGAAGAACAACACATCGAGCCGTACTTGCCTGAATGCCGCACATGGTAGCAAGTTCTAACGTGCCAGCTTCCGCAATCTGGTAGTCAAAAGCATCTTCCCTGAGTGGGAATTTAGCTAACCAAAGCGCTCCATCATCATAAATACTGGCTTTGGGACGCGCGCCACCGAGCGAGCCTCCTTGCGTCAATAAACGACGCACATCTAAGGGCACGTCTCGGCCATACTGAACAGCCATCGCCATTGTATAGAGATCTTGTAGCGACAACGGTGGCTGGGTGCTTGGCAGATAGGGACTATCCATGACGACCACGGCACCAATTCGATACTCATTCGTCATGGACAGCACCACATAGTCATCTGGTGTTATACCGGGATTCGCGGCCATTAATACCAACCTGCCCCATGAATCAGGTAAAGCGTCTTTCAAATAAGGAGGCAATGCACCGCCATCGCGCATGCGCTGAGGACTGAGCAGGTTGACGGGCTTGGCTAATGCAGGATCAGGATGAAACCGCATATTCTGGTTGTTAATAAACTGACGCCCATAACTGAGCGTGCCGCTTTCCATCACGCCAAAGCGCTCAACCTTCAGCAAGGCTGCAGCGGTTGGCGAAGTGGCTTTGTGCATATACAAGCCAAGCTTTAGCTCAATCAAGGCGTTGCTCATCAAAAATCAAGCTCCGAGTCGGTGGGTAGCGAGCGTTTAACGCTGCGTACACGCTTACGTACGGCCGGATTGGCCACCATTAGCTCGACGGAAACCGGTGCCAGCATAGCTAGACTATCAACGACGCCCAACACAGTCATTGCCTTGACCAGCAGGCCGATTTGACTGGTTGGTACTCCTTTTTCAAGGGCAGCATAGGTGGCCGGTGAACACTGCAGTCGCTCAGCCATCTGGCCAATCGTATCATTGCGTAAGATCCGCAGTATTCGGAGGCGATCACCTAGTTCTTGCAATGCTTTCGAAGAAGAGGGATCAAGTTTTCCAGGTTGTCGACTCATAATATAACGATGATTAGATTGGTTAATCATCATTATAACGATTATTCTCCGTTGTGCACGATGATTGGCCGTTAACTGTGTGCTCCAATTAAAAGACCGACTTGTGTCATTTGATGCTCGCGCAGATGCGATTTTGACCTAGCTGCTGAGGTTTGCTTGACCCACGGTATTACGCAGCAAGTTATTGAAGCTGATTGAAAAAGACATATTTTGGCTGGGTCAGCTGGATGTAGGCATATGGGTCAAAAAATCATCGGCGCCAACATTTTAGCCATCAATTCGACATGGCCCAGCGTGATATCGAAGAAGAACTTCAATCCAGAGATGGCCGCGTTGAGCGACATCGGTGAAGTGGGCTACTAGCCCACTTAGGTTTTGAGACCTCACCATTTAGCACCACATTCTCTCTAGCCGCCACTTAGATGCCACATATATTGGTCAATAGCAACGTTTAAGCCCAATATATATGGCAACCAATTAGCAGCTAAACCGCCAAATTCCACATATATTTGACAATTAAGCCAATTTTGCCCAATCTATGTGTATTATGGCTAAAAAAACCCTCCCTATTTTTCCAGCAGCCCTCAAACAGCTTGAATCGCTAGGTGAGCGTATGCGCCTTGCTCGGCTCAGAAGAAACCTAACAACAGAGCTGTTTGCGGAGCGAATGGGGGTCTCTCGCGAGACGTTGAGACGGCTTGAGAAAGGAGACCCCACCATTGCGATGGGCACCTATCTCCGAGCTTTGCGCGTACTCAATTTGGACGCGGATATCGACGCAGTAGCGAAAGATGATGAGCTAGGGCGCAAGCTGCAAGACCAAGCGCTCCCTATGTCACGCTCGACCAGAACGCTATCTAGGGCTAAGAATGGCTAAAGCTGTTAAAAACAGAAGAGCAATAGAGGTCCATTTGGATGCCCCAGAACTTGGTGAACGGCAGCATGTCGGCACCATGTACTGGAATACTACCGTGACTGGGGCGCCTACCGCGTTCGAGTACGAATCGGAATGGTTAAAGCACCCCCAAAAGTTCGCGCTGGACCCTCGCCTAGAACTCTGGCGAGGTGAGCAGCATCCCCCGGCTGGTAGCGTGGCATTCGGTATCTTCTTGGACTCAGCCCCTGACCGCTGGGGTAGGGTGCTGATGGAACGGCGAGAAGTCAAGCAGGCTAAGGCGGAAGCTCGAAGAATGCGGGCGCTCACCGACATTGATTTTTTGTTGGGTGTATTCGACCACACCCGCATGGGCGCATTGCGGTTTTGTGAGCCAGGTGGTCATTTTCTGGACAATAGCGAAAACTCAGCGCCACCCGCAACAAGCCTGAATGAGCTGGCGGACATTAGCCGTCGGCTAGAAGACGATGGCGCCGAAGCTCTGCCCGAATACGAGCAATGGTTAGCAATGCTGATTGCACCTGGCACCTCATTGGGCGGAGCCCGGCCGAAAGCCAACTTCACTGAAACCGATGATTCGTTGTGGTTAGCTAAATTTCCCGCTAAAGACGACCGGTATGATGTGGGAGGTTGGGAGTACATGACCCACCAGCTAGCCAAACAGGCGGGCATCATAGTGCCTTGCTCAAAATTGCTGTACTTAGGCAGTAAATACGGCACATTTTGCTCAAAACGATTTGACCGCCACGATACAGGTCGGCGTATGTATGCCTCGGCGATGACGCTGCTGGGCCGGAAAGATGGGGAAGACGGCGCGAGCTACTTAGACTTGGTCGAGTTTATTTCCGACCAGGGGGCTGCTGGCCATGTCGATGAGGACTTAGAGCAACTGTTTCGCCGAGTTGTGTTCAATATTATGGTCGGAAACCGAGATGACCATATGCGAAATCACGGATTCATTCGAGAACATTCGGGCTGGCGGTTGTCTCCTGCCTTCGACATGAACCCTAATGTGGCCAAGTCAATGCATGCATTGGCCATCGATGCCTTCGATGCAGACCCAAATATTGCAGTCGCGATGGAAACGGCGGAGTTCTACCGACTTACGCAAGGCCAAGCCCAGCAAATTCTGGCGGAGGTGCAGGCCGTAATAAAGGATTGGCGCGCTGTCGCGGCAGCCCAAGGCCTATCGCGGGCGGATATCACCAGAATGGAAAGCGTGATTCAGGCATAGTGCAGTTTTTTTACTGGAACAACAAACCATTGAGTGGACTACTAGCCCACTTTGATTTTTAACTTGCCGCGCCTGGTGACGGCAAGCGGTCGGAGTACGGAATCTTATTCAATTCATCCACCCAAACTCATCGAACGTCGCCAACCAGCTTACCAATTTAGCCAGAGCCAAACTTGGATTGCAGCTCACTTTGATTGACGGGTTTAAACTAACCAACAGGTAGCAGTCGGCCAACAACAGACGCTGAGGCACAACAATTTTGGGCTAGCGAACGCCTGTAATGACCTTGATTGCAGACGCTCAAATTATGTCGTGAGCGCTAGCTCCTCGGCCAATGCAGCCACTCAAGCGATCTGAAATTTTAAAAAATACTACTTCAAATCGCTGTTAATTTATGGGGGAATTACCTGCGAACCTGATGATTTAGCTTAGACTTCTCTTCTACAATAGTTGCAGCAAGAGGAGCCTCTTGCGTTGAAACGCGGGCGTGACGGATGTACATGATTGCGTATTCCTGTTGCCATTTTATTGGATTCTGCAATAGGAATACGCAACGTGCAAACCCTTATTCCATCGTGACAGGGGAGGGCGTTGCGCAAAGGATCGTTTCTGCTTTACTACGACCTATTGAATGACTTTACTAGCCTCCAGTTCAGAAGTCGGTTGCCAAATAACACTATACCGTCCTGTGTCTAGATCCTGAGATACTTGAACAAAACCTAAAATATAATTCATTGTACCACCGCTAAATGCCGTTTCCGGATGATCTATTGACCCAGTAGCGAGAGACATAAAGTCATCTAATGGAGATCTCCGTAATTGGCTAACTCTAAATTGATAATTATGAAAACGACCTTGAACTTGGATAGAAAATCCACTTGGAATGTCAATCAAACTATTAGGAGAACCAATTCGTGACAATCGCCGAAAATCAGCACGTACTTCATAAGTACCAGAATTAATTTTAGCACCATCAGGCAAAGGGTAATTATTACACATAATTGATCTATTAAAATTAATAGTTCTATCTTCATTAAAAACCGATTCAACAGTACTAAAAATAGATTTATAATTTGATTTACTATCTATAATCTCACGATATTCGTTATTTTGCGCAATAATATGAGGAAGCCCATTAGCTGCATTTTGTGGACCCCAGCCTGAATTTATCCACTCTGCTTGGTCATAATTAACCCCATAGAAAGACATAATAATTGGCGCTCGCTCATACACCTTACCTTGATATAGTGGGTTTGGTGATTGATTGAGTGCGAAGATTTGCTGTTCTATCCCCGTCCACACAGCATCGCGCCCTGCCATGGCGCCGTTTAAATAAATTTCTTTAAAACCATGACCCAACGGATCTGCACCAGATATAGGTAGATTCAACTGCCGTGGTAATACATTAAGAAAAGGAATTTTTGCCAAGCTTTGAATTACAACATCACTCTTTGACGTCAAATAAGCTCCGTTGCCTAACACTCGATCCGCAGGAGAAGCTACGCCAAATATTTTAATATCTTCAGGCTTTACGCCCTCATTTGAGGTCAATCGCGTGTATGTGCTATTTGCGAATAAATTACCTTGTGAATGTGGCACCAACAGAACTTTAACGCCAGCCTGAATGTTTGATTTTATATCTTGAATAATCTCAGACTGTTCGTCAATTGTAAGCTGAGCCAATGCTGCTAGTTCCTGCTTTTCCAGATAATATTTCTTAGCCGCTTCGGCAACCTGCATATTCATATCTGGTGGAATTGATCCCAATAGCGCTTCAGCAATTTTCTCATCTTGGGTATTAGGGTCTTGCATTTTCAGCTGATAAAATGTTTGTTGAATATCAGCAAAGAATCCATTTGTGTGGTTGTAGGCTAGATTGGTTTCGATAGCGTCTCCGTTTTTTTCTTTTGTTAATTGTTTTAACTGATTTGCACTTTCAATAGCACTGTCTCTTTCTGTTGTAATTCCATTGATGTGGAAAATTTTTGGCAAAGTATCACATAGACTAATTTCTGCATTGGTAGTGATTGGGGTTAGAAATGCAAGTATATAAATTATTCTTTTCATCGCTAACTCTCATTCGCAAATTACGTTATTGTGGATTTTAAAGACCATGCCACCCAACATTTCGTCGTATCGCATATAGCTCCCCATGCGCTCAGGGGTGTTGGCAATAAAGGCCACAAATTGCTTTTTAAATGTAATATCTTTAATATAGTTTTCTTTTTTATACCCATTTATTTCATTAAAGCACTGTTTGGCAATATCCCAACGGTTAGCGACTGCTCGTGCTTTTTCTCTGTCATTAGTGTCAGCTACAAATAAAGACTGCTGCGCATCCCGTGCCATTTGCAATGCGCGTTTATAGAGCACCGGGTTTTGCCCCACTTCTTTAGCCAAAAATCGCTGAATATCATCACGAACGCCGTCCTGATCGCTGTCAATACCCGCCAGTGTTTTCTTTCCAGCCGCGCCCGGATCGGGTGGTAGCGAAATGCCGTTAATCACCTCACCGCCCGTCATCGGCGGCGCACCATCGCATTGTGTGAGATTCACCCACAATGCAGGCGTCACATTTGGCGTCCAGTTGCTACCGCTGTACGCAGTATGGGCTTGCAATGCTTGATAATATTTGCCTGCAAAAGAAACACGGTCTTTGAGCTGATAGCTCACGCCTTCCTGCCATGGCGCGCAAGCAATCGCTGCATCAGCGCGTTGCCATAGCGCAGGGGTAGCGATCGGATTCCAATCACTATTGGCGGTATGCCCTTGTAAAGCGCGATAAATTTGGCCGTCATAACGCACTTGGCTACCTGCTGCATAAGTTGCATTCGCTTGCCAAACCGTAGGCTCTACAGCGTGAACTGGCACCATAAAAAGCAGCGATATACTTAAGGCTGCAATGACATAACTAGACAATTTTTTCATTGACTTAACCCTGCTTGAATATTCAAATGTCAAAATACTGACATCAAAATTTAACAAAATCAAAGAAAAGCGTTCTGCTTCTCTCTTTTGCACACAAAACCCTTTAAGTATCACCAGATGAGCTTGATCCTGCTTATGGCTCTAGGGGGCTTGTCAATCAGTCAGACCATTGCTCTGATCAAACCCAAATTAAATCATGGCTACCTTTCTGATCGTTTACGCCAAGCACGACGGTCAGTTGCAACGTATTGCGATTAAGCTAGCCGAACATCTGTATGCAGCAGGTTTTGACTATACATTGCTTGATATCCACGGGCTCCATATAGAAACACGCTAGCTTGGTGGTACTGGTTGCGGCAGTACGCCATGAAAGCATTTGTTGGTTGCTACTCAATGGCTCTAGTGCGATCTGGCTTTACTGACGACCTCTTGCCGTTGCTTCGGTTAATCTAACTGCGCTGCATGCGGACAAGCACGACATAACAATCCTACCTGCGAAGATTGTTGCATGGGCATTGACTCAAAGCGGTAGCGACGTGTGCTATCGATTATCCTCGATCCCGCTGGGTGGGTCGGCTGATGATCCGCATGTATGATGGCTCTGACTGACGGCTGGGTCTTTTGCTGTCCAACTGTCGGACCTGATGGTGCCCATATTAAAGCTTGTTGAGAGTACATTTTGATTTTAAAAAGGTCTGCGTTGGCCGAGGAGCTGAAGTTCCGCATCTATAAATGAAAGGCAGCAAACCATCAGTTTGCTGCCTTTCATTTTTGAGTTCAGCCCAAGCTCTGCAACTTAGGTCGAACGTACCATCAGCCTAGATCAGTAAATGCATTAGCCTGTGAGGCTCCATCAATCTTGATTGGCATCCAAAGTGGCGATCCAATCACAAACACCCTGTAGCGCTGGTGCAGCAATACACTCCGCACCATATTGACGTGCAGAATTGGGAATATTGGGGTCGATCATCACGATACGCGGCAGTCGTTGCATTGAGCGGATTAGATGAATCGGGTCGACAACATTCAGGCTAGTGCCAACGACGACAAAAATATCATCCTCAGTTAAATCGTTGGCAATTTGATAGAGTGTTTCGTATTGAGGGGCTGGCTCACCAAAAAAGACAATGCCCGGTTTAGTGATGCCACTACCGCAGGCGGGGCAATCATCTGGTTGGAATGCCTCATCGCCAATGTGCCAGTAATGCAAACAGGTGGCACAGGACATTTGATCCACCTGCCCATGCAGGTGGATAACGTCTTGAGTTCCCGCTTTTTCATGCAGTAAATCAATATTGGTGGTGATGACCGTGACTGGCGTTTTCTGCTGCAATTGTGCAATAGCAGCGTAACCGGCATGGGGTTGTGCATCGCCGTATTGAAGTTTCCGAGCATTGTAGAATTCACGCGTTAGCTGACGGACATTCGTGTCGAGGCGATAGCGATCGAAATTGCAGACTAAATTGATATCGTGCTGTTCCCACAGGCCATCACTCGCACGAAATGTTGGCAAACCCGAATCAGCAGCCATGCCTGCGCCAGTAAAGAAGTAAATCATGCGTGCGCTCTATCGATTGATCGCACCATTGTAAACTGAATGGCGACCCATCCACATAATGTCGAAGCGATGGAAATGGGATGCTTGTATCAGCCAGTATTTATGCAAACAAAGTGGCGTAACAACAGGTGGAATTAAGCCATCTCAGCGGAGTAGAGAAACACACCTGACAACAGACCGTAAAAGCCACCCAGAGAGGCTGGTAGAGGGGTCTTCTGTCTGATCCGCCAATGAGCTCCCTGAAGCCGCTCCTGTAGCTCCGCCATCAAAGTCATCTGAGCCGACACGGCTAAATATCGAAAGTAGATAAAGTACTTTTACATCCCAGAGAAGCATTTTCCGGTGAAATTCAAACGGCGAAAATGTGCTGTGCGACGTAAAAAACGTCACAGGTGGGTTAAGGTCAAAAATGGCCTATTTCGTCATGGTGCTTGTCACAGATTTGGCACAAAAAACGTCACAAATCGAGTCTGTGACGTTTTTGGCAAATTCTAGACGAAAAAAAACCTAGGCTTGAGACCTAGGTTTTTTCATTTTTGGTTGCGGGAATAGGACTCGAACCTATGACCTTCGGGTTATGAGCCCGACGAGCTGCCAACTGCTCCATCCCGCGTCTGTACTTGGCGATCAGTATTGCTACTGAGAAAAACCGCTTGCTGCGTCACACATTGTCACAGCGACTAAGTTACACATCGAAGCGATTTTTGAGGAATTTGTCTGGTTGCGGGAACAGGACTCGAACCTGTGACCTTCGGGTTATGAGCCCGACGAGCTGCCAACTGCTCCATCCCGCGTCTGTACTGGCTTTCAGCCCTATCGGACTGAGCAAAAAACCTTCGTTTTGGGCACAGATTGTCACAGAAGTAACAACTGATTTTCGAAGAGTTTTTGGCTTAAGTATTTGGTTGCGGGAACAGGACTCGAACCTGTGACCTTCGGGTTATGAGCCCGACGAGCTGCCAACTGCTCCATCCCGCGACAGAGAGGCCGAACTATATAGCTGATACTGCGCTGCGTCAATGTATTTTTACATTCAGGCCATTTAGGTGCGCCAAAAACAGATTAAATCACAAAGACTTAGCGCGGTTTTTTTATCCAGTACGTTTTTTTGCGGCTCAATTGGAGGTGCTTTTCAAGCAACTCCTCCAATTGGGCTATTTCAACTTGTTCAAAAATGAATCCGCTTTATTTCTGCGCTAGACGTTTATTCCAAGCGGCAACGGCTTCGTCGAGTGCTTGTTGTACCGGGATGCGGCCTTGAATCGCGGCGTCAATTTTATCGTTCATCAGTCGATGCATCGTTGCTTCATCAGGTACATCGCGAATCATAAAATGACGCGATTGATCGATGACCTGTGTACCCATTTTGAACGCCACTTTGCCTAAATCTTTCGGATCGTTCATCGATGGATCGTTGGCGAGTTTAGCGTTGGTGTATTTGGTCGATGCAAACGTATTGGATGCCTTGGTAAACTCGTATTGCACTTCATCGCTGGTGAGGTACTGAGCCGCTTTGGCGACGGCAGCCATATTTTTTTGTCCTTTAGGTACGACATACATCGTGCTCCAGCCGCCAAACGCGGCTGTTTTGGCATCGTTCAGCGGGAAGCTAGTGACGCCCGCTGCCGCGTAAGCGCGTGGATTGGCTTCGTTGATTTTTTTCACTGCGTGGCCTCCTTCGGCAAACATGCCGATACCATGATTGGCAAATGCGGCCACTTGCTTGTCAAACGTTAGATCCACATCTTTAACGATAATGCCTGCTTTATAAGCATCGGCAAATTTTTGCACAAGCGCGGCATGCGCAGGGCTATTAAACACAGCTTTATTGTCTTTGATTAAAGGCAGGCCTTGGAATAAGAACCAAGTTTGAAAGCCATCTTGTAATTTAGGTGCCCAGCCCGGTTTGCCAGTATGTTCTTTGATTTTCTTCGCGGCGGCAAAGACATCATCTATCGTTTTAAATTCAGGTTTAACGCCGGATTTAGCCAGCATATTTTTGTTGTAAACCATGACGGCAGTCACTTGATAAGACGGAAAGCCATAAATCTCGCCATTGACCGTCGCATTTTGTAATGCCGCATCAGTGTATTGGGATTTAAATGGTGCAATTTCTTTGGTGACAGGCATTAATAATTTAGATGACATTTCATTCATCCATTCAGTCGGTACCATTGCTAAACTAGGTACTTTGCCTTCTGCAATTGATGCGACTAATGCCGGTTTCATTCCACCCCAATTCAGGTCTTTATGCACCAATTCAATTTCATTCTGTGATTTATTAAATTTATCTACGATTTGTTTGTGATAAGCATCGTAGGTACCGCCCAGTGCATGGGACCAAAATTCAACTTTAATAGTGGCATTTGCTGAGATGGCTGTGCTTAATAAAATGCTAGAGAAAATTAAGGTGTTTGCTTTGATCTTCATGATATCGACATCCTTTAAGTTAATTGATGAATTATTGTTATGTGGAAAATCATCCGCCAATTGCTTTTGTTTGTTAAGCGTGTTTTTTGTGTAATTTTCACAATCTATTTTTATGTTTTTTATGAGCGCAATAACTTATCGCCAATCAGATTAGCGATGAGTTATTGTTTGATGCTACTTAATCTAAACTTAAATTTCTTGCGCTAATTCCATTAAAGAATTCACATTTGGTGGATTGGCTCCGGCTTGGATACACGCCAAACTACCTGCGGCGACGGCATGGCGTAAATGGGTATCGCCACTGGCATTGGGGTATTGCAGCAAACTCCAAATCAGCCCGCCCATACTGGCGTCTCCGGCGCCGACCGTATCAACAATGGCGAGTCTTGGTGGTGTTTGCTGCCACTCATCATGCCCTTGATAAAGACTCGCCCCCGCTGCACCTCGGGTATACAGAATGGTCGCGTCGGGCTGCCAGCTGCGTAGCGTCGCCAGCGCGCTGGCTTCGTCATTGGTGCGAAACAGTCCGCGCAAATCTTCATCCGATACTTTAATCACATCAGCCAACTGCGCCATTTCTCGCAAGACCGGATCGTAAGCCTCATCCATCAGCACTCTGAAGTTAGGATCAAAGCTTATTTTCGCGCCGACTGCTTTTGCCGCGTGCGCCATCTGTAATAGCTTTTGAGCCAGTTGCGGGCGTGCAAGGCTAATTCCACCAAAGTGCAGCCAAATATTCGGCTGCAGCCAGCCTTTGGGTAGCTGCTCCGGCGCAAAATGTAAATCGGCACTATTGTCGCCGACAAAAAAATACGCCGGTGGCTGTGTTTGATGCACGATGGCCAAGAGCGGTGAAAACGGTAGCTGCTGCATAAAGCGCAAATCTAAACCCGCTTCACGGCTGGCCGCTATCAGTGCGTCGCCAAAGCAATCTTGGCTGACCGCGCCAGCAAAGGCGCTGCGCACGCCCAGTTTGGCCATCACGCGAGCGACATTCCACGTCGCGCCGCCAACTTTTTCTTGCCAGAGCCCGTCTGCACCGCGAATCATGTCAGTGAGTGCTTCACCAGCGGAAATAAATTGAGGAAAGCTCATCGTATTGCCTCTGTGGATTGCTATTGCAAAACATTGAGCACTTCATAACACGCGCCCATTGTGTGGTAATCAACTTTACCGGCTGGGCTTTTTTCATCGCTGTATTTTTGATTGTCCGCGCGCAAAATCCGCCACCAAGCGCCGTGCTGATGATCGATAAAGTTCTGCCACGCGTACGCCCACAAGCGCTGGTAGTCATCCCAATATTTTTGGTTGCCGGTGCGCTCAGCCAAGAGCGCGGCAGTGGCGATGCTTTCAGCTTGTACCCAAAAGTATTTATCGCTATCGCAAATCTCATTCTCGGGGCCAAAGCCGTAATAGATTCCGCCATGTTCTGCATCCCAAGCGCGTTCCATCGCGGTATTAAATAGCTGCTCGGCGCGTGGTTTGAGCCATGCTAGCGGCCGGTGCCGCTCTAAAATCAGCAGCAATTTCGCCCATTCGGTCAGATGGCCTGGCTGATAACCCCAGGGGCGGAAAATATTGCTTTTGTCGTGTCGGTTGTAATCCCAATCCACCGACCAATCGGTATGGTAATGCTCCCAAATCAGATTATTCGCAAGCATCGCTTGTCTTTGCGTGATATTGCTAGCCAGTAACTCAGCACGATCCAAATACTTCACATCACCTGTCGCTTCAAATGCCGCCAACATCGCTTCGCAAGCGTGCATATTGGCGTTCTGACCGCGATACGGTTTGAGTGTCCAATCCGCGCTGGCTTCATCGGCATAGAGACCGTATTTGCTATCCCAAAACCGATATTCCATTAGTTGCCATGTTTCTTCTAGCCATTCACGCGCTTCGTTAATTCCTGCCATCAGGGCGTGTGCGTAAGCGAGTAAGACAAAAGCGAGGCCGTAACAATGGTTGGTGTCGTCATCCAGCGTTTTCTGACCGTCGCGCCATTGCAATTGCCAGGCATAGCCGCCGCTGACCAGATCGCGATGCACATCACGCAAAAAGGCGAGGCCATGCCGCGCGGTGCTGAGATACTCTGCGTCGCCAAATTGCCGATACGCCATCGCATAATTGAAAACAAAGCGCGTGCTGCTGACCAAGTGCCGCGTATGGGCGTCGTAAATCGTGCCGTCGTCGCGGAAAAAATGATAAAAGCCACCGCTGGCGTCCACCGCGCGCGGATGATAAAAGCCCATTGTGTGCTGAATATGCTTCAGTAGCGTTTGGCGGTCTTGAAAGTTGGGCATATGCATTGGATGACTCCTGCTTAATTTTCGAAACGTTAGTTGGTTTGGACTGCGGCGCTAGTACTGCCCCGCAAAATCAGTTTTACGGGATGCAAAATTTCGCTGACGTCTGGGCGTTCGGCGGCAGCTAAGAGCTGCGCGACGCCTGCTGCGCCCAGCGCGGCTTTATCGACGGCGACGGTGCTGAGCTGCGCGGCCTCGGCAGCGGCAATATCATCAAATCCGGCAATCAGCATGTCGTCGGGTAGAGTCATGCCGTGCGCTTTGCATTCGGCTTGGACGATCAGCGCGCAGGCGTCGTTAAACGCGATAATCGCATCGGGCGGCGTAGCCAAATTCATTAATTCATTTAGCGCCAAGCGCGTGCCTTGAACTAAATCGAGCCCCGGCGGAATGAGCGCCTCCAAGGCTGGATCGGCCAATCGTCCCGCTTGAAACAAGGCTTCGCGATAGCCACGTTCACGCAAACGAATCGAATGATGTGCAAGTGAACCGGATAAAAACGCAATTCGCTGCCGACCTTGTGCAATCAATTGCGCCGTCATCAAGCGCGTTCCGGCTTGGTTGTCAGGGTTGACGCTAGCAAGCTGTGGCGCGCTGGCATCGATCAAGGTCGTCGGTTTGCCCAAAGCCTGTACGACGGCTAGCGTTTCTGGCTCGATAAAGCCCACACACAAAATTGCATCGGCTTCTTGTTGGAGTAATTGCCGACGTATTGAGCTATTGGCATTGACACTGAATGGCTGTAGCTCAATACCCTTCTCTAAACACGCAAGCCTCGCGCCGCGCTCGACTTCAGCATAGAAAGGCGTCGCGTTGGCCGTGGTGTGCTGTGCGTGCAGTAAAAACAAAATCCGGCGAATCGGTGCGCGCTGCAAACGCGAGATGTCGTAACCGAGTTTCGCTGCAAGCTGTTGCACATGTTGGCGCTGTTGCTCGGAAACACCAGCTTGATGCTTGAGCGCACGCGACGCTGTGCCAATTGACACGCCAGCAGCTTGGGCGAGGGCTCTGAGGCTGATGCTCATTGTGCTTCTCGCGGCAAGTGGGTTTGCAGTAGCGCCGGAAAATCGCGCGCTACGCGCAAAATTAATTCGCCAAATAGCGTGTTGGCCCAAGCAAACCAACCGCGAGTGAAGTCGCTTGGATCATCGGGCAAGAAGGATTCATGCATCAGCGAAGAGCCGCCATCACTGTGTTTGAGCATTGTCAGGCAGCGCGCCACTTCAGCGGCATCGTTGCTGGTGAGCGCCTGCACAATCAGGCTCATTGGCCAAATTCGCGGTGCCAGCGTATGCGGGCTGCCCACGCCATTGAGTTGCCCGTCGCGACTGCTGAAAAACCACGGATTGTCTTTGGATAAAATAAAACGGCGGGTATTAAGGTAAAGCGCATCATCTGCGCTGCATACACCTAGATACGGTAGTGATAAAAGGCTGGGCACATTGGCGTCATCCATCATCAGCGCATTGCCGAAACCATCGACTTCATACGCCCAGATCGTGCCATATTTGGGATGTTGCACGCGGGCGTAGGCCAGTAGCGCAGCTTCCACTTCGTCGGCCAGAGCACGGCATCGGTGCGCCAAACTCACGGTTGGATAATGCACATCCAGCAAGCTGGCCAACTGGCGCAAGCTGACGACGGCAAAATGATTGCTTGGCACGAGAAATGGAAAAATGCACGCGTCGTCCGAAGGGCGAAACATCGAGGCGATCAGCCCAACGGGTTTGAGCGGATTGCCCCAGCCATTGCAGGGTAGGGTGTCGGACTGCCAGTGCGTTTGGCGCGTAAAGCGATAAGGGCCAGTATCGGTTTTGCGCTGTTGCTCTACCATCGTTGCGACGGCCAACTCCATTGCTGAGAGCCAATTTGCATCGAACACGCTGGCATCTTGCATCATCTGCCAATAGCCATGCGCGAGGCGGATCGCGTAGCACAGCGAATCAAGCTCCCATTTACGCTCATGAATTTCCGGGCGCATGGTGGTGTGATCGTTTTGCCATTCGCTGTGCGCGGGGCCATCGTTAAACGCATTGGCATAAGGGTCGAGCAAAATGCACTGCGTCTGGCGGTGAATCAGCCCGGCAATCATCCGTGCCAGCGCAGGGTCTTGCTGCGCGAGCGGCAAATAAGGCCAAACTTGCGCACAACTATCGCGCAGCCACAGCGCATGAATATCGCCAGTGATCACAAAGGTATCGGGCTTGCCGTTGACATTTTCTTGATGAAACACCGTGGTATCGAGCGTATTGGGATAGCAATTGATAAAAAGCTCGCGCAAATGATCATCGCTAATTTGTTGGCTAACGGCGGTGATTTTGGCTTCGACCGCGGCGGATGAAAAACGCGGCGTACTCGGCCGCGTTGCGGCCTGATTGGTCTTTGTTAGATGCTCTGCGGGCGAGTTCATAATTTCTCCACAGGGTGTTGCCAAAGGCTAGCGGCGACCTTGCCTTGCTGATCGGTCAGCCACATCAGTGCGCGTCCGGCGGCGAGGGTGGTGCGATAGCTGTGTGCGTCAGCTTGCCAGTGCAGCGCGTGAGCGCGACTGCTTTCGTTCACGGCAATCCACAGTGTATGCGCGGCAAATTGCTGTTGCTGCATAAAGACGCCCGCTGGTGATTTACCCTGCCATTGCCATGCGGGCTGAATGTCGGCGGCGTTGAGTGCATATTGATATAGCGCGCTCAAAGTGTCGGGATTGGCATTCAGTTCCAACGGTAGCGGGCACCAAATGATTTGCCCTTTGCCGACTGAGAAATGCTCAATCCGTTCAGCATTACCCGCTGCATCGCAACCGCTATCGAGCCGCGCGATGGCGTCGCCGATGTAGCTGGCACGATATTCATTCGCGCCAATCTGTAGCGTTTCTTCGCGGCTTAAATTGCGAATGCTTGCGCCATCAAACGGCGCGCGCTGGCAGGTATTGAAATAGCGATCCAGCGTCGCAGGCCCCGTGAGCAATACGGTGATCGCGTGTTGTTCGAGTAGTTGTTCGATTTGTTGCCAGCACGCAACATCCAGATTTTGCGGGCAAGGTAAAAGCAGTAACTGAGGTGGCACAGCAAATAGGCTACTTAAATCATGGTCGCCCACAGCGCGCAGATTTTCGCCAAATTCAAACGTCAGATTGCGCACCAAAGCTTGCGTGGCATCGAGGGTAGAGCGGCGATTGCTGTAATCGTTGCTAAAAGGGTATACGACTGCAATCTCTGCTAATTGACGCTGATTAAGCAATACCCCGACCTTGCTGATGAATTGACCAAACGCAGCAGTGATGGCTGCTTCAGGTTTTTGCGAGCCATCAGCACGGCAAGCGCCGATATGCGACTCGTTGAGATTGTCCATGTGGTAATTGCAATTCCAGATCCACTGAACCGCGCCCGCGTTGCCATAGGCATAGGCGTAAGCATATTTGCGCTCCAACAGTTGCATCAGCTCGGTTTCGTTGCGGCGCGAACGACCATTGGCGCGCGCGACGTGCATGATGCCGGTTTCTTGGATTAAGTTCGGCGTGTTGGGCGTTTTGCTAAATAGGCTATCCCAGCCCAGCGCGTCATTCAGCCACCAACTGTGCACGCTGGTGTAGTCGACAACATCGGCAAAGAAAAACGGCGAAGGGCGTTGCTGACCGAGTGCTTCGTCCTGACCAACGCACACCATGACGTCCGGAATCAGCTCACGGATGCTGGCAGCCAAATCCGCCGCCCATTCGCGGTGAACGGCTTGCGTGAACAGCGCGTAATCGAGCCAGATGCCATGCTGTTTTTCAGCGATTTCGGTGGTGTTAAAACCGATATCTTCAGGTTGCGGCGGGCGAACTGCCGACCAGTCAGCAAGCTGCGCCGGGCTTAAATCCCAGGCGCGTTGCCAGTGGGAAATATCGGGGTTGATCGTTTGCAAATACTGAATAAAAGCGCGTGTTTCAAATTCATCGCCCAAGCTGCGCGGGCCGACGAAAATGCGCTGCGGATCAAACAGCGACGGTTCGTTAATCAAATCCCAATGCACGCGTTTCGTCTGCGTATGGCGGCTGACGATGCTGCGGATAAAACGCTTTTGCGCGCTGCGGCTGCGCGGGTCGAGGTAAGGGTTGCGACCTTCCCAGCTTTCTGGCGTGAACGCAAAAAACGTAAAGCAGCATTCCAAATCATGGCTGGCAGCGGTCAAAATAAACGCATCAATCGCGCGCAGCAGCGCTTCATTGGCGTGACCATCGACAAACATCAATTGCCGCCACGCCGTCCAAATTCCGGTGCGCAGATAATTCACGCCCATGCTGGCCAGCGTCGCCATCTCTTGCTGCCAGAGCGCGACATTCGGCAGGTGCAAAAATTTGCGATGCACATCGCCCGCCATATACGTCATACCGACAATCGGCGTGGTTTTGCCATCGCGAACGAAGTAATCGCGCCCAGCGCTCATCCTTGTTCCGCGCGCGAGCAGTTCGGCATCGCGTCCCCAGAAACCTTGCTGCAAATGAATCACATCGCCGTGCTCGCTTTTGAGTTCCGCGCGCAGTGTATACAGCCCGGCTTCAATCGTCTTCGGCAAGGTAAAGCGTAGGCTCTGAATGCCACCTTTCTGGGTATTGAGCTGTAGCTTTTGATAATCAATGGCTACATCGCGATACGTCGTGGTGATATTTGCAGTCCAGTGTTGACCGATGGCAGCGCCGAGGGCTTCGGCTTGCAAGGTTAGCGTTGCTCTTTCACCGGGTTCGTAGCAGGCAAAATCGGGCTTGAGCCAACATTCGGTGACACCGTGGCTGGCGTATTCTGCGAGTTTTTCGAGCAGTGCCATGCCGCCTTGTTGCCAAAACTGAGCATCGGGCGTGATATTGGCAAACACCTGCCGCGATCCGGCCATCGCGCCGCGTAAACGTTCGATCAACACAATCGGGCTGGCAATGTGGTGGTGCTGCGCGTCCATACTCATCAGCAAAGGATAAATCCGCGCATCCATCGGCCCGGCCGAGCCCGAATCGAGCGGCTGATCTTTGGTTTTGGTCGGCATCAGCACGAAGCTATCGGTGCTGGCGCTAAGATTTAGATTGAATGCGTCGAGCGTATCGCTCAACCAAGGGAAGTTTTTTCCCGCGCTAAGATGCGTGCTGTGCGGTACATCGACGCGTTGAATTTCATGGATATCGAGTTGCCGAAACAGCGCCGCTTGTGGCTGGGGCTGGCCATGGCTGTCAATCGGCTCGCTAAAAACCGCTTGGCCTAAGGTCACTAGATTGCCGCCGCGTGCTAGGAAATCGAGCAAGGCAGGCCATGCCGCCAAGGGGAAATAACGGCCATGCCAATGCGCCAAAACGGCAGGCATTTCGCAGCGGTTTAAAGCATCGCTCAGCGCGTCGGCACTCACGGCGTGCTGTGGTGCGTGACTCGGGCGAACACCCGAAAAAGGAAAGTTTGCGTCGTAAAAAGCCAGCATTGCCATGGTTGCCATCCTTGGTTGAATTTTGTTTAGTTATTTTGTTTTTTGACTAAACAAAGGGCATTTTGCGCTTTAGTGTTTAAAACGACAAGACCTATCGGGCGCACTCGAAATGTAAATATTTCCATCGCATTGGCATTTTTATCGAGGCAATCAGCTGTGAAAGCGCTGTGAACTCACGATTTGACGTGCATTACCGCAAAGGGGATGTAGAAGTAGATCGAGCTATCGCTTGCGCTGGCTGAAAGTTAAATGTATAGTGTGCTACATAACTAATACACAAGTACGGACTATGGCCGACTGGAATAATCAATCGCCCATCTATTTGCAGCTCGCTGATCGTCTGAGTCAAAACTTACTCGATGGCCAGCCGCCTGAAGGCGCGGCGATGCCGTCGGTACGCATGCTGGCGGCAGAATTTGCACTTAATCCGCTGACGGTCAATCGCGCTTTGCAAGCGATGGTCGATGCTGGGCTGTTAGAGAGTCGTCGCGGTCTGGGCATGTTTGTTTTGCCACAAGCGAGTGAGCGGCTGCGGGCATCAGAGCGAGAACGTTTTTTACAAACCGAGTGGCCACAACTGGTGGCCAAACTAGAGCGGCTGGGTATCAGTGCCGCCGATTTAACTTGGCCCAAGGAATCCGAATGAATCATTTAGTGAAGGTGAGTGAGCTCACGGTGCACTACGGCGCGAAATCAGCCGTTAAGCAAGTCGCTTTTGAGTTGCCGGCGGGGCGTATTATTGGTTTGCTCGGTAGTAATGGCGCAGGTAAAACGTCGCTGATGCAGGCGATGATGGGGTTGATTCCGTACCAAGGGCAGATCGACATCTTGGGTTTTGACCCAAAAACGCAGCGCGAAGCGATGCTCGAACACGTTTGCTACATTCCCGATGTCGCGATTCTGCCGCCGTGGATAGGCGTCGCCGATTTACTGCAGTTGATGGTCGGCTTACATCCTAAATTCAAGCTTGAACTGGCGCAGCAAAAGCTGGCACGGACGATTATTCCGCTGGATGCCAAAGTCAAACAACTCTCGCGTGGCATGATTGTTCAGCTCCATTTGGCGATTATCAGTGCAATTGACGCCAAATTGATGATTTTAGATGAGCCAACGCTTGGGCTGGATATTCCGGCGCGCAAAGCGTTTTACGATATGTTGGTCAATGATTGGTGCACCGACGAACGCACGGTGTTGATTGCAACGCATCAGGTCGATGAAATCGAAAATCTATTGTCGGATGTGATGATGATTAATCATGGTGAGCTGGTGCTGCACGACAGTATCAGCAATCTGGAAGAGCGCTTTATTGGTGTGCGCTATGGTTTAGACGCCGCAGCCCAAATCGAAGCCGCCGCGCCGCTGCATCGCTTCCGTCAGATGGGGGGCGAATGCGCGATTTTCGCTGGCAACGCACCGGCTAATTTGGCTGAATTAGGTCAAATCTTCCGCGTTGAACTCGCTGATCTCTTTGTGGCGCTCGCGCAACCGAGCATGGAGAAAGAACATGCAACAAATTAAAACGCTGATGCTGCGCGAATGGATGCAGCAGCGCCGCTCTTGGTTATTCCTTGGTTTATGGACGCCAGTGATTGCGTGGGCGCTGTTGTATTTGGTTTTGTTTTATCAAGGGATGCCGCAGTTTAATAGCGCGACCATTTCGGATGCGGCCAAGGTGGCCAGCTTTGGCATTTCGGCACAGTCGAGTATGGTGCTGTATATCGCGCTGGTTGGCGTTTTGCTGACGATACCCGGCCTGCCTTACCGCGATAAAGACGATAAATCACTGTCATTTTGGCGCTCTTTGCCCATCAATGAAGCGAGCGCGGTGATTGTGCCGGTGTTGATGAATGCGTTGTTGCTACCGTTTTTGGCGATTGTGTCTGCGCTTGGGCTTAATGTCTTGCTCTCTGCGCCACTGTGGGTTTCTGGTTTGACGGCATCCATGGGCGTGAATGTCTTGCTGGCTTTGCTCGGTTTTAGCTTGCAGGCTTTGCTGGTCTTGCTGTGGTTTTTGCCGCTGGTGCTGTTGCTGGCCTTGGGTAATAGCACGATTCGCCGCTGGGGAATTGTGATCGTCTTGATTGCTGCTTTTATGGTGCAGTCCTTGCTCGGAAGTTTGAGCCATTACGCGCCAGCGAGTCGCTTCGTCGATATTTATTTCTCGGGTCTGTTTGGTGTGATGAATCAAGTGGAGTTAGAGCGCTTTTTGGCGACGGACAGCACTTTATTGATGCAAATCGGTAATCTGCTGCGTTTTGCGATCAACGTGCCTTTTGTCATTACGGTGTTGATCAGTGGACTTTGTCTTGCCGCGCTCATCTGGCGTCGCAAAGCTGGTCAAACCGCCTAAGCCTTAAGGGGAAAGCGAGAATGAATAATATGAAGCAGCTAAAAAAATGGTTATTTCCAGCGTGCGTCTTGGCGGTACTAGCCTTGGGTACGGTGACTGTTTGGCAAGCAAAACCCAACCCGCATTTTGTGATTAACAATGGCTCTGCCGCGTTTGAATTTGCGCTGCAAAGCAAAGGTGCGATTCAACCGAGCGGCAAGGTGGTGCAGGTTTTGCTCAGCAACCAAGGGGCAAAATTAATTAATCGTAGCCCGGTGAATGTGCGGCAATTTTCTGCGCCGAAAGCAAGCATTGAGTTAGATGAGGCACTGCTGGCTGAGTTGGACCAGGACTTATTGGCGCAAGGCATTATTGAGCTGCGCAATGGGCAAAATATCAGCCCTAATATGCCAGCAATTGTTTTTAATAGCGCTTTGGTGGCTGATCAAAGCGTGTTGAGCGAAGTCGAGAATGACGGCAGCGGAATTACCAAAATCCAGTCACCTAATTTGAAGCAAATCCGTGTTTCTAACCGTGGCGCAGGCCGAGTCGAAATATTGACCAATAAAGTGCAAACCGCCATCGTCTCTAATGTTGGCGTTGGCGAGGTCTACCTGCCGAATGTGGGTCAGATTCAAATCGATAGTCGTGGTACAGGCAATGTTTATGTGGAAGACGCTGATACTGCAACCGTGCAGTTGTATGGCGTCGGTACCGTTACCTTTGCCAATGAGCCGAAAATGAATGCCAACATTAAAGGGATGGGGAAGATCAAAACGATGACGCCACATCCTTACGAATAATCAGCAGTCACGCATAGCGTGATTAAACAAAATTTGCGCTATTTATGATGGGTATAGTTAGCTAAATATTATTTTTAAATGTCTAGGTGTAGATACCCATTGCCGTAATTAGTTGTGATACTCGTTGCGGCATTTTTGTTGTTGGTCGATCGTCGGGCTTTTCACTCACTCTATTCTCTAGCTTGCCTAAGAACCTGCTGCTTAGTCTGTCGGCAAATTTGCGCTACAATTTACTACGCCCTTAGTAATCACTGCGGCATGCCGTAAACTATCACTTGCCGTTTGATTCATCTATTCCAAGTCCACATTCGAAGCGAGCCTCATCATGCAACGCCCAGACTCTGTTCAGCCGCTCAGCCTTATTGAAGCCATTATTCCCGTTGCGGCACTGATTTTATTAGTTGGTTTATCGTATTTCTTATTTGGTGATGCGGGGGCGCTAGGCCCTAACCAAGTGGCTTTGGTGGTGGCGACGATGATTGCCGTTTTCATCGGATGGCGGCGAGGCCATTCGGGCGAGTCCTTAGCCAAGGCGGCGACGGATAGTGTTTCCACTGGTATTGGCGCGGTGTTTATTTTATTTGCCGTGGGCGCATTAATTGGTACCTGGGCGCTCAGTGGCACCTTGGTGGCGATGGTGTATTACGGCTTGCAGCTACTAAGCCCGAATTACTTTTTTGTCACGGCCTGTGCAATCACCGCGCTGGTTTCATTGTGCATCGGTAGCTCTTGGACGGTGGTTGGTACGATCGGGGTTGGCTTTATGGGCATTGCGATGAGCATGGACCTCAATCCCGCGATTGCCGCTGGTGCCGTGATTTCAGGGGCTTATTTTGGCGATAAATCATCGCCACTGTCTGATTCGGCCAATTTATCTGCGGCTGCGGCGGGGGTTGAGCTGTATGACCATATTCGTGAAACGTTACTCACTTCGATTGTCGCATTGCTGCTGGTACTGGCACTGTTTTTTGTTTTGGGCCAGCCCGGTGACTTTGATGCATCCGAAAAAATGAAGGCCATTAGCAATTCATTCGAGATTACGCCGCTGTTGTTTATTCCGCTGGTGGTGGTGATTGCGCTGGCATTGTTGCGTGTTCCTGCGGTCACAGCGATTTTCTTAGGTGCGATTGCGGGTGGCATTTTGGCGGTGATTGTGGCGCCTGAGCGTGTTATTGCCTTTGCTGATGCAGGTGATTTACCTGCGCCGATTGCGATGTTTAAAGGTGTTTGGCTGGCTTTGGCCAGTGGCTACACCTCCACCACTGGCTTTGCGCCGATGGATTTATTGGCGACGCGCGGCGGTATGGACAGTATGCTCAATACCATTTGGTTGATTGTGACGGCGCTGGCCTTTGGTGGTGTGGTGGAAAAAGTCGGCGTGCTTGATCGCCTGATTACGCCGATTATCAGTAAGGCCAAATCAGATGGTGCTTTGGTGAGTAAATTAGCAGCTTCGATTTTTGCCACCAATGTGATTACCGCCGACCAGTACATCGCGATTGTATTGCCGGGGCGTATGTTTAAAAATGCCTTTGCTCAGCGCGGCTTGGCGCCAGTCGTGCTATCGCGTGCCGTGGGTGATACGGCTACACCGACTTCGGCGCTGATTCCGTGGAATAGCTGCGGCGCGTATATGGCGGCGACCTTAGGGGTAGCAACATGGAGCTATGCGCCATTTGCATTCTTCTGCTTTATCAGTCCTGCGATTACGATTGCGATTGCGTATGCGGGGATACGGATGAAGCGGATTGAAATCGCGCCTAGCGCTACGAATTAGTTTTGGCTCGGTATAGCTTTGTAAGCTTTATATACATTGACTTTGCTGTTAATGCGGGTGATTTTTATCGATTTGCTTATGCTACTGGCTTGTTAGGGGCATGGTACTGACGTAGATATAATAGGAGATAATAAAAATGTATCAAAGACTTCACCTAGAAGATCAGGACGAGTTTTTCAGGGTATCGACTGGCAAGTTGCCTGACTTGGAGCTTGTTCGCGATATTGTTAATCAAGCATATGAACGATTTGCCGATGATCGAACGGGCGCAGTGGCTGACTACATTCCAGCATTAGCTCGAGTTTCGCCAGATTTGTTTGGCATATCCGTGGTTGGGGTAGGTGGGAGCGATGTAGGGGTTGGCGATTGCGATCACATGTTTTCAATCCAAAGTATATCGAAGCCTTTTGTTTTTGCTTTGGTTTGTGAGGCGGTAGGGGCAGAAGGTGCTCGCGCAAGAATAGGTGTCAATGCAACTGGGTTGCCGTTTAACTCGGTGATGGGAATTGAACTTAATGCAGACCGGACTATGAATCCGATGGTGAATGCGGGGGCGATTGCGACGACGAGTTGCGTGCCAGGCAAGACGGCTGAAGAAAAATTTCGATTTATCCAAGAAGGCCTTTCACGCTTTGC
This sequence comes from Deefgea chitinilytica, assembly GCF_016881405.1. GTDB lineage: Bacteria > Pseudomonadota > Gammaproteobacteria > Burkholderiales > Chitinibacteraceae > Deefgea > Deefgea chitinilytica. The sequence goes on from NZ_WOFE01000003.1 coordinate 117,685, forward strand.
GGGGCGGCAATTGGAGGTGGATGAAGAGGTTTATACCTCTGAAGCTGCAACTAATCTTCGCAATCGCGGTATTGCAAAATTACTGGAGGGTTATGACCGCATGTATTGGGATGCTCTGGAGGCAACTGATATCTACACCCGCCAGTGCTCGCTGAATGTGACAGCCAAAGACTTGGCAGTAATGGGCGCTACATTGGCGGGTGGTGGAGTGAATCCGATTACCCATGAAAGAGTGATTGATACGCGCAATTGTCGGCGTGTATTGGCCGCTCTGGCAACAGCAGGCCTGTATGAGCAGTCCGGTGATTGGCTCTTTGAAGTTGGCCTTCCAGGTAAAAGCGGGGTAAGTGGTGGGATCATCACGATAGCCCCAGGGAAGGGAGCTGTTAGCGTATTTTCACCGCGATTGGATGAGGCTGGAAATAGTATCAAAGGTCAACTGATCTCGAAATATCTATCAGAACGGTTAGGCCTTAACTTGTTCGCATCACAACCCGAACCCTTTTAATTTTTGCTAATTAGCTTCAGGAGTAAAGATGAGCACGAATACAGAAGAAGTAAAACAATCCTGGTTTCCAATGGTTATCATCGCCATGGGGCAGGCGCAGATGTCACTGAACATCAACGCCCTGCCTGTTTCGATTAGCGGTATCGTTGCCGAATTCAATGTCGCCCCGACGACAGTTGGCACCGCGATTGTCGCCTATTCACTCGGCGTGGCTGGTTTTATTATGTTGGGTGCCAAACTTGGGCAGATGTTCGGTTCATTGAAGGTGTTTCGCGCGGCAACTCTGGCATTGATGATTGGGGTCAGTATCGTAACCTTTAGTCCAAGTGCACTTTGGCTAATCCTGGGTCAGTTGATCTGCGGCCTGGCTGCTGCAGTTATCGTACCGACGTTGGTTGTATTGATTGCAAACAATTATCGAGGAAAGCAGCAAGCCGCTGCGTTAGGTATGCTCGGATCCGTTCAAGCCGCGGCAACCGTAACTGCTTTCTTCATGGCGGGTATCATCGGTGATCTGTTCGGATGGAGGTATGCCTTTGGCCTCGTGATCCCATTCACTGCTGCTGTGCTGGTAATGTCTGGCAAGCTCAAGCCCATTCCTCCACTTCCTGGCACGAGAATTGACTTTGTTGGTGTACTGTACGCAGCTACGGCGATTATTCTGCTTAGCTTTGGCTTTAATAACCTCAATCGTTGGGGGCTTTTGACTGCCGGGCCAAATGCGCCGTTTGATATCTTTGGTCTGTCACCTGCGGTTCTGATGATCGTGGTTGGCCTGATTGGTCTTCAACTATTCTTGGCTTGGACACAGAAGCGTGAGGCCGCGAAGTTGACGCCGCTGCTGTCTTTAGAAGTGTTGGAGTCTCGTCAAGAGCGTGGTGCTGCCTTTGCGATGGCGATGATTGTGTTGCTCGGAAATGCAATGACATTCCTCGCCCCCTTGTATATTCAAATGGTGCAAGGGCGATCAAGTTTTGACACGGCTGTTGCGATGATTCCTTATCAGTTTGCAGTTTTCGTTGCTGCAATGGTTGTCGTGCGCTTCTACCAGACCTATAACCCGCGCCAAATCGCCCGAGCCTCTTTTGTCTTGGTTGCTGTTGGCATGGCTGTTTTGTCCGTAGTGATGTTCAATGAATGGGCAAACCCGTTCGTTGTGGCCGGTTTGGTTATGGTTGGTATCGGTCAAGGTGCGCTAGTCACCTTGCTGTTCAATATTCTGGTGACTTCGTCACCAACCGAACGAGCTGGTGACGTGGGAGCATTACGAGGTACAGTGAACAACCTTTCGGCTGGTGTTGGTACCGCTATCGCTGGTGCACTGGTCGTTGGCATACTGTCGGTGAATATTCAGAAAGCCGTCGTTGATCATCCAGAGATTCCGCCGAGTTTAGTGGCTCAGGTGAATATGGATAATCTGACATTTATCAGCAATGATCGCTTAGAGACCGCTTTGGCTAGTACAACGGCTACGCCGGAACAAGTCGCTGCGGCATCGAAGGTGAATGCTGATGCTCGTTTGCGTGCGCTCAAACTCACTTTCTTGGTGCTCAGTTTGCTTTCTCTGCTGATGATTGTTCCTGCACGTATGCTGCCTTCTTACCGTGCAGGGGAATTGCCACCTGGCCCGCAGCCTCAAGATAAATCTGCCTAACGTTGATCTTAGTTATAAGTCTGGTGCGCTGAATGAGTGCACCAGCTTGTTATCCAATCAAATAGTCGCGATTGCGCATACGGGAATTCGAATGAAGCGAATTGCTGTTATGGCAATGTTGCGAATCGAGCTGTATCACCCTGCTTAAGCCGCCAATTGTATTGTTACGTTGGCGGTTTTTGTCTGTGCTGCTTATGCTGCTGATTGTGGGTTGCGTTAAAATTTAGTTGGAGATAACAATCGGCGCGCCACCCAGTACTTTGTAGATTTCCACGCTCGCCAGCGCGAGCTGATAGCGGTGTTGCAGCAACGCATGGTCGGCAGCTTGGCGGCGGGTGCGGGCGTTCAGTACCGAATCGAATGCCATCGCGCCAGCTTGGTAGCGCAACTGTGTTTGTTGCTCGGATTTTTTCGTTTCTTCGGCCAGCGCTTGCATCCGTGGCAATTCGGTTTTCAAATGCGCTAGATTGGCGAGCGCAGCTTCGACTTCCTGCAGTGAAACATATAGTTTTTGCCGATATTCAATCACTGCCTGCTCGTAATCGGCAGCACTGGTTTTGTTCGCCAGTTCCATTTCATTGAATTGAATAAACGGTAAACTGAGGCCCGCGCCCAAAGTTGCAACCGGATTGCTTAGTAAATTCATCAAATCCTGACTACTCGTACCCAAGCCTCCAGTGAGCGACAAGCTTGGATACCAGCTTTTGCGCGTTACCTGTTGGTCGGTAAAGCTCGCTTGTAATCGAGCGGTTGCCGCTGCCAAATCAGGGCGACGATTTAAAAGATCGGCAGGCACTCCTGCTGGAATCTCGGGGTAGACGCTGGGTAAATCTGCTGCGGTGCCGAGCGTGCTTTGTGGTGCTTGATCGAGTAGTAAGCCCAATCGCCATTGGCTCTTGGCTAATTTGAGCTGGGCTTGGCTGAGCTGATTTTCTTGTTGCAAGGTGCTGCTACGCGCCTGTGTGACATCTAAGCCTGACACCACACCTGCGTGATAGCGGCGCTCGACGATGCTTTGCGTGTCTTTGGCGCGCTGCAATTCATCCTGCGCGAGTTGGAGTGCATCCTGATCGCGCGCTATCGTCCAGTAGCTGCTGGCCACGCTGGCCATAATGCTTTGCTGCATTGCCGCTAGTTCTGCAGCGCTGGCGCGCTCACGCCAACGTGCCGCTTGCTGCTGATCGGCAAGTTTGCCCCACAGATCGATTTCCCAGGACACGCCCAGATTCGCCCCATAACTGTCGCCACGATAGCGACTTGGATCGAGCTCCCACGAGGCGCTGCCATTGGCGCTAGCCGATACATTTGGTGTACGGTCCAGCCCGCGCTGCGCGACCACAAAGCCCGCTTTGCGTAAACGAATCGCTGCTACGGCGATATCTGCATTGCGTTCACGCGCGGTTTTTTGCAAAGCCAGCAGTGATTCATCGGCAAAGCCTTGCCAAAAAGCCTGATCCGATTGCACAGCTGAAGCCGTGGTGGGCGCTTGCCATTGCTGCGGTAAATCCACTGCTGGCGCTTGCCATTGTGGCGACGCGCAGGCGGTCAGTAGCGCCACCCAAAATGGCGATACGCGACATAAAGTTCGAGTCAAAATCAGCATCCTCATTCGCGTGCCAGCGCCTCAATCGGCGCGAGCTGCGCCGCACGACGCGCGGGTAAAAATCCAAAGACAACACCGACCACCGTTGCGCACAGCACCGCCGTCGTAATCGAGCCAACAGAGAAAATCATCTGGAAATCTTTTACAAAGTGATTCACCGCCAATCCCAGCAGCGCCGACAGCGCAATCCCAATTGCGCCACCGAGCAAGCACACCACAATCGATTCGATCAAAAATTGAATCCGAATATCCGATTGCCGCGCGCCGACCGCCATTCGAATACCAATTTCGTGAGTGCGTTCGGTCACTGACACCAGCATGATATTCATGACGCCAATCCCGCCAACGACCAGCGAAATGACGCCGATCAGCATTAAAAACATCTTGATGCTATTGGCGGTGCTCTGAAATGATTTCACAAAATCCTGCATATTGCGTGTGTAAAAATCTTTCTTGCCGTGCCATTGCTCCATCCGCGTCAGCAGCGCTTGCTCGGCTGCGTCGAGCGATACATCGGGTTTAATTTGCACCGTGATGCGGCTAAAGTGCTGCTGGCCAAACATTCGGCTGCCTGCGGTGGTGTACGGCACCCAGACTTCCAAACTATCGCCGCCAAAACCGCTGGACTTTTTCTCGGCAACACCGATCACTTGCACCGGCATATTGCCGAGTAAAATCACTTCACCGATGCCCGTTTCGTCGCCAAACAGCGCTTTGCGGGTGTCTTCGCCGATCACCGCCACTTGCGATTGCCGCCGCACATCGTCATCAGAAAACGCCACACCAAACTGCATTGCCTGATCGCGTACCGTAAAATACGCAGGTGATACCCCCTGTATCACCGTGGCGGCATCATTACTCTTGTATCTCGTGCGCATACCCTGTGAGGTAATCGGTGTTACCGCTTGCACATACGGCTCGGTCGCTAGCAATGCCAAATCGGATTCGCGCAGCGATTGCACGCTCATCGCTTTATCGTCGCCTAAACCGGAGCCTGGCAAAATATCCAGATTGCTTGCGCCTAAACTGGCGAAATTTTTCAGCACTGATTGCTCCATGCCATCGCCCAACGCAACAATCGATACGACTGAGGCGATGCCGATGATGATCCCCAGCATCGTCAGCAGGCTGCGCATCCGGTTGGCGAGTAGCGCCCGAAACGCCATCGCAAATGCTTCGCGCCAGCGCCCCAGCAAGGCTTGTGGTGTCGCGTCTTGCGGCGGCGGGGCGGGTGCATCAGCGGGTAGTTTGACTTCATCACGCGTCGGATTGGGCGCGTCCGAGACGATTTTACCGTCGCGAATTTCAATAATCCGATCCGCTTGTGCCGCAACGTGGGCATCGTGCGTCACCAAAATGACGGTGTGGCCTTGTTCGTGTAGCTCTTTTAGAATCTGCAATACATCCGCGCCGCTGCGCGAATCGAGCGCGCCGGTTGGCTCGTCGGCCAGAATCACTTCGCCGCCATTCATCAGCGCCCGCGCAATCGAAACGCGCTGCTGCTGGCCGCCAGAGAGTTGACGTGGGCGATAATTCAAACGCTCGCCCAGCCCCAAACGGCTGAGCAGCATCGCCGCACGTTGTTGCCGCTCGGCAAGCGGCGTACCCGCATAAATCGCTGGCATCGCAACGTTTTCCGTTGCGCTCAGTGCACCGAGCAAATGATAGCGCTGGAAAATAAAGCCAAAATGGTCGCGGCGAAGTGCCGCCAATTCGTCGGCATTGAGCTCGCCGACTTCGCGGCCATTAAATCGGTACGAACCCTCAGTCGGGCTATCCAGACCGCCGAGCAAATTCATCAGCGTCGATTTACCTGAGCCCGATTGCCCGATAATCGCGATCATTTCGCCCGCTTCGATGACGATATTGATGTCGTCCAGAATGCGGATTTGCTGTTCGCCTGCGGCAAAGGTGCGGCCAATGCCGGATAGCTCAATCACTGGCGTTGCCATTAGCGTGGCCCCGGTGGACGTTTGCTGCTTTTCGCAGTGCCGCCTTCTGCATCATGGTTCATTGCGCTGGCGATAACGACTTTTTCGCCTTCTTTCAGTCCCGATTTCACTTCGGCTACAATATTGCCGCGCAAACCGATGTCGACCTTGCGCTCGCTGATTTGCCCTTGGGCATCGATCACTTTAACTTGATTTTTACCATTGATCGCACCGACCGGAATCGTTAGCACATTGCGCGCCTCGGCTAAAATAAAGGTCACTTGTGCGGTCATTTGCAGCCGTAGCAAGCCTTGCAAGTTCGGCACGAAAAAATGTGCGTTATAAAAAATCGCGTTATTGATTGTTTGTGGTGTGGGCTCTACGCCTGCGACGGTGGCGTTGATCCGTGTTTCTGGTGCGCCCAAGACTGAAAAATACAGTGGCGTACCGATTTTCAAGCGCACCACATCGGCCTCGGCCACTTGCGCTTGTACTTTCATCGTATCCATATCCGCCAAAGTTAAAATCGTCGGCGCCGACTGGATAGCGTTCACCGTTTGGCCTTCTTTGACGGCAATCGACGCGACAATGCCATCCATCGGCGCCAGAATTCGCGTAAAGCCCAGATTGGTTTTGGCCGTTGCCAATTTAATTTGTGCCTGACGCAATTGAGCCGCAAGCTGCTTGATTTCCGCTTCGCGCATTTTGACGGCGTTGGCTGCTGATTCCAGCTCTTTACGCGGCGTGGCGTCGCCTTCCATCATTGTTTTTTGCCGCGCCAATTCTTTTTGTGCGTCATCGAGCGCAAGCTGCTTAATCATTTTTTGCGCTTCCAGGCCTTCAATCGACATTTGCGCTTCGTCGAAATCATTTTGCGACACGCTTGGATCGATCTCGGCGAGCAAATCACCTTTTTTGACACGATCACCGAGTTTCACCAGCAAACGCTGAATTTGCCCCGAAGCCTGCGCGCCGACATCGACGGTTTTTGCTGCTTCGACTTTACCTGTCGCCAGCACCGAAACCTCCACATCGCCGCGCTTGACCGGGCTGCTAATGACTTGGCTGATTGGATCAACGGTCTCATGTGTAAAGTACGCGTAGCCACCAGCGATTAGCCCCAGCACGATGATCCAGCGTAGCCAAGCAAGTCGGGACCAGAAGCGCAAAATCGGTGACAGCACAGACATTCAGTAGACTCCAAAATAATGAAAACGCGAGCGCAAAAAGGCGCGTGATCGCTTGCTATGACCACGTAATAAAATACCAAAGAACGCGTTACAAAATATGTAAATTAATACCACGCCAAACTAACACCGCTGACGTATATTTGCACCAATAGGTATATCCTTGAGGTCAATTAAAATTAATGCATGCATTGATATACGTCTGTAATTAACTCAACTCTGCATTTTTGTCATCTTAATGTCATTGAGCGCGCCTAGTATCGCGCGCACGATAAGCCCATTCCATATTGAGAAATGATTATGTTGAAGTTACTTCCTATCGCCGCTTTATTGGCTAGCGTGGTGCACGCTGCACCTGCATTTGAATTGCAAACGAGTGAGCATCCTGCAATTGCTTCGATTGAGCGTTACGCGGTGCAAACCCCGAGCAAAGAAAATATCAATTACAACGGCCAATTTATTAGCGTGTTTCCCAAAGGATTCGGATTTGCGCCAGGTTCGGGTTTGGCGCTGAAAAAAATGGATAAAGACGGCACGTTGTATTTTTGGGCAACGGGCGATCGTGGCCCGAATGCCGATGCGCCTAAAGTGCTTGAAGGCGAAAAAAAACGTGAGGCAAAGATTTTCTTGGCGCCGGATTACGCACCACGCTTTGCTGAAATTAAAGTGACTCGCAAGCAATCGGCCGATGTGATTTCGAGCAAGCCGTTTTTGATCGACGGTGAATTAGCCAGCGGCCTGCCACTGCCGAAAGGTACGGTTGGTAGTACGGGTGAAGTCGCGCTGACTGATGGTTTGAAAACGCTCAATGCCAATACTCGTGGTATTGATCCAGAAGGGATTGTTGCGGATAAAAACGGCAAACTATGGGTGGTGGATGAGTATGGCCCATTTTTGATGCATGTCGATGCGGCCAGTGGCAAAGTGCTCAAGCAACTCGCGCCGGGCGCTGGTTTGCCCGAGGTGTTAAAGCATCGCCAACCGAATCGCGGTTTTGAAGCCGTTGCCGTAACACCAAACGGCAAAGTGTATGCCATGCTGCAATCGACGCTGAATATTGATGGCGAAACTAAATCAACAGCGCAATTTATTCGTTTGGTTGAGTTTGATCCAAGCACGGGCGCAACGCGGATGTTGGCTTATCCTTTGGATGTCGACGCGTATAAAAAAACCGGTGACGCAAAAATTGGCGACTTGGTGGCGATTGATAACACCCGTTTTGCTTTGATCGAGCAGGGTAAAGGCAAAGACAAAAAGCTGCGTAATGTCTTGTATGTGATCGATATTGCGGGCGCGGATAATTTGGTCGCCATCGATGGCAAAGAGCCTGAATTTGCCAGCAAAGACGCGTTGGCGAACGTGAAGATGATTCGTAAACAGCGCGTGCTGGATTTGCGTGAGCTAGGCTGGACTGCTGAAAAAGCCGAAGGCTTGGCGCTGTTTGAGAATGGCATCGCGGTGATGAATGACAATGACTTTGGCCTAAAGTCTGAGCTAGCCAGTGGTAAAGATGTGGATGATTTGCTGATTAAAGATGGGCAATTGCCTGATGGCGACCGTCTTGTCGTTGCGCCAAGCGCTGAAACGACTGATTTGTGGTTGTTGAATTTAAAACAACCACTCAAAAATTATTTCCCTAAGTAATTAAAGCCATAAGAAAAAGCCCTTGCTGCGTTAGCAAGGGCTTTTTTGTACCTGTTTAGGTGATGCTCTCATTCGTTTTAATATGGATAGTTTGGTGTTTGTCCTGCCAAATTGACCCATTGCCCTGTACTGGGTTGATTATGTTTACCGCTGGCTATTGCATAAAACTCTTCTGCAGCAATCGGTAGCCCTAGGCTAGCGACTGAATCGCGCGCGGTTTGCGAGACACTCATGCCGTACATAGCAAATATCGCTCGTAAGTCTTTGCCAATGATTTTTGAGCTGAGCACAAATAACAAATCAGGATTGCTGATGGTGTTATTGCTAAAGCTGCCCATCGCGTATTTATTTTTGTTATTGGCATCCCAGGCACGAGCGACGAGGCGATCGCCTTTGGTGAGCAGCGTAAAGTAGTCGAGCGTGGCCTCCATACTAGGAATGCTTTCCATTGCGCGGTATTTGCTGAACAAGAATGCGAGTTGGAAATGCACCGCGCGCATTGGGTCTTGTCCCTTATTCATATCCCAAAGATTGGCTTGCATATCCAGCAGTTTGGCGTCTCCTGTGAGTCCGCTATTGCGGTTGGCGACGATGCGCTGATACAAACCGGGGTAATCCGTATTGTGGCCCGTATCGATGCCCAGCGTTTTAAATTGGCGCATCATTTGAATGCTGGCGAGAATATTATTGTCACATTCAACCACGCAGCCTTTGCCATTAAAGGTAATGTGCATCACCCGCTGTACTGTATTGTGGCCTAGTTCATGGGCATGCCCCCAACCGGTGCCGCCAATCCCGGAAAAGCCATCAGATGGATTGCCAGAACAAAGATAACCACAGGCCGCGATCCAACCGATAAAGTGTTGCACGCTAGGTGCACGATGAATCGGTCCAGTGCAGTCCCAGCTAAATTGGCTACATAAGGTTGAAACATTATTGCTCATCGGCATATTGTTGTAGCCGTTGGCAATGTGGTTGGAGTCGAACAAGCTGCCTTTGATTTGATCGACAATGACGACTTTAGGATCAGCATTGCCGATAGCTTGCTTGGCGTAGCCTATCGTTTGCTGGATTTCACCACCGACAAATTTGGATGTTTGCCAGCCAAAATCGCCTCGATTAAGGGCGGCTACCGCCTCGGCAATATCGGCCTCAGTTTGTGGTTTAGTAAAGTCAAAGTGGGCGTATTTGGCCGCGCCACGGATGCGTAAAGTCACGCTTTGCCCTGCAGTAGCACCACTGTAGCGCAGCATTAATGGCCCGCCAAATGGCGTCACGAATACGCTTTCTCCGCTGTCTGCTAGCGGAATCGGGAAAGATTGTGGTTCACGCGGGCGTTTGTAGCCTTGGTTTTCGTTATCGGTCAGTGGGTTGCCATAAGCGCGTACATAACTGGTTTGTAAATTGAGCTCACTGGTACCACCATCATTAACTACCTCGATATACACAGGTTTGCCTGGAATTGCACCGCGGCCAATCGCCGTGATGCCAGAACTTTGCGCAATGGTGACTTCGAGCGTTTCGCTTGTGCTGCTTACTGGAATCGCTTGTGCCGCCGCAGGCATGTAGTCACCTTGCCCTGTTTTGCTAACGTTGGTATCGGCTCGATTGTAGGCTACCCACGAGTCTGAGGCGTAGGTACGCAAAAATTTAGCAGGGTCTTTGCTGCGAAAAATAGTGCCATATTGAATACTCGGGCGATATAAATCCGCCCAGTTAATCAACAAGCGATGAAGTTCTGTTGTGGGATTTGTGAAAATATTGATGTTTCGGCTTTGCATCCAAGCCATTTCATCTTGCATTTGTGAAATGGCATTGGTCAAGGCTGTTTCATTGCTGATGTTGAGGTTTGGATTATCTTGGCTCAATTCAGTCAGCGCACGCACGAGGTCGCCCATTTGATCGGCTTTCTTGATGGAGTCCGCGATCGTACGGCTTGCACCGACAGAAACCCCTGCCAACGGTGCAAACCAGTTGCCAGGATAGCCACCCAACTCCATGCCAACGCCCTGCAATACTTTGCGACCACCAGCCGATTCGATCCAGCTTGGGTGCATATAGATTATGGCTTTGCCGTTTTCTTGATATTGGCGAACCAGCGCAGAGAGGGTTGGGCTGTCTTTAACGCCGCCACCAAACACCAGTACATCCGCTTCTCGCCAACAGTTGTTATTGGCATCGGCTAGATCACAGCTAATCACTTGCGGCGTTTTGCCAAGCAGCGTGATGAATTTGCTGACTGTGGGGGCGTCATAGCCTGCTGTGGCAAATTTGAGTGTCGCCGGTAGCGGGCCAGTGGCTTTACCGGTCACCACCCAATTAAATGCACGGGTAAATAAGGGTAGATGTTGTGTTTCCTTGGACTGGTAGGCCATCCAATTGAGCACATTCGCGCCATAGGCGAGCGCACGCCCCTGACCAAACTCTGAAATTGCGGCCATTCCGCTGCCATCGTCGGCCACAATGAATGGTATCGCTGACGTTGAGTTTGAGCGTTGAATTTCGCTACTGCTGCTCGTGCCATGATTCAATGTCAGATTAAGGCTGGCATCACCATAGATATCTGCAATTGCAGTCGATTGGCGTTGTTGGTAACTGATTGCCCGTTCCGTCGCGAGACCTAGCGCTTGCTTGGCGGGGTCAGAAGCGGGTGCAGGTGTCACTGTTGGAGGGGGCGTCACCGAAGGCGGTTTAAAGTCCGGATTGTTTGTGGGCGGCGGTGTGATGACAATATGTCCTGGCGAAGTTGCAACTGGGGTAACACTTGCTCCGGCGCTTGGTGTTGGGCTTGGTGGTTTAGGGGTGCTGCTTGGCTTCATCGTGATAACGGGGCTTGGCGTACTGACTGGCGTGGTTACCGCAGTAGGGGGCGTGCTCGGTTTTAGGTTGGTTTCTGGGGTGTTTGCAATGTCCGTATTGCTACACGGGCCTTGATTTCGCCAGTTTTTCCAATCTTTCCGTTTTTTCCAAAAGGCTGCACTAAAGATATTGGTGCTCACTCGTTTGGGGTTTTTATTGGCATTTTGCTTGTTCGCTTGATAATTACTGCCGCCCAAACTAACGATTTCACCTGCGGCATAGACGATGTTAGACGCCCAAGGTGCGGCGCATTTGGGCGCGATTGGTGCATTCAATAAGGGCGCTGTCGTGCTGGCGATCAGCTGCTCTGTGGAGCTTGCTGGGCTATTGACCGTTGCCGATGTAAAACGACTGACGCTTTGCAAAGGGGGATTGCTTGCCTGCGCCGATGAGGTGTCGCTGGCTTGTTTGTATCCTTGTAGGTACTCGTTGTGGTCGCGCGAAATTGGGGCCAAATACGGGCTGGGTGTGCTGCTCACGGCAGCGTGTTCTGTTTCGATTAACTTAAGTTGCTTGGCTGTGCTGGGCGTCACTGCTGTTGCGGCACCTAGATCCCGCCATAGCGCAGGTGCTTGGCTTGGTTGCCATATTGAATTAGAAATTTGGTCTGTTCGTGCTTGGTAATCACGTCCTTCAAATGTCACCACATCGTTCGTTTGATAGGCCGTGTTGATTTGCCAGACGGGGGCGGCGAAGGTGATTGAAGAATAGAGTAGTAGACCAATTGAGTTAATTAACAGCAGTTTAAGTTTTGGCATGGTTTGGGAAGGGGCTCAATAGATGTTTCGATCAATACAAGGTGGCTGAATATTGAAACATCATATCACAATATTAGATTTTTCTAATTAACAATAGGCTTATAAATCATTGGTTTACGCGGTGTTTTCAATTTTATTACTTACTTGAAATTAAAGCAGAATCACTACATCACTGCTGATACTGAGTTCCCATAGGCAGCAATCGCCGCTAGACTGCTTGTGTACAACAACTCAAGCCATTCCCATGTTGCGCCGCCATCTTGCTGCAGGACTTTCTTTTGTGTGTATTGCCCTACTGCTAATGTATTCATTAGGTTTTGTGGCAATACCTGCACTAAAGATGTTAGATGCTTTGACTTACGACGCGCGGATGCGGCGGATTGCCCCGCAGCAGGCCGATGCTCGTGTGGTGATTGTGGATATTGATGAGGCAAGTTTGGCCACGGTGGGGCGCTGGCCGTGGCCGCGAAATCAGCTTGCGCATTTAGTCGATACGCTGTTCGATCATTATCAAATCCGCGCCTTGGGGTTTGATATGGTGTTTGCCGAAGCCGATCACAGTAGTGGTTTGGCGGCGCTGAAAGATTTGGCGCAGGGCGAGTTAAAAGACAATCCGGCCTTTTTACAGTCACTGCAAAAACTACAAACGCATCTGGATTACGATGCGCAATTTGCCCAATCACTACAACAGCGGCGGATTGTGACTGGATTTTATTTTGCTCGCGATGGCATTAGCAGTGGCGCATTGCCGTCGCCATTACCGATGACCGATTGGGGCGGGCTAGCCCATCGGCTGCATCGTGGCACGACGTTTGGTGGGAACTTGCCGCAGTTGATGGCTCAAGCGGGTGGGCATTTTTTACCGGCAACTGATGGCGATGGCGTTACGCGTCGTATTCCGCTGGCGGTGAATATTCAAGGCGCGGTCTATCCTGCGCTGGGCTTGGCACTAGCGCAAGTGGCGCAAGACTTACCGCCGCCGACTCCTGTTGTTTATGACGATGGTGCTTCGGGCGTGATTGAAGGAATCCGCTTGGGCGAACAGGTGTTGCCGGTTGACGAGGCCGCACGCGCTTTGGTGCCGTATCGCGGCAAGGCGTTCACGCATCACTACTTATCGGCGGCGGATGTTCTGCAGCAAAAGATTCCATTAGAAAAACTACAGGGCAAAATTGTGTTGCTGGGCACGAGCGCGCCAGGGCTGAATGATTTGCGCGCGACGCCGATGGGCGAGTCATTCCCCGGCGTGGAAGTGCACGCCAATTTGGTGTCGGGCTTGCTCGATGGACAATTATTGCATCGGCCCGATTATTTGCGCGCCGCTGAATTGCTGCAGTTATTGGTCTTGTCGGCGCTGCTGTTATTGCTGTTACGGCGTAACTCGCCGCTACGGGCAACGCTAGCGACGATCATTTTGTTGGCGCTGGTGGTGGCGATCAATGTTTATCTTTGGCGGCAGCATAGCTTGGATATGCCGCTCAGTAGCAGTATTGCTTTGATTGCCGCGCTGTATTTTATTCATATGATTTGCGCTTATTTTCAAGAAACCCGTCACAAGCAACAGCTCACGCAACTATTTGGCCAATACGTGGTACCGGAGCTGGTCGATAAAATGAGCGCGTCACCGGCCAATTACAACACGCAGGGGCAGAGCCGCGAGTTGAGCGTGTTGTTTACCGATGTGCGTGGCTTTACGCAGATTTCCGAAGGGATGGATGCCGAGTCACTCGCGAAATACATGAATCAATTTTTGACTGGCATTTCAACCGTGATTCGCGAAGGCGGCAACGCGCCAGCGTATCAGGCGGGAACAATTGATAAATACATCGGCGACTGCGTGATGGCCTTTTGGGGAGCGCCGGTCGCCGATCCGCAGCACGCGCGGCATGCGGTGGCGGCGGCGTTAGAAATTCAAGCAATGCTGTTGACTCTGAATCCACAACTCGAGCAGCAAGGTTGGCCGCCGATTGCGGTGGGAATTGGCATCCACAGCGGCGTGGCGAGCGTTGGCGATATGGGTTCCAAGTATCGGATGAGTTATACCGCGATGGGCGATACGGTGAATTTGGCATCGCGGATTGAGAGTTTGACCAAACTGTATGGTGTGGCGATTTTAGTTAGCGAAGCTACCAAAAATGCCGCGCCTGAATTTGCTTACCTCGAAATCGACCGCGTTCGCGTACTGGGCAAGCAACAGGCGGTGACTTTATTCGCACCAGTTTTGGATACCGAGCGAGAAAAAATCACTACTATGCAGCAGTTTTTGGCGATGTATCGCTCGCAAGACTTTGATTCAGCTGTTCTGCAGTTAGATACTATCGATAACATCGTTTTGCGAAATTTGTATGCCAAGCGGATCGAGCAATGTCGCCTCAATCCGCCGCCCGCCGATTGGGATGGTGTTTATGAATTGGATCGTAAATAAGTTCGCGGCGTGTTCTATACCGACATGAATCTTTGAATATTCTGTTGACGTTTGGTAAACCAAACGTCAACAGACTCTAAAGGAGTTTCACATGTCGGCAGCGCCCTATCGTTATCCCGAAATATCACGCCGTGCTGTTTTGCAGCGCTTTGCCGCCATGCTGGTGCTGGGCGGCTTGTTACCTTGGCGGCAAGCGTTGGCGATGCAGACGGGGATTGTGCGGCTCAAAGGAAAAGTGCATTTGAACGGTCAATCCGCGCGGATTGGGCAATTGGTCAAAGACGGCGATCATGTCGAAACCTTTGCCGATGCTGAAGTGGTGTTTATTGTTGGCAAAGATGCTTATTTACAGCGTGCAGGCAGCAAAATTCGTTTGGAAAGCGGCAGTGGCTCGACGTTTAGCCAAGTATTGCGTGTCATTTCAGGGCGGGTTTTGGGCGTGTTTGCCAAGGGGGATACACAAATTCAAACCCCAACCGTGACGCTCGGAATTCGCGGTACTGGCGTGTACTTGGAAGCCAGTGCGGATAAAACCTATGTGTGCTTGTGTTACGGTACGGCAGAATACATTCCGCTGGCCGATCCTAGCCACACCATCACGCAAACGACGCAGCACCACGAAAAACCGCTATGGATTTACGCCGACGCTAGCCGCCCCTTGATGGCGGCAGCAGAACCGATCAATCACACCGATGCCGAGCTGCAAATGCTCGAAGCTTTGGTCGGCCGCGTACCGCCCTTTATCAGCAATCCTTCGCCGCTGCGAAATCGATATTAAAACTTGCGGCTTGGCTTGGAATACTTGCGATGGGTATGGCGAGGCGGCGTATAATCGCCCGCGTTTCTTGCCTCTTTCACTTAGGGCTTTTTAATGCTGAATGCTTTTGTTCTCTCTGCTGGTCGTTTGATTCAAGTACCGGCCTTGGTGCCTGCCGATTTGTCACGCCCGGAAGTGTTGTGGGTGGATATGGTTGACCCGACCGATGAAGAGCGTGAATTGGTACAGCAGGTGTTCAAGTTGGAGCTGCCCGAAGACGAAGAAGTCAAAGATTTGGAAGAATCTGCCCGTTGCTATGTTGACGAAAACGGGGTGCATATTAGTTCGTTTTTTCTCTCGCACGACGACGATGAATACAGCAACGTGACGGTGTCGTTTTTGCTCAATCAAGGCCGTTTGCTGACTATTCGCCAAGAAGAACTCGCCGTATTTCGGCTGTTCCGTCTGCGTGCGCGGGTGCAGCCAGGCTTTGTGTCGACGGCGCAGGAAATTTTGCTGTCAATTTACGACGCCGCCGTTGAGTACGATGCGGATGTGCTTGAGGCAATTTATACCAAGCTCGACGGCGTGAGCCGCCGCGTGCTCGATCGTAGTGCCGAAATGACCGATGAATTGATGGGGCAAGCACTGGCCGAGTTGGCGGGCCACGAGGACATTAACGGTAAAGTGCGGCTGGATTTAATGGATACACGCCGCGCACTGTCTTTTTTGCTGCGTTCACGCGTATTGGCGGCGGCACAAGAGAGCGATTTACGCGAAGTGTTGCGCGACTTGGAGTCGCTGAACAATCACAGCGCGTTTTTGTTCGACAAAATTAACTTTTTGATGGACGCCGTGATGGGTTTGATTAATCTGGCGCAGAATAAAATCATCAAAATTTTCTCGATTGCCAGCGTGGTGTTTTTGCCGCCAACCTTGGTCGCGTCAATTTACGGGATGAACTTTGCCCATATGCCGGAATTGAGCGAAAACTGGGGCTATCCGGCGGCACTAGTGCTGATGATTATGTCGGGGATTGCGCCGTATTGGTTCTTTAAACGTAAAGGCTGGTTGTAGGGTATTGGCTTGGGATATTTTAAAGTCAATGTTTTTGCAGGTATACCTCTATTCTTTTTTGATGGTGAGCGGCGTTTTATTGGCTTTTAGACTTTGATTGAATTCGTGTATTAATGGCAGCATTTTCATGCTTTTGGCAAACCCCAAATGCAGTGGGTCGCGCACCAGTGGGTTCGCCAAAATCACAAATTCATGTTTATTTGCCAAGAGTTCTGGGTCGCTTTTGAGAATGGCATCCAAGCCAATTTGTCCGTGCGAAACCACCGCCGCATCTAGCCGCCCACGCAGTAATTTCCGGATCCGAATCACGTCGGTGGTGCTTAAATCGGCTTTTAAAGCGCCATTTTTAACGGCATTGTCGATCTGTTCACCGTAGCTTGCGCCTAAATGCATGCCGATTAGTTTGTTTTTTAAGTCATCCAAGGTTTTAAATTCAAATTCTTTGCCACGGCGCACGGCTAAATAAATGTTGTCCTCAAAAATAACGTCGGAATAATCAAATAGCGCCAGCCTTTCCTTGGTTTTCGAAAGCCCAATCACCCCGCCCTTACCTTTTACGGCATATTCATAAGCGCGACGCCACGAGGTTGGCTCTAGTTTGAGTTTTTGAGAGCTGAATTTTTCAAAATTGCGCACCGCATCGGCCATTACGCCGCGTGCTTGGCCTTGTGCGTCTTTATACATAATCGGTGGATAGTCTTCGTCGGCGTAAATGATGACTTCGTCTGCGTGGCTGGGTAAAGCAAGCAGGGCGCAAAGCCAATAGCAGCAAGTTGATTGCAATATTTTGAGCATGATCTTCACCTGCAAACAGACGATGTGCCTTCAATCTAATGTGTAAGAATTACAGACGCATATAAAAATTACAAATTACTGTGCTGAACGGAGTCTGCCTATAATTTTTGCGCCAAATGCGCGCGTAAAGCGGGCTCAATAAAATCGATAAAAACGCGATATTTCCGTGGCATCGCGGCGCGGTGCGGGAAAACCAGATACATCGGCGTTGGTTTTTCATACCACTGTGGTAGCAGCGCTTGCAGCAACCCCAGCCGACAATAACTATCACCGACGATTTCTGGCAATAGTGCAATGCCGTGCGCTGCGACTGCACTCATTGCGAGGGTGGGATTGTTATTACTACATAGCACGGGTTGTAAATTGACGGTGACCAACTCTTTGGCATTGCGTAACTGCCATTGCCGCGAGGCTTGGTAGTCATCGCTGAGCAAGATATCGTGCCGCGCCAAGTCGGCAGGCTCTCTGAGCGGTGCGGCTTGATTGAGGTACGCGGGGGCGGCGTAAAGTTTATCGAGCGAGTAGCCGAGCAATTTGCCAACCAAACGTTCATCGCCCACTTGGCCGGCGCGGATGCAAAAATCAATATTTTCGACAATCGGATCCTGAAAACGACTATTGGCGTCGACGCGAATCCGTAGCTTGGGCTGAATTTTGCTAAATTGCGCCATTAATGGGCCAACGACATATTGCGCCATCGATGGGGTGGTGCTGATCAGTAATTCGCCCTCGATATGTTGCTGCGTATCTTCAATATCCAGTCGAACCTGCCCGAGCAGTTCGCGTAGCGACATCGCGTGCGGTAGCAGCTTATGCCCCGATTCGGTCAAGGAAATCCGCCGCGTGCTACGCAACAGCAGCACACTGCCGAGCTCATGCTCGAGCTGGCTGATGAGTTGGCTCACATGGCTTTTGGCGCAGCCCAATTCGGCAGCGGCGGCGGTAAAACTGCCCAGCCGAGCGAGAGATTCAAAAGCGATCAAGGCTTCGGGTAATAGTTTTGTTTTCATTAGAGAACAGTGAGTTTTAGTTTCGATGGCTAATCAACACCCTATTATGCCCATAGGATAGCGATATGGGGTGAATTGATGCGGGGTGGGTGATGTGGAGTTGGGTGTGTGCAATATGGCTTTTTCTGACTGAAAACCAATCAAAGTATGATGCTTTTGCGCGTTCTCATCATGAATGGTGGCGCGGCTTGAATTCGCACTGTCGACAAAGCTGCCGCGATGAAAGCGAGGCGCTTGAACAATTGCGTGATCGCTGGCGGCGTTAATGATGACGATTTGTTCTGAAATACAAAGTAATCCCTTACTACCTGCGCTCGTGTCTGTCGATTTTTTAGGCCACGATGCGATAATCGATTGGCAGCATCCGCATATTCGCCAATTGGCGCAGCGATTACGCGGCGATTCGCCGAGCCAAACGGTGCGGCATTGTTTTGAGTGGGTGCGTGACGAAATTTCGCATTGCTTGGATGTCGGGCGTGAAGAGGTGACTTGCGTTGCGTCGGATGTCCTCGCGGTGGGAACGAGTTTTTGCTACGGCAAAAGTCATTTGCTGGTCGCGCTATTGCGCGCGAATGGTATTGCGGCTGGTTTGTGTTATCAGCGGCTGACGTTTGCGGGCGTGCAACCGCCGTTTTGCTTACATGGTTTAGTCGCGGTTTGGTTGGCAGATTACGGTTGGACGCGTTGCGATCCACGTGGCAATAAACTGGGCGTGAATGCACAATGGACGCCGGGTCAGGATAATCTGGCGTTTTCGCATGACTTGCCAGGGGAGTGTCTTTTCGATGGAGTTTATGCCACGCCTTGGCCGAGCTTAGTCAAGGCTTTAGCAGGGCTGAAGCACGCCTCCCATTTTCGGTTTCGGCCGATTGATTTATTTTCTTCTGATGTATGTCTGTCTAGCCACTGATTAATAATGTTTAGATAGATATACATCAAGTAAAGCTAGTGCGGGGTAATACTGCCGCTTGAATTTGCCGTCCTCGCCGCCATATCTTGCAAATTACTTTCTAATTTTTTGCCGGAGTCGCCATGAGCGTGCCGCATTTGACCACTGCCTTAACCGGCCCCCTCTTAGACCTTGAACGCAAAATCCTTGCGGCGCAGCCAGAAATTGAGCATTGGTTCCGCAATCAATGGCAAGAGCACACGCCGCCGTTTTATGGCTCGGTTGATTTACGTAATGCGGCGTACAAGCTCGCTCCGGTAGATATGAATCTATTTCCGGGCGGCTTTAATAATCTGAACCCCGATTTTCATCCTTTAGCAGTGCAAGCGGCGATGATGGCGCTGGAAGGCTATTGCCCCGACGCGCGCCGGGTGTTGCTAATCCCTGAGAATCACACGCGCAATCAGTTCTATCTGCAAAACGTCGCCGCATTGGCCAAAATTTTGCGCCAAGCAGGGATGGTGGTGCGTATCGGTAGCCTCAATCCTGAAATCACGAAGGCCACTACGCTGGAGTTGCCCGATGGTTCGACGATGGTGCAAGAGCCGGTGGTACGTACAGGTAATCGCGTTGGTTTAGGGACTGATCTGAGTGAGTTTGATCCTTGCGTAGTACTGCTCAACAATGACCTGTCATCAGGTATTCCAGCGATTTTGGAAAATATCGAACAAACCTTGTTGCCACCGCTGCACGCGGGTTGGTCGACGCGGACTAAAACGCAGCATTTCACCGCCTACGACAAGGTAGTGAGCGAGTTTGCTGAACTCATCGGCATCGATCCCTGGGTGGTGAATCCTTATTTTGACCATGTTGATGGACTTGATTTCCAATCGCGCGAAGGCGAAGAAAAGCTCGCTGCGACCGTGGATGCGATGATTGCCAAGATTGCCGCCAAATACGCCGAGCACGGTATCGCGCAAACGCCGTTTGTCATTGTCAAAGCCAATGCCGGTACTTACGGCATGGGTATTATGAGCGTGAAATCGGGCGAAGAATTGCTCGGTCTTAATCGCAAGCAACGCAATAAGATGTCGGTGATTAAAGAAGGCGTCACCGTGCACGATGTGATTGTGCAAGAGGGCGTGCCGACGATGGAAGTGGTTGACGATGGTGTGGCTGAACCGGTCGTGTATATGCTCGATCGTTTTGTCATCGGTGGTTTTTATCGCGTACATACAGGGCGTGGTATCGATGAGAATCTAAATGCACCGGGTATGCACTTCAAACCGTTGGCCTTTGCCACTCCGCTGACTACACCCGACTGCGATGGCTCGCCTGATTGTGAAGCAAATCGTTTTTACGCTTACGGCGTTGTCGCGCGTTTGGCGCTGTTGGCTGCTTCACTTGAATTGGAGCAAGGCTAATGTCGGCGCTGACCCAAGCTTGGCTGTATTTGCTGGCGGCGGGTCTGTGCGAAATTGGTTGGCCGTTGGGTTTTAAATTGTCACAGACATCAAGCTATCCAAAGCTTGCGATTGCGGCGTCTATCGTTTCCATCGCCGTGAGTGGTTTTATGTTGTGGTTAGCGCAAAAGCATATTCCGATTGGTACGGCGTATGCAGTATGGACGGGCATCGGCGCTGCAGGTACATTTTTGGTCGGCGTATTATGGTTTAACGACCCGCTCACCGTGATGCGTAGCGTTGGTGCGATGCTGATTATTGGTGGCGTGATTGTGATGAAATTGGCGCATTGATTGGAGCAATTTTATGCGTATATCGACGAAATCATTTATAAATAATAGCTAGGCTAATATACATGTAGATTTTGAGGGTTTTTCCTTCACTGCTCACCCTTACTCCTCACGGGTAATTAAAAATGCGCTTTTTGTTTGTCGTTGATCCACTCGCCAGTTTCAAAATTTATAAAGACAGCACTTATGTGATGATGCGCGAGGCGATTGCTCGTGGGCATCAGGTGTGGACTTGCTTGATTGATGAGCTGAGCCTGAAAAACACCTTGGTACAGGCCGCTGCACGGCGCTTAACCATTCATGATGTTGAATCGGGTAAAACTTGGTACGGCGAGGGCGAAACTGAAACCATCGCGCTGCGGGAATTTTCTGGCGTCGTGATGCGTAAAGACCCACCGTTTGATCAGCAATATTATTACGCTACCCAATTGTTCACCTTGGCCGAAGAACAAGGCGCGAATGTGTTTAATAGCGGCCAAGCGCTACGCGATTTTAATGAAAAGCTGGCGATTTTTAAGTTTCCGGAATTTACGACGACCACGATGGTTAGCCAAAATCCGGCTGATATTCGCGCTTTTGTCATTGAACAGGGCGATGTGATCGTGAAGCCGCTCGATGGTATGGGTGGGGCGGGTATCTTCCGCTTGCGCCCAGATGACGCCAATTTGGGGTCAATACTCGAGACACTCACCGCCAATGGCACACAAACTATCATGGCGCAGCAATATCTACCCGCGATTGTGGATGGCGATAAACGCATTTTGCTCATCGACGGTGTGCCAGTCGATTGGTGTTTGGCGCGCATTCCAGCGCAAGGAGAAACGCGCGGCAATTTGGCCGCAGGCGGAACTGGGGTGGCTAGACCGCTGACGCAGCGTGATCGAGATATCGCCGAAAGCCTAGGCCCCCGTTTGGCGGCGCAAGGTCTGCTATTGGTTGGTTTGGATGTGATTGGCGATAATCTGACTGAAGTGAACGTGACCAGTCCTACATGCTTCCAAGAAATTACCGCGCAATCAGGAATCAATGTTGCAGCGCTGTTTATTGACGCGCTAGAAAGGAAAATCATTTGATTCAAGAGCTCTGCGCCCGTTTAACAAGCCGCTGGTTGGTGCTAGCGGCTTTGGTGCTTTTAGCGGGCTGCGATAAACCGCAGCTTTATACCCAAGAAAGCTATGTATTTGGCACGCGGGTGCAAATTAGTATTTATGGTTTGGAAGAGGATGTTGCCGCTAAGCATGCCGGTGCGGCATTAAAAGAATTAGATCGGCTGCATGCCAAATTACACGCTTGGCAACCTTCCGAAATTACCCGTCTTAATACCGCGTTTGCCAACGGTGAAGCGGCGGTAGTGGATATTGAATTAGCACAAATGCTACAAGAAGCCGCCGATTATGCGCGGCGATCAGATCAATTATTCAACCCTGCGGTCGGGCAATTGGTGAGGCTGTGGGGGTTTCATCAGGATACCTTTGCCCCCCTGACTCCGGATCCACTGAAATTGCAGGCGGCCTTGGCGGCGCAGCCGAGTTTGGAGAATCTAGTTTGGAATGGCGCGAGTGTCAGCAGCAATAACCCACATGTCGCCCTTGATTTGGGTGGTTTTGCCAAAGGTTGGGCGCTGGATCATATTGCCAATCAGTTCCGTAAAAAGCGGGTGATGAATGCGCTAATCAATATCGGCGGGAATGTGCTGGCCTTGGGCAAAAAAGGCGGAGAGCTGTGGACCGTCGGCCTGCAAAGCCCACGCCGCCCCGAAGCGATGGCGACGATTGCGCTCAATGATGGCGAAGCGATTGGTACTTCGGGTGATTATCAGCGTTTTTTTGAAATCAAGGGTAAACGCTTCTCGCACATTATTGATCCGCGTACTGGGCAGCCTGCGCAAGGGATGCAGGCCGCGACGGTGTTGGCTTCTGCTAGTCAAGACGCCGGCGCGATTTCAGATGTGGCGACTAAGCCGATGTTTATTAACGGCACTGCAACAGCGCTACAGTATGCTGCTCGCTTTGGTGTCAAAGAAGTGCTGCTGATTACCGCGAATGGCGATGTGTATATCACCGAGCAATTACAAGCGCGGCTGAAATGGCTGATACCACCACCGCATCTTTATCGTCTGCGTTAGCGCTTTTAGCTTAGTCAGCATCAGTCATTGACTGCAAGTTGTTGTAGCGATGTGTCTAGGTACTATGAACATGTCGTAAGTTTAAAAACAGTTATATTATACAAAGCTAGCTTGATTTTAAGGCCCACAAGGCAGGATCTGTTGATGTTGGGTTTGCTGCCGCCGCAGTGCGGTTGGCAAATTCAAAGACAATAGACCCAAACAGTTGTAAAAGGACTCCAACACACATGGTCGGAATCATCATTGTCACGCATTACACAATGGGCGAAGCCCTGATTGCTTGTGCTCAGCACATCATGGGGCGCGCCTTGCCGCAGCTTGCGCAGCTGGCGGTGAGCAAATCGGATGACCCCGAAGAGTTGGTGCAGCGCGCACAAGCCCTTATTCGTGAATTAGACGATGGCACGGGTGTTTTATTACTTACCGATATTTATGGTGGAACACCATCGAATATCGCCAATCGCTTGATTGTGCCGGGCAAAGTTGAAGCCGTTGCTGGCGTGAATTTGCCGATGCTGGTGCGCGCATTAACGTATGGTCATCAATCGCTTGATATAGCGGTCAGCAAAGCGATTACAGGGGGTTTGGAAGGCGTACTGTATATGTTGCCGACCATACAACCAGAGATTTGAATTGCAGTAATCAGGCAGAGTCGGCGGCTTAATGTGGTGTAGGCCGCCATCGATGCAGTAAAAGATAAGGGCGTTTTCATATGCAGCAGCAAGAAGTTGAAATTATTAATAAATTAGGTCTGCATGCTCGTGCATCGAGTAAGCTGACTCAGCTAGCGAGCCAGTTTCAGTGTGAAGTGTGGATTACCCGCAATCAACGCCGCGTCAATGCCAAATCAATTATGGGTGTGATGATGTTGGCGGCCGGCAAGGGTAGCAAAATTACGATTGAAACCAGCAATGCACCGGATGAAGAAGCTGCAATGGCGGCTTTGCTTGCGTTGATCGCCGATAAATTTGGTGAAGGCGAGTAAAGCCGTAACGACTTGCAATCCATCATATTGACCTTGGACAAAGAGCCAAAGGCAGTGGCGGTAACGCCGAGCGGAGGGTAGTGGATGAGTATTACTTTGCATGGTTTGGGAATCGGTGGCGGGATCGCCATCGGTCACGCTCATTTGGTGTCACAAGCTGATATCGAGATTGTGCATTATCAAATTCCCCCTGAGGCCATCGCCTCGGAAGTCACACGCTTTGAAGACGCAATTCGGAGTACGCGTAAAGAGCTTGAGATGTTGTGGGGAAGCATCCCAGAAAATGCACCAACCGAGTTGGGGGCGTTTTTAAGCCTGCATATTATGCTGCTCAACGACCATACGCTGTCGAAAGACCCCATTCAATTGATTCAAACGCAAAAATGCAATGCCGAATGGGCGTTACAACAGCAACTTGATGTGTTGCTGGCACAGTTTGATGAAATTGAAGAAGAATACCTCCGCGAGCGCCGCACCGATGTGATTCAAGTGACCGAGCGGATTTTCAAAACGCTAGCCGGTCACGAGCCGATTTTTCATGCGCCGCATTGCGGCGGTGATGATTGCATTTTGGTGGCGCACGACTTGTCGCCGACCGATATGGTGCTGTTCAAAGACACCAATTACCGCGCCTTTATTACTGATGTGGGCGGGGTAACCTCGCATACGGCCATTTTAGCGCGTAGTTTGGATTTACCCTCGGTGCTGGCTTTGCGCCATGCACGCGAGATGATCCGCGAGCAAGAGCTGATTATCGTTGATGGTATCAACGGTGTCGTGATTATTGATCCCGATGAAACCATTCTGGCCGAGTACCGCCTGCGGCAGGGCGAATGGCAGCTCAAACAAAATGCGCTGCAAGATATTCGAACCAGCCAAGCGGTGACGCTTGACGGTACTACGGTCGAGTTGTTTGCCAATATTGAATTGCCAGAAGATTGTGATTTAGCGCTTGAAAATAGCGCATCAGGGATTGGTTTATTCCGTTCCGAATTTTTGTTTTTAAAAGAAGACGACCTACCAACTGAGGAAGAGCAATTTATCGCCTACAAAGCCGTTGCCGAGTCGATGCAAGGCCGTGCGGTGATTATTCGTACCGTTGACTTAGGCAAAGACAAAATTCCTTCGTGGCAATCGGAGAGCGAAGCGCCCAATCCAGCGCTCGGTTTGACCGGAATTCGGCTGTGTATGGCCGAGCCACAAATGTTCCGCACTCAATTGCGTGCTTTATTGCGGGCTTCGGCGTACGGCAATATTAAATTACTGCTGCCGATGCTCTCGACGATCAGTGAGGTAAAGCAAACCCGGGCGCATTTAGACGAAGTGATGGCCGATTTACGCGCCAACGGTATCGCGTTTGATGAGCAAATTGAGCTGGGGGGAATGATTGAAGTGCCTGCTGCAGCGATGGCGGTGGGGAGTTTCTTGAATCATTTGGATTTTGTGTCGATTGGTACCAATGATTTGATTCAGTATTCCTTGGCGGTGGATCGCAATGATGATGCAGTAAGCCATTTGTACGATCCGCTCAATCCTGGTGTGCTTCAACTATTGCACCATGTGATTAGCACTGCCAATCGGCTTGGAAAGCCAGTATCAATGTGCGGAGAAATGGCGGGTGATCCAAGCTTAAGCCGCTTATTGCTAGGTCTTGGTCTACGCCGCTTTTCGATGTTGCCGATTCAATTGCTGAAAGTAAAACAGTTGATTTTGTCTGCTGAAATGGACTATATCAAACCAATCGTGGCGAAAATGCTGGATGCAGAAGACAGCGATCGTTTGCGTGAACTGTTACAGGAACTCAATCGATAGTGAGGTATTGCCATCAGGTCTTTATATTTGAGAGGCTTGATGGGGATACCCTAGTGTGGTTTTTGTTTTGAAGATAAGCCAATTCAGTGATGCTGCTGTCACCTCAACCGCCGATATTGACGCTTTGTTGCACAAAGCGCGGGCGCAGTATCGTGTTAATTGCCTAGAAACGCGCCAACTCGCACAAGCTGCCTATACCGCCGCCGAACAACTTAACTATCTTGCGGGGCTTGCACACGCTGAGTTTTTGATTGGCAAGGCCCAATTGATTTTACAGACCGCAGAAACGGCACTCCCTCGATTGCGCGCCGCACTCAAGCGCGTTAAACCCTTGGCTTTACCGCAATTAGAAGCAGAAATTTTGATTAGTTTAGCGACAGCACAGCAAATGCAGGGGCAATTTCATGCCGCCTTTTTGCTGTGGTTGGATGCTTTACAAAGTGCATTGTGCGCCCAAGCACGTGAATGCTACGTTGAAGCTTATTTGGGTTTGGGCGATCTACACGTTCAGTGCGCCGAGCCGAATAAAGCTTTACACTTTTTGACGCTGGCGGTCGAGTGGGCTGATTTATGCGCTGATCAAGATTTACGTTGTAAAGCTCGCTTGCATTTAGCTGCGGTGTTAGTCACCTTAGAGCAGTACTCGCTCGCCGAGCGTATTTTGATGTTCGCACAAACCTTGTTGATTTTACCTTTACGACGCGATTGGCAAGCTGAGATTTACAATTACCTAGGCATGATTCATGCCGCCCAGCATGACAATGAGCTGGCATTAACGAGCTTTAATCAGGCGCTTAAAATTAATGCTGAGGCTGGTTTTTTATGGGGACAAACCCTCAATCTACTTGGCTTGGGGCGTTTAAAAGTGAGTTTGCAAGACGCCCAAGGTGCCGAGGCTGATTTGCAGCAAGCGCTGCATTACGCAACGCAATTTAATGGTTTGGGCTTATTGCAGCAAATTCATCACCAGCTGTATCAAATCTATGAAGCACGCGGCGATTATGTGCATGCGATGATGCATCACATCGGATTTCACGATCACTATATGAAGTTGCAGCAGCAACTGACGGCGAGCAAACTCAGTGCGGTGGATGCGCGGCGTTTAAGCCTGATTGAAATGAAACTTAAACTACTTGCCTCCGAATTGGAAGTTACTCAGCTCAAGCAGCAGCGGCATCAAGAATCTGGGCGAATGTTGGCATTAGAGAGTGCGGCTTACCGCGATGCCCTAACCGGAGTCTATAACCGCCGTGCGCTTGAAGAGCGGTTGCCGATCTTGATTCAGTCGGCGCAGCAAAATCAAGAAAGCCTATGGGCTATTATGATTGATTTTGACCACTTTAAGCGTGTAAATGATCATTTCTCGCATCATATCGGCGATGTTGTGCTGCGCAATGGTTGCGCGGCACTGAGCAAATTGACCCGTGAACGCGATATGTTGGCGCGTTATGGGGGCGAAGAATTTGTGCTCATCGTCACGCAGGTCGATGCAACGATGATCGGCAAAATTGCCGAGCGGATGCGTCGAGTCATCGAGCAATTACCGTGGCAAGAGGTGCATGCTGGCTTGGAAGTCACCATTAGCTTAGGTGGTGCGCCGTGGCTGCCTGGTCAAACCTGTGAGCAATTAATGTCACGAGCCGATCAGGCGCTCTATGCAGCCAAAGGCGCAGGTCGAAACTGCGTGCGTTTTATGGGGATCGATGATGCCTGAGCGTTCCCATGAAGACCTGATCGCGCAATGTAATGAAATCGTCCGCTTGGCCGATTTGGATTACGCGGGTGCTTTATCGGCGGCCAAACAGTTTTATCAGGATTCGGTGAAAGCGCGTCTTCCGCGGCAAATCGCGCTGGCGATGCAAACAGAAGCAAGGGTTTTGAAACGGCAGGCTGATAAGACAGCGGCGATTCGGTTGCAAAACGAAGTAATTCGCTATTTAAAACGCGAACAATTGAATCAAGATTTGACCTCGGCTTATCGCGTGTTGGGGCAAATGCTATACGATGCGATGGCGTATTTTAAGTCCTTGGATGCGTGGCTGAAATCGCTCGAATTAGCGGGTTTAGAGCACAACGTACAAGGTACTACCCTGGCGTATATTGGTATAGGTAAGTTCTACTATGCGCTTGGGGACTATACCAAGGCAATTCAATATCATCAGCTGGCTCAGTTAGCCGCGCAAACTCTCAATCGTGCGGCTTTGAATGCCGAGATCAATATCAATATTGCAGCTGATGCATTTCGCTTGCGCGATTTTACGCTTGCACAACAAGCGCTGGATGAGGCGCAAAAAGCACTCGAATCAGGCTACGACCGCCCGGCATGGCTAGGTGAAGTGGTGTTTTACCGCGGGATGGTCTGTTTTGAACTTGGCCAGTATGCCGAGTCGCAAGAATTTTTGAGTCGTGCTTATAGTATTTATCGAAAGTGTCGCAATTCATGGGGGGAAGCCCATGCCTTGCTCGCTTTGGGGCGTGCGTTTTTAAAGCTAGCCGAACAAGAACATGCTGTTGAGTGTTTGAGCGTGGCGTGTGAAATTTGCGAGCATCATCAGCTGATTGCGCTAGGAATCGAAGCGCATGAAATATTGGCTTATTTGTATGTTGATTTGGGCGATAATTTACAGGCTTTGCATTATCACAAACGCTTGCATCAGTTGATTTGTCAAAGCAAATCAGAGCAACGTTCGGTATTACGCTTAAGCCGACACGCCCAGCAGCGCTTAAAAGAAATCGAAACGGCTTTTGAGTTAGCGATGCTGCAAGCTCGTTTAACCGGTGGCTAGTCGCGGTATAATCATCGTTTTGCTGTTGTGTTGATTGCCATGTCTCGTGAAACGCTCTCTTTAAATGATGAAATGCGCTCGTATTATTTGGGTACCGCTTTGCGGGAGCCGGCGATATTGGGTGAATTGCGTGAATTCACAGCTCAGCATAAGCAAGCCAAAATGCAGCTCTCTCCAGAGCAAGGCGCGTTGCTGATTTTCTTATTGCGTTTGATTAAGGCGCAAAAATACCTCGAAGTTGGCACTTTTACCGGTTATAGCTCGATTGCTGCTGCGTTGGCGATGGGGCCAACAGGTCGGGTGATTGCTTGTGATTTAGTCGAAGAATTTACCAAAATTGCGCAGCAATGGTGGAAAAAAGCCGGCGTTGAATCGCAAATCACGCTCAAATTACAGGCGGCGGTGTTTTCACTCGAAACGCTGGTTGCGGAAGGGCATTCTGGCACGTTTGACTGTATGCTGATTGACGCGGATAAGCCGTATTATCCAACCTATTATGATTTTGCTTTGCAGTTGGTGCGCCCCGGCGGACTTATCATTTTGGATAATATGTTTTTAGGCGGCCGTGTCGCCAATCCGAAACCCAATCATCCGGCGAGTGTACAAATCTTGCACGACTTTAATCGCCAACTGCGTGATGACCCACGCGTTGAACACGCGATGTTGCCAGCCGGTGATGGCATGACTTTATTATTTAAGCGCTGAACATCTTGCTCAGTATGATAATTTGACTCTTTGTAAAAAGGCGACTGAGCTGACTCTGTGTTTGAGTATGTTGGTTCGCTTTGATGTTTGTCGTGGCGCTGTACGGCGTGTACGGCACTAGAAAGGCAAGGTCTGCCGGGTATCTTGCTCTAGTCTTTAATTATCAATGCCTATAGATCAATACTGTATGTCTTGCTGAGGCTATTGCTTGCACTAAGTTTTAATCAAGCCGTGTGTGCTGTGTTTGTGTAGGCCATGCTGAGGATGGCGACATGGTTCGCCATCCTTCACAACCGGGCTTATTGAATTTCTTCGATGCGGTGGCAAGCAATCATCCGACCGGCAAAAGGTCGTAGTTCTGGTACTGCCGTTTTACACGCTGTATTCGCGTATGGGCAACGGGTGTGGAAAGTACAGCCAGTTGGCGGGTTGATCGGCGATGGCAATTCGCCAACGAGTTTGATCTTCTCGCGGCGATTTTCGGCGCGGATCGCTGGCGTTGCCGACATTAAGGCGCGCGTATACGGATGAAGTGGCTGTTCGAAAATAGTTTGTTTCGGCCCGTATTCAACGGTGCTACCAAAATACATCACCATCACATCGTCAGCGACATGCTCGACCACCGCGAGATTGTGGCTAACAAACACATACGCCGTACCGAGCTGATCTTGCAAATCCATAAATAGATTTAAAATCTGCGCCTGAATCGACACATCGAGCGCCGACGTAGGCTCGTCGGCAACCAGCACCGCCGGTTGCAACATCATCGCGCGCGCAATCGCAATCCGTTGGCGCTGACCGCCAGAAAACATATGCGGGTAGCGGTGATAATGCTCAGGCCGCAGGCCGACCGTTTTAAGCATCTCGTGTACGCGGGCTTTACGTTCTTCTGCGTTCAACTCCGTATTGAGCAGTAGTGGCTCACTCAGCATATCGCCGATGGTTTTGCGTGGATTCAAGCTGGCGAATGGATTTTGAAACACCATCTGCACTTTCGGGCGAAGTACTTTCAGTGCGGTTTTGCCTGCAGTCGCGATGTCGACGTCATCGATTATCAAATGACCCGATGACGGTTCTTCAATCAATGTCAGTTGGCGCGCTAAGGTTGATTTACCGCAGCCTGATTCACCGACGACCGCCAAGGTTTTACCTGCAAACAGTTCAAACGACACGTCGTTGAGTGCTTTGACTGTGGCAGTGCCTTTTAAAAAACCGCGCCCGACGTGGTAATGCCGCGATAAGTTTTTGGCGACCAGAATTGGATTAGGAATAATTTCATTCATGGTTAGGTATACCGTCAGAATCTAATGGTGTGAAGCAACGCACGCTGGTACCTGCTATGGGCACTAGTGGTGGTTTTTGCTCAATACAGCTTTGCGTCGCGTACGGGCAGCGTGGGCTGAGCAAGCAGCCAACGGGTCTATCGTATTGTCCCGGCACCACACCTGCGAGCGTCGCTAAACGGCGTGCGCCTTTGCTGTGCTCTGGAATCGCGCTCAGCAGTGCTTGTGTGTACGGATGGCGTGGCGCAGCAAACAGCGCGTCGGTTTTGCTGGTTTCAACGACTTCACCGGCGTACATCACCACCATCCGCTCGGCGATTTCAGCGACTACTGCCAAATCATGGGTGATTAAAATCAGCGCCATATCATTTTGCTTTTGCAAATTGACTAGCAAGTCCATGATTTGCGCTTGCACCGTCACGTCGAGCGCCGTGGTTGGCTCGTCGGCGATTAAAAGCTTGGGTTTACAGGCAATCGCCATTGCAATCATCACGCGCTGACTCATCCCGCCTGACAGTTGGTGTGGATAAGCACTGAGTCGTGATTTGGCATCAGGGATTTCAACTTGTTCGAGTAACTCCAAAGCGCGTGCGCTTAATGCAGCACCGCGTAGTGGGGTATGTTGCTTGAGCGTTTCCATCAATTGATAGCCAACGGTATACGCAGGGTTCAAGCTGGTGAGTGCATCTTGGAAAATCATCGCGATATCGCGGCCGATGATTTGGCGCTTTTGTGCGGGCTTCATGCCGATCAAGTCTTGACCAGCAAAGGTTAGCGCATCGGCAGTGACAATGCCGGGCGCGTCGATCAAGCCCATCATCGCGAGCATCGTGACCGATTTGCCTGAGCCGGACTCGCCGACAATACCGATGATTTCACCGGTGTTGATGCTTAAATCAAGGCCAGAAACCGCTCGAAATGGATTGCTGCCCTTGCCGAAGGTGACATTTAAATTGCGGATGTCTAATAAACTCATTATGACCTCAGGCCAGTTTTTTTAGTTTTGGATCGAGTGCATCACGCAGCCCGTCGCCCATTAAGTTCAGCGCAATCACCGTAATCAAAATCGCTAAGCCAGGCATAGTGACGACCCACCATGCGCTTTCGATGTAATCGCGTGCCGAGGCCAGCATCGTGCCCCATTCTGGTAGCGGCGGTTGTGCGCCCAAGCCCAAAAAGCCCAGCGCAGCGGCATCCAAAATCGCTGCCGAAAATCCGAGCGTTGCCTGAACGATCAGCGGTGCCATGCAGTTGGGCAGCACGGTATTGAACATCAAACGCAATTGACTAGCTCCTGCGAGACGGCTGGCGATGACATAGTCTTTGTGTAGTTCGGTCATCGCCGAAGCGCGCGCCAAGCGCACATACGATGGTAGTGAAACAATCGCAATCGCTAGCATGGTGTTGGTGAGGCCGGGACCTAAAATTGCGACAATTGCTACGGCTAATAAGAGCGATGGCAAGGCCAGCATGACGTCCATCAGCCGCATAATGGCATCGCCAATTTTGCCCGGATAAAACGCAGCAATCAGGCCCAAAATCACGCCAGGAATCAGTGATAGCAGTACCGACACCACGCCAATCGTGAGTGATAATTGCGAGCCATGCATCAGGCGCGACAAAATGTCGCGGCCTACTTCATCGGTGCCGAGAATAAACTGCCACGAGCCACCTTCAGCCCAGACTGGCGGTTTGAGAAAAGCATCACGGTATTGCTCGATAGGGCTGTGTGGAGCCAGCACAGAAGCAAATACTGCGACTAATACTAAGCAAACGAAATACAGTAAGGCAATCAATGCACCGCGGTTGGCGCGAAACGATTGCCAAAACTCCGTCAGCGGCGACGGATGGGAAAATTGCACTTCGACGTCGGTGGTCGAAGTCGTAGAGGTCGTCGCATTCATACTGATCTTACCTCGCGTGACGAATGCGTGGATTGATAACGCCGTACAGGATATCAACCAGCAAATTAACAAAAATAATCATTGTGGCGATCAGCAAAATACCGCCTTGTACGACCGGGTAATCACGGCGTGAGATCGAATCGATCAACCATTTACCAATGCCGGGCCAAGAGAAAATCGTTTCAGTGAGCACTGCGCCAGCCAGTAGCGTGCCGACTTGTAGACCGATCACGGTGACGACCGGCATCAGCGCATTACGCAGCGCGTGAACCAGAATAATGCGCGAGCGCGACAGACCCTTAGCGCGCGCGGTGCGGATATAGTCTTCACGCAGTACTTCGAGCATGCTCGAACGCGTCATCCGTGCAATCACGGCCATTGGAATCGTGCCCAATACAATCGACGGTAAAATCAAATGCATCACGGCGGATTTGAATGCGCCTTCTTCGCCCGAAAGCAAACTATCAATCAACATAAAGCCGGTAACGGGTTGAATATCGTATTCAAGTGCGATTCGGCCTGAAACGGGCGTCCAACCCAGATGCACCGAAAACAGCATAATCAGAATCAGGCCCCACCAAAAAATCGGCATCGAGTAGCCTGTGAGTGCGGCACCCATCACGGTATGGTCAATGACTGAGCCGCGTTTTGTTGCCGCGAGCATGCCAGCGGCTAAGCCACAGACGACGGCAAACAGCATCGCACAGATCGAAAGCTCAACGGTGGCGGGGAATAATTTGAGAAACTCAGCCATCACGGGTTCGTGCGTGACCATCGATTCACCGAGATTGCCTTGCAATAAATTGCGCAGATACTCCCAATATTGCACGTACAAAGGTTGATCTAAACCTAAGCGCTGCATTGCTGCGCGATAAAATTCGGGATCAAGGCGGCGCTCGCCAACGAGCAGCAACACGGGGTCGCCCGGAATCATGTGAATCAGCGCAAAGGCCAGTAGCGTAATACCCAAAAAAGTAGGAATGGCCACTGAGATGCGCTTGAAGATAAAGCTAAACATAAGCACTCTCCCCGTGAAAGACAGCACGGGCGGTTAGACGATAAGGCAGAGAAAGACCCAACCCCTGTGTGGGGTTGGGCTCAGTAGTGAATTATTTTACAGTCACACCGTAAAATGAATTAAGACCAAATGGGCTGACTTTAAAGCCTTCCACTGATTTGCTCACCGGTTGATAAACCGTAGAGTGGGCAATCGTTGTCCAAGGCAGTTCACGTTTGAAGACTTCTTGGGCTTTTTCGTAAAGCTTGGTGCGCTCAGCTTGATTGCTCAGTGTGCGTGCTTTGACGACCATGTCATTGAATTCTTTATTGCACCAGCGTGCATAGTTATTGCCGCCAACCGCTTCGCAACCCAAGTTCACGCCCAACCAGTTGTCTGGATCACCATTATCGCCAGTCCAACCAATCATCAATGAATCGTGTTCACCCGCTTTGGCGCGCTTGATGTATTCACCCCATTCGTAACTAACGATTTTGGCTTTGATGCCGATTTTGGCCCAATCGGCTTGAATCATTTCCGCCATCAGTTTGGCATTTGGATTGTATGGCCGTTGTACTGGCATCGCCCACAGCGTGATTTCGGTGCCTTCAGGCACGCCGGCTTTTTTCAGCAAAGCTTTGGCCTTGACTGGATCATAGGGCGCGTCTTTCAATTTTTTATTGTAAGACCATTGTGTTGGTGCCATTGGGTTAGTCGCTGGCTGGCCTGCACCTTGGTACACCGCAGCTAAAATCGCAGGCTTATTGATGGCCATATCGAGCGCTTGGCGTACTTCGAGCTTATCCATTGGCTTGTGCTCAACGTTGTAGCTGAGCCAACCCACGTTAAAACCAGCTTGTTTTAACAGATTTAATTTTGGATTGGCTTCAATCGATTTCAAATCTGCAGGGCGTGGGTAAGCCATTACTTGGCATTCATTTTTTTGTAGCTTTTGATAACGCACAGATGGGTCGGTAGTGACAGCAAAGATCAATTTATCCAGTTGTACTTCGCCTTTACGCCAATAGTCTTTATTACCGTCATAACGAATATTCGAGTCTTTTTGGTACGATTTGAATACAAATGGGCCTGTGCCAACTGGCTGGGTATTGATTTGATTGGCTTTGCCTGATTTTAGTAACTGATCAGCGTATTCAGCCGAGTGGATTGAGGCAAACGACATTGCTAGGTTTTGCAAGAAAGCAGCGTCGACCGTTTTCAGTTTGACGCGAACAGTATGCGCGTCGACTTTCTCAATCGCGGCAATATTGGTATCCAAGCTCATGTCGGAAACATATGGGAAATCCGCGGGCGCGGCTTTATTAAACGGATGATTTTTATCAATCATGCGTTGCAGCGTAAACACAACGTCGTCTGCGTTAAATTCGCGTGTTGGTTTGAAATAAGGGGTGGTATGAAATTTCACGCCTTTGCGGAGTGTGAAGGTATATGTTAGGCCATCGGCAGAAACATCCCATTTTTCGGCCAAACCGGGGCGAATTTGTGTTGAGCCTCGTTCAAACTCAGTCAGGCGATTAAACATGGTTTCGGCTGAGGCATCAAAATCAGTGCCAGTGACTTGGCGTGTTGGATCAAAGCCAGAAGGACTTGCTTCGGAGCAATAGATCAAAGTTTTGTTGGCCGCGAGCGTTGTGCCTGCAAGCAAGGCTAGCGTGGTGGCCAGCATTAGTTTGCGTAGTTCAAATTGCATTGAAAATTCTCCGAAGTCATAAAAAAGGCCGTTGATTGCATTCAATCTAACGGCCATGCTAAAGGGTAAGGTGATGCATCCAAATCGGGATTATCCCGCACAGACTCAGTTTTTCTGATTTCCGTCAAGATGCAGAGGCGATGTATTTTTACTCAACCAGTTTCTAGTCTCTGCCCCAAATCGTGCAACTAAAAGCACGAAAAAGGATGAGTTGCTTGATTAAAAGTCAGTTCAGCAATCTCCGTCAGGCTCCTCAATGTCTGAAATTTTATTCAACTAGTTCTTTGTAGGCGTACCAAGTTGCATGACCCAGTAAGGGGAAAATCACCACTAAACCGATGAGGTAGCTGGCAAAGCCCACTGCAGTTAGCCCGACTAGAATTGCGGCCCAAACGGTCATCGCGGGAATGTTTTCCGCGACCGCACGTAGGCTAGTCATCATGGCCGTCACGCTATCCACTTCACGATCGGCAAGCATCGGAATTGAAATGGCGGTCACTGCAAATACAAAACAAGCCAGCACAAAACCTGAAATAGCCCAAATAATCGTAAACGGCAGCAGCTCCCCGGTTAGCGATGCAAAAATGGAGTCAGCCGTGGTAATTTGCCTTGGTACCAGTAGCGCAAACAAAATCGCCGAAGCGCGTTCCCAAGCAATCGCCACCATCGCTAAAATAACCCCTAAAAATGCCAATTGCCCGCCGTTTTTATATAGATCGTGAATCGATTGCATAAATGAAGTTTCGCGGCCTTCTTCACGTTCGCTGGTTAACTCGTAAATTCCTGCCGCTCCTAATGGTGCTAGTAATAAAAACCCTGTAATTGCAGTGGTAAATAGATGGAGATTTTGCTGTGAAAACAGCAATAAGCCGCCACCAATCACCGCAATTAAGACCCCATACATCAAGCTCGGGGCGGGGTGTTTCATCATGTCTGCCCAGCCCATTTGTAGCCAAACCAAAGGTCGGTTGATGGCTATTTTTCGAGTTACCGGCATGCTGAAGTGTTGGTCTAGTTCATTAAGATGCAAGTCCATGATGTCACCCTCCTCAGAGCTAAATCACAACGATGAGTGATTTTTATTTAGATAGCTGTAGTTAATGGACTTTGCGGTTTTTTCAGATAAGCGGTGATTGTTGCGATGTACAATTTTTCTTTTTAATTCAATGGCTTGCGTGTTGTGAAAACTCGGCTACTGTGACAATACCAGTCAGCGGGAGATGGACGAATGTTCAGACGTCTATTGGCATTCATGGTTTTATTCGCAACGCAATCGACGTGGGCTCAGGATGCCATTTGGACTTTCCAAGCCCCCGTGACTGGGATTGCTCGGCAAATTGAGTCTTTGCATAGCTGGCTGATGCTGGTGATTTTGGTGATTTTTTTCTTAGTGTTTGGCTTTATGTTTTATGCCATTTTGCGCCACCGAAAATCGCTTGGCCATGATGCCAAACCTTTTCATGAAAATACCCTCGTTGAAATTCTGTGGACTTTGATTCCGGCGCTGATTTTATTGGGGATGGCGTGGCCTGCTGCTAGGGTGATTTTGGCGCAAAAGAACACGCACGGTGCCGATTTCACTATCAAAGCCACCGGTTTTCAGTGGTTTTGGGCTTATGACTATCTCGACCACGGCTTCGGTTTTAAAAGCAAATTAGCTACGCCACGTGCGCAAATTGAAAACTTTACCGGCGCAGGGCATGACAAAAGTCAGCACTATTTGCTTGAGGTCGACCAGCCTATTGTTGTGCCGGTGGGTAAAAAAATCCGCATTCTCACCACCAGTAATGACGTCATTCATAGCTGGGGTGTTCCTGCGTTTGGCGTGAAGCAAGACGCGATTCCCGGCTTTATTCGCGATACGTGGTTTAAGGCTGAAAAGATCGGCACCTACCGAGGGCAGTGCGTTGAGCTGTGCGGTAAAGATCATGCGTTTATGCCGATTGTGGTGAAAGTAGTGTCTGAAGCTGATTTTTCTGCATGGATTGCGGCTGAGCAAGCTCGCGCTAAGGCCGCAAAAGACGATCCGAATAAGGCATGGACACGGGGTGAATTAATTGCCCGTGGTCAGCAAGTGTATGAAGCCAATTGCGCCGCTTGTCATCAAGCCAATGGCATGGGTGGTGGGGCGTATCCAGCCATCGCAGGGTCCAAGATTGCCACTGGCGCGAAAACGGCGCACATCAATCTGGTTTTGCAGGGCAAAAATGCGATGCCTAGCTGGGTGGCTTTGTCGGATGTTGAGCTGGCAGCGGTGCTGACGTATCAGCGTACCAGTTGGGGCAATCAGGCCGATATCGTGATGCCAGCAGAAATTCGTGCGGCGAGAAAATAAGGACGAATGATGAGCGCAGAGACTTTACAGCATTCAGATCACGGATCCGACTCCCATCATCACGGTGGCTGGCAGCGCTGGCTGTACGCGACCAATCATAAAGACATCGGCACATTGTATTTGTGGTTTGCTTTTACGATGTTTATCACCGGTGGCGTGATGGCGTTAGGGATTCGCGCCGAGCTTTTTCA
This sequence comes from Deefgea chitinilytica, assembly GCF_016881405.1. Lineage (GTDB taxonomy): Bacteria > Pseudomonadota > Gammaproteobacteria > Burkholderiales > Chitinibacteraceae > Deefgea > Deefgea chitinilytica. Next base: position 155,369 of record NZ_WOFE01000003.1, read on the forward strand.
GCCCGGATTACAGTATTGGCAGCCCGAGTTTTTCAATCAACTGACCACCTTACACGGCATCATCATGGTGTTTGGCGCGATTATGCCGGCGTTTACGGGATTGGCGAACTGGATGTTGCCTTTGATGTTGGGGGCACCGGATATGGCGTTTGCGCGGATGAATAACTGGAGTTTTTGGTTATTACCACCAGCGGCTGCGTTACTAATTATCTCTTTATTTGTGCCGGGCGGCGCAGCAGCTGGCGGCTGGACTTTGTATCCGCCGCTATCGATTCAAAGCGGTATGGGGATGGATTTGGCTATTTTTAGCATTCATTTGCTAGGATTGTCGTCGATTATGGGGTCAATTAACATCATCACGACAGTGCTCAATATGCGCGCACCAGGGATGACTTTGCTAAAAATGCCCCTGTTTGCATGGACCTCGCTAGTGACGGCCTATTTGCTAATTGCCGTTGCGCCTGTCCTAGCAGGCGCGGTGACGATGTTGCTGACTGACCGGCATTTTGGCACGCATTTTTTCAAAGCGGCGGGTGGTGGCGACCCCGTGTTGTTCCAGCATATTTTCTGGTTTTTTGGCCACCCCGAGGTCTATATCATGGCTTTGCCTGCCTTCGGGATCGTGAGCCAAATCATTCCGACTTTTGCCCGTAAACCCTTGTTTGGTTATGTCTCCATGGTGTACGCGACGTGCTCGATTGCGATTTTGTCGTTTATGGTTTGGGGGCATCATATGTTCGCCGTCGGTATGCCGGCCACGGCGCAGCTGTTTTTTATGTTTCTGACGATGTTGATTGCTGTGCCCACGGGGGTGAAAGTCTTCAATTGGATTGCGACGATGTGGCAGGGCAGTATGACGTTTGAAACGCCGATGCTGTTCGCGATTGGCTTTGTGTGTTTATTTACCGTGGGCGGTTTTTCTGGGCTGATTTTATCGATCGCTCCCGTCGATACGCAGATGCACGATACCTATTATGTTGTAGCCCATTTTCATTATGTATTGGTCGCCGGCGCACTGTTTAGCTTGTTTGCCGCCGTATACTACTGGCTTCCAAAATGGACCGGCAATATGTATCACGAAGGACGTGGTCGGTTTCATTTTTGGTGGTCGATGATTTGGTTCAATGTGACGTTCTTCCCGATGCACTTTCTTGGTCTTGCTGGGATGCCGCGCCGAATCCCCGATTATGCCCTGCAATTTACCGACTTTAATGCCATTGCCAGCGTGGGGGCACTTTGCTTTGGTCTGGGGCAGATTTTCTTTTTATTTAATGTCATTCACACCATACGTGGCGGCGTTGGCCCTGCACCCGCTGCGCCTTGGGAGGGCGGCAATACGCTGGAGTGGGAAGTCGCTTCGCCTGCACCGCATCACACGTGGGAAACGCCGCCTGATTTGGCGACCGTGCAGCGGGGATTACGTGCGCAAGGTGTGGAGCATTCAACATGAGTGCCAATCAAAAAACTGCGTTGAAGCTGGCTTTGTTGGCGATGGCATTTTTTGCTTTAGTCATCGTTAGGCAGATTGTTTTTAATGGGTAATACGCTGCATTCACTTATAAATATGGCTTAGAAGAACATACATCAAGAGAAGAGCATGTCTAGCTTGGCGCACCGCAATCAAAAGTTAGCGATTCGATTAGCAGTGATTGCGCTGCTGATGTTTGGTTTTGGCTATGCGATGTCGCCGTTATATACGGCGTTTTGCAAAGCCTTAGGCATCGATCAAGCGCAAGCGTCGATTGTGCAATCGGGTGCGGCATTGCGTGTTGAGTTTGATGCCAATGTTGCCAGTGGCGTCCCTGCGACGATTCAAGCTTTGGATGCCGTGCAAATGGCCAAAGCTGGCGGCATTGTGAAAGCACGTTTTTTACTGGTGAATACCTCGGATCAGCCGCTCAAATTACGCGCCATTCCTAGCTTCGCGCCAGTCCGCGCGGCAGGATTGCTGCAAAAGTTGGAATGTTTTTGTTTTGATGAATTGCTGCTGCAAGTCAATGAGCGGCGCGAAGTGACGGTAGTGCTGTTAGTGGCTGACCAATTGCCCGTTGAAATGGGCGCCGCGACTTTATCGTATACCTTGCAGGCGGTGGGTAAATGAATAATTCGCTCATCGCCGCGCTAAAGGCCGTATTGGCCGGATTTTTTGGGGTGCGAAGCCGTAAAAATGCGGAGCAGGTGCCGATGAAAGTCTGGCATATCGTCGTGATTGGCTTGTTGTGTGCTTTGCTGTTGGCGGGGCTGTTGTTTGCTGTGGCGCGCTATCTCGTCGTACAAGGGGGTGGATGATGAATGTGGAATCGACGGAGAGCTTAATCGAGAACGTGAACGACGATTTTATCGTTCATGATGCGCACTATTATGTGCCTGCCCCATCACGCTGGCCGATCGTCGGAGCCCTTGCTTTGTTTTTTATCGGTTTCGGTGCGGCATTCAGCATGAATCATATGCGGATTGGGAATTGGAGTCTATTGCTCGGGTTTGCGATTTTCTTATGGATGCTGGTGGGCTGGTTTGGTGATGTGGTCAAAGAGTCCGAGGCGGGTCATTACGGGCCACAGGTGGATTATTCATTTCGCTGGGGAATGAGCTGGTTTATTTTCTCTGAAGTGATGTTCTTTGCTGCTTTTTTTGGTGCTTTATTTTATACGCGGATGATTTCTGTGCCCGAATTGGGCTTTGCAAGTGAAACGCAAAAGCTGCTTTGGCCGCAATTTAGCGCCGCTTGGCCAACAGCAACGGGCCCGAAAATCGGAGACTATCAGGTGATGGGTGCGATGGGTTTGCCAGCGCTCAATACCGCGATTTTATTGACCTCTGGGGCCACGTTGACTTGGGCGCATTGGGCATTAATCGCCCAAAAACGGAATCAATTGAGCTTAGGTTTAGGTATCACAGTGCTATTGGGCGCACTTTTTTTGAGTTTACAAGCGTATGAATATCGGCATGCGTGGCATGAACTCAATCTTACGCTCGCGTCTGGTGCCTATGGCGCAACGTTTTATTTGCTCACAGGTTTTCATGGACTGCATGTTTTGGTCGGTACGCTCATTTTGGCGGTGATGTGGTTGCGTGTTCAACGCGGGCATTTTACGCCGCAGCATCATTTCGGTTTTGAAGCCGCAGCTTGGTATTGGCACTTTGTCGATGTGGTGTGGTTGCTGCTGTTTATCTTGGTGTATTGGCTTTAGAGGCTGTTGAGGTTTTTAGCAGAACTTGGCCAAAAAGAAAGCGTTTTCACGCTAAGAAGCTATTTTTCACCGTCTATACATTGGGTCGAATCCAGCCCATAAAGCCCGCTAGTATTAAAAATAAAAACAGCGCGATGGACAGCCCAATGCGCCAAGTTAATGCATACAGCAGGCCCTGCGAAGCACCACGGATTAGCCGAGTTAAGGCTTGGCCCATCAGCACAATGATGGCAAGGAGCACAATGATGACGACGATTTTCATAAGTAATCCCCCTTTGCATCAGACTAGGCCAAGCCGCCAGGTTTTGCGCCAGCGGCAATATGCAGCTTTGCTTTCATTAGCCGGATTGGTATTGCTCACGGTGATGTTGGGCGTGTGGCAGTTGTGGCGTGCACAGCAAAAACAAATCTTGCTGAATGAAATTACTGCACAGCAAGCCTTGCCAGAATTGACATGGTCGCAAGGCATTCCGCCGCCTTGGCGTGTGTTGCGGCTGGAGGGGCAATGGCTGAATCAGGCCGAAATCATGCTTGATCAACGGGTGCTCGATGGGCGAGTGGGTTATCACTTGATTACGCCATTTCAGCTTAAAGATGGCAGCATCATTATGGTGAATCGCGGGTGGTGGTCGCCAGGAGAGCGTATCAATCCGCCGCTTGCCACGGGCTTGCCACGTGTTGTGGTGCAACCTTTACCGCGCTTTTTTGAACTGGATGACGCGGTGATTCAAGGGCGGGTATTCCAAAATCTGGATTTTGGCCGCTTTGCTGCATGGGCGCATTTACCACTGCCCGTCGCGTATGGCATCGCCACCGAAGCACCGCTGGGTATACAAGCTCTGAAAACCAATCCACCGTTAGCCGTTGAGCGACATCTCGCCTATGCATTGAGCTGGTGGTGCATGAGCGGACTTGGATTTTTTCTGTGGCTACGGTTTTATCGCGCCACAAAGGCTGTGTATGTCGCTCAAGACTAGGTCAAGGTTGACTTTGCTGGCTATACTGCTGCTTTGTGTTGCACCCATTGTGTTAGCGCAATGGGTGTGGAGTCGTGGCGAGGTGCAGGGCGGCCAAAGTTATGGGCGACTGTTGGCCAAGCCAGCCATTGAGCATGATACGCAATGGCGCTTGCTTGCGTATGATCCGGCTGGTTGCTCAACACAAGTAAAAGCGCTTGCGCAAAGTGTCCAGCAATTGCAAACCGCCCAAGGTAAAGAGCGGCATCGGATTCGTAGCGTTGCCGCGTGTGATTTGGCTTTACCGCCTCAGTTTGCGCTCGGTATTTACTTAATCGATCCACACGGCAATGCCGTGATTTTTTATACCCCCGCGCAATTGTCGCAAGTGGATGGGCGGCAGAAAGTGATTCAAGAAATTGGCAAAATTCTCAAAAATAACCGTGGTCTAGGTTAGATTCTCGCAGAATGGATGGTGATGACATGAAGACAAAGGTTTTATTTGGATTGATCATCATTTGGACATTCGCACTCATTATGCTCGGTGCCTATGTGCGCTTGTCGGACGCAGGTTTAGGTTGCCCCGATTGGCCAGGCTGCTACGGGCAACTGACTGCACCCGACGAAGCCCATGAAATCGAGTTGGCACAGCAGCGGTTTGCGGGTGAAGTGGAATCAATTAAAGGTTGGATCGAGATGAGCCATCGCTACGCTGCGGGTATTTTGGGCTTGTTGGTATTGGTTCTTAGCTTCACTTTGTTCGCGCAGCGTGAGCGTTTTGCTGTGCCTTGGTGGTTTATCGTGTTGCCAGTATCAGTGATTGTATTCCAAGCGTTACTGGGGATGTGGACAGTGACTTTAAAGCTGATGCCTGCCGTGGTGACCGCGCATTTGCTTGGTGGGATGACGTTACTGGCCGTATTACTCGCACTATTTGCACGGTGTTTTACTCAGCCTCATGCGATTTTATCGGGGCTACGACCTTGGTTTTTTGCTGCTTTAGTCGCGGTATTCGCGCAAATTATGCTGGGCGCTTGGGTTTCGACCAATTATGCCGGTTTGGCCTGCAATGATTTTCCGCTCTGCCAAGGGCAATTGTCGCCACCGCAAGGCTTGATGGCGGCAATGCGACCGGATCGCGATTTGGGGCGTGATGTGAGCGGCGTGCTGTTGACGGTGGATCATTTGGCCGCGATTCATTGGCTACACCGAGTTGGCGCTGTGCTGGTGTTGTGTGTGCTGGGTGGTTTGATTAGCAAATTACGCACTTTAATGCCGAGTTTGGCGCTGGCGCTTGGTGCGGCTTTGTTACTGCAAGTGGGCTTGGGCATCGCTAATGTGTTGGCCGCGCTACCTTTATGGTTGGCGGTTGCCCACAACGGCGGTGCTGCGTTGTTGTTGAGTGTGCTGGTGTATGGCTACGCTTTGCTGCCGCGCGCCATTGAACGGCCAAGCTTAGCGTCGACTTTGCCAGCTAACATGGTCAGGAGTCCATTATGAGTAGCGCCACGCTGATTGCGTCTCATCGCGGCATTGATTTATTTCGGCTGGGCAAGCCGCGTGTGGTCGCTTTAATTGTCTTTTGTGCTTTGATTGGCATGCTGCTCGCCGTGCCGGATGTGCGCAATTGGCCGGTGATGCTGGCGGCGAATTTGGGTATCGGATTGGTGGCGACTGGGGCTGCTGCGGCAAATTGTGTGTTTGAGCGTAAGCGCGATGCTTTGATGGTGAGAACGCACCTGCGCCCTTTACCGCAGGGTGTGCTGTCGTGGCAGCTGGCGGCGCTGTACGCAATGTTTTGTGCGCTAGTGGGCTTGTTAATTTTGGCGTTGTTCGTTAATTTATTAACGATGTATCTCACGCTAGCCACTTTCTTTGCTTATTCAGTGGTGTATACCCAGTGGCTAAAGCCGAGAACCCCGCAAAATATTGTCATTGGCGGTGCAGCTGGTGCGATGCCGCCGGTACTGGGTTGGGCGGCAATGAGTAATTCGGTGCCGCCTGAGGCGGCGGTTTTGTTTTTGATTATTTACGCATGGACGCCGCCGCATTTTTGGGCGTTGGCGCTGTATCGCTTGGATGATTATCGCCGAGCTGGTTTGCCGATGTTGCCCGTGACGCATGGCGCGCCATTTACGCGGCTGGCAATTTGGCTGTATTCATGGATTTTGGCTGCAACAACGCTGTTGCCAGTGGCCTTGGGATTTTCAGCGGTGCTGTATTTGAGCGCAGTGCTGGTGCTGAATTTGGGTTTTTTGCGTCGCGCATGGCAGTTGTATCGACAGCCAAATGACGAGTTGGCCAAAGCGTTATTTCGCTATTCAATCCGCTATTTAGCTTATTTATTTTCCGCTTTATTGCTCGACCATTATGTACAAATCGCTTGGTTTTAAATGCTAGTTTGTTGAGTTATCGAATGGCGGCCTGATTTTTGTAATCTAAATGATTTAGTCTGTGCGATGCCGCTGTATTCCTCTATATAAAATTATTTTAAAGTAAGATTTAATATTGATATTGTCGTCTACTTTGTATTAATTTTTTACTGTTGATTTAAGCTGAAAGTCGTTATGCTGCGTGTGTGACGCCCGAAAGGAATGAGTTCGAATGAGTCTATTAAGTAGTACGCTGCTAATTGCACTATTGATTGCGTTTAGTGCTTTCCTATCGATTTCCGAAATTTCACTCGCCGCCAGCCGCAAACTCAAATTGGAGCAAATGCGCGATGATGGTGACGAACGTGCCGATTTGGTGTTGGGTCTACAAGCGCAGCCGGGGCATTTTTTTACTGCGGTGCAAATTGGCGTCAATGCGGTGGCGATTTTGGCCGGTGTGCTGGGTGAAAGCGTTTATTCACAAGTGGTGACTAATTTTTCGCGTTCTTATGTTGAGGTAGAAACTGCGCAGAGCTTGGGTTCGGTCGCTTCTTTTGTGATTGTAACTTCGGTGTTTATTTTATTGGCGGATTTGATTCCTAAGCGGATCGGCATGGTGGCATCTGAAGCGGTTGCGGTGCGGATTGTTCGACCTATTTTATTTTGCGTCACTTGTCTGCGTCCTTTAGTGTGGATTTTTAATGGTTTGTCCAATTGGGTGATTGATCGACTCGGTTTACCTGCGGCGCGAATGAATGATGTCACGACTGATGATATTTTGGCATTGGCCAACGCAGGCGCTTTGGCTGGGGTGGTCGCCAAACAAGAGCATCAATTGATTGAAAACGTCTTCGAGCTGGAAGAACGTACCGCACCATCGAGCATGACTGTGCGGGAAAATATCGTCTGGATTGACCGACTTGAAAGCGATGAACTCATCAAGAATAAGATCCTCGCCAATCCGCACGCCAAATTTCCGGTCTGTATGGGCAATATCGATCAGGTGATTGGTTACGTTGATTCGCAAGATATTTTGAGTAATGTGCTGCGTGGCGAGAGTATTTCGCTGCGCGGCGATGGCCTGCTACGTAATGCCTTGATCTTGCCGGAATCGCTCACTTTGGCGGAAATCATGGCGCATTTTAAAACCGCGCGTGAAGATTTTGCGCTGATTATTAATGAATATGCGCTGGTGGTGGGCCTGATTACGATGAACGACATCACCGGTATGCTGATGGGTGACCAATACATCGCCCCGGACGAAGAGCAAATCGTGCAGCGCGATGCTAATTCGTGGCTAGTCGATGGCATTACCGCGATTGGCGATTTAGAGCGCGTCTTGCAGATTGATACCTTCCCCGACGACGATCAATACGAGACCATCGCTGGTTTTATGATGTACGTGCTGCGCAAAGTACCGAAGCGCACCGATTGTGTCATTCATGCCGGGTTTAAATTCGAAGTGGTCGATATTGATCATTACAAAATCGACCAACTGTTGGTGACGCGGGTGGATAAAGCGGAATCGACTTAGGTTTTAGACGCCAAATTGTTTAAACCAAGCCAACATCGTTTTCCAGCCGTCTTGCGCGGCGGCGGGGTGGAAGTTCGGACGATAATCGGCATTAAAACCATGGCCAGCCTCGTCATAAATCACCAATTTGAAAGGCTGTGCTTGGCGCTTTAAGGCTTGGCGCATTTGCTCTACCGATTCCAAACTAATGCCTTGGTCTTTCCCTGCGTACAATCCCAATACAGGCGACTTCAACTGCTTCGCAATATCGACTGGATGCACTGGGTTGTTGGCGCTTGGCGCGCCAGTGAGGCGACCATACCATGCCGCGCTTGCCGCCACTTTGGGATTGTGTGCGGCATACAGCCAAGTAATGCGCCCCCCCCAGCAAAATCCAGTGACCGCCAAGCGCGCTGGATCGCCGCCATTTTGCGCCGCCCATGCCGCCACGGCATCTAGATCCTTCATCACCTGCGCATCGGGTACTTGGCTGACTAATTCTTTGATCAATAGATTTACATCGGTAAACGTGCGTGGATCGCCTTGGCGGAAAAATAACTCAGGGGCAATCGCCAAGTAGCCCAACTTGGCCAAGCGGCGGCATAGGTCTTGAATGTGCTCATGCACGCCAAAAATTTCTTGAATGACAATAATCGTCGGCAAAGGGCCGCTGGCATTGTTAGGTCGAGCCTGAAACGCGGGCAGCTCACCGATTTTTACCCAACCGGTATCCAGCCCTGCCGCATCGGTTTGTATTGTCGAAGCCATCACCGGCTGTACCGCCAAGGCAAAGCCAGTCAGCAGACTGGCTTGTAAAAATGAACGTCGTGTATCCAATTGCATTTTAAACACTCCAAAATAGGATGGGGATGTGAAGGCTTGCTAGTCGCGTATCCCAGTTTAGTTGAGTATCTTGAATTTAAAATGTCTAAAAGCCCAGAATAAACTGGGCTTTTTGTGGTGAGCATGAATTAGCTATCTATTGGGTATATCAATTTATGCCTTGATTAACAATAACGCTATTAATATACCCATGGTTGTGGATGCGCTGCTACATTTCAACACACATCATTCGGCTTTGAATGTTGGTGTTGTCGGTGCGCTCAATCCTTGCCAGTCGAGTTTACGCGTTAACACCATCACGCCGCTGAGTAAGCCAAACAAGGTCAAACTACCCATCAATAAAGCCATGTCTTCCGATTGCAAAATCCCAAACAGCAGGCCATACAATGCAGCAAGCACGACGGCAAAACCAACGCCGCGCTGCCACGCTGCCAGCACAAAGCTGACGTAATAGCCGAGCAGCAGTGTCGAAGCACTTGCCGCAATCCAGTATGCTTTGTTAAATCCTAAATGCTCAGACAAAGACAAAGTCAGCAAGAAAAACAGCGCTAATGCTGCACCAACTAGCGCATATTGCACCGGATGAATCGCGATTTTTCTCATTACCGACATCAAAAACACCGCGCCAAATAGCACGAGCACAAACAGTTCGGCATATTTTAATGTCCGCTCATTGAGCACATAGCGATCAACCGGATCGATCAAGCGCAGGCCCAATGAAGCGCTCGGGCAGGCAGACTCACCGCATTTCGCGTTGGTATTGCTCCCGCCAGTCGCCAATTGGCTGGTTTGCCAGCGTGCTGTAAAGCCTTGCGCAGTCACTGAGCGTTCTACCGGCGCAAAATTGCCGCTAAAGCTCGGGTGCGGCCAATTGCCCGATAACGCCACATGGCTTTCCTTGCCAATCGGCTCAATTAATAGCTGCGTGGTGCCGCCCAGTTTGAGATTGAGTTTGAAGTCGACGCTGTGCGCCGCTTCGCTCAACGTGATCGGCGCATGTACGCCGCTACCCATTGCGCCTGCCGTGCCGGGTGCAAACGTCATCGATGTTCCCGCCAGCGTGCCATGTAAATTTTGAATCCCGCGCACATCCGACAAGCTTAAGGTGAGATACGGTTGCCCCCATTGCGTGCTGATTTTTTCGCGGCTAGAGCTGGTGGTGCGCTCGAAATCACTGCGTGCGGGCAACGCAAATTTACCGCTCAAGATTAAATCACTGCGATAAATGGGCGCTTCAAAAATGCCGCGTTTGAGGCTCTCTACCGCCAATCGACCATTGGCCGCGAATTGCTCGGGGCTGAGGATAATATTGCGCTGGTTTTGTGTTTGCTGCCATTCGCTGATTTTGCCTTCTGGCGTTTGTTTTTCGATTAAAGTGGCGACGGTTTCGGTGAGCGGCAATACCAAAAATGGCCCCTTCACCGTTTGCTCGCCCGCGCTAAATTGCGCAATCTCGGCGCGTACTTCCTGCGCTCGCTGTTGCCGCTCAAACACCAAACCGCGCACCAAATTGAGTGCAAACAACATCCCGAGTAATAAGGCCACCAGCGTGACGATTCTCCATTGCATTTTCATCGCATTCCCCTTGTAGTTGTACATCGACCGCTGCAGTGTGCCGCGCTGATGTGGAGGGAAAATGCGGGAAATGTGGAGATTGTGTGGAGACGTTAGGCCGTAGGTAATTCGATACGCACAATGACACCGCCTTGCTCAGCATTCGCAATCTGAATCTGCCCGCCATGCAATTGGATGATGGTTCGCGTCAGTACCAAACCAAGGCCAGTGCTTTTTTGCCCGTTCGGGCGTGGCAATGAGTAAAAGCGGTCAAATAGTCGATTCAGTGCATAGTCAGGTATTGGCTTGCCATCATTATAAATATTGACTTGCCAGCCAATACCGTTGCTAGTGTGTTTGAGTTGTATGCAAATTTTGCCATCGCGCTGTGTGAAATCAATCGCGTTTTGCAGCACATTGCGCAGTGCTTGGCCGAGAAGAAATGCTTCGCCGAGCACGAACCCTGTTTCAAGCACATCAAGTTCAACCGTGCGCTCATCGGCTTGGCTACGCAGCGCGTCGATTTGCAGTGTGATCAATTCGTGCAAATTAATAATTTGCGTATCCTGCAATTCATTGCGCGCCTCAAGCGAGGCCAATTGCAGCAAATAATCGACAATATGCTGCATTCTGGCGACTTCGGTATCGATATGCTGCAAAAACCGCGTTTTATCGGCAGCAGCTAGATCGTCGTGCAAAATCTCGGCCGATGCGCGAATGCCAGCCAGTGGTGATTTCAATTCGTGCGTTAGTTCGTGCACGTAATTTTCGATATACGTTTTGCCGTCGAGCTGATCGCGCATCGCGCCCAGCGCAGTGGCTAGGCTGGTCAGTTCGCGGTTGGCCACAAAGCGGGGCACTGGCGCGGCTTGTCCCGCACTCACATCCTGCGCAAAGCGCGTTAATCGGGTAATCCCGTGGCTGAGCCACCATGAAAATAGCGCGCCGATTCCAAGGCCGACGATCAGCAATACCAGTCCTGCACGCCACAATTTACCTTCTGAGCGCTCGATAAACGGCTGCATTGCCCAATTGGGGCGCGCCACGGTGAGCACACCGATGATTTTTTCGCCGTCCTTGATCGGCGCGGCCACGTGCATGATGGTCGAGAGGGGATCTTTGGCATCGGCCAGCGTGCTGCGCGCACCGTACTCGCCGCGCAGCGTGAGTAGCACATCGCGCCATTGGCTGTAATCTTGACCAATCGATTGCCCGCTTGAGTCGAGTTTGACAATACCCTTCGCATCGGTCACATACACGCGTAAAAACGTCTTATTCCGATCTACACCCCACACTTTGGCTTGCGGATTACGCGCCGCAAATTGCTGCATCGCCCGCGCAAAGCGCCCATCATCGAGTCGCCCCGCGACAAAATCGGGCTGAATCAATTCGGCCAGCAAATTCGCCGTATCGACCAACACCTCTTCACTGGATTGGCGCACCGCAGGCTTGATTTCTTCTTTTACCAAACTTAGCACATAGGCCGCTAGCAAGCTCACCAGCAGGAAATAACCAAAGAAAATCCGAAGTGAAAAGCGCATGGGAAAGGCTTTAAAAAGAAAATTGTGAGGCGGTGAGTGATTAGTATTAAACTTCGTAAATAAGTTTGATGAAGCTAAATAATATCTACCGGCTTTGAGAAAAATGATTATTTAGTAAATGCACCGCTTCTTCAAACGATTCTTTGTAAAATTTACTTATATCTTTAGGGTATAAACCAACTCCATGCTCTCTTATAGTGTAGTTGTAATACAAACAAACGAATTTCTCAGCAGTTTCAAGATTTGGTAGTTTAATATTCGTGTCTTCATCAAAGTGTGATAAGTACTTGTCACGATAGTCTTTTATTGTCTTTATATACGCTTCGAATTGAATAAGGTTAAGATTTGTTTCTTCTTCGATTTTTTTCTTGAAATCTTCTTGGTTTGTTACTATTTTTTGCCATCTATATTTTTCATTTTTTCCACCAGATAATTTGCAAAATTCTAATATTGCAATCTCGGCAAAATTTCCATTCGCTAATCTTAAGAAGTCATATCTAAGGAATTTTTGTTTGTCACTAGCACGAAAGTAAGCTAGGTTTTTAGTGAAGTGACAACAGATTAATTTTATTTCTGCTAGTTTGCTCATTTTTATTAGCCTAGAAAATAATGCCTATGAATATTCTTGAAGAACTTTGATTAAAATAAAGATTGTCTATGTAAAACGGATTAGCTTTTCTCCAACGCATACCCAAACCCACGATGCGTCGCAATCGGATCGAGGTCGGGGCGGATGGCGCGCAGTTTGGCGCGTAGGCTTTTGATGTGGCTGTCGATGGTGCGCTCGAAGCTGTCCTCAGCCGCTTCGCCCAGCGCGTCGAGCAATTGGCTGCGGCTAAATACATGGCCGGGATGCGCGAGTAGTGTAATCAGCAGGCGATATTCCGATGGCGTGAGAGCCAAACTTTTCCCGGCAAACTGTACTCGTTTGGCTTGGGTATCGTGCTGAAATAATTGGTCATCAATGCTTGGCTGGCTATACGTGGTTAATTTCTGGCTGCGCTTTAAAATCGCTTTGACGCGTGCAGCCACTTCACGGGGGCTAAACGGTTTGACGACGTAATCATCGGCACCGAGTTCTAAACCCAAAATCCGATCAAATTCCTCGGCGCGGGCGGTGAGTAGTAGCACGGGTATTTCGCTATTTTTGCGCACGCGTTTCAGGACTTCCAGCCCGCTGTCGTCGGGCAGGCCAATGTCCAAAATCACTAAATCGGCGTGCTGCGCGGCGGCCTCGCCTTCCCGAGCCAGCGCGCACCAAGTGACGTTAAAGCCATCACGCTCCAGCGCAAAGCGCAGCGTGTCGGCGATGGCGGGTTCGTCTTCGATTAATACGATGTGCGGGTTCATGGTGGCAGGGCGGTAAGAGTGAGTTTTGATTGTAATGTAAGTGCTTAGTTATCGTCATGTTTGATACTACGCGAGGTCACATTCGCTTTGTTGGGGTGATGCGCAAGAGAATAAAAATCTCTACCGTTTAGCATTTTAGAGATGGAAATTGAATCCTTGTAAGGTCTAAGCTGAAAGCTAAGCAATTCAGGAGCGCAGCGATGCGATATCAATTTTTGGTGCTAATGTGTGCTGCGTGGCTTGATGTGGCGCAAGCTACCGATTTAGTTGGGTTTACCGAGGAATTTGCGCCATTTAATTACACCGAAAACGGCCAGCATAAAGGTTTGGCGAATGAAATTATTGATCGTATTAGTAGCAAAACAGGTTTGAAAATCGAGCGTAAAGTGTATCCGTGGTTGCGTGCGGTCGAGGCAAATCAAGCGTTGGACAATAGTTTGCTTTACACCACAGTGCGTACGCCTGAGCGCGAGAGCAAATTTTTGTGGGTTGGGCCATTTGATGAATGCGAGATTTGGCTGATTAAATTGAAAAGCCGTAAAGATGTGGTGGCCAGCACTGTGGAGCAAGCCAAGCAATATCGAGTGGGGGCGCCGCGTGGCTCGGCGGGCAATGGTTTGTTGCTGAGCAAGGGGTTTAAAGAGGACAAGCTCGATTTGAGCCTGGATGAAGATCGCAATACGCGAAAATTGTTTGCTGGGCGATTTGATTATTCGGTCGGGATGATCGTGTCGCATTATGCGAGCGCTAGAAAATTGAAGCTGCCTGTTGATGATCTTGAGCCCACGCTTCGCTTGGAAAAGGGCTTGGGCTGCTATTTTGCGTTTAATCCCAAAGTGGATCCCAAGCTGTTTCAGCGCTTTTCTGAGGCATTTAGCGTGTTGGAGAAAAGTGGTGAGTTGGAAAAAATCCGTAGCAGTTTCTTAAACTGAGTATCATCTGCGATTGTTTTCGTTTTCTGGAGTGATCATGGAGTCGCGCATTACCGAATTAGAAATCCGTCTTGCTTTGCAAGACGACTTGCTCGACGATCTGAATCAAATTATCGCGCGGCAGCAGCAACAAATTGATCAATTACGCCAAGATATTCGTTATCTACAGGAGCGTAGCGCGGTGCCAGAGCAGGGCGCGCGCAGCTTGCTCGATGAAATTCCGCCGCATTATTGAGTTAATGCTTAGCTAGTGATCTACGCCGCAGTCATGACGGCGTTTTTTTTGTTTGCTGTTTATGTGCAGCTTTGAACACAAACAATGCGAACTATTTACTTTTAATAATGTACATAGTGCGTTGGTCATGCGATTTCAGGATGTTAAGGTGTTGACTCTGATATAAAAGGAGCGGCGGATGACGACGTCTACTTTCGTAAATCGAAGTACATTGTGTTGGCCAGTGGTGATACCGAGTTTGATTTTTGTGCTGGCGCTGTTGATGTTTTCGATTTTTTCTCCGGGTGATACGGAGCAGATTTTTATTACGAGTAAAGTTTGGGTTACGCAGTATTTCTCTTGGTTTTATACGCTTGCGGTGGCCGCTTTTGTGACGCTGTTGGTCGGGATTGCGATGAGCCGATACGGCAAAATTCGTCTTGGTCCCGATGATGCCGAGCCTGAATTTAAGTTCTCATCTTGGATTGCGATGCTATTCGCAGCGGGTATGGGCGTAGGATTAATGTATTTCGGGGTTGGCGAGCCGATACAGCACTTGATTGCCCCGCCTACGGCACAAGTTGGCACGCCTGCCGCCGCACGCGAAGCGATGTTGGTGACCTTTTTTCACTGGGGCATTCATGCTTGGGCGATTTATGGCGTGGTTGGGCTGGTACTCGCTTATTTTGGCTTTCGCTATAACTTGCCGCTGACGGTTCGCTCTGGCCTTTACCCGATTTTAAAAGACAAAATTAACGGCCCGTGGGGGCATGCGGTCGATGTGTTTGCGCTGTGCGGTACGATTTTCGGTATTGCAACGACCTTGGGTTACGGTGTGATGCAATTGTCGGCGGGTTTAACGCATGTAACTGGCTGGAATTTTGGCGGTTTGCCTATGCAGTTGGCTTTGATTGCGGCGGTGGTGTTTTTGGCTGGCTTGTCGGCCGCTTCGGGGGTGGGTAAAGGGGTACGGATTTTAAGTGAATTGAATTTGGGCCTGGCTATCGCTTTGATGGGGTTTGTGTTGATTGCGGGGCCGACGCTGTATTTGCTGGGCGCATTCAGTGAAAACATCGGTAATTATTTGTCGAATATCGTCGATTTGACCTTCCGTAACTTTACTTATGAGGCAGCCAATTCAGAAGGCTGGTATCAAGGTTGGACGATTCTGTATTGGGCGTGGTGGATTTCTTGGGCGCCTTTTGTTGGGATGTTTATTGCGCGTATTTCACGTGGTCGTACCTTACGTGAGTTTATTATTGGCGTGTTATTGATTCCCGCGACCTTTAACTTCTTGTGGATGACGGTGTTTGGTAATTCAGCGATTTGGATTGATACCCACACGGCGATGGGCGCGTTGAGCGCTAGCGCATCGAACGTTGATGCACTGCTGTTTGCATTTTTGGATTATCTACCGCTCGCAGGCTTGAGCTCTGCACTGGCAATGACGCTGATTGCGATTTTCTTTGTGACCTCAGCAGATTCGGGCGCGATGGTAATTGATAATATCGCCAGTCGTGGTAATCCGAATTCACCAGTTTGGCAGCGTTTATTTTGGGCCGTCGTATTAGGTGTTGTGGCGGGTTGTTTGTTGACTGCGGGAGGCTTAAAAGCTTTGCAGGCGATGACGATTGTGGCGGCATTGCCGTTTGCAATTGTGATGTTGCTGCTCAGTTGGGGCTTACTCAAGGGTTTGCGCGTGGATGAATTGCATTCAAGGCAAAAGCTCTCGCATGCGAGCAATTTCTGGAATGGTAAATTGTGGCGGAAACGCTTGGCGCAAATTTTACGCCAGCCAAATCGCGACGATGTGCATCGCTTTTTTGCCGAAACAGTGACGCCTGCAATGTACTTGATCGAGCAAGAGCTGACGCAACGCGGCGTGAAGGCGCGCGTGCAGTTTATCGATGAAGATACGCTGCAACTGGTGGTGGAACAAGATCGCTTGCGTGATTTTGTATACGGAGTGAAATGCACGCAGCAAGCGGTGCCAGACTTTGCATTGGCGAATGAGGCGCTGCCATTATCAAGCCAGCCGGTGACATTTGAGCCAACGACTTATTTTGTTGATGGTCGTAAAGGTTACGATATTCAGTATTTCACCGAAGAAGAAATGCTGGCGGATATTTTGAAGCAGTACGAGCGGCACTTGAGCCTATCGTTGAATGCGGATGCGGCCTTGTTACAGCATGCGCCATCGCATCGATTCGGTGTTTAAAATCAAAAGTACACGCTAAATGCATTGGGTGGCGATGTTTTAAGCTATAACATGGTTACCCATTTTGCATTGACGCCTTCTGATGAAACAATCAACTCAAGCTTTGATACCCCGATTGCTGCAGCGTTTGACTGCGCAAGTCGGGGTTTATTTTTTATTTGCAATTGCGATGGCGCTGGGTTTGTTTTTGAGCGTTTTAATGTTGCAAAGTGGTGACCGGGTCAACGCAGTTACCCAGCCGTTGGTGATGCGCTTAGTACCATCGTTGCACGACATCAGCGATTTAAAAACGCTAGTGACCGAGCGCCAAGTCATCCTAAATCAGTATTTTGCGTACGGCTTGAGTCAGCAGCAGTTTAAAGAAAAACTGCAAATCAACCATCAGCGGATTCAGGCTCTGATCGACAAAGCAAGATCGAAATGGAAAACCGCGCCGCAGCATTTAGCGCTGGTGGCTTCATTTCAAAATACGCAGTTGGTTGCTGAGAAATTAGATCAAATTATGTTGTCCGAGCAGCCTGATTTGGACGAGGCGCGTGCTTTGCTGGTTGAAAATGCAATCGACACCAAAGACATCCTGAATCAGCTCGATGAGGCGTTTGTTTTAGCGAGTCAAAACATTGAGCGAGCGGGGCAAGTTTCGGCGCAAGAAGTGCAAAATATGATTCGTTTGGTGCTGACTTATAGCTTGGCGATTCTGATTATTGCGATCTTAGTGGCCTACTATATTCATGCAAGGCAGCGCGCTGAAAATCGGTTGGCTTACGCCGCCCGCCATGACCGATTGACTGATTTACTTAATCGCAGTGTATTTGAATCTGACCTTGCGGAACTGAACCAGCAGCCGCACGCGGCGATTTTGATTTCAATCGACCGTTTTCAACGCGTGTTGGGCGGTTTGGGCTATGAGGCGGGTGATGAGTTGGTGGTGGCGGTAAAAAATCGGCTGCAACCTGTCGTGCAGCAGTTGGGCGGCACGCTGTATCGATTTGAAGGCACACATTTTGCTGCTTTGTTTGCGCTGAACCAGCCGCAGTACCCGCAAAATTTACTGCCCTATCAGGCTTTATTGCATGCACTGAATGAAGCGATTCATGTTGCAGGGCACGAGCTATTTGCCACCTTGAGCATGGGCGGCGCAATGTATCCCAAGGATGGAGCGAATGCCATCGATTTGATTCGGAATATGGATGCGGCACTAGAGGTCGTGCAGGCGCAAGGTGGCAACGCATCGCAGTGCTATAGTTTAGAGATGAATGCAAAAGCGGTTGAACGGCTTGCGATGGAGGCAGAGCTGCGCTATGCCGTCGAGCGTGATGAATTGCTGCTGTATTTTCAGCCACAAACCTTGATTCCCAGCCTACAGGTCATCGGCGTGGAGTGCTTAGTTCGTTGGCAACATCAAGGCAAGCTGGTGCCTCCGTTTGAGTTTATCCCTCTGGCCGAAGAATCGGGCCTGATTATCCCGATTGGCGAATGGATTTTACGTACCGCTTGCCAGCAAGCGAAAGCTTGGCAAGCACAGGGTATGCCCTTGGTCGTGGCGATTAATATTTCGGCACGCCAATTTCAGCACCCGAAGTTTTTTGCTTTGGTGCAGCAAGTGTTGATCGAAACAGCAGTTGATCCTCAACTGATCGAGCTCGAAATCACCGAGGGCGTGGTGATGCAAGACGCCGATCATACGATTGAGCTGCTGCAACGCTTGCGTGGCTTGGGCGTGATGCTGTCGATTGATGATTTTGGTACTGGCTACTCCAGCCTTTCTTATTTAAAACGCTTCCCGATTAATAAGCTCAAAATCGATCAAAGTTTTGTTCGCGATATGGATAGTGATCAGGGCGATGCGGCGATTGTTGAGGCGGTGATTCGCCTTGGGCATAGTCTGGGTTTGACCGTGATTGCTGAGGGCGTAGAAACCGCAGCGCATTTGGCTGCGCTGGAGCAATTAGGGTGTGATGAATTACAAGGGTATTATTTTTCTCGCCCTTTACCTGCCTTAGATGCGCAGGCTTTCTTGCAAAAACAATTACTGCCCGAGTCAATTCAATAGGCAAGCCCTTGCGTTGGCGCAAGGTTTCAAATTAGTTTCAGGAAATGGCCGTAAAACTAGCAAATTGTGCAGTCTTTTGCGGCGATTTTCGGTATAAGAGAGCCTTCGTGTTTTACCGCCATTGAATTTGGAATTTCTATGCCTAGCAAAAAGCCCCCTCAAAATAAAACTGTCGCCATTATTGGCGGCGGCCCGGCTGGTTTGATGGCCGCAGAAGTCATTGCGACAGCAGGCTTTGCGGTGGACGTCTTTGATGCGATGCCTTCAGTCGGGCGCAAGTTTTTGCTGGCGGGTGTGGGCGGAATGAATATTACGCATTCAGAAGACTCGACTGCATTTTTGGGGCGTTATGGTCAGGCCAGCGCTGATTTAGCGCCGATGATTGCGCAGTTTGGTGCGAATGAACTTATCGCTTGGGTGCACGGACTGGGTATTGATACTTTTATTGGTTCGTCGGGCCGCGTCTTTCCGATCGAGATGAAGGCCGCGCCATTGCTGCGCGCGTGGTTAGCTCGGCTTAAAGCCAGTGGGGTGAAATTTCATGTCCGCCACCGTTGGCTAGGTTGGGGTGCGAACAAGTCGTTACGCTTTAGCAGTTCCGAGGGTGAGATTAGTCGCACGTTTGACGCGGTGATTCTGGCTTTGGGTGGTGCGAGCTGGGCTAAATTGGGTTCTGATGGTGCATGGGTGCCTTTACTCGCCGAGCAAGGCGTTAAGGTAGAGCCATTGAAACCCTCTAATTGCGGTTTTGATGTGGCTTGGAGCGCGCATTTAGCGGATAAATTTGCGGGTGCTCCCGTGAAAACCGTCGCCGCTGCAGCGCGCCCACACGATGCGAAAAAAACGGGTGAATTTGTATTGACGCAAAGCGGTGTGGAAGGCAGTTTGGTGTATGCCTTGTCGAGCCAATTGCGCGACGACATTGCCGAAAATGGCACGGCGACCTTGTGGCTGGATTTAGTGCCGCAAAAGTCATTGGCGCGAATTACTGAAGAACTGTCACAACCGCGCGGTGCGGATTCGATGGCGAATCATTTGCGCCGTAAACTTGGCATCGAAGGTGTCAAAGCGGGCTTGCTGCGTGAAATTGTGAGCAAAGACGATTTCACGCAACCAGCCAAACTAGCGGCGGCGATTAAATCGCTACCGATTACTTTAATCGCGCCACGGCCAATTGATGAGGCAATTAGCAGTGCAGGTGGCGTGACCTTCACCGGCCTTGATACGAATTTGATGTTGTCGCAAGTACCGGGCGTGTTCTGCGCGGGTGAAATGCTCGATTGGGAGGCTCCCACTGGTGGCTATTTACTTACCGCGTGTTTCAGTAGCGGCCGTGCGGCAGGCTTGGGCGTTGTGAATTGGCTTAATTCAGCGCACAAACCGCTCGCGAAAAAGAGAACCAAGGCCGAGCTGAGCGCCGAGACCGAAAAGTCAGCGCGCAAAGTGGCTAAATCAAAAACGGCAGAGGGTGACGTCGTTGCTGCTAAATCCAAGCGCAGCAAGGCCAAAGCTGAAAGCGCCGACCCAGTGGAGGTCGCTATCAAACCCAAGCGGGCGCGTAAGAGCAGCTAAGAATAAAAATTCATTACTATTTGAGATCGACCAATCATGATTGATGATATGCAGCAAGACCTGTTTTCCCAACTCGATACCGCTTTGGCCAACCGTGCCGCGTTGATTGAGCAACTCGCCAGCGAGCAAACCAACGCTTACCGCCTGTTTCATGGCGGTATTGAAGGCGTACGTGGTTTAACGATTGATCGTTACAACGACATGATCTTGGTGCAAACCTTCCATCGCACGCTGAGCCCAGAGCAACTCGAAGAAATTCAAGCGTTTTACGCCCGTACTTATCCAGACTGCGTGCTCGTGTACAACGATCGCAGCCACAGTAGTGGCCGCGTGATTAATCGCTTGACGGAAGCTGAGGAAATTATCGCCTACGAGCCGCGCATCGCACAGGAATTTGGCGTCGATTATCGAATCCAAGGCCGCCACAATATGCCTAATCCGTGGTTATTACTCGATACCCGTGCAGTGCGCCGTCGCATCATGCAAGAAGCGGCGGGTAAATCAGTGCTTAATCCGTTTGCCTACACCAGCAGCGCAGGAATTGCCGCCGCCAAAGCGGGCGCGCGTCATGTGGTGAATATTGATTTTTCAGAAGCCAATATTCAGATCGGTAAAAACAACGCCAAGCTGAATGATTTGCCGATTCGCGTGCGCTTTGTGCAATCGGACGCGTTTGCCGCGCTGAATCAATTATCGGGCAAGGGGCAACCTGCGATGGTGCGCGGTAAACGCATGCCATCGTTTCCCAAAATGGAACCACAGCAATTTGAGCTGCTGATCCTCGATCCACCGCGCGTGTCGAAAAGCCCGTTTGGTGTGGTCGATGTACTGAATGACTACGCTTCGGTGTTTAAACCTGCGCTACTGTCGACTAAGGAAGGTGGCACAATGATTTGCTGCAACAACGTCGCGCAAGTTTCGCGCGAAGCGTGGTTAGCACAAATGGAGCGCTCCGCCGCCAAAGCCGGCCGCCCGATTCAAAGTATGGAATGGATTAACCCAGACAGCGATTTCCCAACATCAGATGGCCCGCATCCTTTGAAAATCGCTTTGTTGCGAGTTTGATGAGTTAATAAAAACGGCCTGCTTTTGCAGGCTTTTTTGCGATGTTCAGATTGGGGGCTGATGGTCTTAAGTGCCTGCGGCACGGTGTTTTGCAGTCGCAATCCGCGACGGGGACTTACTTCTCTTTTCGCTACGAGAAGTAAGCAAGAGAAGGCGACCCATATATCTGCACCGACTTCGTCGGCTTGATATAAGGGATTTTATAAACCCCAACTCGACGATCGAGAAACTAATATCAACACGTTATCTGAATATACCAATTTTTATGGGTATGTCTAGGTATGCATTATTAATAAATGACTTTGCGCGTATACCTTTGCTTTGGTAGGCCGTATTTGACGCGAAGCGGCAATACGTAGCTGAGGTGCACCGCGTGCCGTGTTATGCCTTTGGCGATTAAGTGCCTTAATTGCGATTAACTCAAACTGCCGATCTGGATTCGTGAACGTTGGAGCGTCATCCGGCTGCTTGTGCTTTCGAGCGCTATCGTAATTTGTGAGCGTGCTTCCATCGTGAATCTAAGAGTCACCGGTTCTGTGGCTGTGTGCTTGGCTTTGTCAAAGGCATCGAATATTTCGGTCTCATCGATACTGATTTCCGCCATCAATTTACTGCCGCTTGGGCTGAGATAGGTGATTTGCACAAATCTTGGAATCGGCTCTAACACAAGGGGCGCAGACTGGGAGAACTCATGGAAGTGTCGCTCTCCGTTGAAGCTACGTACAAATATGTGCAAAGGGTCGGCTTTGCCGTCTACAAGTAGTCGCCAACGCTGACGCCGAGCACGGCGTGGCCATGTAGAGACGGGCGGACCGTTTTTCTCCAATGTCGTAAACTCTTCCTGACTGAGTCGCTTAGTTAAGGTAGAGCGGATAAATTCGGCACGGGGAATCGCCGGATTGTTAAGCACTGTGCTCCAATCTTGTGAAACTTGCTCTAGGCGAGCAGTTGCCACTTCCCGCACCAGACCATCACCCGCTAGCCAAACACTCACCCAGCCACCTAAGCCCATGCCGACGATGATTCTATGCCATGTGCTGCGTTCACGGGTGAGTGGTGTTGCAAACCCCTCTTCGAATAGTTGCCTAAGTAAAGCGTGGGGGAGTGGGATACTGCCTCCGTAGAACTGGTTTTCGGTAAAAGAGAACCAGGTCAATTTAAGGTGCTCCGGTATCGGCTTTTGTAGGGCACCCTCGATGCGTATTGAGCCAAATTCACCCCAGCCATTGTTGATGATCTTGCCCGTTGGGATGACCGCCGCAATTTCATCGTTTCGAGCCAGTAGTAAACCAGAAACCAGCATCATCGGGAAACGTTTGTCGGCACATTCGCTTGGGAGCCATTCAAATTTTTTAGACTGATCTAAAGCAGCCTGTACAGCCCTAGGCATACTCAAGGTAAAAAGCCCCGTGTGAGCGGCAAGCTTGAGGAAAAAACGGCGTGGATTGCAAGGTGCATCTGGCATGGTGGATTTCCAAATTAAATGGGTCAAACGATTTATCGTCTTCAACGCTGCGCTAATCGTATCTACTGATTGCAGTTTGTGATGCCAGAATCGGATTGGCGAGTTACGTCGTCGGCTAATCTTCCCTACGGGATTGGTGTATTTGATTGCAGGCTTTTATTTGTAATGCTTAGCTGGCAATACATCGGATTTATTGCTTCTCCGCTGACTCTTCTTCCACTTCCGGTTCTGCATGCGCTTCCAGCGAGAGGTGATCCAGTCCGCTGCTGTGCTCTTCTTTGCGGTGGTGTTGGCTATTGAGTTTGATTTTGAGGCGCAACTCATTGAGTGAATCGGCATTTTTCAGTGCTTCTTCCATGCCGATTTTGCCGGCTTCGTACAAATCAAACAGCGCCATATCAAAGGTTTGCATGCCGAGTTCTTTTGATTTGGTCATTACGGCTTTGATGCCGCCGATGTCGCCTTTGAAAATCAAATCGGTAATCAGCGGGGAATTGAGCAGGATTTCAATCGCGGCGCTGCGCCCTTTTCCATCAGGGGTTGGTACCAAGCGTTGCGAGATGATGCCGCGCATATTCATCGACAAATCCATATACAGCTGTGGGTGACGCTCTTCGGGGAAGAAGTTGACAATGCGCTCTAAGGCTTGATTCGAGCTATTGGCGTGTAGCGTGCCCATGCAGAGATGGCCGGTTTCAGCAAAATTCATTGCGTATTCCATCGTTTCACGGTCGCGAATTTCGCCAATCAGAATCACATCGGGCGCTTGGCGTAGCGTGTTTTTCAGCGCGGCAAACCAGCCCTTGGTATCGCGGCCGACTTCGCGGTGCGTGACGAGGCAATTTTTGTTTTTGTGCACATATTCAATTGGGTCTTCGATGGTGATGATGTGACCGTGGCTGTGCTCGTTGCGGTAGTCGAGCATCGCGGCCATCGTTGTTGATTTACCCGAGCCCGTTCCGCCGACCAGCAAGACTAGGCCACGTTTGCTCATCACTACTTCTTTGAGGATTTTGGGTAAGCCCATTTCATCAAAATTGGGAATTTTGCTGGTGATCGTGCGCAGTACCATGCCGACTTTTTCTTGCTGCATAAATACATTGACGCGGAAACGACCAATGCCTTCGGGATTGATCGCAAAATTGGCTTCAAATTCTGCTTCAAATTCAGTGCGCTGGTCAGGGCGCATAATGCAGTAGGCCAAGGCTTTGCTGGCGATGCCATTGAGTTTTTGCGAGCCGACGGGCGTCATTTTGCCGTTGATTTTCATCGCCGGAGGAAAGTCGTCGGCGATGAAGAGGTCGGATGCTTTGTGCTGAATCATCATTTTCAGCAAATCATTCATCGTCTTAGTGGCTTGTTCGGGACTCATGAGCGGACTCTGAAAGGTTGTGGCAGACCTTGTTTATAGTTTGAAATGAGGGGTTTGCCGTAAATTTGGTACGTTTGGCCGGATGATACGCATTGTGACTTGATAATAAAAAACCCATGTGTTTTGACATGGGTTTTAGAGACAAACATGTGTAATGTAGCTATCGATTATTCATCACGGCGTTTGTGACCACCACCGCCTAAGAGGGCTGCGGTTTGGCTACGGTTGTTGCGATTACCACGTTGCGATGAGCGTTCGCCACGTGAGGTGCCATAACCGTCATTCTGGCGATGACCACCGTGGTTATAGCTATCGTATTGTTTGTTGCCTTGGTAAGTCCGCGATTGGTGACTACGCCCGCTGCGCATCAATTCTGCGGGCAGTGTATTGGCGTTGCTCATCGGTTGCTGTTCATCGTAATTGATCCGTTCGCGACGAGGTGCGGCGACGGCTGAATCGTTACGTGCTGCGTTGCGTGGATTCCCGTTGCGAGGGTTACCGTTACGAGGTGCGCCATCTTGACGAGGACGGCGCTGCTCACGATCTTGCTCTGGATTGCGTGGGCGGCGGTTGTCTGCGTTGCGCGGGCGACGTTGCTCTTTGGCTCCTTCTGGACGACTTGCGTCACTTTCGCCTTCGGTACGTTCAGTACGAGCGCGGCGTTCGGCACGGGCTTCGCTTTTAGCGGCTGCTTGCGCTGCTGCGGTTTCCGCGAGAGCTTTGCTACGCGCGCCACTAAGGCGTGCACCACCGGCAACGGCTTGACCGCGTGGCGCGCGTGAGTTGCGATTGGGATCACGCGGTGGGCGATCACGGCCTAAACCACCGCGGATAATCGGTTCTGGTTTGACGCGCAAATCGGCTTCGAAACCTTCGAGGCAGAATTTTGGAATCTCTTGTTTGGTAATGCGCTCGATTTCAGCGAGTAATTTCAGTTCATCGACGCAAACCAGCGATACCGCTTCCCCGGTGCAGCCGGCGCGGCCAGTACGGCCAATTCGGTGTACATAATCTTCGGCCACGTTCGGCAATTCAAAGTTCACCACGTGCGGGAGTTCTTCGATATCCAAACCACGCGCGGCGATGTCAGTGGCGACCAAGACTTGCAATTCACCTGATTTAAATTGCGCCAAGGCGGCAGTCCGCGCGTTTTGGCTCTTGTTGCCGTGAATCGCCATCGCGGTAATTCCGGCGGCGTTGAGTTTCTCCGCGACTTTATTACACGCATGTTTGGTGCGCATAAATACTAAAACTTGGTGCCAATTGCCGTCTTGAATCAATTTGGTCAATAGCGGCAATTTTTTATCGCGGTCGACTAAATGCACGCGCTGGCTGATGAGTTCATTGGTCGTATTGCGGCGCGCCACTTCAACCAAGCCCGGGTTTTGTAGCAGTTTGTCGGCGAGCTCCTTGATTTCATCGGAGAACGTCGCTGAGAACAGCAGCGTTTGTCGCTCTTTCGGGAAAATCGCCATCAGTTTTTTGATGTCGTGGATGAAGCCCATATCGAGCATGCGGTCGGCTTCGTCGAGTACGAGGATTTCGATACCCGATAAATCGACTGAGCGTTGGCCAACCAAATCGAGCAATCGGCCCGGTGTTGCCACCAAAATATCCAATGGCGTACGTAAGCGTGCTTGTTGCGGGCGAATATTGACGCCGCCAAACACCACCATTGAGCTAATTTGCACGTATTTGGAATAAGTTTGCACTGATTCTTCGACTTGCGCGGCGAGTTCACGCGTCGGTGTCAGGATCAATACACGAGGGCGGCCTTTGCTGGTGAGCGGCTCTTTGCCGAGCAAAAGTTGCAAAATCGGTAGGGTGAAGCCAGCGGTTTTACCGGTGCCGGTTTGGGCGGCAGCGAGTAAATCGCCACCTTGAATCACCAAGGGAATCGCTTGGGCTTGGATTGGGGTGGGTGCAGTGTAGCCGGTGTCGCTAATCGCACGCAAAAGTGGTTCGGCTAGCCCTAGGTTAGCAAAAGTAAGTTCAGACATTTAGTGTTCCTGCTGCGGCCTGTCGCAAGGGGCGACACCAATCTAGGGCAGGTGGGGGTGTGTTGGATAGATGGCTTGCGCGGTTCGAACTAGGTGAGGAACTTGGGCAAGCAGCGCGCCGATTGGTAGGACGCGATCAAGGGCGCAGTGTACCTTGATTTTTCAAAAACACCAATGTTATCTGCTAGAAGGGATGAGGGCTGGGGATTAGGAATTGGGGATTAGAATCTAATTCCCCATTCTCGACTCCCAACTCTCTGCCTTTCAGCCATAACGCTGCTGCGCGACGACGGACAAGCCGCAGCCGACGCTGCCAAAATGATCGCCTTCGACGGCGCGGGCGGCCGGAAATTGCGCGGCTAGCGCGGCGCGCAGTGCTGGTACCGCCGATGAGCCACCAGTGAAAAACAGCGTATCGACTTGGCTGGCGGCAATGCCAGCCTGCGTGAGCGTGGTTTGTGCTGAAGCACAAATGCGTGCTGTTTCTTGTTCAATCGCTTGTTCAAATTGCCGGCGCTCGATCTGCGCCACGAGTCCTTTTTCGGCTTCGACTAAATCCAGTGCGAAGTGATCTTGCTCTGAGAGGGCGATTTTGGCCTCTTCGACGCGCATCGCGAGGTGGTGACCCGCTTGGCTGCGAATCACATTGAGTAAACGCTCAAATCGCACATTGTCGACCACTTCCGGCGAGATATCTTGAAAGCTGCGCCACATTTTGCGGGTGTAGGCAAAGTTGATCGTGTGCCACGTGGCCAGATGGAAAAATGCACTATTGGGTAATTCAGCGTTATTACTTAATCGCGAGCCTAAACCTAGCTCTGGCATCACGCAGGCGAGCGAGAGACGTTTATCAAAGTCAGTACCCCCTATGTGTACACCGCCGCTGGCTAATAAATCAGATGTTCGGTCGGCAATACCCCGTCTTTCTGGTGAGAGGCGAACCAAAGAAAAATCTGATGTACCGCCGCCGATGTCGACCACTAAGACTAATTCTTCTCGTTCGATGCGCTGTTCGTAATCGTGGGCTGCTGCGATGGGCTCAAATTGAAAACTGACTTCTTTAAAGCCTAAACCGTGCGCGATGTCGGCCAAGGTTGCTTCCGCTTCAGCGTCGGCGGCATCGTTATCATCAACAAAACGCACGGGACGGCCAAGCACGACTGCATCAAATTGTTGCCCCGCCGATTGTTCGGCGCGAGTTTTGACTTCGCCAATGAGCTGACCAATCAGATTTTTGAATGATAAATGACGCCCCCCGATTTCGGTGCCTGCATCCATTAGGCTGCTGCCGAGTAGGCTTTTCATCGAACGCATCAAGCGGCCTTCGTAGCCTTCCAAATATTCAGCCAAGGCAGCGCGACCGTAAGCCCAGCGTTCTTCTTCTAAGTTAAAGAAAACCGCCGAGGGAAGCGTGAGCTTTTGCTCTTCGAGAGCCAATAAAATCGCCCCAGCTGGGCGTACAATACCTGCCGTTGAATTGGAGGTGCCAAAGTCGATGCCGCAGGCAGAATAAGTCATATTTGGTGCAGGTTGAGCCTGTAAGGGGGTCGTTAGCGTACGCTGCCTCGCTGTTAGCGTCAAACGCGCTTGCTCAGTGGTTGGGGTTCTAATGATGTTGCCCTAGCGCAAAACCCCTAGAATGCTTTAATCTACGGGCAGCGCGCATAGACTCATTAGATTACCAACAGTAGATTACAACTAGGCATTGTAAACAGGCGATTCAGGCGATGATTTTTTTCTGTGGGGACGTCCACGGCCAATTTGGGCATATTATTACGGCGGTGAAACAACATCGGCCGGATGCCATTGTGCTGCTCGGCGATTTGCAAGCCCCACAACCGCTTGAGACCGTGCTCGCTGAAATCGTCGATCTAACCGAAGTTTGGTATATCCACGGCAATCACGATACCGATGGCACGCGAGATTATTGCAATCTGTGGGATTCGGGCATGAGCGATCGCAATCTACACGGTCGTGTCGTGGAAATCGCTGGCGTGCGGATTGCAGGTCTTGGCGGTATTTTTCGTGGTCATATCTGGATGCCGCCAGCGCATCCGGTTTACGCAAGCCCTGAGCATTATTTGCAGCATTGTGGCAAAGCCAATCAATGGCGGGGCGGTTTGCCGCGAAAACAACGCAGCAGTATTTTTTATGTGGATTATCAAGCTTTAAGCCATGAAAAGGCCGACATTTTGGTGACCCACGAAGCGCCGAGCTGCCATCCTTGGGGCTTTTCTGCGCTGGATCGCTTGGGGCAAGCGTTAAAAATCAAAAAGAGCTTTCACGGTCATCAACACGACAGCCTCGATTATCGCGACCATGACGCCCGCTTGGGTTTTCAAGCCTACGGTGTTGCGCTGCGCGCCATCATGGATGAAAACGGTAATCACATCGTTATTGGCGAATAAGTATTTTTAGCTCGTTTTTTCCTAATCCGTTTTTCGACATCAAATTGCAATCCCGTTTGTGGATAATGCCTGCTTGTTAATAAATACCAAGTCGTAAAAGTACCCATTTTTTTTGCTGATGAAGCGGCAAAATAGTGTACTTATTGCAATGGAATAGAGAACGATGATGTCGGATGAAATACTGCGCTTTATGGCCGCCCAACTTGATGCAGGGCAAAGCTTGCCAGAGGCGATTTTAGCGGTTGAGCAACAATTCAAAGTGAATTCAAAAGAGGTGTATCGCTCGCTAGCCTTTTGCGAACGACGTCAGCATTAAGATACCCATATGTTCTATTTGGGTAAAAATGACGCTGCTAAGTAGTAAAAATACCAACCTAGCTAACAAATTCAATAGCAGAATCAAAGGCATCTTTCATCGTTAGGATGCGGTCATGAATCAAGCTATTTTGGCATTTGTTCATCAACACCAAAGTGCAGGTCACACCTTGAGCCAAGCTGCGAGTGCTGCGGCAGTTAAGTTTAGTCTGAGTACCACACTGATTTATTTATCGATGGTGCAGGCGCAATGCCAGCAATCTGGGATTCCCCTTGCAGGGATGTGAATGAGGGGCGAAGCGGGCCGATAAGCCGGGTCCTGTCCAGATGTTACCATCCGTGACCATCATTCCTCTAGGCGCACCATTACTGATGCGCTCAAGCAACCTACCCGTAGACTCAGCGAGCCGCTTCAACGCCTACTGCTTGGTCTTGCTCCGAATGGGGTTTACCCTGCCAGACACTGTCGCCAGTGCTGCGGTGCGCTCTTACCGACCCCTTGCGGGGCTCCTTTTGAGAAGGACACCTTTTCACCCTTACCAGTGATCCAATCCCAATCATCTCATCTGATTGTTCAACTTGGCTCACTGGCGGTTCAGCTCTCTGTTGCACTTTCCGTCGGCTCACGCCGCCTGGCCGTTAGCCAGCATTCTGCTCTATGGAGCCCGGACTTTCCTCCCCCGCCAGCATTACACTGGCAGCAGCGATGGTCTGTCCCGCTTCGCGGTGGCGATTATCACCGCAATGCGGGTATCGGGCAAGCGAAGATGTTTGAGTGGTCACGGCTAGTGCGTGGCTTTGGCCGCCGCAATATTCCAGTGTGGTGATGCCTGACTCGCTAAGCTATTGCTTTAGTGATTCGATTAATTCCATTTCTTCCTGAGTAAATCCAGCCTGCTGCCGCGCAAGCTGATTCAGCGTGCCACGAAAGACGGGTGCGTCGTAGTCCCGCAGTAGCGTCACAAAAGTCTGGATGGGGTCGAGTGCGCGCTCTTGGCAGCACCAGTGATACCAGTGATTGCCAATACGCACATGGCCGATTTCATCTTGCAAGATGATGTCGAGAATTTCGCAGGCGCGCAGATCGCCAATATTGGATAGTTTTTGTTGAATAGGCGGAACGGCATCGAGGCCGCGCGCTTCCAAAATACGCGGCACTAGCGCCATGCGCGCCATGACGTCACTGTCGGTTTTAACGGCCATTTCCCACAAGCTGTTGTGAGCCGGAAAATCTCCGTAATCAAAGCCCAAGGTGTTTAAGTGCTCACGCAGCAAATTGAAGTGATAAGCTTCTTCGCGCGCAATCTTTAGCCAATCTGCGTAGTATTGGCTGGGCATGGTTCGAAAGCGATACAGCGCATCAAGCGCTAAGTTGATCGCATTAAATTCAATATGAGCAAATGCGTGTAATAGTGCGGCACGGTTTTCTGCTTCGCCTAAATTTCTACGGCGTGGCAAGTCTTTTGGAGCGACTAGCTCGGGTTTGCTAGGGCGACCTGGGGTTTCGATTCTGAGAATCGGTGTGGCGTCTTGTGCATCGAGATGGCTGATGTCGATGCCAGCAAGCTGGGCAATTTTTAAATCAGGGTCGGTTTCAATCAGGGCAGCAAAGGCAGCGGCAAACACAGCAAATATCCATATGAATAAGGCTGTGGCAGTATTGCGGCTCAGATTCAAACTGGCAAGCGGATTGAGCAATAAAATCGAAAGAAAAAACCGGTAAATTAGTTAAATGGAGTTGGTATTGATTTAGCAATCGAAAGGTGTATGCCAATGGCATTTTAATTGGCGTTGAAGTTCTTGCTTATAAATAATAGATTGTTACGAACAATAAAAGTGATTTCTGTTATCTAGAATTTTGACAATTGTTGTAAAAATAGACGCAAAGATTTGCGTTATTTATTTGATATTGCAAGACGAACTCAGAATTAATTTAAAGTTTGACGTTCATATTGTAACGTGGAAAACTAATGCTTCACTGACCTTGAGTGTATTACTGAAGGCTTTTTATTTGCTAGGCTAAGCACAATGATCTCATCTGATCTGTTGCAAGCATTATTTGACATTTCTCCTGCCGGTATTGCGATTGCGGACCAGCAAGGCCGCTATTTACAAGTAAATGATTCTTATTGTTGCCTATTTGGTTATTCCCGCGCCGAGCTAATTGGCAATACTTTTCGTTTGATTTTAACTGAGCAGGATCAAGCACTAGAAGCCATGATTTTGAATCTGGCGCTAACTCAAGATCGGTCGGCTCCCACGGAATGGCAGGTACGACATAAAAGTGGTCGGACTTTATTTGTTCACTCCGCCTTTAAAACTTTTTTCTATTCAGACGGCAGCGCCAAGATTCTCACTGTGTTGAGCGATGTTTCGGCCTTGGTGTGTTCGCTCAATATATTGCAAGACCAAGAAGCTCAATTGATCAAAACGAATGAATCATTAGAGCAAATGGTGTCCCGACGAACGATTGAATTAGAGCGTGCCAATGATGAATTGGCGCGACTTGCGACGCAGGACTTTCTCACCGCCACGCTAAATCGCCGCGCATTTGAATGTGAGGCCTCCAAGATTATCTATGCCTCTGATCGTTATCATCGGCCTGCTTCGTTTATGTTTTTAGATATTGATCATTTTAAGGCGATTAATGATCAATATGGTCATGCCGCAGGCGATGTGGTATTGCAAAAATTGGCATTGAATATTCGCGCCTTGCTCCGTGAGTCAGACCTTTTGGCGCGTTGGGGTGGGGAAGAATTTGTGGTGTGTTTGCCTGATACGGTATTGGCGGATGCGATTGTGGTGGGCGATAAGATACTTGAAGCATGCCGCCAGATGAAATTAAGTCATCAGCAATTTAGCATTGCCTTAACAGTCAGTGGCGGCGTGGTGCAGCGCACATTGAATGAGTCATTGCACGAAGTTTTACAAAAAGCCGATGTTTTATTGTATGAAGCCAAGCGGACGGGGCGGAATCGCTTGTTATCCGAAATGCCTGCGAGCACTGCCGCTAACGAAGCGGCGTTGTTAAATTTTCATATTTAATAACCATGCTGAGCATCGCATCATTTATATCGCACGACGATGATCGTGCAATAAAAACGGGCCGTTTGGCCCGTTTTCTCATTGGATCGAGATATGTTACTCGATGCCCGCCATGTCTTCTTCACTGGCGGAGGTCGCTTTTGCGCCATTTGTTTTTGGCCGTGTTGGATGCATGACATCGGGCTTGACGCCTTTACCATCGGGACCAACGTGTTGATTCACTGCGGGCAGATGATGAGCAATCCCTTTGTGGCAATCAATACACGTCATGCCTTCTGATAAGCCTTTTTGGTGCGCATTGGCTGAGCGGCTATTTTGCTCCATGTAATCAAAGTATTCGTAATTATGGCAATTGCGACACGCTTTGGAGTCATTGGCCTTCATTCGCTTCCATTCGTTTTCCGCGAGTTCAATCCGCTTGTCGAGGAATTTCTCACGAGTATCGATATAGCCAGTAAGTTTGCCCCAGACCTCTTTAGAAGCTTGGATTTTCCGAATCATCTTTGGCCCCCACTCATGTGGCACGTGGCAGTCTGGACAGGTCGCACGTACACCAGAACGATTCGTGTAATGGACGGTTTCTTGGTATTCCGGATACACATTGCTCTTCATTTCATGGCAAGAGAGGCAGAACTCTTCGGTATTGGTCATTTCAAGTGCGGTATTAAAACCGCCCCAAAATATGATCCCGACTAGAAACGCAACAATCGCCCCAATATAACCGAGGCGAATGGCTTTGATTTTTTGTACTACAGCACAGAGCCGACCTTTCAGCGTCGGTTTGCTTGGAATATCACTCATTTTGTGTTCCCTTATTGATTTACACCACTTGGCGATACGTCCGGCAAGTGGTGGTTTATTTATGTAGTTTTATTTCTTCACCAAACCTGCTGCGGGCTGAAAGGTATTGCCGACCAAGGGTTTGGCGTCGGTTTGGGGAACGTGACATTGTTGGCAGAAATAACGGCGCGGTGAGACATTGGTGAGCTCTGTACCACCCCGTGTTTTAAAATGCGTAATCGAGATCTTTGTCGCCCCAGTATCGGCGGTACGATCCCAGCTGTGGCAGTCCAGACATTTATTAAACTCTTTGGTAATTAAATAGCCTTTGGTACTGTGCGGAATAATCGGCGGCTGCTGCACAAAATGTCTTGGCAAAGGCTTGCGGTCTTTTTCCCAACGAAAATTTTCTGATGGCACATCGCCATTCATGACTTCGCTGCCTCTGAGTGATCTCAGCTCGGCGTGAGCCAGTGAACTGATCCCGATACAGATTAAAAATAAGATACTCATCAACGACTTCATTTTGATCTCCTAAGCAATAGAGTTAGCAGGTATTTGCTGCTAGCTCTATTGATTGAATGCTTATGTCTACATACCTACAATTTATCTGGCTTGACCTTGTTTGATTAAGCCTTCACGACTTTTACCGCACACTTTTTAAAGTCGGTTTGCTTCGAAATCGGGCAGGTTGCGTCCAAGGTGAGCTTGTTCACCAATCGCCCTTCATCAAAGAAAGGAATAAAGACCAAACCCACGGGTGGTTTATTTCGACCACGGGTTTCAAGCCGACCCGTGATCTCACCGCGGCGTGATGCGACTTTCACCACCATGCCACGTTGTAGGCCGCGTTTTTTGGCGTCATTCGGGTTCATAAATATCATGGCTTCGGGAACCGCGCGGTGCAGTTCGGGTACGCGACGGGTCATTGTGCCGGTGTGCCAGTGCTCGAGTACGCGGCCAGTGCATAACCACATATCGAAGTTGGCGTCGGGCATTTCGGGCGGCGCTTGGTATGGCAGGGCAATGATGTTGGCTCTGCCGTCTTTATTGCCGTAAAAGCGCACGCCTTCACCTTTTTTAACATAAGGATCAGAGCCTTCACGGTAGCGCCATTTGGTTTCTTTACCGTTGACCACCGGCCAGCGCAAGCCTCGCTCGAGGTGGTAGGTATCAAAGGTGGCTAAATCATGGCCATGCCCACGACCAAAGACGGCGTATTCTTCAAATAAACCTTTTTGAATATAAAAACCAGCCAGCTTGGCTTCGAAGTTTTCAAAGCCTTTTTGTAAATCGGTATTTTTAAAACGATTCACGTTGCCATTCATAAACAGCACTTCAAACAAGGTTTTGCCGTTCATACCCGCTGATTTGGCAATTAAATCGCTAGGCCAAACGTCTTCTACTTTGAAGCGTTTGGCAAACTGCATGATTT
Organism: Deefgea chitinilytica; assembly: GCF_016881405.1. Lineage (GTDB taxonomy): Bacteria > Pseudomonadota > Gammaproteobacteria > Burkholderiales > Chitinibacteraceae > Deefgea > Deefgea chitinilytica. Next base: position 189,563 of record NZ_WOFE01000003.1, read on the forward strand.
GCCACAAGTCAGATTGTGCTTCACCTGGCGGATTGACTTGTTGCCGCCAGAATTGGGTACGGCGTTCAGCGTTACCAAAGGCACCTTCTTTTTCTACCCACATTGCAGTTGGCAATACCAAGTCGGCTGCCAGCCCAGAGACGGTGGGATAAGGGTCGGAAACGACAATAAATGTGTCGGGGCGACGCCAGCCTGGATAGAGCTCTTCATTGATATTAGGGCCCGCCTGCATATTGTTATTGGCCATTTGCCAATACACTTTGACTTTACCGTCTTTAATAGCTCGCGCCATTGCAACGGCATGTAGGCCGATTTTGGCTGGCACCGTGCCCTCTGGGAGGCGCCAGATTTCTTCTGCATGTTTGCGGTGTTCAGGATTGGCGACCAACATATCAGCCGGTAAACGATGGGCAAAAGTGCCTACTTCACGCGCGGTGCCACAGGCCGATGGCTGTCCAGTCAAAGAGAATGGACTATTACCGGGTTCGGCGATTTTGCCGGTAAGCAAGTGAATGTTGTAAATCATATTATTCGCCCAAGTGCCACGGGTATGCTGATTAAAGCCCATGGTCCAGAACGACATTACTTTGATTTTTGGATCGGCATACAGCTCTGCTAACGCAATCAGGCGATCGACTGGAATACCGCAAAGTTTGCTGACTTTTTCGGCGGTGTATTCAGAAACGAATTTAGAAAACTGCTCAAATGAGCCTGGTTTCATGTCGTTCGGATTGCCTTTGGGCTTGCCATCTGCACCGGGGTAGCCATTGGTTTTAGCATTGGCTTCTAAAGGGTGTTTCGGGCGTAAACCAAAGCCAATATCGGTTTCACCAATTTTGAAATTACAGTGATCTTTGACGAATTTTTGATTTACTCGACCCGTCGAAATGATGTGATGGCAAATGAAGTTCATCATCGCCAAATCGGTCTGTGGGGTGAAAACTAGTCCATAGCCAATATCGGCTAATTCAAAAGAGCGATGCTCGTATGTTGAGAGCACACTGACTTTGACTTTAGGGTTTGAGAGGCGACGGTCGGTAATGCGGCTCCATAAAATCGGGTGCATTTCCGCCATATTGGAGCCCCACAGCACAAATGCGTCAGCAGCTTCAATATCATCGTAACAGCCCATTGGCTCATCCATGCCGAAAGTCCGCATAAACCCGGTTACGGCTGAAGCCATGCAATGACGTGCATTTGGGTCGATATTATTACTACGGAAACCGGCCTTCATTAATTTGGCAGCGGCATAGCCTTCCCAGACGGTCCATTGCCCTGAGCCAAACATCGCAATAGATTCAGGACCGCCGCTTTTGAGTGCATCTTTCCATTTCTTTTCCATGATATCGAAGGCTTCTTCCCAGCTGATTGGGGTGAATTCGCCGTTCTTGTCATATACGCCATTTTTTTTGCGTAGCAAGGGCTGGGTGAGGCGGTCTTCGCCGTACATGATTTTGGAAAGGAAATAGCCTTTTACACAATTGAGGCCTTTATTGACTTCTCCATCGGGGTCGCCTTGCGTGGCGACCACGCGACCATTTTGTGTGCCGACCAAAACCGAGCAGCCAGTGCCACAGAAACGGCAAGGTGCTTTGTCCCAGCGAATTGCATTGTCGCCTTTGCCTGCGACGGTCGGCATCGCTGGCGCAGCTTGGGCTAATGGAATGCCAGCGCTGGCTGCTGCAGCGGCTACGGCTGATATTTTAATAAATTCACGACGATCCAAACTCATGACAAATGCTCCTTGGCTGTTTTTTGTGTTGCTAATTCTTTAGGTGGTTGAGTCTCATCGTCGCTGTACTCATAGGCTAAAGTTGCTGAGGCGACATGAGAAATTTCCTGAATATTTTTTAATACGTCTGAGCCACGCAGACCGGGAACATCTTCAACGGTTGCGATGATTTTTCCTTCGTGCTCGATATGAATTTCTACGCCGGGTTGCGCCAAAATCGCAGCGCGAACTTCATCGTAGTGACCGGGCACTGCGCGAATGACTAGGCTGTAAATATTCATGTCGTTATTTCCAGTATGTTTAGACTTTGACTTGGGCAGGGCGCGACACAAGCGCCACAACCAGTACATTGCTCGGTGTTGATGTGGGGCTTGGCTACTTTGCCAATCGCTAATTCAAAACGAATCGCGCGCACGTCGCATACTTCGCCGCAGATTCGACATTCAATGTTCTTTAAGGCCAAACAGTTGTCAGTTCGTACTGCGCGTAGTGACCAAGGCTCAGCAGCGCTTTGCTCAATTGCTTTGGTGTTACAGACACGACTGCATTCGCCGCAAAAGGAACATTCGCCGTGAGCAAAATCGACAGTAGGAAACCCAGCGTCGCCGACTCGGATAATCTGAGTGGGGCAGGCCGATACGCAGTCGCCACATCGAGTGCAAATATCAACGAAATTGGGCTTGGACCACGGTGGGCGTGGCGCAGCGATTGTTTGTGGTTTGCGGCCAAAAAGTAAGTTGCGGCGGGATGTATCCACGATCGCGATTAATCCTATCTATTGATTGAAGAAGAGTAGGTGGTACGGCACCTTGCAACAATGCCTCTTTAGGGGGTAGTCCTCCGTCCACACCTCGGCAGACCACCTCTTTGTAGGTAGTGGCGCGGCATCTGGTATTTGCTTAAACGAGCTCGGTCATGGTGTACTCAAGGAATCGTCAAGTAGATGCTGAGATCTAGACTAAATTGACAGTTCATTGACGAGAGGATGGCGCCGCTTGGCGGGAGTTATCGTTGAATGGAGTTCGGTTCCATTCACCGAATGGAAATTTGGAGGTAGTTGTATTTGCGAGTAATGAATTACTTTCGGCAGGCATCGATTGTTCGCTTTATAACCCAAGCGTTGTTGCTGATGCTGGTGCCTGCTTTGTTGGCGCTGATACTGAGCTGGGCGATGGTTGTGAATACCACTGGCGAAGGCGTAGCGATTAATGTGGCCGGCTCACTTCGTAAACAAACTTATCTGATTGTGGCAACGCATTTGTCGCCGCCCGCGCCTGTTCCAGGTAGCCGTCCGATGTTGCACCAGGTGATCGATGAATTTGAGCGGCGCCTTTATAGCCCTGCGCTACTTAAAAACTTGCCGGACAATCCCAGCGACCCGATTCGAATCGCTTATAACCGTATGGAAATGTCGTGGCGTACCGAAATGAAGGATTTGTTTACGCCCTTGTACCGTGCACCCGATGGGAGTTTATTACCTAGGGCGATTGAGTTTGCCGCATTAATTGATGCGTATGTAGCCGCAATCGAAGCGCGGCACGAGTCACGGTTAGCCTGGTTGGGGCATTTCCAATGGATCTCGATTGGGGTGATGGCTTTGTTTTTTGCCTTGACGCTACTGTGGTTAAGGCAACGCGTTACCCGCCCATTGACCCAAATGGCGGCTGCGGCACAGAAGGTCAAGCAAGGCGATTTGCAAGTGCGTGCACCAGAAGATGGCGCTGGAGAAATCACGCAATTAGGTCAAGCGTTTAATCATATGGTCGCAGAGCTGGTGCTGGGGATTGAAGCCTTAGAAGCAAGAGTGGCCGAGAAAACGCAGGCTTTAACGCAAAATCAACGCAGCCTTGAGTTACTGTATCGCACCAAGCAGCGCTTATCGGATCAAGAGCCGAATCAAGCGACATTTGATGAAGTTTTAGCTGATGTGCGTGCGGTGGTTGAGCTTGAGCACGCCGCTATTTGTATTACCGAAACCGAGCAAGCGCCGCAAGCGTTTCGGATCTCCGTGGTGCCGAGCAAGCTCAGCGATGCTTGCGAACAGACCGACTGTGCCGATTGTGCCGAGGCTGCCGAACGCCCTTTAGTTGCGAGCCACTCACCGGTTTTTAAACTAAGTGATGGCCGTCGTACTTACGGGATTATGCCGATACAGCTCAAAACTCAACAGGCTTTGCTCGATTGGCAACAACAATTATTGGAAGCGGTGGCTAGACAAATTGGCACAGCTTTAGCCAATGCCAAGCGCAAGCAAGAGCAGCATCGCTTAGCCTTGCATGATGAACGCTCGGTGATCGCGCGCGAGTTACATGATTCATTAGCGCAGTCTTTGTCGTATTTAAAAATTCAAGTAGTGCGCTTAGAAAATCAATTTCCGGAAGTGCAGCGTAGCGATACCGCGAGTGCGGCCTTGGGTGAGTTGCGTGAGGGCCTGAATGGCGCATATCGCCAGTTGCGTGAATTGCTCAATACCTTCCGTTTGCAAATGAACGAGCGTGGCTTGACCGCGGCGCTGGAGCAAACGGTACAAGAATTTTCTGAGCGAGCTGAGCATTCAATTCAATTAGAAAACCGTTTGTTAGGGGTGGAATTAGCCGCCCACGAGGAAATACATATTTTACAAATCGTTCGTGAAGCTTTGGTCAATATTGAGCGGCATGCCAAAGCTCAACAGGCGTGGATTAGCTTGGCGTGGGAGGGCGAATACATCGTCGTTCGCATTGCTGACGATGGCTGCGGGATCGATGAAAACCCACATAAAAAACAGCACTATGGCTTAGGCATCATGCAAGATAGGGCCTTGAGTTTGCACGGTGATTTGCAATTATTACGGCGTGAACCTCGCGGCACCTTGGTGCAACTTAAATTTATTCCTTCGACGCCTTTTGCGATGTCGAATCCAATGAAAGAAGGTGAATCTCATGAGTCAATTTAATGTGATTGTGATCGACGATCATCCTTTGTTTCGCAAAGGGGTCGTGCAATTATTGGGGCTAGATCCGCGCTTTGTCGTGGTGGCCGAAGCCGCCAGCGGTGCCGAAGGGCTGGTGCTGGTACAGCAGCACAATCCTGATTTGGTGATTTTGGATTTGAATATGAAGGGCATGGACGGCATCGCCACGCTGCGCGCGATCAAGGAGCTGGATGTCGATTCGCGGGTGGTGATGTTGACGGTGTCGGATCAATCTACCGATCTGGTCGCTGCGGTACGCGCGGGCGCCGATGGCTATTTACTGAAAGACATGGAGCCAGAGGAAATCGTCGCTAGTTTGGCTGATGCACTGGAAGGGCAAATGGCGATTCCCGAGCGCCTTGGCCGTGCGCTGGCCTTGGCTCTGCGCGAAGACGATGGTAACGAACGCAATGCGATGCTGGAATCGTTGACCGAACGCGAGCGTGAAATTTTGGTTTGCCTCTCGCATGGTCTTTCAAACAAATTGGTTGGCCGTGAGCTTGGCATCGCTGAGGGTACGGTCAAAGTGCATGTGAAAAGTTTACTGCGTAAACTCAATTTCCGCTCACGGCTGGAAGCGGCGATTTGGGCGGTGGAGCAGGGGGTGAAATAATGGGTTTGTTCAGATTTGATGTTGATGAAAACTCGCTTCAACTTAAATGAATACGTTAATTTTCTATTCACCGTGGTCGCGCTGATGCCGCGCGGCACTTACTTTTCTTGAACGGCCAAGAAAAGTAAGCAAAAGAAGGCCGCCCTGTATCTGCGTCCGGCTTCGCCCGTTCTGGCCTAAGGCCATGGGCTTCGCTAAGGCAACAAGTTGCCAAGCTTCGCCACACCTCGCTGCGGACAATCGACAAGGCGGCGGGCTTTAACAAAACAGAGCCCGCCGAAAGCCCCTTGCCGCTTGTTCCTCGCTCGGCTTGATACAAGGGATTTCGCGCAGCTCAACCATTGCGGCACAGCATCAAAACCCAACTTGAATATCACCTAAATAATGCAGGTATTGCTATCTAGCTTTTTATTAATAATGGCTAGATGGTAATACATCGTTATTTATTCCTGCACGGAGCGTACCAATCTAGCTCTTTTTGATACAGCGACGTTTTGATATTCAATAAGCCCAAGGTCGAATGAAACAGGTTGTCGTGCGAGTATTTTTCGCCGGCCTTCGCTTTTAAACAAGACAGATCGATATTCGCCCTTGCCGCATATTCAGGCGAGAACCACAACATCGCAGGCACGTGTGTTTGTTGATCAGGCGCGAGCAAGTATGGCGTGCCGTGTAGATACAGGCCGCGTTCGCCCAGCGATTCGCCGTGATCAGAGATATACGTCATCGCCGTATCGACTTTGCTGCTGTTCTTGCGCAATAAATCAATCACATTTGACAGAACAAAATCGGTGTACAGCAGGCTATTGTCGTAGCTATTGGTGATTTGTGTTTGCGTACATTGATCGAGCTGCGCGGTATCGCAAGTCGGTTGGAATTTGGCAAACGCAGCAGGGTAGCGTTTGAAATAAGCGGGACCGTGGCTGCCCATCATGTGCAGCACAATGACCGTATCGCGCTGCATCGCGTCGATTTTGCCTTGTAAACCTTGTAGTAAGGCTTCGTCTAGACATTCGCCATCGTGGCATAGTTTGACTTCAGCAAAATCACGAGTATTTTCATTCGGTACGCGGTCACACGCGCCCTTGCAGCCTGATTGATTGTCGCGCCATAGCACTTGATAACCCGCACGCTGCACCACGTCGAGTAAGCCTTGATGGCTTTTCGCTTGATCTGCGCTGTAGTTATTACGCTCAAACATTGAGAACATACACGGTACCGACACTGCGGTATCGGTGCCGCATGAGCGCACCTCGGGTAAATTGATTAAGCCCGCTTCTTGTTTCAGTCGTGGGTTGGTTTCTCTAGCGTAACCATTCAGTGAGAAATTTGCGGCTCGGGCTGTTTCGCCGACCACGATGACGGTCAGTGTTGGGCGAGTCCCCGCAGTGGTGCTGCGTGTTGCATCAAGGCCAATCGGTGCGACGACGACGGCTTTAAGCTTTGCGTTTTGCTTGAGGTAGCTCGAGGTCGCTTGAATGTAATTGCTGGGTGCTAGCAAATAGCGCAGCTCGCGGTGATTGCGAAATACCGAGGCGAATTCTTTATAAAAGCCAAAACTAATCAATCCCAGCACCAGTGCGCTAGCGAGCACGATGGCGAGTTTAATTAAGGCTTCGCGGCGTAGTGGGCGAAACACCAGCGGCGTTCGCCATAAAAAAAACAGCGGCAGGCCGCCGAGCAGCAACCAGTACAAGGCCAACTTGGGCGTCAGCAAATCGAGCGTTTCGGTGGTATTGGTTTGCACTGCATTGCGTAGCATATCGACGTTCATCATCACGCCAAACTGCGCCATGAAATACACCACAAACGGCGTAATAATCAGCAGCAAGCTCAAGACCGGTTTCAGTACGTAAGGCAGCGCCAGCAAGGTTAGCAATAGATTGAGCACGACAACTAGAAAAAGCGCGCCAACCGCCATAAACAACCAGCCCGCTACGCCGCTAGGCTGCTGCACGGAATACAAGTGCTGCCAGAAAACGGGGTTGCTGACCAAAATAAAAAACAAGGCGGCAATCAGTGTTAATTGCTCACTACGCAGTGATTTACGCATGGCACACCTCCGCTTGTGCTTGAGTGGCGGGCGGCCAAATCAGATAGAACAGCGTTAACACACACCAAACGGTGAATAGAGTCCACAAATTGTGCGACAAGAAATGCGCGCCGCGCATCATTTGCGTCCAGCCCATCAGCGTGCCAACGATCAAGCCCGCGGCTAGTCCCCAGTAGGCTATGCGGGTATTGCTGCCAATGAATGAAAAATAAAAGGCCAGTAGCGCATACCCGCCAGATGAATGCCCGCCAGGAAAACAACGGCCGGCTTGTGTGCCACTAGGTAAATCGGCAAACAGCGGTAATTCAGCCGCAAAGCCGCCATAGCGTGCCAAATCCCATGGGCAAGCGTGAATGCTGAAACGCTTGAGCGTGGTGATCGTTAGCGTGCTCAATACAATACCGAGCCACAGCCAGAGCCAGCGTCGTTGTTCGGGAGCCTTAGTTTTTTTTGCGTGTAGCCAGTAAAAAAAAGTCGCCAAGCCGATCAGTTGCAGCGCAATTTTGAGCCCATCGTGCATCACGGTGCTCAGGATGAGTTGGTCGCGCCAAAAGAAATGCAGTTGAGGATCAAAATAGGGCGCGATTAGCGCGTGATCCCAATCAGTTTGTGGATAAAACCACAATAAAAAGCCACCCAAAATCGCAGGCGCGACCACATTCCACCACCGTAAATCCCGCATCATCCGCACTCATGCTATTGCTATTGAGCCAAGCTTAATGCAGTGCTTGTGAGCGATTTGCGAGTGAGCTGTGAGGGTTTTGTGAGGGCGAGATGGATCGCCCATTCGCGCTCAGCATTTTGCAGTAGCGCTTATTGCTGGCGTTGTGGCGTGTTGATTCGATGTGATCTGGGAATGAGATTTACACGTCAGCTACAAATCGTATGCTGATATGACTGCCTTGGCCGACTTCACTTTCAACGTGGTAGCGCCAGCCCATGCGATCACAGATAGCGGCGACAATCGCTAGCCCCAACCCGTGCCCTTCGGCAATATCGCTAGCGCGGCGAAAGGGCTCGAAGATATGCGGCAGCGCATCGGCAGCGATACCGCAGCCGGTGTCACTGAGCGTGAGTTCGCCGTCGGTATATGTCGCGGTGACGCTACCTTGTTCGGTATAGCGCCATGCGTTCGAAAGTAGATTATCCAGTAGTAGCGCGAGTAATTCGGGATCGGTTTCGATGATCACATCGCTAGCAACTTGATTGCGCCAATCCAATTCACGCTTGGTGTCGGGCAGGCGTTGCTCTGCTGCGTTCAGTGCTGCTGCCAAATACAGCGGCGTGCTTTGCTTTTGTGCAACGCCGCGCGCCAGCAGCAAGAGGCCGCGTAGTTTGCCTTCGATTTCATCAACAGAATGCACAATTTTGGCGATGCGGCCATGTTGCGGAGCTGGGCTGGAGTCGAGTAAGAGCTCGGCACTGGTGCGGATGCGCGTCAGTGGCGTGCGAATTTCGTGGCTTAAATGCGCGGTAAATTGTCGTTCCCGCGCCAAAAGCGCTACTTGTGCGTCGCGAGCTTGAGCGATGCGCTGCGCCAAAATAGCGACCTCTTCATCCATCGCAGCGTATTGTTCAACGGGTGTGTTGTTTTGCACCGAATGGGTGAGTCTTGCCAATTGGGATAATAAGGAATTGGCGAGATAGCGCCCGACAATCCACGCCAAAGTAATCACGCCCAGCGCGGTAATCAATAACCATAAGCGCAAATTATCCAAGCGTCGTTCGTGCGTTTCGGTGTTGTACAGCACATACCAGCGTTCACCATTTTTTTCGCGTACGCCGACATGAAATTCCAAGCCGCCTTGATACCATTCGGCATTGCCAATCGGAAATTGGAGTAACTCGGGAGGCAGTTGCGCCGGCACTTGCCCGAGTGGCGCGTGAAATAATTGCAAATGTTTCGGTAATAGAAAATGTTGGCTCGTGGGTTGCGCAATGATGCCATCGAGCGCGGTATTGACCACTTCATCGATTAAATCTTCTTCGCGCTCTTCGGCGGCCATCGAGAGCGCGATGGCAAAAATGATAATCGCTGCACTGGTCAGTGCGCTCATCGTCCAAGCGAGGCGTTTTTGTAGGCTGAGTTTTTTCTTCATGGTGCGCCTATCGTGCCCAGTTCGATCAGTTTATAGCCGCGGCCATGTACCGTTTGTAATGGACTGCGACCATCGGCCAGCGTTAAGGCGCGGCGTAATTGCGATAAATGATGGCGTAGCGTATCGCTGCTGTCTTGTGCCTCGCCCCACACGGCGATTTCTAAGCTTTCGCGCGTCACCAGTTGCCCGCTGTGTGCCAACAGCATCAGTAATAATTGCAGCGTTTTCGGTGGCAATTTTAAGACTTGGCCTTGCCAATGCGCCTCGCCCGAGCGGGGGTCGTAGCTGAGTTCACCACAGCGCATGATCGAATCGATCATTTGCCCTTGGCTGCGCTTGCGTAGCGCCTGAATGCGTAGCTCTAATTCTTTTAGTGCGAACGGTTTGACTAAATAATCATCTGCGCCTGCGCCAAAACCAGCGACTTTGTCGTCCAAAGTGTCGCGCGCGGTGAGCAGCAATATCGGTGTATTGAGCTTGAGTTGCGTGCGGACGCGCTGTGCGACTTCGAGCCCTGAAATGCCCGGCAGACCAATATCGACCACCAGCACGTCAAATACGTGTTGCTCGAGTAAGTGCAGCGCAATCGCGCCATTGAGTGCGGCGTCAACTTGATAGTCACGCGCCGCCAAATAGTCGTACACATTGGCCGCGATGTCGGCGTCGTCTTCGAGCAGCAAAATTCGGGCGGGCATGGGCGTCTCACTGAAAGCAGAGTCTAATTATGCCTGCTTTGCCGGATGAAGAACTAGCTCTGCCTTGTACTGGTGAACCGATGGTATCTGAATTAAGTGACGTATTGCCAGCTAGCTATTGATTAATAATGGCTAGCTGGCAATACATCATTGATGCTGCACCGAGCTGGCGGTGGTGTGTTGCTTTTCTTTGATGAGGCGGATTTCTTCTTTGAGCCAGACTTCATCTTCTGAGCCCGGCTCAAGTAGCGCCAATAATTTATTCCACCATTCAACGGCGGCGGCAATGTCGCCACGCTCGACGGCGGCGCTACCTGCCAGCATCAGCGCATCCGGTTCAGACGCATTGATGCTCAGCGATTTGACCAATAACTCGGTCGGGCGTCCCGCAAAGCTGGTTTTTTCAATTGCCAGTACGCCGGCAAAACGCGCCAATTCACCGGCGTTTTTTTGCAGCTCAGGCCATGCTTTTTCATACGCGGTGACCGCTTCGGCGTAACGCGCTTGGGCACGATAACTGCGCGCTAGCATCAACCAGCCTTTGGTATCGTTCGGTTCCAGCGCCATGCGCGCCTCGAGTTTTTTGACCATGCCGGCAATTTCATTCGGACCAATATCGGGGCGCTGGCGGGTCATCGGGTCGAGCGCCGTTGGTGTGCCGAGCTGCATGTACAGACCGCCAGCCGCCAACGGAATGAGGGTGAGTAAAATAATTGCGAGTTTCTTGGCCGGTAGATCGAGCTGCTTTTCCGCCACCGAGTCTGCAGTTCCCATTTCGCTGATTAAACGCGCTTGCGCTTCTTGGTGCGCGCTGTGGTGATCGCTTTCGCTTAAACGCCCATCGCGTAAATCGTCGTCGAGTTCTGCCAATATGCGCTCATGCAATGCGTAGCGTGCTTGGCGAATATCGCCCGCTTGTGAGCGCCCGCGCAGCAGCGGCCACAGTAAAAATAATAAAGTGACGACGATCATGACGGCGCATAGCAAGGTAAACAGACCAAAATTAGCTGCGTTCATGAGGTTTTCCTTCTGATTCTGCAAATTCAGCGCGCAAAGCAGCTAGCGCGGCCTCGTCGACCTGAGGCGGATTGACGCGGCGGCGGCGAATTCGGCGCACAAGTAAAAAAATGCCCGCCATCATCAGCAGTGGCGGTAGCAACCATAAAATCAAGGTGCGCGTTGTGAATGGTGGACGGTAGGTGACAAAGTCGCCGTAGCGTTCGATCAGATGCGTCATGATTTGCTGATTGCTGTCGCCTGCTGCAATCCGCTCACGGACTTCACGGCGCAAGTCTTCTGCCAGTGGCGCGCGCGAGCTGGCAAGACTTTCGTTTTGGCACACTAAGCAGCGCAGCTCGGTTGAGAGTTCAACCAGGCGCGCTTCGGCTGCCGGGTCGCTGGCCGCTGGTGCTGCGGTTTTGGCTTGGCTTGCGAGTGGTAGGCATAAAGTCAAAAACAGAAAAAGTCCACCAAAAACACGAAAGGCACGAAAATAAAGCCAACTTCTTAACGATAAATTCCTATGTGAACTGAGAGTGAAGCGCGGCGAAGCATAGTGAACTTGTTTTCGCCTTTTTTCGTGCTTTTCGTGTCTTTCGTGGACAACTGGGTTTGATGTTGAATTCATCGTTGTGCCTTTTGTAGCTCGGGCAGGATTGTGTTTTTGAACACCTCGGGCGTGATTGGGCCGATGTGCTTGTAGGTGATGATGCCAGCCTTGTCGATCACAAAAGTTTCCGGCACGCCGTACACCCCGTAATCAATGCCCACACGACCATCGCGGTCGGCAACGACGACGGCATACGGATTGCCGCGCGTTTGTAGCCAAGTTTTCGCGTCTTCATCTCGGTCTTTGTACGCGAGACCAACGAGCTTCACCTTGTAGGATTTCGCAATGTCGTTGAGTACCGGATGCTCTTGAATACAAGCGCCGCACCAAGACGCCCAGATGTTGAGTAAATACGCTTGGCCTTTAAGCTCAGAGGGGGAAAACTGCCCTGGAGCATCAAGTCGGTCGAGCTTAAAATTGGGCGCAGGTTTGCCTATCATCACAGATGGAATTTCACGCGGATTGAGCGTGAGACCCACTGCGAGCAACACGACCAGTGCGGCAAAAATAATCAGTGGTGCATAACGTTTCATCGTGTTTTCTTCCCAAAACGTTTTTGGCGGTAACGCTGATCGCTAAGCGCAATCAACCCACCCAAAGCCATCAATAAGCAGCCGTACCAAATCCAGCCCACCAACGGTTTGTAATGAACCCGCACCAACCAATCGCCAGTAAATGGATTTTGACCAATCGGCTCACCCAGCGCGACATAGATGTCTTTGATTTGCGTGTGGTGAATCGCCGCTTCGGTCATTGGCATTTGGCTAGAGAAATACTGGCGTTTTTCTGGCTTGAGTACACTGAGTGCTTTGCCGTTTTTGCTCAAGGTGAGGTTTCCGACTAAGGCGGCATAATTGCTAGCGCGCTCGGGTTTTACACCGTCAAAACGCAGGGTGTAGCCTGCAATTGAATGTGTATCGCCAATCGCCATCCGTAAATCGTCTTCGTGCTCGTAGCTCGATACTACTGTTACGCCAGCGACAAACACGGCAACGCCAAGGTGAGCGATGTGCATGCCGGAAAACGCCGCCGGTATTTTGCAGAATGCGGCGAACCAACTGAGGCCAGCGCGGCGGTAACTCAATAAACGCAAACTCCAGTCACGAACCGCCATCAGCGCGACCCACAGCGCCGCAGCTAGCGCGAGTGCAACGCCCCAGCGCCACGTACCCCAGCACAGCGGCAGCAATGCGCCGCCGACGATGGCGAGGATTAATGGCACTTTGCTCGCCAACCAAATGCCGTGGCCGTCTTGGTATTTCCAGCGTATCGTGCCACTGAAACCCATTAAAATGACAGCGGGCAGCATCAGCGGGATAAACACACTATTGAAGTACGGCGAGCCAACTGAGAGCTTGCCTTGGCCGAGTGCATCAATTACTAGCGGGTACAGCGTACCGATAAACACGGTGGTGCAGGCCACCACCAGTAATACGTTATTGGCGAGTAGTAAAGACTCGCGTGAACACCAGTCAAACGCGCCGCCACCTTCGAGCATTGGCGCTCGCCACGCGTACAGCGCCAGCGATGTGCCGATCACCACGCAAAGGAAAATCAAAATAAACGTGCCGCGCGCCGGATCGGTCGCAAACGCATGCACCGACGTGAGCACGCCGGAGCGAACGAGGAAAGTGCCGAGCAATGATAAGGAAAAAGTAGAAATCGCCAGCAGCACCGTCCAGTGCTTAAACGCATTGCGTTTTTCGGCCACCGCCAGCGAATGAATTAGCGCCGTGCCTGCTAACCACGGCATAAATGACGCATTTTCGACCGGATCCCAAAACCACCAGCCGCCCCAGCCGAGTTCGTAATACGCCCAAGCACTGCCGAGCATAATGCCCAACGTCAGCATTGCCCACGCCGCCGTCGTCCACGGGCGGCTCCAGCGCGCCCAAGTGGCATCGAGTCGCCCTGAAAGTAGTGCCGCGACGGCAAAAGCAAACGCGACTGAGAAACCGACATAGCCCATATACAGCAGCGGTGGATGGAAAATCAGCCCTAAATCTTGCAATAGTGGATTTAAATCCGCACCGTCGCTCGCCGCGGGCAGTTGCCGAATGAAGGGGCTCGACGTCAGTAAAATAAACAAATACAAGCCGCTACCAATCCAGCCCAATACGCCGCCGACTAAAGACTGCACCGACAGCGGCAAATTGCGCCCTAGCAGCGCCACCGCAGCGCCCCAGCCGGATAGCATCAATACCCACAGCAAGAGCGAGCCTTCGTGCCCACCCCAAACCGCAGCAACTTTGTAAAAGGTAGGCAGCAGACTATTCGATTGCCGAGCCACGTAGCGAATTGAGAAATCGTCTTGCAAAAATGCCGTCGTCAGTAGGCCAAACGCCGTCGCGGTGAGCAGCAGTTGCAATACCGCCGCGGGGCGCGCCACGCGCATCAGCGGCAGGCTGTTGTTGATGCCGCCCCAAATCCCCAACGTGCCCTGCACCAGTGAGACCAGCAGCGCCAAAATCAGCGCAAAGGTTCCAAGTTCACCAATCATTGCTGTTCCTTTTTCGCCGCCGCTTTTTGATGCGCTTTATTCACTGCGTCTTGGGCTTCGGGTGGCATATAGTTTTCATCGTGCTTGGCCAGCACTTCGCTGGCAGTAAACACACCGTTTTCCCAGCGACCCTCGGCGACCACGCCTTTTCCTTCTTTAAACAAATCCGGCAAGATGCCGCGATATTGCACCGGAATGGTTTTGTCAGTGTCGGTGACGGTAAATTGAATCGTCACCCCATCGGTTGCGCGCACCAGACTTTTGTCAACCACCATGCCGCCGATGCGGAACGCGCGGCCTTGCGGCGCTTCACCCGCTGCGACTTGCGTTGGCGTATAAAAAAACACCAGATTTTGTCGGAAGGCGTTGACGACAAAAAAAGTCACCAAAGCCAGTGCGATCAATGCGCCGATAATCCACGCTGCGCGTTTGCGTCTAGGGGTCATTCTGCTGTCCTTTCTAGTTCATCGGCTAAAGCCATCCGGCGTAATTGTTTCAGAACGTTTTTGCGCTGTTGCTTGATTAATACCCACTCTAGGCATAGGCCGATAGCGCATGCGACAAAAGAGCCCCAGACATATACGCCATAGCCGCCCATGGCGAAAAATTCACTCCAGGAATTCCAGACCATTATTTTGCTCCTTGTGCGATGAGTTCTTGCACCCAGCGGGTATGCCCTTCGCGCAGCAAAATCAGCGTGCGAACGCGGGACAATGCCGTTGCGATGCTGTACATCCACGCTGCGAATGACATCAGCAGCATTGCAATCAGCATGGTGGTCGCCATCGTTGAGCCTTTTTCGATTGAAATCGATGCGCCTTGATGCAGCGTATTCCACCATTTCACCGAGAAATAAATCACCGGCACATTAAACACACCCACAATCGCGAGCACCGAGCCTGCTTTGTCGGCGCGATCAGGTTCATCGATACTGCGCGTGAGTGCGATAAAACCCAGATACAGAAAAAACAGCAGCAACATCGACGTCAGCCGCGCATCCCACACCCAATACGTGCCCCACATCGGCTTGCCCCACAGCGCACCAGTGACGAGTGATAAAAACGCCATCAGCGCACCAGTTGGCGCGAGTGCTTGCGCCATCATCGCCGATAGCCGCGTGCGTAAAATTAAATGCATCACTGACCAAAACGCCATCACGATATAAATAAACATCGCCATCCAGCTCGTTGGTACGTGCAGGAAAATAATCCGATAGCCTTCCCCTTGTTGCGCATCAGCGGGGGCAAGGGCAAAACCGAGCCATAGACCAGCGATTGCCAGCAGCGTGGCGAGTGTTGCAAAAAATGGCAGCAGTTTGCCGGCCAGCGGGTAGAACTGCAGTGGCGAGGCGAAGTGAAATAGGTTTAGCCAGCGTGGGGCTTCAGGGTTCGGTTTCATTTTTACTGCTCTGTTATGCGGCGATGCCGCGTGTTTTTTAGTGCGCGGGCTGCCGCGCAGCAGGAAGGGGGCTTTGCTTCTCCAAAGCCCGCTTTACCCCAAAGGAGCCCCGAGGCGCGCCCAGCTCCGCTGTTCCCTTGCTCGTCGTGAGCCAAACGATGAAGCTGTTGGTCTCTCTCCTCACGCGGTGCGCGCTTTAACGGGGGTTTAAGCCCCTGCCCAATCATCGCGGCACTGCATTTGTGATGTTGCTGTATTGAGATTTTGTGCTGATACGATGTCATGCTCGGTGGACTGAGGTTTTTAAATCTCTCGATATCAAGCCGACGAAGTCGGTGCAGATATAGGTGCGCCTTTCTTTGCTGATTTTCTTTGGGGACTGAATATATAAAATCCCAAAGAAAGTAAGTCCTTGTCGCGGATTGCGACTGTAAAGCAATGTGCCGTAGGCACTGCAAAGAATGCGGACTTGAAAGCATCGCTTACTCCACCGCCAGCCGCATGGCCATCGCTGCTAACCATGGCGCTAAAAATAGCGATCCGCACAGAATCGCCGCCAGTAATGACAATTCGGCGTAACCGGTTAATCCGCCACTGACCGCCGCCACCGCGCCGCTGCCGAAAATCAGCACAGGCGCGTACAGCGGTAGCGCCAGCAAGGCCAAGAGCATTTCGCCTTGGCGTACGCCCAAGGTCAGCGCTGCGCCAACGCTGCCGAGTGCGCTGAGGGTTGGTGTGCCAATCAGTAGCGTCGCCATCAGCATCAATAATGCATCAGCCTCTAAGCCGTATTGAATGCCCAGTAGCGGGGCAATCAAGGTCAGTGGTACGCCAGTGCTCAGCCAATGGGCGATGAGTTTGCCGGCGACCATTACGCTGGCGGGGGCTGGCGCAAGCAGCAGTTGTTCGAGCGTGCCGTCTTGCCAGTCGGCGTGAAACAGCCGTGGTAGCGCGAGTAAATTGGCCAAAATCGCCGCTACCCACAACACGCCGGGGCCGATCCGCGCCAGCAATTGCGGCTCGGGTCCGACGGCGAGCGGAAATAGACTGGCGACTAAGACAAAGAAAACCAGTCCAACTAGTAAATCACCACGTTGTTGCCATGCGAGCAGTAGATCACGTTGAATGACGGTGAGGAAAAAACGGCTGTAGCTCATTTTTTCACCGATAGATTGAGTTCGGTGAGGTTGGGTATAGTCTCAGGAATGATTTGATGCGAGGTAAAGATCGTGATACCTCCGTTGGAGCAATGTTCGCTGATCCATGTTCCGAGTTGTTCTTGCGCTTTGGCGTCTAAACCCACAAACGGCTCGTCTAGCAACCACAGCGGACGGGGCGTAGCCACTAGTCGCGCCAATGCAGCGCGTTTTTTCTGCCCTTGTGACAAGCTCCGCACCGGTAAATCGGATTGCCGCGCCAAACCGACTTGCGCCAAAGCCTGCAAAACCGCCGCTTCAGAGAGTGGATTGCCCGCCAGTTTGGCCGTGAGCTGTAAATTGTCAAAGGGACTGAGCAACTCTTTCAGTGCGTCTTTATGACCGAGGTAATGCAACTGCGCGTAATAATCGTCGCCAAGCTTTGCAATCTTTTGCTCGCCCCAACTAATTTCACCGTGCAGCGGCTGCGTGAGACCTGCAAGCAACTTGAGTAACGTTGTTTTGCCCACGCCATTTTCACCGCGTAAATGCACACAATCGCCCGCTTGGAACGTGAGTGAGAGCGCAGAAAACAAAAGGCGATTGCCGCGTTGGGCGGCCAGTTGGGCAATAGAAAGCATGAGTGTCAGTATACGGAAGGTGCTGCTTGCGCGGCAGGTATTTGGCTCTAGCTGCGGCTATCTAATAAGAGGTAGTCCTTAATGCAAGCAGCATGGAGCAAGAATTCTTTTATAGTAATAGGTGCGGCGTGTGGCTTCAGATCGCAGACTATTCCATCGAGTGCAACAATGTGTTGTGTTGAATATAGATTCCGCCGCGATAGATTTACTCGTACAGTTCGACTCATCTCTTAACACTGGGCGTTGCTTGTTCGCCCCTTTGTAATACGCCGTTCATAGGGAATCATGCAAAACCTCATCAGTACTTCGCCAGTGTCATCAGATCGGGGGTTAGCCGACCGATTTGGTCGCGCCATCCGTTATCTACGATTGTCGGTGACTGATCGCTGCGATTTGCGCTGCAATTATTGCTTGCCGAAGGGTTTTGATGGTTACGAAGAGCCAAAGAATTGGCTGAATTTCGATGAAATCACGCGATTAGTCGGCATTTTTGCACAGGCTGGCGTGTCGCGCGTGCGTTTGACTGGCGGTGAACCGCTATTGCGCAAGAATTTGCCTGAACTTGCGGCGCGTTTGGCCGTTTTGCCCGGCATCGAAGATCTGTCTTTGTCGACCAACGCGACGCAACTGGTTAAACACGCTTCCGCGCTAAAAGCGGCTGGCGTAAAACGCATCAATGTCAGCCTCGATTCGCTCGATAAAGGCTGTATTAATACCATCACCGGCCGCGATAGTTTTGACGCGATTATGGCGGGCATTATGGCGGGCAAAGCCGCTGGCTTTGCGCCGATTAAACTCAATATGGTCGCCATGCGTGGCGTCAATGACCACGAAATCAGCCGAATGGTCGCCTTCTGCCTCGAAAATGACTTTATCTTGCGGCTAATTGAAGCGATGCCGATGGGCGATACTGGCCGCAATGCGCAGTATCTCGATTTGAATCCAGTGCGCGAGCAACTGGTACAGCAATTTGCTCTGATTCCCGAAGTGGCCGAGCTGGGTGGTGGCCCAGCTCGCTATTGGCAAACTGCCGACGGTAGCGGTCGAGTCGGTTTTATCACGCCGATTTCGCAACATTTTTGCGCCACGTGTAATCGCGTGCGCTTGGCGGTCGATGGCACTTTGTATATGTGTTTGGGGCAAGAAGAAAAATTCGAATTTGCGCCTTTGTTGCGTGGCGGAGCTTCGGATTCTGAAATCCTTGCGGCATTAAAAGAGGCGATTGAGCTAAAACCGGAGCGGCATGAGTTCAAAGAGCAGCCGGGGAAGATTATTCGGTTTATGTCGCAGACGGGGGGGTAGGTATTAGCTTATAAGCTTTGTCTATCAATTGCTCTATTTGTATACCTGCTTTTTTTATGTGCCTGCGGCACGATGGATTTCGATGCGCGTTTCCGTCGCGCGGACGGGTTCATTTCTTTTGCTTCTCCAAAAGAAACGAACCAAAGAAAACGAGCCCCGGGCGCGCCCAGCTCCGCTGTGCCCTCGGTCGTTCGTGAGCCAAACGATAAAGCTGTTTGTCTCCCTCCTCACTCGGTGCGCTTGGACGGGATTTGAAAACCATGCATCTACCATTGGCGTACTTGGTTGCGTGAATTGTTTGGTATCGCATGGTGGGTTATAGGTTTTATGTGCCTGCGGCACGATGGATTTTGGTGCGCGGGCTGCCGCGCGGCAGGTCTATTTCTTTTGCTTCTCCAAAAGAAATAGACGAAAGAAAAGGAGCCCCGGGCGCGCATCGGTTCCCGATGCCCTCGATCGGTCGTGAGCCAAACGATAAAACTGTTTGTCTCTCTCCTTACTCGGTGCGCTTAGACGGGATTTGAAAACCAGACATCCACCATCGCGTGCTTGGTTGCGTGATTCGATGGACATAACATCGTTGGTTTCAGGTTTCAGGTTTCAGGTTTCAGGTTTCAGGTTTCAGGTTGATGTGTGGACGTATTTGAATGTGGCCTTTATTTATCATGGCCTAGATGGCAATACATCGATTTTAAATCGCGCTCGTTGGTCTGGGGTTTAATATCCCGTTAAAACGAACACCGAGCACGAAGCGAGACGAACGGTTTTATCGTTTGGCTCGCGCCACGCGAGGGAACGGCGGAGCCGGGTTCGTCCCGGGTCGCCTTCTTTTGCTTACTTTTCTTGGCGAAGCAAGAAAAGTAAGTGCCGCGGCGCATAGCCGCTGACGATGCTTGGAAGTAAATGGAGTGGATAGGTTAAACTGTAGTTTTTGACTTGCCGCTGGCTAGAACCGGAATTTGAATATAATTATCGTTTAGGCCAACAAAGACAATTGAGAATCGACTAAGAAATCATGAAAAAAACAAAGCTTAAATCTCTACTTATAGTGTTATTTTCACTTACTTTATTTTCGTTTTACTTGTATTTTTCATCGAGCCCTATTGAGCGATATGCTGAAGTAAATCCCAAAGGCTACTTAATACTTACTATGGCCTACAAAACTTGGCCTGTTACTTCTCCAGATATTGTTAAAGAGCAAATGGAAAAAGAAGGTTATCTAAGTCTCAAAGTATTTCGTGAATTTTTTCAAAAAATATTCTTAGTCCATATTTAACTAAGGAAAAACATAAAGATAGGTTAATTGATAGTGTGAGAATAAAAAACAATCAAGACTACGATGAGGCAGAGTTGGAATTTATGAGAAAAGGATTGGAGAAGGAAATCGCTCGTAAGTACCAAATATCAAATTAGATAGCTACGTAGCTCCGATTAGCGTAGCGTAATCGGAGGAATGACTTGCGTACGATTACGCTATGCTAATCGTACCTACCTGCTGATGTTTCCGCTTTGGGTCGAAATCTGATTTTCATATCTAGTGGTAATTAGATTGGTTGTTAATAAAAAAACGAGAATTAAATTGTTTGTTTAAAATCTTAAATGCTAAAAAAATCTCCCCATATCCTCGCCATCACCGGCTACTCCGGTTCCGGTAAAACCACCCTTATCGAAGCACTACTCCCCGAACTCGCTCAACTTGGCTGGCGGGTGAATGTGATTAAGCATTCGCATCATGATTTGGAGCTGGAGCCGCCGCGTAAAGACAGCGCGCGGTTTCGCGCGGCGGGGGCGGGGGAGGTGATGGTGGTTTCGCCGTTTCGTTATGCGATTGTGCATGAACTGCGCGGCGCGGCGGAACCGACGTTGGCCGAGCAAATCGCCCGTCTTGCGCCAGCGGATTTGACGCTGCTGGAAGGCTTTAAGTCGGCAGAAATTCCTAAGATTGAAATCTGGCGCGAGGCGAATGGTAAACCACTGTTGTATCCGATTGATGCCAGTATTATCGCGATTGCCACGGATAGTAATGAGCAGCAGGCGATACCCGTGCTAAATTTGAATGATATTCCCGCGCTGGCGCGGTTTATTTTTGATTTGTTTGCTAAAAAACCGTAGTCCACGAAAAACACGAAATGCACGAAAAAAATTTTTCTTTAGCGACGAGTTTGGCGTTTAGGACTTGGTGCATATTAACTTCCCAATATTGGCGTCATTCCCGATAAAAGTATTCGGAGATGATGGTTTGGTTGAGCTTGGCATTTCGGACGCTTATTTTTAACCTAATTGTCTTTGTTCGTGTTTTTCGTACCTTTCGTGGGCTCCGCTTTTGACTTGTTCTGATTAATTTTTTGGAAACTCGCATGCTTGATTTTGATACCGCGCTGGCTAATTTGTTGGCTGCTGCGCGCCGCATTACTGATATTGAAACCGTGCCGCTGCTCTCTGCGAATGGGCGCGTGTTGGCGCAAGATATCGTCGCGCCGATTAATGTGCCCGGTTTTGATAACAGTGCGATGGATGGCTATGCGCTCAATATTGCCGATTTTGCCGCGCCACCAGCCGATTTTGTCATTAGCCAGCGGATTGCGGCGGGTGAGGTGGGGACAAGCTTGGCGGTGGGGGAGGCAGCGCGGATTTTTACGGGCGCGCCGATTCCTGCGGGGGCGAATGCGGTGGCGATGCAGGAAGTCTGCAGCGTGAGCGAAGGCCGTGCCAGCGTGGCGATGTCGCTGAAACAGGGCGCAAATATTCGGCGTGCAGGCGAAGACATCGCCGCGCAGACTGTGGTGCTGGCGGCGGGAACGCGCTTGGGTGCAGCGGAAATTGGTTTGGCGGCGTCGATTGGTGTGTCGATTTTGCCGGTGGTGCGGCGCTTGAAAGTGGCTTTGCTTAGCACTGGGGACGAGTTGGTCGAGCCGGGATTCAATTTGGCTGCGGGGCAGATTTATAACTCGAATCGCTATGCGATCAATACTTTGCTGCAAACGCTGGGCTGCGTGGTGAGCGACTTTGGCATTGTGGCTGATGAGCGCGAGGCGACGATTGCGCTGTTGCAAAAAGCCGCAGCAGCACACGATGTTGTTGTGACTTCTGGAGGGGTATCAGTTGGTGAAGAAGATCACGTAAAGGCTGCGGTTGAATACCTAGGTGAGCTTGATTTGTGGAAAATCGCGATGAAACCTGGCAAACCATTCGCGCATGGCCGGATTGGCGACACTGATTTTATTGGCTTGCCCGGCAACCCAGTATCAAGCTTTGTGACTTTTCTGATGCTGGTGCGACCGTTCTTGTTAGCAAGACAAGGTGTTCAGCAGCTTGAACCGATGCGTTTGCCGTTGATCGCTGCATTTGATTGGAAAAAGGCCGGAGATCGACGTGAGTTCTTGCGTGTTCGGCTCAATCGTACTGGTCAAGTTGAGCTATTCCCACGCCAAGGCTCTGGCGTGTTGACCTCGATGGTGTGGAGCGATGGTTTGGTCGATTTGCCGGCAGGACAAACGATTGCAGCGGGCGAGGTGGTGTCGTACTTGCCCTTGTCGGTGTTGTGTTAAAGGAAAGATTATGATTTCCGTAGTGTATTTCGCGCGTTTAAAAGAAGTATTTGGCCTTGCTGAAGAAACGCTGGCCAACACGCCCGCTAGTGTTGCTGATTTAATTGATTTACTGGCGGCACGCGGTGGCGTCTGGAGCGAGGAATTGGCGGGGGGCAAGGTGTTTCGCGTGGCGATAAATCAAGAGATGGCGCGCCTGAGCGATGAGATTCCCGAGGGCGCCGAAGTGGCGATTTTCCCGCCGGTGACCGGAGGTTGAGTGTGGATCAAACTGTCGCAGATCTGATTGTTGTACAGACGCAGGATTTTGATGTGGCTGCTGAGTATGCGCGGCTTGCGGGTGATGCCCGTATTGGTGCGGTGGTGATGTTTGTCGGTCGCGTGCGGGATTTGAGCCCTGAGCCTGAATTGATCGCCTTGGAATTAGAGCATTACCCCAAAATGACCGAACGGGCTTTGCAACAGATTGTGGCTGATGTGCGAGCGCGTTGGGCGCTTGACGCGGTGACGCTGATTCACCGCGTTGGTCCCTTACACCCAGCTGAGCAAATTGTGTTGGTTTTGACCGCCAGTGCGCATCGCGATGTCGCATATGCTGCAAATGCGTATATCATGGATTACTTAAAAACAGAGGCGCCGTTTTGGAAGAAAGAAGTGAGCTCGACCGCTAGTCATTGGGTGGATGCGCGCGAATCTGACCAAACGGCAAGGCAACGTTGGGAATGATGTGATGGTCGTGGCAGCGATTGCGTTAGCACGGGCGGGGAAGAATCAATGATCGTGGATGCGGTGATTTTGGCGGGCGGTGAAGGCCGCCGAATGGATGGTCGGGACAAAGGCTTGGTCGAGTTGTCGGGGCGGCCATTGGTTGAGTGGAGCTTGGAAGGCGTACAGCGCCAATCGGTGGCGGTTAACCATGTCTTGATTTCTGCTAATCGCAATCTGCCAGATTATGCCCGCTATGGCTTTGCCGTACTGCGAGATGTGTATCCCAATCATCCGGGGCCCATGGGCGGCATTCATGCGGCTTTCTTGGCCTCCCCTGCCAAGTTGATGCTGGTGATTCCGTGCGATTCGCCGTTTTTGCCTGCCGATTTATTGCAACAATTGCGCGCCGCGATGGAGCCCACAAAAGCACAGGCAGCAGTGGCCAAAACCAGCGATGGCCGGATTTATCCAACGATTTGTTTGCTGTCTCGCTCTGTTTTACCGTCTCTGATTGAGCATTTATCCTGCGGGCGTTTGAAAATGCTCGATTGGCTCAAGAGTATCGGCGCGGTTGAAGTCACGTTTGCCAAAAATAGTTTCCCTAATTTGAATACCTTGGATGATTTATCGGGTTTGGCTAATCGCTTGTCTGGCGCTGAGGCAATTCCGGTGGCGGGGGGGTTGACGCATTTTAATAGTGCGGGTGACGCGCATATGGTTGATGTTGGCAAAAAAGCCGACACGCACCGTGTTGCGACCGCGCAAGGCGATATTCGAATGCTGCCTGATACACTGCGTTTGATTGAAGAAGGGAATAATAAAAAAGGCGATGTGCTGGGTGTGGCGCGAATTGCCGCGATTATGGCGGCGAAAAAAACCAGTGATTTGATTCCGCTGTGTCATCCATTACCACTAACCAAGGTGAACGTAGATTTTCAAATTGACCGGATGAAATCGACCGTGCGCTGCATTGTAACGTGCGAAACCTACGGCAAAACCGGTATCGAAATGGAGGCACTTACTGCCGTGAATGTAGGGCTGCTGACCATCTACGATATGTGCAAAGCGGTCGATAAAGGCATGGTGATGACGGATATTCGTTTGCTGGAGAAAATCGGCGGTAAATCTGGGCATTGGGAAGCCCCCGTCGACTCGTTAATGATTTAGTGCTGCGCTAAGCTAGCGCGGTTGCTGAATTTGAAAAACAGATTAAAACAAAGCCCAGCTTGAAGATTCTAGCTGGGCTTTTTTTTCGTTTATGCCCAAGGGATTGGGGTTTTTGTTACTGCCACCGCGATCATATAGCCAAATGTTGCAAGCGCAGCAACAAAAGCGCTTGCACGGATCGCAAGGGTTTTTCCGCGTTTAATCGCAATCGTGCCCAGGCCGATATAGACAATTAGGGCGATCAGCTTCGCCATAATCCACGGCGTTTCACTGGGTTTTAAGCCTAGCATCACTGCCAGACTCACCCCCGCGATCAGCAAGCCCGTATCGATAATATGCGGTGCAATCCGCAAAGTTTTCATTTGCAAAGCCTTGGATGACTTCAGCATTAATAGCCCGCGTAGTAAAAATAGCACGCCAGATAGCGTCACTAAGCTTATGTGCAGATGCTTGATGTCCAAATAATATTCCATGCTTTTGTCTCGATGTGATGAATAGGTCTTATGCCTAGACGATTAAAACAGTAAAATGTTGCATTGTCGGCCTTAAATTGTAGAAAAAAATGGAAGAACCACTTCGCTTATCTAAACGCATGGCCGAATTAGGTCTGTGCTCCCGTCGCGAGGCCGATGAATACATCTCACGTGGTTGGGTTTTGGTCGATGGTCAGGTTGTCGACGTGCTGGGTACTAAAGTATTGCCGAGCCAGCATATTGAACTGCATAAATATGCGGCGCAAGTACAAGCTGGCCGCGTAACGATTTTGATTAATAAGCCGGTGGGTTATGTTTCGGGTCAGGCCGAGGATGGCTATGAGCCAGCTGTGGTGTTGTTTAAGCCAGAAAACCGCTGGGAAGGCGACAATAGCGGCATTCCGTTTTCGCCCGTTCATTATCAAGGTCTCGCACCTGCTGGCCGTTTGGATATTGATTCGGTCGGTCTCTTGGTGTTGACGCAAGACGGTGTAGTCGCCAAAACCTTGATTGGTGAAAACTCACAAGTTGAAAAAGAATATTTGGTGCGGGTGTCCGGCCATTTGAAAGCCGAAGGCTTGCGACTGCTCAATCACGGTCTGGAGCTTGATGGTGAAAAACTCAAGCCGGCGCGGGTTTGGTGGCAAAATAAAGACCAGTTGCGCTTTATCCTGCGCGAAGGTAAAAAACGCCAAATTCGCCGTATGTGTGAGCTGGTTGGCCTGCAAGTCGTCGGTCTACAGCGGATTCGCATTGGTCGCATTTTGCTGGGCGATTTGCCGCGCGGGCAATGGCGCTATTTGGCACCGAATGAGTCGTTTATTGGTGGCGATATCGAGAGCTAGGCCGTCGCGCCTTGCTGTTGTTGCGGCTTAGGGTCTGTTGACGTTTGGTTTCCCGCCGCGCTGGAGTGATTTTCACGGCGAATCAAGGCGTAGTAAGCGATGCATAGTCATTCTATGTGAGCTTGCTACAACGCAGAGTCGCCGCGAAAAGCGCCCAGCCGCCCTTCGGGTTTGACGGCTTTTGGCCTGATGCTGCGTTACAAAGCGCTGGCGTAGAATGACTACGCTGCGCGCTTCGTGCCTTGCCTCAGGCCAAAATCCGCACAAACGCGGCTGGTAAACCAAACGTCAACAGACCCTAGCAGCCCTCTCGTTGAGAGGGCTTCTTATTGAATGGGATTGAATGTGATGCGTGCAGATTTATGGCTGGTTGAACACGGCTTTGCCCATTCACGTACCGCGGCGCAAACGATGATTTTGGCTGGTCGCGTATCGGTGGATGGCAAGTTGCTCAGTAAAGTCGCGACCAAGCTAGCACCATACGCCAAGGTGAACGTAGCGGCTGATGAGCTGGATCGCTATGTGTCGCGCGGCGGGCTGAAACTCGCAGGCGCTTTGGCGGCGGCTAAGCTGGACGTAACGGGAATGCTGGCACTGGATGTGGGCATTTCCACGGGTGGCTTTACTGATTGTTTGTTGCAAGCCGGAGCGCGCCGCGTGATCGGCGTAGAAGTCGGTCATGATCAATTGCACTCACGCTTATTGGCGGATGAACGGGTTGAGCAATTTGAGGGCGTCAATGCGCGGCATTTGAGTCTGGATGTGATTGCGCCAGCGTTGCGTGATGAATCGATTGATTTGGTTGTCGGTGATGTGTCGTTTATTTCGCTGACTTTAGTACTACCTGCGCTGCGCTCGGTGCTGCCTGTCGGTGGGCAACTCCTGTTTTTAGTGAAGCCGCAATTTGAGTTAGGGCCGCAAGCTTTGGGCAAGGGCGGCATTGTGCGGGATGAGGCCTTATATCCGCAGGTTGCAGAGAAAATCAGGCTTGCTGCGAGCAATACTGGTTTTAAAGTGCAAAATTATTTCGCTAGTCCGATTGCTGGTGGCGATGGCAATAAAGAATTTTTTATTCAGGCCGTGGTCGTATAGTGTTATGGTATATGCTTGTAGATATTGATTGATAATGCTTTTGATCGTATACATCGATAGATAAATGCAAGCAGGGTCATCTTGTTGAATCAATATGACCCTGATGCATTTCTAATGCTTAGAAACCATCGTTCAGCGCAAAGCCGGCTCCGATGGTGTTTTGGCGCCAGTTATGGTCAATCATCGTTTCACCGTAGCCAGTAAAGCCTTGGACATAGGCACGCAATGGGCCTAGTACGGGTGGCGAGTACCAGCCGACTTGCAGCGCGCCTTTTCCGGTACTGAGATTGCCGCGAGCTAGCGCAGTAAAGCTGTGACCGTTCCAGCGATAGACTGCATTGAGCTGGCCGTGGCCATAGTAATCAAGAATGTCTGGATTTTCATCGACATCGTCGCTTTCAGACAGGCGATGCCATAGCTTGCCGTAAATGGCGAAATTGCCGTTTTCGATGCCTACTTCAGCAAAGAGTCGATCCCAGCTGCGTGAGATGCTCTCTGTTCTACCATTCGATTGGTGAGCGTAGCCTGCATTGAGCAATTTCCATTTGAAACCGGCACCTAAATCCACATCTGGGGCATAGCTGACGATCAGCTCAGGCATGTAGTTGGTTTCGCGGAATGGGCGCGAGTGATCGGCGTTGTAGACTTGCCAGTTGTTGTTTTGGGTGTAAGCACCCCAAACGCTCCAGCGGCGATCATCGGTGGTCCAGACCCGGCCTTTGAAACTGAGCTGGAATTTGGCTTCGATTGAATCTAGCTCATCTTTTGCATCCGGTTTTAATACTTTATATGGCGCGTTATTCGGGTTGTCTGAGTAGCGGCCTAGCAAAATATAGTTTGAATGATAGGTGCCAAGCTGATAGCGATCAGACGATGGGTCTAAACCCCAGGCGGTAGCAATCATTGATGTTGATTCGGTGCTTGCTGGGCTTGGTGTGGCAGCAACTTTTGCTTCTGGTGCTGGAGCAACCACAGGGGCTGCTTCTGTGCTAGTGCTGGCTATTGAGGTGGCAGCTTCAGGTGCGCCGCCATTGGCTTGGTCGTAGCAAGCAAGGCGTTCAACGCTGGAGACGATGCTGCGGCAATTGGATTGTGCCGCCGCGCTGCCTGCTGCAAACGCAACCAGCAAGGCCAGTGAGAGTGAGGTAAATTGCATTTTAGATTCCTGATGTTAATCGTTGATTTTTTGCGATTTTACTGTATTAGTTGCTCTGTGGTTTGAGTCGGACGCTGATGGTGCTGAGGCGCTTTAACTGCTTGTATTCATTTTTTATAGGCCAGCGGTCATAGGTCAAAATTTCTACCGGACGCCAAATTAAGACCCAAGCAAACACCACTAAACTTTGCTCTAGTGTGACGATCAGTCGTGAATTAGGAAACGCATTCATCAAGCCTAGGCCAATTAAAGTGCATACTAGAAAAATTAAAAAACCAATGAACAAACCTTTGCGACCAAGTCGGATGCCTTTGGCGAGCTCGGCTGCTTTGTCTTCGCTTCGGGTGACAAAATGGTGCCTGATTGTTCGCTCTAGTTGCTCGGCATTGACTTCTGGCAGTTTATTGGCCGGTAGAAAAATATTTAGTTCTATAGGCTCGTTGAGCGGAAGATTTTCGCAGTTGGCCAAAATATAACGCTCTGCTTGAGGATCTAATTCACGCTCACGAAAAGGAGCGGGATCAAAGCCGTTAAATAATTGCTCAGTGGTATTGATGCGCAGTTCAATTTGATGAGTCATCTCTAATTCCTGTTTATTGGCCATACATCAATGTCAGGCCGAATAGCAGCACCACCGCGAACAAAGTCATGGCCGCAATCGGCCAGTGCCCTAATGCAGTATCTAGTTTGGCTGCGCGGCTACTGATTGCTGTGGCGGGCTTTGTACTAGCTTGCAGTACGGCTTGTCCAATATCACCTGCCTTGATTGTGGGGAGTCGAATAGGGATGAGCCAAAGTACCGATGCTATGCTGATGCCGGCCAAAATAGGCCATAAGCCAGCCCATAATTTATAGGCTTCAAGGGCTTTGAGTAGTTCATGATTTGAGGAATGGGCGATTAAGCCTGCCGGTAGCAGTATGCAGCTTAGCGCTAGCCCAAGCCATGCGCTAGATTGGCTCAATAGCGCCTGAGCATCGGGTGTTGTTGCGAACATGGTCTTGAGCTGACGAATAAAGTGCAGCATCAGCAGCGTACTCGCAACAGAGGATAGGGTGGCCACCGTGTACGCGAAACCATCCCCCATGAAGTCTTTTGTAACGGCCTTTGCTAAATCGCCACCTGTCAGTGGTAAGCCTGCAAAACTCAGTGCAATCAAGATGACTGGCGTTAGCACGAACCAATAGCGGCGCTGCCCCGTGGCCACAATAACTCCAATTGCAAGGAATAAGCCCCCTTTCGCAACCACATGGCGCGCAGCATAAAATGCGGCAGCCAATCGTGCGCCGTCATCGGCCACCATTAAACCCATGCCCAAAATCGCGATGATAAAACCCATCTGGCTCACGCTCGAGTAAGCAAGGATGGTTTTCGGGTCTTTTTGTGTTAAGCCAATTGCTACGCCATAGAGCGCGCCAAATAATCCAATCGCTGCGAGTGCCATACCCCAATCGGGCAGAGCAAGCTGGTGTGGTAAAAACCGAATTAATCCTAATACACTGGCTTTGATGACTGCGCCACTGAGTACTGCGGCGACGGGGAGGATGGAAACGCTATAGGCTTTTGGCATGAAAAAATGCGTAGGAACCAGCCCAGCTTTAATACCAAAACCAATCAGTAATAAAGCAATAATCAGGTCGCGTTGCGATGAATCAGCTAAAGCCAGCGACGCATCATGAATCCACAGGCTATGCTCTGATGTAATCGAAGCGAGTAAGACAAAAGCGAGTAATAAAAAGGTCTCAGCAAATAAGGCTATCCCAAGATAGATCATTGCCACTGATTGCGAGCGAGCTGAGTTTTCAATCATCACCAAGCTACTCGCACCTACGCTCAGTAGCGCTAATAAACCGTAAAAACTGACCATGTCTGCCGCTAGATAGACGCCCATGCAGCCTGCGAGCGTCATCAACCAGCATACTGAAAACCGTTCGGGATTGACTGTGGACGGCAGCGATTTTTGCGCGTAACACGCACTGGCAATCCATAAAATAGCGGAGGCTCCCAGCAAAATCGCGCCTGCTAAATCTAAGGAAAAAGCGACGGGAACTCTGGGGCTGCCTAAAATCAGTGCGGGGGCGTCAACAGATAGTATTGCTGTAAAAACAGCAGGAATTGGTGCGTAGGGCAGTATACCTAGCATTTTTTTGCGAAGTGGTGCAAAAAAGCAGGCTAGTAATAAGGCCAAGGGTAAGCCAACGGTAATGCCGATCAATAGCGTAGCAAAGTTCATGGTTGCCCCAGCAAAACGGTGGACGGACGACCAATTTGAATCAGATCAATCGGTAGAAATGCGGCAAGTCCGAGTAAAAATGCCGTAAGTGCTAAGGCTAATACCACAAGTTCACGATAAAGTGGCACCGCCATTTTAGCTGGCGTTGGCTCAGGGTTGATTTGCATCGCTTGCACCATCACGATAAATACGTAACAGCTGGTGAGCAGGCCACCGATCAGCATGACTATCGCCCACCACCATTGTCCCGTGTTGAGTGCGGAGGATAGTAAAAGCCATTTGGCCAAAAAACCGCCTGTTGGGGGCAAGCCAATTAATGACGCTCCAGCCAGTGCAAAGGCCAACATCGTTAACGGTAATTGACGACCGACTCCACGCAAATCTGCGATACGGTCATGGCCTAAAGTACTGTAAATCAAGCCAGCAGCCATAAACATCGCTGCTTTGGCGGTGGCATGTGAAATCACTTGCAGCATGCCGCCGGTGCTTGCGCTTTCAGTCGGCAAGTGGAGTGCAGCAAGGCCAAAAAATAGCGGGAACATCAAAAATAAATAACCAATTTGCGCCACCGTCGAATAGGCAATCAGTAGTTTTAGCCTTGCTTGGCGTAGCGCAACGATATTGCCCACGATAATAGCGGCAACTCCTAATCCCGCCAAACACTGCGCCGCAGATAAAGTAACTAGCTCGGGCATTACATCGAGCCAGAGTCTCAATAATAAAAAGAATGAGCCTTTCACGACCAAGGCTGACAATACCGCACTGGCGCCGGCGGGGGCACCTGCATGCGCGGGGGGGAGCCACAGATGCAAAGGAAACAGCGCCGTTTTGGCTAACAGCCCGACAGTCATTAAAGCGGCTGCGGCATAACTGATTGCCTCTGGACGGATGGCTTGTGCAAGCAGCGTGATATCCAGCGTGCCGTAGGCACCATAGAGTAAAACCGCGCCTAGTAGATAGAGTACAGAACCCAGCAGAGCAAATAATAGATAGCGTAGCGCTGCTTGCAATGTCGCGGTCTTGCCATCGAGGCAAACCAGAGGAACGCCGGCAAAAGTGACTAATTCGAGTGCAACATACAGCGTGAATAAATCACTCGCGAGGAAAATCAGATTCAGCGCACCCCAGACTGCGAGTAGCAGAGTCCAAAACATCAGCGGTGCACGCGCTTCTTTGACCTCGCTGGGCGTTGTAAAGTCAGCGCGCGCAAATAGAGCGACGGCAAACAAAATCACGGCTGTGACCAGCAGCATTGCCGCTGCAAAACCATCAAGGTGCAACTGAATTCCCAGTGGTGGCGCCCATCCGCCGAGTAGATAATTCAGTGAGTTTTTGGTTTCGATCAGTTGCCAAACAAGCGCTGCGCTGAGTGCAATTCCGATAAAAAAGGCGAGGGTGGCAACGGTCTGTGCGCGTCTCCCTCCCGCAACAAAAGCGATGATCATGCCAATAAAAGGCATGGTCAGCGCCAAAACAAGGAGTGGGTCTCCGGCAGAGCTGATTTGGGATACCGAATTGAGCATTATGTTTGAGTAGGTGGCGTGGCGGATGGTGGTGTCTCGTCATGACTCAGGCTGGCTGTTTGACTGCTGTCATACAGGCGTAATAGCAAGGCGACGGCCAAGGCGGTCGCTGAAAAAGCAACCACGATTCCCGTAATTACTAAAGCATGTGGTACGGGATCAACGAGCATTGTTTGGGCTGCGCCGCGTCGTGCAACGACGCCGAATAATAGAAAAATGCCACTGCCCATTAAGTTAAACGCTAGAATTTTTCGCAAGGGCTGCGGATGAACAATAAAACCATACAGCCCTAAACCAATTAAAAGCGCGCCACATACGCCAAATAGTGTCGTTGAACTCATTCAGAATCGCTCCGCTTGGGAATGCCAATCACCAATAAAGCTAAGGTCACTGCGATTGAAATCATTGAGGCTAATTCAATCGCGATGATAAGTGGTTTGGCGATATGCTCTGGATAGGCTAAGAAGGCTTCCGCGAGTGGTAGCCCTGCGAAACCAATCACTAAAAACACCACAGTGCCGAACACTAAGCTGATTCGTAAACTGCGACGGCTGACCGCAGGTAAATCAATCAAGCCAGCCATCACTAGCAGTAGCGCCATTGCAGCCAATAAGGTTCCTGCTTGAAATTTGCCGCCCGGTAGGTCTGCACCCACCCACAAAATATATACCGCGATGACGATGCCAATTGGCGGAAGCAGCCGTGCTAAGTAAGTGAGTATGCCATTGGGCTCATTTTGGATGGCTATTCCGGGTTTTCCTCCCCAGTATTGATCTGGAGTCAGCGACCAGACTGCAATTAAGGCCAATACCAAGACAATCGCTTCGAGTAATGTATCAGTGGAGCGGAAGGCGAGTAGTACCGCAGTGACAGGATTTCCTAGGCCAGTACTCGCCATATTCTCAGCGACGTACGGCACCAGCGTTGGGCCTGTTTCAGGTAGTGTGAGCACGACAAACACTAATCCGGCGGTCACCACGATTGAGAGTAAGGCAGCAGCCCCGCGAGTTATGCGGTTTGGCCATTCGGCGCGCAGTGGAGCTTCTGTTGGACGTAATCGCATGGCTGCACCAATCAGTAGTATGCCAGACAGTCCGCCACCAATTGCGGCTTCAGTTAAGGCGGCGTCAATCGCATCTAAGCGCACCCAAACTAGTGCTAATAATAAGCCGTAAATGGCAAAGCCAATTGCTGCTGAAAACGTATCGCGAACTGCGATAATCCAGATTGCCAAAAGCAAAATCAGCACGAACAAACTGTAGTCAAATAGGAGTCCCATGTTCGCTCCTAATCGCCTGAGCGGCGTGCAAACCGCGCAATCAGTTGTGAAACGACAGCAGCCATCAGCATGATGAGCAGCCATATTCCAATTAATTTGAGTGCAACTAAGGGGCTAGAGACTCTGGGTAGCAGGCCGATGATGATGAGACCGAGTCCCAGATTGTCTGCTTTGGTTAATGCGTGTAGGCGGGTCAGCGTATCGGGAAAGCGTAAAAATCCGACCGTGCCGGCTAAAAAGAAAAATACGCCAGCAGCAACAAATACAATCGTAAAGAGGTTAAGTAGCGTATTCATTCTTGCTCGCCATCGTCGCGCTGGTCACCTGAGGCGGCCGCTTTCACAAACGCAATCGATGCCATTGCTGCCAATAAGGCTAAGCTGAGTGCTACATCAATAATGGCAGTTTCATTGCTTGCTGCGCTGAGTAATAACAAAATAGCGACGCCGCCGGTGCCAATCAATTGCGCAGCAAGTACACGGTCAACATCACTGGGCTCACGAAATAGCCGATACAAACTTAATGCAGTTAGCAGTAGGACTAAACACGCGGCAGCCATTAAAAACTCATTCATTGCTGTGATCGTCCTTTAGCACGGGAGCGAGCAATTGTTCTTCATGTTTTAGGCTTGCGCAAACATCAGCATTGATGTCTAAAACGTGATATTCCAGATGTTTAGAGCTTTGACCGCAAGGTACGGTGCCAGGCAATAAGCTGGTAATACTGGCAAAAGTGTTTCGTAAGAAGCCCGCGGAATGATTTACTGGGTACTGGATTAGGCCTGTGTTTAAAGGCATTTTGGGATCTAGCGCTCGTCGCGCCACATCCCAACCCGATAGAACCGATTGCCAGAGAAAGTGTGGAAAAAACAAAGCGAGCTGCCGTAACTGAACAGATTGCACTTTCGGTGGCATCAGCCAGAAGCTGACTTTGCTTGCCACCAGTGCTGCAATTCCGCCTACAATGAGATCTGCTGTTTTGCCAAACCCCATCAATACAATCCAAAGCACCATCAGTAAGGCCCATCGGATTATTGCTACGGCGAGTCTAGATTTCATTTTGTCGCTAACTCGGTTGGTGTTTCTGCTTCTGCCGATGATTTCGCTTTTGGTGGCTTGCCACCAAATACAGCAACGTACATTGCAGGCAGGAAGACCAAAGTCAGTAAGGTTGCAACGAACAGTCCACCCATAATCGCAAATGCCATTGGTCCCCAGAAGACCGTTGGTGCAATCGGAATCATCCCTAAAATAGTTGATAATGCAGTGAGCATCATTGGGCGTAAGCGAGACGTGCTTGATGCAATCACGGCTTCCCAGATGTCTTTACCGTCTTTGCGATCACTTTCAATCTGGTCTATTAAAATTACGGCATTTTTAGCAATCATACCTAACAGCGCCAAAATACCGAGAATTGCAACAAAACCCAGCGGACGACCTGATATCAATAGCGCGCCGACAACCCCAATTAAGCCCATTGGCATCAGTAGCACGACCATGCCAAGTCGGCGGAAGCTCACCAGTTGCAGCATCAGTAATGCAAGCATGGCTGCAAACATTAATGGCACAACTGCTAAAACTGAAGCTTGAGATTTTGCACTTTCTTCGGCAACACCAGCGAGTTCAATTTTGTAGCCTTTAGGTAGACTTGCATTGAGCTTTTCGATTTTGGGCGCTAATTCAGTTACTACTGCATCAGGCAATATACCTTCTCTAACATCCGCCATAATCGCAATCGTTGGCACGCGGTCACGACGAGAGATACGTGGTAATTCTTGAGTTTCTTTCAGCGTCGCGATTTGACTGAGTGGTACATTTTTTCCATTCCGTAGCGGAATTTGTAATGTACGCAATGTGGCAAATGAAAGTCGCTGATCATCATTCGCACGCGCTACGACATCAATCAAATAAATGTCATCGCGGACTTGGGTGATTGTCGAGCCAGATATCGCCATGTTTAGTGTTGCCGCCAAGGAAGCAGAGCTTACACCTAGTTGTCTTGCCTGATCTTGATCGATTTCAAGTCGTAGTTGGCGAGACGGTTCCATCCAGTCAAAATTAACCATGCGTGTGTTAGTGCTGGAGCCCATAATTTGAGCCACGTCACGGGCAATTTTCCGAACCTCATCAGGATCTTCACCGCTGGCGCGATATTGAACTGGCCAGCCGACGGGAGGCCCTAGCTCGAGCGGTGAAACGCGAGCTACGACTTCAGGAAACTCGTTAGCGAGCGCTTTTTCTAATTTATCTTGTAATCGCAAGCGTGCATCAAAGTCTTTCGCGACCACGACAAATTGACCCACAAATGCATCTGGCGTAAGTACATTGAGTGGCAGATAAAAGCGGATTGCGCCTTGTCCAACATAAGCACTCCAGTGATCGACATCTGGATCATCTTTGAGAATCTTATCAAATCGCTTAGATAGATCTTCACTCGCAAAGATCGAGGAGCCTTGCGGTAGATTCAGATCAACCAGAATTTCTGGGCGATCTGACGATGGAAAGAACTGTCTTGGTATAAATTGCGAGGCAAAAAGAGCAGCACAAAAAGCTGCTATTGTTAAGCCAATGGTGAGCCACTTTGCTTTTAAAGCTGCGTTTAAGAACGCGCTAAAGCCTTTTAATAAAGCACTCGGTTTAGGATTTGCCTCGACTTTAGGTGCTCGCAGTAAAGCCATGCCAATTAAGGGGGCAAAAATCACAGCAACCAGCCAAGAAACCAATAGTGCAATGCCAACAACAGCAAAAATGGAAAAGGTATATTCACCGGCAGAGCTTTTAGCAAAACCGATGGGTAAAAAGCCCGCAATCGTAACCAAAGTACCAATGAGCATTGGCGCTGCTAGCGCTTTATAGGCATAAGTTGCGGCCGCTTCTTTCGGTTCACCCATACCTAGGCGGCGAATCATTGCATCAACTGTCGTCATTGCATCGTCTACCAGCAGGGCTAGCGCAATAATCAATGCCCCTAGTGAAATCCGTTGCAGGTCAATTCCGTAGATTTGCATCACGATAAACACAATTGCCAAGGTCAGTGGAATCGTCAATGCAACGACTGTACCGGGTCTTGCACCTAGTGTTACAAAACTCACTGCGATAATGATAAGAATCGCTTGCCAGAGGGAGGTAATAAATTCGTTAATGGCAACGTCTACTGTCACTGCCTGATCGGAAACTAAAAATGATTCAATGCCGATTGGGAGTGTGGCCTGAATTTCAGCCATCTCTTTTTTAAGGTTTTTACCAAGAGCAAGAATGTCTCCAGAGTCACGCATTGCAATTGCTAAACCTAGGGCGGGCTTGCCATTGACGCGGAACATCGGTTGCGGTGGGTTTGAGTAGCTGCGCTTGACTGTGGCGATATCACCGAGTCTGACCATGCGGTCGCCAACGGCAAAGTTAAGTGCCTCAATATCTTTTTCTGAGTCGAATGAGCCGGAAACCCGTAGTGCAATGCGCTCGCTCGGTGCATGCAAAACTCCTGATGGACTAACCACATTTTGCGCACGCAATGCTCTGGCTATTTCGCCATAATCTAAGCCTAGTCCTGCAATTCTTTCAGTAGAAAACTCGATAACAATTTGTTCGTTCTGAAAGCCAATGATGTCCACTTTTGATACATCTGGTACATGAAGTAGGCGTGAGCGGGCATTCTCAACAATGTCGCGCAATTCGCGTTGCGAGAAACCATCAGCAGTGAA
Organism: Deefgea chitinilytica; assembly: GCF_016881405.1. GTDB lineage: Bacteria > Pseudomonadota > Gammaproteobacteria > Burkholderiales > Chitinibacteraceae > Deefgea > Deefgea chitinilytica. The sequence continues at coordinate 226,016 of NZ_WOFE01000003.1, forward strand.
GCCATAAATGGTACCGAAAGTATCGCCAAAATCATCGTTAAACGCCGGTCCAAGGACTCCTGCAGGTAAAGTGCCACGAATATCATTGACATTATTACGAACACGCTGCCAAGTGCCTTGTACTTCGCTTGGTGGCGTAGAGCCTTTTAAATCAACGAAAATCGTTGTTAATCCAGCTCTTGTCACGCTGCGAACCGTATCAACGTGGGGAATCTCTTGAACTCGGCGTTCGATTCGCTCTGTCAGCTGTTTCTGGGTGTCTTCAATATTTGCACCCGGCCATGCTGCATTAATCACCATTGTGCGGAAGGTAAACACCGGATCTTCCGCGCGCCCTAAGCCCAAAAAGGCGGAAATGCCGCCAACTAAGGCCATAATCATTAAAAAGATGATTAATGATCGGCGGTTAATTGCCCATTCGGATAAATTGGGTCCGATCATTTATCACCTCGAGCAGTATTCACTTTTTGATTTGGGCGTAATGCTTGCACCCCTGCGGTCACGACTATGTCACCTGCATTCAGTCCTTTACCGACGGTGACACTAGCAAGACTTGAATGAACAACGTCTACGTTTCTTAAGTTGACTAGACTGGTTTTGGGGTCAACAACCCAAACAGCTGTTGAATTATTTGTGCGATTTAGTGCTGAGCTCGGAATTTCAAAGCCCGGAGGGGTGTCAATTTTAATTCGGCCCGTCACGGTTGTGCCAAGGCGCATCGCTGCGGGAGGATTGATAATTGACACACGGACACGGAATGAGCCCGTAATGGGGTCTGCTCGTGGAGCGACTTCACGCACACGACCTTCTGCTGTAACTCTTGGGTCAGTCGCTAGACTAATCGTGATTTTGGGGTTTTCTGGCGCCGTTTCTTTCAGTTGCGGTGGAATATTAAAGACAGCATCTAAGCCATCGTTGGTTGCAACTTCTACTACCATCCGCCCACCTTGTACTACTTCCCCAGGCTCGGCACCAACGGCAGTGACAACCCCGGTGACGCCTGATATTAATTTCGTAAAACCTAAGCGCGTTCTTGCAATATCTAAATTGGCTTTCGCGGAGTTAAATTGTGCTTCAGCGCTTTGTGCTTGTTGCACAATGCGATCAAAAGCGGCTTGAGAAATGAAATTTTGGCTGAGTAAGTAGCGATTACGTTTTTCATTGGCACGGGCTTCAATGAGTAATGCACGTGCGCCTTCGACATTTGCTTCTGCAGCAATCACGCCGCTTTGCTCTGTTTCAGGGCTTAGCACAGCAACTTCTTGCCCTGCTTTGACTTGATCGCCCACATCGACTGAGCGACTGACCATGCGTCCATCGACGCGGAATGCAAGATTGACCTGATTCTGGGCTTGCACTGTACCCGAAAGGACAGTTAAATCAGTTCCGTCGGTTTTGCCAACTGTGATGGTCTTCACTGTGCGTACTTCAACCGGTGGTGCTTCATCTGCGGGCTTGCACGCGACGAGGGTTGAAACTGCAACTGAGAGTGCGATGGTATTTCGCATGATCAGTGTGAATTTCGCATCAATTATTGACATAAACATGGCTTCCAATCAAAAAGATGGGTTGGTTTGATGTGCGCTGTATTGGTAAACGTTTTGCACAAAATATTAGTGAGTAAAAATTTCTAAATTATTGAGATTCAAAATTTCAATAAAAACAACGGTTTCAGCTGATTTATACGAAAAAACCTCACCCAAACTTTGCTTGGGTGAGGTTGATACTTAAATAATCAGTATCTCATTGTGCTTGTTGCATTTTCTTAGAAATCAACTGGATCCCGAACGATTGGGCAAGTCATGCAATGTCCACCACCACGGCCACGGCCCAATTCTGCGCCGACAATCGTAATGACCTCAACGCCTTCTTTACGCAACTGAGTATTGGTTTCAGTGTTACGGTCGTAGGCAAAGACAACGCCAGGAGCAACTGCAACAAGGTTATTACCACTGTCCCATTGCTGACGTTCTGATGCGTAATGATTGCCTGCTGTTTCAACGACACGCAGTTTTTTGAAGTTGAGTGACTCTGCGACTACATCGATAAATGATTTTTTCTCGATAGTGGCTTCAATGCCGCTTGGTTTATCGCTTGGGCGTAAGGAGATCGCGTGAACTTGGCTCATAAATTCAGGCGATAGTGTTACCACATCACGATCAGCAAACGTGAAAATGGTATCTAAGTGCATTGCGGTGCGTTTGCTTGGCATTGCTGCAATGATCACGCGCTCCGCAGCACCTTTTTTGAACAAATTGTTGGCCAATAAGCTGATGCCTTGGCGAGACGTGCGCTCACTCATACCGATCAACACCACGCCGTTACCAATTGGCATCACATCACCGCCTTCAATCGTCGCGCCACCAAAGTTAGTGTCAGGATCGCCAAACCAATATTCAAATTGAGCGCTGGTGAAGGTTGGGTGGAATTTATAAATAGCGGTGGTTAATAATGTTTCTTCTTTACGGGCAGGCCAGTAGAGTGGATTGAGTGTTACGCCGCCATAAATCCAGCAAGTTGTATCACGGGTATACAGTGTGTTAGGTAGTGGCGGTAATAGGTATTCGGTCACGCCGTGTGATTCGCGCACCAAATCAAGGTATCCGCATGATGAAAATTCATCCGGCAAATCCATTACCGAAACGCCGCCAATCAGTACCTCAGCTAAGCGGCGCGGGTCAAGGCTTTCTAAATAGGCGCGAGTTTCGTCAACTAAGCCAATCCCGACATTGGTTACTGTCACTTTGCGATCTAGAATCCACGCACGGGCTTCTGGAATCGCGACCGTTTCCGCCAATAGATTGTGCATTTCCAGAACTTCTACACCACGGTCACGCATTTTGCTCATAAAGTCAAAGTGGTCACGTTTAGCGTTCTGTACCCACATAACATCGTCAAATAGCAGTGAATCGTTATTGCTCGGTGTTAAGCGTGTATGGGCTAGGCCTGGGGCGCAGACCATGACTTTACGTAGTACACCAACCTCTGAATGAACACCAAAAGCAGTTGCTGCTGTCATTTTAAATACTCCTTATTGGGTATGATGAGCTTAAATCGCGATTTGGCCAGTTGCTAACGCAACAATACCGACGACTGCGCCAACACTCGTTGCGATAAACATGCCTTTCTCGATTGGGTTAAATACAGTATTGCCTTGTTCACGTTGCGCCATGATGAACATGATTGAGCCTGGAGCAAAAAGAATACACGCCAGCAAAATATGCTTGAAGCCGCCAGAAAACAGCATAAACAGCGCGTACAGTGTAGCTACGGCTGCAATTTTCATATCGCGCGCTAAAGCCGCGGCGTCATCTGCGTAAGATTCGCCTTTCTTGGTCAGTTTGAGCGCATACGCAGCGACTAATACGTATGGAATTAATGTCATTGCGCTGGTCATATCCAATGCAAGATTAAATGCTTCTTGGGCAAATAAAGTAGAGAGCAAGAAAACTTGTACCAGAATATTAGTCACCCAAAGTGCGGTTACGGGGACGCCATTGCTGTTTTCACGTGCTAGAAATTCTGGCACGAGTTTGCTTTTCGCTGCTGCAAATAACACTTCTGCAGCTAGTAATGACCATGCGAGGAAAGCCCCCAATACTGAAATAATCAAGCCAATACTGACAAACCACGCGCCCCAAGGGCCTACGATATGGGATAAAACGCCAGCCATTGAAGGTTGGCGCAGAGACGCTAATTCAGGACGAAACATTACGCCAAAAGGAAGCAAGGTCACAAGTACTAGTAAGCAAAGCACACCTACAAAGCCCATTACTGTGGCCCAACCCACATCTTCACGTTTTCTGGCAAAGCGCGAATACACGCTCGCGCCCTCAATACCAATAAATACGAAGACTGTCACTAACATAGTGCTGCGAATCTGGCCGAAAATGTCGGCAAAGCTATAAGCACCACCGCCCCAGAAGCTGGCAACAAACAAGTCTTTTTGGAAGGCAAATGCAACAATAATCAGGAATAGAATCAGGGGGATGATTTTGGCGATGGTGACAACTTGATTGATGAAGGCGGCTTCTTTTACGCCGCGTAAAATCATAAAGTGGAAGGCCCACAAGATAATTGATGAGAAGAAGATTGCCGATACTGTATTGCCATCGCCAAACATCGGCACGATAGCACCAATGGTTGATTTTATTAGAATAAAGTAGGTAACGTTTCCTAAGCAGGTACCAGCCCAAAAACCAAAAGCAGCAATAAACCCGGCGTAATTACCAAACCCTGCAGTCGCATAGCCGTAAATGCCGGTGTCAATTTCAGGTTTGCGTACGGCAAGAGATTGAAAGACAAACGCCAGCATTAACATCCCGCCGCCAGCAATAATCCAAGAGATAATCGCACCAAATGGTCCTGTCGCGGCTCCAAATCGAGCTGGGATTGAAAAAATTCCAGCTCCCACCATAGACCCAACTACCATGGCGGTAAGGGCGAGGCGCGAAATTTTTTGATCAGATTCTGTACTCATCATCTCTCCTGGATTTTGCTTTCATTAGATTGAGTTTTTATGTATGAGACTAACTATTTCTCGTAATATTGACTTATTACAGTGAGAGTCGTTTGAAATCTATAGTAATTCACTGTATGTGTCAAAAGCCTATCGTCAATATCGTATTTCACTGCCTTGTTCTTTATTTGTGCACTAAATGTGGCACACTGTTACTATTGCCTGAAAATTTTAACTCATTTTAACTATGAAATATGTAAGTTTGAAGAGGTTGACGTGAAACTTAAACCTATTTTCTTTTTGCTGGCTGTAACTCTTGCTGGTTCTGTTCAGGCTGTCGATTTAATTGATGCTTGGCGTGCAGCTCAAGCTTACGATGCAAATTTCTCTGCCGCTAAATCAGCCCAAATTGCTGGCCAGGAAAAGGCCATTCAGGGGCGATCTTTATTGCTGCCGCAAGTTGGCTTGGGCGCAAATTTGAATCATGCGCGAATTGACAGTTCACCTGGCAATCCCACCCCAACCAATCCGCAAGTAGATAAATCAGGGCAAACCTATGGATTTAGCGTTCGCTTAACTCAGCCTATTTATCGACAAGACGCGTTTGTTGCGGCCGATCAGTTGTCTAAACAAACTGAGTTGGCTGATTTGCAATTTCGTGTGGCCGAGCAGAATTTAATTCTACGTGTTGCACAGAGTTATTTTGATGTGCTGACTGCACAAGAAAACGTGGTTTTGTCAGCGGCACAGCGCGAGTCGGTCGCGCAACAGCTTGCGCAAGCAAAGCGCTCGTTTGATGTGGGGTCAGCAAACATCAATGATGTGAATGCTGCGCAAGCAAGATATGACGGCATTATTGCGACTGAGATTATTGCTGCGAATGAACTCGATATTCGACAAAACGCTTTTCGCTTGCTGACGAATTTGAATTCCGATCAATTGGCGACTGCGGCGAATAATATTGAGGCAACTTTGCCGGTACCGAATGATTTGAATGAGTGGCAGGCGCGCACTGAAACCGGCAGTTTTGAGTTGCTGGCTCAGCGTTTGAATTTAGATATCGTAGCGAAGAATATTCAACTGTATCGTTTGCAAGATACGCCAACTTTAGATCTAGTCGCGAGCTATGGTCAGAACTTTGACAGTAATGGTTTGGCGCGTAATGGAGGTACGGATCGATTAGGCACAGGCGTCATCGGTTTGCAATTTTCGGTACCTTTGTATACGGGTGGTCGTCGTTCATCCCAATTGCGGGAAAGCTTAGCTAATCGTGATCAACAAATGGATCGTGTCGAAGCCACACGTCGTGATGCGTTACAAACTAATAAGCAAGCGTTTCTTGGTGTCTCAGCAGGAGCAGCGCAAATTAGAGCACTGCAACAAGCCTTGGTATCGAGTAAGTCCTTATTGGACTCAACCAAGTTGGGTCATGAAGTCGGGGTGAGTACGATGCTGGATGTGCTCGATGCCAATCAGCGTTATTACGAAACGCGTTTTCGTTTAGTGGTCGCTAAATACAATTATATTTTCTCGACACTGCAGCTTGCAGCATCGACGGGCGTACTCAATGAGCAGGTGTTGCAGCACGCAAATCAATGGTTTGTCGCAACACGCTAATTGATGTCGATGGTAAAAAAGCCCAGCTGTGAAGAGATTTCGACAGCTGGGCTTTTTTATTGTGCTGATTGTTTAAAACGAACCAAACATCGTACCCAAAATAATCACTACCACTAGCGCAATAATCGCACCAACGATGCAGCTCATGACGATATCAAAATAGCTCTTACTATGCGTTGAGCCACATAAAGTCAGTAATGTAACGATGGCACCGTTGTGCGGTAGACTATCGAGCGTGCCTGCACCAATCACGGCGACACGATGGAGTAAGGCCGGATCCATGCCGATTTCAGTCGCTAACTGCAAGTAACTTGCTCCCAATGCATCAAGTGCAATCGTCATCCCGCCCGATGCTGATCCAGTAAGCGCAGACAGAATATTGGTTGAAATCGCTAATGAAACGAGTGGACCGCCTTGAATAGATAAGACCCAGTCTGTGATTAGTGAGAAGACCGGCATCGCCGCAACCACTGCGCCAAATCCAACTAAACTTGCCACACTTAAGATCGGCAAGCTGGACGCATTAGCACCAGCGGCTACGCTTTCGCGTAAATTGCCAAGGCGCTGGTGGTTGCCAATAATCAGTACAACAATGGCCGAGAGTAGTGCCACAATCACCGACCAGACGCCACTGACAGATGAAAGACTAATGCCACCCCATTGTGAGCTTTCTAGAAAGCTCGTGTCCATCCTCGGCAGGATCACCATCGACATTAAAAAATTCACCAAAATCACGACCAGCAACGGTAAAACAGCGATAAAAATACTCGGTGTTTGAGCACTATGGCAGCCAGTATGAATTTCATGAGGGTCAAAAGCGTCGGACGTTGCCGCACGTTCTCGTGTCATTGCGCTATCGGCGATCTCGGCGACTTTTTCAGTTTGGTCTGCGGCATCGACTCTGCCATAGCCTTCTCCGGCTAGGCGAGCTTTGGCTGCAGCTCTCAGCAACCACCACATGCCAAATGCGAACATGACGACTGACGCAATCAGCCCTAAGCCGGGTGCGGCAAAAGGTGTGGTACCAAAAAACGGCATTGGAATCGCATTTTGTACCGCAGGCGTACCCGGCATTGCCGACATGGTGAATGTAAATGTGCCTAAGCCAATCGCAGCTGGCATTAAACGATAAGGAATATCGGCTTTGCGAAACAAGCCTTGTGCCATCGGCACAATAACAAAGAAAGCGACAAATAGGCTCACGCCGCCGTAAGTGACTAATGCGCCCGCTAAAACGACAGCCAAAATTGCGCGCTCAATACCGAGTTTTTCAGTCATAAAGCGGGTAATTTCGGTGACTGAGCCGCTATCATCCATTAACTTACCAAACACCGCACCCGCCAAAAAGAGCGGAAAAAATTGCGCCACAAAAACACCCGCGGCACCCATGAAGGTCTGAGTCCAGTGTGCCAACATCGGCTCTCCTGAGCTCAGTGCCACAATTAGAGCGGCTAATGGTGTTAAGACCAATACACTCCAGCCCCGAAATGACATCCAGATGAGAAAGCCAAGCCCTAAGACAATACCTAGTAAGCCCATTTGCTTAAACCTCGGTCAGTAGACGATCAATATCAAGCGTAGAACGAACGCCAATATCGTTGCCATGTTTCGCTAAAAATGACTCGGCCGCTTTGCGCCCTTCGTCGCGCAGCATGCAAAAAAATGCCCACTCAGCGAGCATTTTTGATGACGCGCCCAACTGCAGCATAATGTCTTCACTCTCTACGCGGTGAATCCGCATCTTGGCCCATTGTGCGCCTTCGCCAGTGCTGGTTTCATTCGCGACTTGCCGCAAGAGTGCCGCCATGCGCAGCTCTTTGATTAGCGGTGAATTAAATGAAATTTCATTGAGACGATTATTGATTTCATTGGGGGTGCGTGGTGTTCCTGACCTTGCGACTGGGTTGATAGTCACTAGAATCGTATCGTCAGATTCGCAGTCGCGCACTAGCGGTGTAATGGTGGGATTACCAGTAAAGCCGCCATCCCAGTATGGCTCGCCGTCAATTTCAACCGCTTGGAATGTGGTGGGCAAGCAGGCGGATGCCATCAGGACATTGGGGGTAATTTCGTGATTACGGAAAACTCGGCCTCGGCCAGTATTGACATTGGTGGCCGTGATAAAAAGCCGTGGTACGCTGGTACTGGTCAGTCGCGTGAAATCGACACATTCTCCTAAAATCCGACTGAGTGGATTTTCGCTTGGCATGAAGCTGCTGTAGGGGGAGAGTAGCCGAGTTGATAATTCAGCAGCCATAAAGGCGGGCGAATAATCCAGCGTCCACATGCCAGTTAGAATTTCAATCGGTCCACGGCGAAATGGGCTCAGTAGAGCCGCATCTGCGACTGAACGCCAGAATTTTTCTAATGCTTTTTTGGCTCCTTCACGTCCGCCTGCGGCTAATCCATCCGCCATTACAGCGGCATTCATTGCGCCGGCCGAGGTGCCGGAAATGCCATCAAATTCTAGCCAAGTTTCTTCCAAGAACCGATCTAAAACGCCCCATGTGTAAGCACCATGCGAGCCGCCACCTTGTAATGCGAGGTCAACCAGCACGGTTTTACGATTCGTTTTTACTGCTGTTTTTGTGGATGCCGTCGTCATTGTGAGCCTTGTCAGTCAAATAGATGAATAGTCAGAATGGTGTTTTGAGCGTGTATTGTTGTGGCCTGTTTGGCTCTTCGACTGTTGCACGAATTTCTGAATCACTATCACTTGCTAAATAGATTGCATGCTTTTTTATGGGTATTTGCTTTTGAGCTTTGTTTAATAAAGACTGTATTGATATACCTGTACTATGTTGCTGTGCAGCATAAATATATGGCTATTTTAACGCAGCTTAGTTAAAAAGAAAGTTAAATTTGAGTAAATACAAAGATTTAGTTACAACTGATGCCATGCTTCGCTTTAATGATTGCAAGTAAGTTCGCAAGCGATGAGATGGGTTTTGCGATAGATCAGGGCGTTGCGAGGCTTAGGGTGGTTTGTGCTTGATGCTCGGTGCACATCGCCACTGTGAGTGGCAAACGCTTATCAGCGCTATGTCGGCGTGAATTGCTATGGATCGAATGTTTGAATAGCAACGGCATCAAATTCATTGATGCCGTTGGCTGTTTATTGATTTACTGCAGATGCTGATTGCTCGAGCGGATCAGCTGGGCGTTTGAGTTTGAAATCCAAGTTACGATTAAAAAAGTCACGTCCTTCATCAACTTCCTTAACCAGTGCTCTTACTGCGGGTTCTTCAAAACTAAATAAAGTTTCATAGAAATAGTCGTAGCTTTCTGGATAGGCAAACGCGGCCTCACGCATTAGCTTTTGGGCAATCGCTTGGTTGCCGCTTAAGGCTTCCATAATCGCCTGATCGGTCATTTGACCCGGATAAGGTCGCAGTGCGTTTAAATGCCGCAAAATACCGAGTTTCCATTTCATTTCACTTTGGCTGGCCACGATGTAATTTGATAAGCCGTAATCAGCGTAAAAATCAATCAGCGGGTTGTGGCGTAGCGTTTCTAATGTATGGATGCGTTCTGCGTTTACTTTTTCGTCTTTCGCTGGATCTAAAATCGGATAAATTTGCAGATAAAGCTGCCCACCTAAAACGGCAATCGTCAGCGCCACGCCGCCCCACATTGTCCAAATCACCCGCGCTACACTGGTGGGGAGCTTCAGGTTTGGTGCATCACTGCGTAGGAAAAATAAGGCTACCGCAAACGGGCCAAGAAAATGGAAGTACCATAAGGGGTATTCAACTAGGCTGTGCAGTAGTGATACCACTGCGAGCGATGCCCCATAAACAACTATTGGATTAGTCCATTGGCGGAACAAATTACAAAATGCCCAGACAATCCCACCAAGAATAATCATGCCACCAAAAATACCCGTCTCAGCAAGTAGGTTCAGCACGGAATTGTGCGCGTGCGTAAACAACACACTCTCTGACACAATCGCAAATTCAGGATTAACTTGCAGTGCCACACTTTGCGCGCCAAATGCGCCCCAGCCGATACCTGTCCAAGGATGAGCCAGAAACGCTTGCCATGCTTTATGCCATTCGACCAAGCGACGAGAGCCATTCGAGTCGATTCGGTCAAGCCCAGTTGGCACTTCGTTTTGGGCCTTGAGCATCGCTTGTAGCATTTCATTCACGACAGGCGCGATGAATTGCATAATCAGAATGAGCGCTGCAGCGATGGTGAGCGCTTTACCAAACTGGCGAACGATCTCGCCGCCGCGCCACCATAAAAATAGCCCCGCAGGTAGCCAAGCAAAAGCGTATAAAAATGGTGAACGGGAGCCGCAAAACGCTAAAGAGAGCGCTAACCAAGGAGCGACAATCCAGAACATCCACTTGGGGAGTTCATCTTTTTGTGTCACCAGATAAGCTGCACTCGCTAAGCCCCACGCTAAATAATGGCCATATAGATTTTTTTGCCCGATATTGCCAAAGATGAGCCGTGGTCCTTCTTGAATCAATTGCATGATTTGCGGGATGGCTAGGCCGGAGTTGAAAATCGACCCCGCTAATAAGCCCCATGCAAACATGGTGACCAGCTCATTTTTGTCATACACCGCAAATGCGCGGGAGAGCCCCCAAGCCACGCCACCCGCGCCCAAGGCATAAATGATGGGGTAGACGACTTCAGTGTGGTAATAAGGCTGGGTGATTAGCGCTTGCACGCCAATCCAGCTTGCAAAGGCAATCCAAATCAGGCTGGTCCAAGGTGGGTTTGATTTTTCACCGCGTGAGTTGGGAATAAAACCACCAGTGAGCGTAATTAAAACGCATAAGACAAAAGCAGCTAATTCAGAAGGAAAAACCGGATTTGGATTCCAGCGAAACGGAATACCACAAGGAACGGCTGCCAGTAAAAAAAGCAGCGTCTGCAAAATACGCAGTTGGATCATGGTTAACTCAAATAGGGATTATTCATCAATCGGGGGCTACAGGTTTCGGACGATACAGCATTCCGGCGATAAATACACCGAGTTCATACAGTAGCCATAAGGGAATCGCCAATAGCAATTGAGAAACGACATCGGGCGGGGTTACAACCGCGGCAATGACGAATGCACCCACAATGACGTAGGAACGAACTTCACGTAGCTTCTCAATACTGACCACGCCCATTTTGACCAATACAATCACGGCAATCGGTACTTGGAAAGTCACCCCAAACGCTAAAAACATCCCCAGCGCGAAATCGAGATATTCTCCTGAGTCGGGTAGCCACTGCATGCTCGTTGGCACGACTGAGACGATGAATTTGAATACGACACCAAACACCAGAAAATAAGCAAACGCCATGCCGATTAAAAATAAAAAACTGGAAGCAAAAATCAGCGGCACGATCAGTCTTTTTTCGTGCTGGTACAAGCCTGGAGCAATAAATGCCCATACTTGGTAGAGCGAGTGCGGAAGAGTCAAGACGAAGGCCACTAAGGCCGCAATTTTAACCTGCACCATAAATGGCGATGCAATGCCGATAGTGACTAATTTCTGCCCCGGTAGCACATGCGCCAACGGTGCAACCATCAGGTCGTAGAGCTGGGCAGAAAATGCGAAAGCAATAATAAAACCCAGCAAAAACACCAATACACCGCGCACTAAGCGCGTGCGAAGCTCTAATAAATGGCTAAATAAGGGTTGTAGATTGTCGTTCATCGCTTCGGCGTATCCGCCTCGCCGGTGACGGGGGAGGAGTAAGGTGTAAAAAGGGTGCTCATCATGGCCTAACGTCGATCACGGTAAGCACTATTGAGCGGCTGAATATTGCTCGCAAATAAGTCGAGCTGCCCGTATTCATTTTGCGCTGCTGCCACGCTGACTTCAGTGTGTGTTTCATCAGCGGCTACGGTTGGCGGCGTTTGTGCGCCCTCAGCTAACATGGCGGCTGCGTCTTGCAATGGCTGATGGATCGATTGCTGAATGTCATCCGCCTCTTTGCGCAAATCCGCTTCGAGTCGAGCCAACTCGCTCATTTGCATCTCTTGCTGGAGTTCCGCTTTGACATTGCCGATAAAGCGCTGAAGTTTGCCAATCAGCATGCCCGCCGTTCGCGCCACTTTGGGCATCCGTTCGGGGCCTACGACGATCAGCGTCACAGCACCGATTAGAATGAGTTCACCAAAGCTAACGTCAAACACAGGCGTAACCGTTGCATTCAGAGGATAAAGGGAGCAGGGACGGTGGCACCGTCCAGCGTGTGCTCACGATTAAGATTTGTCGTTGTCAATAACGCGGCCGACTTCTTTCTCGGCGGGTTTTTTCTCACCTTCTTCGCCTTCTTTCAGGCCATCTTTAAAACCTTTCACTGCCGAGCCTAAATCTTTACCGACAGAGCCCAATTTTTTGGTGCCAAAGACCAATACGATAATTACTAAAACAACGAGCCAATGCCAGATACTGAATGAACCCATGATAAACCTCAAAAAATATATGCTTGCTGCTGCAAAAAATAAAACGCTGCATAGGGTATATCTATGCAGGCTAATCAAAATAATGACTAGCGTCTATTACTCTTGCGGGGTACCTAAGACGTGCAAATGCAAATGGAAAACTTCTTGCCCACCTGCTAATCCGGTATTGATCGCGGTTTTAAAACCAGCCCCCAGACCTTGCTCACGAGCGATGACAGGGGCTAGAGCTAGCATTTTTCCGAGCAAAGCTTGATCTTCCATCGACGTGGTGAGCAATGACTCAATGTGGCGTTTTGGAATCAACAAGAAATGAACTGGTGCCGCTGGGCGAATGTCATTAAATGCGATGACATCATCGTCTTCATAAACGACTTTGGCCGGAATGGTGCCCGCTACAATTTTACAAAATAGGCAATCGCTCATTGGGTTAACCTTGTTTACGCGCAGCTTTTTCATCGATGCCGGAAATGCCTTCCCGACGCGCCAATTCAGCCAATACATCTTCGTGGCTTAATCCTTCGTGCGCTAGTAGCACCAAGGTGTGAAACCATAAATCAGCCACTTCGCGCACCAAATGCAGCTTGTCGCCGTCTTTTGCCGCCATGATGGTTTCAACTGCTTCTTCACCGACTTTTTTCAAAATCTCGTCAGTACCTTTGTGGAATAACTTCGCCACATAGGATGTAGACGGATCAGCCGAACGACGCTCAGCGAGCGTAGTAGATAGACGGTCAAGAATTTCAGCGGAAACCATAGGAACTCCTCAAAACGGCGATTATATTGCGTATACATTACAATTTCGTGGCTATTGTAACCCTGTGCGCGGGCGCTGTGTTTCTGCTGAATCAATTTTATTTGATTTTTGCCAGTGTTTGGGGCTCGGTACGCGATGGTTCGGTTTTATCTTCTTTTTGTCTCGGAATGGCACGGGACTTTCGTATATGATCATACAGCAGTGTTTACGTCGAATATGACCTAATTTGGTGCTGCTTAGAGCCAATTCAAATGTTATTGAAGAGATCGTGAGTTATGTTTGCAAAGATATTTAGTTTTTTTCGTTTCACGGTCATTAAACCAAGCCATTTGCTGGCAATTTTATCGATTATTTTAGTGTTGTTTGGTGTGGTGGCTTGGGGTTCATTAGCCTTGTATTGGTCTAATTTACCGTGGTGGACATTGCGCTTAGTGGTTTCGCTGGCATTTGCTGTGTTTGGGATCTGGGCGTTGTGGTTGTCGCGTCGTTCGAAGATGCGTTTTGTTTTTGCTGGCGTTTTTTTGCTGGTGTTGGCGTATTGGTGGGTAATTCCTGCTTCGCATCAGCGGATATGGCAAACCGAAGTTGCAGTGATGCCGCATGCTGAGATTGATGGTGATCGTGTTGTATTACGGAATGTGCGGAACTTCACCTATAAGACGCTGGACGATTTTACCGTGCATTACGAAGATCGCGAGGTGTTTCTATCTCATTTAACTGGCGTTGATTTCTTCATCTCGTATTGGATGCAGGGGCCTGTTGGCCATACGTTTTTGAGCTTTACTTTTGATAATGCACCGCCATTGTCAATTTCGATTGAAACTCGCCCCGAGTCACACGAAGGCTTTCATCCACTGGCGTCGATGTTTAAGCAGTTTGAATTGATTTATGTGGTTGGTGATGAAAAAGACATTGTTGGAGTGCGTACTAATCATCGCAAAGAAGATGTATTTTTATATCCTGTCCGCGTTTCAGCCGAAGGCGCACGGGCTTTATTCTTGATTTATTTAGAACGAATTAACGAGCTAGCGGCTAAGCCAGAGTGGTATAACTTACTCAGTAATAATTGCACTTTGAATATTGTTCGCTATGCCAACCGCGCTGGCCGGGTGGGAGACTTTAATATTCGGCATTTATTGAACGGCTGGATTGATGCCTATTTATATCATGCTGGATTTTTAGATACCGATTTACCATTTGATGAGTTGCGGCAACGTTCGCATATCAATGCTGCGGCACAAGCGGCGGAGGGTGATCCTGATTTCTCGAAACAGATTCGAGCGAGCTTGCCGATTGCTCCGGCTCGTGCAGCGAGTGCCCCTTAATTAGATTGAGATTGCTTTTGTATGTTTTGCGTAATGCAAATTCAGTAATATTATTCTGTGGTAGGTTTTTGCGGCATCATGCTTCGAATTCATGAGTGGTTCTATAATTCGAATTGATCAGCTGTGCGGGTTTTATGTTTTTAAATAAAGGAAATCAAAATGCAATGGTCTAAATCGTTAGTTCAAGCGCTGTTTGCGACATCATTGGTGTCGGTCGCAGGTGTAGCTGCCGCGCAATCAACAGTATCGTATGGCCGTATTACTGCGATTAATGCGGTAACTGAAGCCAATACGAATGCACAGGTCGCTGGCGCGGTGGTCGGTGGTACGATTGGGTTGGCATCAGGTTCTGGTCGCTCGGGTAGTAATCGAGCTTTGCGTGCAGTGGGTGGTGGTGTGGCTGGTCAGCAATTAACGCGCATGGCGACCAATTCACAAGCTTTCCAATACACGATTTTGATGAACAATAATCAAACCATCACCATGGTGATCGATCAAGGTGGCAAGCGCGTTGGTGATTGTGTATCTGTTGAGCAAGGTACGTTTAACAATTTGCGTCTAGCTGCTGATTCGCGTTGTACTGGCCGGGCTCAAGCACCTGTAGCGCGGAAAGATCAGCAAAATGCCAATGCGTGTGATGAAGCGAAACAAGGCTTGCTAACTGCAACAACTGATGCTGCTTTTGACCAAGCGGAACGCCGTGTACGCTTGCTGTGCGGATTCTAATCTAGATTTGAGTTGACAAAAAAAGACCACGCACAGCGTGGTCTTTTTTTGTCCGAAGAGAGATCAGTGAGAATGTCCAGCACCGTAAATTGACTTAGGGTCTTTGAGTACGTCTTCAGTGATCAACCATTCGCCGTCAGTCAAAGTACGGAAAAAGCAACTTTCGCGGCCAGTGTGGCAAGCGATGCCGCCTTCTTGGCGAATTTTGTAAATCAACACGTCGCCATCGCAATCGAGTTGGATGCTGCTCACGTGTTGAAAATGCCCTGATTCTTCACCTTTGTGCCACAGTTTTTGGCGTGAGCGTGTCCAATAGTGAGCAGTATGCTTCTGTGCGGTAAGCGCGACGGCCTCTGCATTCGCATACGCAAACATCATGACGCGCCCCGTGTTTTCATCTTGAGCGATCACCGGTACCAGACCGTTGTCGTCCCATTTAATTTCAGCCAGCCATGCGGGTAAACTCATAAGCGCACCTCAATCCCCGCTGCTTGCATCGCGAGTTTAGCGTCGCGAACTGAATATTCACCAAAATGGAAAATACTCGCCGCCAATACTGCATCAGCGTGACCTTGGGTAACGCCGTCAACCAAATGCTGCAAATTACCCACGCCGCCAGAGGCAATCACCGGAATGCTGACCGCATCCGATACCGCACGCGTCAGTGGCAGGTTGAAACCAATCTTGGTGCCATCGCGATCCATGCTGGTGAGCAAAATTTCACCCGCGCCCAGTTGCTGCATTTTTAGCGCCCATTCGACGGCATCTAGACCGGTGGCGCGGCGGCCACCGTGGGTGAACACTTCCCAGCGGCTATTGGTCGCATCGGTGGCTTTGGCATCAATTGCCACCACAATCGCTTGGCTACCAAAACGGCTAGCGGCTTGCTCGACGACTTCGGGATTGGTCACGGCAGTGGTGTTGATGCTGACTTTATCGGCGCCAGCATTCAGTAGTCGGCGCACATCGTCAGGAACACGAACGCCACCACCGACGGTGAGGGGAATAAAAACTTGTGAGGCGACGGCTTCAATGACATGCAAAATCAAATCCCGATTGTCGCTTGAGGCGGTAATGTCAAGAAAGGTCAGTTCATCTGCGCCTTGCTCATTGTAGCGACGGGCGATTTCGACAGGGTCTCCCGCATCACGCAGTTCGAGGAAGTTGACACCTTTAACGACACGACCATTTGTCACATCAAGGCAAGGGATAATTCGTTTAGCTAAAGGCATTTTATGTCTGTGAGGAGTAAGGAGTGAAGGGTGAGGTGAGGCGCTGCGAAAGGTGTGCGGTTTTACTTTTCACTCCTAACACTTTACTCCTCACGCTGTTGCTGTTTCCAGTTCTCCCAGATCGCCGCCGCCACCTCGGCGTATTGGCCGCGGCCACCGGCAAATTCGGGAGTGAACCATTGAGTAAAAACATTAAATACTAATTGCTGCACATCATCGACGCTCATGCACTGCGGCAAGCTGCGCATGATGCTGCCGACTTCGGGCGCATAGCCTTCAGGTTCGCTGACGAGGCTGATCATCATCGGATCGTAGTCAAACAGTATTTGACACACTTGAGCAAACCACTCGGGGTGATTGCTACGTAGCCATTCGCCCGTTTTTCTTTCGTCGCTTGCCCAATCAAACCATTCTGGTTTTTCCATGCGCCCTCGCGGTGTCTTAGGCGGTGAGTTCGTCCGCTAGATCTTGTGCTTTAGCAAAATCAATTGTGCCTTCATAAATGGCGCGTCCGGTGATGACGCCTTCGATGCCTTCATCCGCCACTTCGCATAGCTTGCGTACATCATCAAGGTTAGTCAGGCCGCCTGAAGCAATCACTGGAATCGTTAATGCTTGCGCCAATTTCACGGTCGCTTCGATGTTTACTCCCGACAGCATGCCATCGCGGCCAATGTCGGTGTAAATGATGCTTTCAACGCCATAGCCTTCAAAGCGTTTGGCCAGATCAATCACATTGTGGTCGGTGACTTTAGCCCAACCATCGGTTGCGACCATGCCGTCTTTGGCGTCCAAGCCAACGATGATATTGCCAGGGAAGGCGTCGCACGCTTCGTGCAAGAAGCCGGGCTGTTTGATTGCTGCCGTACCAATAATGACGTAATCAATACCCGCATCAAGATACATTTCGATGGTTTCGAGTGAGCGAATCCCGCCACCCAATTGCACCGGAACTTCGCCTTTGATTTCTGCCAAAATTGCTTTCACTGCGGCTAAATTTTTCGGTTTACCGGCAAATGCACCGTTTAGATCCACCAAATGCATACGGCGGGCGCCTTGGCCTAGCCAATGGCTAACAAAACTCGCCGGATCATCAGAGAAAACGGTTGCACCTTCCATTTCACCTTGGCGCAGGCGAACGCACTGGCCATCTTTTAAATCAATTGCAGGGATAATCAGCATGATATGAGCGTGTTATTGAGTGAGTCGTTAAGGGGGTTAACAAAAAAATAGTATAGGTTATAAATTTGTAACGTGATGATTTTTCAGTTATTGCAGACCATTCCACAGCACAAAATTCTTTAATAATTGCAAACCTGCCGTGCTGCTTTTCTCTGGATGGCATTGGATTGCAAAAATATTGTCTTTGGCAATCGCCACCGCAAATCGATTCGGGTAGCCCGTTTCGAGAATCGTGTCGTGTGGCTCGGTCGGCGCAAAGTGATAGCTATGTACAAAATAAAAGCGTTCAGTGTCGCTGATTCCGGCCCATAGCGGATGATCTTGGACAATAAACATTTCATTCCAGCCCATGTGCGGCACTTTGAGCTTCTGGCCGTTGGCATCGAACATATTTTCAGGTTTGAATTTGATGACCTTGCCTTTGAATACGCCTAGGCAATCCATATCGCTCTCTTCGCTGTGCTCAAACAATAATTGTGCGCCAACGCAAATCCCTAGGAATGGCTTGCTGGCGGCGGCATCAAGTACCGCTTGTTTCAAACCGCTGGCTTCTAATTCACGCATACAGTCGGGCATCGCGCCTTGGCCGGGGAAAACGACTTTATCGGCGCTGGCAACGACCGCAGGATCGGCGGTGAGGATGATTTCGGCGTGCTCTGCGGCTACTGACTCGAATGCTTTGGTCACGGAATGCAAATTGCCCATGCCATAGTCAACGATGGCGATTTTTTGCTTACTCATATCAACCTACCAAGGTGCCTTTGGTCGACGGTGTAATGCCGGCCATCCGTGGATCGAACTCAACCGCCATGCGTAGCGCACGGCCTAAGGCTTTAAAAATCGTTTCGGCTTGGTGGTGGGCATTTTTGCCCTTGAGATTGTCGATGTGCAAGCTGATTGCGGCGTGATTGACAAAACCACGGAAGAATTCGCCAAACAAATCGACATCAAAGCCGCCAATCATCGCACGAGTATATTCACAGTCGTATTCCAAACAGGGGCGACCAGAGAGATCGACCACGACGCGGCTCAGTGCTTCGTCGAGCGGCACATAGCTGTGCCCGTAACGGACGATGCCTTTTTTGTCGCCCACCGCTTTGGCAAACGCTTGGCCGAACGTGATGCCGACGTCTTCAACGGTGTGGTGTGCGTCGATGTGCAAATCGCCAACGGCTTTGATTTCAATATCAAACAGGCCGTGGCGCGCCACTTGGTCGAGCATGTGTTCGAAAAACGGTACGCCGGTATCAAATTTGCTCACGCCCGTGCCGTCGAGGTTCAGCGTAATGGTGATTTGGGTTTCTAGCGTATTGCGGGTGACAGTAACTTGGCGCATGGATCGATTCTCGGTGTTTGGGGCGTTATCGCTGCACATGCAGGCGCTAACGACTTAAGACGCTTATTTTCTAACAGAAACCGCTTTACGGGAAGTCTTACTAGCGATTTCCCCGGTAGGCAAAATTTGCTAGAGCGCAAAGGCAAGAGAATTGACCTAAATATCGATGGGTATATCAATCAATCTAAATTTTATTAAAGCTTTTGTTTGTATACCCCATGGTTTTTATGCTGACAGCCTAAATGGCATCGATTTTAATTGTTTTGCAGGCATCGTGTGTAGCGACTGGGTTTACAGTGCGAAATGAAATGTCCACTGAAATTTGCAGCTCAAGCGCCGGCCGTCGCCAGCGTTTAACTTGCCGGACTGGGCGAATCTGAATGACGCCATAAATTCAAATAGGTGTGCTCAGGATCGTAATTGGCGATTTGTTTTTCGATACTGAAGCGGCGATTGGCGCGCGGGTCAGTGCCGCAGCCGGCCAAGTACAGCCAGTTGCCTTGATTGCTATACACATCGTAATCGATCAATTGTGTTTCAAACCAAGCCGCGCCAGCACGCCAATCGCATTGCAGCTGATGAACCAGAAAGCTGGCGACGTTTTGGCGCATTCGATTCGATAAATAGCCTGTGGCCGTCAGTTCGCGCATGCCAGCGTCGATAAAAGGCTCGCCGGTCTGGGCTTGGCACCATCTGTAGAAATTCTCTGTATGGTGAGCAAGCGTTGCGGCGGCATTCAGACCGTTGGCACGATACAGCTGTCGCCCATAGCGCAGGTGTAAAAATCGAAAATAATCACGCCACAGCAGCTCAAACCCAATCCAATATGTGCTCTCGTTAGCACCCTCGCTGGCTTCGTGCGCCTTGATAGCATGGTTAATTTGTCTGGCTGACAGCGCGCCACTGGCGAGCCACGGTGAAAACTTTGTTGAATAATCGGTGCCGATTAATCCATTTCGCGTTTGTTTGTAGCTATCGGCTAAACCAGATTCAATGTAGTGCTGTAAATGCGCCGCCGCTGTTGTCGCGCCACCGCGCCATTGGGCGTGGTGATACGGAAAAGCGCTGCGCGCATCCTGCAGTGCAAATCCAGCCCAAGTCTGAATATCCACCGTCGCTACTGAATCAATCGCTGCGGGCGGTGCTGGCAGTCGCTCAATTGAGGGCTGTGGTGCTGGAGCGCGGATACCGGATTTTTCAATCTGCTGGCGAAATGGCGTGAATGTGGCGGGTAATTGGGCAATTGCAAAGGGCAGTTGGCTTGGATCGAATAAAGTCGATTGCCACTTCGTCGTGACCGTGACACCTTGTGCGCGTAAAGCCTCGACTTGCGCAATTTCTTCGGGCGCGGCAATGCTTTCACAATACAGGGTTGTGGTATTGAGCTGCCGCATCAGTTGCGGCAGGACTTTGCTGGGTTGACCTACAATAATCAGTAATTGATTACCGAGTCGTTTGCATTCTTGGCTAAGATCTTGCAGGGTATCGGCCAAAAATGCTTTTCTATGCTTGCCTATGCGAGTAAACCCCCACTTGGTATCTTCATCCGGCGCGAGGCAATATACCAGCGCCAGCTCTGTTGCTTGTTGGCAAGCTAAATTCAGCGCGGCGTTGTCGCTTAAGCGTAAATCATTGCGAAACCAATACAGGGCACTGGACATGATTCGTGTGTTGGATAAGGTGTGTGAGGCAAGGCTTGCGTGAGTAATCAGTGTTTCGTTGATGACTCGGTTTGATAAAGGCCCCTTGTAGTGCGATTGCCTTATCGATGCGAATGATATTCCAGCTGTTCATGCGCTGTCCTTGTTGGCAAAGTTATAGGTGATCAAGCTGTTCCAAATACAGCTCGGCTTGCGCAAGTGTCGCTGCGCGCTCAGCGTCGGGCATTTTTTGCCATGTTTGATAAGTCATTCCCAGTCTTGGATTTTTCTCAAGTTTTGCCGCGTGGCGGTGATGAAAATGCCAATACAGACTATTGAATGGACAAGCGCTTTCGCCGTGCCGTTGCTTGGGTTCGTAATGGCAGCCTTTGCAATAATCGCTCATCTTATTGATATAAGTTGCTGATCCAGCGTAGGGTTTACTGCCTAAGAGACCGCCGTCAGCATACTGGCTCATGCCGCGCGTATTGGGCATTTCAACCCATTCAAATGCATCGACATAAATCCCCAGATACCACGCATCGACCTCATCGGGCGCAATCCCTGCCAGCAGCGCAAAGTTGCCGGTCACCATCAGCCGCTGAATATGATGCGCGTAGCCCAGTTGCAGTGATTGCTCAATCGCGTGATGGGCGCAATTCATCTTGGTTTTTCCGTCCCAATGCCAGCTGGGCAAACGGCGTTGATGATTGAGCGCATTTAATTGTCCATACTCGGGCATTCGCGCCCAATACACGCCGCGAACGAACTCGCGCCAGCCTAAAATCTGCCGCACAAAGCCTTCCACGGTCGATAGAGAAACGCGCCCAGCTTCGTATTCATGCAGTGCAGCCTGAATCACTTCGAGTGGATGCAGTAATTTTAGGTTGAGCGCAAAAGAAAGCCCTGCGTGAAATAAAGTGGGCGACGCCGTGCTCATTGCGTCTTGGTAAGCGCCAAAATTGGGTAGCGCGTTTTGAATAAATTGCGCCAAAGCGTCTTTGGCTTGTGACCTAGTTATCGGCCATGGAAAAGCGCTGGCTTGCGGCTGGCCGATGGTTTTGACGCCGGCGGTGGTGATTTCTTGCCATAGCTCGCTTAAATCTGCCGCGTAATTGGGCCAGGCTGGCGCGGCGGGTTGACCGTTCCAACGTTTGCGATTGTCTTGATCAAAATTCCACTGCCCACCTAGCGGTTGACCTGTTGCATCCAATAGGATTTGGTATTGCTTGCGTAGTGCGCGATAGAAAAACTCCATGCGCGGAATTTTTTGCCTAAATTGAGCGCTAATCGCAGCTCGATCGGCGAGGAAGTGCTCACTATCGACGACAGTAACGGGAATTTCGAATTGCGCTGCGGCGGTTAGAAATTGACTTTCTAAGCGATATTCATCAGCCTGCTGGCGCTCTAACTGTGTAATTTGCTCTGTTTTGATGAGCGAGATTAAGTTGCTGATAAAGTTTTGCTGATTCTCTGCGTCGTTAATGCGGATATAGCGTACACGGCAGCCAGCATTTTGTAGTGCGCTTGCAAAGCCGCGCATTGCGGCAAAAATGCCCAGTACTTTTTGCGCGTGATGCCATGCGTAATCGGTTTCGCTGCGTAGCTCCATCAGCACATACAGCACATCGCTACGCTGGCGTTCTACTTCACTAAACCAACTATGGCGAATATTGAGCTGGTCGCCCAAGATGAGCCGGAGTGTGCTCATGATTGACCCTTGCGCTGCGCACAGCGCACGCTGCAGTATTTAACGGATTCCCAGTTGTTTGCCCATTTTTTCCGCCATGTAAAAGGGCGCTGGCAAACGGGGCAGGTTTTCTGGGGTAGCGTGAGTTTATGGTGCGTCATTTTTTAATGTATATGCCTATAAGCATTATGAATAATTATCTTCAAGGCTATACATATTAGATTTTTGGAAGTGGGCGTAAATGAGCATGCCCGCCATCCACACCAATGATTTGCCCGGTAATCCAGCGCGCGGCGTCGCTGAGCAAAAAAGCAATGAGCGCGGCGCTATCAGCGCCTTCGCCGACGATGCACATTGGATTCATTTTGGCATTGCGTTCCAGTGCTTCGGGTGTGCCGGTCAGTCGCTCTGATAATGCAGAACGCGTCAGACCCGGCATCACCGCATTCACACGAATACCTTTATCTGCATAGGTGGCTGCCGCCGTTTGTGCCAAGCTGGCGACCGCGGCTTTGGCGCTGGCAATCGCTTCGTGATTGGCAAAGCCCGCGCTGGCAACTAAAGAGCCGACTAACACGGCGGAGGCTGGCGTTTTGTTTTTCAGCTGCAAGGCAATAAATGCTTTTAGTGCATAAAAAGCCGAGAAATAGTTTTGCTTAAAGATCGCTTGGCAGTCATTGGCGCTGGTTAAATGCAGTGGCCGAATGAGCGTTGAGCCGACGCAATGCGCGAATCCATTAGGGATGAAATTAAGCTGTTGGGCGGTTTCTAAAATGATTTCGGCTGAGCCATCGGTGCTCAGGTCGCCGGGAATCACTAAGGATTCTGTGGCTAACTGCGTTGATAAAGTGAGCAGTTTTTCTTCGTGGCGACCGCTTAAAATAAGGCGGTGCCCTTGCTCAGATAAAGATTGCGCCAAGGCCGAGCCGATCGCACCAGCCGCACCGGTAATCCAGATCGTTTGCGACATCATGTAGCTCCAATACTTTGCAGGAATAAATGTTACTAATAAGTAGCAATATATACCTTTAAGTACGTTTCGCCAATCACTGTTGGTAAAAACAAAATTGATTATGCGCGCTGCTGCCGTTCTGGCAGTTGAAGGGGCTGCTGGCGGGGAATATAAACCAGATTATTTTGTGATTCGTTTGGCTCTTAAGGCTGCTGCGATACCTTCTTTTGCCCAATCGAGAAGTGTGATTTGCGATTCGTACGCTGATTCTGGCAGCGGGTAGTAGCTCATGGTTTGAGATCGATCATCTTTCATCGCAAAGCAAAATGGCGAGAGCTGTTCAGTCAAAAAGCGCTGACGATTGAGATCATCGACTTTGATGTACAGTACCTCATCGGCGATGAGGGCGAAAAATAGCTCATCATAGTAAAGGCCAAAGCCACCAAACATGGCTTTGGCACGTAAGTGACCGAGCGGAGCGAGTTCGTCGAGCAGATAGTCGACGTATTCACTACGTTTAGCCATTGCGATGTTTGCGCGTTCTTTGTACCAAGTGATAAATAATCACGCCGGCCGCCAAGGTCGCTAGCAAGTGCTTGAGGGTGTGGCCACTCATAAATCCGAGCAGGGCGTAAATTTGGTAATCAGCCAGTTCGGCTATTTTCGCCAGTACATACAGTGCAATGGCGGCGGCAAAAGTGAGTCGCTCTGCTTTGGGCGCATGCCATTGCCATGCCGGAATGAGCACCAGTGGCAAAATTTGCAAAGCAAGGTATAGGCGCAAATCCCCAGAGTAATACCAATACACGACGCCCACGATCGCAAAAATGCTGAGTGCGATGACCAAAGGCCATTGATTTTTTTGCGGTGAAAAGTCTTGCCACACTCCCGCTAATAAACCTGCACAGGCCAGCGAAATGGGAATTCGATCCCAAACTAGGCGTTCGTCATTCGGCATCCAGTGGTAGTAGCTAGAGCCTATCGCGGTGAGGAAAATCGCAAGCACAAATAAAGTGAAGCCGAGATTAAGTTGTGCTCGCCTTGGCCATAGATAGAAAACACCCCATACTGCGACCAGTGCAAAGCCAAGATTTGAACAAACATCACCACAATTGACTATGCCAAAGCGCATCACCGTATCGGCAAACGAGTGATAGCCTTCTAGCTGTGCAATCGGGCCGTTGATTGCCATTCCGATGGTCAAAGCCAATACAATAAAAAGAGTGATTAATTTCTGCATAGAGCAACCTAAAACACAAAGGGTATCGCGCAGATTAGCATAATTTGAAAAAATCAGCTCTAATCGTTATTTATTGGTGGTATTGCTTTAAAAACAATGTTTTTCAATTGCTTGATGGCAATACCTGTTGGTTAATTTGCCGGTTTAGCTGGAGTGAGCCGGGCGGGAATATTTAGCAGCTGATCTACCGTCGTAAAACGGTAGCCTTGTTGTTTTAATTCTGGAATCAATTGTGCGACCGCCATGATGGTCGGTTTCCGGCCTCGGCCACCGCTGTCGTGCATTAAGACGATCGCTTCTGGGTGAATATAATCGCGAATCACGTTGGCAATTTGTGTCGCAGCCAGCTCGTCGATGCTGTTTTTGTGGGTGTGATACCAATCAGCGGTATCGACTGACCATAAAATGGCAAACATTCTTTTTTGCTGTAAAAGCTCGACTTGTTGGTCGCTGATAAATCCATACGGTGGGCGCATCATACTGGGTTGGAAGCCCAAAATAGTTTGGTATACCGCTTGAGTTTTTTCGATCTGTTGACTCCACCATTGATTGCCTGCTGCTAAAGGGATTAGGCGCGGGTGGTTATAGCTATGATTGGCGAGCGTATGGCCCTCGGCGTAGGCGCGGCGCGCTAATTCAGGAAATTTTTCTATTTGACTACCTTGCCAGAAAAAAGTCGCTTTGACATTTTCTTTCTTGAGTAAATCAAGCAAGGCGGCGGTGTCGGCACTCGGTCCGTCGTCAAATGTAAAAGCGATTTGTTTTCGATCTCCCAAACCTTCTAAAAAATAGCTGGTTGGAAAATCGTTGGCCTGCTGAGCCAGCTTAGCAGGAGGAACTTGGTCCCAGCCTTCGACAAAAGGGGTGCGCAAACGCGGCGGACTTTGCGCGATGGCTTGCGCGACTAAAATAGTGAGGCAGGCAAACAGGGTGGTTTTGTGGCGCAGCATCGGTATTGCCTCCCTATAAATTCAACAGCGCGTGTGGCACTGCCAAGCGGCCAAAATGAGAAAAGTTCAATTGGCGAATTGTTTGCTCAATTATTTGCGCTGTAGATTAAAAAAGCCATCAATTCGTTGCAAGCGCCCATCGTTGCTGAACCCCTGCGGTTAAGCCCTTGCACGATTGCTGTTATCTGCTTGGTGCTGAGCGAAATGCTGTTTATGCTTAGTATTTAAGTCTTGAATGAATTTTAATGATGAATGCAGTCCAACTAGGCGCACACAATCAGCAATTAGCAGAAATGCAGCAGCTCATTTTTACCGAGCCCGTCTTGGCTCGGCAAAAATGTGGCCAATTGTTGGCGCATGCGCGGCATGCTTTTGATGCGCCGACGTTTATTTCGGCTGCTTTATCTTTATCATTAATCGAAGACCAGCTTGGTGATTTGCAACAGGCGATTTCGGTGCTTTCTGAGGCTTTAGTGTTTGCCGAGGAGTTCAAACAAAAGCAGCGAATTCCGCAATTGCTGGAGCAAATTGGCCGCTGCCATTACTCACAAGCCAATTATCCGCAGGCCTTAGATTATTGGCATCAATGTGCTCTGCAATGCGGTCAGCAGAATGATTTGCTTGAGACTCGTGCTTTGGCTTTAATCGGTTTAGGGCAAATCTGTGATGCCTGCGGCGAAAATGCACAGGCGATTCATTTGCATCAATTGGCGCATGACTTATTACTGAGCATCAACAATTATTTCTTACTCACGATGGCTAAAATCAATTGGGCTGTGAACTTGCAAAAAACAGGCCAATCGGAAGCTGCCCGTACGATTTTGCAAGAGTCGCTGCAATTGAGCTTGGCGCATGAGTTGCCACATCATGCGGCTGAAAGTCAGTTTCGATTGGCAGAAATCGCCATTAGTCTGGATGAGCTGATTTTGGCAGAGCAATATATTGAAGAAGGTTTAATGACAGTCGCTCTAACGCCTTATCACTGGTGCGAGATTAATTTACTGGCGCTGTGGGCTCAGTTGAGTTATCGCGCAGGACGTTTGGCGCAAGCCTTGGACATCGTTAAGCGCGGGCTACATATTGCGGAAGAAGATGGTTTACGGCATCTGGTATTTCGCTTGAGCCAGCAAGCGGTGCTATATGCTCGGGCTGGTGGGCTCAATGCGATTGCGGACGAATATCAGCGCAAGATTGATTTTTTGCAGGTGCATTTACACACGGAAATAGCGCAACCAAATGCACTGAATTTGCAGATGTTACGTGATTTAATCGCTTAGACTTGCTATTATCTTACGTGCTGCAAATCGGCAGCTTAACTCCACCATCAAGGCTCAGCGTGATATTCGTTTGGGTCGTCACATTGAATTAATTGGAAATACTCAGGCATGCCATTAAGCGGGCAAGAATATCGGCAGCATTTATTGGCGCAAAATAAAACCGAGATGTTTACTGATCCGGTTCGCGCGCGCGCGCAGTGCCTGAGTTTGCTCGATGAAGCGCGTCGTGTATTTGATACTAGTGCATTTATTGATGCGGCCTTGCAGCTATCGTTGATTGAAGATCAGCTTGGTGATTTAAATAGTGCGATTAGCCATCTTTCGGAAGCGATTGTGTTTGCAGAGGAATTTAAAAAAACGCAGTACATTCCCGAATTATTAGAGCAAATTGGCCGCTGTTATTACACGCAAGCCTGTTATCCACAAGCACTTGAGCATTGGCAGCAATGCGTTACGTTGTGCAAAAATCAGCCTGAATTTCTGAAAACCCGTAGCTTGGCATTGATGGGTTTGGGGCAAATTTGTGACGCTGGTCGAGATAATCGTTTGGCCGTGCAAATGCACGCCGCGGCACATCAATTATTGGCGGATGCTGGCGATGCATATTTATTGGTGAAAGCCAAAATTAATTGGGCAGTGAATTTGCAAAAACTGGCCGATTCAGTCGCGGCCAAGGCATTGCTGCGTGAAGCGCTGATACTATGTTTACAGCATCATTTTCCGCATTATGCCGCCACGTGCTGTTATCGCTTGGCTGAAATTGAATTGGCTGATGGGCATTTAGTGGCCGCGGAAAGTTTGATTGAGGAAGGTTTATCCATCGTGGCCAGCACCCCCTATCATTGGGCTGAGGTCAATTTATTGGGTTTGTGGGCGCAATTGATTGCCAAGGATGTGACGCAATTTGGGCGCGCGCTGGACGTGGTGGGACGCGCTTTAACGATTGCCAATGAAGATGGTTTTCGGCATTTGGAGTTGCGTTTGCTCGAGCAGGCTGAGCATTACGCACGGGAGTCTGGCTCTGCTGAATTGGCTGATGAATATGCTAGAAGAGCGAATTTTATTCAGCTCGATCTGTATTCGGCGATGAGCCCGCAGATGATTCCAAATGTAGCTGGCTTGAGTGCTTTATTGCTTTGAATGGGTATATTGCTCTATGTAATGAAATACATTGCTCAGAGGAATATACATAAAAAACCCGCGTGGCAGCGGGTTTTTTTATGGGCCATCGCCGCAGATTAATTCAGACGGAATTCTGCCGCGTTGGCGTGTGCGGTCAGTCCTTCGCCATGCGCTAAAACGCTGGCAATTTTGCCCAAGTTTTGCGCGCCAGCTTGTGAAACCTTAATTAAGCTCGAGCGTTTTTGGAAGTCATACACGCCGAGAGGGCTAGAAAAACGGGCGCTGCGAGCGGTTGGTAAAACGTGATTGGGCCCCGCGCAATAATCGCCCAGACTTTCTGAGGTGAATTGCCCCATAAAAATCGCGCCGGCGTGACGAATCAGCGGCAAGAGCGCATCAGGATTGCTCACTGATAATTCCATGTGTTCAGGAGCGATGTAATTTGCAATTTCGCACGCTTCAGCCAAGTCTTTGACCAGAATCAGCGCGCCACGATTGGCTAGCGATGCGCTGATGATGTCTTTGCGCGGTTGGCTTGGCAGTAATTTGGCGATACTGGCTTCGACTTCTGCCAAATAGGCTGCATCGGTACAGAGCAAAATTGATTGTGCGATTTCATCGTGCTCGGCTTGGCTAAATAAATCCATCGCCACCCAATCGGCAGGCGTGGTGCCATCAGCAACGACTAGAATTTCTGATGGGCCAGCGACCATATCAATGCCGACAATACCAAATACCGCACGTTTGGCCGCCGCTACATAGGCGTTGCCAGGGCCGGTGATTTTATCGACTTGCGGAATCGTTTGCGTGCCATACGCTAGTGCGCCAACGGCTTGCGCGCCACCAATCGCGAATGCGCGCGAAACGCCAGCCACGTACGCTGCGCCGAGCACCATATCGTTACGCTCGCCGCGCGGCGTTGGCACCACCATGATGATTTCTTTGACGCCAGCGACGTGGGCTGGAATTGCATTCATCAGCACTGACGATGGGTAAGTTGCTTTGCCGCCTGGCACGTAAATCCCCACGCGATCAAGAGCGGTAACTTGTTGACCGAGCATGGTGCCGTCTTCGTCTTCGTACGTCCACGATTGCATCACTTGTTTTTCATGGAAGCTGCGTACGCGCGCGGCGGCTGCTTGCAGCGCGGCGGCTTGATCGCTAGGCAGTCGCTCAAATGCGGCTTTCAGCTCGGCTTGGGTGAGTTCTAAATCGCTCATTGACTGCGCGGTAGTGCCGTCAAATTGATTGGTGTATTCAATGACTGCCGCATCGCCACGCGCTTTGACGTCGGCCAGAATCGCCGCTACACGGACGTCAACTTGTGGATCTTGCGAGGTTTCAAACGCCAACAGCGCGGTGAGCTCAGATTGGAAGTCGGCAGAAGTAGAATCAAAACGGCGAATCATGGCGTAGGCTCAGGGCAGTAAGAATGACCTCGATTATACCCTGACTTACGAAGCCGGTCGTATTCGTGCGGCGGCTGTCGCGGGGAAAAATGCGTATTGCTGAGTTAAGACAAATCAGATTGTTGCGATAACGGAGCGCTAGTGAATTATTGTTTTTGATGGTTTGCGAAATTTATTCTGGGTATTGCTACCTAGGCTTTAAAAATTAAAGTCTAGATAACAATACCTAATGTTTAGTGAGTGCTGCCAGAAACTGAATGCAGTAATTTATCTGTGTAGGCGAGTGCTGCTGCAGAAACTAAGAAGGTTAGATGAATGATGACTTGCCATTTCATCGTTGCTTCTGGAATGTGCGGCGCATTGATAAAAGTTTGCAATAAATGAATCGATGAAATGCTGATGATTGCCATCGATAGTTTGACTTTTAGCACTGTTGCATTTACATGATCTAGCCATTCGGGCTGATCAGGATCTCCGTCAATATTTAAGCGCGACACAAAGGTTTCATAGCCTCCCATCGTCACCATTAGCAATAAGTTGGCAATCATCACCACATCAATCAAACCTAACACGGCTAGCATCACGTCGGTTTCTGACATCGAAGTGAGGTTCATCAGCATTCGCGCTAGGCCTGCCAAAAATTTATATGCGTAAACGCCTTGGACGATAATGAGCCCGAGGTAGATCGGTAACTGTAGCCAACGACTACCGAAAATCATTTTTGCCAGTAAGTTGGATGTATTGCTTGGACGTGAAAATTCAGACATACGGGCTCCTTATCACGTAGAACGGTTTAAGTTTTTCTCTGGAAAAATCACCCGGCTAAACACTAGCGTAATGAAAATCCCAAAATGCGTTGAGCCAATCAATGATTCGGCGATAAATAACAATTTACCATCGGCATTACAGGGCAAAAAATCACCAAAGCCCACGGTTGCAAAGATGGTGGCTGAAAAATACAGGGAATCTAAGAAATTAGTATTATTCGTGCAGCCATCACTGGTGCCGTAGACATCAAACATTTGCCAGCCTGCGGCAAAAGTCAGAATCAGTAGCATATTGCTCAATATAAATAACCAGACGGCTTGCGCAGGATGCAGCCCTTGCTGCATCCGTTGACCATAAGCAATGCTGAAAATAAAAGCTAAATAATTGAGGTAGGTGGCGGCGATGAACCAATACATTGTCTCGGTGCCGTGATCTAATAAATCAAACCGTATTAGCAACGGCCAGAGAAACATGAACACCAAGGTATATAGAGGGACATGCCGCCAATGAATATCTTTGAGCGACATTTAGGCGTTGTGGCGACTAGCGACCGTGGCGCTAAAGGCATCAATCATTG
The DNA here is from genome assembly GCF_016881405.1 of Deefgea chitinilytica. Classification (GTDB taxonomy): domain Bacteria; phylum Pseudomonadota; class Gammaproteobacteria; order Burkholderiales; family Chitinibacteraceae; genus Deefgea; species Deefgea chitinilytica. The sequence continues at coordinate 256,693 of NZ_WOFE01000003.1, forward strand.
GTTGTAAACGTTCGTGCTTGAGTTTGAGCGCTGATTGATTAATCACCAGACGGCTGGAAATATCGCGAATATGCTCAACCGCAGTGAGGTTATTGGCTTTGAGTGTACCGCCCGTCGACACCAAATCGACAATCGCGTCAGCCAAGCCCACCAGCGGCGCGAGTTCCATCGAACCATACAACTTAATTAAGTCGACATAAACGCCTTTGCTGGCGAAATGCTCTTTGGCTTGTTCGGTGTATTTAGTGGCCACTCGCAAGCGTGCGCCTTGTTTTACGGCACCTTCGTAATCAAAGCCATTTTGTACTGCAACCATCAGGCTGCATTTAGCGATTTCTAGATCCAGCGGCTGATACAAGCCTTGGCCGCCGTGTTCGATTAATACATCTTTACCCGCAACCCCCAAATCCGCCGCGCCGTATTGCACATAGGTTGGCACGTCTGATGCGCGCACGATAATCAGTTGCACATCAGGCTGATTGGTGCCAATGATCAATTTCCGGGTGCTTTCTGGCGCTTCGCTGGGCACAATGCCTGCCGCAGCCAACAGGGGCAAGGTTTCTTCGAAAATCCGTCCTTTGGATAGGGCGATGGTAATCATGGTGTTTCCTTTGGTGATACGAATGGGGCTGGGGTTGCCCCCTCACACCTCACTCCTAGCGCTTCACATTATTTAAATATTTTAAAGTTTGCCGGATATTTTGACGGCCAGCCATTCATGGCTTTGGCCGCTTCCCAGACTGAAAATAGCGATGCACCAATTGCCATCCACCAAATAAATAAGGCGGTATTTAACATCATCGCGGCCATCATCGATAGTGCGTAAAAGCAGCCCATCATCATTTGAAAGTTCGCCGCTTGCACGGCATGTTGCTCAACAAATTCCGAGTGAACCCGCGCAAATTGCAAGCCCAAAAAGGGAATAATCAGCGCCAAAATCGGAATCGGGATAATCGGTAACCAGCACAAGCCTGATAAATGAATAATGACAGCAGCAGCTTTTTCCGCCTGATTGGGCGGTTTGATTTTGCCGTCGCTGTCTTCACTAGCGGGTTTTGGATTGATCGTGAGCATTAGTGAAAGCGCTCGATGCTAGCGCCGATGCCGGCAAGTTTGGTTTCAATGTGCTCGTAACCGCGATCCAAATGGTAAATTCGATCCACAATCGTTTCACCTTCGGCAATTAAGCCAGCAATCACCAAGCTGGCGGATGCGCGTAGGTCGGTCGCCATCACGGTGGCACCAGATAATTTATCCACGCCAGTGATAATCGCGGTATTACCTTCGGTATTGATTTTCGCGCCCATCCGAATCAATTCGGGGGCGTGCATAAAGCGATTTTCAAAAATGGTTTCAGTCACGACGCCAGTACCTTCGGCGATGCAGTTAAGCATCATAAATTGCGCCTGCATATCGGTTGGGAACGCTGGATATGGCAAGGTACGGATATTGACGGCTTTGGCGCGGCGTTTCATATCAAGTGAAATCCACGTATCACCCGCTTCGATGTAAGCTCCAGCTTCACGCAATTTATCCAGCACCGCATCAAGAATGTCGGCACGGGTATTTTTGAGTAGCACTTTGCCTTGCGCGGCCGCTGCAGCGACCAAGAAAGTGCCGGTTTCGATGCGGTCGGCGATAATCGCGTGCTCGGCGCCATGCAAGCGCTCAACCCCTTCGATGGTAATCCGATCGGTGCCGTGGCCGCTGATTTTGGCGCCCATTTTGATTAAGCACTCGGCCAAGTCAACCACTTCAGGCTCACGCGCTGCATTTTCAATCGTCGTAATGCCGTCAGCCAAGGTCGCGGCCATTAGCAAGTTTTCGGTACCCGTAACGGTCACCATATCGCAGACAATACGCGCGCCTTTGAGGCGGCCTTTGGCTTTGACGTAACCGTGTTCGATGATGATTTCCGCGCCCATCGCTTCGAGGCCTTTGATGTGCTGATCAACCGGACGAGCACCAATCGCGCAGCCGCCTGGCAATGACACTTGCGCTTCTCCAAAGCGAGCCAGCGTTGGACCGAGCACCAAAATTGACGCACGCATTGTTTTAACTAATTCATACGGCGCGGTCAGGCTAGAGAGTTCAGCGGCAGTCAGTTCGTATTCATGCACATTGTCGGTCATCACACGTACGCCCATGCCTTGCAGCAATTTTTGCGTGGTTTTGACGTCGGCCAATTGCGGAACATTGGTTAGGCGTAGTGTTTCTGCGGTGAGCAGCGAGGCGCATAAAATCGGTAAGGCCGCATTTTTGGCGCCAGAGATTGTGATTTCGCCCGACAGTGGATGACCGCCGATAATTCTTAATTTGTCCATTTTCTACCTTTGCTGCCGTGTAGGAGCCGCTTTCTAGCTCTCTACCGGGCTGAATTTATTTAAAGTAAGTCCACCAAATGATCGCAACAATACCGATTAGCCATGGAATATTGGTCAGTGCGGTGATGTGACTCACACTGCGGTCTTGTGGCTTGCGGGCGTCGATTTTGGCTTGTTCAATAATTGCTTTTTGATCGTCGATGGCCGAGAGGTCAAAGCGTTTGTCGGGCTTGTTCATTGGCGTTGTGCTAATTCACTGGGGGTGAGTGTGGCGCGCATTGAAATCGCGTGCAGTTCACCCGAATCGATGTGCGATTTTAAGCCGTCATTAATTAGCCGATGGCGTGCCAATAAGCCCATGCCGGCAAATTGCTCGGAAATAATCGTCGCATAAAAATGGTGCCCATCACCTTCAACGTCAAGCTGCTCGCAAGGCAAAATTTGCGCGATCAGGGCTTTTACTTGTTCTGGCGTCATGTTGTCTTCTAAGTAACGAGTGTTACGCACTAAAAATCGTCCACAAGTACGTTAATGCTCAAAATATTATTTTGAGGGTATATTAACGTAGGCTAATTTAAATGGTGCTTGCATTTAAATACCCATATCAATTCGTTCAAGCCATTGCGCTAAAAAGCAGCGAGGGCTTGTTTTACGTGGACAAAACCTTTGTAACTAATGCCTTAGCGGCGAATTTTGTAGCCGGATTTTATCAAACTGAGCGTGAATGCGGCGAGAATAAGTAAACTAAATCCGACGACAGTCAAAGAAAGCCAAGGATTTACATCGCTTTGCCCGAAAAATCCGTAGCGGAAGCCATCGATCATATAAAACACGGGGTTGAAGTGAGAGATGTTTTGCCAAAACACTGGCAAGCTATGGATAGAGTAAAACACGCCAGAGAGGAAGGTGAGCGGCATAATCAGAAAGTTTTGAAATGCGGCCAATTGATCGTATTTCTCGGCCCAGATCCCGGCAATAATCCCCAAAATCGCCATTAATCCGCTGCCTAAAAAAGCAAAGAAAAATATCCATAGCGGGTATTGTGGTATAGGCATTGGGAATAATAGCGAAGTGAGTAATACCCCTGATCCAACTACAAGTCCGCGCACGATGGCGGCGAGGGTGTAGGCGGCAAAAAATTCAAAGTGCGATAGCGGTGGCAGCAAGATAAACACGATGCTGCCAGTCACTTTGGACTGAATAATGCTGGAGCTGGTATTGGCAAATGCGTTTTGCAGCATGCTCATCATCATCAGACCCGGAATCAGAAAAGCCGTGTAGCTCACGCCAGGAAAAGGCTGCACGTGTTCAGCGAGTACATGCGCAAAAATCAACAGGTACATCAACGCCGTCAGCACTGGCGCGGCGACGGTTTGAAAACCTACTTTCCAAAAGCGAAGAATTTCTTTGTAAAACAGAGTCGAAAAGCCAGTCATAACGTGTGAGGAGTAAGGTGTGAAGCGTAAGGGCTTCGCCCTCATTGCCTTGCCTTGACTCGTTTTCCTTATTGATTTTGCGAATAAACGATGGAGGGCGGTGGTTTTCCAGCTAACGCCTCACCCTCAGGCCTTAGTTAATGTTCATCATTTGCACGAAGATGTCTTCGAGGTCGGGCTGCGAGATGGTGACGTCTTTTAGCGTAATGCCTGCCGCTCGAACCTCGTTGAGGATCATTTCAAGCTGAGTGCAATCGGTCAGTTTCAATTCAAAGCCCTGTTCGTGTTCGTGTAATAACAGCGGATTTAATGCGCTTGGTAGTTGCGCCGGTTTTAGCTTGAGCAACACCGTTCGCGCCGCGCCGCGCGCCATGATTTGCGCTTTGTCTTCCAGCGCGAGCAGGCGGCCTTGTTTGAGCATGGCGATGCGATTGCAGAGTGTTTCGGCTTCCTCAAGGTAGTGGGTCGTTAACACGATGGTGTGGCCGTCGTTATTCAGGCGACGGATAAACGCCCACAGCGTTTGCCGCAATTCGACATCGACGCCCGCGGTTGGCTCATCAAGCACAATCACGGGGGGTTTATGCACCAAGGCTTGAGCCACCATGACGCGGCGCTTCATACCGCCTGATAATGCCCGCATATTGGCATCGGCTTTATCGGTGAGTCCCAAATTTTCTAAAATTTCATCAATCCACGCCTGATTGTTTTTGATACCAAAATAGCCCGATTGAAATTGCAGCGTTTCTCGGACGGTAAAAAACGGATCAAACACCAATTCTTGCGGCACAATCCCGACCGCACGCCGTGCTTGGCGATAATCTTTTTGGACGTCGTAGCCCATCACGGTGGTGCGACCTGCGCTGGGTTTGCTCAAGCCCGCTAAAATCGAAATCAGCGTGGTTTTACCTGCGCCATTGGGGCCAAGTAGTGCGAAGAAATCGCCTTCGGCCACTTCAAAGCGAATGTCGTTCAGCGCGGTAAATTCGCCAAATCGCTTGCTGATTCCATCAAAAACAATTGCGCTCATGGCTGTGTCTCGGTGCTTGCATGGTGTGTTGCTGCATCGGCCGCGTGCTCGACTTCATTATCGATTTCGTCGTCGCCCATCGGCAGTGGGTGCGGAGGATTACCATGATGAATTTTAAACCAGCGCCGTTGCAAGTAGCTGTCGCGAATAAACGCATAAGGATCGCTTTGTTCTTGAATCACGGCATCGAGTGGCAGTAATTGTGAACGCGCATTGATGATGAAGATTGAGTAATACGCGATTTGCCCTGATAAGTCATCGATATAATCAATCGGCCCCCACGCCAAGCGCACCAATGGGTCGGCGCTATCGCGTAGTGTCAGTGGGCCATAAAAAGGCACCATTAAAAACGGCCCTGACGGCACTCCCCAGTGCCCTAGCGCCTGACCAAAGTCGTTTTCTTGCTTTTCAATATTGAGGTCACTCGCCCAATCGATTAAGCCTGCCACGCCCAGAGTGGTATTGACCAAGGCACGGCCAAAGCTTTGCGAGGCTGGCGTTGCTTTTCCCTGTAATAACGCGGCTGGAATGGCAAATAGATCATCAATATTTTCAAAAAAATTATCGATCCCTTTACGCAGTGGCGGAGGTATAAACCGCACGTAACCTTGGCTAACGGGGCGTAGCACAGCATCATCAACGGCTTTGTTGACAGCGAAAATGGGGCGATTGATCGATTCGAGCGGATCGTAATTGTTCTGTGGGGTCGCACAAGCGACCAGTAACAACAGAGGTAAAACAATTAAGCGACGCATGATGGTTACTCAGGGGAAAAACGTACAGGACTGAATTATAGAGTTATTTTTTCAGGGCTTGTTGAGGTTTGCTGCTGCGAGTTTCGCAGCTCGGTTGCTGATACGCGGCAAACTAAACGTCAACAGACGACCCCAGGTTCAAGACGTCGAGCAATCCATAGACTGCAATCAGTTGACGCAAATTATTGGGTAAATTATGCCAAACCAGTTGGCATTGCGCCGCTTTCGCTCGGCGCTGCCATTCCAGTAATACGGCTACCGCGCTTGAATCCACGATTTCCAAGGCCGCGAAATTGATCGCCAAGCGGCCAGTCGCTAGTGTGCTATCGAGCAGGTTTAGTGCCGCAGGGCTATTGCGTAGCGTCAGTTCCCGGCCTAAGACAATCTCATGCATTATTTATTCGGCCGTGAGTTATTGTTTTTTTCCGCCATATTTTTGATTAAGCCGTCGATGCCATCTTTGCGAATGACGGCGCCAAATTGATTGCGGTGATTATTGATAAAGCTAATTCCTTCTACAGTGATGTCGTAGACTTTCCAGCTGCTACCTACTTTTTCAAAACTAAAGTCCAGAGGAATTGGTTTCTGATTTGGGAGCGTCACTTCGGTGCGGATGGTTTGCTCTTCATCATCGTTGCCCGCGCGAGTGCCTTTGATATTGATTTGTGCGTTTTTATACAAAGTTAATGCCGATAAATAAGTGCGCACCATCATGGTACGAAACTCTTTGCTCAGCGCTTCTTGCTGGGCAGGGGTGGCGCTTTTCCAATAGCGACCGACGGCAAGTGAAGTCATTCTTTGGTAATCAGCCAGCGGAGATAGACGTTGATCCACTAAATCGCGGGTTTTGGCGGCATCTTTTTCATTTTTTTGGATGATTTCTAATACATCTTTGCTCGCCGCACGAATGATTTGCTCTGGTGTTTCGGCGCTGGCAAAGCTAGCGCTGGCGATGAGACTCAGCGAGCAAATGAATAAGAGATGGCGTAGTTTTTGCAGCATTGATTACTTCTCCGAATGATCAGTTTTGTCGGCTTGGCTAAATAAAAACCGACTGATGAGTTGCTCTAAGACAATCGCCGATGACGTCACTTTGAAAGTGTCGCCAGCAGCTAGATTTTTTTCTTCCGCACCGGGCGTGATGCCGATGTATTGTTCGCCCAAGAGGCCAGAAGTCAGAATTTCAGCTGAGCTATCTCGACTGAAATGATAACGACTATCGACCGCCATTTCGACACGAGCAACATAGCGTTCGCTATCGAGCGTGATATTGCTCACGCGGCCAACGACAACGCCAGCGCTTTTGACAGGAGAGCGAGTTTTCAAGCCGCCAATATTTTCAAAATCAGCAATCAAGGTGTAGCTTGCCGTAGCAGGGAGTGAGCTTGAGCTACTCACTTGTAAGGCCAAGAACAGCAATGCCGCCAGCCCTGCGGCGGCGAATAAGCCAACCCAAAAATCAATCATTCCACGTTTCACGGCATACCTCTTAATTTTTTAAAACTTGTTTGGCTTAGAAAACCACAAAAAAACAACAAAATCATGCAGGGGTTCACTTTCGTGTTTTTGGGTTTTTCGTGGCAATTTTCTTGCTAAACCCCGCGGAACATAAATGCCGTCAGAATAAAATCGAGCGCCAAAATCACTAATGAACTGGTCACGACCGTGCGCGTTGTGGCGCGGGAAATCCCTTCGGCGGTGGGCGGCGCATCATAGCCTTCGAACACCGCGATCAAGGAAACAGCAAAGCCAAAAAAGGCACTTTTAATGATGCCATTCATCACATCAAGACGAAAATCGACAGAGCCTTGCATTTGCGACCAAAAACTACCGTCATCCAGTCCGAGTAATTTCACACCAATTAAATAACCACCCCAAATGCCCATTGCGCTAAAAATTGCAGCGAGTAGCGGCATTGAGATGACGCCGCCCCAAAACCGTGGTGCGACCACGCGAGCAATCGGATTGACCGCCATCATTTCCATTGCCGACAGTTGTTCGGTGACTTTCATCAGGCCAATTTCCGCGGTAATTGCGCTGCCCGCACGACTAGCAAACAGTAGTGCGGCAACGACGGGGCCGAGCTCTCGCACCAATGATAAAGCGACTAAAACGCCGAGCGAGCTGGACGCGCCAAAGCGCTGTAGCGTGTCGTAGCCTTGCAAAGCCAGCACCATCCCAACAAATAAGCCAGATACTGAAATAATTAATACCGATAACACGCCAGCGAACCAAATCTCGCGTAGCGTCAGCCGTGGGCGTAATAAACTCGTGCCGGAGTGGCGCAAGATAGCAACGAGGAATCGACATGCGAAACCCAATTTTATCAGCGCATTGCTCAGTGGCGCACCCAGCCGACTAAAAAAATTAAATAACACGCGTCACCTCATGCGGGGCGGCTATCTTCAAAATGCAGTGCATATTACAAGCCCAATTGTTCGGCATAAATGGGGGCCGGTTTATGGAAAGGCAATGGGCCGTCCGGACGGGCATTGATAAATTGCTGCACATACGGATGTGTCGATGCTCGTACTTCATCCGGCGTGCCTTGCGCGACAATCACGCCTTCGGCAAGGAAATAAATATAATCCACAATCGCTAGCGATTCTGCTACGTCATGCGTCACGACAATTGAGGCGGTACCGAGCGCGTCATTGAGCTCACGAATCAGTTTGCCTACGGTGGCGAGTGAAATTGGATCGAGGCCGGTAAACGGTTCGTCGTACAACATCACCGCAGGATCAAGCGCAATCGCGCGAGCCAAAGCCACTCGGCGCGCCATGCCGCCTGATAATTCATGCGGCATTTGCTGCGCCGCACCGCGTAAACCAACCGCTTCGAGCTTCATCAGAACCAAATCACGAATCATGGATTCAGGCAGTTGGGTGCGTTCGCGCAGCGGAAAAGCGACGTTGTCAAAAACCGATAAATCAGTGAATAAAGCGCCAAACTGAAACAACATGCCCAGCTTGCGGCGCATCGCATACAGGCCGCTTTCATTGAGTGCACCAACGTTCTCACCGTCTAACCACACCGCGCCTTGCTGCGCTTGCAATTGCCCGCCGATGAGTTTGAGTAAAGTGGTTTTACCTGAGCCAGAGCCACCCATAATCGCCACAACTTGTCCGCGGGAAATCGACAGAGACACATCCCGCAAAATCGCGTTTTCTCCGTAGGCAAAGCTGACATTTTGAAATTCAAGCAGATTCATGGGGGGGGCTTCAGTGAATGACGGCAAATTTTAGGGTTTTCTTGCCAGATACGCTAGAAATATACCTGTTATTGCGATGCAGCATAATAGGGGAAAGCTTAAATTGAGCTTAATTTAACATGATTAAAGCGCCCTGAATCAGCGGGCCAATTGCCTTAGCAGCGAAGTCTCGAGTGAAGTGTTGTCATTTTCAAACGCACTATTTTTGATGTATTGCTCTGTACTTTTTGATTTTACTTGCTTTGATGGCAATACCATTTGATTGTAGTGTATTTTTAAAACCTTTCTTCAGTCTTTGTTACGCTTTTTATTTCTGAAAGATATGATGGGTTTTGAGAATCAGTACATATTCACAGTGGCATTGTTGGTATCTACAACCGAGTGAGGAGGAAGACTTTTGTACCTTGAATTTTTTGGTTTAAAAAGTCCACCATTTCGACTGACCGCGCATCCTGATTTTTTCTTTAGCGGCGCCGGGCGCGGTGCTTTACTGGACGCCTTGCTGTACGCGGTTACGTCGGGCGAAGGCCTGATTAAAGTTACAGGTGAGGTCGGCGCTGGCAAAACGATGCTGTGTCGTATGTTGCTTGAGCGCCTGCCGGCGCATGTGGACGCCATTTTTTTACCTAATCCTGCATTAAGTGAAGATGAATTACTGCTGACCTTGGCGGATGAGCTCAAAATTCAATTTCATTCTGATCGCGCCTCGCAAAAAATACGCCTGATCGAAGAAAGCTTAATTGCCAAATATGCCGCAGGTCGACAAGTGGTCTTGATTGTTGATGAAGCCCATGCGATGCCCAAAGCGACGCTCGAGCTGATTCGGCTGCTGTCCAATCTCGACTCTGGGCAGCAAAAATTATTGCAAATTGTGCTGTTTGCTCAACTGGAACTCGACGATATTTTGCAATTGCACGAGCTACGCGCGTTGCGTGAGCGGATTAGTTATAGCTTGATGGTGCCGGTGCTTAATGCCGCGGAAGTTGGTGATTACTTAGCTTGCCGATTATTTGCCGCAGGGCATCACGGCAGCGCTATTTTTACGCCCGTGGCAGTCAAACATATTGCCGAAGTAGCTCAAGGCTTAAGTCGGCGAGTGAATTTATTGGCGGACAAAGCGATGTTAGCTGCGTTTTCTGAAAACTCAACGCAGGTCACGCTAAAACACGCCAAGTTGGCCGAGTTAGAGTGTGAATATTCTAATCCATCGTCAAAACAAAAATACCTCCTCGCGGCACTCTTGGTGCTGACTTTTGCCTTGCTGGTGACTGCCTGGCATTTTTGGTCCAGCAATTCCGCTATCAGCGTGGAAAAAGTAGCCGAAGGTCATCGACTGGCCGAATTAAGGACGATTTCGGCTGCGCACTCCGTTGCCTCTTCGATTGAGCCGACGTTTGGCGAGTTGATTTTGATGTCGCGAGATCGGATTAAAGCTGCCGAAGCCAGTAGCGTGACGGTACTGGTCTCAAAAATTCCTTCACAACAAAGTGAGCAACTCAAGCCGCTAATTAAGGACATCGACCGATTGATTGGCCCTGGCCGCATCATTATTTACCCCACTAAAGTCCATGGCGTTTCCGCATGGGGTGTGCTTGCTGGTTTATATCCAGATCGGCAGCGTGCTCAATCGGTCAAAAATCAGCTGCAACATCATAAAAATTTACGCGGTACACAGGTGTTGACAATTGGAGTACTGCGCAGCGAAATGTTGTTGCCCCGCGACTAGCTCGCTTGAAATGGGCGATAAACTCGGTTTTTTTAGATGCTGTGCTAAGTTAAACAGAGCTTATCTATTTATTAAATACGGCATATGAAAAAAATAATACTTGGGATTGGGGTACTGGTTTGCTCAGTAACGGCTTGCACCACCTCTAGTGGACTTGGGCCTTTATCTCCTGCTCATATTACCGCGCCGGCTAAAAATGAGCCGCCTGTGGCATCAATTCCGGCGTTAGCGCGCCCTATCCCGCAGTTGGCAAAACCCAGTGCAACGCCCAAATTAGAAACTTATAGCGTGGTGGTCAGCCAGCTGGATGTACATGATTTACTGTTTGCATTAGCGCGTGATGCCCGAATTAACGTTGACGTCAGCCCCGGGGTGACCGGTGTTGTTACGCTGAACGCGATTAATCAGACGCTACCGCAGATTTTAGATCGGATTGCCCGCCAAGTTGATTTGCGCTGGAGTATGGAAAATGGGGTTTTGAACATCACTCCCGACTCACCGATGGTGAAGATTTATCACGTTGATTACTTCAATTTAGCGCGAAATATGAAGTCAACGTTGAATATCTTGAATTCTGTCAAATCGGTTGCCGAAGATTCAGGTGGCTCGGGGGCTAATGGCAGTACGTCGTTTTCGTCGATAGACAGTGAATCACAAAATCAATTCTGGAAAAGATTAGAAGCTAATTTAAAAGAAATTTTAGATGTAAAAGCCGAAGGCGCAGCAACAGCGACCTCGCTCAATACTGCAAAAATTGCTCAGCTAAGTCAGCAAGCGACACAAAAAATTGTGCCGCAGTCTGCCGATGCATCGACGGCGCTAGCGGTGGTTGATAAAGCGGCCAAGCTCGATAAAACCCTCGCGCAAACTGAAAAAGTGCAAGCCGAGACGGCCGCTTTGCAAATGAAGCCCAGCATTGAATCCAAGCCAGTTGATGCAAATTTTGTGGTGATTAATCCTGAAACTGGCACGATTACCATTCGTGCCAGTAGCAAAGGTCAGGCTAAAGTTGCTGAGTTTCTCGCTTCAATTCAAGCTTCTGCACAAAGACAGGTTTTAATTGAAGCCACAATTGTTGAAGTGGTATTGAGTGATCAATATCAAGCAGGCGTTGATTGGTCGCAAATTGCCAATGGTGCCGGATGGAGCTTTGGGCAGAGTTTAATTGGCGCTAACTTATCAGCTGCGCCATTGAGTTTGATTTCTTATAAAAGTACAGATTTTAACGCCACGGTCAAATTGTTAGAGCAATTTGGTAAAACTCGGGTTTTATCTAGCCCTAAAATTACCGCGCTTAATAATCAACCGGCAGTGATGAAAGTCGTCGAAGAGTTAGTGTATTTCACGATGAATGTCACTCAGTCGACTTCAGATTCTAATGGCGTTATTACGCCACCGACTTATGAAAGTGTACTACGCACCGTGCCCGTGGGTTTGGTGATGCAAGTAACGCCGCAAATATCCGCCTCTGGCATGATTTCGATGAGTATACGACCAACGATTACCAACGTCAGTGGATATGTAGAAGATCCCGCAGTGGCGATTATTGCTGCGCAGACCAATACTACGCTCAAAAGCTTAGTGCCTGAACTACAAGTAAGAGAATTTGATTCCACGCTGAAAATTGCCAGTGGACAAGTGGCGGTGTTAGGGGGGCTGATTCAGGATAAGCAAACTAATCTCCGCCAAGGGGTTCCGGGTTTATCCAGACTGCCTTGGTTGGGGGATGCGTTTAGCTATCGTGATGATAAAGTCAGAAAAATCGAATTAGTTGTGTTTTTGCGTCCAATTGTCGTGAAAGAAAATGGCCAAGATGAGCGCTTAGGCAGTTTGAAATCGTATTTACCAAGTGATGATTTTTTCAATCTGCCGCAAGATCAGGAGTTATCTGCTTTTCAAAGTGGCCTGATTCCATTCCCTCGTCAGCAGGGAGTTCGGTAATGAGTTTGTTATTACAAGCGCTAAAAAAAGCTGAGGAAGATAAACGCCGCCGCGCGGCACAGGCCAATGCTGAGGAAGTTGCAACTGCGCCAGAAGTTGAGTTCCCAACTTTAAATTTAGTTGAAACAGAAGCGCAGGAGCCTGCGCCACAAATCGAGTTGGAAGCCGCTGTAGCTGTGCCGCCTGTGCCGGATGTGGGGTTGAATGACTGGGCGGTGGTGCCGCCCGATATGCCTGCTGAAGTTACGCTTGCCCCCGATACTGCTGCCGCGGAATTGGGGCAAAATCGTACTGATTTACCAGAATTGATTGAATCTCCTATGGCTGTGGTGGATAGCGAGCCGATTGCGCCACAGGTCTCTGCCAAGTTGCCCGAGGTCGAAGTTGCCCCGTTGAGCCAGCCCGCCGCGGAAATCAATGAGTCTGTTGGCGCGCGCGCGTCGATGACGCCTCCACCGCTTGCTACTGCCGTTAGCCCGTCGACGCCAGCGCAAGCTATCGCTAAAAATTTTTTTACTCGGTCGAATACTCAGCCCACGCGGGGACTTTTACCGTGGTTATTCCTTGGTGCTGGCCTGTTATTGGCTGGCATGATGTCTTGGTTTGTGTGGCAGTACCGTCAGCTCACCCAGCCTATTGCAGCGACCGAAGCGCCGGCATCGCCGCCAAATGTGGCTAGTGCTAGTGCAGTTAAGCCTGTGTATTCTGATGAAGCTATTGTAAATAATGAAGTAGCGGAAGATACCTCGGTAAGTCAAGTAGCGAACATCGATAAAGCTGCAGCGGCTAAGGCTTCTGTGGTTGCTGAGTCCTTGGTAACAAAACCAATTCAGGCAGAGAAAACGACGCGTGTGCAGCCAGATTTGATGCCTCCCCCTCAGTTTGTAAGGCAATCGGCATCACAAAATAGCCCTGATCCTGTGTTGTTGGCGTGGCAAGCCTATCAAAGCGGTCATTTCGAGCAGGCTGAATCGCTTTATCGCAAGGTATTACTGGCCGATCCGCGGCAGCGCGATGCTTTATTGGGCTTGGCAGCGATCGCGCAGCAACGTGGTGATGTTGGTGCCGCATCGGCTTTGTATCAACGGGTGTTACGTACTAATCCACAAGATGAAAGTGCGAAAGCCGCTTTACTATTACTGAATTCTGCACAATTGCCCGAACAAGAGGCGGTACAGCTCGAGCAAAGTGGCAAGTCTGATCCGATGGTGTTGGGTCAGTATTACGCATCGCAACAGCGCTGGAGCCAAGCGCAAGAGCAATTCTTTTTGGCGTATTCTGCCAATCCCAATAGCGCCGATGCCGCTTTGAATTTGGCCGTGAGTCTGGATCATTTAAAGCAAAGCGCTTTGGCAAAAACTTATTATTTGAAAGCTTTGCAAGCGACGGGCACTTATTATTTTGATCGGAGTCAGGTTGAACAACGCTTGGCGGAATTGAATGCGGCGACAGGGGTTACACCATGAATGCGCCGCGTAATAAATTACCCTTGGGCGAGCTGCTAGTTAGCAAAGGGATTATCACCGACGATCAATTGCGGATTGCGCTTTTGGAGCAACGCCGTTCAGGCGCACCACTTGGCAAGTTGATGGTGTCGCTCGGTTTTGCTTCTGAAAATGTACTGCGTGAAGCCTTATCAGAAAACCTCGGCCAAGAAAGTGTCGATTTAAGCCGCGTCATTGCCGATGTGCAAACAATACGTTTAGTCCCCAAGGAAATGGCCAAACGCCTGTTGGTGTTGCCGATAGGCTTGAATTTGGCGAGTAAACGTCTCACGGTGGCGATGGCCAATCCCAATAATTTGGTCGCCTTGGATCAGCTAAGGCTGCAAACCAAAGATCAGTTTGAAATTGAAACTCTGCTGGCCGCCGAATCCGATATCGTTCGTGCGATTGATCAATACTACGGCTTTGAATTATCAATTGACGGTATTTTGCGTGAGATCGAGACTGGAGAAATTGACTACGCAAGCCTCGCTAACGCTGAAGCCGAGTATAGCCAACCGGTAGTGCGTTTGATTGATGCTTTGCTGGCCGATGCAGTCACGCGTGGCGCGTCGGATATTCACTTTGAGCCCGAGCAATCGTTTGTGCGGATTCGCTATCGGATTGACGGTGTGTTGCGGCAAATTCGGGCCTTGCATAAAACGTATTGGCCGGCGATGGTGGTGCGGCTCAAAGTATTGGCGACGATGAATATCGCTGAAACGCGAGCGCCGCAGGATGGGCGAATTTCGCTGACTTTGTCGGGGCGGGCGCTCGATTTTCGGGTTTCGGCGCAGCCAACCACATGGGGTGAAAATATCGTATTGCGGATCTTAGACCGGCAAAAAGGTTTAGTTCCGCTCGAAGAACTCGGCTTAAGCGATGAAAATCTGGATGCGCTGCGCCTAATGATTGCGAGGCCAGAAGGCATTATTTTGGTCACCGGGCCAACTGGCTCGGGTAAAACCACCACCTTGTATTCGATTTTGAATCACATCAACTCGGTTGCTGTGAATATTATGACTTTGGAAGATCCGGTCGAATATCCGATTGCGCAAATTCGGCAAACCTCAGTTAATGAAGTCTCCAAAATGGACTTTGCCAACGGGATTCGCTCGATGATGCGGCAGGATCCCGACGTGATTTTAATCGGTGAGATTCGCGATAAAGACACCGCTGAAATGGCGTTTCGCGCTGCAATGACCGGCCATCAAGTGTATTCGACGCTACATACCAATTCGGCGATTGGTGCTTTGCCGCGCTTGCTGGATATTGGCGTACTGCCGGATATCTTGTCGGGCAATATGATCGGCATCATTGCACAACGCTTGGTGCGAACCTTGTGTATTTTTTGTGCAGAGGCGTATAGCCCTGATGACTTTGAAAAACAATTGCTACAGGTTGATACCCAATCAGATATTCAAATTTATCGTGCCGTCGGTTGCCCTAAGTGCGAGCATCAAGGGTATCGAGGCCGGATGACGGTGATTGAAATTTTAAAACTCGACGCTGATCTGGATGAATTAATCGCGCGGCGCGCCACGATGCGTGAAATCCGGCAGTTGGCAATGGCCAAAGGATTTAAACCGCTGGCCGTTGATGCTTGCCGCCGGGTGTTAGAAGGTAAAACCACGCTCGATGAAATTGCTCGCGTCGTCGATTTAACGGATCGAGTGGGCTGATGCGTTTTGTCTATCGGGCTGTTGATGGCCAAGGAAAAGTACAGCAAGGGCAAATCGAAGCTGCCAATCTAGCCGATTTAGAATTGCGATTGGGTCGGCTAGGCATGACGCTGATTCATGCCAAAAGCAGCAGCACAGATTTATTTGGTCGCCGAAAAATCAGTCGTCGTGAGCTGATTACCTTTACTTTTCATCTTGAACAATTAACCCGCGCTGGCGTGCCCTTGCTCGAGGGGCTTGCCGATTTGCGCGACAGCATCGACCACCCTGTTTTTCGCGAAGTGATTGCCAATGTGATTGAGGACATCGAAGGCGGCAGCTTGCTCTCGCAAGCCTTGGCCGCGCATCCCAAGGTGTTTGACGTGGTGTTTGTGAATTTAATTCGTGCAGGAGAAGCCAGCGGTGAATTGGCCGAGGTGCTCAAAAACCTAACCGAATCGATTAAATGGCAAGATGAACTGATTGCCCAGGCGAAAAAAGTCGTGATGTATCCGGCATTTGTTGCTGTGCTGGTGTTTGGCGTGGTGTGTTTTTTGATGGTGTATTTAGTGCCGCAATTGGTTGAGTTTATTAAATCGATGAAGCAGGAAATACCATTAAATACACAAATTTTGCTGTGGATTTCGAACTTTTTTGTGCATTTCTGGTGGCTAATTATGCTGACGCCACCTCTCGTTTTGGCGGTGATGCGCTGGCGAGTCAAAACAGACCCTGCGTTTCGCTTTCAAGTGGATGGTTGGAAACTGCGGATTCCCCCAGTCGGTAGCATCTTGCACAAGATTATTCTGGCGCGGTTTGCGAATTTTTTTGCGTTGCTGTATGGCGCCGGGATTCCGATTTTGGATTGCATTCGAATTACCCAAGGGATCGTCAACAATACGGTGATTGCCGATGCATTGGCGCGCGTTGAAGGGCAAATTCGTGAAGGCCAAGGCGTGAGTGCGAGCTTTGAGCGTGTGGGTATGTTCCCGCCGCTGGTGCTGCGGATGCTGCGCGTTGGCGAAAATACCGGCCAGCTTGATCAGGCTTTGCTGAATGTATCGTATTTTTATAATCGCGACATCAAAGAAGCGATTGAGCGGGTGCAAGCTTTGGTTGAACCGACCATGACGGTGATTTTGGGGCTGATCTTGGCGTGGATTATGTCTTCGGTCTTGGGGCCGATTTTCGATACGATTAGTAAACTCCGATGAAGAATAAGAAGATTGTTCTACTGTTAACGCAAGCGCATCTGGCGGCATTGGCTTGGTCAGAACGGGGGGCGCTGCCGCTAAAGCACTTTGCCCACGATGAAGCGGGTCGGGCAGACTTGGCTGAGTTTGTGCTGCGTTATCCTGCGGCACGCTATTATTTATTGACTGATCTGGTTGAGGAAGATTTTCAGCGTGACGTCGCGCCGCATCTATCGAGTCGTGATCAGTCGCAATTGTTACGCCGCAAGCTGGATCAATTATTTCGCGCCACGCCGTATCGCCGTGCCGTGGTGCAAACGCGTGGTAAGCGTGGGCAACAAGATCAGTTACAACTGTCGGCAATTATTAATCGCGAATTGCTCGACGTCATTGTCGAGGTCTTATTAACGGCACGAGTTGATTTGCAGGGCATCTACTCGGTCGCCTTATTAAGCCAAGATATTTTTTACAAACTCAAGCTCGATATACCGCATCTATTGCTGATGTCGTCCTCTTGTGCCGGCACTTTACGGCAGAGCTATTTCACTCCCGCTGGATTGCAGTTTTCTCGCTTAGGCGCGTTTGACGCCAAGCAACAGCTCTCTGGGCAAGGTTTGCTGATTGCCGCTGAAATTCGTCGAGCCCGGCAATATTTAAGTACATTACGGCTGATGGGGCGTGATGAACAACTGCAAGTCTTAGCTTTGTTTGACGCTAGTTTTGCCGAACAATTGCCGTTGGTGATTCATGAGTTAAGCGAGGAAGCGGAGCAATTGGAGGTGGTGGCGGAGTCGGGATTGCCGATGTTAGTGCAAAAACTGAAATTGCCTGCACAGTGTTCAACTTGGCATGATGTCTTGGTGGCGTCGCTATTGAATTTAAAAGTAAGCAATCATTACGCGCCACCCAAGATATTGCGCTACGGTCGTTTGTATCAAATCGGCAGGGGTATGCAGTGGGCTGCATTATCTATATTTGTGCTTGGGTTAATACTCTCTGGTTTTGGTTTTTGGCAAAGTGATCAGATTCAGCAACAATTGAATTTAAATAATACGCAGATTCAGCGCGAACACACTCGCTTGCGCGAGTTAAACCAAAAATTAAAATCAGCTAATGCCGAGCAGCCTGCGCAAATTCAAGCCGCGGTGGAATTGTATCGACGAGATATTCAGCACTGGCCCAGTGCCGAGCACGCCGCGCAGCAATTTAGCCAAATCTTCCTAGCGTTCCCGCGCTTGATGTTAGAGAAATTTGAGTGGCACGTTGGCGGAATGACGCCAGCTGTAGCAGAAGGCCAACCCGTGAGCGGCGAGCCCACTTTGCCACGCGGCGCTGAGCAGTGGATGATTGCTGGGCGGGTGAGTGACCCTGCTGCTTATCGACAGGCCTTGTCGGATGTGAATCGTTTGGCGGAGCGATTGCGGCAATTGCCCAACGCTACGGTTAATATTTTAAAGCAGCCGATCGATATTCGCCCGGAAGCGTCGGTCAACACTAAAGTCGCTGGTCCTGATGGCAAAGCGCGCGTTGATTTCATCATCCAAGTGACGTTGGCAGCCACCACCGCGGAGCTTGCGCCATGAACTGGACCAGTTATTCACGACAAGATTGGCTGTTGATTCGTAGCGCGCTGGTGGGTTTGAGCGGGGCGATGCTGGTTGCTGGCGTCTTGTTGTTGGGAACGCAAATTTACCTGTATTTTAGCCAGCAAGAGCAAGTACGCACGCAACAGGAACTACAGCTCGCCCGTGCGAATGCTGATGCCGCGCAGCGCGCTTGGGATAGTGTGCGTCTGCATCAAGCCGAGTTTAATCTATTGCAGCAACGCCACATTGTGGGGGCTGAGCGACGTTTGGATTGGATTGAGGCCTTGTCGGTGCTAGCTCAGTCTCGGCCAGAGCTGCAGTTGGAATATCAATTTTCGCCACAACAAGTGCTCGAACAATCGCCCCCAATTAATCAGTTTCAAGTGTATGCCAGCTCAATGAAGCTGGGCTTGCTGGCTAAAAATGAGACGGTCTTTTCCGAGATGACGCAATGGCTGAGCCAGCAGCCAGGCTTTGCTGCGCCGGCTGCGTGCCAAATGCAACGGGCAGAGCAGCCGGGTATCGCCGTGTCTTGTGATTATGTCTGGCTAACGATTGCTCCTGTGAAAGTTGAGGCTACACCATGATGCGTCGACCGATAAATAGGCTGACAAAAATTTCCGCCCATCGTGGGCTCGGCTCGCTGCACTATTTGTACGCTCTTCGGCTTCGCCACCGGGGTCGAAAATTGTGGGTCAGTTACTTATTGTGCTGCTTGATTGCGCTGCCTGCACATGCGGGTCAATGGGGGCGATTGTTTTACTCGGAGCAAGAGCGTCAAGAGGGCGTTAGCCATCACGCGCCACCGAGCGATCCGGTGCAAAAACCAGCGCAACTTCAGCGCTTTGACGGTGAATTGCAAACGCCGCGTGGCAAAGTGCGCTGGGTGAACGGCCAAACCGCACAGCCGCCCGCAGGCAAAAAGCCAGGAGACGTTTGGCAAGAATAAGGAAATGCCTAGCTTAGTGGGTATTGCTTGCTAGCAATTGATGTTATTGATTTTCATGTAGATACATTGTGTTTTTGTCGATTACTTTGTTTTTGACTAGAGAAGGCGCTGTAAACACTGTGTTACAGCGTTTTTTTATGGTGCGAGTAAAATGCGGCGCATTGCTCGCCAATCCGGCGTAGGGGAAGTCAGTGTTTGATGCGCGTTTGCGTTCTAATATTTTTGCCTTGTACTTGGTGCAGGGGCTTAACTATGTCGTTTCCTTTGTTACTTTCCCTTTTCTTTTAGTGCAACTCGGTACTGAAGGCTTTGGCGTGATGAATTACGCCTTTGCTGCGATTCAATACGGCGTGTTGTTGACCGATTTTGGTTTTAATTTGTCGGCGGTGCGCGATGTGGCGCAAGTGCGCGACGATCCTAAGGCCGCCGCGCGGATTTTTTGGCGAGTGACTTGGGCTAAGACCTTGCTGATGGTCGTTTCAAGTTTGATTTTGCTGGTGTTGACGTTCTCGCTAGGCAGCTGGCAAGCACATGCCGATGTGTTTTTATGGAGCCAGCTCTATATTTTGAGCTCGGTGTTATTCCCGATTTGGTATTTCCAAGGTTTTGAAAAATTACAGCTCGCTTCTGGCTTGATGGTGTTTGCCCGCGCCTTGACGCTGGGCTTTTTGCTGCTGTGGATTAGCGGCCCAGACGACGTTGCGCTAGCGGTGATTTTACAAGCGACGCCACAAATTTTGGCGGGCGTGTTGTGGTGGTTGACGGGTTGGGGCGTAGCTAAACCAGAATGGGTAAAAATTCATTATTCTGAATTAAAACAATCGCTCAAGGGCAGTTGGCCGTTTTTCCTCTCGGCCATCTCAACCAGTCTTTACACCACTTCGACCACGGTCTTGCTCGGCTTGTTTTCTGTACCCTTGCAAGTTGGTTTGTTCGCGGCTGCGAATAAACTCGTCTATATCGCACAAGGTTTGATCGGCCCCTTGGTACAAGCCACTTATCCGCGGATTGCACAGCTCGCGGTAAGCGACAAACCCGCAGCGGTTCGTTTGATTAATAAATCATTTTATATTCAGGGCGCAGTGGGCTTGGCGATGACATTGGCGCTCGCTTTAGCTTTGCCACTGTTTACACCTTTGAGCGTGGCATGGTTTGGTGCCGATTTTTCTTTGTCTCGTGCTTTTCTTGCATTGAGCAATTCGCAAGACGTGATGTATTGGTTGTCGCCGGTGATTTTGCTCGGGGCGCTATCGTACGTGTACGGGCAACAAACCTTGCTCGTGTTTGGCTTTGAGCGCTATTTTGCACGCGTGCTGATTGCGGCGGGGATCCTGAATGTCGTGTTGATGTGCTGGTGGGTGCCAGGCTCCAGCGTGGGCGGGGTGCGTGCGGCACAAAGTGTGCTGACAGTTGAATTATTTATTGTGCTGGCTTTTTGGTGGCGAGCACGGCAAATTGTTCGTGATACGCTTTCGGAAGACAAAGCCTAATGCCCACCGTTTCTTTTTTACTGCCTTGTTTTAACAGCGCAGCGTTTTTGCAGCAGACGCTTGATTCAATCAGTGCGCAAACATTTAAAGACTTTGAATGTATCGCCATTGACGATGGCTCGACCGATGCTACGCTGAACCTCTTGCAAGCACATGCGGCAAAAGACGCCCGATTTGTCGTGATCACCCGTGAAAATCACGGCTTGATCGCTACGCTTAACGAAGCAATCGTCGTCGCGCGCGGTGAATGGCTGGCGCGGATCGACGCCGATGATATTTGCACGCCAGATCGCATCGATAAGCAGCTTGCCAGATTGATTGAAACCGGCGCTGACGTCTGCGGCGCTTGGGTGCGCTTTATCGGTGATCGCAGTGGCGTTTGGCAAACGCAAAGCAGCGACGGCGCGATTAAAGCGGGCTTATTGTTTAATTCAACGTTGGCGCATCCCACCGTGATGCTGCGCGCCAGCTTAGTCAAAGCGCAAGGCTACGATGCGGCTGCGCTGCATGCTGAAGATTACGCATTGTGGTGTCGATTGGCGAAACAAGGTGCGAGCTTCACTGGCGTTCCCGAAGTGTTACTTGAATATCGCTGCCACGCGGGGCAAATTACGCAGTCAAAAAAAGAGCAATTGCGCGCCACCGCGCAGAAAATTCGTCTGGATTACGCAAGCCATGCGCTACCGTTGCCCCTGCAACCCGTGGCCGCAGAGTTTGTTGAGCTCGCTGAGCCTGGTCAAAGCTTGTCGGTTACCGAATGCCGTAGCCTGTTTATGATTTACCTGCAATTGCTCCAGCTTTGGCCGGAAAGCCGGGCGGCTTTGAGTGAAGTGTGGCTAGATACTTTGCAAAGAACGCAAGCTGTTAATTTGGGTATGTTATTAGATGTATTGTCAATGAAGGCAAAGCTGGCTATACCTAGCTCAGAGAAATTAAAATGGCGTAAGCAGTTGTTGCGTATTGTGCTGAGTGACACCGTTTGGCAAATGCTAAAGCGAGGCCGAGCATGAGCGAAACTTCAGGCAAGAAAATCGCCATTTTCCTCCGTGATTTAGGTTTGGGTGGCGTTGAGCGTTGCGCAGTACTGGTTGGCGAGGCGCTCGCTGCGCGTGGTTTTGCCGTGACGCTGGTGCTGCTGGGCGGCAGTCGCAATTTGTGGACGTCGCGAATTAATCACATTCAAGTCGTTGATGTATCCAAGGCATGGCAACCGCTAAAACCGTGGACGTGGTTGGCAGGCTGGCGCGCCGCCCGCTGCATTGCCCGTGAGCATGATGTGGTTATTGCGGGCACGTTTTTGCTGCCCTTGTACATGGCGTATGCGGCGACTTTGGGGCTGAGAAAACGGGTGTCGCCCGAACCAACTTGCGTCGCCAGCGCAGACGTGACGCGAAGCCACCGGAGTGGACATCAAGTCCATGAGGATGGCGAGCAGCGCACGACAAAGTCACGGCCAGCGCAGCAGCAAGCTTGCCGGGTGATGGGCTGGGTGCATGGGCCGTTTTATGAGTTGGATGCGTTTGCCAAAATGAATCCGGTGCATCGTGCGGCCTGCCAGTTTGTGTATCGGCGCTTGGATGAGCTGATTTTTGTTTCTAATCACGCCAAAGCTTCAATGGCGCGTTGGCTAGATTGTGAGCCCAAATCAACGTGGCAAGTGCTACCCAATTTCGTCGATGCGGCTCAAGCGCTGCCCGCCGTTCTGCCTCGTAAAGAGGGTGCTCCGCTACGACTCCTATTTGTTGGCCGGATTGCGGTCGAAAAACAGCCGCATCTGTGGCTGGATACTTTGGCGGCGCTCAATGCCAAACATGTCGCCGCGCATTTAACGATTGTGGGCGATGGGCCGTTGGAAGAATGGCTAAAAAATGAAGTCCTGCAGCGCGGTTTGAGTCAGCAAATTCACTTTGCGGGGCGACAAGACAATGTCAGCCGCTACCTTGGTGAGTCGGATGTGCTGCTGCTAACATCCAGCTTTGAAGGCTGCCCCTTGGTGGTATTGGAAGCAATGCCAATCGGAATAATGGTTGCCAGCACAAACGCTGGTGGAGTATATGAGCTATTTGCCGAGCGCCGCGCTGAGTTTGTGGTGAATCAAGCCAGTGGTGAGGCCTTAGCCGAGCTCATTATTCAGCAACAAACTCACGCCGCCGAATTAGCCGCTTGGCTCAAGCAACGCGCTGAGTTTTATTCGCAAGGGGCGCTGATTGCACGTTGGGTGGCGCTGTTGCAAAGGGCGTACGATGTTTGAGTTCGACCATTTTTTTGAGTGGTATGAATTCGGCGCTCTAGAAAGCGTTATGCTGGTGCTGGGTAAAGCAGCAGAGTGAACTATTGTTGCCAACTATACCCTTGGTGATTCGTTACTAAAGCCCAAGCTGTCGATTTGCATAATCGACCGCTTGGGCTTGAAAAAGTTACGCAGTCAGCAGGCTGTTGGTTTCTGTGTTGACTGGATTTGCTTTTACTTTGCTAGCAAGCAATAGCGCAGTGCTAATCGCTCCCACAATTAGCGCGGCATACATGGCCATAAAGCCTGTAAAACCTAGCGCAGCGGCCAGCGGTTTGGCGATACCTAAAAAGGCGGCAAATAGCCACGAGGTGGCAGAAACCGCGCCTAACATAAACATGGTACGCAAACGCGCAGTTTCGAGACTGCATAGTGTTTTTCGAGCAGCAAAATTGGGTAAAACAAGGCGATGCAATAAATAGCCATTCAGCGTCAGTATTGATACTACCGTTAGTTTGGCCATCAGTTTAGCTTTTGCGGCGAGTTCAGCCCAACTTGGCCAGTGGCTAAAATCGATGGCGATAATGCTTAGCCCTGTTAACCAGAGCACGATCAACGCAATACTAACGATGCGTGATAATTCCATTAAAAAAACCGTATCGGTCTCAGTCAGTTGCCCCTTACGCAGAATACATTTCGCATCTGAAATGATAATTCCGCCGAGTGCCACACAGCATGCAAGTAGGTGAGGGTAGAGTGCGATGAGGCGCCAGCTAGAGTCGAGCATGGGTGTTGACCTTTTTATATTTGTTTTCAGATGTACGGTATTGATTTTTGGAAATATTATGCATATCCAAAATTTGCTGCAATAAAAAATTACAGTTAATTATGTTTTGTATTGTTTGTTGCTTACAATCAATCGGTTTTGCACTTAATTTTTGGCTATTCCCATGAATTTATTGGGGATTTGCATTTTGATTTAGTTGTTGTCAAAGTGTTGCACTTTTGTAAGTTACGCTGTGTAAAACAGTGCCTAATGTTCTTTTTTTGGCTGCACTTGTCGTTGATGTCTCCGCAGACTTTTTTATCAGACTGCGCTGCAGCCCAGCGTTGTTGCCGAGTGTGTAAATAAACAGCATTGCCAATAGCAAATCCCGTTAAAATAGTGACTTATTAGTGAAAAAAAATGCTATGAATCGCGCCACATTTTTAATTCCCCATTTCAATAATCCCCAAGGGCTAGTCGCCTCGCTGGCATCGGTTGGCACAGCCGAATTGGTCGATGCGGTGATTGTGGATGATGGCAGTGTGCGCGCGCCGATTGATGAGGCGCAATGCCGTGCCGCGTGGCGCGCTCAGGGTGAATTGAAGTTTTATTATTTGCCGCATAATTGCGGCATTGAGTATGCGCTCAACACGGGGCTGGAAGCGATTTTGGCGGCGGGTTACGAATTTGTCGCCCGACTTGATTGTGATGATCTGTGTGTATCTGACCGTATTGCTCGCCAAGTGGCGTTTTTAGACCAATACCCTGAAGTTTATTTGCTTGGCAGTGCGGTGACTTTCTTTGATGCATCGGGTGACCGTTTTACGCTGAAGCAGCCACAGACGCATGCTGAGATTGTGACGCAGATGCATAAAGACAATGCGTTTACGCACCCAAGCGTGATGTTCCGTACAAAAGGCGTGCGCGAAATTGGCCTATATCCGATGGATTGCAAGGCGGCAGAAGACTTTGCGTATTTTTGGCAATTTGTAGATCGCTACCAAACGGCGAATTTGGCCGAAGTTTTGACCAAAAGTGAGTATAACGACAGCGGGATTTCGATGAGTCGCCGCCGTCAGCAACAAGCAATGCGAATCAAAATCCTCGCCCGCTATTTTGATTGGCGACCGCAGTCGGCGCTCAATATAGCTAAAGCCACAGCTTCATTTGCGCTACCTGTTTCATTCACCCGCAAAATCAAACGCCTACTTGGAGTTGGCACGTGGAATTGAGCTCCGTGCCGATTGATTTTGGCGAGAATGGTTTTGCCTGGCTACGTGGCGCACTAAGCGCCGATCAGTGCGCCGCATTAAAATTTACGTTGCTAGATTTTGCTGTGGCTGCCGGTCGTGGTGGTGTACGACAAATCCATCAAAAAAGTGAGACCATTCAAGAATTAGCGCTGCAGGGTGAGCTTGCGATTTTGGCTCAAAATCTATTACAAGAACCCATACATTTGGTGCGTTCGATCTTCTTTGATAAAACGCCGCAACAAAATTGGTTAGTGAGCTGGCATCAGGACTTAACCGTAACAGCAGCAGAAACTTTTAGTGCTGAGGGTTGGGGGCCGTGGTCGAGGAAAGAAAATATAATTCATGTGCAGCCTCCGCTGGAAGTTTTGCAGTCCATGTTAACCATGCGGCTACATCTAGATCGAGCAACGAAGCAGAACGGTTGCTTGAAAGTGATTCCACGCTCGCATCTTGGCGGTATTGTTCGTTCTGAATTGAGTGCCAAAGAAGTGAATGCAGTTTTTTGTGAGGCTGAAGTGGGGGATATTTTGCTGATGTCACCTTTACTGTGGCATGCATCATCAAAGGCCATTGAAGCTAGTAGCCGTCAAGTTTTACATTTTGAATATTCAAATCATCGCTGTGCAACAGATTTAGCTTGGCCGGCATTGGAAATCGCATGAGTGAACAGCTGCCCGTTTTATTATTAATCCCGCACTATAACAACCCTGCCGCGCTAGTGAAATCGCTGGCGAGTATTGGCGCAAATGAGCCGTGTGACGTGTTGGTGGTGGATGATGGTAGTGTGCGTGCGCCGATTGATATGACGGCGGCCAATGGAGCCTACCAAGGTTGCGGTAGATTGCGCGTGTTGAATTTGCCGCAAAACAAGGGCATTGAAGGCGCGTTGAACGCCGGTTTAGCGTGGGCCAAATCGCGTGGCTATGAATGGATTGCGCGGCTCGATTGCGGTGATGAGAACGTATCTGACCGTATCACTCGTCAATTGTCGTTTCTAGCTAAACACCCCGAGGTGGTATTGCTTGGTGGCGCGGCGAGTTTTGTCGACCAACATGGCGTGGAACAATTCGTTTTGCGCCATCCGACAGGGCAAGCTGAGATTCTTCAGTTTATGAAGAAAAACTCAGCGTATATTCATCCGAGTGTTATGTTTAAATTGTCTGCGGTAGATACGTTGGGTGGGTATCCATTGGATATGCCAGCGGCGGAAGATTATGCGTTGTTTTGGGCGCTAGCGCGGCAGTTTCCAGTGGCGAATTTACCTGATGTATTAATTAAGTACGAACTCGATCCGAATGGTATTTCCTTGGGTAAGCGTAAAACGCAGCTGCAGTCGCGCTTGAAATTGCAACGCAAGTATTTTGATGGCAGCCCGGCGGCGGTTGCGGGCATTGCGCGCACCGTTGCTTTGCTGGCGATGCCGTATGAGTTGGCGTTTAAAATCAAGGCCAAATTGCGTAAGGAAAAAGCATGAGTGCGATTGTCCACGTGGTTGAATCATTTGGCGCGGGCACGCTGTCTATGGTGTCGGCTATCGCCAATCGGCAGGCGCAAGACGGGCATTCTGTGACCGTTATTCACTCGGTACGCGAGGAAACTCCCGCTAATTGGCGTGCGTTGTTTGCGGATGCAGTGCAATGTATTCATCTGCCAATGCAAAGGGCGATTCACCCGCTGAATGATTTTCGTACGGGTCGTGCCTTGTTGAAATGGATTAAGGAGATTGCGCCGGATGTGGTGCATCTGCATTCGAGTAAAGCGGGTGCGGTTGGGCGGTTGGTGAGTTTGGCTTGGGCGGGCAAGGCGGACGGGCCGCGTTGGTTTTTCTCGCCGCATGGTTTGTCGTTTTTGCAGCGCGCCGAGGGGCGGCTGAAAAATGGGGTCTTTTTGGCGATTGAAAAAGTCCTGGCGGGGGTGCCAGTGACCTTTATCGCCTGCTCGCCGTCTGAGGGCGAAGAAATCCGCACGCATTTATCGAGCAATGTACTGGTGGTCAATAATGCCGTCGATTTGGCGGCGATTCCTCAAGCTCGCTCAATCAATGACGTGGCAAACGAGCGTAAAATTCGCATTGGTACGGTGGGGCGCGTGTGTTTAGCGCGTAATCCTGAGTTTTTCGCTGAAGTTGCGCACAAAATGGCTACCGATAACGCAGAGTTTGTCTGGATTGGCGGTGGTGATGACAGCGGTGAATTGGCTTTAAAAAACGCCCAAGTTGCAGTGTCTGGCTGGTGTGATCGCAGTGCGGCGCTGGCGGCTTTGGCGACCTTGGATATTTATATTCAGACCAGCCGTTGGGAAGGCTTGCCAGTGGCGGTGATTGAGGCGATGGCGGCGGGCTTGCCGGTGGTGGCGACTAATGTGGTGGGTAATCGTGATTTGGTGCAGCACGGTGCAAATGGCTATTTGGCGCATACGCCCGATGAATTTGTCGCGCATCTCAAATCCTTACTGGCTGACAGCCACTTGCGCGCTCAATTAGGGCAACAAGCGCAGGCTTTTGCACGTGAGCGATATTCTTTAGATCAAATGATGGGCAGTTTGTACGCCGCGTATGGCCTGCCATCAATAACAAAAAAACGTAATAACGAGACGCAATGAAACAAGAAAAACATTTACAAGCTGAACCCGCCAAACCTTGGCTTGCGATGGCTGACTTTACCGCACTGGCGATTTCGTTTGGCGTGGCGATGTTGCTGCTGTGGATTTTTCGCTATGGTCGAATTTCAGCCAGTTTTGAGTTGTGGTGGGCGTGGGAAGGCCGCCAACAAGGTCTAGCCTTTTTGGGCTTGGCGCTGATTACCGTCATTAACTTTTGGTGGCGTGGTCACTACAGTTTGCGACTACCATTCTGGGATGAATTGCTGGAAATTTTACGGGCACTGCTTCTGGCTGCGCTACTCAATGGTATGTTGGTTTTGCTGGGTAAATTTACCGTATCTCGGTTTTTGTGGCCGGTATCTTGGGGTATTGCGCTGGTGCTATTGCCGTATTGTCGCGGCGTAATGCGCGATTTTCTGCTTAAAAAACGGATCTGGCAGCTGCCGACGGTGATTATTGGCGCTGGCGTCAATGCGATTGAAGCTTATCGAGCGATGCATAGCGAGCGTCAATTGGGTTTTGAAGTGCAGGCGTTTTTGTCGGTTGATCAAGACGCGCCGAATGAGTTATTGATTAATGATGACGTCTTGCCAGTGGTGCGTTTACCGCGGGAAGAGTTGCTCGCGTGGCTGGCGATGAATGGTCGCCCGCATGTCGTGATTGCGGTGAATGAGGATGAGTTGCGCCAGCTGGAAAATCAGATTGAGCAATTATCGCTGCGCTACAAAGATATTCATATTATTCCGCCGATTGCGGGGCTGCCGCTGTTTGGCGTGGTGCCGCATCATTTCTTTAGCCATGAAGTGCTGCTGCTGCGGGTAAGAAATAATTTGCTGGTCAAGCCGCTCATTTGGTTGAAACGTGCTTTCGATTTATTTGGCGCGATGTGCGGCTTATTGTTGCTGGCACCGTTGTTGACGTATGTGGCATGGCGTATCAAATGCGAGGGCGGTCCTGGGGCGATCTTCTTTGGTCATGTGCGTGTCGGCATGAATGGTGTGCCGTTTAAGTGCTGGAAGTTTCGTACGATGGTACACAATTCGCAAGAAGTGCTTGAGCAGCTATTGGCGACCGATCCACAGGCGCGAGCGGAATGGGATACCGATTTCAAATTAAAAAACGACCCACGGATTACCAAAATCGGCGCGTTTTTACGTAAAACCAGCCTCGATGAGATTCCACAATTGTGGAATGTGATTTGCGGTGAAATGTCCTTGGTGGGACCACGACCCATTATCGATGCCGAACTTGAGCGCTATGGTGATAAAGTTGATTTTTATTTGGAAGCACGGCCAGGGCTTACGGGATTGTGGCAGGTATCGGGTCGTAACGACACCAGTTATGCTGAGCGAGTAGCGCTTGATGCTTGGTACGTTAAGAATTGGAATTTGTGGTACGACATTGCGATTGTCTGCAAGACGATAAAAACGGTGGTCAGTGGTCGTGGAGCGTATTAGAAGAATGTGAGGCGTTAGGAATGAGGCGTGAGGAGTAAAGTCAAAAGCTTTTCCCCTTACTCCTCACCCCTTACTCCTCACCTACCGGAGGTAGGTAATGCAAGATTTTGTTCAATGGTTTCGCCAAGCTGCGCCTTACATTCATGCCTTCCGTGGCCGAACTTTCGTGATCGCTTTGGGGGGCGAAGTGGTGCGTGATGGCAAGTTTGCCACGCTGACGCACGACATTAATTTGCTGACCAGTTTGGGCGTACGACTGATCGTTGTGCACGGTGCGCGGCCACAAATTGAAGCGCGTATCGCAGAGCGTGGGCTGGAAGGCCGTTACTTGAACGGGATTCGTGTCACTGATCAAGCTTCGCTGGAGTGCGTGATTCAGGCGGCAGGTCATGTGCGCGTTGAGATTGAATCATGGTTGTCGATGGGATTACCCAATTCGCCGATGGCCAATGCCGACATTCGTGTTTCGGCGGGTAATTTTATTACCGCGCAGCCGATGGGCGTGCGGGATGGCGTTGATCTGCAATATACCGGTGAAGTGCGTAAAGTCGACACCACGGCGATCAATTACCGGATGGATGACGGCGAGTTGGTGTTGATTTCCACCATCGGTTATTCACCAACTGGCGAGATTTTTAATTTAACACTGGAAGATGTCGCCACTGCGACGGCAACGGCGCTGAAAGCGGATAAATTATTATTTTTATTTGGTCAGGCGGGCGTCGTGAATGATGCGGGCGAGTTGCAAACCGAATTGACTGCTTTAGAAGCCGAGCAATTTTTAGCGGAGCATCCCGATACCAATGACGATGTTTCTTTGTATTTGCCCTGCGCGGTACGTGCGGTGCGTAATGGTGTACAGCGGGCGCATTTGATCAGTAATAATGTCGATGGTAGCTTGTTGATGGAGCTTTTCACGCATGATGGCATCGGTACGATGATCTCGCGTGAGTCGCTCGAAACCTTGCGCCAAGCGACGATTGATGACATTGGTGGGATGTTGGCCTTGATCGAGCCGCTCGAAGAGCAAGGTGTGCTGGTGAAACGGGGGCGCGAATTGCTCGAGCGTGAAGTGCATCGTTATTCGGTGCTGGAGCACGATGGTAAAACTATCGGTATTGTTGCGATTCACCCTTTCCCAAATAGCAAAATGGCCGAGCTGGCCTGCTTGGTGATTCATCCGGATTATCGTGACGAAGATCGGGGTGCGGATTTACTGCGTCACGTTGAGCAACAAGCGCGCGGCCTCGGTATTGAAAAACTCTTTGCCCTGACCACGCGAACCAGCCATTGGTTTGTTGAGCGCGGCTTTAAGCAAGCGTCGGTTGATGAGTTGCCGATGGAAAAGAAAGAAATGTATAACTACCAACGACGCTCTAAAGTATTTATTAAGCAATTACAACGTTAAGTGTGGTTAAGTTTCGGCGTATGCTCAAGCTGGAGCGGGTAGCGTGGTGGCCTAGGCTTTAAAAGTATGTCTCAACTACTGGATCGCTGCGAAAACGCTCCGGCGCAGGCTAATATGAGCCAGTGCTCTGTGCTTTGCTGTCGTGGTGTTGTTGCAGGTTGATACATTTGCGTGGCTTGAGCTTAGATCAAGCATCCGAATTGACTGCGCGTGTCGTATTTCGCGCGACAAGTTGTATATTTTCTCCATGCAGGATTTTAAGAGATAGTAAGCTCAGAAGATGTCCTTATTTTCCTTCTCTCCACGAACTCGCTTTATTGTGGCATTTTGCGTGCTGCAGATCGTGCTGTTTGTTGCTTTGATCGTTAATACCCAGCGAATTTGGTCTGAAATCGTTCAGCAAGAAAACGAACAGCATGTGCAATCGCTGTCACGGTTATTGAAAACTGCATTTATTCCTTCGATGGTCGCGGGGAATCGAGTCAAAGCGGCTGATTTATTAGATAGTTTGCAAACGGCAGATGGGATTGAGTATTTGGTCTTGCTCGATGCAAATCATCGAGTGATCGCCGCTCGTGGTTGGGATGTCTCTAAACCGATGCCAGTCATTGAGCCTGGGATGTTGATGGCGCCCAAGGCTGGTCGTTTGATGCACGCGCGTTTGAGTTTAGATTCTGGCGGTGAATTTCTAGGTGAAATCCGATTTGGCGTGTTAACCGATGCATTAAGTTCGGGCTTTGATCGTTTGTTGCTACAAAATGGTTTGTTGCTATTGCTTGGATTTGTGCTGCTGTCAGCATTGCTGATTTACGCCGCGTGGTGGATTTCCAATCATTTGCAGCGGATGATTCAGGCTACCGAAGCTTCGGCAACCGGTTTTTTTGAGCCAATGACGGTGCCGGCGGGTGAGGATCAAATTACCAAGATTTCGCAGCGTTTTAATGAAATGGCGTTGTCGATTAAAGCGCATGTGCAGGCACTTAACCAAAGTGAAACCAAATACCAAGCGATTGCCGATGCATCGACTAGCGTTGAGTTATTACTTAGCCCCGAAGGAAAATTACTGTGGGTGAACGCGGCGGTTTCACGCCTAACTGCGTATTCAGTCAATGAATGTATGCTGCTGCCGGATTTCCCGTTGACGATTGCGACGCCAGAAGAGCGTTTACGGGTGGAAGAAACGCTGCGCAGCGCGATTGAGCAGCAATCTAGCGAGCAAGATTACGAGTTTCGTGCGATGCGGCGCGATGGCACTTTGTTCTGGGCTGCAGCTAGTTGGCAGCCGATGTTTGATGTCAACCATAGCTATCAAGGGTTAAGGCTGAGCATTCGCGATAACTCTGAAATCAAAGATGAGCGTCTCGCGCTTCGCAAATCGGTGATTGAATTACGCCAAATCCAATCTTTAGGCAAAAGCTATTTGCAGCACGCCGAATCAGAACGCGCGCGGATGTTGGCTTTGCTCGCTGCGATGCGGTTTGGCGTTTTGTTTGTTGATAATGAAAATCGAATCGTCTTTTTTAATCCTGCATTTTGCGAAATGTGGGGTTTGTCATCGCAACAAATCATGATTGGCCGCCCAATTGGGCAGATTTTACAATTGGCAGATAATCGCCCTGCGATGGGGGATGTGCTGTCGTATTACCTAGAAGAATTTGCCTCACTGGAAGAGCGGGTCGACTTTGGTGAGGTCACCTTGAATGACAATCGAATTATTCTACAAAGTTGCTACCGCGTAATGGATCCGCAAGGTGAAACCAATGGCCGAATGTGGGTGTACGAAGACGTCACGCAACAGCGACTCATTGCTGAGCGCATGGTCAGTTTGGCTGAGCGCGATGCATTGACTGGATTATTTAATCGACACCGCTTTCAACAAGAATTGCACCGGATGGTCTCCGAGGCTGATCGTCGGCAAACCACGATGGCCTTGGTGTTTTTTGATTTGGACGAATTTAAGCTCGTCAATGACAGCTTTGGTCATACGGTCGGTGATGAATTATTGAAAAGTATTGCGCGTGAAGTCGGCAAGCAAGTCCGGCTCCATGAAGTCTTTGCCCGTTTGGGTGGGGATGAATTTGCAGTGCTGTTGCCAGAATGCGATGAGTTTGAGGTGAGTAAACTGGCTGATCGTATCGTGCAAACCGTCTTGCAAATGCAGTTTGTGGCAGGCAATCTTCCGATGCGGCCATCAACCTCGGTTGGCGTGGCGATGTATCCACTGCATGCGAGCTCGCCCGATCAATTAGTTGCCCATGCCGATACGGCGATGTATCAAGCCAAGGCGGCTGGCAAAGGCACATGGCGGATTTATCGCCCAGAATCAGATCATACCCGCAGTGAGTTGAGCCGATTGTCGTGGAAAGAGCGAATCATCGATGCACTTGAACATGATGGATTTGAGCTGCATTACCAAGGCATTTATCACACCGAAGATAAAAGTCTGGCGCATTTGGAAGCCTTGGTGCGGATGAAAGACGCTGACAGTCCGGGCGGCATTATTATGCCGGGACAGTTTATTCCCCATGCTGAAAAGACTGGCAAAATTGTGGATTTGGATCGCTGGGTGATTCGAGAGGTTATTCAGTTACTGGCGCAATATCCCGATTGCCCATCGATTGCGGTGAATGTCTCGGGGCGCTCATTTGATGAGCCTGAGTTGCCTTTATATATTGCGAGTTTGCTGGCGCAATATAAAGTGAATCCAAAGCGGCTGTTGGTCGAGTTGACCGAGACTTCAGCGGTATCGGATTTGTCGGATGCGCAGCGCTTTATTGATGCCTTGCGTGATACCGGCTGCGTGGTGTGCTTAGACGATTTTGGCGTGGGCTTTGCATCATTTGCCTACTTGAAGCAATTAAAAGCCGATGTATTGAAGATTGACGGTTTGTTTATTCGTGATCTGCCCAATGATAGCGACAGTCAGATTTTTGTCCGTGGCATGGTCAGCATCGCGCACGATATGGGTAAAACTACGATTGCTGAATTTGTCGAGAGCGAAACGATTTTCAATATGTTGCTTGAGTTTGGTGTCGATCAAGTGCAAGGGTATTGGTTAGATAAACCACAAAAAAATCACCCTGGTCTGAAGTAGGTATTGCTCAAAAGTCATTGATTTTTCAATTCTTTCCAAGCAATACCTTATGGTGTTTATTGTTGAGCAATCACTGCTTGAATGTTTTTCTCGCCGGTAACGCGGCTGATCACAGCAAGGGCATCATTGCGATTTGCAAATGGCCCTAAACGCACTTTATAAAGATTGGCAACGTTTTGAATGCCGAGTTTATTCGCATCATGGTCGAGTTCACGGGCAAGGTGTGCTTTAAAGTTTTCGGCGTTGCTCTGTGATGAAAATGCGCCTAACTGCACATAAATGCTGCCATTGGTTTCTGCAATCGGAATCGGACGTGGGTTTGCGGCAGTAATAACATTGCTGCTGGCAGGCGGTGTTGTGCGTGGCGCGGTGGCTGATGCAATAAATGCACTCGGTGCATCGCTAGGCACTAGGCTCTCAACAATGACTTCGGCGCTCCCTTGGTTGGCATAACCTAATCGGCAAGCGGCTAAAAATGATAAGTCCATCACCCGCCCCTTGTGAAAAGGACCGCGATCATTAATTCGTACAATGACGCTGCGGCCATTTTTAACGTGCGTGACCCGGGCATAGCTCGGGATCGGCAGTGTCGGGTGTGCCGCGGTCATTTGAAACATATCATAGGTCTCACCAGTACTGGTTTTTTGCCCATGAAACTTGCGACCATACCAGCTAGCAATCCCTTGTTCTTTGGCTTGCCCGATTTGATCTTGCGGCGTAAATGAGAGTCCGAGTACGTTGTAGGGGCGGTTGGCCCATTTGTGAAAGGGTTCCCAGCGTGGTATTGGCTCTTGGATGTAGTCGATATTGGCGGGGAAATCGGCCATCGGGCCATCATCTTTATAAAAAGCACCGTTGCCGGATTTGGGATTGTAACTGCAGGAGTACGGCGATGGTTTAGCGCTGACCGCCGGTGGCGTCGGAGTAGGGGTGGCTACCGGTGGTTTGCTTGGTGTACTGATATTGGGTGTGTTGCTGCATGCTGCTAACAATAAAGCATACAGCGATATACCAAGTTTATTGTTCTTCATTTCACACCTGCAAGATTCATAATCACCCACAGCTCACACTTTCATCAATGGTCGATCGCGTTGAATACTCATTAAAATCCCAAAGCCCGCCAAAATGGAGACCATCGATGTTCCACCGTAGGAAATCAGTGGCAAAGGCACGCCAACCACCGGCAACATGCCGGTGACCATGCCCATATTGACGAGCGCATAGGTAAAGAAGTTCATCGAAATCGCCCCCGCCAACAGGCGACCAAACAAGGTCGACGCATTATTTGCGATCATCAAACCACGGAAAATCACGGCTAAGTAGATCATCAGTAACACTACATTGCCAGCCAAACCAAATTCTTCGCCATACACGGCAAAGATAAAGTCGGTGGTTCGCTCTGGAATAAAGTCCAGATGCGTTTGTGTCCCTGCGAGCCAGCCTTTGCCAAACAGGCCGCCAGAGCCAATCGCAATCGTACCTTGAATAATGTGATAGCCAGCACCGAGTGGGTCTTCCATAGGGTTTAGCATCGTCGCGATTCGGCGGCATTGGTATTCATGCAAAATATTGATGCAAAGATCCCAATGCGTGACGGTATAAGCACCAACCGCAATCCCGACGCCCATCACAGCTAATACTACCCAAGGTAATCCAGCAAAAAAGAGAATATAAAAGCCAGATGACGCAACCAGTAGACTGGTGCCTAAATCGGGTTGTTTCAAAATCAAAGCAACTGGAACCAAAATAATCATCGCACCACCGATAAAATGGCGCCAATTGAGGCTAGCTTGGTAATGGTTGAAATACCATGCCATCATCAGCGGCAGGGCAATCCGCATGATTTCTGAGGGCTGAATTCGGGTTACGCCAATATTGAGCCAGCGCGTTGCACCGTGGCTGGTAATACCAAATAATTCAACGGCAATCAGTAAAATTACGCCACCAACATAGGCTGGCAGCGCCAATTGCATCAATGTTCGCTGCTGAATATTGGCGACAAACCACAGCACCCCCAGCGAAATTCCCATGAAAACGACTTTATCAGTGACACGATCCAAGTCTCGATTAGAGGCGGAATACAAGAGCCCCGCGGAAAGCGCAAAGATAATTAAAATAAAACAAAATAGCGCAGGATCGATTGGGCGCTTGATGCGCCCCCAAATATAACTAATCACGAACAACATCCTCTGCGGGTGCGATGGCTGATGCGCCGGACGCAGTTTTTTCTACTGGGTCTGCCGGCATTTTGCCTAAGAGGTAAAAGTCCAATACTTTACGGGCAATCGGAGCGGCAGCTTGCGCGCCGAAGCCACCATTTTCGACAATGACTGCCAACGCAATCGTCGGTTTGTCGGCCGGAGCGAAGGCAATAAACCAAGAGTGGTCACGCAAGCGTTCTTTCACTGCATTGGCATTGTATTTCGCGCCTTTCAAGCTATAAACCTGCGCGGTGCCTGTTTTACCTGCGGAGACATACTCAGCGCCTTTAAATACACTCGCGCCAGTCCCGATAGTCATTACCCCTTCCATGCCACGAATGACGCGTTCGATATTTTCCGGCTTCCAATTCATGGTTTTGCTCGGCTGCGGCTCGACTAAGGTTTTCTTGCCGCTGCTTGGATCGGTGAGCGTGGCGACGACATGCGGCTTGAACGCTACGCCGCGATTAGCCAGTGTCGCAGTAGCATGCGCCATTTGCATAGGAGTGAATGAGTTATAACCTTGGCCAATCCCGATTGAAACAGTTTCACCAGAAAACCATTTCTGTTGCGCTGGGTTTTTAAAGCGCTGCTTTTTCCATTCTGGGCTAGGTAAGATGCCCGCGCGTTCACCGGGCAAATCCACGCCAGTCTGCTTGCCGAAATCCATTGACGACATAAACCCAGCAATTTTATCAATCCCCATTTGCACCGCGAGTTGATAAAAATAGGTATCGCTAGATAGCGCAATCGAACGATCAAAGCTCATTGAGCCGTAACCGCCTTTTTTTGAGTCATTAAAGCGATGCCCACCGTACATAAAGTAGCCGGGGTCAGAAATCGTTTGGTGAACCAAAGGGGTGTTGTATTCGAGCGCCGCCATCGCCATAAATGGCTTGTAGGTTGAACCGGGTGGATATTCGCCGCGAATTGCACGATTCAGTAAGGGTTTATCGATCGAAGTATTCAGTTCATTCCAGCTAATGGGATCAATGCCATCGACAAATAAATTCGGGTCAAAGCCCGGCTTGGAGACCAGCGCTAATACGCCGCCGGTTTGCGGATCGATTGCGACCAAGGCACCACGACGGTCGCCAAATTGTTTTTCGACCATTTCTTGTAAACGAATATCGATCGACAAGGTTAAGTCTTGGCCAGACATTGGTGGCGTTCGGCTGAGCGTGCGTACTGCGCGGCCGCCAGAGTCGATTTCTACTTTTTCAAATCCAGTTCTGCCGTGCAGCTGTGCCTCATAGCTACTTTCGATCCCGAGTTTGCCGATGTAATCAGTACCGCGATAATTGGCGTACACGCCTTTTTCTTCGAGGTCTTTGATATCTCTATCATTAATGCGGCCAATGTAGCCAATTAAATGACTGCCGATTTCGCCCATTGGGTATTGACGAAATAAGCGCGCTTTCAGCTCAACGCCGGGGAATAAATAGCTTTGTGCAGCAAAGCGGGCGACTTCTTCATCGCTTAAGCGAGTGCGAATTGGCAAGGTTTCAAAATCTTTGGTTTCTTCTTGCAGCTTTTTAAAACGGCGTCGATCTTTGGGAGTGATATCAACAATCCCTTTTAAGCGAGTGATCGTGTCTTCCAAATCGTCGACTTTAGATGGTGTGATTTCCAAGGTATACGCTGAAAAATTATGCGCTAATACGACGCCGTTGCGATCACGAATAATTCCGCGCGATGGTGGAATTGGCACCAAAGAAATTCGGTTTTGCTCGGCCAGAGTCAAATAGCGATTGTGCTCGGCGACTTGTAACCAAATAAAACGAGCTAGCAAGACGCCAAACATCGTCAAAATAAATAACACCGCCACAATGAGGCGGATTTGAAACGCAAAGCGCTCACCTTTGGGGTTGAGAACCACCTTTTTATTCATCATGCACTCCCGAGCTTGTGCTGCGCGGTACAGCAAAAATCGAGGTCAGCAGTGGCGCTGAGAGAAAAACTAAAGACATGACTGAGTGGGCCAAAGATGCAGGTTGATCGTCGAATTCATAATTCGTCAGGTACGTTTTTGCGCTGGTAGTGCAGCATTAGATTTGAGAAAGGAGGCCATAAGATCGAAGCAAATAAGCTACCAGCAAAATAGCCCCAGCCAACAAATGGCTCGCCCATCAGACTACGAATAAATACCATAATCGCTTGCGATAAAATCAGCAAAGCAAATGCAACTAGCGCTTGTTGCCAGAACGGAAAAATCGCCAGTTGTCGCTGCCGAACCAAGGCTAGATAGGCAATCACCGAATAGGCGAGCGCGTGCTGGCCTAATACATTGCCATCAGCGACATCCATCGCCAGCCCAAGAAAGAAAGCGCAAGCTACACCGACGCGGCGAGGTTGATTAAGAGCCCAATAAATAATCAGAAAGGCAATAAAATCGGGTGCAAAATTGATTGCGGTCGCTTGCCAAGGCAATAAATTAATCAACATCGCAATCAGAAACGATGAAATGATAAATCCAACGCCGGCGGGGCGTAATAATTGGCGACTAATTGGCATAATGTAATCCCCTCAGGCGAGTGCGAAGCGGTGGCATTAGTGTTTTTTGGCTTTTGGCGCTGAGGCTTCGGTTGGGTAAGGAGGAGGCGTAGCTGGCGCATCTAAAATCAGAAAATAACGATGCTGATCGATCTGGGCTAAAGGCTCACTGTAAATTCGAGCAAAAGCGTTTCCTGTGGTGCGTTCAATCTTGGTGACTTTGGCTACGGGCAGTCCGGCGGGGTAAATGCTATCGATGCCAGAGGTGAGTAAGCGATCGCCAACTTGGATATCGACATTTGGCGCCATATTGCGCACTTCCAACGGCGCATGCCGTCCAGAACCATAAACGACGGTGCGTAATTGATTGCGTTCAATCATCACTGGCACCATGTGATTTCGATCCGACAGTAGGCGTACTTCGCTGGTCAATGGTTGAACTCGAACGATTTGCCCGACCACACCACTGGCATCCAGCACAATTTGTCCGGGGCTAATGTCGCTTTGTTGTCCTTTATCTAGCACCAATTTAGCCGCAAATGGATCGCGGCTATTGTATAAAATTTTGGTCAATTGAGCTTGGCGAGGCGTGTTTTCGCTGGCAATTTTTAGATTACGTAAGTGCGCATTTTCTATTTCTAAGGCATTTAGACGCATCGCCATGCCTTTGGCAGCTAATTTCTCGTTATTCAGCATTTTGTTTTCGCTGACCAGCTGAGTTTGTTGCTGTAGATAATCATTGCCTTCAATTAAGGCGTTAATTGGGGTTGTTGCCAGCCATTGCAAAGGATAAAGCGCTAGCGATAGCTTATCGCGGACTTGATTCAGTAGCTGATAATTGGCATCGCCCACCATCAATCCAATCGAGATTGCTGAGAATATTAAAACCCGCGTGAGCGGTTTAGGGCCTTGCTTAAAAAAGGCGGGTTGGTTGGCTTGCATTCTGAGTTAGGACTTAGGGGTTAGCTGTTGCTTAGATTTGGCGGGCGTAGGCGTATGAGGCGTGATGCGACTTATTTTTCCCCTCACGCCCAGCACCTCACTCCTTACACGACTTAGTCGTTTGCAAAAATGCCAATGCTGCCTTTGTCGAGCTTCTCAAGTGCTTTGCCCGTGCCGCGTACCACGCAAGTCAATGGATCTTCGGCCACAATCACGGGTAAGCCAGTTTCTTCCATTAAAAGACGATCCAAATCGCGTAAAAGTGCGCCGCCACCTGTGAGCACCATGCCTTTCTCGGCAATATCAGCACCCAATTCTGGAGGAGTTTGCTCCAGTGCTTGTTTCACCGCAGAAACGATTTGGTTGAGCGGGTCAGTCAATGCTTCCAAGATTTCGTTGCTAGAAATCGTGAATGAGCGTGGAATACCTTCGGCCAAATTGCGGCCTTTGACTTCCATTTCGCGCACTTCAGCGCCAGGGAAGGCAGAACCGATGCGTTTTTTGATTTCTTCCGCCGTCGTTTCGCCAATCAACATGCCGTAATTGCGGCGAATGTAGTTGATGATAGCTTCATCAAATTTATCACCACCCACGCGAACGCTAGAAGCGTATACGATGCCGCCGAGTGAAATTACGCCAACTTCGGTCGTGCCGCCACCGATATCAACCACCATCGAGCCCGTTGCTTCTTCAACAGGCAAGCCAGCACCGATCGCGGCGGCCATAGGCTCTTCGATCAATTCCACTTTACGCGCACCAGCGCCAAGAGCCGATTCGCGAATCGCGCGACGTTCCACTTGCGTCGAGCCGCAAGGTACGCAAATCACGATGCGCGGTGGCGATGAAAACATACGGCTTGGGTTCACCTTTTTGATGAACTGTTTCAGCATTTGCTCGGTGATAGTGAAGTCAGCAATCACACCATCTTTCATTGGGCGAACTGCGTTGATATTGCCAGGCGTGCGGCCTAACATTTTTTTTGCTTCTGCGCCGACCGATAAAATCGTTTTTTTGCCTGAAGGGCCGCCATCTTGTTGAATCGCCACTACTGATGGCTCATCCAAAACGATCCCTTTACCTTGCATATAAATCAAGGTGTTAGCGGTGCCCAAGTCGATGGCGATGTCGTTGGCAAAGTAGCCAGAGAGAAGTCCAAACATTAAATTTCCCGCAATATATGAGGTGTGATGGCCGGCTGAATTTGGGTTCAGCCCACTAGTAAATGGGTAGCGTGCGCGTATTATGCTGCATTGCAACGAAACTCGCAGCGCATTTGTTTTTTATCGTTTCGCGTCCACTTTTAACGCTACAACGAGCGGTTGTCGCGGGTGGGAGAAACAAACCCGATATGATACCCTATTGTGCTGATGTTGAAGAAGGTTTAACGGAGTAAATACGACCATGTTGCAATCAATTTGCGATCTACGGCGTAACAGAGCTCCGCGCGTAGTTTCAGGTTTGTATCTACAAATCGACGATGTTCGGCGTCAAAGGGCTACGCTGCCGCTTAAGGACGTGTCTACAAGGAATTTATTATGTCGTTATCAATCGACGATGTTCGGCGCATTGCGCGTCTGGCACGGATTTCCGTGACCGAAAATGAAGTGGCTGAGAGCCAAGTCCAGCTCAACCGCTTGTTTGATTTAATTGAAGAAATGCGCGCCATTGATACCACCGGCATCGCACCAATGCCGCATCCGCAAGACATGCTACTTCGCTTACGTGACGATGTAGCAACCGCGACCAATCGTCGCGAAGCGTTCCAAGCGGTAGCGCCAGCGGTAGAAAACGGCCTGTATCTAGTTCCGAAAGTCATTGAATAAGGAGTTGCGGTGAGGTGTGAGGTGTGAGGAGTAAGGTGCTAAAGCCTTTACCCCTCACCCCTCACTCCTTACCCCTCACACGCTATGAATTACACCATCAAACAAATCATCGACCAACTCGCTGCGGGACAAACAACCGCCGTGGCGTTGGCCACGCAATATCTAGATCGAATCGAAGCGCATGCAGATCTGAATGCCTTTATCACTGTGGATCGCGAAAAAGCCTTGGCGCAAGCCGCTGCTGCCGATGCCGCTCGTGCTGCGGGCGACAAACGCCCCTTGCTCGGCGTGCCGTTTGCACACAAAGACATCTTTTGCGCCGAAGGTTGGAAAACCACCTGCGGCAGCAAAATGCTCGACAACTTTGTCGCTCCGTATTCATCGAATGTCGCAGAGCTTTGCGACGCTGCGGGTTTAGTGCCGCTAGGTCGCACCAATATGGACGAGTTCGCAATGGGCTCGAGCAACGAAAACAGCTTCTACGGCGCAGTGAAAAACCCGTGGGATTTCAACGCTGTTCCCGGTGGTTCATCAGGTGGTTCGGCAGCAGCAGTCGCTGCACGTTTAGTGCCGATGGCAACGGGCACCGATACTGGCGGCTCGATTCGCCAACCTGCGGCTTTTTGCGGGATTACGGGGATTAAACCGACCTACGGTATCGTGAGCCGTTTTGGCATGATTGCTTACGCCAGTTCCTTGGATCAAGGCGGTGCAATGGCGCAAACCGCTGAAGACTGCGCGATTTTGCTCAATGTGATGGCGGGTTTTGACGAGCGCGATGCCACCAGCCTTGAGCATGCCAAAGAAGATTACACACGTGATTTGAATACGCCGCTGGCCGGCATCAAAATCGGCTTGCCGCGTGAATATTTCGCCGAAGGTTTGGCCGACGACGTTCGTGCTGCAATTGAAACCGCGATTGCCGAATACAAAAAGCTCGGTGCTACGATTGTCGATGTGAGCTTGCCGAACACCAAAATGGCGATTCCAGCGTATTACGTGATTGCACCCGCCGAAGCCTCGACTAATCTGAGCCGTTTTGACGGCGTGCGCTACGGTCACCGCGCTGCCGATTACAATGGCCTCAATGATATGTATGAGAAAACGCGTGCAGAAGGGTTCGGGAACGAAGTCAAACGCCGCATTTTGACCGGCGCGTATGTACTGAGCCACGGTTACTACGACGCGTATTACCTGCAAGCGCAAAAAATCCGCCGCATTATTTCGGATGATTTCCAAGCCGTATTCAAACAATGCGACGTGTTGTTTAGCCCGGTGTCACCAAGCACCGCATGGAATCTAGGTGAGAAAAACGCCGATCCAGTCGCGATGTATTTGGAAGACATCTACACGCTCGGCGTGAATTTGGCTGGCTTGCCAGCGATGAGCGTGCCAGTCGGCTTCGGTAGCAATGGTCGCCCAGTGGGTATGCAAATCATCGGTAATTACTTGTCGGAAAGCCGAATGCTCGGCATCGCGCATCAATTCCAGCAAGTGACTGATTGGCACACCAAGGCGCCACAACTCTGAGGAGAGCGGCATGGCATTAACGCAAAGTGATTTTGTTTCGCCTGAGCAATATTTGGCTGAAGAAGAATTACGGCAGGAACGGCATGAATATTATGACGGACTCGTTTATGCCATGACGGGGGGCACGTTGGCGCACAATATACTGGCGATGAATCTGCTCGTTCGTCTGATGCCGCATTTGCAAGGCTCACCTTGCCGAGCGTTTATTAACGACGTGCGCCTACAGATCGAGAGTGCTGATTGTTATTTTTATCCAGATTTATTGGTGCATTGCGCTGAAACTGCCAAATCGAGTTCGACGGTGAGTTCAGCCAAGATCGTGGTCGAAGTGCTGTCGCCCTCGACGGGTAGCTATGATCTGGGTAAGAAATTCGACATCTATCGTCAGCTCGATTCATTGCAAGAGTATGTATTGATTGACTCGGAATCAAAGAATGTACGGGTGTATCGCCGCGCAGAGCATGGTGACTGGGTTTTTCACGCCTATACCTGTGATGAAACTTTGCGTCTAGCCAGTATTGATTTTTCTGTGTCGTTGACTGAACTGTACGACGACACGGGCATTGAGGAATAAACCATGAAATGGGAAGTCGTAATCGGGCTAGAGGTTCACACTCAGCTCACCACAAAATCGAAAATTTTCTCACCGGCCAGCACCGCATTTGGCGCTGCGCCGAATACGCAAACTGCGGTGGTGGATATCGCCTTGCCGGGTGCTTTGCCAGTGATGAACCGCGCCGCCGTTGAGCGCGCAATTCAGTTTGGCCTTGCGATTGGCGCGAACGTCAAACGCAGATCAGTCTTTGATCGTAAAAACTACTTTTACCCTGATTTGCCAAAAGGCTATCAAATTTCTCAAATGGATTTGCCAGTGGTTGAAGGCGGCGTCATCACGATCCAAGTCGGCGATGAAGAGCGCAAAATCAACCTCACTCGCGCCCATTTAGAAGAAGATGCCGGCAAATCGCTGCACGAAGACTACCAAGGCATGACCGGTATCGACTTAAATCGCGCCGGTACGCCGCTGCTCGAAATCGTCTCTGAACCAGAAATGCGCTCATCGGCTGAAGCGGTGGCTTACGCCAAAGCGTTGTACGAGTTAGTCACGTGGATTGGCATTTGCGACGGCAATATGAGCGAGGGCTCATTCCGTGTCGACGCCAACGTGTCGGTGCGCCCCGCAGGCCAAGTTGAATTTGGCACGCGCCGCGAAATTAAAAATCTGAACTCGTTCAAATTCTTGCAGCAAGCGATTGATTACGAAATCCGCTGGCAAATCGAAACCATCGAAGACGGCGGCCGCGTCGTGCAAGGCACGGTGCTGTTTGACCCCGACAAAGGCGAAACGCGCATGATGCGCAGCAAAGAAGAC
This sequence comes from Deefgea chitinilytica, assembly GCF_016881405.1. Taxonomy (GTDB): domain Bacteria; phylum Pseudomonadota; class Gammaproteobacteria; order Burkholderiales; family Chitinibacteraceae; genus Deefgea; species Deefgea chitinilytica. Next base: position 300,649 of record NZ_WOFE01000003.1, read on the forward strand.
GCGCATGATTACCGCTACTTCCCCGATCCAGATTTGCCGCCGCTAGTGATTTCAGAAGAATGGATTGAGCGTGTACGCAGCGAATTGCCAGAATTGCCAGCAGCAATGCAAACACGCTTTGTCGAACAGTATGGTATTACCGCCTACGATGCGCGGATGTTGACCACTAGCAAGATACTGGCCGCTTACTTTGAAGCCACCGTTGCCGCGGGCGCGGATGCCAAACTCGCCGCGAACTGGATCATGGGCGACATCTCCGCCACGCTGAACCGCGAAGAGAAAACGATTGCCGATTGCCCTGTGTCTGCAGAAGCGCTCGGCGCGCTGATCGGCCGCATTGCCGACAACACGATCAACAATAAAACCGCTAAAGACGTGTTGAAGAAAATGTGGGAATCGGGCGATTCAGCCGATGTGATTATCGAGCGTGATGGTCTGAAGCAAGAGTCGGACACTGGTGCGATTGAAGCAATTGTTGATACCGTGCTGGCGGCCAATCCAAAGGCGATTGAAGAATATCGCAGTGGTAAAGAGAAGGCACTCAATGCCTTGGTTGGCCAAGTAATGAAAGGCTCAGGCGGCAAGGCCAATCCAGCGATGGCGTTGGAGTTGTTGAAGAAGAAGGTGGGGTAAATTTATTAAGTCGGTGAAAACCGACTTAATTCTTTCTAGTGCATTGCGATCGTGCGTGAGTTGAGGCTAGTTAGTTGCTGCCCGACTCTTCTTCGGCAATTCTAAGAAGGCAATCTTTTTGTGCTGTAGCGCCAAGTTTTTTGTCTTTAGGAACTGTCAATTTAAAGGATGATGATGATCACTGCATTTAATCTTGCTGGTTTTTTTGCCGCGCACGCTATTTGGTGCGTTTCTGATGGAGAAGTCCTGACACCAATGTTTGCCTATGTAGACGATCATGATAAAAAAATGGAGCGGCTCGACGTTGGCGGGGACTTGGAAAAATCTGTTGATTACGGAAAACAAATGCTTGAGTCTAATAACTCAGACGCCAATGATGCTGTTTTGTTGTACGACGGAAGGATCACAATTAATGGTGATAAAATCGATGCAATCATTGTGGAGATAAGGTGTTATTTTTCACCGTCCTCTAAAGCAATTATGGCTATTCCTTATAAGACAGCTGCGGTTGGAGATTTTCGTGTGTTCAAGCCAAAGCTCCTACAATGGGATAATTGCGATGACTTTAGTCTTGATTCTGCTTTCGAGTCATTTTTTTATGGTGTTGACTCCCATGAAAAAGGTTCTGCTGTGTGGGATAAGGCGATAGATCAATCAATGTGATTGTCGTTGCAAGTTTGCCTTGCTGCCACGTAGCTAGTAGGGCGTAATCGCCGAAGGCATTACGCCGCATGAATATGGCTTGGTGTATTGCCGCTTCGCGTCGAATACACCCTACCAATAACAAAAAAACCGCCCGATTGATTCTGGCGGCTTTGTTTTATGCGGCTGCGCCGCGAAGGTTTTGGGGCGCGAGCTGCGCGCGGCAGGTTCATTTCTTTTGCTTCTCCAAAAGAAACGAACCAAAGAAAAGGAGCCCCGGGCGCGCCCAGCTCCGCTGTGCCCTCGCGTGGCGTGAGCCAAACGATGAAGCCGTTTGTCTCCCTTCGTGCTTCGGTGCGCTTAGACGGGATTTGAAAACCCATGATTCCACCATTCATTTACTTTATTTTGAGTTGCTACTGGTTGGCATTGCCACTGGATTCCGGCCTGCGCCGGAATGAGAGTTTATTGGGTAAGTTTCCTATGTATTTAATTGTAGCCATTGATTAGCAATGGCTGGATGGCAATACATCTAATTAATTTCAAATTTATTTTGCTGAAGATACTCTGGCGCTCAATTAGAGCGGATTGCCCGTGGAGCCGCGCCGTTCGGGAGGCGGTTGGCAAGGTTTTAAGACGCGACTGTTTGAGCTGCGCGACGCTAGCGCGCAGCGAGTTTGAGCGTCGCCTTGCCAATTGCCGGACGGACGGGGTTTCGCGGTGATCGGGCGCGCTGGGGTTGTTAGGGGTGGGGCAAGACCACCCCTAACTCGTCAGGCCGGCGAAACGGCCGGTTCACCGCCTGCGCAGCAGGCTTTGCAACTTTGGATCAATCTGCCAGCCCATCGCCTATAGTATTCACACCAATCCCTACGACAGTCTGTAGTAATATCCCGCCATCCCAAATTGGAGCCCAATATGCTCGACCGTTCCTACGTAGAAAAAGCCGCCGACAGCGGCTTAAACAAACTGAAATTACTGCAAACCGATCCGCGCCGCTATGCGCTGCGTTCGATTTTGGCGGGGATGTATTTAACCATTACGGTGTTTGCTTACTGGACGATGGTTCATAACCTGCACGATCTTGCGGTTGGCAAAGTGATTACATCGCTGTTTTTTGGCGTTGGCCTGATCATTATTGTGTTTACCAATGCCGAGCTGTTCACCAGCAATACGATGTATTTGAGCGTGTCGTCTGCGGAAGGCAAAACCAATTGGAAAGAAACGCTGTTTTTGTGGACGGTGTGTTTTTTCGGGAATTTTTTGGGTGCGGTGATTGTAGCGGGTTTGCTCTACGGCGCTGGGATGATTCAGGCTTTGCCCCTCGATCATGCGCTGTATACGGGCGCGGCGCATAAAGTGCATCAAGCGGGTAGCGAGATTTTCTTTAAGGGGATTTTGGCAAACTGGGTGGTGTGTTTGGCGGTGCGCTTGGCTTTGCGCTGTAAAGAAGACGTGGCGAAAATTATGGTGATGATGCTGGTGATTTCTATTTTCGTCTACAGCGGTTATGAGCACTCGATTGCCAATTTGGGTACGTTTTCGATTTCGCTATTAGGTAATGGCAGCATCACGTATAGCGAGGCTTTGCATAATTTGCTGTATAGCACCTTGGGCAATATCGTCGGTGGGGTGGTGCTGTTGGGGTTGCCGTTTGCGTATCTGAATCCGACGGATTATCAGGATGCGAATGTGGATAAATAAATGGGTTGATTGAATTGCAGCATATTTTTTGCGGGCAGGAACTGATTGCAATGCGCTGAGTCTGACCCCACGTAGAGAAACCGTAGTACTTTATTCATGAAAAAGGGGAATTGAAATGGGTTTGTTTGATATGTTCAAGAGCGACACCAGCACGACAATGAGTCCGCATTTCGCTTTTGCGACGGGCTTGCTGTATATGATGTCGGCCGATGGCGAGATGGATAACGAAGAAGTGGGTCATTTGTTGTCGGTATTGGGCGGACAAAAATCAAGCAGTGGTGCGATCGGTGTTGGTGCGCAAAATCGTCAATTGCTTGACCGTGCTTTGGCCTACCGTCAAAAGAACTCGATTGATACCTTCCTTGCTGAAGCGACGCCAGTGCTGACTGATGCGCAAAAAATGTGCATTTTGATGAATATGCTCGATTCTGCTTTCTCGGACGGTGAAGCAGAGCCAGAAGAGCAAGCTCTGTTTGCCAAGATTCAAACTGCGTTTGGCATCAGCGATGAGCGTTTCAAACCCTTCTTTGAAGTGCTGATGGTTAAAAACGATCGCTCAGTGTTCGTAAATAAAGATCACCCAAGCAATCAACCTGGCTACACGGTGAAATTGAGCTAATTTACTGTTTTCGTTTCACATAAAACCGCCCTTGTGGCGGTTTTTTATTGGGCGAGCACAAAAAAGCAGCGCGTATGTCTCGCTGTCGTGGCAAATTGGGCTCTGAGCGGCTAGGCTAAAAGCGTCTCGTAGATGCTGGAGAAGTCTGATGTCAGAACCGCAAATTGCGCAAAAAGCGCCGTATGTTGTCGAGGTTGAGGCTGGTAAAACTTATTATTGGTGCGCCTGTGGTCATAGTAAAACTCAGCCGTTTTGTGATGGTACGCATCGGCATACGCATATGCAGCCGATTAAGTTTGTCGCCGAAGACAGCGAGACGTTGTATTTATGCGGCTGTAAACACAGCGAAGAAAAACCGTTTTGCGATGGCTCGCATGCTCACTTATAAACCACCAAGATGTATTGGCGTGTAGGCTTTGATTTGTATTGCTTATAGGTTAATACATCAGATTTATTCGAGTTGAGCCAAACTTTTCACCATGTGCAGATAGGTTTCAGCATGCGCTTGGCCGTGGCGAGATTCACGCAGCGCCAAGCTCCATTGTGCAATTGCAGCTTTGAGTTGCTGTGGCGTATTGGCGGCCTTGATTTTGTCTTGCATATTCGCAGCCATGACGCCTAAAAAGCGCGTAGAACTTTCTAGCATGATTTGCTGAATTTCGGCGTAGGGCAGGTTAGTTTGCTGGATCGCGGAGGGTTGAGCAGGGCTAGGGCTGATTGCCTGCACAATCAAATTGCCGCCACTCACCCCAATTGGCTCGCCATCCGATTTAGCTGTGTCTTGCATCAGTTTGACATAGCCATCCATGATCAAATCGTATAAGGCTTGACCAAACTGAATATGGTTAAATTGCTGAATTAGCTCGCGTGCGGTATGGCGGCCATCGACCAGCACCAACACTTGCCGCATATGCAGCGATAGCGTGCGCTTTTGCTGGCGAAGTACGGCGAGGCCTTTTTCAGTTTTGCAGTAGAGCGAATCTGGCAGGATATAAATGGCGTTCATCATCAAATCCTTATATACACAAACATAACACCAACATAGCTCTGCTTTCTATTCGTGCAAGAAATTGTTTTTCGCTGCTGATAAACGGTAGGTGCTTGTTTTTGTTACGTATTTATTGCTGCTGTGGCAGCTAGGACTGATGTGGCTTGCTGCTTCGCAACGCAGCAAAGCATGGTGAAGTGGTATTGAAGTTGTGTATTTTTATCTGAGCAGTGAGTAGCTCTGCGCCGAGCGGGTTGGAGACGCGGCACATGCTGAGCCGACTCAATTTGAATCAGCAGAATGAATCTTTTACTCCTCAGCAGTCCAATTGCGCCATGCTCGCAGTAGCGCCGCTTGGCCGTGCTTGACACCTGCTTCATCGATTAAATTCCACACGGTCGCATTCTCAATCCAAAAGCGGCGGCCTGATTTGGCGATACGCAGGCCGCGATAGCCTGTGCTAAAGCCATGTTGATCTACCGCCGCGAGTAATTGGGCGCGCTCCTCGCGATTAGGTGCTTCGGCTGATAGCCGCGAGGGCAGGCCGATCAATTCGGCGTGGGCATATTCAAAGCAGTTTTGTGCCGTTTGATTGGCATAAATAAAGCACGGGTCACTGGCGGTATTGTGCGCGAGAATTGCAAATGGTGCGTCGTGTTGTAGCCAGTCTGCGGCTTGCTCGGCGGTGTAGCCTGCTGGCGTGAGTGATTCACCGAGCAGACGCTGGTAGCTGCTGAGAATGAGTTGGCTTAGTTCAAGTTGAGTCATAGGAATCGGTCGACGAAAGACGCTGCTACTGTAGCTGAAATCGGTGATGTCGAGCTAGTGCTGAGGGCGTGTCGTAAGCGAAGGCGTAAAAAAGGCTGCTAGTCGAGTGCTAGCAGCCAGTATGGTGTTGATACGACCGACTCTGTTGAATCAATCAAGTCGGTCATTTCATCGGATTATTGCAAATCAAAGCGATCCAAATTCATCACCTTGCTCCATGCAGCAACGAAATCAGCGATGAATTTTTGCTGGGCATCGCTGGCTGCGTAAACTTCGGCAATCGCGCGTAGTTGCGAGTTCGAGCCAAAGACGAGATCCACGATGGTCGCCGTTGCTTTGACTGCACCCGTTTTGCGGTCACGCCCTTCAAGCACGCCTTCGCTGGCGGTGCGTTGCCATTGCGTACTCATATCGAGTAGCTGCACGAAGAAATCATTAGTCAATGTTTCAGGTTTGCTGCTGAAATTACCATGTTGGTCTGGGTTGAGGGCACGCAAGCCACCAATCAACACCGTCATTTCTGGTGCGGTGAGCGTGAGCAGTTGCGCTTTATCGATCAGTAACTCGGCAGATGCAGACTCTAAGCCGGCTTTAACGTAATTACGGAAACCATCGGCCAGCGGTTCTAGCACCGCAAACGAGGCGACGTCGGTTTGCTCTTGCGTCGCATCCATGCGACCAGCAGCAAACGGCACTTGTATTGCCACTCCCGCTTTTTGCGCGGCAGCTTCTACTGCGGCATTGCCACCCAACACAATTAAATCGGCGAGCGAAACTTGTTTGCCATCGGTTTGTGCACTATTAAATTCAGCTTGAATCGCGCTCAGTTTGGCCAGTACGGCGGCCAATTGCGTCGGTTGATTCACCGCCCAGTCTTTTTGCGGCGCAAGGCGAATGCGTGCGCCGTTGGCACCACCACGTTTATCACTGCCACGGAAGGTCGACGCTGAAGCCCACGCTGTTGTAACTAACTGGCTGATTGAGAGGCCACATGTAAGTAGTTTGGCTTTGAGCGCGGCAATGTCTTGCTCGTTGATTAACGGATGATTCACTGCAGGAATCGGGTCTTGCCAAATCAGTGTTTCGCTTGGCACGAGCGCGCCCAAATAGCGGCTGCGTGGGCCTAAATCGCGGTGCGTTAGTTTGAACCAAGCGCGGGCAAATGCGTCGGCAAATTCGGCGGGGTTTTGATGGAAACGGCGCGAAATTTTCTCATAAGCGGGGTCCATGCGCAGCGACATATCGGCGGTGGTCATCATTGGTGGATGTTTTTTCGCTGGGTCGTGTGCATCGGGAATCATGTGCTCGGGTTTCACATTTTTGGCAACCCATTGTTTGGCACCGGCAGGGCTCTTGGTGAGTTCCCATTCATAGCCAAACAGCATATCAAAGTAGCCGTTGTCCCACGTGGTTGGGTTCGGTTTCCACGCGCCTTCGATACCGCTAGTGGTGGTGTGTACGCCTTTGCCACTGCCAAACTGATTAATCCAGCCTAGACCTTGTGCTTCGATTGGTGCGGCTTCTGGTTCCGGGCCAACGAGGGCAGGATCACCTGCGCCATGGGCTTTACCAAAAGTATGTCCTCCTGCCACCAGTGCGACGGTTTCTTCATCATTCATCGCCATTCGCGCAAAGGTTTCTCGTACGTCACGACCCGATGCGACTGGATCGGGGTTGCCATCTGGGCCTTCTGGATTCACGTAAATCAAGCCCATTTGTACCGCAGCGAGTGGATTTTCCAGCTGGCGCTCGCCTGAATAGCGGCTGCCTGGCTTATCGCTGGTTGCTAGCCATTCTTTTTCCATGCCCCAGTAGATATCTTCTTCTGGCTCCCAAATATCGACGCGACCGCCGGCAAAACCAAAGGTTTTAAAGCCCATCGATTCGAGCGCAACATTCCCTGCGAGAATCATCAAGTCAGCCCAAGAAATTTTGCGGCCGTATTTTTGTTTAATCGGCCATAAAAGACGACGGGCTTTATCCAGATTTCCGTTGTCGGGCCAGCTATTGAGTGGGGCAAAGCGCTGATTGCCAGTACCTGCGCCGCCACGACCGTCGGTGACCCGATAGGTGCCGGCTGCATGCCATGCCATCCGAATCATTAAGCCGCCATAATGCCCCCAGTCGGCTGGCCACCAGTCTTGTGAGTCAGTCATCAGCGCTTTTAAATCGGCGGTGAGTGCGTTTAGATCCAGTGTTTTAAATTCGCTGGCGTAGTCAAATGCTGCGCCCATTGGATCGGATTTGCTGGAGTGCTGGTGCAAAATGCTCAGTTTCAGTTGGTTTGGCCACCAGTCGGCGTTGGATGGTGCCGCAGCAACTGCGTTGCGTTGCAGGGTATTCGAAAATGGGCACTTAGATTCATTAGACATGACGTACTCCTTAGTTGATGTGAAATCAAATGGCTGTACTACTCTAGAACGTTATGGTTTGATTTTCTAATTGGATTTAGCAATCGGCTTAATAGTTCTAATTCTCATTGTGTGATTAGTTCATAGCGTGGGCTGCGTTTTTAGATCAGTGCGAGCCGTTTGCCTTGGTGCTTGAATTGATCAGGCGTAGCATGATTGGTTTCTGACGGGGGGAGGCGCTGTATGCAATTGGTGATCGGCAATAAAAATTATTCGTCTTGGTCTTTGCGTCCTTGGCTGGGTTTGAAAGTGGCTGGCATCGAGTTTGAAGAACGCTTGCATAATTTGTACGCGGAACATGCGCGAGAAGAGCGCTTGCAATGGTCGCCAACTGGCAAAGTCCCGGTGCTGCTCGATGATGACCTCACGATTTGGGAAACTATTGCGATTGCTGAATACATCGCCGAGCGTTTTCCATTGGCGCAATTGTGGCCACAAGATCCGATTGCCCGCGCCTTAGCGCGTACCGTTTGTGCTGAAATGCATGCGGGTTTTGCGGCTTTGCGAACAGCGTGCCCGATGGATGTGCGTAGTCGTCATGCTTTTGAGCTGACGCCGGAAGTCGCTGCTGATGTTGCGCGTATTGTTGCCTTGTGGGCTGATTGCCGCGAGCGTTATGGGATTGCCTCCAGTGAAGGTGAGTTTTTATTTGGTCATTTCACGTGGGCGGATGCGTTTTTTGCGCCGGTGGTCACGCGCTTTGTCAGTTATGGCATTGAAGTGCCGACAGAGGCGCAGCTCTATATGCAAACTGTGCTCGCTTTACCTGCGATGCAAGAATGGATTGCCGCCGCTGAACTTGAAGCTTGGACAGCACCGTAAGTTCAGCGCGACATCTAGTGCGCTGGCGGTCTTGTTACAATAAATAATCCAAAAACAGCGCTTACGAGTGCTGTTTTTTGTTGCTCATTTTTTAGGCAAGAGGTAGAATTCGCGCCTTCCCTTTTTCGACATTTCTGCCATGCATATTGGCCCGTATCAGCTGAAAAACAATCTGATCGTTGCGCCTATGGCTGGCGTGACCGACCGTCCTTTCCGTAAATTGTGCAAGCAATTTGGCGCGGGTCACGCGGTGTCAGAAATGATGAGTAGCGATCAGGCGCTACGCAGTAGTCAAAAATCGCTGTTGCGTGCCAATTTCGAAGGTGAGTTGGCACCGATCTCCGCACAAATTGCCGGGCATGACCCAAAAATGCTGGCCGATGCTGCGCGTTTTCAAGTCGCCAATGGCGCACAAATTGTCGACATCAATATGGGCTGCCCAGTGAAAAAAGTCTGCAATAAGCTCGCGGGTTCCGCGCTATTGCAAGATGAAAAACTGGTCGGTGAGATTTTGGATGCGGTGGTGGATGCAGTGGATGTTCCGGTCACGCTGAAAACCCGCTTGGGTTTTAGCAATGGCGCCGAGAATATTATTCGCGTCGCGCAGCGCGCAGAAGCCGCGGGTATTGCGGCGTTGGCGATTCATGGTCGCACCCGTGAGGATATGTATAACGGCAGCGCGCGCTACGCGCTGATCCGCGAAGTAAAACAGCAGTTATCGATCCCCGTGATCGCCAATGGCGACATTGATAGCCCGGAAAAAGCGGCGCTGGTGCTGCGCGAAACGGGCGCTGACGCAATTATGATCGGTCGCGCCGCACAAGGTCGGCCATGGATTTTTCGTGAAATAGCACATTTCTTAGCCACGGGCGAGACACTACCGCCGCCCGCCGTGCTGGAAATTCGCGATGTATTACTTGGCCATTTGGAAGAGTTGTATGCGTTTTACGGCGAATATTCGGGTTGCCGGATCGCGCGTAAGCATATCGCTTGGTATACCAAAGGTTTACACAACAGTAATGAATTTCGGCAGTCGATGTATGCCGAGGAAAGTACCGCAGGGCAAGCGCTAGCGGTGGATACCTATTTAAAAAGTTTGCTCGCCTTTGGCGAGCGACTGCAATACCGCAACGAGTCGGATGATTGAATCATTCGTTCGTGACGACACAACAATAAACTAACACCGAAAAATCGGGAGAAATATGTCTGAACAATCAGATTTGATTGCTGCAGCGATTACCGCGTCGCTAGCGCAATATTTTAGTGATTTAGATGGCGAGCCGCCGAGTGCTTTGTACGAGATGGTGCTGGCGCGGATGGAAAAACCGCTACTGATTGATGTACTCAAACGAGTTGATGGTAATCAGTCGCGCGCCTCGGAAATGCTTGGGATTAATCGCAATACCCTAAGAAAAAAACTGCAGGCTTACGATTTGTTGTGATGTCGTGGCGGCACCAACGGGCCATGACCCGATACTAATTTTGATAAATTCAATGGACTGAGGATTTCACATGAGTAAAGTAACTCGCGCACTGATTAGCGTTTCAGATAAAACCGGCGTATTGGAATTTGCCAAAGCCTTGCATCAGCAAGGCGTAGAAATTCTTTCCACAGGTGGCACGGCAAAACTGTTCGCTGACAACGGTTTGCCAGTGATTGAAGTGGCTGATTACACTGGCTTTCCAGAAATGCTTGATGGCCGAGTGAAAACTTTGCATCCAAAAATCCACGGCGGTATTTTGGGTCGTCGTGATTTGGACGCGCATGTGGCGACGATGTCTGAACACGGCATCGGTAATATTGATTTGGTGTGCGTGAACTTGTACCCGTTTGAAGCGACCATCGCCAAACCCGATTGCTCTTACGAAGACGCAATCGAAAACATCGATATTGGTGGCCCAGCCATGGTGCGTTCCGCAGCAAAAAACCATGCGCACGTGGCGATTGTGACCGATGCGTCTGACTACAATTTGTTGATCGAAGAAATGCAAGCCAACGGCGGCGCATTGACTTTGGCTACGCGCAAAAACTTGGCGAAAAAAGCCTTTAGCCATACCGCAGCGTATGACGGTGCGATTTCTAACTACCTGACTGCTTTGACTAGCGATGGCGAAAAAGCAGCTTACCCAACGCGCTTGAACTTGCAATTCGAAAAAGTGCAAGACATGCGTTACGGCGAAAACCCACATCAATCAGCGGCGTTCTACCGTGATTTGGATCCAGCAGCGGGCAGCTTGGCCAATTACAAGCAATTGCAAGGCAAGGAATTGTCTTACAACAATATCGCTGACTCAGATGCGGCGTGGGAATGTGTGAAGCAATTTGCGGAACCTGCCTGTGTAATTGTGAAGCACGCTAATCCATGTGGTGTTGCCGTGGGTAAAGACAGCTATAGCGCATACCGCTTAGCGTTGGCAACGGATACCACGAGCGCATTTGGCGGTATTATTGCCTTTAACAAAACTGTCGATGCCGACACGATTGAAGCCGTTTCGGCGCAATTCTTGGAAGTTTTGATCGCGCCAGCCTACACGGCAGAAGCTTTGGCATTGATCGCCAAAAAACAAAATGTCCGTGTATTGGAAATCGCGATTGAAAGCGGCGAAAACCGTTTTGATTTGAAACGCGTTGGCGGCGGCCTCTTGGTGCAAACGCCTGACGTGCATGCCTTGATGCTGGCTGATCTGAAAGTCGTGACCAAATTGCAACCGACTCCAGAACAATTGAAAGACCTGTTGTTTGCTTGGAATGTCGCTAAATTTGTGAAATCAAACGCGATTGTGTTCTGCAAAGGCGGCCAAACGCTGGGCGTGGGCGCAGGCCAAATGAGCCGTGTTGATTCGACCAAAATTGCTGCGATCAAAGCGCGCAACGCAGGTTTGGAATTGCGTGGTTCTGTTGCGGCGTCAGACGCGTTCTTCCCGTTCCGCGATGGTGTGGATGTGATTGCTGAGAATGGTGTTTCTGCGATTATTCAACCGGGCGGCAGTTTGCGTGATGAAGAAGTGATTGCGGCGGCAGATGAGCATGGTATTGCGATGGTGATGACCGGCATTCGCCACTTCCGCCATTAATTTGCGGCTGCGCCGTGCTTGGGCTTTGTCACTTGGTCGCTCGTGTATAAAGCATACACGTCGCTTCCGCGTTTCGTGCCTAAACGCGGCTCGCTCGCAAATGGGTGAAATTACGGTGGCTTTGTCGCTGCGCGGCTTGTGTACATTTCAGTCACGTCGCTGCTAGCTTCGCGCCACCACCGCGCCCGCTGCCGATTTTGTTGTAATAAATAAATTGATTGAAGCCCGATTCGTCGGGCTTCATATTTCTAAGTTCGTCAGTTTTTTGGGCTGCTTATCTAATTCAGATGCTTGATGTAGTAAAATAGCCGTTCATTGAAAACTATTACTGATGATCTTGGGTGTATATCAGTGTAGCCTTTTCTAAATAAAACCTACATGAATATACCTTTATGGAAATCGTATGTTTAAAAAAATATGGGCTCTGATTACGCTATGCGCTTTGCTCTCATTGCCTGCTCAAGCAGTCGACTGTGAGAGCTGGGTTTGGGGATTTGATACTGCCTGTTCGCATATTTCTGGCACTTGGAATGAGGGCAGCGCCGGTCTTTATTTGACGGGCTACGCTTGGCACAATCGCTCGACTTATGATGCCGATAAAATCGACTCCTACAATGAGTTTGCTTATGGTGGTGGATTGGGGTATCACCGGCCAATTGGCAATAAGAATGAAGAAATGATCTATACCCTTGCATTTGCTGATTCGCATGAAGATCCGCAAGTGCACGTCGGTTATGCATATATGTGGTATTGGGATGTGATCGGGCCGCTGCGCGCTGGCGCAGGTTGGACGGGGGGCTTGTTTTTCCGTAACGCCGATTATAACTATGCACCGATGCCATTTGTGTTGCCAATTTTGGGCATGAAATACGATAAAGCTAATTTTTACGCGACTTATATTCCAGGGAGTAAAAACAATGGCAATGTGCTGTTTGTTTTTACCCGATTTGATTATTGATTTTTAGATTAGATGTGAGGAGTAAGGCGTGAGGCGTTCGGTGTAATAGTCCCTCACACCTCACCCCTTACTCCTCACGGAGTTTATATGAATATATTAGTGATTGGTTCTGGTGGCCGAGAGCATGCTTTGGCTTGGAAATTAGCGCAGTCAGAACGTTCTAGCAAAGTGTTTGTCGCGCCGGGCAATGCAGGCACCGCCTTAGAAAAAAATCTAATCAATGTACCGATTAGCGATATTCCAGCTTTGATTGAGTTTGCTAAAGCCGAGAATGTGCATTTGACCGTGGTGGGCCCAGAAGCACCGTTGTCGCAAGGCGTCGTCGATGCCTTCCGTCAGGCTGGGCTAAAAATTTTTGGTCCAACCCAAAAGGGTGCGCAACTCGAGTCATCGAAAGATTTCGCCAAAGCATTTATGCAACGCCACGGTATTCCAACCGCGGATTACCAAACCTTCTCGGATGCCGCCGCAGCGCACGCCTACATCGATGCCAAAGGCGCACCGATTGTCATCAAGGCCGATGGCTTGGCGGCAGGTAAAGGCGTCGTTGTGGCGATGGATTTGGCTGAGGCGCATGGCGCAGTCGATGCGATGTTGTCGGATAATCAATTTGGTGATGCGGGCGCACGCGTGGTGATCGAAGAATTCCTCACCGGCGAAGAAGCCAGCTTTATCGTGATGGTTGACGGCAAAAACGTGTTGGCGATGGCGTCCAGCCAAGACCACAAACGCTTGCTCGATGGCGATTTAGGCCCGAACACCGGCGGCATGGGCGCATACAGCCCGGCGCCAGTGGTAACACCAGAAATCAATGCCCGCGCGATGCGCGAAGTGATTTTGCCCACCGTACAAGGGATGGCGAAAGATGGCATTGAGTACACTGGTTTTCTCTATGCCGGTTTGATGGTCAGCCCCGATGGTTCATTGAAAACACTCGAATTTAACTGCCGTTTTGGTGATCCAGAAACGCAGCCGATTATGCTGCGTTTGAAATCGGACTTTGTGACGCTGATCGAACATGGCGTGAATGGCACGCTCGATCAAGTCGAGTGCGAATGGGATCGCCGTGTGGCGCTCGGTGTCGTGATGGCGGCTGCAAATTACCCAGAAACGCCACGCAAAGGTGATGTGATTACCGGATTGCCAGGTGAGTTGGACGACGGTCATGTCTTCCACGCTGGTACAACGCTGAACGCAGCGGGCGAGCCGGTGACTAGCGGCGGTCGTGTCTTGTGTGTAACGGCGTTTGGCGAAAATTACCAACTCGCGCAAAAACGCGCGTACGAAATTTTGGCCAATGTGAAATTCGACGGTGCACAATACCGCAGTGATATTGCATGGCGAGCCATTAACCGTAAGTAGGTCGATTCTAGTTCAAATGAAAAAGCGGCTTCGGCCGCTTTTTTTTTACGGATAAATTTAAAGAGTAGCCAGTACTTGATGGGTATATGTATTGAGACTTTGTTAGAAAATTGCTCTGACAATATACCCTATGATATTGAGTTATTGTTGTATTTATTGACCTTGCACAATGTGGGGGAATAACTTATCTGTGGTATTATCAATCGTTCTCATTTAGGTCTTCGCTATGTTGAATCTTGCCCAATTAGCGCTGCATCAGCGCGCCGTCGTGCGGCTTATTGCCACAGCTAGTGACTTGGTGCCGCGTTTATCGGCGCTAGGTCTGCGTGAGCAGTGTGAAATTACGGTACTGCGTCGTGGCTGGTTGGGTGGACCTTTGCAGGTTCGGGTTGGCAATACTGACTTTATGTTGCGTCGCGCTGATGCAGCCTTGATTCAGGTGGCGATTTTAGAATCGGCACCTGCAGCACCGCTTGAAGCAGCCGAGGCGTTGGTATGAAGCGCGTCGCACTGGTGGGTATGCCCAATACAGGCAAGTCGACGCTATTTAATCGTTTAACTGGCGGTACGGCGCGGGTGGCCAATTGGCCAGGTTTGACGGTGGAGTTGGCATCGAGCCGTATTTTGCTCGGCGCTGAGATGGTGCAAATTTTCGATTTACCTGGCATTTATGATTTAACGGGCGGCGCAGAAGACGAACAAGTGGCGCAGCGATTTTTGGCTGAGGCTCAACTGGATGCGATTGTATTGGTGCTGAATGCGACGCAGCTTGATCGACAATTGGCACTGGCCTTGCAGCTCAAAGCGCTGGGCGCGCCGATGTTGATTTGCTTAAATATGCGCGACGAAGCCAAACGCGCAGCGATTAGCGTTGATTGTGAGCAGTTAGAGCAAGAGTTGGGCTGCCCGGTGCAATTGATTAGTGCGAAGTTGGGTGATGGCTTACCTGAAGCAAAAAACAAACTCAGTCGATTATTCGCTCAGCCTGCGGTCGACATCAATTTGGCAGGCGTACCTGCGGCTACCACGATGTATGCTGAGGAAAAACGAATTTACTCAGCCGCAGTGCATCAGCCGCCGATCTTGGCCGCTGATACCACCGCCAAAGTAGACCAGTTCGTGCTACATCCTTGGCTCGGCTTGCCCTTATTTATCTTGGTGATGTTGGGCTTATTTCAACTGACGTACGCAATTGGCACACCGTTGCAAGACACGATGGAGGCGGGCTTAACTTGGCTTAAGGAAACCGCGCTGCTGCCATTGACTCAGAATCTACCGAGTTTTTGGCAAGGGCTGATCGTCAATGGCCTGTTTGATGGTGTGACGACGGTACTAACGTTTGCACCGCTAATTTTCCTATTTTTCTGCCTGATGTCGGTGATTGAAGATTCCGGCTATTTTGCGCGTGCTGCCTTTATGATGGACGGCATCATGAGCCGGATGGGTTTGGACGGCCGTGGTTTTGTGATGTTGATGATGGGCTTTGGCTGCAATGTGCCAGCGATTATGGGTACGCGTGTTATCCGCGATCATAAAGCACGTTTGCTGACGATGCTCACGATTCCGTTTTCCTTGTGCTCGGCGCGCTTGCAGATTTTTCTGTTTTTAAGCGGTGCGCTGTTTAGCCCCGCCAATGCGCCGTGGGTGTTGCTGTCGCTGTATTTGATGAGTATTTTGATTGCGATGCTGACTGCAGTGCTGTTTCGTTCACATTTCAAATCGAACGAGCCATTTGCACTTGAATTGCCGCCTTACCGCCTACCGCTAGTGAGCCATATCTGGCGTCGTGGTTGGGGCGAGGCGCGTGATTTCCTGCGTTTGGCCAGTACGATGATTGTGATCGGTGTAGTGTTGGTCTGGCTGCTAACGAATTTCCCCAATCCACAGCATAGTTACGCGGGGATCATTTCTGACTTTTTCCAACCTGTACTATCGCCGATTGGTATTGATTCAACCTTGTCGATTGCTTTGATTTTTGGCTTTGTTGCTAAAGAAGTGGTGCTCGGCGCGCTGTCGGTGATTACGGGGCACGAAGGCGCGGCGCTGGCAACCCAGCTCGCGCATACGCTCGATCCAGTGTCCGCTTATAGTTTTATGTTGTTCACGTTGACGTATATTCCCTGCGTTTCGGTGATTGCAGCGATGAATAAAGAGTCTAAATCCAGCGCATTTACCGCATTTTCACTGGTTTGGTCGCTGGGTTTGGCGTGGTTAATTTCCTTTGTATTTTATCAATCAGCGCGTCTGCTGAATTTTTAATCGCCGTCTACTCCTTTAGTGTGGCGTGAAGTGGGTGTTTTCAGGGTAAAATGGCGGGTTTTGCACCTCGCCATTTTTTCATGAACTTGCTCGTCTTAGGCCTGAACTACCAAACTGCTCCGCTAGCGGTACGGGAGCGGCTAAGCTTTAATCCGGATGAGTTAAACAACGCTTTGGCCGATTTGGTCGCGATGAAGGGCGTGTTTGAAGCGGCGATTGTGTCTACCTGTAATCGAACCGAGCTGTATTGCCACGCCCGCGATATTGATCAGGTGATGTATTGGCTTGCAGCCTATAGAAATCAAAGCGTGGATAGCATTACCTCGCATCTTTATATTCATCAAGGCGAAGCGGCTGCGCGCCATGCCTACCGCGTGGTGTCGGGCTTAGATTCGATGGTGGTCGGCGAGACGCAAATTGTCGGCCAGTTTAAAGACGCCGAACGCATCGCGCGCGAAGCGGGCACCTTGGGCACTTTGCTCAATGGCGTATTTCAGCGCGCCTTTTCAGTGGCTAAAGAAGTACGCACGCAGACCAAAATTGGCGCGTCGTCGGTTTCGATGGCCGCCGCTGCGGTACGCTTGGCCGAGCGAATTTTCCCGTCGATTGCAGATTGCAATGTGCTGTTTATCGGCGCCGGTGAAATGATTGAGCTCTGTGCCACGCATTTTGCCGCCCAAAAACCGAAGAAAATAGCGATTGCCAATCGCACGCTGGAGCGTGGCGAAGTTTTGGCGAGTAAATTTAATGGCGAAGCGATGTTGTTGGGCGATTTGCCCAGCCGAATGGCCGAGTTTGACGTGGTCGTTACATCTACCGCCGCATCGTTACCGATTGTCGGCAAAGGCATGGTTGAGCGTGCGTTAAAAGCCCGGCGCCATCGGCCGATTTTTATGGTTGATTTGGCTGTGCCACGCGATGTGGAAAGCGAAGTCTCGGAATTGAATGACGTGTATTTATTTACCGTTGATGACTTGGCGGAAGTTGTGCGGCAGGGTGTTGAATCGCGTTCGCTTGAAGTAGAAAGCGCCGAGGCGATTATTAGCGAGCGCCTGCATGATTTTAATACTTGGTTAGCCGGTCGGGCACTGGTGCCAACGATACGTGATTTGCGTGATCATTCCGACCGAATTAGCCGCACTGAAGTGGCGCGCGCGCAAAAACGCCTCGCTGCGGGGGATGATCCAAGCAAAGTGCTCGAGCAAATGGCGCAGCAGATGCAAAATAAATTTCTGCATGCACCGCTGGCTGCCCTCAATAGTGCGGCACCGGATGAGCAAGAAACGCTGATCAATTTGGTACGCCGCTTGTACCGATTGCAAGATATAGATTAGAAATGTGAGGAGTGCGGTGTGAGGGGGCTGTATTTAAGCCCCAAACATTGCACTCTTTAATGATTATTTGGTGAGTTGATGGTGGGAACGCGAGGGTTTTACTCCTCGCTCCTCACCCCTCCCACCTCACGGAAGACAAATGAAACCATCGATTCAAGCCAAGTTATCGCAACTGGCCGACCGTTTAGAAGAAGTGAGCGCACTGCTCGCAAGTGAAGAAGCCACGCGCGATATGGATCAATATCGCAAACTCAATCGTGAATACAGCGAAATCACGCCCGTGGTTGAGTTGTGGCATGAGTTTAATCGGATTAACGCTAATTTGGCCGATGCCGAAGCGATGCTGTCCGATCCGGAAATGGCCGATTTGGCCGCAGAAGAAATCAAAGACGGCAAAGTGCGCTTGGAGCAACTCGATTACGACTTGCAAACGGCGCTACTGCCGAAGGACCCGAATGACGAGCGCAATATTTTCCTTGAAATTCGGGCTGGCACGGGCGGCGACGAGGCTGCGCTGTTTGCTGCTGATTTATTCCGCATGTATAGCCGCTACGCCGAGCGTAATCGTTGGCAAGTCGAAGTGATGTCGGTGAATGAGTCGGAGCTGGGCGGTTATAAAGAGGTGATCGCACGTATCGTCGGGCAGGGCGCGTATTCTCGTCTGCGCTTTGAGTCGGGCGCGCATCGCGTACAGCGCGTTCCGGCAACAGAAACCCAAGGCCGGATTCATACCTCGGCGTGTACTGTTGCGGTGATGGCCGAGGCCGATGAGTTGGAAGAAATCAATATCAATCCGGCCGATTTGCGTATTGATACCTTCCGCGCCAGCGGTGCCGGTGGGCAGCATATTAATAAGACTGACTCCGCGGTGCGTGTTGTGCACATCCCAACTGGGATTATTGTTGAGTGCCAGGACGACCGCTCGCAGCACAAAAATAAAGCGCGTGCGCTCGCGGTGTTGTCGGCGCGGATTAAAGACGCGCAAATGCAGGAAATCAATGCCAAAGAGGCCGCCGAACGCAAATCGTTGATTGGCTCGGGTGATCGTTCAGAGCGCATCCGTACTTATAATTTCCCGCAAGGCCGTATGACCGATCACCGGATTAACCTCACGCTGTACAAGCTCGATTACATCATGGATGGTGATTTGGCCGAATTAACACAAGCCTTGATGAGTGAGCGGCAGGCAGAATTGCTGGCACAATTAAGTGAATAAATGGGTATTGCTCGCTAGCTTTTGAAAATAAAGATTTAGCAGGATATACGGGTTGGTGTTTTAAATCGATAGATCAAGTTTGGCTTTAGCTTTGGCGCATAAAAAATGAATGTATTTTACGAAGAAGATGGCAGCTTTAAAGTAGCAACGATTCAAGACGAGCAGCCAGCGAGCTTGCAAGTGGAGGATACGCGCGGCAAGCGCAGTAAAATCAAGGCTGCCAATGTTTTGCTGAAATTCGATAAAGTCAGCTTGGATGATTTTTCAAAAGCCGCGCAGGCCGAAGCTGCTGAGATCGACGTGACTTTGTTGTGGGAATGTTGCGGTGGTGAAGAGCTTGGTTTTGCCGCGATTGCCGCTGAATATTTTGGTAAAAATCCAAGCTTGATTCAGCAGGCTGCTGCTGCCATCGCGCTGCACGCAGCGCCGATGTACTTCTATCGTAAAGGTCGTGGTAACTACAAAGCCGCGCCAGAAGAAAACTTGAAAGCGGCCTTGGCAGGCCAAGAGCGCAAACAGCGCGAAGCCGAGCAAATGGCTACATGGCAAACTGAGTTGCTGGCAGGTATCTTGCCAGAAGCCTTCAAACCTATTTTGTCTAGACTAATACATCGCCCAGATAAGAATGGCTTGGAATACAAAGCCCTAGCGGCGGCGGCTGATGCAGCGCAAACGTCGACATTGCGTTTACTCGATAAAGTCGGCGCGATTCCGAATATTGCGCAATATTTCCTCGATGGCTTTTTGGCCGAGCATTTCCCGAAAGGGCGTGGTTTTGCTGAGTTTGAGCCAGTGACAGCCCCCGAAGATTTGCCAATCGCTGATGTGCAAGCGTTTTCAATTGACGATGCGACGACGACCGAAATTGACGATGCGTTTAGTTTGGTGAAACTGAAAAACGGCAACTGGCAAGTCGGCATCCACATTGCTGCGCCGGTGCTCGGTATTGCGCCGGGATCAAAACTAGATCAAGTGGTGCTCGACCGCCTGTCGACGGTGTATTTCCCCGGCGACAAAATCACGATGTTGCCGGATGATGCAGTCGATGTGTTTACACTGGAAGCAGGTGCAGCGCGCCCTGCGGTATCGATGTATCTGGAAGTGTCGCTCGGTTTTGATATTTTGAGTTATCGCTCGGTGATCGAACGCGTGCCAGTGGTCGCCAATTTGCGCCATCACGATATCGAGCCGTATTTCAATGAGGAAACAGCAGGGCAAGACGTGCCTGATTATGCGTGGAAAGACGAGCTCAATTTCCTGTGGCATTTCGCTGGCGCGCTCGAAGGGCGTCGTGGCAAGGCCGATCAGCCGCAACAAACGCGAATGGATTACAACTTCTACATTGATCGCGATGTTGTTGATGGCGTTGAGAGTGAAAAAGTGCGTATCGTGCCGCGTAAACGTGGCGCACCGATGGATAAGCTCGTCGCCGAGCTGATGATTTTGGTCAATAGCCAATGGGGCAAAGAGCTGCGCGATGCAGAAATCGCCGGCATTTATCGCTCACAAGGTGGTGGCCGCGTTCGGCTGTCTACACAAGCGACTGCGCATGCAGGGCTCGGCGTCGAGTGCTATATGTGGTCTAGTTCGCCGCTGCGCCGCGCCGTGGATTACATCAATCAGCAGCAATTAGTTGCTATGCTACGCAATGAAAAGCCGCGTTATCAGAAAAATGATGCTGAATTATTTACGGCGATTTCGTCATTTGACGCCGCGTATGCCGCTTACGCTGATTTCCAAGACAAAATGGAACGCTACTGGTGCTTGCGTTATATGGAGCAGGAAAACCTGAAAGACTTTAGCGCGCAGGTAATTAAAGAAAATCTGGTGCGGATTGATGGAATGCCGTTGGTGATTCGCGTTGGTGGCTTGCCCGAGTTGCCAGCTGGAACTACGGTGGCTTTGCAGCGTCTGAATATTGATTATCTCGACTTAACCGTAGAAATGCGCCTCGCGCGGATGTAAAGACGCTGCGCATCCCGTGATTGCCATTCGGGTGGTGCTCAGAATCCTCATGTACTTGATGTACATTCCGGTTCTTGTGCTCCAGCCTCACGGCACTGACGGGCGCTCGCAGTCTTTAAACTATACGTTGAGCGAATGAGTTGGATAGCTTGGGATCACAACGATCCGATCTGAAGTTGTACTTTTGAAGGAATAACGATGCAGCCTAACCGCCGCCTCAGTGATTTTTTACCGTTGAAGTTTGGCAACGGTAATCAAGTGAAACAGTTTTCCAAACCGTGCGTGAAATGCGGCACGATGCTGGAAGCCAAGCATATGAACGGAGTGGCGCGCTTGGTTGAAGATCATATTGCGATTGCCGCCGAAGCCAAATGTCACAAATGCGGCGAGACTTTTGGTGTCGCTTGTGTGATTAATCCAGAAAAACAAGTCAAACGTGTCGTTTTGCCGCGAATTTTGTTCAACTGGTATTTGCGCGCTTTACCGGCGCAAAAAGGCGAAATCGCACCGCAGGCGATGCTCAATCGTTCTGTGCTCGATTCATTGCCAGAAGCTCGTGATGCTGCTGAAGATGCGGCTGAAATCGCCCGCGCAAACGCTGCACGCCGCCAAGTGAGGGCACAAAATATTGTACGAGCTGATGAAAGCATCGGGCGTTTTCAAGATAAGGCGATTCCGGCTTGGCTGTTGCTTGATGGTAATCGCTTTGAATTTGACCGGATTGCACCGAATGCGCAGGTGGGCGAGGGTGAATATTTGCTCGATGGTTGCCTGATTTATCGCGCGAAAGCTTGATATTTATCGTTAATACGCATTGGCAATTAAATGAATCCATTTATAATCGCGCCATTATGAATGCGCTTTATATTCGGCTTGTTTTAAACGAGCCCACAGCGCGGGAGAAAACTTATGCAACGCAATATGTTGAAATCTAAACTGCATCGTGTGACAGCAACCCATGCTGAGCTGCATTACGAAGGCTCGTGCGCGATTGATGAAAACTTGCTTGAAGCGGCCAATATTCGCGAGTACGAAGCAATTGATATTTGGAATATCAATAACGGCGCGCGTTTTTCGACTTATGCCATCAAAGGCCAACGCGGTTCTGGCATTATTTCAGTTAATGGCTCGGCCGCGCGCCATGCGCAAGTGGGCGATTTATTGATTATCGCTACGTTCGCTGATTACTCTGACGAAGAACTCGTTGATCACAAGCCGTCTTTGATTTATGTCGATAGCAATAATCAAATGACACACAGTAAAAACGCGATTCCAACGCAGACGCTGTAAGCTTTGTTGGCTGGTGGCGCTTGCTGTTGCCACCTTGAGTTGAGCAAGCCTCAAACATTGAGTTTGAGGCTTTTTTTATGCCCTCATGTTGCTTGACGCTAATGTGAAACATCTCACCCTGTACGGGAAAACCCGCCCCCTAATGTATTGATTTGTCATGATTTGTTTGTAATATTAGCGTCCGCTCATAGATGTGATCGACGATGCTGAAGATTGCAGATGGTTTTCTTGCCGATATAACGGTACAAATTTGACTCAAATTTTTGCCGTACTTACGTCTGAGTTCATCTGCAACAAAAAGCTAATCTTTAATCGTTACTCAGCAGCCAGATTCCCATTGCCACTGCTTTGCTGGTAATTTGCCGTTGGCATAAAAATAATGAAAATCGGAGTAGAGACTCATGAAACAGATGTTGCGTATTGGTGTATTGGCTGCAGTGATTAGCCAGATTGCGCCAGCCCAAGCCGCTACCGTTACAGAGTGGAGTAGCAGCAAAACCTACGAGACCGCAGGCACGGTGGTGAGCTACCAAGGCCAGTTGTATAGCAATAAATGGTGGACGACCAACGATAATCCTAGCCTTTCTGGGCAATGGGGCGTGTGGGCCAAGGTCAGCGGTGCGGTGATAACCCCTGCGCCAACGCTGGCTCCCACAACGAAACCAAGTGTAGCTCCAACGAATGCGCCGACCGCAGCGCCTATCGTCACTAGTGCGCCAACGGTGACAAATTGTAGCGCTGCTGCATGGAACAGCGGCACCGCCTACACCACGGGCCAAAGCGTTAGTTATAACGGCCGTATTTACAAGGCACAGTGGTGGACACGCGGCAATGTGCCGAGCGAGAACGTTGGCGTCGGCCTGCCTTGGCTTGACTTAGGCGTGTGCGCTGCAAACGTTACGCCAAGCGCGGCACCGACAGTCGCGCCGACGCTGCAAGCAACGGTGAGCCCTGTGCCGACAGTGGTGGCAAGCATTAAGCCAACTGCAACACCGATGTCAACTGTTGCTCCGACTATTAAGCCAACAGCGACTTCAGCTCCGACTGTAGCCCCAACGATTAAACCAAGCGCTACGCCGACTGCCACGCCAACAGTTAAACCGACAGCTACGCCAGTTGCCAATAATATTGTGCCGCCGCGCGCGCTGACTTTAGAGCAGCCGGGTGATATTGGCACCTTGCGCACCGCGCAATTACGCAGCTTTAACCACACGCCATTCCAATCGACGGGGTATTGGGTACAGCCGGGCGATACACTGGTGGTGAATTATGTGTACAGCGGTCTTGCGCCAAACAAGCAACCCGAAATTTGGCTACATAGCATTGATGACGACACGTGGAATTACGATTCAGATCAAAAAATCAAACTGAATGTCGGCAGTAATACCATCGTGTCGAACGTGAAAGGCGCCGTGTATGTGGCGGCGTTTAATCAGCCGACTGGCGGTGAGCTCAAAGTGGAGATCGTTTCCGGTGGTCGTGTGATGCCGCGTTTTGTGCTCGGTCAACATACGCCAGCTAATTGGCAAGCAATGCTGGCAGCCTACGGTGATGCGCCGTACGGTGAATTGGTCGGTAATCGCATTATGCTGACCGCAACGATGGAAAAAGTGAAAAAACACGTTGATGATCCAGTGGCTTTGATGACGCTGTGGGATCAAATCGTCGGTTTAGCCAATGAGCAATATGGTTTGAAAGCGGGTAATGCCACACCGCATATTCCAACGCCGCATCGCTTCCATTATGTTGAATTGCCGCCGTACGATGGCTGGATGTACTCATGGCAATATCGGATGGCATCCGCGTCCGCTGATGGTGCAATTCGCCCAGTGCTCAATAGCAAAACTTTGCGAGAAGATGGCTGGGGCCCGTGGCATGAGTTGGGTCATCAATATCAAATGAGTACGTTTACTTGGACCGATCAAACGGAAGTGACGGTGAATTTGACTTCGGCGTATGTGCAGCGTGCTTTGGGTCAGCCATCGCGTTATGAAGTCGAAGGCACTTGGACCAATACCTTTGCGTATTTGAAACAAGGCACGCGTGACTTCGCGGCGCAAAAAGACTTGTTTGTGCGTGCGACGATGTTTTGGCAACTCGATTTAGCATTTGGTCGTGATTTCTACGCCAAGCTCGGGGCGAACTATCGCAACTTGCCTGCGGCGCAACGTCCAAGTGGCGACGATGCTGAAAAGCAAATGTTCATCGTCGAAACCAGCCGTGTTGCAGGTTACGATTTGACGCCGTTCTTTAATGCTTGGGGCATTCCAGTGACGGCTACAACGCAAACTAAATTGAACGGTATGGCGTTGAAAACGCTGACTGATCCAATTTGGCTCAATCGCGATAGTAATGTAGCTTATAAATTTTATTGATAAGGGTATTGCTCTGTAGTTATTTATTTTTATTTGCTACAGAAATATACCTATAAAGTTTTTCTAAGCTGATGCTCCCGCTTGTTGAACAAGCTGGAGCGTTTTTATTGGTGCGCGTATGATGCGGCCATTCTGTTGGAGCCGTTTATGAACATCACCGCCGTCAAAGATTACCTGCTGACCTTGCAGCAAAATATTGTCGCCACTTTGGAAAACCTCGATGGCGCGTGCTTTCGTACCGATAGTTGGGAGCGTCCAGAAGGCGGTGGTGGCATTAGTCGCTTGATTGAAGGCGGCGCATTGTTTGAGCGCGGTGGCGTGAATTTCTCGCACGTGATGGGCGCAACTTTGCCACCCTCAGCCAGCGCGCATCGCCCTGAACTCGCCGGTCGCGCGTGGGAAGCCATGGGGGTGTCGCTGGTGCTGCATCCGCGCAACCCTTACATTCCCACCGTACACATGAATGTACGATTTTTTATCGCGAAGCCGCCCGAAGTAGAACTGGCAAAGAGTGCGGGAGCGAACCAAGGAGACGCTGACGAAGCCAACGCAGGGGCAGCCCCGCAATCGCAGGCAGTTTTTTGGTTTGGTGGCGGTATGGATCTGACTCCTTATTACGGCCATCAGGAAGATGCCAAGCATTTTCACCAAACCTGTGCTGAGGCACTGGCGCCATTTGGCGATGAGCTGTATCCGCGCTTTAAAGATTGGTGTGATAAATACTTCTTCCTCAAGCACCGCAACGAAGCGCGCGGAATTGGTGGTATTTTCTTTGATGATTTTTCTGAACTGGGTTTTGATGGCAGCCTTGCGATGCTGCAAGCAGTCGGCGATGCGTTTTTGACTGCGTACGTACCGATTGTGGAACGCCGCCGTGATTGTGAATACGGCGCGCGTGAACGAGATTGGCAAGCTTATCGTCGTGGTCGTTATGTCGAGTTTAATTTAGTGTGGGATCGCGGCACACTGTTTGGTTTGCAATCGGGCGGGCGCACTGAATCGATTTTGATGTCGATGCCGCCGATGGCCAATTGGCGCTATGATTATCATCCTGAAGTTGGCAGTCCAGAAGCGGCATTGTTGACGGAGTTTTTACCGATCAAGAACTGGTTGCAGGCATAGTGACTCTTGTCATTCATCGCAGGGGATAAGCATGAAAATGATTTGGCACATGGTGTTTCTTTTTGCTGTTGCAATCAGCG
This sequence comes from Deefgea chitinilytica, assembly GCF_016881405.1. GTDB lineage: Bacteria > Pseudomonadota > Gammaproteobacteria > Burkholderiales > Chitinibacteraceae > Deefgea > Deefgea chitinilytica. The sequence continues at coordinate 326,272 of NZ_WOFE01000003.1, forward strand.
CATTTGCCGCAGATGTTTCGTACCTTGGTGTTAAACCCGCTGTGATCATTGATGTGCGAACGCCAGAAGAGTTTGCCGCTGGTCATCTTGATGGTGCTGTTAATATTCCGTATGAGCAAATCGGTAAAGGGATCAATACTATCCCTTCGCTCACCAAGTCGAGCCCGATTTTGATTTACTGCCGCAGTGGTCGCCGCTCGGCGATTGCTGCTCAAAGCCTTGAGCAATTAGGTTTTCAGCGTGTTTATGATGGTGGCGCGATGAGTGATGTGCAGAGAAAACTGCAGTCTTGTGCTGCCAAAACTTGCTAGGGAGCTGTTCTAAGTTGGTTCGCCGCGGGTGGCATTACGATGTTGCGTGCGAAATGCTTGCTTCGCGCTATACATGGCCTGATCGGCCGCAGCGAGCAACGCATCTGGATTGTCATAAGTATTGGCCGTAAAACTAGCTACGCCAATACTGAATGAAATGCCATGTTCTGCGGTCAGAGGCCTGACTTGTTGCTCTAATCGTTCGCAGATTTGCTGCGGGTTTTCATCACTTAAAAGCAGCGCAAATTCATCTCCGCCAATTCGAAAAGCTTGCGCATTACTTTGTTTGAGTAACTTGGCGCATTCACACAGTACCAAATCCCCTCGATCATGACCAAACTGGTCATTCACTTGCTTAAATAGGTTCACGTCGATATAGAGCAGAGCGCCGGATGTGCTGATTAGCGCTTGTTCGAGTTGCGCAAATAAGGCGCGTCGATTGCCTAGTTCTGTTAATTCATCCAAATAGGCTTGTCGATAAAGTTTGTGTTCGAGTTTGTCTCGTTCGAGCATCACACGAATAAAGGCAAGTCCGATAAAAAAAATGCCACCTGCAAAAAAGAGATCGTCCAGCATATTGACTAGTCGACCTTCTGGACTATTAGGGTGAAAGACGCCATCCAGCCAATCTAAGACACTCGCAGTCAAATACAGACTGATTCCGAGTAAGAAGGAGCGGAGTTCCGTTCGAAACCCCAAGTGAAACCAAGCGTAGCACAGCAATAAGCAGGTGATCAGCAGACCAAAAAAATCGTGGCCGCCTGGAATTTGTAGCAATTCAATAAGTCCGCGAATCCCGATTAAAATTGCGATCCAGAATAGAGCGTGCCAGTGCAGCATGGTTGATTGTCCTACGCGATTTAGCGCGTATATTTATCGACGATACGCTGGTAACTGCCATCTTTTTTCATCGCTTTGATGGCTTTATCGATGGCGTTGCGGGTGGCGCTGTGGTCTTTGGTTTTATAAAAAGCGAGATAACTCTGTGAAGTGTTTATTTCGGGTGATAAAACAGTCACTTGGTCGAGCAATTTATTTTGTTGCAATAAATGCAGCGTGCCAATTCGGTCGCCAGCCATCAAGTCAATTCGTCCAGCTATCAGTTTTTTGATGTTGGTGAGCGTGTCGATGCTGAACTCGGGGTGTTTTAAGGCGCCGTTTTTCACTGCAGCATCAAATACCGCGCCATAACTGCCTTGGCGTAGTAAGCCTATGTTTTGTTCAGCAAGCGCATTGAGGTCGCCGTTGTATTGAATCGGGCTTCCTTTTTTGACAAAAAATACAGAGGACAGCGGAATGAGTGATTCGTTTGAGAAATTCAGAAGTTGTTCGCGTTCTGGGGTTTTTATGGTTGCAAACACGGCATCGGCCTCGCCATGTTGTGCCATCCAGAGCGCCCGAGCCCAAGGAACAACTTTAAATTCGACCGGTAGTTGACTACGAGCAAATGCCTCTTTCAGAACCTCAACGACTAGTCCTTTAACTTCGCCAGCCTCTTCGTATTCGTAAGGCGGGTAATTGCCGGTGACTAGGCGAATGGGCTCGGCCGCGATGGAGACTGAACCGAGTAGGACGAAACTCAATATCAGCAGCGTTATGCTTTTCATTGTGCCCGCCATTCATTTCCCATATTGATTGATTGCCGCAGCGACTTGAGCGAGTGGAATAATTTTACTGACGCCTTTCATATCAATCGCCTCTTTAGGCATGCCAAATACCACGCAACTGGCGTGATCTTGAGCGTAGGTGGTGGCGCCCATATCAAACATTTCTTTCATGCCGCGTGCACCATCATCCCCCATGCCGGTGAGAATGAACCCCACTGCATTTTTTCCCGCTGCCGCGGCTGCCGAACGAAATAACACATCCACTGAAGGGCGATGACGGCAAACTAGCGGGCCGTCGAGCACTTCAACTAAGTATTGATTATTTGCGCGCTTAATTAATAAATGCTTACCGCCGGGCGCGATCAAAGCCACTCCGGGTAAAATTCGATCATTGTTTCTCGCTTCACGAACTTCAATTTTGCAGCGGGTATTGAGGCGTGAAGCAAAACTGCTGGTGAATTTTTCGGGCATGTGCTGAACAATCACAATGCCCGGGGTATTGGTCGCGACTTGTGTGAGGACTTGCTCAAGGGCTTGGGTGCCCCCGGTGGAGGCCCCTATCGCGATAATGGTTTCGGTGCTGCCAATAAACTGTCGGTTGTTTGGTGCCGATAGCATCGCGTCGGCGGTTAGCTTGGGCGTGTGCATTCGTTCGGTGAGAGATCCCGGAGGGTGTTTATCTGACTGGCGTTCAGGCGAGTGTGAGCGCGAATGGGTGGCGCGCTCGCTGTGGGTACTGGTGGCCGGTTTAATCGCGGCGGGCGTTTCACTGGGGGTTGTGGTGCTGCCGCCAGATAGTCGGGCTGTTATTTTGGCTAAGTGTGCGCGTTTGGCATTGCTATCCATCGCCGTGAACTCCGATATTCATACACTTATTCATAGTGCCTACCGCGATTGAAAGATAGTTGTCGACTGATATAAATTAAGGTTCTATGTATTTTTATACGGGTTTATACGTAAATCTGGCAAACTACCAGTAAATATTATTGGGCGAGCGAGGAATAGATAATGCAAGATCAGCAGGGGATGTACGATCCCGCCAATGAACACGATGCCTGTGGCGTTGGCTTTGTAGCACATATCAAGGGCCAGAAGAGCCACAATATCATTGAGCAAGGCTTGCTCATCTTAAAAAATATCGATCATCGCGGTGCGGTGGGGGCTGATGCTTTAGCAGGTGATGGTGCGGGTATCTTGATCCAGATCCCAGATACATTGTTCCGCAAGGCAATGCTGGCGAATGGCGTTGTATTACCGCCAGCAGGCGATTATGGCGTGGCAATGTGTTTCTTGCCGCAAGAAGCTGCCGCCCGCGCTGCCTGTGAAGAAGAAATTGAGCGCGCTGTTCGCGCGGAAAAACAAGTTGTTTTGGGCTGGCGTGATGTGCCGGTGAATCGCGAGATGCCGATGTCGCCGCTGATTAAAGCGACTGAACCTGTGATTCGCCAACTCTTTATTGGTCGCGGCAATGATGTACTGGTGACTGATGCGCTCGAGCGCAAACTGTACATTATTCGTAAACGCGCTAGCCATGCGATTCGCGCTTTGAAACTCAAATATGGCGGTGAGTATTACATTCCGTCTTGTTCTGCGCGCACCGTCAATTACAAAGGTTTGCTGCTTGCCGATCAAGTGGGCGAGTATTACCTTGATTTACAAGACCCAGCCTGTATCTCGGCGCTAGCCTTGGTGCATCAACGTTTCTCGACCAATACCTTCCCAACTTGGGATTTGGCGCATCCGTTCCGCTATATTGCGCACAACGGTGAAATCAACACCTTGCGTGGCAATGTGAACTGGATTCGTGCTCGCGAAAAAGCCATCAGCTCGCCGGTACTCGGTAAAGACATCGACAAAATCTGGCCGCTGATTTATCCAGGCCAATCGGATTCAGCGTCGTTTGATAACGCGCTTGAGCTTTTGGTGATGGGTGGATACTCATTGTCACAAGCGATGATGATGATGATTCCTGAAGCGTGGGAACGCAACGACGAGATGGACGAAAATCGCCGTGCTTTCTACGAATATCACGCGGCGATGATGGAGCCATGGGATGGCCCAGCGGCCGTCGCGTTTACCGATGGTCGCCAAATCGGCGCAACGCTCGATCGTAATGGTCTGCGTCCAGCGCGCTACTTAGTTACCAACGATGATTTGGTGGTGATGGCGTCTGAGTCAGGCGTGTTGCCGATTGCCGACGAGCGTATCAATAAAAAATGGCGTCTACAGCCGGGCAAAATGTTCCTGATCGATTTGGAACAAGGCCGGATTATCGACGACAAAGAAATCAAAGACAGTCTTGCTAATGCCAAACCGTATCGCGAATGGATCGATAAGATCCGCGTGAAACTCGATGATATCGAGGCGGAAGGCGATGCCGCAGTTTTGCCCCAAGCGAGTTTGCTCGATAGTCAGCAAGCTTTTGGTTTTACCCAAGAAGACATCAAATTCTTGCTCGAACCAATGGCAAAAAATGGTGAAGAAGCCACTGGCTCAATGGGCAATGACGCCGCGTTGACCGTGCTGTCGCAAAAAAATAAACCGCTGTATCACTACTTCAAGCAATTGTTCGCGCAAGTGACCAACCCACCGATTGATCCAATTCGTGAAGAGATGGTGATGTCGCTGGTGTCATTTATCGGCCCGAAACCGAATTTGCTCGGCACCACCGACATTAATCCGCCGATTCGCCTTGAAGTGACTCAGCCGGTACTCTCCAGCGCGCAATTTGAAAAAATCCGTAATATCGGCCAATACACCAGCGGTAAATTCTATTCGCACGAACTGAATATTTGCTACCCAGTGGCTTGGGGCAAAGAAGGCATTGAGGCGCGCTTGGCGTCCTTGGTGGCCGAAGCCGAAGACGCAGTGAAGTCAGGTGCGAATATTCTGATTGTGTCGGATCGCAAGATGGATGCCCAGCATGTAGCGATTCCAGCGCTATTGGCAACGTCTGCGGTTCATCAGCACTTGGTTAAACGTGGCTTGCGTACAAGCACGGGTTTGGTCGTTGAAACCGGTTCGGCGCGTGAAACGCATCATATTGCTTTGCTGGGTGGTTACGGCGCGGAAGCGGTTTATCCGTATTTGACCTTGGCAACGCTGGCTGACCTAGCCAACGGTGATGCCGAACTGGCGGCCAAATATCAGAAAAACTTTATCAAAGCCGTTGGTAAAGGCTTGATGAAGGTGATGTCGAAAATGGGCATCTCAACCTATATGTCGTACACCGGCGCGCAGATTTTTGAAGCGATTGGTTTGCAAAAAGCCTTGGTGAAAAAATACTTCACTGGCACCGCAAGCAATATCGAGGGTATCGGTCTGTTTGATGTTGCTGAAGAAGCGGTTCGGCTGCATACCGCTGCATTTGGTGCCGATCCAGTATTGGCGAATCAGCTTGATGCGGGTGGCGAATACGCTTTCCGGATTCGTGGTGAAGACCATTTATGGACGCCTGATTCGATTGCCAAATTGCAACACGCGACGCGTAGCAATTCCTACTCAACGTATAAAGAATACGCCGCGCTGATTAATGATCAAAGCAAACGTCATCTGACTTTGCGCGGTCTGTTTGAGATCAAACCTGCTGGCGCGCCAGTGCCGCTGGACGAAGTTGAGCCAGCAGCTGAAATCGTTAAACGCTTTGCCACAGGCGCGATGTCGCTCGGCTCGATTTCGACCGAAGCGCATTCAACCTTGGCGATTGCGATGAACCGCATCGGCGGCAAATCCAATACCGGTGAAGGTGGTGAAGACGCAGCACGTTTTGGCGTACTCAAAGCTGGCCAAACGCTGTCGGAAGTCATCGGCAAAAGCCGGATTGAGCGTGACTATACGTTCAAAGAAGGCGATAGTTTGCGCTCTGCGATCAAGCAGGTCGCTTCGGGCCGCTTTGGTGTGACGACCGAATACCTCGTGAATGCGGATCAAATCCAGATCAAAATGGCGCAGGGCGCGAAACCCGGTGAGGGTGGTCAGTTGCCAGGCCACAAGGTTTCTGAATACATCGGTAAATTGCGGCATTCAGTGCCGGGGGTGGGCTTGATTTCGCCGCCACCGCATCACGATATCTACTCGATTGAAGACTTGGCGCAGCTGATTCATGACTTGAAAAACGTCAATCCAGTTGCATCGATTTCGGTGAAATTGGTTGCTGAAGTCGGTGTAGGTACTGTGGCTGCTGGTGTTTCCAAAGCCAAAGCCGATCATTTGGTGATTGCTGGTCACGATGGTGGTACCGGTGCTTCGCCACAATCGTCGATTAAACACGCAGGTGGCCCGTGGGAATTGGGCTTGGCGGAAACGCAGCAAACGCTGGTGCTGAACAAACTGCGCGGTCGGATTCGTGTGCAAGTCGACGGTCAAATGAAAACGGGTCGTGATGTGATTATTGGCGCCTTGCTTGGCGCTGATGAGTTTGGTTTTGCGACTGCGCCGCTGGTGGTGGAAGGCTGCATCATGATGCGTAAGTGTCATTTAAATACCTGCCCAGTCGGTGTTGCAACACAGGATCCGGTGCTGCGCCAACGTTTCTCAGGCCAGCCAGAGCATGTGGTGAATTACTTCTTCTTCGTTGCTGAAGAAGCGCGTCAAATCATGGCAGAAATGGGCGTGCGTAGCCTTGATGAATTGATTGGCCGCTCTGATTTGCTCGATAAACAAAAAGGCATTGAGCACTGGAAAACCCAAGGTTTGGATTTCAGCAAAGTATTCCACCAAGTGGCTGCGCCAGCAGAAGTGGCTCGTCTGCACGCCGAAACGCAAGATCACGGCTTGGTTAAAGCGCTCGACAATGAATTGATCGCGCAAGCCGCACCGGCGCTTGAGCGTGGTGAAGTAACGAAAATTAGCCTCGCGGTGAAAAACATCAACCGTACCGTCGGTGCGATGTTGTCAGGTGAAGTGGCGCGTCGTTATGGTCATGCTGGTTTGCCAGATGACACACTACAAGTCGCATTGAATGGCACTGCGGGTCAGAGTTTTGGTGCGTTCTTAGCGCGTGGCATCACTATGAGCTTAACCGGTGAAGGCAATGACTACGTCGGTAAAGGCTTGTCAGGCGGTCGCATTGTGATTCGCCCGAACGCTGGTTTTGTTGGTAAAACGTGGGAAAACATTATTGTCGGCAATACCGTGTTGTTCGGTGCGATTGCGGGTGAAGCATTCTTTGCTGGTGTCGGCGGCGAGCGTTTTGCGGTGCGTAACTCAGGCGCTACGGCGGTCGTTGAAGGCCTTGGCGATCATGGTTGCGAATACATGACGGGCGGTACGGTCGTGGTGCTTGGCACAACGGGGCGCAACTTTGCAGCGGGGATGTCGGGCGGGATTGCTTACGTTTATGATCCAGACGGTATCTTTGCTGGTCGTTGCAATATGGCGCAAGTGGCGCTTGAGCGCGTTATGGCGGCAGATACACAAGAGCAACCGTTCCACAATGGCGTGGCCGATGAAGTACAGCTCAAAGCCTTGATCGAAAAACATGCCGCCTTAACGGGCAGCCAACGCGCCGAAGAGATTTTGGCCAACTGGCCAGCTAGCCGCGCTGCGTTTGTCAAAGTGTTCCCGAACGAATATCGTCGTGCACTAAAAGAAATCGCCGCTGTTAAAGCAGAAACAGCGCAGAAGGAGATTGCATAATGGGTAAGCCAACCGGTTTTTTAGAAATCGACCGCGTTAAAGACAGTTACGAGCCGGTCGCGCAGCGCATTACGCATTATCGCGAGTTTGTTCCTGCGCTGACCGACGACAAAGCCAAGCTGCAAGGCGCGCGTTGTATGGATTGCGGCATCCCGTTTTGCAATAACGGCTGTCCGGTTAACAACGTGATTCCTGATTTTAATGACTTGGTGTATCGCCAAGATTGGGAAAATGCGCTGACTGTGCTGCATTCGACCAATAACTTCCCTGAGTTTACCGGCCGAATTTGCCCCGCGCCGTGCGAAGCGGCCTGTACGCTAGGCATCAATGACGACCCAGTGGGTATCAAATCAATTGAGCGCGCGATTATCGATAAGGCGTGGGATAACGGTTGGGTCGTTCCGCAAGTTGCGGCCGTGAAAACGGGCAAAAAAGTCGCGATTGTCGGCTCAGGCCCCGCAGGTTTAGCCGCGGCGCAGCAACTCGCCCGCGTTGGGCATGCGGTCACCGTGTTTGAGAAAAATGATGCTGTTGGTGGTTTGCTACGTTATGGCATTCCTGATTTCAAACTCGGTCAAGACGTGATCGATCGCCGTGTTGCGCAACTTAAAGCTGAGGGTATTGAGTTCAAGACTAATTCAGTGGTTGGATCGAACGATATACCTGCTGGTATCGTTTGCGATGGCAAAACTGTGATTACGCCAGCGCAGCTTGATGCTGAGTTTGATGCGGTGATTTTGGCGGGTGGCGCCGAAGTGCCGCGCGATTTGCCCGTGGCAGGTCGTGATTTGCAAGGCGTGCATTACGCGCTGGAGTTGTTGATCGCGCAAAATAAACAAGTCGGCGGTGGCGCAGCTAATCCAATCAACGCAGCGGGAAAACATGTGGTGGTGATTGGCGGTGGCGATACCGGTTCTGACTGCGTGGGGACGAGTAATCGCCACGGCGCAGTGAGCGTGACGCAGCTTGAATTAATGCCACAACCGCCAGAGCAAGAAAACAAATCCATTGTTTGGCCGTATTGGCCGGTCAAAATGCGTACTTCAAGCAGTCACGAAGAAGGCGTTGAGCGCGACTTCGCGGTGCAAACGCAAGAATTCGTTGGCGAAAACGGCGTGCTAAAAGCGGTAAAATTGGTTCGCTTGGAATGGAAAGACGGCAAACCAACGCCAATCGCTGGCAGCGAATTTGAGCTGAAAGCCGATTTGGTGTTCTTGGCGATGGGCTTTACTAATCCAGTGGCCAGTTTGCTCGACGCGTTTGGAGTGGAAAAAGACGCGCGCGGTAATGCAAAAGCAACGACTGATGGTGTGGGTTGCTACCAAACCAGCGTCGCCAAAGTGTTTGCCGCTGGCGACGTTCGCCGTGGTCAATCGCTCGTTGTCTGGGCAATCCGCGAAGGCCGCCAAGCCGCACGTGAGGTTGATCAATATTTGATGGGGGCTTCAGTGCTTCCTCGCTAGTTGGTATGTGCTTGCGGGTGCAGACTTATTTGGATTTCCGCAGTATACGTAAGTAAAAGAGCCAGCTTTGCTGGCTTTTTTATTTGGCTAGAATTTTGCTGTTACATTGCCTCAGGGCTTACTGAGGCATTTACTTAGCGCATTCCATCAGGCGGATCAGGCTATTTTTGTCAGGCTTAATCAAGTACCATCCGCTCTTCAAATGAAAGAGACTCACGTAATGAACGAGCCAATCCAGCAAGAAACGCCATCGAATTGGTATGTGATTCTGCGTCCAAATCATGAACGTAAAGTAGCAGCAAAGAGCAAGCTATATCGCTTGCGAAATTACCAGCCAGAGCGCGTCGATTTGCTTGAGGAAATCGCCGGTGACGCACAGTTTAAATACAATCGATTTAAGCGCGTGATTGATTCACCTGAGCAATTTTTGATCGATCGTTTAAAACGTGCTTGTGTTGAAAAGATTGGTCATGATCGCGATATTATTCATTACATTATTGCGATTGCGCTGGAACGCAGTGAGTTATCTAAGCGTCGCTAGTCTGGATCTGAATTCGTTTGAACGCAGTTTGTGTAATGAAATCACCCCGATTTATTCTCGCAAACTGACTATGTTTTTAAGTAATTCATCTGATGGCGTATGCCATTATTCGTTTGTCCTTGGGGTTTATCCCGATTGTCCCTTTGGGTTGCGTTTAACACCCTTTATCGCTAGAATCAAGCCCCTTTGCTTGACTAGGGTCAACCCCTAGTTGCATGTTTTTGATTGATTATTGGTCTTTGAAGGTGCCGCTGTGATGGATAGACAAAGCTGGTTGAAGGGCACGTTATACCGCCCGCAGTTCGAGCAAGATAGCTGCGGCTTCGGTTTGATTGCGCAAATGGATGATAAACCTAGCCATTGGCTGGTTTCGACTGCAATTAACTCGCTAGCCTGTTTGACTCACCGTGGTGCGGTTGCTGCCGATGGCAAATCGGGCGACGGCTGTGGTTTGCTGTTCCGTTTGCCAAAAGACTTTTTGCGCGCCGTGGCCTTGGATAATGGCTATAGCTTGGCAACGCAATTCACTGCGGGTTTGGTGTTCTCAAACCTAGATAAAGCAGAATCAGCGAAGTCGATTGCCAACTTAGTGGCTGCAGTTGAAGGCCAAGGCCTTGTTGTTGCTGGTGTTCGCGATGTACCTGTCAATTTAGACGCGCTTGGCGAAGCCGCAATGCGCTCATTGCCAACCATTCAACAAATTTTTGTGAATTCGCCAGACGGTTTGTCTGAGCTTGAGTTTGCCCGTAAATTGTATCAAGCACGACGTATTGCCGAGAAAGCCAATGCGGGCGATGTTCACTTCTATATACCTACGCTAAACCCATACGTGATGTCGTACAAGGGTTTGGTGACGCCAGACAATCTGCCAGTGTTCTACCTCGACTTAAAAGACGAGCGTTTTGCTTCGAGTATGGCGGTGTATCACCAACGTTTCTCGACCAATACTTGGCCACAATGGAAATTGGCGCAGCCGTTCCGTTTCCTCGCGCACAACGGCGAAATCAATACGTTAACGGGTAACCGTGCGTGGGCCAAAGCGCGTGAAGCGATCATGGACAGCAATCTGCTCGACATGGAAGCGATCCGTCCTATCGTGCAAACCAACGGTTCCGACTCGATGAGTATGGACAATATGCTGGAAAGCTTGGTGCTCGGCGGCGTGGATATCTTCCGCGCCTTCCGTTTGATGGTGCCACCGGCATGGCAAAACGTCGATACCAATGACCGCGATCTACGCGCGTTCTACGAATACAACTCGCTGCATATGGAGCCATGGGATGGCCCAGCCGGTATCGTTTGGGCGGCAGGCGATTATGCTGGTTGTGCGCTTGACCGCAACGGCTTGCGCCCAGCGCGTTATGTGATTACCAAAGATCGCCACATCACCATCGCCTCGGAAATCGGCGTATGGGGCTACAAGCCAGAAGAAGTGGTGAAAAAAGGCCGCGTGAAACCGGGGCAAATCGTTGCGGTAGATTTTAAAACCGGCGAATTTATTGAATCTGAAGCGATTGATAACAAGCTCAAAACCGCGCAACCGTACCGCGCTTGGCTGAAAGAGCACGCCAATCATTTGGAAATGGCGGCCGACAATAGTCCACTCGAAGAAATGGACAAAGCAACCTTGCTGACGTACCAAAAACAATTCCAACTGACGTTCGAAGAACGCGATCAGATCTTGCGCGTATTGGCTAATGACGGTCAGGAAGCGATTGGTTCGATGGGTGATGACACGCCAATGGCCGTGTTGTCAGAAAAAGTTCGCTCGCCGTTTGACTACTTGCGCCAACAATTTGCCCAAGTAACAAATCCGCCGATCGACCCGATTCGTGAAGCGATAGTCATGTCGCTGAATACGTGTTTTGGCCCAGAGCGCAATCTGTTTGAAGATGGCCCAGACCACGCCAAACGGATGGAAGTCACGTCGCCTGTCTTGTCGACTGACAAATTCGCGGTGTTGACTAGCCAAACTGATCCAGACTTTAAGACTGCGTATTTCAATTTGGCGTTTGAAGGCTCTAGCCTGAAAGCTGCGATTGAAAAGCTGCAAGCCGATGTGCTCGCGAGCGTTCGTAACGATGGCACTGTGATCATCGTGTTGTCGGATAAAAATATCGCCAAAGGCCGGATGCCAATTCCTGCGCTGTTTGCTGTTGGTGCGGTGCATCATGGTTTGATCAATGCAGGTTTGCGTTGCCGCACGAATATCATCGTAGAAACGGCAACGACGCGTGACCCGCATCATTTCGCTTGCTTGATCGGTTACGGCGCGACCGCAGTGGTGCCTTACCTTGCCTACCAAACGATCAAAGAATTGATCGATATGGGGCAAATTGAAGCAACGCTTGAAAAAGCGGCGAATAACTTCCGTAAAGGTATCAATAAAGGCTTGATGAAAATCTTGTCGAAAATGGGTATCTCAACGATTGCATCTTACCGCGGTTCACAATTGTTTGAAGGCGTGGGTATCGGTGAAGAAGTCATCGATTTGTGCTTAACCGGTACGGTTTCGCGGATTTCGGGTGCGAATTTCGCCGATTTTGAAGCTGATCAAGTGAAGTTGAATCGTTTGGCATTCAACCCAATGCGCCCATTGGCGCAAGGTGGCTTGCTCAAATATGTATTTGGCGAGGAATACCACGCTTACAACCCAGATGTGGTCATGGCGCTACAAAAAGCCGTACAAAACGGTGATTACAAAGCCTACAAACAATACGCTGATCTGGTCAACAAGCGCCCAGTGGCGATGTTGCGTGACTTGATGGCGCTGCAAATTGACCCCGCGAAGTCAATTTCACTCGACGAAGTTGAGCCGCTAGAAAGCATCGTGAAGCGTTTTGACTCGGCGGGTATGTCGCTTGGTGCCTTGAGCCCTGAAGCACATGAAGCCTTGGCAGAAGGCATGTACCGTCTTGGCGCACGCTCGAACTCGGGTGAAGGCGGTGAAGACGAAGCGCGCTACGGCACGCCGAAAATGTCGAAAATCAAGCAAGTGGCTTCAGGTCGTTTCGGCGTAACGCCGCACTACCTCGTGAATGCTGAAGTCTTGCAAATTAAAGTCGCCCAAGGTGCAAAACCAGGTGAAGGCGGCCAGTTGCCAGGCGATAAAGTATCGCCGCTGATTGCCAAACTGCGTCATAGCAAACCAGGCATTAGCTTGATTTCTCCGCCTCCGCATCACGATATTTATTCGATTGAAGATTTGGCGCAGTTGATTTTTGACTTGAAACAGGTCAATCCAGAAGCTTTGGTTTCAGTGAAGTTGGTCGCAGAACCAGGTGTTGGTACGATTGCGGCGGGTGTGGCAAAAGCCTACGCTGATTTGATCACGATCTCGGGGTATGATGGCGGAACCGCTGCTTCGCCGCTGGCTTCAGTGAAATACGCTGGGTCACCATTTGAATTGGGACTGACCGAAGCACAGCAAGTATTGCGTGCCAACGGTTTGCGTGGCCGGGTTCGCGTGCAAGCCGACGGTGGTCTAAAAACCGGTATGGACGTTGTGAAAGCTGCAATTATGGGTGCTGAGAGCTTCGGCTTTGGTACTGGCCCGATGGTGGCTTTGGGTTGCAAATTCTTGCGGATTTGCCACTTGAACAATTGCGCGACGGGCGTGGCAACGCAAGAAATCAAATTGCGCAGCAAGTTCTTTATCGGCTTGCCAGAAATGGTCGTCAATTATTTCACGTTCATCGCGCAAGAAACGCGTGAATTGATGGCGGCCTTGGGCATCCGTAAATTTGAAGACTTAGTGGGCCGTACTGAATTGCTGGGCTTAATCGAAGGCGTCACTGAGAAACAGAAGAAACTCGCGATGAGCGCGCTGTTGAGCCAAGGTACGACGCCAGATTCAGTGCCACGTTTCTGCGTTGAAGCAAGCAATCCGTCATTCGATAAAGGCGAGTTGGCCGAAGAAATGGTTCGTGATGCATTGGCGGGTATTAAAGCCGGCGCGAAACAGAGCTTTGAATACGATGTACGCAATATTCACCGTTCAATCGGTGCGCGTTTGTCGGGTGAGATCGCTAAAGCGCACGGCGCAGCGGGCTTGCCGGATGGCTCATTGCATATCAAATTGAATGGCTCTGCAGGTCAATCGCTGGGTGTTTGGAATGCGAAAGGCTTGACGATCGAATTGGCGGGTGACGCTAACGATTACGTTGGTAAAGGTATGAACGGCGGTCAAGTGATTATCTATCCACCAGTGGGTAGTGAGTTCGCTTCAAGCGACGCGGTGATTGCTGGTAATACGTGTCTGTACGGCGCAACTGGCGGTGAATTGTTTGCGGCGGGTATGGCCGGTGAGCGCTTCGCGGTGCGGAACTCAGGTGCGACCGCAGTGATCGAAGGCGTGGGTGACCATGGTTGTGAATACATGACTGGTGGCTGCGTCGTGGTGCTCGGCGAAACCGGTTATAACTTTGGCGCCGGTATGACTGGTGGTTTTGCGCTGGTTTACGATCCAAATCAAAAATTCGCCTATCGCTACAACAATGAATTGATTGATACCAATCTGATCAATGGTGAAGCCTACGGTGCGATCCGTGCCTTCCTGAAAGACAAAATCACTGCTCACGTGGCATTGACGGGTTCGAGCAAGGGCGCTGAGTTGCTGGCTAACTTTGATGAAGCGGTGGACTACTTCTGGTTGGTAAAACCAAAAGTGGCCAAGTTGGATGCTTTGTTGAAAGACTAATGTGTGAGGCGGGAGGTGTGAGGTGTTAGGGGTAAAACCCAGCCTCCTTCTCGCGCGAAAGTGAATGGATTAAGGATGGGTGGTTTGGGAGTTCGAGGTTTACACCTCACCCCTCACTCCTCACTCCTCACAGAGGTAATACAATGTCAGACGTATTTCAGTTTCTGAATGTCGCGCGCAACCCTGGCGATAAAGTCGCGGTTGAAAAGCGTAAATTTGTCTTTAAAGAAATCTACACGCCGCTGGATAAAACAACTTCGGGTGAGCAAGCGGGTCGCTGCTTGTCCTGTGGTAATCCGTATTGCTCATGGGAGTGCCCAGTGCACAACCACATTCCACACTGGTTGAAATTGGTGGACGAAGGCAAATTGTTTGAAGCGGCTGAGTTGAGCCATAAAACCAACTCGCTACCAGAAATCTGTGGCCGCGTTTGCCCGCAAGATCGCTTGTGTGAAGGCGCATGCACGCTCAATCAAGTTGATGCCGGTGCGGTATCGATTGGTTCGGTCGAAAAATACATTACCGACGAAGCGTTCAAAGCCGGCTGGCGTCCTGATATGTCGGGTGTGATTCAAACGGGTAAAAAAGTCGCCGTCATTGGCGCAGGTCCAGCAGGCTTGGGTTGTGCGGATATCTTGGTGCGTAATGGTGTAACGCCCGTGGTGTTTGATCGTTACGAAGAAATCGGTGGCTTGCTCACTTTCGGTATTCCAGAATTCAAACTGGAAAAAGACGTTATCGCAACGCGCCGTAAAATCATGGAAGAAATGGGCGTTGAGTTTCGCCTGAATACTGAAATCGGTACCGACGTAAGTATCGAAGAATTGCTCGCTGATTACGATGCCGTATTTATGGGTATGGGCGCGTACAAATACATGAAAGGCGGCTTTGCTGGTGAAGAGTTGCCCGGCGTGATCGAAGCACTGCCGTTCTTGATTAATAATGTGCGTAATAGCATGGGTACACTGGGCGAAGAAGCTTTTGTTTCTATGCAAGGTAAACGTGTGGTGGTGCTCGGTGGTGGTGATACCGCCATGGATTGCAACCGCACTTCGATTCGCCAAGGTGCAGCCAGTGTGATTTGTGCTTACCGCCGTGACGAAGAAAACATGCCAGGCTCGAAGCGCGAAGTAGCGAATGCTAAAGAAGAAGGCGTTGAATTCCAGTGGAACAGCCAGCCAGTGAAAATCGAGCAAAATGCCGATGGCAGCTTGGCATTGACTTTGGTGTCGACGCAATTGGGCGCTCCGGATGAAAAAGGCCGTCGTCGTCCAGAATTGATCGCGGGCTCAGAGCGTGTGGTGAATTGCGATCACGTGGTGGTTGCGTTTGGTTTCTCGGCTGAGCCAGAAAGCTGGTTTGAGGCACAGGGCGTGAAAACCGATGACTGGGGGCGCACGCTTGCGAGCGACAAGCAAACCTTCAAGCACCAAACGTCTAACCCGAAAATCTTCGCCGGTGGCGACCAAGTTCGTGGTGCAGATCTTGTTGTGCGCGCCGTTTATGAAGGCCGTAATGCCGCTGAAGGTATTTTGGAGTACATTGGCGCTTGGTAACAGCCACGTTCAAGAAAAAGCCTCGCTGTTTGCGGGGCTTTTTTTATGTGTGGCGTTTGCAGTCGCGTTGAATTGGGTGTGTGAGTAATGGACAAATTAGCAATTGGGCGAGTGCTACAGCGGCAAGGTCATCCCAAGCGGGCAATGCAGGCCTTGTTAGATGGCTTGGCTTTGGCGCAAAACAGCAAGGGCGACGAGGCGGGTTATTGGCTCGCGATTGCCAATCTGGAGCATGAAGCGGGGGAGTACGCGACGGCGCTGGCCTTGCACCAACGTGCTTTGGCGCTCGCGCGCTGTGACAAACAGCGATGCTCGGCGCAACTGGGTTTGGCTGCTGATTTGTGGGCGATGGGGGAAGAAACGACGGCTTTGGTGCTTCAGCAAGCCGCCTTGTCATTTGCAGGCCTGGCTGCTGATCCGGTGTTGTTGGAAGAGTCGGCAAGGTTGTATCGGCTGCAACAGCAGTGGTTACTTGCCTTGCAGCAATATACCGCAGCTGTGAGTGCGGTGACTGAAGCTGATGCGCTGGCTTTGCATTTGGCAATTTTAGAAGTGCACTTACAGTTGCCGACGATTGACGGTTTAGTTGGCGCGGTCGAGCAGGCCAAGCAGGCACTGGCCTTATCGAGTAGCAATCATTTGCATGAGGCGCTATTGCTCGCCTTAGCGCAGTGCTGCGAGCGCTTGGCGCACTATGTGGCTGCCGCCGAGTTTTACCAAGCAGCGCTTGCGCTGCAAGCAGAGCAAAAAACAGTAAAAAAAACGCCACGACGTTTATTGAGCATTGAACTCAAGTTGCAACAAACGATTAGCGAAATTGAAATTGACGTACTGCAGCACAAAAATGCCCAGCAAATCGAACAAGTACAGCGCTTAGAAAGCGCGACGTATCGTGACTCTTTAACGGGTTTACACAATTTGCGCTATTTACAGGCGCGCTGGGAAGATTTATTAGCGCAAGCGCAGCAAACCCATGCGCTGTGTGTGATTCATATGGGGGTCGATCAATCGACGCATCTGCGCGATGTGATGGGCGATGAGGTGGCCAACGAATCCGTGTTGCGAATTGCCAATGTGTTGCGGCGCTGCTGCCCTGCAGACGGCGTATTGGTGGCTGCCAATAATAGCGAATTTAGATTGTTATTGCCTTTGGCTGAGAAAGCACCGGTACAGCATTTGATCGACATGATTCAGCGTGAAGTCGCGCTGCTCGATTGCACGCAATTACCAGAGGCGTTGACAGTGAGTTTTGGTTGCACCGCATTTCAAACCGGAGATCATGTTGATGTGCTGCAGTTGCGCGCAGATTTAGCGCTGTATTTAGCGATGCGCCGAGGTGCTGGTGCGGTAGTGTGGGAGGAGCAAGCATGAGTGTGAAGGGAAATCAAACTGAGTTTGCCACAGCGCTCACTTGTGCGTTAAGAAATGCTGAGTGTGGCTCGCCTCCGCGGTTTGAAGTCGCCAGCGAATGGGTACAGCAAGCTAAAGGCGATGCTCATTTATACGGCATTGCACTCGAAATCTTGGGTCATGCCCATCAGCATTCCTGTGAACACCGCCTCGCTCAAACGGCATTTGCGGCGGCGGTGACTCAATATCGGCAGGCCGGTTCTTTGGCTTTTGCGACCAAGGCACTGATTTTACTGGGAACTTCGCTGTTGCTGACAGAAGAGCCTTTGCTGGCACTGGAGCAGTGGTCGGATGCTTTAGTGATTGCACGCGATACCAAAGATCTTGCCCAGTGCGCCAAAGTGTATCTGGCAATTAGCCAAGTTTATATTGGCTTTGGCGATGACAAAGCGTCGCTGCATTACAATCAAATGGCTTTGAAAATGGCCAAAGTATTGGGCGATTCTTATCTTACGTGCGAAACACACTTGTATGTGGTGAGCGATTACCTACGTTTGCAGCGCTATACGCAGGCCTTGGCGGAGCTTGATTGCGCTGAGCAATTATTGTCGGTGCCAAATAAAGTATGGTCGGCAGAAATTATCTATTACCGCGGCGCGATTCACGCTAAGCAGGGCTTGTTGCCGCAGGCCAAGGTCGAGTTAGAGACGGCTTACGAATTAAGTACTGAGAATGCTAATTTGTGGGGACAAATTCATGCTTTGGCCGCATTAGGTGAGGTGTTATTGGCGTTGAATGACCCGAAAACGGAAACGGTGTTGCAGCAGGCTTTAACGTTGGCTGAGCGGGTTCAGCTTAGCCAGATCGTTTTGCGATGCAATACAGCCTTGGTGCAATGGTTTTTGCAGTGCCAGCAGGCTAAAGACGCAGTGCCTTTATTGGCGAAACTGACCGCATTACATCGCCCTCGTACGGTAAAAATCACCGCCAGCCATCAACAGCGGATTGCCGAGTTAGAAAATAATAGCCGAATTTTACAACTGCAGCGCGAGTTGACTTGAGTATTGTTTTGATGGGTATATTACTCTAGCATATTTCCAACATGACCTAATGATATATACCCTGATGATATGCTTTCTGCTTTCTGCTTTCTGCTTTCTGCTTTCTGCTTTCTGCTTTCTGCTTTTAGCGAAATATGAAGGCCGGGCGCGGTTGGTGAACTCCTGACTTTCCCGTATCACGATGACGCGGTACTCGGTGTACACTGCAGCCATGGAATCGCAAACTTTTCTCTCTGCTTTTATCTTATTGCTCTTGGTGACCGACCCCTTGGGGGGGATTCCTTTATTCGTCGCTATGATGAAAAAAGTCCCTCAGGCGCGGCGCTGGCGGATGATTGCTCGCGAAGTGAGCGTCGCGTTTTTAGTGCTCTTGCTGTTTATGGTGTTCGGGCAGAAATTTCTGCAAGTGATGCACTTATCGCAAACTTCGCTGGGTATTGCGGGTGGAGTGATTTTATTTTTGATTGCCTTGCGGATGGTGTTTCCGCACCCTGACGGGGTGTTTGGCGATACTAATGATGGTGAACCGTATATCGTGCCACTGGCAATTCCACTCTTGGCTGGTCCTTCGGCATTAGCAACGGTGCTATTGCTGGTGTCGCGTGATCCTGAGCGGCTGTGGGTGTGGGTGGCTGCTTTAGCATTGACGATGCTAGTTTGTGCCTTGACCTTGGCATTCTCTGAGAAAATTTCTCAGGTCTTGGGCGAGCAGGTGACGACGGCGTTTGAACGCTTGATGGGCTTGATTTTGACTGCGATCGCCGTGCAAATGTTGCTTGATGGGATTCGCCAGTATTTATCCTCCTTATAAAAAAATAGCAAAAATTTCTTGCGCAGTAGCAAGCCGAGAACAGGTCGAATCATCTGTTGCGGTGCTTTGCCTGAAGATTGACTCGACGTTGCGCGGTTGATTTGCACGCTGGTGTTTGATGCGTCACAACTCTAGCGGTGGTTTTCGGTGCGAACGGGTAAAAATACCCTAAAATTGCGCTGTCTGCTTATAATCGCCAAACTAAGGAGTTTCCCTGATGACGCAAAATGAATTGAAAGAAGCCGTTGGCCGCGCTGCGATTGCTTATGTGCCAGAAAATTGTATCGTTGGTGTGGGTACCGGTTCGACCGCGAATTACTTTATTGATGCGTTGGCGGAAATTAAGGGGCAAATTCAAGGTGCGGTGTCCTCATCGGAGGCCAGTGTGGCGCGTTTGAAATCCCACGGCATTCCGGTATTTGATCTGAATACGATTAATGAGCTGCCGGTATACGTCGATGGCGCTGATGAAATCAATCATCAATTGCAAATGCTCAAAGGTGGCGGTGCAGCGCTGACGCGGGAAAAAATCATTGCCGCGGTCGCAGAACAGTTTATTTGCATCTGCGACGAGAGTAAATTGGTTGATGTGCTGGGCAAATTTCCGTTGCCAGTTGAAGTCATTCCAATGGCGCGCTCGCATGTGGCGCGAGAAATTGTGAAGCTAGGTGGTCATCCAGCGTATCGCGAAGGCGTCATTACCGATAATGGCAATATCATTATTGATGTGCATGGACTTTCGATTAGCCAAGCGACAGAGTTAGAAACTAAACTCAATCAAATCGTTGGGGTAGTGACCAATGGTTTGTTTGCCCATCGCCGTGCTGACGTGCTGCTGCTTGGAACCGCAAATGGTGTAAAAACAATTAAATAATTGTTATGACAAAACTTCCCCAGCTACGTTGCTTCGTCTCGCTGTACAAAGTGTACTGTCTTCGACTTTGCGCCTTGCTGGGAAAATTTTGTATTCTTACTTAAATGATCGCCTGAACTGCAGATGAAACAGTATTGTAATAAAAAGCTGGTATTTTGCATTGATTAACACACTGGAGAACCGTGTCATGTCAGAACATATTTCAAAGCAGTTTGATGCCGACTTGGAGGCAATTCGCTCACAAGTTATGGGCATGGCCGGTTTGGTCGAAGAGCAAGTCCGTTTAGCAATGCAGGCTTTGGCTTCTGGTGATATCGAAATCATCGACAAAGTGATGGCACAAGAAGCAACTGTGAATGAAATGCACGTCAAGCTCGACGATATGTGCGTGCACATGATTGCGCGTCGCCAACCTGCTGCTACTGATTTGCGTATGGTGATGACGGTGATCAAATCGGTTGAGGACTTGGAAAGCATTGGCGATAAAGCGTATCGTATCTGTAAACGTGCTAAAAACATTTATGATTCAGGTCGTTTGCAAGTGCCGCGTTTCCATGATCTGAATCACATTGCTGATTTGGCTTTGGAAATGTTGAGCAATGCTTTGGATTCGTTTGCGCGTATGGATTCGGCAACGGCATCCGAAGTGATTCGTGCTGATGCACAATTGGATCAAGAATACTCGTCTTTGCATCGTCAATTAATCACGGTGATGATGGAAGATCCGCGTTCAATCACTTTGATTTTGGATATCTTGTGGGTAGCCAAAGCGATCGAGCGGATTGGTGATTTGGCGGTAAATGTCGCTGAGCACGTGATTTACTTGGTCAAAGGCCAAGATATTCGTCATAAAACTCAAGCTGAAGTGGATGCGGTTGCGTTGAAATAATCGGGAAGCTTGGGCGCTCTGCGTCAGGTTTTACTGCGCAAGACCAAGAAAGGGTGGCTTTGGCCACCCTTTCTTTATTTGGTATTTGCCATTGCGCGGCGTAGCACGTATTGTTATGCCCGCAAGCTTGCGACCTACTGGAGTGAATATCGAATGAGCGACTGTTCTGTCATTGCCGCTGTTGATCTCGGCTCCAACAGCTTTCGCCTGCAAGTCGCTCGGGTGGTCGAAGGTTCTTTGTTTCCCCTTGATTCTTTAAAAGAAACTGTCCGTCTCGGTGCTGGTTTGGATGCGCAAGGTTGTCTGACGCCAGAGGCGATCAACGAGATGGTCGAGGCTTTAGGTCGCTTTGGCGAGCGTCTGATTGGCTTGCCTCCGCAATGTGTGCGAGCCGTTGCCACCAATACCTTCCGTGTTGCGAAGAATAGCGCTGATTTTCTCCCGCAGGCTGAAGCTGCCCTAGGTTTTCCGATTGAAATTATTGCCGGTCGTGAAGAAGCGCGTTTAATTTATATCGGTGCGGCGCATAGTTTGCCCAGTACCAAAGAGCGACGCTTGGTCGTCGATATTGGTGGAGGCTCTACAGAACTCATTATTGGTAGCCAATACCGCTCGTTTAGTACTGAAAGTATTCAATTGGGTTGCGTCGGCTGGAGTGCGCGTTATTTTCCAGACGGCATCATTACTCGCGAACGAATGGAAGCGGCCGAGCTAGCGGCGCGCGGTGCGTTTTTACCGCTAGTGCCAACTTTTTATTCGGGCGAATGGCAGCGCGCAATTGGCACCTCGGGGACGGCGCGTTCATTAGCGGATATTTTAGAGTTAAACGATTTGTCTGCACTGGGAATTACGCGTGAAGGTATGGCTGCGCTGCGTGAGAAAATGATTGCGGCAGGACATATCGATCAGTTGCAACTGAATGGTCTGCGTGATGACCGACGACCCGTGTTGCCCGGTGGTTTTGCGATTATGCATGCGGCGTTTGATATGCTGGGCATCGAACGGATGTCGATTACCTATGGCGCGCTGCGCGATGGGGTTTTGTACGACTTGGTGCAGCGTCAAACACAGTACGATGTGCGTGACCGCACGGTTGATTTCTTTCAGCGTCGCTACCATGTGGACGGCCCGCAGGCTTATCGGGTTTCTCAATTGGCGGCGGCGTTATTTGATAGTTTGCGCGGCGAAACGCAATCGGATGACGCGGTGTTAGCGCGCAATTTAACCATGGCGGCTGCCTTGCATGAAGTGGGGCGCTCGATTGCGCATGCGAGCTACCATAAACATTCGGCTTATATTTTGCAGTACGCTGATATGCCCGGGTTTTCCCGCCGAGAGCAAATTTGGCTGTCACGCTTGGTATTGGCGCACGCAGGCAGCTTAAATAAGCTCGCGAATTTAGAAATTAAGCCAGCGGAATGGGATGCGATTTTGTGCCTGCGCTTGGCAGTGTTATTTTATCGCGCTCGCCTTGACGAAGCGCCGCCGCTGGGATTGTTATCCCATTGTGCCGAAGGTTATTGCTTAGAGCTCGATGCGGCGTGGCTGGAGGCGCATCCACTGACCTTATACGCCTTGAATGAGGAAATGAAAGCATGGCAAAACATGGGCATAAATCTACAGATCAGTCCCGTCGTCAGCGTGTAAAAGCGCATCTTGCGGCCGATAAGGCGGGTGCTGCGCCCGGCACCATGCAGTATGTTGGTCATCAAGCCCCCAATCCTACCCTTGCTACTTTGATCGAATTTGGTCCAGAACCTGCTGATTTTCTGGAAACGACGTTTGATGATCTTGAATCGGGGCGCGATTATCAGCCCAAATATTCAACCTTATGGCTCAATGTACATGGTTTGGAAAATCACGAACTTCTTAAGCTAATCGGCAAGCGCTTTAAATTGCACCCTTTGGTACTCGAAGACATTCTAAATACCCAGCAACGCCCCAAAGTTGAGCAATACGGCGAGTATTTATTTATTACTGCGCGTTTAGTGAGTGTGGATGAGGAAGGTCAGCTCGGTAGCGAGCAGGTCAGTATTATCGTTGGCCGCGGATTTGTGCTGACTTTTCAAGAAAAGCCGACCGGCACGTTTGCGGCCATTCGGGAAACTTTGCGCAGTAGTGAATCGCAAATCCGTAAATTAGGCCCAGATTATTTGGTTTATTCTTTGCTGGATAAATTAGTTGATCGCTATTTCTTGGTGCTAGAACAGCTCGGTGAACGGAGCGAGAGCTTAGATGAGGCGATTAATGCATCACCATCGCCCGAGCAAATGAGTGAAGTGCAAGATTTGCGCCGAGGATTGCAGTACATCAAACGTAGTCTATGGCCGATGCGCGAGGTACTTAATACTTTGCAACGTGATGATGCTGATTTTTTTCATAGCGAAACTCAGCTGTATTTACGTGATGCCTACGATCACACGGTGCAATTGATTGAGACGGTGGAGTCTTTGCGCGAGGTCGCCGCGGGCTTGCAAGAAATGTATTTGTCTTTGCAATCACAGCGCTTAAATGAGCAAATGCGGATGCTGACGGTAATCACCACCATTTTTATGCCGCTCACCTTGATCGCCGGTATCTATGGTATGAATTTTGACAATATGCCAGAGCTGCATTGGGCGGGCGGTTACTATGCTGTGCTGGGCTTGATGGGGGCGATTGCCATCATGTTAAGCTTGTTTTTCTGGTTACGTCGCTGGGTTTGATGTATATCGCTAGAGTCTTTGCTAATCAAAGCAGTTAGCGATATACATATAAGTCATTGTCTCTCGTCGTGCGCTGTACGCGCTGCAGCAAGCGCAGCAGATGCGGTTTAAATCAACCAAGCAAAGATAAAAACGCCGAGCATGGCTAGGGCAAGTCCTACTTTGGCAATAGCTCCTAATAGCATTCCGATACCACTGGCAACCCCGACTTTGCCTGCTCGTAGTAGGTCTTGGCGTGCATACAACTCACCCGCTGCCGCGCCGAGGAAAGGACCTAAAATCATCCCCGGAATTCCGCCCAAAATGCCAATCACTGAGCCAATTAAAGCACCCCAGACGGCGGCTTGACTGGCACCAACGCGCTTGGCGCCAATTGCGCCAGCAAAATAGTCCAGCACGCAGGAAAGCAGCATCAGCACGAATAGCAGCAGTAGTGAGAGCCAGCCAACCCGTAGAAACTGATCGTGCCATGCCAGCAAGACCATGCCAGCAAACATTAGTGGCGTAGAGGGTAGTAGCGGTAGTATGGTGCCGGCTAAGCCGCCGAATATCATCACACCACCGAGCAGCCAAATGATGAGGTCTAAACTTTCCAAAATGAAATCCTTCTGTGGTGCTTAACGCTGAGGCAGTTTGATTTGACGCCGAGACATAAAAATAGTGCCGCAGATTGAAAAAATAAAAACACGGTAAAACAATCATTTATTAGATTGTACTTCCGCTAATCAAAACAAATCCATCAAAAGAGTTGACGCTGAGCGCTGGGTGGTGTTTAATTGCGGCTCTTCGAAACGAAGCAGTGTTTCGAATGGCTCGTTAGCTCAGTTGGTAGAGCAGCGGATTGAAAATCCGCGTGTCCGTGGTTCGATTCCGCGACGAGCCACCAAGTATTCAAGGGTCTAGCTACTGGCTAGACCCTTTTTCAAATGCTCTAGTAGCATGGCTCGTTAGCTCAGTTGGTAGAGCAGCGGATTGAAAATCCGCGTGTCCGTGGTTCGATTCCGCGACGAGCCACCAGAATTTCGGTTTAAACCGAGCAAAAGCCCGCGAATGCAAGTTCGGCGGGTTTTTTGTTATCTGGGGTATTGTCCGCTAGCGCTTTGAGGTGAATGCCTGTAGTGCAATACCTAATAAAAAAAAGACAGCCGAGGCTGTCTTTTTTGTTGGATGCAATGCAATTTAATCTTTGCGTTCCACTTGGCTGACATCGCGCACTGCGCCAGTGTCGGCACTGGTGGTCATCGCGGCGTAGGCGCGTAGCGCTGCGCTGACAAAGCGTTCGCGGCTAACCGGTTTCCATGCGTCTTTGCCGCGAGCATTCATCGCTGCGCGGCGAGCATCGAGTGCTGCGGCGTCAATTTTGAGATTGATGCTGCGATTTGGAATATCAATTTCAATCGTATCGCCTTCTTCCACCAAGCCAATCGCACCACCTTCGGCGGCTTCTGGGCTGGCGTGGCCAATCGATAAGCCGGATGTGCCGCCCGAGAAGCGACCGTCAGTGAGTAGGGCGCACGCTTTGCCGAGGCCTTTTGATTTGAGGTATGACGTTGGGTAGAGCATTTCTTGCATGCCAGGGCCGCCTTTCGGGCCTTCGTAGCGAATGATGACAACGTCACCCGCAACGACTTCATCGGCCAAAATACTAGCAACGGCATCGTCTTGTGATTCGTAAACGCGTGCGCGCCCGGTAAATTTCAGGATCGAATCGTCTACGCCAGCGGTTTTGACGATGCAGCCGCGTTCGGCGATGTTGCCGTATAGGACTGCGATGCCGCCGTCTTGCGAGTAAGCGTGTTCTTTGCTGCGGATGCAGCCATTTTCACGATCCAAATCTAATTCAGGCCAGCGCATGCTTTGGCTGAATGCAATCGTGGTGGCTACGCCGCCGGGGGCTGCGCGATACATCAAGTGTGCCAAGCTATCGGGTGAGTTTTTGATGACGTCCCATTGATCTAAGCTTGCGCCCATGGTTTTGGCGTGAACGGTAGGGACGTCACGATGGATTAAGCCCGCACGATCAAGTTCGGCTAAGATGCCGATCACGCCGCCAGCGCGGTGTACGTCTTCCATATGGTATTTCTGTGTGGCTGGGGCGACTTTGGCGAGGCAGGGTACTTTGCGGCTCATGCGATCGATGTCGGCCATTTTGAAATCAACACCGGCTTCGTTGGCGGCAGCGAGTAAGTGCAATACGGTATTGGTTGAGCCGCCCATCGCGATGTCGAGCGCAATCGCGTTTTCAAACGCTTTGAAGGTGGCGATATTGCGTGGCAAGACCGATTCGTCGCCTTGCTCATAGTAACGTTTGGCTAGCTCAACAATGGTGCGGCCTGCTTGTAGGAATAATTGCTTGCGATCGCCGTGTGTGGCGAGCATTGAACCGTTGCCTGGTAATGAAAGACCGAGTGCTTCGGTGAGGCAGTTCATTGAGTTAGCGGTAAACATGCCAGAGCACGAACCACAGGTCGGGCAGGCGCTACGTTCAACGGCGGCGACTTCTTCATCGCTGACACGGCTGTCGGCGGCTTCGACCATCGCATCAACCAAGTCGAGCTTGCGAATTTCGCCATTCCAGTTCACTTTGCCCGCTTCCATTGGGCCACCAGAAACGAAAATAACTGGGATATTGAGGCGTAAAGATGCCATTAACATGCCGGGGGTAATTTTGTCGCAGTTTGAAATGCATACGATTGCGTCGGCGCAATGGGCGTTGACCATGTATTCGACTGAATCCGCAATTAAATCGCGGCTTGGCAGGCTATACAGCATGCCGCCATGACCCATGGCGATGCCGTCATCAACGGCAATCGTGTTGAATTCTTTGGCGACGCCACCCGCTTTTTCGATTTCACGAGCCACCAATTGGCCCAGATTGTGTAGGTGAACGTGACCAGGGACGAACTGGGTAAATGAGTTGCAAACAGCGATAATGGGCTTGTCGAAGTCGCCGTCTTTCATGCCAGTGGCGCGCCAAAGGGCGCGGGCGCCGGCCATATTACGGCCGTGAGTCGTGGTGCGTGAGCGATAGGTTGGCATGTCGTTTCCTTTTGCGGTGTGCGAATAGTGAGTAGATTGTAGCGAAAAAAAAGCAATACAGGTTTTCAGAAGTGCGCAAGGTAAATTGTCTTTGTGTCTGTAATACGAAAAGCTGATAGAAGTGAAGTGTCTGGCGGTATAATCGCGGCCTCACTTTTAGAGGCTGATTATGTTAGTTCATCCGCAATTTGATCCGGTCGCCATCCATATTTATGGCGGATTTGGTGTGCACTGGTACGGTCTGATGTACTTAATCGGATTCGTTTTGTTTGTGATGTTGGGGCGCTGGCGGATACGAAGAGGCAATCCGCCGGGGTGGCAGACGAGCGAAATGGATGACTTGCTCTTCTATGGTGTCATGGGTGTGATTTTGGGGGGGCGCTTAGGGTATGTGTTGTTTTACAAACCTGCATTTTATTTGGCACATCCATTCGATATTCTAAAGGTCTGGGAAGGCGGAATGGCTTTTCATGGCGGATTTTTGGGGGTGTTGGTGGCGATGGCCTTGTTTGGTCGCAAAACCAATCGAAGTTTTTTTCAGGTGACTGATTTTATTGCGCCATTGGTTCCGCTGGGTTTGGCCGCAGGGCGGTTGGGGAACTTCATTAATGGCGAATTGTGGGGGCGAGTGACTGATGCGGCGACGCCGTGGGCGATGATTTTTCCGCAAGCAATGGATGGTTTGCCGCGACATCCCTCTCAACTGTATCAATTTGCGTTGGAAGGGGTATTGCTGTTTGTGATTTTGTGGCGCTATTCAGCCAAGCCCAGAGCGACTGGGCAAATTTCTGCGTTATTTTTGATTGGTTATGGTGCGTTCCGTTTTATCGCCGAATTTGCACGTGAGCCAGATGACTTTTTGGGCTTGCTTGCGATGAATTTAAGTATGGGGCAATTGCTGTCGCTGCCGATGATTATCTTCGGGTTGGTTTTGTTGGTTTGGTCTAATGGTAAGAAAAGCATGCTATAGGCGCAGTAGAGTAAAAATATTTACGTAATAAAATGAGTGCGTTAGCTATTTTTACCTAGAAAATTAAGTCAAAATAGTCAAAACTATTTGACGTCTTTGGGGGCTCTGTTCATAATGCTGGCTCTCTGTGGCGGGGTTACCCCAGCGGTCAACGGGTCCGGACTGTAAATCCGGCGGCTCTGCCTTCGAAGGTTCGAATCCTTCCCCCGCCACCAGAAACCCAATTGTCGAGCTTGCGACAGTAAGGGCGAATCACAGGAATAAGTCATGCGGGTGTAGCTCAATGGTAGAGCAGAAGCCTTCCAAGCTTACGACGAGGGTTCGATTCCCTTCACCCGCTCCAGTTTTTGCCGATGTAGCTCAGGGGTAGAGCACTCCCTTGGTAAGGGAGAGGTCGTGAGTTCAATTCTCATCATCGGCTCCAACAGTTGTCAGTTATTAATTTATTTCAAGATCTCGAGAAGGAAATAAGCAATGGCTAAGGAAAAGTTTACGCGGACAAAGCCGCACGTTAACGTGGGTACAATCGGTCACGTGGATCATGGCAAAACAACGCTGACAGCTGCGATTACTACAATTCTGTCGAAAAAATTCGGTGGTATTGCTAAAGATTACGCATCAATTGATAGCGCGCCAGAAGAAAAAGCACGTGGTATTACGATTAATACTGCGCACGTTGAATACGAAACTGAAATCCGTCACTACGCACACGTTGACTGCCCAGGTCACGCGGACTACGTGAAAAACATGATTACTGGTGCCGCTCAGATGGACGGCGCAGTATTGGTTGTTTCTGCGGCCGACGGTCCTATGCCACAAACTCGCGAGCACATCTTGTTGTCTCGTCAAGTTGGTGTTCCATACATCATCGTATTCATGAACAAAGCTGACTTGGTTGATGATGCTGAGTTGCTTGAATTGGTTGAAATGGAAATTCGTGATTTGTTGTCTAAATACGATTTCCCTGGTGATGACACTCCAGTTATTACTGGTTCTGCACGTTTGGCGCTTGAAGGTGACCAATCAGAATACGGCGAGCCAGCCATCTTCCGCTTGGCAGATGCTTTGGATACTTACATTCCTGAGCCAGAGCGCGCAATCGACGGTACATTCTTGATGCCAGTTGAGGACGTGTTCTCAATCTCTGGTCGTGGTACTGTTGTGACTGGTCGTGTTGAACGCGGTATCGTTAAAGTGGGTGAAGAGATCGAGATCGTTGGTATCGTTCCAACTGTTAAGACGACTTGTACTGGTGTTGAGATGTTCCGTAAATTGCTTGACCAAGGTCAAGCAGGTGACAACATCGGTGCCTTGCTCCGTGGTACTAAGCGTGAAGACGTTCAACGTGGTCAAGTTTTGGCAAAACCAGGTTCAATCACTCCGCACACTAAGTTCACTGCAGAGATCTACGTTTTGTCTAAAGATGAAGGTGGTCGTCATACGCCATTCTTTAGTAACTACCGTCCACAGTTCTACTTCCGTACAACTGACGTGACTGGCGCGATTGAGTTGCCAGAAGGTACTGAAATGGTAATGCCTGGTGACAACGTATCTATCACTGTAACTTTGATCTGCCCAGTTGCGATGGAGCAAGGTTTGCGCTTCGCGATTCGTGAAGGTGGTCGTACTGTTGGTGCAGGTGTTGTAGCAACAATTTTGGTATAAAAAGGTTGTAAAAAGGGTGTAACGCTGTTATAGTTATGCCCTCTCCGTAGGCGAGTAGCTCAATTGGTAGAGTACCGGTCTCCAAAACCGGGGGTTGTGGGTTCGAGACCCCCCTCGCCTGCCACAATATATCAACGGAGCCGTTCCTGAGAAGGAGCGGCTCTGTTTTATGGGTCGCAGATAAAGCAATGCAAAGCATAGAACGAGTGAAGATAGTAGCTGCCCTTTCGTTGGTGTTGTTGGGTGTGGCTGGTTTTTATATGGTTCCGGCAGGGCAATCCTTTTTGGGTTCTGTGTCTGTCGCTGTGGGCTTGATTGCAGCAGGTGTAGTAATGTGGTTCACCACTTTGGGCCGCACATTTGTTGACTATGCTCGTGATTCGGTTAAAGAAGCGCAGAAGGTTGTTTGGCCTAGCAAGAAAGAAACTTGGCAGGTGACTGCGGTTGTTTTCTTATTTGTTAGTGTTTTATCTCTGTTTATGTGGGCGGTTGACTCTGGTCTCGCTTGGTTGTTTTACGATATCGTGCTCGGTCGCGGTAAATAAACGGAGTGTTAACGATGGGTATGCGTTGGTATGTAGTACATGCGTATTCTGGCTTTGAAAAGAGCGTTCAGAAAGCATTGATTGAAAAAATTAGTCGGCTGGATATGGGCCATTTATTTGGCCAAATTTTAGTTCCAGTCGAAGAAGTGATGGAAATTAAAAACGGTAAAAAAACGCTCACTGAGCGTAAATTTTATCCAGGTTATGTCTTTGTAGAGATGGACATGACCGACGACAGCTGGCACTTGGTGAAAAGTACGCCAAAAGTGACTGGTTTTATTGGCGGTAGCGGCACTAAACCAATGCCAATTCCTGCGCGAGAAGTTGAGCGCATGATGCAGCAAGTGCAAGAAGGCGTTGAGAAGCCGCGTCCGAAAGTATTGTTTGAAGTAGGTGAGTCATTGCGTGTAACGGATGGCCCATTTGCCGACTTTAACGCAACCGTTGAAGTGATTGACTATGAGAAGAGTCGCCTGAAGGTGTCGGTGATGATTTTTGGTCGAGCTACTCCGGTTGATCTGGAATTTTCACAAGTCGAGAAGATTTGATTTGTGTAGGCTGACGCAGTAATGCGTTGATGTTTGGGGAGCTGGATATTTTCCAGCGTTTGACCCGTTTTTTAGGAGTTGTATCGTGGCTAAAAAAATTGTCGGCTATGTAAAGCTGCAAGTGCCCGCTGGTAAAGCAAATCCATCGCCACCAATCGGTCCGGCTTTGGGTCAGCGTGGTTTGAATATTATGGAATTTTGTAAAGCATTTAATGCTGCAACCCAAGGTGTTGAGCCTGGCTTGCCAATTCCAGTGGTAATTACTGCATATGCAGATAAATCATTCACTTTCGTGATGAAATCGCCTCCTGCAACTATTCTGTTGAAGAAAGCTGCTGGTATCACTAAAGGTTCTTCACGCCCACATACTGACAAGGTTGGTGTTGTGACTCGTGCTCAACTTGAAGAAATCGTTAAAACTAAGCAAAACGACTTGACTGGTGCTGATATGGACGCTTCAGTACGTATTCTTGCGGGTTCTGCACGTTCAATCGGTATTACCGTGGAGGGCGTGTAAATGGCTAAGGTTTCTAAGCGTCTTGCAGCTCTGAATGCAACTGTTGATCGCAACAAATTCTACCCAGTAGCAGAGGCAATTGCCTTGGTGCAATCTGCGGCTACTGCGAAATTTAACGAATCAGTTGACGTATCTTTCAACCTTGGTGTTGACCCACGTAAATCCGACCAAGTTGTTCGTGGTGCGGTGGTGTTGCCAAAAGGTACCGGTAAAACTGTACGTGTTGCTGTGTTTACACAAGGCGCGAACGTTGAATTGGCTAAAGCAGCTGGTGCAGACATCGTTGGTTTTGACGATTTGGCTGAACAAATTAAAGCTGGCGTAATGGACTTTGATATTGTGATTGCATCTCCAGATGCAATGCGTATCGTTGGTCAATTGGGTCAAATCTTGGGTCCACGTGGCATGATGCCTAACCCGAAAGTAGGTACTGTAACTCCGAATGTTGCTGAAGCGGTTAAAAACGCAAAAGCCGGTCAAGTTCAATACCGTACTGACAAAGGTGGTGTTGTGCATGCAACAATCGGCCGTGCAAACTTTACTGTCGCTGATTTGCAAGAGAACTTGGTTGCTTTGGCAGATGCTTTGCAAAAAGCAAAACCAGCAAGCTCTAAAGGCGTGTACTTTAAGAAGATCGCTGTTTCTAGCACTATGGGTGTAGGCGTACGCGTCGACACAGCCACAGTTCTAGCATAAAGACTTTGGGTTGCTGAACCATATCTCGATATGGCTCAGCAAAATGTCAAAGACCGTAGGCGCCAAAACCTAGTTTTGGCTTAATCTAAGCGACCAAACGCTAGCCTACGCAGACGGTGTGCCCAATGCAGGCTTCTCATTGACTCATTCGAGTTAATAAAAGTCTCCTGAATATTGGTCGCCGTTTGATTGGGTGGCGCGATTTATCGCGCTGAACTTAACTAATGGAGGTTGACCTTGAGTCTGAATCTTGACGACAAAAAAGCGGTCGTGGCTGAGATTGCAGCGGTAGTTGCAAACGCTCAAACCATCGTTATCGCTGAATACCGTGGAATCGGGGTTGCTAGCATGACTGAATTGCGCAAACAAGCGCGTGAGTCAGGCGTATACTTGCGTGTTCTTAAAAACACCTTGGCACGCCGTGCTGTTGAAGGAACACCGTTCGCTGCATTGGCCGACAAAATGTCTGGCCCATTGGTGTACGGCATTTCTGAAGACGCAGTTGCTGCAGCTAAAGTCATCCAAGCTTTCTCGAAGAAAGACGAGAAAATTAAGGTGATTGCTGGTTCTTACGAAGGCAAAGTATTGACTGCTGCTGAAGTTGCTCAACTCGCTACTATCCCGAGCCGTGAAGAATTGCTCTCGATGTTGCTGGGTGTTATGCAAGCACCAGTTTCTGCATTTGCTCGTGGTCTTGGCGCATTGGCTGCCAAGAAAGCCGAAGGTGCTGCACCTGCTGAAGTTGCTCCTGCTGCCGCTGAAGAAGCGTCAACAGAAGCTCCAGCTGATGCTGCCTAAGCTTTTTCCCTATTTTGAATTTGATTTAATCTGACAAGATTTTCAGGAGTACTAGAAATGGCTGTTACTAAAGAAGACATCCTTGAAGCAGTAGGTTCATTGACTGTTATGGAATTGAATGAGCTGGTTAAGGCATTCGAAGAAAAATTTGGCGTTTCTGCTGCTGCTATGGCAGTTGCAGGTCCAGCTGGCGCTGCTGGTGGCGCTGCTGCTGCTGAAGAACAATCTGAATTTGACGTTATCTTGACTGGCGCTGGCGCACAGAAAGTTGGCGTTATTAAAGTTGTTCGTGAAGTAACAGGTTTGGGCTTGAAAGAAGCTAAAGATTTGGTTGATGGCGCTCCAAAAACAATCAAAGAAGGCGTTTCTAAAGCCGACGCAGATGCAATCGCTAAGAAATTGATCGAAGCTGGCGCGACTGCTGAAGTTAAGTAATTCTGCTGAAGTAATGTAGTACAGGCAGACGGAGCAATCCGTCTGCCCTTTTGCGTTTGTGTACTAAGGCCTTTCTTACAAGGACTCGTGTCATAAATGCGTCGTTTGCAGCTCGTTCTTGCAGCTGACAAACCTGAGACCGCTCACTGCCGTTTGATCGGGCGTTTGCGGTTTGTCAATTGCGCCCAACCCATGGAGAGTTTATGAGTATGAAATACTCGTTCACTGAAAAAAAACGCATTCGCAAGAGTTTTGCGAAGCGGGCGAGTGTCCTCGAGGTGCCATTCCTATTGGCGACTCAGATTGACTCTTATTCCGAATACTTGCAACTTGGCGTTTCTGTTGAAGATCGTCGCGAAATTGGTTTGCAAGCTGCGTTTAATTCAATTTTCCCTATCGTTTCCCATAACGAATATGCACGTTTGGAATTTGTGCATTACACCTTGGGCGTGCCAGCATTCGATGTTAAAGAATGTCAGCAGCGCGGCATTACTTTTGCCGCTCCGTTGCGTGCGCGTGTTCGCTTGGTCATCATGGATCGCGAATCGTCGAAACCAACGGTCAAGGAAGTGAAAGAGCAGGATGTTTACTTCGGTGAAATTCCGCTCATGACACGCAGTGGCTCGTTTGTTATTAACGGTACCGAACGTGTAATCGTTTCTCAGTTGCACCGCTCTCCGGGTGTGTTCTTTGAGCATGATAAAGGCAAAACCCATAGCTCAGGCAAATTACTGTTCTCGGCTCGTGTGATTCCTTACCGCGGCTCATGGCTCGATTTCGAATTTGATCCGAAAGATCTGTTGTTCTTCCGTATCGACCGTCGTCGTAAGATGCCAGTGTCTATCCTGTTGAAAGCGCTAGGGTATACGGCTGAACAGATTCTGGCTCAATTCTTTGATACAGATACCTTCTACCTCACTGATGATGGCATTTATTGGGAACTTGTTCCTGATCGCCTACGCGGTGAAGTGGCTAAATTCGACATCATCGCCGATGATGGTCGTGTATTGGCACAAAAAGACAAGCGTATTACCGCTAAAACAATTCGCGATATCAATAATGCCGGCATGACGCGCATTCAAGTACCGCTGGATTATATGTATGGTCGTATTCTATCGACTGCGGTGATTAGTCCTGATACGGGCGAATTGGTCGCAAAAGCGAACGACGAAATTACTGAAGATCTATTGGTTAAACTCGATAGCGCTGAAGTAAAAGAAATTAAAACGCTATACATCAATGACCTCGACCAAGGCGGCTTTATTTCTGCCACCTTGCGCACTGATGAAACATTGGATGAATGGCAAGCACGTGTGGCAATTTACCGCATGATGCGTCCTGGCGAGCCGCCAACAGAAGATGCGGTACAGGCTTTGTTCAAAGGCTTATTCTTTAATGATGAGCGCTACGATCTTTCAGCCGTTGGCCGTATGAAATTTAATAGCCGTGCTTATCCAGATCGTTTGGATGAAAAAGCACCGGGCTGGCAGCGTCGTTTCTACGAGCAAGCGGGCAAGAAAGGTATTAACGGTTCTGGCGTCTTGTCGACAGAAGATATCGTTGCGGTGATCGGTATCTTGATCGAACTACGTAATAGCCGTGGCGAAGTGGATGACATTGATCACTTGGGTAACCGTCGTGTTCGGTCGGTCGGTGAGTTGGCAGAAAACCAATTCCGCGCTGGTCTTGTGCGTGTTGAGCGCGCGGTTAAAGAGCGTTTGTCACAAGCAGAGTCAGACAACTTGATGCCACACGACTTGATCAATGCCAAGCCGGTTTCGGCGGCAGTGAAAGAGTTCTTTGGTTCGTCACAGTTATCGCAATTTATGGACCAAACGAATCCATTGTCTGAAATCACCCACAAGCGCCGTGTGTCGGCACTGGGTCCAGGTGGTTTGACGCGTGAGCGCGCCGGCTTTGAAGTTCGTGACGTGCATCCAACGCATTACGGTCGTGTTTGTCCGATTGAAACACCGGAAGGTCCAAACATTGGTTTGATCAATTCATTGTCTTGCTACGCACGCACGAATGAATATGGTTTCTTGGAAACGCCGTACCGTAAAGTGATTAATGGTCAAGCGACGCTTGAAATTGAATACTTGTCGGCGATTCAAGAAGGTAAATATGTTATTGCGCAGGCGAATGCCGGTTTGGATGCCGATAACAAATTGACCGACGAATTGGTAACTTGCCGTGAAGCAGGCGAAACGATCGTAGCTACGCCAGATCGCGTGCAATACATGGACGTTGCGCCGAGTCAGATCGTTTCTGTTGCAGCTTCATTGATTCCATTCTTGGAACACGATGACGCCAACCGTGCATTGATGGGCGCCAACATGCAACGTCAAGCGGTTCCTTGCTTGCGCGCAGAAGCACCTATGGTCGGTACCGGTATCGAGCGCACGTGTGCAACTGACTCAGGTACTGCGGTAACTGCATTGCGTGGTGGTGTCGTTGATTTCGTTGATGCAACACGTATCGTGGTTCGTGTAAACGACAGCGAAACGGTAGCAGGTGAGACCGGTGTAGATATCTACAACTTGGTTAAGTTTACCCGTTCGAATCAGAATACCAATACGAATCAACGTCCGATCGTCGTAAAAGGTGATCGTATCGAGAAAGGTGATGTGGTTGCCGACGGCGCTTCAACTGATTTAGGTGAGTTGGCATTGGGTCAAAATATGACCATCGCCTTCATGCCTTGGAATGGTTACAACTTCGAAGATTCGATTTTGATCTCCGAAAAAGTCATTGCGGATGACCGTTACACTTCGATTCATATCGAAGAGTTGAACGTGATGGCCCGTGATACAAAATTAGGCCCTGAAGAAATTACCCGTGATATTTCCAATTTGTCAGAGCGTATGCTCGGCCGCTTGGATGAATCTGGCGTGGTTTATATCGGTGCAGAAGTTGAAGCTGGCGATGTATTGGTGGGTAAAGTAACGCCAAAAGGTGAAACCCAGCTCACGCCAGAAGAAAAACTGCTGCGTGCGATCTTCGGTGAAAAAGCGTCTGACGTTAAAGACACTAGCTTGCGCGTGCCTTCAGGCATGGTGGGTACTGTGATTGACGTGCAAGTGTTTACTCGTGAAGGGATTGAACGTGATAAACGTGCCCAAGCCATTATCGATGAACAATTGCGTCGCTACCGCCAAGACTTGAACGACCAGTTGCGTATTGTTAACGATGACTTGTTCGAGCGTATCGAGCGGATGATTGTTGGTAAAGTCGCGAATGGCGGTCCTAAACGTTTAGCTAAAGGCACAGAAATTACTGCTGAATACTTGGCAGACCAAGTGTCGAAACATGACTGGTTCGATATCCGTCTTGCGGATGAGGAAGGCGCGCGTCAATTGGAAGCGATGAAAGACTTGATCGCTCAAATGAAGCAAGAGTTCGAACTGCGCTTTGAAGACAAAAAACGTAAATTGACGCAAGGTGACGAGTTGCCTCCTGGCGTTATCAAGATGGTTAAAGTGTATGTGGCCGTTAAACGCCGCCTACAACCTGGCGATAAAATGGCCGGCCGTCACGGTAACAAGGGTGTGGTTTCGAAAATCTTGCCCGTAGAAGATTTGCCACACATGGCCGATGGCACAACGGTTGATATCGTGTTGAACCCATTGGGCGTTCCATCACGGATGAATATCGGTCAGATTCTTGAAGTGCATTTGGGTTGGGCTGCCAAAGGGATTGGTCAACGAATTGATGCGATGTTGCGTGAACAGCGCAATGTGGCCGAAGTGCGTGAAACCTTGAACAAGATTTATCAGTCAAAAGGCCGTGCCGAAGACATTAGTGATTTGTCTGATGAAGAGATCATGAATCTAGCGCAAGGATTGCGTACAGGTATGACTTTTGCCAGCCCGGTATTTGACGGCGCTGATGAGTCTGAGATTCAAGAAATGCTGCAATTGGCGTATCCAGATGAAGATCCACGTACGCAGCAACTTGGTTTCAACAGCAGCAAGACGCAAATGCAGTTGTTTGATGGTCGCACGGGTGAACCGTTTGAACGTAAAGTGACCGTTGGCGTGATGCATTACTTGAAACTGCATCACTTGGTTGATGACAAGATGCATGCGCGTTCAACAGGTCCGTATTCTCTCGTGACTCAGCAACCATTGGGCGGTAAAGCTCAGTTCGGTGGTCAGCGTTTCGGTGAGATGGAGGTGTGGGCATTGGAAGCATATGGCGCTGCATACACTCTGCAAGAAATGTTGACTGTGAAGTCAGATGACGTGAATGGCCGTACTAAAGTTTACGAAAACATTGTGAAGGGTGATCACCGCATTGATGCTGGCATGCCAGAGTCCTTCAATGTATTGGTTAAGGAAATCCGCTCGCTCGGTATTGATATCGATCTGGAAACCTACTAATCGCTGTGAGGTATAGGATCGCGGGCTAGATTTAATCTTGCCTTGCGATCGATACCCTGATTGTCCTCACTGGAGAATATTGGAATGAAAGGCTTACTCGAACTTTTCAAGCAAGTCGCGCAGGACGAAGAATTTGACGCGATTAAAATTGGCCTAGCATCGCCAGAAAAAATCCGTTCTTGGTCTTTCGGCGAAGTGAAAAAGCCAGAAACCATTAACTACCGTACGTTCAAACCAGAGCGTGACGGTCTGTTTTGTGCTCGTATTTTCGGGCCAATTAAAGATTACGAATGCTTGTGCGGTAAATACAAGCGTTTGAAACATCGCGGTGTAATTTGCGAGAAGTGCGGCGTTGAAGTGACCTTGTCAAAAGTGCGCCGTGAGCGTATGGGTCACATTGACCTTGCTTCACCTGTTGCGCATATTTGGTTCTTGAAATCACTCCCAAGTCGTTTGGGTATGGTTTTGGATATCGCTTTGCGTGATATCGAACGCGTCTTGTATTTCGAAGCATTCATCGTGGTTGAGCCAGGCATGACACCACTGACACGTGGTCAGTTGCTCACCGAAGAAGATTACTTCGCCAAAGTTGAAGAATACGGCGATGAGTTCGTGGCCTTGATGGGCGCGGAAGCTGTACGTGAATTGCTCAAGTCAATGGACGTTGACCAAGAGATTAGCAATCTGCGTGCCGAACTCGATAGCACCGGTTCAGAAACCAAAATCAAGAAAATCGCTAAGCGCTTGAAAGTGCTTGAAGCGTTTGATCGCTCAGGTATCAAGCCAGAGTGGATGATTATGGAGGTGTTGCCGGTATTACCTCCGGAATTACGTCCATTAGTTCCACTGGATGGCGGTCGTTTTGCGACTTCTGACTTGAATGATTTATATCGTCGCGTAATCAACCGTAATAACCGTTTGAAGCGTCTGCTTGAATTGCGCGCTCCGGAAATTATCGTCCGCAACGAAAAACGTATGTTGCAAGAAGCGGTGGATTCATTGCTCGACAACGGTCGTCGTGGTAAGGCGATGACTGGCGCGAACAAACGTCCGTTGAAATCGCTTGCCGATATGATTAAAGGTAAGGGCGGTCGTTTCCGTCAGAACTTGCTGGGTAAACGTGTTGATTACTCAGGTCGTTCTGTTATTACCGTTGGTCCTACTTTACGTTTGCATCAATGTGGCTTGCCAAAATTGATGGCGCTCGAGTTGTTCAAGCCATTCATTTTCCATAAATTGGAAGTAATGGGCTTGGCAACAACGATTAAAGCAGCGAAGAAAATGGTTGAAAGCCAAGAGCCTGTAGTTTGGGATATCTTGGAAGACGTGATTCGCGAACATCCAATTCTATTGAACCGTGCGCCAACATTGCATCGCTTGGGTATTCAAGCCTTTGAGCCGATGTTGATTGAAGGTAAGGCGATTCAGTTGCATCCTCTCGTTTGTGCGGCATTCAATGCTGACTTTGACGGTGACCAAATGGCGGTTCACGTTCCATTGTCGCTTGAAGCGCAAATGGAAGCGCGCACTTTGATGTTGGCCTCGAACAACGTTTTGGCACCAGCCAACGGCGAGCCGATCATCGTTCCGTCGCAAGATATCGTGTTGGGTCTGTATTACATGACTCGCGAAGCGAAATATGCCAAGGGTGAGCGCCTGAATGAAGATGGCAAACGCCTGACTATTTTTGCCGATGTTGCTGAAGCATTGCGCGCATACCAAAGCAAAGAAGTCACGCTGCAAACACGTGTATCGATTCGCTTGAAAGAATGGTTCAAGAATGAGTCTGGCGATTGGGAAAGCAAACTAGTTCGCCGTGATACTACGGTTGGCCGAGCGATCTTGTCAGAAATTTTGCCAAAAGGTCTTGCGTTCTCGCATATCGACAAGTCATTGAAAAAGAAAGAAATTGGTAAGTTGATCAATGCTTCTTTCCGTCGCTGCGGCTTGAAAGAAACCGTGATTTTTGCTGACCAATTGATGTACACCGGTTTTGCATATTCAACTCGCGGTGGTATTTCAATTTGCGTTGATGATATGTTGGTTCCAGCGAACAAAGTACCGTTGTTGGCGGCAGCGCAAGCTGAAGTGAAAGAAATCGAGCAGCAATATAGTTCTGGTTTGGTAACGAACGGCGAACGCTACAACAAGGTCGTTGATATCTGGGGCCGTGCTGGTGACCAAATTGCGAAGGCGATGATGGATCAGTTGGCGAAAGAGACTGTCTTTGATGCGAATGGCAACAAAGATGAGCAAGAATCGTTTAACTCGATTTACATGATGGCTGATTCGGGTGCGCGTGGTTCTCCTGCACAGATTCGTCAGTTGGCCGGTATGCGTGGTTTGATGGCGAAACCGGATGGTTCGATTATCGAAACGCCGATTACGACCAACTTCCGTGAAGGGTTGACGGTTCTGCAGTACTTTATTTCGACGCACGGTGCGCGTAAAGGTCTTGCAGATACGGCATTGAAGACAGCGAACTCAGGTTACCTGACTCGTCGTCTGGTTGACGTTACCCAAGACTTGGTTGTGACTGAAGACGATTGCGGTACAAAAAATGGCGTTTCAATGAAAGCCGTTATGCAAGGCGGTGACGTTGTTGAAGCGCTCCGTGACCGTATTTTGGGTCGTATCGTGGTTAAAGACGTGGTTGATCCATCAACTCAAGAAACGATTTTCGAAGTCGGTACATTGCTGAACGAAGATGCAGTTGATGAAATTGAAGCACGTAATATCGACGAAGTGATGGTTCGTACACCATTGTCGTGCGAAACACGTTATGGCTTGTGCGCGAAGTGCTATGGCCGTGACTTGGGTCGTGGTCAGATTGTTAATGCCGGTGAAGCGGTTGGTGTTATTGCAGCGCAGTCGATTGGTGAACCAGGTACTCAGTTGACGATGCGTACGTTCCACATTGGTGGTGCGGCATCTCGAGCAGCAGCTGCAAGCCAAGTTGAAGCGAAATCAAACGGCCGTATTGGCTTTAGTGCCAATATGCGTTATGTAACCAATGCGAAAAACGAGTTAGTGGTGATTGCTCGTTCAGCAGAGCTGTTGATTTTGGATGATGTGGGTCGTGAACGCGAAACACACAAAATCCCTTACGGCGCAACGTTAACTGTTAAAGCCGATGATATTGTTAAAGCGGGGACTGTTCTCGGTACTTGGGATCCGCATACTCGCCCAATCATTACGGAGTACTCAGGTACAGTTCGTTTTGAGAATGTCGAAGAAGGTATGACGGTTGTTAAACAAGTCGATGAAGTAACAGGCTTGTCTACACTGGTTGTTATTGCTTCTAAAGCAAAAGTGACTGCGTCTAAAGCGGTTCGACCATTGGTTAAACTGATTGATGAAAACGGTCATGAAATGAAATTGGCAGGTACCGATACTGCAGTAACGATTTCATTCCAAGTTGGCTCTATCATTACAGTGAAAGATGGTCAGAAAGTGGGTGTGGGTGATGTATTGGCTCGTATTCCACAAGAATCTGCGAAGACACGTGATATTACCGGTGGTCTGCCACGTGTTGCTGAGTTGTTTGAAGCTCGCTCACCGAAAGATGCAGGTATGTTGGCGGAAATCACAGGTACAGCAAGCTTTGGTAAAGATACCAAAGGTAAGCAGCGTCTGGTCTTGACTGATCTTGAAGGTACGCCGCATGAATATCTGATTTCTAAAGACAAGCATGTGATGGTGCATGATGGTCAAGTGGTGAGTCAGGGTGAAATGATTGTTGACGGGCCTATTGATCCGCATGACATCTTGCGTTTGCAAGGTATTGAGGCATTGTCTCGTTACATCGTGCAAGAGGTTCAAGAGGTTTATCGCTTGCAAGGCGTTAAGATTAATGACAAGCATATCGAAGTGATTGTTCGTCAGATGTTACGCCGTGTTGTAATTTCAGATGCAGGTGATTCGGAATTCATCTTGGGCGAACAGGTTGAGCGTGCAGAAGTATTGATCGCAAATGACAAGCTGGCCGAAGAAGGCAAAGAAATCGCGAAGTTTGACAATATTCTTTTAGGTATTACGAAAGCCTCATTGTCAACCGATTCGTTTATTTCGGCGGCTTCGTTCCAAGAAACCACTCGCGTACTCACAGAAGCTGCAATTATGGGTAAAGTTGATGATTTGCGCGGCTTGAAAGAAAACGTGATTGTAGGGCGTTTGATTCCTGCTGGTACAGGTCTTGCCTACCACAAGAATCGTAAACGCCAGCTAGCTAAGAATGAAGTTTTAGCGCCATTTGCTGAAGCTGCTGCAGAAGTTATTGCTGAAATCGGCGATATTTCGGAATAATCACTAAAATGCAAGCCGACTCTTGTCGGTTTGCATTGACGTGGATTCGTTCTTTTCCTTATAATTCAAAGTCTTTTTCTGCGGAGAGCGATTTTGTCGCTCTCCGCAGCGTTTCCAGTAAGGAAACCTTAGCCAGATCACACTCGTGATATGGTTTTTTTTAACGCGGTAGGAAGTGAAAAACAATGCCAACTATCAATCAACTCGTTCGTAAAGGACGCGTTGCGGAAAAACTAAAGAGCAAAGTTCCAGCTCTTGAGGCTTGCCCGCAAAAACGTGGTGTATGCACTCGTGTGTATACAACAACTCCAAAAAAACCAAACTCTGCATTGCGTAAAGTATGCAAAGTTCGCTTGACCAACGGTTTCGAAGTTATTTCGTACATCGGCGGTGAAGGTCACAACTTGCAAGAGCATAGCGTTGTATTGCTACGCGGCGGTCGTGTAAAAGATTTGCCAGGTGTTCGCTATCACTGCGTACGTGGCTCTCTTGACTTGGCTGGCGTTAAAAATCGTAAGCAAGCTCGCTCTAAATACGGTGCAAAACGCCCTAAGGCGTAATTTGATGCTGTATCGAGTGGCGGCTACATATGAGCCGTCAAGTAAGTGGTCATCTTTATAGGTGCCCGCGGGGTGTTCCCCAACTGAATGTCACATTAAGGAAGTAAGTTATGCCAAGACGCAGAGAAGTCCCAAAGCGTGATGTGTTGCCAGATCCAAAATTCGGTAGCACTGAACTCGCTAAATTCATGAACGTAGTAATGCTTGATGGCAAAAAAGCTGTCGCAGAACGTATCGTTTATGGTGCACTTGCCCAGATCGAAAAAAAGACGGGTAAAGATGCAATTGAAATTTTTAACACCGCAATTGGCAATGTTAAGCCAATCGTTGAGGTTAAAAGCCGTCGTGTCGGTGGCGCCAACTACCAGGTGCCAGTAGAAGTACGTCCAAGCCGTCGTCTGGCATTGTCGATGCGCTGGGTTCGCGAGGCGGCTCGTAAACGTGGTGAAAAATCAATGGATCTGCGTCTAGCAGGTGAACTTCTTGACGCGGCTGAAGGTCGCGGCGGCGCGATGAAGAAACGCGATGAAGTGCATCGTATGGCTGATGCGAATAAAGCATTCGCCCATTTCCGCTTCTAATCACGTAGTAAGAATAAGGAAATCGCCGTGGCTCGCAAGACCCCTATTGAGCGTTACCGTAATATCGGTATTTCAGCTCACATTGATGCAGGTAAAACGACTACTACCGAACGTATTTTGTTCTACACCGGTGTTAATCACAAAATTGGTGAAGTTCATGATGGCGCTGCCACTATGGACTGGATGGAGCAAGAGCAAGAGCGTGGTATTACCATTACTTCTGCTGCAACGACTACATACTGGAAAGGTATGGGTCTGCAGTTCCAAGAGCACTTGGTAAATATTATTGATACCCCAGGTCACGTAGACTTTACGATTGAAGTAGAGCGTTCTATGCGTGTTCTGGATGGCGCGTGTATGGTTTATTGTGCTGTGGGTGGTGTTCAACCTCAGTCAGAAACTGTGTGGCGTCAAGCTAACAAGTATAACGTTCCTCGTTTAGCGTTCG
This sequence comes from Deefgea chitinilytica, assembly GCF_016881405.1. Lineage (GTDB taxonomy): Bacteria > Pseudomonadota > Gammaproteobacteria > Burkholderiales > Chitinibacteraceae > Deefgea > Deefgea chitinilytica. Next base: position 369,265 of record NZ_WOFE01000003.1, read on the forward strand.
TGAATAAGATGGACCGCTCAGGTGCCAACTTCTTCCGTGCTGTTGAGCAAATGAAGCTGCGCTTGAAAGCTAATCCTGTGCCTGTGGTTGTGCCTATTGGTGCAGAAGATAAGTTTGAAGGTGTTGTAGATCTTCTGAAAATGAAAGCGATTATCTGGGACGATGCGTCTCAAGGTATGAAGTTTGAGTACGGCGACATTCCGGCTGATTTGGTGTCAGTAGCACAAGAATGGCGTGAGAAGATGGTTGAATCTGCGGCTGAGGCTTCAGAAGAGTTGATGAATAAGTACCTAGAAACCGGTGAGCTTTCTGAAGAAGAAATCATTGCTGCTTTGCGTACTCGTACATTGGCTTGCGAAATTCAACCTGTTCTTTGCGGTTCAGCATTTAAGAATAAGGGCGTTCAACGTATGTTGGATGCGGTAATTGAATTCTTGCCATCACCTTTGGATATTCCAGATGTGAAGGGTGTTGATGACCGTGAGCAAGAGGCTTCTCGCCCTGCTTCTGATGATGCCCCATTCTCTGCTCTTGCATTCAAATTGATGAATGACCCGTATGTTGGTCAGTTGACTTTCTTCCGTGTTTACTCAGGTGTTTTGAACTCAGGTGATTCTGTTCTTAACTCTGTGAAAGACAAGAAAGAGCGTATTGGTCGTATCGTTCAAATGCATGCAAATGATCGTAAAGAGATCGAAGAAGTTCGTGCTGGCGATATTGCTGCTGCGATTGGTTTGAAAGACGTTACAACCGGTGAAACTCTTTGTGATCCTGCTAGCCCAATTATTTTGGAGCGCATGGTATTCCCTGAGCCAGTAATTCACGTTGCAGTTGAGCCGAAAACTAAAGCTGACCAAGAAAAAATGGGTATTGCGCTTGGCCGTTTGGCTAAAGAAGATCCATCTTTCCGTGTTAAAACGGACGAAGAAACTGGGCAGACAATTATGTCTGGTATGGGTGAGTTGCACCTTGAGATTCTTGTCGACCGTATGAAGCGTGAGTTTGGTGTTGAAGCTAATGTTGGTGCTCCGCAAGTTGCATATCGCGAAACAATTACCCAAATCGCTGCCGACGTTCAAGGTAAGCATGCGAAACAGTCTGGTGGTAAAGGTCAGTATGGCGATTGTACGATCACGATCGAGCCGGCTGGTGAAGGTAATGGCTATAGCTTCCATGATGAGATCAAGGGCGGTGTGATTCCTCGTGAATTCATTCCTTCTGTTGATAAGGGTATCCAAAATACAATGAAGTCGGGTGTGTTGGCTGGCTTCCCTGTTGTTGACGTTAAAGTTCGCTTGACGTTTGGTTCTTACCACGATGTTGACTCGTCTCAGATTGCATTTGAATTGGCTGGTTCTTTGGCATTCAAAGAAGCTATGCGTCGTGCAGGGCCGGTAATTCTTGAGCCAATGATGGCTGTTGAAATCGAGACTCCAGAAGACTACATGGGCGACATCATGGGTGATATCTCTTCACGCCGTGGTATCTTGCAGGGTATGGATGATAATCCTGCTGGCGGTAAAATGGTTAAAGCTGAAGTTCCGTTGTCAGAGATGTTTGGCTACTCAACTACTTTGCGCTCAATGTCGCAAGGTCGTGCTACGTACTCAATGGAATTTAAGCACTACTCTATTGCGCCTAAACATATTGCAGACGCTATCGTTACTAAGAAATAATTTTATTTAAGGATTTTCAGAAAATGGCAAAAGAAAAGTTTACGCGGACAAAGCCGCACGTTAACGTGGGTACAATCGGTCACGTGGATCATGGCAAAACAACGCTGACAGCTGCGATTACTACAATTCTGTCGAAAAAATTCGGTGGTATTGCTAAAGATTACGCATCAATTGATAGCGCGCCAGAAGAAAAAGCACGTGGTATTACGATTAATACTGCGCACGTTGAGTACGAAACTGAAATCCGTCACTACGCACACGTTGACTGCCCAGGTCACGCGGACTACGTGAAAAACATGATTACTGGTGCCGCTCAGATGGACGGCGCGGTATTGGTTGTTTCTGCAGCCGACGGTCCTATGCCACAAACTCGCGAGCACATCTTGTTGTCTCGTCAAGTTGGTGTTCCATACATCATCGTATTCATGAACAAAGCTGACTTGGTTGATGATGCTGAGTTGCTTGAATTGGTTGAAATGGAAATTCGTGATTTGTTGTCTAAATACGATTTCCCAGGTGATGACACTCCTGTTATTACTGGTTCTGCACGTTTGGCACTTGAAGGTGACCAATCAGAATATGGTGAGCCAGCCATCTTCCGCTTGGCAGATGCTTTGGATACTTACATTCCTGAGCCAGAGCGCGCAATCGACGGTACATTCTTGATGCCAGTTGAAGACGTGTTCTCAATTTCTGGTCGTGGTACTGTTGTAACTGGCCGTGTTGAGCGTGGTATTGTTAAAGTGGGTGAAGAGATCGAGATCGTTGGTATCGTTCCAACGGTTAAGACGACTTGTACAGGTGTTGAGATGTTCCGTAAATTGCTTGACCAAGGTCAAGCAGGTGACAACATCGGTGCCTTGCTCCGTGGTACTAAGCGTGAAGACGTTCAGCGTGGTCAAGTTTTGGCAAAACCAGGTTCAATCACTCCGCACACTAAGTTCACTGCAGAGATCTACGTATTGTCTAAAGATGAAGGTGGTCGTCATACGCCATTCTTTAGTAACTACCGTCCACAGTTCTACTTCCGTACAACTGACGTGACTGGCGCGATTGAATTGCCAGAAGGTACAGAAATGGTAATGCCTGGTGATAACGTATCAATCACTGTGACTTTGATCTGCCCAGTTGCGATGGAGCAAGGTTTGCGCTTCGCGATTCGTGAAGGTGGTCGTACTGTTGGCGCCGGTGTTGTTGCCACGATTCTTGTTTAAGGAACGTGTAAATGCAAAACCAAAAAATTCGCATCCGTTTGAAAGCATTTGACTATGCTTTGATTGATCGTTCGGCTCAAGAGATTGTAGAGACGGCAAAGCGCACAGGTGCTGTTGTTAAGGGGCCAATTCCTTTGCCAACAAAAATTGAGCGTTTCGATATTTTGAGCTCTCCACACGTTAACAAAACTGCGCGTGATCAATTCGAAATCCGTACTCATTTGCGTATGATGGATATCGTAGATCCGACAGATAAAACTGTTGATGCTCTGATGAAGCTTGATTTGCCTGCTGGCGTTGATGTTGAAATTAAATTGAACTAAGTTGTTTGTTTTGGTGCGGTTGATTAAAAAACTTGCACTAACTATAAACATGCGATAATATCTCGGGCTTGCCATTTATAGTGGCAAGCCCGTTTTATTTTTTAATAGTCATAGCCAGTCAATCGTAACTGGCCCTTGAAAAGGGAATAACTATGAGCTTAGGTCTTGTAGGTCGCAAGGTCGGCATGACTCGCGTTTTTGCTGAGGATGGTGCTTCCATTCCAGTGACTGTGCTTGATATGTCAGCCAATCGCGTCACGCAAATCAAAACATTAGAGGCTGACGGCTACTCTGCCGTTCAAGTTACTTTTGGTTTGAAAAAAGCTAGTCGTGTTAATAAAGCAGAAGCTGGTCATTTTGCTAAAGCAGGTGTAGAAGCTGGTTTGGCGCTCGTTGAGTTCCGTGTGCCTGCTGAAAAGGCTGCTGAGCTTAAAGCTGGTGATGCTTTATCTGTAGATTTGTTTAGTGTTGGTCAAATGGTTGATGTTACTGGTACTACCCAAGGTAAGGGTTGGGCTGGTGTTATCAAACGTTACCACTTTGCATCTAATCGTGCTTCGCACGGTAACTCAGTTTCTCACCGTTCAGCTGGTTCTATTGGTCAGGCTCAAGATCCTGGTCGCGTATTGCCAGGTAAGCGCATGGCGGGTCAACTCGGTAATGTTCAGCGTACTGTTCAAAACCTAGAAGTTGTTCGCGTAGATGCTGAGCGTCAGTTGTTGCTGGTTAAGGGTGGTGTACCGGGCTCTAAAGGCAATGACGTTATCGTTCGTTCGAGCGTTAAGGCAGGTGCATAATGGAACTTAAAGTTGTTAATACAAAAGGCGAGTCTCAAGTTGCTTTTGCGGCTTCTGATGACTTGTTTGGTCGTGAATTTAATGAGGCTTTGGTTCATCAAGTTGTAACTGCTTACTTTGCAAATGCCCGTAGCGCTAATCGTGCGCAATTGGGTCGTGATAATGTTAAGCATTCAACTAAAAAACCTTGGCGTCAAAAAGGTACTGGCCGTGCTCGTGCTGGTATGTCGTCTTCTCCGTTGTGGCGTGGTGGTGGTCGTGCATTCCCAAATAGCCCTGATGAGAACTTCTCGCACAAAGTAAATCGTAAAATGTACCGTGCAGGTATTGCAACGATCGTTTCTCAATTGGTGCGCGAAGAGCGTTTGCTGGTTGTTGATTCGTTTGCTTTGGAAGCGCCAAAAACTAAAGCTTTTGCTCAAAAATTGGCTGAAATGCAGCTTGATAACGTATTGATCGTTACTAAAGAGCTGGATGAGAACCTGTATTTGGCTTCGCGCAATCTGCCACATGTATTGGTGTTGGAAGCTACGCAAGTTGATCCGGTAAGTTTGGTACGCTTCAAGAAAGTTGTGTTCACGCGTGATGCACTACAGGCTTTTGAGGAGTTGTTTGCATGATCAAAATCGCAGAAAATCGCATGCTTCAAGTGATTTTGGCGCCAGTGGTGTCTGAAAAGGGCACTATGATCGCTGAAAAAGCTGAGCAAGTCGTATTTCGTGTGTCAACCGATGCGACTAAGGCTGAAATTAAAGCGGCAGTAGAACTTTTGTTTAAAGTGAAAGTAGAAGCTGTCAATGTAGTTAACGTAAAAGGTAAGACTAAGCGTTTCGGCCGTACCAATGGTCGTCGTAAAGACTGGAAAAAGGCTTATGTTAGCCTGGTTTCAGGTCAAGAGCTTGATCTTGCTGCTGCGCAATAAGGAGGCTGATAATGGCTTTGGTTAAAGTAAAACCGACATCGCCCGGTCGCCGCGCAGTCGTTAAAGTTGTAAGTCCTGATTTGCACAAAGGCGCGCCTTACGCACCTTTGTTGGTAAAAAAATCAAAAACAGGTGGTCGTAATAATAATGGCCATATCACTACTCGTCATATTGGTGGTGGTCACAAGCAGCATTACCGTTTAATCGACTTCCGTCGTAATAAAGATGGTATCGTGGCAAAAGTTGAGCGCTTGGAATACGATCCGAATCGTACTGCAAACATCGCTTTGTTGTGCTACGCAGATGGTGAACGTGCTTACATTATTGCTCCTAAAGGCTTGACTGCAGGTATGACTGTGGTTTCTGGTTCTGAGGCGCCAATTAAAGTTGGTAACACTCTGCCAATTCGTAATATCCCAGTTGGTTCTACGATCCATTGTATCGAAATGCAACCAGGTAAAGGTGCTCAGATTGCACGTTCAGCTGGTACAAGTGTTCAGTTGCTGGCTCGTGATGGTTCTTACGCTCAATTGCGCCTTCGCTCAGGTGAGATTCGCAAAGTGCACGTAGACTGCCGCGCAACGATTGGTGAGGTGGGTAATAGTGAGCACAGCCTACGTTCTTACGGTAAAGCTGGTGCTAAACGTTGGTTGGGTGTTCGTCCTACTGTTCGTGGTACTGCAATGAATCCAGTTGACCATCCGCACGGTGGTGGTGAAGGTCGTACAGGTGAAGGTCGTGTGCCTGTTAGTCCTTGGGGTCAGCCAACTAAGGGCTATCGTACGCGTCGTAACAAGCGTACTAGCAATATGATCGTTCGCCGTCGTCCAGCGAATAAGAGGTAATGTAAATGGCACGTTCTCTTAAAAAGGGTCCATTTGTTGACCTGCACTTGTTGAAAAAAGTTGAGGCGGTTCGCGCAACTAATGACAAGCGTCCAGTTAAAACTTGGTCACGTCGTTCAACAGTATTGCCAGACTTTGTTGGTCTGACTATTGCTGTGCATAACGGCAAACAGCATATTCCTGTTTACGTTAATGAAAACATGGTAGGCCATAAGTTGGGTGAGTTTGCACTGACCCGTACTTTTAAAGGCCATGCCGCGGACAAAAAATCCAAGCGATAAGGTGAAGACATGCAAGTATCTGCTGTACTAAGCAACACTCGCCTCTCCGCTCAAAAAGCGCGGCTTGTCGCTGACCTCGTTCGTGGCAAGCCTGTTGAGCAGGCGTTAAACATTCTGGCCTTCAGCCCTAAAAAGGGTGCGGTACTGATTAAGAAGGTTTTGGAGTCGGCTATTGCCAATGCCGAGCACAATGAAGGTGCCGATATCGACACCCTAAAAGTGAAAACGATTTATGTGGATAAAGGACCTTCTTTGAAGCGTTTTACTGCTCGTGCTAAAGGCCGTGGCAATAAAATCGAGAAGCAAACTTGCCACATCACGCTGACTGTTGGCGATTAAGGAGCGACTCATGGGTCAGAAAATTCATCCGACGGGTTTTCGTTTACCTGTCACCAAAAATTGGTCCTCGCGCTGGTATGCAAGCAGCACTAGTTTTGCAAAAATGCTTAACGAAGATATCGAAGTTCGTGCATTTTTAAAGAAAAAATTAGTTGGTGCTGCTGTTAGTCGTATCGTTATTGAGCGTCCAGCAAAAAATGCCAAGGTTACAATTTACTCGGCTCGTCCTGGTGTTGTGATTGGCAAAAAAGGCGAAGATATTGAGCAGTTGAAGCTTGCTTTGCAAAAAATCTTGAATGTTCCTGTTCATGTGAATATTGAAGAAGTGCGCAAGCCTGAGATTGATGCCCAAATTATTGCTGATAGCATTACTGCTCAATTAGAAAAGCGCGTAATGTTCCGTCGTGCTATGAAGCGTGCAATGCAAAATGCGATGCGCCTGGGTGCTCAAGGTATCAAGATCATGTCTTCGGGACGTTTGAATGGTATCGAAATTGCACGTACTGAATGGTACCGTGAAGGTCGTGTTCCATTGCATACATTGCGTGCAGATATTGATTATGCAACTTCTGAAGCCAAAACTACTTACGGTATTATTGGTGTTAAGGTTTGGGTTTACAAAGGCGATTTAAAGCCTGGTGAGCGCGTAGCCGCAGAGGTAGTAGAGCCACAGAAGAAACCACGTAAGGGGCCACGAAATGCTGCAGCCAACTAGACTCAAGTACCGTAAGGTTCAAAAAGGTCGTAATACTGGTATTGCTACACGTGGTAATACTGTTGCGTTCGGTGAATTCGGTTTGAAAGCAATTGGTCGTGGTCGTTTGACTGCGCGTCAGATCGAATCTGCTCGTCGTGCTATTACGCGTTACATTAAACGTGGTGGCCGTGTTTGGATTCGAGCGTTTCCAGATAAACCTATTTCTACTAAGCCCGCTGAAGTTCGTATGGGTGGGGGTAAGGGTTCACCTGATTACTACGTGGCAGAAATTCAACCAGGTAAAGTTTTGTACGAATTGAATGGTGTGTCTGAAGAAGTGGCTCGTGAGGCGTTCCGTTTGGCGTCCGCTAAGTTGCCATTTGCAGTGACCATGGTTTCTCGTCAAGTGGGGCAATGATGAAAGCAACTGAACTACAACAAAAAACCGTTGACGAGCTGAAGGGCGAGTTAACGTCGTTGTTGAAAGCCCAGTTTAGTCTTCGCATGCAGCATGCGACAGGACAATTGGCTAATACCAGCGAAATCAAGCGTGTGCGCAGAGATGTTGCACGTGTACTTACTGTTCTGAATCAGAAGGCTGCCTAATATGAGCGAAGCAAAACTCAAGCGTACGCTGACTGGTCGAGTGGTTAGCGCAAAGATGGACAAGACTGTTACTGTATTGGTGGAGCGTTTGGTTAAGCACCCACTTTACGGAAAAATGGTTCGTCAGTCTAAAAAATACCATGCACATGACGAAGCAAATCAGTATGTAGATGGTGATTTGGTTGTGATTGCAGAGTGCCGTCCGTTGTCTAAAACTAAAAATTGGACTGTGACTGCCTTGGTAGAAAAAGCTCGCGCTGTATAATTGATGTAATTAATTATATTTAGCATAAAAGCTTGTGTGGGCATTCTGCTTTGTGTAGAATGCCCTCTTTCCTTGTGAGGTCCATTGGATTTCACTGTTTTCCCATCGGGATCCAAAACTAGCCGCTATTGGCTCGGTTCATCCGGGCACCTGGTAAACCAGGCTGATTAAGCGGGTTAAGTTGGAGGTTTGTCTTAAATGATTCAAATGCAATCAAAGCTAGATGTTGCTGATAACACGGGTGCGCGTTCTGTAATGTGCATTAAAGTGTTGGGCGGCTCTAAGCGCCGTTATGCGTCTGTTGGCGATATCATCAAGGTTAGCATTAAAGATGCTGCACCTCGTAGTCGTGTTAAAAAAGGCGATGTATACAATGCGGTCGTAGTTCGTACCGCTAAGGGTGTACGTCGTGCTGATGGCGCGCTTATTAAGTTTGATGGTAATGCGGCTGTTCTTCTTAATGCAAAACTTGAGCCGATCGGCACTCGTATTTTCGGGCCAGTTACGCGTGAATTGCGTACAGAGCGTTTTATGAAAATCGTGTCACTCGCGCCAGAAGTTCTTTAAGGGGTATCCAGCATGAACAAGATTCGCAAAGGCGATGAAGTAATCGTTCTCACTGGCAAAGATAAGGGTAAGCGCGGCATCGTGCTTACATCTATTCCAGCTGAAGGTCGTGTTGTGGTTGAAGGTGTGAATGTTGCTAAAAAGCACCAAAAACCAAATCCAATGCGCGGCGTTCAAGGTGGTATCGTTGAGTTGACTAAGTCAATTGACGTATCTAATGTGGCTATCTTCAATACTGCGACTGGCAAGGCTGATCGTGTTGGCTTCAAGATTCTTGAGGACGGCAAGAAAGTGCGTGTGTTCAAGTCTAGTGGCGAAGTAGTTGGCGGCTAAGGGGAATCAAGATGGCTCGTTTTCAAGAGATTTATGAGAACCAGATTGTTCCCGAGTTGATTAAGCAATTCGGCTACAAGTCTGTGATGCAAGTGCCACGTATCGAAAAAATCACCATCAACATGGGTGTTGGTGAGGCAGTTGCAGATAAAAAAGTAATGGATTTCGCAGTTGGTGATATGCAGAAAATTGCAGGTCAAAAGCCGGTGGTTACAAAGTCTAAAAAGTCGATTGCGGGCTTTAAGATTCGTGATAACTATCCAGTTGGCTGCAAAGTTACTTTGCGTCGCGAACGTATGTTTGAATTCCTTGATCGCCTGATCACAATCGCGCTGCCGCGTGTGCGTGACTTCCGTGGTGTTGGTGGCAAGTCCTTTGATGGACGTGGCAACTTTAACATGGGTGTGAAAGAGCAAATTATCTTCCCGGAAATTGAGTACGATAAGATTGATGCGCTTCGTGGTATGAATATCACGATCACAACTACGGCTAAAACTGACGATGAAGCGCGTGCTTTGCTCGCTGCCTTCAAATTCCCGTTTAAGACTTGAGGCGATCATGGCAAAACTTGCACTGATTAATCGTGAAGCAAAACGCGCAGCTGCTGTACAAAAGTTTGCAGCTAAACGCGCCGCGCTTTTGGTCGTAATTAACGATCAAAATGCGAGTGAAGAAGAACAATTCCAAGCTCGCTTGAAACTCCAGCAACTTCCACGTAATGCATCACCAGTACGTCTGCATAATCGCTGCGCGCTAACTGGTCGTTCACGTGGTGTGTTCCGCAAATTCGGTCTCGGTCGCAGTAAGCTGCGTGAGCTCGCCTTCAAAGGTGAGATCCCGGGTCTGGTCAAAGCTAGCTGGTAATAGGAGAGATAACACATGGCAATGCATGATCCTATCGCCGATATGTTGACTCGTATCCGCAATGCACAACGTGCTGATAAAGCTGCTGTGGCTATGCCTTCTTCTAAACTGAAAGTGGCAATTGCTAAAGTTTTGGTGGAAGAAGGTTATGTTGAATCGTTTACCGTTGCTGGCGACGTTAAACCTGTTTTGACAATTGAATTGAAATACTATGCTGGTCGCCCAGTTATTGAGCGTCTTGATCGTGTTTCTAAGCCTGGACTGCGTGATTATCGCGGTGCTGGTGACATTCCAAATGTAATGAATGGTCTTGGTGTGGCGATTGTGTCTACATCCAAGGGTGTGATGACCGACCGCAAAGCGCGTGCCAATGGTATTGGTGGCGAGCTTTTGTGCATCGTAGCTTGATGAGGGATTCACAATGTCACGCGTAGCTAAAAGCCCGGTAGCGATTCCGGCAGGCGTTGAAGTAAGTGTTGCTTCAGGTCAAATCGTTGTTAAAGGACCTAAGGGTTCTTTGGCTCAACCTATTGTTTCAGATGTAACTGTTAAAGTTGAAGACGGCAATGTGGTTTTTGCCGCAAATGGCAATAGCAAGTTTGCTCGTGCTATGTCTGGTACTTTACGTGCACTTGTTAACAACATGGTTAATGGTGTGTCTAAAGGTTTTGAGCGTAAATTAACACTTGTTGGTGTTGGTTATCGTGCTCAAGCCCAAGGCGAAGTATTGAATCTCTCATTGGGTTTCTCACATCCAGTAGCACATGCAATTCCTAAAGGAATTACGTGTGAGACTCCATCTCAAACTGAGATCCTATTGAAGGGTGCCGATAAACAGCTTATTGGTCAGGTTGCTGCAGATATTCGCGCTTACCGCTCTCCAGAACCTTATAAAGGTAAAGGCGTTCGTTATGCTGATGAAGTTGTGGTTATCAAAGAAACCAAGAAGAAGTAATCGAGGCTGAATCATGGATAAGAATCAAAGTAGACTTCGTCGTGCACGTAAAACCCGTGCCAAGATTGCGGAGCTCAAGGTTGTGCGCTTGTCGGTCCATCGTACCAATAGCCACATGTACGCCCAAATTATTGATGCAACGGGTGGTAATGTTTTGGCTTCAGCGAATACATTGGAAGCAACTTTGCGTGCTGAAGTTAAAAATGGTGGCAGTGTTGCTGGTGCAACCGCTGTTGGTAAATTGATTGCAGAACGTGCAAAGGCAGCTGGTATTCAAGCAGTTGCATTTGATCGTTCCGGTTTCCAGTACCATGGTCGCGTGAAAGCGTTGGCTGATGCTGCTCGTGAAGCTGGCCTGGCCTTCTAATTGAGTTTGGAGTTGAATAATGGCTAAGAACGAAAGAGAAGAAGTTAAGGACGGTCTGCTCGAGAAAATGGTTAGCGTTAATCGCGTAACCAAAGTTGTGAAGGGTGGTCGTATCCTTGGCTTTGCTGCACTTACTGTTGTTGGTGACGGCGATGGTAGTGTGGGCATGGGCAAAGGCAAGTCGAAAGAAGTGCCAGTTGCAGTGCAAAAAGCAATGGAAGAAGCTCGCCGGAAAATGGTGAAAGTGAATTTGCGTAACGGTACTGTGCAGCACACGGTATTTGGAAAGCATGGTGCAACTACTGTGTTTATGCAACCGGCTCCAGAAGGTACTGGTATTATTGCTGGTGGTCCTATGCGCGCTGTGTTTGAAGTGATGGGTATTCATAACATTACTGCAAAATGTCACGGTTCTACTAACCCATACAACATCGTGCGTGCGACTTTGGATGGTTTGGCTAAGCTTCAAACCCCTTCTGATATTGCTGCGAAGCGCGGCAAAACAGTTGAAGAAATTCTTGGGGGTGCACAATGAGCGAAGTTAAAACAATTAAGGTGACATTGGTTAAGAGCTTAATTGGTCGCCTTGAGGCTCATAAAGCGTGTGCACGTGGTTTGGGGTTGCGTCGTTTAAACAGCTCTGCTGTTGTGATCGATACTCCTGCAAATCGTGGCATGGTTAATAAAATCAGCTACTTGCTAAAGGTGGAGGGTTAATATGCAACTTAATAACCTAACTCCTGGTGCCGGCGCAAAACATGCAGCGAAGCGTGTTGGCCGTGGTATCGGTTCTGGTTTAGGCAAAACTTGTGGTCGTGGCCACAAGGGTCAAAAGTCTCGTACTGGTGGCTTTCATAAAGTGGGTTTCGAAGGCGGTCAAATGCCTTTGCAACGCCGTTTGCCTAAACGTGGTTTTGTGTCTCTTGCTAAAGGCAGGAATGCAGAAATTACTTTGTCTGAATTAAATGCATTGCCAATCGGTGAGGTTGACTTGTTGAGTCTAATTCAGGCTGGTTTGATTTCTCAGCATTCTTTAACTTGCAAAGTGGTGTTGTCTGGCACGATTGAGCGCGCAGTGACTGTAAAAGGTTTGGGCGTAACAAAGGGTGCAAAGGCTGCAATTGAAGCTGCTGGTGGTTCCATTAGCGAGTAATGCTGTAATTCAAAAGGATAGGGCAGAACGTGGCAAATCCCGCTTTGGCTGGCTCAGCAAGTAAATTTGCTGATCTTAAAAAACGGATCTGGTTCGTTGTCGGTGCGCTGATCGTTTATCGTATTGGCGCACATATTCCAGTACCGGGTATTAACCCGGTGGAATTGGCGAACTTGTTCCAATCGTCACAAACTGGCTTATTGAACATGTTTAACATGTTCTCAGGTGGTGCTCTTTCGCGATTTACTGTATTTGCGATTGGTATCATGCCTTACATTTCGGCGTCGATTATTGTTCAACTTGCCGGCGAAGTGCTGCCTTCCCTTAAACAGCTGAAAAAAGAGGGTGAATCTGGTAAGCGTAAACTTACTCAGTACACCCGCTATTTCACTGTTCTTTTGGCTTCGGCGCAAAGTTTTGGCATTGCAATGATGTTGTTTCGTCAGCCAAATTTGGTAGTAATGGATCAAGGTATGTTTGTTGTGATGACAATGATCTCCTTGGTGACCGGAACGATGTTTTTGATGTGGCTGGGTGAGCAGATTACAGAGCGTGGTATGGGTAATGGAATTTCTATCCTTATTTGTGCCGGTATCGCTGCGGGTGTGCCATCGGCAATCGCTAAGACATTAACGCTTTCAACTCAAGGTTCATTACCAATTTTATTGGTTTTGTTCTTGTTTGTGGGTGTTGTGTTGTTAACTGCTGCCGTTGTGTATGTTGAACGTGGACAACGTAAGGTTCCAATTCAATACGCAAAACGCCAAGTTGGTAATCGCTTGATGCAAGCGCAAAGTTCATTTTTACCTTTAAAAGTAAATATGGCGGGCGTAATTCCTCCGATTTTTGCCTCATCAATTATCCTATTTCCAGCTACGGTGTTGTCGTGGACTGGCAATAGCGAGAAATTGTCATGGCTTAAGTCATTAGGGGATATGCTTCATCCTGGACAGCCGTTATATGTATTGTTCTACGCTGCTGCGATCATATTCTTCTGTTTCTTTTATACCGCGCTTGTGTTTAGCCCAAGAGAAACAGCTGACAATTTGAAAAAGAGCGGTGCGATGGTTCCGGGTTATCGGCCTGGTGATCATACGGCGAAGTATGTTGAGAAAGTGATTCTACGGTTGACACTAGTAGGTGCAGTTTACATCACGATTATTTGCTTAATACCTGAGTTCTTGATTTTGAAATGGAATGTTCCATTCTACTTTGGTGGTACATCACTGCTAATTATGGTTGTGGTAACAATGGATTTCATGGCTCAATTGCAATCTTATGTGCTTTCTCATCAGTATGAAGGCTTGCTAAAGAAAGCAAACTTCAAGGGTTAAGTCAGTTTTTGTATTTGCCCTTATCTTGTAGACCTTTGTAATATTGCCAGTTTATTTTTTAAACTGGTAATGTTACATAAATCGGACGTGCGGTTCTTGTTTTACTTCCCAGCGAGTGGCGAATGCTATATGATTCACACCCTCTTGGATTGCATGGTTGCTTTTTGTGATCATAAAACAAGTTCTGTATTGTATTCCAGCCTTAGGGTTGGGATTTTATTTTTGATCGTAAAGGATAGACCATGAGAGTTCAGGCATCGGTCAAGAAAATCTGCCGTAATTGCAAAATTATTCGACGCAATCGTGTTGTTCGTGTGATTTGCACAGACCCACGGCACAAGCAGCGCCAAGGTTGATTCGTAAAATCAATTCTTGGAGTTAGTATCCACGACTTTTTAACCTGGGGTAAGAAGTATGGCCCGTATTGCTGGGGTTAATATTCCCAATCATCAGCATGCTGTGATCGGCCTTCAGGCTATTTTTGGTATCGGCCAAACTCGCGCTAAAGCGATTTGTGCAAGTACTGGAATTGAGCCAAGCAAGAAGGTAAAAGATCTCAGTGATGTTGAACTCGAAAAACTGCGTGACGAAGTAGGTAAATTCACTATTGAGGGTGATTTACGTCGTGAAGTAACGATGAGCATCAAGCGTCTTATGGATCTTGGTTGCTATCGTGGTTTACGTCATCGTAAAGGCTTACCTTGTCGCGGTCAGCGCACGAAAACCAACGCACGTACTCGTAAGGGTCCGCGCAAGGCTATCGCTGGCAAGAAGTAACTAAGGACATAAATTATGGCTAAAGCAAACACAGCTCGTGTACGTAAGAAAGTCAAGAAGAGCGTGTCTGAAGGTATCGTGCACGTTCACGCTTCTTTCAATAACACGATCATTACCATCACTGATCGCCAAGGCAATGCTTTATCTTGGGCTACCTCGGGCGGTGCTGGTTTCAAGGGCTCTCGTAAAAGTACACCTTTTGCTGCACAGGTTGCCGCAGAAGCTGCTGGTAAAGTTGCCCAAGAATATGGTGTTAAGAACCTCGAAGTTCGTATCAAAGGTCCGGGCCCAGGTCGCGAATCTGCAGTGCGTGCATTGAACGCGCTCGGCTTCAAGATCACCAGTATCTCGGATGTGACGCCAGTTCCACACAACGGCTGCCGTCCGTCGAAGAAGCGTCGTATCTAAATCTGGAGTAAGAAATGGCTCGTTATATTGGACCAAAGTGCAAACTTGCACGCCGCGAAGGAACGGATCTGTTCTTGAAGAGCGCTCGTCGTTCGCTCGATAGCAAATGCAAGCTGGAACAAGCCCCAGGCCAGCATGGCGCGAAGAAAAATACGCGTCAATCTGACTACGGCGTTCACCTGCGCGAAAAGCAAAAGATTCGTCGTATTTACGGCGTTCTAGAACGTCAATTCCGTGGCTACTTCCATGAAGCAGCGCGTCGCAAGGGTTCAACTGGTGAAAATCTGTTGAAACTTCTTGAGAGTCGCCTTGATAACGTTGTTTATCGCATGGGCTACGGTTCTACCCGTTCTGAATCTCGTCAACTAGTTTCCCATAAAGCAATCACTGTAAATGGCAAACCAGTAAATATCCCATCTTTCCAAGTTAAAGCTGGTGATGTGGTTGCTGTTCGTGAAAAGTCTAAGAAACAAGTACGTATTCAAGAGGCCTTGTCTCTTGCTGAAGGTATTGGTTTCCCAAACTGGGTGCAAGTTGATTCTAAGAAAATGGAAGGCGTATTTAAAAGTATGCCAGAGCGTTCTGACCTTTCTAGCGATATTAATGAATCGCTGGTGGTTGAATTCTATTCCAAGTAATAACTTGACCCGCTAAGGCAAGGGATACTGACTTATGCAAATCAACGCAAATGACTTGCTCAAACCGCGCATCATTGATGTACAGGCTGTTGCTTCGGCGCATGCTAAAGTTGTGATGGAGCCTTTTGAGCGTGGTTATGGCCATACGCTCGGTAATGCATTACGCCGGATTTTGCTTTCTTCAATGCCGGGGTATGCTCCGACAGAAGTTAAAATTGAAGGTGTTGTGCATGAATACTCCGCGCTAGATGGTGTACAGGAAGACGTTGTTGACATCCTGCTAAACCTTAAAGGCGTTGTGCTTAAGCTGCATGGTCGGGACTCTGTTACGCTCACTCTCTCTAAAGAGGGTGAGGGTATTGTTACGGCGTCCGACATTCAGCTTCCGCATGATGTCGAAGTGATCAATCCGAATCATGTGATTGCTCACCTTTCTGCTGGTGGTAAGCTCAACATGGAAGTTACAGTTGAGAAGGGGCGCGGCTATCAACCTGCTCCTGCTCGACTGAATAAAGATGAGGGTCGTACCATTGGTACGGTTGTGCTAGATGCTTCATTTAGCCCGATTCGCCGTGTTAGCTATCAAGTAGAAAGCGCTCGTGTCGAGCAGCGTACCGATCTTGATCGTTTAATTATCGACATTGAAACCAATGGCGTGATTGAACCGGATGAGGCAGTTCGCCAAGCCGCACGGATGTTGATTGACCAACTTGGCGTTTTTGCCGATTTGGAAGGTACGCCTGAAGTAACAGTTGCAGAACCAACTATCACAATAGATCCAATCTTGCTTCGCCCGGTTGATGATCTTGAATTGACAGTGCGTTCGGCTAATTGCCTTAAAGCGGAAAACATCTATTACATTGGCGATCTAATTCAACGTACAGAGACTGAGCTTTTAAAAGCACCTAATTTAGGTCGTAAGTCACTGAATGAGATCAAAGAAGTGCTAGCTTCGAAGGGCCTTAGCCTTGGCATGCGCCTCGAAAACTGGCCACCGGCTGGCTTAGATAAGCCTTGAAGTCGGCACTAGCAAAGGAACTGACAAATGCGTCACCGTCTTTCTAATCGTAAACTAAATCGCACGACAAGCCATCGTCTTGCGATGCTTCGCAACTTGGCTAACTCGTTGCTAAAGCATGAAGTAATTAAAACGACTCTACCAAAAGCAAAAGAACTTCGCCGTGTAGCTGAGCCGTTGATCACTTTGGGTAAAAAACCAAGTTTGGCTAATCGTCGCTTGGCATTTGACCGCACTCGTGATCGTGATGTTGTTGTAAAATTATTCGATGTGCTTGGCCCACGTTATGCAGCGCGTAACGGTGGCTATCTACGCGTTCTGAAGTGTGGTTTCCGTCAAGGTGACAATGCCCCTATGGCATTTGTTGAACTTGTTGATCGCCCTGAAGAAGTTGAAGCGCTAGACAGTGCAGAATAATTGGTAATTTGAAAAGGCCAACTCATGTTGGCCTTTTTTATTCTGTAATTAATCTTGCTGCTGTAGGTTGAACATCATACCAGTGCCATTGTTTTGCCGTATAAAGTGATGCCGAAACAATTAATTTATGCACATCTTCGGTATCAATTTTCAAGAATTCTGCTGCTTTGGCAAGATCTTCAAAGTATAGTTCAGAATAGACAGACCATTCCGTGTGTCTTGCAATTGAGGTTGCCAGTTTAACTAACCGTACGCGTGGCTCCTCATCATAATCATCATTTGCTAGGTGAGTTAGAATTTTAGGTAGGCTCCATAACGCGCAAAGTCTTTGCTGTAATTCATGAATGCTACAACCTAAGGTTTCATTTTGAATTTCTTTACTTCTTAAGTTTCGGTTCCCTTTTAATTTTTCTTTAATACTATTCATTAGCTCAGGTGCTATTTGCCAGAGTAGTATCTCAGCGGTTTCGTGTAATAGCGCAGCAGTGACAATTTCATTTGGGTCAAGGTCTCTTCTATATTTCCCCATTGAATCGGCTATTTGAGATGCGAAATATGCCCTATAGCATGTCTTGTGGCAGTTATCTATCGCAGTATCATTTCGACTCATTGCATCTTCAATATGTCGAGTACCACCGAAAGAGCTGAAAAAACCTTTAATGCCGATCATTAATAATACTTTTTCTATAGTGGTTACGTCCGTTGTTTGTGAATGACTGCGCTTTGTTTCTTGATGCTTTAATAATTTTAGACTGAGTAATGGGTCGTGTCTGATTAAGATTGATAAATCTCTCAGGTCAATATCACTGATGTTTTGCTGATGTTTTATAATTTGCTCATGGGTGTACTTTAATATTGGCACTTCAAGAGTGCTGAGTAGCGAGAGCCATGATTCAATATTATTTGGGTATTTTTTTGTCATTATGTTTGCTTCTTTTAAGGAAAATCCATTGATGCAGAACTATGTAATTGGAGATATACAAGGCTGTTTTGATGAGTTTATGGCCTTATTATCCTTAATTGAGTTTAAATCAAATCTTGATAAAGTCTATCTTGTTGGAGATTTGGTTAATCGAGGGCCGCGCTCTCTGGATGTGCTGCGGTTTGTGTATGAAAATAGGATGTCAATCCAGTTGGTGCTTGGTAACCACGATTTGCATTTATTGGCTTGCTGGGCGGGTGTTGCTATTACTAAGCCACAGGACACAATTACTGACATACTTGAGGCTGCTGATGTTGATGTATTAATGCACTGGCTGCGTACACAGCCTTTATTGATGGAGCTGCCAAATCATATTATTGTGCACGCAGGAATTAGTCCGAGTCTAAGCTTAATGCAAAATAGCCAGCTTGCTGAATTTTGTTCCCAAAAATTGGCAAGTGATAATTTTGTATGGTGGTTGTCAAATATGTATGGCAACACGCCTCTATCTTGGTCTGAAGATTTGACTGAGCTTGAACGTTTCAGGTTTGGAATAAATTCATTCACTAGAATGAGAATGCTGGCGGGGAGTGGTTTAGATTTGAGATTTAAGGGGACGATTGAGTCTGCGCCAGCGCATTTACGTCCTTGGTTTGTTGAAAATATTGAAGGTTCGAAGGTCGTTATATTTGGCCATTGGTCGGCTCTTGGCTTGTTTTTTAATGAAAAGGTAATTGCCTTAGATACGGGCTGTATATGGGGTGGACAATTGACTGCAATTTGTCTCGAGAATAATCGCTTATTTCAATGCCCAGCTCAATCAGGTGTGGGAGTTGTAGCTGAATAAATCCATTGCACGGACAGAGAAATTCTGACTTAGCTTGCTAAATCTGGCAGGGACGTTTGCGTGTCGTTTTCTGGGTTATCTGCTTGATCTTCGATACGGTAACTTTCATCTGCCCATGCACCTAAGTCGATTAACTTACACCGTTCAGAGCAAAAAGGCCGATAAGGATTACAGTCGTTGTACAGGCTAGTATTTCGGCAGATTGGGCACGAAACAAATATTGACGATGGCATTATAGATTGCAATATGACAATGTGAACTGAACGTCTGAATCAACCACTTTGGCTCGGTCGCCACTTGTGCTTGGCACAATGAAGCGGATGTTAATCGCATATCGATTAGCGGATAATTCTGGAACCGCAGGTAAATCATCGTTTAGGCTGACTTTTAGCAGCTGTACAGTCTTACCGCCAGACATTTGCTGAAACGATCCTGCTTTTGCAATAAAGTGGCTTGATTTAGCAGAGTCTCTTAATAGCTTTAAGACTATGTCTAAGCCATGTTTAATAGGGAGTAATGGGCTTAGCCAGCGTTCAATATCGAGCTTTCTACGCTCAGATGGTTGCGTTCGCCAGTAATGATAAGATGGAAGGTCGAACTCACAAACTCCACCAGGGATTGAGATTCTTTGCTTGATGGCCATTAACCATTCGTTTTCTCTTAGGTATTGTCCCAGTTTCCCCGTCATAGCAAGTAAACGAGCATGTGTTGATTCGATTTCTGTGAGTACACGCTCAAGTGCATCTTCTGAAATGTGTGGATTATTTCTAAGAACAATTAATGCTTGGCGTTGACGCTCTAATTCTTGTAGCAAGTCGGATTTAAGGTCTGCTCTGCTTGCTACTTCCATAATTTCAAAAATACCGAGCAGCGCCATGTGGTGATCGATTGGTTGATCACGGGATGCAAATGAAATAGTACGGATGTAGAGATCTTCGAGTCTCAACAGAGTTCGAATTTTCTCATTAATCGGGAATTCGTAGCTGATCACAATTTAATAGCCTTAGAAAGTTTTGCAATTCTGCAGCAAACCATCAATTTTGAAAACCCATTGCGTAGATATTTAAGATTTTTCTAATAGAAATTTATGCAATTGCGACACTTTGTCGTCAATACTGTCAAATCCTTCTTCATTGCAAATTACTAGATCAGCAAGACGGTTTCTTTCATTTCTACTCATTTGTGCCTGGATGATTTTCTTGACTTGCTCATGGCTTAAGCCACTGCGTTGCATAACACGGGCCACTTGCGTGGCCTCACTGCAGTCGATCACGATGGTGTAATCGCTGAGGTTGAGGAAGTCGGAGAATTCAAATAATAAAGGTACCGCGAGAATGCAGTATATGTAATTGGATTCTAGTTGAGAAATTTGTGATTTGATTTCGTCTAAGATCAAGGGGTGAAATATAGCTTCAACTTGTTTTTTCTTGCAATCGTCATCAAAAATAATTTGTCGTAGCCAGTCTTTGTTGAGTTTGCCATCGTTTAATAGTGACTGTGACCCGAACTGTTGCTCAACTAATAAATTAGCAATTGAGTAGGGCTGGGTTAAATGATGATAAATGACATCCGCATCGATAACCGGCACACCTAAACGTGAAAAAGCGGCACAGAATGTGCTTTTCCCCGAGCCGATGCCGCCTGTTAGTCCCGCAACTAGCAATTTAACTTATTCCATAAAGCGCAATAGAAAGTTCTTGTCCCCAAATTAGTGCAAGTAAACCAGCAACGCCTAGGTATGGGCCAAATGGCATAGGCTTATTCCAGCCTCTGTTTTTACCCAGAACCATGGCAATCCCGATGACGGCTCCTGCAAATGATGACAATAAAATAATCATTGGTATCATGCTCCAGCCAAACCAAGCACCTAAGGCCGCAAGTAGTTTAAAGTCGCCATATCCCATGCCTTCTTTGCCTGTAATTAATTTGAAGAGCCAGTATACCGACCAGAGTGATAGATAGCCTATGATTGCGCCATATACTGCGCTATTTAATGTAGTGAAAATTTCAAAGCTGTTGAATAGTAGGCCGATCCAGATTAATGGCAAAGTCATGCAGTCGGGCAGTAGATATGTATCTGCATCAATCATGATTAGCGCAATTAAAAACCATGCCAGTATTAACCCTCCTGCTAAGGCGTATGACAAGCCAAAATGAATAGCTAGCCCAGCAGAGAAAAGGCCTGTTACGAGTTCGATGATTGGGTAGCGTATACTAATTTTGCTCTGGCAGTGGCGGCATCTTCCCTTCAAAAATAACCAGCTTATAACTGGGATATTTTCAAGTGCACTAATTTGATGATGACACTTTGGGCAAGCTGAGCGCGGAGTGACTAAATTGTATTTTAGCGGCTTTGCTGCTGGAGTGATTTGTTGTTCAAAATAGATCGAGCACTCTGCTTTAAATTCGTGCTCAAGCATAATCGGTAGTCTGTGAATCACGACATTCAAAAAACTACCAACCATAACGCCAATAATGCCGATGTAACATGCAAGCAGTATAGGAAAGTTGAGTGCAGTAATATAATTATCCACCAACGGCTGCACCCATTTTGAAAATTGGCAGATACATTGCAATCACTAAGCCACCAATTAATGTGCCGAGTACAACCATGATGACCGGTTCCATCAGGCTGGATAGTGCCTCTACAGCATTATCTACTTCTTCTTCATAATAATCAGCGACTTTGCTGAGCATCGCATCTAATGAGCCTGATTCTTCGCCAATAGAGGTCATTTGCATCACCATATTGGGAAATACGTTGGCATTTTGCATTGCCACGGTAAGGCTTGTGCCTGTGCTTACTTCGGATTGAATCTTCTTTGTTGCCATTTTATAAATGTAATTACCTGCAGCGCCGCCGACTGATTCGAGCGATTCGACCAGCGGGACACCCGCAGCAAACATAGTCGAGAGTGTCCGAGTCCAGCGAGCAATCGTTGCATTTTTAACGATCTGACCAAACACCGGTAGCTTTAAGATCAGCCTGTCCATAAAAATTTGCATTGCTTCCGATCTTTGCCAGGCATTCATAAATAACCAGACCCCGCCAAAAATGCCGCCGAATATAATGTACCAGTAGCTGACAAAGAAATCGGAGATGGCCATTACAAATAGCGTGGGGGCAGGGAGATCCGCGCCAAAACTAGAAAACAAGTCTTTGAATGCTGGAATAACGAAAATCATAATTACCGCTGTGATAATAAATGCAGCAACAATAATCGCGGTTGGATAAAACATTGCCGATTTGATTTTCTTTTTGACTGCGAGAATTTTTTCTTTGTAGGTGGCTAATCGCGCTAAGAGGGCGTCTAGAATACCGGCTTGTTCTCCTGCTTGAACTAGATTGCAATACAGAGTGTCAAATTGTAGTGGGTGTTTTCTAAACGCTTGTGTTAGCGAAGAACCCGTTTCAATATCAGTTTTAATTTCTGTTAGTAGCTTGGTTACAGAAGGGTTGGCATGGCCTTTGGCGACAATATCAAAGGAGGTTAGCAATGGCACCCCAGACTTCAGCATGGTGGCTAGCTGGCGAGTGAACATTGCGATATCAGTTTCTGTGATCTTACTGCCGCCGCGCATGCGCACTTTTTTGATACTGACGACATTAACGCCTTGCCGTCTTAAGGTGTTTTTAACGACCGCTTCTCCGCTTGCACGCATTTCACCACTGATGGCTTTGCCGGTACGATCTTTGCCCTTCCAATGGAAAGTAAATTCTTTCACTGCAGAGCTGGCTGTTTTTTTTACGGTTGCCATATTGGGCCTCTATTCGTTGGTCACGGCCATGATTTCTTCTAATGAAGTTAGGCCTTGTTTTACTTTTCTTAATCCTGCTTCTCGTAAAGACAGTACGCCTTCTCTACGTGCTTGATCTGCGATATCGATTGCATTACCACTATTCATAATGATGCGGTTAAGTTCATCAGTAATCGGCATGACTTGATAGATGCCTACGCGGCCTTTGTAGCCAGTTCCTTTGCAGATGTCACACCCTTTGGGGCCGTAGGCCTTCCAACTGCCATCAAGATCGCTAGGTTCAAACCCAGCGCTTAATAGTGCCGCTTCGGGAATTTCGACTGCTTGTTTGCAACTGCAAAGTCGACGTGCTAATCGTTGTGCGGTAATTAAAATGACCGATGAGGCAATATTAAATGGTTGTATGCCCATATTGAGCATTCGCGTTAACGTGGTTGGCGCATCATTGGTGTGGAGCGTGGAGAATACCATGTGGCCAGTTTGGGCTGCTTTAATGGCAATGTCCGCTGTTTCTAGATCGCGAATCTCGCCCACCATGATGATATCTGGATCTTGGCGTAGGAAGGCCTTGAGTGCAGCAGAAAACGTTAGCCCAGCTTTGTCATTGACATTGACTTGATTGATGCCTGGTAAATTAATCTCGCAAGGGTCTTCTGCGGTTGAGATATTAATATCGGGTTTGTTGAGTAAGTTTAAGCAAGTATAAAGTGAAACCGTTTTTCCCGAACCTGTTGGTCCTGTGACCAGCACCATGCCGTAAGGGCGTTGAATTGCATCGAGAATGATCGCTTTTTGGTCAGGATCATAGCCTAGCGCATCAATTCCAAGTGTTGCAGAGGACGGATCTAAAATCCTCATTACGATTTTTTCGCCGTGCATGGTGGGCAGTGTGGAGACTCGGAAGTCAATAGCACGGCTTTTTGATAAAACCAGTTTCATCCGCCCGTCTTGTGGGATGCGCTTTTCGGAAATATCTAATTTAGAAATCACTTTAATACGCGAGGAGATTTTTTCTTTGATCGCTAGTGGTGGCGTCGCGATTTCACGTAGAACGCCATCGACACGAAAGCGAATCCGGAAAAATTTCTCATATGGCTCGAAATGAAGATCGGATGCCCCTTGGTTGATGGCGTCCATGAGTATTTTTTGCAAATATTTAACTACGGGCGCATCATCAATTTCGAGATTGGCGCCGTTGTCTTGCTCCGGTTGGTCGTCGCCCCCTGCCATTTCAAGGTCTGCTTCATCGATGACCATGTCTTTGAGTGTTGCGCCACTCGCTTCAATCATTTTACTTAGTAAAACGGCTAGCTTTGGATCTTCAACAATAATTGGCTCAACTTGGGAGTTGGTTTGAAAACGAACGTTTTCTACCGCAGCCATATTGGTAATATCTGAAATCCCAATAAAAAGCTTAGTGCCGCGCTTATACAGAGGAACTAAGCGTTGTGTTTGCATCGCTTTGGCGTCAAGAATGCCTTGTGGGATGTAGCTTGGGTCTACTCGATCAAGATCGAGCAATGGGTAGCCAAATGTTTTGGAAGAAAAATCCGCAATATCACGGGCAGACATTTTCTTGCTTTGGATTAGCTGCTCAATAAATGAAATTTTGTTAGTCGTGGCAGTCGTTTGCAAAGCTTCGGCATCGGCTTCGATTAAGCGTCCGTGTTGCACTAACAGCCGTGCAAGTCCAGAAATATGAGGTGCGGTCATAATCGCGAGATAACTCCAAAGCTTTTATTTTTGAAATGAATGTAGCTAGAAATATAGTGTTTTTTATCAATTTTTGCTTGCAGTCTAGCAGATGTAGCGCCGTTGGCGATGTGGTGTTGTTCTATGGTGTGCTCAATGTTGTATCAGTGTTGCTGTGTTGGATTTTGGATCGGGGCGCTCATATGCAATAGGTGAAAGTAGAGATATTGAATGCTAGCCGCAAGATTGATTGGGTATGCTTGGCTAGCCCTTGTTAATGAATGCTTCTAGCGCAATACGTGTTCCAATGTAGCCTAAGAATAATAGGCAGAACCCAGTTAAAGCCCAATTGGCGGCGAAACGGCCACGCCAACCATAGTTGATTCGCCCGATCAACAATGTGCCGAAGATCACCCAAGATGCGAGTGCGAAAATCGTTTTGTGAGAGAAAGAGAAAAATGAGCCGCTGGTTTGTTCCGACAAAATACTGCCCGTGATTAGCGCTGCCGTGAGTAGGGCAAAGCCGATTGCAACACAGCTAAAGAGTAGTTTTTCTAGCGTCAGCAGCGGGGGAAGGGTGTGGGCGAGTATTTTTTTACTATTTTGGTGCAAGTTTTTATCCGAGAAACGCATTAGAATCGCGACGGCCGCCGCGTTAACGACGAGGCCTTGTGCCAGCATGGCAAGTAAGAAGTGACTACGCGATAAGTTGTTTTGCACGTAGTTGATCGCGTGCCCGGTGGGTAAAATGATCGACAGCAAAATGAAGCAGACGATAAACGCAAACAAAGGCGGCTCTAAGCCATCCAGCTTCCAGTGCAATTTACCTAATAAATAAATATTTAAACTCAGCCATGCGGTGAGAGATAGGGATTCAGCGGCGCCAAAGTGTAATTGCGGCTGGTCAATGAAAGGCAGTAGCACTGCAGTGCCATGTAAAACATACACTGCAATCAGTAAAAGATGCTCAGGTATTTTGCGAGCTGTCGTGTGCTCAACAAGGCGAATTTGGCAAAAATGCCAGCCGAGTAGCAGGTAAATGAAAAAGGTCAGTGGCGTAAGCAGGGTGGACACGTCAATTCAGGGTAAAATGTCGATTGTTTAGTCTAACAGAGTCGGTGCCCACTCGGCATCAACCGCATTAAAGGTGTAACGCATGTTTGAAAATCTGTCTGGCCGCTTGGGTGGCGTCGTTAAAACGCTGCGCGGTAACGCCCGCTTGACTGAAGACAATATGAAGGATGCGCTGCGCGAAGTGCGCATGGCGCTGCTTGAGGCCGACGTGGCTTTGCCTGCGGTGAAGCAATTTATTAGCGACGTCAAAGTTCGTGCCGAGGGTCAAGAAGTTATTGGAAGTTTAACGCCAGGCCAAGCCTTGATTGGCGTCGTATACGAAGAACTCACCAAATTAATGGGCGCACAGAACGATGCGCTCAAATTGGCAGCCGTGCCGCCGGCCGTGATCTTGATGGCGGGTTTGCAAGGCGCGGGTAAAACGACAACCTCGGGTAAGTTGGCCAAGCATTTAAAAGAAACGCAAAAGAAAAAAGTGTTACTGGTTTCCGCTGACGTGTATCGCCCGGCAGCGATTGAGCAGCTCAAGACGCTGGCGGGGCAACTCAGCGTCGATTGGTTTCCGTCCGATGTAACGCAAAAGCCTGTTGATATTGCCTTGGCGGCAATCGATCATGCTAAACGGCATTTCTACGATGTGCTGATTGTCGATACTGCGGGCCGTCTGGCGGTCGATGAGGCGATGATGACCGAAATTAAGGCCTTGCATGCCGCGGTGAATCCGGTTGAAACCTTATTCGTGGTCGATGCGATGCAGGGGCAAGACGCCGTGAATGTGGCGCAAGCCTTCAATGAAGCGCTGCCATTAACAGGGGTTGTGCTGACTAAAATGGACGGCGACTCGCGTGGCGGTGCCGCTTTGTCAGTGCGTCATATCACTGGTAAGCCGATTAAGTTCTTGGGGACCGGTGAAAAGCTTACTGGGCTGGAGCCATTCCATCCGGATCGGATGGCGAGTCGTGTGCTCGGCATGGGCGATGTACTGTCTTTGATTGAAGATGTTAAAAACATCGTCGATGAAGCTGAAGCGCTCAAAATGATGAAAAAGGTCAAATCCGGCAAAGGATTTGATCTGGAAGACTTTAAAACCCAAATCCAGCAAATGAAAAAAATGGGCGGCATGTCAGCCTTGATGGATAAGTTGCCAGGCAATATGGCGGCGCTAGCCGACAGTCAAGTGACTGACAAATCTGTCGCACGCATCGAAGGGATTATCAATTCAATGACGCCGCTGGAGCGCCGCAAACCTGAGCTACTAAAAGCGAGTCGTAAACGCCGCATCGCCGCGGGCGCGGGGGTGTCAGTGCAAGAAGTGAATCGTTTGCTGAAGCAATTTGAACAAACACAAAAAATGATGAAGCAGTTTTCGGGTGGTGGCATGATGAAAATGATGCGTGGCCTGAAAGGAATGATGCCTGGAATGTAAATAGTCTGGGTATTGCTTGTTATGCTCTTTTGGGTATTGCCTTGGGGGTTATACCTAAGCCAGATCTGGCTGCTGGGTTTTGTTTTGAATGCAACGGTGTTGCCGTTTAGAAGTTAATTGTGCCGCAGCCTTGCGGCGAAGTCTGTTTTCTGGCAGAATCGCCGCCTTTCTGCTAATAACCAATATTGGGTTTTATTATGGTCGTGATTCGTCTAGCTCGTGGTGGCGCAAAAGATCGCCCGTTCTACAACATCGTTGTGACTGATTCGCGCAATCGCCGCGATGGTCGTTTCATCGAGCGCGTAGGTTTTTACAATCCTCAAGCCCGTGGCGCTGAAGAAGCAGTTCGTTTGACGCAAGATCGTCTGACTTACTGGCTCGGCGTTGGCGCACAGCCTTCTGATACTGTTGCTCGTTTGTTAAAAAACGCTAAGTAATCAAATCAGTGTTGAAGAATCAAAAGTCCTCAGCGGCGGCCACTGACGTACCAGAAGATCTGGTAGCGATGGGGTATGTGAGTGGGGCTTTTGGCATTCAAGGCTGGATTAATCTGGTCGCTGACACCGAAAGTGCCGATAGCTTGTTGGACTATTCAGTCTGGTGGCTGGGGCGTAATGGTGTATTTCGTGCGTATACTGTGGTGGATTCTCATTTGCAGCCTAAAAAATTGGGCGCAAAGCTAGAAGGTGTTAATGACCGTGATGCGGCCTTTGCACTGAAAGGCTGTGAGATTTTTGTTCCTCGCAGCAGTATGCCGCCGGCGGCTGATGGTGAATATTACTGGGCCGATTTAATCGGTTTAGTGGTCGTTAACCAGCAAGATGAACGCTTGGGTGTCATTGAGAAGTTGTTTGAAACCGGCGCGAACGATGTCATCGTCGTTAAAGACGAAACAACAGAACGTCTGGTGCCCTTTGTTGGGCATGTGGTGTTGGATGTTAATCTAGAAACGCGTGTGATGCGCGTGGATTGGGGTTTGGATTATTAATCGGAACGCCAAAGATTTGTGCGTAGGTTCGCATGCAATTTGATGTCGTCACTCTGTTTCCAGAGATGTTTGAAGCCATTAGCGCGCACGGGGTCACTCGACGGGCGGTTGAGCTCAATTTGATTCGATTGACAACATGGAATCCGCGAACGTACACCACGGATAACTATCATCGTGTTGACGATCGTCCCTTCGGTGGTGGTCCTGGCATGGTGATGTTGCCTGCTCCGCTGGATCAAGCCTTGGCT
This sequence comes from Deefgea chitinilytica, assembly GCF_016881405.1. Lineage (GTDB taxonomy): Bacteria > Pseudomonadota > Gammaproteobacteria > Burkholderiales > Chitinibacteraceae > Deefgea > Deefgea chitinilytica. The sequence continues at coordinate 397,017 of NZ_WOFE01000003.1, forward strand.
GCGGCCAAGCAGCATCAAAGCGATGCAGGATGTGTGTCACACACGATTTATTTGTCGCCGCAAGGCGCGCCGCTCACGCATAAAAAAGCCGAACAATTGGCGCAAATGTCAGGTTTAGTTTTGTTGTGTGGTCGGTATGAAGGCGTTGACGAGCGTGTGATTCAAACGCAAGTCGATGAAGAAATTTCGGTCGGAGATTATGTATTATCGGGCGGTGAATTGCCGGCGATGATTCTAATTGATGCCGTATCCCGCTTGATTCCTGGTGTGCTCAATACCGCAGCCAGTGCAGTGGAAGATTCTTTTGTGGATGGGTTGCTCGATTGCCCGCATTACACCCGTCCCGAAAATTATCGCGGTATGCTGGTTCCTGATGTCTTGATGTCGGGAAATCATGCCGCAATAAGGCGCTGGCGTCTTAAACAATCACTCGGTCGTACTTGGTTGCGTCGTCCTGATTTGTTACAAAGTCGCCAGTTAACTAAAGAGGAAGCTCGGCTTCTGGCTGAATTCAAAACTGAATATGCAGCATTCCCGAATCCTCGGGCAGAAGGTACGGTTTCACATACGGAGTAGTATCCAAATGAATTTGTTACAAATTCTTGAGCAAGAAGAAATTGCTCGTTTAGGTAAAGAAATCCCTGAATTCGCACCTGGCGACACTGTTGTTGTTAGCGTTAAAGTGAAAGAGGGTACTCGTGAACGTCTACAGGCTTACGAAGGCATCGTGATTGCTAAACGTAACCGTGGTTTGAACAGCTCGTTTATCGTGCGTAAAATTTCTTCTGGCATGGGTGTTGAGCGTACTTTCCAAACGTACTCTCCACTCGTTGCTGGTATTGAAGTGAAACGTCGTGGTGACGTTCGCCGCGCGAAACTGTACTACCTCCGTGATCGTTCGGGTAAATCTGCACGTATTAAGGAAAAATTGCCTGCACGTAAAGTGGCTGCTGCTGAAGCGTAATCGCCCAGTAGCAAACACTGTGTTAGACAGCTTAGCTGTCGGCAAGAGAAGCCCCGCATCGCGGGGCTTTTTTATTAGGTATTTGCATCTGGCATTTGCTAGATATGCTTTGCAGTCAAATACCCTGCAATAAACTTTGTTTGGCGGCATGAATTACCGCCAAACTCAGTCGTTCTAATTTAGGCGATTGCACCCGCCAGCAGTGCCAGTACAGATTGACATCGGTCGGGTGCTCAGGGGCGAGATCAATCAGTGTGCCGCTATTGAGTAAATCGCGGTACTGCAATTCCGGCACCATGCCGTAGCCCAGCCCCAATTGAATCGCTTGTAAAAACGCCTCACTGGATGGCACATAATGGCTGTGAATGTGCGTGCTCGGTAAACCTAAGGTGCGTAGTAGAAAATTCGCTTGCAAAGCATCTTTGCGGTTAAATACCATCAGCGGTGCGGCGCGTGCCGCTTCGCGTTGCAAACCTTGCGGAAAATACCGCGCCGCAAATTGCGGATGAGCGAGCATCCGATAGCGCATAATCCCCAGTGGTTCGGCGCGGCAACCGCGTAGCGCCTCCATTTCGCTGGAAACACCGGCCAGTGCATGGCCGCTTTCTAAAAATGTATAAGTGTGATCTTGATCGTCGACGGTAATGTCGAGTAGCACGCGCTCGGCAATCAGAAAATCAGCCAGCGCGGGCAATAGCCAGGTCGCCAAGGTGTCGTGATTGACGACAATCGGTACGGTGAGTGGGCGGTTTTGTTCGTCGTCGAGTTCGGCAAAAAATTCACTTTCTAATAAATGGCTGCGACGCAGATATTGCGCTAAACGCTGACCCGCGCGCGTTGGGCGGCAGGGTCGGGTACGCTGCAGCAGCGGCGTGCCGAGTTGATTTTCCAGTGCGCTGACGCGTTGCGACACCGCCGATGGCGTCAGATGCAGTATCGCCGCCGCCTGTTCAAAACTACCGCTATCAATCACTGCCAATAGTGCTTCGCCCTTGCGAATATCAAGCATTGCTGATTCCTTCTTGACCAGTTAAAGGTCAAAGACGCTAGTCCACGAAAAACACGAAAGGCACGAAAATAAAGCCGAATTCAAGCGAAAGTGAGATAGAACTATGCTTTGAGATTGACTTATTTGCTGTGGTTTTTTTGATCTTGTTCGTGATTTTTGTGCCTTTCGTGGACTCCGTTTTTGACTGTTGGATAGGCTGATGCCACATCATTTATTAAGAAAAATTAAGTATTAATTAGAAATGATAAAGTATGTTTAACTTCGCCGCAGCTTCTATGACAATCGAGGCAGATCAAGTGCAGGTGAAATGAGATGATTGATTGGGTGGTATTTGTAAAGGCCTTGGGTTTGTGCGCGGCACTGATTATGGCGATTGGTGCGCAAAATGCTTACGTATTGCGGGTAGGAATTCAGCGCCAGCATTTAGTGATGACGCTGGCCGTTTGTATTTTGCTTGATGCGCTATTGATTGCTTTAGGCGTATTTGGCATGGGCGCGCTGGTACAAGCGTCACCGATTTTGCTGGGTGCGGCGCGTTGGGGTGGAGCCGCGTTTTTGATTTGGTATGGTTTGCGCAGTTGGGCCGCAATTTTGCGCCGTGATACCGCACTAGATGTTGAACCGAGCGCAGCGCCGGTGAGCGCTAAGCGGGCGCTGATTACTATTTTGGCGATTTCCTTGCTTAATCCGCACGTTTACTTGGATACCGTGGTGCTGCTTGGTTCAATTGGCGGCAGTTATGCGGCAGATTTGCAACCTAGTTTTATTCTGGGCGCGGCGAGTGCTTCGCTGTTGTGGTTTTGTGTGCTGGGCTTTGCGGCGCACACGCTATCGCGCTATTTATCACGCCCTGTGGCTTGGCAATGGATTGATGGTATTACCGGCGGTACGATGCTGTTTTTGGCAGGAACCTTGGTGTTTGCTTAGCATTAAAGCGCTTCAACCATCGCTTTGATTTTGACCGCCTTCTCAAAATGATCGAGGCGATGCGTTTGAATCCACCATGTCGCCGCTTCCATTAATAAGCTTGGATTGTCATTTTTATTGGCGAAAAAAGCGTAAAACGATACGCCGACGTTCTCACCTTTCTGTTCTATCTTTTGCTGACAAACAGCAATTATTTTTTGTTTTAAGACGGGATTCATAGTTTTTGGGTATGCATCGCTAGACTTTATTAATTAAAGCCTAGCGATGTATACATCAGTAGTTGATCTCGGGTGCAATCATTTCCGCGTAATCATACAGCGCCGCTAGAATTTCCTCGCCGCGCTCGTCGGCGTCTTCCGAAAGGCGATCAATTTCCTCGCTGTAGGCTTCCAATGTGCGTGCGCCCGCTGCGCCGTCAAACAATTTTTCGCTACGCCATTGCTCCCAACGCAGCACTTCTTGCTCGTTGAGGCTGCTTGGATAATTTCGGGCGCGGTAGCGGAAAAATAATTCTTCGAGTTGCCGATCATCAAAATGCGCTTGCTCGACGGCAAGCTTTTCCGGCGACAAAGTACGGATACGATTGAGGGTGCGGCGATCGGTCGGAGATACAAAGCCGCCATATAAATTGGCATCGACATCCACTTTCTCGCTGCTATTTTCGCGTTTAAAGACATCGCGCCAAATGGCTGATAAATCAGCACCCGTAGCGAGTTGTGCGGCGTGCGCTTGAATGACGTCCATATCGACACCCCACAGTGCTGCTTGTTCTGTGCTGAGTGTTCTCAGATTGCTGACGACAATCGGTGATTTATTGGCATGAATGGTTTTGATTGGCAGACGTGTGACGCCTTCGGGCAAGTCGGCTAGTTTGGTAAACATTCGTTCGCGCATCGTCGCTGCGTCGAGTGTAAACAATTCGCTTGGATCAAAAGCCAAATCCCAGACGATAATTTCATTTTTATTCGTTGGATGCGTCGCCAGCGGCCAGACAATCGCTAGATTGCCGCGCTCAACGCCGTACATGCCGGAAATATGAATAAATGGTTTTGGATTGGCGAGATTAATTTCATCAAAGACGCGGTCTTTCTTGCGCAAGGCCAAGCAGAAATCGAATAGCCGCGGCTGTTTTTCACGAATCAAACGCGCCAGCGCAATGGTTGCGCGTACATCCGAGAGTGCATCGTGCGCCGCTTCATGAACGAGGCCGTTGGCTTTGCTGAGTAACTCGAGCTTAAAGCTGACCTTGCCTTCCTCATTGATCGGCCATTCAATTCCCGCAGGGCGCAGCGCATAGGTGGCGCGCACCACGTCCAGCAAATCCCAACGTGAGCAATCGTTTTGCCATTCGCGCGCGTAGGGATCCATCAAATTGCGCCAGAACAGATAGCGCGTTACTTCATCATCAAAGCGAATCGTGTTGTAACCGACGCCGATGGTGCCCGGCGCTGCGAGCTCACGCTCGATCAGATTGGCAAATTGGTTTTCTGGCACGCCTTTTTCAAGGCAGGTTTGCGGCGTGATGCCAGTGAGCAAACAAGCAAACGGGTCGGGTAGATAATCATTGGCGGGCTGGCAATAAAGCATTAATGGCTCGCCAATTTCGTTCAGCTCGCTATCGGTGCGAATACCAGCAAATTGGCTCGGGCGATCCAAGCGCGGCACCGCGCCAAAGGTTTCGTAGTCATGCCAGAAATAGGTGTGCGTCATTATTTTCAAGCCTTGCCGAAATGAAGCCGTTTTTATACGGGGAACAGGGCGGGCTGGCAAGTCAATTACGGCATTCCAATTCAATCTTTGCGCGCATAGTAGGTGATGGGGCTGGTGCTGGATGGAGTCGATAAATAATGATAGCGATCTGGCCACTCCTGCCAAGTTTTACCCGTAGTCAAATCGGCCATGCTGGTGATACGAAAGCGAAATTGGCGCGGCATCTCATGTGCAAGATCAATGTGCAGCGGATGCGCTGCGCCAAGTTCAAAAAGCCAGTAGGGCTCGCAACTATCTGACGTGCTGGTGGTGCCTGCTTGCGCTGCCGTAATTTGGCAACGCGCTACCAAACGTACCGATCGAATATCAAAACCATACTCGATTGCTGCCGCGCCTTTTGTGCCATTCACGACAATCGCGCAGTGAGCAATATCCGTCATCACTGTATTGGGGATCTGCCGCTGACTCATGGTTTCAGCTGGGATGTGATACCAGCGTGCGCTGCCATTTTGAAAGCCTGCTAAATATTCGGCGGTTCGGCCGCCGCCAGTTTTGGCGACTAAGACCAGTGCATTGCTGCGTCGCAAGTGCAGGCCGGAAGGCGCGATCCGCACCGAATCGCGGGCCAGATGCTCGTCCGGAGCTTCGATGCGGTATTGAGTGCTGGATGGCTTGTCGCCAAGATGATCGAGTAAAAAAGTCGCCAGCCATTGATTCGATTGGCCTGGTAAAGCGGGGAAGGCGCCAATGCCTACTGCCTCAATGGCCGCGTGATAGGGGTTCGTGGCCGGAACATTCTGATTGCTGTGCCAGCCAGGATAAAGCACATACGCACCAACGACGGGGCGGCTTTTGGGCGCGACGCCTTCGATTGGTTCACCCAGATGAATCAGCGCATCGCGATAGCGGTGCATCTGGTTGAGCGCATCATCAGGCGCCAGATCGTGCCCCGTTTTCTCATCGGTATCAACGCGGTATTTCGCATCAAAAATCCAGACGATGGATTCCCCATTGGGGAAGGTCGCTTCTAGCACAATGTCTGGTTTTTGGACCGCCGTCCATGAATAGATCCGATCGTATTGACTGCCCGGTTTTTTGAATATCGGCTCGTGAGCTAGGCGAAGTTTGATGCCATCCGTGCGATTAAAAACAAAAGACGCGCCCATTCCGTCAATCAGTTCTTTTTCTAGATTCTTCTCGCGTAGCAGTGCCTTGCTGCTTTCCTGTTCGGTAAACCCCAGAGTCTGTAATTGTTTACGGATTTCAAGCAGGCACCATACTTCATACAGCTCGGAGATGGGTTTGACCGAAACCGAAGCACTGCGGCCAAATAGTTCCAGATACAGTTTCAGCTGTTGCCAGACTCGGTAAACGCCGGCATAACCGGCACGCTGATGCAACACCAGCGATTCCCGTGCCAGACCCTCGAACTGACCGACTTCGCCAAACAGCGGGTGCGCCAGTTTCTGGTTGATTTGCTGTTGCCACTGCGCCAGTTCGCTAAAAAAAGCCGATGAAATCCGTTCTTGGTCCGGCGCTGAATTATGCCGTTGTGCGCTGGCCGCAAAACGCGCAAGGCTGCGGGTGCAGTGCTCTAGCACCATGCGGATAAAGCGGTTTTCTGGGGTATCGACTGAAAGGCGACGGCTACTGGTTTGAAATCGCCGCTGCAGTTCACTGCTTTTAACCGCCTCAGCCACTCGTTCCTCTAGTCGAGGGCTGATCCGGCCGTGCAGACGTTCGGCACGGACTGAGCGCGTCGTTTCCTGTAGTCGATTATGCGGCGCGTTACAGATATAGCGAACTTCATTCAGTAATGCTTCGCGCAGCGAGGCAAACTGGGCCAGCCAGAGCAGCGGAAAGCGCTCAAACGGCTGGCGCGATTGGGCCAGCTCGACATCGGTTTTCTGCGCCAGCGCAAAACGCCACAGCGGGTAGGATTGATCAATCGCGGCATTGATCTGTAGTAGATCATCTGCCATCACCATTTTGGTTGGCAGCACCTCGACCGCTATCGCCGCATCCTGCCAGATGCCGGCACGGCGGTAATGCAGCCCGAGGCGTAGCCAGCCGATATCGTTGCCCGTGTTCAGCGTGCCGCGCAGTGAGTTGTCAGTAAATCGGAAGGCATCGCAGACAGCGGAGAGCCGGTGGCGGATTTCGGCCTCGTCTACGTTGGCCGCAAAAGAAAACTCGAATTCATAGCTGCGGTTTTCAAAGAAAACCGGATCGGCCAGATGCAGCTCATGTTCACTTATGCAGGGTATGGGGCTGCAATTCTTGAATTTTGATGGCTGTAGCCGTATACGTGAAATCTCCTGATTCGCTTTGCGTGCAGCCAGCGTGCTGGCCAGCTGCTTTTGAGCTGGTTCGACATCCCGGCTCCAGACATTCAGCGACCAGTCGGCTGTTTCCAGCTTGAGTAAATCCGGCATCGCTATTTCCTGTGATCAGGGCCAGAAACTGGTGAAGCGGTCGCGCTGCAGCCGATCCTGCATCCATTCCAGCTTTTTTAGCGAGCGGAACGCAATCGCTGGGGCAGCCTTGTCACTGATCTGGATATTGAATAGATCCGGGCGTGATGCTGCGGTGAGAAACCGGGTGGTGAGCGCTGTTTTTAGTTTGATTAGCAGGCTATCGTCGCCATTGGCCTGCAATTTATCCTCATCGCCTTCCAGCCGTGGCAGCAATTTGGCCATCAGAAAATCATCCCACACCGCATAAAGCTGTTCGGGCGTTTGCGGCGAAAAGCATTTCAGCATCACTAGCAGCTCATTCAGCGCGCGGAATGCCAGCTCGAAAGGCGTGCCCTTTAGTAATTCGTTCACCGCTTGCAGAAACTCGATGCTACGCTGGCCTTTTGGGTCGGCCGCTACATCAGCCAGCTCATCGGCATTGGTAATCTGTGAATCTAGCGGAAAGCCCAGCGTGACTGGCTCTAGCTTGGGTTCAAAGAAAAGATCGTAGACGTTGGGGAAAAACTCGCCAAAATCGATAGTAAAAGCGCGGTCGATGACTTTGCGCGAAAAGCCGTGCGTGGTTTCGTCCATATTCACCGTACCGGCCACAATCAGATTCGGTGGCAGCGGCATGCCTTGGTCAAGGAAATAACTCCATAAACCATCCCAGTCTGCGTCGCTAAACCCCAAATCAATTCGTAGCTGAGCCAATACGGTGGTATCCGTCGCTTTGAATAACTTGCCCGGCGCAAAAATCGATGCACTGCTGTAATTGCCGTCGCGCCATTCCCGCGTCTCCAGCACCGACAGATAATCGGCAAAATATTGCTCGACGGGGGCTAGATTCATTTCGTCTAAGCAAGCCCAGAAGGGCGTCATCTCGTTTGGATTTTTCAGACTGTAGCCCGCTCCAAGCACCACCGCATCACGCCACGCCGCCGCCATAAATTGCAAAAATGGCGTGGTAATAAATTGCGTACCACTAATGCGCGACACATAGCCCAATAAATCAGAAGGTTCGTGCCAATCGGGACGAATCGGAATCAGCTCGAAATTTCTGATTCCTTCCATGGCAGAGCGTTCTGCTTGCTGACGGACAAAACGGGTTTTACCTGTACCAGAAATGCCGGCCAAGAGGAGGAAGGGTTTGGGGAGTGGTATGGCTGCGTTCACTTTAGCAGTGTCAATTTCTATAGGATCGAGGAGATCTTGGCTTTGGTAGCCTCCCGATGACCACTCGTTTGCAATTAATTCGTAGGCCGATAGTATTTCGTTTAAATCTTCGATTAGCTGTTCGTTAGAAGGTAGCTGATCTTTAGGGTAAAAACGCGCTGCAATATTAGGAGATTGATAAGAAAGCCCTAAACCTGTGCGGGTTTTCAGGTTGATTTCACCTTGAAGCCAGGTTGGAAGTATTTTTAATTTTTGTAGCGTAGTTTGGATTACGTTTGCGGCATATTGCTCTGCTGCTTTGCGCCCAAGTCTCTGAGTCGGTGCCGTGGTGCCTTGATTGAGGGATAAAAAAACGCCGCTGCCATCTGCGCAAAAAAGATAAACCGGATAGATGCCATCTTGTGTTGATTTTGTAATGATGGGGTTGAGAATAGAGACCCATGGAACATCTGCCCAGTTGCCTGCTCCAGCACTTGCTTTGATTTGTAACGTGCTATTGGTTTTGTTGGCGATAAGAGCAACCGTGGCCTGTAGATCTTTTCTAATAAATTCAGCGAGCTGATTGCTTGAAAAAGGTTTTTGTTTTTCGGTAACGAGTTCGTTTAGTACTTTATTTAGCTTTTCGCGCAGCATGACGGTTTTCGCATAACTTAAGGTTTTTAGGCTGGCTTGCCATTAAACACACATTTGTGATGTTTTCGAAAGTTGATTGGTTGATGTCAAGCCGAGCTTGAATATGGCCAGTGCTATTTCAAAAAATGTAAGGCATTGTACCTGGAGTTATTGAAAATGCTATTCCAGTTGTGTTGATTTGGTGTGAGTTGAGATTATTCTGTGCCGCGCTCGTTGAGCTTGGGTTTTAAATTCCCGTTTAAGCACACTGAGTGAGGGAGAGAGACAAACGGCAGTATCGTTTGGCTCACGACTGATCGAGGGCATCGGGGACCGATGTGCGCCCGGGCGGCCTTCTTTTGCTTACTTTTCTTGGCCGTTCAAGAAAGTAAGTCCTTGTCGCGGATTGCGACTGTAAAACAGTGTGCCGAAGGCACTAAGCTTTATTGTCACGGTTACAAATGGGTTACACGGAAGCAGAAAAGCACTAGCCCAGTCAGAAGACTGGGCTAGTGCTTATTGTGGGGTGGCTGATGGGACTCGAACCCACGACAACAGGAATCACAATCCTGGACTCTACCAACTGAGCTACAGCCACCACAAAACTTTGTATTCTTTGATTTTTCGGTATGCTTGGCGCACCCGACAGGAATCGAACCTGTAACCTACGACTTAGAAGGTCGTTGCTCTATCCGGTTGAGCTACGGGAGCTCCGTTTTACTGCTGTGTGTTTCTGGTCGGGGCGGTGGGATTCGAACTCACGACCACCTGGTCCCAAACCAGGTGCGCTACCGGGCTGCGCTACGCCCCGAACAGAGGCCGAACTATACGTTGCTCAGCCTTTAGCGTCAACACCCTGTACGAACTTTTTTTTGAAAATGTTGAAATGATGAGAAAAAAAGTTCAAATGATGAGAAAATGCGCTCCTCATTGAATATGCCGGAGTAAGCCCATGACCGCCCAGATCCTCGATGGTAAAGCCATTTCTCAAGAAATCGTTAGCGAAGTTCGCGCAAAAGTCGACGCGCGCGTCGCCAGCGGCAAGCGTGCGCCTGCCTTGGCGGTGATTTTAGTGGGGAGCGATCCGGCGTCACAAGTGTACGTGGGTAATAAAAAACGCCAGTGTGAAAACGCGGGTATTACGTCGTTTGCTTATGATTTGCCAGCTGATACGTCGGAAGCTGATGTGTTGAAATTGGTCGCTGAGCTCAATACCCGTGATGACGTGGATGGCATTTTGGTGCAATTGCCGCTACCGAAGCATATTGATGCCGACAAAGTCATCGAATTGATCGATCCAATCAAAGATGTCGACGGTTTCCATCCCTACAATATCGGTCGTTTGGTTTTGAAAATGCCTTTGCTGCGCCCATGCACACCGCGCGGCGTGATGACTTTGCTGGAAAAGACTGGCATTGATTTGGTCGGTAAAGATGCCGTGGTGGTGGGCGCGTCTAACATCGTCGGTCGCCCACAAGCGCTAGAGTTGTTACTTGCGCGTGCCACGGTGACCGTATGCCACAGCAAAACCAAAGATTTGGCCGAGAAAGTGCGTGGCGCAGATGTGGTGGTCGCTGGCGTGGGTATCCCGAATTTTGTGAAAGGCGAATGGATTAAGGAAGGCGCGATTGTGATCGACGTGGGTATCAATCGTCTTGAAAACGGTAAATTGTGCGGTGACGTTGAGTTTGACGTAGCGAAAGAGCGCGCTAGCTGGATTACCCCTGTGCCGGGCGGTGTTGGTCTGATGACGGTGGCAACGCTGATGCAAAATACGTTTGATGCTTGCGTGAATCGCCTCGGTTGAGTGAAGTGTAAGGCGTGAGGAGTGAGGTGTCTTGCTGCTCCGCCTTGGCGCCTCACCCCTATCTCCTCACTCCTCACAAGGTTTACAAAGAATGGCTTACCAACTCGCAAAACCCCTGTTATTCATGATGGAAGCCGAGCGTGCGCATCATGCGGCATTTAAGGGGCTGGGCTTACTGCAAAGCATGGGCTTTTTGCGTACGCTCACGCCAACAGTGCAAGACAATCCAGTCACGGTGATGGGGATTGAGTTTCCCAATCCAGTGGGGTTGGCCGCTGGATTGGACAAAAATGGCGACTATATCGATAGCTTGGCCGAATTGGGCTTTGGCTTTTTGGAAATCGGCACGGTGACACCACGCCCGCAGCCGGGCAATCCGAAACCACGTTTATTCCGTTTGCCCGAAGCGCGCGCGATTATTAACCGGATGGGTTTTAATAATGGCGGCGTTGATAATCTGCTCACGAATGTGGCAGCAAGCCAGTATAAGGGCGTACTCGGTATTAATATTGGCAAAAACGCCGATACCCCGATAGAAAAAGCGGTTGATGATTATTTGATTGGCTTGCGAAAAGTCTACGCGCAGGCGAGCTATGTGACCGTCAATATTTCTAGCCCGAATACTAAAAATCTACGTCAATTGCAGCAAGCCGATGAATTTGGCGCGCTGTTGTCTGCCTTGAAACTGGAACAAACTAAATTGGCCGACGAACATGGCCGCTACGTGCCGATTGCGGTCAAAATTGCGCCAGATTTGGATAACAACCAAATTCAGGAAATTGGTCAACTGTTGATGGCGCATAAAATCGACGGTGTCATTGCGACCAATACGACGTTGTCGCGCACCGGTGTTGAGCATTTGCCGCACGGCCAAGAGGCGGGTGGTTTGTCGGGTGAACCGGTCCGGGCGAAATCAACCTCGGTGATTCGTGAACTCGCGCAAGTGCTTGATGGCGCGCTGCCAATTATTGGCGTGGGCGGGATTGTGTCTGGGGACGACGCAGCGGAGAAAATCCGCGCTGGTGCTGCCTTGGTGCAAGTGTATAGCGGTCTGATTTACGAAGGCCCGCAATTGATTGCCGATTGCGCCGAAGCGATTGCTAAACATCAGCAACATCGTTAATTTTGCCAATTGAATAAGGCACCACCGTTGAAAGCCCAAGACGAAGCCATCACGCAAACTGTACTCACCTTTGCCCAGCCTGTGCTGGTGGGATTGCCCAAGCCTTGCTCGAAAGAGCAATTCGCCGGCGTCATGCGCACTGTGTTGACGGTGTGGAATGCGGTGGTGATAGATGGTTTAGACGGCGGCGATACGCATGAAACCGCCGTATTGGCGACCATCGCCGCCGCGCCCAAGCCAGTGCAGTTGATGGTGAAGCGGCTGATCAAACGTAAAAAAACCAAGTTCGCCGAGTTTGATCAAGTCATTGGTCAGCATTGGGTGCATGAGCAAGGTGGGGAAGTGTTGTTTGGCTGTGAGGTGGCGGTTGTTGAGCAGCCCGCGCCAAGTGGTGTGCCGTTTAAGTTGAAGTAGTGCCGGCGACACCGATTGTTGATGTGATGGTCGGGCTGATATTCAGTGGAGATTCGGATATGTCTGCAAAACAATACTGGTTTCCTGCAAAAAAATATGGTTTTGGGTGGTGTATGCCCCTGTGCTGGCAGGGTTGGTGTGTTTTAGCTGCATACGTCATCCCAGTTATTTTGGCCGCAATGTTTAAATTACCAGATCGTGAGCCCGCATTGTTTTGGTTTGTGTTTGCATTGCAGACATTGGTTTATTTTGTGATGTGTTGGTGGAAGGGTGAGCCACCTCAGTGGCGCTGGGGTACTAAATAAGCGTGTGAACGCCGCAACATCGCAGGCGGGTGTGACCCGCGGCACTCACTTTTCTTGCTTCGCCAAGAAAAGTAAGCAAAAGAAGGCGACCCCAGTATCTGCGTCGGCTGCGCCGATTCCCTCGCTGTGGACAATCGGCAAGGCGGCGGGTTTTAACAAAACAGAACCCGCCGAAACCCCCTTGCTGCTTGTTCCTCGCTCGGCGCGATACAAGGGATTTTGCGCAGCTCAACGAGGCTTTGAATTTTATAGATGTATTATCTTCTGAGGATTGTTGTTAAAGGCTTGTAGTTGAATACATCGGATTCGGTATGTTGACTCGGTAAATGTTGGGTTGCATAGGCTTAGCCCAACTAGGCTACTCAATTAACCACTTGGAATTAGATAGATTTTTCATGAAAGTTGTTAATTGGAACTGCAATGGTGGTTTGAGAAATAAGACAGCGGTCTTGGATCTGCTTGATGCTGATCTACTGGTTATTCAGGAATGTGAAGATCCAGCCCGTGCTACCCAAGCATATTTAGACTGGGCTGGAAATTATGTGTGGCATGGCAAAGATAAGAATAAAGGGATTGGCATTTTTGCCCGCAAAGGTAATCGCGTAGAAGCGTTGGATTGGAGGGGCGAATACACATTGCAATTATTGGATGCTGGGCGAAAGATAACGTGGGTGAGTGAGCAGCTAGAATGTTTTTTGCCATGTTTGATGAATGGTACGCATACCGTATTGGGGGCTTGGACAAAACAGGCTAAATCACCAAACTTTCAATATATTGGGCAGTTTTGGCTTTATTTGCAGATGCATAAAGCCAAATTAAGCCAGTTGAATACGTTGATTTGTGCTGATTTGAATAGCAATACAATCTGGGATGAGTGGGATCGGCTTTGGAATCACAGCGATGTGGTCGATGAATTATCAGTTTTGGGTCTGCAAAGTGTTTATCACACTATTCGTAAAGAGGCTCAAGGTAAAGAGACTCAACCCACCTTCTACTTGCATCGCAATCTAGCGAAACCTTTTCATATCGATTATGTTTTTGCATCCCAAGACCTGCTGAATAGTTGTAGTTTGGAAGCTACCGAGTCTAGTTTTTGGTTAAGTTATAGCGATCATTTGCCAATGATTGTAACGATTGATGATGTTTGAAAGATATTCATCTATGCAGTGCATGCTTGGTGATGAAGTTCTGAAATTAGAATTAATCGTTCTTTGCGTTTGATATTTTTTAATGTATCACTGCCAATTCCTTGATGAATGATGCTTGGATGGCAATACATAGTTGAAGTTTCGCGAGACGCTGAGCTGGGTAAAACCCTTGGCGTCAAGCCGACGAAGTCGGCGCAGATGCAGGGTCGCCTTCTTTTGCTTACTTTTCTTGGCGAAGCAAGAAAAGTAAGTGCCGCGCGGCATTAGCGCGACTTAGGTTAGAAGTAAGTTGCACAAAAAAGTAGTACACAAAATAACTAGAAAATAAAAACGAATTTAAGGTGTATTTGATTGTAGCTATTGATTATCAATGGCTGTAATCAAATACGTCGTATAGATAGCATGTCTCAAGACAGGGAAACACCATGGATTTGAATCATTACCTTTTATTACTCGTCGGCGCGGTGTTGGTTAATAACGTTGTGCTGGTGCGGATTTTGGGGCTTTGCCCGTTTATGGGCGTGTCGAAAAAACTCGAAGCCTCGATTGGTATGGGCTTGGCCACGGCATTCGTGCTAACGCTGGCGTCGGGTACGTCGTGGATGATTGACCAAGTGCTGATTGCTTGGCATCTGGAGTACCTGCGCACGTTGGCGTTTATCGTCGTCATCGCGGCGATTGTGCAATTTACCGAGATGTTCATCCACAAAGCTAGCCCAGTGCTGTATCAAGCACTAGGGATTTATTTGCCGCTGATTACCACCAACTGCGCCGTGTTGGGGGTGCCGTTGATTAATTCCACCAGTAACCACTCTTTTGTTGAGTCGCTGGTGTTTGGTTTTGGCTCGGCAGTTGGGTTCTCGTTGATTTTGATTTTGTTCGCCGCGATGCGCGAGCGAATGGAAGGCGCGGATATTCCGCAGGCGTTTAAAGGCACCCCCGCGGCGTTTATCACGGCGGGCTTGATGAGTTTGGCGTTTATGGGTTTTGCAGGATTGGTTAAGTAGAGTGAAGTGTGAGGCGTGAGGCGTGAGGTGTTGTTGACCTTGTTCCTTACCTCTGACACATCACTCCTCACGGAGTAAGCATGAGTTTTCTATTAGCACTGGCCCTGATGGCCGGATTGGCAGTTTTGTTAGGCGCTGTTCTGGGCTGGGCAGCGATTAAATACAAGGTCGACGAAGATCCGCTGGTCGATAAAATCGACGCGATTTTGCCGCAAACCCAATGTGGTCAATGCAGCTATCCCGGCTGTAAGCCGTATGCCACCGCGATTGCCAATGAAGAGGCTGAAATTAATCGTTGCCCGCCCGGAGGCGAAGACGGGATTCGCAAATTAGCCGAATTGCTTGGTAAAGATTTTATCCCGTTTGATGACGGTGGCGCAGGCGCGGCTGAGAAGCCGCGTGCAGTGGCGGTAATTCGCGAAGACACTTGCATTGGCTGTACGCTGTGTATTCAAGCTTGCCCAGTGGATGCCATTGTTGGCGCAGCCAAACATCTGCACACGGTGATTGAATCTGAATGCACGGGTTGTGAGTTGTGTATTGCACCGTGTCCGGTCGATTGTATCGATATGGTCACCGTGGGCGAAAATGTGAATAACTGGAAATGGCGCTACCCTGTCATTCAATTGAAGCAGGTGGCCTAAGATGACGACGATGGAATTTACTCGGCAAATTTTCCCATTCCACGGTGGTGTCCATCCACCAGAAATGAAAGACCTTTCCAATCGTACGCCGATTGTGAACATGCCAATCCCGAAAAAACTGGTCATCCCGCTGCAGCAAAGTATTGGTAATAGCGCAGAGCCGGTGGTGAATGTCGGCGACCTGGTGCTCAAAGGCCAGTTATTGGCGGCCAGTAATGGCAGCGTTTCTGCTGCAGTACACGCACCCACTTCCGGCAAAGTGATCGCGATTGACGCCCAACAAGTGGCGCACCCGTCTGGCTTGGCCGAGTTGTGCATTACGCTAGAAACCGATGGCCGTGATGAGTGGATTAAAAAAGAGAAATTCGATTGGCAAGCGGCAATGGCGCGGGGCGACGCGAAAGCCGTTCGTGACTATTTGCAAGAAATGGGCGTCGTCGGGCAGGGCGGAGCGGTGTTCCCGTCGCACTTGAAATTGTTTGGCCGTGAGGCGCTCGAAACTTTGGTGATTAATGGCGCAGAGTGCGAGCCGTATATCACGTGTGACGACCGCTTGATGCGCGAACGTGCGCTGGAAATCGTCGCCGGCATTTCGATTGTTCGCCAAATGCTCAACGCCAAACAGGTGTTGATCGGCATTGAAGACAATAAGCCCGAAGCTGTGGCGGCACTGCGTGAAGTGCTCAAAACCTGTGGTTTTGCTGCTGAAGTCGTCGTGGTGCCAACGCTCTACCCATCGGGTGGCGCTAAGCAATTGATCAAATTGCTGACCAATATTGAAGTACCGAGTGGTGTCCGTTCGACTGAATTGGGCGTGCAATGTTTTAACGTTGCGACGGTGTACAGTATTTATGCTGCACTCGAGCAAGCCGAGCCGGTGATCTCGCGGATCGTGACGCTCACTGGCAATGTCGAGCGGCCAGGTAATATTGAAGCGCTGATCGGCACGCCGATCGATGATTTGCTGAAGTTTGCGGGTGTGAAAGCAATTGCCGATTGCATCTATGGCGGACCGATGATGGGCTTTACGCTGCCATCGACCAAAGTGGGGCTGACCAAGGCAGGTAACTGCGTTATTGCGATGGACGCAGCGCATTTTCCTGAAAAACCACGCGAAATGCCGTGTATTCGTTGCGGTGAATGTGCAGTGGCCTGTCCTGCTGAATTGCAGCCTATGGATTTGTACTGGTTTGCGCGCGCCAAAAACTTTGGCAAGGCGCAAGAGTGGAATCTATTTGACTGCATCGAATGCGGCGCTTGCGCTTATGTTTGCCCATCGAGCATTCAATTGGTCGATTATTACCGCTTTGCCAAGTCTGAAATCTGGGACGCTGAACGCGCTAAGAAATCAGCCGATACCGCGCGCGAACGTCACGAATTTAAACAATTCCGTGAAGAGCGTGAGAAAGAAGAAAAAGCGGCTCGACTCGCCGCGAAGTCTGCGCCTAAGCCTACCGCCTCGTCAGGCGCTACGCCTGCTGATGCGGAGGATGACAAAGCGGCCAAGATTCGTGCTGCAATGGCGCGCGCTGCCGCCGCAAAAGGTGAAGCGCCAGCTGAAATCGCCGCGCCAGCCCTTGATCCAGAGAAAGCTGCCAAGATTAAAGCGGCGATGGAAAAACGTGCTGCAGAAAAAGCAGAACTGGACGCGCTAAGCCCAGAAGAAAAAGCCCAGCGCGACTTGGATAAAAAAGCCAAGATTGAAGCGGCAATGGCTGCTGCAGCAGCGAAAAAAGCAGCCAAAGCGGCAGGTGAAGCTGCTGAAGTTGTCGCGCCCGCCGAGCCTGTTGTTGAAAAGCCAGCGATTGACGATGAAAAAGCCGCTAAGATTCGTGCCGCGATGGCCGCTGCGGCCGCGAAAAAAGCAGCCAAAGAGGCTGGTGAAGCAGCTCCAGTCGCGCCAGTTGAAACACCAGCCGAGCCTGCCAGCGAAAAACCAGCAATCGATGAAGAAAAAGCCGCCAAGATTCGTGCTGCAATGGCGGCAGCGGCGGCCAAAAAAGCGGCGAAACAAGCCGCAGAGGGAAAAGAATGATTCGTACATCACCGCATCTTGTGAAGCCAACGCCACTGCAAATTGTGATGCTCAAAGTGGCGGCAGCACTGCTGCCGGGTATTGCGGCCTACGTTTGGGTATTTGGTGCAGGGATTTTGTTGCAACTCTTACTCGCGTCTGTAACGGCCATTGCCACTGAGGCCGCGTGCCTGAAATTACGTAACTATCCGATCAAACCCTTTATTACCGATGGTTCGGCGATTGTGACGGCTTGGCTGCTCGCATTGTCGCTGCCGCCTTTATCGGCGTGGTGGATGGTGGTGCTAGCGACCATCATTGCGATTGCCTTGGCTAAGCATCTCTACGGTGGTTTGGGGCAAAATCCGTTTAATCCGGCGATGGTGGGTTTTGCGGTGATGATCGTGTCGTTTCCAGCGCAAATGTCACGCTGGAATGCACCCTTGGGTATCGCTGGTGTCGATCTGACTGCTTGGCAGCAGTTTGGGTATATCTTTACAGGTAATCTTCCAAATGGCTTAGCCTTCGATACCCTCGCATCCGCTACGCCGCTTGATGCGGTGAAAACGGCTTTGCTGCAATCGCATAGCATGGCTGAAATTTTTAGTGGTGCGATTTTCCAAGTGGGCTTTGCGAACTGGTTGCCAAGCCAAATGGCGCTTATTGCGGTGGCGTATTTGTTGGGCGGCCTTTTTTTGCTGCAACAGCGCGTGATTCAATGGCATTTGCCAGTCGCATTTTTGGCGGTGCTAGCAGGAATGTCGGGTCTGTTTTATTTGATCGATCCTGCGCATTACACCAGTCCATCGTTTCATTTATTCAGCGGCGCAGCGATGCTCGGCGCATTTTTTATCGTTACCGATCCCGTGAGCGGCCCGACTACGCCACGTGGCCGTTTGATTTATGGCGGATTGATCGGTTTGCTGACTTGGTTGATTCGCACGTACGGCGGTTATCCCGACGGAGTGGCGTTTGCGGTGTTGATTATGAATATTGCCACGCCGTTTATTGATCAATACACGCAGCCAGCGGTTTTCGGTCGAAAAAACGAACCAAGCGGTAGTCGGAAAAAGGGAGCGAAGGCATGAAAACCATGGTGCAAAATGGCGTTCGTGGCGCGCTGACTTTGTTGGTGTTTGCAGTGATCTTTACTGCGCTGATGGCGGGAACGTATGCGCTCACCAAAGATATCGTCGCGGAAAATGAGCGTAAAGCTAAAGTCGCCTTGATTGCGCAAGTGCTACCCGCAGGCAGCTTTGATAATGACATCCTGAAAGACGCAATTTCGCAAGACGCCGCTGCGCTCAAGCAATTGAATGCAGAAGCCGGTTCGCAAATCTTCCTCGCGCAAAAAGACGGCAAAACGAACGCCGTTGTCGTCGAAACCATCGCGCCAGATGGTTATTCGGGCAAGATTAAATTGCTGGTTGGTGTTGCCGCTGATGGTCGCGTGCTCGGGGTGCGTGTTGTTGCACATAAAGAAACGCCGGGGCTGGGTGATTATATTGATGCCGCCAAATCGGCTTGGATTGCCCAATTTGAAGGTAAATCGCTTTCCGCGCCGCGTGCTGATGAGTGGAAAGTCAAAAAAGACGGTGGTCAGTTTGATTATATCGCTGGCGCGACGATCAGCCCGCGCGCCGTGGTGAAAGCCGTTAAGAATACGCTGGATTACGTCGCGGCTCAGCATGCCGCACTATTTGGAGCCGCATCATGATGAGCTGGAGCGACGCAAAGTCGATTATTTACAACAGCATTTGGAAGCAAAATCAGGGCGTCGTCGCCATTTTGGGGATGTGCCCTGTGCTGGTGATGTCGAGTAATATCATCAATGGTGTATCGCTCGGTTTGGCGACGAGCGTGGTGATGTTGATTTCGGGCGCGGCCATTGCAGCAATTCGTGAATTTGTACCGAACGAGCTGCGCGCGCCGATTTTTATTCTGATTATCGCCGCGCTGGTGACGATGGTTGATTTGCTGATGAATTCGTATGTGCACGATTTATACGTGGTGCTGGGGATTTTCATTCCGCTGATTACGACCAATTGCATCGTGCTGGCGCGCGCTGAAGCCTATGCATCCAAAAATGGTGTGGCCGCTTCCGCGCTTGATGGTTTCATGATGGGCTTGGGCCTCACTATGGTATTGGCCATTTTGGGGGCGATGCGCGAATTGGTTGGTAAAGGTACTTTGTTATCTGGCATCGATTTGGTGTTTGGCGCGAGCGCTAAGTCGTGGATCATTCACGTGGTTCCTGCCGAATACAACTACCAATTTCTGCTCGCCATCCTGCCACCGGGCGCGTTTATTGGGCTGGGGTTTTTGATTGCGGGTAAGCAAGCGCTAGATCGTCGCGCTGAGGCGAAGGCGAAATTGGCGGCGAAACAAATTCAATTGAAAGAGCAGGCTGCTTAATTTTGAACAAACAAACCCGCCACACCTTTTATGCTCGTCTTGCCGAGTTAGAGCCCAATCCTAAAACCGAATTGAATTACAGCACGCCGTTCGAGCTGCTCACTGCAGTGTTGTTGTCGGCGCAGGCAACGGATGTGGGGGTGAATAAAGCGACTAAGGTTTTATTTCCCGTTGCTAATACCCCGGCAGGGATTCTGGCGCTAGGGCAGGAGGGGCTTGAGTCCTATATCAATACCATTGGCCTTTATCGTAGCAAGGCCAAGCATTTGCTAGAAACCTGCCGGATGTTGATTGAGCTGCATGGTGGTGAAGTACCACGTGATCGGGAAAGCCTTGAGGCTTTGCCCGGCGTGGGGCGCAAAACGGCGAATGTGGTCATGAACACGGCGTTTGGTATTCCGACGATTGCCGTCGATACGCATATTTTCCGCCTTGGCAATCGAACTGGGTTAGCGCCGGGCAAAGACGTGCGGGCGGTCGAAGACAAACTGGTGAAAGTGACGCCGCCCGAGTTTTTGTTGAATGCACATCATTGGTTGATTTTGCATGGTCGCTACATCTGCAAAGCGCGCAAACCCGAATGCTGGCGCTGCGTCGTCAACGATGTATGCGATTACCGCAGCAAAATCATGTTGCCACCAAAAGGATTTTAATGGGTATTTTGATGCAGTCATTTATTAATAATGGCTACATTGATATACCTATTCTAGAATCGAACTAAATATATAATGCTCTAGTACCAATCGCTCTGTTGTAGCCAACGGAATAAATTCCAAACCATATTGCACCGACGTTGCTGGCGGTTCTGACTTTTGATTGCGCACAATCGCCTTGATGCTCATCGTGTGATCAATCCCCGCCGCATGCAGCCTAAGCGCCATCGTGATTTCTTGCTCGGTTTCTAGCTGCAACTCTGAGCTTTCTAACATCGCGCCGCTGGCTGATAGATTGGTGATTCGCGCTGGTGTGCTGTGAATGCCATCGCCGCTGACGCTGGCAATTAATTGGGTATTCACCCGCAGGCTGTTTCGCAATTGCCGAATTTGTAGAGTTTCTGGCCAGCTCAGGTGAAAGTATGGAAAGGGTGTAAAGCACACTTTTTCAATAATGGCTTCAAATGAAATCACATCTTTACCGGCAATCGTTTTCGCTTTGATCGATTGTCCTTCGCGAAATGGCAAAATCGTACCTTGCGAATTTACTGCGCTGAGTAGTACGCCAGCTTTATCTAGCCAGCCAATCAGTTTGACGGATTCATTGTGGTTGCTTGGATCGATGCTGGATTGAATGTGGAGGCTGGTGCCGGGCGTGACCTTCATTTGCGCGAGATGGCGTTTGATTGGTGCGGCTTTGGGTGGGCTCACTTCTGGGGGGCTGACGGTTTCTTGATGTACGCGCGCGCCACCAACTGCGCCAGCGACTCGCACGCCGCGCCAGGCTGGGTTGCGAAACATACCAAGTTTGGCCAAGGTTTCTAATTGTTTGGCGGTATGAATGACTTGCCCGGCATTGAGTAAGAGTTGGTTCTCGGCATCAAAAATCGCGTAGGGAACAGGCTCGCCAATGGCGAGGTCTTGTTGGCGTAAAGGAACGAGGTCGGAGTGGGCCATGCGGGGTCACCAATGTTTTTAGTACTATAGCTATGCTTGTAATCCAAGTTGGCCATTCCGCCAAGCATCAGCAGACCCGCGTTGCGCGCTAGCGACGTGATACCATCCGTTTTCGCTTTTTTGACCGAGTTTTTCATGCTGCATTTGTTAAATCCCCCGCAACGCGCGGCTGTGCAATATTTATCTGGCCCTTGCTTGGTATTGGCGGGTGCTGGCTCGGGCAAGACGCGGGTGATTACGCAAAAAATCGCCTATTTGATCGAAGAAGCGCAAATGGATGCGCGTAATATCGCCGCGATTACGTTTACTAATAAAGCCGCGCGCGAAATGCAAGAGCGGGTCGCTACCTTGCTGCCGCCAGCCAGATTGAAAGGGCTGACGGTTTCAACTTTTCATAGTTTAGGCATGCGCATCCTGCGCGAAGAAGCGGGGCATCTAGGTTATAAGCAGAAATTCTCGATTTTGGATTCAGCAGATGCCGCCAAAATTATTGCTGATCAACTCGTCACGACCGATAAATCTTTAATTCGTTCGACGGTCAGCCAGATTTCCACTTTAAAAAGCGACCGGATCTCGCCTGACCAAGCGTTGAAAATGGCGGCTTCCGAGGGAGAGTTACAGTTAGCTAAGCTCTATCGAGCGTATCAAGATACTTTATTTGCGTATCAGGCGATTGATTTTGATGATTTGATTCGCTTGCCAGTTGATTTATTTGAGGCTAATGCCGAGGTGCTGCAAAAATGGCAGCATCGCTTGCGTTATCTATTGATCGATGAATACCAAGACACCAATACAACGCAGTATCAACTCGTTAAACAGCTGACCGAACTCACTGGGCAATTTACCGCTGTGGGCGATGATGATCAGAGTATTTATGCATGGCGCGGTGCGAACGTTGAAAACTTAAACCTATTGCGTGTCGATTTCCCGAAATTGCATGTGATTAAGTTGGAGCAAAATTATCGCTCCGTCGCGCGGATTTTGCGCTGCGCGAATGCGGTGATTTCTAACAATCCGAAATTATTCGAGAAGCAACTCTGGTCGGATCTCGGTGTTGGCGATTTAGTGCAAGTGGTCGAAACCAAGGGCGATGAAGACGAGGCCAAAACCGTGGCGTTTCGTTTAAAGCAACATATGGCACTCAATGGCACGAGCTTTGCCGATTATGCGGTGCTGTATCGCGGCAACTTTCAGTCGCGAATTATCGAAGCACAGCTCCGAGCTGAGAACATTCCGTACGTGATGTCGGGCGGACAAAGTTTTTTTGATAATGCTGAAATTAAAGACGTGCTTGCTTATCTGCACTTGATTGCTAACGAAGATGATGAGCCTGCTTTTATTCGTGCGGTAACCACGCCGAAGCGTGGTGTAGGTAATGTCACGCTCGAAAGATTAGGCAATTACGCCAAAGATCGTGAAATCTCTCTGTTTGCAGCAGTGTTTGAAGAGGGGTTTATTCATCAAGTCCAGCCTGCACAATACGATGTGCTGCATACCTTCTGTAAATTTATTCAGCGCATGCAAGACAAGGTCAAATCAGAACCTGCAGATCAATTATTCCGAGAACTATTGGGTGCGATTGACTTTGAAACTTGGCTGTATGAATCCGAAGAGCCCAAGCCCGCAGAAACTAAATGGAAGAATATTCTCGACTTGGGCGAGATGATCAAACGGAAAGTCGATAGTGCTGGTAGTAATCTCGACGAAATCACACAAAACTTTGACTTGCGTATCATGCTCGAAGGACGCTCCGAAGATGAAATTGACGCGGTGCGGCTTTCAACGCTACACGCGAGTAAAGGTCTGGAATATCCGCATGTGTTTTTGATCGGCTGTGAAGAGGATATCTTGCCGCATCAAAATTCGATTGAAACGGGAATGGTCGAAGAAGAGCGCCGCTTGATGTATGTCGGCATCACCCGAGCCCAGCGTACGTTAACCATCACCTATTGTGGTAAACGTAAACGGGCAGGGGAATGGCAAATCACACGGCCAAGTCGTTTCTTGGAAGAGTTGCCGCCTGATGATGTGAGTTTTAGTGGGCGGCTCTCGGCGAAATATGAACCGCCAGCGGATATTAAAAAGGAACACTCTGGATTAGCAGCCAAAATGTTGGCGCTTTTAAGCGCAAAATCGAGCAAATAATCGGGAATAAGTGAAGTTTTTAAGTAAAGGGCGCGGCAGCGCCCTTTTGCTTTGGTCGTTTTACTTCAGTTTTTCGTCGATTTGCTTCCTATTTAAATCAACAACTTATCATCTTGATTGGGTTTTCTTTGCACGCAGGTGTTGACGTGTCTCGGTAGGGTGCGTATAGTTCGGCCTCTCTGCTGCTGACACAGCAAACGAAACAAGCAGTTCTACCGCTGGTTTCG
>NZ_WOFE01000004.1 GCF_016881405.1 Deefgea chitinilytica
GGCGTCGATATCACGCTGTCGGCCACGAACCTCGATGGCTTTGCGTCGATCAACGGCGTCAATGGTGGAGCGGATGAAACGATTGCGATTTCGGGGGCTTTCGCTACCCTCAATTTGGTCGGTAATAATTTAACTGACATTGCCTTGTTAGCAATGACTGCCGGTAATGACAGTTTGACTGTGACTGCGGATACCTTAGGTGCTACGGGGGTTGCTACGATCAATGGTGGTAATGGTGTTGATACTTTAGTATTTGCTGCCGATGTGGCAGGGATTACTGCAGTTGATTTCAGTGTTGGTGCAGGTTCGCAGCAGCTGACAGGCTCTACTGCTGATGTGCGAAATTTTGAGAATCTAGACTCCAGCTTGTACGCGACTTCGATGACCGTGACTGCTGGTGGTGCAACTACATCGATCATTACAGGAGCTGGTGACGATACCATTAATGCTTCTGCAGCCGGTGGTGCTGTAACGATTTCGGGTGGTAACGGTAATAACGACATCACCGGTAGTGCTCAGGGCGACATGATTACTATCGGTTCCGGCAACGATGTGGTTCATGCCGGTGACGGTAGTGATGTGGTGTTGGGCTTAAGTAGTGGTGGTAATGATACGATTTGGTTGGAGGCGGGTAATGATAGCTTTACATTTGGTAGCACTAATTTGACAGAAGCTGATTCAATTGACGGTGGTTCCGGCGTGGATACGCTGATCTTTACTGGTTCTGTGGCAGGAACAGGGCAAATCAACGTGACATTCAATGCAGCTACCAATGCCGATCAATTATCGGGTTTGGGCAAATTTAGTAATTTTGAAAACCTCGATGCAAGTGGCGTTACCAATAATCGTAGTTTCTCGGTGATTGCGACAGCTGATACGTCAGTCATTAAAACCGCAGGTGGTATTGATTTGATTGATGCAACTGATGCAAGTCAGTCTGTGTTAATTAATAGCGGAGCGGGTGGCGATCAAATCACAGGCAGTGCGTATAACGATACGATTAATGCTGGTACTGGTGATGATGTGATTACGGCAGGCGCGGGGAACGATGAAATTACCTTGGGGACGGGGAGTGATGTGGTTACGATGGCGTCGGCATTTGGTAATGACACGGTTAATGATTTCAATATATCGGTTGATAAAATCGATATTTCGAGCATTGTTGGCAGCGGCACACTGAGTGACTTCTACAGCGTAACTGGCAATGCTGTTACTATTTATGGTGATAGTGGCCATGGTTCAACATTGGGTACATTGACGCTGTTGGGGGTTGATAGCAGCAGCATCAATGACAGCTTGTTTGTGGCTTAATCCGATGAAGGCTAACGTTTAGCCGTTGATTCTGCAAATTAAAGTGCCGTTTACTTTAACTGGTAAACGGCATTTTTATATTGAATCGAAACGGTTTATCGTTAGGTGTTGGCTGTTCGGCTTACAGCTCGCCGGATCGATCTCGCCCACGTAGGCCCGGTGCGGTATCGCCCTCTAGTCCTTTGGAAAACGCGATGGCTTTGAAAATTTCGCCCATTTCCGCGTTGGTTGTGAGTTTTTGGATTGCGGCGGCAGTTTTCATGTAGTCGATGCTTTCGGTGTCTAATTGTTCGGCCAGACTTAAAATGCCAGCATCGAGCAAG
Organism: Deefgea chitinilytica; assembly: GCF_016881405.1. GTDB lineage: Bacteria > Pseudomonadota > Gammaproteobacteria > Burkholderiales > Chitinibacteraceae > Deefgea > Deefgea chitinilytica. The sequence continues at coordinate 1,635 of NZ_WOFE01000004.1, forward strand.
AAACTGGCTTGTGATGTATAGCCCTCTAAGCTAAGTCCATGAATGTCTGCTGCTGTATACATAGCAGAAAAATCCACGTGGCAGGTCAGGTCAGTTAGACCCGGATAATAGAAGGGATCATGAATCGTATGGTGGCGGTAGTGGCCAATGAGCGTGCCCATGCTGCGCTCGGGGTGGTAATACTCGCTAGCAGGAAAGCCGTAGTCGAATAATAAAATCATGCCGCGTTGTAGGCTTTGCGCCAGCGCGGCGATAAAGCCTTGTGCTTCGAGGTGAATTTCGCTGGTGTAGAGCGGGATTTGTGGTAACGGTGCGCAGGCGGCAGCGAGTTTGGGATTGCTGATTGGGCGATTGGCCATTGCAAAACCATTAGAGCCAACGGTGACGCCGCGTTGCTGCCATTGATGCTCGGAAAATTGCACTAATTCGCATGGCATTGCGTCTAGCACTTCGTTGCCAACGATGACGCCAATAAAGTCGGTGGGTAATTCATCGAGCCAGACGACTTGCGCCAGCAAATGTGGGGCTAATGTGTGCAAAGTCTGCCGTTGGCGTTCACGTAGTTGGCCAGAAAGCTCCAAAATCGCGTAGTGTTCGGGCAGTGTTTGGCGGCGTTCCAGTTCCAGTAGAATTTGCGCGGCAAGTTGTCCGGTGCCGGCGCCGACTTCCAGAATGGCACCACCGGTTTCCGCCAAGACGTGCGCTAGCGTTGCGGCAACACTGCCACCAAACAGTGGCGAGATTTCTGGGGCGGTGACAAAATCACCCGCGCCGCCAAATTTAGTTGCGCCACCACTGTAATAACCCAAGCCAGGCGTGTACATCGCGGCGCGCATATAGTCGGCAAACGAAATCCAGCCGCCTGCCAAGTCGATTTGCTCGGCAATCTGTTGGCAGAGCGTTTGGCTAGAGATGAGGGCTTCAGGGGATGGCGTTGGCAGTTGTACTTGCTGTGGATTCATAAGGTTTGGCGTCAAGAAAAGAGTGTTGCGATTTTAGCACTGCGACTGTCGCAGCTGTTTTATTTTGGTGAAAGTTGGTGCGCTGAGATGGTTGATGCATGGTGCTGGTTGGCGTAGTTCCGTTTGGGCAAAATTTGATGATTGATATGAAGAATGACGCAGTGACGCAATTGGAGCGCCAAGTCGATGTGTTGATTATCGGTGGCGGCGTGGGTGGTTTGACGCTGGCGCAATGGCTAACCGGCTTGGGGCGTAGTTGGTGCCTGCTCGAGCGCGAGTCGCATTTGGGTGGCCCATTGGCTACTAGCGAATATGTTTTGAAATGGATTCCGGGGCAGGCGCAAATCTCTGGGCGCGATTATCTGGCGGCGATGGTCGCGCAAATTGATCCGGCGAATTGTGAGTTACAAACGCAATTGAGCGCCGTCAAAGTGGGAACCGATTTAAGTCTGGGTGATTTTGCGTGCACCTTGAGTAATGGTGATAGTTTGCGCGCCAAAAAGCTGGTGTTTGCTTGCGGCGCAACGCCGTTTTCACCATTTACAGAATCGGAACGAGTGATTGTTGGCCCTGGCTTGCAAAAAATCGCGCATATTGCCGCTGGGCAACGCGTCGCGGTGCTGGGTGGGGGCGATAATGCAGCCGATCATGCGCTGATTTTGGCGGAGATGGGGGCTGTCGTTACGATGCTAGTGCGTGGTCAATTGCGTGTTTCGGCGGCCTTAATGCAACAACTTCGGCAAAATGCAGCGATTGTGATTAGGACGGGTTGCCAGAATATTGAGTTAAACGCTAATGCTGAAAGCGTGCTTGTGCAAGGCGAGCGCTACGATTACGCCGCGGTGTATTTTGGTTATCAGGTCTCGCAGCAGTTGAATGCTTTTCCCGAGCTCAAAACTGCTGCAGGTGCGCTGCAAGCTGGGGTATTTGCGATTGGCGATATGACCGAACCTGTATTTCCCAATATCTTGCTGACCCAAGGCCAAGCGGCGGTCGTCGCCAAGCAAATCGACTTTGAATTGTCGCGCGATGCGAGCTAACTGGCACGCTGTTTGGACGCTGAGCGCACGTTATGGTCGATTGGTGTTAGCGTTGGCGTTGCTGGGTGCGGCGCTAGCTAGTTTGGCCGCGTGGGATTGGCGCTTGGAATTGTTTAGCCATTTTCAGCCGTTTTATCTCATTTGTACTTTGCTGGGCGCGTTTTGGCTTAAGCAGCGCCGCTGGCGGATTGCTTTGCTGCTGATTTCGGTCATTTTGCTGTGGCAAATGGCGTTGGCGCTGAGTTCTCCAGTCCAATCAGTCGTCGAGCACTCGAAACCTTTGCGTGCGATTGCGATGAATCTGTTGTTGAGCAACACCGAGTATCAACAAACCGAGCAATGGCTGTTGGCGCAGCAGGCCGATGTGATTGTGCTGACCGAAGCAACGCCGCTGTGGCAGCAGCATTTGGCTAATGTGCAAAAAGTAATGCCCTACGGCTGTGCTGCTTGGGAAGACAGTTCGTTTGGGATTGCGGCGCTATTGAAGGAAAAACCGATTCAATGTGAAGTTCTTTACACGGATCAGCAGTATAGGCTGTTCCCCTATGTTCGGATTGAGTTAGCGGACAATACCGTCATATATGGTATTCATCCGCCACCACCATTGGGCATCGAATTGGCTACTGCGCGTAATGAAGCCTTGCTGATTTTAGCGGAACGCATCGCCAAAGAAAGTCAGGCTGTGATCGTCTTGGGCGATATGAATATCACGCCGTATTCGCCGCTGTATCAGGCATTTCGCCGCGATGCGGGTTTGAGCGAAATCGGCTTTGCGGGTTGGCCAACGTGGTCGCCGATGAAAGGCTTACCACTCTTGCCATTAGATCGTGCTTTGGTACGTGGTTTAGCGGGGCGATTGAGTGTGGCGCCTCACTTGGGCTCAGATCATCGGGCGATTGTGCTGGATGTTGAGTAAATGTAAAGGGTATTTGCTTGTGGATTTTTTAAATTAAAGTCTTTGTTTGTATACCCATGCTAAGTGATGTCCGTACTGCAATGAGAATCACAGCCAACGCCAGCGGCAATCCAGCGTTTTGCCCAGCGCGATAGGCGTCGATTTAACCATGTCCAGTTCACCGCTAAATATGCTTTGGGCTGCGTTGCCATTCCGCAAACATAACGCGTTTGCGCATCATCCCACAGCAAAGCATCACAACGCCCATGTCGCTTGCGGCTAATCAGTATGCCCATCGGGCAGGGCTCTACCGCGCAGCACGCCCCGCAACCATTACACGGCTCGCCGATTACGGGTTTGTTGGGGGTAAGTCGGTGGAGGTGGATGACTTTGGGCATGATTTTGTCTGGTTAGATTGTGTCTGGAGTTTAGCAATAAAGTCGTTCTGCGCGCGGGCTTGCCATTTTTCTTGTGTGGATTAGGCGCGACGGCGGGGGCGTTTTGCGCTAAAATCACTGCCAATTCAATTACCTAGAAACGGGGCGTCTTTGTGGCGTCCCGTACTCATTCTTATGAACGCAATCTCTGATTTACCTCAAGACAAGCCGCAATTGACCGAGGCGGAGCAAAAGCAAAAATACAATTTTAATAAACTCGTCAAACGCTTACGCCATAACGTCGGCGATGCGATCAATGATTTTAATATGATCGAGGATGGCGACCGCGTGATGGTTTGCCTGTCGGGCGGCAAAGACAGTTACACCATGCTGGATATTTTGCTAAGTTTGCAAAAATCGGCGCCGATCAATTTTTCGATTGTCGCGGTCAATCTCGACCAGAAACAGCCTGGCTTTCCTGAGCATGTTTTGCCGACGTATTTGGCGGAATTGGGCGTTGAATACAAGATTATCGAAGAAGATACGTATTCTATCGTCACCCGCGTGATCGAAGAAGGCAAAACCACCTGTGGGCTGTGTTCGCGCTTGCGCCGTGGGATTTTGTACCGCGTAGCGGATGAACTAGGGGCAACGAAGATTGCGCTAGGTCATCACCGCGACGATATTCTGGAAACGCTGTTTTTGAATATGTTTTACGGTGGCAAACTGAAAGGCATGCCACCGAAGTTGGTGTCGGACGATGGTAAGCATATGGTGATTCGCCCGCTGGCCTATTGCCGTGAGAAAGATATCGAGAAATACACCGCCGCGCGCGGCTTCCCAATTATTCCGTGCAATTTGTGCGGTTCGCAGCCGAATTTGCAGCGTCAAATCATCGGCGATATGTTGAAAGACTGGGATAAACGTTTTCCCGGTCGCTTGGAGACGATGTTTACCGCGATGTGTAATGTGGTGCCTTCGCATCTGGCCGACCCGAAACGCTATGATTTTGTGAATGCTAAAGCCGATGGCATCCCGCGCGCTGATGGCGATAAAGCGTTTGATAAAGAAACCTTTAGCGATCCAAACCGGATTTCTATCCTGGCAAGCAAACCCGCTGGCGTTACAGGCTGTGGGGGCGACGAATAATGCTATTTCGCTCGAAACGCTTTTCTAAACGCGATGATGACGACATTATGATCGATGTGTCGGAAGAGGGCGGCGTACGCAAGTTGCACTTTGGTAATGACGACACGCAAAGCGCGATGAAGGTCAACGCGCCTAATGAGCTGATTTTGGCGTATTCGCGTTGTGTGTTTGGTAGTTTGCTGTTTTTAGAGCCGCCACAAAAAATGCTGTTGATTGGCTTGGGGGGCGGTTCGATCGCGAAATGGGTACATGAGTATCTGCCTAATACTCACCTGACTTGCGTTGAGTTATTTCAGCAGGTCGTAAATGTGGCGCGCTCGATGTTTTTCTTGCCGCCGGACGATGAACGCCTAGAGGTGATTACCGGTGACGGTGCGGCACATGTTTACAATATGGCCGATGAATCGGTTGATATGATTATGATGGATGCGTATTCGGCAACGGGTATTGCAGCGCCACTTGCGAGCACCGATTTTTTTACCGCCTGCAAAAATAAACTCACCGATAACGGTGTATTGGCCGTCAATCTGTGGAGCATCGACCGCCGGTTTGAGCAATATTGCGCGCAATTGTCCGAGGTCTTTGAAGGCCGTTTGATTTGTTTGCCAGCGCGGCAAAAGGGCAATGTGATTGCTTTTGCGTTTATGCGCGGACAAAACAGCCCGCAGTGGGAACGCTTGGCCGATAAAGCCAAAAAATTAGAAGCGCAGTATGGCTTGGAGTTTGCTGAGTTTGTTAGCGATTTAGCACGGATGAATCCGCATAACGATAGGCGTTTGTTTATTTAAATTGCTGAGTGCAAGGAGTAAGGTGTGGGATCTGGCTTTTTGCCCTTACGCTTTACGCCTCACTCCTCACAGATAAAGGTTTTCAAGTTCGCTTAGATGTGAAAAAATTAGGGTAATCAACGAAATACTATATAGGTCGTATCTATGCTCGATCGTGATGGCTATCGGCCAAACGTCGGCATCATCATCATTAATCGACAGAACCAAGTTTTTTGGGGAAAACGAGTGCGTGAGCATTCGTGGCAGTTTCCACAGGGCGGCATCAAGCAAGGCGAAACTCCTGAACAGGCTATGTTTCGGGAGTTGGCAGAAGAAGTAGGCTTATTGCCGCAGCACGTCGAAATTGTCGGCCGTACCAGAGACTGGATGAAATATGATGTGCCGACCAATTGGGTGCGTCGTGAATGGCGCGGTACTTATAAAGGGCAAAAACAAATTTGGTTTATGCTGCGGCTCACCGGGAAGGATTCCGATGTTTGCTTACGCAAAACCACACATCCGGAGTTTGATGCATGGCGTTGGAATGAATATTGGTCGCCGCTTGATGCGGTGATTGAGTTCAAACGTGGCGTTTATGAAGCAGCTTTGGTTGAGTTGGCGCGATTAATTGGACAACAAGCACCATTAAATAATTAATGGTTTGCTTGCTAGACGGGTGGCTAGGGCCGCCCGTTTTTTTTAGTGTTTTTGATTGTGATCGATTGATTCTCTAATCGTATTGTATTGCGATAAAAACCCGATTACGTTGATTTGGAATTTATGCCTAACTCTCTGCGTACGCCTAACGAGCATCTGTGGCAATCGTTATCACTGTTTAATCTATTTCGCTTATTGATCGTCATTGGCTTAATGGCTGGTGCTTTTTTACTCAATGGCGGCAATTTTCTTGAGCAGCAGCATTTCTGGGCTTCGATTTGGGTATTGGTGGGCTATACGCTGTGTGGTTTCATCTTTATTTTTAGTATTGCCCAGCGCTGGCCACGGTTTGATATACAGCTCTCGATTCAAGTCACTATTGATGTGATGTTTATTGTCACCTTGATGCATTTAGGCGGTGGCATTAAAAGCGGTTTCGGAATTTTGCTGCTGCCTTATTTGGCTGCGGCTGGCTTGATTGCCCGTGGCCGGATGACGATGTTTCATGCAGCTGTCGCCAGCTTGGCTTTGCTGGGTGAGTTGGTGTGGAGTATTTTGCAAGGCGATACAACTGATACGATACCGATGTCGACGGTATTTCTCTGTATCGCTTCATTTGCGGTGGCTTGGCTTGCATACCGTCTTTCACGCTATGCTGAAGAAAATCGTGAACTTGCTGAACAGCGCAGTGTTGATATCGCGAATTTAGGCCAACTGAACGCGCGGATTTTGCAAGACGTCTCTGACGGCGTTTTAGTGGTCGATACATTTAATTTGATTCAACAATTTAATGAGCAAGCTGTTCGCTTTACCGGCTTGCGCCCTGATTTGGGCAGTCCACTTGCGGCTGATTTACCCGAGTTGGCTGGCCCGTTGGCGCGCTGGCGCGAGTTTCCCGAGATGGGCAGCAGCGAATTGATTCAAACCGCTGGCGGCCGGAATACGCTGCGCGCGCGCTTTGTGTCATTGACGACCGATTCAATGGGCAATGTGTTGATTTATCTGGAAGACATGGCGCGTTTGCGGCGTGAGTCGCAACAACTCAAGCTGGCGGCATTAGGCCGTCTGACGGCAAATCTAGCGCACGAAATTCGCAATCCTTTGGGGGCGATTAGTCACGCCGCGGAGTTGATGCGCGAAGAGACGGCGGGTGATCCTCTGCTGCAAAAACTTACCCGAATTATTAATGACAATAGCCAGCGCTTAGAGCGCATGGTGAAGGACGTGCTCGAGCTTAATCGTCGTGATCGGGTGAAGCGTATTGACGTACATTTGGCAGAATGGCTCAATGATTTTGCCGAAGAATTTGTGTTGCAAGAAAAAATCCCGATTAAATTGACGATTTCATGCGATCCGGCGGTGATTGTTCGCTTTGACGCGGGGCATTTGCACCAAGTACTGTGGAATTTATCGCGCAATGGTTGGCGTTATTGCACGCAGCGCGAAGGCAGCTTGCAATTGTGCGTTGAGCCGTTTCAAGATGGCTGGGTACTCAATGTGATTAATGATGGGCCACCAGTGCCGGCGGATGCGCAAACGCAATTGTTTGAGCCGTTCTTTACCACCGAAAGCAAAGGCACAGGTTTAGGCCTTTATATTGCACGGGAAATATGTGCGGCGAATGCTGCTTTACTTGAATATCAATCACCGCCAACGGGCGGGGCTTGCTTCCGTATTCTATTTGGATATACCGATGGCGAAAAAATCTAAAACCTTACCGCGTGTTTTGGTCGTTGATGACGAAGTCGATTTGGCCGAGTTGCTCGAGCTGACTTTGTTAAAAATGGGCTTGGACGTAGAAAAAGCCAACGGGGTGGCTGCTGCAAAAGCCTTAATCGATAGCCAGCATTTTGATTTGTGTTTATCGGATATGCGGATGCCCGATGGCGAAGGCTTGGACTTGGTGCGCTACATTCAGGCCAAGGGCTTGGATTTGCCAATTGCCGTGATTACCGCCTACGGTAGCACTGAAAACGCAGTGGCGGCACTCAAAGCGGGCGCGTTTGATTACTTGGCTAAGCCAGTTGCTTTGGAGCAATTGCGAGCGCTGGTGAAATCGGCACTCAAAATCGACGCGACACCTGCGGTGAAAGCGGCGCGGCGTGATCGGCCCTTACTTGGTGATTCGGCCGCATTGCAGCAAGTCTTGGTTTTAATCGAAAAATTAGCGCGCAATCAAGCACCGGTGTATGTGACGGGAGAATCGGGCTCGGGTAAAGAGCGCGCCGCGCGCGCGATTCATGCCAGTTCGAATCGCGCCGAAAAACCGTTTGTGGCTGTTAATTGTGGCGCGATTCCAGAAAATTTAATGGAAAGTGAATTTTTTGGCTATCGCAAAGGCGCATTTACCGGCGCGAACGAAGATCGGGAAGGTTTTTTTCAGGCGGCAAATGGCGGCACCTTGTTTTTGGATGAGGTCGCCGATTTGCCACTGGCGATGCAAGTTAAATTATTGCGTGCGATACAAGAGCGCAAGGTCCGTAAAGTCGGCGGGGTGCATGAAGAAGACGTTGATGTTCGAATTATTTCGGCGACGCATCAAAATCTGGCGCGCTGCGTAGAAGGCGGACGTTTTCGGCAAGATTTGTATTATCGTTTGAATGTGATCGAGCTGAAAATGCCTGCGCTGCGTGAGATGGGCGAAGATGTACTGACGATTGCGCAATTTCTGGTCGAAGACATCGCTGCGCGTCATGGTATGCCAGCAATGGTTTTTACTGCGGCCGCCAAGCAAGCGCTGTGTCGCTATGATTTTCCTGGCAACGTGCGTGAGCTGGAAAATTTATTGGAGCGTGCGGTCGCCTTGGCCGATGGCAATCAAATCGATGCCGATGATTTGCAATTAAACCATTCCCATAGTCAGAGTGATAAGGCGGAAGCGGTGGCCGCGAATCTGGGCGATACCTATCCCTTACAAGATTATCTGGATCGCGTTGAAAAAGCCGCTATTTTAGCGGCGCTGGATAAAACTGGATTTAATCGCACGCGTGCAGCGAAACTACTCGGGGTGACGTTTCGCAGCTTGCGTTACCGTCTGGAGCGCCTATCGATTACACCGGAAAGTGAAACCTAAGTCATTTTTGTAAGCTTTGTTACACTTAAGTTGAAAATTTGCTGCTAGTCTCCCGCCTTTGTAAGAAATTGCATGTAAAAAGGTGGATAAAAGGATGTGGCGTAAGCTAGTGCTGGTCAGTGTGATGGCTGTGACTGCAAAAATGGGCATAGCGAAAGAGACAATTACGGTGGGCTTGGTGGCTCACGGTGAAGCGCAAGAGGCCATCGCGGCGTGGCAGCCGATTTTGGATGATTTAGCCAAAGCGACCGGCGCGAATGTCAAAGCCGTGGCGGCCAAAAGTTACGCCGAAATTTTAAATGGCTTGAAATCCGGTGATATTCAGGTGGCGCGGCTGGGGAATAAAGTGGCGCTGGAAGCCGTCGAAAGCGCGCAATGCGATGTATTTGGCCAATTGGTGCTCAAGGGCGGCGTTGATACCTATTCATCGGTACTGATTAGCCGTAAAGACTCGGGCTTGAATACTCTAGAACAAGTCTTGCAGCAAAAAGGCCGTTATCGTTATGGCAGTGGCGATACTAAATCAACCTCCGGATTTTTAATTCCGCAGTACTACGCCTTTCTAAAAAACAATGTCGTGATGGAGCAGCATTTTAAGAATGTGCGCTACGGCAATCATCAGGATAATTTCTTGCTAGTGGCCCGTGGTGACGTTGATGTGGCGGCAAACAATACCGATGATTTGGCCAAATTTGCCAAGAAATTTCCTGCCGAATTTAAAAATATCAAAGTGATTTGGCAGTCAGACGCATTTAATTTTGATCCATTGGTCATGCGTAAAAATATGCCAGCGGAGTTAAGAAAATCAGTTGCCCAATTTTTCCTTACTTATGCGGGCAATAAGCAATATCCGGATTCAGCCGCTAAATTACTGGCGGCCGATAATTTGGCAGGTTTTAAAACTATGAGTAATCGGGAATTAAAACGAATTGCCGAAGTTGAATTATTCTATGCACAATTTCGCACCATGCTCGATAGCAGTCTGAGTCTGGCTGATAAGCAAAAGCAAGAAAAAGCTTATTATCGTCGGCATGAATTGCTGATTGCGCTGCTGGGCGGCCCGCGCTAAAGGCAGAAATCCAGCGCAGCCCTAAGCGGCTGCGTTGGCTTTCATTTGGCTCAATAAGCAATGCAGCATTTCAGTCGATAGTCCGTGCAGAACCAAACGATGCCCAGCGCGTAATGTTGAAAGCGGTACCAGTGGGTGCTTATTATTGAGTAGCAATAAATGTTGCGGCGTATTCAGAATCGTCGCGACATACACGCCCATCGTTTCATCTAGTTGCAGCGAATTGGCGGCGCGCCAGAAATCATTGTCGGTTAAAAATAACTGATACACTGGCGTGAAAATTTCAATCGCGGTTTGCAAATCAATCCAGTTCATTTTGCCTTGCGGCATCGCCGCTAATGCCAATGGCGGTTCGATTATCATGCTGAAATCGATTTGCTCAAGATGCGCTAGCGCTTTGCCTTCATCGCGCAGCGCTTGGTTAAGGCGAATCACGAAGTTAAATAAATTTAAATCATGTTTTAAAAACAGCTCGTCTTTGAGCGCATCAAGGTCGGCCGGTTTCAGTGGCGATAGCGGCACGCTGACTGGCGCGTTGCGCTCAACAAATTCGATAATTTGTGCGCCCAGATGAAAATGGCGCAAGATCAGCCAATTGGCTTCGGGCGATACAAAACCTTTTAATCCCCAGACTAAAATTCGGTGCAAGAGTTTGGATGCCGACCAGCGCTTGGGCAGTAAAATTTTGCACACCTGAATCAGAATAATCATCAGACGGGCTATCGGGCGCATCAAGGGCAGCAAGTATTGCCGCGAACTAGAGGCAGAATCGGTCAGCCACGCGTGCTTAACGTGATTGGGTAGTGGCGTGCTTTGATCTAGATACAGCGCCTGCCATGGATTCGGGTCGCGCGGATCGTGTGGTTCGTTCAGAAAATCGCTCATGATGTAGTGTCACTTTCTTGAATATGTTCAAACTGCATTAAATACAACTGCGCGGTGCGTTTGGCTGTGCGGTAAATCGCATCTGCCGCTGTTGGGTCGATCGCAAGTGTGATTTCAACGGCACTCAGCCAGCGCGCCAAATGATGCTCGTCGTTCGTGCCGTGATATTCCAAAAAGCGAAACGCCGCAGCGGGCAAGGCCACTTGCTGACGCAGTAGCGGTAGCAAAGCGGGAACGATGCGCTGCCCCGTACCTTCGATAATATAAATTGCACCCAATAAACCAATCGGATTGGGCGTTGCAGCTAGCGCGTGCAAATAGCTATTGAGCGCTTCGCCCCCGGGATTGCGGCGTAAATCGGCCAGTTTGGCGGTGCCGCCAGCAGCTTGATAATCCTGATACAAAATCTGGAAATCATTTTGCTCATCACCCGCGTGCATTTCGATCAAAGCACCGAGCGCAGCAAAGTCGCCAGTGAGCGAGGCAACGGCATTCCTCATCCATTTGCTGCCTTCGTGCACTTGCGGTATCCATTGCGCCGTCCAGTTGCGGTAGGCCGTGACATCAAATTGCCCGCTCACCAGTTGGTGGATGACTGGCGTGCGCCAGACGTTCGAACGGTATTCCTGCCACAAGCTGGCTAGCCGAGTCAGTAGCGGCTGCAAAGGCTCGGGTGCGTCTGCTGCTTGATGTGGTACTGCGATATTGTTGACTAGGGTATTGACTTGTAGTGCTTGCTGAGTAATTTCTGGCGATGTATACCTAGAGCTTATTTCGCTTTGTTCTGCTTCGACTTCAAACAGCATAAACGCTGCCGTCATCCGTCCCGATTCGGGAATAAAGCAGAAAATTTTCTCGCCAGCTTTGAGTGTTTTCTGCTGCAAAAATTCAGCCAGCATAATAAAAATCGACGCCGCGCCGGTATTACCTCGAGTCGCCAGATTGCTATACCACTTTTCGGGCGGAATCGTTAAGCCGGCTTTTGCTAGCAAATCCTCAACCACTGGCATAAATTTGGCCGATGAATAATGGCACAGAAAATGATCGATCTCGGTCGATTTAATCCAGCCAGCTTCGACGAGTTTGACGTATTCGTGAATGCAGATATCGAATAAATGCGGTAGCAAGCGAATGTCTTGCCGCAAAGACAGCGCACCAGCGGCTTCGGCTTCGGATGACGAGGCAAAATCCAGAAAAGACTGGCTGCGATCCGCAGTCAGCCCTAGTTGCATGCAAACAGGATAATCACCGGAAAAGCTCTTTTGGTGTATCCATTTCAATTTGATTTGCAGGCCGTTTTTGGCGATAGGCTGGCGAGTGAGTTGCATCGCGCCCGCGCCGTCAGACAGCATCCAGCGCAGAAAATGCGCGTCAAAATCGCTTTCATAGCCACGCGGTGCAAAGCGCGAACGCTTGAACATCCGCGATGGCATTTCTGCGGCAACGGCGATGGCGCTGTGATGTGCGCCCAGCTCAATCGCTTGTGCGGCAAATTCAATCGCACTAACGCCAGCGGCGCAAACGCCTTGGCTAGATAGGGTTTGCATTGGCGGCGCACCCAGCTCGCCTTGGATCATATTGGCAAAGCCCGGCATCAGCGCATCGCCGCCCGACGAGCCTACGCTGAGCAGCGAAATCTGCTCTAGCGGCGTTTGCGTTTGGCTTAAACAGGCGTGAATCGCGTTGGCTGCCAGCTGTGCGTGGCTTTCTACGGTCTGGCCTTGCTCATCAATCGCGTAATGCCGCGTTTGAATGCCGTTTTCGTCCAGAATCCGTTTTTTGATTCGCGCTGAAATGCGGTTAATCGGCGCGATATAAGCATCCATTGCGTTGTTGTCTATGGGGTTGCCCGGTAAGTGCAAGCTAGCTGCGGCGAGGTAGACATGGTTAAACTCAATTGGCATGTGGGTTTCCTGAACTTTGAGGCGGCATCAAGCTGCGGCTACGTAAGGGAGGCAGCAGCAGGCTGAGAATAAAGGTGCGAAACATATAAGGGATCAAAGGTCCAGCATTGAGCGTAGGATGAACTTGCTGGCGGTAATGCAAATTCAGTTGTACTAATTCCGACCAATGCGCGCGCGGGTGATGGTGGTGGGCGGTGTGTAGCCCGATATTAAATAGCAGCGGATTGACCCAGCCGGAAAAATTGCGCGCGTAATTGATCGTTGAGTGGCCATCGGCGTGTGCGTGTTGCAAATAATTGGTCGCCAATAACCAATGCAGACCATGCAATTGCGGGATTAGCACAAATAGTAAGAACTTTTGCCAATCCAGCCACGCTAAAACGCTCCACAGCAACAGCACCGCCAGATATTGGCGCAGGCAATAATAAAACACGCTGGAATGTCGCAGCATCAAATGTCGTAACCAACCGATAAACAAGGGGTAAAGTACCAATACCGCTTGAAACGGATGCAAAAGATAGCCCAGCAAATGATTGTGATCGCCACCAAATCGGTAAGTCCGCGCGACATCGCGCTCGCCATGATGGTAGCGATGATGATTGGCAATATGTGAAGGATAAAACACAAAAGTCGGATGGCCTTGCAATAGCGTGATCCAGAAATCGGTCAGCCGGTTCAGGCGTTTGCTGCGCCACATCCGTAGATGCGTGTGATTGTGATGAATCACGCCAATGCCAAGGCTCAGAAAAAACACCAAGCCATAAATCAGCCAGCTTGCCAGCGACGATAAGCCTGTGTGCCATAAATACGCCATCAGCAAGGGCTGCAGGATGAGATACAGCACGCTTTGCAGATCGCGGCGATTACGCAGCATCTTGAGGTGATCCGGCTAGGTCACGATGGATGCGGGCTTGTGCGGCATCGGGCGGCAATGCCGTGCCAAACAGTCTATCCATAAACGGAAACATAAAGCCAAAATTACCGTTATAACAGGCGTGGTGCAAATGATGGCGGCGTGCGCCGTTGAGCCACCAGCGGTCATGATGCGCGTCGGGCAGAAAATCGTAATTGGAATGGCCGATATTATTAAAAATAATACTAAACACCGGCACGGCAGCCAGTGCGTAAATACTGAAATCGTGCAGCAACATCGGCAGCAAAATCACATTGCCAAGCATAATGGCTTCCAGTGGGTGAAAGCTATACGAAGCCCACGGCGTGGTGACAATCGAGCGATGATGCGGTAGGTGAAAGCGTTTGAGCCAGCGCGTATGCAGCAGCCAGTGGTTGGCATAGAAATGGATTTCATTCCAGATCACCAAGAGTATGATTTCTGCGGCAATTTGCCATGTAGCAGGGTTGATCGCCAAGTGAGCCCAGCCTAATTGCAACAAACCCCAAGGGAAAATCATTCCCGTGCCAAAAATGAAAATTGAGCACGCAGACAATCGCCATTCACGGCGTAACTGTCCGGCAGCAAGTGGCCGCGGATCTAGCACACGGCCATAGCCGATCGCGGGAAGTAGCCAGTGGCTTAACGCCCAATTGAGCGCACCCACACCAAGGTATAGGCTGGCAAAAAAGACCAGACCCAGTAGCATGATTTCATGCCACTGACAATTGAGAATAAATTCGCGCACTAACTGACAGCTCCAAGACAGTGTGACGATTGTATGTCATTTCGCTGTAGACGTGCAGATACAGGCTGAAAACGCTAGCATAGCGACTTTGATCGACACACTAGGAGCAAGAATGGCGACGAAAAACGCGCTAGAGATTAACGCGCAAGGTGTGTGCAGCGCTGCACGGCAGGTGCCTAGCCCTAATTGTGATGCGCGCCCAGATGGTATCGTGCCGGATATGGTGGTGATCCATAATATTCACCTGCCGCCGGGTGAGCCGGGAACGACGGCGTTTGCTGGCGACGCGATTGAGCGTTTGTTTACCAATTGCCTTGATGTCAACGCGCATGAATGCTTTGCCGAGTTATCGAACTTACGCGTTTCGGCGCATTTTTTGCTTCGCCGCGATGGTGAAATCATTCAATTTGTCTCTTGCAATCAGCGTGCTTGGCATGCAGGGGTTTCCAATTGGCAAGGTCGCGAACGCTGCAATGATTTTTCGATAGGTATCGAGCTGGAAGGCTCTGATTTTGTGCCGTTTGAGCCAATACAGTATGAAAGGCTAAATTTACTCCTAAATGCAATTCAAGCGCGTTATTCGATTGCGCATCTGGTCGGCCATAGTGAGATTGCGCCGACGCGAAAAACCGATCCGGGGCCGTTTTTTGACTGGGGAAAACTACCTAAATCCATTTTGGAATTACGCCAAGCTGGCTACAGAAGCGAAAGCTAATTTTCGTGCTGCATCGCCACAACAATGCACTGAAATCGTGCCTTAAGTCATTGAAGCGGGACTATAATTCGCTTCCTTTGTTGTCTCTCTAAGAATTTATATGTCAACAGCTCAAACGCATGATCCCAAAAAGCTGGCTGGTCTGATTGTCGGCGCGATTGGCGTGGTGTATGGCGATATTGGTACGAGCCCTTTATATACGCTGAAAGAATGTTTTAACGGCCACGTGGCGCTGGAACTCAACGCGTTCAATGTGCTGGGCATTTTGTCGCTGATTTTTTGGGGCCTGATGCTGGTCGTGACGGTGAAGTATGTGTCGATCATCTTGCGCGCCGATAATCGGGGCGAGGGTGGTATTTTGGCTTTGATGGCCTTGGCGATGCGGGTGGTGAGTGGTAGTCCGCGCAAGACGCTGTGGGTCGCGATGATGGGGATTTTTGGCGCAGCACTGTTTTCGGGCGAAAGTATTATTACGCCGGCGATTTCGGTGCTATCGGCGTTGGAGGGGATTAGTATTATTTCCCATACGCTTGACCCATATATCTTGCCGATTGCCATTATGGTGATGGTCGCCTTGTTTGCGATGCAATCGCGCGGTACGGCGCTGGTGGGCAAATTATTTGGCCCTGTGATGTTGACGTGGTTTGTCGTTATCGCGGCTTTGGGCGTGATCAATATTATTAAAGCGCCGCAAGTCTTGGCGGCGATCAACCCGTTGTTTGCAATTGAATTCTTTGTTGCTCATCCTTGGGTGGCCTTTGTCTTGCTCGGTGCGGTGGTGCTATGTTTGACTGGGGTTGAGGCGCTGTATGCGGATATGGGGCATTTTGGCCGTCCTGCGATTCGTTATGCTTGGTTTTTGCTGGTGCTGCCAGCGTTGCTACTCAATTATTACGGTCAGGGCGCGCTGCTGCTCACCAATCCTGAAGCGATTAAAAATCCATTTTATTTCCTTGCGCCAACTTGGGCGCATCCGCCTCTAGTGGTGCTCGCCACGATGGCGACAGTCATTGCGTCGCAAGCGGTGATTTCGGGCGCATTTTCGGTCGCCAATCAAGCGATTCAATTGGGCTTTTGCCCACGGATGGATATTCAACATACTTCAGCGCAAGAGCGAGGCCAGATTTATATTCCGGGGATCAACTGGTTCTTGTTGGTGTCGGTCATTGCCTTGATTTTGGCATTTAGAAGCTCAAGTAATTTGGCTGCCGCCTACGGTTTTGCGGTGACGTGCACGATGGTAATGACGACCTTGCTGGCCTTTGTGGTTGCCAGCCGCCACTTTAAAGGTGCTAAAAAGCACGGTATGTTTGTATTGCTCGGTCTACTTCTGATTGTGGATTTGGCGTTCTTCTCGTCGAATATTCTGAAGTTGCATCAAGGCGGTTGGTTCCCGCTGTTGATCGGCATGATCGCCTTTACGATGATGATGACGTGGAAGCGTGGTCGAAAATTGCTTTCTGCTAAATTGCGTGAGGGTGAAATGCCTCTGGCTGGTTTTGTCGAAAGTTTAGAATCTAGCCCACCGCAGCGAGTCGAAGGTTTGTCGATCTTTATGACGGCGAGTAGCGATTCGGTGCCGCATGCGCTGCTGCATAATTTGAAACACAATAAAGTGCTGCATGAGCAAGTGGTGTTCCTGACGATTCAGTCTTGCGATATTCCGTTTGTACCGTTGAAAGAACGCGTCGTTGTTCGTCGCTTGGGCGAATCTTTCTACCAAGTGATTGCCACATTTGGCTTTAAAGAAGAACCGAGTGTGCCAACGGTACTGGAGCAGGTGACTCATTTGCAGCCGGAATTGCTGTTTGACGAAATGAATACCTCGTTCTTCTTGTCGCGTGAGACGATTGTCGAGGCGAAATACCCATCGATGAGCTGGTGGCGTCGCCGCTTGTTTAGTTTGATGAGTCGCAACGCAACGCGCGTGACGAACTTCTTCAAAATCCCACCGAACCGCGTGGTGGAAATGGGGATGCAGGTCGAGTTGTAATGGGTATTGCTATTTAGCCAATGATTAAGAAAGGCTATAGCCATATACCTATAAAAAAACGCAGCTTTCGAGCTGCGTTTTTTTATAACTGTCTGAGTTGTGAAATACAGCGATCGGCGGCGGGGTGATTGCGTGTGCCCGAGCGCAGCCACACGGTGTGCATGCCGAGTTTTTTGGCGGTAATCAGATTGGCGATACTGTCCTCGACCATGATGCAATTGTTGGCTTGCAGTTTAAACTGCCGCAGCATTTGATAGTATGCCTTGGGTATTGGCTTGGGGGTCAATTTTACAGTGTCAATAGCGGCTATACCCATGAAGTACTGGTCGATGTTGAGCGCTGATAACATCGCGCGGGCATAGCTTTGCGGTCCGTTGGTGAACAAAATTTTATTGCCGGATAAACGTTGTAGCGTTGTTTTGAGCTGCGGCATAGGGTGGATTTCAGCCAGCAATGCTTCAAGCGGATGGCAGGCGGCCAGAAAATGGTGTGGATTTAAGTGAGCGTGATGTTTGATCAAGCCAAGCATCGTCGCGCCATAGCGCCGCCAGTAGTCTTGGCGTAAATGATTGGCTTGGCTGTGATTGAGTTGCAGATTGTCTTGCAGCCACGTGGTCATCGACGCATCGATAATCGGAAAGGCGTGGCGGCTGGCGTTGTGCAGCGTGTTATCGAGGTCAAAAATCCAAGTGGGCTGAGGCATGGAGAATAAAAATGGCCGATGAGTTCGGCCATTGTGTCGAGTTTATTCAGTTTAGACAATCAATGCTCATGCAAAAGTTTTATGGCAAGGCGAGACAACGATGCTAGAAAATTTTTGCTTATCTATTTAGCGATAAATGTAATGCTCAAGTTGCTCGATAGTAAATTCTTGGTCGGCCATTTTTTCATGCACCAAGTCGCCGATGGATAAAACGCCCAAGACTTTGTCGCCGTCCAAAACGGGCAAATGGCGGATGCGTTTTTCTGTCATCAAGCCCATGCATTCATCGGTGGTAGCGCTGGGCGGAACACAGAGCAGCTTATGCGTCATGATGTCAGAAACCGGTGTTCCGGCGGAGGTTTTTCCCATCAATACGACTTTGCGTGCGTAATCGCGCTCGGAAAAAATACCTACTAGTTTTTCCCCGTCCATCACCAAAATAGCGCCAATATTGGCATCAGCCATCATTTGCAGTGCTTGATAAACCGTGGCGGTAGGAGTGACAGAAATCGTGTCGTGTTTGGCCTTGGCGGCGAGGAGTTGGCGGGCTGT
The DNA here is from genome assembly GCF_016881405.1 of Deefgea chitinilytica. GTDB lineage: Bacteria > Pseudomonadota > Gammaproteobacteria > Burkholderiales > Chitinibacteraceae > Deefgea > Deefgea chitinilytica. The sequence goes on from NZ_WOFE01000004.1 coordinate 20,016, forward strand.
TTTCATGGTTGGGCTCTCAGGGCTACAAGGTATCTTTACTGTAGTTGTCCTCACCCAAGTTGCAAGCAAAAAGGGCAACCGAAGTTGCCCTTTTTTATTGGATTGATTGCGTTTATTTGGCGCGAATCATCGTGCCGACGCCTTGCTCGGTCAGAACTTCAAGCAAGAGAGCATGTTTAACGCGGCCATCGATGATGTGGACGGCGTTCACACCGCTTTTTGCTGCATCCAGTGCCGATGAAATTTTTGGCAACATGCCACCAGAAATCGTGCCATCAGCAAACAATTCATCAATACGGCGTGCGGTGAGTTTGGTCAGCAGATTGCCTTCTTTGTCGAGTACACCCGGTGTATTTGTCATCAAGATTAATTTTTCGGCTCTCAGGACTTCGGCCAATTTCCCTGCGACCAAATCGGCATTGATATTCAAGCTCTCGCCCGTTGAATCGACACCAATTGGCGCAATGACCGGAATAAAATCAGCGGCATCGAGATGCATGACAATTGATGGGTCGATTTTTTCGATTTCGCCGACTTGGCCGATATCGACATTGTTTTCGCCTTGGTCGTCTTTGAGCATCATTTTGTGTGCGCGGATAAAGTGGCCGTCTTGACCGGTTAAGCCAACGGCTTTGCCGCCGTGCTTATTAATCAGCGACACGATTTCTTTATTCACATGGCCGCCTAAGACCATCTCAACCACGTCCATTGTTTCGGCATCAGTCACGCGCATGCCTTGGATGAACTCGCCTTTTTTGCCGATACGATCGAGCAAATCGTTAATTTGCGGACCGCCGCCGTGAACGACCACGGGATTCATGCCCACGAGCTTGAGTAACACCACATCGGATGCAAAGCCATCTTTGAGCTCTTCATCAATCATCGCGTTGCCACCGTATTTAATCACGATGGTTTTGTCTAAAAAGCGCTGAATATACGGTAACGCTTCAGAGAGAATTTCAGCTTTGATTTGCGGGGTGATATCGGGCATAACAGGCTCCAAAGATAGGCTGGACGAATTGCTCGCGATTGTACCGTATTCATTTGTAAAGAGTGGCGGCGATTGCCGCAAAATTAATGTCGTTTATCTATTGAGCATGGATTGACGCAGGAAAATGATGAGCAGATAATAAATGAACGTTCATTTATTTTTAGGCGTCATACCATGTGCCCGATAAAATGTTGGACTCGCCGCAAAGAGGCGCGTCCCCAAGAAATCCTTGAAGCGGCGCTGGGCTTGTTTGTCGAAAAAGGTTTTGCCGCGACCAAAATCGAAGACATCGCGCGCGCCGCAGGCGTAACGCGTGGTACGCCGTATTTATATTTTGCCAATAAAGAAGAAATTTTTAAGTCGGTGATTCGCTCTTTACTGGTGCCGCAACTGGCGGTTGGCGAATCTTTGCTCAAAGAATGGCAAGGTAGCGCGCGTGATTTATTGGTGCAGTTATTTCAAATGTGGTGGCGTACCGTGGGCGACACCTCGCTCTCTGCTTTTCCCAAGTTGATGATTGCCGAAGGCGGTAATTTTCCTGACGTGATGGCTTTATACAATGAGGAATTTATCTTGCCGGGCCAAGGATTGATCCGTCATGTGCTGGAGCTTGGCGTGGCGCGTGGCGAGTTGGTGGTGGATGACATCGAGTATGCGGTACACGTCGTTTCAGCGCCCATTGTGATGGCGATGATGATGAAAAACACGCCCTTGTCCTGCTTGCCGAGTCATTTTTCTGCCGAGCGCTATGTGCAATGTACGCTCGATCTCTTTTTAAACGGCCTCTTGGCTCGCTCTGTGGATGCTGCTCATGCTCAATAAACGCTCCGTATTGATTGCTTCTGTTCTATTGGCTTTAGCGGCTTGTAAATCCGAGGTGCAGCCCGTGGCCGAAATTCGCCCTGTACGCACGATGGTTGTTGGCGGCGCATTGCCCGCCGCAGCCGAGGTGTATAGCGGTGAAGTGCGTGCCCGACATGAAGCGCCACTGGGCTTTCGGATTCCGGGCAAATTAATCAGTCGCGCCGCCGATGTGGGCGACCATGTGAAAAAAGGGCAAGTACTGGCCAAATTAGATGCGGGTGATGTGGCGCTCAACGCGAGTGCCGCTGCTGCGGGCTTGGCATCGGCGCAAGCGCAGTTGTCGCAAGCCAGCATCGATTACAAGCGCTCACTTGAACTCCTGGCGCAAAATTTTGTTAGCCAAGCTGAAGTCGATAAGCGCAAAACAGCGCTGGTTTCCGCACAAAAACAAGCTGAGCAAGCCAAAGCGCAAGTTGATTTAGCCAATAATCAAGCCAGTTATGCGCAGCTGATTGCCGACAGCGACGGCGTGGTCACCAAAACTTTGGCCGAACCGGGCTCGGTATTAGCGGCGGGACAGTCGGTGCTGATGGTCGCCAAAGCGGGCGCTTACGAAGCGGTGATCGATGTGCCAGAAAATCGGGTACAAGCTTGGCAAGTCGGTCAAAAAGTGAAGCTCGTATTGTGGGCGGATGATTCGGCGCAACTTGATGGCGTGGTCAACGAGGTGTCGCCCGCGGCTGATCCACAAACGCGTACCTATCGTGTCAAAGTGACTTTGCCGGAAGATAGTGGTGCTGCTTTGGGTATGACCATACAAGTAAAGCAAGTATTTGCTGCTGGTGATATACCTGCAGAAATTTCCGTGCCGATGTCGGCGCTTTACGGTAAAGAAAAAGCCATGCGCGTTTGGGTTGTCGACGCCAAAAATACCGTGCACAGCCGTGAAGTAACAGTGTTGGGGCATCAAGGCCAGCAAGTTCGCATTCAAGGTGTGCCAGCTGGCTCGGTAGTGGTCACGGCGGGCGTGCATTTATTGCGCGAAGGTCAAACGGTGAAAATTCTTGCGGCACAAGAAGGAGCTTGAGATGGAGCCGCTTGATATGAAATCCGTTGAGATGAACCAATCAAAAGAAAAATTTAATCTATCTGCTTGGGCGCTCAAGCATCAGTCTTTGGTGCTGTATTTGATGGTAGTCCTTTCCCTTGCTGGTGTGCTGGCATATACCCAGCTAGGTCAAAAAGAAGACCCCGAGTTTACCTTTAAAGCGATGGTGGTGCGCAGCTTCTGGCCAGGCGCGTCGGCAGCTGAAGTTGAGCGGCAAGTGACGGATAGGCTGGAAGAAGCGCTACAAGGCATTCCTGAGATTGATTACACCAAAAGTTACTCTCGCTCGGGCGAGGCGCTGATTACGGTGATGCTGCGCGAGAGCATTCGTGGCGATAAAGTGAATAATGCGTGGTACCAAGTTCGGAAACGGATTAATGACGCCAAAGGCAAGCTGCCACCGGGCGTGGTTGGGCCGTTTTTTAATGATGAATTTGGCGAAACTTATGGCAGCCTGTACGCGTTTACGCGCGATGGTTTTAATGATGCCGAGCTGAAAAAGTACGTCGAAAGCGTGCGTACCGAATTACTGCGGATTCCCGATATTAATAAAGTCACGCTGATCGCACCGCAGGACGAAAAGATTTATGTTGAATACCGCAGCGCCAAATTGGCGACCTTGGGCATTACGCCATTGCAAATCAATCAAGTGCTAGCGGCGACCAATACGGTGACACCCGCGGGCGTCGTTGAGGGGGCTGACGAGCGCGTATTTTTGCGCGTGAGTGGTGGCTTTGATGCCGTGGAAACGATTAAGGCGACGCCAATTACCGTCAATGGCAAAACCTTCCGCGTCAGCGATGTGGCGGAAGTAGTGCGTGCTTCATTGTCACCAGCGGAAACGCGGATGTATTTTCAGGGCGAGCCAGCGATTGGTTTGGGTATTTCAATGCGGCAAGGCGGCAATGTGCTCAAAATGGGCGAACAGATTGACGCGGTGATTGCGCAAGTGAAAGCCAATTTACCTGTCGGCGTTGAAGTTCATGCGGTGTCAGATCAGCCAGCGGTCGTGAAATCAGCAGTGCATATTTTTATGAAATCGCTGTTCGAAGCCGTGGCGATTGTGTTGGCGGTGAGCTTTCTGGCATTGGGCTTTCGGATGGGGATTGTGGTTGCTTTGTCGATTCCGCTGGTGCTGGCGCTGACGTTCTTGTGCATGAAGCTATTTAACTTGGAATTGCAGCGCATCTCGCTCGGTGCTTTGGTGATTGCGCTCGGTTTGATGGTCGACGACGCGATTATTGCCGTTGAAATGATGGCCTTGAAATTGGAGCAGGGCTGGGATCGTTTTAGTGCCGCGACGTTTGCGTATAGCTCAACGGCGTTTCCAATGTTGACGGGGACACTCATTACTGCGGCGGGGTTTTTGCCGGTAGGCCTTGCTAAATCGAATGCGGGTGAATATACCTTCTCTATTTTTGCCGTGGTTGGGCTGGCTTTGATTTTATCATGGGTCGTTGCAGTGTTGTTTACGCCGTATATGGGCTATCACTTGCTGCCAGAGAATTTGAAAGAACACGAGCACGATGCGCATGGTGGTAAGTTTTACACCGCGTTTCGCCGTTGGGTGACGTGGTGCATTACGTGGCGTAAAACGACGATTGCATTAACGCTGGCGGCGTTTGTCGTTTCGGTGATCTTGTTTGCCGTTGCTGTACCTAAGCAATTTTTCCCTGCGTCGAGTCGACCTGAATTAATGGTCGATTTATGGCTGCCGTATACCGCCTCGTTTGAGGCGACCGAGCGCGAAGTCAAAAAAATCGAAGCGATTTTGATGAAAGATCCCGATGTGGCTAGTGTAACCAGTTACGTGGGCGTGGGCTCGCCGCGTTATTACATGCCACTTGATGAGCAAATGCCGAATTTAAACTTTGGTCAGCTCACCGTGATGACCAAAGACGAGCACGTGCGTGAGAATGTTTATCAGCGCGTCAAAACGCTGTTTGATAATGATTTTCCGAATGTCCGTGGCCGAGTGACTCGTTTAGAGAATGGCCCGCCAGTGGGTTATCCGGTGCAATTTCGCGTCATTGGCCCCGATCAAAAGCAATTAAAAATTATTGCCAATGACGTTGCCAACGTGATGCGGCAGAATCCGCACTTACGCCAAGTTCATACCGATTGGGGCGAGCAGGTGAAAGTCTTGCATTTAGATGTGGATCAAGACAAGTTACGTGTTGCAGGGCTGACGTCGCAACAATTGGCGCAATCCTTGCAAATGGCCGTCAGCGGTATTACGGCCACCGCTTTGCGTGAGGATAACTTGCAAATTGAAGTGGTGAGTCGATTGGCGGCGCAGGAGCGTACGCGGCTCGATTTCTTGGCGAATTTACCGATTCCGCTCCCTTCGGGGCGTAGCGTGCCGTTGTCGCAGTTGGCGAAAATTAGCTTGGTGAGCGAAGAAAGTATTATTTGGCACCGCAACCGCGTTCCAGCATTAACGGTGCGCGCCGATGTGCGCGGTAATGCACAAGCGCCAGATATCTCAAATGCGCTATGGCCGCAAATGAAGGAAATCAAAGCGAAACTGCCGCTTGGTTATCACATCGAAGCCGGTGGTACGTTAGAGTCGTCCAAAATTTCCGAAGAATCCATCGCTGCGGTGATGCCGCTGATGTTGATTGTGGTGATGACCTTGCTGATGCTGCAATTGCAAAGCATACAGCGGATGATTATGGTGCTGTTGACCGCGCCACTCGGCATGATCGGCGTCACGATTGCCTTGCTGTTGTTTCAAGCGCCATTTGGATTTGTCGCCACTTTGGGGGTGATTGCGCTGTCGGGCATGATTATGCGCAACTCGGTGATTTTGATGGATCAAATCGAGCAAGACATTGCCGCTGGCAGTGCGCCATGGGATGCGGTGATTGATTCGGCAGTACGGCGCTTCCGCCCGATTATGCTGACCGCTTTGGCGGCGATTTTGGCAATGATTCCATTGACGCGCGATACCTTCTGGGGGCCAATGGCGATTGCGATTATGGGCGGTTTGTTTATTGCAACGATTTTGACTTTATTATTCTTGCCCGCGCTGTATGCAGCTTGGTTCAAATTGAAACCCGCTACAGTGGCGGCATTGGAAACAAAATGAAAAAAACAATTTTAGCTTTCAGCTTGGCGGTGTTAAGCCATTCGGGCTTTACCGCTGATTTAGTGGCGGCATGGCGCGCTGCACAGCAATATGATGCGAGTTTTCTCGCTGCGCGTTACGCGCAAACGGCGGGTCTTGAGAAGGCCAATCAAGGTCAAGCGCTGCTGTTGCCATCTGTGACCTTAGGCGGTAATACCACTTATTCCAATACCGATTTTTCACCCGGCAAAACGAGTTCCACGGTGAAAGACACGCAAAGTAGTGGTCAAGCGTATGGTTATTCGGTGACAGCGACTCAGCCGGTGTATCGTGTGGATGCGTTTGCCTCGGCGGATCAATTAAAACAACAAGCTAAATTAGCCGAGGTGCAATTTCGGGTGGCTGAGCAAGATTTAATTTTGCGGGTGGCCAAGGCGTATTTTGAAGTATTGGCCGCCGATGAAAAAGTCGCTTTAGCCAATGCAGAGAAAAAGGCAGTCGGTGAGCAATTGGCATTTGCTAAAAAAGCATTTGAAGTGGGCGTGGCGACGATTGCCGATACCGATGAAGCGCAGGCGGCGTATGACAGTATTATTGCGTTTGAAATTCAAGCGAAAAATGATTTGCAAGTAAAACGTAATGTATTCACTTTATTGACTGGCATAAACGCCGATTCAATTGCTCGCTTAAGTGAATCTATTGAGCCCACTGAGGTCGAGCCAAACGATTTATCGGTCTGGTTGAAAAAATCAAGTGATACCAGTTTAAATATCAGTAGCCAATTGTTGCAATTAGATATTGCTACGCGAGAAGTCGATAAATATCGCTTGGAAAGTACGCCTAAGGTCGATTTAGTCGCAAATTATGGTCAAAATTGGGATAGCAGTGGGATCTCTCGCTCTGGAGGCTTAGATCAAACCAATAAAGCGACGATTACCTTGCAATTATCGATTCCTCTTTTTACCGGTGGTCGCCGTTCATCTGAATTGCGCGAAGCCGCCGCCAAACAATCAGAACAAAGAGAAACACTGGAAGCCACACGCCGAAATACCGAGCAATTAACGACGCAAACTTTTCTGGGGGTAAATGCAGGTGCTGCGCAAATATCGGCTTTAGAACAAGTGCTTAAATCGAGTAAAAGCTTATTAGCCTCGAGTAAATTGGGTCGTGATGTCGGTGTGCGTACGACGGTCGACGTACTTAATGCTGAGAAAAAACTATTTAATACACGCTATGATTTAACCGTGGCCAGATATACCTATCTTTACACGAGATTGCAGCTAGCTGCCGTAGTAGGTGATTTAGATGAAAAAGACTTACGTAGTGTTAATCGTTGGTTGGTCAATTAATTATCTATCTGCAATATTGACCTTGAATTATTAGAACGCTAGCTGCATAATCATTTGGTAATCAATACACATGCATTAATTTGAGGAGTCAGTAATGGATTTATCTACATTAGGTTACCAAGAATTAGTTGAGTTGCGTACGCAGCTTGATGGCGAATTAGTTCGTCGTAAAGAGCAAGAAAAAAGCCGCATCTTGAGCCAATTGCAAAGCGCTGCTGCGGCTAGCGGTTTCACAATTGCTGAATTGTTAGGCGAAGTATCTGGTAAAAAAGGCGCGAAAAAAGCGCCTGCAGCGGCTGCTTATATGAACCCAGCTGATGCAAGCCAAACTTGGTCAGGCCGTGGTCGTAAACCACAATGGGTTCACGATGCAATCGCCAATGGCGCTACATTGGATACATTGAAAATCTAATTCATCGTTTGAATTGATGAATCAGTGAACAGGGCGCTTTGTCGCCCTGTTTGTATTTGTCCTAATTTATTTTGCTATCGAGTTGATCTAATGTCCCATGCCCTCACCGCTAAATTAAATCCACAACAAGCCGCAGCGGTTGAATTACCTGCCGAACATGCTTTGATTTTAGCGGGCGCGGGCAGTGGTAAAACCAGTGTATTAACCACGCGAATTGCATGGCTATTATCAACCGGGCAAATTAGCCCGTCGGGTTTATTGGCGGTGACCTTTACTAATAAATCGGCCAAAGAAATGCTCTCGCGAATTACCGCTATGTTGCCACTGAATCCGCGTGGATTATGGGTGGGAACATTTCATGGTTTATGTAATCGTATGCTGCGTTTGCATCATCGTGATGCCGGATTGCCTGAAGCGTTTGCAATTTTGGATCAATCCGAGCAATTGGGCGCCATTAAGCGGGTATTAAAGTTTTTGGGTTTAGACGACGACAAATATCCACCGCGCGCGGTACAAAATTACATCAATGGTCACAAAGAAAATGGTCGTCGTGCCGGAGATGTCGATGCCTTTGATGATTATTCACGGCAATTGCGTTTGGCGTATGAGGAATATGAGAAACAATGTAATCGCGAAGGCGTGGCGGATTTTTCTGAATTATTACTTCGTTGTTATGAATTATTGTCGCATAAGCCGGAAATTAGGCAGCATTATCAACAGCGATTTGCGCATGTTTTAGTCGATGAATTTCAAGACACCAATCGTTTGCAATATGCATGGCTTAAATTATTGGCAGGCAATAATAGTGCGATTTTTGCCGTTGGCGATGATGATCAATCGATTTATGCCTTTCGCGGTGCAAATGTCGGCAATATGGTTGATTTTCAAACTGATTTTGCGGTTAAGCATGTAATTCGTTTGGAGCAAAATTATCGCAGCCACGGCAATATTCTCGATGCCGCGAATGCGGTGATTAGCCACAATACGCAGCGGCTTGGTAAAGAATTGTGGACGCAAGCGAGCGCGGGCGAGCCGATTCGTGTGTTTGAGGGCGCGTCGGATTTCGAAGAAGCGCAATTTATCGTTGAAGAAGCCCAAACGCTGATTCGCGACGGCATGGCGTCGAGCGAAATCGCCATTCTGTATCGCAGTAACGCGCAATCGCGGATTATTGAGCACGCCTTATTTTCCGCCGGCGTGCCGTACCGCGTTTATGGCGGTTTGCGCTTTTTTGAGCGACAAGAAATCAAACACGCGCTGGCGTATTTACGCTTGATTGCTAATCCATCGGACGACAATGCTTTTTTGCGCGTGGTTAATTTCCCTACGCGCGGCATTGGCTTAAAAAGTGTTGAAGCGATTGTTGATCGCGCGCGCTTAGAGGGGTGCTCATTATGGCAAGCTGCGTGCGCAGGCGCGAGCGGGCGCGGCGCCGCAGCCTTGGCTAAGTTTGTGCATATGATCGAAGCGATGCGTAATCAGGCCGATGGTCTTGCGATGACTGATATCGTTACGATGATGCTGGATTTATCGGGTTTGCTAACGCATTACCAGAATGATAAAGAAGGCGAAGAACGTGTCGCCAACTTGGAAGAACTGATAAACGCTGCTGCGACCTTCATCAGCGAAGATGAAAATAATCTGATCGCCTTTTTATCGCACGCTAGCCTCGAAGCGGGCGACCATCAAGCGGGCGCGCATGAAGACGCGCTGCAATTGATGACGGTACACGCGGCGAAGGGCTTGGAATTTCACGCGGTATTTTTGTCGGGTCTTGAAGAGGGCTTGTTCCCGCATGAAAATAGCGCCAATGATAGATTGGGACTCGAAGAAGAGCGTCGCTTGATGTATGTCGCCATTACGCGCGCTCGGCAGCGTTTGTATCTGAGTCTGGCGCAAAGCCGTATGTTGCATGGGCAAACGCGCTATGGCGTAGCCAGCCGTTTCTTAGACGAGATTCCACAAGAACTACTTAAATATTTGAATCGTGGTTACGCGCCGAGCAGCTATAGTTCAGCAGCTTACGTTCCACCTGTGGCGTCGCCAAAGAAAACCACGCCAGAACATGGCCTGAGTATTGGGATGAAAGTCGAGCATCCTAAATTTGGTATCGGGATTGTTACTGATCACGAGGGCGGCGCAACCGGCAATGTGCAGGTGAACTTTGCGCAGTTTGGTAGCAAATGGTTGGCGGTCGCCTATGCCAAGCTAAAGCCTGTTTAGGGGTATTGCTGTATAGTCATCGATTTTTGATGTCTTGATTGGTATACCCTATATTATTTAATGAATTGATTATGCCCAAAGTTCGCCCTTATTCGTTTACCGAACGCGCCGCCGTGGATGAGCCGCAGGCTGATGTTGTCGATGTAAATGATTTATCTAGCTATAAAATCCTCGTCATCGAAAACGTGGCCGAAATGCGTACGACGATGGGAATGATGCTGGGGCAATTTGGCGCGACGCAGGTCGAGTACGCGCACCGCAGTGGTGAGGCCTTGGGGCAACTGCGCCGTTACTCTTACGATATTATTTTATGTGCGTTTGATCTTGGCACTGGCTTTGATGGCTTGTATTTATTTGAAGAAGCGCGCCGTCATGGATTGTTGAAAGCCAGTTGTGTCTTTATTGTGCTCACTGCCGAGCGGCAAAGCACCAAAGTCATCGGTGCGGCAGAGCTTGCTCCCGATGCGATTATTTTAAAACCGTTCACAGGCGAGACGCTCTACACACGCATCTTGCGTGCATTACGTAAAAAACACCGCTTCAAGCCGATTGATGATGCCTGTATCGCGCATGATTTCTTGCGCGCCATTCAATTGTGCGATCGTGCTGCTAGCGAAGGTGGTGAAGATGCGCTTGAGTTTGTCCGGATGAAAGTGCATTTAATGCTGCGAGTTGGCGATTGGAAAGGTACGCGCGATTTAGCGCGCGAATTGCTGGGGACGGTCGATTTTCCATGGGCGAAAATGGCCTTGGGCAAGGCTCTGTATCAACTGAAAGAGTACGACGAAGCGCAGCATATTTTTCGGCAAGTCATCGCTGAGCATGAACTGATTATGGATGCCTACGATGGCTTGGCCAAAACGCAAGCAGCCAAGCACGAAGTCGAAGCGGCCAAGCAAACCTTGCAAGACGCTTGTCGCCGCTCACCGTATGTCGTCGGGCGGATGCGGGAATTGGGCGAAGTGGCGGTGATTGCTGGCGATTTGCCCTTGGCCGAACAAACGTTAGCCGAAACTGTGCGCTTGGCGCGGTTTTCCTTTTGGCCGCAAATTAGTGATTATGCGGCATTAGGTGAAGTGCAATTGCAGCGCGGCGATGTTGGCGCGGCGCGTAAAACCGCGGATAGCATCCGCAAAGATTTTCGTACTAGCAATGACCGTGTTCTGGCCGAGGTGCTTGAGTCGAATGTCGCACTGAAACTCGGCGATAAAGTCAAAGCGCGAAGTATTTTGGAGAATGCTTTGCATTCGGCAGCGCAAGGCATCGAACCACCTTCATCGACTTTGGGCTTGGCCTTGGCGCAAACTTGCTTGAGCCACAATCGTGTGACCGAGGCCGAAGAACTCACCCGTGCAGTACTTAAAAATCGCCACGATGATCCCAAGCTTGCAGCCTTAGTGACGCGCCTCTACAAAACGCAAGGCCGCGAAGACGAAGCGCTGCGCCTCATTGAAGCCACCGCCGCTGATATTGTTACGTTAAATAATGAAGCCGTCGCTTTGGCGCAAGCAGGCAACCTCAAAGCCGCTGCAGAGCGATTTTTGGCCGCCGGCAAAGAAATGCCGAATAATCTGCAAATGCTGCTCAATACGGTGAATGCGCTACTGGCCTTGGTTAATCAAGAAGGTTGGCACGCCACTTATATGCAGCATGCGGGTGATTTGCTCAGTCGAATCAACACACTCGACCCAACCTCTGGCCGTGGTTTGCAGTTGGCAGAAATCTACCGCAAGACTAAGCGGCGCTATGGGATGCAGTAATCCAAATTAGGCTGTGGAATGAATTAGATTCGGGCAATGATATTCTCTCGGCAAATGCAACTAGCTTGCACAAAGTGGTGGTTTTTGTATATCCTTAGCCGCTTAATGAGATTTACTCTCAGTTGTTCGGCATGATTGGGGCGCAGTTTGAAATTGTTTAGTTTATTTGGCTTTTTCGCGATGGCGGGTTGGCAGCGGGTGCTGTGTATTGTGCCGCTGCTCGCGGCCTTGTGGGCTTTGACTTACTGGGCTTTACAGCCGTGATTGAAATCCATCATTTAACGCTGTGCTACCGCGATCGCGCAGCGGTGCATGCGGTATCAGGGCGCTTTGCTAAAGGCAGCCATACTGCGGTCGTTGGCCCCAATGGTGCGGGTAAATCGACTTTATTGGCGGCGTTGGCGGGCGTGAAGCAAGCCGATGAAGGCCATGTGCATCGGCATGGTCGTATCGCGTATTTGGCGCAACTCTCGACCCTCGATAAGCAATTCCCGCTCACGGTGCGTGAGTTGGCGCTGGCCGGCACTTGGCAGCAGCGGGGCGCTTGGCGTGGTTTATCTAAAGAAGATTGCCTGCGCGCTGATGCGGCGCTGGAACGGGTTGGTCTCTCCGATTTTATTAAGTCACCGATTAGCAATCTTTCTGGCGGGCAATTGCAGCGCGCACGGTTTGCGCGGCTGATTGTAGAAGACGCCGACGTGATGCTGCTGGACGAGCCATTTGCCAATGTTGATAGCGCGACCATTGAAAACCTACTCGACGTGCAAGATCATTGGCATCAAGCGGGTAAAACCCAAATTACCGTGCTGCATGATATGAGTCAGGTGCGTGCGCATTACCCGCAAACCTTGTTGCTGGCGCAATCGGCGCTGGCATGGGGCGAAACGGCGGAAGTGTTGACACCGGAAAATCTACAAGAAGCCAATCGCAGAGCGCAGCATTGGCGCAATGATGCGACTTGGTGCCAAGAATGTTGAGAGCGCACTTTAAACATGCTGCGCATCCCGTGATCGAAGTTCGGGCGGTGCTCGGCATCCTCATGTACAAAACGTACATTCCGGTGCCTGCGCTCCGGTCTCACTTCGCTGACGGGCGCTCGCTATGTTTAAAGCGCACTCTCGCTGGCGAGTTGAACTAGGAATACCATGCTAATCCCCGATATTGAATTATTTAACGCCCTTGGCGAATTTGCTTTTATGCGCCGCGCTTTGGTCGGTAGTTTGGCTTTGGCCGTCGGCTGCGCGCCGGTGGGGGTATTGCTCTTGCTGCGTCGGATGTCCTTGTTTGGCGACGCACTCTCCCATGCGGTATTGCCCGGTGCGGCGATTGGTTTTTTGCTCGGCGGTTTGTCGTTGCCATGGTTGGCGGGCGGTGGTTTGGTCGCAGGCTTGCTAGTTGCGTTAGCGGCCGGTTTTGCGGCGCGCAAAACGCGCTTGAACGAAGACGCGAGTTTTGCTGGATTTTACTTGCTGGCCTTGGCGATTGGCGTGTTGATCGTCTCTAAATGGGGCAGTAGCGTCGATTTGATTCATTTGCTGTTTGGCTCGGTGTTGGCGATTGATGATCCGTCCTTGCTTATTGTGAGTTCAGTCGCGTCGATTACTTTGATTTGGTTGGCCTTAGAATATCGCGGCATTGTGCTCGAGTGCGCCGATTCGGGTTTTGTCGCGGCGACTACGGGTAATGGCGCTCGTTTTCATATTGGTTTTGTCGTGATTGCGGTACTGAATTTTGTTGCGGCGTTTCAAGCGATGGGCACGTTGATGGCGGTCGGCCTGATGATGTTGCCCGCCGCGACGGCACGGCTGTGGGCAGAGCGCTTGTCGATGCTCTTTGTCGCTGCGTGGATTGTCGCTTTGGTTTCTTGCCTGCTGGGTTTGGTGGCGTCGTACCAATGGGATTTACCATCGGGCCCAGCGATTGTGTTGGTGGCCGGAGCGCTTTACTGCATTTCGCTATTGGTCGCGCCATTTGGCCTGTGGGCGCAACGCCGCAAAGCGCGGCGGCATCATGCGATTTGATTTGTGAGGTGTTAGGGCTAAAGCCTTTGACCTCGTTGTTACACTTCACGTCTTACCCCTATCTCTTCACAGGAATCTGCTATGCGTCAAATTCTCGCTGTTATTTGCTTAGTATTGAGTTCATTTGTTGCTGCCGAGCCGATCAAAGTCGTCGCTAGTTTTAGTATCTTGGGCAATTTAGTCCAAGAAGTCGGTGGCGATCGCGTGCAGGTGATGACCTTGGTCGGCCCTGGTGAAGACGCGCATGTTTGGCAGGCCAAACCTGCTGATTTAAAAAAACTCTCGGGGGCGTCGCTGTTTTTTGTCAATGGTTTGGGTTTTGAAGGCTGGCTTAAGCGCGTTGAGCAAGCTGCGGCGTACAAGGGCAAAGTCATTACCGTGACCAAAGGCATCAAGCCTCTGACGTTAAAGGAAGAAGGCCATCACGATCACGATGGTCACGATCACGGTAAAACCGATCCGCACGCTTGGCATGATCCACGTGCCGTGCTGGTGATGGTCGATAATATTAGTGCCGCGCTGCAAGCGGCTGATCCAACAGGTGCGGAGCAATATCGTAAAAATGCCGCTGCATTCAAAGCCAAAATCAGCCAGCTCGATACGCAAACCGCCGCCGCGTTTGCGGCGATTCCGGGCGCCAACCGCAAAGTCGTGACCTCGCATGATGCCTTGGGTTATTTGGGTGCTCGTTATCAGATTCAGTTATTCCCGCTACAAGGAATTTCGACCGAAGCCGAGCCGAGCGCCAAAGAAATGGCTGCGTTGATTCGTGAAATTCGCAAAAGCAAAATTAAAGCGGTGTTTGCCGAAAATATTAGCAATCCGAAATTGATCGACCAAATCGCCCGCGAAACCAGCGCCAAAGTCGGCCCGCCGATTTATTCTGATGCACTAGATACCAAAGCTCCCGCTAACACTTGGATTGGCATGTTTACACACAATACACAGGCGATTTTGGCGGCGTTGAAATAAAGGTTGAAGCACTGGCTAGCCTACGCACGTCACAATGCCTCTGATTACGCTGGACAAATCGCTGCTGCGGAGCTAACGATTTTGGTAATTTAGGTCATGGCGTTGAAATATTCACACACAATGGGCATTTGCAGCGTGGGTTGTCGCTTGATCGATGCACAGGCTCGCGTGAAAAAATCCCAATGAACTTTGCGCCAATGCGCCAGCGATAAATCACCTTCTCCTTCTGCTGCGGCAAATTCTGCGCTTACCGCGATAAAGGGGCAGACAATGACCTCCCGCGTTTCAATGATGGCAACTGGGGTGCCGTCAAAACGAGTTAGTAAACTTAAATCACCTGCTGTTGGCGTTGCAAGCCCCTCATACTCGTTGAGCCATTGCAGCCCTGCGGTTGCTTGCTTTTGGCCTGATAAAACCATATCAGCCAAGGCGTCGGCATCTGCTTGATTGTCGTCAAAGTAAAAGATTTCATGGCATTGTGATGCGGGATCTCGGTCGTACTTGGCGAGAACTTGCTGCCAAAAGGCCAGTTGAATTGGTTGCATGCTGAGTTAATCTCCGATGGGTGTGCTGGTTTGTTTTTCCCATGCAGCTAACAAATCCGCATAGGCAACACCATTGATCATTAAGCCATCCAATTGCCCGCCTTGGATGTGCGCGTCGCGTAAATCGCAATCTTCGATTTGTGCTTCGCGTAGATCGACGCGCTCCATTCGTACTGGATCATTATCACCATGCCAGCCGCGGCCTAGGTCATGTAAATACGCGCCGCCCCAAGATGAATGACACAATTCCAGCCGTGCTAATCGGGCGTCGCCGACACACAATCCGCTGACGTTGACATTGTGGAAGTGCGCATCGGTCATCGTTGATGACGCAAGGCGAAAATTCGGTAAGCCACAGTTATAAAACTGGGCCTGCGCAAAAAAACTATCACTCCAACATGGCTTGTCGAGCGATTGGCCACTGAAATGATTTGCTGGCGCTACGGTTTCGCGCACTATTCGGGTGAAATAACGGAACGCATCATCAGCGCCAGTTTCTTGGTAGCCACAGCTCAAATAGAAACGCGCATTGTCCTCGCTGCGTGCGCTCGTGCCTAAATTCCAGCAATCCACGGCGGGGAAATGATTTTCGATCAAGGCGAGCGCTTGCCGCCCAATCCCTTGCCGACCGAATGCCGGGTCGACAAAAAACCACGAGACATAAGCTTTGTTGGCATATGGGCCTTCAACACAAATCCCGCCCGCCACCACACCGGCGATTTCAATGACGAAGTAATGTGCAGTGCGAATCAGGTAACGTAACAGATGCGGGCTGTCGTGTCCTGCGCTGCCAGCGGCATCGCTGTCGGCGAGGTTCCACGCGCCCCAGCGTTGGTAATGCTCTAGAAAAGCTTGCTTTTGAATATGGGCCAGCAGATCGGCCTCACTTTCAACAGCGGGGCGTAGCGTAACTGCGGCGACTTTTGCCAATTTGGGGCGCGGTAAGATGAATAAATCAAATTCGCCGTCGTCCTCAAGCGTTGCTGTGCCGCGCGGTAAAAAGCCAGCATTGATCACAACGCCTTGCGATGATGTGTTCCAGCTCTTCACGATCGCCACAACAGCAGGCAAAGTGGGGCAGTGACTAAAAATTTCGGCACAAGCGGCTTTGACGGCTTCGCTGGCGTAACCCTGTCTGCGATGATCGCGTGATAGCGCGTAGGCGACCTCGGGAAAGGGCGAATCGAGTCCTTCTTTTGGCCATACTCCAACCCAGCCTATTAACTGCTCGCCAAGACAAATCGCATACAACCTTGCTGGGTTTGCTGGATCAAAGTCTGGATATCCTTGAGTGACCCAGTACTTTAAATACGATTGCATTTGTTCTGGCGTCATTCTCCAATCGGGCAGAATGTCGCTAATTTCGGACTGGCGAGTGAGCGTAAATAAGGCATCAAAATCTGTGTAGCTAAATTGGCGCAGAATAAGGCGCGGGGTTTGTAACTGAGACTGCATTTTAAGTATTCCTGAGCATATTCAAGACGCTGTGTTGGTGCGCTTTGAACAGGTTTATGTACTGAGTTCGCAAATTCTATGCCCCTACTTGAATGGAATACTTTGCATTTCTTGCTATTTTTCGCCGTATTTTCAATCAAATTACAGTTGATTGATTTGACATCGGTTCCTAGGGCAAATCGTCGAAGTCAGGAATAATCTCGTCCTTGCCTGTGAATTCGGTAAGATAAGACGACTTCTCAAAGACGACCGAACAATGACTGCACCGCAAACCCCTTTGCCTACCTCCATTCGCGTGCTGGCGCTGTGCCAAGCGCTGTATACGATTGCCATTTCAATTCAGCTGACGTTGACGGGCTTGGCTGGCTTGCAGTTGGCCAGTAATAAAACGCTGGCGACGCTGCCGTTTTCATTGATTATTCTCAGTGCCGCTGTTACCGCATTGTTTGCCTCGCATTGGCTGCAACGAGTTGGCCGTCGCAAAGGGTTTTTAACGGGGGCGGCATTGGGGGCGTTGGGTGGTGGCATGGCTTTTGTGGCGATGCAGCAGCAAAGTTTTGTGCTGCTGTGTGTGGCGGCGCTGCTCAGTGGCGGTTTTCAAGCGTTTGCGCAGTTCTATCGTTTGGTCGCTGCTGATTCGGTGCCGGGCGATCGTAAAGCGCGCGCGATTTCTCTGGTGCTGACAGGCGGTGTGTTGGCGGCTTTGCTCGGCCCGTGGTTGGCCAAATCATCGCAAGCTTGGTTGCCGACGGTGGTGTTTGGTGGCGCTTATTTAATGGCCAGTATGATGGGTATGATTACCTTTGCTTTAATTTATTTTGCCTATAAGCCAATACCCTTTGCTATGGCGAGCGATGATTGCAGCGCATCGGCGCGGTCTTTAGCGCAGATTGTGCTTAATCCCGTGTTTATGGCTGCGCTGGCGAATAATGTTGTCGCCTATACGTTGATGGCGGGCTTGATGACTGCAACGCCGTTGGCGATGCAGGTGTGTGGCTTTAGCATCGGTGACAGTGCCGGCGTGATTCAGTGGCATATGCTCGGTATGTTTGCGCCCGCCTTGATTGCGGGAAAACTGGTGCAACGCTTTGGCGGGCCGACGCTGGCAGTGACGGGAATGCTGCTGTTGCTGCTGGCGAGTCTGCTGGCGCGCAGCTCGATTCAGTTGCCGGTGTTTTATATCGCGCTGTTATTGCTGGGCGTGGGGTGGAATTTTTTGTTCGTGGCGGGGTCGACCTTGCTCACACTGAGCTATCAGCCCAACGAGCGCAGTAAAACGCAGGCCTGTAGCGAATTTACGACCAGTTTATTCGCGGCGATGGCGTCACTGTTTGCTGCGCCTTTGTTACAGCAATGGGGCTGGGCCAAGCTCAATACCTTTGCGCCATGGTTGTTGCTGATTCCTTTGCTGGCAACGATGTATTTGTGGCACAGCCAAAGGCAAGCACGAAAGGCGATTTAATTCGATCAACGTGTCAGCATTGCGCAGCGTCTTGCCGTAAAATTGCGCGGATTGTTCTTCACAAAGACGCCTTGGGCGTCTTTTTTTACTGTTGATTATGACTTTGCATCCTCATCCCAGCCCGCGGCATAAACACCGCTTTATTGTGCTCGATAGTTTTCGGGGCTTGTGCGCCCTGAGCGTCGTGGTGTTTCATTTGCATTTGCTACAAGGCTTTAGTGAGTGGGATTTCTTTCGCTCGGCGGGTTTGATGGTCGAGTTCTTTTTCACGCTCAGCGGCTTTGTGCTGGCTTATCGCTACGGTGCAGAGCTGATCAATCGCGATGGATTTCGCCGCTATATGATTGCGCGTACATTCCGCATTTATCCGCTGCATTTGCTGATGTTGCTGCTGTTTAGTGTGGCGATGTGGTTGCAGTGGGCGAGCGGTGATTTTCGTGCTTGGCAGTTTGAGCAATGGCTGTATCAAATTTTATTGCTGCAAGCGTGGTTACCAGCGGGTGATCCGTTTGGCTTTAATGGGCCTTCATGGAGTATTAGCGTGGAGTTCTATCTTTACGTGCTGTTTGGCGCAATACTCTGGGTCACGCTGCGCTGGCGGCAGGCGGCTTTTGCACTGGTGGTGGCGGCTTGCTCCTTGTGTGTGTGGCTGTCGCTGGATTTCACCAGTAGCGGTGGTTTTCGCGGGATTACCTGTTTTTTCTTAGGCGCGTTAGCGTATCGCTGCTTTGATGCGATTCATCATTGGCGGCTCAATTGCAAACTGGCAACTTTTATCGAGGTATTGCTGCTAGCTGCATTGTATGTAGTGATTACAGCTCAATACCCTGCCAAAAGTTTTTTTGCCGCGTGGGCATTTGCGTTAGCAATTATTGTATTTGCGTTTGAGCAGGGCGCGGTGTCTCGTTTGTTACGGCAAGCGGCTTTTGTAAAAGTGGGGAAATGGTCGTTTTCGATTTATCTCACGCATTATGGTGTGCTGCATCTGTTGCAATTGGGCTTGGCTGTGTGGGCACCGCATTTCTTGTTGCAACAAGACGGGCTCAGCTTTATTCATCTGGGCAGTGCGCTGGCTGACCATGCCGCTGGGATTGCGATTTTGGCGCTGGTGCTGTGGGTTTCACGCTGGAGTTATCAACTCGTTGAGTTACGAGGCATCCGTTGGGGCAAGCATTTTAAGTAGCCCTGTAACAGGTTTGCTTTATTACTTGGTCACATACCGCGCAATAATTTGATCTAGTTCGCCTGATTTAATCGCCTGTTCAAGCGAAGCATTCATTTTACGAATAAAGTCGGCTTTGTAGGGCGCATTAAAGGCTTGGCTATAGCCGATAAATGCGTCTTCGTGCGACAGCGCACTGGCTTCAAAAAGCTTGAAGTTGGCCATACTGGGGTTCGCTTTTTTGAGTTGCTGCAAAGTGTATTGCGCAGCAAGGCGGTCGTTTGCATAGCAGTCGATGTGCGAAGCGGCGAGTTTCAATAAATTCGTGCTGTTGCCTTTGGCTTCTTCGACTTTGATCGCTCCACTTTGTACCGCTGCTTGTACATTGGGTGAGAGCAAATAGCCTAGATTGACGCCGATACGCAAGTCTTTAAAATCGTCAGGAAATTTGACTTTGTTGGATTTCTGCGTTTTGGGATTGCAGAAGATCACAATCGTTTCCCGATACATCGGGACTGAGTAGGGGCTAATGTAGGGGCGTTTTTTTTGTAAATACGTACTGACAATTCCAATTCCACGGCCAGACTTGGTGTAATCCAGCGCACGCTTCCAAGGTAAACCTTGGATTTCTACTTGGTATTCGGGCGCTAAACGCTTTGCCGCAAGGTTGACCAAGTCCACATAAATTCCCTTATACGTTTGGCCGTCAAAATACATATAAGGTGGATTGCTGTCGTCGCCATACAGTGTGACTTTCTCTACCGCTTCGATTAAGGGTGAGCACAAACTGAATATGGCGATGATCAGAGCGCAAAGTTTGGTCATTCGATTTTCTTCTTATGATCGTCTTGCTTGTTATAGCCTATTTGCGCACTTCAGGCTGATTGTGTCGCCTTGCGATATGCATGACCATTGATCGGCTTGGCGCCGTGAATGAGTGCTCATGTGTACTTGTAACACGCGTTTTAGGTGGGATTCGAGTAAATTGGTTCGCCTTATTCGTTTAATCTTGTGCGAACGAAAAGAGCGAATTAATTGGATATGCCAAAGTGAGTTACCCTGCCCATCGAAAAAAACGAATCGAAGCGCGTTTGCAGCACATTACAGATGCCGCAGATTTAAAACGCAGCCATGCTGAGTTGGCCGTTTTGCGAAAAGTACTGCAGAGCAATAATCCATATTGTTTAGATTGTGTTTTTGACTGCGTACGGTGCAGTTGGATTAATGAATCAACACCGTTGTCGGCTTAGCTTGATAGCCCATCGATTGCAATTGCCCTGAAAAATGGCTGTGGCATAATTTGTTTTTACTTTCTTGTTTGAGTTGGAGTAATTTAAATGAAATTATTGCTAGCCAGCGCATTGGTTGTGGGTTTGACGGTTTCAACTGCGAATGCACAGTTTACGGGGCCGAGTGCACGTGGTGCGACCAGCACTGTTGCACAAGTGCAATCGGCACGAATCAATACTTATGTGACAGTGACGGGTAATATCATCGATCACCAACGGAAAAACTACTATACCTTCCGCGATGAAACGGGTGAAATTCGCGTTGAAATCGAGCCGTCGGTGTGGCGCAATCGGAATGTCGGGCCGACAGACACCGTGCGATTGATGGGAGAACTTGATCGCAACTCTGCTGGAAATCTATATATTTGGGTGAAAAGCTTAGATTTGGTGAAATAAGCCGCTGAGAATAAAAAAATGCCCGAATCGGGCATTTTTTTATTCGGCCAAGCGTCGACGGAACAGCCAGCGTGTGCTATTAGATTCATCGGCGATAAACTGATAGCCGTCTAAATCAAAGTGTTTTAAATCATTGGCATCCGTAATGTTATTGAGTGCCGCATAGCGCACCATCAGGCCGCGGGCGCGTTTGGCATAGAAGCTAATGATTTTGTATTTGCCACCTTTGAAGTCTTCAAAAATTGGCGTAATGATGTTGGCGGTCAGCACTTTAGGGCGAATGACTTTGAAGTACTCTTCGCTGGCTAGGTTCACGACGACGTGATTTTCAATTTGATTCACGGCTTCTGTGACGGAATCGAGCCAAAAGTCATACAGATTTTGGCCATTCGGATGCGCCAAGCGTGTGCCCATTTCAAGGCGATACGGCTGCATCAAATCATGGGGGCGCAATAGACCATACAGCCCCGATAGAATGCGTAAATGCTGGCTTAAATACGCGTGTTGCGGTGCAGTCAGGCTGCCTGCGCCAAGGCCCGCGTAGACGTCCCCCATGAAGGCCAATACAGCGGGTTTGGCATTGTCGAGCGTAAAGTGAGGCTGCCAGCTTTGATAGCGTCCCACGTTGAGCATCGATAGTTCATCGGATAATTTCATCAGCTTGGCAATATCGGTAGGTGACTTTTGCCGTAGCACATTGATGAGTTGCTGTGATTGCACCAAAAAATCAGGCTGCGAGTGGGGTAAGTCGGTAGGTGTGGGGGTGGTGTAATCCAGCGTTTTCGCTGGAGAAATCAACATCAGCACTGAACAATCCTATTGGGTATTGGTTTGTAGCCATTTTATATTAATGGCTACATAGATATACCTATTATTGTGGTTCTACGCCTGCATCGCGCAAACGTGCGGCGAGTTCCATTGCGGTTTTGACTTGCATTTTTTCTAAAATTCGCGCGCGATGGACTTCGACAGTCTTCATCGAAATCGACAAATCATCAGCGATTTGCTTATTCAGGCGGCCCGTTAAAATCAACTTCATTACTTCGCGCTCGCGTGGCGTCAGGCAGGCGAGGCGTTGATCGACAGCGGTACGCGTTTGCCATTCTTCGCGACTGAGTTGGTCTTGCGAGAGACAGCTTTCAACCAAGTCAACGATGTCATTATCGGAAAACGGTTTTTCAATAAAATCGGCTGCGCCTTGTTTGAGCGCCGCCACCGCCATGGGGACATCGCCATGGCCGGTTAAGAAAATCACTGGTGGGCAGTAGGCGTATTCTTGTAGCTTCACGAATAATTCCAGCCCGCCCATCCCTGGCATGCGGACATCGAGCACGAGGCTGCCATAGTCTTCTGGGCGATAAGTGGCGAGTAGTTCCTCGGCGCTGGCAAAGGTGCTGACTTGGTGATTGCGAGTCGAAAAGAGCCATGAGAGTGCGTCGCGGATTGCGTCGTCATCATCCACAATGGCAATTTTGCGGGTATTGGCATGATTGATGCTCATAAGCGGTGTACTCCTGCGCTGGGGCTAAATTCGAAAAGGGCCAGTTCAAATTAATTAGGGCTCATAAGCCAGATTATCTTGTGGTAAGGGCAAGGTAAAGATAAATCGGCTACCGCCGCCGGGGTTGGCTTCAACCCACAGGCGGCCTTGATGGTGCTCGATAATCGAGCGGCAAATATTCAAACCCATTCCCATGCCGGTATTTTTAGTGGTAAAGAAGGGTTTAAACAATTGTTCCATCTGCTCGGGGGCAATCCCGCTGCCGCGATCACTAATCACAAAAGAGAGAATATCGTCACTCGGTGTAATTGTTAGCGTCAAACTGCGCTCGGCTGCGGGTGTATTATGCATGGCTTCAATCGCATTCTTCATTAGGTTAAACATCACCTGTTCTAGCATGACCGCATCAGCAGAAATCGCCGGCAGCTGGCTGATGTCGTTGATGGTGAGTTTAATTTGATGCTTGGCGATTTCGGCCGCCAGTAAAGTCCGCACAGTATCGACTAAATCGACAATTGCGCACGGTTTGCGGTGCGGCGCGCGCCGCTGCACAAACTCGCGAATCCCTGAAATAATCTTGCCCGCGCGTTTGGCTTGGGCGGCCATTTTTTCAATCGCTTGATCCAGTTGTCCGATATTGGGCTCGGCTTGCGACAAGACATTGCGGCAACCGGTAGCGTAGCTGGCAATCGCGGCTAAAGGCTGATTGAGTTCATGCGCCAAGCTGGATGCCATTTCGCCCATGCTAATCAAACGCGTGGTTTGCTGCAGTTGCTCGTTTTGCAGCCGTTCGCGCTCTTGGGCATTTTTGAGTGCAGTAATATCGGTGGCGATTTCGAGCCAGACTTCGGAGCCATCGACCCACACACTGCTGCGGCTTTTCACTTGATACCAGTGCCCACGGAAAGCGTCGAACCATTCGGTATCAATCGGTGCGCCTTTGCGTCTGGCCACATACGGCAGCGCGCAATAGCGGCCATGCCAGTCGGGAATACTGAACGCTCGGTCAAATTGTCGATTGGTGAGCAACATTTCCCCACTGGCGGCATCGCTGACCGAAACCGCGGCATCGAGGCCATTTAGAACGGTAACAAAG
This sequence comes from Deefgea chitinilytica, assembly GCF_016881405.1. Taxonomy (GTDB): domain Bacteria; phylum Pseudomonadota; class Gammaproteobacteria; order Burkholderiales; family Chitinibacteraceae; genus Deefgea; species Deefgea chitinilytica. The sequence continues at coordinate 43,632 of NZ_WOFE01000004.1, forward strand.
CGTTCGTGTGAAGCTTGCAAGGCATCGCGTTCACGCTGTAGCTCAGTGATGTCGTAAATGGAGCTGATCCAGCCAGTGTGTTGGCCTTCGCCGTCGATTAGCTTGGCCGCGTACAAGCGCACATCAAAGCGCTCGCCATTGGCGCGCATAAAGCGCATTTGATAGCCAGCGGCTTCTGCGCGACCCGATAAAATTGCGCGATACACGGCCATGCAGCGATCCAAATCTTCTGGTGGCCAGTAGGGCATGATTTGGCTTTTGCCGATCAGTTCTTCCGCGCTATAGCCCACCATATCGCAAAACGCGCGATTGATGTAAATGAGGTGACCATCTTTATCCATCGCCCGAATGCCAGTGACCAGCGAGTTCTCCATTGCCTCGCGCATTGCAGTTTCTTGGCGTAATTGACCTTCGACTTTTTGCCGTTCTTTAATGTGGCGGCGTAGCGCCCATGTTGAGCCAATCATCAAAATCGATAGCGTGGCCACCACCAAAGTGAGCAAATGCTGTTGCCAGCTTTGTTTTTGTTTATAGACGGTGGCTTTTAGCTCGAATTGATTGGGGGCTAAGTCAAATTGTATGCCTTTGGATAACTGAGTTGGATCGAGATTGCGATCAAATTTGCTAGCAATTTGTTTTCCATTTTGATTGAGCGTGATCTGGTAGCGCTGCGCAATCCACCAAGGAACTTGTTGCTGCAGCAGCGTATTCAAATTAATCATCGCCAGCAAAGTATGCCGTCCATTAAAAGAGAGGCGAACAGGCACGACGAGCGCAACGAGGGGAACATTCTGTTTGCCAAGTATCACCGAGCTGAAATGCGCGTCTGCACTGGCTAGCACGGCACTGCGCGCGGCGACCAGATTACGGTGCTTTTGCTCAGGTAAAAAGTCAGGGCGGTATTGTGGGTAGCGCCAGCGCTCTTGCCCTGTTTCGTCGACATACTCTAAGGACATGACTTCGGGTGAGTCTTGCAAAATAGACAATGATCGTCCGGTGAAATTGGCAGAGGCGACCCCCTCTGTGGCAATCACTTCTGCTAGGCCGTTAAGTTGCGTACTGAGGTTGTCCAATCGATTTTTTAATGCTTGTTTTTGCCAGAGCAAATCTTGCTCTAAAGCCACGCTGGTTGCTTGGTCTTCTTTGAGTGCGGTTTGGATTAAAAATAAGGCGAAGGCGAGCGCAAACAGCGCTGCCGCAAATGGCGTAATGCTCAGTAGCCAACGGGACAGCGCGTGTTCTTTTTGACGCGAGGGCTGGCTAAGCACCCGCTTTGACCTCATTGCTTAATGGCTGCTGTTGGGCAAACTCGGCCACGCTGTGCAGCACCGACGCCGCGATGTTATCTAGCGCTTCGCTAGTCAGAAAACCTTGATGTGAGGTGATCAGTACATTTGGGAAGGTCGTGAGTAGCGCTAATACATCATCATCGAGCATGCTGTCAGATAAATCCTCAAAAAACACGCCTTCTTCGTGTTCGTAGACATCCAGGCCGACACCGCCTACATGGCCGGATTTGAGCGATTTGATCAGGTCAACTGTATTGATTAGACCGCCACGACTGGTGTTAATGATGACCACGCCTTTTTTCATTTTTGCCAAAGACGTTTCATTAATCATATGGTGCGTCGTAGGAAACAGGGGCGAATGCAAGGAAACGATGTCAGATTGGGCGAGCAACTCATCCAGAGAAACAAATTCGCAACCGACTTCACAAACCGCGGGCGGGTAGGGGTCATAAGCCAGAACCTTTAGGCCAAAACCGCGTGCAATACGGGCGGTCGCGAGACCAATTTTTCCGGCGCCCACTACACCAAAGGTACGACCATGCAGGTTGAAACCTTCCAGACCATCGAGAGAGAAATTACCATCGCGAACCCGATTAAAAGCGCGATGGGTTTTGCGAATCAGAGTCAACAGTAATGCAAATACATATTCGCCAACGGCTTCTGGCGAATACGCCGGAACGCGGGTAACTGGAATGCCGTGTTGAGCAGCCGCATTAAGATCAACGCCGTTAAAACCCGCACAACGCAGCGCGATGAGCTGTACGCCGAGTTTGGCGAGTTTGGCAATGGTTGGCGCATCGAGTTTATCATTCACAAACGGGCACACTACGTCAAAACCTTCTGCCAGCGGTACGGTTTTGATATTCAAGCGATCATCAAAAAACACCAATTCATGCTGATGTTGCAAGTTGGCTGCATTTAATGCGGTGCGGTCGTATTGTTTGCTATCAAAAACGGCGATGCGCATTTTCGATTACTCCTTGAAATTATGCGTTACGGTGGCATTCAAATCATGGCCTTTATAGTTTAACCCTCTGAGCTTGCCGACCAAAGCCTCGCCCAGAGCCTTCGGTGCATCGGCGGCATATTGCACCAAGGCGATTGTATTAATGCCCATCCCTTGATTTAAGCTGACTTCCAGTGGTTCTGGTGCGCCAATTTGGGTAATAAGTAGGGCGTTGACATCATCAAGTGTGACTGTTGCAGGGAGATTCCCAATGAGGATTTGCATCGTATTTACTCCAAGTTCAGTTTGATGTTGCAGGGTGAATAAAGGTAATCAGGTAATGCTTAGTTTACTTACTGTGGCGGCTGCACAGTTTGTAACCGTTGGCTCAACTGGGTTGCGCTATTGGGATAATAATGCGCGTAATGACTCGCATTGCTGAGCACTTTTTTGACATAGTCGCGGGTTTCACTAAATGGAATCGTTTCAATATAAATTGTTGGATCCATTTCGCTGGCAGCACGCCATTTTCTAGCATTGCCAGGGCCAGCGTTATATCCCGCAGTCGTCAAAATGGCGTTGCCATTGAAATTGTTGGCCCAATAAGCAAGGTAGTAGGCTCCCATTTGGGTATTGATTTCAACGTCAGTGATGTCGCTGGGTTTGAAGTCGGTTAATTTCATTTTTCCAGCGACCCATTTTGCCGTATCAGGCATCAATTGCATCAACCCTGCGGCGTTTGCGCTTGAACGGATGTCGCTGATAAAACGGCTTTCTTGGCGAATCAGGCCATAGACCCAAGCAGGATCAAGATCCTGAGTTTTCGCGGCAAAGTCAATTTCAGCTTGATAGGGGCGTGGATAGCGCAGCGTAAAGTCATGGATGGCTTTGGTACGCTCGGCGCTATAAATGCTGCGGTCATACATGCGATTTTTTTGCGCTAATTCTGCGGCGGCCAATAGCTGGGTGTCGCTTAAATTTTGCATGGCAAAATTCCATTCCCGATTGGCCTCGACGCGCCAGCCTTGTTGATTTAGCCGCAGTGCGCGAATCACTCCCGGTAGCGCTGCGACTTGTTTCATTTCGTCTTTGTTGAGCGTGTAAGGCGCTCTGGACTCTTGCAGCATGGTGCCTAGTTTTTCTTGTGACAATAAACCGTAATAGTCAAAACCATCGCTGAGCGACGCATAAATCGCCCTTGCTTCGGCGGTTTTGTTTTGTGTTTCATAGGCGCGCGCGAGCCAATAGCGATAGGTTTTCTTCTCGCGGGTTTCTTTCGGTAGTGCATTAATCCGCTGCTCAACCGCCGACCAGTCGCCGGCACGTAATGCTGAGCGCAGCAACCAAGCTTGGTCTTCTTCGTCTAAATCATTGAGTGTGGCTTTGCCGAGCCAAACTGATGCACTTGGGTGGTGACGACGCGCGGCAAATAAGCCTAGTTGTTGCCAAGCAAACCGCTGATCCTCAACGCTGAGTTGATCGCCTAGTTCTTCGATCAGGCGAGCGGCTTGCTCTGGATTTTTTCGACCGATGAGTTCCAGTGCATACAGTCTTAATTCACGATCTGCTCGGCTATTACCCAGTTTGCTAAGTTGTTTTTCGGGGGCATTTTTTAATGCGGCAAGGTTTTTGGCAGAAAGCTCAATAGGCGAGCCAACTCGTGCACTGAGTTGACGGGCAAAATCGGCTCGATCGCCAGCAAAGGCTTGGCGGATGCGCCACCATGCATCATTGCTGGTGAGTGCTCCGCTTTCAAATAAAGCATCAAATACCGGATTGCAGGCGCTGGCTACCGGTTTGCCACTAAACCAGAAAGATTTATTGCTACTGAGGGTGCTGCTATCGTTGCGCGCTAAAGCCGCTTGCGTTTTAAAGCATTGCAGCTCAATAGAGGGGCTGTCGAGCTGGCTAAATTCGCGTTCAAATGAAGCCCATGATTGGCGAGCCGCCAATTCTTTGAGCCATTCTTCACGAAAGCGGTTGGCTAGCGGTGTATTGGGGAAGCGATTTAAAAATGCAGTGGCGTCTTCTTCAGCGATCTGTTTGATTTGTAAACTGAGCCAGTAATATTGTGGGTACATTTCTAACGGTTCACCTGCGCTGGCTTCGCTCATTTGTGCGATGCGCGGCAAGTCGCGGGCACGTACTGCTTCGCGTAAGGCGTCTAAATCTAGGCTAGCAAATGCACTGGCCGAGAGTAATAAATTGCTACTAAGAATAAGGGCTGATAAAAGCGAACGCATTATTGAAACCTAAACAGAAGAACAGTGGCAAACCAAAAGTTTTCATCCATCGTTACCTTGCCTTGCCGTACAGATGTACTTTCTTCGGCGCAGAGCTTTGTCTGAAAACTTTTGTTCGGGTATTTAGGGTCTGTTGACGTTTGGTTTGCCAACCGCGTTTGCGCGGATTTTGGCCTGAGGCAAGGCACGAAGCGCGCAACTTAGCATTCTAAGTCAGCGCTTTGTAACGCAGCATCAGGCCAAAAGCCGCCAAACCCGAGGGCTGGGCGCTTTTCGCGGCGACTCCGCGTTGTAGCAAGCTCACATAGAATGACTATGCATCGCTTCCTACGCCTTGATTCACCGCGAGAATCGCTCCAGCGCGGCGGGAAACCAAACGTCAACAGACCCTAGTCGCGGTAAATTCACGCATATAAAACGCAAGCATAACAAGAAGCTTAGGTTTTGCGGTGCTGCAGAAAATATATTTCTGATTAGGTACGTAAGTTTGTTACATTTTCACGTTTTTTTGGGGTTCTGCAGGCGCAACTGTGTTGAGAAGCGGACTCAATGAGTGGGCTGTGCCACGGTGACGATAAAAACAGGTAGAATTATCTGATTAAAGAACTGTACCGTGTGCCATAAAATTATGCTGACTTTTCAGGAAATCCTTCTTAAGTTACAAACCTACTGGGCGGGGCACGGCTGCGCCTTGTTGCAACCCTATGATATTGAAGTCGGCGCGGGGACTTTTCATACCGGCACGTTTTTACGTTCACTCGGCCCAGAGCCTTGGAATGCGGCCTACGTGCAGCCGTGTCGTCGTCCGAAAGATGGCCGTTATGGTGAAAATCCAAACCGTTGCCAGCACTACTATCAATACCAAGTGGTATTGAAACCATCGCCTGACAATATTCAAGAACTCTATTTGGGTTCTTTGCAAGAGTTGGGGATTGATACCAATGTACATGATGTACGTTTTGTTGAAGACGACTGGGAAAGCCCAACTTTGGGGGCTTGGGGTCTTGGTTGGGAAGTGTGGCTGAACGGCATGGAAGTGACGCAATTTACCTACTTCCAACAAGTTGGTGGTTTGGACTGCAAGCCAGTATTGGGCGAAATCACTTATGGTGTCGAGCGTCTAGCGATGTACCTACAGGGGGTAGATAGTATCTACGACATCGTTTGGACTGAATATCCAAATGGTCAAAAAGTCACCTACGGTGATATTTATCACCAAAATGAAGTTGAGCAATCGATTTACAACTTCGAGCAATCGAATGTGCCATTTTTATTTGAGCAGTTCAATCACTTTGAGTCTGAGGCAAAACGTTTGATCGAGGCGAATTTGGCCTTGCCCGGATTTGAGATGGTGATGAAATGCTCGCACATGTTCAATCTATTGGATGCCCGCGGTGCGATTTCGGTGACTGAGCGCGCGGCTTATATTGGTCGTGTGCGTACTTTGGCGCGTTTGGTCGCTCAAGCGTACTACGATAGCCGTGAGGCCCTGGGTTTCCCGATGTGCGCGGTTTCTGAGTAATTCGGAGTTGGCCTTTTGATGTTGAAGCGAGTCAGTTTTTTAGTGATGGCAGCACTGTTGGTCAGTGGCTGTGGCAAGAAAATGGACGATGGCATGAAAGGCCCTGCGCCAATTCCGTTTAAAAATACCGATTGGCGTTTATACGGCACGATGCACGAGTTTGAAACGTGGGTAGACGCCAATTCGGTCAAGCACGAAAAACAGTATGAAGAGTCTAATTATACTTTTGTGTGGATCGTGCAGCGGTATTTTGAAGACCAGATTGACCCTGAAACCAAAGAAAAGTATCGCTTGAAGTATGCTCGCTCGGCGATTCACTGCGAATCTGGGCGGATGGCTGGTGTCGCAGTGTCTTTGCAAAATAGTGAAGACAAAGAGATTGCCCGGCACGATGTGCCGGGGTTTATGTGGGAATTTACTACCCCTGAGAAAGACAGCTATGGTGCTGATTTTGTGCGGCAAGTTTGCCAAATCATGGCTGAGAAAGAGGCTGCTAGGTAACTGAACGAAAGTTTTCGAACAAGGCGGCGAAGCCGAAGAATAGTACAAGCCGTACAGCGAGGCGAGCCAACGGTGGGCGGAAATTTTTGTCAGCCTACTTAAGCAACATTAAATCAGCACCTTGCAGTAGTTAACTAAACGTTTTTGCGTCAGGCGGTAAGCCGAAAAGTGTACAAGTTGTATAACAAGGCGAACCAAGGAAGTGCGGGAACGATTGTCTGACTACGTATTAACGTTTTCCTGCCAGATGAAGCGCTGCGGCAAGATAATTGCCCACGCATTTAAAGAGAATAAGCATGAATCCAACGCTATTGATTGAATTATTTACCGAAGAATTGCCACCGAAAGCCTTGCCAAAACTCGGCGCTGCTTTTGCCGATCACTTGTTTGCTGAATTGCAAAAATTAGGCTTTGTTCCCGCAGGCACTGAATACACGACTTTTGCTAGCCCGCGTCGTTTGGCGGTGAGTATTCCGAATGTGGCTGCAGTGCAGCCTGAGCAGCATATTGAAAAACGCGGCCCCGCAGTGACTGCAGGTTTTAAAGACGGTAATCCAACGCCAGCCTTGCTGGGTTTTGCTCGCTCTTGTGGTTTGGCTGCTGATGCAGTTTCAAGCCTTGAAACTGTACACGACGGAAAACAAGACGTTTACGTTTATCGTATGAGTAAAGCCGGTGAGGCGTTAAGCGCGGTATTGAGTGGCTTGGTTGCTGCAACCTTAAAAAAATTACCCGCGCCAAAAATGATGCGTTGGGGTGATCGTGAAGGGCAATTTATCCGCCCAGCACACGGCTTAGTGATGCTGCACGGTGATGATGTCATTGCAGGGCAAGTGCTGCATTTAAGCGCAGGCCGTACCACACAAGGCCATCGTTTTCTGTCCAACGGCGAGTTGGTGCTCAATAGCGCGTCTGAATATGCGCGTAAATTGCACGATGAAGGCCGCGTGATTGCTAGCTTTGCGGCACGCCGTGCCTTGATTGGTGAAAAACTGAAAGAAGCTGCTGCCGCAGTCAATGCAACGATTGCCGCAGATGATGCTTTGTTTGACGAAGTGACGGCTTTGGTTGAGTGGCCGGTGATTTTGAAAGGCGAGTTTGAAGCTGAATTCCTCGAAGTGCCGCAAGAGTGCTTGATTTTGACGATGCAGCAAAATCAGAAATACTTCCCGTTGCTGGATACGAATGGCAAGTTAATGAACCAATTCTTATTGGTATCAAACTTGCAAGCGGCCGATTCGAGCCACATCATCAACGGCAACGAGCGCGTATTGCGCGCACGCTTGTCGGATGCGAAATTCTTCTTTGAGCAAGACAAAAAAGCGCCGCTCGCTAGCCGTGTTGCCAAGCTTGAAAACGTGGTTTATCACAACAAAATTGGCTCGCAACTCGAGCGAGTTTCGCGCTTGGAAAGCATCGCTGGTGAAATCGCCCGCTTGCTGGGCGCAGATGTGGCCAAAGCCACCCGTGCTGCTTATCTTGCCAAAGCGGATTTGTCGTCCGATATGGTCGGAGAGTTTCCTGAGCTGCAAGGCATTATGGGGCAGTACTATGCTAAGCATGATGGTGAAGATACTGAGGTGGCGTATGCCGTTGAAGCGCACTATAAACCTAAGTTTTCAGGTGATACCCTGCCAGAAGGCGCGGTTGCGCAAGCGGTTTCTCTGGCTGATAAACTCGAAACCTTGGTCGGTATTTACGGCATTGGTTTGATCCCAACCGGCGACAAAGATCCATTTGCGTTGCGCCGCGCAGCGTTAGGTGTATTGCGGATCTTGTTGGCGCAGCCACTGGATTTGAAAGGGGTGCTGAATATTGCTGCCGCGAGCTTCCCGGCCGGCTTGATTCAAGATGGCACGGTGGATGGTTTGTATGGCTTTATGCTGGAACGCTTGAAAAACCTGTTGGCAGCCGATTATCCTGCCGCCGATATTGATGCGGTATTGGCAATGCAACCGACCCGTCTGGATGATGTGACGGTACGTTTGGCTGCTGTTGCTGAATTTAAAGCCTTGCCAGAAAGCGCAGCGCTGGCGGCGGCAAATAAACGCATTCGTAATATTTTGAAGAAAGTAGAAGGCGAATTGCCGACACTGAATGCGGCCTTGATTGGCGCTGGTGCAGAGCAAGCCTTGTACGCACAACTGCTGGCTTTGCAGCCTGCAGTGGAAAGCGCATTAGCCGCGAATGATTTTACCTCGGCGTTGAAACAATTGGCCGCACTGAAAACACCGGTAGATGCCTTCTTTGATGGCGTGATGGTGATGGCTGATGATTTGGCGGTGCGCGGTAATCGTTTGGCCTTGCTCGCGAGCTTGGCCGATTTAATGAACCGCGTCGCTGAATTGTCACTGCTGGCGGATTAAGCTAGGCGCGCCAATAAAAACAAACCCTGAGTCCACGAAAGACACGAAAAACACGAACGCAAACATTCGATGCGCTGCTTTTTCGTGATTATCGTGTGTTTTGTGGACTCCGTTTTGACTTTTCGGGCTTGGCGTTTTTTAGGATGTTGCGATGAAATTGCTGATTTTAGATCGTGATGGCGTGATTAATGAAGATCGCCCTGATTTTATTAAATCGCCTGAAGAATGGTTGCCGATTCCCGGAAGTTTAAATGCGATTGGCGAGCTCACTCGTGCTGGTTGGACCATGGTAGTCGCGACCAATCAAAGCTGTATTGGGCGCGGTATTATTGATGTGCACATGCTCAATCGTATTCACGCCAAAATGCACAAGGCGGTGCATCATGCGGGTGGACATATTGACGCGGTGTTTTTCTGTCCGCACGCACCCGATGCCGCTTGTGATTGCCGCAAGCCAGCACCGGGGCTGGTGCTGGACATTGCCAAACGCTTCCGGGTTGAGCCAAAAGATTGCTATATGATAGGCGATTCGCGTCGTGATCTAGACGCCGTGCTGGCGGCGGGTGGGCAAGCGCTGTTGGTGCGAACTGGCAATGGTGCGAAAACTGAGCAGCGTGGCGATGTTCCAGACGGAACTCTGGTTTTTGACCACCTAGCGGCCGCCGCAAATTGGCTGATGAGTTCAATTGATTAAGTCTTGCGGCGCATCGACTCGATTTTTAGTTAAAGCATATAAGTTATTGATGGCAAGTCGGTGGTAAATCCATCCGGGTGATATGTAAAACATTTTGCCGTTTCATTTTATTCTGCTCGATTTCCTACAGGTGTCTGTTTCATGGTGTGGTTGCGGTCTATTTTGTATTGGTTGTTGCTGGTCATCATTACCCCGCTGTTTACGCTGATTGCTATCTTGATTTTGCCCTTGCCGCCGGTGACGCGAAATCGAATCATTCGTTGGTGGTCGGTGATTTTATTAAAGTGGCTACATATTACATGTGGCCTGAAATACAAAGTGGAAGGCGCTGAGCATATTCCTGCTGGCCCCCTGATGGTGATGTGCAAACATCAATCCGCATGGGAAACAATGGCGCTGCAATTGATTTTCCCACCGCAAGTATGGGTGATGAAGCGTGAACTGCTCAAGTTACCGTTTTTTGGCTGGGCCTTGGCAACGACTTCACCGATTGCGATTGATCGCGGTCAGCGCGCGCAAGCACAGCGGCAATTAATGGAGCAGGGCAAAGATCGCTTGGCGAAAGGGCTGTGGATCGTGATTTTCCCTGAAGGCACGCGGATTAAGCCCGGTGAGCGTGGCCAATACAAGCAAGGTGGTGCGCGCTTGGCGATTGATTTAAACGTGCCGATTGTGCCTGTGGCGATGAATTCCGGTGAGTTTTGGCCGAAAAATTCGTTTTTGAAGTATCCGGGTGAAATTACGGTTCGGGTCGGCGCGCCGATTGCAGTCGAAGGCAAAAAGTCACTAGAGTTAATTCAAGAAGTCGAAGACTGGATCGAAGGGCAAATGGTCGAAATCACAGGCCGTGGGCCGTGCTATCGCATGTAAGGAGTTAGGGGTAAGGCGATAGGTGTAGATCCGTTGGATTAAGTGCTGAATTGATACCTCATGCCTCACGTATTGTTATGCAGACTTGGTTTAAAAATGCTTCTGGCGATATACCCTATATACTAAGGCGTAGTCCGCGTCGCCGTAGTATTGGTTTAAAAATCGATGCAGCGGGGCTGACGGTCATCCTGCCGCAACGCGCGCCACTGGCGGAAGCTGAGCGCGTTATTCATCTCAAACTCGCGTGGATCCGCGCCAAACTTGCCGAGCGCGAAACCCGCCTTGCTGAGACAGTGCAAGCCCAATTGACTTGGGGCGCAACAGTATTGTGGTTGGGCGAGCCTCGAATCTTGCAAAGCGCGCTACGCGCGAAACTCACCGCTGATACGCTGTTTCTTTGTGCCGCGAACGAGCAAAAAATCGCCCCCGCCCTCATCCGTTTTTATCAGCGTGCAGCCAAGCCGTATTTTGCCGAACGACTCAATCTGTGGGCGGAGCGAATGAATTTGCACCCACGCCAATTAATTTTATCTTCCGCCAAAACCCGCTGGGGTAGTTGCACGTCAAACGGCGATATTCGGCTCAGTTGGCGGCTGATGCAAGCACCTGCCCGCGTGATTGACTATGTTGTGATTCATGAATTGGCGCATTTAGCTGAAATGAATCACTCAGCACGATTTTGGGCGATTGTCGCGCAAGCGTGCCCGCACTGGAAATCGGAACGTGCATGGCTCAAACAGCATGGTTCGAATTTGTTGGCTTGGACCTAATTATTCCTTATCTCTGGCGAGTGGGGGGCGTGAATTAGTGAGCGTACACGCAATTTGCAGTATTGATTACTCTGTTTCAGCGGGATCTGGTTTCGCCAGTGCTTCGACCGCGAACTCACCGGCGGCATAAGTTCCAGTGGCGACTGCTTTACTCGTTTCGTAGGTCAAATCAAGCGCCGTTGTCGTTGCGCTAAGCGCTACACCACCCACGACGGCTGCGGTCGTGACGACGGCACAGCCATTTAGTAGCGCTGCCGCGCAGATAATCAATACGATCTGTTTGTGTGTGCTGACTTGCGTGAGCGCGACGCGGCACGCTGTTGCGGCGCGAGCGCTTAGGAAAAGTGGTGTTTTAATCACTGTTGTGCCTTGAAAAATTACAGTTATTCTGCGTTCGGCGCGAAATACTTACATAGTTTCCCCTTTCGTGGAATAATCCTTTTCCGCGCTCGCTTAGGTGCTGTCCTTATGAGAATGACGCTGGTGCGGGTCAGTTTTTTTAGTTAAGTAGGGTTCCTCCCACTTTTTATTGACCATCGTCTGCGCTGATGTCACGTGTGGTGTGCCTTACCTCTGCACAACTAGGGCAGCAATTCAATCGACCTTATTCATAAGGTCGCTGCGCCATGCCGATCGCAGGAAGGATGGCATGGCTTTATTTCGGATTGTTCTTTGAACATCGTTAGTGTTACTTCAGGCGTTTGCTGCACATGAAAAGTATTTTGATTGCGAAATTGACTTCACTGGGGGATATCATTTTTGCTTTGCCGATGGTCGATGACTTGCAGCGGCAATTTCCTGAGGTGCAGATTGATTGGCTGGTGGATGCACAATTTGCAGAATTACCAGCAATGCACAGTGGTATTCGTCGGGTAATTTCAGTGCCATTGCGCGGATTTAAAAAGCGGACGCATAAAGCCAATTTGCAAGGTGTGTTCGCTGCTGTTAAGCAGTTACGCATGGAACAATACGACGTCGTGCTTGACTGTCATGGCATGATTAAATCGGCTTTGCTGAGTAAAGCGGCGCATGCGGATGCAATTATTGGGCCGCCGGATGCGCGTTTGGGGGAGGCGATCGCTCGTTATGCTTATGATCGACAAGTGATGCCAGATTCACAGTTGCCGGGTACTGAGTGGTATCGAGCATTTGCTGGGTTGGCGATGAACTATGACGTGCATGATGCCCCAAGCCTTGGCTTGAAAACACCCTCTTTTACCCCTGACTGGTTACCGACTCAGCAGCCTTTTGTGCTGTGTTTTCATGCGGCATCGAAAGCAGAAAAACAATGGCCGATGGCTTATTGGGCTCAGTTACTACAAGCCTTAGAGCAAGCAGGTATCACTGCGATTTTGCCGTGGGGGAGTGAGCATGAGCATCAAGTTGCGCAGCAAATTGCGGCGGCTTCGACCTTGGCGGTAGTGCCACCTCGCATGAGTTTGTCGCAAATCACTAGCTTAATTCAGCGGGCGGATTGGTCGATTGGGGTGGATACGGGGCTGACGCATTTAGCTGAGAGTTTGCATTGCCACTCGGTTGCTTTGTACACCCAAACCGATGCAAAAAGTTATCACCCGGATTGGAATGTGCACGCTTATTCTCTTGGCGGTGGCGGGGTGATTCCACTGCCAGAACAAGTGCTGGCTATTTTGGGAATCGCCCCCTGTCGAATGAACTGAGCTTTTGGGTATCTGCTTATCTACCCATTCCACCAACCTGTTGCGCTAGATACGTCGCGTAATTGTCGGTCATGCCACCGATGAAATCGAGTACACGGCGATAGGTTTCGTAAAGCGGCCATTCTTTTTTCGGCGCGTTGTAGTCCATCAAGTCGAGTACGCGGCGCATACGGAACGGCATTTCTGCACTAACGTGTTGTTCGTACGCCGCGGTGCAAAATGCGCTGAGTAAGATTTCAAGGCAGGTGAACGAGCCGACTTCGATTTCAATTTTGCGCCGTTCATTAAAAATCCGGTCACGCGCCAATTGTTTGGCCTCTAGCAAACCCGTGCGCATACTGGCCGGGCAATCATTGAGCAAGTCGCCTTGGTAAGTGCCAGCCATAATTCGGTCGTAATGAGCCATAAACGTGCTGGCCACATCGCGGATGCAGCGGTCGATCGCTTTGCCGCGTAGCAGTGAAATTTTACGGCGGGTACTTGGCGCGGCAGCGACTTCCAATTGCAAGAGGCTGGTTTCTCCGCCACAAATTTTCATCAACAGCGGTTCGACGGTTTCAAAGGGTAGCGTGCCGATTTCGATGCCGTCTTCTAAATCCAAAATGGCGTAGCAAATATCGTCGGATGCTTCCATCAAATACGATAAAGGGTGGCGCGCCCATTTATTGGGTTCAATCAGCGGCAGACCGAGTTCGAGCGCGACGTTTTCCAGAATGTCGAGTTCGGATTGATAGCAACTGAATTTCCCTTTATTGCCAGCAAACTCACTGCTCCACGGGTATTTTAGCGTCGTGCCGAGCGTAGCGTAGGTGAGGCGCAAGCCCCCGTCGAAGCGGTGATTTTCCAATTGCGTAATGATGCGAAAACCTTGGGCATTGCCTTCATAAGTCATCAAATCGCGCCGTTCGGCAGCGGTCAGCGTTTGCATTAAATAAGCTTGCTCGGGGCGCCGAAACCAATCGCGAATCGCGTATTCTCCCGCATGACCAAAGGGCGGATTACCAATGTCGTGCGCCAAACAGGCGGCTTGCACAATGCCGCCTAAATCAAACGGGCTGATGTGTGCCGGTAGTCGTCCTTGCAATTGTTCGCCAATCAACACGCCCAAGCTGCGTCCGACGCAGGCGACTTCGATGCTGTGTGTGAGCCGCGTATGGACGTGATCGTTTTCGGTCATCGGATGGACTTGCGTTTTGCGGCCCATGCGGCGAAACGGTGAGCAAAACACAATTCGATCATGGTCTTTATGGTAATTACTGCGGCCAGCTTCGTGATTGGGTGAAGTGTCGTTGAGAACGCCGAGTCGGTTGGCGGATAAAAGATCGTGCCAATTCATCATTGGGTGGGTTCCGATTGTGCGTAAAATACTTTGAATGCGTCAAAGGTGAGTGGGCGGCTATAGAAAAAGCCTTGGATGGTATCGCAGTGATGTTGCTGTAAAAATTCAACGCCAACGATGTCCTCTACGCCTTCGGCAGTGACGGTGAGATTGAGTCGATGCGCCAGTTCAATAATGCTTTGCACAATGGCGGCGTCTTTGCTTGATTCTTCAATGGTCTTGATGAAACTACGATCGATTTTCAGCTCATCAATCGGTAGCCGTTTTAAGTAGGATAGTGACGAATATCCGGTACCAAAATCATCGAGCGCCAGCATGCAGCCCATTGCTTTGAGCTGATAAAGCTGTTTGAGTGCTAATTCAATATCATCGATTAACGCTGATTCTGTAATTTCTAAAATGAGGGTATTGGCAGGTATACCCCATACCTCAAGCGCATTGGCGATATACGTCGCCAAACTGGCGTCGGAAAGATTGCTTGGACAGAGATTTAAACTCATCGTGCCGGTAAAACCATCGACGCGAAGTTGTGCAAATTGTCTAAGGCCCGATTGAATGACCCAGCGAGTTAGCGTGTCCATTAAGCCAAGATGCTCGGCAACATTGACGATCTGGTCAGGTGGCACACTACCCAGAAAGGCGTCTTCCCAGCGCAATAAAATTTCCGCACCGCTGACGCTTTGATCGAGACAACTGATTTTGGGCTGGAATGCCAGATGGAATCGATTTTGCGCTAAGGCTTCGCGCAGCGGAGTTTCTAGCCGGGCGATCTGCGTGCCCAGCCAATCGCGTTCTGCGTCGTACACGCCAATGTTTTCTTGACTAAATTCTCTGGCGGCAATCCCGGCTGCATGCAGTAAATCAGCTAAATTTTCGCCATGCTCGGGATAAATCGCAATACCAATGTGTGGATGCAAGCGCACGATGCTGTCTGGATTTTCGCTCAGTAGCATGTGTGCGCGATTGGCGGCCAGCATGGCGTGACTGACCCCGGCGATATTGGGCAACAGTAGTGCCAAAGTTTGATGATCAATCTGAAACAATTGATCATGCTCGCGCAGCATTGGCTGTAAAGCTTGCGCCATTTGCCCGATTGCTGATTGATTCTGCTTGGCGTGGCGACGATGGCGCAGCTCAATATGTAATACACCACATTGCCGTAATGCTTGAGTAGCAGCTATCGCGGCTTGCAAATACTGCGCCTGCTGTTGTTCGATCGCAGCGAGATCAAGCGCGGATTGGAAGCTCGGCATGCGTTTACTCCAAAAAGTATTCTCGTGGATCAATATGGTACGAACCGCGTGGTAATTCGCAGCGAATGGTGATCGGCAAACCGCTGGGTAGGCTTGGATTGGTAATTAAATCCAGTGTATGCGGGCGGGCGTAAGGTTGTTTGTCTGGCCCTAAAATAATCAATAACTTTGGTTTGAGGCGGCGAACTCGATTTTGCCCGATCACAATCCCGACTTCTCCGGTGGTTAGCTCGACCAGAGTGCCTACGTGGAAAATCCCTACGCATTGTGAAAATTGTTCAATTAATGCCGGATGAAAATAGCGCTCGCTCCATTTGTACATCAACTGCAGTGCTTCATGTGCTGATTTGGCGTTGGAGTAGCTGCGATCACTAGTGAGCGCCGTGAAACAATCCACAATTCCTGCCATGCTACCAAACATTCCAATTCGCTCGGCTTTGAGCCCGAGTGGATATCCGCTGCCGTCATAACGTTCGTGGTGCCGGGCGACCATATCAAACACATCAATGTGGATATTATCCATTTGTCCAATGATGTCGAGGCTATGGTTGACGTGGGTTTTCATCAACATAAATTCGCCCGGTGTGTAGCGACCTTTGCGACTGAGTAAGTCACTCGGTAACTTCATCTTCCCCACGTCCAACATCAAGCCCGCCATACCGAGTTTTTGTAATTCCTCACGCGGATAACCTAAGTGCCTGCCAAACGCTAACAAATACACCGCAGAATCGATCGAATGTGCGTACGTATATTGATCACGGTCTTTTAATTGGGTCAGCCATAGTAGGGCATTTGGATTGCGGATAATTGAACCGACTAGGTCGGACACGACTTCATTGACCTCTTCGACTTTAGGCTGCAAGTCTTGGCGAACCGACTCCATCAAACTTAACACAAAGCGCTGGGCTGTTTTGTGCGTTTGGCTGGCGACTTTAATCTCTTGTTCGACGGCTGCTGAATCGTCGTAAAGAATGATTTTGGGCTCGTGTTTTGTGTGTGGGTTATCAGTATTTTGTTGTTGCCGCCATGTTGAAAATAAGCGACGTAATTCGCGCAAAATATTCAAACGTTCGGCTTTTTGCTCTGGACTGAGCTCTGGTTCAAATCGTGGTAAACGTTTTGAGCGGCTGGATTTTTTATGGCTTGGCGCTTCGCTGAGCAAGGTGGTCCATTGCGCGATTCCCCCTTGAGAGCGCACTAAATCAACCGTGACGAATTCGCAGTATTCGATGAGTAACTCGATTTGTTGTTGATTTTCCAGTAAAAATCCTTGCATTAGAAAAGGCGTATCAAGCCATGGCCGATCAAGTTCACTAATGAACAGGCCAAGTTGCAGCTTGAGAACGGGAATGCGGATTTCCACGGGAGAGCTAGATCCTAAAGGTCGATATCGTTATTGATTTTTACAATTATAGGCTTTGTTTGATTAAATCCGGCTTGGAAAAGTATCGCTAGCATTAATTTAAGTCAAATAGGATCGGCTTTGGCGTTCATGGTTCCCTTTACGCTGTTCAAATTCAACCGCAATCGAGCCTATTCACAAGCACTGATGGCTAATATCTTGTTAAAATACGCGAAAATTTGTAGATAAGGGTTTATTCATGGCGCTGTTGGAAATCCGTGACGTCGTAAAACGCTTTGGTGATTTTACCGCTGTCAATCATGTGAGTTTATCGGTCGAGGCCGGCGAGTTTTTTACCTTATTAGGGCCTTCTGGTTGCGGCAAAACGACTCTGCTACGGATGTTGGCTGGCTTTGAGCAGCCCGATTCTGGAGAAATTGTACTCGACGGCGTCAATGTGGCTGCAGTGCCGCCGGAGAAGCGGCCGGTACACACGGTATTCCAAAATTACGCCTTATTTCCTCATATGACCGTAACGCAAAACATTGCGTTTCCGTTAAAAATGGCGAACGTTGCTCCGAACGAAATCAAGCAACGCGTTGATGAAGTGCTGGAGGATGTGCAACTGACTGCATTTGCACAGCGTTATCCGCATGAGATGTCGGGTGGCCAACGGCAGCGCGTGGCGATTGCTCGAGCACTGGTTAATCGTCCTAAATTATTATTGCTGGATGAACCTCTTTCGGCTTTGGATGCCAAATTGCGTGAAGAAATGCAAATTGAGCTCATTCAGCTGCAAAAAGAAGTTGGTATTACATTTGTTTATGTCACACATGATCAAGGTGAGGCGCTGGCTTTATCGCATCGAATTGCGGTAATGAATAAGGGTGAAGTCTCGCAGTTGGATGTGCCCGAAGTGATCTACAGTCATCCCAAAAACCGCTTTGTGGCTGACTTTATTGGGCAGTGTAATTTATTAGATGCCACGATTACTTCGATTGGAAGCGATCGGATGCAGCTTGAGATCCCTGGTGTGGGCGTCGCTGAGACCTTGTTGGTTGCGGGAGCACAGGTTGGCCAAAAAGGCACGCTGACTTTGCGTCCGGAGAAAATCAAATTGGCGGCGCAATTGCCGCAAGACGCGGTGGATGAAGTCCACTTCAAAGGCAAAGTCCACGATTGTTTGTACTTAGGTGATGTGACGATTTATGTGGTCGAGTTAGACAACGGGGTCTTGGTTGAAACCATGCTACCTAACTCGGCGCCGGGTCGTGCGAAGTTTTTTGATGACAATGATTTAGTGGAATTGGCTTGGCGTTTTGATGCCGGGCACTTTATTTTGGGTTGAGTGATGGCAAAAAATAAGTCCTTAGGTCGCTGGTTGTTATCTGGGCCACCCTTATTGTATTTGTTGGTGTTTTTTGCGATTCCAACGCTGATCATGGCTGCTGCCGCGTTTCGCTATCCTGGCGATTACGGCGGCCTATTGCCTTTGATTGATATCAATCCAGACACAGGAAAAAATGAGCTGCTGATTAATGCGCAAAACTGGCGCGATTTCCTCACTTTTGAGAACTTCGGCCGTTTTTTTGAAGATAGCATTTATATTGAGTTGTTCGTTAAGTCGTTTTGGTATGCGGGCATTACCACTTTGGTATGTTTGCTGATGGCTTATCCCTTAGCATGGCTGATTGCACGTAGTCCAAAGAAGTACCGTGACGTCATGATTTTGCTGGTGATTTTGCCATTCTGGAGCAATTTTCTGATTCGTGTTTATGCGTGGATGATCATCCTTGGGCCGCAAGGCTATTTCGTTATGACGATTAATCAAGCGCTGTCTTGGGTTGGCATCGCTCCGATTCAACTGATGTATACGCATTTTGCGGTGATTGTCGTATTGGTTTATGTGCACTTGCCGTTTATGGTGTTGCCATTGTATGCCAACTTAGAAAAACATGATGTTGCTTTACTTGATGCCGCACAAGATTTGGGGGCATCGAGCTGGCAGCGTTTCTGGAAGATAACTTGGCCGCTATCCCTCCCTGGGGTATGGGCTGGGGCGGCTTTGGTGTTTATTCCCGCCTTGGGGATGTTTGCAGTGCCGGATTTATTGGGTGGCACAGACGGAATGATGATTGGTAATTTGATTAAGCAACAATTTTTGGATAGCCGAGATTGGCCGTTTGGTTCGGTGCTGTCGATTATGCTAACGCTGGCGGTGTTGCTGATGGCAGGATTGGCGATGCTGGTAGGGCGTGGAGGCAAACGTAATGCACTCTAAACAAGCGAAATGGCTATGGGCTGCCGCTATTTTTGTGTATGGCTTTTTGTATGTGCCATTAATTATTGTGGTCGCTTATTCATTTAACGATTCAAAGCTCAATGCCGAATGGGTCGGCTTTACGTTTAAATGGTACGCACTGCTGATGAATAATGAGCAGATGCTGGTCGCGGCGCGTAATTCTTTACTGATTGCCTTGGTGTCGAGTTTTTTTGCGACGGTATTAGGAACCTTGGCTGGCTTGGCAATGCACAAGTATAAATTACGGTTGCTGCCTGTTTTGGTTCTGACGCCCATTGCGATTCCGGAAATTCTAATGGGCGTTGCGTTATTGATCTTCTTTGTGATGCTCAATCTGACCTTGGGTTTGCTGTCGGTGACTTTAGCGCATATTGCATTTTGCATTGGTTTTGTTGCGATTGTGGTGCGATCTCGTTTGCAGGGGATGGATGATTCTCTGGTTGAAGCCGCGCGTGATTTGGGCGCTACGCCAGTACAAGCGTTTCGCTTGGTGACAATGCCATTAATTATGCCGGGCATTATTGCGGGAGCCTTGATGGCGTTTACGCTGTCGATTGATGATTTTGTGATTACTTTCTTTACCGCGGGTGCGGGTGCGTCGACCTTGCCATTGCAGATTTATTCGATGATTCGTATTGCGGTCACTCCAGAAGTAAACGCGATTTCAACCTTGTTGATGTTGCTCACGCTCGGGTTGATTTTGCTGGCGAGCAAAGTGGCGCCAAGTGCGATTCGAGCCAGTTAGTTTTTGTGGTTAAGCGGACTGTTTGAATCGCCGGAGTCGCTTGTTTTTTGTGCCATAATTTATTGCTTTAGTGTTAATACTGGGCTTACTAATTTTAATTACACCCATTTGGAGTGAAGTCGCGATGAAAAAACTTCTGCTTGCTTTGATGATGACGGCCGGTCTGGCGCAAGCCAACGATGTGTTGCATGTGTATAACTGGAACAATTACATAGCCCCAGAGACGGTGAAACGTTTTGAGCAGAGCTGCAAGTGCCGTGTTGTGCAAGATTACTATGGTGCAATGGAAGAAATGCTCGCTAAATTATCGGCGGGAGCAAAAGGCTATGATGTTGTCGTGCCAACTGGGTTTGCGATTCCACCGTTGATTAAACAAAATTTGTTGCAGCCTTTGGATATGGCTAAATTGCCGAACGCCAAGAATATTAATCCGGCATTTATGAATAGCGTGTTTGATCCGGGTAATAAATATTCTTTGCCTTATTCATTTACCACAACGCTGCTGGGTTACAACGAAACAAAACTCAAAGAGTTGGGCATTAATCCAAACTCATGGGCAGTCATTTTTGACCCGGTTATTTTGGCTAAGCTCAAAGGAAAAGTGACAGTCCTTGATGATAGCCGTGAACTCTTTGCTGCAGCTTTGATGTATAACGGTTTTTCTGCAAATTCAACCAATCCCGCTGAGTTGAAAAAAGCGCAAGAAACGATTGTGAAAGCTAAGCCATTCTGGGCCGCATTTAATAGCCAAAGTTACATCAAGGAATTAACGGTGGGCAACATCTGGGTTGCACATGGTTATTCTAGCGATATGTTCCAAGCTGTAGCGGATGCGAAAGCGGCCAAACGTAAATTCACCGTGAATTTTGGCTTGCAAAAAGAAGGTAATACGCTGTCTGTAGATAGCATGGTGATTCTTAAAAATGCACCGCGTCCTGATCTTGCCTATAAGTTTATGAATTTCATGCTAGAAGGCAAAAATGCAGCTGATTTGACCAATATGATTGGTGCTGGCAATCCAAATCTAGCAGCAGTGGCTTTTGTGAAACCAGAAATTAAAGCACTGCAATCAGTATTCCCTGATCCAACGACAATGAAACGTTTGCAACAACTTAATGCGTTGGAAGGTAAGCAATTGCGTGAGTTAAATAAACTGTGGACTACAGTGAAAACCTCAAAATAAGGCGTATTTAGACCTCTAAGCGAATCTTCGCTTAGAGGTTTCTCCACTGAATGAAGCCCTCATCGATTAGCTTTCTCGCCCGAAAAGCGAAACCCACCATGGTTTCGCCTTTTTTCTTTGCCGTTTATTTACTCGTTATTTTAATTTTAAGCTGGTATCCGTTTTCTGGTTGGCGATTTACCGGCGAGCCAGTCTTTGCATTCTATAGCTATCCTCTACCTTATTATTTCACGCTCTTTGATAATACCATCAACATTTTGGCCTATATTCCGCTGGGTTTAAGTGCTGCTCTGATCTTGCGACGCTCACGTTTGGCGCTCATCTACGCCACATTAATCGGGCTTTTTGTATCAATGGGCGTTGAATTTGTGCAGCAGTTTTTACCAAGCCGTGTTGCTTCAAATATGGATATTTTAAGTAATGGCTTTGGGACCTTTTTGGGCGCAGTTATCGGCGTCCTGTTTAGCCATCGCAGTGTCATCAGGCGTTGGCAAGCATTTCGATATGACTATTTGGCGCCTGGGCCGGCAGTGGAATGGGGCGCCATTTGGTTGTTACTTTGGTTCACCACCCAATTTGACCCTAGCTTGCCTTTTTTGGGAGTGGTGGTACTTCCTCAAGGTTTACCGCAACCCTTTGTTTCTCCGATGAATAATCCAGCATTGTTTTTGAGATTACTGGAAGGGGGAGGGATGATGCTGCATTTGTTGGGTGTCGCGCTGTTTGTTTCTGTTTTGGTGCGTGAAAGTCGACAAATTCCGCGTGCAATGCTGGGCGTTTTATTTTGTGCTCTGTTGGTCAAAATGGGTTTTGCAGGCATGTTGCTGCAGCCCGAGCAGTTCTTTGCATGGCTCAATTTGAATATTGTTTTGGGTGGGGTTGTGGGTGGGATTGTACTGTGGGTGTTATGGCAGTTGAATCGCCGTCTTCGCGCCGCAGCTGGATTTGTTTCCTTGTTTGCTGCAACTTGGGTTAGTGATATATGGCCATTGACAGCCAAGGCCAGTCCGCAATTAATGATTTTTAGGTGGAATTACGGTCATTTACAGCATTTTAATGGTTTATCTCATGCGATTGGGGATGTGTGGCCATTTGGAGCGATGTTGTTCTTTTTGTATTTCATCGCCGTTCCAGCCCAAGAGCAAGATTGGTAGTGAGTATTTATTGAGTTCAATGAGTCAGTTTGTCTGTGATGTTTAAATCAAGGGAAATCGTCAATGGCATTGCCTTTTCGAGTAGGACAAGGATGGGATGTGCATCGTATGGTTGCAGAGCGACCGTTGATTATAGGTGGTGTTCATATACCCTATGAGAAGGGTTTGCTTGGGCATTCGGATGCCGATGCCTTATTGCACGCCATAACTGATGCGGTGCTCGGTGGTGCTGGATTGGGCGATATTGGGCGACATTTTCCGGATACCGCAGCAGAGTTTAAAGGTGCTGATAGCAGAGTACTCCTGCGTGAAGCAGTTCGACGCGTCAATGAGCTTGGCTGGTTGGTCGGCAATTTGGACGCTACTGTCCTTATTCAGCAGCCCAAAATGGCGCCACACATTCCGGCCATGGTGGCTAATATTGCTGCTGATCTTGGTGTCGATGTGGCGTGCGTGAATGTGAAAGCGAAAACTTACGAAAAATTAGGGCCGGTCGGTTGTGGAGAATCGGTTGAAGCTCAGGCTGTGGTGTTACTATATGCAAAGCCTTAGCTGACAAAATATGTTGGGTTTTTTTGTGTAAAACGCGGATTGAATTGATTGAATCTGGATTAGGCTGACGAGCTATGTTAGCATTGTTGGTCAAGCGATTGCACAAAGCAAGAGTTATTTTCAATATCACCGGAGATGAGCAATGCATAAAAATTTATTGGGATCCATGTTTTTGGTTGCTGGTTTGTTGCTAGGGCAAGTTGCACACGCAGAGCAGGCGGCTGCCGATGAAGTGATTATGAGTGTTGCTGAATTTGAAAAAGAGCAAGCCGTTGTGGTTTCTGTGGATCTGGCAACGCGTAGCGTGGTTTTAGCGATGCAAAATGGTCGTACGCTCGAGTTTGATGGTATTGATGCTAAAGTCGCTTTAGATCAAGTTAAGCCTGGTGATCTAGTGAATGTAGCGGGTTCACAAGCCATTGTATTGATGCTACATAAAGGCGGTGCGGGCATGCGCAGTATCGTTGAGACCTCAGGCCGAGATGCGACGGCCAATGGCGTAGGTACTGTGATTACACGCACAGTTCGCAATGATATTGTTAGCGTTGATCTAAAAAAAGGTGAAGCAGTTGTGCGTAATGTGCCAGGTGAATTTATTACGATTCCTGTACCAAATAAAGACTTGTTGGCGAGAGCTTCTGCGGGCGATCAATTGCTGATTGTGACTCGTATTAAGGCGGTTGTTTGGGGGCAGTAATTTAATAAATTTCAAAAATTGAATGAAAAGCCTGTGCCAATAGCACGGGCTTTTTTTTACCTAGCAATTTCAACATGATAGCCAAGCTTGTTCTATAACTAAACTCTGCCATCGGTGTGAAAGACTATTCTGGGTATTCTTATGAAGACAATAAAATATATGGCTTGTGTGGCAATACTCATGCTGTTTATTGCGGGCTTGTTACGTGCGGAGGTTCTTGAAACGATTGCGCTGCGGCATCGTTTGGCTGATCAAGTATTACCTGTATTGCAAGCGACATTTCCGCAGGCGAGGATTCAGGCTTTTTATGGCACTTTGATCGTCGCAGCACCCGATGCACAAAGCATGACCAACATCAGGCAATTGCTTCAGCAGTTGGACATGCCGTTGCAAAATTTAATCGTGACCGTTGAGCAGCGCAGCAGCAACCGTGATGCTCAATCTGGGATTGAGGCTCAAGGCCGTGTCATTCTCCGCAATGGCGACGTCGATGCA
This sequence comes from Deefgea chitinilytica, assembly GCF_016881405.1. Lineage (GTDB taxonomy): Bacteria > Pseudomonadota > Gammaproteobacteria > Burkholderiales > Chitinibacteraceae > Deefgea > Deefgea chitinilytica. The sequence continues at coordinate 67,574 of NZ_WOFE01000004.1, forward strand.
AGTGGGCGTATCACGCTTCAAGATCAGCAATCGCAAGTTCAGCGTTCTAGTGTGCAGACTTTACGTCTCCTCGATGGCGCGGAGGGCTTTATTCAATTAGGGCAGCAGCGCTTTATTCCCCAATTGAGTTTTATTTATCGGCCAGATTATTCCATCAGCCATTTTGGCGGTGTGTGGCAGAGTGCAGGAACTGGTTTTTATGTGGCCCCACGTCGAATCGGTGAAACAGGCGTGACTCTACAATTGATGCCACAGCAACGGCGATTCGTTGGTGCTAGAGGGACTGAAGGGCAGTCTGTGTTCAGTGAAGTACAAGGGCAGCTAGGGGAATGGCTGCCGATCGGTGAGACTCGGCAACAACAAGCAAGCAATGATAGCGGCTTGTTATCGCGTTCATCTGGCCGCCTTGAGCAAACTTATAGCGTTTGGGTTAAGGTTGAGCTGCCTAAGTAAGCTTGAATTCTGACTTATTGGCTCGTGTTGTTTTGTCTTCGCGCTTTGCCCGCACGAAGTCGCTCCCAATACTGGCTGCGGAGCGCGAAATCTTCCGAAGGCTCAAGCCAAATAATTTTGTCATCCTCTTTGAGGTGACCGGCAAGCAAGGTGTTTGGTAGCCCTTGGCGTCGACTGAGCGCAGCACTGATGTTTTTCTCTAGTGTGAAATTAATCCACTGCTCTGCGAGCGATTTGTTTTTTGCTGCAACGGTGATTCCCCAGCAATCCAGCCATGCTAAAGCGCCTTCCTTGGGAATAATATAAGCAATATCTGAATTGGTTTTCTGTAATTGCTTGAGTTGTTGCTGGCCGTAATTGGCAAACATCAAAGCCGCTTTATGTTTTAAAAACATTCGAATACTCTCTTCTGGGCCAGTATAAAACATAGGGTTTTGCGAGCGCAGTTGTAATAATTTTTTGACCGTTTTACTCATTTCATCGTTGGAAAGCTGAAATGGATTACTGAATTCGAGCAACAGAGCAGCTAGGCTAAAATTATGATTGCTACCGTCATACAGGATGATTTTCCCTTTGTTTTCTGGCTGCCATAAAGCACTCATGGACGTTGGTGCTGTTTTAAACTGCTTCGAGTCATAAATTAAGCCCATTTCTGAATAAGTAAATGGAATACCATAAAGATTGCCATTGTGAACTAAGCCAGCAATCTTTTCCGTTTCTCTAAAGCGAGGTAGTTGATTTTTAATATTGCTGATCTTGTTGATTTTAATTGGCGCAGCAATATCATGGCTGATATAGCGTTGTAATTCTGCGGTATTGGCGGCGAAGACATCATAATCAGCACCGTGATTTTTGCTCAGCTTTTCCCATAATTCATCATCGCTTTCAACAAAACTGACCTCAATGCGGACATCGTGATCCCGCTCGAACTCTGCCACCCAATCGGCATCGGCGTACCCATGCCAAGCGATGATTCTGAGTACATCGTCGGCCGCCCATACCGCTTGCGTAAGCTGCACGATAATAAACAGTACTGCTCCGAGTTGATTTAAGGTTTTCATATGCAGAAGACAGTTCTTGGTTGATCTCAAAAATATAGTTGAAAACATCATTTAATCAATGGTTTATTATCTTTGTTGCATATTTATTACGTTCTTGCTTATGGGTGAGCAGGGCGCCAAGGAAGCCGGCAAGATGCGCTCTGAGGGCTGGGACTATGTGGTGAAGGATGGTGACGTGCTGAACTTCCTGTTTAACGTCTAGCTAGTCACCCTATCCCACTGCAGCGTTTGCCAATAAAAGGCTATAAAACAATACCCAGACCCCGCTTCGGCGGCATAAGTATCTACACATCTTTTCCCAAGAACTGCATAGCCGTTGCTTTCAAGGCGGCCAGCTCTTCTGGGGTGTAGGCTTCCATTACTTCGAGCATCGACAGCCATACCCACAGTCCAGCTAATAAGGCTGGGTGTGTGATCGGCTTGCTGCGTTTCACTTGCCGCCCACTCAATTTCATCAAGAATTCTCGCAGTTCTGCCGCTTCCTGCGTTTTTGCCGCCGCAATTTCCCACACCGTGACGCATGCCATACTGCTGACCAACAGCCGCTTGCTGATCGCTAAGGCCGACTCTTGTTGCCACGATTCGAGCTGATGCCCAGCCTGTTTCAATAGCTTGAAGAAGCTCTCAATTTGCCAGCGCCAGTAATACCATAACGCCAGCGTAGCGGCATCCACTTCCGGAAGATTGCTCATCAACAGCCACTGCGCCAGCACTTCGCCTTCGTCCGATACAATACGGCTGACGATCAGTCGCGCCGCCACTGGGGCTCCTGGCTCTTTGGGCTTATAGCCTTTTTTCTGGCTCGGCTTGGCCGCCCGCGTTAAGGTCACCGCTGTTTCGGCGATCCATTGCCAGTGGACTTTGCCCCGATAGGTGATCTGGCGGGTTTTATTAAAACTCAGTGTGTTGGCGACATCCTTGCAGGCCAACTCCTGCCCTGCGTGTTCAACTTTCGGGTTGTCATTCACCCGCACTAACCAGCGGCAACCCGCTGATTCCCAACGCCGAATATGCCCAATCGAATCGCCTTCGCGATCAATCAGATGCACCAAGGGTTTGGCAAAGCCCTGTGCGGCCAAGTGTTCAATGCAGTCGCTGACTTCGTCTAAGTGGGTCTGAACTTGAGGCGCTAACGTCGTTGCGCCATACGTGGCATAACTGCCTTCTGCACTCACCAAACGCTGCGCCACCGGAGCAATCGGCTGGCCAGTTTGATCACTGACGATGAGGCTGGTTTGCAAGTCATAGCCCACATCGGTGGCATGCGTGATGGCGTAAGTATCGGTTTTATTCTCATGCCGATAATGCAGGCGCGACCAATCATGAATGCACAGCGCATACCGGCTGCAATGCTGGGCAATCCCGGCATGGGCGGCGTCGGTGAGTGGTTGCTGCAGTCCTGAGAGCGTAATAGCCTCATTAGCGTAGAAACGCCAAGCCGCCTGTGTACTGGCAAAGCTGTCGATTTTATCGGGCAAGGCCTTAAGGCCTGCGCTCAGACGTGCGCTACCATTCATATGTTCTGCCACCAAACGCTGGTAACGCGCATTAAGACGGGCATCGACGCCCTGTAGTGTTTTTTATAAGCCATACTACATCATGCCAGTTTATGCGTTAAAAGATGTGTAGATACCTATGCTTCGGCGGGGGGGGGCCATGTCGATGCGGTGATGATCTCTAACAAAAAACCGCTCAGTTTGCACTGAGCGGCATCGCAGTAGAGTGGGGCTTTTTACGGGTCAAGCGATGTTATCTGCCTCAGTGCTCCAGTTCGTCGCTGTAAGTGCGCTTGCCTTTTACTTCGAAGGTTGTTGGTGTGGCTGATGCTGCTGGTATGAGGTGACTACGATCTAGGATCGTGTTCAGATCGACCAGTACCCCACCGCCCTTGCTTGAAACGGATGTGCCAAGCGCCAATTCGGCCAGCTCGCGGCGCGATAGGTCAATGTGAGTGCTGGCCTTCGTGCTGGTTTCAGTAATTACGAGTACGCTGTTGCGTAACTCGAGCCGCCAAAGCTGTGGCTCGCCCTCGACAGACATGGTGAAGGCCAGGCGCTTGCCCTCGGCCTTGCTGGGGTTGACGAGGTAGCGCACGAACTGCAGATTTTCCTCTGCTTTGGTTGCCATCAGTTGGTCGAGGCTTGGGGTACCCACAAATGCGCGGATTGTGTCCAGAGTCATTGGTCGGCCCTCGACTTTCAAATTCCCCTCCAGTTGCAGGGCTTCAGTGAGGTAGAAGCCGCGGGCATTCGCCGAACTTGTGCGCTGGCCAAGGGCTCTTGCCGCGTCGGCGCGAATCTTGCGGGCATCGGCATCTTTGGCGTCGAGCTGCAAGAGCAGTGATGTCAGCTTGAGGCTCCAGCGCCAATTTGACAACCCGCCTTTCCTGGTTGCCTCTGCTGCGACTTTGCGCACGGCATTACGACCACCCATCATTTCGACAAACTTGCGGGCTTCTTCATTTACTGATAACGGATTGATCTCGTACACGTCACCATCAAACCACCCGACCGTCCCGTTATATATTTGGCGTACATGACTTTCGACTTGTCCGTAAGCCTCGCGCCCCTGGCGCAAGTGCCTTGGCATGTACAGATTTTCAGCGGCTTCACGCGGCCCCATGCCGCTGGCAATCAGGCGCATTGTCTGGTCGTGAATGAGTTGCACCTGGTCTACGGAACGTTCGATTGCTGCTTGGACGACCTTGTTGCCTTTTAGTGTCGGGCCATGGATATCCAGCAGGACTTCGGCATTTTTGGACTCAACCCAGCGGGCATCGTTGAGAAACGTATCCGGATTACGGAAGGCCCCGCCGCGCAGCGTATAGATGTTGAAGATCGCCCCGGTCACCATCATGTTGGTTATAACCAGACTGTGTCTTGGAAAATAAAACGCGACGCTGTCACCCGTGTCCGTTCTGTTGGGGGCAACCTGCACCGGTTCGCCAGCAACCATGATGTCGAGAACTTTGCCATCTTCGAAAAGGCGATTCGGTGGCTGATAGCCAGACTCGGCGAGCAATTTTTCCGGAAAGAAACGCATCAGGCTCGGAAAGGCATCCGGGCCTGTCAGCGGATGGAATACGCCGAATTGTGCGATTGCTCGTGTCTGGTAAAAGCCACTTTTAATGCTTACACCTTTTGAGGCATTGCGATTGCGGTCAAGGTGTTCATGCCCCCAGATTTCTGTGCCTTGGTCAGCCCAAGCATTGGTGCCGTCGGCATAGTGCCAGTGAGTTAGCAGAATGGCTGCGACTTTGACTTTCTTCCCTAGTGTCTGCTCGAGTAATTCGCGCATTTCTGAGGCCGCGCGGGTGGAATCGCCAGTATCGATGATGATCCAGCCTTCCGGAGCCTGAATGGCGTAACTGCTGGCGATGCCCCAGCCCCGCAGGGCGTAGATATCGGAAGTGACTTTCTCGGCGGTCTTGCTTTCTGTGAGGCCCCAGAGGGCGTTGGCTTCAAGTTGTACGGGGTTAGTAATGGCGCCATTTGGTGCGGTCACCGTTTCCATGCTCAGCGATGGGCTGTGCCAATCCACTGCCGTTTTCGCGGGATGTTTTGCCGCTGCGCCAGCGTTCTGGTGGAAGCCCAGTGCCATGCTTGCCAAAATGGCACAAGCCACCGTGGCTTTGCTGAACTGTGATGTCATAGTTTCGTATCCTTCGTGTGGAGAATGGTTTTCCAGGTAGTAGGCCGTTCATGTGCGAGGGGTTCCCCCGCACGGTCAGCGGCAACGGATGCAATCCGCCCCGCTCAGAACTTGTAATTCATGTTGGCGGCCATAAACAGAATGCCCGCTGGGCGATCATAAGAACCACTTAAATTGCCACGTAAACCTCCAGCGGGGAGCGCGGCTGAGAGATTGGTGTTGAGGGTGCCTGCGTATAAGTATTGCAAGCTGAGCCCCCAGCTCAATGCTTTGCTTTCATTGATTTGGGCGCCCACACCAAAGCGCCAAGTGTCATTGGCGGGAATTGCAGGTGGGATAGCGCTACTATCTTGAAATTCGCTGTCGTATGCGATGCCGCCCATCAGCGTATAGCGTTCAGAGAGCCGATATTGCGTACCTGCGGCAATATGCCAAGTGTCTTTAAAATCGCGTGCGGTGGTGAGGTTACGTGGGTTATTGCTACTAATTCCAATATCCACTTCGCCGAACTTAGACCATTGCTGCCAGCCTAAACTGCCTAGCAGCGCCCATTGTGAGTCTAGCTCGTGATAGATCCCAGCATTAAAACCCTGTGGCACGTTCATGCCGAGGTTGATATTTGCATTTTGCAGGCCGGTTCTTTGTAGACCCGCATTTAACAGAGGTCCAACCCCGCGCCATTGCGGTTGGCTATCAAAATCGAGCTTGATTTGTGAATGGTAATTCAAACCTACACGGGTGCTGGGAGTGAATTCATAGAGCAAACCGAGGTTGGCGCCAAAGCCCCAAGTACTGTCATCCAACTCAAGTTGCCCATCTGCGCCAATGAGATTATTGATGGCGACCTTGGTTTTAAATGAGCTACGCATGGCATTCATTGAGGCGCCCAGCGATAATTTGTCATTGATGCGATAAGCCACAGCAGGCACCACAGAAAGCCCAATCAGAGTGGCCTCTTGGGTGTAGTAGCGGCCAGCCCACGCATCATCATACTGAACTGAGAGACCAAAATTCCCCGTCATTGCTAAGCCCACTTTGAAATCGGGCGATACGCTATGCGAATAGAATAGCCCTCCTCCAGGAAAAAAGCCGGTAGCATTCCCACCGCCATGATTGCCTAGCCGTGCAGAGCTATTCGCCTCATCGACGTTGAATTTAGTGCGACCAAACAGCGCTTGCACACCTAGGGTAACTTGGTCGCCATCCAGTCGCGTCATACCGGCTGGATTGGTGAATACGGTGGCAGCATCTTGCGCGCGCGCTGTATAGCCAGCAGCGGCTAAGCCGACATCGGGGGTGCCTACTTCATATAGTAATAGACCACCAGCTTGAGCGCTGGCTGCAGTAACTGCAGCGATTGCTAGCGCGAACTGGGTGGCTCGCCATACTGGGGTGGATATTTTTTTGCCCATATGAGGTTCTCCCTTTGAAACATTGCCGGAGAGGGAGGGCTGCTCACCTACCGGATCAAATTTGTTACAAGCTTGCTGTGGTAATAAGTAGGCAAGCCATCGCAGTGCTAGCGATGGCTTCTCTTGTTATGAAATAGGGGTGTTTGATGCATTGACTGAGTGGTTCGTAGGAATTTAGTTTCATCTATATTTTTACTTAGTCTTTGGCCACCCACACAACCGTAATTACCCCGTCGTATCGTGATACGGCGGGGTATCTAGCCTTGTTTAGTCGTCGTGTTCTACGATATCAACGACTTCAAATGGCTTAGGTGCAACTGATTTTTTCTTCGGTGCTGTGCCTGGCATGATTTCAAAATCAGGAGTGAATTGAACAAGTGTTGCACGTAATTTGTCAAAGCTGCTGCGATCACCATCAAACTTCGCTTTGCCTGCACTGATCAAGTCATCAAAGCTGGCTCGTCCCATCATGACCTGATTCAGGTCTTCGCGGTTCACGGTAATTGTCAAGCTTGGCTTGTCACTTTGGAAGCCTTTGATCGTGGTCAGTGTGGCGTTGCTCAGTTCAACCACAAATTTTTCGCCATTATCCGGAGTGACTAAGTTGATGGTGAACTTCAATCCTTCAGCTTTTCTCGGGTCGAGGCTGATGGCGATGAAATCTAACCATTGTTCGGTTGACATTGCGCGGATCGTGTCAGGTCCAGTACTGCGAGGTGGGGTGCCGCCTGGAAGGCCATTGCGGAGCTCATAAGCACCTTGCAGGAATACGTTACGTACGCTGGTACTTTCAGCGCGGTAACCGAGTTGCTCAAACGCATCGGCCAGTAGGCGACGTGCAGCTTGATTACGTGGTTCGGCAAAAACCAATTTATTTAGGATTTCAGTGGCTTCTAGGTATTTGCCCTTGGCGATCAATTGCTTGCCTTTGGCGATGATTTTGGCTGAGCCGCCCATCATCTCTACATACAGTGGTGCAGAATCTTTCGGTGACAGCGGAATCAGGTTGGTTGGATTGCCATCGAAATGTCCGAGGAAGCGATTGATTACGCCGCGTACATTGTTTTGCACGTCACCGTGATAGCTGCGTACTGACCACTGTTGCTGTAGGCTTTTCGGTACCTGATAAACATTGTGGATTTCGTTGATCGTAACACCTTTGTTGGCGTAGTGCAGCGTTTGATTGTTCAGGTTGGCGTAGGCATCTCGCTGGGCGCGCATCACTTCTTGAATGCGGTCATTACCCCAGCGTGGCCAGCTATGCGAAGCAAACATCACTTCAGCTTCGCCACCGAAGTGATAAAGAGAGTTGTTGATTTCTTTTGACCAGTTCATTGCGTTGCGTACAGCCGCACCGCGAACTGTGTAGATATTATGAATCGTACCGGTCATCACTTCGGCAGCCCAGAATGCTTTGAAGTCAGGGAACCAAGTGCTCATCTGTACTGGTGCTTCTGTGTCCGGCTGGTTTTGAAACACCATTTTAACGCCATCGACTGTGATTTCTTCGAAATCTTTGCTCACCAACACATTGGGCGCGATCAGCCCGATATTGCCGGAGGCGACATTTTTGCCAATGGCTTGGTCAACGTGGCCGTTGGGGTGGCGGTCTAGCAGCATGGAGTATTGCCACTGTAGGCGGCGATTCATCGCATTGCCGGCAAAGACGTTTTCTGCAATCGCTTTATCCATGAATCCTTCGGGGGCGATCACTTTGACTTTGCCGCTTTCTACGTCTGCTTCATCGACGACACCACGTACGCCGCCGAAGTGATCTCCGTGTGAGTGTGAGTACACCACACCAACGACTGGGCGCTTACCAAGTTGCTCGTTGATAAATTTCAGCGCCGCGCGGGCGGTTTCTTTCGCGGTCAGCGGATCGAACACAATCCAGCCAGTGTCTCCCTTAATGAAGGTAATATTGGCAAGATCAAAACCGCGTACTTGGTAGATGCGGCCTGGCAGAACTTCGTAGAGCCCATAGGCCATATTGAGAATGGCTTGACGCTGCAGCGATGGGTGGATCGATTCAAAATCTTTGCCGGTCAAAAGCCAGCCGTAGCTGCCCATGTCCCATGCGACGTTGCCGGCGTCGGCCATGATTTTGGTAAAGTCAGGTTCAGCGATAAAGCCACGCTTAGCTTCTTCGAAGTCACGTTTGTCTGCAAAGGGGAGCTTTGCTTCTAAACCTTTGCGTAATTCGAGTGTAAATGTTGATGGCGGTTTGCCGAGTGGGTCGAAATGTTTCGCTGCGCTAGCACCCTTGTCGGCAGGCTTGAGGACCGCGCCCGGTTGAGCTGCGCTGACCAGTGCTGGGAGTAAGCCTGCGACTAAAAAAGCTGCGCGGATTTGGCGGCTTAAAGTATTGTTCATGAGGAGCCTCTTTAATTTTGGTTTTAAAGTTGTGTATCTCGGTGCAACGTTGCTGAGTGTTTAAGTTAGGGTTTAGAGTTCGGCTTCGATGGTCTACCTAGCGTAGCATACTTAGCGCATTTTCTTTTGAAAACGGCTTGAGTATGAGCTTGGTTGATTTGGATCAATAACTTGTAAAATAAAACTTGTCTATGAAATTTTTACGTCAGAACGAGTTCAGAGTTTACAAAATTTGGCTTTGGCTTGCCACCCGTTGATCGTTTTTTCCGTCGCTATTTATTCAGCTCGTTGAGTTTGAGTTGACCGTCTTGGCAGCTTAAGTAACCTCCCACGCCGTCTTTCCAATCAGGTAATACCCAGCGAACGCCATTGTCGTGCTGATGTTGAGCGGGGCGATGGGTATGGCCATGAATTAAGATTTTGGCAGGGCTGCGTTTCAATTCGGTTTCTATGGCTGCCGGATTGACGTCCATGATGGCTTTGTTTTTGAACTGATTGGCTTTTTTGGATTTTTCTCTGAGCTTGTTGATTTGCTTGTCGCGAATTTTTTGCGGCAAGTTGAGCCAGATAAATTGAACAATTCGATTGTGCGCGATTCGGCGGTAGCGTTGGTAGGCAATATCGTCAGTGCAATATAAATCACCGTGCGCCAAGATGATTTTTAAGCCTTGTAGCTCAATGACCGTTGGATCGGGCAATAGCGTGAGTTGTGCGGCACGAGCAAAACGTTTTTTGGTCAGTAGGTCACGATTGCCGGCCATAAAGAAAACTTGGACACCGCTTTGGGCAACGGCGGCAATCTGCTCGACTTGCTCAGCATAAAATGCATCGCTCAATTGGTCGTCACCAAACCAGTATTCAAATAAATCCCCTAGTATATAAAGACGTTCCGCCTCTCGTGCCGTCGTGCGCATGAATTGTTGAAAGGCTAGAACAGTAGCCTCATCGTTGGGCGAGAGATGCAGGTCGGAAATAAAGTAGCTAGGTCGAGTCATGAATATACTGATCAGTTGAACATAAAAAAAGCGCAGGCTGAGCTGCGCTTGGCGAGTTTGGCTGCTAATTAAGCGAGCACTTCAGCGCTGATGATGACCACATCGGTTTTGGGTACGTCTTGGTGAAAACCATTGCTGCCGGTTTTTACTTTTTCGATTTTATCCACGACGTCTTGCCCTTCGATGACAGTACCAAATACTGCATAGCCCCAGTCTTGGGCTCTTTTATCGTTGCGGTGGTTGAGGAAATCATTGTCAGCCGCATTGATAAAAAATTGCGATGATGCTGAATGTGGCTCAGGCGTGCGCGCCATGGCGATGGTGTAAATGTCGTTCTTCAAGCCATTGTTGGCTTCGTTTTGAATCGTTGGGTGCTTGTCTTTCTTTTCTTTCATGCCCGGCTCAAAGCCACCACCTTGGATCATAAAACCATCAATGACGCGGTGAAAGATCGTGCCATTGTAGTGGCCGGCAGTGGCGTATTGAATGAAGTTAGCGACAGTAATCGGTGCTTTTTCTTCATTGAGTTCCAAAACGATGTCGCCCATGCTGGTGGTGAGTTTTACTTTAGTCATGTCGTTTCCTTGATTAAAAAATTATTTTGCGTTGGCTTTGCTTGCGCTGCTGGCTTTGGTTTTTTCTGCTTTAGCGGCTTTTGCGGCGACTGTTTTTGCAGAAATCAGCACGATTGGTTTTGCCGGCGTATCACCCGGTAGGATGGTGACCGTTGCCATTTGGTCAGCTACTGCCATGCCGCTGATCACCCGACCAAATACGGTATAGCCGTAGCCATCTTGCCCTGGGTAATTTAAAAAGCTGTTGTCTTTATAGTTGATAAAGAATTGGCTGGTGGCTGAGTGAGGTTGACCAGTACGTGCCATCGCGATGGTGCCGCGTTCATTGCCTAAGCCTTTTTCTAGCGCCAGCTTGGCTTCATTTTGAATCGAGGCTTTGGTTGGTTTTTGTTCCATTTGTGCAGTGAAACCGCCACCTTGCGTCATAAAGCCTGGAATCACGCGATGAAAAATGGTGCCGTCATAGTGCTTGCTGTCGACATATTGCAAAAAATTCGCCACCGTGAGTGGTGCGGCTTCGGGATAAAGTTCAACGACAATTTTACCCATGCTGGTATTGAGTTCGACTTGTGGATTGGCGGCAAAAGCCGTCAAACTCGATAGCGCGATGGCTGCGGCAGTGATGAGGCGTTTCATAGTGCGTCCTGCAAAAATGGAAATAGGAACAATCTGCTAATCATATCATGGCTGCAGTGTAGAATTGTCGCCTAAAGGAGAACCCATCATGCTGAAATTACCTTCTGTTGATCAATTGATTACTGAGTTTGATACGGTGTTGCGTACTTTGGCTGCGCCGGCGACCAGTGCGCGCCAACATCCCGACGCCGCACTTGAAGAGGCGGAGTTAAGCGAAGCAGAAAAAACACATGCGGCCGGCTTGATGCGGGTGAATCATTGTGGCGAAGTCTGCGCTCAAGCCTTATATCAGGGGCAGGCGCTCACCGCGCGCGATCCGGCGGCACGCGACGCGCTGAAGCAGGCCGCACAGGAAGAAGTCGAGCATTTGGCGTGGACTGAGCGCCGCTTGGCTGAACTAGGTAGCCATCGTAGTTTATTGAATCCTTTGTGGTACGCCGGATCGTTTGCAATGGGGGTGACCGCTGGGGTGATTGGCGATAAGTGGAATTTGGGTTTTTTGGCTGAAACTGAGCGACAAGTAACCGCGCATTTGGAAAGTCATCTGAGCCAATTGCCGGAGCAAGATGCTAAAAGTCGCGCCATTGTGACTCAGATGGCGATCGATGAAACCAGCCACGCTGAACAAGCGGTCGCCCTGGGGGCTGCGCCATTGCCCTTGCCCGTGGTGCAGTTGATGACGGCCACGTCAAAAGTAATGACGGGCTTGTCGTATCGAATCTAGTACTGTCTGATTGGCTAGGGTATTTCTCTATAAGCTTTGTTTAGATTTGATTATGGGGAGATACCCTTTTTTTATTGGCTTTGGTTTTGTTCGGTGTTGTTGTGCTATTGGTCGTCTGAAGCCAGTTGCACGCAATTAAAAATACCGACGTTTTAGTGTAATAGTACCTTGTTGATTACTGTCAATGTGTGTTCGTAAGCATGGTGGCACTCTAGTCCTGACGCAATAAATCTTTATCGGGTGGCATAAAGACCTGCGCATTTTGATGACTGGGGGTCATGATGGCTAAGAATCGGTGGTTGATGGCAGCAGCGGGGGTCGGAATTCATATTTCGATTGGTTCTGTGTATGCATGGAGTGTGTTTTCAAAACCTTTGATGGCACAAATGGGGTGGAGCTTGAAAGAAGTTGGCTTCACTTTTGGCTTGGCCATTTTCATGTTGGGTATGTCAGCGGCGGTGATGGGGCATGTGGTTGAAAAACGCGGCCCACGTTTTTCTGGCACGGTATCCGCTGTATGTTGGTCTTTGGGTTTGCTGGGTGCGGGCTTTGCTGTTTCGATCGGTAACCTTTGGCTGCTGTATTTATGCTACGGCGTATTAGGGGGCGTGGGTTTGGGAACGGGTTATGTAACGCCGGTTTCAACGCTGATGAAGTGGTTCCCTGACCGTCGTGGTTTGGCAACGGGTTTGGCAATTATGGGCTTTGGTTTTGCCTCATTCTTTGGTGCTCCGCTGATGGCGAAGTTGATTCAATCGGTTGGGATTGCCAATACGTTTTATACCTTGGGTTTGATTTATGCGGTGGTGATGTTGTCATCAGCGCGCTATCTGGAGCCGCCACCTGCGGGCTGGAAACCGGCTGGTTTTGAAGATAATCTAGCCAGCGGCAAAGCCAAAGTGGCGATGGACTTGATGCCGATGACGGCCAATGAAGCGGTGAAAACCAAACCATTCTATGGCTTGTGGATCATGATGTTTATTAACATCACTTGTGGTATTGCGGTGATTTCTGTGGCATCACCGATGACACAGGAAGTGACTGGAATGAGTCCGTTAGCCGCCGGTGCTGTTGTGGGCTTGATCGGATTGTTTAATGGCGGTGGTCGTCTGGTATGGGCTACATTGTCAGATTATTTGGGGCGTCCAAGCACATACATCACATTTTTTACCATTGAAGTGGTCGCGTTTTATTTCTTACCTTCGATGCGCGATGCTTTGGTGTTCCAAGCGGTGCTGTATCTGATTATGACTTGCTACGGTGGCGGTTTCTCGACCTTGCCAGCCTATATCGGTGATTTGTTTGGTACGAAGCAAGTTAGCGCAATTCACGGTTACGTGTTAACCGCATGGGCGATGGCGGGCTTGGTGGGATCATCATTTGCGTCATTCTTGCGCGAAGCGACGGGCAGCTACGCCGCGATGACGGTGGTGTTCTCTGGAATCTTCTTATTTGCCTTGGCGGTGTCGATTGCAATGAAAGTATTTGTTAATCGTGAGTTGGCGAAAAAACAAGCCGGCGTTGCGAATGTGGCTTTTGGCACGGCGCAATAATCGGGTAAATTTGATATGACGCAAAAGAGCCGAATTCTCGGCTCTTTTTCGTTAGGATTTGGTAATTTTGTGCGTTTATTTTAATGGCATGAAGCCTAGAATATGATTTCCGCATGTCTCGTTGGTACTCAATAAATGGCCGCCTCAAATATTTTAAGTCCTGATCATCTTGTGAATTATATTGACGACGCTGCCGTCACTAAAGTGGCGTTGCGTCCGCCACGTTTGTTGGTGATGGCGTTTTTGGGCGGCATTTTTATTTCGCTCGGTGCTTTGTTGGCCGTCGTGGTGGCAGGTGGTGCAACGCAACTGCTCGCAGAAAATCCGGGTTTAGATAAATTATTGTTTGGCGCGGTTTTTCCGATTGGTTTTATTGCCGTCGTGTTAACCGGCGCTGATTTATTTACGTCTAATTGCGCGACGCAAATGGTGCCTTGGTTTCGCCGTAAAGTGAAATTGCAGGAGGTCGTTCGCGTCTGGGGCGTATCTTATTTGGGTAATCTGATTGGTGCTTTATTTGCGGCTTGGGCTTTTGCCTATATGACCGGATTACTCACTCCCAGTCAGCCTTGGACTGCGTATATTATTCATTTGGCCGAACATAAAGTGCATCAACCCTTTCAGGTGGTGTTTATGAAAGGGGTGTTGGCTAATATGTTGGTTTGTGTCGCGGCATGGCAAGGGTATTCTGCCAAAGATACCTTGGGGCGGATGGTGGGAATTTGGGCGCCAGTGATGACTTTTGTTGCACTGGGAATGGAGCACAGTATTGCTAATTTATTTTTTGTGCCAGCGGCGATGCTCGCAGGGGCGGATATTACTGTAGTTGATTTTGCGACTCATAACTTATTACCGGCAACGCTGGGTAATATTGTTGGCGGCGCTTTGCTGATCGGCTTGCCTTATGCTTGGTTGTATTCTGAAACCGATGGCAAGGTCACTACACCGACGGATATCGATTTACCATGAGCAATCAAGCTGCCACTGGTTTAGAACCAAGTCGTTACCATCCATTATCGATTTTGCTGCACTGGCTGACGGTGTTGTTGGTGCTGGGTATTTTATTGTCTTTGGGTTTGGCGCACTGGTTGGGGCGAGGGCATGCGGGTTTTGCGCCCTGGATGCAAACACATTCGCTGCTGGGACAAGCGACTTTTGTGGTGAGTATGTTGCGTTTGTTGGTGCTGAATTTTTATGGCGCCCCTCCGCCTTGTGGTGTGGATGAGGCGCAGCTTTTGGTGGCAAAGATTATGCATGCGCTGCTGTACGGACTGATTGGCTTTTTGGCGTGTAGTGGGATTTTGCTCAGTATTGCATATTTGGCGGGGCAAACGGTTTGGGGTTTCGCAATACCAATGACTTTGAATCCTGCTGCCATGGGCTTGATTCGGCAATTGCATGGTTTGGTGGCGATGGGCTTTATTTTTATTGCATTCGCGCATGGACTCTATGCCACCGCGATGCACTATTTTGCAGGGCAGGTCGCGTTGCGTCGTTTGGCTGTACGAGATTTAAGCGTGGTGGATGCGATTGTGGCGCCGCAGATTGATGTGCACTACATCCAATTAGAGCAGGAGCAAGCCTAGTCGGCAGCTATGGTTAAATCGGTCAATCAACGCTTTGTGGCAATCATTGCTGGTGCGGTGTTGTCTTTGCTGCTGATTGGTCTAATCGGGGTGTTGAGTACGCGGCAAATGGCCGATGAGCTTGAATATACCGATGAAAGCATTATTCGTAGCTTGGCCATATTGTCTGGGATTGAGCGCGACTTTTTATTGATTCGCGTTAATGCGCTGTATCACCTATCTTATTCCGAAGTTTCTAAAAAAGAACCGCACGAAGCAACCATTCGGCACAATATTGCTGAAACACAAAACTTGCTTGACGAGTATCGGCGCACCTTGGTGGTGAATGCGCGCGACAAAGAGCTCATTGAACAGGATATTCGCTTGTTTAATGTGTATCTAGCGGCCTTAGAAAAGGTTCTGGCGCATTCGAATGCCAATCAGAACGAGGCTGCGGTCGTCGTGGTCGAAAGTGAATGGAAACCCGCAGGAGAGAGTTTAACGTCAGCCTTGGCGCAACATGCTCATTTTAAAGAGCAGTTTGTTGAGCAAGCGGTGCAGCGTTCTATGCAATCGGGCCGACGTCAGACTTGGGTGATTGTTTTGCTCACCGTCTTGGGTGTGCTAGGCGTGGTGGTGGCGGCGTATTTCTTTCGTAAAAGCCTTGTGGCCACCTTGCCTCCGCGCTAGCATCAATTTGGTTTTTTGCTTAGTTGGCTTCTAACACTTCAAAGTCATGCGTAATCGGCACGACTTGACCCAGCATAATCGATGCCGAGCAATATTTTTCAGCCGACAATTTAATTGCTCGCTCTACCACTTCAGGCTTGAGCCCTTTGCCGGTCACAATAAAGTGCAGATGAATCTTGGTGAAGACTTTAGGGTCGACTTCAGCGCGTTCAGCATCCACTTCGACAACACAATCGCGCACGTCTGCGCGGCCCTTCTTCAGAATATGAATCACATCATAGGTTGAGCAGCCAGTCATACCCATCAGCAGCATTTCCATCGGGCGTGGCCCCAGATTACGACCACCACCAGCAGGTGGGCCATCCATTAAGACCGCGTGGCCTGATTCAGACTGCGCTAAAAAGCTAACTTCTTCGACCCACTTAACACGTACTTTCATTTTGCAGTTCTCGCTGACGGGAGGTTAATTAGAAAACGGTCAGCTATTTTAGCGGGATTCCAATTGCGTAGGATAATTTGTGAGTGAACTCACTGCGCCAAAAGCGTGCCACCATTAATCGCATTGCACCAAAGTAGGTTGCCTTACATTGGCTTGTCTGTGATAATCGACAGTGACATTGGGCTTGCTCAGTGTCGTCTCCTCCATCCTCCATTAATTTGGTGGAATTTCGCGCAATCACGGCATGCCTTGGTTGCGTTTTTTTTGTCTCAGACATAAATCTCTTTGCAAATGCATTTGACAGAGTGGCATTTTACCCGCTACAATCCGCGACTTTCTCAAATTCAAAAACGTGGACTAGCAGTCATGAAAACCTTTTCTGCCAAGCCGCACGAGGTGAAGCGCGAGTGGTTCGTTGTGGACGCCACAGACTTAGTGCTGGGCCGTCTCGCAGCCGAGATCGCCAAACGCCTGCGTGGCAAACATAAAGCTGAATACACTCCGCACGTCGATACTGGCGACTACATCGTTGTGGTAAACGCAGACAAGCTCCGCGTTACTGGCGACAAAGCTGCATCGAAAAAGTACTACCGTCACACTGGTCACCCAGGCGGTATTTACGAGCGTACCTTCACTGAAATGCAAAACAAATTTCCTGGCCGTGCGTTGGAATTTGCTGTTAAAGGCATGTTGCCAAAAGGCCCATTGGGTTACGCAATGATCAAGAAAATGAAAGTTTATGCCGGTGGCGAGCATCCGCACACTGCGCAAGAACCTAAAACTCTTGCTCTCTAAGCGATCGCAAAACTTAAAGGAATTGCATCATGGTAGGTAAATACAATTATGGTACTGGCCGTCGCAAGAGCTCTGTAGCTCGTGTGTTCTTGGCTAAAGGTACTGGCCAAATTATCGTTAACGGCAAAGCATTAGATAACTACTTTGCTCGTGAAACTGGCCGTATGATCGTTCGTCAACCACTCGTGTTGACTAGCAATTTAGAAGCTTTCGACATCATGGTAAACGTGGTTGGTGGCGGCGAATCTGGCCAAGCTGGCGCGGTTCGTCACGGTATCACACGTGCTTTGATCCAATATGATGCAGCGTTGAAATCAACGTTGAAATCAGCGGGTCTGGTTACTCGTGATGCTCGTGAAGTTGAACGTAAGAAAGTTGGTCTGCGCGGCGCACGTCGTCGTAAACAATTCTCTAAACGTTAATTCGTTTTGGATTGTTGGATCAAAAAGCCATCCTGCGGGGTGGCTTTTTTGCGTTTGGGCGTAAGAATTCAGCTGTGTTTTCCCCTCTACAGCTCACACTTCACTGCTTTTTTGCTTTATTATCGCAATCATATTTTCAACAGGATAAAGAGCATGATTAAGGTTGGCATCGTTGGCGGTACTGGATACACAGGGGTTGAATTGCTGCGCTTATTGTCGCGCCACCCGGATGTTGAGCTCAAAGCCGTGACTTCACGTAAAGAAGCCGGCATGAAAGTCGCCGAGATGTTCCCTAGTTTGCGTGGTCGTGTTGAGATTGCTTTTTCCACGCCAGAAGAAGCCAAGCTGACTGAGTGCGATGTGGTTTTCTTTGCTACGCCACATGGCGTTGCGATGGCGCAAGCGCGTGAGTTGCTTGATGCGGGCGTCAAAGTCATCGATTTGGCCGCCGATTTCCGCTTGAAAGATCCGGTTGAGTTTGAAAAATGGTACGCAATGGAACACAGCTGTACCGATTTGCTCGCTGAGGCCGTGTACGGTTTACCAGAAGTAAATCGCGCAGCAATCCAAAAAGCGCGTTTGATTGGCATGGCGGGTTGTTACCCAACTTCAGTTCAGCTTGGTCTATTGCCATTGATTGAAAATGGCCTGCAACTCATTGAAACGACAGGCATTATCGCCGACTGCAAATCGGGTGTTTCCGGTGCTGGCCGTAAAGCCGAAGTGGGTACCTTGTTTGCTGAAAGTAGCGATAATTTCAAAGCCTATGGCGTTAAAGGCCATCGCCATTCACCAGAAATCATGCAAGGTCTGTCGGCGATTCACGGTGCTCCAGTGCAATTGACATTTGTGCCGCATTTGACGCCGATGATCCGCGGTATTCATTCCACAATTTATGCGCGTTTGACCGAAGCGGGTAAAGCAGCAGATATCCAAAAATTGTTCGAAGATCGTTTTGCGGGTGAGCCGTTTGTCGATGTGATGCCAGCGGGGTCTTGCCCTGAAACGCGTTCGGTACGTGGCAGTAATACGGCACGTATTGCCGTGCATCGCCCAGGCAATGGCGATTTGCTGGTGATACTGGTCGTCGAAGACAATCTGGTTAAAGGTGCGTCAGGTCAATCAGTGCAAGTGATGAACTTGATGTTTGGTCTGCCAGAGCAGCACGGTCTTGATGTTGTGCCGCTACTACCTTAAGCAATAATGCCAATCAAACGCCTCTATCGTTTGCAGCGGGCGCGGCTGACCGCCACGCCCTTGGCGTTGCGACCGCAATTGGGTTTCAAAGCAAGACTGCTTCGTTATCTGATATTGCTTGGGGTATTGCTATTAGCGGCTTATATTGGAATGCGTTACGGGCAATACCAGCAAGAAATGGCTTTGGCCAAAAATGCGCAAGCGAAGCAAAATCAAATCCAAAGCAATCAACAGCGACTGGCTACGTTAGAACAAGAAAAGGCCTTGTTGACGCAGCAGTTGACTGTGATTGGGGCAGAGCGCGATGCACTTAAGCGTGATTTATCGACGCTGCAACAAGATGCCGCGGTGACTCGTGAAACGCTGTCTTTTTTTGAATCCTTATTACAAAGCAATGATCGTAGTCGTTTGGCGAGTTTTGTCGCTTGTGATCTGCAAATGCGAGCTACTGATCGACTGGGCTACCGTTTGTTATTGGTGCAAGGAACGGATAAAACGACGGAATTATCAGGCCGCTTGTTGCTGAGTTTGCAGTTTGTGGTTGATGGCAAAAAACAAACGTTGACGCTAGGGGATGAGCAAAGCCCGGTATTGGCGGTCAAGCATTATCATCGTGCGGAAGGCGAGTTTAACTTACCGGAAAATGCAGCGGGTCCAATGTTGATGGATGTGCGCTTTGTTGAGGCGGCAGGTAAAAAAGTACTCGCCAGTTGCCAAAAAAAAATCTAAGAGGGGATGTCTGTGTTTAGCAAGAAAAAAGGCAGCACGAAGATTGATAGTTTGATTGGTCAAGGTACGACGGTAACTGGCGATGTAAAATTTGCCGGTGGCTTGCGTGTCGATGGGATTATTATCGGCGACGTGGGTATGGCTGATGAAAAAACGGGCACCTTGGTGGTGAGTGAAAAAGCGCGGATTGAAGGCAAAGTGACGTGTTCGCATTTGATTTTGAATGGCGAAATTCGTGGCCCGATTGAGGTGAGTCACTATGTCGAGCTACAGCCCAAATCGCGAATCATTGGAGATTTGGCGTATAAAACCTTGGAAATGCACCCCGGCGCGATTATTGAAGGGCATTTAGTGCATGTTCACAACGGTAAACGAGAGGAAGTCGCCGCCGCTGATATTCCGCGTGTGGAAGCGAAGTCAGCGCAGTGATTGACCACGCAGGGTGAGAGGCGGATAATAAATCCTATCAATTTAGTCAACTATTATTTGCGGAGCTGTTATGAGCACTGAAACTGAGATGCCAATGCCTTTTATTTTTACCGATAATGCAGCCAGCAAAGTCAATGAATTGATTTTAGAAGAAGGTAATCCTGATTTGAAACTGCGAGTGTTTGTCACTGGCGGTGGTTGCTCAGGTTTCCAATATGGGTTTACTTTTGATGAAATCGTCAACGATGATGACACGCCAATCACTAAAAATGGCGTGACTTTATTGGTGGATCCGATGAGCTACCAATATCTAGTCGGCGCAGAAATCGATTATGTAGAAAGCTTGGAAGGTTCACAATTCACGATTAAAAACCCAAATGCCCAGTCAACTTGCGGCTGTGGTTCATCTTTCTCGGTGTAATTGCGCTGGTAAATTGATCAGAAAAGAGGCGAAAGCCTCTTTTTTTTTGCTCAAGGTGGCGCGTAGGGTACAGTTTGTAGTCGATGTATATTCGCTTGGCTTTTGTTTTACTTGTCTTGTGTTCATATACTGTATCAATATTCGTTTTTTGATTTCGTAATTGCGCAACTCGGGCAATAATGAAAGCTCATTTTTGGGAGTCATATCATGTTTGAATCGGCAGAGTTGGGGCATAAGCTAGACAAAGCGTCATATCAGACTTTTGAGGCCGAGTTGCGGCAAAGTTTATTGTCGATTCAGTATGATTTAAAACAGCGCGCAGATTTTCCGGTAGTAATTTTATTGGGCGGTGTTCCGACTGCAGGCAAAGGGGAAACCGCAAATTTATTGCTTGAATGGTTAGATCCGCGCCATATTGCCACACATGCGTTTGCCGAGCCCACCGATGAAGAGGCTGCTCGACCTCCATTTTGGCGTTACTGGCGAGTCTTGCCGCCCAAAGGCAAGATGGCGATTTTGTTTGGCGGTTGGTACAGCGGCCCGATGTGGGATCATATGCAAGATCAGGCTGATCCTGCCGCTTATGAGCGAGAGCTGGCGAAAATTGTTCGCTTAGAGAAAATGCTGGCCGATGAAGGGGTTTTGGTGCTGAAATTTTGGCTGCACTTGCCCAAAGAACAGCTCAAAAAACGCCTGAAGAAGCTCAGTGCGGATCCACGTACTGCATGGCGCGTTGAAAAATCCGACGAGTGGTTTTTAAAAAATTACGATGAGATGATCGAGCGCTATCGTGATTTATTGCTACGTACTAATTTGGCCGATGCGCCTTGGCGGGTGGTGGAAGGAACTGATGGTAACTATCGAAGTATTTCGGTTGGCCGCCAAATTGAAGAAGCCATTCGGCATCATTTGCAGCGCGCTTCAGTGAAGCAAAATCGGGTCGATGCAGCGCCATTGATGCCCTCGATTGATGGAGTGCGCTTGCTTGATAAATTACCGCTGGATCATGAATTAAGTAAAGAGGCTTATAAAATCCAGCTGGAAGAACTGCAAGGTCGTTTAAATCGTTTAACCCACCATGCCAAATTTAAAAATTTTTCGGTGGTGTGTGTATTTGAAGGGATGGATGCCGCAGGTAAAGGCGGTGCGATTCGCCGGATTACCGCGGCACTAGATGCACGGCAGTACCGCACGATTCCAATTGCCGCGCCAACTGAAGAAGAGCGCGCGCAGCCCTATTTATGGCGCTTCTGGCGTCATTTGCCACCGCATGGGCAGATTACCCTGTTTGACCGCTCTTGGTATGGTCGAGTTTTAGTTGAGCGTGTAGAAGGCTTTGCCAGTCGCGCAGATTGGATGCGTGCGTATGGTGAGATCAATGATTTTGAAGCACAAATTGGTGCGGCCAATGTGATTGTGGTGAAATTTTGGCTGGCGATTAGTAATGAAGAACAACTTAAGCGTTTTAAGGGGCGTGAAGCGATTGAGTATAAGCGCTTTAAAATTACCGAAGAGGATTGGCGCAATCGGGACAAATGGGATGAGTATGTGAGCGCAGCCAGTGATTTAATTGAGCGTACCAGTACCCCTGCTGCTCCTTGGCATTTGATCGGCGCGAATAATAAGTATCACGCTCGGCTTGAAGTATTACGCCATTTATGTGAGCAAATTGAAGCCGCCCTGAATGTGAAAGGGCAAAAATAATGCCACAGGCTTTATCTGCAGCGGCTCTGGAGCAGCTATTTACGCAAGCTCGCACTCATCATCATTGGTTGGCGCGCCCAGTACCGGATGAGCTATTGCATCGTTTGTATGACTTGCTCAAATTTGGCCCAACTTCGGCTAATTCGTGTCCAGCTCGTTTTGTCTTTATCAAGTCCGCAGAGGCCAAGGCAAGATTGCGGCCTTGTTTGTCGGAATCGAATATCGAACAAACGATGGCAGCACCAGTGACGGTGATTGTTGCGCATGATTTAACTTTTTTTGATGATCTGCCCGTTTTATACCCGCGCGCGGATGCGCGCAGTTGGTTTATCAATGGCAGCGCCGAAAAAATTAGCCGAACAGCTTTACAGAGCGCAACACTACAGGCTGCGTATTTGCTCATCGCGGCGCGGAGTTTAGGTTTGGATTGCGGACCAATGGGCGGATTTAATCCCGCTTTAGTTGATGCGGAATTTTTAGCGGATCGTCAGTGGAAAAGTAATTTACTGATTAATTTGGGTTATGGTGATGCGGAGCAATTACAGCCACGTGACCCACGTTTAAGTTTTGCCGAGGCTTGCCGGATAGAATAGTTTTGCGGTGACGATATTTAGCTTTCTAGCCGAAACATGGTTGCAGGCCGTTCAATTTACAGTTGTATTGTGTTGATATGTAGTGGTTGATTTATTCAGGGATTAAAAGACAGCATGGCGGATTGGAGTATTTGGCAAGCATTAGAAGAATGGCGCAATAAGCGGCATGAGCTCGATCCGGTATTTGCCTACGCAGGGGTTGCCCCGGAGCTTGATAGTCAAGCTAATCGAATCGCCCTCGATTTGCGCCGCAGTCCACCAACGCGCCCCTTATTGTCCGGTGACAAAGCCAAAGACGAAGAAGAAGTCGGGCGTTATAACGAGGCGTATTTTCGTCACTATGATGAGCCGCTAGATAAAGTCGAGCAATTATTGCGCCGACCTTGGGTACCGGAAGCGGGGCCGATTGCTGATTTGGTGCGTCAAGAATTAAAACGTATCCGTGACTTAATGCGTGAGCAACCGGGCACGCATCCTCAATTTGATGATTTAGATGGATTGATCCAGCATTATCTGCATTTAGATCATCCGGCGGTCATGATCGATCCCGATGTATTGGCTGCTAGACGTCGAATGTTAATCGATGTGGCTGGATACCCGTTGCAGGTGCAGCACGCATTGAAAGATCCCTATAACGACAGTGTGCCACCACTAGCGAGTAGTCAGTTTCGCGATGTGTTACATGGCAAGATGGCCGAGTATTTGGAACATAAATGGCTGCATTCGCGGGTCATTACGCATTGGTATATCAGTCTTGCTCTCGATGGTGCGCTGGCTCGTAAAAAACGGGATGCAACGGACGATACCCGGATTGCGTCGATGATGAAGCGTCGTTGGCCCGCGCTGTCGATCATCACGCCTGGATTTGATCAGGCCGACCAAGTTTGGTATTTAGTGCTGACATTGATTGCGATTTGTTGTTTGTTTTTTGAGTTTTGGTGGATTGCTGGTGGTTTGATTTTTTGGCTGTACTTATCGGTCGGTGGTCATCAAAGAGAGCGCAAAGAAATCGAAGCCCGTCGCGCTCAGTTGGCTGCGCGAGCAACCAGTATGAAAAATACCCGTGATCGTTTCGCTCAAAATCAAATGACACTCGAGCGTCTATCGTTTCAGTTGCGGCAACTGGATGAAAAAGGTGAGTATTTTGATGATACGGTGTTTGCTTTACTCAGCTTGCATCAGAGCGAAGCTTAGCTTTAATTTTTCGCCGTTGCTAAAGCCAGCGCCAAGCAAGCTGAGCAAGGTTTGAAAAACCATAGTGACGATTGTGGATGTTTGCTCTGCTTGATTAATCTTGTACGCGAATACATAATTTCTTGCTTGGTATATTTAGCTAGTTCTTATTTAGTAAGGGCTAGCTGAATATACTGTCTTCTATACGGTAGTGCCATCGACAAACATCAGTAGCTCGCCTGCTTGCATCGCTGTCCATGTTTCATTGTCGGTCAGTGGCTGTGTCGCAATCATCGCAACTCGGTCGTTGGGGGTGGTTTCGGTCGAGAAATCAACCGCCATATCCATATCTGATAAATGCGCCACCGTGAAGGGCGCTTGTCGCACAATATAATGTAGCGCAGTGCTGCAGTGGGCAAACAGTGTGTCACCGTCCGACAGTAAAAAATTGCAAGTGCCATGCAGCGCTAATTGTTGTGCCAACTGCTTCATCGCCGCATGCAATTGAGCACGATTTGGCATTGCGCTAAATTGCTGTGAAAGCTGGTTCAGTATCCAGCAAAATGCGTGCTCACTATCGGTATTTCCGACGGTTTGAAAACGAGATTGGCCAAGCGCAGGCAAGTCAGTTAGGTTGCCATTGTGAGCGAAAATCCAATATCGCCCCCACAATTCGCGCTGAAATGGATGCGTGTTTGCCAGATTAATTTGGCCTTGTGTCGCTTTGCGAATGTGGGCGATGACATTTTTGCTTTTGATTGGATAGCTACGAACTAAGTCGGCGACGGGGCTGCTGATTGAAGGTAAATAATCCAAAAATAGCCGACAGCCATTGTCTTCAAAAAAAGCGATGCCCCAGCCATCTGCATGTTCATCGGTGAGCCCTCCACGGCAGCGAAATCCTTCAAATGAAAAGACGATGTCGGTTGGGGTATTGCAATTCATTCCGAGTAACTGGCACATCGTCGGCAACCTCTTGATTCTATATATAAAAAGCGTAGACTAAAAATAGCAAGCCAAGGTGATTGACTGTCTTGATGTTCATGGCTGGCAAAGGTTGTCTATCATGCTCAGCACGATTGGAACTCGTACAGACTGGTCTGCTGTACGCAATAATGCGATTGCCTCTCCTGCCCAAGCTGGCGGTGGCGGGCTGTCCGCGACTCAAATTTACCAAATAAACCAACTTGATGCAGTGAGAAAAATAGGCCCATCGGCTTTAAGCGCGTCGGCGAGTTATTTTTCGCCGCAAAATAATTCAAGTTTCAATCCGGGTGGCAGTAGCGATGTTCGTCTCTCTGCCGCTGCGCGCACACAGTCTAGCTTGGCTGAATTTAAAAAGACACTCGAAACGGTTACGCTTAATCTGACAGCGCCTTTGCAAGCGCAAGTATCTAGTTCTGTTTCCAGTTCAATTTCAAATAGTGACGCCAAAGTATTGAGTGCAAAAGCCTTACAGGGTGGAAAAACGCAGGCTGCACTGGATATTGAAGTCCAGCAATTGGCACAAAGTCAGCAAATCCAGTCTAAAAACTTCACTCCTGCTGATGTGACTGTTGGTACTGGAAAACTAACGATTCAAAGTGGCGAATTAACGGCGACGGGTGGGCAGGTTTCGGGTGGTAGGGTGGTGACGATCACGATTGATGGCCGTAATAATACCCTGGCAGGCATCGCAGAGGCGATCAACCGTAGCGACGCGAAAGTGAGTGCCCAAGTCGTTCGTGATGCGTCTGGCAGCCGTTTACAACTCACTGGGCAAGAAACGGGCGCAGCGAATGCGTTTACGGTTAGCGTGCAAGATGGCGACGATAACAATAATACCGACGAGAGTGGCTTGTCTGCGCTACGATTTGACGCGGTCAGTACGCCGCCGAATCGTCTGGCTCAAGATGCTAAGTTGCGTATCGGCGAGCGCGATGTCATCGCGCAAAGCAATACTGTCAGCGATAGCAGTAGCAATTTACAGTTGCAGTTGTTTACAGAAGGAAAAGCGAGTGTCGCGTTGAGCCGAGATAGCGCGGCGGTGACAAGTAAGGCGGTCGATTTAGTCGCTAATTACAATAAAGTACGCGAGCAATTATTGGCGATTGATGATAGTAGTGCACGCCGAGAATTGAAAAATTTAGATGATAGTTTCAAAGGGCTTAGCGTGAACACGGGCGGGGAGCGCTTAGTGAGCGCTGATTTGGGCTTGAGTCGCGATGTGACTGGCAAGTTATTTATTAATGAAACACGCTTGAGCCAGCAAGCTTTGAGCAAGCCCGAGGCGAGTAATGATTTAATCAATACTGCTGTTGATAAATTAAGCACCCAATTGAATGCAAGTTTGAATGAGCGTGGCAGTCTGGTATCGACGATTAAAGTGATTCGCGATAGTCGTGGCGTGCAAGCCGGTGTGAGTTCTTTGCTGCAATCGTTTGGTAGTGGCGGCGATATTATGTTGAATCGGCGTGCGACTGGGGGAATACAGCAGTATTTGCTGGTGGCTGGGTTTTAGTCACCCTAGTAGTTACTGCGCGCGTTTTCTCTGTTCGTAAAAGCAAAGCCCGTTCTATTAGTAGATACGGGCTTTGTTCTGATTGTGTTTTAAACTTAGCCAGCTAAAGCGCCTGCGCCGATGCTAAAACCCATGTCAACGTGCAAGATTTCTCCGGTCATACCTGAGCACAAGTCAGACAATAAGAACGCCGTCACATTGCCGACTTCTTCCTTGGTCACATTGCGTTTTGAAGGCGTGGCTTCGGCTGCGCCTTTGAGCAATTTACCAAAGTCAGAAATCCCTGCCGCAGCCAATGTTTTGATTGGACCAGCTGAAACACCATTTACGCGAATCTCTTTGCTCGTGCCTAAAGCAGCAGCCATATAGCGAACATTCGCTTCAAGGCTGGCTTTTGCCAAACCCATTACGTTGTAGTTAGGAATTGCACGCTCTGCACCTAGATAAGACATCGTTACCAAAGATGATTTTTCATTCAACATTGGGCGAGCTGCTTTGGCTAGCGCAGCAAAGCTGTATGAGCTGATGTCATGCGCAATTTTGAAATTTTCGCGCGTTACGGCATCAAGGTAATCGCCTTTTAGGGCATCACGTGGTGCAAAGCCAATCGAGTGAACGATACCGTCAAATGTCGGCCAAAATTCTGCTAAAGCAGGGAATAAGGCTTCAATTTGTTCGTCGCTGCTCACATCACAGGGCAATACAATGTTGGAATCAAAATCAGCGGCTAGTTTCACCACGCGATCTTTAAGGTCTTCACCGACGTAGGTGAATGCCAGTTCAGCACCTTCACGGCGGCAAGCTTCAGCAATACCGTAGGCAATGGAACGGTCTGATAATAGACCACAAATTAAGATTTTTTTATTAGCGAGAAACCCCATGGGGCGACATCCTTGCTTATGCGAATTTCGCGATTATATGATGAAATCGCTTTTTTGGGTTTAGTTCAGTGTGTACGGCAGGCTTAATTGCGTCAGTTTTGGGCCGTTTGCGTCATGTAAATGCAGACCTTGCTCAATACTGGCGATTTGTGCCACCACTAAAACCTCTGTGCCACCTTGTGGGGCAGGCGCTGCGAGCATGATTTTGCCACTGGCTTGCCCATTCATTTCGGGGCTGTAAACATCTTGCCCAGCGACGACGTCGAGGCTATCTACATGCATACGATAAGTGCGACGTTTCAGTTTGCCTAGATATTGAGTGCGCGCCACAATTTCTTGACCGGGGTAGCAGCCCTTGGTAAAGCTCACGCCACCAATTAGCTCCAGATTGGTCATTTGCGGAACGAATTCTTCTTGAGTCGCGGCGGTAATCCACGGCGCACCAGCACGAATTTCGGTCAGTTGCCAGACTGCGCTTCCTGCTGCAATTGCGCCATGAGCGATAAGTTGCTCCCAAATTAATGGCATTGCAGCTGGGCTAGCCATGATTTGAAAACGTGCGCCTTCTAAGCCAATCACACTGGCATGATCATGATGTTGCACTTCAAGTACCGCTGGTGCTGTCGCAAATAGTTTTGTGATCAAGCTGGCTGCATGTGGGCCAGCTAAGCCGATTTGCACTAGTTGATCGTTGGCATCGCTCACTTTGGTTTTGCTGCGCATAATAAACATTGCCAGTCGTTTTTGAACCGCGGCTTGTAGTTCAGCGGCAATCTGCAATATGAAATCGTCGCCTTGGCGAGAAATCAAAAAGCTCGCTTGCATGCGGCCTTTCGGTGTTGAATAGCTAGAATATTGTGCGGTATTGTTGTTCAGCGCGCGTATATCGCTCGACAGTTGGCCTTGTAGGAAGGCTTGGCTGTCTTCTCCCTGAAAACGGATCAAACCATATTGCAGTAATGGGCAACAAACGGCGCTGCTTTCTAGCGCTTCGAGTTCGTTTTTTGCATCAGCAAAGTAAACATTATTCTCGCCTTCGATGGTTGCACCTGCTTGAAGTAGAAAATCGTTCCAGTTCATTGCATCTTTCCTATTGAGCAAAAAGTAAGTACGCCCCGTAAAACGGGGCGCAAAGGCATATACTTAGTTTAACGGATTATTCCGTGATTTCGTCTTTGCTAGGGGCGGTATTGTTGATAGTTTCACTTTGTGGCCGGTTTGCACCTTCACTACGCAACTCAGGAGCCGACAGCAAACCAGCGATGCTGAGATTATTACTTACAATAATTGCCCCTGCTGCTAACTGCGAGGCGACCGAGCCTGAAATTTTTCCATTTTGAATGACGACATTACCCCGCGAACGTAGTTTGCCTGACTCAAGTATCAGGTTGCTAAGCTTGATTGAATTGCTATTGATAGCAATACCCCCTGCTAGTGAGCTGAAATTAGTTTGGCCCCCACGGCGTAATACAGTTGGGCTTTGCGATTTTAATGGGGTGATTAAATCAAAGTTATGTAAGGTGCCGTCTTGGATGATAAACCGTCCTTGAATTTGTGGTTCTTTAAACAGTTGATGGTAAGAAGGGCTCTGATATTTGAACGTGACATCGCTGTTCATCCGACCAGTACTGCGGGTGATTGGGCTAAAAATGGTCATGAGCGGCTCTACATTGATGCTCTTGCTAAAAAGTTGCCCTGTAAGCACCCATTCTTGGCCCCATGAAAGCTGTGCGCTACCTGTTACGATGCCACCATAGATATCTCCACGAATATCTGGGATTTGCAAACCATCGGCATTGGCGGTGCCCATCAGCTTAAGGAAGTCAAATTTCACTGGATAAGTAAACGGTAGCTCCCAGCCTTTAGCATTAAATTGCACTTTAAATTCACCTGCTGACGCCGGTTGCACTTGAATTTCTGCGCGACCTTGGTCGGCACGAATCACTAAGTCGCCGATGCTGCCATCAGGGTTGAAGTGTAATTCACCATCGACCGGTCCTACGGTACTTGATTCGAGTTTAACTGAGGCTTGCTCTAGTTTTAGCCGATCAATTTGGACTCCTTTGTTGGAGTCGGATTTGATACGATTGGGTAAATCCAGCGCAAAACGACGTGAAAAGGTTGCATTGCGTATCGTGACGTCACGAATTGATTTGCTAAAATTCAGCAGGTTGTAGCTGGTTACCGGAATAAGTACTTCAGCAATTTGAGCGGCATCAGCTGAATCGATAACCACGTTGCGTAAAGTAAAAACAGGAGCAGGCTGATAGCTAAATTCAATTTTAGCGATTGTGGTTTTGCCACCATTGATGGTGCTAAGTGTATTTTCTAGATCGCTTTTGAAGGCATCGTAAGGAAATACGAGCGGCAAGGCCGCCGCAAGACCAATAATAACAGCGCCGCCGATAAGTATATTTTTTGGATTAGGCATCTTTAGTCGATAAAATTGTTAGGTTATTCTTGACTACACCGTGGAGGGTGGCTATTATACGCCTCCTAAGCAATTCCTCGATAGCTCAGTCGGTAGAGCAACGGACTGTTAATCCGTGTGTCCCTGGTTCGAACCCAGGTCGAGGAGCCAAGAATACCGAAGTTGTTATAGTAATAGCAACATCAAAACGATTTGATCGTAAGTTTAGATCAATTCCTCGATAGCTCAGTCGGTAGAGCAACGGACTGTTAATCCGTGTGTCCCTGGTTCGAGCCCAGGTCGAGGAGCCAAACATACCGAAGTTGTTACCATTGTAGTGACAATAAACTGATTTGATCATTATTTTAGATCAATTCCTCGATAGCTCAGTCGGTAGAGCAACGGACTGTTAATCCGTGTGTCCCTGGTTCGAGCCCAGGTCGAGGAGCCAAATACAAAGGGCTAACTAAAAAGTTAGCCCTTTTTCTTTGCTTTGCAATCTGATTTTTTTTGAACTTCGTCTTTGACCCGTTTATGCTGCTTGTATATTCGTTACGAAGGATGTTCTCAATGTCTGAAGATGTACCGGCAGCCGAGCCGACACACGCTCCCTCTTTAAGTTTTTTTGCACAGCATCGCATAGCCATCATTGGCGCCGGAGTGTTCGTTCTCCTGATTTTGTTTCTTCTAGTCGGTATCGCGATAGGGATGGCGAAAAAGAATTTTGAGAAGAAATTTTATTTAACCCAAATTGAAAAACTAAAAGAAGCACTGACTGATTCTTTAGATAAACGCACTGAGTTAGATAAAGAAATGAAGGAGCTCCGTGTTGAGCTGAAAGCAAAAAAAGATCATATTCGGGATCTTGAAGATAAAGTTGCTGATTTAAAACATGCCAATAACAAAGTCGATGCCGCCGAGTTGCACTCAAAAGCTGTTTCTTCGGGTGGTGCTACAGGTGTTGCACCTGATCCAGGTGAGGCTTATTTACGTTTGAAAGCAGGGGATTGTTTGATAGAGGGAAGCGGTAGCACTTCGGCTAATTGGCAAGAGTGTTTAAAAAAAGGAAAGAAGACCGCCGCACCATCAGCAGCGCATTAAGATGTGCTTGAAGTCTATTAGCATGCTGTACACGCATGACGGTAAAGATAAAAAAGCGGCCTCAATTGAGAGCCGCTTTTTTATGTACTTAATAATAAGAATTAACGCGTCAGCGCACCGGTGGGTGACATCATGGTGATCTCGCCGAAATGTGAGCCTTCACGTTTTTTGTCCGAGAAATCAATCACAAAACCGCCCATATCGTACTTTTTCAGTGTAGTAAGTGCATTGTAGATTGCGGAACGTGTGGGGTTTTTTCCTGCTCGTTTAATGGCTTCAACGATCAGGCGCGCCGAGATATAACCTTCCAGCATCGCGTAGCTTGGGTAGTTGGCAATCGCCGCTAGTGAGTCTTCTTCGCCTGAACCTGTTCCCATTTCATTAAATACGGCCGCTTGGAATTCTTGAATAATGCGTTCGCGAGGATTACGCGGGTAAGGGAATACTTGGCTGATGCCTAAGCCATGGCCACCTTTCTTGCCGATGGTTTTTGCAACCTCTTCAAATTGGACTTGAGACAGCGCATAAATCTGCGAAGTGCCACCTTTTTCTTTGTATTGCTGTACAAAGTTTGCAGCAGGCTTTGAGAGGGCAACAATAATAATGGCCTCAGGGTTGAGTTTGGCTAATTCTTGCGCCGCTTTACTGGTATCGCCGGATTTGCTGTCGAAGTAGGCCTCGCCCATCAAGCTTAATTGTTTTTTGGCGAGCGATCCTTTTAATGAGGCCACTCCTGCTTGACCTAATGCGCCTTTTTCGGCCACAACAGCGATTTTGGTTACCCCAAGATTGCCTGCTAACAACTTCACTAGGCGATCGGTTTCTTGGCTGAAGTTCGCTCGCGTATGAAATACGAAAAGATTGCCACTATTCCGTAGAGAGTCTGCACCACTGTGTACGCCTAGCAGTGGGATTCCTGCGTTGTCCAAAGTTTTTGTTTTGATCAGTTCGGCCACGCCTTCGGTACCAAAGTAGGAAATCAAAGCAACTGCATTTTCTTTTTCGATAAAATCGATCGTGTTTTTAACGGTGCGTTTTGCATCGTAGCCATCGTCACGAACAATATGCGTGATCTGTTCGCCGTTGATGCCGCCGCGGCCGTTGATGCTATTAAAGTAAAGTGAGGCACCCAGTGCAATCGCTTTGCCCGTTTCTGCGGCAATACCGGTCGTAGGAACAGACTGCCCAATGATGATGTCAGCTTGAGCTAATGTTGAAATAGTTAAACTCACGCCAATAATGATTTTTTTAAACACGTTCTATTCCCCTCCGAGTGTCATTCTCTGGCAAGCATCTTAAATTATTGTTTGCTGATGGTATAGTATTCGCCGTTCGCAACGTAGTAATACGTTTGAGATTGCGCACTTTTTCATGTTTTGTTGCTGGTAAGTCCGCGCAAAATGCCGCATCATGCCGACCTAAGCTTGCTAGAGATTTTTATTTTTGAGTGATTCGTTTGGAGTGGGGTATGCGGCGGGCCGTTTACGCAGGGAGCTTTGATCCGGTTACCAAGGGTCACTTATGGATGATCGAACATGGCGTTGGTTTGTTTGATGAAATGATTGTTGCGATTGGTGAAAATCCAGACAAACGCTATACCTTTAGCCTTGCCGATCGCGTGGCGATGTTGCGTGAAACAACATCGCATTGGTCAAACTTGCGGGTAGAAACTTTTGAAAATCGCTTTTTGGTTGATTATGCCCGTGAACAGGGGGCGCAATTTATTTTGCGTGGCATTCGCGAAGCGGCTGATTATGAGTTCGAGCGCAAAATGCGCTATGTCAACGCTGATTTGGCGCCGCATATTGATACTATTTTCTTGATGCCACCGCGAGAAATCGCCGAAATTAGCTCAACGATGGTCAAAGGTTTAGTCGGCCCCACCGGTTGGGAAAACGTAGTGAAACAATATGTCCCTGATCCTGTCTTTTTGCGCCTCTTGGCTGGGCGCCGTTAAACCTTGATTGTGCAGAAAAAACGCGCATAAACGCGAGAATCGCGGCCTGAGCTGCTAAACTACGCTTTTGCTTTTCAGTTGCCGCCATGTCTGATCTTTCCAGTTATAGAAATCGTCTTACCAAAAATATGCGCCATTGGGGTAAATGGGCGCGTCGTCAGGGGCTGACGTGCTATCGCGTATACGATCGCGATGTGCCCGAGTTCCCGATGATTGTCGATGTGTACGGCGACCGGGTGCATTTGCAAGAGTACGATACTGGCTGGATGGAAACTGACGAGGCGTATTCAATTTGGGTGGATGAAGTCCATGCGGTGACTGCTGAAGTCTTTGCTATTCCGCTCGAACATGTTGCGCTGAAAATTCGCAAGCGGATGAAAGGTTTGGCGCAATACGAAAAAGCCGAAGGCGCTGGCGAATTTTTTGTTGTAGAAGAAAACGGTCTAAAATTCGAAGTGAATCTCGAAGCCTACCTTGATACGGGCTTATTCCTTGATCACCGCAACACACGTAAACGTGTGATGCTGGAAGCTAAAGGCAAACGATTCCTGAACCTATTTAGCTACACGGGCGCATTTAGTGTTTATGCGGCTGCCGGTGGTGCGGCCACAACGACCACGGTGGATTTATCGAACACCTATTTAGATTGGGCTGGACGTAATTTTGTGCTCAATGGTTTTGATTCGGTTCAGCATCAAAGAATCCGTGCTGATGTGTTTGAATTTTTGCGTGAAGCGACGTGCAGTCCGCAAAAATACGATTTGATTGTGATGGATCCGCCGAGTTTTTCCAATTCGAAAAAAATGCTTGGCGTGCTCGACGTGCAGCGCGACCATGCCTACTTAATTGAATCGTGCATGGCGATGCTGGCGCCCGGCGGCGTGCTGTATTTTTCGAATAATCTGCGCAGTTTTGAGCTCGATCCGATGTTTGTTGGCATCTCGGAAAACCTCACTGCATCGTCGATTCCGGAAGACTTCCGCAATAAGCGGATTCATCAGTGTTTCCGCTTTGTGAAAAAATAAGGCTAAAAACATTAGTCCACGAAAGGCACGAAAAACACGAAAGTTAAAGCAAATGCAGTTGATGCTGCGGCGAAATTGAGATGGTTTGTTTGTGCCTTTCGTGTTTTTCGTGGACTATTGCCCTGTAGTTTTCTTTTGAATTCCCTTTGAGTTGACGTATGCCGCAGCCGTTTTATCCTGCACCGCTGGTGTTGCTGGATTTGGAAACCACGGGAGCCAATCCATCGCTTGATCGCATTACCGAAGTCGGCCTGATTCAAATTAATCCTCAGCAAGTTGATGGTGAGGGTATTGCTACCTGGTCATCATTAGTCAATCCTTGTCAGGCAATACCCCATTTTATTCAGCGTTTAACAGGAATTGATGATGCGATGGTTGCCGCCGCGCCGTTGTTTGCGGAGTTAGCGCCCGCTCTTTTAGAAAAACTCAAAAATCGCGTCTTCGTTGCGCACAATGCGCGCTTTGATTACACCTTTTTGCGTAATGAATTTAAGCGTCTTGGCTTGACGTTTCGCGCCAAAGTGCTCTGCACCGTGCAGCTGTCGCGCAAACTTTATCCTGATGAATTCAAGCATAGCCTTGATGCCTTAATAGCGCGGCATGGGCTGGAATATCACGGCGAGCGCCACCGAGCGCTGACCGATGCCGAGCTGATTTACCAATTTTTGCAGGCGGCGGTGAAAGACTTGGGCGCTGAACGCGTTCAGCAAGCCATTGATGAATTGATTCGTCCGCCCGCATTGCCGCCGCAAATTGACGAGTCGGTGCTTGATGATTTGCCCGATACCGCCGGTGTGTATGTGTTTTACGGCGAGAACGATGAAGCGCTGTGGATTGGTAGCAGCCCGAATATTCGCCGCCGTGTGTTGCAGCATTTCGGTAAAAAAGCCAATGAAGGCCCTGCGGCATATTTGGCGCGCGATTTAAGGCGGATTGACTGGATTGAAACTTCGGGCGATTTGGGTAGCGCATTGCTAGAGCGCAAATTGATTCAAGAGCTGCGCCCGCGGATGAATCCGGTGGTGCGGCAAAAAGTGGATCAAACCCAGTCGGTCTGGGAAATCGCCTTGCCCACGTTATCGAAGGCGGTACGTGGCGAAGAAATCGCCGCGCTGCAGCCCAAATTATTGCCTTTGAGCCAGCTTGCCACTGCGCGTGGTGAATTGTTTGGCCCGTTCCGTGGCGCGCGCGAAGCGCAAAACATCATGAATCGCATCATCAAAGGGCAGGGCTTGTGCCGCCAAGTGTTGGGCTTAGAAGCACCGCGCAAAGACGGTGGCCCGTGTACGGCATATTTGCAAGGCGATTGCCGTGGTGCGTGCATTGGTCGCGAGGCGATGGGCCTGCATAATGGTCGTTTACTCGCTGCGCTGGCTAAGCACAAACTCGCACCGTGGCCGTATACAGGTGCGATTGCGATTAGCGAGGGACCAGAATGGGCACCGGTGCTGCATGTGATTGACAATTGGTGCTATCTTGGGCAAATCCATGATTTGCGCGAATTGCCAGAATTAATCGCCAGCAGCGAGCCAGCGTATGATGTAGATATGGCGAAGTTGATACGTAGCGAGATCAAAAAACAGGCAGGTAAAATTCAGCGGCTCTAATTGAAGCGATGTTCTAATTGCCGTCGAGACAGTGATGCAGGGCGACTAAAAAAGTAAAAAGAATTTCATACTGACCTCGACTTCGAGTTGCTATCGAGTCGTCAATTTGTTTTTTATTAAAGGCAGTGCGATGCAAAGATTTAGGCTGCTTATCCTTTTATGTAGTCTTGTACTGTCGGCAGCACAGGCTACGCCACTGGCTGAATGTCTTGGACTTCCGGCAGCCGGAAAATACCTGATTGTGAATGCCGATGATGTCGGGATGCATCCTGATTTGGATAAAGCTGCATTCAAGCTGATTGATGCGGGGCAGATTCAAGATATTTCTATGATGCCGCCGACACCGAATTTTGCCGCCGCCGCCAAAATGGCCAAAGCGCGTAATATGAGTGTTGGCGTGCACCTCACCCTCACGAATGAATGGCAGGAAAAGCAGCCTTGGGGCGCGGTGCTTTCCAAGAAAGAAGTTCCATCGCTGTACAACCCACAAGGTCGTTTGTGGGCGACGACAGCCGAAGTCGCCCAGCACGCCAAATTGCCCGAAGTAAAAAAAGAATTGCTGGCGCAAATTGCCAAAGTGCAAGCAGCAGGGCTGAAGGTGACGCATCTGGATGCGCACATGCTGTTTTGGGATGCGAGTAAGCCATTAACCGAGCTGTATTTTTCGCTTGCTAAAGAAACGGGGATTCCCGTCTTATTGCAGGTGTTTCGCCAATCGAATGCTGAACAAATGCAATTAACGCAGCAATTTCAAACTGAATTTGGCGTTGTGACGCCCGATACGTTTTCGATGCATTACAACCCCAGCCAGCGTGAGCGCGGCGTGGCATATCGTGGTTATTTTAATTTAATCAGTGAGCTGCCCGCTGGCGTGCATACCATCGGGATTCATCCTGCCGAAGACAGCGCGTCGGCCAAGGCTGCGATTGCCGATCTGACTTTGCGGCTGACTGACTTTGCCGCTTGGCAAGATCCGGCTTTGCAGCAGCATATTCAAAGCTTAGGATTTCAACCGCTCACCTATGCGCCATTACACGTTTTGCAGCGTAGCGTGGTGGCCAATTCCAAAAATTGTTTAAGCCAATATAAATAACACGCACCGGGTATATCGTTGAAATAAATTATTTGATTTAATTTTGGCGCTATACCCTAATCACTGCTGCCCTTTTGCCACGGCCAGCGGCCAGAGAGTTCGAGTTCCATCGTAAAGCTGAGGAAGGTGCGGATCAGCACAACGAGGCCGAGCTTAATGAGATTGTCGAGCGTGAGCTCAATCGCGATGGTGTAGATAATGTCGCTGATAATTAGAAATTCCAAGCTCAGCAAAATGCCGCGCCCTAGCTGTTGCCGCAGCGCGTGATAAGCGGGTTCTAGTTGCTGCGTTTGTAGCACATCACGGGCAAAGAGCCCTAAACCGATGAGCGTCGACAGCAGTAAAATCCCAATTCCGAGGTATTCGACTGCCATGGCAATGCTGTGTAGTGAAATGTCCATAGTTTTCTCTTAGAAGTATTGCCTTTAAAACCTTATTTATTAATGCTTGGCTCAATATACATACAAAAAAACCGCACGATCAACATGCGGTTTTTTTTGTTTTGAAAACGATTACGCCAGAATCGCTTTAATATCATCGCTTTCGCTAATCGTGAATTTTTTGTCGGTTGGCACCAAGTCGTTGCCGTCAAAACGGCCTACATGGTAAATCGAACCAAATGAGAACGTCGGCGCTGCGGCACCTTGGCCGCCGCACACTTCGGCACCACGGCGAACGTTGTCGGCCATATAGCCTGGCAGACGCAAGTGGTATGGATTGCGGCGAACTTCTTCCACGTGGCAAGCCAAAGCCGCGATCAAATCGGCCGTATCGTTGATGCTCGTTGCGATCAAAGCATTTGGCGCTTCCATTTGACGCCAGAATTCGCTTTGTACCAAGACACAGCTGTGATTCGCCGCTTTGAGTGCGTCGGTGAGCAGGTAGTAAGTGCCGATGTGCGCTGAGTGGTAGTCGTTATTGTGTGGGCAAACGACGACTTGCGGTTTGTATTTACGCAGGATGTTGGCGATGACTTCGACTTTTTCAGCCCATGCAGTTGGGTTGCCATCACGTGTTTTGCAGTTTACATCCATCAAGCCGCCCGGAATGGTTTCGAGCAAGCCCCAGCCGAGGTAATCGCAGGCATTTTTAACTTCAACCCAGCGTTCTGGCTGGCGTTTGAGGTTTGAGCCTTGTGAAACGGCGACGTTGATGACGTTGAAACCGGCTTCGCGGCCTAGGCGTAGTGGCAAGCCGCCGATAATGCATTCGTCGTCGGGGTGCGGTGCAAAAATCATCGCGATTGGCGCATCAGCAGCCAATTCAGCTTTTGGTGCGTGACCCAGCTCATCTAAATTTGAAAACAAAGGCGCGTCGGTTTTTTGTAATAGGGCGTTATGCGCCTCAACCAGCGCGATATATGGGTTGCTCATTGGCTAAACTCCGGTGCGGATTGCAGGACAGAAAAAACATTATTCAGAGTATAGGCTTTCAATCCCCCGTCACCAAGAGTCTGTCGTGCACAACTGCGATTTGAGTTGATTTTTCACAGTATTTACGTAAGAAATTGCGTGCTCAATAGCCTAGTTTGGCAATCAGCGCAGAAGGCTGGCGGGCAAAGTGCGGCATAATGCTTGAAATTCATTCGAGGTTGGCATGTTTCATTATTTTCATAGTTCATTGATTGTGACGCTGATTGGCTTTATCGGTGCATGGTTGATCGCGGGTTGGGGCGGCTTGTGGATTGCGTTTAATTTGGCGCTGCTGGAGACCAGTCTGAGTTTTGATAATGCGGTCGTGAATGCCTCGGTGCTCAAACATTGGGATGAAAAATGGCGCAAACGCTTTTTGCTGTGGGGCATGTTGATCGCCGTGTTTGGTATGCGGGTGTTGTTTCCGCTGCTGATTGTGGCCGTGATCGCGGGGCTGGCACCGCTGCCGGGTCCGATGGCGCTGATTGATTATTTCAGTAGTGGCGTGTGGCCAGCGAATGATGTGCTGTCGATGGCGATGGTCGATCAAAATCGCTACGCCAGTATTTTGACGTCGGCGCATATCGAGGTATCGGCGTTTGGTGGCGCATTTTTGCTGCTGGTGTTTTTGAATTTCTTTATTGATTCAGAGAAAAAAACGCATTGGTTTTTGCCCGTGGAGCATGTGTTGGCCAAGTTGGGCAAGCTCGATATGGCGGCGATTGTGCTGAGTTTAATTTTGCTGGCGCTGATGGCAGCCTCACTCCCTGCCGCCGAAGGCTATCGATTCCTCGTTGCGGGCGTGTGGGGCGTGATTGTGTTTGTGTTGGTCGATGGCTTGGGCGATTTGATTGGCGACGAAGGCGCGGCGGCGAAGACCGGCTGGGCCGGGTTTATTTACCTTGAAGTTTTGGATGCTTCGTTCTCATTCGACGGCGTCTTAGGCGCGTTTGCACTGACCAAAAACATCTTTTTGATTGCGATTGGGCTGGGGATTGGCGCGATGTTTGTGCGTAGTTTTACAATTTTATTGGTCGAAAAAGGCACGCTCAACGCGTTCAAATACCTAGAACACGGCGCATTCTGGGCCATCGGCGCATTGGCTGCCGTGATGCTCCTCGCCGCACGGTTTCATATCCCCGAAGTCATCACGGGCGGCGTGGCGGCGGTGTTGATTATGGCGGCAGGGGTGCATTCTTGGTTGATTCAGCGGGATGTGAAACAGCAAACGATATCGTAGGTACGAATAGCGCAGCGTATTCGTACGCATGAAATGAATAGGATAATGACGATGGCGCGGCGAAGCCTCCGATTACGCTGTGCTAATCGGAGCTACGGCGCTAAAGCGAAAGGTGTTTGTAGGTTGGTGCTGAGCTTGCGAAGCCCAACAATCGCGGTGAATGTTGGGCTGGATTTCATTTAGTAAGTAATGCTCGAAATTTGCTCGCAGTTGCAACCACAGGCAGCACCCGACCCAATACGGACGCTGCTTAACAAACAACACGAGTGACTTATTTCGCAAATAAAGTTACCGCTCATTCGGGTTCAACTTGGCTAATGTTATTTACTGCAAATGGCAATGCCTGAACATGCTGTATTAAATTCAAGCCCTCTGCAATCTCGGGTAACATGACGAGGTTAGGTTCACAGTTGGTGTTATGTACCCATACCCCGCAATCGACAAAATAGGTATGGAAATCCTCAACTTCTAAGTTATACACCCGCACTTTTAGGTAGGGATCATCGTCACCCCAATCGTCTTCAGTAGGATCATATTGACCGGGGATAGGTTCTCGACCGCGATTGAAGTCAGTCAGATTGCCATAATCATGTCTATTCGGGTCTTGAAGCAGCGGAATAAAGCCAACACCCTGCTCCTTCGTGCAATAAACCGGAAGAATTGCCGATACCATCGCCAACGAACCATCCGACAACTGAACATGGTGTTTATAACGAATCAGTTCATCCGCCGGCAACCAGCCGATGGCGGTGAAAGATGAGGTTGAAACCAACTCACCATTCTCCAGCTCGCGCCATTCTTCTTTTTCCTCGACCACCCAGAACGGGTGGTTTCCCGTTGGATAAATAGTTTTAGTGTACTCGCCGACCTTCACACGAAGCTGCAAGATTTCCTTAGCTTCGTGCACAAAGGTTTGACCACGCGCTTGTATTGTTGCTCGCCTTCACCATTTTCAGGTTTAGACAGCACCATATTGCCAACCTGAATTGCCTCAATGGGTTTAAGCCCCTGGTCGGTCCACACTTGCGTACCTGCCACAAAGCAACCTGCATCTCCCATGATTTCACCTCAAGAAACACCAGAAAATTTCACCAAAACTTCTCGCATCCAAATACAAGAAAGCAAAGAACATCGGCGCTACTTCATCACCATTATCAAAATGCGGATGTTCATTCTGGCATGAAAAAACGCAGCATTACTTCCGCTCTTGGCCGAAATCAGTCTGTCACGTAGTTTAACTCAAGCACTTCAGCTAGGCATTTTCTCCACGTGCTCAGTGGCGAAATGGATCGATTTTTTGCTAAAACAACGGCGATAAATCCGTTGATAAGTTGAGTAAAGTTTGCCGCGTAATCAAGCAAACAACACCAAAGGCCGCTCTGCATCTTTGGGGTGCGGCAGTACGGTGACGGGTAGATCGTAGGTTTGCTCCAAAAAGTCGCTACGCAGAACATTGCTGGGTATACCGCTGGCGATAATACTTCTATTGGCTAACATGGCAATACGGGTGCAATACCTTGCGGCTAGGTTGACATCATGCAGCACAGCAACGACGGCGATGCCGGTTTCTAGCGCCAATGTTCTGGCGGCGGATAAGAGGCTGTGCTGATGGAGCGGGTCGAGGCTGGCCGTTGGTTCATCGAGTAATAGACAGCGATATTCTCCCGATTGATAGCAGGCCAAGATTTGCACCATTGCCCGCGCAAATTGCACGCGTTGTTGCTCACCGCCCGATAGACTGGGGTAGCAGCGGCCTAATAGATGAGTGACATCGGCTCTTTGTGCGGCGCGCTTGACTTGCTCGGCGACCTCTGCCGGTGATAGCTCTGGAAAAGGGTAGGCGCCCATTGTGATGACGGCGTCGACCATCAGATTGAAATTTAGCCCCGGATTTTGTGGCAAGACGACGCGTTTGCGGGCTAATGCCGCCGTATTCATCGCAGACAATTGCTGATCGCCCCAGAGTACCTGCCCCGCGCTAGGCGCAAGCTCGCCAGCGGCAATCGATAACAGCGTTGATTTCCCTGCGCCATTCGCGCCCAAAATTGCGGTGAAGTCGCCCGCCGGAATGTCGAGCGAGATGTCCTGCAAAACTGTCGATTTGCCGCGCGAAAAAGAAATATTTTTGAGCTGTAACATACCCATTCCTGTTTATTTGCGACGCAACAAAAGCGCGAGAAAAAACGGCCCGCCAATCAGGCTGGTGATGACGCCAATCGGTAATTCGGCGGGCTGTACGGCGATGCGCGCCAGCCAATCGGCCAGCAGCAAGGCTATTGCGCCGAGCAAAAACGAGGCTGGCAGCAGCCTGCGATGATCCGCGCCCAGCACCATGCGTATGCAATGCGGTACGACCAAGCCGACGAAACCAATCCCGCCGGTGGCGGCGACCAAGGGGCCGATGAGCAGGGCTGTGAGCGTAATCAGAATGCGGCGCAAACCTTTAATTTCAAAGCCTAAATGATGCGCTTCGCGCTCGCCCAGTAGCAGCGCATTCATTGCGCGCCAATAGCGCATCATGCATAGCGAGATGAGCAATAAAAACGGCGCTAATATCGCTAATCGTTGCCAACTCGCGCCCGCCAAACTGCCCATATTCCAGAAAGTGAGGCTGCGCAGTTCGTTGTCATCCGCCAAGTAAGTGAACAGGCCAATCAAGCTGCCGCAAATCGCATTAATCGCAATCCCCGCCAACAATAAACCCGCCATGCCCGGATAACGGCGACCGAGGTGATAGGCCAAAGCGGTGGCGATTAAGCTGCCGATAAAAGCAGCGGGCGCCAGCACAGCAAAACTACCCCCACCCAGTACAATCGCCATCACCGCACCCAGCGAAGCACCGGACGATATACCTATCAAACTTGGCTCCGCTAATGGGTTGCGAAATAAGGCTTGCATCGTCGCGCCAGCCAGCGCTAACACGCCACCTGCTAATGCCGCCAACAAAACGCGCGGTAGGCGAATATCGAGCAATACATCACGCCAGAATTGTTGGTCGCCATCCAAGCTGGCATTAAAAAATACGCTAGGCAATTCGCGCAGCGGAATTTGCACGCTGCCGTGGCTGGCGGTGATTAAAATCAGCGCTATCAAAACGCCGCCGCTGGCGAACCAATGAAGAGGATTATCTTTGCTGATCATTTGCGAGTGAGCTGCTTGAGTTCAGTGAGCGCTTCGGGCAGGCGAGGGCCAAAGCCGAGTAGCAATAAATCATCCATCACTAACACCCGTTTTTGTTTCGCGGCGGGCGATTGCGACAGGCCGGGCGAGGCGAGCATTTTATCGATGCCGCCCAAGCTTTCCACCGAGCGCGTGGTGGTGATGATGACATCAGGGCGCAGCGCGGCGAGGCTTTCTTGCGACAGCGGTTTATAGCCTTGTTGTTTCGCCAGCACATTGCTCATGCCGGCCAAGCTCATCATCGCATCGGCGCTGGTGTTTTTTCCCGCACCTTCTGCTGCACCAGTGCGGCTCATTAGCATCAGCGCGCGGGTTTGATTCGGTTTTTGCGCCAGTGCTGCGACTTGTTTTTGCAAGTCGGCGACCATTTTTCGCCCGTCATCGCGCAAACCGAGCGCAGCGGCGACACCGTAAATGCGTTTTTCTAAATCCGGCATCGTCGAGCCGCTTGGCAACACAACAACGCGACGCCCCATGCGGCGCAATTGTTCTAGCGCCTCAGGCGGCCCCGCTTGATCAGACGCCAAAATAAGGTCGGGCTTGGCTGACAACACGCCTTCGACTGAAAACTGGCGGTAGTAGCCCACTTTCGGCAATTGATTCGCTGCCGCGGGATAAACGCTCGATTGATCGACAGCGACCAAGCGATTGCCGGCATTGAGCGCATAAACGATTTCAGTCAGCGGCCCGCCCAAACTGACAACGCGCATTTCGGCGGCAAACGCCACGGCGGTAAAGGCGCTGAGGCAGTACAGCACCATGATGGTGGTGATGGAGTAAAAAGTTCGCATAGCATATTCCAACAAGCAACGACTCAAGCTACGAGTCATATAAATTCATATGGTATTAGCCTGTAGGCATTATTTAGTAATGCCTATAGGCTAATACTAATTATTTAGCGAGTGGCGTGCTGCACAAGCTTTCCATCAATGCACGCCATTCTGGCAATTCGGGTACGCCAGGTTTGCGTACGCCAAAGAACTGCACGATGAGTTCGCCATCGGCAGCGTAGACTTCGAGCGAGGTCACCCAGCCGTCGCTTGTTGGCTTGTTAACGACCCAGCACGATGCAATCGCTTCGGTATTGAGATGCAGATTAAATTTCGGATCGAGGACGTTGTACCAAGGGCCGGTGCGAAGTAGTTTTTGGACTGGGCCTGAATGAATTTGCACGATGCCGCGATTGCCGACAAAACACATAATCGCTAGTTCGGAAGCGGCTGCAGCTTGCAGCATCGTTTCAGTCGCATCGATCGCAACCGATTGCGCCAAATCATCGCCCGCAGCTTGCAGCGCACCAAGGCGGCTGACTTTGTGTTTGCGCAGCATAGGGAAAAAACCGTGCGTATCGGTGAGCGCCAACCATGCTTCGCGTAGTGCAGCGGCATCGCTGGCTTGGGTTGGTGTTTCATCGACCGGGTAGGCGGCGATGTGCGGCCATGCTGGTTCTGCTGCGGCAAATTTCGTGATGATGGCGTCAAAAGCAGCGATATGGCTGTGTTCAGTCAAATATACTTTATGGATTGCGACGCCTGCGCCGTCAAAAAACTGCACGCTGCGGCGTTCGCCTTCGATGACGGCAAATTGGGTTTTCCACATTGCGAAAAACATCCGCAAATCTAAATCTTTACCCAAAACGAGACCGATGCTTTTCTCGGCGTCGACCTGCTCGTACTCGCCGTGACGCTCGTGTACACACCAATCGTTGCGGCTCAGTACCATCACTTGGCCTAAAGTCGGTAATTCGCGGAAGATTTCTTGTGGTGTGCCAGCCAGCGGCGTTGCCGCCACGCCGCATTGCGCAGCGACGAGTTCTGCTTCGCTGACGTTGAGGCGTGCCGCGCGCTCGCGGGCACGTAGTTTGGGTTCGGTTTCCA
Source organism: Deefgea chitinilytica (assembly GCF_016881405.1). GTDB lineage: Bacteria > Pseudomonadota > Gammaproteobacteria > Burkholderiales > Chitinibacteraceae > Deefgea > Deefgea chitinilytica. The sequence goes on from NZ_WOFE01000004.1 coordinate 111,447, forward strand.
GTAGGGCTTGGTAGGCTGCTTGCAAAGTGGCGGCGCGCTCGGTAAATGTCATCGCATTCATGGGGATTCCTTTATTAGTGTGTATGGGTATATTGCTCAATCAAATTTTAAAATTGACTTATAAGGCTATACCTAAGGTATAGCCTTGCTTCTTTAGTCTTTAGAATTTCTGCCGTTTAAAATTTCCAGTCCGCCACAATTCGCGCATTGCGGCCGGGCTGGGTCAGGCGATCCAGCGTGCTGGTATTGGTGGCGATGCTGCGCACGTCGCTGTCGATCCAATATTTTTTGTCGGTCAGATTAAAAATACCGCCAGTTAGCGTTAGATTTTTGACGGGGCTCCACCATGCAGTCAGATCGACTACACCGTAACCGGGGGCTTGAAAATCTGTGGCGTTGGGGGTTTCGGTTTGTTTTTCGACCGCAGTGAAGAGCAATTGGCTGCCCCATTGGCTTTGGCTATACGACACGCCAAAGACGCCTTTGAGTGGCGCAACTGAGCCCAGTGGCTGATTGTTGCTCTCATTCTTGCCTTTGGCCCAAGCGACATTGCCCCAAGTTTGCCAGCCATCGGCAAATTGCCAGTGCATCCGTGCTTCAGCACCGTAAATGCGCGCTTCGCTGATGTTTTGGCTTTGGTAAGTGACAAAGGTGCCGGGCACGCACGCTGTGTTGCCGGGGCAGTTGATGCTCATTTGTTCAATAAAATCGTCGTAGCGATTATCAAATGCCGTTACGCTGCCGCCGAGTGTGTTGTCGCCAAAGCGCGAGCCGAATTCGAAACCACGGCTGGTTTCTGGTTTGAGATCGGGGTTGGCAATTGCGGCGTAGCCCATTGGTGAGACATAGCTGCCGTTGAGCTCCAGCGCATTGGGCGCACGAAAGCCGCTGCTGTATTGACCAAATAGCGTCACCGTCTCTGCTGCGCGCCATGTTGCGAGTAGTTTTGGTGAAATGGCAGAGTCTTTTAGACCCGTTGCTTTCCCCCCACCCTTGCTAAAGGCTTTGTCTACTTCGGGCGTCAGCTCGTAGGCGTCGTAACGTAGGCCTGGAGTTAAGGTGAAACGGCCATCGGCAAAGCCCAGTTCGTTTTGCGCATAAATACCCCATTGCGTGGTTTTGGTTTTTGGAATATCGCGGACATTCAAGCTGCTCGATGCCGGTGTGCCATCGCGTAATTCACTGAAATCGGTTTGAAACCACTCGGCTCCGATTGTCCAGCGCTGGCTGATTTCGCCATCGATTTTTTTCTCGACCAGGCCATTGATGCCCGTGAGGTCTTGTTCATAGAAAGAAACACGGCTCCAGTTGGGCGTGATGACCTTGCCGCTTTGGCGTACTTGATACGAGCTTTGCGTGGTATCCATGCTTTGGCGGTAAATTTTGGCTTGCGCACTGTCAATCACGCCGCCTGCCGCGGGTGCGGTATAGCTATAGTCGAGTGAAATACGGCGGCGTTCTTGCTCGTCAGAAGCATGGCTGGATTTCACTGAAGTGAGCATCGGCGCACCGATTTCGGAATACAGGGTGGTGTCGACTTCGCTGCGATACGTTTCGGCGGTTAGCCCTAGTTTGTGGCCGCCATCGAGGTAATGCTGCAATTTGACTAAGGCACTGCGTTTTTCGGTATCTTGCGGATTGGCGGTGGTGCGGCCATATTTTTGCGTGTCGATCGTGCCCTTGTTTTCTAATTCATGCCCACGACGGCCTGCGACTTGTACGAGCCCGAGTGTATTTTCACCCATCGCAAAAGCGACTGCGGCTTGCCCGCCATAGCTTTGATCGGCGCTGCCGTAATCGGCTTTGACTTGACCTGCTACTTGTTGCCCCGGCTGCAATAAATCTGCAGGCTCGGTCGTGCGCATGCCAACGATACCGCCCAACGCATCTGAGCCATAGAGCGTTGAAGAGGGACCACGGACGACTTCAATCGCAGAGAGTTGTGAGAAATCGACTTGGTCACGGCCACTATTGAGGTAAGCACCAAACGTAAACACATCGGGCAGTCGAATCCCGTCGACCAACATCAACACGCGATTGCCTTCTAAGCCACGAATATTGACGCTCGATAAGCCAAAGCGCGAATTTTTACTGATATTCACGCCTGGTTCCGAGCGTGCAAAATCACGGAAATCGTTAATCATATTGGTGTTGAGTTCGTCACGTTGTGTCGCGCTCACCGAGGGGGGTAAGTCCGCTAAATTACGCTCGGTGCGGGTGGCGGTGACGACTACGGGATCCAATTGATTGAGCGCAACTTGCTCGGCGGTGGTGGGTTTGGTCGCGGTGGCTGGCGTAACGGCAAAGGCTTGCTGTAGTGACATCGCGAGTAGAGTCAGAGTAAAGAAAGAGCCCTTCATTTTTTTCCCTTGGTTAATTTTTGGCTTTTGCGTAGTGCGGGTTGCATCACGTGGGCAAAGCGCTTAGAGAATTATTTTGTATTGATAATCATTCTCTTTTGATGTTTGCTATGATATCGATAGTCATTCTCATTTGCAATTGATTTTGTACTAGCCTAGAATTCACTCACTCCATTGCTGCGTGTGATTTTTGAAAATGAAAGTGATTTATTCTTTGATTCTGGTGAGCATGTTGTCGGCTTGCCAAAGTGCGCCGACGGCTCACAACACTGTGTTATTGGGCGAGGTGCACGACAATGCAATCGGCCATCAGCAACGCTTGGCTTGGTTGGAACAAAAAGTAGCGCAAGGCTGGCGACCTGCGATTGCGATGGAGCAATTTGATCGTGAACGGCAAGCTGATATCGAGCGCGCAAGAAAAGAGCGCCCAAATGATGTTGATTATTTAATTCAAACCGTAGGCGGAGCACGCTGGGATTGGTCGTTGTATAAACCGGTGCTTGATTTGGCCTATCGCTATGAGTTGCCGATTCTGGCCGCCAATTTGTCGCGTCAAGAAGCGGGCGAACTATTTAAAACCGGTCGAGTTGATTTACAAGGCGCAGAGGGCGTTAATTTAAATGATCCTTTGCCCACCAAACTGATTGAGCAGCAGCGCGTTGCTGTGCAATTAGGGCATTGCGGCCAGTTACCTGTGGCGATGGAAGAAAAAATGGCGCGAGCACAAATTGCCCGTGATCGGGTAATGGCAGCGACGCTGCTGCCGTATCAATCGCGCGGCGTAGTTTTGCTGGCAGGTAACGGCCACGTGCGTCGCGATATCGGAGTACCACAGTGGCTTAACTCGGCGTATTCGGTGGGTTTTGTTGAGTCAAAAAGTGAGGCGAATTTTGATGAAGTGCATTTGATTCCTGCCGCCGAGCGACCTGACCTCTGCGCGAGTTTTAAATTGAATCAATAAGTGTTGGATGAAAAAAACCGCACACCACTTTGGTGTACGGCCTTTTTGATTAGATTATCTTATTCAGATTTTTCTGGGAACGGCTCATTTTTGGTTTTCCACAGCGAGTACAACACCCCCGCAAGCAGTAGACCGAATGTCACCAATAGCGATACCAGCGTTGGGATTTTGAATGCCACCAATTCAATGTCGTTCAAATACACCAAACCGACTTTAATCCCGATAAACACCAGCACTACGGCTAAAGCATACTTCAGATAGTGGAAGCGATGCACCATCGCCGCCAGTGCAAAGTACAGCGCACGCAAGCCTAAAATCGCGAAAATATTCGAGGTGTATACGATAAATGGATCTTGGGTAATCGCGAAAATCGCCGGAATACTATCAACGGCAAATACTAAATCGGCGGTTTCAACCAAGATCAAGCACAAGAATAATGGTGTTGCCCACCAGCCTTTTGATAGACCATGCTCTTCACCACGTACCCAGAACTGATTCCCGTGAATACCTGGCGTAAAGCGCATGTGACCGCGCAACCATTTATAAAAACCATTGTCTTCCAGTTTGCCGTGCTCATCATCGGCAATCAGCATTTTGATCCCGGTAAAAATCAAAAATGCGCCGAAAATCATCAAGATCCATTGATATTCAGATACCAAGACCGCGCCGACGCTAATCATCAAGCCGCGCATCACAATCGCTCCGAGAATCCCCCAGAACAAAACGCGGTGTTGATAAATCCGTGGTACGCCAAGGCTAGTAAAAATCAAGGCAATTACAAATACATTATCCATTGAGAGCGATTTCTCAATCAGATAACCTGTCATGTATTCCATGCCAGCCGTTGCGCCTTTGTACCACCAGAGCCATACCCCAAATAAAAGCCCCATCGCGATATACATTGCCGATAGCTTTAAGCTTTCGTTGACGCTGATTTCGTGGTCGTCTTTTTGTAGTACGCCCAAGTCAAATGCGAGCAGTGCGATGACGACAGTAAAAAACATCAGCCAAACCCAGACTGGGTAGCCCACCCATACTCCCATTAAAAATTCCATTTGTGTTCCCTGTGATTGATGACTTGCAATGCGAAAAATTAACTTGCAGACTAGACAAGTATAAATTGAATTGCGCGAAGAATTTAGACTATGAGTGGAGTTGGAGAAATAAGTTTCATCGATAGCCATTGTCATCTCGACGCTGCGGAGTTCGATTTGGATCGCGATGCGGTTATTGAGCGCTCGATTGCTGCCGGAGTGACGCAGTGGGTGGTCCCCGCGGTCACATCGGAAACCTTTGCCAGTACCCGCCAAATGCAGCAAAAGTATGGCACACACATTGCATTTGGCTTGCATCCTATTTATGAAGCGCAGCATCGCGATGAGCACTTATTGCTGTTGCGACAAGAACTGGATGTCGGCGATGCGGTGGCGGTTGGCGAAATCGGCCTTGATTTTTATTTGCCTGAACTGAATGCCGAGCGGCAAATTCATTTTTTCGAAGCACAACTCAAAATCGCCCGCGATTACGACTTACCCGTCATCGTGCACATTCGGCGCAGCCAGGATCAAGTCCTTAAATATCTGCGTAAATGGAAAGTGCGCGGTGGAATTGCACATGCGTTTAACGGTAGTGAGCAGCAAGCTGCTGAATTTATCAAATTGGGATTTTGTCTCGGTTTTGGTGGGGCGTTAACGTATAGCGGCTCACAACGAATTCGTCGTTTGGCGCAAAGCTTGCCGCTCGAGTCGCTGGTGCTGGAAACCGACGCGCCGGACATCACGCCGAGCTGGTTGGCTGGGCCTCCGCCACGGCGTAATGAGCCGGCTGAGTTGAGGCAAATCGCGGTATGTTTAGCCGATTTAAGAGGTATTACACTGCATCAGCTTGCGGTCATAAGTCTTGAAAATACGCAGCGCGTATTGGGAATTGCGACGATGTAATGCTAACTAAAATCAGTTTTTTGCTTTTTTAAGGCTTACTTAAATATTTTTTTTGACATCATGAAATTCGAGTATAGAATCATAAGAAGAATAAAAATACTTTTAAATCAATGATTTAGGTTATTATTATATTCTTATGGAGCGATAATCATGCGTATGTCAAATCTCGCTGTTGCAGCAACATTGGTCTTCTCTGCTGGTTTTAGTCAGGCTGCGTTGATTCCGGTAAAGGTATTTGAAAAAGACACGATGGTTGACTCTGTCCATCGTGAATTCACGAATTGGACATCACCTTATAAAGTTTCTAAAGCAGGAGAATATTCATTTGATGTGATCTTGACGTCTACTGATGGCAATTTTGCATCACTAGTTGATAAATTTTATGTGAATAATAAGCGTTTAAAATTTAACGCTGTGGGTGGATCTACTGATAGCTACGTTAGTAGCTTTAGTTTTTATGCTAAGCAAAATGATGCTTTACAATATCTTTTATCGTTTAGTGTCCCCCTTAATGTGATTGGTAAAGTAAACATCAGTTTGAATCAAGTAGCCCCTATTCCCGAGCCAGAAACATACGCTTTAATGGGGCTTGGCTTGATTGGATTGTTGGCTGCGCGTCGTCGTAAGATCGCTGCTTAAGTCAACATCGCTTGCTTCCAAACCCGCTACGGCGGGTTTTTTTAATACCAAACTTGCTCGTGTTTACCATTACTCAGATGTTTGCTTAGCACTTGGCTTGGGTTATAGCCAAAGTACTGGCGAAAGCGGCGCGAAAAACTAGATATTTCTTGGTAGCCACTGGCTCGTGCCACGTCCCCCACGCGATGTCCATGCAGCAATAGCTCTTTGGCCTGATTCATTTTCATTCTAAAAATCAGCTTATTGGGTGTTTCACCTAAATGCTGCATGCACAGTCGATGCAAGTGCGTGGTGGTAATGTGTAGTTGTGCAGCAAGTGCGGCATTAGTCCAATCTTGCTGCAAGTTCTTTTGCGCATGAGCAAACAGTTGATCTAATTGCTCGCTCCAACCGATTTTAGTACTAAAGGCTTGCGTGGCGCGTTCTAGCGCCAAGCAGAGAAAATCTAAGGCTGGCACCGCTAGATTGCTCGTATCGTTTGTATTAAAGCGCAGCACTTCGCGATGAAATTGTCGCATCGCATCGGCGAGTGTTGCACCGTCTACACTGTGAGTGATCGCTGGCAGTGTGCGATGTAGATAATCCCAGCGTGAAGTGCAATACAGCAAAAACCACACATGTTGCATCGGCTCGGTGCCAATGCGTCGATAGCCGCAGTGGACTGATGCAGGCATCAACGCTAATTGCCCTGGCAGTAAAGTGCGGGTCAGACCGTCTGGCGTAAAGACTTCGCCACGTCCCGAAAGGCAAAAAGCCAGCACGTGCCACGGGGTGTCTACCCGCTCAACTTCAAAAAAATCCCGACCTTCGCTAAGGCCACACATCATTATCCCGCGATCACGCAGTGGGGGATAAGGTTCTTTGTGGAACACATGAGTCCCCACCATGATTTGTGGGGATTCTGGACCGATATCGAGCCGTTCGCGATAGATGAGTGCCATAACATTAATTCCAGTTGCACATTGCTGCTACTTATCCATTCGCTTCAATCAGTGATGGGTAGGGGAATGTTAGTTTTAGACAAATTGAATGTCATGTTGCGACATTTTAATCCGTTCAGCAAGTGAGTAATCTAGCTGTCTATTAGCTTTCGAAAAAGAAAGGACAAAGGTGATGTCTCAGTCTAGTAAGCCTTCCATGCTTGGCTCTTGGCAACTGGTGACCGGTGAGTGCCGTGACGACAGTAGTGGTGAGCAAGTTCAGTATCAAGCTGTGCAGTGCCGTTCATTAAAAGTTTTGTCGGAAACTCACTTTTCATTTATCACGTATCAGGGCGGAGAGTTCTACTTTGCAGCAGGCGGCCGCTATTGTTGCGAGGGTGAGCAATACACCGAATGGCTTGATTTTGCCAGCCATCCTTCGATGCAGAATCGCGAATTTGTGTTTCAGTTTCGTATCGAAGGTGATCTTTGGCACAACACGCGCTGGGAGAATGGCGTGCAAGTTGAGCATGAAATCTGGCGCAGACTGGACGCTCAATAAAACCCACACTGAATACGGGCAAATTAAGTATGTTGATCGAAGTAGAAAATCTAAGTCGCGTTTACCGCACGCCGATTGCGCCGAAAGGTTGGGCGGAGCGTTTTAAACAAGTGTTTCGTGCCAATTTTGAAGATAAACGCTCAGTGAGTAATGTGAATTTCACGATTGCGGCGGGCGAGTGCGTTGGCTTGGTCGGCCCCAATGGCGCAGGGAAATCGACAACAATAAAAATGTTGACTGGTATTTTAGAACCTAGCTCTGGCAAGGTATTGGTCGCTGGCCATCATCCACAAAGGGATAGGGTTAAATACGTTAAGAAAATTGGCGTCGTTTTTGGTCAGCGTAGCCAGTTGTGGTGGGATTTGCCAGTCAGAGATTCGTTTGAAATTTTGCAGGCATTGTTCGATGTGCCGCAGGCCGCATTCAATGAGCGCTTGGCGCTGTTTCGTCGCGAAGCAAATTTGGACGAGTTTTATCATCGCCCAGTACGTACTTTATCGCTCGGTCAGCGCATGCTCTGTGAAATCGCCGCCGCATTTTTGCATAGCCCTGATGTCGTGTTTTTGGACGAGCCAACGATTGGCCTTGATTTAGATATGAAGTCGCGGATGCGTAGCTTGATTCGCAAGCTCAATCAAGAGGCTGGTACGACGGTGTTAATTACGTCGCATGATGTGGGCGACATTGAGCGGCTGACGCAGCGATTGCTGTTGATCGATAAAGGTGAGCTGCGCTTTGACGGCAGTTTGGTGCAATTTCGCCAACACGCGGGGGACGGTCGCTGGTGGGCGGCGCGCTTGCCGCCGGACTTGGTTGCGGCGGCTCAAATCAGTTTACGCCAGCATCATTCGGCCTTGCCGGTGCGTTTGCGTGGCGAATGGCTCGAAGTGGCGCGCCACGATAGCTTGCCATTTGCCGAATTAATGCAAATTCTCGCGCCATACTCGGTGAGTGAACTGAAACCTGTTGAGCAAGAATTTGAAGAGCTGCTGCACGGTTTTTATCTGGCTAATCAAACGGAGGCGGTATGTTAAGTATTCCGTTCAAAGGTTGTACTGCTTTGCTGTGGGGCAGCGCGCGGATTCTGGCCACTGACCGCAAAGGGCGTTGGTTGGTGACGTTTGGCTATTTGATTGCCTTGTGGTTGCTGTATTACTTATGGGCGGCGCTGTTTAACGATGGCACCGAGCGGGCAGGGATGAATTTTGCTGGCGCGTTTTTGCACGTCGCCGTGGCGCAAACCTTGTTTACGATCTTACATGTTGGCACGGATTGGCGATTAGCGCGTGAAATTCGTTCTGGTGAAATTGCGACGCAACTGATTTTGCCGATGTCGCTGAATCTGCGTCATTTTTCGATTTCGCTGGGGCGTGCTTTGGCGCAAGCTGCGTATATTTTGCCCGCGTTTTTGGTTTTTTTGTGGTGGTTTGACTTGAGTTTGGCTCCCAAAGCGATTGGGTTGGCTTTGCTGTCGGTGTTTTTGTCTTTTGTGCTGATGTTTTGCATTGATTTTGTCGTTGGTTTGGCTGGCTTTATTGCGACTGATTTATGGGGTATTACCGCGAGCAAAGATGCGCTGGTGCAGTTTTTGGGCGGCGCTTTAATACCGTTGGCGTTTTTTCCGGCGGCGATGCGCGAGGTGTTGGCATATTTACCATTCGGGCATTTTTTTAATACGCCAGTTGGCTATATCACCGGTGAAATTGCCAGCATTCAGCCAATGCTGATTCAGGCGGCATGGACAGTGCTGTTTCTCTTTGCCGCCGCATTGGCGGGGCGGATTGTGCTGAAAAAGTTGATTGTGTTTGGGGCTTGAAATCGATAACCCGAGTCCACGAAAAGCACGAAAAGCACGAAAAAATCAAAAGCAATTTGATTGAGTTTGTTTGTTGGGTATTTGCTTGTGGCCAATAAATTGATTGGCCTGTATGTATATACATGTTGTATTGGTGTTTTTTCGTGCTGTTCGTGTTTTTCGTGGACAAATTGTTAAAAGGTATTGTTATGCAACTTAGTCCATTTTGGCGCGCGTATCGGCGCATGGTGGGATCAGAAGCGCGCGCACGCTTGGAAAATCGGGCCGATTTTGCGCTGATTATTTTGGGCGTTGCGGTTACGTCGCTCTCGACCGCTGCCACTTTGTATTTCATGCTCGGCGCGACAGGCACGATTGCGGGCTGGCATCGTGGTGAATTGATTTTTATGCAGGGCTTTATGTTTTGCATTTTTGCGCCACAAAGCGCCTGCTACAACAGTATGTTTTGGTTGGAACATTGGCTGAAAACTGGCGCATTTTTGCGTTTTTATACGCGTCCGGCCAATCCTTTGTTGCTGCTGGCTTTAGAGCGCTTTCACCCGCAAGGATTTATCGTGTTGCTGATTGGTTTGGCTTACTGCCTATTTGGTCTGTGGGGTAGCCCGCTATTGCATGAGCCGAGGTTTTACGTGGGATTTGTGCTGTTGATGCCTTTGTCGGCGCTGGTGCTGTGGGTGATTAATCTGGCGGCCTTGTCGACTTGCTTTTGGTTGGGGGAGTCGCATCCGGTGTTTATGACCACGGGGAAATTGGTGGATATGTCGCGCTATCCTTTGGATTTGTTTCCCAAGCTGGCCACGATGATTTTTATGGCCCTGCCTTTGGCAGGAACTGTTTGGTGGCCGAGCAAAGCCTTACTACGTGATGCAAGTTTGCCATTGACGTTGCTGGGGATGGCGCTGTTGGCAGGTGTCTGCGTTGCTGGCTTGAACTGGATGTGGCGCGCTGGGATGCGACACTACGCAGGTGCCGGAGGTTAAGTTTTGTAAAGAATTGTTATTCGCAAAGAAAAAGCGACTAAAAATCAATGATGCAATGTTACATCAGTGGTATTGCTAATTGAAAAGACTTGATACGTATGATTTTTGCAATGTTGCAATTGTAAAATTTGACGCTGCTTTATGCTCTCTGGCCTAATATCCGCCGTAAGTTTTATTGCAAGCAAAATCATAAGGATTTGTCATGTTTAGCCCAGTTGTTCGCTCTTGTGTTATTGCCGCTACATTGTTCGTTGCTGCACCAGTATCGGTATTGGCTTTTGACGCTAATTCAAGCCGCCCTGTGAATGTCAACGAGAAAGGAGTGGCTTTACGCGGCTTTGATCCGATTTCTTATTTCAGTGGTAAAGGGCCAGTGATGGGGAGCGAATCGAATAAATTTGTTTTCGACGGCGCGACGTACTGGTTTGCATCGGCTGAAAATTTGGCGAAGTTCAAAGCCAATCCATCGCAATACGCACCAAGATTTGGTGGTTTCTGCGCGATGGGCGTAGCAAAAGATAAAAAAATCGATAGCGACCCAACGGCATGGCGGATTGTCGATGGTTATTTGTTCGTTTTGCAAAACAAAGACGTACAAAAAAATTGGTTGGTTGATGTTTCTGGCAATCTAAAAGCGGCGACAGTAAGCTGGAACACCATCAAGAATATTGCCCCCAAAGGCTTGTAATTCGCAGCGTGATGCCAATCATTTATTGCATATAAATTGATTGGCATCGACACCATGCAATGGCAATATCGATTAGCAAACGCAGCAGATTTACCCCAGATCGTTGCGATTTATAACAGTACCATTGCCTCTCGGCAGGTCACGGCAGATACCGAACCTGTTTCGCTTGATAGCCGACAAGCTTGGTTTGCTGCGCATCAGCGCCCAGATCGCCCTTTGTGGGTGGTTGAGCAGGCTGGTGTTATCGTCGGCTGGCTGTCTTTTTCCAGTTTCTATGGCCGTCCGGCTTATCAAGGTACTGCTGAAGTGAGTATTTATCTGGCTGAGTCGGTGCGAGGGCAAGGGCTTGGGCAATTTCTACTTCAATCAGCGATTGATTTTGCTCCTAGTATTGCTCTGCATACTTTGCTCGGCTTTGTTTTTGGGCATAATACCCCTAGTGTAAAACTGTTTGAGCGATTTGGCTTTGCCCGATGGGGGCATTTACCCTGCGTCGCTGAGCTGGATGGCATCGAGCGCGATTTACTCATTTTTGGTTTACGAGTTTAGACCGATTGAGTGGCTAGTGCTTGTTGGGTCGCTTGGCGTAATTCACGTAATTGCGCTACTGGCAAAGCGTCGGGCGAGGATTCTAATTGCGCCCAGCGCTCGGCGAGCAATTCGGCACCAATTTGGAGCGCAATTCCTTTGGCACTATGGGCGTGACGGATAGCGTCTTCTTGGTGGCCTTCGCTGTATGCTTGGGTAAATTTTTCTTCTAATTCCTCGATTCGTAGCAGCCCTTTTTGGCATAAAGGCCAAAATCGCTCGGCTGAGAAACCTAAGCGTTGCATGGCGTTTTCTGCATTCAGAATAAGTTGGGATTCGCTTATCGGTGATGGCGCTGGTGTTTTAGCATCGGGGTTTAATAAGGCAACGATTTCATCGATTGTAAAGGGCTTGTGCAAATGCCCCGTGAAAGCGCGAAACTCGGGTTTCGTTTGTAACTCTGAGAGTGGGCTAGCAGAAACGAGGTAGATAGGCTGATTCCAGCCGTTTTCACGTAGGCGAACCGCCGCATCCATTCCGTTCATTTCTGGCATCTGGTAATCCATGATGATCGCAGTAATTTCAGGATTGTGTTGCGCTTGAGCTATTCCTTCGAGCCCATTGGCCGCTTCTAGTGTTTTTGCGCCAAAGTCGTGCAGTATTTCACAAATCATTTCACGATTGATGGCTTGATCTTCAACGACCAAAATCAATTGATTGCTGAGTGATTTGGGATGCGCGATGTGGTCAGAGTTTGTTTTTGTTGTCGAATCGGCAAGCTCTGGGGCGCTTTGTGCTTGCACATTAACGATGAATTCACTGCCAATATGCTCTTGGCTGGTAAATTGAATATCACCATGCATTAAGCGCGCGTAGTCGCGACTGAGAGCTAGTCCTAAGCCCGTTCCACCCGCGAGTTGACCTGATTCGCCTTGCTCAAATGGAGAAAAAATCCGTGCTTGATCTTGGGCTTTAATCCCACATCCTGTATCACACACTGTTGCGTAGATTTGGTAATAATTCGTGTGTGCTTCTGCATAAAAAATGACGCTGACTTTACCTGCTTGCGTGAATTTCAGGCTATTGCTAATCAAATTAATCATGATTTGCCGAAATTTACCTGCATCTAGTATGACGTTGTCGGGTAATTCGGCCGCGAGATGAATGCTGAAATCGATCGCTTTGGCTTGCGCCATCATTTCAAACATGGTTTCAAGCTCTTGCTTAAATTGTTTGAAGTTGAGCGTTTCGTTCACTAGGCAGAGCTTGTTTTGATCGGCTTTAGATAGATCAAGGACATTGTTTAATAGTCGCAATAAATGAGCACCACTTTTAGCGATATGACTCACTTCCCGCCGTTCTTCAGGGCCGAGTGGTTTGCGAGATAGTCGATCGGTATAGCCCAGAATGGAGGTAAGTGGCGTGCGTATTTCGTGGCTAATATGTGCCAAAAATCGGCTTTTCGCTTCGTTGGCGACTTCTGCTTGTTGGCGTGCTTCTTGTAACGAGATCGCCGTATCTGCGAGTGTCTGGCGGCTTTTTTCTGAGCGCCACAACGCATATAAACCCAGTGCAGCAGAAATAAACAATAGCAACATTTGCAGTGTTGCCAAAATAACCCTTAATTCCCCCCAGTGGCGAATATCTTTTCGATTTTCGTCAATCTCGTTCGCATCATGGGTACGAGCCTCTTGAATTAAGAGATTCACTTGAGGCTCGAGCGCAATCGTAGCTTGTTTGAACTTTTGCCAGTCCTCAGACGAAATAGGATTTTTTTCTAATATTTTGGCGCTCTCGTGAATGTAGCGTATCAACGGCGCCATAATCGGTTTGGTTAAGTTGGGATGTTGAAATAAGGGCGCAGCCTCGATTTCCCCTACGGCAAAACTATGAATTCGGCTGTAAAAAATATCAAACCGCAGCAAGATGGGTTCTAACTCGGTTGGATTGCCATGCTGTACGACTTCGCGAAGACGCTGGTATTCATTATTCAATTGAAAAAATTGCCATAACTGATTATCGATGCCCGTTTCACTGGCATAGTTAAGCGCTTTTTTCTGTTTGAATTCAAAATGCACCATCACACTAAAATTGCTAAGTAAGATGATGCAAATCGCTGCAAAGATGATTCTAAATCGAGTCATGCGCAGCTTTATTCCGCGGTGATACTGCGCAATTGCCAGCTACAGCGACGGTAGTAATCGGTTTTTCGTAATTCTTCGTGCTCATGAAAAGGGTACACAATAAACAGTGGGCCTTTTTCGCGAACCGACATCGGCTTGCCATCGAGTTGGCGTGCGATGATGACATCGTATTCAAATGCATCGCTGACAGGGATGCTAATCGTATAGTCGTTGAGTGCAATGAGCCGAATTTGCCCAGAGTGAATGCCCGCCAATTTCAAGACATCGCGCAGCAGGGGGCCCTCAAATTTCTTCGGCGCTGGATACCATGGAGTTTGGACGGTCATGCTTTTTTGTGGCAACTTGGCTAGCGCAGCATCACTGAACTGAATCGTATTGCTAGCGGGTTTTCCTGTTACAGTGAGAATGATTTTTTCGCTCACTTCTGCTGACGCAAACGCACTGAACGTTGCAAAACAAAAACTCAATAGCAAGGTGCGTAGCATGCTCGTACTCGGTTGAAATTTGAGCTTTAAATTGTAACGTGAATATCATGATATTGTGATGAATTACCGTTCATCGATAAGGCAGGGCAGATAATCGGTAAGTTTTGCATGTAAATATGCCCCAGCGCTGCTGGCAGCTTAGTGCCAACAGACTCTAGGGCATCTTTAGCGGTCTCACTCAATTAAAGAATAGAAAACGCAATCATCCCCACTGTTGCGCCAGTCGTTCCTAAAATGGTCTCCATGACCGACCAGGTTTTTAAGGTTTGCATTTCATTGGCGCCAGTGAACTTACCAAATAGCCAAAAGCCAGAGTCATTCACATGGCTGAGCACAATTGAGCCGCCAGCAATACAAATCGATAAGGCAGCCAGTTGTGCGCCAGAAAATCCAGCTAATTCAATTACTGGCAACACCAAACCCACCGTGGTTAAGCAAGCGACCGTTGCCGAACCTTGAATCACGCGTACTGCTGCGGCGAGTACAAAACACGCAATCGCAATCGGTAAACCCGCGCTAATCAGCGCATTACCCAGTGCTGGGCCAACGCCGGAGTCAACCAGTACCTGCTTAAACACACCGCCCGCTCCTGTCACCAGCAAAATAATCCCCGCTGGTTGTAGCGCTGCACTGCAGATTTCCATGACTTTTTCTTTACTCATGCCGCGTGGGATGGCGAGCCCATAGATGGCAAGTAAGCAAGCCAGCAAAATCGCTGTGAATGGGTGACCGATCAGTTGTAGCCATTGAAACATTGTGCTGCTTGGGTCGATCAAGCGGGCGACGATGGTTTTCAGGCCAACCAGTAAGAGTGGGAACAAAATCAGCGACAAGCTAAAACCAAACGAAGGCATTTGATTTTGCCCTAGGGTTGGCTCACTCACGTCGCTTGGCAAGGCCAAGTGCACATGCTTGCTAATGAAATTGCCATAAATTGGTCCAGCCAAGATCATTCCTGGGATCGCAGCCGCTAAGCCAAGCAAGATCATCCAGCCAAAATCAGCATTCATTTGCGACGCCAACAACATCGCGGTTGGACCCGGCAGCAAAAATGCCGCAGAAGCAGCAACACCAGCAAATAAAGGAATCGCCAGTTTGATCACATTGCCACCCGTGCGACGTGCCACCGCAAAGACCACGCCAATCAGCAACACAATCGCCACATCAAAAAACAGCGGTAGCGTACAAATGAGGCCAGCAATCCCCAATGCGTAGTTCGCGCGGCTGTGGCCAAATTTGTCGAGTAATTTGACGGCGATTTGATCGAGCGCGCCCGTTTCATGCAAAATTTTGCCAAACATCGCGCCCAAGGCGACGACAATCGCCAAGAACCCTAGCGTGCCGCCCATGCCTTTTTGCATGGTGTCGGCGATTTTATCGATGGGCATGCCAGAGAAAATACCGGCGCCAATCGACACCATCATCAATGCAACAAAAGCGTGTAAACGTGCCTTCATCACTAAAAACAGCAGTAATAGCACCGAGCCTAGCGCGGTGAAAATCAGTGTGAGCGTTTCCATGATCATTACTCCCGCGTCAAAATGGCTTGGTAGGCTTGCTCGATGACTGCGTCAAGCGGCTGGGCGATGTCGATTTCAATCACATCGTTTTCGTCGGCGCCTGGTACTTCGAGCGCGGCAAATTGTGAGGCCAGCATCCCGCTTTTTTGGAAATGACCTTGCCGTGCAATCAGGCGTTGTTCAATCAGATCAAAGTCACCCTTTAAAAATAGAAAGGCCAGATTCGGATTACCCTGACGTAAACGATCTCGGTAGGCTTTTTTCAGCGCAGAACACACAATTAACGAGACCGGATTGGCGCGTTGCATCGCGAAAGCCGCGTCATTGATGGCGGCGAGCCACGGTGCGCGGTCATCATCATTCAGCGGCTGCCCAGAAGCCATTTTCTCGATATTGGCTCTGGGGTGTAAAAAATCGCCGTCTAGAAATGCGGCGCCTAGTTTTTGTGCCAATTGTGTTGCGACCGCTGATTTGCCACAGCCTGATACACCCATTAATACGAATATTTTTGTATTTGCCATTTTTCGACTCCATTCTTGAATATGTTACGAGTAACATGTTACCAGTAACATATTGCCTACACTTTTGCGTTAGCTCAAGGTTAAACAAGGGTTTAGCGCTGATTTTGGCTTGGGGATACTACTTATGTAGTGCGGTAAATATTAACTACGAAATGTATATGGAGCTGTAATCGATCGCAGCTGTGCTACAGCGCTATACGATGGGGGAGTATTACGGCCTTGCCATCACACTCTGGCCCATAAATAAATGAAAGCCTAAATCCAGTGTCCGATCAGGATAAATGTGTCCATTAATGCTGCCGATTAAGCGCTCAGCAGCGCAGCGACCAATCGCTTCGCGTGGCGTAACGATGCTGGCGAGCTGCGGTTGTAAGGCTAGACCAATGTCTAAATGGTTAACTCCGGCAATACGCACGTCGTTGGGAACGCGTTTGCCTATGCTTTGTAGCGCCAATAGGGCGCCGGCAGCAATATCGTCATTGGTACAAAATACGCCGTCGAGCGAAGGGCGCTCGGCGAGTGCTTGTCGCATCAGTTCACCACCTAAGGTAAAACTGGATGAGGCACTGGTTTGTACGATGTGCGCTGGCAGATTGCGCGCTGCCAGTGCTGCGCGAAGACCCGCTTCACGCAATTGAGTGCGAGTATCCATTCGGGCGGCTAAATACACCATTTCTTTGCAGCCCTGATCGAGCATCGCATTGACCATCGCCATGGCGGCGGCTTGGTGATCCATGCCAACGGCTAAATCGATGGGGTGCGCGGGTAAATCCATCATTTCAACGACGGGAATTGCCGCGACTTCTAGCATTTGCAAAGTTCGTGCAGTGTGGTTCGATTCGGATAACAGTAGCCCATCGATATGAAATGAAAGCAGCTGTTCGATTTGCTGCTCTTCGCGCTCTGGTTCATAGCCGTAATGGCCATACAGCGTGTGATAACCGGCTGGCGTGCTGACTTGCTCGATGCCTTGCGCCACTGCGGAGAACACTTGGTTCGACATCGAAGGCAGTAATACGCCAATTGCACGACTGCGCGAATTAGATAGCATCGCTGGCACACGGCTGGGAATATAGCCCAGCGCTTGCATCACTTCGGCAATTTTGGCTGCGGTTGCAGGTGCGACTAACTCGGGCGAGCGCAGATAACGACTGATGGTCATTTTTGACGTGCCGACTTGGTCGGCGACGTCTTGTAGCGAAGGGCGGCGGGGTTTATCGAGCATGTACGTTGCCGCAGACAGGGCAGTGTGGGTCTTGTTTGTATTTCATTTCACGCCAGCGTGAGCTGCGTGCATCAAAGAGTTGCAAGCGACCAATTAAGGTTTCACCCATTCCCATAATCACTTTAAGTGTTTCCGCCGCTTGGGCTGCGCCAATAATTCCGACCAAGGGCGCAAAGACGCCAAAAGTTGCACATGGCCCGTCGTTGGCCTCGCCTTCTTCGTCAAATAGGCAGTGATAGCACGGCGCGCCAGCAATACGGCTATCGAACACGCTCAGTTGTCCATCAAAACGTACTGCCGCGCCCGAGACCAACGGTGTTTTACTGACAACACAGGCGCGGTTGACCGTATGGCGGGTGGCGAAATTATCACAGCAATCGACGACGACATCGGCGGCACTGACGAGCTCGAGCAAACGCTCGCCACTGGCGCGTTCGGCGAAGGGGCGGACTTCAATTTGGCTATTGAGTTGTTGCAAAGTGAGTGCTGCCGATTGCGCTTTGTTTTGGCCGACTCGATTTTCAGTATGCACAATTTGTCGTTGCAGATTGGTCAAATCTACCGCGTCATCGTCGACAATTGTCAATGTGCCAATCCCAGCGCTGGCTAAATACAGCGCCACCGGAGAACCTAATCCGCCCGCACCAATAATAAGTACATGGGCATTGCAGAGTGCGGTTTGGCCTTCAATGCCAATTTCGTCGAGTAAGACATGGCGGCTATAGCGCAGCAGTGCGGCGTCATCGAGGTCAATTTGAGCCGTTCGGGTAGGGCAGAACGTCATGGCGTCAACACCAAAACAAAGAAGCACTCATTATAGCGCGCTGGCGTGTGCCAAAGGCTTGTGTATTGTCAGAGCAAAGTGAAAAATCGGTATGAATGGGTATATTGATATAGGACTTGATCAATAATGGTTGCATGGGTATACCGTGTGCTAAAGATACCGGCGGAGCTCTTCTGGCGTTTCATCATGATCACCGTGTGGATGCTTTTCCCATACTTTTGCATATACGTCGCGGCTTTTGATATTGTGCTCTGGGATATTTAGATTGTCGCATTGCACTTCTTCACAGTAGTGAGCTAGCGCGCGTTTGATTTTTTGCAGGATATGATTGTCAAGATGAAAGCCTGCATCCATCAAGATGGTTTCGAGCTTGAGCAGGGTGTGCTCGCTGACGCTATATTGCACCGAAACTCGATGCTCGCTCGGATACGCTTGCACCGTCACCCCGACAATACGCCCAAGTAAACGCGCAGCTTGCACCGCTTGATCAGTCGGTAGTGCGCTAAATACGATATCGCGATGCTGTAGTTTGAGGTCAGAATGAGATTTCATGATTGAGCCTATCGATAAGTCTTATCGTTGGTATAGATTAGGCTTTTTTTTTGCAAAATGCACGTCGGCACTCAGGTTTTTTGTAGCGAGCAGACATAAAAAAACCGCAGCGTTTAAGCTGCGGCTTTGTGGATGACAACTTATTAGCTATTGGGTTGATAAACCACTACTTTCATGCCCGGCACCAAGGTTTGCCGATTCCATTTTTTAAGGTCATCAAGGTCGACGTCGTATTTCTTGGCAATCTGGCTATAAGTATCACCGCGCTTCGCTACGTATTTGGTGGCGACGGGTTTTTTGCCATTTTTGGCAATAGCTTTACCCGGAATAGTTAAGGTTTCACCAAGGGCCAAGTGATTTGATTTTTGACCGTTGATTGCTTTGAGTTGCGCGACAGTGAGTCCGTAGCGGTTGGCGATATTAAACAGCGTATCGCCTTTGGCCACTTTGTGCTCGCCCGCGGTGCTAGATTTGGCGAGGGTGGGTTGCGCTTTCGGTGCGTCATTGGCGCCAGTATCAATGCTGTCGGATTCGCGGTTTTTATGCAGTGCGAGCAGGGTTTGACGCTCGGAAATATCTAAACCTGGTACTTTAGGCACCAAAATCGTTTGCCCGCGTGCGATGGTGTCTTTGTTGCCAATGTCATTAATATCGCGTAGCTCCGCCGGGGCAATACCAAAGGTATCGGCCAGCTCATCAAAGCGCTCGCCGGGTTTGGTCACATACGGTTGCCAATTGAGTAATGGTTCGTTGTACTGTGCCAAATTGCGCTCGAAGGTTGCTTTTTTGCTGATGGGCAAGACCATGTGGCGGTCGTCTTTGTGCGCGATCACCGGGCGAATAAAGCCAGGATTCAAACGAAGTAATTCATCAACGCTAATTTCAGCTAACTTGGCCGCCACCGATACATCCATGTGTTTACCGGTTTGCAGTGTTGTGAAGTAGGCTTGATTATTCACTGGCGTTAAGGTCACGCCATAGGCTTCGGGGTCGGCGATGATATTGCGGATGGCGAGCAATTTGGGAACGTAATTGCGCGTTTCGTCTGGCATTTTTAGATCGACGTAGCTGGTCGGTAGACCCGCGGCTTCATTTTTGGCGACGGCGCGTTTAACGGCGTTTTCGCCCCAATTGTACGAAGCCAAAGCCAATTGCCAGTCATCAAACATGCCGTGAATATCTTGCAAATAAGACAGCGCGGCGCCGGTTGCCGCTACCACATCGCGACGACCGTCGTACCACCAAGTGCGTTCTAAACCATAGCGTTTGCCCGTGTCGGGAATAAATTGCCACATGCCCGCAGCTTTGGCGTGCGATTCGGCGCGTGGATTATAGGCCGATTCAATCATCGGTAGCAGCGCGAACTCCATCGGCATGCCGCGTTTTTCGACTTCTTCCACGACAAAATGCAGATAAGGCGTGCTGCGATTGATAATTCGATTCAGATAATCAGGGCGGCTGGCGTAGTAATTTTCCCATTTGCTAACTAATGGGCTATCAATATCGGGAATTGCAAAGCCTTTGCGAACGCGCATCCACAGATCTTTTTCCATGGGGGCGGTAATCACATTACCAAATAAGGCATCCATTACTTTGGCGGTGTCGCCATCGAGCTGACCTGAAGGAATGCTCAGATTGTAATCGAGGCGGATCTTGGCAGGGTCTGCTGCCGATACTGAAGCGGATAAACAAGCGGATAAGATGAGCGCAGGCAGTCGTAGCTTCATGAGCCGTGTCCCATTGAGTGATAATCTGAATCTGCCGATACTAAAGCTCGCTTTCATGCTGTGTCAACGCGTTAGCAGCGATTATTTGATTAACGGAAAGTATCTTTCCAGCGCCTTAATGCAGTGAAGCAATCTAAAGCGGTGTTTCTACAGCCAGTTTGCTGCGCTATAGCTGACGCAAACGCGGCATCATCGACGCGCAAGTAGGGATTGGTCGCCTGTTCGAGCGCAATAGTGCTGGGCAAAGTGGGCTGGTTTCGGGAACGTTTTTCACTTTCAATGGACTGACGTTTTAGAGTGTCCGCATGTGTAGGATCTACCGCTAGCGCAAAACGTAAATTGCTCAGCGTATATTCGTGGGTACAGCAGACCCAAGTTTGAGGCGGTAAGGCGGCAAGGCGCTGTAAACTATGAAATAGTTGTTCATGGCTGCCTTCAAATAGTCGGCCGCAACCACCGGCAAACAAGGTGTCACCGCAAAATAGCGCGCCAGCACCAAAGTAGCTAAGGTGATCAAGCGTATGACCGGGGGTGGCGATGACTTGAAACGTGGTATCCAGCAGGGTGATGGTTTCACCGCCTGCCAATACATGGTTCACGTATTTAATCCCTGCCGGTCCATAAATAGGAAGGTCTGGCCGGGCTAATTCAGCCAGCCCATCCGTATGATCGTGATGGTGATGCGTGATGAGGATGCCTGAGAGTTCGCACTGGTGCGCAGCGAGCCAAGTTTTGAGTGGCGCAGCATCGCCCGGATCGACCGCGATGACCTGCTGATCGTTTTGCAGTAGCCAGATATAATTATCAGTAAAAATAGGAAGGCAGCTAATTTTGAGCATATGCGATAAAAATCCTGTGAGCCACTGTCATGAATGCTGAGTTTGACCATTTTGCCGCTTGGCTGGCGACTCCGCTAGGGCGATATGTCGCATTGAGCGAAGCTGCGTGGTTTGAACGCGCAGCGGTTGATCTATTTGGCTACAAAGCCATCCAACTGGAATTGCCACAAATCGATTGCTTGCGTAGCAATCGGATGCCATGGCGCCTGCAAGCGGGAGAAGCCGCCGGCACACAACTCAAATGCGCTGCGCATGAATTACCTTTTGATGCGCAAAGCCTTGATCTGATCGCGCTACCGCACGTGCTGGACTTTTCTCCTGATCCGCACGCAGTTTTGCGTGAATGTCAACGCGTGTTGCGCCCGGAAGGTCGCTTACTGATTACTGGGTTTAACCCATGGAGTTTATGGGGCTTGCGCCGCCTAAAACCGAATCAAGATATGCCGTGGAAAGGCAATTTTGTGGCCTTGCCAAAATTAAGAGATTGGCTCACCGAGCTGGATTTACAAGCCGTGCATGATGAACATTTGTGCTATCGGCCACCGATTCAGCGGGCGGGGTGGTTAGAAAAAAGTCGCTTTTTTGATCAAGCCGGTGATCGTTTATGGCCTGCGGGCGGCGGCGTTTATTGTCTTGAAGCTGTTAAGCGAGTCTGTGGCATGCATGTGATCGAGCCGCATTGGCGCAGCGTTGCGGTGAATCCAACTGCGGCCGTCGTGGTAGAGAAAATGCGGCAGCAAGCAGGCAAGGATCGTTGCAAATGAAGAGGGTATTGCTCTTTAGTCTTTATTTAATAATGGCTATATAGCAATACCTTTATTTTGCGCATTGCTTGGCGGTGTCCTGCATCGATTTGATGATTTTGTTGCCTTCCTCACGGTTTTTAGTTGAAATTCGAATATCGTAGCCGCTGCCCAAATTACCGCCGCCAAAGGCGATTTTGACATCGTCGTCGCCCAAATCGACAAATTGCACCACGGTGAGATTAATAAAACGTTCTGTTTTCGCCTCGTTCGGGATTTTCCACGGGCAAAAAGTCGCCGCGAAACTGTGGCTAGCGGTTAAACTGAGCGCCAAAACGCAACTGATCTTCATCGCAATCTTGCGCATGATCTAATCCGAAAGTGAATCAAAGATGGTCGAAATTTACACTGATGGTGCTTGTAAAGGCAATCCGGGCCCGGGAGGTTGGGGCGCTTATTTGAAATATGGCGAACACGAGAGAGAGTTGTTTGGCGGCGAAGCGCATACGACCAATAATCGGATGGAATTGCTCGGTGTTATTTCCGCGCTCGCGGCCTTGACGCGTTCCTGCGAAGTGACGATTCATACCGACTCACAATACGTTAAAAATGGCATCGAAACGTGGATTCACGGCTGGAAAAAAAACGGTTGGAAAACCGCCGCCAAGCAGCCGGTGAAAAACGAAGATTTATGGAAAATGCTCGATGAACAAGTGGCACGGCACACGGTGCAATGGCGCTGGGTGAAAGGCCATGCTGGTAATCCCGGTAATGAGCGTGCCGACCAATTGGCCAATCGCGGCGTTGAGTCTTTGGGCTGCTAGGCTTTGTTGACGGTGGCTTCACCTCGAACATCGTTTTGCCGCGATGCGTAAAATAAACGCCAACAGCGCCTAGTTGGGTAGGACTGGAAAAACACAATGAAAGTGCACACCTTGATTAGGCTGACTGTGAATTTCAATGCTGCCTTTGAGCTGTTGGGTAATCAGGTTATAAACAATATTCATGCCCAAACCGCTGCCGCCGCGCCCCATCTTGGTCGTGAAAAATGGATCAAAAATGTGCTTTTGGGTGTGGTCGTCCATGCCATTGCCATCGTCGCGATAATCTAAAATCAATTCTCCTGCCGCTCCCTGTGTTAATTCAATTTGCATCAGGCCATGTACGCGGCCTTCAAAACCGTGTAATAGGCTGTTATTGATTAAATTAACAATGATTTGTGAAAGGCTGCCAGGGTAGGTATCTGCCTGAATATAAGGCTCACATTTGGCTACCCAGCGATACGGTGTATGTTTGATGCTGGGGGATAAATTTAGCAAGATTTCATTCAAGTAGTCATTCACGTTAATGATGCGCCGGA
This sequence comes from Deefgea chitinilytica, assembly GCF_016881405.1. Taxonomy (GTDB): domain Bacteria; phylum Pseudomonadota; class Gammaproteobacteria; order Burkholderiales; family Chitinibacteraceae; genus Deefgea; species Deefgea chitinilytica. Next base: position 134,741 of record NZ_WOFE01000004.1, read on the forward strand.
CATCGCTATTTTGATCAACGGCTATTTCTTTAAAGCTCTTCACCAGTTCGGCCGCGCGTTGTAAGTTTCGCTCGGTTACTAAAACATTTTCCATCGCTGTTTTGACAAAGTTCAGCAAACGGTTTTTTCCGAGTTTGCCGCTGTCAATTGCGCTGGCGATTTGTGCTAATTCACTGCGTAGAGTGCTACTGGCCGTCACGCCAATACCAATTGGGGTGTTGATTTCGTGGGCAATCCCGGCGACAAGTCGTCCAAGCGAGGCCATTTTTTCATTTCTTTGTAACTCAGCTTGAATTTTGTCTCGTTCCGTATTGGCAAACACTCGTTCAAATAAATGCACCACATGGCTGCAATGCAGAATTTGCTCTCGCTGCCAGATATTGCTCTGCTTGATTTGCATGAAACTCACCATGCCCACAGGCTGATTGTGGCTTTGCAAGGGGAAGTCGAGACAAGATTGCGGTTTTTGTTCACCAAATACCAGGGGCATTTCACTTGCAGCGGGGTGAAATCGGGCATCGGGCGCAATCACCGCCTGACTGATTTTTTGAATAAATTGGTGATACTTGGGGGTTTCTGCTTGGCTGATTATGCCGCGAATCGGCGAGTTGCTATGCGATTGGGCTTTGCACTCATAGTTCATGGTATGGGTATTGAGTTGCCATATGCCGACCCAGTCTAATTGCAAAATGCGTGCTGTTTCATTAAGTAGTAATTGCAATGAGGCTTGCTGACCGAGATTAATTTCTGGGGTGGCTGCGAGTTCGAGCAACTGTTCGCTGACAGATTTCTGCGTTAAGTCGTATTTCTTTAGTACTTGTAATCGGTCAGGTGCGCTGAGTAGATTCATTTGCGCTTGGGTTGCGTGCATTTCATGCACGTATTGCATGGCTTGCACTAAATTGCCATTGAGCTCGTGAATGGCAATCAGTAAGCGTAAATGCTCAATTTGTTGTAATAACGAATTGCTTTCTTTGGCGAAAGAAAGCGCTGTTTCACAGTGAGTTTGGGCGCCGGCAAAATCATGTTGTTTGAATAAAATCTGCGCCAATGTGTCATAGCAGACGCCACGTAACCATTGATAGCTACACTTTTCGGCCATGCTTAGCGCAATATGAACGCTATTTTTGGCGGCGTCGAGGCGGTTTTGCTCTAGATAAATGTGCCCCAAATGCCAGTGCGACTCTGCAATATACTCTTTGATATTACCCAAGGTTGCGTAGTGCAAGCCGCGTAAAAACTGCGCTTCAGATTGTTCTAGCTCGTCAGGATAATAAAAATGATTGACCCCGATATTGATGGCTAGCTTGCTGGCAAGATAGGGATTGTCAATTTTATTGATGAGTTGTTCGGCATCTTTAAAGTAGCGAGTTCCTTGGCCCGGATCGCCCAATTCATTGCTAATTTGGCTCAGACCAATTCTGGCTTCAATGCCTGAGGCGATATCGCCACTCAGTAAGCTGGTATCAATGCAGCGAGTCCAGTATTGCAGTGCCTCCCGATATTCACTACGGGTGTAGTGAATCCGGCCTAGCGCTTCAAACAGTCGACCCGCTTGCCAAGCGAGCGTATGTTCTTCCGCTATCGTCAGCGCCAGTTTGAGCTCAGCCTCGATGCTGGCGGCTTCGCCGATACGTTCCAGCGTAAAGTAGCGTTGGTAGAGCGCATCTAATTGCAGTGCGTAGTCGTTTTGCTGGTTCGCCGATTTTTCGATTTGCTGATAAAGACGGAGTGCGATGCGAGGGTGCTGGCGCGCGATTTTTGCTAGTCGCTGCAAATCAGAGTGCATGACCCCTCCTGTTTATCCGACTTGTTGTAGATTTATAGCTTAATCTGTGGCGGTTTCTTTCTTATTTTTTGTATCAAAAGCAATCACATCCATGCCCAGTACGCCTAGTGAAATGCTTTGATGTGCTGCTTGTGGATGGGTGAGCGAGCCTGCTGCGGCACGAGCGATCAGCAAGGGTAAGAAATGCTCCGGTGTAGGGTGAGCTCGGCGGGCGTGTGGCAGGCTGTTTTGCCACTGCTCCCAATCTTGTTTGCTATAGGTATCGAGTGCTGAATAAGTTGCAGCAATGAATTCAGACGCATACGGTTCGATCTCAAATTTAGTGTTGCCCGTTTGCATGCGGCTAAATGCATCGCGCAAATTGTGCGTGATACTGCCCGAGCCAATCAGTAACACATCATCCGGCAGAATTTCAGCTAAGCGTTCACCCAAAGCCCAATGGGTAGCCACATCCATAGTTTGCGCCAATGAGATTGTTATCACCGGCACATCGGCGTTGGGGTACATCAGTTTCAGCGGCACCCACGCGCCATGATCGAGCGCGGAATCATCGGTGACTGCGATAGTGAGCCCTGCGTTGGCGAGCTGCTGCGCTAGGCGCTGGGCAAAATCAGCATCGCCCTCCGGACGATATTGCATTTCGTATAGCTCAGGCGCAAAGCCACCAAAGTCGTGCCATTCTCGCCATTGTTGGGCGATACCAACCGTGGTGTGTGTTTGAATATTGTGCGCGGAAATCATCACGATGAGCCTGGGGCGTGGCTGGGTTTGGCCGAGCGAAATCAGGAAATCGTGGGCTGGAGTATCGTCAATCACTAGCGTTGGTGCGCCATGACTAATAAATAATGTGCGTGGCATAAGTCATCCTTTTTGATGCTTTCAATCATACGATTTTGCACAAAATGCTGCGGCGAAATGATTTGAATGACTTGTCGAAAAAAAATGAATTGCGGCCTATTGAGGAAAAAACGTAAAAATGGGAGTCCAAGAAAAAAGACAAAAACGAAAAAAGACAATGCATTGAATTTGCTCGATTGAGCTTGCGCGCGACGGTGCTGAGTATGGATTCATTTTTGTTTTGTATTGGCCATGCTTTCGTGGGCAAGCCCGCTCCCATGAGCTTGTCAGGCATAGAAATTTAAGCGGCTTCGTTTTTTTGCCTTTCTTTCGTGTTTTTCGTGGACTCTGGTTTTGAGTTTGGATTTACCCGTGCTGGGCGCAGGCTGGTGCGAACATCAGTTACAATAGCCCCATTGTTGTGTGGGGAACTGGCATGCGCCAAATCTTTTTAGATACTGAAACGACCGGTTTGCGTGTTGAAGACGGCAATCGCTTGCTCGAGGTGGCGGCGGTTGAAATGATCGATCGCAAATTATCCAAACCAGAGCGCCATTTTCATCGCTTTGTGAACCCGGAGCGCGATTCGGAAGAGGGCGCTTTGAATGTTCACGGATTAACGACCGAATTTTTGGCCGATAAACCTAAGTTTGCCGCCATTGTCGATGAGTTTCTCGATTTTGTGAAAGGCAGCGAGCTGATTATTCATAATGCGCCATTTGATGTTGGCTACCTGAATATGGAGCTGGGTCGGCTCGGGCGCGGCAAAATTGAAGATTACGTCGATAGCATTACCGATACGCTGAAAATGGCCAAAGACCTGTGGCCGGGTAAGCGCAATAGTTTGGATGCGCTGTGTGATCGCTATGAAGTCGATCGCTCAGGCCGAACTTTGCACGGCGCTTTGATCGACTGTGAATTGCTCGCCGAAGTCTATATGGCGATGACGCGCGGGCAAGACAGTTTATTGATCGACTTTGCGCCAACAGCCGAAGAAAACGCCAGTAATTTGGAACGCCGCAGTAGCGGCAAGCCGCTGATTGTGACGCAGGCCAGCCCTGAAGAACTCGCGCTGCATCAGAAATACCTCGATGCCTTGGATAAAACGGTCAAAGGTGCTTGCGTGTGGCGCGAATTAGAGCCGCTAGCGACGAACGAGGCGAATCCACAATGAGCGTATGCATGAATACCAGCGAACTTAAAGCTGCTGCGCACGCCGCGTGGGACGATGATGACGAAGCCTTGGCCGAACAGCATTTTTTGGCCGCGCTGGCGATTGATGAACAAGACGCGGTGACTAACTACGATTTGGCGCTGCTGTATAAATATCAAAGCCGCTGGGTCGAGTCACTGCGCTATAACCGCCGTGCCGCTGAATTGAATCCGGAAGACGAAGCCGCGTGGTGGAATCTGGGTATCGCTGCGACTGCATTATCGGATTGGGCAACTGCAGCGCTGGCGTGGGAATTTTTCGGTGTTACTTTGGACGCCAGTACAGGCCTCGCTCCTGATTTAAAACTTGGCTCAATTCCAGTGAGAATTACACAAGGCGATCAGGTTGAAGTGCTGTGGGCCAATCGCCTTGATCCGGCACGCGCACAGATTGTCAGCGTGCCGATGCCCGATTGTGGGGTGCGTTATCACGATATTGTGTTAATTGACGGCGCGCCGCGTGGCACGCGTGAACTCAATGGTCAACAAGTCCCAGTGTTTGATTGGCTTGAGTTTTGGCAACGCTCGAACTACTCGACGTATGTGCTGGAAGCCAATATTCCTGATGAGCTAGCTGTTCATACCCTTGATAAATTAATAAAAAACTTAGAGCTGGCTGTTGAAGATTGGGCTAGCAATCTGCGTTTATTGTGTAAAGCCTGCAGCGAAGGCACTCCGCATGAGCAGCATGATCAAAAGGGGGATGTTGTCAGCGAATGGCAGCCCGAGCGTCAAATGGGGTTCGCGGCACTCAACGATCAGGCCCTTGCCGATGTGCTTGACGCATGGCAAGCGGCTCATCCAGAAATAGAAATCCTCGAAGTTTACAATGCACTGGATGTCGATGAAGCTGCGGAGGGCGATGCAAAATGAGTGCGATTGCTTTGGTGCCCGCTGCAGGTAGCGGGAGCCGCATGGCATCCGCCACGCCGAAACAGTATCTAGATTTGCTCGGTCAACCGCTGATTGCGCACACGCTGTGCGCTTTGTTGGGCGCAACGCGCTTGGCGCAAGTGGCCGTGGTGATTTCACCAGCAGATGAATGGTGGGAGAGCTACGACTGGCCAGCCTTACTCGGCGCATCGTTTGCACGCCTGCTGGTGCTGCGCGTTGGCGGGGACAGCCGTGCAGAATCGGTGATGAATGGCTTGGCGGCATTACCGCAGTCCGATGCATGGGTATTGGTGCACGATGCGGCGCGGCCTTGTTTGCGTAGCCAGCAAGTCGATGAAATGATTACTCAGTTGGAGTATGACGCAGTAGGCGGTATTTTAGCTGTGCCAGTCGCAGATACCCTTAAGATTGCAAGCAAGGAGCAGAGCATCGCCCGCACAACGCCGCGCGCTGGATTGTGGCAAGCGCAAACGCCGCAAATGTTCCGTCAGCAAGCATTGCTTGCTGCGCTGCAAGCGGCGTTACCTGAACATGTGGCAGATATCACCGATGAAGCCAGTGCATTAGAACGCTTGGGAAAATCGCCAAAACTCATCATGGGCAGCCCGTGGAATTTGAAAGTGACGTATCCGCAGGATTTAATTTTGGCAGGCTTACTGCTAAAAAGTGGGGCGATTTAATTCGCTTGGAGAACGCCAATTAAAAAGTCCGCATGGAATGATCCTTGCGGGCTTTTTACTGTGTCGCTGGGCTTATTGAACTTGCTGCGGCACTACTGGGTTGGTGAATTTCACGCCCGCGAGTAGTTTTTGATACATCGCAGGATCAATCCATTCTTGCTGGCATTGCGCTGAAAACTCAATCTGCGATAGTTGAATTTCGCCCATCCGAGGATTGTAGGCATCGTGGCGAAAGGCTTGTGCGTAACCTGTTTCGGTTTCGTGCGCGATGATTGAATGCAATCGAACATCATGTTCGCCATTGGCCATCACGGTTTGCGCCAGCACTTGATCAATAATCACAAAAAACAGCCGTGCAAATTGTTCCGCTGATGGCGATACGGGCATGGAAATCCAGCGCGCTGAAAAAATTTTGCATAAGCGGATGTATTCCGCGTCGTCTTTATCCCAAAAGCAAATGGCATGATCAAACGCATCAATCACATCGCGAATCGTACCTTTCATCAAACCAAAGTCGTAAACCATCTGCCCGTTGTCTAATGCATCGGCTTCGAGCAAAACTTCTATTTTATAGCTGTGACCGTGAATCGAAGTACGACAGCGCTCGGATGAGCAGTTGCGCACAATATGGGCGTTTTCAAATTTAAATAGTTTGCGAATCAGCATATTCAATAGCAGGCAATGAATGAGATTTGTTTTTAACAGAGACGAGCCGCAAGGGCAAGGCAGGAGCGCGGCTATTCGTTGCTTATTGAGCGTGTTTAATACCAGTGTTTTGCCGCGAGCTCGGCAAAATACCCAATTCCTTTCAAGAAATAAAGAAGAAAGATTAAAGAAAGATTGTCGATTCGACTTTTTTTTGGCGCTAGAAAAACATGAGATTTTCGTCACAAATGTATCGCGTTGAGCAAAGTTTTTGTCGTTTTAACTACTGCAATAAACTTCAATTAGTTACATCAGTAAATGCTAATTAATGTGTTGCGCTGCATTTTTGATGCTAATTAATTCATATTAATCATTGGTTTACTGCTTTTATGTTGCGGTGCGAAAAAATGGGGCTTGTTGCTTTTTGTAGTAAATTTCCGAGTGTTACTGTTTTGCTAGACGTGAATTATTTTTGTTTGAGTTTGGGGTGTTGACAAGGGATTTGGCTTCAGTATTAATCGTAATTGCCGAGGTCGGCCTAGAAGTGAAGCGGTCGGTCAGCAGGGGTTAATGCCTGGTTTCTTACAAAATGGTAACAGCCCTAGGCTGCAGGATAAGACCAATTATTTTGCAGCATGAATGCCAATCAATAATATGGAGGAGACTTTAATGTCCCATTTGAATCGCATCGCATTTGCAGCTATCCCGGCCGCTATTGCAATGATCTCAGTCAATGCGTTTGCTGCCACTGCGTGGAATAGCACTTCTACTTACGTCGCTGGCGACGTTGTGACCTACTCTGGCAAAGACTACAAAGCTAAATGGTGGACTCAAGGTAACGTGCCTGGTGCCGAGCAATGGGGCCCTTGGGAAGCTTTAAGTGGCGGCACTGTAACGCCAACACCAACGACGGTCGTTACCGCTGGTCCAACAGCAACGACTGCACCAACGGCAACAACACCACCTGCTGGCGCATGTACTTACGCAGCATGGAATGCCGCAACTGCCTACAATGGCGGCGCATTGGTGAGCTCGAATGGTCGTAACTATAAAGCTCAATGGTGGACACAAGGCAATGAACCAGCGACTAACGTTGGCTCAGGTAAACCTTGGTTGGATCTTGGCCCTTGCGATGCCACTGCAACGCCAACGCCAACAGCAACTAAAGTTGTGACGCCTACTCCGACTGCAACAACTGTCGTGACCCCAACTCCAACTGCAACTTCAGTTGTTACTCCAACGCCAACGAAAGTCGTGACGCCAACTCCGACAGCGACTTTAGTTGTGACGCCAACACCAACCGCTACTTCGGTTGTAACCCCAACACCAACTAAAGTGGTAACGCCAACTCCGACGGCGACCACTGTCGTGACGCCAACACCAACTGCAACTGCAGTCGTAACGCCAACACCAACTCCAACAGGTGTGGTTGGCTCGCAAGATCAATGCCGCCCAGCTGGCTTGGTGTCTGACGTCGCTAACGTACCGTATTGCAATGCTTACGATACCGCAGGTCGTGAAAAACTCGCTAACAACATGAAACGCCGTAGCATCGGTTACTTCACTAACTGGCGTACTGGTAAAAACGGTCAGCCTGCATACCTAGGTGCAGATGTGCCTTGGGGTGATATCACTCACGTGAACTATGCGTTTGCACACGTGAATGATCAATGGCAAGTTTCAATCGGTAATGAAGCCGATCCAAATAATTCTTCAGTAGGTATGGAATGGCCAGAGAAAGGTGCGAAATACGCATTGAATCCTAATCTGCCATACAAAGGCCACTTCAACATGTTGAAGACCAACAACAAGAATGGCGTGAAATTGCTGCTTTCTGTTGGTGGCTGGGCTGAAACTGGTGGTTTCTTTAATGAAGCTGATGGCCGTACCGTAAGTGGTGGCTTCTATGCCTTGACGACTGACCCTGTGACCGGTGCTGTACGTCAAGATCGTATCGATACGTTTGCTAAATCAGCTGCTGCATTCGTGAAGAAATATGGCTTTGATGGTATCGATATCGACTATGAATATCCAACTTCAATGAATGATGCCGGTAATCCAGAAGATTGGAAGATCGGTAATGCAAGACGTGGTGATTTGTGGAAAGGCTATATGGCCTTGATGAAAACACTGCGTAACGAGTTGGACAAACAAGCCGTTGCGGATAACAAGTACTACATGTTGACGATTGCATCACCATCGTCAGGCTACTTGCTACGCGGTATGGAAGACTTCGAAGCGGTTAAATACCTCGATTACGTTAATATGATGACATATGACTTGCATGGTGCGTGGAACCACTTCGTAGGTCACAATGCGGCCTTGTATGACACAGGTAAAGACAATGAAATCGCTGATGCGAAAATCTACTCAGGTGGTGATGCGCATTACTACAATTCGCAAGGCTACTTGAACATTGATTGGGCGTATAAATACTTCCGTACTGCATTGGCAGGTGGTCGTATCAATATCGGTTTACCGTACTACACTCGCGGTTCACAAAACGTAACTGGCGGCACTAATGGTCTATGGGGTATTTCTGCTCTGGCTGATCAAACTAAGTGCTACCTCGGTACTGGTGGTAACTTAGGTCCTGATGCATTGAGCGCGAAAGCGGGTGCACCATGCGGCTTCGGTGCACAAGGTATCGATAACTTGTGGTTTGACCGTGATGCAGCTGGCAATGAAATGTTTGCCGGTGTGAATCCATTGTGGCACGTGAACAACTTGCGTGATGGCTTGCCAACTCCATACGTTGCTCAATACGGTCATGATGTAACTAAGCCAGCGAACCAAGTGACTGGCAGCTACATCGAATACTTTGATGATGTTGCAAAATCATCTTGGCTGTGGAACCCAACGAAGAAAGTGTTCTTGTCGACTGAAAATGAGAAATCATTTGCAGCTAAAGTGCAGTACGCAATCGATCAAGGCGCTGGCGGTATCATGTTCTGGGAAATGGCGGGTGACTACAGCACGCCAGCTCAAAATGGTACTTCTTCATACGGCATGGGTAGCTACTTGACAGCTCTTGCAGCAAACAAATTGCGTGCAGCAACACCGTATGGTGTGAAAGCAGGTGATGAGAAGTTTGTTCAACCAGCTGACGTGTTGGATGTGACATTGGATTTGGTTGGCTTCAAACCAAAAGGCGATGATAACTACCCACTCGCTATTGGTGTGAAACTGAAAAACAACTCTAATGTTGATTTGACTGGCGCGAAAGTGTCGTTCAACGTGGCCCCATCAACTCCATTGGTACCATCTGAAGTTCAATACCTGAAACCAAGCGATCCACCAGCTGGTAACGGTGTAGAAAACCTCGTTGATATCTACAGCGGCGGTACTTGGTCTGCGGTTCCTGCATCTAGCACCGTAGGGAACGTTGGCGGCTTGCCAAATGGTTTCCACCGTCTATCGTACGAGCTCAAAGCGGGTACTGTTGGCACAACATGGGGTGTAACTGACTTCAGCCCAGGCAAAACGATCACTATCGGTATGCGTGTGTTTATGCCTCTGACTGTACCAAGCAACGTAACGCTGACTCTGCCAAACGGCAAAGTGTACGGCATCAAGCAATAAGTTAGACTTTGACCCAGCATTGCTGGGTTGATGAAAAACGCCACGATTTGATCGTGGCGTTTTTTTATGGAAATCAAAGCGTATATTGCTCAAAGCTATGCGTGTAAACGCTTTTGCTGATATACATGTCTACTTGTATTTAGGGCAGAACCTTGTGTTTGATCTGTTTTAAAAAAATCCCGCTGTGACGAGCGGGATGTTGGATCAAGTACTCAGTGCTTAACGTATATGGAGCCAATCAATCAGCGGCTGCCATTCTTCACGGTCACGCTCTGTTTTTGAGTGGGGCAAATCAAATAATGTCATGCCACGCTGTATCGTTTGGTTGTAGAGCTGCGTATCGCGTAAGCAAGTGAGTAGTGGTAGGTCGTAGCGACTCAGAAAATCGGGTAATTGTTGAGCAGATTGTGTACGTGGATTCACGCGCATGCCGACCACGCCAATTTTTACTTCATCATGGCGCACCGATTTTAATTCGGCTAATTCGGCAAAAAAATCAGCGCAGGCCCATAAATCAAATGCAGAAGGCAGTACAGGGACGATGACGTGATCGACTTTATTGATGACATGCTTGAGTTTTTTTCCGCTAAAGCACGCTGGGGTGTCCAAAATAGCGACTTGGCAGCCTTTGGGTGGGCGTGCAACTTTATCGTCGCCGATATCCCAGCGATGGATAAACGGTAGGGTGCTGGGGCGTAAATCAAGCCAATGGTGACTCGAATGCTGCTTGTCTAGATCGCCTAACATCACGGTGTCTTCTTGCCAGGCAAAGTAAGTTGCTAAATGCGTGGATAGGGTTGATTTACCGCTGCCGCCTTTGGGATTGGCGATCAATATTTTACGCATTACCGAAAACTCATATTCAAAACCATTCAAGATTATGACAGAGTTTTGCTTGCTGAATGTGAAGGTTTAGTTAAATTATTTCTTTTTTGTGAAAGTAGTTTGAAATATATAAGTCAACTTTTGAGGGCGGAAAATTGAAATGCAGCTGCTGAGTTTGCTGAGCCGCATTGATAATTTGCTGCTACGGTGCAGTCGCTGAGCACTCCCATGGTGGGTAAGCGGCAAGTGGTGACGCGTAGCAGCCGCAAGCAAGTTAATTGAGTTTGTCTTGGTTTGGCTCTGCTTGGCGCAGACTAACGGTTGCGCCGCTAGGTATTCCTTCTTGTTCCCAGCGGTCAAATTCGGCCATGATTGTGTCGTAGGTTTGTTGGCTGATTTCCGGCAGCGTTCCACCTAGCGCTTCTTTAGCTTGAGTAAACCCTAATTCGACGGCATCGCGGATTTTTTTCATTTGTGCAGGATCATCGCCGATTGCAAATTTGGCAAAGCTTAAAATGCGCTCAGAGACTTTTCTTACCCCCATCTCGCCATCTTCAGAGATTGCAGCTTTTGCGGCATCAATGGTGTCTTGGTCTACCGTCAGTTTTTGCTCTCCACTGATGACTTTGGACATCGTCAAGCCTTGTTGTTCCAGCAAGGGGCGAATCAAATTCATCATTGCTTCTACCTGACGCTCAGAGTCTTCGAGCATGGTGGTCAGTTCGGCGGGCATCACGCGAGGCTTGCTATAAGTGAGCGCTTCTGGAGTTTGCCCAGTGAGTATGACTTTGTCTGCAGTATTTGCTGCTGTCTGTTCGCTGGGCTTGATTTGTTTCATGTCAGCGCTGGCTTTGCTAATAGAAAGATTGCTGGTCATGCTGCTGGAGCTGGAAATTTGGAGCGACATTTCAATCACCTTCATCAAATCAGTATGGGTCTCTAGTTGTTATATCGTCTTAAAGTACTGAATTAATAGGTAAATAATGCCGATTCTCAGGTGAAAGGATGATTTTCCTGTGTGAGTTGACGAGCGGTAGCTAGGGGCTGTTATGCAGCGTTTTTTTGACTTCAGTATGGGTTAAGTACTGGCCTAAAATCCGCTGCATGGTGCCGTCGGTATTCATGGTCTGAATGATATTTTTCCATTGCTCAGCTTCACTGGCTGTGAAGTGTTTTTTCGATAGAATCAGACCGTGAGGTACTGGTTTTTCGAGCGGTGCCCAATCGTGGATCGATATCAAATGCGGCATGCCAAGCTTAGGAATGTAGTAGCCATATACGGGACTTTGTGAAAATAAACCGTGTATGCGGCCCGCTTTGAGTAGCTCAAAGAGTTGTTCAGCACTGGCGGTTTCAAGCAATCTATTTTGTTCCCGTAGTTGAGTTAAGAATTGGTCTTGTGTTTCGCCGTGTTTAAAGGCGCGAACTGCGCCCCACTGTAGCGATGGGGTGTTTAAAAAGTCTTCAAAAGAGTTGATTGTGGTGCTGAGGTTTTTAGAAATGACGCTGATATTTTTGATGTTGAGATAGGGGGCAAACCATGCAAATTGTTCGCGAGCAGGATTTTGTATTCCCGACACGCTCATCGCGATCTCGCCAGACTCGAGATCTTTCCAAATCCGTGCGCGCGGTAAAACGGTGCTGACAAAATGGCAGCCTGTTCGCTGTTTTAGTTCGTCAATCACATCTCGATCGATTCCTTTGCCGGCTGAATAGAGCAAGCCGAAATCATAAAAGGCCACTTTAATCATAGCGGGGCACTGTGGCGCAGCAATAACGTTGCTGGCGACACACATCATGAATATAAACAGGGCTTTAGTTTTGGGCATACTGTTAGCGTTGTATAACAACTGAATTATTTGCAATTTAGTCTAAAAAAATCAAAGCAAAAGATAATAAGTGCAATCTGTGTTACTGAAATCCGCCACGCCAATTTTGAGCTCTGGCTCGGTGTGTTGTTGGTGTTTTGCTATTCAGTGTTTTCTCAGCCATGATGAATGATGTGATATTAACGTGATGGTTTGCATGTTGTTGATTTGAATACAATAAGCAGAGGAATCTCTTTTTACATGCCGATAAACAAGCTCGCCGCGGAAGATTTCGATTTTTTTCGAGATTTTCTGGATGCTTTGCCAGTTCAGTGCTTTGTCAAAGATGCACAGGGCAATGCTTTGCTGATGAATAAAGCATGTGAAGAAGCACTAGGTGTTCCTTTTTCAGTGGTGAAAGGTGAAAAAATTAAGCAGTTTTTTCCAGCTGAGCAATGGCAGCGATTTTTTCTGCGTGATTTGAGTGTTTTTGAAGCGCATCAAACGATCTCATCCGAAGAAACATTCTTTAGTGCTAAGCATGGGCAAAATCGGGTTGGTTATGTGGTAAAGAATCCTTTGTATGATGAGCAAGGTAAGCCGCAATATATTATTGGTTCGACGATTGATATCACCGAGCAAAAGCAACTGCAGCAGCAAGTCGACAATGAACTTGAAATGCTGAAACTGCAAGTGGCAGACGCCCCTCTGCAAACCATACTTGAGCAGTTTGCGCGCAGTTTTGAGGCGACTTTTCCCGGGACAATGTGTTCAATTTTATTGTTAGATGAGTGTGGCTTGCACTTAACACATGGCGTCGCGCCAAGCTTGCCGGCGGATTATTGTGCTGCCATTGATGGTTTGACGATTGGTCAGGGAGTCGGTTCTTGTGGCACGGCGGCCTACACTGGGCAGTCGACGATTGTGGCGGATATCGCCAGCGATCCACTGTGGCAAGATTATGCCGCTTTGGCGCTCTCACACGGATTAGCGTCGTGCTGGTCTATTCCCATTATCTCGACCAAGGGCAAGGTGTTAGGCACTTTTGCAAATTACCATGCTTATCCTTGCTCGCCACAGGCGATTGAGCTGCAAGCGATTAAGCGCGCGGCTTATTTGATTGGCTTGGCAATTGAGCACGATCGCGCAGAGAGGCAGCTAGCGCAGGATCAAAAAAAACAACAAGAAGCCGCGCAGCATACACAAACCATTTTGGACAATATGGTCGACGGGGTGGTTACGATTGGTGTCGATGGTGTGATTGAGAGCTTTAATGCGGCGGCGAGTCGCATTTTTGGTTTTCAAGCGGATGAAATCGTGGGTAGAAATGTCTCCATATTGATGCCAGAGCCACATGCAAGCCACCACGATGCGTATTTGCGTCACCACTTTGATACGGGGGAGCACCGAGTGATCGGTCAGCCGCGCGAAGTGGTCGGCAGGCGTAAAAACGGCAGTTTATTTCCGATGAGATTGTCTGTTTCAAAAACGACGCGCGCAGGACAGGCTATTTTTATTGGCTTGGTGAGCGACATTACGCAAGAGCATCAACGGACTCAAGAAATTCACCGTTTGGCATTTTATGATGCGCTAACCGGCTTGCCTAATCGCCGATTGCTGATGGATCGAATCAAAAAAGCGATGATCGCCTCTGCGCGCTCTGGGCATTATGGCGCGGTGATGTTTTTAGATTTGGATCATTTCAAACAATTGAACGATACGCATGGTCATGATGTGGGGGATGTTTTACTGCAGCAAGTTTCGGCGCGTTTGCTGTCGTGCGTTCGGGAAAGTGATAGTGTGGCGCGCTTGGGTGGGGATGAGTTTGTCATTTTGCTGGAAGCGCTTAGTTTGCATGAGGCTGAGGCTGCTAATCAGGCAAAATGGGTTGCCACTAAAATTTTGGAGACGCTTGGTCGGCCCTATAGCTTGTGCGGTATTGAGCATTTGAGTACCCCGAGTATTGGTATTGTATTGTTTTTGGCCGAGCAAACCTCAATCGAAGAGCTGCTCAAGAAAGCCGATGTGGCTATGTATCAAGCAAAGGCTGCGGGGCGTAACACCGCTTGTTTTTTTGATCCTGAAATGCAGGCTGCTGCAGCGATTCAAGCTGATTTAGAAAAATCATTGCGCGATGCCTTAACGCGCGAGCAGTTTTTTCTTGAATACCAAATTCAGTGTAATGCCGCGGGGCACATTCTTGGGGTCGAAGCATTGGTGCGTTGGCAGCATCCTACCTTAGGGAAAGTATTGCCCGAGGTGTTTATCCCTATGGCCGAAGAAACGGGGGTGATTGTGCCGCTGGGCTTGTGGGTATTAGAGCAGGCCTTAGGACAGCTGTGTGTTTGGTCGAGATACCCAAAGAGTCAGTCCTGGATGTTGGCGGTCAATATGAGTGGCTTGCAACTGGCTCATCCTAATTTTGTAGACAGTGTGATCCGTGTTCTGCGGCAAACGGGAGCAAATCCAGCGCGAGTCAGAATCGAGTTGACTGAAGGCGCAATGCAGAAAGATATCGATGAGATTATTGGCAAAATGAATGAGTTAAAAGCCTTGGGGGTCAGTTTTTCGCTTGATCACTTTGGCACTGGTTATTCGTCTTTGCTGCATCTAAAACGCTTGCCGCTCGCGCAATTAAAAATTGATGCTAGCTTTGTGCGTGATCTTCATTGTAATCCGAGTAATGCGATGCTGGCGCAAGCGGTGATTTCATTGGGGCATGGTTTTGATCTTGCGGTGATTGCAGAAGGAGTCGAGTGTGCCGAGCAGCAAGAGCGTTTAGAGCACATGGGTTGTGATGCATTTCAGGGGCATTTATTCGGCAGACCTGTCGGGGCAGAGCAACTGCATCATTATTTTGATTGATGAGGTATTGCTCTGTATCCAATGCTGTATATTGCTTTTGGCAATATACGCCACAGATTGTAGTCAAAGCGCCGATTTGATTCGGTGCTTTGAGAATGGCAGTTGCAAGTGCGAGGGTTGGTAGCGCTGGATTTTTGCCGCCCCACGTCACCCCCCCACTAGGCTTGGATAATAAACACCGTAGGCCGTTTATGAATCACTGGCTCGGGTTTCTTTTTCCATTGTCCAACTTCCAACGTTAAAATTTCTTGATTGGGCAGCGTAATATCGCAGGCCACAGTGAGGCGGGTGCCGGGTTTTAGGCTGGCTAGTAGCGCTTGAAATAGCGCACCATTGCGGTAGGGCGTTTCGATGAATAGCTCTGCTTGGCTTTCTTTGGTTGATGTGGCTTCCAGTTGACGAATCGCAGCTACGCGACCTGTCGCATCCGAAGGTAAATAACCGTTAAAACGGAATTTTTGCCCATTCGCGCCCGATGCCATCAGTGCTAACAAGAGCGATGAAGGGCCAACCAGTGGTACAACTTTGATGCCGCGTTGATGCGCCAATTGCACGAGACGGGCGCCTGGGTCGGCCACGCCGGGGCAGCCTGCTTCTGACATCAAGCCTACGTCAATCCCATCGAGTAGCGGTTTTAAGAGCGCAAAGACTTCGTGATCTTTGGTGTGTTCGGATAATTCATCCATTTGCAGGCTACGTAGTTCATGCGGTGTGCCAAACATTTTTAGATGCGCGCGCGTCGTTTTGGCATTTTCGACCACAAAATGAGTGAGTCGTTTGGCGATTTCAATCACATCGGCCGGCAGAATGTCATTGAGCGTATCGCCCCCCATTGGGGCTGGAATAAGGTAGAGAATGCCGGACATGGTATTTTGATCCAAAAGAGTAGAAATTACAGTTTGGGGCGAAAAGCAAAACTGAATTGTCCACGAAAAGCATGAAAAACACGAAATATAGCATTCGGGCGTACCTGAATTTATTCGAGCATTGCGCCAATGATTGCTCGAGTGTTTGCTTTTGTTTGTGCTTTTTGTGTCTTTCGTGGACTCAAGGTTTTGATTTTGTTGAATTACAGAATCGCAAATCCTTCTGCATTGAGCATCGTAATCAGCTCAATCAGCGGCAAGCCAATAATTGCAGCGGGGTCTTTGCCTTCTATCGCCGCAATCATCACAATCCCCAAACCTTCGGTTTTAGCACTGCCAGCGCAATTGTAGGGTTGTTCGCGCTGCAAATAAGTTTCAATTTGCGCGTCGCTATAATTGCGCATCGTCACGGTTGTAATATCGACATGGCTTTGCGTATGGCCGGTGGCCGTATTGTAAAGACAGAGTGCCGTATGAAAGGCGATGGTTTGCCCGCGCATCTTTGCTAACTGCCGAACGGCACGCTCAAAGTTGCCTGGTTTGCCCAGTTGCTCGCCATTGAGTAACGCAACTTGATCCGAGCCAATAATCAAGCTGTTTGGGAACTGCGCTGCGAGTACTTTCGCTTTTGCAATTGCGAGGCGTTCGCTGGTCTGCGCGGCGGTTTCCTCGGGCAGTGGCGACTCGTCCAAATCGGGGGCTGCGGTGATAAACGGAATACCAAGCCGAGATAAAAGTTCTTTTCGATACAGTGATGTAGACGCCAAAACGAGTTGTGGTGGGGTCGTCGCGTGAGAAGTCGTGGTCATGATGTTCAACTTAGGCCTTAAAAGCACAAAATACTTTGACAGAGGGTAGTGGTCGATTATATCATGCGCGGTTTCCGGTTCGAGCTAGTAGCCACATGACGGTGATTCATAGCGCGGAATTTGCGCAAGAAGGTCGAGAACTTCAAGGTTCTATCCCACTTTCGCAGCTCTCACGCTTGAGTGATCTGTTAGCCAATCCATCAGGCGAAGTCGTTTGGCATATTGAGAGTGGTGTGGATGAATTGCAGCGCCCTTGGCTTTATTTAGAAGTGAAAGGTACTTTGCAATTGATTTGTCAGCGCTGCCTATCGGCGGCGCCTTGGCAGCTCCATGCAGAAACCGTGTTGACACAGTTTGCTACCGAGGAACAAATCGACGACGCTGAGGCGCACGATGAAGACCTCGAAGGTATTCTGATCGATCCGGAGCTAGATATTGAAACACTGGTTGAAGATGAGATCTTACTCGCTTTGCCAGTAGCGCTAACACATGATGTATGTGATGGCGATGACGCGCTGGCCAAATTGGCAAGCGATAAACCTAATCCGTTTGCAGCCCTGGCTCAGTTGAAAACCAGGAAAGCGGAATAAACAACTGAGTACTTAGGAGTATTACAACATGGCAGTTCAACAAAACAAAAAATCACCTTCGAAACGTGGCATGCACCGCGCTCATGACTTCCTTTCTGCTCCAGCATTGTCTGTTGATGCAGCAACAGGTGAAGTTCATCGTCCACACCACATTTCTCCGAACGGTTTTTACAATGGCCGTCGTGTGATCAAAGCTAAGGGCGAATAATCGCAACCTGGCTGTTTTAGCTGAGTAGGTGTATCTTCGCCTAGCTAGCCAGTATTACGGCGCAAGTGAGTGTCTCTTTGAGAATTACTCCCTTGCGCCGTTCGTCATTCTAGTCTTTGAGTGGATTTAGGGGCGTCGTCGCCTTCAAGGGCTGACGATTATGTTCCTCTGTTTTTGATTTTAAGGTGTACTGATGGATATCACTGTCGCAGTTGATGCCATGGGTGGCGATCACGGTACCCATGTCACGGTGCCTGCCGCATTGCGCTTTTTGCGCGACAATCCCGATGTCAATATCGTTTTGGTTGGGCTTGAAGATGCTATTGCTGCTGAATTAAAAGCGCATCATGCCGTAACGCACCCGCGTTTGCGTATCCATGCTGCAACTGAAGTGGTGACGATGGATGAGTCACCGCAATCGGCGATGAAAAATAAAAAAGATTCGTCGATGCGCGTTGCCATTAATTTGGTGAAATCGGGTGAGGCGAATGCCTGTGTTTCTGCCGGTAATACCGGTGCTTTGATGGCGACGGCACGCTTTGTGCTCAAAACCATTCCGGGGATTGATCGCCCGGCGATTGCCAAATTAATGCCAACGATGAAAGGCCAAACGGCCATGCTCGATTTGGGTGCCAATGTCGATTCAACGCCGTTGCAATTAACACAATTTGCCATTATGGGCTCGGCCATGTTTGCGGCTTTGAAGCATGTGAATGCGCCAACTGTGGGCTTGCTCAATATTGGCTCGGAAGACATCAAAGGCAATGAGGCGGTGAAAGAGGCTGCGGAGATGATCCGCAAAACGCGTTTGAATTTCCATGGCAATGTCGAAGGTAACGATATCTATCGTGGTACGGTTGATGTGGTGGCCTGCGATGGTTTCACTGGCAATGTGGCCTTGAAAGTTTCGGAAGGGCTGGTCAAGATGATTGCCACCTTCTTGAAAGAAGAATTCAACCGGAATTGGTTTACCAAATTCGTCGCGCTGTTGGCGATGCCTTTATTAAAGCGTTTTAAATCACGATTGGATCCAGATCGCTTTAATGGCGCATCTTTCTTGGGCTTGCGCGGGATTGTGGTAAAAAGTCATGGCGGCGCGAATAAAAACGCTTTCTACTGGGCGTTGGCGCAAGCCGTTGAGGAAGCGCGCTCTGGCATGATTCAACGCATTACCGAGCAGGTCGAGCAAGAGTTGCTGCATCTGAATGCAGTGGTGGAATCTACGGTAAATTGATTGGGTATTGGCTTGTAGCTATTGTAATGAAATGGCTGCAAGACAATACCCAGATTAAAATAATGAGGGGACGTTGATGTATTCCCGTATTGCAGGCACTGGTTCTTACTTACCAGAAAAAATTCTTACTAATGCCGAGTTGGCGCAACAAGTCGATACAACCGATGAATGGATCGTATCGCGCACCGGGATTCGCCAGCGCCATTTGGCTTCCCCAGAGCAATTAACCTCTGATTTAGCATTGATTGCCGTTGAGCGCGCTTTGGCCGCCGCCGGGGTTGATAAAAGCGAAGTCGATTTGCTGATTGTGGCGACCACGACGCCGGATAATATCTTTCCATCAACGGCCTGCATTTTGCAAAACAAACTCGGTGTACATGGCTTTCCGGCATTTGATATGCAAGCCGTATGCGCTGGCTTTGTTTATGCACTGACCACTGCCGATCAATTTGTGAAAAGTGGCGCGGCGAAATGTGCCGTGGTGGTTGGCGCAGAAACCTTATCGAATTTGATCGACTGGAATGATCGCGGCACTTGTATTTTGTTTGGTGATGGTGCAGGTGCTGTGGTGCTGAAAGCTTCTGAAGAACCAGGCATTTTGGCCACACATCTGCACGCCGATGGTCGCTACAACGGCATTTTGAAAACCGACGCACGCCCTAAACAAGGTGCGCTGGTCGGTAATCCCTATGTGTATATGGAAGGCAATGCGGTGTTTAAATTCGCCGTGAAAGCCTTGGCGGAAGTCGCTGAAAGCACTTTGGCCAAAGCGGGCTTGGAAAAAACTGATATTGATTGGCTGGTGCCGCATCAAGCCAATATTCGCATTATTGAATCCACCGCAAAACATTTGCAGATGGCTATGGATAATGTGATTGTCACCGTCGATCAGCACGGCAATACCTCGGCAGCATCGATCCCATTGGCGTTGGACGCCGGCGTGCGCAGTGGTAAGATTCAGCGCGGCCAAACCTTGTTAATGGAAGGGATTGGTGGTGGCTTTGCTTGGGGCTCGGTGCTCGTTAAATATTGATTTGATAGATTGTATGCGGCGCTGTTCAAGCGCCGTTTTACTGTTTGAAAGGAATAAATTAATGTCTTTAGCTTTTGTATTTCCAGGTCAAGGTTCGCAATCAATCGGCATGATGAATGGCTGGAGCGACCTTGCCGTGGTGAAAGCCACGTTTGACGAGGCTTCCGGTGTTTTGGGCGAGGATATGTGGGCGATGGCTTCAGAAGGCCCGCTCGAAGCGATTAACGCAACTGTGAATACTCAACCTTTGATGTTGACCGCGGGGGTAGCAGCATGGCGCGCGTGGCAATCACAAGGCGGCGCGATGCCAGTCGTGATGGCAGGGCATAGCTTAGGCGAATACACTGCCTTGGTCGCGGCAGAAGCTTTAAGCTTTGGCGATGCGCTGCAATTGGTGCGTTTGCGTGCTGAGGCAATGCAAGAAGCCGTACCCGCCGGCACAGGTGCCATGGCAGCCGTGCTGGGCTTGAGCGACGAGTTGATTATCGAAGCGTGTGCCGAAGCCGCGCAAGGCGAAGTGGTGCAAGCGGTGAATTTTAATTCACCAGGCCAAGTGGTGATTGCCGGTAGTAAAGCTGCTGTAGAGCGTGCTTGTGAGGCATGTAAAGCGCGCGGCGCAAAACGCGCCATGTTGCTGCCTGTTTCTGTGCCTTCACATTGTGATTTGATGAAGCCTGCGGCAGAAAAACTCGCAGCAAAATTGGCAACGGTGCAAATAAATACGCCGATTGTGCCGGTATTGCACAATGCCGATGTGGCGGCTTATCAAGATGGCGAGCAAATTCGTGATGCCTTGGTGCGTCAACTCTATCAGCCGGTACGTTGGGTTGAAACCGTACAAAAAATGGCCGCCGATGGCGTGACCGTGGTGGCCGAATGTGGCCCAGGTAAAGTCTTGGCTGGTTTAAACAAACGGATTTCTGCTGATCTGCAAGGTGTCGCTTTAGTTGATGCCGCGAGCCTTGAGCAATTGAAGTCAGTATTGTAATTAAAATAAATGGTTTGGGTATGTGCTGTTAGTCGTTAGCAGCATTGCCTCAATAAGATATACCTCGATGAAGGAGTGCTTAATGAGTTTGCAGGGTAAAGTCGCTTTAGTCACAGGCGCATCGCGTGGGATTGGTCAGGCTATTGCTTTAGAGTTGGCGTCACAAGGCGCGACGGTGATTGGAACTGCGACCAGTGATTCTGGCGCGTCAGCAATTACCAGCTATTTACAAGCTGCGGGAGCAAGTGGCGCTGGCGTGCGTTTGCAAGTTACTGAAGATGGCGCGTGTGACGCGATTGTGGCGCAAGTTGAAAAAGATTTTGGCCCGATTGCCATTTTGGTCAATAACGCGGGCATCACGCGCGACAATTTATTAATGCGGATGAAAGACGAAGAGTGGGATGCCATCATGGATACCAATCTGAAGCCAGTTTACAAATTATCCAAAGCCGTGATGCGCAATATGATGAAAGCCCGCTGGGGTCGGATCATTAATATTGCTTCGGTAGTGGGGGCGACGGGTAATGCTGGGCAAACCAATTACTCCGCCGCGAAAGCCGCTTTGTTTGGCTTTACTAAATCATTGGCCAAAGAAATCGGTAGCCGTGGCGTGACAGTGAATGCGGTTGCCCCTGGCTTTATCGATACTGACATGACCAAAGGCTTGCCGGATGAGCAAAAAGCACATTTGGTCGCTAATATTGCTTTGGGCCGCTTGGGTGATCCAAAAGATATCGCCGATGCCGTGGGCTTTTTGGCCTCGGACAAGGCCGGATACATTACTGGCAACACCATTCATGTGAATGGCGGCATGTTTATGAACTAATCGGCTAACAGGCGGCAAAGCCGCATGTTGACTGGATTTGGCAGATTTTTTTGCTTTGATTTTCTTGTACATTTTGTACATTTTGTACAAGAAAACCCTAAAACCTGTTTGCAATGCCGTTTTTTTGGTAGAATGCCAACGTTTTTTTCGAACATTAAGCTAATAAAGGCTTGGGAATATACATCCATGGAAAACCTAGAACAACGCGTGAAGAAGATCGTTGCTGAGCAACTCGGCGTGCCAGAAACTGACGTTAAGATTGAATCATCATTCGTAAACGACCTCGGCGCCGACTCACTCGACACCGTTGAACTCGTAATGGCACTGGAAGAAGAATTCGAGTGCGAAATCCCTGACGAAGATGCAGAAAAGATCACTACAGTTCAGCAAGCTGTTGACTATGTGTCAGCTCACCTGAGCAAGTAATTCAGTACGACCCGACCTCCGTTGCGGCACATTTGTGTCGTCGCGGGGGTTTTTTCATATTTAGTCTGATAAAAATATCGGATAAGCCACAGTTGCTGAGCTTGTTCGGCTGTTATCAGTACGGCTGGGGATACCCAGTTTAAAGCGGAGTGAACCCGTGTCTAAACGCAGAGTAGTTGTCACCGGATTGGGCCAAGTTTCCCCTGTTGGCAATGATATTGCCACTGGCTGGGCCAACCTAGTAGCAGGTCAATCTGGCATTGATTTGATCACTCGTTTTGATCCGAGTGATATGGGTTGCCGTGTTGCAGGTCAAGTAAAAGATTTCGACGTTTCACAATACGTGAATCCAAAAGACGCGCGCCGGATGGATGATTTCATTCATTACGGTATCGCAGCAGCAATGCAGGCGATTAGCGATTCGGGGCTCGATGATATTGCGGATCTGGATAAAACGCGTGTTGGCGTGAATATTGGTTCGGGTATTGGTGGTTTGCAATTAATTGAGCAAACCAATGCCGCATATCTTGAAGGCGGCACTCGTAAAATCGGCCCGTTCTTTATTCCAGGCTCATTGATCAATATGATTGCAGGCCACGTTTCCATTATGAAAGGCTATCAAGGCCCAAGTTATGGTATCGTTTCGGCGTGTACCACCGGTGCGCACAGCATTGGCGACGCGGCACGGATTATTCAGTACGGTGATGCCGATGTGATGATTGCTGGTGGTGCAGAAGGCACGATCTGCAAAATGGCGATTGGCGGCTTTGGCGCAATGAAGGCGTTATCAACCCGCAATGACGATCCAAAAACTGCTTCACGTCCATGGGATAAAGGCCGCGATGGCTTCGTGATGGGCGAAGGCGCGGGCATCTTGGTGCTGGAAGAATACGAACACGCGAAAAAACGCGGTGCGACGATCTACGCAGAACTTGCTGGTTTCGGTATGAGTTCAGACGCACATCACATTACCGCTCCAAGCGCTGAAGGTCCGGCACGTGGCGTTGCGAATGCATTGCGTGATGCGGGTGTGAATCCAGATCAAGTGCAATACGTGAATGCGCACGGCACGTCGACGCCATTGGGTGATGCGAATGAAACCAATGCATTGAAAATTGCTTTTGGCGATCACGCGAAAAAACTCGTCGTGAACTCAACTAAATCAATGACTGGCCACTTATTGGGCGGTGCAGGCGGAGTTGAAGCAGTTTATTCGATCTTGGCGCTGCATCATCAAGTATCGCCACCGACGATTAATCTGTTTGAGCAAGATTTTGAATCGGGCTGCGATTTGGATTACTGTGCGAATACCGCACGTGATATGAAGATCGACGTTGCGATCTCGAATTCATTTGGTTTTGGCGGCACCAACGGCACGCTGGTGTTTAAAAAAGTTTAAGTTGAATTGATGATTGAAAAAGCCACCTGCGGGTGGCTTTTTTTGTGCTGGTTATTTTATTTGTTGAGTGCTCGGTGGGGGAGTGTGTTGCGGGCTTAAGTCTAAGTGCTTGCTTGGGTATGTCTTTCAAGTCAATTTACAACAAAGGCTTTGAGGATATACATCTAATTAGTTGGCTTTGAGTACCTGCAGCACGGTATTTTACAGCCGCAATCTACGACGGTGACTGGCTTCTCTTTTTGCTGTGCGAAGTAAGAGAAGGCGATCCATATATCTGCACCGACTTCGTCGACTTGATATGAGGGGTTTTATAAACCCGAACGCGAGGGTCGAGAAACTTAATTCTAATATCAGTACTGGATCTGAACATTGCCAATTAGTTGCCTTGATTGGCATCCCATGCTTTAAAGTCTTTTGCATTGCTGATGGTGACCAATGTCGGTTGCATGAGCTCAAATTCAGAACTGATTTTTTCGCCCGCATGCAGCGCAAGCGCCAGTGTGATGGCGCGCTGTCCCATCGTTCTGGGTGACTGACTTGCTGTTGCAATGATGGCTGAGCCTTGCGCAATCGCATTGACCACCGCTTGCGAACCATCAACCGAGCCAATTTTGGTATGCGCATGTTTGGCTTTTTCTAGTGCTTGCTGTGTGCCAATCGCTTGTCGATCATTAATTGCAAAAATCATATCAACCGGACCGCGTTGCTTGATTAATTGCTGAGTTGCCACATAGCCACCCCAGACCGAGCCTTCGCCATTTTCAGTTTCACTGAGTAATTCAATACCCGGATATTTAGCCCACGCTTGTTTGCAGCCGGCTACTCGATCAATCACTGACGAAACCTGTGGTCCAGTCTGAATCGCGGCGCGGCCTTTGCCATTCAGACTGCGGGCAAGATAATCGCACACCAAATATCCAGCGTTGATATTGTGGGTGAGTACTGTTTGCATTGCGCCTTTGGCGCGCACGTCAACACCAATCACAATAATGCCCTGCTGGCGTGCTGTTGTGAGCACCTGTACGAGCCCGTCTTCAGCTGAGGCACTGACTAAGATCAGCTGTACTTTTTGCTGAATCATGGTTTGGATTTGAGCAATTTGCTTATCTACACTGTAACCGGCGGAAGCCACACTAAATTTGACTTTGGGATTGATTTGCTTCGCTTTATCACGCGCGCCGTGCGACAGCGCGACAAAGTAAGGATTTTCTAAGCTGGAAATGCTGACGCCAATCGAATTGGGCCATGGTGCGTCTGCAGCGTGGACAATCTGCGCCATGCCGCACAGCAAAAGCAGCGGTAGTAGACTTTTATGAGCACGGCAATGGCGCATGAAATGGAGTCTCGCAAAGTGTTTTGTCTGAATTGCACTGAATATGCCATGTTTTAGCTCAATTCTGACAACTTTAAAGTGCCGTACCGATAGGCGGTTTAATTTGCGGATGAAGTGTTTTACGTTGGTTTACACGTTTGCCTCGTTACCTCAGCACTCGTATAAAAATGCTTGTAACGTCTGGATGATGTTTAATTTGCTACTGACTGATTAATTGCTGCAGATCGTAGCCTTGCGCGAGCGCGGTGGCTTTGGCTGCGGCTAAGTCATCCGCAGTCATATTTTTTGTACGTGACAAAATCCACAGGTATTTGCGATTTGGATTGCCGACGACGGCCCAGCGATATTCAGGGTCGAGGCCAATGATCCAATAATCAGCGCGAAACGGCCAAAAAAAGCTAACTTTGAGTTGGGCATTACCGGTGTTTTCGACAACGCTGGCACTGCCTTCCGCTTGATCAAATTCACCATCCTTGGTACGGCAGCGATTAATCACTTTGATTTTGCCATTGTCCATTTTGCTGTAATTGGCGGTGACATCACCCACGCACTGATTTTGAAAATACATCGGAAAGCGGGCAATCTCATGCCAAGTGCCGACATAGCGCGCTAAATCCACTTGCGGTACGGATTGCACTGTTGGCAGGTCTGCTGCCATCAGGGATTGGCTGGCGAGCAGGGCGGTGATGAAAAGTCGTTTCATTGGCGGTCTTCTCTACTGTGAGTTGGCAGCGCTCCTGCTACAATAGCGCCTATGCCTGAATTTAACTATTTTACTGCCGTTTTGCCGTCTACGCCGGATTTACTCGCGCTGGCGGCGCAAGCTCCACAGCAATTTCCTGCGCTATTGCAATCGTCGCAAACGCAAGGCTGGGATATTTTATTTGCCCTACCGAGCGAGACACGCCTGTACGCAGCGGGTGACGGCGCACGCTTGGTGCGAGATTTAGCTGAACTATCAATTGATGCTGCATCAGCACCGAACAAGAATCAACTTCCCTTTGATGGCGGCTGGGTATTCTATGCAGGGTATGAGTTGCTAGAGATTTTTGAACCTAGTGTTCAGGCGCGTACAATGGGGGAGTATATTGACTTTCCTCTGGGCGCTTTAATTCGTTGCCCTGCCGCGATTTTGATGGAACGTGAAACGCAAACGACCACCTTGTTGGCAGAAACGCCCGAGCAGCTCGCGCAGTTGCAAGATTTGCTGGCTAATTTGACCGAATGGCAAGCGCAGCCCTTGCAGATCGCGGCAATTTCCGAAGACGAGCCGCAGCAATTTCTCGATGGCGTCGCGCGGGCCAAGCAGTACATCGTCGACGGTGACGTATTTCAAGTGAATTTGTCTCGTGGCTGGGATGTGTCGCTCGCGCAAGGCACGGCGACCGATGTGTATGCCGCGCTGCGCATTGCCAATCCAGCGCCTTTTTCAGCGTATTTGGATTTGGGGGCGGCGGGGCAAATTGTCAGCTCGTCGCCGGAGCGCTTGGTGCAAGTGACAGATGGTGTTGTGCAAACTCGGCCGATTGCGGGGACTTTTGCGCGCTCACTTGATCCGATCGAGGATGAAGCACTCAAGCAGCGCTTGCTCAATACGCCGAAAGAGCGTGCCGAGCACATTATGCTAGTCGATTTAGAGCGCAATGATTTGGGGCGACTTGCGGTGCCGGGGACCGTGAAAGTCGATGAGTTGATGGCGGTGGCGACGTATTCCTTTGTTCATCATATTGAATCGAATATCCGTGCAGTGCTGCGCGATGGCTTGAACGCGGCCGATGTGTTGCGTGCCTTGTTTCCGGGCGGCACGATCACCGGTTGCCCGAAAGTGCGTTGTATGCAAATTATTCGCGAGCTCGAAGATCGTCCACGGTTAGCCTATACCGGTAGCTTAGGTTATATCAATCGCGATGGCAGTATGGATAGTAATATTCTAATTCGCACCTTTGTGCAGCGTGGCGAGCAGCTATATTTCCGTGCTGGCGCTGGCGTTGTCGCTGATTCGGATGCTGAACGCGAATTGCAAGAAACACGTCACAAAGCGCGTGGTTTGTTGCGGGCCTTGGGAGTGCAAGGCTGATGCGTTTGGTCAATGGCGTGTTGGCAGAGAGCCTAAGTTTAAGTGATCGCGCAATTCAGTTTGGTGATGGCGTGTTTCGGACGATGAAGGTGACCGCGGGTCAAATTGAGTTTTGGTCGCAGCACTATGGCAAACTCGCCAGCGATTGTGCGCGTCTAGGCATGACCGCGCCGAGCGAGGCGACTTTGCTGGCTGATATTGCGCAACTTCAGCCGATTGATCACAGTATTAAAATCATCGTCACGCGGGGCGAGTCGGTGCGCGGCTATGTGACACCTGGCGATATTCAGCCTAACCGGATTGTGCAAAAAGCTGCATTACCGGTCTATCCAGCGACTATATATACCGAAGGTGCGGTATTGCGTATTTGCAAAACACGTGCTTCTTGGCAGCCCGCTTTGGCTGGTGTCAAACACCTGAATCGACTCGAAAACGTTTTGGCACGCCGAGAATGGACTGATCCTAATATCTTTGATGGTTTGATGCTTGATCGTGATGGTTACGTTGTCGAGGGCGTGATGAGCAATGTGTTTGCTCTGATCGACGGTGTTTGGTGTACGCCGACATTAAACGATGCTGGTGTAGCTGGGGTATATCGAGATATGCTTTTATTACTAAATGGCTTTAGCGATATATGTACTAAAGAAGCTAAGCTGACCTTGGCTGAGCTTTATTCGGCCAGTGCCATTTTTGTGTGTAATAGCTTGGCCGCTTGCGTGCCTGTACGGCAAATCGAGCAGCATCGCTGGCCTGTTGATAACGAA
Organism: Deefgea chitinilytica; assembly: GCF_016881405.1. Taxonomy (GTDB): domain Bacteria; phylum Pseudomonadota; class Gammaproteobacteria; order Burkholderiales; family Chitinibacteraceae; genus Deefgea; species Deefgea chitinilytica. The sequence continues at coordinate 162,431 of NZ_WOFE01000004.1, forward strand.
TGGATGCAACACATTCAGCACATTTTGGGTCAAAACAAATGAAATCTACCCTGATAATCACATTAATGATGTTGGCCGGATTGGCGCAAGCGCAAGAGTATTACAAAGGCGATCCTGCCAAATTGGCTGCATTAGAAGCGCAGCGCTGTGCGAAAATCAGCAAAGAACAGAGCTTGATTCAGCGCCGTTTGACTGGGAATAATCAGCCCTATGATGTGCGAAAAATGCAGGACAAGCTCAAAGTTTTGCAGGCTGATTATGCCAAGTATTGCCCACCTAAACCGACCCCTTAAGCGATTGTTATCCTTGATTATTTGATAATCACCTCTCTGTTTTCCCAAAAGCAGTCTATAGATGAAGGGTGACAAAGTTGTGGTGGAGAAGAATCATGGATGCTGCATTGGCTCATCAGCTGATTGAGCATTTGGGCGAGAAAAATGCGCCTAAATTATTGCTGCTGAATTACCCACGAATAGCGGAACGAATCGCTCAATTGTGGGGGCATGAAGCCTTGGTTGCGTTTTTAAATGATTTACTCTTTGATAGCCGAGGTGACCGCGCTGGCTTTCCCCCTGATGTGGCGCACGAACTATTTGTGATTCAGCAAATACACGACCAAGTCATGGGAATCGGTAGTGACGCCGCGATATGGGGTTACGAGGAGGATGTCGGTACTTCAGCAATTCATATTCGGGATTTCGATTTGTCTGCCTTTTTGGAGGCCGCTAAACAAGGCGATGATTTGGTTTTGCAAGAGCAAATCAAAGGCGGCGTTCGAATCGACGAGCCCGATGCCGATGGGCTTACCGCGTTGTGGTGGGCGGTCTACTACGGGCACTTAAGTACCGTGGAGCGATTGCTGCAAAATGGCGCAAATGCGAAAGTTGCAGATCCGCAAGGCCGACAACTACCGCATTTGTTTGCTGGAACAGATCATTGTGCAGGACTGCAATTGTTATTGCGGTTTCGGGTGCGCTTGGATGTGTGTGATCACGATGAGGTGACCCCGCTAATGGTTGCTGCGGCAAAAGGCAGAATTAGCGCCGCAGTGCTCTTGCTCGAGAATGGCTTAGCCCCAGCGGCTCAAGATCACAATGGCAAAACTGCATTGCACTACGCGGCGCAAGCAGGGCAGCGACGTATGGTTGAGTTATTGCTTAGTCACGGCGTTGATCCCCACGCCCCCGATCACTGTGGGCAAACTGCTTACGAAATTGCCATGCTGCATCCTGATTCGGGTAAATTTCAGCATCTTTTTGTCTAATCAGCAGTTTAAACCACCCGATTTTCGCGGTGACGTCCTCTATTTTTGTCCTGCGTCTCCTTTGATCTTTTGCGTTGGCTACCCAATTGATTGCGGTAGAAAAAGCATTTTTTTCCCCTGAATGGGCGTTTTTTTAGAGTTATTTTCGATAAATTGCTTCCTGCTGAACCCCTGTAAAATAAGGGCTTGCTAATGCAAGTCCTTGTTTGCCAACAATTATTGTTTGTCGTTTTGGAAAAAGTTAGGCACAATGCGCCATCTTTGTAAGGAACAGGATCGGCATGAAGAAATTCTTGATTGCGCTCTCGGCGTGCGTACTTTTGGGTTGTGGCGAGCATTCGTCGCAGTTCCAGCGTGTATTACCATGGGCGGAATCCAAAGAATTAACCGTGCTGGTACAAAATGGCCCCACGACGCTGTATGTCGATGCCGAAGGTCGTTATGCCGGTCTTGAATATGATCTAGTCACCCGATTTGCTGAGCTGAATAATTTAAATGTTCGCTTCATTATGGTGGCGACCTATGCCGAGGTGGTGCAGCGTTTAAAGCAAAACGAAGCGCATTTGGCGGTTGGCGTGCATCGTGGTGTCGATGGTGAAGGCTTATTATTTGGGCCTGCCTATCAAAACGTGACGCCGGTATTGGTGTATGCCGCATCGCGTAGTGAAGCGGATGTGTTAAAAGAAATCCAGCAAGGCCAAGCGCCATTAAGCACTTTGCCGCAATATCTGGATTCACTGAGCCAACAAAAAGCACAATATCCCAATTTGCAAATGAACGTCGTGGCTCAAGCTGATAATGAAGACTTGATTGAGCAAGTATCAAGTGGTCAATTAGCTTACGCCGTAGTTGATTCGCATGCGGCGGATGTTGCACAAAATTACTATCCGAATGTCGCTATTTCAAAGTCATTTGCTAATAACACTCAGCAATTGTCTTGGGCGGTGCGTGATGAAGATCCGCAACTGCGTACGATGGCTTCGGCTTATTTCCGGCAAGTGATGGCCGAAGGCACGCTGGCTCGATTGCAAGATCGCTATTATGGGCACGTAAATCGGGTTGATGCGCTCGATGCGCTGACTTACCTTGGGCGAATCAAATCGACGCTACCCAAATTCCGAGCTGCTTTTTTGCAAGCCGAAGCCGAAACGGGGATCGATTGGCGTTTGCTGGCGGCCCTCGCTTACCAAGAGTCGCACTGGGATAATGAGTCTATTTCTCCAACGGGCGTGCGCGGCATTATGATGCTGACTAATGATACCGCCTCGTTGTTGGGGGTTGATCGCTTAAATCCGCGTGAGAGTATTTTGGGCGGTGCTCGTTATGTACAAATGATGCGCAATGGCATTCCTGAAACGATTCCTGAGCCGGATCGTACTTGGATCGCACTGGCTGCCTACAATATTGGTATGGGACATGTGGAGGATGCACGCACCTTGGCGCTGCGCTTGAATCGAAATCCAGATAGCTGGACTGATTTAAAAGGCGTATTGCCGTTGCTGCGTAAACCTGAGCATTTTAGTACGCTGAAATATGGCTATGCGCGCGGCGGTGCTCCGGTGATTTATGTGGAACGCTTAAAATCGTATTACGATATTTTGGTGCGTTTTGAAAGACCTAGCAAAGTGACGCTGCCTGAGTTTTCTAATACGGTCGTTGTGCATAATCCCGGCAATTTGACTTTGGATATTAATAGTAAGCTCAATGTGATCAAGCCCAAGCGTTTGGCATCATTGTAATGGTGCCGGTATTGCTTCCTAGTCTTTATTAGATAAGGGCTCTTGGCTTATACCCTGTTTGTCGTTTTTGGCTTGCTTGTGATTCGCAGCGCCTGTGCGCATTTCTAGTACAATAGCGGTTTTGCTATTCGCCGGATTTGTCGCTATGACCGTACGCACCCGTTTTGCCCCTTCCCCGACTGGTTTATTGCATATTGGCGGTGTTCGCACTGCGCTGTTTTCTTGGGCTTATGCCAAGAAGCACGGTGGTCAATTCATTTTGCGGATTGAAGACACCGATCTAGAGCGCTCGACACCGGAATCGGTGGCGGCCATTTTGGATGGCATGCACTGGGTGAATATGGGTTATGACGAAGGCCCGTTCTATCAAATGCAGCGCATGGAACGTTACAAAGAAGTGATTGGCCAATTGTTGGCCAGTGGCCATGCTTATTACTGTTATTGCAGCAAAGAAGAACTTGAAGCTCAGCGCGCGGCCGCTGAAGCGCGTGGTGAAAAACCGCGTTACGATCGCACGTGGCGTCCAGAAACTGGCAAAACCTTGCCAGCGATTCCGAGCGATATCAAACCTGTGGTGCGTTTCAAAACGCCAATCGGTGGCTCGGTGGTATGGGAAGACCAAGTCAAAGGCCGCATCGAAATCGGCCATGCCGAGCTGGACGATTTGATTATTGCTCGCCCCGATGGCACGCCAACATACAACTTCTGCGTTGTGGTGGACGATGCCGACATGCGTATCAGCCATGTGATTCGCGGTGATGACCATGTGAACAACACGCCACGTCAGATCGTGATTTATGAAGCAATGGGTGTGCCAGTGCCGGTGTTCGCACATCTGCCAATGATTAACAACGATCAGGGCGTCAAACTCTCCAAACGCCGCGATGCTGTGTCGGTGGTGGATTACGACAAACAAGGTTTCCTACCCGAAGCACTACTCAATTACCTTGCGCGTTTGGGCTGGGGGCACGGCGACGATGAAATTTTCTCGCTCGAGCAATTTGTTGAATGGTTTGATCTGAAAGACGTCAGCGGCAGCCCAAGCCGCATGGATCGCGATAAATTATTGTGGACCAATGCGCAATACATCAAGGCCGCTGATCCTGCGCGCCTCGCTGAACGCGTAGCAGGCTTCTTAGCCGACAAGGGCGTTAAAACTGAAGGTGGCCCTGCGCTGGCTGATGTGTGTGTCTTGCTCAAAGATCGTTGCCAAACCTTAGTCGAAATGGCCGATCAAGCTGAATACTTCTATCAAGCCTTAACGCCAAGCCAAGAAATCGCCGATAAACATTTACAACCGGAAGACGAAGAACGTCTGAAGTTGTTTGCTGAAGCTGCTGCTGCGCTGGAGTCTTGGGATGCCGCGAGTTTGGGCGCGTTGATTAAAGATTTCGTTAAACAGCAAGGCGTGAAAATGCCGCAAGTCGGCATGCCGATTCGTGCCAAAGTCTGCGGCATTACCAATACACCATCAGTGGATGCGGTGTTGGCGCTGATTGGTCGGGAAGAAGTATTGCGCCGTTTGCGATAAACGGCTGCGAAGCCCGTACGCTGCGTTAAAAAATAGCTCAAAATCCTCATTTACTATTCGTAAACTCCGGTTTTTCGCCATTTTCTGCCTTGCCTACAGGCTTCTCGCTCGTTTCTTTTGCGGCATAAGGTGAATCACGTCGTGATATAGAAGGCCAAGCAAAACTTGGCCTTCTTGCATTTGAATGAGGATTTTATATGTCCGCCATGATTGAATTTAAAACCGCCCTACTCATCGCCCGTCAGTGGCGTGATGAGGACTTACTGCCCTTTGCCCAACTGAATGCCGATCCACAGGTGATGCAGTATTTTCCAAATTGTTTAAGTCGTGCCGAAAGTGATGCAGCCGCCGCACGGATGCGTGGCCTTATTGCGGAGCAGGGCTGGGGATTTTGGGCGATTGAAGAGCAAGCCTCACAGCGATTTATTGGATTTGTCGGTTTGAATATTCCTTCGCCTGAATTACCATTTTCACCGTGTACTGAAATTGCTTGGCGTTTAGCGCGTGAATTTTGGGGTAAAGGCTATGCCACTGAAGCGGCGCAAGGCGCATTGCGCTGCGGCTTTACGCAGCTTAACTTGGCCGAGATCGTGTCGTTTACCAGTATTCATAATCAACCCTCGCAAGCGGTAATGCGTCGCTTGGCGATGCTGCCGTCTGACAATTTCGAGCATCCGAAAATGCCTGTTGGTCACATATTGCGTGAACATTGCCTGTTTCGGCTCACTCAAGCTCGCTGGGCGGCTCTGGAAAGCCGCACCACGTCTTAAGTCTGGTAAATTAAGGCTGGCGGTGGGCTAGCCACATCGATCACGACCCTGTTTCAAGGATAAGCAACGCAATGAACTCGAGTTTTTCTGAATCTTTACAGCAGCAGCTTGGCCAATTGGTCATGGTTGGTTTTGATGGCTTTGTACCGAATGCGCAAATTGAAAGCCTTATTCGCGAGCAGCGTATCGGTGGTGTGATTTTGTTTCGCCGCAATATTGAGTCTCCGGCACAAGTGGCTGCCTTGTGCCGACGATTACAAGCGATTAATGCCGAGGTGTCTGATATTCCCTTGCTGATCGCGATTGACCAAGAAGGTGGCATGGTGATGCGGATTGAAGCGGGCGTCACGCCGCTGCCGTCGGCGATGGCCTACGCCAAGGGCGGTACGGTCGTGGAGTGCGAAGCGTTGCATCGGATTGGCGCGGCAGAGTTGCGGCAGCTGGGGATTAATATGAATTTCGCCCCTAGCCTTGATATCAACAATAACCCAAACAATCCGGTGATTGGCATCCGTGCTTTTGGCGAGGATGCCACGATTGTGACGAATTATGGTTTGGCCGCGATTCGTGGGATTCAGGCGGCCGGCGTTGGGGCAACTGCCAAGCATTTTCCCGGTCATGGCGATACGGCGATGGATTCGCATTATGGCTTGCCTGTGGTCGCCCATGCGGCAGAGCGGCTGCATGCGGTTGAACTCGCTCCGTTTAAAGCGGCGATTGCGGCAGGCGTCGATGCGATTATGACCGCGCATGTGGTGTTTCCGGCGTATGAGCCCGACCCAAACACGCCGGCGACCTTGTCACAGGCGGTATTGACGGGCTTGTTACGCGATGAATTGGGTTTTGAGGGCGTGGTGTTCACCGATTGCTTGGAAATGGCTGCGATTGCCGCTGGCGTTGGTACGGTGGCTGGCGCGTTGCAATCGTTTGCTGCGGGGGCAGATATCGTTCTGGTATCGCATACCTATGAGCGGCAGCGCGATACCGTGCTGGCTTTGCAGGCGCAATTGGCCAGTGGCGAGCTGTCTGTCGCGCGGCTTGAGCAATCGTTGGCGCGTATTGCGCGCTTAAAAGAAGCGGTTGCAAGGGGGGATTGGGCGGCACCGTTTGACCCGCTGCAATTGCAAACGCCAGATGCGTTGGCATTGGCTGCACGAGTGCAAGCCAATGCGGTGCAAGTCAGTGAGCCATTTCAAACCGTGGATTTAAGTTTGCCGACTTTACTGATCACGGTCGAAGTGCAAACGCGCACGGAAATTGATGAGGTTGCACTGGGTAAAAGCACTGCTGCGCGTGGCACTTTGCTACCTTTATTAGTGGCGGCTGGCGCTCAAGTGAACGAATTGATTGTGTCTCCATCGCCGACTGAGGCCGAAATTGCTGCCTTAGTACAAGCCGCGGCGTCTTACTCGCAGTTGATTGTGCAAACGTATAACGCGTGCTTATCAGCCGCGCAGCAAGATTTATTGGCCAGATTGCCAGCAGAACAATTGTGGTTGGTAGCGGGGCGATTACCCTATGATTTGACTTTGTTGCCGGATGCCAAAGGGCGTTTAGCTGCATGTAGTAATCGACCAGCGGCCTTAGTGGCGGTGGCGCAACGATTGCTAGTGCCAGCATCGCACTGAAGTTGCTGTTGAGGGGCGGAATTGAATTGAGCGTTAAAAGCACAGTAATAAAAAACGGGAGCCGAGGCTCCCGTTTTTGTATGCTATGGCAGTATTGCTCTAAAGTCATTATTTACTAATTACTTTAGCGTAATACCCCAGTTAGCTTCTACGCATTTGCTGTATTGACCATCGATCAATGCATTGTATGGCGTTTGATAGCTAACTAATTGGCACTTATTATCGCCGCCGACTTTCCAGTCTTTTTCCCAGTAGATGTTGAATGCAGCTGAAGATGCACCATCGAAGCGACCCATGCCAGCGCATTTCATCGATTCTTTGTTGATATCCCAGCCCAAATCTTTCGCAAACTCGGTGTAGTAGTTCAAACGATTTTGCGCCGCAGCTTTGGTTGGTGAGTCTTGGCATTCGGCATTGATAATTTGAATTGTCGTTGGGAAGTCGTTACCCAATTGACGCGATTTATCAAAGTCGTTTGGCACCCAAGTACCGTCAATCACATGCAACATCGATGGTTTTGGTGGTTGTGGGTAAACGAAGAAGAACACAGCAGAAGCCAAGTTCAACCAGCTTTCAGCCACACGATCCGGATCTTTCAACAATACCGATTGGTCGCCATCAAACATGGCTTGGCTGAATGGACCGTAGTTGTAGTTGTAAGACAGCTGTTTCGCGCCACGACCGTAGTATTTCTTGAAGCCGCCTTTCGCATCGGTGCCGCAAGTCCAAACTTTGTTAAATACTGGATCGGTACATTCGGTGTTGTAACCACAACCAGTGCCGTCTTCAGTGCAACCCATTTCACGCACGTGCACCAAAGCTTGCAACCATTCTGGATTGCCGTATTGCGTTACGCTGTGACCACCAGTTTCTTGGGCAAAGTGAGCGAATGAGGCAGCCAGCGAACGGCGGCAAATTTCATCAGCGTTGCGGCCATCAGTGTAGTCACCGCAGAACGCTGGGAATTTCGCCGCAGCTTGCAAGAAGCGAGTGTAAGTGTAGCTAGGATGCGCTTTCGAGAAGTAGTAATCCCACTTCGCTTTCGGCAAGATCGCTTCCACGCGTTTCACATTGCTTGGGTTGCTCATCAAGCCTGGCGCAACCGCTTCCACCACTGAGTTTGGCAAGGTGCGAACCGATGCTTTCACTTTATTGAAAATATCGCTATTGGTCAGCGTAGCGGCATAAGCTTCGGCTTCAGCTTTAGTTGGCACGCCGCCGGTTGAGCCGCCACCGCCTGGTATCGGAGTTGGTAATGCGGACGCATCACAAGCGCCGCCGGCATTCCAGTCCGCCGCAGTGCCAGGCGTTACACCTGGATTAACCCACCATTTAGCGGTGTAACTGGTATTGTTGTAGCTTACTACTGAACCACCAGCGTACGACGATGCCGCATTCCAAGCTGCAGCACATTTAGGCAAGCCAGAGCCTGAACCCGGAGTTGCTGTTGGTGTTGGGGCGCTGGTTGGGATGGCCGTTGGCGCTACTGTTGGTTTGACGGTAGGTGTCGGCGTCGGAGCCAGCGTTGGAGCGGCTGTTGGCGTTGCCGTTGGAGCGATCGTTGGCGCAACTGTCGGTTTTAAAGTTGGTGTCGCTGTAGGGGCAACCGTAGGCGCCACTGTTGTAGCAATGGTCGGTGCTACTGTTGGTGCTACTGTTGGTGCAACCGTTGGTTTGACGGTCGGAACAGGTGTTGCGCCGCCACCTGCTGTGACTAATTGCCATGGACCCCATTGGCTTGCGCCGGGGGCTTCGCCCGTAGTCCACCATTTAGCAGTATAGGTATTGCCTTGATAGGTGACAGTTTCGCCACCTTTATAGACCGTGGCGGCATTCCAATCTGCAGCCCATACACTGGCACTGAAAAATAGGCTGGTAATCAGGGCGGAAATTTTTACGGTTTTATTCATCTGTCTCACTCCTCGCTGGTCTGTACGCTTGCCGTTTGGGCATGGGTCAGGCCTTATTCGTTAGGAAATTTAAGTCGTCTTACACACTGGATTATGTTGCCGAATCCGAATGGTATTTAACTTAGCTTACAGATGTTACCTGTTGTAGTCGTTGAGTCAATCACTACGGATTGATTTTAAGCTACCGTTCGTCTGTCTTATTTTGCTTGTAATTAATTAAATAAAAATGCTGACGGCATGCTTTTTGTGAGCTACTTGGTTGCGGCTTTTCTACAGGAAAGTACTGAGTTATTTTCGAGTGACTCGTTTATAATGCGCACTTTAAATGCGCTTTCTAGTCGGTGTGGCGCAGAGTTTGGAACAAGGAAAAGTTGTGCTGCGAAAAATCGTTGTCCTAATTGGTTCTATGTTGGTTGCTGCAATGGCATTGGCTGAGGATGCGCCGTTACCATTTGATGACCCCGCAGCAGCGCCACCGATTGTGCGTAAGGCTGCGCCATCTAAGGCGGTCGTTGTTCCGGTGGCTGCTAGCTCGAAAGTGAATACGCCGACCAAAAAAACTGTGCAAGCGAAAAATAACTCAGCCGTGCGTAAAGTGAGTAAGACAAGAGCGCCTACCACCAAATCTAAATCAAGCATAGGCACTAAAAAATCGACAACAAAAACGGTAAAGACCAGCTCTGTGAGTAAAAAATCCAAACCAGCGAAAACCAGCGCGCCGAGTAAAAAACGTTCGCGTTAACGCAATAGCATCGTTAGCTTAGCCACCCTGCTATCGGGTGGCTTTTTTATGCGCTCTGATCTGCGACCGAGCCGAGCAGCAAATCCAGCATCGGGTGGTTGATTTTTTTCGGTGCATAGATGGCATAGTAATCAGCATACAAGCCAGCTAAATGCCCTAGTGACTGCAATTCACTTGGCAGTATCTGCCTGTTAGCCATCATTGGTGATGGGTAGAGGCCAATACCTGAGATTGCAAAGGCTTTCATCAAGGCGCTATCGGCAAACTCACCGACAACATCCGGCGCAATATTTCGCTCAGCAAACCATAAATCCAGTTGAATGCGTAATGCGGTATTGCGAGTGGGTAATAGCATCGGTGCGCCGTGTAGGCTAGCCGGAAAATCCGCTAAATACTGAGCAGTTAGCGTGGCATGCCCCAAAATCATCACTGGACATTGTGCCAAAGCGTGGCTCTCCAGCCGTAAATGGCTACCGTGCGCGGCAGGGCGGTCAGCCAGTACCAAATCGAGTTGATGCAAGGCCAATTTCGCCATCAATTCATCGGGCGAGCCTTCAATACACATTAATCGACTTTGTGCGCTATGGGTGCTGGCTAATAGTTGCTGCGCAACCGTTTTGGGCAGTGCATCTGCGACGCCAACATTAAAACGTTGTCTTGGCGTGGCGTCGCTGGCGAGCAATTGCTGCATCTGCTCGCCTAGCATAAAAATCTGATCGGCAAATGGCAAAATGGCGCGCCCCGCATCGGTGAGCTCGAGTTGACGACCGACTTGCTTAAACAAGGATTTGCCAGCTTGTTCTTCAAGTTTTGCCAATTGGCTGCTGATGGTTTGCGGCGTCATTTCCAATTTGCGTGCCGCTGCGCTGATACTGCCTTCTCGAGTGACAATCCAAAAGTAATATAAGTGTCGGTAATTCAGGGTTGAATCGTTCATATTGGCTGTCGAAAAAAGCTGATGAAGCATCAATGTAAGCCTGATGTTTGATTCTGTAAAGCCGGTTTATACTGCTGCGTCGTTATGACGCGTTGGGTACGCATGATGGAACACATCTCTGACATAGTGGCTTTGGCGGGCTTTGGGCTGCTGAGTTTGGTTTTTTATTGCACCGCTCATTTTCCGCGCTGGCAAAATTTTTGGCACCGCGCAATGACCCAGATTGAATATATGCAGTGGTATCCCGAGTGTGTCAGCGGTGAAAAAATTGCTTGTTTTCAATGTGGCTCGACTGAGCATTGCGACTTGAGATTGGCACGCCAACTGGTAGGCCGACGACAAATCGCTTGCGCTCGTTGCAAAACTGCCTTGTGGTATGAAGTGACTTAGTTCCCGAGAAATACTGAAACTAGCGTCAAAATCTATCGAAAAAAACTGAAGGTCTTTCAATTATCCTCTGATTTCATTCCAGATTGAATTGCGTTAATTTGAAAACTCACTGAGCGTGATTAAGCAATCAGCTAAGTGAGTTTGGGTTTATTTTTCCTTTGCTGGAGATTGAGAATGCGACCACTGATTTTGACTCATAAACTTGCCATCGATTCATCTATGCATAGCTATATTCTGCATCGCTTGCGTCTAGCGCTGGATCGCACGCTCAGTAAAATTGGCGCGATTACCGTGCGCTTGAGCGATGACAATGGCCCTAAAGGCGGCGCTGATAAAACGGTTCAAGTTAAACTGGTTGTGCCAGGACACGACTCGGTCATTATTCATGAGCGGGGTAGCGATTTACGCTCAGTGGTGGATCGCGCAATTCACCGCGCCGCCCAAACGGTGCAGCGAGTCAGCGCAAAACGGCACAAAGCGGCACGCAAAATTGCCAGTCGAAAAGTGATTGCCACTGAAATGGTCAATGCCGCAGAAGCGAATACGTTTAAGCTCATTTAGGTGGCTATTACGATACTGACTCGATTGAAACAGAAAATTAAACAAGGATGAGTATGCTTATTTTATTGCTTGCCACAATGCTGGCGCTGTATGGATTCAATCAAATGCTCAAGCGAAATGCAGTCCGCAAGGAACTCATTCCAATACGGGTGAGTCCAAGGAAAGACTTTACTAGGAGGTAATTGTGAAAAGAACAATTTTATTGATTGCGACCAATATCGCTATCATGGTGGTGCTCGGTATTTTTGTCAGCGTATTTGGTCTGAATCGATTTATTACCGCGAATGGCTTGAATTTACCGATGCTGCTGATGTTTGCCGCGGTATTGGGTTTTGGTGGTGCGTTTATCTCTCTCGCGATTTCAAAATGGATGGCGAAGATGAGCACAGGCGCGCAAGTGATTGCGCAGCCGCGCAATGAAGACGAACGCTGGTTGTTTGACACCGTTGCCAAACTCGCGCAGCGCGCACAAATCGCAATGCCCGAGGTCGCGATTTACGAAGGTGAACCCAACGCATTTGCTACGGGGCCAAGTAAAAATAACTCACTGGTGGCGGTATCAACGGGTTTGCTCTACAGCATGACGCACCGTGAAATCGAAGCCGTGCTCGCACACGAAGTCGCGCACATTAAAAATGGCGATATGGTCACGATGACGCTGATTCAGGGCGTGGTGAATACGTTTGTATTCTTTATCGCTCGCGTCGTTGGTTATTTGGTCGATTCATTTTTACGCCGCGACGAACAAGAATCATCAGGCCCGGGCATTGGCTATACGATTACCGTGATTGTCTGTGACATCGTATTTGGTATCTTGGCTAGCGTGATCGTGATGTACTTCTCGCGTCAACGTGAGTTCCGCGCTGATGCCGGTGCTGCGCAATTGATGGGGGAAACGGCACCGATGATCGATGCGCTACGCCGTTTGGGGGGCATGGAGCCGAACTCACTACCAAGCAATATGGCCGCGGCGGGTATTTCGGCCAAGTCGGGCTGGCTATCGCTATTTAGCTCACATCCTGCGATGGAAGAGCGGATTGCGGCATTGCAAGCCATGCGTTAATTGGGGTTTGCTAGTGTTAGTCGAATATTAATCGAGGTGAATTAATCGTTTTGGCGCAAAAAAACCGCTCACAGCTAGTGTAGCGGTTTTTTTTCGTACTTTTACTGACGAACACCTTTATGACTCTAGAGTGTCCTTTTCTGTATGTCGAGATACTGAGCGGACACTCCTTGTGGCACTTTTATTGTTCAATCAAGTCACAAATTTCGCTGCTTAGCTTTTCGGCCAAACGACTTTATCGTCAATTAAATAGATTTTACATTCGCTATCTTTTGCGTTCTTTTTGCAATAATGTAATGCAATAAATTGTGCATCGGTCGTATCTGCATTCCATGCAAAGCCACAAGCGCCATTACCAGCGACTGCTACAGCTCTTGAGTAGGGTTTGTTTGAGATGATGTCAGCATACATTTCTTTGCACTTCGCGCTTACGGGAACTTTATCCAACTCAGTCATCTCGGCATAACCAGATGCAACAACGGTTTTGGCTTCATATTTTGCACTGACCACGGCGGTTGGCATTTTAAGCTCTGTCAGTTTCTTTTCGACAACAGGCCACCAAATTGTGTCGAATCCCTCTTTACTACCAAACATAAAATGGGCGTTGTCGCGGTATTTCCCAAAGTTAATGAACTCTGCTGTTTTACTGCTTTTATTAAAGTTGGCCAGCATTTTTTGAGAGACATCGAGTGGGAATAAGCTATCGTTTTCACCATAGAACCAGATTGAAGTCAGTTTGGCATTCTCACCCAGTTTTTCTGCCGTAGTTTGTAGTGCTTCCTCCCATTTACAACTGTCGTTTTTAAGACCACCTGCGAAATTAATCAGTAATTTCACACCCTGTGGTGGCTCAGTCGCCAGACCCAAGGTACTTAAGCCACCAAAAGATTGGCCCGCCACAATCACCTGATTGGCATTGATATCTGGGCGTTGGCCAAGCGCCTGAATCAAGGCTTTGATGTCCTCAGTTTGTTTCATTGTCGACTCAAAAACGCGTCGGCAGCCTTCTTCCAAATACATGCTAGAGCCGCCAGACTTACTAAATCCGCGTTGCATTGGCAGTGCTACGGCATAGCCACGTTTTAAAAACTCACTGGCAATGAGCGGATAGCGAGCCCGTGGTTGAAATGAGGGATTGCCCAGTGTTTTGCCTTCGTTGATCACGATGAGCGGAAAAGGGCCGTCGCCATCGGGTTTAAAGAACGTCGTTTCTAGGCTAATCGTGCCACCATAGAACGTTTTGCCCACCGGAATCATTAAAACTTGTTCATTTAAATCAGTGCGTAGCGGTAAGTCATCAGCAGCAAATGCGCTCAGAGAGAGTACTGCAGTACTGAAAAAGAGTTTGAGCAGGTTCATATGAAGGTCTTTGTAAATTTATATTGCGGACACCCAGTTTACCACCTTAATAATTTTGAAAGCAAAGCTACCGAGTCGCATCGCACTGAAGCTTTAGTCTCTACGTCAGTGAATGAAAATAGGGCGAAGATGTATCTATACCAAGGCATTGATTCTATTTGCTCATAGCTTTATACATCGATTTTTTTTGCAAGAATGCTTGATGGGGGCCGCGAAATCCGGTTTAAGGTTTGCCCGACTCGCCCCCCACCCGTAGAATTGCGGGTAATTTATTATATAACGCGATGATTTGCAGATTTCTGCCAAGTCGTGGCGTTTGCTCGGAGCTGCCTGTGTCTTTATTACCTTTACTCAATTCTCGTTTTGCTGCCGCGCTGAGTGCAGTCGGTGCGCCTGATGCGCAGCCTTTGGTGCAGGCGGCCAGCCGCCCTGAGTTTGGCGACTATCAAATGAACGGCGTGATGGGTGCAGCCAAAGCGCTTAAGCTCAATCCACGTGAATTGGCGCAAAAAATTATTGATGCGGTGGATTTGGCAGGTATCGCCAGCACACTCGAGATCGCCGGCCCTGGCTTTATTAATATCAAACTCGATAACGCTTATTTGGCCGCTTACGTTGAGACTGCGTTGAAAGACGAACATCTTGGCGTTGAGCAAAGCCCCGCGCAGCATGTGATGGTCGAATATTCATCGGTGAATTTGGCCAAAGAAATGCACGTCGGCCATTTGCGCTCAACGATTATTGGCGACGCCTTGGCGCGCGTGCAAAGTTTTGTCGGTATGAGCGTGACACGCCAAAATCACGTCGGCGACTGGGGTACCCAGTTCGGTATGCTGGTGGCGTTTTTGATCGAAGAACAACAGTCGGGCAACGCCGAATTAGCGCTGAAAGATTTGGAAGGTTTTTATCGTCGCGCCAAAGCGCGTTTTGACGAAGACGAAAACTTTGCCAATACCGCGCGTGATTACGTCGTCAAACTACAAGGCGGCGACGCCGAAGTGAACGCACTGTGGCAGCGTTTTGTTGAAGTGTCCTTGTCGCATTGCAATGCGGTTTACCAAAAACTCAACGTCTTGCTTGATGATGGCGATGTGCGCGGCGAGAGTTTTTATAACAATGATCTTCCTATCATTGTCGATGAGTTGCGCGAGCAAGGTTTGCTCGTTGAAAGCGAAGGCGCGCAAGTGGTGTTTTTGGATGAATTCAAAAACAAAGACGGCGAGCCGCAAGCGTCGATTATTCAAAAGAAAGACGGCGGTTATTTGTACGCGACGACCGATCTGGGCGCGATCCGTTTCCGCGTGCGTGAGCTGAAAATCGATCGCTGCTTGTATGTGGTTGATGCGCGCCAAGCGCTGCATTTCCAGCAATTGTTTACGATTGCCAAAAAAGCGAAATTCGCGCCAGAAAATGTATCGCTCGAACACATTGCGTTTGGCACGATGATGGGCGAAGACGGCAAACCGTTTAAAACTCGCTCGGGCGACGTCGTGAAATTAGTCGACTTGCTCGACGAAGCGCAAGAACGCGCGTTTGCGCTGGTTTCCGAGAAAAACCCAGGCTTGGATGAAGCCACCCGCCGCGAAATCGCCAATGCAGTCGGTATCGGTGCGCTGAAGTACGCCGATTTGTCGAAAAGCCGCACCACCGATTACATCTTTAATTGGAATGCAATGCTCAGTTTTGAGGGCAATACCGCGCCGTATCTGCAATATGCCTACACCCGCGTGAAGAGTATTTTCCGCAAAGTGAGCGACTACGATCAAAACGCCGCGATTGTGCTGACCGAGCCTGCTGAGCACGCACTGGCGCTGGAATTGGCGCGCTTTAGCGATGTCGTGCATGCCGTTGCCAAAGACAGCCAGCCGCATCTACTGTGCGCGTATTTGTACAGCGTAGCGACGATGTTTTCGCGCTTTTATGAAAACTGCCCAGTTAACCAAGACGGCGTAACCAACGCATCGCGCTTGAAAGTCTGCGACCTTACCGCCAAAGTACTGGCCGCAGGCTTGAATCTGCTCGGCATTAAAGTGTTGGAAGCAATGTAATCATTTACAACTGAAGCGAGATGGACTACTGATTTCGCTGCTTAATTGTTTGCAGTATTGGGGTATTTAACTGTAGCTAATGTTAAGCATTGCTTACAGTTAAATACCCCGTTTTCTTTTTTGGCGAAGAGTCACTGAGCTCGCCCTTGGTCGCTGGGAATGGCTGCGCGCTTAGCGCTCTTGCGCCCGCCACAAGCGCTGTTCAGGTAAAATAACCGCCATCCAGTACATTCAAAATAGATAAACCCATGTGGAAACCCAATGCCACCGTCGCGGCGGTGATTGAGCGCGATGGCCGTTTTTTAATGGTTGCAGAGCGCATCAACGGCGAGCTGAAACTCAATCAACCGGCTGGTCATATTGAATTTGGCGAGTCGATTGTCGCCGCCTGCGCGCGCGAAACCTTGGAGGAAACCGCGTATCACTTTACGCCAACGGCGTTTCAAGGCCTTTATCAGTGGACAGTGCCGGGTACCGATTTAACCTATTTGCGTTTTGCGTTTACCGGTGAATTGGGCGTGCACGATGCATCGCTGGTGCTGGGCTTGGCGGATGAAGGTATCGAAGCGGCGGTGTGGTTAACGCGCGACGAGCTGCTGGCGCGGCGCGAGCAGCATCGCAGCCCTTTGATTATGGCGTGCGTGGACGATTATTTGGCGGGGCAATCTTTCCCGCTGGCGGTGTTACAGACGATTGATGCCGTTCAACAGTTCGATGGATTAGTGAAATGAGCAAAATTGTAATTGGCTTGTCGGGTGGCGTAGATTCCTCAGTCGCCGCGCATTTACTCAAAGCGGCGGGGCATGAAGTGCACGGCGTGTTTATGCAAAACTGGGAAGACGACAATAATGACGAATATTGCTCGATCAAAGAAGACAGCATGGATGCGATTGCGGTGGCCGATTTGCTCGGCATCGACATCGAGCTGGTCAATTTTGCCGCGGAATACAAAGACCGCGTATTCGCGCATTTCCTTGCCGAATATTCAGCAGGCCGCACGCCCAATCCCGATATTTTGTGCAATAGCGAAATCAAATTTAAATCATTTCTGGAGTTTGCGATTAAGCTCGGCGGTGCAAAATTGGCAACGGGGCATTACGCAAAGACTCGACTAAGAGCCGACGGCCGTACCGAAATGCTGCGCGCAGCCGATCAAAGCAAAGATCAAACGTATTTTTTGTATCGCCTGAGCCAAGAGCAGATTTCACACGCCGTTTTCCCGCTCGGCGATTTACAAAAAACCGAAGTTCGCGTCATTGCCGAGCAAATTAATTTGCCGAACGCCAAGAAAAAAGACTCCACTGGGATTTGCTTTATCGGCGAGCGGCCGTTCCGCGAGTTTTTAAATCGCTATTTGCCAAAAACGCCGGGCAAAATGGTGACGCCTGAAGGCAAAGTGATGGGCGAGCATCAAGGCCTGATGTACCACACGCTAGGCCAGCGCGGCGGCCTTGGCATTGGCGGCACCAAAGGCAATACCGAGCCGTGGTTTGTCGCGGGCAAAAATCTGGCAACCAATGAGCTGCTGGTTGTGCAAGGCCACGATCATCCTTTGCTGCTGAGTAACACGATGATCGCCAAAGATTGCTCATGGATTCTAGGCGAAACCCCAGCAGAAGGCCGTTACACCGCTAAAACCCGCTACCGCCAGCAAGATGCAGCCTGTACTTTGAGCTACGTTGACGGCGGCGTGAAGCTGGTCTTCGACGAACCACAATGGGCGATGACACCGGGGCAGTCGATGGTGTTGTATAGCGATGAGGTTTGTTTGGGTGGCGGGATTATTCAGTAAAAACGGCTGGGCATCCCGTGATAGCGGGTCGGGCGGTGCGCGAAATCCTCATGTACAAAAGTACATTCCGGTTTCTGTGCTCCGGTCTCCCCACTCTAACGGGCGCTCGCTCGTTTTTGTGCGTGCATTTAAAAAAAACACTCATCAAGTTGATTTTTTTTAGGTATTGCCCTCTAGTCATTATGTTTAAATGGCTACTGATCAATACTCCTGCTGTATCGTTTCCATTTTCGGGCTGTGTCCCATGAGTGCCGTAGGTGCGATTACGCAGCTCTAATCGTACTTACTTGCTGCTTCAATATTTATCGTCAACTGACGATACGTACCAGCATACTAAAGGGGCTATGTAGCATGGATGACCACCCACAAGCCAAACTATCGGTTGTACAGACTCAGTTCTTGTCAGATAGAACCGTAGATGTCGTTTCAGTAAATTATCATTTGAATGAACTTACCATTTTAGTTGCATCAGACTCTTGGGCTACTCAGGTCATTTTTAACCAGGTATATGGTTTTCGTGTTCTTGATGAAGGAGATCTTTGTGCGTTTTGGCAGTTGGTTACACTGGCGGATGGGTGGATTTTTAAGGTCGGTAGCGGAGGCTGGAAGAGTTTGGAGCTTACACGCCCAGACTTTATTTCAGGCTATGCCCCAGATGTCGAAGAGTACTTAATTATTGGTCGCAATGAATGTGTTTCTGTACTGAGTAAAGAGGCGTTATCCATTGTTGATGTATCGGAGTCTTTTCTTCGCAATGCGGAAGATGGTTCGTCGGTTTAGGGGGATTATACTTTCCAACAGAGCAGTTATCGTTCATACCCTGTTGTAGTTTCGCTATTCCTAGATCAAAAAAGCCACTCAATCGAGTGGCTTTTTCAGGCAATGTTCAGATTTGGTGTTGATATAGTTTCGCGCTCGTCGAACTGGGGGTTTTAACATCCCTCATATCAAGCCGACGAAGTCGGCGCAGATATATGGGTCGCCTTCTTTTGCTTACTTTTCTTGGCGAAGCAAGAAAAGTAAGTCCCGGTCGCGGATTGCGACTGCAAAACACCGTGCCGTAGGCACTTAAAGCCATCAATACCAAATCTGAACACGTCCATTTTATTGGGTATGTCGATCTAGCCATTATCTATGAAAGGCTACAACTAAATACCTCTATTGCATCGTTTCCATCTTCGGGCTGCGGCCCATTAGGTCGGTGATGATTTCGCTGACGGGAACATTTTCAAATAGCACTTGGCAAACGGCGCGGCTGATGGGCATTTCGATATTCAGCGCCGCGGCTTGGCTTACGACTTCACGCGCGGTCGGTACACCTTCGGCGACGTGGCCGAGGTTTTTTAACACTTCATCCAAGTTCAAACCTTGCGCGAGCAAGAGTCCAACGCGGCGATTGCGTGATAAATCGCCGGTGGCGGTCAGCATCAAATCGCCTATCCCCGCCAAGCCCATCATTGTTTCGGCTTTACCGCCGAGCGCAGTCGAGAAACGCGCCATTTCAGCGAGGCCACGCGTCAAAAGCGCTGCGCGAGCATTGAGGCCAAGATTCAATCCATCGGCCACGCCTGCGGCAATCGCCATGACGTTTTTCACTGCCGCGCCAATTTCAACGCCGATCAAATCGTCGCTGGCATAGAGGCGCAGTACTGAAGTATTAAATTCTTGCACCACGTGCTGCGCAAACGCAGCGTCAGTCGAGGCAATCGTCACCGCAGCAGGCAGTCCTTTGGCGACTTCTTGCGCAAAACTTGGGCCCGACAACATGCCGCGCGGGATGGCATCATCCATTTCTTCAAGCGCGACTTGATGCGGCAATTTCATCGTGCCCGCTTCAAGGCCTTTACACGCCCACAGTACGGGCGCAGTGCTGCCGAGTTGGCGCAAGGCTTTCAGTGTACTGCGTAAGCCCGCCATCGGCGTCACAATCAAAATCAAACCTGCATCCGCCACGGCATCTGCGAGTGAGGCGGTGACAGAGAGGTTGCTAGGGAAGGGCGCATTGGCAAGGTAGCGTTGATTGCAGCGTTCTGCTTGCATTTGAGTTACTTGCTCGGCTTCACGCGACCAGAGGCTGACATGTTGGCGATCAGCAAAACGAATGGCGAGCGCGGTTCCCCATGCGCCAGCACCTAAAACGGCGAGTTTCAATGTATGTTCCTCGTGAGGTTTTTTGCGAATAAGCGAGCGCAATTACGCGCCCCAAACGTCTTCAATACGGATGTAGCCCGTTTGACCATCGCGATGTTTGATTTTGACCCAGCCGGTATTGCTGGTATCGAGGCGTTCGAGTAGAACATTACGCTCTACTTTAAACAAAATAGGGGAATGGGTGTCGGCTGCTTGGCGTACGTCGCTGAGCCGATTGGCTTGCACAAAGCGGCGCAGGCTGACATCTGATTTTTTAATCCAGCTTAGCGTACCATCACGGTCACGAACGCGAATCCAGTCGCCTTGTTCATTCATGACTTCGAGTGGGATATTGGCGCTGAGAATAAAGCGCTTCGTCGCTGTATCGGCGGGCGCATCGTAAAAGATAACGCCGTGCCGTGCCGTGGATCGGTACTCAACGGCGTGAGCGCCACTGGTCATTACGGCCAGTAGGCTCACGGCGATCAGGCGGTGACTGAGCGCAAATTGCGCGAGTCGATTAATGCGTTGTTTGTGCATTCGCAGCTTGTTCAGCAGCTTGCTGACGTTGTTGCATATAAATGCCTTCAAAATTGATAGGCTGCAACAGTAGCGGAGGGAAGCCTGCGCGCGTTGTCAAATCAGAAACGGCTTCGCGTAGGTACGGGAACAAGATGCTTGGGCAACCGATGCCAAGCAATGGATCCATTTCTGAATCAGGCACGTTTTCGATTTGGAACAAACCAGCTTGTGTTACTTCAACCAAGAATACAGTGCGATCTTGTGCTGTTGCAGTTGCCGTCACAGTCAGGCTCGCTTCAAAGAAGCCATTATCAAAACCGCGTGCTTGATTGCGGAATTGGATGCTAAATTCTGGCTGCTCTTGTTCCATAAATGCGTTCGGTGCACTTGGTGACTCAAGAGAGATATCAGTGACATACAATTTTTGTACGGCAAAAACTGGTTGTTGTGATTCTTCTTGAACTGCTTGAGTCTCTTCGCTCATGATCCATCCCTTCAAAACGGTTGTTATATAAAAGAACTCTATCTGGGTTCGGTTGAAATCATCGCATAGTTTGCCGCTTTGATGCCACCGAGTCGATATTATTTATTGAGTAATGGATCAAGTTTACCTGCACGATCAAGTGCAGCTAAATCATCAAAACCACCAACATGAAAATCATCAATATAAATCTGCGGTACGGTACGTTGCCCACGTGATGCCATCACTTCACGCTGACTAGGGTCGAGATCGACCCGGATCTTCTCTAAATCGCTAACACCTTTGTGTTGCAGCAAGCGTTCTGCTCGATCGCAATAAGGGCAGTAGCCAGTGCTATACATTACTACTTTGGCCATATTAAATACTCCAGCGGCGTGTGGCCGTTTTATTAATTCATCCAAATAACATAAGGGCGAAAAAGTTGGAATCAAGAGTGTAAAAGCACAAACGCAGGTTATCGCGCCGTAGTGCCCTTTTGCTTTTGTAGTTTTACTTTAGTTTTTCGTCGATTTGCTTCCTATTTAAATCAACAACTTATCATCTTGCTTGGGTTTTCTTTGTCTTTAGGTGTTGACGTGCCTCGGTAG
>NZ_WOFE01000005.1 GCF_016881405.1 Deefgea chitinilytica
TTTCAAAATTACTAAATCCACCCACATTCGTAACACTACCTAAGGCAATCGTAAGATTGCCTGCGCCTGAGTGACTCAAGGTATCGTTGTCATCGCCTGCATTTACAGAACCTGCGACGCTATACGTCGCGGTATCGTTACCTGTCCCCAGATTGATGCTGTCGCCCACCGAAGCCGCGCCCAGAAGCGTATCATTCCCTGCTCCAGTGTTAACGGTATCAGCACCCGTACCTAAAGTAACACTATCTGCACCACTACCCGTTGTGACCGAGTTCGTCCCTGCGCCGGCATCCACAGTCAGATTAACCGTTGCTGTAGCGGCTGCAATCGTATCGTTACCCAGCCCAGTAGCAATAGTCATCGCTTGAGTGGCTGTACTACCTACTGTGACTCTATCAGCAGCAGAGCCCGTACTTACTGAAGTCGTACCAGTACCAGCGGTAACTGTCAGAGCTCCCGTTGCACCTGATGCTGCTAAGTTCTCAAAATTACGGTAAATCCCATTTTCTGCAGCCAAATTGTCTGTTGTCGTGAGGAAATTAACTGTTCGCGCAATAGAGCCACCGTAGGTCAAAGAATCAGTGCCTGTGCCGCCATCAACTACTGTGCCAGCTAAGCCCAAGCCCTGATAGGCAAATACATCATCACCAGCCCCTAAATTAACCTGATCCCCTGCTGTGAGCGTACCAATCACGCTGTCTGCACCATCGCCGGCATTCACGATATCTTTGCCTGTACCTAAAGTAATCGTGTCTCCATAATTTGAACCCGTAACCGTGTTAAAACCAATGATGAGCGAACCATCCGCTGCAGTGCTATTGGTCGTGCCTCCTGCATTAATGGTCACCCCTTGCAAAGCTGCGCTCGCGTTAACGACATCATTCCCGCCCCCTGTCGCAATGCTTGTTGTTGCAGTGCTTGCCGTAACCGTCAATGCAGCAGACGATGCAGCTCCGTCCACATTTTCAAAACCCTTAATGACACCAGCCCCTGCTTGATCTGTTGTAGATAAATTAATTGCTGTTGCCGCTGCGACTGCCACTTTTAGAGTATCGATACCCGCACCACCATCCACTGTCGTACTCGCAACGCTTTGATAACTATAAGTGTCACTACCATCTCCCAAATTGATATTGTCACCCAGAGTTAACGCGCCACTCACGGTATCTGCGCCATCACCGCTATTGACTAAGTCAGCACCAGCACCGAGCACAATCAGATCACCAAAAGCAGAGCCTGTAACATTGTTTACCCCGGCTCCTGCATTAATTGTCACGCCTTGTTCGGCTAATGCAGCATTAATCGTATCAGCACCGGCACCAGTCACAATCGAGTTAGTCGCAGCTGTTGCCGTAACATTGAGTGCACCTGTCGCAGTTGCAGCAGAAAGATTTTCGAAATTTTTGTAATGGCTACCTGCGATGTGATCAAGCGAATTAAAATTAATAGTTTGAGCTGTTGTGCCGGCATAAGTCAGCGTATCGACACCATCACCGGCATCTATCGTTCCTAATACGCCTGCCACATAGTTGCCACTATCATTCCCTGCACCCAGTTCAATCTGATCCGCAGCTCCCAACGTAGTAGCAAGTCCCACAATGACTCTGTCGTTCCCCTCGCCTGTGACGACAGTATCAACGCCAACCCCAAGTGTGACAGTATCAGCTCCGTATCCAGTGGTAATCACACTACCCGTCGTACTAGCAGTCACAGTCAAATTGGCTCCCCAATCTGCTGCTGACAAATTTTCAAATCCTAAATAAGTCGCAGTCGCATTGGTGACTTGTTTTACTCCTGAAGCTGCAGCTAAGTTAATGTTTAACGCCGCCGTTGTGCTCACTGCACTGGGGTCCAATATCAAAGTATCTTGTGTACCCGTCCCTGCATTCACTACAGCGGTAGTCGCCAAACCATCGCGATATGTGATTGTGTCATCACCCGAACCTGTAATAACTGCGGTAGTGTTAGCACCCAGTGTGACGGTCAAATCGCCCGTCGCTGAAGCTGCGTTCAAATTTTCAAAATTAGTAGTAATTAAATCCACGCTGTCGAGCGTGTTGTCATTCACTCCTGCTTCAAACGTAAAAACACCATTTCCAGCACCAACATAGAGCAAGGTATCAATACCGGCACCGCCATCTGCAGTAGCGGCAACATCATTTCCATCGATGACAATTTGGTCGTTACCACCACCTAAATCAATACCATCACCTGCACTCAGCGCACCGACCGTCAAGGAGGCCCCTTGCACACTATCATTGCCTAAACCAGCCTCAACCGTATCCGCACCTGCGCCCAAGGTGATTTTATCCGCAGCACTTCCCGTTTTAATCTCGCTGCCATCGGCACTCGCAATAACCGTCATCGCGGCAGTAACTTTTGAGGCATCTAAATGTTCAAAATTGGTATAGCGATAAGTTGTTGTGCCTTGTTTAACTTGATAGCCACTACCCAAAGTTTGACTAGATAAGTCAACCGTTGTCGCTGTAGCGCCATTCACGATTAAAGTATCAATACCATCGCCAGCATCGACACTCGCTATACCCGTCGTCGCTGTTGACGCCGCATTTGCAAGCGCCTTAAACAAAAAGCTATTAGCCTGATCACCTAAACTAAGAACATCATTTGCCTGTAAATTCCAGCTGATTTGCTTTGTGCCAAAAATAGAGCCGCTACTATTAGTCACTTCCACATTCATATTGAAAGTGTCTTTGTAATTACTGTCTGCAACAAATGATAAGCTCGCTAAAACACTATTGATATTTGCTAGAGTGCCGCCCGAAATAGCAAACTCACCATCACCAAGATCAACTAATGAGGCGCCTCCAAACGAGGTTGCAGTCAAACTACCAGCTTGGTCTGGGATTGTGAACTTCACAACGAGTCCAGCTAAGGTTGTGGTTGGGCTCAGTACGATGTCCGTTAGATTTGAAGCAGTAGAACGATAGACATCAGAAGCACTTAAATTTGTCGCTGTTGGAAGTGTCATTTTAGCTTTCTCTCTATTGCAGGTTTAATTACGCAAATAAAACAAAGATCAAAATTAAACTTAGACTACGAACAGCAGATAAAAAAGTAGCTATTTAATTTAGCAACTGGAAAGCAAAACAAAGGGGAACAATCAGACGACTGCATTACGATGAGTAAGAAAAGCCACAACATCCCCTACAAAAAAAATGAGATCGATTTAATTTGTAATCAAATTTATGTATTTTGCTAAGCAAACTTGGGTTTGCACGGGGCATTGCGTACCATAAGCAAACTACCGGATTGACTCTCTTCGCTTGAGCAAGGACTCGCTGTGCACAAAGTTTCATACCTAACTCGCATCAACCGCCTTATCCAATTCGTATTCCACGTCATCCACGGTATGTGGGTGGTGCGTTTTCACTTTCCGCGGATGAGCGAGCAAGCCAAGCTGCAGAAAACCCAACGCTGGTCGCAGCAGCTTGCCAGCAAGCTCGGTTTGCGCGTCCATGTGTTTGGCACTGCGACTCCGCTGCATCCTGCCAATTGCATCTTGATTGCCAATCACATTTCTTGGTTTGATATTTTTGCGATCAACAGCATCACCGTCGCCCGCTTTGTCGCCCGTGCTGATGTGCAACACTGGCCAGTGATTGGCATGCTTTGTAAAGGCGCAAGCACCGTGTTTATCGACCGTGAACGCGTGCGCGATACGCAGCGCGTCAATGCCAGCATCAGCACCGCGCTGAATAATCAAGAATGCATCGCATTTTTCCCCGAAGGCACCACTAGCAACGGCCAAGAAATCCGCCCGTTCAAAGCGTCGCTAATCCAAAGTGCGTTTGAAACTAATGCGACGATTCAGCCGATTTATTTGCGTTATACCAATGAGCAAGGTGAGTATTCGACCGATGCCGCCTACATTGATGATATGAGCATTACCGATTCGCTATGGCTGATTGCCAGCTCACGAAAGCTTCATATTGAGATTCACTTCTTAGATCAATTAACACCAGAAGGGCACGATAGGCGTACACTAAATAAAGAAATCGAAGCGATGATTCGTGCCAAGCATGACAGCTTAATGGGTGTCGCTACGCTACAGCGGCAAGCGAGCACCTTGGGTATCGACGAGGCGGTTGCATCGGCGAATTAAATCTTGATTAGCAAAGTGGCTCCAAAACCCAGCGGCAAGCCCACAACAACTCGCAGGGCTAAAACCACACCGTTATCGTAGCCACGTCAACTCGCCGAGCATCACAGCAACTCATCTATATTAGAATATGCTAAATTAGATACCCGCTTGAAATAAGGAAGTCGATGATGCTCAAAATCTGGGTTAGCGCCCTGCTCGGATTAGCCGCCTGCGGAATCAATGCTGCGCCACTGCAAGTGTCTTTGCCAGAGATCATCCCACTGAGTTTTATCACGCCCGAAGGGCAAAAATTAGGCTTGTATGTTGATTTGGTCAACGCGATTAGTCAGGAATCAGGTATTGAGTTACAAATAACAATTACGCCATTTGCCCGCAGTGTGAATCTAATTAATCACGGCAAAGCCGATCTAGCGGTGCACAATACCAGCGCAGTGCAATCATCCAGATTGCGTAATTTAGGTACATTGCACCTTACCGATTTAGTCTTGTGGCCCAATACGCGAATGGTGCTCAGCAATAAATCACAATTAACAGGGCAAGTGGTGGGTCGCTTACGCGGTGGTTGCCAGCGTGTTCTTGATACCAGCGCGGTACAGTTTTACGACATCAATCATTATGAACAAGGCGTAAAAATGCTCGCGGCACAACGACTGGATGCGCTGTGCGGTAGCCGAGAAGCGATTTTATTTGCCATTCGTCGCAACGCGCTCCCCGCCCTCGAAACAGGCCAGCCCTTGCGACTAGAACAAATGCAGGTGGCCTTATTAGCGCGGCAAGACTTATCTCAATCGCAACTTGAGCGCCTTGAGCGCGCCACACGCAAAATCATGAAATCAGCCCTACCGCAACAACTCGCATCCCGCTACGGTTTAAAATAAACCACGATCAAATTAGCAACATGTATCCATTGTAAAGCATTCATCAACAAAGACCAGCAATACATACCCCATCAATATCACCAGCAATTAATCTCGTTGACTATCTAAATCCATTTGCTCGTAACGAATAAATTGGGTTTTATTTCGATAGCGATAGCTCAACCAAATCGCAAAAAACAGTGGAATACCGATATACGTTGCGGTCACGCTAGCCCAATCAATCGTACCCGCCATAAAAGCTTGGTAGTTTTGACCCAGCATAATCACCATACATAAGCTAAACGCCAACAAAGGGCCAAACGGGTAAAACTTCGAGCGATACGGCAATTCATTCAAGTCACGGCCTTGCGCAACATAGGCTTTGCGAAAGCGATAATGACAAACGGCAATCCCTAACCACGCAATAAACCCCGTCATCCCCGAAGTACTGAGCAACCAGAGGTACACCGTTTTTTCGCCAAAAATCGACGCCAAGAAGCACAGCATCCCAACCACGGTCGTCGCGTACAGCGCATTACGCGGCACGCCGTTGGCGGACAATTTAGCGAACATTTTGGGCGCTTTGCCCTCCGTCGCCAAGGAATACAACATCCGGCTCGACGCGTACATACCCGAATTACCCGCCGATAAAATCGCCGTCAAAATCACTGCATTCATCACGCTAGCCGCAAAGGCAATCCCGGCATTTTTAAACACCAAGGTAAACGGACTCACGCCAATATCGGCCAAATCGCCTTTGAGCAAATTTGGATCTGTGTACGGAATCAACATGCCGATGACAAAAATCGCCAACACATAAAACAGCAAAATCCGCCAAAACACTTGTTTAATCGCTTTAGGGATATTTTTTTGCGGATCTTCTGATTCACCAGCCGCAATCCCAACAAGCTCAGTGCCTTGAAATGAGAACCCTGCAATCATCGCCACACCCAGCATGGCTGGAAATCCGCCGACAAACGGTGCCTCACCCGCAGTAAAGTTTTCAAACCCTACGCTGTGCGTGCCACCCAAAATGCCGAAAATCATCAAAATGCCGGTGACAATAAAGATCACCACGGTAACCACTTTGATGAGTGAAAACCAAAATTCAGCCTCGCCGAATCCTTTAACCGAAATGTAATTGAGCGAAAACATGATCGCCAAAAATAAGGCACTCCACAACACGCCCGAGCTGTCCGGAAACCAAAACTTCATCACCATACTGGCCGCCGCCAACTCAACGGCAATTGTCACGGCCCAGTTGTACCAATAATTCCAACCGAGTGCGAAGCCAAAACCCGGTTCGACAAACTTAGCGCCGTAAGTCGAAAACGAGCCAGAAACCGGCATATAGGCTGCCATTTCGGCCAAACTGGTCATCAAAAAATAAACCATCAAACCAATCACGGCATACGCAAGCAGTGCTCCGCCTGCGCCCGCTTGCACCACGGTTGCGCCCGAGGCGACAAATAAGCCAGTACCAATCGAACCACCAATCGCAATCATCGAAAGATGGCGAGCGCGTAATTTGCGCTTCAAATGCGGAGCCGCTTTGGCTGCTTGGGAAATCATGAAAATCCTTTGGCAAAACACCGAAATGGGGTGGAATATCAGCTACCTACCACCCAAGGGGACAAAATGCTAACAGCTTCGTAGCAACTCCAACACCCAGAAAATCCCATATACAGATATTACCCAATGCGACAATTGATGATTTATCTCTCATCATCACTGAGCTTCTCAGCGTAAAGTAACTAATTAAATGACTAAAACTCGTTGGTGTTGTTATTAACGTTAGCAAGTTTTGTCCGCCAGACCCCCACACGGAGCTTAACCCTCACCATGAATGCCGTTCTTATTGCCGTTACCTTAATGCTGGCGCTCTCGCTCAGCCGCATCCATGTGGTGATCAGTATTTTAGTCAGTGCCGTCGTCGGTGGTTTATGTGGCGGCCTCACACTCACCAAAACTATTGCGGCATTTAATGGCGGCTTGGGTGGCGGCGCTGGCATTGCGCTGTCGTACGCGCTGCTTGGCGCGTTTGCCTTAGCGCTTGCTGAGTCAGGGCTACCACACGCGATGGCGGATGGTTTAACGAAACTAAGTCAAAAAACCAGCAATAGCCAGCGCGTCAAATGGGGCATTTTGCTCGCCGTATTAGCCGTTTCGATTTCATCGCAGAATCTATTGCCGATTCACATTGCATTTATTCCGCTACTGATTCCACCACTACTCTACACTTTGGCCCAATACCAACTTGATCGCCGCGCCTTAGCTTGTGTCATCACATTTGGTTTAATCACACCATATATGGTATTTCCTGTTGGCTTTGGGGAAATTTTCTTAAAACAAATCTTGCTCGGCAGCATCGCGAAATCGGGTTTGGACGCCAATCAAGTCAATGTAATGCACGCAATGGCATTACCTGCCCTAGGCATGGTTGTTGGCTTATTGGTAGCGGTTTTTGTCAGCTATCGCAAACCACGCCACTACAATATCAACGCCCTGAAAGCCGTTGAGCGCGAAGACATTCGTTACACCCCCCGCTCAATCAGCGTAGCCATCATGGCCATGGTGACCACATTCATCGTGCAACTCTTAGCCGACTCGATGCTGCTCGGCGCTTTAGCCGGTTTTGCCATTTGCGTTTTGGGCGGCGCAGTGCCTTGGCGCAATGCCGATAGCGTATTTAGCGAAGGCATGAAAATGATGGCCGGAATTGGCCTGATTATGATTGCGGCCTCGGGCTTTGCCGAAGTACTCAAAGCAACGGGTGATGTAGCCAGTTTAGTTGAACAATCAGCAGGCTGGATTGGGAATAGCAAAGCACTGGCGGCATTCTTGATGCTCTTGGTTGGCTTAATCGTGACGCTCGGTATTGGTTCATCGTTTTCTACTGTACCGATTTTGGCGACGATTTATGTACCACTAGCGATGAAGCTAGGTTTTAGCCCCGAAGCCATTGTGTGTTTGGTCGGTACAGCAGGCGCATTGGGCGACGCGGGCTCACCCGCTTCCGATTCAACGCTAGGGCCAACGGCGGGTTTGAATATCGACGGTCAGCATAATCATATGTGGGATACCGTCGTGCCGACCTTTTTGCATTACAACCTGCCGCTAATGGCATTTGGCTGGGTCGCGGTGATGATTTTATAAATAAATGCAATTTATCGACGTATTTTGTAAAAAGTACTTGCCAAGCCCAAGGTGTTCGGTAATAATCATGCCTCTCTTGGCTATGTAGCTCAGTTGGTTAGAGCACAGCACTCATAATGCTGGGGTCACAGGTTCGAGTCCCGTCATAGCCACCAAGACAAAGCAAAAAGCCCGCATCGCAAGATGTGGGCTTTTTGCTTGGTGATTGTTTGGCGAACGCAAGTTAAGGATCAACATGTCTTTACACGACCACTATGCCAAATTAGGCATCCAGCCCAATGCCAGCATTGATGCGATCAAAGCGGCCTATCGCCGCAATGCAACCAAATACCATCCCGACCGCAATGCCGCGCCCGATGCGCCCGCGCGATTTCGTGAAATCCAAGAGGCATACGATGTTCTGTCTGACGCTGAGCGGCGCAAAGCCTATGATGATTATCGACAACGCAGCTTGATTGATAATCCACTCGAAGTCGCCCAAGAAATTGCCGCTAAATATTTACAAGGTGTATTGCAATGAACGTATCACCATTTTTTACTGAATTGATGTCAGTCTATGACGCAGAACTCGAAGACCTGATGAGCGACTCGGAAGGTCGCCCTGCGCTCAAAAAGCGCTTAGCTGAAAAACGCCAACAGTTTTCGCACCTGCTGCCGATGATTGAATTCAGTCCAGAAATGGTCGCAGTGGTTTTTTACAACGCGTTTGAATTTAATTCGCCAGCGATGATGAAAGCGATTGTAGCGAGCGAGCCCGATGAGGATGACTTCATCCCCTGGGATCAATTGCAAGAAAACCTCAGCATTGCCGATTGGGCGCAAGAACTCGTCGAGACCGCGACGGACGCGGAGGGTGGCGATGTGTTTTTGGTGCTGTCAGCGGCATTAGAATATTTGCGCCTCAAAGGCGCGCATCACAGCGCAGCCGCGCCAGTTACAGAAGAAAACGATGATCGCGATATGTATGATTCAGATGATGATGGCGGCGACATGAACGATCTAGATTCGGCTGGCTCGTCTTGGCTTGAAGAACAAGGTTTTGAAACCCGAGACTCAGACAACTAGTATATGGCTACAGCCATTAATCAATAAAAGCTAACAACAAATACCCCAATAATCGAATTCTTGCACACCCAATCAAATATTAAGGACTGATTATGCATCCAGCAGTTATCAATGCCTCACAACTGATTACCGTCGGCGACATTACTGGAGCCGAAAAAGTGTTGTCCGACATCGCCGATCAACACGGCGATACGGCTTTGATGCAAATTTTGGATGAAGTCGCCCCCAAAGATTTACTCGCCATCATGCGCGAATACGATTCGGCCAAACAATCTTTGCTAAGCATGATGGTCACGCCCGAGCAATTTGCCCGAGCCGTGGTGCTCGACAAACAATACGGCGAGCGCAATAAAGACAAAATGCGTGGCATGATTAATGCGGTGATCTACAAAGACCCAGATTTGACGGGAGAATACCTCGAAGCGTTGTTTGAGCAAGATGGCGGCGTCGAGACGATGGCCGACTATTTTTACGGTCGCCTCGAAGAAGTCTTCAATTTTGTCATGCACGCTAGCAATACCACCGACCCGCTGCCGTTTTTGTCCGACGATGGCAGCAGCACCAGCGATGAAATCCGTGAGTTTTTCGCGGTTTTCCATTCGCTCGAACACATTCAAGACAAAACCAGCTGGAGCTATACCCGCTCTGAAGTCGCCGACAACGACTGGAAAGAAACCATCTGGATTTTATTCCACGAGCAAACCGACTTTTTCGAACACATCATTGGTGAGCTGCAAGGCCGCATCTTAGCGCAAGCGATGCGTGCCGAGCGCCGTAGCCAGCCAATTAGCGATAGCGCGATTGAAAATCTACTCGCCGCCATTGCCGGCGGCAGCGACAAAACCGACGAAGCCGAAGAGTCAGCAATTTAATATGACGAATATGAGCAATCCTGCGACCAGCATTGCCGCCTTTGACCAACGCCGCTTCTTTGATAAAGCGCTCAGTTTCGGCGTTGCGCAAGGCATTATCAGTGCTGAAAAACTAGCCACCATCGAAGCCGATTTGGCCAAAGGCATGGTGCAAATCGCCAATTATTTTGGCACCGCCTATTTGCGCCCTGATTTGGAGCTATCGGTGATTCGGATGACCAATCTGATTAGCCTCTACCTCGAAGATCACGCGCAAGGTGATTTGCAAATCGCCGCGCAATCGCTGCAAAAAAACACGCTGCTGTCGCACTCAAAAAACGGCGCCGATATGCTACGCCGCCTGCATGCGATGCCACGCGATACGCTGCTACTAAAAGACGGCGCAGCATCCGCAGAAGAACAGCAATCGTTTTTAAATGAAATGAGTGGCGAAGAGCGAATCTCTTGGCCGCAATACCAAGCCGATCTCGCGCGCGGCCAAGCCTTGAAAGATAAAATCGAACTCGGTTTTTGGCTTGCCAAGAAACTGCGCCTCGGCAACGAAGACATTTGCGATGCCGAGCAACTGATCTCTAGCGCAATGCTGCTGGTTTTAGTGCCCGATGCCAAAGTCAAATTACCCAGCCGCAAAGAATTCAATCTATTAATCAAAGCCGCCAAAGCGAAAAAGACCGTCTACAACCCTGAGCGATTTGAGCTGTTTTTCAGCGATGCGCCCATCTTAATTAAACGCACCGCACAAGCCGAAATGGAACATTTCCTCGCGCATGAATTACCGAAAATTCGCAGCAATAGCTTCAATCTAGAAAGTTTCTTTTTGGACGGCGGCATTAACGAAATCAGCGACTACGACGCGGCAATTGCCAAAAACTGGCAACGGCTGAGCCAAGATGGCGACAACGCCGTCATTGCCACGCTGTTTTTACTCGTTGCCACCGAACAGCCCGTCAAATCGGCCATGCTCAAGCGCGAAGCGATTGCGATGGTCAAAGCGCTGCGAGAAAAAGGCCTCAATTCTGCGCTGGTTGCTGAATTTATCGAACATCACGTTCCGTTGGAGCAGCGCGCAGAACTGACTGACTTGTGGGAAAACGATCTAAAAGAAGAAGCTGAAAACGCTCTAGCCAATAAAGACCCAGATTACCCCGATGAATACATGGAACGCGCGTTTAAGTATTTACTGAAAAATTGCAGCACCACGTGGAAAGGCCGCAGCTAAACAGAATGTATTAGTTACAAGGCCATATTAGACAATGGATAGCAAAGAATACCCACGCAGAGCAAATACAATGCGCAATGAACTCATCATCGAAGACCTCGTCATTGGCGAAGGCAAAGCCGCCGTCAAAGGCGCACTGATTACCACACATTACACCGGCACGTTGGCGGACGGCACCGTATTTGATTCGTCTCACCGCAAAGGCAAACCGTTCCAATGCGTGATTGGCACTGGCCGCGTGATTAAAGGCTGGGACATCGGCATCATGGGCATGTGCGTTGGCGGCAAACGCAAACTCTACGTCCCCGCGCATCTGGCCTACGGCGAGCGCCAAATTGGCGAGCACATTAAGCCCAATTCTGACCTGTATTTTGAAATTGAATTGCTGGAAGTTTTGACGCGGGATTAACAATTCGTGGCCGATTTGTTGCCTTTTCGCGAACAACAGAAGCGCAATCTCATTCGTAATCGCCGACTAAGCTATGCTTCGCTACTTAAATAACATTTAAATGTGGCGAACTGTATGCATCCTGTAATTAATGTGGCGCAACTGCAAGCGCTAATGGCCGATCCTGCTTTAGTGGTTGTGGATTGTCGCCACGACCTAGCCAACCCGGCCGCTGGCCGCGCCGCCTATGCGGAGAGCCACATTCCGAATGCGCGTTTTTTACATCTTGACGAGGATTTGTCGGGTGAAAAGCTCGGCCACAATGGTCGCCATCCCCTGCCCGATCCAGCGCAACTCGCCGCACGCTTAGGCCAGCTTGGCATTTCTGCAAACAGCAAAATCGTCGCCTACGACGCCAGCGGCGGCCCATTTGCCGCGCGGCTGTGGTGGTTATTGCGCTGGCTCGGCTGCGATAGCGTGCAAGTGCTCGATGGCGGTTGGCCTGCTTGGCTGGCGGCACAAGCGCCAATCGAAACAACAACACCAACTTGGCCTGCCAGCACATTCAACGTCCAGCTCCGACCTGCACTGCATGTCCGTACCGAAGATGTACTCGCCAACTTAGCCAGCGCGCAATTTGAAATCGTCGACGCGCGCAGCGCCGAGCGCTTTATCGGCATCGGCGAAACGCTAGACCCCGTGGCAGGCCATATTCCTGGCGCAATTAATCGCTTTTTCATGCTTAATTTAGCCGATGGCCACTTCAAGCCCGTCCCACAGTTACGCCAAGAATGGCTGCAACTGTTGGGCGAGCGCACACCCGCGCAATGGGTGCATCAATGTGGCAGCGGCGTCACCGCTTGCCATAATTTACTCGCGCTGGAAGTGGCTGGTTTAAGTGGCGGGCGTTTGTATCCGGGCTCATGGAGCGAATGGTGCAGCGATCCAGCTAGACCGATGTTGTGCTGAGGGATGTTCGATAAATGAACATGGATAAATATACGTCTGTAGGGACGTCAATAAGCGCAGCGAATTAGGCAAAAATATATGGTTTAGTTTTTACCTTGGCAAGATATAAAACAGACTGCTTTGCTTATTTATAAGACCATGCAGATATTCACACTAGAGAATGATAATGGACATACATTCCAAGTTGTTTGATTTATATACATCACAACTAGAAGAGTTTAAAAAGATAAACAATCAATGCTCCGGTATCCTTCAAGGTCCTTTTCTTTGCTCACCAGGAAAAAAGTATCTAGAATCTGCAAAAAAAATTATTTTTGTCGGTCAAGAAACCAATGGCTGGCCATCAAATTTTGATGTTGAATATCAAATGAAAGCCTATTCAGAATTTGATCTTGGAGCAAATTATTTTTCTAGCCCATTCTGGAATGTAATAAGAAAAATTGAAAAAGCAATTTCCAATGATCACTACTGTTCTGCCTGGCTAAACCTAAACAAATTTGACGAGAACAATAAATCACCGAGCGCCGCTAATCTCGCCATTTTAGAAAAGCTAGATTACATTCTCCTAAAAGAAATTGAATTCTTATCACCTGACATTGTGATCTTATTTACTGGACCAAAATACGACAATCGCGTGACTAATTTATTTAATCAGGTCCCTCAAGAAATTGAAGGCTTCAATACCCGCCATCTGGCTGAAGTTCGATTAGTTAATCGCCAGTTTAAAATCTACAGAACATACCATCCAAACTACTTAAGAAGATCAGGTTTAGAAAGCAAGATAATTCAAGCAATATCATTGAAAGCAAATCTCTAAAAGATAGCTGCAACCTTGTAGTACAGCAATTTGGACTAGGGCTGCGCAATCCAAGATTTACCGCGATTATTGGGTTTCAAAAGCTCAGCCCCACCTAAACAAGCCTTGTAGTGCGATTGGCTTTATCAAACCGCGCTAATTTATGGTAACCAATCGAATTGAAGCTTACACCTTTGTCTAACCCGCCCCACCCACTTGTTTTTTTACATTTGACCACTCAAAATTACCTCTCACTGACTCAACTTTATTGACAATCAAAAGGAAAACCATCATGAAAAGCAATCCGGTTGCTTGGTTTGAGATTTATGTTCAAGACATGACCCGTGCGAAGGCATTCTACGAAGCCGTATTCCAAGGCTCATTAGAGGAGTTAAAGAATCCTGATCCCGAGGGTTTTCCTGATATGGAAATGTGGGCGTTTCCAATGTCAATCGAGGGTACTGGTGCCGCTGGAGCACTCGTCAAAATGGCAGGCTGCCCGTCTGGCGGCAGTACGATGGTCTATTTCACTTGCGAGGATTGCGCCATTGAAGCGGAACGAGCGGCAGCTCACGGTGGTGAAATTTTCAAGCACAAAATGTCGATTGGCGAACACGGCTTTATCGCGATGGTTGTGGATACAGAAGGCAATATGATTGGCCTTCATTCAATGCAATGATTTGGATCGCAACACATCAAGAGGCGTTCGTTAGCGCAGTAGCCCTGTAGGGCGAGTTAGCTTTATCAACCCGCGCGGTTCGCAATTGTGCTGTCGGTATCAGATTGGCGGGTTACGCCTTTGGCTAACCCGCCCTACCCGCTAAACCCCAACAATAATAAGGAACTCTCACGTTATCCTAGCAAAACCCAACTAATCGACAGGCGAACAGCTTGAAGTCGGCGTAAGTACAACGCTTGCGCTGACATTGCCTTAGCTTGCAATATGTCTTCAATCTTAGCTTCGTAGGGAGCTGATTTTTTTGGTGTTATGAAAATAAATGAGTAATGGCGTATGCATGACTTATGCATCCATTTATTTAGTATCAATCTTGGTTTGCGAGCTGAATCAGAAGTCGCTCTTTTTGTTGCTTAGAAAGCAAATGCAACATCTGCATTAGTTTCGCGTCCAATTCAGTTTCGCAGAAAAAATACGCCACCGGCACGCCCAACTCTTCAGCCATGCGCTTCATCGTGTCGAAATCCGGCGCGTGTTTGCCTTTTTCGTACTGGTTCATACGTGCGCTTGCACTGTTTTCATCCATTCCTATCCTCACTCCCAGTTGCACTTGGGTTAAGCCTTTGATTGTTCGCGCTTCTTTCAGGCGAATTGGGAACGGCGATTGGATAGGCATTGCGAACGTCCGAGTTAGATGCAATACCTAAGATTTTCTTAGTTCCTTCACATAAGATATACTAAGGAATTCTTAGTTTTCAATGCCGTCATGAAAAATTTTTACCAAAACCACTTTAAAATCGAGACCTTGCAATACTTGCGCCGTGTTGGCAGCCTGACCAAAGCTGCGCGCCGCTTTGACGTTCACCCATCGACACTGGCCACATGGCAACGCATCGGCCTCGAAGAATTTATGAAACGTGAACTGCAAAATACCAAAACGCTCGAACCACGAAAGTCCACACACGAGCTAGAACAGCGCATACAGCGACTTGAGCAAGAAAATGCGGTACTACGCCAGGCGGCTCGTTTGTTTTTCATGTGCTGACATCGTGTGAATGGTAAAATTCATCCGCTTGTTATTTGGATGCTTCACAATGCTCAAAATTTGAAAGCCACGCTCAAATGCGTGGCTTTTTTATGCAGTAAAACAAAAGAAACAGTATTTATTGACAAGGTTTGTTAGGAAGAATATTGTGCAGTATCGCTAAAGAAACGGCACAAACATGCAACTGAAAGACCTCGCCATCATCTCTGCTGGACACCCCTTTCGGGGGAAGATTCCTGAGTCACTAGGCTCTGGGATTGTGGCTGTGCAGATGAAAGATGCCTCGGCACTCGGCGGTGTGGCTTGGGCTGATTGTATTGAAACCGAGCCCACGGGCCGCCGCGATGATTGCCTGCAAGTCGGCGATATTCTGGTCGCAGCCCGTGGCAGCCGTAATTACGCGGTGCTAATTGATGACTCTCTCACCGCAACCGGCAAGCAGGCCATCGCTGCGCCGCAGTTTTTCATCGTGCGCGCCACAGCCCCACAATTATTACCCGAATACCTATGCTGGTTTCTCAATCAGCCACCTAGCCAGCGTTATTTCGATCTCAACGCCGAGGGTACTATCACCAAAGCCATTAAACGCAATGCTTTGGAAGAGATACCCATTGCCGTACCTGATCTAGCCCGCCAGCAGGCCATCATTGGCCTCGCCAATACTTTGCAGCAAGAGCTGCGCCTCATCGAACAACTGCGCCGTAACGGCGAGCAAATGCTGGCCGCCATTGCGAACGAGCTAGCCGCCGACCTGCTCACCACGGCAACGCCCGCAATACAAACCATTAAAAATACGCCATCCAAGGAATAACCATGACCGACCAAATCAATCAGGACGACATCAACAAAGCGCTATGGGCGGCCTGCGATACGTTTCGCGGCACCATCAGCGCCGATACCTACAAAGACTTCGTGCTCACCATGCTGTTTCTGAAATACATCAGCGATGTCTGGCAAGACCACTACGATGGCTATCAGGCTGAATACGGTGACGAGCCGGAGCTAATCGAAGAAATGCTGAAAAACGAGCGCTTCGTGCTGCCCCGCGAGGCCAGCTTCTACAAGCTGTACGAACGTCGCCACGAGCCGGGCAATGGCGAGCGCATTGATCAGGCGCTGCACGCGATTGAAGAAGCCAACGGCACCAAGCTGAAAGACGCGGGCAAAAGCGTGTTTCAGGACATCAGCTTCAACACCGACAAGCTGGGCGAAGAAAAGCAGAAAAACACCATCCTGCGCCACCTGCTGGAAGACTTTGCCAAGCCTGAGCTCAACCTCAAGCCTAGCCGCGTCGGCACGCTCGACATCATCGGCAACGGCTATGAATTTTTGATCAAAAACTTCGCCGCCAGCGGTGGCCAGAAAGCGGGTGAATTCTATACCCCGCCCGAAGTCTCCGAGCTGATCGCCGAGCTGCTCGACCCGCAACCGGGCGACAGCATTTGTGATCCGGCTTGTGGTTCAGCATCGCTCTTGATGAAATGTGGCCGCAAAGTGGTCAGCAATCACGGCAGCAAAAACTACGCGCTGTACGGGCAGGAAGCCATCGGCTCGACCTGGTCGCTGGCCAAGATGAATATGTTTCTGCACGGCGAAGACAACCACAAAATCGAATGGGGCGATACCATCCGCAACCCCAAGCTGCTGGATAAAAACGGCGAACTGATGCTGTTCGACATCGTCACCGCCAACCCGCCGTTTAGCCTAGAAAAATGGGGGCATGACGAAGCCGAAAACGACAAATACAGCCGCTTTCGCCGTGGCATTCCGCCCAAAACCAAGGGCGATTACGCCTTTATCCTGCACATGATCGAAACGCTGAAACCCGGCAGCGGCCGCATGGGCGTGGTGGTGCCGCATGGCGTGCTGTTCCGTGGCAGCAGCGAAGGGGTAATTCGGCAAAAGTTGATCGAAGAAAACCTGCTCGACGCCGTGATCGGCCTGCCGGAGAAACTCTTCTACGGCACCGGCATTCCGGCGGCGATCCTGATTTTTAGCAAGGAAAAATCCGACACCAACGTGCTATTCATCGACGCCAGCCGCGAATGCAAAGCCGGTAAAAACCAAAACCAGCTGACAGACGACAACATCGCCAAGATCGTCAGCACCTACCGCGAAGGCCAGAGCATTGATAAATACGCCTATGTGGCGAGTTTTGACGAGATCAAGGACAACGACTTCAACCTGAACATTCCGCGCTACGTCGATACCTTTGAAGAAGAGGAAGAAATCGACCTGCTGGCGGTGCGGGCCGAGCGCGAGCAATTGAAAGCACAATTGAATGCGCTGGAAACTGAGATGGCCATTTACCTTGGTGAATTGGGATACGAAGTACAAGGAGACTCACAATGAGCCTTCCCGGTGATTGGAACTACAAACGACTAGAAGATGTGGTTTCGAAAAATAAATACGCAATGGTTGATGGCCCTTTTGGCAGCAACCTTAAGTCAGAGCACTACAAACCAGAAGGGATACCAGTTCTGCAAAGCGGATTTGTAACATCAGGCATATTCAAAGCGGATAAGTATGTCTATGTGGAGCAGCAATTATTTGAAGAGCAAAAAAGAAGCTCCGCAAAGGGCGGAGACATTCTAATGGCAAAAATTGGCGCACAGGCTGGGCGATGCGCAATTATCCCTCACGATCATGTCGACTCAATCATCGCAGGAAATTGCCTTAAGTTGTCTTTTGATGATAACGATACAAGGTTCTTCAATTATGTCCTTGCATTCGATTACGAAAAAAGTGGACTCTCAGAGATAAAAACAGAAACTGCACAACCAGCAATTAGTTTGAAGAGTTTAAAGGCATACAAAGTTCCTGTTCCACCAATCGAGGAACAAAAGAAAATCGCCCAAATCCTCTCGACTTGGGATCAGGCCATCGCCACCACCGAACGTCTGCTCGACCTCGCCCGCCAGCAGAAAAAAGCCCTGATGCAACAACTGCTCACTGGCAAAAAACGTTTCAATCCTGATGACAACTATTCTTACTTAATTCGCGAAGGATTTGCTAAGAGCAAGCTTGGCGCTTTACCTAGCGACTGGAAGATTGAATTGATTAAAAAACACCTTTGGTATCAGGAAGGCCCTGGGGTGCGCAATCATCAATTCACTGAAGAAGGTATTAAATTATTTAATGGAACCAATATTCAATTTAACAAAATTGATTTAGCCAATACGACAACTCATATTTCCGAAGATGAATGTATTGGGGCGTACAAACACTTTTTGATTGATGATGGTGATTTACTAATTGCATGTTCAGGCATATCTGTAGATCGATTTGATGAGAAAATTGCTTTCGCATCGAGCGCACATTTACCTCTATGCATGAACACTAGCACCATGAGATTTAAGGCTTTGAATGACGGTGCGGTTGATATCACATACTTTCAGTATTTTATGCAATCCCCTGTTTTCAAAAATCAAATCAGACGACAAGCAACGGGATCCGCACAACTTAATTTTGGACCATCCCATATTGGAAAGTGCTTTGTCGTTATTCCTTCACTGGAAGAGCAACAAAAAATTGCCAGCGTACTATCTGCTGCCGACCAAGAAATCGAAACCCTGCAATCCCAGCTCGACGGCCTGAAACAAGAGAAAAAAGCCCTGATGCAAGCCCTCCTCACCGGCAAGCGCCGCGTGCAAGTGCCTGAAGCGGAGGCCGCATGAACGACCGCAGGATTAGTGTTCAAATCATCGACATTGCGGGCTACGTTGCTCGCTTCGATAGTTACCAAGCCTTTCGTAGTTTTATTGAGGCCGAAACCACTTTTTGGGAAGTCGCTCAACAAAGGCTGGGTGATCGCGCCATCAATCAAGCCTATGTGAATATCGGCCCCACATTGAGGCACTTTCTCAATCAAGTGGATGCAAATTTGCCTTCATGGAGTGGGCTTGAAGAAACCGCTTTCACAGGGCAATTGAATTGGGCGATTCAAAATTACTTCCCCAGCAGTCAAAGCACGTGGCTGTGGAGTGGTCAGCCTTTTGTTGCTGCATATTTGGATTGCTTTGCTACATATGGTGCGCCCGCAGGTCAGTCATTTATTGATTATGTAGTGCGTAACTCAACTGGTGGCATTAGCAATGCGGACTCATTCAAGGGCTATATGTTCGGCTATGAGTTCCAACATCAGGGCTCCGAAATCCTGCAACGTAGTAAAAGCGAAGCGGACTCGCTGGAACGGCTACGCGCGCAGTATGTAGACGCTCGCAATGAGTTGTTCGGCGAAACTGATGCAGTCCGAGAAGAGATCCGCAACTGGGATCAGCAGCATAGGGCTCAAAGTAATCGCCGGTTAGCCGCCCAAAAGCGCTTAAATAAGGCCATTGTTCATAAAAATGAAGAACGATTTGCCAGTAGCCTGACTCACATGCATGAGGAGCTGAATGCATGGCAAAGCAAAGTTACCGAACTGGAAAATCTGTACCAAGAGAAACTGAAGCTGCAAAAACCAGCTGAGTATTGGGCTAAAGCTGCCAAACGCTATGGGCTGCAAGGCGGATTGTGGGCGCTGACGATGGTTGCTGCGATTGTTCTTGGTTTGGTGTACTTCCGCGAATTTTTCTTGACGTGGTTACAAGGAAAACAGTTGCCCTTGCAGCTCAATAGCCTGCAAGGTGTGGTGCTCTTTGGCTCGATTGCGGCTGTATACGCCTTCCTACTCAAAACCCTATCCCGCCTCGCTTTCAGCGCATTCCATCTGATGCGTGATGCTGAGGAACGCGAACAGCTCACCTATCTATACCTAGCCCTTTCTAACGAATCAGCCGTGGATGAGAAATCACGCGAAATCGTGCTGCAAGCACTATTCAGTCGATCAGAAACTGGCTTACTCGCCAATGAGAATGGCCCGACAATGCCCGGTATCGAAATGCTTAAAGCTGCAACTGGAAAAGGCTAATCTTCAGGAGTTCATATGGCCAGAAAACACCAACCTTTTGTGATTGCCTATGATTTTGACGGCACGCTCGCACCAGGCAATATGCAGGAATATGACTTTGTTCCCGCGCTCAACATGAAGCCGAGCGAATTCTGGTCCGAGGCCAAAACGCTGGCTCAGGCGCAGCAGGCG
This sequence comes from Deefgea chitinilytica, assembly GCF_016881405.1. GTDB lineage: Bacteria > Pseudomonadota > Gammaproteobacteria > Burkholderiales > Chitinibacteraceae > Deefgea > Deefgea chitinilytica. The sequence continues at coordinate 20,250 of NZ_WOFE01000005.1, forward strand.
GATGAAATCCTTGCCTACATGCAGCTCATGATTCACCGCGCCAACAGCGCCCGGGTGCCGATCCGGCGTGATGATTTTCTGTACTTCGGCTCGAGCATCAATTTCTTCCCCGGCGTAGAAGAATGGTTTGCGCGCATCAATGCCTACGGCAAATCACGCGAAGTGGCCGTACAGCACTTCATCATTTCATCCGGACTGCGGGAAATGGTGGAAGGTACGCGGATCGCTCGTGAATTTGAACGCATTTACGCCTCGGGCTTCATGTACGACCAGAACGGCGTAGCGCACTGGCCGGCACTGGCAGTGAACTACACCACCAAGACGCAATACCTGTTCCGCATCAACAAGGGCAGCTTGGACGTTCACGACAACAGCCAGATCAACAAATACGTTCCCCCGAAGGATCGCACCGTTCCGTTTACCAACATGGTGTTCATCGGGGACGGTGAGACCGACATTCCATGCATGCGCTTGGTGAAGGATCAAGGCGGGCATTCGATTGCCGTTTATACCAGGGGCAAATCAGGAGCCAAGCAAAAAGCGCAAAAGCTGGTTGATGACGGGCGTACCCATCTTGCTGCCGTGGCCGATTATAGCGAGGGATCGGCCATTGATACGGCCATCAAGACGATGATTGACAAGGTCGCGGCGCAACGAATCATCGCCGAGGCGGGTGTGTAATGACTGACCAGCAAAATGCCATGCCTGCCCCGCCAGCAGGTGAATTCGTGATGTTTGCCAGCGCAGATGGCAAGGTACGCATTGAGTGCCGCTTTGAAAACGAAACGCTATGGCTGTCGCAGGCGACCATGGCCGAACTGTTTGGCAAAGATGTACGCACCATCAATGAGCATCTGCAGAATGTATTCAAAGAAGCGGAGCTGGACCCTACCTCAACTATCCGGAAATTCCGGATAGTTCGTCAGGAAGGAGCTCGTCAGGTGTCACGCGAGATTGATCATTACAGTCTGCCCGCCATTCTGGCGGTCGGCTACCGTGTGCGGTCAGCCCGTGGCACCCAATTCCGCCAGTGGGCAACCCAAACGCTGCAAGAGTACCTGATCAAGGGCTTTGTAATGGATGACGAGCGACTGAAAAATCCGCCCGTTGGCCCATCCATCGTGCCGGATTACTTTGGCGAAATGCTGGAACGCATCCGCGACATTCGCGCCAGCGAGCGGCGGATGTATCTGCGGGTGCGCGAGATTTTTGCGCTGGCTGCCGATTACCAGCCATCCCTGAAAGAAACCACGCAGTTTTTCCAGATCATCCAGAATAAGCTGCATTTTGCTTGCACGGGCCAGACGGCAGCCGAGCTAATTCACCATCGCGTTGATGCCCGCTTGCCACACATGGGGCTGACCAGCTTCAAGGGTGAAGAAGTTCGCAAAGGTGATGTGACTGTCGCCAAAAACTATCTGAATCAGCAGGAAATCGACGAGCTGAACCGCGTAGTGTCAATGTGGCTGGATTTTGCCGAAGACCAGGCCAAACGCCGCCAGCAGGTGTTTCTACGCGACTGGCAGGACAAGCTGGATCAGTTTCTGCAATTCAATGACCGCGATGTATTGCAAGGTGCGGGCAAAATCAGCAAGCAGCAGGCAGATGAAAAGGCCTTGGCCGAATACGCGCAATTTGCAGAACAGCAACGCAGGCTGAAAGAAGCTGAGGCTGAACAAGACATCGCGGCACTTCTGGCATGGGATGCCTCGCCGCGCAGCAAGGATCAACGATGAATCAAGCGTTCACGCCGAAATTCCAAGAAGAATACAGCGCAAAAATCCCCGCGCTAACGCTACTCACCAACCTTGGCTGGACTTTCATTTCACCCGAGCTGGCCTTGGCCAAACGCGGTGGCAAGCAGGATGAGGTGGTGTTGCGCGATGAGCTGCGCCAGGTTTTGCAAACTCGGCGTTTTCGCTTTGAGGGGCGTGAGCAGGCTTTGTCGGATAAAGCGGTGGATAAGCTGATCGCCGAGGTGTGTAGCCCGGCGCTGAATGAAGGCCTCGCGCTGGCGAATGAAAAGCTCTACAACCACATGCTGTACGGCATTTCGGTGACCGAGTTTGTGGATGGCAAGAAAGCCAACCCGACTATTGCGCTGATCGATTGGGAGACGCCAGAGAACAATAGCTTCCTGTTTACCGAGGAATACAGCGTAACGCGCACGGGCGGCATTGATAGCCGTCGCCCTGATATCGTGTGCTTTGTGAATGGTATTCCGCTGGTGGTGATCGAGGCCAAGCGCCCCGATGGTAATGCCAAAAAAGCCCCGACTATTGCCGAGGGCATTTCGCAATCGTTACGCAATCAGCGCCACGATGAAATCCCGCGCCTGTTTGCCTATGCGCAGCTGATTTTGTCGATTAATGGCACCGATGGCCGCTATGGTACTTGCGGCACGCCAGAGAAGTTTTTCGCTGCTTGGCGCGAAGAGGATATCTCTGATGCCGAGATGTATGCGATCAAGAATAAGACGCTGAGCCAGCTACAGACTGACACCCTATTTAATCATCGCCCCGCCAAGGATTTGGCGTGGTTTCAATCGCTGCTCGCCGGTGGCGAGCTGGCGGTAACGGGGCAGGATAAATTGCTCATCAGCTTGCTCAAACCCGCCCGCCTGATGGAGATGGTGCGCTATTTCACGCTGTACGATAAAAAGGTCGGCAAAATCGTCGCCCGCTATCAGCAGGTATTCGGTATCAAGCGGTTGATTAACCGCATTAACACCCGCCGCGCCGATGGTGGCCGCGAAGGTGGCGTGATCTGGCATACCACCGGCTCGGGTAAATCGTTCACGATGGTGTTTCTGAGCAAGGCGCTGATCTTGCATGATTCGCTCAAGCAATGCCGCATAGTGGTAGTGACTGACCGCGTTGACTTGGAAAGCCAGCTCTCCAAAACCTTTGCTTCTGGTGGCGAATTAGCGGGCAAGAAAGACAAAGAGGCCGCACTGGCGACGTCTGGCAAGCGGCTGGCCGAACAGATTAGCACTGGCACCGAGCGGATTATTTTCTCGCTGATTCACAAGTTCAATACCGCGACCAAGCTGCCGGAATGCGTGAACACCAGCCCCGACATCATCGTGCTGATTGATGAAGGCCACCGCAGCCAGGGTGGCGAGAGCAATATCCGCATGAAGCAAGCCATGCCCAATGCCGCCTTCGTGGCCTTTACTGGCACGCCGTTGCTGAAGGATGACAAAACCACCAGCAAATTCGGCCCGATTGTGCATGCCTACACCATGCAGCGGGCAGTAGAAGACGAAGCCGTTACCCCGCTGCTGTACGAAGAGCGCATCCCCGATCTGGATATCAATGACCGAGCGATTGATGCGGGCTTCACCCGCATTACCACCAGCCTGACCGACGAGCAGAAAGCTGACCTGAAGCGCAAATACGCCAAGCGCGGTGAGCTGTATCGCGCTGAAGACCGCATTCAGCTGATTGCCCGCGATATTGCCGAGCATTTTGATAAAAACATCACCGCTGGCCTCAAAGGCCAGTTGGCTTGCGATAGCAAAGCATCGGCCATCAAATACAAAAAGTACCTCGATGAGGTGGGTCTATTTGAATCCGCCGTGGTCATCAGCGCACCGGATACCCGCGAAGGTAATTCGGAAGTGGATGAAGCCTCCATCCCCGAAGTCACACAATGGTGGAAAGACAATGTCGGCTCGCAAGACGAACAGGCCTACACCAAGCAGGTGATCGAGTGTTTCGATAAAGATGAATCGCTGAAATTGCTGATCGTGGTGGATAAGCTGCTTACCGGCTTTGATGAACCGAAAAATACCGTGCTTTATATCGATAAGCCACTCAAAGAGCACAACCTGATTCAGGCCATCGCCCGCGTAAACCGACTGCATCCGCTGAAAAAATTCGGCTTGCTGATCGACTATCGCGGCATTCTGGCCGAGCTTGATACCACCATTGCCAAGTATCAGGATCTGGCCTCCCGCACTCAAGGCGGCTACGACATCAACGATATCGCAGGCCTGTACAACCCGATGAGCACCGAATACAAACGCCTACCGCGTTTGTATAAGCAATTGTGGGCGATTTTTGATGGTGTTAAAAACAAGAACGACATCGAACAACTGCGCCAGGTGTTGATCCCGAAAACCGAAGAGCGCAACGGCGAACTGGTCGACATCAACCAGAAAGTGCGCGATGACTTTTACGAGGCGCTGAGCGAGTTTTCTAGCTGCCTGAAAGTGGCGCTTCAATCGGCCACCTTCTTCGAGGACACCAGCTTTAGCGATGCCGACCGCCAGCATTACAAAGAAACGGTGAAGCAGTTCTCTAGCTTGCGCCAATTGGTGAAGCAGGATTCCGGCGAAACCATCAACTACGACGACTATGCCGCACAGGTGAAAAAACTGCTCGATAAGCACGTTGTCGGGGTTGAAGTGCGCGAACCGGGCGGCACCTATGAAGTTGGCAAAATGGGCAGCAAACCCAAGCCTGAAGACTGGTCGGAAGAAAAAACCCGCAACGAAACCGACATCATCAAAACCCGTGTAGCCAAGATGATTGAGCAGGAATTGCGCGATGATCCATATGCGCAGGAGGCCTTCTCCAAGTTGCTGCGCGACGCGATTGCCGAGGCTGAAAAGCTATTCGATCACCCACTCAAGCAATACCTGCTGTTCCACGAGTTTGAAGAGAAAGTGCAAAATCGCCAGCTGGATGAATTGCCCGATGCATTCAAGGGCAATCGTCATGCGCAAGCCTATTTCGGTATCTTCAAAAAGTCGCTTCCCGAGGTATTTGCCATTAGCGATGCACAGGTACTCGATAAATGGGTGGCACTGGCTTTTGATATCGACCAGCTAGTTGAGCAAGTCGTGGGCGAGCATTCTATCAATCCGCAAAACATCGAAGCCAACATCCGCAAGCAATTGCTACCGCTCTTATTCAAAGAGTGCAAAGCCATTGGTGCAGGCATGGATCAGGCCAAGGCAATGGTGGAATGGGTGGTGCAAATTACCCGCGTTGGTTTGAATGCGGCTGGGGTTTAAGTTGAACGTCGCGATCAAACCGAAGCAAAAACCGAGCAAAACTACGCTGTCGTTCAACTATTCCGACGAGCAAATTAGTTTTGAGCGGCTACCTCGCACAGAAGGCAATGGCAAAATCCTGATCAAGGTATTGCCAGATTGCCGTGTGCAAATCAGTGCGCCTGAAACAGCCAGTGATGAGCAAGTAATCGCAGCAGCCAAACATCGTGCGCGCTGGATTTATCAGCAACTACGCGAGTTCCGAGCCCGCCTGGAACATGTACGTCCACGGCAATACATCAGCGGTGAAAGCCACTATTACCTAGGCAAGCAGTACGTCCTGAAAGTGACCGAACACCCGACAGAAAAACCATCCGTAAAGCTATTGCGCGGCAAAATCGAAGTCACCGTTCGGAAAAAATCCGCAGAGAAAATCAGCGCACTGCTTGCCGATTGGTACAAAGCGCGAGCGAAAGAAGTCTTTGCCCGTCGATTAGAGGCAATGCTAGAGCAAGCCCTATGGGTCAGCGAAAAGCCACCACTCCGAGTTCTGACCATGCAAACCCAGTGGGGAAGCTGCTCACCAGCAGGACGATTGACACTCAATCCTCACTTAGTCAAAGCACCAAGAGATTGTATTGATTACGTGATACTGCACGAGCTATGCCACTTAGCCGAACACAATCACAGTGAACGATTCTATCGGCTAATGGGACAAATAATGCCGAACTGGGAAAAAGTAAAAGGACGGCTGGATGGAATGGCGAATGCTCTGCTGAACTATTTAGTTTGATTGGAAATCTTTTCAGAATTCTGGTTAGCAATTTTCTTAGCTTGGCGTTGCGCGGCACGCTGAAGTGAAGCGGCATGCTCATCATTCATAAGGAAAAACAAGGCACTTTGAATTGTATAGAAGCCTAAATGATTTAAAATCAATAGCTTAACCCTAGCATTGGGCTCTACCTTTCCTCGTAGCAACTCAGACAAGCTTGATGGTGCCATCAAAAGATATGCAGCAAAATCTTTGTCTTCTACCAAACCTGACGCTGTTTGGAGATCTCTAAGCGCGTCCACCCATCGAATTTGGCCAGTTTCAGGTATAAAAAACTCAGGATTCGCTATAGGTTCAGCAAGCGCCTCCGTCTGTGCAATTAAATCTTGCGCTGTTTGAATTCTCATCTTATATATTCATTACGGTTTAATTCGATACCACGAATCAACTAAACGATTCGATGTATCGACATTCGATTGGAAAACTAGCAGTTTTGATTCTAACTGCAGCAGACTATTCGCAGCAACATAGTTTAATTCTAGGAGAGAATCATGGGACTTGTTCTACCATTTCCAGAGCCCTTATCAGACTTAGCGCAGAAAGCAAAATCAACAGGCCACCGACCTTTAACTTTTGCAGAATCAAAAATGCAGGATAATTTAATCGAAAAATTTGCACGAAGTTTAAGGGTGACTAGAGCAAATTCAAAGAAAACAGTGGAAGGTGCATTGCATAAAATAAATAGTGCAATTAGTTTCATTGGAAAACCTGTTTGGCTTTGGCAAGAGGCTGATGTAGATGAGTTTTTATTGCATAAATTAGATGTTGATAATATTGCACCAGGAACTATGTCAGGTTATCGAACTTATCTAAATAAGTTACAACGATTCTTAACTTCATCTAAAGATTTAAAAAAATTAATACTCAATGAATTTGGTGTTGAGCCAGGTAGATTCATGTCGGAAATTGCACCAATTTCATTAAGAAACAAATCAAAAAAGAAACAAAAAACACAAGTAGCACTAACCATAGAAGAATGCGAAATAGTAATTGACTACATAGAGTACGAAATAGAAAAGGCAGAATCGTGGGATCTATTGCGCTTACAAAGAGACAAAACTATTTTCATTACACTCGTGACAATGGGACTTCGTGTTAGCGAATTAGTAAAAATCAAAGTCAACGATTTAATTGTACTGCAAGAGAAAGATTGCGGACCAATTTATAGTTCTCTACAGGTAGTCGGAAAAGGTGGTGTCGCACGCTGCATCGAGGTGATTTCTGAAATTACAAGTGATGTATTAGCTTGGTATATTAAAGATATTAGATGGGCATTCCTTAAAAACAAGGATGCAAGTTCAGAATGGCTATTTTATTCAGAACGAGGGACGACACTTTCAACAGAACGAGTTAGAAATATAATAAGCAATTATTGCAGCATGGCAGGAATTGAAACAAAAATTACTCCGCATAACTTACGACACACTTATACCACATTGATCATGCCGAAAATTGGTGCTTCTGCAACACAGCGACAACTTGGACATTCCAATTTATCTACAACGTTTGGAGTCTACTACCACCCAAATCACAGAGAAATTTTAAACAAAATTAATGTGGCAGCATCTAAAAAAATTCAAAATGCAAGAAGGAGAAACTCATGATTTCCAATAGGATTAAAGAACTAGCAGCATTAAAAAACATTAAAACTGCACGAGAGTTCTCAATTGCACTTTCAGAACAGGGGCTAAAGATATCACACTCAAATGCAGCAAGATACTTTAAGTCGTCACCGCCATCATTTTCATTAAAATTCATTGAGATTGCATCGAAGGTACTAGAATGCCATCCGGGAGAATTATTTGAGGATATGAAGTTATCAACAAATTCATCAACAGATGAAGCACTAGTTAATAAAAAAAGGTCCGAAAAATCCGGACCTAGATCAGAGTTGTTTTAAAAATGAAATACGACAGAAGTCGAGTAATTAACTTTCCTCTTTCTTTTGCAGTAGCAATAAAAGAGTATGTAGCATCTGCTAGAGTAAAGCAGTATAGAAAAAACAAGGACAACATTGATTACTCAGAAAAAACAATAACAAGAAGAGGAATTAACGCAATAAAGTTTTGTGAATATCTTATTGAGAATGGAATTTATGATTTTTCTGATGTAGGTCAGAGCATACTGGACCAGTATGCTGAAGACTATTCAAGAAAAGAGGCAGAAAAAGCTTATAATTTCCTAAACTTCACATCATATAACTATAATAATTTAATTGATCTGCAACCGCCAAGATTTAAGCGGCCTGCTGCTTGGTTAATGTGCATACAAGATGTATTTTTAGATGAGATCATTAACAACACTAAGAACATAATGGAGCCAGACTTACGATTATGCGTACTATTGCTTGCCGTGTATGGACAAACAATTAGTAAATCTACATCACTAAAGCTAGATTCAGTAGAAACTATCGGAGAAAAAATATTTATAAAATTTCATAAATACCCAATAGAACTGGATCAATTAACAAAAGAAACGCTACTTCAATGTAGACCAAATATAAAAAATGAAATCATAAACAATGAAGAACGAATAATTTCAATGCCTGGCACCCGCTATAAAGTAAAGAAATTTTTACTTGGCCACGACCCGAAAAAAATACGAAATACAGCAATACTTAATGTCATAAAAGAACAAAATACTCGTGGTTTTTCCTGCCTGTCAGATGCACTCGATGTTTCTATGCCTACTCTAATCTGGTTAGCACAATCACTATCTGCGCTTCACTTCAATCGCTAGCATTCACGTCTAGCTCCGCATCTTACTACAAAACCTAATCATATTTTGATTCACCAGCCTTTTTTAATAATCATATTTTGATTATTTTAATCATAATATGATCAAAAAATGAGGATTAGTTGGGAGTAAAAAAACCCGCCTCATCAGCGGGTTTTTCTTTATGAATAAACCAAATTACTTCAGCAAATCCAATACGTCTTTGGCGCCCCAATGTGGGAAGTGTTTGCGCACCAAGGCATTCAAATCGGCTTCGAATGCGCGCAGACGAGTCAATTCATCCACTTCGGTCGCAGCGACGGCTGCGGCTGGTGCGTGGATCATGCCGGCGGCAGACGTCGCATTCGTTAAACGGTCGATAATGATCAAATTACCGGTGCCACGGCATTCGCGGTAGGTGTCGAATGCAATCGGCGCGGTCAGGTCGATGCGTACCAAACCAATTTCGTTCAGCTTAAGCTCTTGCACATTCAGATGATCGAGGCTGTTCACATCGATACGATACTGGATGGATGTAACACGCCCGAAGCATTGTTTACCGCCGAGCTTGACCATATACTCCTTACCAACGATCAACGGAGCTTCGTTCATCCACACCAAATGCGCATCGAATGCACTACCAACATGCGGCTGCGCGTCTTGGGCGCGCACAATCATATCGCCACGAGAAATGTCGATTTCGTCGGTCAAGGTCAACGTAATTGCTTGGCCTGAATACGCAGCGGGCTGCTCACCCTCATACGTCACAATCGCTTTCACGGTTGATTTTTTGCCCGATGGCAGCGCGATGATTTCATCGCCGGGCAATACATGACCCGCCGCAATCGTGCCGCAGAAACCACGGAAATCGAGGTTCGGGCGGTTCACGTATTGCACTGGCAAACGGAAGGCATCGAGCTTGGCGTCTTTGCTAATTTGCACTGATTCCAAAAGCCCCATTAACGTTTCACCTTCGTACCATGGTGTTTTTTCTGATTCGTTGACGACATTGTCGCCGCGCAAGGCTGACAGTGGTACAAAACGGATATCGCTGATATTCAGTTGCTGAGCAAACTCAAGGTACTGAGCGCGGATTTCATTAAAACGCGCTTCGCTAAACTCAACCAAGTCCATTTTGTTGACCGCCACGATCACATGCTTGATGCCTAACAACGACACAATAAAGCTGTGGCGACGCGTTTGCGTTTGCACGCCGTAACGCGCGTCGATCAAGATAATTGCCAGATCCGACGTCGAAGCGCCCGTCGCCATATTGCGCGTGTATTGCTCGTGGCCTGGGCAATCAGCGATGATGAATTTGCGTTTTTCAGTGCTGAAGTAGCGGTAGGCCACGTCAATGGTGATGCCCTGCTCGCGCTCGGCTTGCAAGCCATCCACCAGCAGCGCCAAGTCGATTTCTTGGTCGGTGGTGTTAAATTTTTGACTGTCTTTTTGAATCGCCGCGAGGTGATCTTCAAAAATCAGTTTTGAGTCGTGCAGCAAGCGACCGATCAAGGTCGATTTACCGTCATCCACATTGCCGCATGTAATAAAGCGCAGCATGTCTTTGTTTTCGTGTTGCTTCAAATACGCCAAGATATCGCTGGCGATTAGTTCTGATTGATTTGACATTGTGTTCTTCCAATCTCACAAATTCGTACGAAACGACCCATCTCAAGGCCGTAGCGAGCAAGTCAAAGACAAGGAGCAGCACCGTAAACAAGCGCAATGGACATGAAGTCCATGAGCATTGTGCGGAGCGCACGACGCAGTATTTGACTTGCGCAGTAGGCTAACGCTTAGAAATAACCTTCCATTTTTTTCTTCTCCATCGAGCCAGAGCTGTCATGGTCGATAGCGCGGCCTTGGCGCTCGGAAGTCGTCGCCAGCAGCATTTCCTGAATCACTTCAGGCAAAGTCGTTGCTTTGGATTCCACTGCACCGGTCAATGGATAACAGCCCAAGGTACGGAAACGCACCCATTTCTTGCTGATGGTCGCTTTTTGCTCTGGTGTCAGATATTGCAAAATGCGTTCGTCGTCGATCATGATCAGCGAGCCGTTGTACTCAACCACTTCGCGCTCTTCGGACAAATACAATGGCACAATCTCGATGTTTTCCATGTAGATGTATTGCCAGATATCCAGCTCAGTCCAATTTGAAATCGGGAACACGCGAATCGATTCGCCTTTGTCCACTTTCGAGTTGTAGATGTTCCATAACTCTGGGCGCTGATTTTTTGGATCCCAGCGATGGTTTTTATCGCGGAACGAATACACACGCTCTTTGGCGCGAGATTTTTCTTCGTCACGGCGTGCGCCACCAAAAGCTGCGTCAAAACCGTATTTATTCAAGGCTTGTTTCAGACCTTCGGTTTTCATCACGTCGGTGTGCTTGGCTGAGCCCGCGGTAAACGGGTTAATCCCCGCAGCAACGCCTTCTTCGTTCACGTGACGAATCAAATTCCAGCCGTCGGCGATTTGCTTATCGCGCAGCTTGTACATGTCTTGGAATTTCCAGGTCGTGTCGACGTGCATCAGCGGAAATGGTGGCTTGCCCGGTGCAAAGGCTTTTTTAGCCAAATGCAGCATCACGGCTGAGTCTTTACCAATCGAGTACAACATGACTGGGTTTTCAAATTCGGCAGCCACTTCACGGATGATGTGGATGGATTCGGCTTCAAGCTGCTTTAAGTGCGTAAGCCGTGCTTCGGACAAGGTATTCATGGCGTCTACGTGTTAGGTGGAATAAGTGAACTGTACGGAATAATAAGCAAATAAAAAAGATCATTTGCTTATATGGATATGACTCAATGGCTACAACGTTCAAGACACCAACAGGCGACCACTGCGCCGTAGGCGAATAAGTCAACACCCAAGATTATGATTCCAAGTAAGCTAAATAGTTCTTGAACCATAATAAAAAAGGGTATTGTCGTCTAAACATTTAAGATCAATGTCTAGCGCTCAATACCCTTCGAATTACACTGCTGACCAAGCTTTACCGAGTGGATTGAAGGTTGGCTTCTGACCGCCCCACAACTGCTCTAGATCATAATAATCGCGCACCGCTGGCAACATCACGTGAACAACTAAGCTACCGGCATCGACCAAAACCCAATCACCGGTGTCTTCGCCTTCGGTACTCAGGATTTCGTAACCTTTGGCTTTCAGTTCTACGGCAACGTTGTTCGCCAAGGCGCGAACTTGGCGATTTGACTCGCCGGTTGCCACGATCATGCACTCAAACAAATCTGTCAGCGATGAAGTGTCCAGCACTTGGATTTCTTTCGCTTTAATATCTTCTAGCGCCAAAACGGCGATGTCACGCATTGCGTCGACGTGTTCTGTCATTGTATTTCCTTCAAAAACGGTAAAGCCCACTCTGGCCAAGGAGACCGGACACGGGGGTGAGCGCTGAAACATCTTCCCCACGTGACAATAGATCACGCACTTGTGTCGACGATACAGGCAGCAGCGGGCTGGATAATAGACTGATTTTACCCCGAGACAGACTATCGGTGTTGGCAATTACGTGCCGCCGAGCAAATTCGGCTGCTAAATCAGGGCTTAAGCGCGAATTTTCTGCATCAATTGCAAAATCGGGCCGCGCCGCAATCAATAAATGCCCTAAATCGAGCAATTCCCGCCAACGATGCCATGTTGGTAAATGCTGCCAAGAGTCTGCGCCAATCAACCAAACCAGCAAGGCTTGCGGATTTTCGGCTTGAATTTCGCGCAAGGTATCAAAGGTATAGCAGAAACCATCACGACGCACTTCTCTATCGTCGGCGATCAGTCCCTTTTCGCCGACCAACGCCGCCTGAACCCACTCCAAACGTTGTTCAGGTGACACTGGCGGCATTGGGCGATGCGGCGGCAATCCGGTTGGAATTAAGCGAACTTCTTCCAATTGACATTGATCGCGCATGCAACGCGCCAAGGCCAAATGCCCGTAATGAATCGGATCAAAAGTGCCGCCGAAAATGCCGATACGCTGCATTTAATTACGCACGAACCTCACCATCGCCAAACACAATCCATTTTTCGCTGGTCAAACCCTCCAAGCCAACCGGACCGCGTGCGTGGATTTTGTCGGTGGAAATGCCGATTTCGGCACCCAAGCCATATTCAAAACCATCGGCAAAGCGAGTTGAGGCGTTAATCATCACCGATGCTGAATCGACTTCACGCAGGAATTGGCGTGATTTCGTATAGTTTTCAGTAACAATCGCATCCGTATGATGGCTGCCATAAGTGTTGATGTGATCCATCGCTTGATCCAAATCGCTCACGACGCGAATTGAGATAATCGGCGCAAGGTATTCGGTACGCCAATCTTCCTCAGTCGCGGTAATCGCATCTGCCAAAATCGCTTGCGTTGCGGCACAACCACGCATTTCAACGCCTTTTTCGCGATAAATCGCTGCAATTTGCGGCAAGATTGTCGCGGCAATTTGCTCGTTCACCAGCAGTGTTTCCATCGTATTGCACGGTGCGTAACGATGCGTTTTCGCATTATCGGCAATGCGAACGGCTTTGGCTGGATCGGCTTCGTTGTCGATATACACATGGCAAATGCCATCCAGATGCTTAATCACTGGCACGCGTGCGTCGCGAGAAATTCGTTCAATCAAACCTTTGCCACCGCGCGGAATAATCACGTCGACAAACTCAGACATCGTAATCAACTCACCGACCGCAGCGCGATCGGCAGTTTCAATAATTTGCACGGCTGTCGCTGGCAAGCCAGCACTCGCCAAACCTTCTTTAACACACTTCGCAATCGCTTGATTGCAGTGCAAGGCTTCACGACCACCGCGCAGAATCGTTGCATTACCAGATTTAATACACAGGCCAGCAGCATCGGCAGTCACGTTTGGCCGCGCTTCATAAATAATACCAATCACACCGAGCGGCACACGCATTTTGCCGACTTGAATGCCACTTGGGCGATATTTGAAATCACCCATTTCGCCGACTGGATCTGGCAAAGCCACCATTTCACGCAGACCTTGCGCCATCGTCGCGATGGTTTTTTCCGTGAGCTGCAAACGGTCAAGCAGTGCAGGCTCTAGACCATCGGCGCGCGCTTGTTCCATATCTTGTTGATTGGCTGCCAATAGCAAAGCCGCATCGCGCTCAATGGCATCGGCAATCGCGTTGAGTGCGGCATTTTTCGCGCCTGTATTGGCTTTGGCCATCAGGCGGCTGGCGGCGCGGGCATTGCGGCCCACGTCTTGCATATAGTGTTTGATATCCATTTGGCTTTCCTCTTCAGCACCAGCATCACGATTGGCGCGACTGAATCGATTGATGGCTTTATTGTATCTGCAACACAGCGTGCTGTGTAAGGCATGCAGCTGAGCAGTCATTACTGCACAACGAGATATATAGGTATTGCCATATAGCGATTATCTAATAATGCCCATATGGCAATACATCAAGGCTTAATAGGCAACTGCAATACGGTCACACCGACGTTATCGGCTTTATTACGATTAAACCAATCCGGTGCCGAGCTTTGTACGCCAATCAGCAGCGGGCCACTGGCTGTCGTGAGCCAAATCGGTGAGCCCGAATCCCCCGATAGCGTATCGCAGCGATGATAAAGCGTATTGTTGGCTCGGAACTCACTCAGCTGACAAGCTAAATGCGCAGTCAAAATTGCATCATGATCTTCGGCGAAACCGCCTTGATTGAGCAGCATCTTAGCCGATCGAAACGCTGAAGCTAGCTCAGCACGGCCACCTTCAAACAGCGGCATCGGCTTAGGCGCAACACCATCAACAAATTTTAATTTCAACCAAGCAATATCGTGCTCGGCGGCTTGCGGCAGGATATAAACGTCTTCACCTTTGTATTGCAAGCCCCGCTTAAACGCCGGATGAAACACCTGCGTGAGTACCTGATACTTGGCCTGATATTGCCCTTGATGAAAACCCGCTTTAAACCACAGACCGGTATCGGCTTTTTTGGCTTCCATCATAAAACAATGCGCCGCTGTTACCGCTAAATCTGGTGCCACCAACGTTGCAGTGCAAGTGTAATCATTTTTAGTTACTAGCTGACCGATTGCGGCAAACGGCTCAGGATACGGAGCAGGAATGACAACTCTGTCGTCCTGACCAAAAAACAATTCGCGATGCTGCGCGGCAATCTCCGCATCTTCGGGCGCGGCAATGCTCGCAGCACTGATCATGACAGGCAAGGGTTTCGTAGGAATCAAGGTTGGCTGCTTAAAAGCCAAAGTGATCGCACCGAATACCACGACGGCGCTAATCCCCAAACCCAGCGAAATACCTAGTTTTTCTTCAAACGTCATTTAGATTCTCGATCAGCAGAATGCAAAAAAGGGCGCTAAGCGCCCCTTTCCGGTACTACTCAACAGCTAAGAATTACTTAGTTGCAGCAGCAGAAGCTACAGAAGCAGCAGAAGCTTTTTTAGCTTGAGCTTTTTGTGCGGCAGAAGCTTTAGAAGCTACGGCAGAAGCTTTTTTAGATTGTGCTTTTTGCGCAGCAGAAGCTTTAGAAGCTACAGCAGAAGCTTTTTTAGATTGTGCTTTTTGAGCAGCAGAAGCTTTAGAAGCTACAGCAGAAGCTTTTTTAGATTGTGCTTTTTGAGCAGCAGAAGCTTTAGAAGCTACCGCAGAAGCTTTTTTAGATTGTGCTTTTTGAGCAGCAGAAGCTACAGAAGCAGCAGAAGCCTTTTTAGCTTGTGCTTTTTGAGCAGCAGAAGCTACAGAAGCAGCAGATGCTTTTTTCGCTTGAGCTTTTTGTGCAGCAGAAGCTTTCTTCGCTTGCTTTTCAACTTTTACTGCTGGTGCAGCAGAAGCGCTAGAAGCAGGAGCAGTTGCAGCAACAGCTACAGTAGAGGCCAAAACAGCAGTAGCAACGAGAGCGAGGATTTTGTTCATTTTGATCATCTCTTAAAATTAGGTGAGCCGATTCAGTCACGGCTTTAACGGTTCGAATTATGCAAGCACCTAAAACAAGAAACGAGAAGACCTTGGTTGCGTCTTGTAACTGAAAGTACGTAGTTAAATTACGCCGACAACATAATCAATAAACCGCAGCTAACTCAAGCTACGCAAAGGCGTTGGCCACAATAAAACAATTCTTGCGCCGCCTTGTGGCGAGGTATCAATCGCCACACTACCACCGTGTCCACGCGCAATCATCGCCACAATCGCCAAACCCAGCCCAAACCCGCCCGTGGCCTTATTGCGACTACCTTCCATTCGTGTAAACGGCTGTAACAACCTGCTACGCTGCTCTTGCGGAATACCCTCGCCATTATCATCAATCATCAAGCTGGCTTGACCATCTTGCCAGCTCAAGGTCATCACAATCGTATCGCCACCGTAGCGTCGTGCATTGCTTAAAATATTACTTACCGCTCGACCTAAGTAATAACTATCGATCTCCATATACGGATCATTTTGCTCGACTTGATTAATCAGCTCAGGCGGTTTGCCATCCAAACTAAATTCGTTCGCCAATTTATTGAGCCAAGGGATCATCGGCTGTGGCTGAATATTCATTTGCATTTGCGGGCTATCCAGACTGGACATCGTCAGCCACTCTTCGATCAACTCATCGATCTGCCCCAAATCGCGCTCAATCGCTGCGACTTGCGCCGCGCTATCCGCGCCCGACTTAATGGCCTCTAAGCGATAACGCATCCGCGCCAACGGTGTTCGTAAATCATGCGACACTGCATCAATCATCGCGCGACGCGATGCGGTCAATTCTTCCACATCGTGCGCCATCCCATTAAAGGTCACCCCCAAAGACGCCAGCGCCGAGCTTTCATCGAGCGACACACGCGCGGCAAAATCGCCCTGCCCGACGCGACGGCTTTGCTGAATAATTTGCAATAAATCACGCCAAAATGGTCGCAACCACAACCAAGTCGGCAAACCCAGCGCCGCACTCATCAAAAACAGCGCTAAAAAATCCAGCCAAGAAATATTATCTAGATCAGTCAAAAACGGAATCGGTCCCAACACGACCATTTGATCGGTTTTATGAATCCGATGGATATATAAACCTTTATCCAGCAATAAAATAATGTCGCCTTTCTCCAGCGACTTTTGATTTTCCTCGGTCAAGGAATATTCGCCGAGTTTTTCGATCTGCACCGGCACCGGCAACTTGCCACGCAAACGCGATGCTTCGTCGTGCCACAGCGACGGCGGCAAATCGCCGAGTTCTTCTTCAATAATCGAGACAGTCGATTTAAAAATATCGGTAAGGTAGCGCTGATTGGTGCGCTCGATCAGCTGCTTATAAATGCCGCCAATTAGCAAGGACGTCGCTAAAAAGCACACCACTACCGTTAAATAAAATCGCAGAAAGACTTGGCGCATGGAAATCCAACAGAAATTATGTGCCTACGGCACGGCGTTTTACAGTCGCAGTCCGCGACGGGGACTTACTTTCTTTGCTTCGCCAAAGAAAGTAAGCAAAGAAAGGCGACCCGGGCGCGCATCGGTCCCCGATGCCATCGATCCGTCGTGAGCCAAACGAAAAAATGTTTGTCTCTCTCCCTCGCTCAGTGCGCTTAGACGGGTTTTTTAAGCCCCTGTCCAACGAGCGCGGCAAAGCTTAAATCGCATTTGAATAAAAAACAGCAGTATTCGTTTACTCGTCTTGCCAAATATCGCTCGCAAACAAATACCCCTTATTACGGATGGTTTTGATTTTGCGCGGGTCGATCGGATCATCGTCGAGCTTTTTGCGCAAACGGGAAATCGCCACGTCCATACTGCGATCAAGGCCATCGTATTCGATGCCGCGCAGTTTTTTCAGCAAGTGATCGCGGCTGAGGATTTCACCGGCGTGACTGGCCAATTCCCACAGCAAATCAAAGTCGCTACTCGACAAACCCATTTGCTCACCGCGATACACAGCGCTGCGATTACGCGCATCAATCTGTAATTTGCCAAAATTAAGCCGCGATTGATCCTGTACCGGCACGGCGGCGAGCAGGCTGCCGCTACCTGCGTGACGCAAATGCGAACGTATCCGCGCTAGCAATACTGATGGCGGCGTGGTTTTTACCACGTAATCCGTCGCGCCGATTTCAAAACCCAGAATCTGATTCATATCGCTATTGAGCGAGGTGAGCAAAATAATCGGCCCAGTATAAAACTCGCGTAATTCGCGGCAAATCGTTAGGCCATCTTTGCCCGGCAGCATAATATCGAGCAGCACCAGCTCAGGTGGATTAGCTTTGACACTGTCATTGACACCCAAGCCATCGCTCATCACTTCCACCGTGAACTCAAACGAGCGCAAAAAACCGCCAATCAACTCAGCCAATTCGGCATCATCTTCTACAAATAAAACTCGGGTGCTCATATTTGCTTCCTACTTAATTGTTTCAATGTCGCACGGACTGTCTCTACGTCAGCACAGAGTTGCTCAAATCGGTGTCGCTTCAATTGCTCATCACTGCGCACATCGTAACCAGCCAAATCAATGCCTGCCAGTTGAATAGGCAATTCATTAGCGAATTCATGCAACAATTGAGCTTCGTCGGCCAACGATAAGCACGCAGCACTTTCCCACTCATCCCCCTCAAGCCAGCCCATTTTGCCAAAACCAGCAATATAACGTGCTCGGCGTGGCCACAGTCGCCAGACGGCAAAATCGCTCATTTGCAAATAGCCAGCCAAGGTAGGATTTTGCCGCGTCAAACGCGCCAAAAGCAAGGGTTCACTCTCAACGCGCAGCAAATCACCCAAGATCGTCAAGCGCGCACCCGACAAAGTCGCCGCCGCATCATGCACTAGAAAACTGACCTTCTCATCCTGCAACACATTTTGCGTGTGCTCAGCCAAACGGCTCATCACCAACAACACCCGCCCCGCCTCATCACAGACATAAGGCAAAAAAGAAGCGTGCGGATAACCGGGCAACACCGTTGACTGAGTCGCCAAAGTACCATGACGGGTTTGGCGAAGTAACTCGCGGGCATCGGGGAATAATACAGAGGACATCACAATCTCTTATTGAAATAAATCAGCTACGCTTGGCAAAAACCCATGTTAGCCATCGGGTCAAAGAAGCGCGGTCTTTGTAGATAAATGAATAAGCCATCAGTAAGGGCGCACTAAATTTTAAATACTTGGGATCCGCCTGATCAGAGAGAAAGCTGAAATACAGCATCAAGATCGGCGATACGCCCAAGATGATGGCGCTAGTCACAATCAAAACCTGACTGTGCCGTTTTGCAGCCTCTGCATAATATTTATCGGCATAACCATTTGTAGTTTGCATGCAATATACACAAATCGTCCATGCAATAGAGTAAGTTGAAAACAACACATTTCCAGTTAAAACACACCCCAGCGAAATAACACCAAACACCAGCGTCGAGACAAAGCGAATCACCCTGCTCGATGTCGTCATTGCTCCACTCGCAAAAGATAGGTCATTTTCTTTCTTGGTCAGTAGCGCTGGAATCGCAATAATTGCAACGGGGATGAGCAAAAACATCAAAAAAATAAGCAGGCCAATCCACATAAATCACCAAAATAAATTATAAAAATTACTTTAACCCCGCCCCACGCACTTCAAACTTCACGCTGGCCAGCACTTTCCCTGCCCCATCGCGCATCTCCAGCCGATAGCGGCCGGGCCATGGGAACCATGAAATGCTTTGCGCTTGGCCGATGCGTTTTTTATTCAGCCACCAAATCGGCTGCTTAATCCCAGTCGAGTGAAACACGATGCGCTGATTATTCGGCGGAATGTCGGGATCGAGCGCGTAGATTGCGCCATCAATCGGCGCGGTAATCGCAATCGGTTGCGCGTGACTCGCGGCGTAAATTTGATCGCGCCCTGTTCCTGCCAAAAACAGCTCGCGGCGCGGGGCTTCTAGATTTTTCTCAAATTGGACATTACGCGCCTCAACGCCCGTAATTATTGGCGGCGCTTTAGATGGAGTGCGTTCGTGCAAGCGATTCATCACCGCTTGCCAGACGGGCGCTGCGCCGTGCATGCCCGACACGTCCCACATCGGCGCGCCGCTGGCGTTGCCAACCCAGACGCCAACCGTATATTTACGGCTAAAACCCATCGTCCAGTTATCGCGCATGTCTTTACTGGTACCGGTTTTGACCGCGCTCCAATAGCGCGTCGCCAATACATTTTCCAGACCAAACGTCGCCGCGCGCGCATTACGATCGGCCAAAATATCGCCAATAATAAAGCTACTCGCCCTATCAATAATCTGCTTGGTATTGCCTGCTGGCGCATGATGAATATTACGTACAGCGCTATACATCCCTAAATTTGCCAAGGCTCGATAAGCGTTCGTTAATTCCAGCAAACGCACATCCGCGCCGCCAAGTGCCAAACTAAAACCATAATAATCACCGTCTTGATTCAGGCTACTCAGCCCCAGTGCATACAACTGATCGCGAAACGCGCGCGGCGTGACCATTTGTATCGTTCTGACTGCTGGGATATTCAACGACGAGCCCAAGGCGGTACGCACTGAAACGGGCCCTTTATAGCTGCTATCGTAATTTTGCGGATTGTAGAGCCCCGCGCCGGTATTGAGATTGAGCGGGCTATCATCGAGCAGTGATGCAGCGGTCAGCCATTTCCCCGCAATCGCTTGTTGATATAAAAACGGTTTCAACGTCGAGCCGGCTTGCCGCAAGGCCAATACGCCATCCACCTCGCCCGCGCGCGACCAATCGCCGCTTGAACCGACCCATGCCAGTACATCGCCGCTGGCATTATCCAGCACCAGCAGCGCGCCATCTTCGACATTGCGATTAGCCAGCTCGCCCACCGTGCGGCGCAGCACCTGTGTGGCAAAACGCTGCAGCTCTGCATCGAGAGTCGTTCGCACTTGCGTTCCCGCGGCCTGCGGCTGCGTGGCTAATAGTTGCCGCGCAAAATGCGGCGCAAGCTGCTCGTTAGCAGAATAACGCGGCGAGGTTTGCGCCAAGGCGACGGCGGTTTCTCCCGCCAAACCACGGCAATCGCCCGCTTTGAGCGCCGTAACAATCCCACAAGCGCGTTCCGCAACCTTGGACACTGGCGCATTCGGCGCGCGCAGCAAAGCCACGGCAATCGCCGACTCGCGCGCATCCAAACCACTAGGGGCTTTGCCAAACAAGGTCGCGGCGAGAGCGGAAAGTCCGACGATTTCACCGCGAAAACTGACTAAATTGAGATAACTTTCTAAAATTTGTGGCTTAGTCCAACTGCGCTCCAGCCAGGTCGCCGACACCGTTTGCCCCGCTTTTTGCCATACCGAGCGCCCCGCATTACCACGGCGCAAGTCTTCATCGAGCAAGCCAACCAACTGCATCGTCAAGGTCGACGCGCCACGTGTTTTGCTACTAAGCGCATTACCCCAACCAGCTGCGACCACCGCAGCCCAATCCACACCGCTGTGTTGATAAAAGCGCTTATCTTCGGAAATCAACAAGGCATTACGAAAGGCAGGAGAGACTTGATTCAGCGTCACCCAATCGAGTTTACGCACCGTTTTATCGACGCGAATGCGCTGAATCGGCGTGCCGTTACGGTCGAGCAAAACCACATCGGATGAACGCCACACAGCTTTCACTTCTTTGAATGTAGGGAGAGCAAAAGCCAGATTGCTGAACGCGCTAAGTATTACCGCAAACAAAACCGACAATAAAAACTTCACTAGGTATTACCTTTAACGCGAATATTAACAATGACTACAGAGCAATACATTGCACCATATTATGAGATTTACTTCTGCGCTGAACTATATCTGGGCTGAGCAGGCAATCCCAGCATCTGGCTGACCGTAACGAATTGATAACCGCCTGCTTTAAACCAAGGAATCAACGCCTCCACCGCAGCTAAGGTTTTTTCCCTTCGCCCGCCACCATCGTGCATTAAGACAATCGCCTCTTCATGCGCCGTATTCTGAACCGCCCGCGCGATTTTATTTGCACCAAATAGCATCCGATTTCGATTCCAATCTTGGCTATCAATCGACCATAAAACCACTTTAATCCCGCGTTTGGCTAAATCTTCAATTTGCGCATCCGTAATTTCACCATAGGGCGGACGCATTGTATTGGGCGCAAAGCCAACTATTTTGCGAAAAACTTCCTGCGTTGGGCCAATTTGATATTCCCAATAACGCTCTTCCAGCCCAGATAAATACGGATGATTAAATGAATGATTACCTAATTCATGGCCCGCTTGCCACACTTCTTTAACAATATCTTCACGACCATTCATGGATTGGGCGGTCATATAAAACGTCGCGGGCACTTGCTCGCGCTTTAAAATCGCCAACAATCCGCGCGTATATTCGCTAGGGCCATCATCAAACGTTAAGGCAACCCAGCGCCGATGCGTAGCACCTTCTAATACTAATTGCTGTGGATATTTTTTAGCTTGCCTTGCCATTTCTTCTAACGGCACTTGATCCCAATTGGGTAAAAATGCCGTGCGTACGCTTTGTACGGTTTTAACTTGGCTGGCATTTACAGCACTTGCAGCAGGCGGCGAGATCGGCCACCAATCACGCAAATTCCACGCCAGTAACAGCAGCAATAATGCACTCGCAACATACAGTAATCGTTTTTTCATTTCCAACGACCATCCGTGTAGAATCGATTTCATTGTATGATAATTACAATCGCCTTAAGTGAACATCAATAACTGATTCAAATTCATTTGAATCATGCGCAAAGGCAAATTTATGGCAAAGCCCGGCGTTAAATCCTATACAGCGTATTTATTTATTCTGCCTTTTGCCTTGCCGTTTCTGCTGTTTAACCTGTGGCCCTTACTATTTAACTTCTACCTGTCGTTTATGGATTACTTCATTGCCAGCAGGGTGACGGTTTGGAATAGTTTCGCCAATTATATTGAGCTCATCGACAACCGCTATTTTGCAGAAAGCTTCAAAAACTCGCTCTTATTCTTAATCACCGTTCCCATCCTGCAAATCGGTGCACTCGGTATCGCACTGCTGTTATTTCGAACGATTCCGGGCATTACTTTCTTTCGTGCTGGCTTTTATTACCCCGTAATTATTGCGATTCCCATTACCGGCATTGTCTGGAATTATTTTTTTGCTTACCAAGGCATTTTGAATGGCCTACTCAGTGCGTTCGACTTATTACCCGATGGCCGAAATATCGGCTGGGTGACCGATTCGAATGTCGCTTTGTATTCCGTGATGTTATTTTTTATTTGGAAGAATATCGGTTACTACATGGTGCTGTATTTAATTGGCTTGCAGCGCGTACCACAGGATTTATTAGATGCAGCCAAACTCGATGGTGCCAACGCATGGGATTCGTTTTGGCACGTCACCTTGCCTACGCTGCGACCGATTATTTTATTGTGCAGCCTGCTGGCCACCATCGGCGCACTCAAAGTCTTAGTTGAAGTGTTGGTCTTAACGGGCGGCGGCTACGGCACTTTGACGATGCTGCTGTTTGTTTACTACACGGCGTTCACGGGCAGCACTTTTGGTATCGCGGCAGCAGCGAGTACCGTCATTTTGGCGCTGTGTTTAATGATTGCCGCCATCCTGTTGAAATTTCTGGGCGAAGACGGCGTGTGGGGTAAAGGATGCTAATTCAATCGACAATACGCACACACCGCCCGCACTCAAAAACACCGCAGAGCCTGCTTGCTTTGGCCTTGCGCTACGTGCTGCTCACGCTTGGTGTATTTATGATGATGCTTCCGTTTTTGTGGGCGCTATCAGTGGGTATCGCCAAAGACCCCTCGGCCGTGGTGCATCTAGCCGATGCGGCATTTAATGCTGCCGAAGGTGATTTTAGCCTGCTTGGGTCGGCACTCTGGCCGGACGAATTGACATTGCATTGGTTTGAACGCGCATTTACTGATTTTCCACTACTGAACTACCTGAATAATTCGGCGATTTTAAGCAGTATCACGGTGATATTGACGCTGATGCTGAGTATTCCAGCCGCATTTGCATTCGCGCAAATGGAGTTTTATGGCCGCAACGTGATTTTTATTATTCTACTCGCCACCATCATGATCCCCAGTGAGATTAGCATTGTGCCCAACTACCTCACGCTCGGTAGCATGAAATTACTCAATACTTATGCTGCAGCGATGCTGCCCAATATTGCCAGTGCGCTGGGCGTATTTTTACTGAAGCAATATTTTGAGCAATTACCCAAAGAAACATTTGATGCCGCACGCGTGGATGGCGCGAAAGAATGGCAATTGCTCTGGCACATCGCCATTCCGCAATCCTATCCAGCGATTACGGCATTGGCGATTATGACGACGGTGTTGGCATGGAACGATTATCTATGGCCTGCGCTGGTGCTCAAAGAAGCAGCCAAACAACCCGTAACCGTCAGCGTCTTTAATATGCTGACTGGCCCGCTATCTAGCATCAGCAATTTAGTTCTAGCAACGACGATGCTGGCAATTATTCCCGTTTTGCTCTGCTTATCACTGGGGCAACGCTTCTTTTTGGGCGGCACGCAGACGGATCCAACCTAATTATTAGGACAGATCAAAAACCATGGAGCAATTAGGTATTTGACTATAGCCCTTTTATATCAATGGATAGATTCAAATACATACAATTATTTATCTATTCATTTATAACTTAATCAATGTTGTTTTCAATTCTGTGTATTTTTCTAGCGCGTGCAAAGATTTATCGCGGCCATTGCCCGATTGCTTGTAGCCGCCAAACGGCAGATTCATATCGCCGCCTTCGTCATAGCAATTGACCCACACCGTGCCGGCACGCAGTTTTTTTGCCATCGTGTGCGCGGTGCTGAGATTTGACGTCCAGACTGCGGCGGCCAAGCCGTATTCGCTATTGTTGGCAATTTGAATGGCTTCATCGGGTGTATCAAACACAATCACGCTACACACGGGGCCAAAAATCTCTTCACGGGCAATGGTGGTATCAGGCGCTGTTTTGAAAATAGCCGGCGTAATAAACAACCCCGTTTCAGTCATCACCGCATCGCCGCCGCGAAGATGATCGGCCTCGGCCTTGCCTGCTTCGATGTAGGCCAGTACCTTGTCATACTGAATTTGATCGACAATCGCGCCCATCCGCGTCGCAGGATCGAGCGGATCGCCCGGTGTGTAAACTTGTGCTGCGGTTTGCAATGCAGCGATAAATTGCGGATAAATTGCTCGCTGCACCAAGACCCGCGAACCTGCCGAGCACATTTCGCCCTGATTATAAAAAATACCGCCCGCTGCGGCGTTTGCGGCGGCGGTGATGTCAGGGCAATCAGCCAAAATGATATTCGGCGATTTACCGCCTAACTCCAGCCAAACCCGCTTTAAATTCGATTGTGCTGCGGCCTGTGAGATCAATTTGCCCACCGCCGTCGATCCCGTAAATGCAATGCAATCCACATCGTGATGCTCTGCCAATAAGCGCCCAGTTGTGCCAGCACCGGGCAGCACTTGCAACACGCCATCGGGAATGCCGGCTTGCTTGGCCAAAGCCGCAATCCGAATTGCCGTTAGCGGCGATTTTTCGGACGGTTTCAAAATCACCGAATTACCCGCCGCCAGCGCTGGCGCGATTTTCCAACTGGCCATCAATAGCGGAAAATTCCAAGGTACTACTGCGGCGACCACGCCAATCGGTTCACGCGTGACCATACCCACTAGATTGCCTGCCAGTGGCGCAATTTCCCCACCGACTTTATCAATTGCCTCGGCGTACCACTGAATGCAATACGCGCTGCCCGCAATATCGACCGCCAATGAATCCGCAATCGGTTTGCCGGTATCCAGTGTTTCAAGCAAGGCCAACTCATCGGCATGCTCGCGAATCAGCGCAGCAAAACGCAACATGATGCTCTTGCGCGCAACGGGCGCAAGCTCAGCCCAACGCCCATCATCAAATGCCACACGCGCCGCATGCACTGCTGCATTCACTTCAAACTCTCCACAGTCGGCAATTGAACACAAAACACTGCGCGTGGCGGGATTGACCGTTGCAAACGTTTTACCACTGGCCGCCGCGCAATAAGCGCCGTTGATAAATGCTCTGCCTTCAAATTGCTCAATTGCTGCTCGGGAATGCCAATCAATTTGCGCTGTCATGATCTGCTCTCGTAATTTTGAACGCCAATAAACTGCATTTAGCATAGTCCAAAACGATGCGCAGGCACGGTAGACATCATTAGGGCAAACCCACCTTGGAAAAGGCAAATCCGCTATCTACACTCAAATCACCCTACCAAACTTGGTGTAAATAGCCCCACAAAGGTGATGCAAATGTTGATCGGCGTACCAAAAGAAATCAAAAATCACGAATACCGCGTTGGCTTAACGCCCAGTGGCGTCAAAGAATTAGTCAAGCAAGGCCACACCGTCATGATCCAAAGATATGCCGGAGATGAAATCGGTTTTAGCGCCCATCACTATATTGGCGCTGGCGCACAAATCGTTGATTCCGCCGAAGAAATCTTTGCCCGCGCCGACATGATTGTGAAAGTGAAAGAGCCACAAGCCTGCGAAATTGCCATGTTACGCGCAGGGCAAATCCTGTTTACCTATCTGCACCTCGCTCCCGACCCAGAACAAACGCAAGGCCTGATCAAGAGCGATTGCATCGCGATTGCATATGAGACGGTCACCGATGGCCGTGGTGGCTTGCCGCTACTCGCGCCGATGTCGGAAGTGGCAGGCCGGATGTCGATTCAAGCGGGCGCGCATTGCCTCGAAAAAGCCCAAGGTGGGGCAGGGATTTTACTCAGCGGCGTACCGGGCGTTGCGCCTGCCAATGTGGTGGTACTCGGTGGCGGCGTGGTGGGGATCAATGCCGCGCGGATGGCGATGGGCTTGGGTGCGAAGGTATCGATTTTTGATGTGTCACTGAATCGCCTTAAAGAAATCGACACGCAATTTGGCCCGCAACTGACCACGCTGTATTCCACCACCGACGCCATTGAAGTCGCGCTCGCCAGCGCCGATTTGGTCATCGGCGCGGTGCTGATTCCGGGCGCAGCAGCACCCAAATTAGTTTCAAAACAAATGCTCAAGCTGATGAAGCCCGGTTCGGTCTTGGTCGACGTGGCGATTGATCAAGGTGGCTGCTTTGAAACCTCACACCCGACGACGCACGAATCGCCAACCTATGTGGTCGACAACATCATCCATTATTGCGTCGCCAATATGCCCGGCGGCGTAGCCCGTACCGCAACGCTGGCACTGACCAATGCCACTATGCCCTTTGTGCTGGCGATTGCCAACAAAGGCTGGCAACGCGCACTCAATGACGATATTCATTTACGCAATGGCCTGAACATTTGCCAAGGCAAAGTCGCCTACGCGGCGGTGGCGCGTGATTTAGAGCTAGATTACACGCCAGCTGAATTGTTGCTATAAGGCGTATTTATCGCTAAGCATTACAAAGAGAGCGCTGCATGTCATTACCCACCATAGGTATCCCCTGCTGCCGCTGGAAGCTAGAAAGCGGACATTTCTATCATCTGGTTGGCGAAAAATACATCGCCGCGGTGGTGGGCGCAGGCGGGCTTCCGCTGCTCATTCCTGCACTCGGCGCTATTCATAGCGAGCACATCTTGGCGCAAGTCGATGGGCTATTATTCACAGGCAGCCAAAGCAATATTGAACCGCATCATTATGGCTCACCGACTTTGCCCGACGATTTTAACGATGCTGAGCGCGATGCCACGACTTTGCCGCTGATGCGGGCGGCGATTGCCGCAGGTATTCCGGTGCTGGGTTTGTGCCGTGGCGCGCAGGAAATGAATGTCGCTTTCGGCGGCACCTTGCACCAACAAATCCAAACCCTACCCAATATGCTCGACCACCGCGAACCTGAAGGTGATATCGCAAAGATGTACGGGCCAGCACACGAAATCACACTGAACCCCGATGGCCTATTGCGCCAACTCTACGGTCAAGATCGTGCATGGGTGAATTCCTTGCATCAGCAAGGCGTGAATCAGCTCGCCACTGGATTGATCAGTGAAGCAACCGCGCCCGATGGCCTAATCGAAGCCTTTCGCGTTGCCGATGCGCCTGCGTTTAATTTGGCCGTGCAGTGGCATCCAGAATGGCAATTCCAAGATAACCCCTTATCGATCGCAATTTTTAACGCCTTTGGCGCGGCGTGCTTGGCGCACCATCAACAGCGTACTCAAGGATAAATCATGAGCCTGATTAGCGAATGGCTGCGCGAGCGCAGAATTACCGAAGTGGAATGCGTCACCCCTGATTTCACAGGCATTGCGCGCGGGAAAATCGTACCGCGCGAAAAGTTCAACGAAGACGAAGGCATGCGTTTACCGCAGGTAGTGTTGGTGCAAACGGTCACCGGTGAATATGCCGAAGACATCACCCCAGCCACCGACCCCGATATGGTGCTGATTCCCGACCCCAACACGATACGCTTGGTGCCATGGGCAAAAGATCCGGTCGCGCAGGTCATCCACGATTGCTTTCATTTTGACGGTTCTCCGGTGGAGTTATCGCCGCGTTATGTGCTACGCCGTGTACTCAAACTCTACGAAGATCGCGGTTGGGAGCCTGTAGTCGCCCCAGAAATGGAATTTTACATCGTCGATATCAACCGCGACCCAGACCTACCGCTGCAACCACCGCTGGGCCGAACCGGTCGCCCCGAAACCGGCCGCAAAGCGTATTCAATCGACGCAGTGAACGAATATGACGACTTGTTCGAAGACGTTTACGACTATTGCGACGCGCAAGGCCTACAAATCGATACGCTGATTCATGAAGTCGGTGCCTGCCAAATGGAAATCAATTTTTTGCACGGCAATGCACTGGAACTGGCCGATCAAATTTTTCTGTTCAAGCGCACCGTGCGCGAAGCGGCGATTCGCCATCAAATGTACGCGACCTTTATGGCCAAACCGATGGAAAACGAGCCGGGTTCGGCGATGCATATCCATATGAGCGTGGTCGATAAAACCACAGGGAAAAATATTTTCTCGAACGACGATGGGCTGCCCAGCGAGTTGTTTTACCAATCGATTGCTGGGATGCAAAAGTACTTTCCGGCGGTGATTTCATTGTTTGCGCCGTTTGTGAACAGCTATCGCCGTCTAACGCGCTATTACGCCGCGCCGATCAATGTGCAATGGGGTTTTGACAACCGCACCTGTGGCATTCGCGTTCCTCACTCCACACCTGCCGCACGGCGTATCGAAAATCGCGTTCCCGGCGTCGATTGCAACCCGTATTTGGCTTTAGCGGCCACCTTGGCGTGCGGTTATTTGGGCATTCTCGAAAAATTATCGCCGTCGGAGCCCCTAACGGGCGACGCCTACAGCCTGCCATTTGCTTTCGAGCGCGGCCTAGAGGGCGCAATTACCGCATTGGCTGACTGCAAGCCGATTAGCGATGTCTTAGGTGAAAAATTCATCCAAGCCTACTGCGCCGTGAAGCAAGCCGAATATGTGGAATACGTCAAAGTCATCAGTCCATGGGAGCGTAAGCATTTGTTGTTGCACGTTTAATTTTGGCCTTAATTTTTAATTGATTACAGCAGATGACAAGCAAGTAGAGTTGATTTCTGGCAAAGTAGCCCACTTTTTTCAAGGGCAACGCAATGAGGCGACGACTGTTTCACATCTTCTGCCTGCTATTCATACTGACACCGGCATGGGGCAGCGATACTGCGCCACGCTCAAAAAATGAACAAGCGATTCATGCCATGGTAAAAAATTGGGCACAAGCTTGGCAAAATCAGGCGATTAACGAATATTTAAGTTTTTACTCGCCCGAGTTTATCCCCGCCAATGGACTCAGTTTGGAGCAATGGCAACAACAAAGAACCGAGCGCGTATCAGAGCCGCTGTTTATCAAGACCGAAACCAGCGAAGTGAATGTGATCGAATTGCATGGTGATTTTGCCCAAGTTCAGTTTCGGCAAAAATACACCGCGGCGAAATACCAAGATCAAGTGATGAAAACCTTGCAACTGGAACGCCTAGGCGGAAAATGGCTGATTGTGAAGGAAAGTAGCAAGCCACTCAAAAATAAATAGGATGTATATCTTGCTAGAGCATATTTTATAATAGCTACAATGCAATACCTTTTATGAGCGTTTTCAGTGTGGTATTGATGCTGTGCCGCGCACGTGAAGCTGGGGCTTAAAAACCCCGTCTAAGCGCACCGAGTGAGGGAGAGAGAAACTGCTTTACCGTTTGGCTCACGACGGATCGAGGGCATCGGGGACCGATGCGCGCTCGGGTCGCCTTTCTTTGCTTACTTTCTTTGGCGAAGCAAAGAAAGTGAGTCCCTGTCGCGGAGTGCGACTGTAAACAAAACGTGCCGCAGGCACTGAAAAAGAAATAAACCGTACTTGAACAATCCAGTTCGGAGTTCGTATGCCCAAGCCCGCCCATGCCCCATCGTATTACGCCGCCAGTGCTCATCCCCAACCAGCGCGACCTGCGCTGCAGCACGATATTCAAGTCGATGTCTGCATTATCGGCGCAGGGTTTACCGGCTTATCGGCGGGGCTACATTTAGCCGAGGCGGGTTTTAAAGTCGCTATTTTAGAAAGCGCCTTGGTCGGTTGGGGGGCGTCGGGGCGCAATGGCGGGCAAATCGTCAACTCCTACTCGCGCGATATGGATGTGATAGCACGGCAATACGGCGCGACGACAGCGCAAGCCTTGGGCGAGATGGCATTTGAAGGCAATCGCATCATTCGCGAACGCATCGCCCAATATCAAATAGAGTGCGATCTAAAAAATGGCGGTCTGTTTGCCGCGCTGACCCATAAACAAATGGGGCTTCTGGCGGCACAAAAAGCACTCTGGGAGCGCTACGGTCATACCCAGCTAGAAATCCTCGACCAAAGCGCGATAAGACTAGCGGTTGATACCGAAGTCTATATCGGTGGCCTACTCGATCACAGCGCTGGCCACATTCATCCGCTGAATCTCGCGCTCGGCGAAGCCGCCGCATTTGAATCGCTCGGCGGCGTTATTTACGAACAATCGCCAGTGACGCAAATCGTTCGTGGAACGACATCGACAACCACGCCTCAAGTTAAAACAGCAACGGGTTCGGTGAATTGCAATTTTGTCATCGTCGCCTGCAACGCCTATATCGACGATTTAGTACCCGAACTCGCCGCCAAAACGATGCCTTGCGGCAGCCAAATCATCGCCACTGCACCACTCGGTGAACTCGCCAAACAACTGATTCCATCGGATTACTGCATCGAAGACTGCAATTTCCTGCTCGATTATTACCGCATCAGCACCGATCAACGCCTGCTGTACGGCGGCGGCGTTAGCTACGGTGCCAAAGACCCCGCGCACATCGAAAGCGTGTTGCTACCGAATTTGCTCAAGACCTTCCCGCAACTGGCGGGCGTCAACATCGATTTTGCATGGACGGGCAATTTCTCGCTCACCTTGTCGCGCCTGCCGCAAATGGGGCGCTTGGGTGAAACAATTTACTACTCACAAGGCTGCAGCGGCCACGGCGTCACTTTTACGCATTTGGCAGGGCGACTGTTAGCCGAAGCGATTCGTGGGCAGACCCAGCGCTTTGATGCCTTTGCCCAACTACCGCACCTACCCTTCCCCGGCGGGCGACATTTCCGTGTACCGCTCACAGCACTCGGGGCTTGGTATTACTCGCTACGCGATAAACTGGGTTTTTGATTGCAGCCTAAAAAGCTCAAAAAATATAAATAATTGCAGTAAATGAGCATTTCAGGCCAAAACTAGAGCGTTCCCGCACAAACGCCCTGCGCTATCATTTGTATGATGATGACTCTTACTCAGGAGCCCATCATGAAACTTGCAGCTACCCTCTTCGCCGCCCTTGTTCTGTCTAACGCTACTTTTGCGGCCGATTTTCAACTCAGCAGCACCGACCTCAAAGCCAATGCGCCAATGAGCAAACAACAAGAATTTAGCGGATTTGGTTGCACCGGCGGCAATGTATCGCCACAACTGAGCTGGAAAAATGCGCCCAAAGGCACTAAGAGTTTTGCGATCACGGTGTATGACCCAGACGCACCAACAGGCAGTGGCTGGTGGCACTGGGGTGTGGTCAATATTCCTGCTGACGTGAACAGCATCGAAGCAGGCAGCGTCCCAGCTGGTGCTGTGCAAACTCGCACCGATTACGGCTCAGCAGCTTACGGTGGCGCTTGCCCACCGGCAGGCGACAAAGCGCATCGCTATATTCATACGGTCTGGGCCTTGGATGTGGCCGAGCTACCGCTAGACGCCAATGCCAGCGGCGCGCTGGTCGGCTATATGCTCAACCAACACAAGCTAGGCAAAGCAACGTTGACGGCGACGTATCAGCGGGCGAAGTAAACCCATACCAATTGCGCAAGGCCGCTGACGCTATCCAAGCGATTGATCATGCAAACAGCTGAATCTTTAGCAGGACAAGCAAACGCAGCCTTGCACTTCATCGTATGATGAACACACCTCAAGCAGGAAACCGCAATGCAAGTCCAAACCCGCCAAATTCAGCAAACGGTGATTTTAGCCAAAGCCACACAGCAATTGCGCCAAGTGGCCTGCCTACAGCCCACGCTGATGCGGATTCGGCAGGGCGAAAAACACATTTGCTTGAATGAACAAACGCAGATCGCGCGCAGCGGTGATTTGATTATTGCGCCAGCGGGAATGCAATTAACGCTGACCAATGTGCCCGATGCCAAGGGCTACGCTTGCGAGGTCTTGATCTTTGATTCACAGCTGATCGAGCATTTTCGCGCCAGCTACCCTGCTGCCGTCGCCCACGCACTGCAAAGCGAGGCGCGCTTATGCCAAAAATCCACGCCCGTCATTGCCAAGCTCTGGGATGAAGTTTTCGCCGCCACCGCCAACCAAGAGCCAGCCGAATTACTGCATCACCGTGCAGAAGGTTTATTGCTCGCGATGACGATGGCAGGATTGGGCGCGGGCTTATTGCTCAATCGCAGCGATGCGCTCGCTGCGCGTGTGCAACAACTGATTATGCTGAACGCCGCCAAAGATTGGACGGTCGACGCGATGGCCGAGCAACTGCATGTGGGCGCATCGACACTGCGTCGCCAACTCGACAAAGAAGGCACGTCATTTCGGCAATTGCTCGAACAAGTACGACTCAATATGGCACTCGGCATGATTCAAACCACCAAACAACCGATCGGCAGCATAGCCCAACAATGCGGTTACGCCTCAGCCTCACGCTTTAGCGCCCGCTTTGCCCAACAATTTGGCACTAAGCCAATGCAATTACGCGCAACGGTGGTGTGAAACGATAAAGCATTTGATAAAGATCATTGGGCGCCACCAGATCTGAAACATTTAAAGCGCTTGCCCTTTCCGCCACCGATTAACCATCGCCGCGACCTGAATCTCAATATCGGCTTGGCGAATTGGGTTTTCTTGTAACCAATCCTTGGCATCTTGATCATCTTGCTGCGCGGCCAGAGTCATCCATGCATAACCTTTGACTATATCTTTAGCTGCACCGGTTTGCTGAGTATTGAGCAGTAACTTAGCCAAGCGATATTGCGCTTCGCTATGCCCCAGCATTGCCGCCTGTGTATACAGACGTTCGGCTTCATCGAGGTCTTGCGCTACACCTCGGCCTTGTGCATACATCCATCCCAAGCCTGTTAATGCATAGGGATCTTTTGCTGCGGCCGCAGTTTGCAATAAACCCTTCGCCTTGCCCAAATCCTGTGTAACACCGCGGTTATCACGCAAATACATCCAGCCCAAAAAACCAATCGCTTTTAGATTATTTTTTTGCTGTGCTTTTTCTAACCAAACCAAGCCATCCTTTGGATTAGCGGGTACGCCTTCGCCTAACACCAAAATTCGCCCCAAATGAAACGCTGCATCGCTATACCCTTGCTGTGCTGACTTCTCCAAGAGCTGCAGTGACAAAGTTAAATTCTCGCCGCAGAGACCATTTTTGCTATAAAAGTAGCCCATATTGTGCTGCGCCTCAGCTAAACCTTGCTCTGCCGACTTTGCCATCCACCGGCAGCCCTCACTCACATTCAATT
This sequence comes from Deefgea chitinilytica, assembly GCF_016881405.1. Classification (GTDB taxonomy): domain Bacteria; phylum Pseudomonadota; class Gammaproteobacteria; order Burkholderiales; family Chitinibacteraceae; genus Deefgea; species Deefgea chitinilytica. Next base: position 53,825 of record NZ_WOFE01000005.1, read on the forward strand.
CAGTTCCATTGCCATTGATTTGCAACAAGCCCAATAAATTTTGAGCGTATTTATTGCCTTGAACAGCCGACTTTTTGTACCACATCGCGGCTTGGAAAGGATCGGCTTCGGTACCCAAGCCTTTTTCATAAAACCAAGCAATCCGAGCTTGATCATCATCCGCCCCGACCATCGCCGCCTTGAGTTGCCATTCGAACGCTTGCTTTAAATCTTTTTCAACGCCGTTACCATCTTCATATCGGTACGACAATTCACGTTGCGCATCGGTATTGTTTTGCTTGGCCTGCTTTAGTAACTGCTCAACGCTTAAAGCGCGCACATTAGCAGTCGATGAATAAAAACTTTGTACCTTTTTCCAGCCTTGACCTTGATTGGCCATCAATGCCGCCGCTGCAGTCATCAATAACAGTACATACACAGAAAATCGAATCAGCATCGTTTTGAAACCAATTTTTAATTAATAAAACGCACCTATATCAATAAAACCATTGATATAAAATGCGTATAGAAGCATACCCACTAAAAATCACCCACCAGCGCCGATACTACCTTGGCCTTTGCTACGCAGTAGCAATACCTTGCCATTGCGTCGAATCAAGGTATCCGTCGTTTTGGATTTGATATTCATAATTGAACCCGCGACATCCAAACTCGAGCTGATTTCAACTTCGGCGCTCTTTTTGTCGGCTGCAATTTTGATGCTGTGAATTTCATAGCTGGAATCGAGCTGCAATATACCGCCCATTTTTTCACCTAAGGTTTCGAAGGTTGTATAAAGCTCTTTCATCCCGCTGCAGGTTTCCGCTTTATTTCCCTCGCCTTCAGCACTGGCAAGGCCACCCAAACTAATCTGAGCACTGCTTTTAAAATCTTCGGCCAAGAAGGCACATAGTTTCTCTGGATTTCTACTTAAAGTGGCCGCTTCATAATCAGCATAAAACTGATGAACTTGCTCTTCGCTGATTTGTTTGCCACCCACAAAAAACCACCATCCACCTGCAACAAGCATCAAAGCAAACAGCCCCAATTTAAGCGGCCCAACACGGTTTAAGATAGACTCACGCGCTTCACTCGCTGGCATGAACGGCTGATTTCTCAACTCGCGCCGTGCATCGATAATCGCTTGGTTTTTTTCGAGTACTTCTTGCTGCTGTGCAGCCAAACGGCGTGGCATATCGCAACCACAAGCCACACACAAAGTGCGCTTGGGCTGTTGATAACCACAACTCGGGCAGCTCATCAATTCAACGCTAGCCACGGGCTGTTGCAAATTTACTGCTACGCTGGATGCTGGCTGCGTTGTGGAATTTGGATTCGGCAAGTTCAACTCAGCACGCACTTCAACGCCCACTTTATTGAATAAGCCGATGTATTGTTCTAACTGGGCGTGCGGCAACTCTTTTTTGATCACGGTTGGTGCTTTTGCCAGTAAATCCGCGGTTTTTTGATCATTCAATTTCAATAACTGCGCCAATAATTGCGTGGCGGTAGCCGGCTCAATCCCCGGTAAAAAATTGCCTGTAAGGGTCAAAGAAAACGTCTGACTCATTGATGTATCCATTCGTATTTAAAAAGAGGGGACATAGGTTTCCAGCCATGCCCCCACAGATTTCAATCACTTCACCACCATCGCCGCATTGGGCGCAGCACCAAACACATCAGGCGCGTACATTGCTTCGACTCGGCTTGGCGGTAGTTGGAAGGTGCCTGCGTTATTCAGGCGCACCGTGTATTCAACGCTGAATTTGCCGCGTGGCACGTGGCTGTAATAGGCGCGGTAGCCGGCGAAGCGGCGCTCTTCAAAGTCAGGCCACGCCCAGCCTTCGCGTTTTTCGCCTTGCGTGGCGATTGCTGAATCGCGCCCTAAGCCATTGCCTAAAATCGTTGCGCCAGCGGGGATCGGGTCGTCGACGACGACTTGCGTCATGTCCGCTTGCGCGTCGATTTCCAGCGTCACGCGCACCACGTCGCCGCGGCTGTATTGGCCTGCGACTTTTGGCTCGACTGGCGTTAGCGTTTTTTTGATGCTGTAGCCCGCGACTTGCGGTGCTTTGAGCGCGACGGCGGCGAGGGCTTGCACCGTCACCCACGGCGCGCCGCTGCCTTGTTGCGTGACGCTCAAGTTCGTCGTCTTCATATTCGTCACTGGCCACGGCAACATGACGGGCGCAGGGTCTGCCGTTCCCCACACTGCCGATTTGTTCACCTCGCCCAAGGTCGCTTTCGCTTGTCCTGTTACGGGTATTGCCTCGAACTGCTTGCTGAAAGAGGCCACAGCGAGCGTACCCCAGACATTGGCATTGGTCGTCCACCACACGCCGCGCTGCTGACGGCCTAATAGCCCGGTCAGCATTTTCGGCACATCGTCTTTCCACGTTGGCAACTCGCGCACCGCCAAAATCAGGCGCGCCGCGTTGACGTCGCCGTTATTCATCAGCCACCACCAATAATCGTCGCGTTCCGTCGAGAACACCATGCGCGTGCCTTGGTAAGTGAGGCGGCCACGCAGGATTTGCTCGGCTTCTGCCAAACGCACTGCTCGATCTGGCAAGGTCGGGGCGCGTTGCAATAACGACAACCAATCAATCAGCATCGCCGTTGTCCAGGTTTGCGGCTGGATATTGAGCACCGCCAATTGGCGCGGCGCAAAACGGCCATAACGCGCTAGCGCATCAAATGCAGCGAGGTAACGCGCATCCAGATCTGGGCGCGGTGACCAGAAATCGCGTTTGATTCGGCCTTCAACAAATTGCGTTAAGCCTTTGAGCATCGCATCGCGCGAGGCATCGGGAATCGCGTAGCCCGCTTCGTGCGCCGCGCTCAACATATAGGCGGTTAAGGAATCGTAGCCCTTCGCGCCGCTACCCTCGCGCGGCGGGTAATACATCGCCAAACCATCGGAATCGAGATACAGCGGCAATTCCTGCATGATTTTGTCCCAACGGGTTTTGTCTTGCAGACCCATTGCGACCGAGGTTTTTTGCTCTAAGCACACATAGGGATATTTCAAGAACCACTCGCGCACGGCAGGCATATCGCGGGTCAGTTTGGCTTGAAATTGCAGATTGATACCGCCACGCCCCGCTTGTGCATTCGGTGGCAGCGCGACGGGCATCGTCACTGGCGTATCAAGGCGACGCAACGAGGCTTGCTGCACCGTGACCGGAATCGCGGGCTCGACTTGCTGGTTGTGCGCCAGTTTATCAAGCGCTTTTTCACCGCCCTGCTCGGTGGCGGAAATGACCCAATCGAGCTTGCTGACGCCCAGCGGCACCGTCACCGGCCAGTTCACTTCACGCGCTTCACCCGCGCCGATGTCGAGCGTTTGCGGATTTAAACTCAAGCCAACCGCTTGCGCGCTCACCGCCACTTTCATTGCGCGGCTGCTGCCATTACGCACAGTCACCATCGCGGCGAATTGATCGCCTTCGCGCACCAATGGCGGCAGGCCAGCGGTGAGTTGCAAGTCTTGCGTCACCGCAATTGACGTGCTGCCCGTGCCAAATTGCCCCGTGCCCACTTCGGCGATGGCGACCAGTTTAAACTTGGTCAAGGCATCATTCAGCGGCACCGCAATCGTGGCACTGCCGTTGGCATCGAGCACGAGTTTGGGTTGCCACACCAACAGCGTATCGAGCAATTCACGCGTTGGCGCTACGCCGCCGCCACCACCGGGCGGCAAGGCTTTGCGACCAAAATGGCGTTTGCCGATTACTTCTTGCTGCGCGGTGGCGGTTTCCACGCCATAAGCGCGTTGCTGCAACATTGCACCCAACAAATCCCATGAGGTATTGGGCTGCAGCTCAAGCAGCGATTCGTCTACAGCGGCAAACATCACCTCTGTCCCTGCGGGCGCGGGTTTGCCATTCGGAAGTTTGACTTGCACTTTGACTTGCGCCGTTTTGCGAATACTGTACACCGGCTTATCCGCGGTCACGCTCACTTGCAATTTATGCGCGGCTTCGCCGACTTTAATTTGTGCAAGGCCGTATTTAAAGGCGGGTTTGGATAAATCGACCATCGCCGTTGGCGCTTGGAAGTCGCCGCCTTCATTCCAATACGCATCCCACCACTCGCTTGGCGCTTTCCAGCCCCAAGTAAAGAAGGAATACCACGGTACATCGCGCACCCGACCGCGCACCACCAGCACCGACACATACACATTCGGCGCCCAGCTCGAAGCAATCGGCAGCTCAAACGTCGGATTTTTACCCGATAATTGAATCACCTTGGTTTCAATCACGCCTTCACGCTCAATCGCGACCCATGCGGTGGCAGTTCTAAATGGCATGCGCACTTGGAACGTCGCCGTTTCACCCGGCTGGTAGCTTGGTTTTTCTGGCACCACGTCGATGCGATCGTTGTTTTCGCCGTCAAACCACATTTCATTTTGGCGGCTCACCCACACCGTTTGCGCGGCACTCACTTTGCGTTTATCCGCGTCGCTGGTTTGCGCGATCAGCTCAATGCGGCCTTCGTCTTTCAGCTCAAGCTCGCAAAACACCAAGCCGCGCGCGTCGCTTTTCCCACTGCAGACCTCGCCCAAGTCTTCGGTTTTTTCTTCGCTTTCATAGGCATAAAAACCGCCAACCAAACGCTTGCGCGTCGATAAATAGCTATGCCGCACCGCACTCACCTTCACTTCGCGGCCAGCAACGGGCTTGTTATTAGTATCGACCACCACCGCTTTCATCGCGACGGTTTTACCAACGGAAGCCCAATCCTCGACTTGCACGCCGATTTGCACTGCGGCTGGCCACAGCGTCACGGTGCGGGAAATCGTTTGCACTTCACCATTGGGGTCGGTGTAGGTGGCTTCGGCGACTAAATCAGTCGGTTTGCTGATGGCGGGTAGATTGGCGATATTGACCTTGGCTGCGCCATTGCCATCGAGCACCACGGCAGCTTTATTAAGCACCACTTTGCCATCGAGCGATGGTGTTTTTGCATCGCGCAGCGATTCTGGCGCGTTAAAACTAAAACCATCAAAGCCTTCTGGGCGACCGTAACGCTCACGCAGCATCGCACTGACACTCACCGGCAAGGCTTTGGCCGCACCGCCATTGCCATAGCTCATCGCCAGCGACAACGCTAAAGCTTGCGGTGCAATCGTGGCTTTGTTATCAAAACTGATTTGCCCGCGCATCACCGGGAGACGGAATTCTTCAACGCGGAAATTACCGCTGTATAAAGTGCGATCCGCCCGATGTAGTGACACCGAATACGCGCCGAGTTTGGCTTTTTCTGGAATTGCAAACGTCGACTCGGCATAGCGCCCATTGCGCCATGTCAGCGGAAATTTAAACTCCTGGCCGCTACCATCATGCGTAATGCGAATTTCCTTGGGTAATTGTTCTGCAGAAGGCATGGCAAAACCGCGCGAATTTTCAACGCGAATGACATGTTTCATCGACACCGTTTCGCCTGCACGGAACAAGGTACGATCAAACACCGTATGTGCACGTAATTCTGGCTGATCGCCGTACATTGTTTGCACTGGGAAGCGCCACGCTTCGATGCCCTGATTCCAGGTTGAACGGGCAAACGAGACGTCTTCAACGCCTTTGGTATCAATTTTGCGGGCGGTAATAAAAAAGCCAGACAAATTGCGTTGACCGTTGCAGGATTTCTCTTTTAGAAACTGAGGAATCAGCACCGCGCCGTTCGCACCGGTTTTCCCTTGCCACAACAACTCTGCCGCGCAGTTATACACGGCGATTTTGGCGTCCGCGACGGGCTTGGCGGTATCGAGCGTCGTTACCCACACCGCGGCGTTTTCTTTGCTGTGCTTAAAATGCACCGCTAAATTTGTCACCAGCGCAGCGGTGCGCACATACATCGGTTTATTGCTATCGAGCAGTGCTTTGCCAAGCACGCGCGATTCGAGCTCGACGATATGCAAGCCCGGCGTTTTCAGTGGAATGCCAACGACTTCAAACGGCCATTTGCCCTTCGCATCGGGCGCACCGGGCAAGCTTAAATTGACCGCCGATTTTTCATTTTTTAATAAGCTAAGGCGACGAGTTTGCACGTCTTTGCCTTGAACTTGTACCGTACTTTCATGGTAATTCTCAATTTTGGCCAACCATGCCATCATCGCCTGATCGTCTTTTAAGCTCAGCGAGCTGCCGCCGATTTTGGCGGATTTAATCGGCATATCGGCTTCAATATGCCGCAAGGTGACGGGTAATGCGGGATCGGCATTAAGCTCCAAAATGCCAAATGGCGCAGCGGAGAATTTAGCTAAGGGCGGGTAATCGGCGGTTTTGATTTTGAGCGGAAACGCATTGCCATTTTTGAGCTGTTTGCTGAGCTCGCTCGGTAATTTGATTTCAAATTCAGCCTCGGCGGTAAATGGGCCTTTGAAGCGAACCTGCTCGACAATGCCGCTGCTTTCGTCCTGACTAAAGTAAGGTTTGGCTTCGCCGCTGGCCGATTTCAGAATAATTTTCTCAGCCAAACTACGGGGTATAGACCTAGAGAAATTGATTCTAAAGTCTTTGAAAGGAATACATCCAGATGCGGCATTTTGACGCTCGCACGAAAAATGAGCAGTAAATTCTGGTTCGACTTTGAAATTAAGTAATTGCGGATCACGACTACCAGGGCGGGAATTAATCAGTACGACCTTGGAATTGGCAGGCAAACGCTGGGCGCACTGTACGACATCGATTTGCGAGGCGATTTTTTGCAAATTAAAATGCTTTAACAGAGTAGCTTTATCGTCGCCACTGAGCCGCTTCATCGGCAAACGTTCGGCTTGGCCTGCCACTTGGCAAAATAAATGCTGGCTGGTCGCGGGCGCTGCGCCGTTGTATTGCAAGACAAAGGCTTGATCCTCAGCGATGCCGCCACTGCTGGCATATTCGTCATCACTCACGCCTGTGCCATTGTCTGGCCACGAGCGTGTGATAATAGGCGCGCCAGTATGAAAACTAAATTGCGTCTTACCGGTAATCGCCTCACCATTTTGCGCTTTAAGCCCTGCCTTGACCTTAAAACTGCATTGCGTCGCGGCTGGTATTTCGCCGGAGAAATCCATCACCCACGATTTATCATCCAGCCAGCGCGCATTACCCTTGACTGGGCAAACCACATCAAATGGTGCAGGCGCAGATAAGTCGCCAAACTTGATGATTGGCGAAGAGAACGTCGCACGCACTTGCTGCACTTTGGCGACTTCGTTTTGTGGGGAAAATTGGGTGATGCTCGCAGCGAAACTCGCCGCAGTCGGAATTGCAAATAGCAAAGCGAGTGATAAAGAACGAAGCGACATGGCGGTAAACCTAGAAAAAGCGTAATACCGACAATTTACTCCAAGCTAGCAGAAAGCAAAAATTAAGGTTGCCAACTTATTCTTTTTTGCAAAGAAGCAGGGATTTTCAGCTGCCACTGTGCAACTTTGGCGCGGCTAAACACCAAATGGCCGGGGCTACTGCGCTGTACTGCCATGTTTGTGTGCGACTTTTGCAATAAGGAGCGCGCCATTTTTCCAGCGGCCGCGCCATGTTCAAAGCCAGATAGCACCATGCCGCCAGCCGCACCGTGACGACCAATAGCAAAATCCCAAAACCCAAAAATCGGCAAGGGGCTATGTTCGGAGGTCCATTGCATCACTTTTTCAGCATCAACGTGCTTTAAATCCGCAGCAGTTAATGCCTGATAAGTTCCGAGCAAAATTGCATGGTAATGCTGATTCGCGTTTTGCACCTTTTCTTGCCACTGCACAAACGAGCCCAGCAAAACCACATCGACCCCGCGCAACTTCAGTTGCTGCAAATCTTCTTGCAAGATATAAGAAGACCGATCTTGATCCAGTAAAACCAGAATCCGACTATGACTACCACAGATCGAACGAATCAAATCAATATTCTGTTGATACAAAGGCCGCTCTAAAACGCCCGTTACAGTAGATGGCAAAGAGCCAGAAAAGTAACGCTGCGGATCAGCGTTCACCCCCAAAAAAACCACTGGCACTTTCATTACGGCCAAATGCGATCCCAGCAAAGCCAGCGCAGCATCATCACCCAATACGACTAGCTGAGGTTTTTTTTGCCGAATTTCGCTCAATGCTAATTCAGCTTGCTCCAAATGCTCGGAAGTGGGCAATCGCTTGGTATCCAGCGCAATAAAATCAAGCTCCGCCACTCCGTCAAGCTTGCTGCGCAATCCCTGCAAGTACTCTCTATCCCAGCCGTTTTCCGGATGGTAGCTCTCCACGACCATCACCAAAGGCTGCGCCAACGCCACATGCAAACTGAGCGCAAGACACAGCCCCCAAAGCCAGCGAAACGCCATTACTCCGCCCACTCGACCATCAAATCATCGGCAATCGCTTCTAAATCGCGGCGCACATGGCCTAAATCTACACTGATTGGCGCAGAGAGCAGCGCTTGCGCATGAAACATCGTTTCGCCCGACATCGGTGCACTATCGAGCCATGTTTCCAGTTTTTCTACGTTAACCCCAAAACGCGCCAAAATAGTTGATACGTCTTTGACAATCCCGATTCGATCATGCCCGACCAAGCTCAAAGCCACGCTTTGTGATGCGGCGTGAGCCAGCTCGGCCTGTTCGGCATCCAACACGCCACGCACATCTAAACTCGGCAAGGCTTGCAGTGCGGCTAATAACAAAGTGCCATCTCCATTCACCGCGACTTTGACAATCCCCGCAAACTGCCCTGCCAACCGTGAAAATGATGACTCCAGCCAATTGCCTTGTTGTTGTGAAATCACCGCAGCTAACTGCTCGACCAAGCCCGGTTTGTCCTGCCCAATAACTGATACAACCAATATATTTTTCATTGCTTTGCCCCTGTTAAATTCGCAATCAAACTTCATGTTTGTGAGCTTAGCCGATTTCAACAATGATTCTTAACTGAATTAAAAATTCGATACGAATAACCCACAATAGCAATAGCGATGTGAGCAAAGTGAATTGGGTTATCCCCCTCCTACCACAGGGTCACACTAGTTTAAGTTATGGGCAAAACAATCTTGCCCGACTGTAGGGATGAAGTCTCGATACCAAGGCCATAAAATTGGCAGGCTGAAATTGATCAAATTGCCGCTTTGATGCATTTCGAGTCAGAGAAGCTGAAATAAACCAAAATAATTTACTGAAAAAAGTTACTTGGTGAAATGCCAAATTGGCGTTTGAACATCGCAGTAAATGCACTGGGGCTGTTGTAGCCGCAATCAAAAGCCACATCAATCACCCGCTCGCCTTGAGCGAGTCGTTCCAACGCATTGAGCAAGCGAGCTTGCCGTCGCCATTCGCCCAATGTCATCCCGGTAACCTTATTAAATCGTCGCTGCAGGGTGCGCGCATCGACGCCAGCTTGGCTGGCCCAGTACTCTGTTGTGCGGCTTTCATCGGAGTTAGACAAAATATCGGCGCAAACCCCGCGTAACAATTTGTCATCGGGCATCGGTAATTGCATCGGTAGCGTAGTGAGTGTTTTCACTTCATTGAGCAGTAATTGCGCAATCATCTGGCTGCGCGGCCGGATGGGCTGTTCCTGATAATCAATGCTGATCGCCGCCAAAATCAGCTCGCGCATCAACGGGGTGATTTCAAGGACACAACATTCACTTGGCAAATCTTGCACTGCGTCGGGACGAATATAAATCGAGCGCACTTCAACTAATCCGATCATAAACACTTCGTGCCATACGCCAGCGGGCACCCAAATACCACGATTGGGCGGCACGATCCATTGTCCGAGTGGCGTGATCACGCGCATCACGCCGCTAATCGCATACAGTAGCTGGGCAACTTCATGCCAATGGCGAATCGTGGCTGAGCCGGGCTGATGATCCACGGCCTTGCCGTGGAGTAATGCGCCTGCCATATCGCGCAATGGACCAACTCTTTCGATGAGCATGTCGTTTTCTCGATAGTATTTGCCTTATTCTCGCAGGACAGGCAGGGGTAATGTCAATAAGATGTGTTCTCAACTTATCCCATAAACCACTTGGAGCGTCAGATGAATACCGCGACGATTACCAGCCAGCCCGAGCGCGTATCGACCCGATACCGCGTTTTGGCGGCCATCAGCAGTGCCCATTTTCTCAATGACATGATGCAATCGCTGATCTTAGCTTTATATCCTATGCTAAAGGGCAACTATCACCTCAGCTTTGCTCAGCTCGGTTTGATTACGCTGACCTACCAAATCACCGCGTCAATTTTGCAGCCGCTGATCGGTGCCGTGACGGATAAACGCCCACAGCAGTATTCGCTGGTGCTCGGCATGGGCTTTACCTTAGTTGGGCTACTGCTCTTGTCGCAAGCCGACTCCTTTCCCTTGATCTTGCTGGCCGCAGGCTTGGTCGGAACAGGTTCATCGATCTTTCATCCAGAGTCATCACGCATCGCGCGCTTTGCGTCAGGCGGGCTGCATGGCTTGGCGCAATCACTGTTTCAGGTCGGTGGAAATGCGGGCAGTGCAACGGGACCGCTGCTTGCAGCGCTGATTGTGATACCACTTGGTCAGCCAAGTTTGGCGTGGTTTTCATTGGCAGCCCTGTTGGCGATGGGCGTTCTGTGGCGTATTAGTCTGTGGTACTCACACCAGCAAAAAACGCAGGGTCACAAAGGCAATGCAAAAACCGCGCCATTTACGGCACGCAAAACTCTGTGGGTGATGGGCGTACTTTTGACACTATTAATGACCAAGTTTGTCTATATGGCTAGCTTCCAGAGCTATTACACGTTTTATCTGATTGAGCGTTTTTCACTAGCACCACAGCAAGCGCAATTATTGTTGTTCGTATTTCTATTTGCCGTCGCTTTGGGCACGGTGCTTGGCGGCCCGATTGGTGATCGCATCGGCCGCAAAACGGTAATCTGGTTCTCGATCTTGGGTGCCGCGCCATTCTCAATTGCCTTACCTTATGTCGGTTTAACCGGTACGATTACATTGAGCTTTATCGTAGGACTGATTATGTCTTCCGCGTTTTCGGCAATGTTGGTTTATGCGCAAGAACTTATGCCGGGTAAAGTTGGTATGGTATCGGGGCTATTTTTTGGTCTGGCTTTCGGCATAGCCGGGATTGGTGCAGCTGTGATTGGACGTTTAGCCGATAACTACGGAATTATCAATATTTACCTTATGCTGGCCTATTTGCCATTACTTGGTATGGTGGCTGGGCTATTACCGAAAATAGAACATACCAAAAATTAGCTTTAAGTGAAAAATGTTGAACTACCTATTTTATTTTGGCCTTCTACAAAGATAGCCGGACTATCCGCTTAGGTGGCCGAGGAGTCAAAGCCGAAGTTCGATTGTTAAAAGGCCGCAAACCATCAAGTTGCGGCCTTCCCCATTTTCAAATCAGTCTACTGTTGCTCCACAATGTTCAGATATCGTTAGTTTTTAGCTTCACATTTTGTTCTAAGTCATTTCATATTAAATGAGTAAACATTTTAAACGCCAACGACAAAACAATTTTCCATTGAAGACTAGCTAGATGAACAACCAATGATTTAAAAAGAAAATGGGCTGCGATTTCACTCATTTATATCGGACGTTCTAATTGATCGAGCCAAGCGAAAACCCGTCGCGCCCCCCTTGTTGTAAATATCATCATGAGTAACTGACGGACGATCTACCAGATGTATACCTGGGCCGTTATCCCAACTGCCACCACGCATAACGCGGAACGAATCGCTGGCATCGCCTACTGGATTCACTTGCGGGACTTCGGTATAAACGCGGGGTGCATCATTGGTCCATTCCCAAACGCTGCCTGACATATCATATAGTCCCAACTCATTGGGCGGGAAGCTACCTACTGGAGCCAAACGCGAAAAACCATCGTCAACCTCCCATGTATATCCTTCAGGAAGTGGATCCAGACCTCGGGAAGCCAAATACTCTGGGTTGAAAAAAGCTTTAAATTGACTATCGGCAATATTCGCTGCGGGTTTGCCACTAACGATAGGTTCACCATTGCCCCAGGTATTAATAATGTCCTGACCACGATTACGAGCAGCATATTCCCACTCAGCCTCGGTGGGGAGTCGATAGCCGATTACACGACTTACATCACGGGTTGGGTTGCCGGCCGCATCAATTAGTTCGCCCGTCCTTTCGTTGTAGGCTTTAGGCCAACCCTTCTCTCGGTTTAGCCAGTTGATGTATTTCACAGCATCAAACCAGCTGACATTGACTACAGGGCGATTACCCCTTCCAAGGTCGACTTTGCCACCATCAAGCGAGCTGACTTTAGGCAGGCCCATCATCATGGTGTAATAGTCAAATTCTTTGAAGGTAACTTCGGTCGAGTTGAGATAAAAACTGGATACCGTCACTGGATGCGCGGGTAACTCATTATCGCAAGATTCCACATAGAAAAAACAAGGCGTATCGGCAACCGTACGTCCCATGACGAAGGTGCCGCCAAGCACTTTCACCATTTTTCCCTTTAGTGCAGGATTTATTTGACTGCCACTGCCCTGCACATTATCTGCGATTGCGGCAGGAGCCGCAAAAACGGCGATGATGGCCAGTAGGCCGATTGTTTTTTTCATTATTGCTCTCCATCCTCATTAAATTTAACTCAGCATCTTTTGTGCGAAGCTTGGTTTTTCACATCGAAATAACGAGTAGTTTTTCAAAATGATTCACCAGAAGAGAGAATTAAGCTAATTCAAGGAAATAACCATCTTACAAGTATGGTTGTTGTGAGATTACTACTGTATTTAGTTACGCATGCCACTAAACGCGGCACCAAACCTTGGGATAAGATGATTATCTGGGCGTTCGCTAAGGCCGAACTACTGCCGCTGAGTAAAGTTCACTGAGCGGCAGCTTTACTGTTGTATTCTATCGCTACTACTCACTCCCTCGCTGGCTCAGCGTATGCTGTAACCGAACAATTACCCTTAAGAATTGGTCTTTAACATATCAGCAGCATAACCCGTAACAAACAAAATCCTACATAGCTTATTGCAAGTCCTACCGCGACTTTCGTGTATAAATAAAGCAAGGACTCAATAAAAAAGCCCCTTTCGGGGCTGTTTTAGCTTCAAACTGAAATCCAAAAAATCTAGAAAAGTGGGAAATATCTAGAAGTTAATGGGATCCTACAACAAAATTAGACATCCAAATTCCGTGCCACCAACGCGTTTTGTTCGATGAATTGGCGGCGGGGTTCGACTTGGTCGCCCATCAGCGTAGTGAAAATTTCATCGGCAGCGATGGCATCGCTGATGGTTACTTTCAATAGGCGGCGCACTGACACGTCCATCGTGGTTTCCCAAAGCTGCTCTGGATTCATTTCACCCAGACCTTTATAACGCTGAATGCTCATATTGCGGCGCACTTCGGCCAGCAGCCAATCGAGGGCTTCTTTGAAGCTGCGTACAGCCTGCTCAGCATTGCCACGACGGATGATCGCGTCGGCTTGAATGAGCCCCATCAATGATTCGGCCATTCTGGCAATTTGTGCGTAGTCACCCGACAAGATGAAATCGGCATCGATGTATTGCATCGTCACAACACCATGTAGGCGGCGCTCAATGCGAATTTGCCAACCAGCATCCACTAATTCAGCAGTAAAAGTAAACGCAGTATGTTTTACGGCAGCAGTGAGTCGCGCAATGCTATCGAGTGCACTAGCTTCGTCGTCGAGTACCAATGGTGCAATGGTAAGCATCGCGTTCAAGACCATTGGGTCGATAAAACGGCTTTCGCGTTCAATAATCGCTTCGGTAGTAAAAAATTGACGCGCGAGCGTTTCTAGCGCTTCACCACTGATGCTGGCTGCTCCTGCCGCTGGAATTAACTCGGAACCATTCATTGCGGCGCGCAATAAATGCTGTTTCAGCTCTTGTTCGTCTTTGAGGTAAGTTTCGTTTTTACCTTGTTTGACTTTAAATAGCGGCGGTTGTGCTATGTAAATGTAGCCACGCTCAACGAGTTCTGGCAATTGACGGTAGAAGAACGTCAACAACAGGGTACGGATGTGCGAGCCATCCACGTCCGCGTCGGTCATGATGATAATGCGATGGTAGCGCAGTTTTTCGATATTAAAATCGTCTTTGCCGATGCCACAACCGAGCGCCATAATCAGCGTACCGACTTCTTGGCTGGCCAGCATCCGGTCAAAACGCGCACGCTCAACGTTCAGAATTTTACCTTTCAGCGGCAAAATCGCTTGGAATTTGCGGTCACGGCCTTGCTTGGCTGAGCCACCCGCGGAATCACCCTCGACTAGATAAAGTTCAGACAAAGCAGGATCTTTTTCTTGGCAGTCAGCCAATTTACCCGGTAAACCCAAACCATCGAGCACACCTTTACGGCGCGTGATTTCACGTGCTTTACGCGCGGCCTCACGAGCACGCGCCGCTTCAACAATCTTGGTACAAATGATTTTGGCATCAACTGGATTTTCCATCAGAAAATCAGCCAATGCGCCGCTGACAACTTCGCTCACCACGGGGGCTATTTCACTAGAAACCAGCTTATCTTTGGTTTGGCTACTAAATTTCGGGTCAGGCATTTTCACTGACAACACGCAGGTCAAGCCTTCGCGCATATCGTCGCCGCTGGTTTCGACTTTGGCTTTTTTAGCAAAATCGTGGCTGTCGATATATTGATTCAGCGTACGCGTCATCACTTGGCGCAACGCCGTCATGTGCGTGCCACCGTCGCGTTGTGGAATATTATTGGTAAAGCATTGCACCGATTCTTGATACGAATCGTTCCATTGCATTGATACTTCCACGCTCATGCCGTCTTTATCGCCGATCGCGTAAAAGATTTTTGGATGCAACACGGTTTTAGTGCGATTAACGTATTCAACAAAGCCGCTAACACCGCCGGTGTAATTGAAGGTTTCTTCCTTCCCTGTGCGACGATCGATTAATTGAATGTTCACACCATTATTCAGGAAGGATAATTCACGAATCCGTTTGGCAAGAATTTCAAAATGAAACTCGATCAAGCCAAAGGTTTCTACCGAGGCCATAAAATGCACTTCGGTACCGCGACGCTCAGTATCACCAATAATTTTTAGTGGTGAAACCGCTTCGCCTTGACGAAACTCCATCGAGTGCTTTTTGCCATCTCGACGTATTGTTAGGCGAAGCCAGTCTGATAGAGCGTTAACAACCGATACCCCCACCCCATGCAAGCCGCCTGATACTTTATAGCTGTTCTGGTCGAATTTACCGCCCGCGTGCAATTCGGTCATGACGATTTCAGCCGCCGAGCGTTTGAATTCGTCGTCTTCCTTGATTTGCGTTGGAATACCACGACCATTGTCTTCAATACTGACCGAGCTATCCGCGTGGATAATGACGCGAATCGTGTCGCAATGACCCGCCAACGCTTCGTCAATCGCGTTATCCAAGACCTCGAACACCATATGATGCAAGCCAGAACCATCTTGCGTATCGCCGATATACATACCAGGGCGTTTACGAACGGCTTCGAGGCCTTTCAAAATACGAATGCTATCGGCACCATAATCAGCGGATTGGGCGGTTTCAGACGTTTGTGGGAGATTTTTTTCTTCGGTCATGGCGTCTACGTGTGAGGAATAAGGAGTAAGGTGTGAGGACAAGCGGCGGAGGTGTAGAGACAAGGGAGTGGTATTCATTAAACAGTATAAGAAGGACTAGGGTTTACCCCTCACTCCTTACACCTAACACCGCACTCCCTCAAAACCATCACACCTCGCACCTCACACAATCTCTAGATGCGCATCGGCATCACAATATATTTGAAGTGTTGATTATCAGGGATGGTGACCAAGACGCTGGAATTAACATCGCCAAAGTAGCAATGCAAAGTTTCTACCGATAAATTGGTCAACACATCGAGTAGATATTGAATATTAAAGCCGATATCCAGCGGTTCGCCGTTATAACCGACTTCGACTTCTTCTTGGGCTTCTTCTTGCTCATTGTTATTGCACAAAATTTTCAGCGTGCTGTCGGTCAAGACTAAACGAACCCCGCGGAATTTTTCGTTCGACAAAATCGCCGCGCGTTGCATCGCCGACAACAGCGCCTGACGATCTACTGTGAGCAATTTGTCATTGTTTTGCGGAATCACGCGGTTGTAGTCGGGGAATTTACCGTCAACCACTTTGCTGTGAATCACGATTTTGCCAAAGCTAAATTTGACTTGATTGCTCGCAATATCGATGGTGACTTCGTCATCCACATCACCGAGCAATTTGAATAATTCCAGAATCGTTTTACGTGGCAAAATGACTTCGTTTTTCTCAAACGACGTCGCCAATTCAGTCGACACAAAGCCCAAACGGTGACCATCGGTCGCAACTAGTTTGAGCAAATTACCATCAGTGACCATAAACAAGCCATTGAGGTAATAGCGAATATCTTGATGTGCCATCGCAAATTGCACACGGCCTAGCAAGGCTTTCAATTGGCCTTGTGGCAAACGAATCGTCGCGCGCAGATTAGTATCCACCGCCAACTCAGGGAAATCCGCTGCGGGCAAGGTTTGCAACGCAAAGCGACTTTTGCCCGCTTTAATCGTCAAACGACCTTCGGCCTCTTCGAGGCTCACGACGGTTTTGTCGGGTATAGCTCGCAAAATGTCGGACATTTTTTTCGCCGCAACCGTAATGGCAAAATCGCCGCCCGAAAAGCCTTCCGCTTGTTGGCTGCTGATTTGAATTTCAAGGTCAGTACCGGTGAACGACAGCGCATCGCCGTCTTTTTTAATCAGCACATTCGACAAGATCGGCAAAGTATGTCGACGCTCAACAATACCGGTTACCGTCGCCAAAGGTTTTAGGAGCGAATCGCGTTCAGCTTGCAGCAGTTGCATTTACTCTCACCCATTTAATGTTTTTAAGATGTATCACAAGTTGCACGATTCTACCGCAAATCGTGCCTAAAATCAGGAATGCGAAAGCTTTCCGACGGCAAAACGGCAAGATCAGTCTGGGTCTTGCCCAATAGCCAGTAAAGCACACAATTAATACAAGGGTATTGCGCTCTAGCCATCACTTAAAAACAACTAGCGAGCAATACCCCAAAACAAAAACAATCAAGCCGGAATCATGTAGTCCGATCAAGAACGCAACATTTGCAGCAACACACTGTATTGATGCGCCATTTCGCTATCAGTGTTGCGGAATTCTTCAATCGTGCGACACGCATGCAAGACTGTCGTGTGATCGCGGCCACCAAACGCGTCGCCAATTGCAGGCAAACTCATTTGGGTTAATTCCTTAGTCAGCGTCATTGCCATTTGTCGTGGTCGTGCAATATCGCGAGTGCGCTTTTTGCTGTGCATATCGGCCACTTTAATTTTGTAAAAGTCGGCGACCGTTTTTTGAATATTTTCGACCGAAACTTGGCGATTACCGGAAGCCAAAATATCGCGCAGCGCTTCTTTGGCTGAGTCAACCGTAATCGGCTGATTGGTAAAGCGCGCATACGCCAGCACGCGTTTGAGCGCGCCTTCGAGCTCACGCACATTCGAGCGGATATTTTTCGCCATAAAGAAAGCCACATTCGCATCGAGCTTAAAATGCTCGGCTTCGGCTTTCTTCATCAAAATCGCCACACGCATTTCGGTTTCTGGCGGCTCGATCGGCACGATCAAACCCCAAGAAAAACGGCTGGTTAAGCGCTCTTGCAAGCCATCAATTTCCCGAGGAATTTTGTCCGATGTGAGAATAATTTGCTTGCCGCTTTCGAGTAGCGCATTAAATAAATAGAAAAACTCTTCTTGCGTACGATCTTTGCCGACGAAAAATTGAATATCGTCGACCAGCAATAAATCCAGCGAATGATAGTAGCGCTTAAATTCATCGAATGACTTGTGCTGATAGGCCTTCACCACGTCTTGCACGTATTTTTCGGCATGAATATAGCGAATTTTGGCTTGCGGGTTATGTTGATGTACAAAATTACCAATCGCTTGGATCAAATGCGTTTTACCTAAACCCACACCGCCATATACAAACAGCGGGTTGTAACTAACGCCAGGATTTTCCGCAACTTGCATCGCGGCGGCGCGCGCCACCTGATTGGCTTTACCGGTCACCAAGGCATCAAAGCTATGCGAAGGATTCAAGCGCGTGGTTTCATGGCTAGCACCGCTGGCGTCAAAACGCTTGCTTTGCTTGACCGGTGCTGCTGATTGCGCAGGCTCATTCGGCGTCGCCGCGGCACTGGCAGCTGGAGCGGCCATTCTCGGCGCAGACGCAGCAACTTGACCGACTTTCAGCTCAATCAAAGGCGGCACACCATTGCACAGTTTCGCAGCTGCCATTTCAATCATACCCAGATAGCGGTCACGAATGAATTGCAAGAAAATTTGATTGGGGACGGCAATCACTAAAGTTTCGTCCACCATTTGCGCTGCCAGCGGCTTAATCCAGATATTAAACTGGCTCGCACCTAGATTTTGCTGCAGCTCATTTAAGCAATGCGGCCAAAGGGTATCGATTTGCATCAGGAATCACCCAGAACAATGATGAATGACAGTTGCGCATCAAGTGCACGACAAAGAATTAAATGCATAAAGCGCAGTTCACCACGGAAAATAATCTATTGGCACACGGATCAAAGCCCAAAGCGGCGATGAATCTATTTTTGATGGCCATGAAGGTTGTAAGGCGCACCGTCATGTATCTATATATACGTCCTATACCTAACGGCGATTGAGGCCACAGAAAGTCACCAAGAGCAGCGCATTGTACTCGCAAGTGCCGGACTTATCCACAAGCAAGATAGATGAACGGCCATCGCCTTATCTCGCCCTTTGACTTGACAAGACACTAGCAACACTGATTAAATCACGTGTTTACTGCCCAATTAGCACTTAGGATTTAGTCATGAAACGTACTTTCCAACCTTCTGTAATCAAACGTAAGCGCACTCACGGCTTCCGTGCTCGCATGGCAACCGTTGGTGGCGTTCGCGTATTGAACGCACGCCGCGCTAAAGGCCGCAAAGTTTTATCGGCTTAAGCTGTTGCGAAGCCAAGCACCTGCCTCCGTTTTGAACGGCATGCAGAGCGCACCTCGCTATCGCTTTGCGCGTGATGCACGCTTATTAAAAACGGATGAATTTTCATCCGTTTTTAGTTTGCGAGCGTCGGTCAGCAATGATTACTTCCAAGTTTTAGGCAAACCCAACCAAAGCCAGCAAGCCCGCTTAGGATTGGTGGTTGGTAAAAAAACCGATAAACGTGCCGTTGGTCGTAATTACATCAAGCGCACTGTACGTGAGTTGTTCCGTCAAAATACGGAATATTTGTTGGGACTGGATGTGGTCGTTCGGTCACGCAAGCCATTCAAACCTCGGGACGGTGCAGCGGCTAGGCTGGCTTTATTAAGTTTATTTAAACGATTGAAGCAATGTCGCGCCTTATCATCACACTGCTGAAACTTTATCAGTTGATGATCAGTCCCTTGCTGGGGCCACGCTGTCGCTTTACGCCCACATGTTCACAATATGGGATTGAAGCGGTGAGCCGATATGGCCCATTCAAGGGCAGTTGGCTGACAACCAAACGTCTGTGCCGATGCCATCCTTGGGGTGGTTGTGGGCATGATCCTGTTCCGTAATTATAAGTTGTGCACAAGTTTGAGCGCGCCAAGTCAAAACCGCGTTTAGACCCTTTTGTTTGACCACTTAAAACCGCCGAGTTGGGAGCTCTTCCGTTCAAATGGATACTAAGAGACTAATCCTCTTTATTGCGCTGTCTTTCAGCATTCTGTTTTTCTGGCAAAAGTATATGGAAGAGCGTTATCCGCAATCCAAAACCGCCAGTGCAGTCGCTACAGCCGCTTCTGCTAGTGCGCCAGGTAGCGCCGCTAGCGCCACCGCCAATGCCGCAGCACCAGCAGAAACCAGCGGGCTCGCCAAAGGGCAACGCGTTACGGTGACCACTGATTTATTCCGTGCCGAAATCGACGCCAACGGCGGTGATTTACGCCACGTTGAGTTACTCAAAATTGGCGCAACCCACGACCGCAACAAGCCATTTGTCTTGCTACAAGACTCGGGCGATCATACTTATGTCGCGCAAACGGGTCTGCTCGGTGAAGGCATGCCAACGCATAAAAGCTTGTTTACCGCAGCTCAAACAAGCTACAAACTCGCCGATGGCCAAAATGAAGTCGTGGTTCGCCTAGAAGCCCCCGGCCCCAATGGCGTCAAAATCGCCAAAATTTACACCTTCAAACGTGACCAATATTTGGTTGATGTGAAGTATGAAATCGTCAATGGTGGCAGCGCTCCGCTATCAACCAGCGCCTACTATCGCTTAGTTCGCGATGGCAAAGTTGAAAACCCAGGCATGTTTGGCACGCACACCTTCACGGGGCCAGCGCTGTTTACGCAAGAAGACAAATTCCAAAAAGTCGACTTTGAAAAAATCAGAAAAGGTGAAGCGAAATTCCGTCCAAGCGCGAACAACGGCTGGATTGCGATGATTCAGCATTACTTTGTGTCTGGCTGGATTTTCTCGCCACACAATGGTGAACCCGCTTGCCGTCCAAACGATTGCCGTTTTGAGATGAAAGCACTACCTGATAATCTGTACTCAGTTGGCGCAATCATCGACTTACCGCAAATCGCAGCCGGCGCAAAATTTGAGCGTACCGTACCGATTTTTGTCGGTCCGCAAGAAAGTCATCGCCTAGAGGCTGTTGCACCTGGCTTTGACCTTGTTAAAGACTACGGCATGTTCAAGATTTTCTCCGCACCGCTGTTTGCCGTGCTGGAATTTATCCATGGCCTCGTTGGCAACTGGGGTTGGTCGATCATCATCGTCACCCTGCTTCTGAAAGCAGCGTTTTTCCCATTGGCAAGCGCGAGCTACCGTTCAATGGCCAAAATGCGCTTACTCGCACCACGCATGGAAGAGCTGAAAAAACGCCACGGCGAAGACCGCGTGAAATTCCAGCAAGCCGTGATGGAAATGTACAAAACCGAAAAAGTAAATCCGCTCGGTGGCTGCTTACCGATGCTGGTACAAATCCCCGTGTTCATTGGTTTCTACTGGATGCTATTGGCTGCGGTTGAATTGCGCCAAGCGCCATGGGCATTCTGGATTCACGATTTATCGGTACCCGATCCACTGTATATCTTGCCGTTGATTATGGCGATTTCGATGTACGTACAAACCATGCTGTCACCACCACCGCCGGATCCAATGCAGGCGAAGATGATGAAGTGGATGCCTGTGATGTTCTCGGTGTTCTTCTTCTTCTTCCCAGCCGGTTTGGTACTGTACTGGGTGGTGAACAATATCTTGTCGATCATTCAGCAGTATGTGATTACCAAGAAAATTGAAAACGAAGCCAAAGCGGCCAGAAATAGTTAATCAGTATTAAAATAAAACGCCGCCTTCGGGCGGCGTTTTGCTATTGCAAGAAAATCATCCCATCAAAAAAATCACACAACCAATAGGTATTGCCCCATAAGCATTGATAAATAGTATCTAGCAAGCAATACCCTAAAAATGGAAAACATCATGCTGTACACCCCAGACACCATCGCCGCGATTGCCACTGCCCCCGGTCGTGGAGGTGTGGGCGTGATTCGCGTTTCGGGCAAAAACCTCCAGCCACTCATTCAAGGCTTGTTGCAGCGTGAGCAATCCGCATTAAAGCCTCGTTTTGCCCACTTCGCCCACTTCAAAGCAGCAGACCACAGTAGCATCGACGAAGGAATCGCACTGTTTTTCCCAAATCCTGCCAGCTTTACCGGCGAGGACGTCCTCGAATTGCAAGGCCACGGCGGGCCAGTGGTGATGAATATGCTACTGAAACGCTGCATCGAACTGGGCGCACGCCACGCCGAGCCGGGTGAATTTACTAAACGTGCCTTTTTGAACGGCAAACTCGATCTGGCACAAGCCGAAGCCGTGGCCGACATCATCGACGCACAATCAGAAGCCGCCGCTAAATCTGCGCTCAAATCGCTGGATGGCGCATTTTCACGTGAAGTACATACCTTAGTGGATGATCTAATCAATCTACGGATGCTGGTCGAAGCGACGTTGGATTTTCCCGAAGAAGACATCGATTTTCTCGAAGCCGCCGACGCGCGCGGCAAATTGCACAAAATTTCAGCGCAACTTGCCCGCGTGATGGACACCGCTACGCAAGGCAAATTACTACGCGAAGGAATGCATGTAGTACTAATTGGCCAGCCCAACGTCGGCAAATCCAGCCTGATGAATGCGCTCGCTGGCGAAGACATTGCGATTGTCACCGACATTGCCGGTACCACCCGCGATACGGTGCGTGAGTTGATTCAACTCGACGGCGTACCGCTACACATTATCGATACCGCCGGCCTGCGCGACACCGATGATACCGTCGAGAAAATTGGCATTGAACGCACATGGGCGGCAGTCGAAAAAGCCGATTTAGCGCTACTGCTACTCGACAGTCGCGAGGGCGTTACTGAACACGACCAAGCCATTTTGGCCAAGCTTCCCACTTCACTCAGTGTGCTACGCGTGTTTAATAAAATCGACCTCACCGGTGAAGTAGCAGGTGATATTGCCGAAGACGAAATCCATGTTTCCGCCAAGCAAGGTATTGGGCTGAAAGAATTGAAAAATAAGCTTTTGAAGAAGATAGGCTGGCAGGGTATTAACGATGGCGTCTTTATCGCCCGCGAACGCCACCTCGCCGCGATTCGCGTCGCACGAGAACATCTCAACACCGCCGATGTCTGCTATCTGCAAATTGAAATTTTGGCTGAGGAACTGCGTTTGGCACAAAACAGTCTGAATGAAATTACCGGAGAGTTTACATCGGATGACTTACTCGGGGTGATCTTCTCACGGTTTTGCATAGGAAAATAATCAGTTTTAATTCAGACAAGTATCGGCGAACTCATCCTATTTCATTAAGCCTATAAAACAGAAAGCCCGCTGATGCGGGCTTGGGTACAGATTTGTATTTTTATTGTAGTAATGGCTCTCACCTCGAAAAACATTTCAGAGCATGCAATACGATTTTTGCCCCCTATCAAACGGCGAAGTAATTGCCGGCACGATTACCCGAGCAGGCACCACCGTTCAAGCCTAATTTTGGGCACTCGTCGACGATAATCAGCCCGCCATGTCCGGCTGGCATAAAGATTATATCGTTCTCACAATTTCAGCGTAATATCCAGCTCGCACGCAAAGTTTGGCCGAAGATCGAAGAGTGCCGTTTCCAATCGCACTTCATCTAGGCGACAGTGAATGCTCCTATTCACAAAAGCAACTCCGATCAAGGAAGCTCGGCTTGTATAAGTGACGCTAAAATCCAGCGCATTGCAAAGTGAGCATCAATATCAGGGCAGCTTAAACATTCAGGCCGCATTCTGTATGCATCGAGATTCGGCCAGCAGCGGCACATCATGCCACTGGCGTGTAAAACAATGACTGGCATCAACGATACCTTGGAAAAAACCAAAAATGATGCGACTATTTCTCGTATTGCTACTGCTTTCACCGATTGCTTTTAGCAAAAATATTGTGATTCGTTGCAATATTAGTGCAACCTGCGGAACGCAATGGCAAACGCCACTCGACCAAACTCCACCTCAACTCATTTTGCACTGTCAAAATGGCACTGAAATGGCCAAGATGACCATTACCCGAGAACCGCAATGGCAAAGAATTTCATACGATTTTTAGTCATATTCAGCGCACTGCTTTTCAGCACCAGTCATGCCGCAAGCAATATGATGAATGTAAGAATCTGGGTATTGAGTGCCTGCCGATTCGAAAACCAAGGTGATTTAATCAAGAATTTTGGCAACCTTAGCAATGCCGATGTCACGATTAAGAATATCGTTCCCATTCATTGCACCAATGGCACTAATTTTCGCATTACGCTCAATCAAGGTCTTCATGCCAGTGGTCAACAACGGCAAATGGCACAGCTAAACGGCTCAGCACGGTTGCCCTATTCACTCAGTGCTTCACCCGAACAAGGCGTAGGCACAGGTGATCGAATCGATATATTGCTCACCGGCGTCGTTAAAAAAACAGACTTCCAAAGTCGTCCCGTAGGTAACTATGCAGACACAGTACTCTTAACCATTGAGCCCTAGCAAAGTAGAACGATTCAAAAAAAACGATTCAATTTCACACGCAACAGCAGTTAAAACTCGCCTTTTTTTACGGGCATGCATATCATATTAACCAATAAATTTGCCTTTCTTGAGCACGACAGGCATATAACTCATCTGGAGAATTGCTATGAAAAACATTCTTTTAGCGAGTGCGATGTCTTTAGCTTTCATCGCTATCACCCCTAGCGCGTTTGCGGCCAGCACCAATGTGAAAGTGAAAGCCAATGTCAAAGGCTCATGCTCATTTGCTGACGGCAATGACGTGATTATTGATATGGGCACCCTCAGCGCCAATTCAGGTGACCAAAGCAAACAAGGTGTCACCCAGTTCTGGTGTAGCAATGGTGTCAATTACACCATCACCATGAACAACGGCCTGCATGCAACAGGCACGCAAAAACGGATGCAAAGTAATCAATACTATTTGCCTTATACGCTAACCTTGACCCCAACCACTGGGGTTGGTACCGGCCCAGGCACCCTCAAAGACATTCTACTGACCGCCACCGTTCTTGGAAGTGACATCAATAATGCCACTGTCGCCAACGGTTATACCGATACCGTTGTTTTAACGATCAACCTCTAATACCGATGCGAGCTAGTTCACTGATTATTCCACAGTGCTAGCTCGCTCAAAAATAATTAAAACTCAACTCTAAAAATCCTATCATTTCATATACAGGCGGTGATTATGCGTTGGATTCTAGCTACAGCGTTAGCGACTACTGCAACCCTCAGTTTGGCAGGCGAATTTACCGTGAGCCCAATTCGTGCGGAGCTTCCGGCAAGCAGAAACAGTGAAGCCATTACAGTGAGCAACAACGGAGACTCGCCTTTACGCGTCTCTCTCGAATTAAAACGCTGGACACAAGACGCCAGTGGCAATGACATCTACACTGACGCACCTGATGAATTAGTGTACTTCCCACGCCAATTTGAAATCCCACCGAAAAAGAAACAAGTAGTTCGCGTGGCGCGCCGTGCACCCAGTGATGCCAAAGAGTTAGCTTATAGACTCTATTTTATTGAACAACCAAGCACCCCAGCAGATGGCTCGCAAGGGGGGCAACTGGCCATGGCAGTGAGTTTTGGGGTGCCCGTTTTCATTCAACCAGTCAAAGTAAAGCCCAATCTAACAGCATCACCAGTACAACTTGAGCAAGGCAAACTCACATTTACACTCAGCAATGATGGCAATGTGACGCATCGACTACGCCGCGTTGTGATCGGTAATCAAGGCGCGAGTATTAACCAATTTGACAACTGGTACTTACAACCAGGATCGTCCCGCAGCTATCAATTAGCAGTACCGCAAAACGCCTGCGCAGATAGTCCGCAACGCATTACGATTGAAACAGACCGTTCAAATAACACTCAACAATTGCTCATCCCTAAGCAAGTGTGCACAAACTAATACTACTTTTACTGGCTAGCCTGTCCTATTCGACAGTGCTAGCCGCCGAAAACCTATTTTTGAAGCTAAGTGTCAATGGCGTCCCGCAAGGGGATGTACCTGCCATTTATGATCAAGGTGGGTATTGGCTTAAAGAGAGCACAATTCAAGAAGCAGGAATCAATACCCTCAAGGGCGAGCTACAAGTATTTGCTGGCGAGTCTTTTTTTCGCGTTGATCGCCTAGTTGGCATCGAGAGTAAAATTGATACTGCTACCTTAACCCTTTCACTCACAGCTGCCGCAACTGAATTTGGCGAGCGACAAATTAACCTCAATAATAATCGCAACCCGCTTTACCCCGAGCCAGCCCCATTCTCATGGTATCTCAACTATCAAGTGGCCGCCTTGAGCGCCGTTGATAGCAATGGCTTAGATTATCAGTTCAACCCCACTCTTAATTTGAATCAGGGGCCTTGGAATTTTCGTAGTGCTCACTTTTATAGCACCCAAAATAACCAGCAACAATGGGCTAGGCTCAATACAACGCTAGATTATGATCGTCCCGATCAAATGCTAAGAGCGAGCGCGGGGGACATTTCACCATCCACTGGCGCCTTGGGCTTTAGTCAAAATATGGCGGGCTTAAGTATTTCTCGCGTATTTAATATGCAGCCCAATTTTATGAGCAGCCCAAGCTTCAACACTCAAGCTGCAGTAACCCAACCTTCCACTGCTGAAATTTACCTCAATGGCCAGCGCGTCAGCACCCAAAGTTTACAGCCTGGCATTTATAGCTTTGGCAATTTGAATTTAGTATCCGGGCTACAAAATATTGAAATTGTAATTCGTGATGCGGCGGGGAATACGCAGAGAATCAACGTCCCTCATTATTTTGATGATTCCTTACTCAAAGCCGGACTTACTGACTTCAATTACAGCGCCGGCATCGAACGAGAAAATGCCAGCTTTGATCGCTACGATGGGTTTACTTATTCTCTTTATCAGCGCATAGGCATTACAGATTGGTTTACCTTGGGCGCCCAAGCCAGTGGCAATCCACAAAGAAACAGCGGTGGAATCCTAGCCAATTTTGGGCTGTCCACGTATGGCACTTTAGCCAGCGCTTTTGCATGGGCTCAACATGAGCAGCAAAGTACAGGCGATGCGCAGTTAATGCAATATCGCTATATCAATCAATCCATAAGCCTTTCTGCCACTGCGCGTCGGCAAGACAAAAACTTTTTCAAACACAATTCAGTCATCACCGCTCCGGATTGGTCGGCCAATATTGGAATGGGTTGGGGCAATAGCCAGTTTGGCAATCTCAGCATCGATGTAGGCCGCCAAATGGGGCAAACTGACGCGCTGACTTTTAATCGTTATCAATTGTCTTATGCGGTATCGCCCATCAAACAACTGTCATTTTCGATTCAAGGTCAGCTCCAAGATCGGCACTCGGGGCAAACTTGGTCCGGGTTTGTAAATCTAGCGTGGTTTTTTGATCAAAATCGCAGTATTTCAACTAGCGCACGCTATGAGAATTCGCAAGTGTTGGCAGGAATGAGCTTTGGCCAAAATTCAAGCACGGGTGAAGGTTGGGCCTACAATTTTGGAGCACAGCAACAACGCGACGGTGAAGAATACACCGCATGGATACAAAACAAGCGCCAACATGGACAAATTAATCTCTCCGCGATGCGCAATCAGAATACCAGAGCCACCACAAACAACTGGCAAGCGGCGTGGTCTGGGGCACTCGCGTATGCAGGAGGACACTACGCACTCACTCGCCCGATTTCGCAAAGCTTTGCGGTTATTGAACTCCCACAGATCGAAAATGTAGCGGCGACCCATAACGGAAGCGAAGTAGGCAGAACCTCAGCCGAAGGCACTGTTTTTGTACCCGAATTAGCCAGCTACGGTTTACATCAAATCGGTATCGAACAAGACCATATTCCAATCCAATATCGACTCAATACGGTACAGCAAGAGTTGCTCACGGGGAATAATGACGGTCGAGTCGTGAAATTCAATGCCAGCTCAATCACCGCAGTCAGTGGGCGTTTTTTACTTGTAAATGGTCTGCCATTATCAAATCAATTAGTTGATGTTGTGACTAAGCAGGGCACGGTGCAATTGCACACGGCTTTAGATGGTCGCTTTTATAGTGAAGCGCTCTCTGCGGGCTTACATCGATTTGAATCCACCTTGTGCAGTGGTGAACTGTATATTCCAGCTTCCAACGAATTTATCACTGAATTAGCCCCGATTACCTGCCCTGCCAAAGAGCTATAAATGCCAAATACAATCAAATTATTTTTGCTTAGTATTTTTTTCAGCAGCCTTAGTTGGGGTGCCTGCACGGTAACCCCTCCCCAAGTAACGATTGGGCAATACGACCCGATTACTTCGATTAACGGCGTGCGAGCACTATTTTTTATGCAAATTTTTTGCTCCGAGGCCACAGGTTTTACAGTCAAAGCTGGGCCGTCTCAAACCTCCGGCAGTATTCAACATCGACAATTGATTGGCGAAGACCCTAGCTCATTGCTTCAATACCAACTCTGCCTAGACCCCAACTGGGGCGGCCCTTGCAACCAAGTATTTGGCATCCCGCCCGATGGCGACGCAGCCGTTGGCAATATTCCGCACGCTGGTGGATCAGCACTCGTCAATTTTTGGTCTATTGTTTTTGGCAATCAGCCGGCCAAGCCCGGTTGGCACAATGATTACGTGCAAATCATCATTGAGCCATAAAAAAACGCCAGATCAATCGATCTGGCGCTCAATAGACATAGGATGGAAACGAAACTTCATGCAGCAAACGACTGCATGCATTCATTATTGCTATTCATTTAAATATTAGTCAATACTAATATTTAAATAATTGCGAATTTTGTCTGATCTTTGCCGCCTTTGGTCGAGATTGCTATCAAAAGTAGCATGTTCTTCGGTAAAATCGCGTGTTTTGCCTTGAGGGTAGCCGCGATGATCCAAGTCGGCGTAGTAATGGGTAGCAATAGCGATTGGGATGTCATGCAGCACGCGGCCAAACAGCTGCAAGCGTTTGGTATCGAATTTGAGTGCCGCGTCGTTTCTGCGCACCGCACCCCAGATTTATTGTTTTCGTATGCAGAAACGGCAGCAGAGCGTGGATTGACCTGCATTATTGCTGGCGCCGGTGGCGCAGCCCATTTGCCAGGCATGTTGGCCGCAAAAACCATCGTTCCGGTATTAGGCGTGCCCGTGCCGTCGAAATACCTGCGCGGCGAAGATTCGCTATTGTCGATTGTGCAAATGCCCAAAGGCATTCCAGTGGCAACGTTTGCGATTGGTGAAGCCGGTGCTGCCAATGCGGCGCTGTTCGCAATTTCAATGATTGCCAATCACAATCCAGAACTGGCTGCCAAACTGAATGCATTCCGCGAAACACAGAAACAAACCGTGTTAGCGATGGAACTACCAGCGGTAGAATAAGCTCAATCAACAAGGAGGGTGCCTGTGCATAAACGGGCATCACCTTGAACAAACACTTGATACACAAGGCTTTCCGCGGCTAAGTTCGACTTAGCCTGTGCAGCTTGAGGTAAAATGAGCGATCAATCAGAATTACCCCCAGTGCGTTCGTTTTGGTATTGGGTTTTATTCAGAGGATGCCTACTATGGGGCGTTCCGTGTTGTATCCTTTTGGCTGCTCTGCGCTACGCGAGCGGCCAAACTACTTTTATGGCAGGGGTAATTGACGCACTGCCTTTTGGTATGCTGGGTGGTGTCATATACGGCATGGGTGCATATGGTTATAAATTGCATCAAGCAGCTAAGCACAGAATTAAACTAAGGAAAAATGAAGATGGCCAATAAAATTATCCTACCACCAGCCATGCTGGGCATTTTAGGTGGCGGCCAACTGGGGCGTATGTTTGCGAGCGCAGCCAAAAATATGGGCTACGGCGTCACCGTACTCGACCCAGACTCTCACGCACCCGCCGCTGATTTTGCGGATGTACATCTGTGCAAGTCGTTTACCGATCCCGAAGCCCTGCAATACATGGCCACGCACTGCGCGGCGATTACCACCGAATTTGAAAACGTCAACGCCGACTCAATGCGCTGGCTGGCGGCACAAGGCATTCCAGTTGCGCCAAGTGGCGACTGCGTCGCGATTGCCCAGGACCGCATCGCCGAGAAAACGTTTATCCGTGACGCGGGTTTGGATGTTGCGCCCTTTCTCGCAGTGAAAAATGCCGCCTGTTTGGACGGTGATTTATCAGCCTATTTGCCCGGCATTCTCAAAACCGCCCGTTTAGGCTACGACGGCAAAGGCCAAATTCGCGTTAAAACTGCCGAAGACGTGCGTTTTGCCCACGCCGAAATGAAGCACCAGCCCTGTGTGCTCGAAAAAATGATGCCGCTAGTGAGCGAGATTTCCGCCATTGTTACCCGTACCCGCGCTGGTGAAGTCGCTTGCTTCCCCGTTGCCGAAAACGAACACAAAAACGGCATTTTAGACGTGTCGATTGTTCCCGCTCGGGTAAAACCTGAGCTAGCAGAGCGTGCGCGCCAAATGGCGATGCAACTCGCGGAAAAGCTCGATTACGTTGGCGTGATGGCGGTTGAATTTTTCGTGCTCGAAGGCGACGAACTCGTCATCAACGAAATGGCACCGCGCCCGCATAACTCGGGGCATTACACACTGAATGCCACATTGACAACGCAATTTGAGCAGCAAGTGCGCGCAATGTGCGGACTCTACCCGGGAAAAACCGACCTACTCAGCCCTGCCGTGATGGTCAATTTGCTCGGTGATTCATGGGGAACCGACGGTAGCGAGCCGCGCTGGGAAATCCTGATGACTGCGCCAAACACCAAATTGCATCTGTATGGCAAAAAACTTGCGCGTCCGGGTCGGAAAATGGGGCATTTTAATGTGCTCGCAGCCAGCGCCGAAGCGGCGCTAGAGCAAGCCCAAGCAATTAAAGAAACCCTATAAATGTTAAAGCAAAGTTCCCACGCATCGTTGCTTTGTCTCGCCGTACCATGGGTACCGTCTTCGACTTTGCACTTTGCGTGATAACTTGTGTACGGCTCCATTAAATGCTCGCGCGCTATTTAGCTGAATATCAGCACCAGCTCAATAGCGCTGCCGACCCGACTCAAGCCGTAGGTATGTCGGCCTATATGAAGCATCAATTTAGCTTCATCGGCATACCCACACCCACTCGTCGCAAACTCATTAAAACTGTCGAAGTCACCGCCGCCACGCAATGCGATGAAAGCGAGTTACTGGAATTAGCCCAAACGCTGTGGCAACAAGCTGAACGCGAATATCATTACTGCGCGATTGAATTGCTGATCCGAGCTCAAGCCAAACTCAGCCTTGCGGCTTTGCCGGTCATTGAACAATTCATTTGCACACAAAGCTGGTGGGATAGCGTCGATACCTTGGCGAGCAAAGTCGTTGGCGAGTTGGCACGGCGCGAGCCCGTGCTCATTTCCCAGCTCGACCTATGGCAAACCTCACCGCAACTCTGGCTGCGCCGCACCGCGATTCTTTACCAACTCGGCTGGAAAACAAACACCGATACAGAGCGATTATTTCAAGCCTGTCGCGTCAATGCCGCCGATACGGATTTTTTCATTCGTAAAGCCATCGGCTGGGCTTTACGCCAATATGCACGCACCGATGCTGCGGCAGTCATCGATTTTGTCGAGCAAACCCCGCTGTCTGCGCTCTCACGTCGTGAAGCACTCAAGCATTGCGCCCCACACTCTGAAGATTAAATTTCTCCACACTGACAAACATCGGTTAGTATCAAGACTTTAGCGCCGCACTAGATAAAAACCCTTATGAAACCCCTCGCTCGCTACGCCTTCCGCCGAGCCACCCTCGACGATCTCTTGTTTGTCATTTCATGGTCGCGTACCGCCGAAGAACTACGCTATGTTTTTCCTCGCGCCGCATGGCCCGCGGAAACACTGCAATTGATCGAACATTTAGCCAGCCACGAAGAAGGCTTTGTCGTTTGCGAACAAGAACGCGTGGTCGGCTTTGCCAATCTTTATAATCCACGCGCGCAAAAAGCATGGATCGGCCATTTGATTGTTCACCCAGAACGACGCCGCTGCGGGGTCGCCAACTTTCTGATTAGCGCACTGAAAACAATTGCGAAAGAACGCTATCAATCCCGCGCCATTGCGACGATTTGCTATGAAAGCAATCCTGTTGGCATGGCGTTTTATCAAAAGCTCGGCTTTCAAACCGAAGGCTGGGAAACCCGCTTGGATTATCGCGGCGAAGCAGCCAAAGTGTTTCGTTTAGAGCAAGCGCTATAATTTAGCGCCAGATATACAGTACAGTCATCGCACAAGCATGCAGAAATAGCTGAATTCAGGCAAAATAGCGCCCTCAATTCTTGATTCTCGGCTGAGTACCTCTCGCACCATAGTCTGCTGGCAAAGCGCAATGCGCCGCCAAAAGACGAAGCGTGACGATGCAGCCAATCTGTTGCCACTGGAGACCCGTATGTCCGGTTTGACCACCACCAATTTGACCAGCCTGAAAAAAATCTACTCAGGCAAAGTGCGTGATTTGTACGAAATCGACGACACCCGCATGTTGATGATTGCCACTGATCGCCTATCCGCATTTGACGTCATCTTGGCCGAGCCGATTCCAGAAAAAGGCAAAATCCTCACTGCCATTTCAAACTTCTGGTTTGAAAAACTCAAAGACGTGGTACCGAGCCACTTCACGGGCGATCAACCCGAAGACGTCGTCTCTGCTGAAGACCTACCGCAAGTACAAGGCCGTGCCGTGGTGTGCAAACGCCTAAAACCCGTTCCAGTTGAAGCCATTGTGCGTGGGTATATCGCAGGCAGCGGCTGGAAAGAATACAAGCAGCAAGGTACCGTGTGCGGTATCCAATTGCCAGCTGGTCTGCGCGAAGCAGACAAACTGCCAGAACCGATCTTTACACCATCGACTAAAGCAGCGGTGGGTGACCACGACGAGAACATCAGCTACGCGCAATGTGAAGAAATCTTGGGCGCAGAATTGGCCGCCAAAGTACGCGACACCGCAATCTTGCTGTACAAAACCGCCAGCGAATACGCAGCCACCCGTGGCATTATTATTGGCGACACAAAGTTTGAATTTGGCCTCGATGAAAACGACGTGCTGTGCTTAATGGACGAGGCATTGACGCCAGACTCAAGCCGCTTCTGGCCTGCCGACCAATACCAACCGGGCAGCAATCCACCAAGCTACGATAAACAATTCGTACGTGACTGGCTCGAAACCACCGGCTGGGACAAAACCCCACCAGCGCCAGTGCTACCGCAAGAAGTGGCCGACAAAACCGCCGCGAAATACCGCGAAGCATTGGAAAAACTCACCAAATAACTAATTCAAACGCCCTTCGGGGCGTTTTTCATTCTTACTATTGTTACGGAGCATGATTCACCATGATGATTCAAAGTACTCACCACGATCTCAATACACCAACAGGGGTAATGCGCTGTTATCTTCACCAACCCAGCGCTAGCGGCCAATACCCTACCATTTTGTTTTATTCCGAAATTTTTCAGCAAACTGGCCCGATTGAGCGCGCGGCGCGTTTGATTGCCGGTTACGGTTACAACGTCATCGTGCCGGAGGTGTTTCATGAATTGAACCCAATCGGTACGGTGCTGGCTTACGACGATGCGGGTCGCGATAAAGGCAATGCCGACAAAATGGCCAAATCAGTCGAAGGCTACGACTCTGACAATGCAGCAACGATTGCTTGGGCGAAAACCCAGCCTTGGTGCAATGGCTTGTTTGGCGCGATGGGTTTTTGTATTGGCGGGCATTTAGCGTTCCGCGCGGCTTTGCAGCCCGAAATCAAAGCAACCGCTTGCTTTTATGCGACGGACTTACACACCCATGTGATTCCAAATCAGCCCGGTCAACACAGTATGGAGCGCCTTGGCGAAATCAGCGGCGAATTGCTGATGATTTGGGGCAAGCAAGACCCACACATTCCAGCCGCTGGCCGCGCGCAAGTGTATCAAGCGCTAGTTGCCGCCGACAAAACCTTTACTTGGCATGAATTTAACGGCCCGCACGCGTTTATGCGCGATGAAGGCGAGCGCTATGATCCGCAACTGGCGATGATTGGGAATCAATTAGCGTTGGATTTATTTAGCCGAAAATTACGTAGCTAATCGGCGCTCTGCGCCGTAGTTTGCTTGCTACGGCGCAGTTTTACACCTACAAATAAGCCTATGACGCGCTTATTTTCCCTCTTTCATACACGGCATTTTGGCATCACCTTGTTGATTGCAATCACCGCCGGTTTCATTTCTATGTGTGGCCAAGTCATTTGGCTCTACTCGCAATCGCAAAACACCGCCCAAGATCAGCTCAAAGATGCGGCAGAAATGATGCGCGCGCCAGCGACTCAAGCTTTGTTTGAGCTCAATCCTGAAATGGCGCGTAGCGTTGTCAGCAGTTTAGCTGGCGTCGGACGGATGCAAGAAGCCAGCATCGTTGATCAGCAAGGCAAAGTTTTTAGTGGTGATAAAACCAAACAGCCTCACTTTCAATCCAGCTTATTTCCCAAGCTAGTACAAATTGAAATTCCTTTAAAAAACCAAAATGATCTATTGGGCTTTCTGCGGGTCACACCCAACCGTCAGGCGGTAATTAATCAATTTTGGCAGGCTGCGGGAGAGCTCGCAGCCATTGAATTTTTACGGAGCTTTTTAGTCGCTTTTGCTTTAGCGCTGTTGTTTCAATTTCGAATTGAGCGCCCGTTTCAAAAACTAAGCCGAGAAATTCTGGCTAGCGACCCCAGTCATCCCGATCACACGCTCAAACTGCTCAAGCAATCACAAATTTCTGAACAAGTCGGCGAACTCGGTAGCTCGATTGAACAATTTTTAGTCATCGCCCAACAGCAATTAATTGAAAAAAACCAAGCTTTAGGTCGGGTAGAAGAACTTGAACGCCTGCAGCAAGTCATCAAAGACAGCGAAGCGTCACTGCAGCTTCGCAATGATCTGCTAGAGCAACTCTCAAAACAGCTTTCTTTTAATGAATTCATGGTATGGCTCTGCGCCACGCTGCAAGAGTATATTCCTACCCTATCTGTTGCGATCTTGATTCCACACAACGAACCGCCCATCTTGGGTGCTCAGCCAATAGTCAGCTCGCAACTATGGCAAGACTATCTAGAAGCGTTCGAATTTGGCGCGGCGCGCTGGCCCAATCGCAGCATGTCGCTGCTCGAGACTTTAAATGATGCTGAATCCTTCACCAGCGCAGGGATTATCAATTTAAACCTGATTCAACTCGAGCCGATCCACCCACAACCACGTGCGGTACTCGGCATGGTGATTGATCCCCAATCGCCGCCCAACGCGCATGAATTGGCCACGGTTGAAGTCTTTATTCATATTGCTCGGCTCGCACTGGAGCGCCAAGCGGGTAACGAACAATTGCAAAAAACCACAAGTGAAGCGATTGCCGCTAGTCGTGCAAAAAGCGATTTTCTCGCCAATATGAGCCACGAAATTCGCACGCCACTCAATGCAGTGCTTGGATTTTCAGGCTTGATGCAGCAAACCGTACTCAACAACGAACAAAAAGAATTTATCGAAGCCATTCACACTTCGGGCAACGCATTGCTCTCGCTGATTAATGATTTACTTGATTATTCCAAAATTGAAGCGGGACATTTGGAATTAGAAAAAATTGAATTTGATCTGCGCCGCCTCGTTGATGATGTGCTCGACATTGTCGCTGAAAAAGTCGAGCAAAAAGGACTGATGCTCTACACACAAATCGACACCGCATTTCCCGAAAAAGTCATTGGCGACCCTGGGCGCTTTCGGCAGATCTTGCTGAACTTAATCAATAACGCCACTAAATTTACCGCCAGTGGCCACATCATATTGCGCCTTGCGCTGCTGCAGCAACAAGGCGAAGCCCTCAATCTTCGCTGCGAAGTGATCGATACCGGCATCGGGATTGATGTTGCCAGTGCCAGCAAGCTGTTTCAGCCTTTTATTCAGGCCGATAGCTCAACCACGCGTCAATTTGGCGGCACGGGGCTGGGCTTGTCGATTTGCCGCCGGCTCGTCAACGCGATGGAAGGCGAAATTGGAGTGGAAAGCCAAGTTGGCCACGGCGCTTACTTTTGGTTTTCTGCCACGCTTTACTGCGATAAGCCGCAAGCCATGCAACTCCCCGAACAGATTGCACGCGCAGCGATACTCGCTATCACTGATCGCAGTCTGGCCGCCAGCACTTTACGGCTCAGTTTTGATGAAAATCTACAATGTATCGATCTAGAAACTTCACAAATCAAGCTTCCTGAGGCAATACCTAATCTGTGCATTCTGGATATTCTCGATAAAGAACGCGCAACACTCATTGATGCCCAAATTAAACAACGCTATCCAGACTGCCCCACTATTCATTTGGTCGCGCTACAAGAGCTTAAAATCATGCGTGATCAATTAAAAAATCGCGAAACAGAAATCTTGCTGCCCCGTCCATTGCGCCGCAAATTATTGATTAATGCGACGCAACAATTGATCGCCCCCGACTGCCTTACACCTGTAGATCGACGCAGTAGCCCACGTATCACGCCCCATTTGCCGATTCTATTAGTTGAAGACAATCCAATTAATCAACGTGTCGCGACCTTGATCTTACAAAAACTCGGTTGCATTGTGACGATTGCCAACAATGGTTTGGAATGTTTGTCGATACTTGAGCAGCAAGAATTCGCCCTAATCTTAATGGACTGCCAAATGCCCGTGATGGATGGCTTTACGGCCACCCGCGCAATTCGCGCCCAGCAAAGCGAGCGCGCGGCGATACCGATTGTGGCCTTAACATCGAATGCATTTCAAGAAGACCGTGATGCCTGTCTAAATGCGGGGATGAATGATTTTGTCACCAAACCCGTCACCGCCCAAGCGCTCAATAACGTCATGAATCGTTGGGCAAAACCGCTCCGCTAAAGGCTATTTTAACTAGCCTGACGGCGCGCCGACATGGTTTTACCCAATTGCGCTAAGCAGGCATCATCCAATAACTGCGCGGCAAACGGATAAATCTCGCGCTCCTCACGCGCGGCGTGCGCGGGGTAGCGCTGCGCAAATTGCTGCGCCAAGCTCTGCGTTAAAGCGGCCGCATCCCCAGCAATAACCGCTAGCAAGGCCAAACGCACTTGCTGCCACAATACCCCTAACTCGGCGTGCTCAGCGGTAATCTCAGCGATAATCGTGGCTAACTCTGGCGTGGCTTTCGCCAGCAAGGCCGGAAATAAATCATCGTCTTCATCTTGGTGGTGCAAGGGTGCTGCCACATCAAAATAACGCAAAATCGACTGAGCACCAGCGACTGCTGCGGCATCGGCACCGTATTTCTCAAGGTGCAGCGCAAGCTTTTCGGTCAGCGCAGCGTATTGACGCACCCGATCATGACAGGCAATCAGCATCGCCACTGGCGTTTCAAAAGTCACAGACTCGGTTGCAAATGGATTCAGCATGTCTTACTCCTTCGCGAGGATCACGCTGTAACTTACGCCTCTGACGTTGATTTACCAATATCAAAAAGCCCAAAGTCTGCGCTGAAATAAAAAAACCTGCGCCAAAACGATCGCAGGTTTATTTTGCGTGCAGCAAGCCGATTAAGACTTTTTGAAAATCTCGTTATAACGTTCAGTGACGGCGGCTTCGATTTGTACATTGGTCGGTGCCGTTGAGCTAAGCAACAAATTACATAAGATTTTTTCAGCTTCGCGCAATAAATAGCGTTTTTGTTGGCGTTTGCTCAAGCGTTTGATTTTGGCGTTCATCGTCCATCTTCCTCCCTAGAAATAAATTGCAGTATAACGGTTTAGTAGCTAACCGTAGGTATATCTTTCTAATTAAGCAATTTTCTCTGCTTGCACAATATACTGCGCCAGCGATTTATCCTCGATGTCCTTCAGGCTAAATAACTTAATATGTCGGCGAAACTTCCCGCCGCCTTCAAGGACGCCCGCCACATCACTCAAATCACAACCTCGACCAAACTCAACTGAAACATGTTTTTGATACGCAAAAATACCGCAAAAATCCGCCTGCGTCGCAAACAGCAAGCCGCCGTACATCACGCGCTCGGTCGCGCTGGGCAATAAAGAATAAATCAAGGTACGCACCGCCTCAACCACGGCCAGTCGCTCTACATCAAGCAAAGCCAAATCGTGTAATAAAGACGCTACTTTTGCATCGCTCATACCCACCCCACTCAATATCACATTAAACGCGTGTAGTCTTTCGCTGGCAGCGCCAATTCTGCCGACAATCGTTCCATCTCGGCCAATAAATCAGCAACCGTTCCATCGACGCAGCGTAAATTAAATTCACGCCGTTTCCGACTAAACAGCTTTATAAATCCGCGATAACCTTCACCACTCTCGTTTGTTTCTTGAAAGTCGGCATACATAAAATCAAAGTCATCCAAGGAAATCTCACGCCCACGACTCAGCACTTTGCCACGCCATACCGTTTCGCGATGCAGCAATCGATCAGCCAAGTTGATACAAATGTAGGTCTTTGGAAACCCCAAAAAAGATTGAACAAGTAACAATAAAATAAACAGAACAATCCAACTGGATAGATTAATGTTTTGAAATACGGTGAGAAATAGCCACGCTATCAAAAACACGACGGGTATCAACAAAAACCAAGCCGATGCACTTCGCGTCCGCAGCGATTGCTGTTTATGATAGCGAAAGCGTGTTTTGTTCATCTCCAGCCACCATTTCAATTCAAATTCGGCACCACCGCCAGCAAAGCCGTCAACACGCTCGCGCCAAACTGTTTTGAACGTTCGCCATTCCAGCCCACTTCGGGTAGCGGATGATTTGCGGTGTCTTTGAATGGCATTTCCACCGTATAAGCCAAACAATCAAAAGTATGCCCCACCCAATTCGTACCCAGCGTCAGCGTTTCTGGGCCGAAATGGCTGTCGGTATAGCCAAACTCGGTTTGAAAATCAGGGCTCGCCGCCAACCACGCGACCTTAAATGCATTCTGTAAATCACGTTGTTTGCTAGAGAAAGACGGATTATCCTCGCAGCCCGCGACAAAATTATGCGGAATACTCTCGTCGCCATGAATATCTAAAAACGCATCAACACCGATTTGCTGCATTTTTTCCCGCACCCAAAACACCTCGGGGCTGCGCTCTAAAGTCGGTGTGCCCCATTCGCGATTCAAATTGGCGCCGCGCGCATTGGTGCGCAAATTGCCGCGCACGCTGCCATCGGGGTTCATATTCGGCACAATGTAAAACACGCACTGCTCCAGCAGGCGACGCGCCACGGCGTTTTCTGGGTCCAATAAGGTTTCCAGCAAGCCTTCGACAAACCATTCGGCCATGCTTTCCCCTGGATGCTGGCGCGCGGTAATCCAGATATTTTTCTTATTACCTAGCGGTATGCCGATGCGTAGCATGTCTAAATCATGCCCATCGGGTGTTACCCCTAATGGCATCAAATCGACCCACGGTGCGTGGCTCAGCGCATTGCCGATCAAAGCTTGATGGCGCTCCCAAGAATACGGCTCGAAATAAGCGAACCACACCGCATCGGTCATCGGTGTGTGCTGAATAATCAAACTTTGCCCATCGTATTCGGTATCAACACGAAACCAATTCTCGCGATCATAACTGGCCACTGCCTGATAATCAGGCCAGCCATCGGGATACGCGCTTTGCGCTGCGTTTTCGATGCGCAACACACAGTCCTGATCGCGCGCGCCAGTCAGGCGAAAATGAAACCACTGCGCAAAATCAGAGGCGTTATCGGAGCGTAGTTTCAAACGGATATTCGCGGCGTCGCTGGCGTCGATAACGTCGATTGAACCGGAGTCGAACTGGCTGGAGATACGAATCATAATGGTGTTCCCTTTATCAACTTGTATACTTTTCTACAAGGAGCTTATGGTATTTATTAGTGGGCGAGTGCATGTCTCGACAGTGTTTAAAGCTCATCGCAGGTAGAGCGCTGCGGTAATGATTGATGAATTGGAAAAGTAAGAATTCGCCCGTGCAAGTTGCCGCAGATACGATTTGGTTTCGATGTGCCAGAAAAATTCAAATCTCTACAACCATTCACAATTGCGTAATCATATTCGTACGCTATGGCAATATGAGCCATCGCAACGTCAACGTCTTTGATATGCACCTTTTCTAGCATCGCGTGCGCATCATAATCGGTGACATCAAGGTCGAACGCAGGATAAAACGCGTCAATATGTTCACGTACCCAAGCTGCCATCGCTTGATGGTCTGTAAGATGTTCAGGCAACTCAATCTTAAGAACTTCCATTGTTACGCTTTACCTTCAATCTTCAAAGCACGCATTCCTATCACCCAACGCAATTAATCCAGCGGCGACCAATCAGTCACAGGCTTAAATTCATCGTCATTCTCGCTGGTAACAAAACGCTCAAAGACGCTACCGATCGCTGAATCAAGCAGCGGAATAATACTGGCGTCGTAATTGGCGATCACGTTCACATCGAATTCGCTATGATTATTTGGGTTATTCAGGTATTTCTGGTCTTCGGTACCCGAAAAAAAGCGCCAGCCGCTGTCGCCGTCTTTAAGCGGTTTTTCGCGGTACATTAGGCCGACCGGATAACCTTCGATGGTGATTTCATCGCTGGCGATACACAGGCCATGACCCATCGCCTTTTTTCTAATTACGCGCTCATCGAGCAAAAATTCTTTCATAGGTATCTACCGCAAAATTAATTAAATCATTACCTACTGAGCAATACCCAGCTCAACGATCGAGAAACTAAATCTCAACACCGAATCTGAACATTGCCCAAAGAATCTCGTGCCTGTAAAGTCATCGCCAGCGCAGCTCGCGTTTTAGCGTGACTCATAACTGGGCTTTCTAGCTCGCCCGCGCGCAGCAAATCGCAAAAATGTTCTGTTTCGTAATTGAGCCCCGAGCCTTGCGGAACAATCACGAGTTCTTCGCGCTCACCCGCTGCTGTCACTAAAGTTGCCTTCGCCGGATTCCACCATTTATCGTGGATGAGCACATAACCCGCGCTACCGCCAATCAGCGCTTCGCCGCTACCAGCGATATCCAGCCCGCAATACAGCTGACTAATGCCATGTTCATGCTGAATATTCAGACTCGCAAACGTATCGACCAATGTCGCGCCAACGCGTCCCAATGTTTGAATTTCACTCGCCGCGCCCAGCCAATCGACGGCCAGAAAGGCGCTATAAATACCGATATCGAGCAAACCACCACCGGCTTGTGCCGGATCGAGTACGGCGTGGCCAGCGGGCACATTTGGGTTAGCAAAGCCGGCACGAACAAAGCGCACCTCGCCAATCGCTCCTGCAGCAATACGCTCGCGTAGCGTTTGATACAGCGGGAAAAACGGCGGTTTCATCGCCTCCATATACAACTGGCCGCAAGCCTGCGCGGAGGCGATCACCGCATCGAGATCGGCCAAGGAAGTTGCTGCGGGTTTTTCACACAGCACGGCTTTACCGGCTTTCAGTGCGGCGATACTCAGCGCTGCGTGACTAGGATGTGGGGTGGCGATGTAGACGGCGTCGATGTCGCTGGCGAGCAGATCCTCGATCTCGTCGAACACGGTAGGAATATGGTGAACCGCAGCAAACTGCCGCGCTTTAGCGCCGCCACGGCTATAGACCGCGCTCACGGTCACGTTTGGCACGTGCGTGAGGCCAGCAAAAAACCGTTGCGCGATATGGCCAGTGCCAATAATGCCAAAACGGATGGAACGCATCGTGACCTCACTCATTGTATTGCCATGTAAGCCTTATAGTGCATGAGCTACACGGCAATACATCAACTAGGTTTTGAGCTTATTGGGTGCAAGCGCTAAATTGCACCAAAGCAAGACTACCAAATAAGTTCGGCAAAAAGTCGACCGTTTCACCCTGATGCAACACGACTTGCTTATCGACTTTCATGCCCATTTTGCCGAGCAATTTGTCGAAATCTTTCACCGTGCAGAAGTGGATATTCGGCGTGTTATACCATTCATACGGAATCGTCTCCGACACGGGCATGCGGCCGATTAGAATTTGCCAGCGGTTTTCCCAGAAACCAAAGTTCGGGAAGGTAACGATGCCAACTTTGCCGACGCGCAGCATTTCTTGCAAAATAAACTCGACGTTGTGCATCGACTGAATGGTGAGCGACAACACGACGTAGTCAAAACTACCGTCTTCAAAATGCTGCAAACCGCTTTCCATATCCGCCTGAATAACGTTCAGGCCTTTTTCAACGCAAGTGACAATCGAATTCACATCGACGTCAACGCCAATACCACGCACGGCTTTGTTAGTTTGTAGCCACGCGAGCAATTCACCGTCAGCGCAGCCCAGATCGAGTACGCGCGAATTTGCTTTGATTTGCTCGGCGATGTGTTTTAAATCGGGGCGCAGCGTAGTTGAATGAGCCATTACGCGATCTCCTTCGCCACATTATTCAGATAAGCACGCATCACGCCCATGTACGGCGCATCTTCCATCAGGAAGGCATCATGACCGTGCTGTGATTCAATTTCGGCGTACGACACAGTGCGATCCGCATCGAGCAGCGCTTTAACGATTTCACGCGAGCGCGACGGCGCAAAGCGCCAATCCGACGTGAACGAAACGACTAAGAATTTTGCTTTCGCTTGGCGCATCGCCTGCGCGAGGCTGCCGCCGTAATGGCGCGCGGGATCAAAGTAATCCAAAGCTTTGGTCATTAATAAATAAGTATTGGCATCGAACATCGTCGAGAACTTGTCGCCCTGATAGCGCAGATACGATTCAATCTCGAATTCAACATCAAAACCATATTTATACTCGCCGCTACGCAGCAAGCGGCCAAACTTCTCACCCATGCCGTCGTCCGACAAATACGTGATATGACCCAACATGCGCGCCAAGCGCAAACCGCGCTTTGGCACAACGCCGTGTTGATAAAAATCACCGCCATGAAACTCAGGATCGGTAATGATGGCTTGCCGGGCCACGTCGTTAAATGCGATATTTTGCGCGGTGAGTTTGGGCGCCGAGGCAATCACCAAAGCATGACGCACCCGCTCAGGATAAGTAATCGACCAGCGCAAAGCCTGCATACCACCCAAGCTGCCACCAATAATTGCTGCAAACTGCTCAATGCCTAAGCGATCGGCCAAACGCGCTTGCGTTTCGACCCAATCACGCACTAGCACCACTGGAAAACTCGAACCATATGGCGCGCTGGTTTCTGGATTGATACTCGAAGGCCCGGTCGAGCCATGGCAACCGCCGAGGTTATTGAGGCCAATGACGAAAAATTTATTCGTATCAATCGGTTTCCCCGGGCCCACCATATTGTCCCACCAGCCCGGCGCTTTATCGGTCTCGGCATGTTTGCCAGCCACATGATGATGACCAGACAGTGCATGACAGATCAAAATGGCATTTGATTTATCGGCATTCAAGGTGCCATAGGTTTCCACCATCAACTCATAGCGCGACAACGTTGCGCCAGAAGACAGGGTAATGGGCTCTTCAAATACAAACTTTTGAGGGGTAACGATGCCTACAGACTGCATTTTTTACCTGCTATTTATTAAGTCGATCAAAGGCGGCTCGCTCAGCAGCCGACCATTTTTCATCCATCGTAATCAGATTATCTCGATCAGCAAAGGGCGGATATCCCGCCTTCATCGTCAGGCGAATATAGTGATGATTGAAGACATCTAAACAAATATGCATCGGTTTCATATCACCGACTTGTTCAGCACGCTGCTTAGTTCGTAAATACAGATCGAAATCACCGGCCTGAATGCGCTCGTCCCACA
This sequence comes from Deefgea chitinilytica, assembly GCF_016881405.1. Lineage (GTDB taxonomy): Bacteria > Pseudomonadota > Gammaproteobacteria > Burkholderiales > Chitinibacteraceae > Deefgea > Deefgea chitinilytica. The sequence continues at coordinate 97,193 of NZ_WOFE01000005.1, forward strand.
GCCCGATTTTAGCCAAGGCTTTACGCTGAATCATCACTGTATTGCCCACAAAGCCTTCTTTAATTTGGCCTGCAAAGCGATACGTACGATCGGCATTAAATTTTGCCCAATCACCGTACATCCAACGATGCATCATTTGCAAAGTGGTACGATTAAAACCAAACAGGCCGAGGAAATTTTTGACCTTTTTCCAACGACGCTTGAGCTTTTTGGTAGCCACCGCATTTTCAATCTGCTCAATACCACATACCGTCGCCACGTCGAGCCCGTTTTTCTCCATACTGGCAATAAAACGAACATCCCAATCTGGCGAAACAATAATGTCATTATTCAAAAAAGCCAACCAATCGTATTGCGCAATCGCAATGCCTTGGTTTTGGCTGTGTGGATAAGAATAATTCGCACCATTGCGAATCACTTTGGCACCCACCGATTCAAAAAAATCAGCACTGCCGTCGGTTGAGCCATTATCAATAATGATGAGTTCAAATGGATGATGCGTATAGCGCTGCAAATTCTCCCAATACAATTCATTCACAGCACGCTGGTTATAAATCGCAGTAATGATACTAATCATGCAGACAATTCATCCTTTTTAGGCCCATTAAGCATCGCACAGGTGAGCAATACAAACCCTAGACCTGTGATGTTATCTGTGAAGAATGAATTTGCGAACGTTGCAACCCCCATTCCCATTAACATGACATATAGAGATGAACGCCATGCGGGCTGCAAATGACGACCTTGCCATGCTGCGGCACCTAACAAACCCAACAACAACGCAGCACCAATCACCCCCAACTCTATCGTTAACCAAATATAATCATTATGGGGATTCGATGTCGCGCGCAAACCACTAGTGACGCCACTATAACGGCTATATTCCTGCTTAAAGCTACCAGTACCATAACCAGTCCATGGCTTAGCCAAAATCATTTGCTGAGTATCTTTTAACCAAATGAGACGTAAACCAATCGAAGTATCTGTATTTCCTTTTGAGTACTCCTGCATATCAGTTTGCGCTTTTGCAATACCCAATTTAACTGCCGAAGAATATTGGGGCAACACAAGCGCCGCCGCCAATACAATCGTTAAACCCAGTGTTAAACCAATACGCCAGCGCCATAACACCAGCAGAAATCCCAGCATCATTAGAAAAATGAGCTGCCCAGTTCGACCAGGAACAACAAACAGAATGTTGTGTGTCACAAACACAAATACAATCCAAGCTAAATTTTTTTGCCAGCCAAAGAACTTACCATTTAACAATCCCGCCAATAAACCGACCGCTAACAAACTGGCAAAATAGTTATGGTAGGTATGTGTACGAAATACCGCCCAATCCCCAGGTACGCCAACTCGCATTGGATACTCAAATAGATAAGAAACAAAAGCAGCACTCACGCTCAGCAATGCACCGCAAGCAAAACCGATTAACAATGCATTTCGAACTTTAGTACCGAAAAATAAACATAAAAATATTGGGATTAAATAATAAGCTCGCATTTTCAATATAAAACCCCAAGCCTCACTTTGTGATACCGACGTCCACAGAGTACCCAAAACCAAAGCTGCAGCTAACAACAAACCAGCAATCGCAAAGGGTTGAAAGAAAATCTGTTTATTAAATTGAAGTGCGCGAGGATTTAATAAAAAAGCAATGAGTAGCAATCCACCACCAATATTTTGTGCTGCGGTCGAAATAGGAATCGCAAAGCCTGCTAAAGCCGCGGCGAAGAGCAATAAGCCCGATTGAAACCGCTGCAAGTGACTAGTACTTTCGATCATGATTTACTCACCAATTTAAAATGTTTTTTTGTTAGATCCAGACCAAAAATCGCTTCAAGTTTCATCAACAAGCGATGTTTCTTTTCTCGCTTAGAGAGTTGGTAATTAGCATCCGGTACAAAACTTGACTCTGCCATTTCACGCAGCCAGGGCTGCACAATCATGGGGTGAGTGCCAGTAAAAGTTTGCAAGATACTCGCATCGATTTGCGAATAATCATGGGGTTTAGGGGCATGGCTCCAATACTTAGCGACTTGCCGATGTTTTTCTTGCATTTTCTCGCTCGAACGGACATGGCCATAATGATAAATTGGACAGTGTGCTAAAGCCGCTCTGGCGTAACGCCCCCGTTTGTTTTTATCCATCACAACCCAAAACAGACCATCGGGCGCAAACGAGCGAATGGTATTGCGAATAATCCGCAGCTCTTGCCGATACCACGCTGGACTACGCGCCACTAAATCTGGTTTTCCGTAAAAATGGTGATAATCAAAGGCAATCCCTTCTATTTCTGGATTTTTGAAGTGCTGCTCCATGACTGCGCGAATCTTGGGTGCATCATCTTCATGGATTACCTCGTCACCCTCCAAATAAAAAGCCCAGTCACCGGTGCAATTAAATTGAGCAATCATTTTTTGCTGCGCATACACAAAGCCGCGTTGCTCCATGCCTTCATTCCACGTTGTCTCAATAATCCGTATCCGCGGATCATTAATAGCGCGAACCCGCTCTAAGGTATCGTCTTCGCTTTTACCAATCGCCACCACGACCTCATCGCAAACTTGCAATAAGCTTTGCAAACTCTCGATATAGGGGTAGCCCAACATCGTCCCGTTACGCAGAAAGGTAAATCCGCTGACTTTCATAAATTTGTTCGCTCCATTACAAGGCGACTTGCCTGACATTGCGAGAAGAGCGATTATAGCAGCCTGATTCAGTTAAAAACGAAACAACTATGCCGACGATTGGCGTTGCCATTATTACAAAAAATGCTCAGGCCCATTTGGCGGCTTGCCTACAATCTCTAACATGGTGTGATCAAGTCGTCATCTTAGATTCTGGTAGCACCGACCAAACTTTAAACATTGCACAATCCCATGGTGCTCAAATCCATCAAAGTATTGATTGGCCTGGCTTTGGCATACAAAAAAATCGCGCTATTGCTTTGCTAGAAACCGACTGGATTTTTGCTTTAGATGCCGATGAAATCGTTAACGCACAGCTAGCTGATTCAATTCAAGCTGCGGTCCAAAATCCCCAAAGTGAGGTGTATCAGTTAAATCGCCTATCAAATTATTGTGGGCGTTGGATGAGGCACACCGGATGGCATCCAGATTACCTACCTCGCTTATTTAAAAAAGGCAGTGCGCGCTACTCTGAAGATTTAGTGCATGAGCGTTTAATTTTTAGCAGTTCAGTCAGCCAGCTAGATGGCCTATTGCTGCATTATTCCTTTGACGATTTAGAATCGGTGCTCGATAAAATCAATCGCTACTCCAGTGCGGGGGCACAGCAGCGCTTGAATAAAGGTTCGCGCTCTAGCTTAAGTAGCGCCATTTTCAAAGGCGTGTGGACATTTATCCGCAGCTACATTATTAAGCGTGGTTTTTTAGATGGCCGTGAGGGCTTTATTCTATCCGTCTCCAATGCGGAAGGGGCCTACTACCGTCAACTCAAGCTTATGTATTTACAAGAAAAAGTATGAAAATCTCTATCATCGTCACTACTTACAATCGGCCAACTGCGCTAAACCTCGTGCTAGCTGGGCTCGCCAAGCAAGTAGTGAATCCACAAACTGAGTGGGAAGTATTAATTGCTGACGATGGCTCAAAAAATGACACCGCTCAGCTCATTGCGTCGTGGCAACAGCGCTTCCCTACGCAATTAGCTCACGTCTGGCATGAAGACCTCGGTTTTCGCGCGGGAGCTATTCGAAATCGAGCTGCCGCCCAGTCCTCAGGCGACTACCTCGTTTTTTTGGATGGTGATTGTGTGCCGATGCCGGATTTTGTCCAGCAACATGCACAATTGGCAGAACGTGGTTGGTATATTGCAGGCAATCGCGTGCTGTTCTCTGAGTCATTTACTCAGACCCTACTCAATCAGCCTAATGCAATAGAAATCATGGAGTGGTCTGTGTGGCAATGGATGGTCGCCAAATGGCAAGCCAAATCCAACCGAGCACTACCGTGGTTACGCTTGAAGCTCAGCGCCATGCGTAAAAAACGACATTCACGCTGGGAAGTCGTTAAAAGTTGTAATTTAGGCGTTTGGAAAACTGATTTTATAGCGATTAATGGTTTTGATGAAGAGTTCTCAGGCTGGGGACATGAGGATTCAGATTTCGCAGTTCGACTACTGCGCTGGGGCATATTGATCAAAGATGGCCGTTATGCCGTACCGGTTTTGCACTTATGGCATCAAGAAAATGACCGCTCAAAACAAGCCGAAAATTGGCAAAAGCTCGAAGTAACACTTAAAAGTCATCATACTGCAGCAAAAATCGGTTATAACAGCTACTTAAACTAAATTTATGCCAATCGAATGATCTTTTATTGCATTTCGCTCCCCGAAGAAGTAGCTCGGAGAGCACATATTTTAAAGCAATTTTCACAACATCAGCTTGAAATTACTCTATTTGATGCCATCAAGCCCGATGAAAATACAGCTCCCAAAATATACCAACAAAAAAAGCGTTTACAACTTTATGGTAGAGATTTAAGTCGCGGCGAGATGGGCTGCTATTTGAGTCACAGAGCGCTTTGGGAGCTGTTTTTATCTACAGATGCAGCACATTGCTGTATCTTGGAAGACGATGTTGAACTCGCAGAACAGTTTAGCGAGGTGATCGATAATCTGTTAGAAAAACAATCATCTTGGGATTTAGTACGACTTGCGGGCACGTTTCCACGGAAGGGCAAAACAATTGCACAAATCAAAGCGGGTGAATATCAATTACTCGAATATCTAGAGCAACCTCGCGGCACTCTAGGGTATGTGATCAACCGTGCTGCTGCTCAAGCTTTATTGGAACATACCGCACGAATGATCCATGCAATAGATGACACAATGGATCAAATTTGGAGTCATAAATTACGCACTTATGGACTAGAACCCTTCATAGTTAAAGAGTCAGCACAATTTATCTCTTCAATTGGCTGCAGAAAACGCCCTCAGATGAGTTTGCTAGCAAAAATGCGCAAAGAACTATTCAAAAGCAACAACAGCCTAAGAAAAAAAATCTGGCAATACAAAACATTATTGCGCTGGAAGTTCATTTTGCGTTGAAAACTGCACTGCATGCATCTGCGCATACACACCTTGCTTAGCCAATAGCTCAGCGTGCGTGCCACTTTCTACGATACGGCCAAACTGCATCACTACAATACGGTCAGCTTTTTCGATGGTTGATAAACGATGCGCTATCACCAAGGTCGTGCGGCCTCGCATGAGTTTTTCGAGTGCGTCTTGCACTTTGCGCTCCGACTCGGTATCGAGCGCACTCGTTGCTTCATCAAGAATTAATACTGGTGCGTCTTTGTAAATCGCGCGCGCAATCGCCAAGCGTTGCCGCTGGCCACCTGATAAACGTCCACCATTTTCACCCAGCATTTCATCAAAGCCACTCGGCATTTTTTCAATAAACTCGGTGGCGTGCGCGGCTTCGGCTGCAGCGCGCACACGTGCCATATCGACCTGATCAGCACGATGCGTACCATAGGCGATATTGGCGGTCACCGTGTCATTAAATAGCACCATGTCCTGCGCCACTAAGGCAATTTGCGCCCGCAGATTCGCCAACTGATAATCGGCCACCGGCACTCCATCGAGCAAAATTCGACCATCAATCGCATCATAAAAACGCGGTACGAGATTAGCCAGTGTGGTTTTACCACTGCCCGATTGCCCAACCAAGGCCACGGTTTGTCCTGGCTGAACCTGTAGATCAATTCCATCTAAAGCCGGTTTATGGTCAAGCTGATAACTAAAGCGCAGCGCTTGGATATCCAGCGCGCCTTGAGCACGGCTAACGCGGTATTGACCGTGATCGGCTTCTTCTTGTTCGTCGAGCAAATTAAAAATAGACTCTGCCGCGGCTAAACCACGATGCAAACGTTCATTGATTCGGGTCAAATTACGAACCGGACCTTGGATTGCCACCATCGCCGCGATAAATGACATAAACGAGCCCGCGCTTAATTGCCCTGCTTGCGCCTGCAAACTAGCAAAATACAGCACCACAGAAATAGTAATACCAATTAACAAGACAATCGTCCCAGAGTTAACTGCCACCATTAGGCCCTGTTTAATCCCAAGGCGCATTACCCGATTATTCACCTCGCCAAAACGACACACTTCGATATCTTGTCCGCCATACACTTTTACAATTCGTTGCCCAGAAAGGGATTCATCGAGGCGTGAATTCATCTCGCCCATTCGGTCTTGCGTTTCCCGCGCTAAGCGCCGTTGCCGCTTAGCCACCATCCGGATACTCAATGCCACTACGGGCAATAACACCAAGCAAAACAAGCTCAATTGCCAACTGGAATAAAACATCACCGCCAAAAAGCCCAGTACGGCAACGCCATCGCGCACCAAGCCAGTCAGTGTTGATGTACCCGCCTCCATCACCTGCGTAACATCATAAGTCACGCGCGAAAGCAGTACCCCAGTCGACGTTTGATCAAAATAGCGGGTCGGCAAACGCATTAATTTGCCATAAATTTTTTCCCGAAAATCCCGCATCACGCGGTTGGCTAGCCAAGAATTGCCATAGTCATTACCAAAATTACCTGCAAAACGCATCATTGCCAAACCAAATAACTGGGCAGGAATAATCCAAGCGGCATTCTTCGCGAGCGTCTCTGCACCAGCTAGGTTTTGGTCAATCAGCGGTTTTAACAATAATGTTAGCAATGCTTCGGATGCCGAAGCCAAGGCCATGCAAATAATCGTAGCGATAATCACCCACAAATAAGGACGAAAATGGCCAAGCAAGCGGCGATATAACACTTTGTTATTCATAGCGTGTGGGGCAGGAACAGTCATGGCGAGATTATACTCACTTCAGATGCAGATAGATTGAGGAAGAATGCCACGGCAGTCAGCATTCAAAGCGAGGCGATGTGTTACGCAAAATCACCGAAACGCAACTGCAACAAACTCGCGATCACCGGTGCGACGGTTTCAGTTCGAAAAATTCGCGGACCAAGAATAAGCGATGTATAGCCTTGTGCAATAGCTTGATTATCCTCTTCAGGAGAATACCCCCCTTCAGGGCCGACCAACACAATGACACTCGACGCCTCTTCGGGTAGGCTCGCGTACTCGACCGCCCCAGTTGGACACATCAACAGCTTAAGTTCAGCCTTCGCTTGACTCGCCAAAAATTGGTTGAATGTGACAATAGGCCGAATTTCCATCAAACGTGTTCGGCCACATTGCTCAGCAGCACTGGCTGCGATGCCTTGCCAATGGGCAAGCCGTCTCTCGGCGCGCTCGCCGCTGTAACGTTGCTGGCAATACTGTGAAATGACCGGCTGTAATACCGTTACACCTAATTCTGCGGCCTTTTGTACCGTGTAGTCCATTCGATCGGCAGCAGAAATCGCCTGCACCAAAGTCAAATTCAAAGGGGATTCGCGATCAACGGCATCGAAGCTGTTCACCTGCACGCTCACCGTCTTTTTACCCATCGCGCTAATTTCAGCCGCAAACTCGCCACCTTGACCATTAAACAAATGAAGCGACTCTGTCGGCTGCATCCGTAAAACCTGTACATGCCGAGCGACGGCTTCGGGCAATTCGAATGATTGGCCGACACTAAGCGGTAAATCGACATAAAAACGGGGCATATTCAATCCGATTAAGCCATCAGCACACGCTGTATCACCAGGCCAGTAAAGATAATAAAAGACAGGAAAAGCACAAAATAGACTATCCAGCGAATGATTTTAAGCCAATAGCGGTCGCGGCTTTTGACATAGCAAATCGCAGAATAAGAGAGCCCCAATACGACCAGAATAAATAAAATTCTTAAAACCGCAAACACCGCTTAAATGCCAAGCGCAGGTAAATCATGAAATGCGCTAGGAACGTCACTCAGACGATCAAAACTCACCATTTCATAATTACTCGGGTCAGAGAGTAGCTCACGCAATAGTTTATTATTCATTGCATGGCCTGATTTGTAGCCAGAAAATGACGCGATTAAGGGGTGGCCTAATATATATAGATCGCCAATTGCATCGAGGATTTTGTGCCGAACAAATTCATCCTCAAACCTCAAGCCACCTTCATTCAACACGCGAAACTCATCAATAACGACCGCGTTATCCATATTACCGCCGCGCGCCAAACCATTCATGCGTAGATATTCAACTTCATGAATAAAGCCAAACGTACGCGCACGCGCAATTTCGGTGATGTAATTGGTCTCAGCAAAATCTAAAGCAATCGTTTGCGCTGATTTTTTGAAAGCGGGATGTTTGAAATCGATAGTAAGTGAAACTTTGTAGCCATTATGCGGTTCAAATTTCACCCATTTATCGCCATCGTGAACTTCGATGGGCTTGAGTACTTTGACAAACTGCTTCGGTGCGTCCTGCTCTTGCACTCCCGCAGTTTGAATCAAGTAAATAAATGGTGCAGCAGAACCATCCATAATCGGCATTTCTGGCGCATCTACTTCGACAACAATATTGTCGATGCCAAGCGCCGCAAAAGCTGACATCAGATGCTCGATCGTGCCGACACGCACGCCGTCTTGGACGAGCGTTGAGGAGAGACGCGTGTCGTTCACTAAATCGGGGCCGACTTTGAAAGGCGCTGATTCGGGCAAATCAGAGCGCTTAAACACAATCCCATGATTCACAGGCGCAGGCCGCAGAGTGAGTTTGACTTTCTCACCCGAATGCAAGCCCACACCCGTGGCCTGAATTGTTGAATCCAAAGTTCTTTGTAAAAACATGGCCATTCTGCCTATATATTCAATACTCTGATTTTATCAGCCCTAGGCAAAAGGCCGAGCAAATCATTTTAATCAAATCGATTGACGTAAACTATTTACTAAAACGAAACGCTGATGCGTAAGTTCATCAAATAGTTGGGTATTAATCTGCCTGACGACGCAAAAATGCTGGAATATCCATATCGATATTGCTCATCGCGGGGCGCGCAGCAGCTTCTGGCGCACGATTACCGCGATTATTCCGCCAAATTGCTGGCGTATCATAAGCATCTTCGTACGCTTGGTTATCAGTGCCGGTTTTCAACGTTTGGCTACTAACAACAGTCAACGATGGTGCGCTGACCGCTTTACCACCCAAGCCCGTTGCCACCAAAGTCACGCGGATTTCATCTTCGCCCAAAGCTTCGTCGTACACCACACCATGTTTCACCAAGGCGCCATCTGCAACATGCGATTCGATGATTTCCAACGCTTGACGCGTTTCTGATTTTTTCAACTTGCCAGGGGCAGTCGAGAAATTCACCAGTACGCCACGTGCGCCTTTAAAGCTGATGTTGTCCAAAAGTGGGCAACGAATCGCTTCTTCGGTCGCGCGGATGGCACGGTCTGGGCCAGTCGCATGCGCAGAACCCATCATCGCCATGCCCATTTCACGCATCACGGTTTTCACGTCGGCAAAGTCAACGTTAATCAAACCTGGGTACTGAATGATTTCAACGATAGAACCAACTGCATTACGCAGCACGTCATCGGCGGCACGGAATGCTTCATCAATCGTCACATCATCGCCGAGTACTTCTTCCAGCTTTTGATTTGACACGACAATCAAAGAATCAACGTAACGAGCCAATTCATCGATACCAGCTTGCGCCACTTTTTGGCGGCCGCCTTCATCCAAACCGGGCTTAGTTACAACGCCAACCGTCAAAATTCCTTTTTCGCGAGCGACTTGTGCAATCACTGGCGCTGCACCTGTACCGGTACCACCACCCATACCAGCAGTAATAAACAGCAAGTCTGCACCTGAAATCAATTCAGCGATGCGCTCACGATCTTCTTCCGCAGCTTGGCGACCGATTTCTGGATTACAACCAGCGCCAAAACCTTTCGTCAATTCAGCACCAAGCTGAACGACATTATCTGCTTTTGATTGTTTTAATACCTGTGCATCGGTATTAGCCGAAATAAAATCGACACCATGCGATTGCATAGCGTGTTCGATCATATTGTTGATGGCATTGCAGCCTGCGCCACCCACGCCGATCACTTTAATATTCACGTGATGTGATACTTCTGGTACTTCAATTAATAATGCCATTTCCACTCTCCTCTTGCCCGATTTTACCGCTTACCCGAATATTTCAGAAGTTATTTTGAAACCATGACTTCATTCTGCCAAAAACATCACCGATGCCACCTTCTTTACCACGATGATTTGGCGCTTTCTGCATTTGTTGTCGCGCCAAAATCAATAAACCCACCGCCGTTGAATAACGCGGATTTTTAACCACTTCGGCTAAGCCACCGACATAACGTGGCAATCCCAAACGCACCGGCATATGAAAAATTTCTTCGGCCAAGTCAGTCATACCCGGCATCAATGACGCGCCGCCGGTAATTACAATCCCGCTCGACAAGCGATCTTCAAATCCAACACGGCGCAATTCGGCCTGCACAAAGCTATACAATTCTTCAACGCGTGGCTCGATCACTTCCGCCAAAGTATGTCGTGACATCTGACGCGCACCGCGCTCACCCACGCCCGGTACTTCAATCATCGTTTGCGGGTCGGTCATATGCCGCAACGCCACACCGTGTTGAATCTTGATGTTTTCTGCTTCACCGGTTGGCGTGCGCAATGCCATTGCCACATCATTGGTGATTTGGTCGCCAGCAATTGGAATCACAGCAGTGTGACGAATCGAACCACCGATAAATACGGCGATATCCGTGGTGCCGCCGCCAATATCAACCAAACATACGCCGAGATCTTTCTCATCTTCAGTCAATACGGCATAGCTTGAAGCCAAGGGTTGCAACACCACTTCAGCAATTTCCAAGCCGCAGCGACGTACACATTTGGTAATGTTCTGCACCGCCGAAACCGCACCTGACACAATATGCACGCGTACTTCTAAGCGAACGCCCGACATACCAAGCGGCTCTTTCACGTCTTCTTGCCCGTCAATCACATATTCTTGCGACAAAATATGCAGCACTTGATGATCGGTCGGGATGTTGACCGCGCTGGCCGTTTCAATCACACGGTCGATATCTGCCTGCGTTACTTCTTTGTCTTTAATCGCCACCATGCCATGCGAATTTAAGCTCTTGATATGGCTACCAGCGATGCCGGTATACACTTCGCTGATTTTGCAATCCGCCATCAATTCCGCTTCACCGAGTGCCGATTGAATAGCGGCAACGGTTTTTTCGATATCGACCACAACACCGCGCTTCAATCCTTTGGATGCCGCAGAACCTAGCCCCACCACATTCAATGAGCCGTCTTCCTTCACATCAGCCACCACCGCGACCACTTTAGAAGTCCCGATATCTAGCCCAACGATGAGGTTTTTTGCTTCCCTAGTCACTGACAGCCTCTTTTACAAATCTTAAGGTTTAACTTTAAAAAATACCGCTAACTTATTACTTTTAATTGCTTTATTAAATCAAAAGCATAAATCATGCCGAAGCTTTGGTCGCTTTTGGTTTTGCGACAGACGGCACGACTTTCACTGCACTTCCTTTTACTGCAACTGGCTTTTCAATCGGTTGATACGTTGGTAAACGCACCGCAAAACCATTTGGATAACGTAAATCCACATACTCAAACGATTGCTGCAAAAGCGCTAATGTATTCGGATAAGCCTTCACAAAGCGCGTCACCCGATCCACTGGATCGTCGCGCCCCACTTCTACGATCAACTGTTTGTCTAACTCAAATCGCCAAGCTCTGCGCTCGGACAACCACAAGCGGGTCGGTGTTCTGCCTAACGGCGCTAACGCTACTTTTAAGCGCTGAAAACCTTCCACCATAATTTTTTCTGTACCATCTGGCCCCTCTAATACGGGCAGATGATCACTACTGGCCGCATCAAACTTTTCGCCATGTGAATTCAGCAAACCAGTACTACCCCACCGCGCTACCGCTTTATGTTCTTCGATATTGACTTCTAAGCGATCTGGCCAGCGGCGGCGAACCTCGACTTGCCTTACCCAAGGTAACTTTTCAAAGTTCTGCCGAGTTTTATCCAAATCCAGCGTAAAAAAAGTGCCTTTTAACTCATTCTTAATCACGTATTGCAACTGCTCGCGCGTGACATGTGTTAAATCGCCATCTACCTTGATCTTGCGCACCGGAAACAATGGCGAGTGCACCGCCAAAAATAACAGCGAGTAAAACAGCAGCATCAACGCCAATGCAGTGAGCAAATTTGCAAACCACATCAATAACTGCGGCTTATTCCACATTTGGAAAATCTGCAGTATGTGGTTGCGAAAACTGCACAAGCATATCGAATTCCTAACTGGTGCTTTAAAACACCATCCCTTATGGGTATATTAATGCAGCCAAATTATAACAAGAGTTGCAAGGATATACCCTTACAAATCAATATATTTCACAAAGTTGTTGCTAAAATTTTCATCACTAGCGCTTCATAACTTAAACCAGCCTCACGCGCGCACATTGGGAACAAACTATGCGTCGTCATTCCGGGCGCGGTATTGGCCTCGAGCAAGAAAATCTTGCCATCTTCGTCGGTTAAAAAGTCAATCCGCGCCCAGCCCGTCGCTCCTAAAATACGGTACGCCTTTTCCGCCAAACTACGAGCTTGCTGTTCTTTTTCATCTGATAAACCAGATGGACAGTGGTACACCGTATCGTCACGTATATATTTCGATTCGTAGTCGTAAAACTCGGTTTGCGGAACAATTTTCACCGTCGGTAAGGCTTGTCCATCCAAAACAGCGCATGTATATTCACCACCACCAATATTGCGCTCGGCTAAAACTACGGATTTATGCCGAGATACCTCTGCCCACGCGGCACTCACATCAAGTAATGACTTCAACTTAACCACGCCAACACTCGAACCTTCATTCGCAGGCTTCACAAACAAAGGCAAGCCTAATTCTTGAACCGCTAGTTTTAGTTCTTCCGCACTGTCCACAATTCGATAATCTGGCACCGGTAAACCCACGGCTTCCCACAGCAATTTAGTTCGCCACTTATCCATACCAATTGCAGAAGCCATCACGCCGCAGCCGGTGTAAGGTACACCAAGAAACTCCAGCGCCCCCTGAATCGTGCCGTCTTCCCCACCACGACCATGTAAAATTAGAAATGCACGATCAAAACCTTCTGTTTTCAACAATTGCAGTGGTTTTTCAGCCGGATCAAATGCATGCGCATCAACACCACTTGCTTGTAATGCTGCCAATACCCCTGCACCGCTCATCAACGACACTTCTCGCTCTGCTGAACTGCCACCCATGATGACGGCTACTTTTCCATACTGATTCATTTCACCATCTCACTTAACAACTTCGGTGTATTTCCAATCGTGCCAGCCCCCATCGTAACCACCACATCACCATCACGAACAGCGGCAAGGATTGCCGTTGGCATATCGGCAATGTTCTCCACAAACACCGGCTCAACTTTGCCTGCCACCCGCACTGCTCGTGCCAATGAGCGGCCATCGGCGGCAACGATTGGCGCTTCACCAGCGGCGTAAACCTCAGCCAGCAGTAAGCCATCAACGGTGTTGAGCACTTTGACAAAATCTTCGAAGCAATCCCGGGTGCGGGTATAGCGATGCGGTTGGAATGCCAACATCAAGCGACGGCCTGGAAATGCGCCACGCGCGGCCGCCAAAGTCGCTGCCATTTCGACGGGATGATGTCCATAATCGTCAACCAAAGTGAACGAACCACCCGCAGCAAGCGGCACTTCGCCGTAGCGCTGGAAGCGACGTCCTACGCCTTGGAATGCCGCCAATGCCGCCACAATCGCCGCCTCATCCGCGCCGACTTCAATCCCAATCGCAATCGCCGCCAAGGCATTGAGCACGTTATGCATGCCCGGCATATTCAACGTCACGGCAAGGCGACGAGATTCACCGTTTTCCCAAACCGCATCGAAGCGCATCTGGCCATTAGCAGCGACGATATTTTCTGCCCGCAACATGGCATCTTCACTCACGCCATAGGTCGTTACAGGGCTAGTGACTTTCGGCAAAATCGAGCGCACATGCGGATCATCGATGCACAAAATCGCGCGACCATAAAACGGCAAGTGGTGCAGAAAATCGATAAAAGCTTGTTTTAATTTCTCGAAATCATGACCATAGGTATCCATATGGTCTGCGTCGATATTCGTCACGACCGAAATCACCGGAGTGAGCAATAAGAAAGACGCATCGCTTTCATCGGCTTCGGCAACCAGAAAATCACCCTGCCCCAAACGTGCATTCGAGCCTGCTGCGTGCAATTTGCCGCCGATCACAAACGTCGGATCGAGTCCTGCTGCTTCGAGTACGCTGGCACTGAGACTGGTCGTTGTCGTTTTGCCATGTGTACCTGCAATCGCAATGCCTTGTTTCAAGCGCATCAGCTCAGCCAACATCATTGCACGAGGCACCACGGGAATCTTACGTTGGCGAGCTTCAATCACTTCGGGATTATCGTCTTTCACCGCACTAGAAATCACCACCACATCGGCATTGGCCACATACTCAGCAGCATGACCTTGGAACACCTCGGCACCAGCAGCCGCTAAACGCTGGGTGGTTGCACTTACCCCCAAATCAGTACCACTGACCTCAAAACCAAGGTTCAGTAGCACTTCAGCAATGCCGCTCATACCGACACCGCCAATACCTACGAAATGAATGCGTTTTACTTTATGTTTCATTCTGCCAATTCTTTTATTACTGCAACGACGGCGTCAGTTGCATGAGGTTGTGCCAATACTCGTGCCGCTGTAGCCATCGCAAGGCAACGTTCACGAGTGATTTCTTGAATTAATTGCGCTAATTTTTCAGGACTGCTCGCAGTTTGCGGCAATAAAATCCCTGCCCCAGCATCACTGAGGAATTTTGCATTGCCAGTTTGATGATCATCCACGGCATGCGGAAACGGCACCAAGACACTCGCCGCACCAACGCATGCCAATTCAGCGACAGTCAAAGCGCCAGAGCGGCATAATACCCAATCCGCATCGGCATACGCTTGTGCCATATCGGCAATAAATGCGACACAATTGGCCTTCACGCCGACTGCAGCATAATTTGCTTTAAGCGCCTCAATATGCTTTTCACCTGACTGATGTGTCACGACGGGGCGAAGGTGCTCTGGAATTAACGCTAATGCTTGTGGCAGTTGCTCATTAAACACTTGCGCCCCCAAACTCCCGCCTACGACGAGTAACTTTAATGGGCCAGAGCGTCCCGCAAATCGCGTTTCCGGTTCCAACACCGTATTCATCTCTTCACGCACTGGATTGCCAACACAACCCGCTTGATTCGGAAAGGCGGTAGGAAATGCAAACAACACACGATTAGCGATTTTCGCCAACACACGATTAGTCAAACCAGCAACCGAGTTTTGCTCATGAATCACCAGCGGTAGCCAGCACAAACGCATCGCAACTCCACCGGGAAAGCCAGTAAAGCCACCAAAACCAATCGCCACATCGGGGCGACGGCGGAAAATCAAATTAAGCGCTGTCAACAAAGCCTTCGCCTGGATCCACGGCTGGCTCAATTTTTTCCACAGTCCTTTACCGCGCACACCCGTAATATCTAAAGTCACCAAGTCGATGCCATGTGGCGGAACTACGCGCGTTTCCATCGCACCTTTTGCACCCAACCAAACCACATCCCAACCGTCTGCACGCACTGCATTTGCAACTGCCAAGGCGGGAAAAATATGCCCACCAGTGCCACCCGCCATCACCAAGAGGGTACGCTTTTTCATACGTTGTACCCCCGTATCATTTGGCGATTTTCATAGTCAATTCGCATTAAAAAACCCAAAGCCAATAAATTGGCCACAATCCCTGAGCCACCAAATGAAAGCAATGGCAAAGTCAAACCTTTCGTTGGCATAACGCCCATATTCACGCCGATATTAATCACCGCCTGAAAGCCAATCCAAATACCCACGCCTTGTGCAGCTAATGATTGCCAATGCCGCTCTAATTTATTGGCTTGCACACCAATTGCAAACGCGCGAAATACCAAAAAGGCAAACAAACAAATTACAACCGCCACACCGATAAAACCAAATTCTTCAGCAATAATCGCCATTAAAAAGTCAGTATGTGCTTCGGGCAAATAAGAAAGTTTCTCAACACTTAAACCCAAACCTACGCCAGTTAATTCACCTCGGCCAAATGCAATCAAGGAATGACTTAATTGGTAGCCTTTGCCATATGGATCTTGCCAAGGATCTAAAAAACCCAATACGCGTGCTCGGCGATATGGGCTCGTTGCAATCAAAGTAAAAAAAGCGCCGCCCAGAACCACGACCAAGCCTGCAAAAAGCTGCCAACTAAATCCAGCTAAAAACAAGATCCCCACGGCAATCGCTGTGACGACAATCAATGCACCCATATCGGGTTGGGCAAGTAACAGCCCACCAACGACGGTCATCACAATCGCTAATGGAAATAAAACTTTAGAAAAACTCTCCGACATTTTTGCGTTCATGCTGCCATTTTTTCGAACGCTATAATCAGCGGCATACAGAACAACAAAATACTTAACCAATTCTGATGGTTGTAGATTAATCACAAACAAACCCAGCCAACGGCGGCTACCATTCACTTCACGGCCGATACCAGGAATTAAGACCAATATCAGTAATACAATGCCGCCAATAAATAAAATCGGTGCAAATTTACGCCATGTTTCGGTCGGGATATTGAATGCAATAAATGCCGCGATACAGCCAACAAAAACAAAAACAGCATGACGAATTAAAAAATAATTCGACTTAAAACCGGTGTCTTTATCCACTTCCGCCATCGCAATCGATGAGGAATACACCATCACCAAGCCAATCGTCAGCAACATGATGATGCCCCAGAAAAGTGCCTGATCGTAGGCACTCATCGTGGGTTTCATGCGCTTCATGGCTTGGTAAAAAATTTGACGCATTACTGCTCCAAACCTTTCACCGCAGCGATAAACACTTCTGCACGATGGTGATAATTTTTAAACATATCTAAACTGGCGCAAGCCGGAGAGAGCAAGACCACATCACCTGGTTCTGCAAAGTTACTCGCAACCGTCACAGCCATTTCCAAAGTTGGCACCATCATCACCGGCAAGTAATTGTCGTCATCATCCGGTAAATATGCCGATGTCGCTTCATTCAGTGTTTCCGCCAAGGCGGGCGCATCACGGCCAATCAGCAAAACTGCACGGCAGATACGCTCGCAAGCGTCAAGCAAGGGTGAAAAATCCTGCCCTTTCCCATCACCACCCGCGATTAACACGACGGGGCGGGTCATGCCTTTGAGCGCAGCTTCAGTCGCGCCCACATTGGTGCCTTTCGAATCGTCGTAATACGCAACGCCGTTGACTTCAGCAACAAACTCAACGCGATGCGGTAGACCTTTGAAATTTTTCAATGCATGAATCAGAGGCTCAACTGCCAAACCCGCTGCGCGGCATAAAGCAATCGAAGCCAAGGCATTCACTGAGTTATGCAAACCGGCAATCGGTAATTCAGACGCCTTCATTAACTCAACGTCACCGCAGCACAAACTAAAATCACCATCAATTTCACGCAAGCCATACTCAGAATCGTTACGTGGTGTATCAGCCCCAAACCAAATAATTTCTCTGGCTTGGCGAGCCATACCCCGGCACCAGCCATCTTCACGATTCAACACTTGGACACCAACACCAGCAAAAATACTGGCTTTCGTCGCCGCGTATTCTTTCATGCCGGCATAACGATCTAAATGGTCTTCCGACACATTCAGCACCGTCGCCGCCACTGGTGCTAATGAGCGCGTGGTTTCCAATTGGAAACTCGATAATTCCAACACCCAGATATCCGGCCACTGGCCACGCGCTTCCCATTCGGCCAAAGCGGCAAGCACAGGGACACCAATATTGCCCGCCATCACGGTAGTTTTTCCGGCGGCTTCGCACATTTGCGCCACCATCGTCGTCACGGTGGATTTACCATTTGAGCCAGTAATCGCAATCACTTGGCTTGGTTTACCAACCAAGGCTTGCGCTAACAATTCCACATCGCCCAATACGGGAATACCGTGTGCAATTGCAGCTGCAATTTCTGGCGTCGCCAATGGCACACCAGGACTGGTAATCAGCAGCTCAGCATCAGCAAAAGTATCAACATTGAAAGACCCCAGACGTAAGCCAACGCCAGGTAGTTCTGCTTGAATATTGGCTAAATTCGGCGGTGTATTACGACTATCAGCGACAGTGACCCGCGCGCCTTTACTCGCCAACCAGCGTGCCGTCGCCAAACCGGTATCGCCTAGACCAACAACCACACAATGTTTTGCAGTGAGTTCCATCTTTGCTTACCGTAATTTCAACGTGGCTAGGCCAATCAAGACCAAGAGCATGGTGATAATCCAGAAACGAACTACAACTTGCGTTTCTTTCCAGCCTTTTAATTCGTAGTGATGATGCAATGGCGCCATCCGAAATACGCGTTTCCCCGTCATCTTGAAGCTAGCAACCTGAATCATCACCGAAAGCGCTTCTACGACAAACACACCACCCATAATCAATAAAACGATTTCTTGGCGAACAATCACCGCCACAACACCTAAGCCAGCACCGAGTGCCAACGCACCCACGTCGCCCATAAAGACTTCAGCGGGATAAGCGTTAAACCACAAAAAGCCTAAGCCAGCACCAACAATTGCCGCACAAAAAACAATCAATTCACCCGCGCCCGCCACATGCGGCACGCCAAGATAGGTCGCAAATTTAAAATTACCGGCCACATAAGCGAAAATGCAAAATGCGCCAGCGACCAATACCACCGGCATAATCGCCAAGCCATCTAAGCCATCAGTCAGATTGACCGCATTACTAGTACCGACAATCACGAAATAGGTCAAAATACAAAAACCAATCGCGCCAAACGGGTAGAGAATTTCTTTGTAAAACGGAATGATGAAACCGGTATTGCTCGCATCGCTACCAAAATTCACCAAGAACAATCCTGCGCCAATCGCAATTGCCGACTGCCAAAACATTTTGGCTTTAGCCGATAATCCTTTAGGATTTTTCAGTGCGACTTTTTTGTAATCATCAACAAAGCCAATCACTCCTGTTGCCAAGGTCACCACGAGTACCAGCCACACATAGTGATTGCGTAAATCCCCCCACAGCAAGGTCGTCAAACCAATCGAGAGCAAAATTAAAGTGCCGCCCATCGTTGGCGTACCCGCTTTCACCAAATGCGTTTGCGGGCCATCATCGCGCACCGCTTGACCGACTTTCAATTCAGCTAATTTACGAATCACCCATGGACCTAAAGTCCATGAAATCGTCAGAGCCGTAATCGTTGCCAATATCGCTCGTAAAGTGAGGTAATTAAACACATTAAAGGCGCGAACTGATTCGCCGAGCCATTGCAACAACATCAGCAACATGGCTGCACTCCTTCTAAAGCGTTAACAATTTCTTCCATTCGCATAAAACGCGAACCTTTCACCAAAACTTGCGATTGCGGCGTAAGCAACTCATTCAAAGCACGCAGTAAGTCAGCCTTATTTGCAAAGTGCTGCGCCCCCTCACCAAATGCATTTACCGCATGGGTCATCTGTTCACCAGTGGCCAACAAGGCGCTAATCCCTTGCTCGCGGGCATACGCGCCAATTTCAGCGTGACGTTCAGCCGCATCTTCACCCACTTCACCCATATCGCCGATCACCAAAACGGTGTTTTGCCGGGTGCTTTGCCCAATTGCAGACAGCACATCAATCGCTGCGCGCATTGAATCCGGATTGGCGTTGTAGGTGTCATCAAGGACTTTGGCGCCATTGGCCGCTTGCTTCGCTTGCAAACGACCTTTTACGCCCCCCCATGCAGAGAGGCCTTTGGCGATATCGGCGAGTGGAATTTGTAATGCGATAGCCGATGCGGCGGCAGCCAGCGCATTGCGCACATTGTGCAAACCTGGCACAGCTAAGCTAACGTTAGCCGTCCCCAAGGGCGTGGCTAATTTAAAAGTACTGCCCGCCGCATGCAGCTCAATTTGCTCGGCTGTGATTTCTGCGTCTTGCAAGCCAAAAGAAATTTGTGCATGAGACGCCGACAACCCACGCCATAAACCGGCAAAGTCATCATCTGAATTAATGATTGCCACACCGTCGTGCACTAAACCAGCAAAAATCTCACCTTTGGCTTTTGCCACCCCAGCCACTGAGCCCAATGCTTCCAAGTGTGCTGCACCCGCGTTATTCACCACGGCAACATCAGGTCGCGCAATATGGGTAAGATAATCAATCTCACCAAAATGATTCATCCCCATTTCAGCGACCACAAATCGGTGCTCTGAGCGAATACCCAATAGCGTCAAAGGTAAACCGATGTGATTATTCAAATTACCTTTGGTCGCATGGACTAGATCCGGATTTCCAACATGAGCAGCGAAAATCGCCGCCAGCATTTCTTTGAGTGAGGTTTTGCCATTACTACCAGTAATTGCCACTAGCGGTTGATTAGCATGCTTTGCACGCCAATACCCTGCCAGCAACCCCAAAGCCTGCAAAGTGTCATCGACGATAATGCAATCACCATCCATGGCACGTTCAACCATCACCGCCACTGCACCTTGTGCGAAAGCTTGGGCGACAAAATCATGGGCATCAAAACGCTCGCCTTTGAGCGCAACAAACAAATCACCACTGCGAATATCACGGCTATCGGTAGTGACGCGCGTAAACACTAGCTCAGGTTTTCCCTGTAACTTGGCTCCCAGCGCTTGCGCAGTTTCCTGCAAATTCAACATCATTACTTACCTTTTACTTTTTTTCGCCAATGCAGCACTGGCGACTTCTACATCATCAAAATGATGGCGCACGCCATTCACTTCTTGATACGTTTCATGGCCTTTACCTGCGATCAGAATCACATCAGTGCTTGCCGCCATATCAATGGTGTCGGTAATCGCATGAAAACGGTCAGATTCAATTGCATAATTGGCATTCCCCGTGCCCGGTACGCCTTCTACCCCTGCCACAATTTGCTCAATGATTTCACGCGGTTTTTCCGTGCGTGGGTTGTCACTGGTCACGACAACGGCATCGGCCAAGCGACAAGCGATTTCACCCATCAACGGGCGCTTACCATTATCTCGGTCGCCACCACAACCAAAGACGCAGTACAAACGAGAATTCACCGGCATGGCTTCACGCAAGGTGAGTAAAGCTTTTTCTAAGGCATCTGGGGTATGGGCATAATCCACCACCACCATCGGCTTACCAAAGCCCCCTAAGCATTGCATCCGCCCCGGCGCCGAACGAATTTGCCCCAGAACACGGCAGGCGTCTTCTAATGCCACACCATCGGCAAGTAACACCCCTAAACACGCGAGCAAGTTACTTACGTTAAAACGTCCTAACAGCGGAGAATTAATCGCAGCTTCCCCCAGTGGCGTATCCACCACCAAAGAAATTCCATCAAGCGATGACTCAAAATGCTTTACCCGCAAATTGCCTTGGTTAAAACCATACGAATACACCTTGGGAGCGGTGGTGAATTCTAATAACTCACGGCCAAATGCGTCATCGGCATTAATTACAGCGGTTTGCAAACCTTCCCACTCAAACAATTTTGCTTTTGCCGCGGCATACGCAGCCATCGTGCCGTGATAATCCAAATGGTCACGCGTCAAATTGGTAAACACTGCCGTTTTAAATGGCACACCATGCGCTCGCGCCTGTACCAAACCGTGTGAAGACACTTCCATCACGGCATGGGTTGCGCCTTGGGCGCGAAACTTAGCTAACCATGTTTGCAAACCGATCGGATCAAGCGTTGTATGACTAGAACTTTCCAGCGCGCCTAAAAAACCATTGCCCAGCGTACCCAGTACACCCGTTTTATTGCCCAAACTATCAAAGGCTTGTGCCAGCCAATTCGCAATCGATGTCTTACCATTCGTACCGGTAATACCCACCACGGGCATCAAGCCAGAGTCGTTATTTAATATAGCGCAGGCAACCATACCCGCCTGATAGCGCAAGGCAGGCACCGCGATGTTTTTAACATTCCACGCGGGATTCCAACTAAAACCCTCTTCTTCCCAAACCACCGCTGCTGCACCGTTCGCGATGGCATCTGCAATATACTGACGGCCATCGGCGTACTCGCCCTGAAAAGCAAAGAACACATCGCCCGCTACCACCTTGCGACTATCGACAAGCAAAGGCCGACCGCCGACTAAATCAATCACCGCAGACAAATCAAAGGCAGGCAACTCCCAGCTCGCTGGCTTCATGTCTCTTCCTTCACTTCTAATTCTTGACTCGGTAAGAAAATATTGGTGGTTGGCGCATCCGGCGGTACACCGAGCAAGCGCAAACTACCCGCGACAACACTACTAAAAATCGGTGCAGCCACTAAGCCGCCATAACGCAAAGAAAATGTTGGTTCATCAATCATCACCGCGACTATCAGCCGTGGATCAGAAATTGGCGCCAAACCCACAAATGAAGCCACCCGAGCGGTATCTGAATACGCACCGTTCACTAATTTCTTCGCCGTTCCTGTTTTACCGCCGACACGATAACCAACGACCTGTGCTCGGGTTGCGGTACCACCTGGCAACGTCACCATTTCCAGCATTTTGCGTACTTGCTCTGCCGTTTTGGCTGAGACAACCTGCTTGCCAGGCGCTGGTGCTACCAGCTTGGTAAAGGTCACCGGATGAATTTCACCATTGCCAGCAAACAACTGGTAAGAGCGCGCCATCTGCATCAAACTGACCGACATCCCATAACCAAAACCCATGGTGGCTTCTTCAATCGGTCGCCAAGTTTTCCATGGTCTTAAACGTCCGGCTGCTTCCCCCGGGAAGCCGGTATGCGGCACTTCACCAAACCCGATGTCTTTATAAAAATTCCAAACCGCCTCTCTATCCATCATCAACGCCATTTTGGCAGCACCGACATTGGACGATTTTTGAATAATGTGCTCCACCGTTGCGGCGCCAACGGCATGATCATCCTTAACCAGATTCGGACCAATTGCCATCGTGCCATTGCCCGTTTGAATCACAGTTTGCGGCGTCACTTTGCCAGCATCCAAGGCCATCGCAACCGTAATCGCTTTCATCGTTGAGCCTGGCTCGTACAAATCGGTCAAGGCACGATTGCGTTTATGCGCCGGATCAATCTTGGCGCGACTATTCGGGTTGTACGATGGCGCGTTAGCTAAAGCCAGAACCTCACCAGTACGTGCATCCAATACCACAATCGCACCACCAACCGCTCCAGCTGCTTCGACTGCATTTTTTAACTCTCGATACGCCAAATACTGAATTCGGCGATCAATTGACAGCTGCAAAGTTTGCCCTTCTTGCGGCGGTACAATCGTTGATACATCTTCAACGATATATCCGCGCCGATCTCGAATCACAGTTCGGGATCCTGGCTTACCGGCCAGCATTTTTTCCCGCGTTAACTCAAAACCCTCTTGGCCTTTACCATCAATATCGGTAAAGCCAATGATGTGCGCCATGACCTCGCCTGCGGGGTAATAGCGTCGATATTCCGTTTGCGAATACACGCCGGGGATTTTCATCGCCATGAGCGCTTTCGCTTCTGTTGGCGAAATATGGCGTTTAACCCACAAAAAATCTGACTTTATCTCTTTGCCTTGTGAATTTTTGCGCGAAGCACTTAGCTTTTTGAGCAAATCATTTGGCGGTAGCTGTAATTGCTTTTCTATTTTTTTAATTTCATCCAAGGACAAAGGCATCGGCTCTTCGTCATTTGCTGGCTTCCAGTCCACAGGCCTAGTTTGCCCAGCGGGTAGTATTTCTACGCTACGGGGACTCATCCAGATCGATTGCACTGGCGTTGAAATAGCCAATGGCTCGCCATTTCGATCGGTAATCATGCCGCGATTAGCTTCCAGCTTTAAAGTCCGACGATAACGCGCATCACCTTGATCTTGAAGAAAGTCTTCATTCAAAACTTGCAGATACAAGCCACGCCCCAACAAACCAATAAACAACATCAGCAAGCCACCAAGCACAACCCATACGCGCCAGCGCTCTAATTTGGCTTTTGGCACGCTACTAAATCGCGCACCGCGGCTTCCAGCTGCTTTACTTATCAAGGCCATTACAAATCTTTGACCTCAGGTTTTTTCACCGCTTGCCCATGCTCTAAAATAACTTGCGTGCGATTGGCCGGTGCGACTTGCATTCCCAAATTGTGCTGAGCTTCTTGCTCTATTCTGGAGTGCATAGCCCACGTGCTTTGCTCTAGTTGCAACTGCCCCCACTCCACATCGAGTTTTTTAGTAAGTACGTCTTCTTTTTGCAGCTCAATAAATAGTTTTCTGGCCTTATGGCGACTAGTCACCACGGCTAAAGCACAAATCACCAATACTGCGAGCAAAAACATATTCAAACGGGTCACAGCGGCCCCACAGTACGTTCTGCAATACGCAAAATGGCGCTCCGCGCCCTTGGATTTTGCTTGATCTCTTCTTCGCTGGCGCGCACTGGTTTGCCAATCACGCGCAATGGGGCTTGAGCAATCTCGCTAGCACGTACTGGCAGACGAGATGGCAAGTGATCTCCTTTCGCTGCGTCTTGCATAAAACGCTTCACAATACGATCTTCTAGGGAATGGAAAGCAATAACAGACAAGCGACCTGCAGGCTTCAATAAATTCAAAGCCTGTGGCAGTACTAGCGAAAGCTCTTCAAGCTCGCGATTGATGTAAATCCGTACAGCTTGGAAGGTACGCGTCGCCGGGTTCTGGCCCGGCTCGCGGGTACGGACTGCCGTTGCCACGACCTCGGCAAGCTCTCCTGTTGTAACAAAAGGTTCGCTTGCCCTACGCGTAACAATCGCTGCTGCAACCTGCCGAGCAAACCGTTCTTCGCCATAATCTTTTACCACCTCTGCAATTTCTTTTTCTTCGGCAGAATTGAGCCACTCTGCCGCCGTCATACCCCGTGTCGTATCCATACGCATATCTAGCGGAGCATCGAACCTAAAACTAAAACCGCGTGAGCCATCATCCAATTGCGGCGATGACACACCCAAATCCATCAGCACACCATCAATCTGCTCCACACCCAATTTCGCCAACGAATCAGCTAAAGTCACAAACCCTTCGTGAACAATCGTAAATCGAGGATCAGTAATCGTTGTAGCTTCAGCAATCGCCTGCAAATCTTTATCAAATGCAATCAAACGGCCATTAGGGCTAAGTTTGGATAAAATTAGTCGCGAATGACCACCACGACCAAATGTGCAGTCGACATAAACCCCATCCGGCTTAATAGCGAGGGCATCAACCGCCTCATCAAGCAATACCGTGCAATGCACGAAGCTCGTTGCCTCCAGCTCACTCAAAGCACAATTCCTTGCATATTATTTTGTAATTCAACCGGATCCATAGCCATAGCGGCATCAGTTACGGCATTCCACTTGGCCTCATCCCACAATTCAAATTTATTACCCATACCCACCAGAGCAACGGTCTTATCCAAGCTCGCTCGCTGACGTAAAGTAGGCGGTATCAAAATACGACCCGAAGTGTCCATTTCAATTTCTTCAGCGTGCCCCACAATCAAGCGGCGCAAGCCCATTTGAGCGCCTGACAAAGTATTCAGCTGGTCACGAACAGGAATCCAATCAGGCTCAGGGTAAATCAGCAAACAACCCGACGGCTCAACGGTAATCACCAATCGTCCTTCTGAACGGGCAAGCAAGGCATCGCGATGCTTGGCTGGGATTGCCAATCGCCCTTTGCTGTCCAAATTCATTGAAGAAACGCCACCAAACATCTTGTGCCAAAGCCCATGATCGCTAAACTGCGATCGGTAAAATCAATCATTAAATCTTTGTAGCGATTTTAACGAAATTATCACCACAAAAATACACTTTTATCCACTTTCCCCCACTAAAAGTCACTATAGAGCAAAAAAAAAACCGGCACAAGTTGTGCCGGAAATTTTGTGTTTTGATACAATGATTTAGCATTAAAAATAATTTTTAAATAAAAGCCTTTTAGAATAAGTACTAATTTCGCAATAGTTAAAGTAAAACCTTAAGTAATTTCACAAAACTTACAAAGTATCGCAAAATTTCCCGACAGCCGGATACCCGAGGCGACTTAAAATTCATGAGCGGTAAACTACTTTCTATATTTCTGTTTTTCTTAGCGTGCGGCCTAGGCTGGCGCATACTCTTGCCAGCACAAAGAAAAGAATTACACCGAATCAGTAATATCAGCGCTATTGTCTTAATCTCTGCCAGTGTGATTGCATTAATCTGGCATTGGGTGCGTTAGAATAAAATAGTGCAGATGCACAAAGCGCGTATGCGGTCTAAGCGGCTATCGCCAGTAAAAACTCACCCAAAGCTCAAAAGAAGATGCCTTTTCGCTTAAGTTACACGTTCACAACCTAGACTCGGCAAGAAAAAGATCGCAACGCTAATTCATCAGTTCTACGACGACAGTCACGTCGACGATCCGTACGCACCCGTGTATCTAACATTACTGACCGTGGCTCATTACGTCGATCACTTGTTCGGCGCTCCTGATGAGTACGGCGATCAAGCCCATCCCACTCTCCGGCAGCAATTTTATTCAATCGACCTTGGGTTGCAGCGCGCTGGACGCCCGTTTCTGATTGCGGCAATGAGGCAGCCATCTCACTCGAAGCTTGAATAATATAGTCAGCAAAGCCGCGAGCTTGCTGTAAAAATTTTACCGATTTCATGAAATTTATCTATTTATTTCAAAGACTTACCTCATTATCGTCCAAAACACAGTTTTCTTGAATAGGAATGTAAAAAGGGCGCCAAGGCGCCCTTCGATTAAAATCATAAACAAAGCTAATTAAATCGTTGCTGGCAGCAACGCTTGCTTCATTTTTTGCAGTGCTTTAGTTTCAATCTGGCGAATTCGCTCGGCAGAGACCTGAAACTCAGCAGCTAAATCGTGCAAAGTCAGTGATTCACCTTCCTCGGTCAACCAACGAGCCTCAATAATCCTGCGACTACGTTCGTCAAGCCCATCAAGCGCTTCCACGATCCCAGTAGAGTGAATACGATCAACATTCGCCCGTGCAATCGCTGCCGTTGGCTCGTTATGGCTATCGGCCAACCAGTCGATAGGGGCATAGCCGTCCTCATCGGCATCATCGGACACTAATGACACATCTTGGCCTGTCATCCGCATTTCCATTTCCAACACTTCTTCAGGTTTTACGCCCAAATCATCAGCAATTTCTTTCGCTTGTGTATGCGTGAGTGCAGCAAAGCTCGTTTTCATCGAACGCAAATTAAAAAATAGTTTGCGCTGTGCTTTCGTTGTTGCAATACGAACTAAGCGCCAATTACGCAAAATATATTCGTGAATTTCGGCTTTAATCCAATGCACGGCAAACGAATATAAGCGCACGCCACGTGTAGCTTCAAAGCGCTTCACCGCCTTCATCAGGCCAATATTACCTTCTTGAATTAAGTCAGCCTGTGGCAAACCATAACCACTATACCCACGCGCAATCGAGACTACGACGCGCAAGTGAGACATAACTAACTGGCGCGCAGCCTCGACGTCACCATGCTCTTGATGGCGAGTCGCCAAATCGTGCTCTTCTTGCGGCGAAAGCATAGGAACGGCGTTAACACGCTGAATATAGCGTTCAATACTATCACCAATCGATAGTGTTGAAAGTGTCATCGCATTGCTCATTGCTTTGTTCTCCTGTCACTCAAACCTATAACTGACTTTATATATCAAAATTAGCACTCTAGCAATTAGAGTGCTAACTGTGTTTTAAGTTCCTAGTATTCAAACACATGCATGCATCATTTTGCACGGTAATTATTACTATCCAAGTCATAGCTACATTCAATCTGCTCAACGGCAACAGAATCAGCGCACTTAACGGTATTGATATAAATACCTCGCAACCGCAAAGACCGCCCCCATTACGCAAAGCAAAGCCGTTGCAGCACAAACCAGCAAAATAGTCAGCCCATCAGGTATCGACAAACTAACTGTTTGCCCATAAGAATGCGCCAACTCAATCAAAGCCGGATTGACATAAGCAACCAAACCACAAACGATCAACACGGCAACGCCCCCACCCAAAGCGCCCTGCACAATGGCCGCATGCAAAAAAGGACGACGAATAAATGAATCAGTCGCACCAATCAGCTTGGCCACTTCAATCTCATCACGGCGCGTTAAAATCTGCATCCGAATCGCATTACCAGTGATCAAAACTAAAGCTACCGCCAACAAACCCGCAACAACTTCAAACACCACCTGCCCTAAGTCGATAATTCGCACTAATCGTCGCGCCCAGTCTGAATCTAATTGCACTTCTTCCACAATCACGATTGAAGCTAATTCTTTTTGCAGCCCTTCCAAAACTTCGGGAGCTCTATCTTTGGCTTTCAGCACAAACGCATCGGGTAGCGGGTTCTCCGGCAAACCTGCCGTTAAATCATTGCTACCCAAACTAGCTTGTAAGTTTTTTAGCGCGATATCTTTCGGAATAAACTCTACCTTTTCCCAGCGCGCATCGGCTTTTAAGGTTGATTTCAGCGCATTAATCTCTTCGCTACTCGCACTATTCCGAATAAAAACGGAGACTTGTGGTTCAATCGAAACTTGCTCAGTGATACTCGACAAACTGCTGATCAGCACCCACAAAGCCAGCGGCAATGCCGCGGTAATGCCGATGACTAATAAGTTGAGTAAACTCCCCACCGGATGACGAACCAAACTACCCAAGGTACACGTGAATGCTAAAAAATGTAGACGAAACCAATGCTTCATATTCTTATCCTTAGGCTAGGCCGTGAATTGCCCGTGTTTCAGCCGCAAAATACGCCGCCCATAATCGGCCATTAACGATTCATCATGCGCCGAAATCAAGATTGTCACGCCGACTTGGTGGAACGATTTAAATAATTCCAAAATATCATGCGCGTAATCACTATCCAGATTCGCAGTTGGCTCGTCGGCCAGCAAAATCGATGGTCTATGCACGACAGCGCGCGCAATGCATAAACGCTGCTGCTCACCGCCCGATAGTGAAATCGGATTCAGCTTCTCTTTGCCCGCCAAACCCACTTTATCCAGCGCCGCCAATACGCGGCGACGCCCTTCAGCATGATCGAAACCAATAATATCCAGCGGCAAACGCACGTTATCAAACACATTGCGGTCGTACAGGATCTTATGATCCTGGAAAATCAGCCCAATATGCCGACGCACAAAAGGCAAAGACGCGCGGCTCATCCGCGCCAGATTTTGCCCATTGAGCAAGACCGCGCCACTGCTTGGCTTTTCGATGCCCGCCATCAACTTCAGTAAAGTCGATTTACCCGCGCCCGAATGCCCGGCCAGAAACACCAGTTCACCATCCGGCACTTCAAAGCTCAGATTTTTAATGGCATCAAAACCGCCGGGATAGCTTTTACTCACTTGTTGAAATTGAATCATTCAAATCCTTCGCGCTGAAAACCAGCCGCTGTGCGATAAAGATACTTCACCAATTCAACCTGACCTTCATTGCGCCAATTCACCGTGGCGCGCTCGGATTCGGTAAAACCAAGCTTGACCAGCACCCGCCCACTCGCGGGATTTGTCAGTAAATGCGATGAGGTCATTTGCCTGATGTTCGGCAGCGACAATACATAGAACAGCAGCGCCTGCGCCGCCTCAGTCGCATAGCCCTGCCCCCAATAGGCTTGGCCAAACCAGTAACCTAACTCTGCCGAATCGGCTTCAAAACTCGCGCCGACACAGCCAATTAAAGCACCATCGGCGTGACGGCACACGGCAAAAATCACTTCACGATCCAAGGCGTCTTGCTGCGAACGAATAAAATCCACCGCCATCGTTAATTCATAGGGGTAAGGAATCCGCCCTGTTTGACTCGCTACCTGCCACTCGCCCGCCAATTGCGCCACCATGCCCGCATCAGCCTCGGTCAAAGGGCGCAAAAGCAAACGGGGTGTGCGTAATGGCGCGAGCATCTAACCTCTCGGGTATAGGGCTACAGCAAATACAAAGCAAAGATTAGAAGCAAATACCCATACTATTCAAAAAGGGCATCGATATAATCTTTCGCGGCAAACGGCCGTAAATCATCAATCGATTCACCGACACCGATAAAGCGTAGCGGCACGGGGCGATTTTTGGCAATCGCCGCAATCACGCCGCCTTTGGCGGTGCCGTCGAGCTTGGTCAAGACCAAACCGGTTAAACCCAAGGCATCGTCGAATGATTTCACCTGCGCCAAGGCGTTTTGCCCCGTGTTCGCGTCCAGCACCAGCAGCACTTCATGCGGGCCAGTCGGATCGGCTTTTTGTACGACGCGTTTTACTTTTTTGATTTCTTCCATCAAATGCAATTGCGTCGGCAAGCGCCCAGCCGTATCGACGATCACGACATCAACACCACGCGCTTTGGCGGCGTTCACCGCATCAAACGCCACCGCCGCCGCATCGCCTGATGCTTGTGCGATCACTTGCACGCCATTGCGCTCGCCCCATACCACCAACTGCTCACGCGCAGCGGCGCGGAAAGTATCACCCGCGGCCAACAAAACAGATAGCCCTTGCGATTGGTAGTATTTTGCCAGTTTACCGATACTGGTGGTTTTACCTGCGCCATTGACGCCCGCCACCATCAGAATAAACGGCTTGTGGCCTGATATTTTCAGAGGAATTTCCAACGGCTGAATCAAATCAGTCAGGCTACTTTTCAGTGCTTCTTTCAACTCGCCCGAATCTTTCAAGCCTTTAAGCGACACACGCTCGCGCACATCTTTGAGCAAATGCTGCGTCGCATCGACACCCATATCAGCAGTCAGCAAAACCGTTTCGAGCTCTTCGTACAAGTCCTCGTTAATCTGACCGCCACCAAACACGCTGGCCAAACTCTTACCAAGCTTGTCGCGCGTTTTGGCCAAGCCCATTTTCAGGCGTTCAGTCCACGATAATTTGGGGCGCTCTTGCGGCTGCGCCAAATCGCTAGGCGGCACAAAGGCGTCGGTGAGTTCTTCTTTCGCGGCAACAACGGGCGCGTCAGCCGTCAAAATCGGCGCAACGTCAAGCGGAGCAGGACGAGGCGCATCGTCTGCTGCAACGGTAATTTGTGGCTCAATCGGTAATTCTGCCGCTGGGGTCGGTGCTGGCTGCGTCACTTCGGTGACGATTTCGGCTTCAGGGGGCTTCTTTTTCTTAAAAAAACTAAACATGGCGTTGGCGAGTATCCTGCAAATCGAGGAAAATAGTTGATTAGTAGCGATTTTACCGCGGAGCAGTGATGTCAGCACAGCATAAAAATCAGGTTCGTATTATTGGCGGTGAATATAAGCGCCGTATTTTAAAATTTCCAGACTCCCTAGCGCTTCGTCCAACCCCTGATCGTGTACGCGAAACGCTATTTAATTGGCTAGGGCAAGATTGCACTGGCATGGTTTGCCTCGATCTTTTTTCAGGCAGCGGCGCACTTGGCTTTGAAGCCGCCTCACGCAACGCGAAAAAAGTCGTGATGGTCGAAGCCGCAAAACCCGTCTTTGCGGCGATTAAAAGCAATAAAGAACTACTCCGAGCGGAGCATATCGAACCATACTGGGGCACCGCAGAGCGTTATTTAGCCACCTGCAACACTCAATTTGATTTAGTACTACTCGATCCACCGTTTGCAACGGACTTATTAAATCAAATTCTGCCGCAGATTGTGCCTTTTCTCACCCCCGAAGCACGGGTCTATATCGAATACGCCAATGTGCCCGATTTAAATGGTTGGGAAGTCTTGCGCGAAGGCAAAGCAGGCACGGTCAAATATGCATTATTGTGCCGTGCATCGGCTTAATTAGGTACTTTTTCCAACCCTACTCTCAGTAAGGTTGTGACTTATGCTCGAAAGTGGGAAAATCCCCAACAAATGCAATACCCGACTATTTTACTAAGGAATTGTCAACCATGGCTCTCATTATTACTGACGAATGCATTAACTGCGATGTTTGCGAACCAGAATGCCCAAATAGCGCGATTTCCCAAGGCGAAGAAATCTACGTGATCGACCCCAACCTGTGTACCGAGTGTGTTGGCCATTACGATGAGCCACAATGCCAACAAGTATGCCCTGTGGACTGTATCCCACTAGATCCAGATCACAAAGAAACCAAAGAAGAATTACAAGCGAAATACCTGATTATTTCCGGCCAAGCTTAATGACTTGCAGTGCGGATTGACCAGCGGGCATTTGCCCGCTTTTTTATTTGCTATACGATTAGTAACTTTTAATATACTGATTTAAATCAGTCAGCTCACGAGTCTTGCGCCAAAGCGCTAGGAGAAAGAAATGGGGACGTACAATTTACGCTCTGAAATTGAGGAAACCCTAAATATTGCACGTAGCCTGATTCATACCGCGCCTGATGAAGCGCTTCGCCTCGCCCATTTCGTGACCGACCGTGCAGCAACGATAGAAGACCACAAATCAGAGGCGTTAGCGGCCTTGGTTATCGCCTTGGCATTTCGTGCCATGCCCACCGCCAAAGAAGATGAACGCGAAGCTGCTGCAGCCAAAGCCAGCCAGTTGGCGCTACAAAATGATTTAGACGACGCATGGATTGACGCCACAGACTGTTATGCCGATGTTTGCTATGACACCGGCAACTACAATGAAGCAATGGATTTATGGCTGCAATTACTGGAAGTCGGCCTAGAACGACGTTGGTCCAAAGCCATCGCGCGAGCCTATATTGGCATTGGTAAACTCTTTTTTATTTTTGAAGACCCACCGAGCAGCTTAGAAACTCACCTTAAGGTCACCCCGCTACTGAGTGACATCGCCGACAAAAACATCCACGTTTGCCATTACATCAACGTTGCTGCGGCGCAATTGCATTTACACAATGATCTAGCTTCAAACCAAGCCTTAGATCGTGCCGAAAATGCCTTACAAACGCTAGCGTTTTGCGAATACGAGCCCGAACTTTATTACTACCGAGGCCATTTGCTGAAAAAAGTAGGGCAAAAACACGCCGCCAAACAGCAATTTGAACGCGCTTTTGCACTCAATGGCAGTAGCAATAATTACTGGGGCAAGGTCGTCAATATGATTGCAATTGGCGAGCTGCACTTAGAACAAAATGAAACCCACTCCAGCCACTATTTTATGCAACAAGCGCTAGAAGCGGCCGCAAGCATCCCTGCTAAATATTTATTGATGCTGGCGCACGCCGGATTAGCGCAAACCTACGCGGCAAAAGGGCAAACCGATTTAGAATTTACCCATTGGCAACAGCATTTTGAAATTGCCGAGGAAATCAACTCCGGCAAAACACATCAACGTTTGGCGACTTTCAAACGGCACTCTTTACTTCAACGTGTACACGAGCTAGAAGATAGCCTCAATACATAGACGTATACCCACCAAACCATTAATAAAAAAGGGCTGCAAGCCAATACCAAATAAAGTCAAACCAATCGCGCCTTACTTTGAACTATTACCCTTACACAGCCCAGCATAAAATCAAGCTTAATCGACTACGATGAGTTGAGAAATTAAACCAGAGCTCTCGCCACCCTATCAATTTCCGCCACTCCCCAGTCTGAACTGAAGAGATAATTAATTCACTTGCACTGTACTTCAGCTAAAACACAAAAAGCAGGAACTAATTGTGCATTTACTGCACTAGATTTGTGCCAATGCACAGAGCAAAAAAGTTCACAGCACCAATACCACCCAGTGGCAGATTCTCAATTTATATGAAATTATCAATCAATAACTTCGTAGTTTTAATTACAAAAAATAAATAATAAAGAAAGAAAAAAGAAAGCGTAATTTTTAACAGTGCCCAGAATGTGTTTTTTTAACATCAAAAAAAAATGTAGTTGCACAGCTATTTTTCTTATAGAAGTAGAGACAAGGCAACATAAGCAATTCATAATTATTGCACCGCAACATTTACTCAACTCTAAAATCAATTACTCTAGCTTTACTTTCTCACAAATTTGTGCAAAGCAACATCAACCTCGCCTGCGTTTTTGTAGCTAATTTACGTAAAGCTGCTGCACACAAAAAGGCTTAAAAAACAATGAGATCATAAACACTTGACAAGATTTACAACTCATAAGATTAATCATCTCCATCGTTACATTTTGTAGTGTGTAACGAAACGTCATTCAACCTAAAACCACCAAAACTTACAAAAAGTGGTCAGGTTTAAAGTACAAAGTACATACCAATGTCTTTGCGCGAATGACACCATTTCAACTGAGAGGATGGAGATCTTTACATGTTTAAACTAAAGCACTTTGCAGTCGCTGCTTTGCCAGTTGCTGTATTCGCATCTTTTAGTTATGCCGCACCGGCATGGCAAGAGGGCACGACCTACAATGCAGGCACCGTAGTGAGTTACAGCGGTCATGATTATTCAGCGCTAGTCACTCACACCGCCTACGTTGGTGCAAACTGGAATCCTTTAGCAACGCCAACGCTATGGAAAGATTTAGGTGCTTCTTCTGGTTCAGTAGCAACGCCAACACCTACGGCAACCGTAGCACCAACAGTAAAACCAACAACGGCACCGACAACCGCACCAACGGTAACCCCAACTACAACAGCAGCGACAGGAGCGTGCACTGCCCCAGCCTGGAGCAGTACTGCAGTGTATACCAACCAAACCGTGAGCTATAACGGCCGCAATTTCCAAGCGAAATGGTGGACGCAAGGCAATACGCCAAACGCAGCGGAAGTGGATGGACCATGGCGTGACCTAGGTGCATGTGTTGGCACAGCAACGCCAACGCCTGTGGCTCCGACAGCGACACCGATTGTGACGGCTACTCCAACGGCAACACCAGTCGTTACCGTAACACCAACGACAACGCCAGTCGTCACCGTAACACCAACGACAACGCCAGTCGTCACCGTGACGCCTACGGCAACTTCGGTTGTTACAGTCACCCCATCTGCAACCCCAGTTGGTCCAACGCCAACATCGGTACCATCAACCGGTGGCAAAGAAGTCGGCTCATACTTCGCACAATGGGGCGTTTACGCTCGTGGTATGGAAGTTGCCGATATGGTCAGCAATGGCTCGGCAGCCAAAATGACTTACCTGAACTATGCCTTCGGTAATATTCAACCGAAAAATAATGGTTACGAGTGTGTCGCGGGTTACGACAAGCTCGAATCGGGTGCAACAACACCAAAAGCACCGGATGCAGGTAGCGGTGGCGATGCATGGGCTGATTATGGCCGGACTCCCGCGCGTCAAGTTTCAGGTGGCACGCCAATTACATGGGAAACACCTTTAGCAGGTAACTTCCATGAATTGCAATCGCTGAAAAAAATGTACCCCAATATGAAGATCTTTATTTCATTGGGTGGCTGGACTTGGTCGAAATGGTTCTCCAATGCAGCGCAAACCGATGCTTTGCGTAAACAACTCGTTGCATCATGCTTGGATATTTACATCAAGGGTAACTTACCACTGTACAGCGGTCGCGGTGGCCCTGGCACATTAGCCAATGTATTTGACGGTGTGGACATCGACTGGGAATTCCCTGGTGTAATCGGTCAACCGTACAACACCGTTTCCGCGAACGACAAACGTAATTTCACGCTGTTGATGGCTGAATTCCGTGCGCAGTTGGATGCGTTGAGCAAAGCCAACGGCAACAAGAAATACTATCTGACTGCAGCGATGTCAGCGGGTAAAGATAAGATCGAGCAAACTGAACCTGCGGAATACAGCAAGTACCTCGATTTCATCAACTTGATGACGTATGACTTCCACGGCGGTTGGGAATACACTAGCACGACGTATATGGATGCCGCGTACGAAAATAACGCCAATCCAGCGGCGAAAACCGACTTCCATTCGAATCTGTACGCAGATCCAAATGGTCCAAACTACCTTGATCCGAAAACCGGTCAACGTGGCGTAGCATCGTACTACACGATTGATGATTCAGTGAAAAACCTGATCTCAGCAGGCTTCCCGGCAAATAAAATCATCGTTGGCGTGCCATTCTACGGTCGTGGTTGGAGCGGTGTACCAAACGTGAACAACGGTCTATACCAACAAGCAACAACACCAGCGCATGGCACTTATGAAAACGGTATCGAAGATTACAAAGTGCTCGTGAATGCGCCAGGTACGGTATATGTTCACCCGGTAACGAAACAATCTTGGAAATTTGATGGTTCTACATTCTGGTCGTATGACACACCAGCAGTCATCCAAACTAAGATTGATTACGTGAATGCCAACAACCTAGGCGGTATGTTCAGCTGGTCACTCGATGGCGATGACAAATCAGCCACGTTGATGAACGCGATGAGCAAAGTTCGCAAATAATGCAGCTCATTTGAAATTAAAGTTCGCTACCACCCCCTCCTAAATGGAGGGGGATAGCCGCGAGAAACACAAGGGTCAAATCTGTATTGCACAGATTTGGCCTTTTTTCCATTTGCTCACCCTCAACAGCACTCTTAGACAAAAAAACCCAGTGCGTTACTGCTCTACACTTTGATGTGCTTATTTAACTTCAAAACACTCACTTCAGTATTGCCCATCAAGGCAAGATTTGAGCCACTCAACCAGCAACTATTTAAATTGCCATTCCTATGCAGAAATAAAAACACCCCAAACCGAAGTCTTGGGGTGTCGTTCACACAGCTTGAATTTATTGATTAAGTATCAATAAATCGCATATTAATAGCGATAGTGCGCTGGCTTGTAAGGCCCTTCTTTTGGCACATTGATGTAAGCCGCTTGCTCATCGGTCAACACCGTCAATTTCGCACCGATTTTCTTCAAGTGCAAACGCGCCACCATTTCGTCCAAGTGTTTTGGCAACACATAAACGCCAACTGGGTATTGATCCAATTTGGTGAACAATTCGATTTGCGCCAACACTTGGTTAGCAAACGAGTTAGACATCACAAAAGATGGATGGCCTGTACCGCACCCCAAGTTCACCAAGCGACCTTCGGCCAACAAGATAATACGTTTGCCATCTGGGAATACGATGTGATCCACCTGTGGCTTAATATTGTCCCACTCGTATTGACGCAAGCTAGCCACTTGAATTTCGGAGTCAAAGTGACCGATATTGCAAACAATCGCGTTATTACGCATACGCACTAAGTGCTCGTGCGCGATCACGCTCACATTACCGGTAGTCGTTACGAAGATATCCACTTGATCCGCAACGTCATCGATCGTCACCACGCGGTAACCTTCCATCGCCGCTTGCAAGGCGCAAATCGGGTCGATTTCAGTCACCATCACCGTTGCGCCCAGGCCACGCAATGATTGCGCACAACCTTTACCCACGTCGCCGTAACCCAGAACCAACGCCACTTTACCAGCAACCATTACGTCAGTCGCACGTTTGATTGAGTCAACCAAAGATTCGCGGCAGCCGTAGAGGTTGTCGAATTTTGACTTCGTTACCGAATCGTTCACGTTAATCGCTGGGAAGGCCAATTTGCCTTGCTCATGCATTTGGTACAGACGGTGAACACCGGTCGTGGTTTCTTCAGTCACGCCTTTGATCGCCGCCAAACGCGTTGAGTACCATTTTGGATCTTTCGCGATTTGCGCTTTGATCGCCGCGTACAGTACGGTTTCTTCTTCGTTGGTTGGATTAGCCACCACACTGAGGTCGCTCTCAGCACGTGCGCCCAAATGCAGCAGCAAAGTCGCATCGCCACCATCGTCCAAAATCATATTGGCGTGTTCACCGTTCGGCCACTCGAAGATCTGGTGTGTGAATTGCCAGTATTCTTCCAGCGATTCGCCTTTAAATGCGAACACGGGTGTGCCTTGGCCATTATGACCGTTCAACGCGATTGCCGCAGCAGCGTGATCTTGCGTCGAGAAAATATTGCACGACGCCCAACGCACTTCTGCGCCCAAAGCTTGCAAAGCTTCGATCAAAACGCCAGTTTGAATCGTCATATGCAGCGAGCCGGCAATACGCGCGCCTTTCAATGGCTGCTGCGCTTTGAATTCGTCGCGTACAGTCATCAGACCAGGCATTTCTGTTTCTGCGATGTTCAGCTCTTTGCGGCCCCAGGCGGCAAGGCTAGTATCGGCTACGTGAAAATCTTTGAATTCGGCCACGATAATACTCCATGTGGCCGGGTCGATGCTCACCGTCATCGAACCCGGCAGGGTTTGAACGAAAGGTGAGCGCCGTTGGATGGGATAGTACCGAGCCTGACTCACGCGACCTGGATAAGGCCGGCGGCTGCAGCGCCCCTCGGTGCCGAGATTTTAGCGTAAAAACCGCCATTTCGCAGCAGATTAAACGGTCAAACGGTCGACTAACGGACAGCAATCGGGCTAGGCGGCAGGCAAAGCACGGCCGCCGCTGGCAGCCTGTGCGATCTGGGCAGTCGCTTCCGCATCTGCCAGCACTGGGCGCAGGATGATGTGTAGCGAGCCCGCTTTCGCCTCTTCAATCAAGGTATCGGGTGCTGCGTCTTGTTGAACAAAGCCTGCAGCTAAATACATTGGCAACGCATCCGCCGTCACCACCGCCCAACATTCCTCACGACCAATCCAACGTCCTAGTTGCTGTAATAAAAGTTGCAGTACCACTTCATCACGCGTCACTACGCTATCGAGTCGAATCAAGCCGCGCGCCATCACCACGCGCAGCCCTCCGCATAACTCATCACCTTCTTCGGCCAGCAACACCATATCGGCCAGCGTGGGAGCGGCTTGGCCGGCATCAGTAAACCAAGTGCTCAATTTGCGGTATTCGGCAGGGGAAGCCAGTCTGGTTAAAATCGACATTTTGAAACTCCTACAAAGTAAAAAGGTGGACCTTAAGTCCACCTTTTTATCACTTCAGACCAGCTGCTGCTTTGAGCTGTTCGACCTTATCGGTGCGTTCCCACGTAAAATCGGGCTCTTCACGACCAAAATGACCATAAGCTGCGGTTCGGCTGTAAATTGGGCGCAGCAAATCGAGCATTTTGATAATGCCTTTCGGGCGCAAATCAAAGTTCTCTTGAATAATTTCGACGATTTTCTCGTTCGGAATCACACCCGTACCCCAAGTATCCACCAT
Source organism: Deefgea chitinilytica (assembly GCF_016881405.1). Lineage (GTDB taxonomy): Bacteria > Pseudomonadota > Gammaproteobacteria > Burkholderiales > Chitinibacteraceae > Deefgea > Deefgea chitinilytica. Next base: position 136,284 of record NZ_WOFE01000005.1, read on the forward strand.
GATCGACACCGGTTTCGCCACACCAATCGCGTACGACACTTGCACCAAGCATTGCTTTGCAATACCCGCGGCAACGATATTTTTTGCCACATAACGCATCGCGTACGCAGCCGAACGATCTACTTTCGATGGATCTTTACCCGAGAAAGCACCGCCGCCGTGTGGCGCAGCGCCGCCGTAGGTATCAACAATAATTTTACGGCCAGTCAAACCGCAATCGCCCATTGGGCCACCGATCACGAAACGACCGGTTGGGTTCACCAGAAACTTGGTGTTTTCAGTAATCCATTCGCTTGGCAAAACTGGCTTGATAATTTGCTCAATCACGGCTTCTGATAATTGCACGTGCGACACGTCTGGATGGTGCTGAGTCGACAACACCACGGTATCAACTTCTTTGACTTTGCCAGTTTCACCATCATAACGCAGCGTCACTTGTGATTTCGCATCCGGACGCAACCAAGGCAAGCGACCATCTTTGCGCAATTCGGCTTGGCGTTGCATCAAGCGGTGCGAGTAATAAATCGGCGCGGGCATCAATTGCGGCGTTTCATCGCACGCATAACCAAACATCAAACCTTGATCGCCAGCACCCATATCCAAATCAATGCCTTCGCCTTCGTTCACGCCTTGAGCGATATCGGGCGATTGCTTGTCGTAGGCGACCAAAACGGCACACGTTTTGTAATCAAAACCAATGTCAGAATGATCGTAACCAATCCGTTTGATCGTATCGCGAGCGATTTGGATGTAATCGATATTGGCATGCGTGGTAATTTCGCCGGCCAATACCACCAAACCAGTATTCACCAAGGTTTCAGCGGCAACACGAGCGTGTTTATCTTGGGCGAAAATCGCATCTAAAATCGCATCCGAAATTTGATCGGCGACCTTATCTGGATGACCTTCAGAAACGGATTCAGAAGTAAATAGAAAATCTTTCATTGGGAGGATTACCTTCGGTTACATGACCACAAAGGGCCAATCGCAGCTACAATCTAGGTCTTCATTCGACTGAACATCCATATGCTACTGACGTTCTGTAAATTATTAGCTAAATTGCCACTGCCCTTGTTGCAAGCACTAGGCTGGCTCATCGGTTGGCTGGTTTGGCTGGGCAGCGCCCGCCATCGCAAAGTACTCACCGCGAACTTGAAACAAAGTGCAATTGCGGAAAATGAGCTTGATTATAACCGATTACTTCGCTCAAGTATTCCTGCCCACGGCATTGCTGCATTAGAATTTTTAGTGCACTGGATGAGACCGATTCCTGAACTAGTGGGAATGGTCAAAGAAAAACGCGGCTGGGAGCATGTTGAAGCCGCGCTCACCACGGAACGACCCATTATTTTTGTGTCGCCACATTTAGGGGCACTTGAAATGGTAGGAGTATGTATTGCAGGCTTAATCCCTAAAAAGCTTGCACCGCTATACCGCCCACCTAAGCAATCCTACCTTGAACCACTGATGATTTACTCACGCTCACGCAGCGGCGCAGAGCCCGCTCCGGCCAATGCGTCGGGCGTACGCGTGTTACTCAAAACCCTCAAGCAAGGTGGCGTAGCTTATTTATTACCCGACCAAGTTCCGGGTGGCGGCGAAGGCGTTTGGGTGCCATTTTTTGGAAAAACCGCGTATACGATGACGCTGTTTTCCAAAATGGTGAAATCGAGCAACGCGATTGTACTGCCCTGTTATGTCGAGCGGCTTGGCATTGGCCAAGGCTATCGCTTTCACATTCAGCCTTTTGTCGGCGAACTCAATGGCGAAGCCGAGCACGACGCAACCTTGCTCAATCAAAACATCGAAAACTTGATCCGACAGATACCAGAGCAATATTTCTGGAGTTATAGCCGCTACAAACACCCTGCTGGTGCGCCACTACCGCCCGGCGAATCTAGCCGCTCAGCCATTTTTTAACATTACATTGTTCAAGGCGCTCATCGCGCCTTGCGGAGTCGGTATGAAATTCAAATTTGCCTCAGCGCTGCTTTGGCTGCTGCACCTTATTCCTTTTCGCGTCATGCAATGGATCGCGGTTCCACTCGGTTTGCTGCTATTTTTTATAGTGGGGCGCCGCAGAAAAGTAGGCTTGACCAATCTGCAGCTGTGCTTTCCCGAATGGAGCGAGGCGCAGCGCCGCAAGGTATTGCGCCAACATTTTATCGATATGACTAGCTCATTACTTGGTTACAGTATCTTGCTACACGGCAGTGAAAGCAGGCTACGCAGGCTAATACTGCGAAAAGACTTTGAAAATTGCCAAGCAGTGCACGACCGCCCAATTATCATGCTGGTTCCGCATTTTTTAGGCTTGGATTACGGCGGTTTGGCCTATACCATCGATTACCCTGGCAGCAGTATGTATGCCGAGCAGCGCGGCGTATTTCATGAGATTAGTCTCAAAATTCGCTCACGCTTTAACGACCCAATCCTGATTAAACGTAGCGACGGCATTCGCCCGATTGTTCGCACACTCAAGTCCAAATTACCGTTTTACTACCTGCCCGACCAAGATATGGGGCCACAACAATCGATTTTCGCGCCGTTTTTTGGTATTCAAACGGCGACGTTGCCGATGCTGGGCAAGCTAGCCGAAATGACGGGTGCAGTAGTGCTGCCGGTGATTACTACGATAGGCAAAGGCCAAATCATTTCGCGCTATTACCCCGCATGGGAAAACTTCCCGAGTGGCGACATGCTGGCCGATACGACGCGAATGAACCAATTCATCGAAGACATCGCCCGCGAGCATCCGAGCCAATATTATTGGCTGCACCGCAGATTTAAGACTCGACCCGAAGGTGAGGCTAGCGTTTATTGAATCAACGCCAAAATTTGGCAATGTAGATAGCAAACGATACAATTACATCAAATTTACAAAAAATCAAATAATGGCTCAAAAAACCCTAGTATTACTCGCACTCTCCTTTCTTTTTGCTGCAATACTAATGATTCAATTCGGGCCACCTAGGATTAAGTATTGGTTCACAGACCGTTACGAAATTTATTTCGCGCCCGAATTTACCCTACCTCCCGATGCAACTGAAGCCTTACCTCAAGATGAAGTAATTCGTGAATACAAAACACGTGGCTTCAAGCTCACTTGCTACGGAGGATTACACCGAGAAGAAAAAGTCAACGCCAGCAATGACTATCTATGCTGGGCATTCACCAAACAAGCGTACAACAATATACCAGCCAAAATGGTGACATTCTTTTTCAGCCAAGGAACACTCAACGACGTCCGTGTTGAATTTCCTGAGTCATCACACCCGGCTTTAAAAGACTACCTACTAAAACGCCTAGCTCGCTTCCCACGCCATCACTGGAAAAAAGAGACCGATATTTTTGGTGAAAGACTAGTCAGTTGGATTACACCCAATGGGATTATCACCGTCAGCGAACAAGCAACAAAAAATCAACCCATTATTTTGCTGTGGAACAATCACAAACAGCCAAAATCACTACCAAAAATACAAACCATAGAAAAGATCTAACTGCAAAACACTCCTTTCTATGATCCCGTTCAGAAGAGCATCGATTAATCATCTCGCCAGTGTTTGCTATGACCATGACCTCGACGATGTTCATTGCGATAATAGCGATCGCGATAAGCCTCACGATACCAACTGTCTTTGACAAAATAGACGGGACGATCACACGCACCATAGGCTGAGCAATGACGACTCCAATGCTTGGTATGCCCCGGGGGTACACGTAAATAAAGCGGTGGATAACTATACCTCGATTGATGAATCACAATCGGGCGCTCATAAATCACTTGTGGTTGATAACGCTGACCCATATCGATGCGGCCATAAAAATCAGGATCGCCCAGTTGAATGGATACGCCGACATTGGCGGCGCTGACATTCCAAGCGACTGCACTGAAACAAAGCGCAGCGAGGAATTGGCTGTATTTGATTTGCATGACATTTCTCCTTGAATCAAACTTGCAACCCACAGTATCAAGGAGTTGAACTGAATCGATCATGAATAAACGGCAATAAAAAACCCCGCTACAGTAGCGGGGTTTTTGCTGGCTTAAACCGTTTAAGCTAATTGGCCGTGGCAATGTTTGTATTTCTTGCCTGAACCACAAGGACAAGGATCATTACGGCCTACGCCTGAAAATTGCACTTTAATACCGCTATTTTCTTGCATCGCCGCCATCAAGGCTTCACGAATCCGGTCTTCATCACCGCTCGCCAAGATTTCCTCTAAATCAGTATGCGAGAATTGCATCGCTGACTCTGGCACTTCGTGCTGTTGAACTTCTGGCAAATCTTCTGGACCACGAATTTGCACGGTCATAATGATTTTCAACACATTGCGCTTGATGTTATCGAGCAAGCTAGAGAACAGCTCGAACGCTTCGCGCTTGTATTCTTGCTTCGGATTTTTCTGCGCGTAACCGCGCAAATGAATCCCTTGACGCAAATGATCCAATGCCGACAAATGATCGCGCCAATGTTGGTCAACGTGTTGCAGCAAAACTGAACGCTCAAAGTTGCGGAAATTCGTCTCGCCTGCTTGCTCGACTTTGCTGTCGTAAGCCGCTTTCGCAGCCGCCAATACGCGCGCTTTCATCTCATCGATGGTCAGTGAAGTTTCATTTTTCACCCACTCAACAACATTCACGCCAATATGCATTTCAGCCAACTCGGCTTCAAGGCCTTCGGCGTTCCACAACTCTTCCATTGAATTCGGAGGAATGTATTGGTCAAACAAATCACCAATCGCACTATCACGCATTGCATTGATGGTCGCGGAGACTTCTTCGCTTTCCAAAATCTCATTACGTTGGCCATAAATGGCTTTACGTTGTTCGTTGGCTACATCATCGTATTCCAACAATTGTTTACGCATATCGAAGTTGCGGCCTTCGACTTTGCGCTGCGCCGATTCAATCGCACGCGACACCATACCCGCTTCGATCGGCTCGCCTTCTGGCATTTTGAGTTTGTCCATCACGTAGGCAACGCGATCACCAGCAAAAATCCGTAGCAGCGTGTCTTCAAGCGACAAGTAGAAACGGCTCGAGCCTGGATCACCCTGACGACCAGAACGACCGCGCAACTGATTATCGATACGACGAGAATCATGACGCTCAGTACCGATAATATGTAAACCACCCGCAGCTAAAACGGCATCATGTTTCACTTGCCATTCCGCTTTCAATTGAGCGATTTGCGCCGCTTTTGCTGCCGCATCCAAGCTGTCGTCGTGCTCGATTTCTTTTAATTCACGCTCGATACTACCGCCGAGCACGATGTCGGTACCACGACCGGCCATATTGGTGGCAATCGTCACTTGGCCCAAAGCACCGGCTTGCGCGACGATTTGCGCTTCTTTCGCATGATGCTTAGCATTCAACACATTATGTGCAATGCCATCGGCAGTCAAAATACCCGACAACAATTCAGACTGCTCAATCGACGTGGTGCCGACCAGAGTTGGTTGGCCGCGCTCTACGCAGCCTTTGATGTCAGTAATAATTGCTTTGTATTTTTCATTCGCCGTTTTAAACACTTGATCTTGACGATCTTCACGCTGCATTGGTTTATTGGTCGGAATAATCACCGTTTCCAAACCATAAATTTGCTGGAACTCATAAGCTTCGGTATCGGCCGTACCAGTCATACCCGCTAATTTAGAGTACATGCGGAAGTAGTTTTGCAGCGTAATCGTCGCCAGCGTTTGATTTTCTTGCTGGATTTCAACGCCTTCTTTGGCTTCAACGGCTTGATGCAAGCCTTCAGACCAGCGACGACCGGACATTAAACGACCAGTATGCTCGTCAACGATAATAATTTCGCCGTCCATCACCACATAGTGCTGGTCTTTATTAAACAGCGAGTGAGCGCGCAGTGCGGCGTTTAAATGGTGAATTAAGCTAATGTGTGCCGCGTTATAGAGGTTATCGCCTTCTGGCAACAGACCCATTTCGGTCAGGATAGCTTCTACTTTCTCATGACCGGCTTCAGACAACATCACCGTATGGGCTTTTTCATCCACCCAGTAATCGCCCTCACCTTCTTCTTCAGTTTGTGCGGTCAGTTGGCCTGGAATACCGTTCATCGCCATGTACAAATCGGTATTGTCGTCTGCTGGGCCAGAAATAATCAGTGGCGTACGCGCTTCATCGATCAAAATCGAGTCGACTTCGTCGACAATCGCAAAGTTCAAGCCACGCTGAACTCGCTCGCCAACTGAAAACACCATATTGTCGCGCAAGTAGTCAAAGCCAAACTCATTATTGGTACCATAAGTAATGTCGCACTCATAAGCGGCTTTTTTGTCTTCATGCGCCATTTGGCCCAGATTCACACCGCAAGTCAGCCCCAAAAATTCGAACAACACCGCCATCGTGTCACGATCACGCTTGGCTAAGTAATCATTGACAGTAATCACATGCACGCCTTTACCCGACAACGCATTCAGGTAAGCGGCCAAAGTAGCAACCAGAGTTTTACCTTCACCGGTGCGCATTTCGGAAATCTTGCCTTGATGCTGAACCAAGCCACCAATCAGCTGAACATCGAAATGACGCAATCCCAAACTACGTTTGGCACCTTCACGGCACACCGCAAAGGCTTCGGGCAGGATTTGATCAAGAGTTTCACCCTTGGCTAAACGGGCTTTGAATTCTTCGGTTTTGGCGCGGAGGGCTTCATCTGTCAGCGCAGCCATGGTCGGCTCAAGCGCATTAATCTGCTTTACGATGGCACCGTATTGTTTGAGCAAACGGTCATTACGGCTTCCGAAAACTTTTTTAAGCAGAGTTGAGATCATCTTGTGCTACCAGTTGTTGAGCCTTTATTTAGGCTTTTTTAATAAAGTACATCGGCGAATTAAATAACTATTACGCCTATGTGGTTCCACCCTGAAGGAATTTCAAGCTGACACGCAATTCTTTCACTGCTGCGCGACGGCCATCTTACTTGAATCAATAAATCGCAATGGATTTTGCGCAACGCCGCGATAACGAATCTCAAAATGTAGATGCGGCCCTGTCGATCGCCCAGTGCTACCTAACAAAGCCACAGTATCTCCCACCTTGACGGTATCACCTACTTTCACCATCAAACGGCTGGCATGAGCATACCGACTCGTGAGGTCGTTGCCATGATCAAGCTCAATCATATTACCATATTGAGGGTGGTAAGCTGCATAGACAACCTTACCTGTCGCCGCGGCTACCACAGGTGTGCCGGTGTCGCCTTGATAATCAACGCCTTCATGAAACACCTGCGCGCCCGTAAACGGATCAACTCGCCAACCAAAACTAGACGATTGTGGGGCAATCGCCATCGGAGAATGACGTGGCAAATGTTCTGATTGCGGTGTCAATAGCACGGCCTCAGCCAAGGTAAGCTGATCAATCAGCGCACTCATTTTGCCATCGGTGGAACCCAACAATGCTTGGAGCCCACTCAAAGAAAATGATTTGCCTGGCTGCTCAAAGCCTCCTTGCGGAACCGCTTTATTGCTCAGAAAGGGTTTAATATCAATTCCAGTTTTATCGCCAACCCGAGTCGCCAGTCCATCTAAACGTGTCAGTTTGGCTTGCAGTTCGCCAACTTGCACTGCCAAAGCATCAATTTCGCTTTGCCTAGCGTGCTGGCCAGGCATCAAGCGCAATAATGGCTCAACGCGATTCGGGGCAAACAACATCCCCAAACCAAATGCCGCAGCACCGATTAATAGCGTTAAAATGAGCCCCAAGGCCAATAATTCACGCTGTCCCAGCGATATAGCCTTATCCAGCCGATTGGAAACTAAAATAATGTTCATGCCTTGCTCCGCTTATGCAGCGTAAAAATACTTCTTTCGATGAGTTACTGAATCGAGACCACTCGCTCAAACGCCTTGTGCGACAAGTGGATACTCTGAATCAAATTCTGGACATTGTGAAAAGCGCGTTAGCTCCAGAAGTCGCGAATGTCTGCCAAGGTGTTGCATGGGCTGGCAGTGAGTTAATGATTGCGGTGCCATTTAGTGCCGCAGCCACGCGAATTCGCCAAGCGGCACCCGATATTTTGCGCGCACTCGATGCGGCAGGTTGGCACGCTACCGCAATTAGACCGAAGGTGCAAGTCGCGCTGCAACACGGAAATCCGATTCAAACCAAGAACTTACACATTCCCGACACTGCAAAAACAGCGATTCAGGCACTCAGTCAACAGGTCGATGACCCAGCCCTCAAGCAAGCACTCGCGACACTACTAAAGCATCACAGTGGTAAAAAATAGTACCCAATTTAGCCGATTCACGCCTTACACAGCGATTTGTAATACGATGTCGTCCTATTTTGAGGACACCACTGGAATCAAGCACAATGCTTTATTTATTGCGCAAAGCTAGCAAACTCATCTTGCTGATCATCATCGTGATTGGGCTCACATTATTGGTCGGCAGGCTGCTTGAATTACGCAGTTTTCCTGACCTTGAACTTTGGCATACCTACACTCCCAAAGAGATGAGTATTGCGGAGCTTGACCAAGCCAATTGGCGTGACTTTATCCAAGCGGAAACACAAGTTTTTGAGGCTGTCCGCACCGAAGTCACAGACAAACTCCCTGCTCACGCGCAAACCCCATTCAATCGCTACTACACCAAAGGCAGCATCTATCCGGCAAGCTTTAAAACCGATTGGAATCGCTCCTATGTACTGGAACCGAACGGCAAGCCTAAAGGCGCTGTAGTTTTATTGCATGGTCTAACTGACTCCCCCTACAGTATGCGCAACATCGCACAGCGCTATGCCGCGCATGGCTTTGCTGCAGTTGTTATCCGCTTACCAGGCCACGGTACGGTACCCGCCGGATTAACCAATGTCGGATGGGAAGACTGGATGGCCGCCACCCGACTGGCCGTTCGTGAAGCAAAGCGCCTAGCTCCCGCCGATTTGCCACTGCATCTTGTGGGCTATTCCAATGGGGGCGCGCTCGCGGTGAAGTACGCAACGGATGCTTTAGAAAACCCCGCTCTTGCTCGACCTGATAGGCTGATTTTATTGTCACCCATGATCGGCGTGACACGCTTTGCGCGCTTTGCTGGCGTGGCAGGCTGGCCTGCCGTATTGCCGGCATTTGCCAAAGCCACATGGTTGAGTGTGGTCCCTGAATTTAATCCATTTAAGTACAACTCATTCCCTGTCAACGGAGCCCGCCAGTCATATCGTCTGACTGAAGCATTACAAGCACAAATTGCTGAGCTCGCCACCAACGGCAAACTCAATGACATTGCCCCGATTACAACGTTTCAATCGTTGCTCGACTTTACCGTCAGCACCCCTGCAATTGTCTCAGCTCTATATGCACACTTACCGGAAAACGGCAGTGAATTAATGTTGTTTGATGCCAATCGCTCAATCAATTTTAACCCCCTGCTCCGCCCAAGCACTGAAATGGCACTTTCAGAAATGTTGCCTAGCACACCAAAACAATACCAAATCAGCGTGGTTGGGAATGATGCCAGTGAAAAAAATAGCTTAAACACCGTACTTCGCACATTTGCACCGGGAGCAACCACGGCAAGCCAGCGCCAGCTCGACATCCAATATCCTGCCGATATTTTTTCGCTGTCCCATATTGCAGTACCGTTCCCGATGGATGATCCACTGTACGGCGTAAATCCACGCAAAGATGAATACTTCGGCATTCAGCTTGGTACCTTGGCACCGCGTGGTGAGCGCGGCGCACTGATGGTCAGCATGGATTTTATTACCCGTATGTCGGCCAATCCGTTTTATCCGCTGATGCTGGAGCGAATTGAAACGGATATCCACAATCCAAAACCACCAAAAGGCAAAGCTAGCGAGCGCCGCGCCCCTGCTGTGGCTCCGAAGTTAGATCCGAAAGAATTTTTGCGGCTGACTGAACCTCAGGCGGCGGATCAGATCTAGCTACGACTCTGCGCTCAAGATATGTATTTTTTCTTATGCCTAATGGTAGCGGTCAGTAGCGGCCTCACGTTCAAAGCCTGTCTGTTTTATGGGCAATATGTACGCTGGCCACAGACTCCACAAGAGCTAATTGAGTGGCGTATGCGCTGGAGTAGTAAACTTATTGTTGGTTTATGGGTAGCAATTTGGTTGCTCGGCGGACTCAGCAAACCGATGGGTACGCTTTCGAACACTGGCTTGATCATTTGCCTAATTGCCAGCATGCCGGTAATTATTTTTATCTTGCTTTGGTTTGGCGAGCAGCAAAAAAATACCCAAAAAAAACGGGCACCCAAGGTGCCCGATCAAATACAGGGAGAGTGATGAACAAAATGGAATCAAGTATTTTGCGCATACACTCTTATGAACTTGGGTTGCACGATTGGTTCCACAATGGCGAGTGTGAAAATTCACATTTTAATACAGCCCTAGACCGCTTTTTTTGCTGACAAACCACAAAATCGTCACCGACGCCGCTTATAATCCAAGCCCATCGAAAACCCACTTGAGCAGCAGCTAGCATGGATCCAATTTTGTTATTTCATTCCCTCATCATGGGCTTGGTTGAAGGAATTACCGAATTTCTGCCGATTTCTTCAACGGGTCATCTGATCCTCACTGGTGATTTACTGAACTTTCTGTCGAAAGACAAACGCAATGTGTACGAGATTTTCATTCAGCTCGGCGCAATGCTCGCAGTGATCTGGGAATATCGCGCCAAAATTGGTGCGACGTTTCAAGGCGTGAGCCAACCCGGTAATGAACGCAACTTGCTATTGGGCATCGTCATTGCGTTTATTCCCGCAGCCATCATGGGCAAATTATTTTCTGATCAAATTAAAGCCGTACTGTTTAATCCAATTGCAGTGTCGATTGCCTTTATCGTCGGTGGTTTTATTATTTTGTGGGCAGAAAAACGCCAACACAAAATCACAGTACCGACAGTCGACGACATCAGCTTAAAAGACGCGATTAAAGTGGGTCTGTGTCAATGCTTGGCTTTAATCCCCGGCACAAGCCGCTCGGGTGCGACGATTATCGGCGGGATGTTCCTCGGTTTGTCGCGTAAAGCAGCGACCGAATTCTCGTTTTTCCTCGGCATTCCGACTTTGGGTGCGGCGTCGATTTACAGCTTAATCAAACATCGGCATGTACTCGACAGTGCCGATTTTGGCGTGTTCGCGGTGGGCTTTGTTTCATCATTCATTTTTGCTTTTATCGCCATCCGCGCTTTGATTAAATTTATTTCGACGCACACCTTTATCGTCTTTGCTTGGTATCGAATTGCCTTTGGCTTGATTGTGCTCGCGACTTGGCATTTTGGCTGGGTAAATTGGAATGCAGGCTAGTTGGGTATTGCCCTGTAAAAATCAATATTTAAAGCCTACCAAGCAATACCCTTAAGAATCAGCCGCCCACAGGGCGGCTTTTTTATGCTTTGCTAACAGATAAGCATTGCGCACTGAAAACCTTTTGCAAATCACAGCGCCATTGACAACTTTAATCGCAAGGCCGCAAACAGAAATTCAACGCCACCGTAAAAATCTAAGCTCCATCAGCAATAATCGTTGTTCCCAAGTAGCCCGCAGGCGCAGTTTTGCGGCACACTGTTTGATTACTCAATTTATTGATCTCGCATGATGACTGCTCAGCGCCGCAAAGGTCTTTTTTTAATTGTGCTTTCCGCCTTCGCGTTTGGCTGGATGCCGATTTTTGGTAGCTGGGCCTACGCCGATAGCGGCGTGGATACGCAAGGTTTGCTACTGATTCGCTTTAGTTTGGCTGGGTTGGTAATGGCTACGGTAATGTTACTTCGTCTCGCAACATGGCCGCGGGGCCGAACCTTGCTCGGGCTGATCGCGATGGGCGGGATCGGCTATGTGGGGCAAGCATTTTGTTATTTCTCGGCGCTGCGCCACGGTTCAGCGGCGTTGGCGGCGCTTTTGCTTTACGTGTATCCCGTTTTGGTCACTTTGGCTTGCGCGTTTTGGTGGAAGGAAAAGCTATCTCCTCGCACTTGGGCGGCACTGGCTTTAGCCTGCGTCAGCCTCATTCTCACCATTGGTCCGGCGGGTGGACAATGGCTGGGCGTGGCGTTTGGCCTATCGGCAGCGGTCATTTATTCGGGCTACATTATCGCGGGCAGTCGCTTGACTCCTTTAGTTGGTGCTTTACCCGCTGCCACCGTGGTGATGCTGTCCGCAGCATGCTGTTTATGGCTCAGCACCTTGTGGAGCACACCAAGCTGGCCAAGCAGCAGCACCAGCTGGTTAGCGGCGATTGCGATTGCGCTCCTCTCCACCGTGGTGGCGATTTTTGCTTTTTTAGCGGGCTTGGATTATCTGTCTGCTAGCGAAGCTTCAACTTTATCGACGCTAGAACCCGTCATCAGCGTCTTGCTCGCCGCGCTGATTTTGGGTGAAAAGCTCTCGGCGTTGCAGTGGCTCGGTGGTATGGGTATCTTGATTGCCGCAATATTAATCGCACTCGCTCCCGTCATACCCGCCCCCGAATAACACAACAACATTTGCAAATTACTGTAGCGGCATCGTGTGCATCAGTTGATCAGCTTCAATACTGGCAATCGCCGGATCGAGTGCGATTTGCTGCAGCACCGGTTGGAGTTTTGCAGCGCTTTGCGCAGGCTTTAATTGTGCAACATAAAACCCGCCACCCAATTCACGCTCAAACTGCATAGGCAATTGATAGCGTTGCGCCAATTGCGTCAGCGCCTGTTCTGGCGCGGCCGGCTTGGCTTTAAATTGCACAATCACGCGTTCAACCATCACCACGGGTGCACTATCGGCCGTGGCGCAAGCCACCATCAATAAACTGCAACTCAGGCTCAGCATGCCACGTTGCAAAAGTTTAATTCCGCGATTTAACATGGCTCTCTCCAGTGGGTCTGCAAATCAATACAAATCCACCGTCGCCCAAGGACGACGGTGGACTCAATAGCACGCTTCGCGCTTATTTACGTTTTACTGCTGCACCAGCCTGCAGTGCCCACGGGCCCCATTGGGCGGCACCGGGTTGCTCACCTTTTGTCCACCATTTTGCGGCAAACGTTTGGCCGTTAAACGAAACACACTGTCCTGCAGTATACGTTGCGGCAGCAGACCAAGCTGGGCAGTTTGGCGCTGGCGTAATCACAGGCGCAGGTGTCGCGCTTGGCATCGTCGTTGGTGCGGCAGTTGGGGCTACCGTTGGTTTTGGCGTAATGACTGGCGTAGGGCTTGGAGTGCTATTTCCAGTGCAAGCGCCTACATCTTGCCATAAGGTTAAGCTGGCTTTTGGATTCCAGTTCGCACCGACATACGCCACATGCGTCGTACGCGCTTGATAGTTGCGACCATCAAAAGTTACCAAATCACCAGCAGTAAAAGTTTTACCTTCGCTCCATGCGGCATAGCAACCCCCTACCGGTGGCACTGGCGTAGGCGTTACCACCGGAGGTACGGTTGGTTTCGGCGTGACGACTGGCGGCATAGTTGGTTTTGGTGTCACCACCGGTGGCGTTGTTGGTAAGGGCGTCACAACAGGCTCGGTATTATCGCCCGCTGATTGTTTAGCCAAACGCACCGCAGCGGCCGCGTTCAAAATGCCAGCACCGCAGTTGCTGGTCGTGCACGTGCTACCACTTGGGAAAGCCGTTGCCGATTGTTTCAACAAACTCACGATGTCATTAAATTTAAGCTTTGGATTGGCGCTCAGCATCAGCGCCACCGCCGCAGCGACGTGAGGCGTCGCCATCGAGGTGCCATTCATACCGACATAGCCCGCGCCATTGGCCGACAAATCAACACGATCCAAGCTCTTATTCACCGTCGACGTAATCCGCGTTGAACCATTGCCGCCTGGAGCAGCCAGCGTCACTTTGCTACCAAAATTCGAATAACTGGCCTTTTCACCGGCTTTGCCGATAGCGCCAACGGTAATCACATTCGCGCAGTTGGCTGGCGTCGATTGCTGCGCATCTCGATTTTCATTGCCCGCCGCAACAACGATCGTTACACCCGCAGCCACCGCATCATTAATCGCCGACTGGTAAAAACTTGGACACGTGGCGGAGCTACCACCCAAGCTCATATTGATCACTTTGGCTGGATTCGGATTTGGAATCGTCGGGTGAATACCCGCGGCCCAACGGATGCCGTCGGTAATATCAATCGAAGAACCGCCGCCCTTACCCAAGACGCGCACTGGCAAAATCCGCGCATTGTAAGCACCACCAATCACACCCGTGCCGTTATACCCCAGCGCCGCAATCGTACCGGCGACGTGCGAACCATGGAAAGAGCTGCTGCCCGTGCGTTGGCAGATTTGATTGCTGACATCTGCGCTCGTGCACCAATCGCCTTGATCTAAGCCAGATGCAATCGGCGCAACTGTACGCGAACCCGTCGTCCAGTCGCACGAACCTGCGCGGTAGCAATCGCTAATAAATGAGTAACCCGACGACGCATAATTACCGCTTACGGGGCTTAGTTGCCCCAAATCAGGATGAGGTACAGCACCCGTATCAATCACGCCAACCACGACGCCTTGACCATTGACGTATTCCCAAGCGCCGATAAAATCCGCGCCGTAACTACTGCCCGGCATCACCGCCTGCAAGCCCCAAAGTGAGCTCCACAAACTATCAGTCGGTTGCGTCACGCCCATGGGGAACATCCAGACGTCCGCTTCCACCGATTCAAACTGGCCGCTTGCTTCGAGCTTTTTCAAATAGGCCTGCAAAGCCGCGCCCGATAAACCTTTTGGCAATTGCAATACTTGCGACTGGCCATCGCCCAGTGTCGACACATGTTTGGCTTGACCATTGCTCGCCTCGGCAATGGTTTGGCTGATGTCATCGGCACTGGCTGAGCGCATCATCAACGATGGCTTTAACTTCACCACGATACGATCAACGACTTCGGCCTGCGCCTGCGTGCCTAAAGCAGCGATCATCGCACCGAGCAATACGCGGTGTTTCAATTGCATTATGTCTCTCCATCCTATTATTTAAGTTTTGCCAATTTGGGGCGAACCGCACAGACCCATTGATAGCCAACACGGTCACAGTCAAGGCTGATTTGTAAACCCAAAGGCGAGGAGAGCTTATTGCAAATGTCATAAATACTGGTGCTAGGGCTTTCCCTAATCCAATACCAATTACACCAGCCGATCAACACAAAACAAAGGTATAGCCATGAAATCAATATTTCATATTACCTACAAGCAAATACATCAACGCAATTAAAAGCGAGCTATATCACACCAACAAAACCAAGCCCTGTCTCTATAGAGGACTATCCGTACGCACGCCGTTGTTCAATTCGCGATCAATTGACTGCGTCAAGCTCGACAAAGCCAGCCGCTGTTGCCCAGCTGCATCAAAATTATCGGCAGCCAACCAACGCGCATACACCGCCGACAGCGCAGGCCATTCACCATCGAGTATCGAAAACCACGCTGTATCGCGATTACGGCCTTTACTCACCCGCGCTTGGCGAAAAACGCCTTCAAACTGAAAACCCAAACGTAGCGCCGCACGGCGCGATGGTGCATTGAGCGCATTACACTTCCACTCATAGCGACGGTAACCCAGCGCAAATGCGTTTTGCATCATCAACACCATCGCCGCCGTCGCCAAGCGAGTACCTTGCAACGCCGGTGAAAAATGCAGATAGCCCACTTCAATGACGCCCACCGCTGGCTCAATCCGCAAATACGCCGCCAAACCCAAGGCCAGCCCGCTTGTCGCATCAACAATCGCATAAAACTGGGGATCATTGGCGGCTGCGCGTTGGGCAAGATACGCCAAGAAATCAGCCTGACTAGCAAACGGGCCTTCAGCAAAGTAAGTCCATAGCGCACCACTGTCCTCGCTAAACGCTTGCCACAACGCCGCACCATGGGCTGCAGGATTCAGCGGCTCAACACGGCAATCCCAGCCGCTCAAGGTCACATGCGGTGGAAACGGCGCAGGCTGCCAATTCGGTACGAGATCGCCGACCGGCTGATCAAATTCGTTTAAAACCATAAGTTACCTTTGCATGAAAGCGACTAAATCCGGGCTTTTCGTATTGGCAGCAACGCCAGCCTGATTTTCAGCGGTTTGGTTCTGGCTCAATTTAAATTTGCCATCGAGTGAGGTAATCGCAATTTCAATCCCGACAATCGCCGCCAGCATTTTCTGGATATATTCTGCTGGCGCATCGGCAATTTGCCACGGCTCGCCCCGCCCTGCTTCGTGCTGTGCGGTCATTTGATTGAGCAAAGTGAGCAGCCAATCGGCATCTTCAATCGCCTTCAGTGTTCCCTTCACTTGCACCACCGCGTAATTCCACGTCGGCACCACACGCGGGTCTTTGGCTTTGCTCGGAAAATACGATGGAGAAATATACTCATCACTCGCCCGAAACAAGGCCAGAATCGCTGAATCGGATTCTTGCCAGAGCGGATTTTTCCGTGCCACATGGCCGCGCAACACGCCCAATTCCGAGCCATCGTCATACCAATACAGCGGGATTAAGTTTGCATTTAATCCCTCCGAGGTCATCTGCACCAAGGTTGCTAATGGATTGTTAGCCATTAAATGCAGCAAACTAGCGCGATCTTTTTCTACAAAATGAGGTGGCGTATACATATCAGCACCCACATTCAATTGAGCTAGCGAGCAATACACCTGGCTCATCGCCCGTCGCAATCGCGTACCCATCACGCGGCCACCAGTCGATACCACCAATCAGCTCTTTCACCTGAAAGCCCAGTTTCGCTAATTTGTACGCGCCCCACGTCGAGCCGTTACAGCCGATGCCATCGCAATACGTCACATAGACTTTGCTGCGATCCCAGTTGGCGGTTGATTCAGCTGTCATCAATCGATGCGGAAATGAAATCGCCCCCGGAATATGTGCCGCTTGGTAGTGCGCCACGGAGCGCGTATCAATGACGACAATTTGCGGCTCTGCCGCGATTAAATCCGCCGCCAAATCTGCCGAATCGGTACGAAACTGCAATTGCGCAGCGAAAAATTGCTCAGACTCACTCGCCGTCGCGAGGCCACTCGATAAAACTGCACTCATCATCAACTCCTCAGTAAACCCATTCAGTTTCTACACACTTAGCACTTATTGGTATTCATCTAGGTCTCGCATCAAGCCTCGCGCTTCCGACCATGCCAGCCGAATCACCGGCACGACAGAGCCATCAGGCGCATGCCAAACATCAAGATCTTGTGTCTCTGCGCCGCACGCTTGATAAAACTCAATCGCATAGGTATTAATCACTATCGTCCATAAATAAAGCCCTAGCGCTGGATACACTGCATTGTTCCATTGTGCGATCGCCGCTAATAAATGCCGACCGACTCCACTACGCCGCTTATTGGCGGCAACATGTAGATTGTCAATATACGTGCCCCAGCGCGCATCGTGCCCGCCAAACGCGCAGGCAAATCCACACAATTCACCGTCGTTTTCAGCGAGCAAAATGCGTTGATTCGCTGCGGGCTGCTGCAAGCGGGTTTGCCACAAGGCCAAACGTTCTTGCGGAACTTGATCACACAAATACGCCGCGCTCAGTGACTGGTGATACGTCTGTTGCCAGTTCTTCGCATGCAGCGCCACAATTGCGGCGGCATCGTGTAGCGTTGCCTGTCGAATTCTCATTATCCCGCCCTCAACGCTGTTCATAGGCTTTACTGTAGCGGCATAATGGCCTTGTGTCGCAAACCAATTTTCACTAAGAAACCAGACCAATGTCCGCTTTGCCAATTTTGTTTGCCGCTGAATCTCAGCCGGATTTACCGCTGCACGAGCAACTGACTCGCACTTTACGACGCGCGATTCTGGCGGGGCATTTGCCACTCGATAGCCGTCTGCCTGCGACACGGGTTTTGGCGCAGGATTTGCAAGTCTCGCGCAGTACCGTTGAATTGGCATTTTCACGGCTAGAGGCCGAAGGCTATCTACGCCGCCAAGTGGGCGTTGGTAGTTTTGTCGCGATTGCAGCGCAGCCAAGCAAACCCCGCCCGCGCAAAACGGCTGCAGGTTTATCGCAACGTGGGCAATTGATTGTTGCAGCGGGCAGTTGCCGCGATGCGACCACACCATTCACCGCTTTTACCGCGGGTCAACCCGACCCCACCGCGTTCCCCCGCGAGCTATGGGGCAAACTGACGCAACAGCGCTGGAAAAAAGACGGCGAGCGCTTGATGCGCTATGGCGATTCGCAAGGTCTACCTGAGTTGCGCGAGGCGATTGCCGGCTATTTGGCGCAATCGCGCGGCGTGGCCTGCGATGCGGCGCAGATTTTAGTGCTGACCAGCTCACAGCAAGCCTTGCAGTTGATTGCCCAATTGCTGATTGATCCGAACGACACCGTATGGCTCGAGGAGCCCGGCTATTTGGGCGCGCGCAACGCGATGCGTTCGGCTGGTGCAAAAATCATTCCAGTTCCGGTCGATCACGACGGCATCAACACCGATCTATCTAGCACCCTATTACCACCCAAGCTAATCTATACAACGCCTTCGCACCAATACCCACTTGGCGTGACAATGAGTTTGCCGCGTCGAATGGCTTTGCTCGAACAAGCGAACCAACACAATGCATGGATTATTGAGGATGATTACGACAGCGAATTTAGCTACGATCAGCGCCCGCTGCCAGCGCTGCAAGGCTTGGATCAGCATGGTCGCGTGATTTATGTCGGTACGTTCAGCAAGGTCTTGTTTCCATCACTACGCATCGCATATCTCGTGTTGCCACCCGATTTGATGCCAGCTTTTGCCAATGCCCGCGCCGCGTTTGACGGCCACACGCCACAACTGGCGCAAGCGGTCACGGCGGATTTTATGACGCAAGGCCATTTCGCCGCGCACATCCGGCAAATGCGGCTGCTGTATCGCAGCCGCCGGGATTTACTGGTGGACTGCCTGCAACCGCTCGCGAGTGTAATTCGCCCCGTCAACGTCAATGGTGGCTTGCAGTTTGCGGTTGAAATCGAGGCCGAGCGCGAGTCGCAATGGACCGCCGCAGGCCAAGCGCAAGGCTTAGCGCTGCGGCCACTGTCACAATTTTACTATGACAAGGTAGAGAAAAACGGCTGGCTACTTGGGTATGCTGCGCTTAGCAATATTCAGATTAGCACAGCGGTAGATACACTCAAAAAATGTCTTCGATCAGTGGATTCAGTTTAATTAAATTCGCAGCAAAATTGGCTCCAAACTCAGCGATGTTTTTCTACTTCGGGCAACAAGGGCGGCGGTTCATCGGGTTCGTTGTCTTGCACTAAGAACTTCATCAATTCATCACTCGATTGCGGCATCGCGCCTTGCTCTGACCGAGGCACTAATTCAACCGCATCCAGCTCAGGCAAGATCGGCGCGCCACTAAAATCAGGCACAATCTCCAGCTCGACCGGTTTGGCTGGCGCAGCTGCGGCCATGCCAGAATCAAAATGATCAAATGGCGTCGCCGTTTTCTCGTTGGCCGCATCCATTTTGCGAATAAACAGCGGGTTTTCTGGATCGAGTTTATTGCCGATACTACGAATCAACTCCCAATCGCCTTCGTCTTTATGAATGGCTTTAAAACGATACGCCAAAGCGCTGTATTCGGTTTTCATCACCTGCTGACGGAATACACGAAATAGCATCAACCAGCGCTCAGTGTCTTCGGGAACCTCATCAATTGCGGAATAAAGCAAATCAATCGCTTTGAGCGTTTCACCCTGGGCTAAATAGTATTGCGCCTGATCGAGATGATTATCGAGCTCTTCTTTCACCTCGAAGCCCGATTGGGTTTTCTTGCCGCTAGCGCCAAATAAAGACATCACCGTATTGGGCGACTGCTGCGCCATCGTATGACCGACTTTAGCTTGAATGATGCTCATAATGCTGCGGTTCAAATCGACACCATCATTAATGTCCTCATGAGCCCAGCGCTCGGCCTGCTCTTGCATTTTGCGGCGCCACCAAACAATGCAACCGCCCACCCCAGCCAGACCCAATAGCCACCATGCCCAACGCCAATTGGTGCTCGGTTCAGCAACAGGCTCGATTTGAGTAGGCGGCGCAGCTTGTACGGTTTGCACCACTCTTTTCGGCGTAGTCGCGGCCACTTGCGCGGCGCTAGCCTGCGCCACTGCAGCAGGATAACTCGCAACCGCCGCACTGGCGCTCTTGGCGTTGGCCAATTGAATTTGCGTCATTTTGATATCGAGCTCAGCCAGCTCGAGTTGCAATTGTTTTTTCAGCTCGGTCAGCGTGACAATTTTTTCTTCTAACTCTTTAACATACGCCTCGGGATTTTGCTGGGGATTGATTGGCGCTACCGCAGGCTTTTTGCTCGCCTCGCCGTCTTCTAATCTAAGCTGCCCCGTTTCTTTCAGTGGCACGTCAGACGCCACTTTGGCAGTCGCCAATTTCGGCCGTGGCGGCACCACGAGTGGGCTGCCCGCGGTAATCAGCGTTTCGGTCGTCGCAACATCAGGATTGGCTTGCTTTAAGCGATTCAGGTATTTCTGGTATTGCGGCGTATCTACCGCGTAATAGCGCGCCGCCACTGCCGCCAGCGTCGTGTCTTTTTTTGCGGTGGCTGGTTTAAGCTCAGGACGAATTTTAAAGGTTTCAAGCGGACGGGCGGCACTCGTGCTGGCTAATTCATTTAACGGTGCTGGGTCTAAAAACACCGTAAATTCACGACTTAATTGCTGCGTACCACATTGAATATGCAAATTGAGCGCCACGACAGGCTCACTCATTTTTTGATTAGAACTAATGATAATGGTGCCTGTATTGCCATCGCCAATCGGCCGAATTTGCACATCGCTACTGCCGATATACGGCAAATCACCGCCAGCCGGAGCAATCGTAATGCAATCGGCCAAACTCGTTTCGCTTGGCGATAGCTGATAATTCACTGCGCCCTTAAAACGCTGGCCCAAAAAAGATTGAGGCTGTAATTCACCTAAACTGAGCGCACTCACCGGAGCAGCAAGGCTAAATAAAAAAATCGCCAATGAGCGTTTAATCGGCATATTCGGGCACATTTGCAAACCTTTCCTGCTTTTGTAAGCAGATTGACATGTTTGTTATGTTTCCTTTGTAGACCGATTTCAGCACAAACCAAGGGCAAAAATAAACCATGCGCCTGCAACGCTTATTTTGCGTTGCACAAAAGATAAAAACTTCTCAATATCAGAGATTTAATGCGTTTGTCTGCCAACGACGCGAGCAGTCAACGCGCGAGCAAAGCTTACTGCAACAAGGAAAGCGTACTCCCGCAAGCAATACGCTATCGGCTAGCCACAAAACGTAGCACAACACATAACAGCCCCAACACACCAAACAGCGCCGCCAGCCGATACGCCAATTGCGCGCCATCAACAAACTCTTGCCCATGAAACAACGAGGTTAACTGAGGGTCTTGGCGAGAAACCAAAATTTGATAATACTGATCGATCTGCATTGCATCCCAAGTCGCTTTCTCCACATTGGCTTGGCTTTCGAATGGCAAGCTAGTCAAGGGATGGGTGTATTGATAATGCAATGTATAGCGAGTTGGGCCTTTTTCCTCAAAACCACGATCCTTATGTATACCACTCGAAGTGAACGTTGTTTTATCACTCAAACGGGCAACCGCAATCAATTGCTCACCCAATAACGCCTGCGCATTAGCATCTTGTCGTTTCCCGATAAACAGTAAAGCAATACACAATAAGCCAAATAAAATAGCAAATGGAAGCGCAATGTCTTTCAACAAAGAGAGCATAGATATCCTGTTTGGTAACCTGTCTTACGATGTGAATGTAATACGAATTAGTTTGCTAGCTAGATTGTAGGATAGCCCTTTCTGGAATTTCCCAGCAATTTAGCTTAGGTGAATTGTGGCAATCGGATGGCGCATAGCCTGCTGCGCAGGCGGAAAACCGGCGGTTTCGCCCGCCTGACGAGTTAGGGGTGGTCTTGCCCCACCCCTAACAACCCCCGCGCGCCCGATCGCCGCGAAACCCCGCTTGAAAAAGCCACGGCGAGGCGCCGCAAAACTCGCCGCGCGCTAGCGTCGCGCAGCTCAAACAGTCGCGTCTTAAAATGGCCCTAGGCCACAGTCTCCGCTAAGGCAACAAGTTGCCAAGCTCCGCCATGCCTTGCCAACCGCCTCCCGAACGGCGCGGCTCCACGGGCAATCCGTTCTAATTAGCGAATGGGTGTATCAACGTGAGCATTGATAAATAAAGATTTCAGAGCAACACACCAACCATGTATATATCTTGATGGCGGATCTGGGGCTTAAATTCCCGTGTAGCGAAAACCGCAGCGAGGAGGGAGACAAACAGCTTTATCGTTTGGCTCACGACGAAGCAAGGGCAGTAACGTAGGTCCGATTAGCGAAGCGTAATCGGACGTATGCCATACTGATATATAGCGATCTATGAGTTCATCAAATGCCCAATTACCGACGAGCTTTTACTCCTGGTGGAACATGGTTTTTCACCGTCAATTTATTGCAACGGCATGGTAATGATCTATTGGTGCGTGAAATTGATCTACTGCGCCAAAACGTGCACGACGTCAGACGAAAGTACCCATTTTGGATTGATGCATGGGTCGTATTGCCCGACCATTTGCACGCAGTTTTAACCTTGCCTGCAGGCGATAGCGATTTCAGTTTGCGTTGGCGTTTGATTAAAAGTGGTTTCTCTCGTGCTTTGCCTAAAACCGAACGCATATCCGCTGTACGCGAAGCGGCGGGTGAGCGTGGAATTTGGCAACGACATTATTGGGAGCATTTGATTCGGGATGAAGTTGATTTTCAGCGGCATGTTGATTATGTGCATGCCAACCCCTTGAAACATGGTTATGTATCTCGTGTGATTGATTGGCCATATTCAACGTTTCATCGCGCGGTAGCGGCAGGTATTTATCCGATAGATTGGTGCGGCAATAGTGATTCGGTCGTAGTAGGTGATAAATGACACGGGCGTAGGGGCGATTAGCGTAGCGTAATCGCCCGTGGGATGCGTGGTGCACGAAGTCTCCGATTACGCTTCGCTAATCGGAGCTACGAGTTCTAAAAATCCAATTTTTCTCGAACTAACAATCGAAATGCTTTTTTCTGTTCAATAGCCCTGTTACCAATTTCTTTAAGGTATGAGTACACCCTCTCACCCTCCCCCCTAGACTCAAGAGAACTATTTAACTCTGAAAGAGTTGCAATAAATTTCTTATGCAAAGATTCAAGTTCAACATCAAAAAATTTACCAGCAGCATAATTGGAGTTACTCAAATAATTTAGGATATGGGCTTGGTATTGAGAACCGAAAATTCCTTTCCCAATCTCATTAACAAAGAACTCTAATGACTGTTCTGACAATATAGACTCATACAATTTTGCCAGATCGGCATCAGCTTTCCTTCGATCAATTTCTTTTCTGCTTTTATCAAGTTTTACTCGAGCTTGTTGTTCTTCAACTATTGCATCCGCAATTGCTTGCCTTTTTACTTTAATTTGCTCAAGTTCTGTTGCTTGAAGTTCCGAACGTTTCTTTCTTCCTGTAGACGAAAATCTCAATAGCAAAACTTCAAGCCACGGGAGCGCAACAATATAAAACAACACAGAAATTAGCGTGTACAATATAGAATTAAGAGTAACATTCTCTTCTATAAATTTAATTGCTTCTGCATAAGTGAAGCGTCCATAAAAGAAGAATACTACTACCTTCCAATGCACAGCTAAAAATGAGATTACAAAAGGCGCAAAAAACATTCCTTTATAGCGTTGCTTTATATCAGCATGTATCTCTTCAATTAATGTTGTTATGGACATAACTCTTCATTTTTCATAATCGATTTTAAATAATACATCAATGCGCCTCTTCCCAACTCATCCCCACGCCCACTTCCGCAAGCAATGGCACATTCAATTTCGCAACGCCCGCCATAATCTCTGGCAATTTGGCTTTCACCAATTAAATTCGCTTTCCAGCACTTCTAAAATCAATTCATCATGTACTTTCAACAGCCTCGTAGGGCAATTGAATAGACTCCTTTCTGCTAATTTAATAATCTAGGTATTTCATCATCAGTTTGATAAAAAGTGGTTGCTTGAGCTATTTTATTATTAGCTTCCAAATCAGAAATCACTCCCTGCTCAGCCAACCACTTGAACTTAGCAATCTCTTGATTAAGTGTGTTTTCTGAGTTAAAGCCACCATACCAATCTAACAATTGTTGCTGCTTACGAATTCGAATTTCTTCAAGAATGCTATCATGATTCTTATCTTGAATAACCCAAACTCCGCCATGCTCATTCTGCATAACAGTAAACTTAACTTTTGTATAAAAAGAAATTGCAACACAGGCAATTCCAATCGGAAGCCATAATAGCCAGCCATTCATCACCAATCCAATTAGACCAACAGCCATCCACACATAGCCAACATTTCGTAACCAAGTATTTTCATCAATTCTAATTGAGGTTTTTTTCGAAATATTAGCATACGGAATGTCAACATCTGCAGAACCTGATTTGTCCTCATAGGCAAAATTGAGTGCATCTTTATTAAAAGTAAATATATGCTTATGAGAAATCTTCTTTTGTTCTATTTTCATAGAAACCTCATTCATAATAAATTCAATCAATAGGACATTATTGTTCAGTCAA
This sequence comes from Deefgea chitinilytica, assembly GCF_016881405.1. Taxonomy (GTDB): domain Bacteria; phylum Pseudomonadota; class Gammaproteobacteria; order Burkholderiales; family Chitinibacteraceae; genus Deefgea; species Deefgea chitinilytica. The sequence goes on from NZ_WOFE01000005.1 coordinate 160,893, forward strand.
GTATGGTTTTTTGAGTAAAAATCACCACTCTAAATCATCTTAAAATATTACTATATTGCCAATCAAAATAGTGCCTAATAATTTTAAGACGTTCACCAAATGCAACAACTTAAGACCTTTATCAAAAAACGTCGGTTGTGCTAAATGAAATGCAGCCCAACGTTCACCGCGATTATTGGGCTTCGCAAGCTCAGCACCAACCTACAAAATCCAAACATTGAAAAACGCTTAATGCGCCTCTTCCCAATTCATCCCCACGCCCACTTCCGCCAATAGCGGTACATTCAATTTCGCCACACCCGCCATAATCTCCGGCAATTTGGTTTTCACTAATTCCAATTCGCTTTCTGGCACTTCTAAAATCAATTCATCGTGCACTTGCAACAGCAATTTAGTTTGCAATTGCTCTGCCACCAACCAATCCGCCACCGCAACCATCGCCAATTTAATCAAATCGGCGGCGGTGCCTTGCATTGGGCCGTTGATGGCGGCGCGCTCAGCCCCTGCGCGGCGGGCGGCGTTACTCGATTTGATTTCGGGTAGCCACAGGCGGCGGCCGAATACGGTTTCCACATAGCCTTGTTCGCGAACGATTTGCCGCGTTTGCTCCATGTATTCAGCCACGCTAGCAAAGCGATTGAAATAACGCTCGATAAAGGTTTTCGCCGCTTCGCGGGTGATTTCGAGTTGCGCGGCCAAGCCAAACACGCCCATGCCGTAAATCAAGCCAAAGTTAATGCTCTTGGCGTAGCGGCGTTGCTCGCTGGTCACTTCTTCCAGCGGCACACCAAACACCTCGGCGGCGGTGGCTTTATGGATGTCGTGGCCGAGTTCAAAGGCTTTGAGCATCGCAGCGTCATTCGATAAATGCGCCATGATGCGCAACTCAATCTGGGAGTAATCGGCTGAAACCAGCTTGTAGCCTGGCGCAGCGATAAATGCCTCGCGAATTTTTCGCCCTTCAGCGGTGCGAACAGGGATGTTTTGCAGATTAGGATCGGATGAACTCAAGCGCCCGGTGACGGCGACGGTTTGGTTAAAACTGGTGTGGACGCGGCCGGTTTTCGGGTTGATCATCAGCGGCAGTTTGTCGGTGTAGGTCGATTTGAGTTTACTCAGGCTGCGGTGTTCGAGCAGCACTTTGGGCAGCGGATAATCTTTGGCCAATTCGGTGAGCACTTCTTCATCCGTTGATGGCGCGCCTTTCGGCGTTTTTTTGACCACCGGCAGTTTGAGTTTTTCAAAGAAAATCTCACCGAGTTGCTTGGGTGAACCGAGGTTAAACGGCTGACCCGCCAGCTCGTAGGCTTGGTTTTCCAATTCAATCAAGCGCAAGCCAATATCGTGGCTTTGCCGCTGTAATAGCGCGGCATCGAGCAAGATGCCGTTGCGCTCCATCGTGTACAGCACCGCGCGCGATGGCATTTCGATATCGCGGTAAACTTCGAATAATTTTTCAGTTAGGCGAGGTTTGAGGGTATGCGCCAGACGCAAAGTAATATCAGCGTCTTCCGCCGCATACTGCGTGGCAGTCTCGACATCGACTTCGGCAAAGCCGATTTGCTTGGCGCCTTTACCGCAAATGTCTTCGTACTTGATCGTCGTTTCGCCGAGCTCGCGCGCGGCTTGGTCGTCCATATTGTGCTTTTCGTGGCTAGCGAGCACGTAGGACATCAGCAGTGTATCGTCGCTAATTCCTGCCAACGTGATGCCATAATTGGCTAAAACATGCTGATCGTACTTTAAGTTCTGGCCGACTTTATGATGCGTCGTTGATTCTAGCCACGGTTTCAGTAGTGCCAAAGTGGCGTCCAACGGCAATTGCTCGGGATGATCGGGCCCCGTATGCGCCAACGGTAAATAGGCCGCTTCGCCCGCTTTAACTGAAAACGACATCCCGACCAAATGTGCCTGCATCGCGTCTAAACTCGTCGTTTCGGTATCAAATGCGGTCAGTTCGGCGGCGTTGATTTTGGCGAGCCATTCGCTGAGTTTGGCCGCGGTGTTGATCGTTTCGTAGTGACGCTCAATAATAGGCTTGGGTATCTCTTGCAACTCATTCTGAATCAATGGCTCAGTAGCAATACCATCGACAATATCCGCAAATAAATCGCCACTACTGCCCACCGCAGCTGGTGCGACTTGCGCTGTAGGCGTTGACGCGACGCGGCTTTCCATTTCACGCGTCCAAGTACGAAAGCCAAAGCGTTTAAACAGCGCCAATAAGGTCGCACTATCCTCGGGCGTCGTTTGCAAATCGACAATGCCATTGGGTAACTCGGCGCTCAAATCCACATCGCATTTAATCGTTACCAATTGCTTGGCCATCGGCAGCCACGCCAAACTATCGCGCAGGTTTTGGCCGACCACGCCTTTGATGTCGTCAGCATGCGCGATTAGATTATCGAGCGTTTGGTATTCAGCCAACCATTTGGCGGCGGTTTTCGGGCCGCATTTGGGCACGCCCGGCACGTTGTCGACGGTATCGCCGACCAAAGTCAGATAATCAACAATTTGCTCCGGCCAGACATTAAATTTGGCAAACACTTCATCACGGCGCAGCACTTCTTCGGTCATGCTATTTTCGATGCGGGTGTAGTCATCAACGAGCTGGGCCATGTCTTTGTCGCCGGTCGACATAATCGTCGTGATGCCTTGGCGGCTGGCTTCGCGCGCCAAGGTTCCGATCACATCGTCAGCCTCTACGCCACTGACCATCAAAATCGGGATACCAAATGCCGCGACGGCTTGATGAATCGGCTCGATTTGCACGCGCAATTCATCCGGCATCGGTGGGCGCTGTGCTTTATATTGCTCATATAGCTCATCGCGGAAAGTCTTTCCTTTAGCATCGAACACGCACGCGATATAATCCGCCGGCGTTTGCTGCCGCAGTTTTTTCAGCATATTCACAAAGCCGAATACTGCATTGCTAGGAGTACCATCGGGCGCGGAAAGGTCGCGAATCGCGTGAAAAGCGCGATATAAATAAGATGATCCATCAATTAAAAGCAGCGTCGCCATGCGAGATTTCTCTATACTGTTGTAAGAATGAAGTGTTGCAGCGTGCATTATACGCCCGCGGGGCGTTCAGCAACGTCGCGAAAACTCAAAGCCATCAGCAAGATTGATGTTGAGTCTAACCGTCGTTTTGTACCCGCCCACTAGCGATGAACTTATTTTGCCTACCCCCAAGGATAAACCATGCGTAGCCTCATCATTAGCCTCAGCCTATTACTAGCCTACCCCGCTGTTGCCGCGGACGTCGCCGACACACCGCCACCGATGCCAGCGGAAAGCAGCGAAGATCAACCCAAAGCCGATATTCGCGTCATACAACGCGGCGATGTCACGATGACTGAATACCGCATCAACGGTCACCTCTACCAAATTAAAGTGCAGCCTGCCGTGGGCCCAGAATATTATTTGGTAGATCCAAATGGCCGCGGTAATTTTGTACGTCAAAGTGGGCCAACTGAAAATATCGCCGTACCACGCTGGGTTTTATTCCGCTGGTAATCGGCTTGGCAAAACAGCAGGCCAGAGGCTAATTGCCGTGCTTTTGTTTTGCCCTACTCGCACTGTTGATTCATACTGCGCACCTACGCGAAATACACTGCAATCTCGAGAGTACTCATGTCTGTTTTTACTACTGTCAGCAACGATGACATCGTCCCTTTTCTACAACGCTATTCACTGGGGCAACTGGTAGAGCTCAAAGGGATTTCAGCGGGTGTGACCAATACCAATTATTTTGTCACCACCACGCATGGCCGTTATGTGCTGACCTTGTTTGAAACGCTGCGTGCCGACGAATTACCGTATTACGTCAATTTGATGGTGCATCTGGCGCAGCACGGCATCGCTGTGGCAGCGCCGATTGCCAATTTACAGCATCAATACATCGATGAACTCAACGGCAAACCAACGCTGCTAGTGCCTTGCCTACCGGGCGCAGTCATCGACAATCCCAATGCAGAACAATGCGGCCAAGTTGGCGAAATGCTGGCACAAATGCATTTGGCTGCAGCAAGCTACAGCGGCAAAATGGACAATCCACGCGGCCCGCAATGGTGGTCAGCCACAGCGCAGAAGATGTATCCATTTATGAGCGAAGCTGACGCAGCACTATTGCACGCCGAAGTCGCATTGCAATCCGAGCATAAATTCGATCAACTCCCGCAAGGCGTGATTCACGCCGATTTATTTCGCGACAATGCATTGATGAATGGCGATCAGGTCGGCGGCTTTATCGATTTTTACTACGCTTGCAACGATATTTTGCTGTACGACTTGGCGATTACACTCAACGATTGGTGTGTGCTTGAGAATGGCGATATCGATGATGCGCGTGCACGCGCGATGCTGGCGGGTTATCAATCGGTGCGCCCACTCACTGAGGCTGAAATGGCCGATTGGCCGATTATGCTGCGTGCTGCCGCGTTACGTTTCTGGGTATCGCGTTTGCTTGATTTTTACCAGCCAGCAGAAGGTGAAATGACCTTTGCCAAAGACCCAAGTCATTTCCAACGCGTGATTGCTCATCACGCCGCACGACAAAACTTCTGGATGAATTAATGTCATTTTCAGCCACCGACTTGCAAACACATCACTCTGCTTTGCTGCGTTATGCGCTGTTTCAATTGGGCGATGCGCAGTTGGCCGAAGATGTGGTGCAAGAAACGCTGTTGGCTGCGCTCGAAAAGCCAGAGTCATTTTCTGGGCAATCGAGCTTAAAAACATGGCTAATGGGCATATTGAAGTACAAAGTGCTGGATGTGCATCGCCGCCGCTATCGCGACCCGCAGTTCATTTCACCGCTGATCGACGAAGAAAACGACCGCAGTGATTTTGATGTGTTGTTCGATACATCGGGGCACTGGGGCTCAGAAGCACCGCGTAACTGGGGCAAACCCGAAGCCCATCTCGAAGACCGTCATTTCTGGCAAACGTATGAATTATGCGCCACCAAAATGCCGCGGCGCACGGCAATGGTGTTTGCGATGCGCGAGGTGATGGAACTTGAAATGAGCGAGATTTGTAATCAATTGGAAATTAGCACGACTAATTGCTCAGTCCTTTTGTATCGTGCTCGGATGAGTTTGCGTCTGTGCTTAGAACAAAATTGGTTTGAATCCAGCATCGTGGGGCATTCTTGATGCTTAAATGCCGCGAAGTTTCTTTTTTACTCTCCGAAGCGCAAGACCGCCCACTTAGCGTGGGTGAGGCACTTCAATTACGTATTCATTTATTGATGTGCAAAAAGTGCAGCAATTTTGCGCGTCAACTCAAAGTGATTCGACTCGCTTGCCAAAAGAAAGCGAACGACGAAGATCTTCATTAAGCCCAAATTATGTTGAGCGAATTCCTACAGCAACTTCAGCCATGGGCTGAATCACACAGTCTATTGTTCGGCAACGACACCGCCGCCTACTGCATAGATCAACGCCGCCGCTATCAAGGCCAAACGCTCGCAGTTGCGCGGCCAAACTCAGTGCAGCAACTGGCTGAAATCGTGCAGCTGTGCGCGCAATTTCACATTGCGATGGTGCCACAAGGCGGTAATACCAGTTTATGCGGCGCAGCAACGCCGGATCAAACGGGGCAAAACATCATTATTTCATTCGAACGAATGAATCAGATTATTGAAGTCGACGCCGACAACAATACGATTACCGTCGAGGCGGGCGTGACGCTACAGCAAGTGCAACAAGCGGCACTGGCTGCCAACCGACTATTTCCTGCTAACTGGGCCGCTGCAGCCAGTTGCCAAATCGGCGGCGCACTGGCCACCAACGCGGGCGGCGTCAATGTCTTGCGCTACGGTAATATGCGCGAACTCACGCTCGGGCTTGAGGTCGTTCTTGCCGATGGTACGATCTGGAACGGGCTGCGCGGTTTACGCAAAGACAATACCGGCTATGATCTTAAGCAGCTGTTTGTTGGAGCAGAGGGCACGCTCGGCCTGATAAGCCGCGCAGTATTGCGACTCTATCCCTTACCGACGGCACACGCGACGGCTTTGGTTGCGGTTGATTCGCCAGCAGATGCGGTGACTTTGCTGCGTGATTTACAAGCCAAAGTCAGCGATCGAATTACCTCGTTTGAACTGATCTCACGCCCTTGCTTAACACTACTGCACCAACACTTTCCCAAGCTCAGCTCGCCCTTTGAGCAGGCACCAGAATGGTGTGTCTTACTTGAATTATCTGATGGCGGTGACAGCGAGCATTTGCTTGAACTACTGGCGACGATATTGTTTGAAGCCGGCTTTGAACAAGCCTATGTGGCACAAAACCAACGCCAAGCGGCTGATTTTTGGCGCTTACGTGAACACATTCCCGAGGCGCAGCGCTTAGAAGGTGTGAGCATTAAGCACGACATCAGCCTTCCAGTCGGAGCGATACCGCAATTTTTAGCTGAATGCGAATCTCACATCATTTTGCAATATCCAGACGCTAATATCGTTGCCTTTGGCCATTTGGGTGACGGTAATTTGCATTACAACCTATTTCTTAGCGACAAAACGGCTTTAATTTATCAGCAAGAGGCGGTAATTAATGCCATTGTTTATCAATTAGTGGCTCAATACAATGGCAGCATCAGCGCCGAACACGGTATAGGCCAGCTCAAAAAATCGGTATTACGCGAATATCGCAGCAACACCGAACTTCTATTAATGAACAGCATCAAGCAGACGCTTGATCCCTTGGGTTTGATGAACCCCGGTAAAGTATTAATCTAAGTTTACGCTTACAATAAATTCGTACCTAGTTACAAAAGCTGACTTCGCGTATGCTGATGGGCTAATATTTTTGCTTACCACACGTTTGTTGATAATGAGTCGCTATGGATAGCTCCACCACTACATCGGCCGCCCATGCATTTGATTGGCATGTGAGCGAAAACCAAGCTCATTTTGACCCGCTACTTGACTGCTTGGTCGAGCTCACTAGGCTGCACGGCTCGCCGTGGACACATGAAGCTTTATCGGCAGGCTTGCCGCTGGTAGAAAATCGACTCACGCCCTCTTTACTGCCACGTGCCGCGCATCGCGCCGGATTGTCGGCCCGTGTACTGCGCCGCAATTTGGATGAAATTCCTGAGCGACTACTTCCCGCCATTTTATTGCTGAATGACAAACGCGCCTGCCTTTTGCTCGAACGCTTGCCCGATGGTCAATGCAAAGTTCGCTTCCCCGAAGGGGGCGAATCCGTTGAAACGCTCAGCGAAGCAGAGCTACGCGAGCTCTACACCGGCCTGACACTGATTGTTCGCCCGCGTTTTCGCTTTGATTTACGCACGCCCGAAATGGGAAAAATTCGCGAGCGCCATTGGTTTTGGGGCGTGGTATTTGATAACTGGCGAATTTACCGCGATGCTCTAATCGCCGCACTACTCATCAATATCTTTGCGCTAGCGATGCCACTGTATTCGATGAATGTATACGACCGCGTCGTCCCCAATCACGCGATGGAAACACTTTGGGTGTTGGCCTTAGGCGCAATCCTCGTTTTGGGCTTTGATTTTGTGCTACGTACCGCACGTGGTTATATTTTGGATGTCGCCTCCAAACGTATCGACGTTACCCTCTCGGCGCTGATTATGGAGCGCGTACTCGGCATCCGCATGAGCGCCCGCCCCGCTTCGGTCGGCTCATTCACCGCCAATTTGCGCGCCTTTGAATCGGTCCGTGATTTTATTGCCTCAGCATCGATCACCACCTTGGTGGATTTGCCCTTTGTGCTGATTTTCTTCTTAGTTTTAATCTGGATTTCACCGTGGCTGGTCTTGCCACCGTTGATTGGTGCCATTCTGATCGTTGTGTTTGCTTGGCTGGCGCAAGCCAAAATGAATCAACTGGTTGAACTCACACAACGCGCCTCGGCGCAGCGCAATGCCACACTAGTTGAAAGTATGGTCGGCCTTGAAACGATCAAAATCATGGGCGCAGAGAGCGAAATGCAGCGCCGCTGGGAGCGAGCCACGCAGTTCTTGGCGCAAATCGGCGGTCGCCTCAAGCTAATGTCAACCACCACAGTCAATTTTGCACAAGCGATTACCCAATTGGTCTCGGTGGTCATTGTGATTGTTGGGGTTTATTTACTGATCGAAGGGCAACTCAGTATGGGTGGCATTATCGCCGCCTCGATGTTGGCAGGTCGCGCGATGGCGCCGCTAGGGCAAGTCGCTGGGCTATTGATGCAATACCAAAATGCCAAGACTTCACTTGGTGCAGTGGAATCGCATATGCAAATGCCAATCGAGCGCCCAGCAGATAGCAATTTCTTACACCGTGAATCGTTCCGTGGCGATATCGAATTTCGTAATGTGACTTTCAAATACGAAGGCCGCGATGATATTGCACTCAATAACGTCAGTTTTAAAATGAAAGCCGGTGAGAAACTCGCCATTATCGGCCGAATTGGCTCGGGCAAGTCCACCATCGAAAAACTGATTTTAGGACTGTATCAGCCTACAGAAGGCGCAGTACTTATCGATGGAATCGATACCCGCCAAATCGACCCTGCCGAACTACGCCGCGCAGTCGGCTATGTACCGCAAGACCCGCTGCTCTTTTTTGGTACTTTGCGCCAAAATATCGCGATGGGTGCACCGTATGCAGAAGACAGCCACATCATTGCGGCAGCTGATTTAGCCGGGATTTCTGACTTTGTGAACGCACACCCGCGTGGCTTTGAAATGCCGATTAGCGAACGTGGCGAGTCCTTATCCGGTGGGCAACGCCAAGCGATTTCGATTGCCCGTGCTGCGCTAAATGACCCACCGATTTTCATGCTCGACGAGCCGAGCAGCGCAATGGATCACCAAAGCGAAGAGCGCCTCAAATCACGCTTACGCACTTATTTGGTCGGCAAAACAATGATTTTGGTCACGCACCGCACCTCGCTGCTTGAGCTTGTTGATCGCCTCATCGTCATTGATCAAGGCCAACTGATGGCCGATGGGCCAAAAGCGCAAGTCGTCGAAGCCTTGCAACAAGGCCGCATCGGCAAGGCTGGGGGCGCAGCATGAGCAAACCAGAACAAAAAATCGTCGCAGTGCTAGCCCGCCGCCGCAGCGGTAAAGCTAGAGGTACCGTATGAACAAAATCCTAATGATGCTCAAAAAAGGCTGGGATGGCCTGCAAAACAAGAGCAATGAATGGTTTGACCGCTATTTATTTGCCACTGAGAAACGCGATTTAATTGATGATAGGGATTTCATTGCCGATGCCGACAACGTCATTATGGAGCAAAGCCCACGCGGTGCGCGTTTACTGATTCGCACCGCCGCATTAGCAGTGTTGGTGCTCATCCTTTGGGCGGCGTTTGCCAAAATTGATGAAGTCACTAAAGGCGATGGCCGTGTAATTCCATCCAGTGAATTGCAAGTCATTCAAAGCCTAGACGGCGGTATGGTAAAAAGCATCTTGGTGCAAGAAGGCCAGGCAGTAAAAAAAGGCGACCTACTGATCACCATCGACTCAACTCGCTTTGAATCGTCACTCAATGAAGGGCGTGCTCAGTATTTATCGCTCAAAGCCAAAGCCGCCCGTTTGGATGCAATTGCAAACAGCAAGACCTTTGAAATGCCGGCAGAAGTCGAAAAAGAAACGCCCGATATCGCAGCTCAAGAAAAAATACTCTACCAATCCAAAATGGCCGAACTCGATGCCAGCTTGGGTGTAGCGCGGCAACAACTGAATCAACGTACGCAAGAGTTGAATGAAGTCCGCGCTCGCCGCGAGCAAGCGAGCCAAGGTTACCAGTTAACCAAAAAAGAACTCGATGCTACCCGCCCATTATTGAAAAGCGGCGCGGTATCAGATGTTGAAGTATTACGATTAGAGCGTGATGTATCGCGCTACAAAGGCGAGATGGACGGGGCCTCTGCTCAAATACCCCGCATCCAAGCATCGATTGCCGAAGCTAGCCGCAAGGTACAAGAAGTGGAACTGATGTTCCGTAACCAAGCCCGCACCGAGCTAGCAGAAACGCTAGGAAAGCTAGGTAGCCTTACCCAAGGCAATTTGGGTCTTGCTGATCGCGTCAAACAATCCGAAATTCGCTCGCCGATGGATGGTACGGTACAGCAATTATTCGCCAATACCGTTGGTGGTGTCATACAGCCCGGTAAAGACATTATTGAAATCGTACCTGCCGGTGAAAGCCTGCTACTCGAAGCCAAAGTGATGCCCAAAGACATTGCCTTCTTACGTGTTGGTCAACCGGCTCTGGTGAAATTCTCAGCGTATGACTTCTCAATTTATGGCGGGCTCGAGGCCGAAGTGGTCAATATCAGCGCGGACACGGTCAAAGATGAAAAAGGAAATGCCTTCTATTTGGTTCGAGTCAAAACAAAGCAGAGTTATTTGCAAAAAGACGGTAAACGTCTCCCGATTATTCCCGGCATGATGGCTGAAGTTGATATTTTAACGGGTAAGAAAACCATCTTATCTTACTTAATCAAGCCGGTACTCCGCGCTAAATCCTCTGCATTGACTGAACGATGAGCCAAATCATTTATTTTTATAGCAACGACGCTGGCTTACTCAGACACTGGCAAGCCACATTTGACCACGTCGAACCGGTCACGCAAGCATGGTCTCACCCTAGCGACAGCATTGCCGTAGTCGATAGCCAATACCCAGATTTACCGACTTGGGATAATCCGATTTGGGCGCGCCGGATGGCGCATCAGCGCGTGATCGTCGTCAATACCAACCCAAGCGACGAAGAAGGCTATGCCGCTCTGCTGGCTGGCGCGGCCGCATATTGTCATGCGGCGGCACCGAAAGAGCTGCTGCAACAAGTGCTCAGTGCGGTCAATTCAGGCGAAATTTGGGCGGGCCGCAGCCTGGTGATGCGCTTACTCAAAGCCGTCAATCAGCTTCCAGCCAAGATTGATCCACTCACTAGCCTATCAGAGCGAGAACGCGAAGTCGCATACCTCGCCGCACGCGGACAAAGCAATAAAGAAATCGCCCGCACACTCAACATTACCGAGCGTACCGTCAAAGCACACCTCAGTGCCTGCTTTGAGAAACTAAACATCAACGATCGCGTGCAGCTCGCGCTTAAAGTCAACGGCATCAATTAAAAATTTAAATTGTAACTTTAGTACAATCGAATTTTTCATTCAGCACATGTAAACTCTGCGTTAGCTTAAACTAACCTTGGTTTTTATCATGGCCTCGCAACATCGCATCGCTGTACCTGAAAATAGCCGAAAAGAAATCTTTGTCCTTGAAGGGCGCGGCCATATTCAAGATGCAGATGGGCGACTACATCCACTTGAAGCAGGGATGGCTCTGGAAACAGGCCAAATTATTGTCACCGGCTCAAATGAACACCTTAGTATTGGACTACCCAACGGCCAAATCACTCAGCTCAATCCAGACAGCCGCGTACTGATTGACGAAGAGCCAGCCCAGCCGCCACCAGCGGTCAATCTAGCAGCACCTAGCCTTGATCCGATTATTGAAGCGCTCAATAGCGGCAAAGATTTATCTGTCGAACTCGACCCAACCGCAGCGGGCCTCAATGCTGGCACTAGCAATAACGAAGGCAATAGCTTTGTTCGTTTAGAACGCATCAACGAGCAATTAAACCCATTGCAATTTAATTTTCCGTTCAGCCAAGGCAGCAGCAATTTTAGTCAATTGAATGAACCCATCTCAGAGACCCGCGTTATTGTCGAACTAGCCCTCAGTGAAGACTTTGGTCGCGTAAAAGAAGATGTCAAACTCAGTAGCCAAGGCGTTTTATTAATTACAGGTAGCAATGCAGAACAGGCAGTCTTTGAAACCCAAGTCGACACCATCGGCACTTTTGGCAAATTCAGCCTCAACGAAAGAGGAGAATGGACTTATACGCTCAATAACAGCGCCGACAATGTCCAAGCTTTGGCTGAGGGTGAAACGAAAACCGAAACCTTCACCGTACAATTAGCCGACGGCACCAGCAGCAACGTCACCATTACGATTATCGGCACGAATGATGTCGCCAATATCGGCAATGGCGTCGGCGATTCGGATCGCGGCACCGTGCAAG
>NZ_WOFE01000006.1 GCF_016881405.1 Deefgea chitinilytica
CTGAGAAATGCTTGCAAACCGGGAGGAGTCCATATACGGGTCGTGACCCGCGCTGAACTCCGATTTGGATCAATCGCTAAATTGGCGGGTTACGCCTTCAGCTAAGCCGCCCTACGCTGGTGCTGTATGAGTATATGGTTGTAGCCCAATTTAATAATCGACTACAGCCATATACCTATCATGGAAATTATTCCCTCGAAATCCCCAACGACCTTGCCAAATACAGCCCTGTATGACTCGCCATATTGGCTGCCACATCTTCCGGTGTGCCGGTGGCGATGATTTGCCCGCCGCCTGCGCCGCCTTCGGGGCCTAGATCGATGATCCAATCGGCGGTTTTAATCACGTCCAGATTGTGCTCAATCACGACGACTGAGTTACCGTGCGCCGCTAGGCGTTGCACGACGGTCAGTAGCAAGTCGATATCGTGGAAATGCAGACCGGTGGTGGGCTCGTCCAAGATATACAGCGTGCGGCCGGTGTCGCGTTTGGAGAGTTCGAGCGCGAGTTTCACGCGCTGTGCTTCGCCGCCTGAGAGCGTGGTTGCGCTTTGGCCGAGGCGGATGTAGCCCAAGCCGACGTCCATCAGCGTTTGCAATTTGCGCGCGACGGTTGGTACGGCGCTGAAAAATTCCAGCGCGTTTTCAACGGTCATTTCCAGTACTTCGGTGATGTTTTTGCCTTTGTATTGCACTTCCAGCGTTTCGCGGTTGTAGCGTTTGCCGTGGCAGACGTCGCACGGCACGTACACATCGGGCAAAAAGTGCATTTCTACTTTCAATACGCCATCGCCCTGACACGCTTCGCAGCGGCCGCCTTTGACGTTAAACGAGAAACGCCCCGGCCCATAACCGCGTTCACGCGCCATCGGTACGCCAGAAAACAGTTCACGAATCGGCGTGAACAGGCCCGTGTAGGTGGCGGGGTTCGAGCGTGGCGTGCGGCCAATCGGCGATTGGTCGACGTTGATGACTTTATCCAGATGTTGCAGACCGCTGACTTCGCGGTACGGCGACGATTCAATCCCCGCACCGTTCAGTTCTCTCGCCGCAATCGCGTACAGTGTGTCGTTAATCAGTGTTGATTTGCCTGAACCCGATACACCCGTAATGCAGACCATCATGCCCAGCGGCAAATCGAGCGTGACGTCTTTCAAGTTATTGCCGCTCGCGCCTTTGATCTGTAACCAGCGGTCTTCTGTGGGAACGCGGCGTTGTTCTGGCATGTGGATTTTGCGTTTGCCGGTCATAAACTGGCCGGTAATCGAATCTGGATTATTAAACACGTCATCGGGCTTGCCGTAAGCAATCACTTCACCGCCGTGTACACCTGCGCCGGGGCCCATATCGATCAGCCAATCGGCCGCGCGCATTGCGTCTTCGTCGTGTTCGACAACGATCACCGTATTGTCCAAATCGCGCAAATGAATCAGCGTGCCGATCAGGCGATCATTGTCGCGCTGATGCAGGCCAATCGACGGTTCATCAAGCACATACATGACGCCAGTCAGGCCAGAACCAATCTGGCTCGCCAAGCGAATCCGCTGTGCTTCGCCGCCCGACAAGGTATCGGCGCTGCGCTCAAGGCACAGATAATCCAGACCCACATTGACCAAAAAGCCCAAACGCTCGCCGACTTCTTTGACGATTTTTTCGGCAATTTGCGCTTTGGCACCTTCGAGGTGTAGGTGAGTAAAAAAGTGCAGTGTATCGCGCAAGGCCATTTTAGATATGGCATGCAGATTGATACCCCCAACTTTGACATGACGCGCTTCAAGGCGTAAACGCGCGCCGTCACAGCTTGGGCAAACTTGATTGTTTTGATATTTAGCGAGTTCTTCACGCACCGCCATCGAATCGGTTTCTTTATAGCGGCGTTCTAAATTCGGAATAATCCCTTCAAACGAATGTACACGTTCGACTTTATGGCCACGCTCATTGGTGTACATAAAGGCGATTTCATCAAAGCCTGAGCCGTACAAAATCGCATTTTGCACTTCTTCAGTTAGCTCATTCCATGCGGTATTGATATCAAAACCATAATGCTCAGCGATGCTCATCAGCATTTGAAAATAAAACTGATTGCGCTTATCCCAGCCTTTAACTGCACCTGCTGCCAAGCTCAAATCGGGGTGCGCCACGACGCGGCGTGGGTCAAAAAAGGTGCGATGCCCGAGGCCATCACACGAGGGGCACGCGCCCATCGGGTTGTTAAATGAGAACAAGCGCGGCTCAAGTTCGGGCAAGCTGTAGCTACACACCGGGCAGGCAAACTTTGCTGAAAACCAATGCTCTTTGCCTGAATCCATTTCCACCGCAATCGCGCGGCCTTCGGCGTGGCGCAGTGCGGTTTCAAAACTTTCTGCTAGGCGCTGCTGTAAATCAGCGCGCACTTTGAGGCGGTCGATGACGACATCAATGGTGTGTTTTTTGTTTTTGTCGAGTTTTGGTGTTTCATCCAACTCAAACACTTCGCCGTCAATGCGGACGCGGACAAAGCCTTGCGCACGTAAATCATCGAGCAAGTCAGCGTTTTCGCCTTTTTTGCCCATAATCACCGGCGCCAAAATCATTAGCTTGGTGTCTTCGGGCAGTGCCAATACATGGTCGACCATTTGGCTGACGGTTTGGCTTTCCAGCGCTTGATTGTGCTCAGGGCAAAACGGCGTGCCGACGCGAGCAAACAACAGGCGCAGATAGTCGTGAATTTCGGTGACGGTACCGACCGTCGAGCGCGGATTATGGCTGGTGGCTTTTTGCTCGATGGAGATCGCAGGCGACAGGCCTTCGATCAAATCGACATCAGGCTTTTCCATCAATTGCAAAAATTGCCGTGCGTACGCCGATAGCGATTCAACGTAACGTCGTTGACCTTCGGCATACAAAGTGTCAAACGCCAACGATGATTTTCCCGAGCCAGATAGCCCGGTAATTACCACCAATTTGCCGCGCGGCAAATCTAAATTGACGTTTTTTAAATTATGCGTACGGGCTCCGCGGATGCGGATCATCGGGATATCGGTTTGTTCGGTCGCACGATACATGTTTCTTCTCATTGAAAGCGGCGCAGCTCGGTATATTTCGATTCTGAATCAAAGACGACGCCGACAAAGTCAGGTTTGAATCCAGAATTGAAATAGTGGGGGCGCAAGGCAATCGGGTAATATACCCTAAACCCAACTTCTTGAGACTCCTCACTATGGAAACTTCACACTATCGAGAGCCTGCTCTAGGGCTAGCGGCACAAGTTGGCCTTGAAAATGTCACGGTTGCTGGCGAGGTCCCCAGTTTTTATGGGCACGTGGTTTTTATTACCAGCGAGCAGGGCGAGTATGTGGTGAAGTTCTCGCGGCAAGCTGGCCGCTTGGCGAGCGAAGTGAATGCTTTAAATCGTCTGCGGCCACATAGTGTATTGCCGATGCCGGAGATTTTGTTCCATGGTTTTGTTGCGAGTGAGCAGGGCGAGTTGGATACGCTACTGATGCCTAGACTGAGCGGCGTTCCTGCTTGGGAATTGCCAGAATTCTTACCCAACCCACAGCAAACAGCACAGATGATTGTTGAGCAGATGCTGGCATGGCATGCCGTGAGTGATGCGCGTGGTTTTGAGCATGCCGATGGCTCGTTTACCAACGAGTTTTTACCTGCTTTTGAATCATGGACGCGACCTTTACAGCAATTCATTGTTGCGAATGATTCGCCATTTTCCCCCCGAGTTGCGCGCAGCGTATGCCAAATTATGGGACGAGCGTGAGCGATTTTTAGCGCCGATCACGGGGCCGTCGTCGCTATGCCATGACGATCCACATGCCTGTAATTTTCTATATGACGTGGTCACCGGTTTGCCCACCGCCGCGATTGATCCGTGCGACGTGGCGTATCGTCACCGCGAACAAGATATTTTTCATTTGGCCGATGCCTATCCGCAATGGCGCTTGCTGGAAACGTATATCGAGCAATGTTCGTTGGCGGCAGGTTATGCGGCGCGGCGCTGGTTTTTTTCCTTGTGGGATGATGTGAAGCACAGCGTGAATGTCGGCTGGTACGACGCGCCATGGTTTGCCGCAAAGTTTACGCGCTTGGCCGAAACGGATCCGTGTTTTACTGATTTGGCGAACGCAGCGAATCGAGCGCATCCGGCAAATTCAGAAGTTTAATTGAATTGCTGGCTTTGTTCAGATTACGTGTCGATGGTTTTAAGTGCCTACGGCACGGTGTTTTACAGTCGCAATCCGCGACGGGGACTTACTTTTCTTTTCGCTGCGAAAAGTAAGCAAAAGAAGGCGACCCATATATCCGCACCGACTTCGTCGGCTTGATATGAGATGTTTTAAAATCCCCAGCTCGACGATCGAGAAACAATATCAACATCTAATCTGAGCATGGTCGAATTACTATGGGTATTTCTCTGTAGATATTAACGAGACTTGTATTTAGAAATATACCCATTGATGTTGTACGTGATCTATTTTACTCTGCGAAGACTTCTCGCCAGATCCCAAAGCAAACGCTGTCATTCATGCCCTGAGCTGTTAAAATCGCCCATCCTTTTTGAATGTGTCGCCTGATGTCTGCTGCTTCTCGCATGTCTGCCCTTGAATTTCGCGCCGCCACTAGCCTTGCTGGTTTGTATGCGCTGCGAATGCTGGGCATGTTTCTTATTCTGCCAGTGTTTGCGGTGTACGCAGGGCATTTGCCCGGTGGTGAAAATCACACGATGGTGGGTTTGGCCTTTGGTGCCTACGGGCTCACGCAAGCCTTGCTGCAATTGCCATTTGGCATGTGGTCGGACCGAGTTGGCCGCAAAAAAGTCATCTACATCGGCTTGGCTTTATTTGTGATTGGTTCGCTGATGTGTGCGATGGCCGATCACATTGCGTGGCTGATTGTTGGCCGCGCGGTGCAGGGCGCAGGCGCGATTTCGGCGGCGGTGACGGCTTTGCTGGCCGATTTGACGCGTGAAGAACATCGCACCAAGGCGATGGCGATGATTGGCGCTGCGATTGCCTCGTCGTTTGCGATTTCTTTAGTGGCGGCGCCCACTTTGGCCAAATGGATTGGCTTGCCCGGCATTTTTTTGCTGACCGGTATGTTGGGTATTTTTGCGCTCATCGGTGTGTGGAAAATCATTCCTAATCCTACGGTGTCTCGTTTTCATTCGGATGCCGAAGCCAATACCAGCCGCTTGCCACAAGTATTGCAAGACGCGCAGTTATTGCGCCTCAATTACGGTGTATTTGCACTGCACGCCGCGCAAATGGCGATGTTTACCGTGATGCCGTTGTTGCTGACCAAAGTCGGTGGTGTTGATGTAGCGCATCATTGGTGGATTTACCTACCAGTGGTCGTGGTGGGTTTTGTGCTCATGGTGCCAGCGATTATTTATGGTGAGAAAAAACATCACCTGAAAGAAGTTTTCTTGTTTGCAATTGCTTTGATGTTCATCGCGCAACTGGGAATGACTTTGTGGATGCCTAGTTTGGCGTGGATTGTCGCTTGGTTAGCCATCTACTTCATCGCGTTTAATATTCTGGAAGCCACGCAACCATCGTTAATTTCCAAAATCGCCCCCACCGCCGCGAAAGGCACCGCGATGGGTGTTTACAACACTTGCCAAGCGGCGAGCATGTTTATTGGCTCGGCGCTGGCGGGGTATTTGTATCAACATTTCCAAAGCCCAGTGCCGGTCTTTGCGCTCTGCGCTGGTTTGATGGCGATTTGGCTGGGGGTGTCATGGGGAATGCGCCCTCCGTTGCCAGTGAAAACCCAAATGTTTCACATTGGCGAGGAATGGTCGGGCGACGCTGGCCTGCTGTCTGCTAAACTAGGCGCTATTGATGGTGTAAAGGAAGCCGTGGTGCTACTTGATGAACGCGTCGCCTTGCTTAAAGTGCTGCAAGATGGCTACGACGAAGCCGCTGTTGAGCAATTAATTGACGAAACCAATTGAATACGTCGGTCTGTAACAGCGCAGGGTTTGATTGCCTTGCTGCCTTGTTTTGTACCGAGATTGAACCGCTTAAATATTTGAATTGAACGAATTGGAGTGTACGAATGGCCTCATTGAATAAAGTTTTATTGATTGGCAACTTGGGCCGCGACCCAGAAACCCGCTTTATGCCGAACGGCAATGCGGTGTGCAATTTTTCGATTGCAACGACAGAAAGCTGGAAAGATAAGCAATCCGGTCAAAAACAAGAAAAAACCGAATGGCACAACATCAGCATGTATGGCCGTTTGGCTGAAATTGCGGGTCAATACCTGAAAAAAGGCAGCAGCGTATACATCGAAGGTCGTTTGCAAACGCGCAAATGGCAAGACAAGCAAACGGGCGCCGATCGTTACACCACGGAAATTATCGCCGACCAAATGCAAATGCTCGGCGGTCGTGGCGATGGAGGCGGTGGCATGGGGGGCGGCTACAACCAACAAGGTGGCGGCGACGATTTCAACCAAGAATACAGCGCCCCGATGCAACAAGCCCCGCGCCAAGCGCCACCCCAAGCCGCAGCCAAACCAGCGCGCAACTTTGATGACTTCGAAGACGATATTCCATTCTAATGCGCAGTAGATGATTTAATTTTTAAAGCCCGCAGCCTGCGGGCTTTTGTTTGTGTTGGCTTCTTTCTAGGGTTGTCCGCTGAGCGACGATTGGAGAAATATCGGTTTTTAAGTATTTCATAATGCGATCTGCCTGACTTGCAACCTAGATGCTGCTGGTTATTCTTTAGTATGCTATTCGAGGGCAATCGCTTCGAAGTTATGTTGGAGCTAGCGTTTTATTTTTAGCCAATCGGGGCAGGTTTGTGCCATGCTTTTGATTCTGCTCACCATCATTAGGCTTTGTTTATTCCATATTCTTTTTTCAAAAGCAAGGTTTGGCGGTAGGTTAAAAAATCTTCAGGATGCTGGGAGATTACTGCAATGGTGATTGGCAATTGCAAAGTCTAAGCTCTTGAAAATGGCGGCTTGCGAGTCCAGCGCCCACAATCGTTGCCCCTTGAGTGATGATTTGATATTGCATCACTGTCGAGGTTTGTCGCAAGTCGATCTGATCTACGTCCCGATTTATTTCGGTAAGGCGCACTTTCTGCACGATTTTGTACAGCAGATTGGCGTCGTTCAAGAGGCCAATGAATTCGGCAAATTTAAAGTGATCAAAAATCTCGTGCGCATCGCGGCTAAATGACTGGATGTATTTTTTCAGATTGGCCTTGATATTGGATTCGCCCAGCTTGGATAAATCCATTTGCGAAGTGCTGTAAAAGCTGAGGCTGGCATTTTCTGTAAGTGGTAGCGCGTAGCAGTACAACGGGTTTGGCAGGGGTTGCGATAGACAACAAAAAACCCCGCGAAGCTGAGCTTGTCGGGGTTAATGTTTTTTGTGGTGCCAACACGACACTCGATTAGATGCCCAACGTATTGATCTTGTTGAGTTTGATGTGTTTTTTTATTGAAAAAGACCATCAAATGAACCAACAATGGCTAATCAATGGGTATCAAAAGAGGGTTTCGCTGATGGCTGGCATATCAAAATCGGATAATTTAAGTGTTCTGGCTCTCAAGAAAAAAATAGGTCAAGCTCAAGAATATATCGCTTCAGGGCTGAAGTCGCCTCCTTGCAAAATTGCCTGTGGATTTGGCTTGTCTTTATGGGTGATGGGCGATTCTGGCTATTGGAAGCTACCGTATCGATATCAGGGTAAACAAAAAACAATATCGCTGGGCGTCTGTAATCTGAGTAAGCCTGATCTAGCTGATGCCAGAGCTCGTGCACTCAAGGCCAAAGAAATGTTGGCTGATGGCGTAGAGCCAACCACTGCAAAAAAAGCAAGAGAAGAAAAAGTAGCCGCCGAGCTTTATCAGCAAGAAAATACTTTCGAGGCCGTAGCGCGGGCATGGCACAAAAAAGAGGTCAAGAGTGGAACCTGGATCCCTAGTCATGCTGAGCGGATTATGAAACGCCTCATTGCTGATATTTTCCCGATCATTGGAAATCGAGCTGTTGATAGCTTAGCAACCCATGATCTGCTTCAGCCACTGACTTTCGTGGCTCAGCGAGGTACTTATAATCTTGCAAAAGCTTATCGCCAATACATAACCGTTATTATGCGCTATGCCGTGCAGATTGGAAGGATCAAGTCAAATCCTGCCTTAGATCTGCAAGGGGCTATTCCAACACGCAAGCCGGTTAATCGCCCAGCATTGCCGCTATCTGAGTTAGCTGAGCTAATGAGTCGGATTAATGCTTACCAAGGTTTGGTAACAGTCAAAACGGCCACCAAGTTTGCTTTATTGACAGGGGCGCGCTCATCCGAGTTTCGATTTGCTCGTTGGACTGAGTTTGATTTAGACAAAGCTATTTGGACGATTCCAGGCGAACGTGAGGAAGTAGAGGGCGTACCGAATTCAGTTCGCGGTGAGAAAATGCGCCGTGAACGAATCATCTACTTGTCTCATCAAGCAATTGAGCTGATTACACTACTGCGTAAATTAAACGGTGATGCAGTTTTTGTATTTCAAGGTCGCAAATTAGGTACACCGATCAGTGAAAATACAGTCAACAATATGTTGAAGAAGATTGGATACAACACTGCTAGCGACATCTGCCTACATGGCTTTCGAACCATGATGGTTTCATCGCTCAATGAATCAAACCGTTTTAGCCGTGATGCAATCGAACGACACATTGGACACGAAGGCGGCAGTGGCAATCGCGTAGAGCAGATTTACAAGCGCAATGCTTTGTATTTGGCTGAACGCCAGCGCATGCTGCAGTGGTGGGCTGATTATCTTGATGCTAACTCGCAAGGGCGATATATCCCACCTGATGAATTTTCTAATGCTGCTATTGGCATGCAAGCAATATATGTTGCCTGAGGTGATTACTTTAGCTATTGGTTGTATGAATCTAATAGGCAAAGTTGATGGCTCAACATTAGACTGCAAGCTTCTCCGTTTTAGCCGAGTAGCTTTGGGTTTTTCTAGAAATAATTAATACCGCAACCGCTTGGTTAGCGGTCTCTCATATTTCACTCACTGGCATCGACAGTTCGGCCAAAGTGGTCACTGATGTGTCGTAGCTGAGCATCATGTCTAGTAGGCATTTCGTACGCCTAGCGAGAATTTCCCCACTAAGACTTAAGAAAAGTAGGCTTTTTTCTGTACCCTCAAGGCTTTTTCTAGGCAATAACTTAAGCTAGCGGCATAAATTAATAAAAAAATGGGTATTGCCTTCGATGCAAATAAGTACAGCGGCAAGAAAGACATACTCATGGTAAAGCTTAGGTATGCCAACTTTCTGAGCCAGCGTTCGGGGAAAAGTTGCCCCATATGTCGCAGATTGCCACCGCTTTTGACTTGTAGTCTGAACTCCATCCAGAGCAAAAAGGGGATAATTTTAGCCAACATGGCGGTGATAATCGGGATGACGCCAGCGAATAGGAAATAGCCGGCCAGAATGACGGGGGCTTGTGATGGTGTGTCAAAAAGTGCGGACAATTCATCAATCCATGGGGTTAGTACCGCCACCAGCAAAAGGTTGAAGCCACCCCAGCCCCACAAGTAGCGCGCAGGATCGGCGCGGCGCTGGCTTTGTTTGAGTAGTTTCAGTAGCGTCAAAAACCAGCTCAGTACGGGGAGTGTAAGCAGAATCAGCAAACGTGCATCAAGCACAACTGCCAATACAGTCGCCAGCAAGGCTAGCGACAAATAGCGATTTAAACGGCTTGGCCACGCCGGTGCGACCAGAAACATCGGAACGACGGTAAAGGCAACGGCGACGATCAGACCAACGATCCAGCCCATGCTGCCTAGCGCAATATGCGCGCGCAACAGATCGTGCAGCGCGATTGTGGGCCAGCCCGTGCTGAGCAAACTGACCAGCAGCGTGCCGCTCAGAACAGTTAAGCCCAAACCCACGATCGCCCAGCGCAATGGCGTCGCGACGCCACTGCGCCATAGCGCGATCAGCAGCCAAAACACCAATCCACCCAGACTGGCGAATAGGATAAATGCCGCGCCCTGCAGCCAGATCAGCTGCATTTGCCACAAACCGACTGCCAGTAGCACGGTTCCACTTTGCAGTGCCAGCCATAGCTGGCTACCCCAGAAGAGCGGATTTTTCGCCCGAACACCCGCTAGTACCGCGCTGACCTGTAGCAAAGCGCCAATCATGATATTGCCCACAAAACCCAACATCAGCAGATGTGTGATGGCGAGCATGGAGGGTGAAAATCGCTGCTGCCAGTCGCTCTCATCCAAACTGAATGCCAGTATCGCGACCAGTGCGAGCCAAATTGGCGCTATACGAAAAAAACGCAGCGGTAGTGCGACGGGTAAGCTAAATTCAGGCTGAAACATTGCTCAGTCTCGATACAGGGTCAGAATGGCCGAACCATCAGCTTGCGCAACACACTCCCAGTGGCAGGAACGTGTTCGTAAATAATCGTACAGCGGGTAAGGTGTGTGGGGTAGATGCGCAACGAGGTTTTCGCCCGCTATCGCCACATCAAGCCACTGTAAAATCTGCTCTATCGGCTCAGGTGGAGCGAATCCGCGCAAATCCATGTTGAGATTGGGCATGGTTTACGCGAGCCGTTCGGCAAATTCAGGAATACTGCGATCACACATCGGATACAGGATATTTTCCTCTTTCATATTGTGTTGCTGCAGCAGGATCAACAGTGTTTCGGCGCAGCCGATAAAGTCATCGGCATCTCGATTTTGCGACGCATCTTGCAGGCCTTGCATTAAATCTCGGGCCTGCGCGTGTTCACAGCGCATTACCTGCGTTGGCCCGCTACTCATGCCGGTGGCCTGCTCGAACGCAGGAAACAGCGATTCTTCCTCTAGTGCAAAATGCGCCTCGGTCATTTGGCAAAAAACTTGCGTCGCTGTTACGCAATCCCCCCACTGTGCCGCGCGGGCCGCGCTTTCAGCTTGCGCCAGAAAATCATCGCAATGGCGATGCTGTTGTTGTAATGCTGTGGTGATACTCATCGCTGGTACTCCTTGAGATAATTGCAACAGCCTATGCAGCTTTACGGCGTGCTGATTTGATTTCAGTCAGACATATTCTTTAGAGGTAGAAGTGAAATCAGTACAAGCACCCATTGCAGGCAGCCCATTCTGGGTTAATATGCATTGAAAATGTTTGTTTGATGAAGGGTACCAGTATATGCGTCTGAATGTCTTTACCGATTACTGTTTGCGGACACTGATTTATGTTGCCACGAAAGAAGGCGGTGTGGTGACGCGTAGCGAAATCGCGCAGGCGTATGGCATTTCGGATAATCACTTGATGAAGGTCGTTAATTTTTTGTCGCGACAGGGTTTTATCAACACAATGCGCGGTAAGGGGGGCGGCATGCTGTTATCACGCCCACCAGTAGCGATCAATATTGGCGCTTTAGTGCGGATTAGCGAAGAAGACAGTCCGATGGTCGAGTGCTTTGATCGCGAAAACAATAGCTGCAATATCGCCAGTGTCTGTCGCCTCAAATTCATCCTGAATGAAGCTCTGCAGGCGTTGTATGCAGTGCTTGATCGCTACACGCTGGCCGATCTGATTAGCAACCCAGTTGAGCTGGGCGCAATCTTTGCAATCGAATTTCTCCCTGCTGGCTTCACCTCTGAAAACCGGATTCGATAAAATTAATGGGTATATCTTTATATCCATTAATTTATTTACTGTTTATTTATATACCCGCCAAATAATCTGTTTCTTACTGGTTCCTAGTCTGCTTTGTTGATCGTGTGCAGAATAAATCATTCTTTAATGTGTATTTTTATTGCATGTTCATAAAACATGCATATAAAATGCAACTAATGCACTTGCAGCTCATTTTTATCACTCTAGGAGAGTCATCATGCAAAAAACGCGCAATCTTTGGCGCTGGCTTGCGGTGGTATTTTTCCTGTCATTCGCCGCTTTAGGCTGGATAGGCAGAGAAATTTACCTCGATAAACCACCGATTCCGCAGCAAGTTGTTAGCAGTAGCGGGCAGGTTTTATATACCGGCGAGCAAATCCAGCGCGGCCAAGAAGCTTGGTTGTCGGCGGGTGGCCAGCAGATGGGCTCGGTGTGGGGGCATGGCAGTTATGTTGCACCCGATTGGTCGGCTGATTGGCTGCATCGTGAAGCGATTGTGCTGCGCAATATTTGGGCACAACAGCAATTCAAGAAAGATTACGAACAGCTCACACGTGAAGAGCAAGCGCCACTCGATGTGCGCCTTGTTTCAGTGATGCGCAGTAATACCTACGACAAAACCAGCGATACTGTGACGATTCAAGCTGATCGTGCGGTGGCCATGGCGCAAGTCGCAGCGCATTACGAAGGTTTGTTTGGTACTGATCCAGCACAAGACAAATTGCGTGAACAATACGCGATGATTTCTGGCTCGATTAAAAATGCCGACGATTTAAAAGCCTTGCCAGCGTTTTTCTTCTGGTCAGCATGGGCGGCGGCAACCAATCGTCCGGGCGAGAGTCATTTGTCGTACACCAGCAATTGGCCGCATGAACCACTGGTTGAAAATACGCCAACGACTGGTACCAGCATGTGGTCGATCGCCAGCATTATTTTGCTGATTGCGGGTATTGCCGCGATGGTGCTGTTTCACAATATGCAGCGTGAAGAAGAACCTGCGGTCTGTCCGGAAAAAGATCCGCTGATTAACTTGCAACTCACACCATCGATGAAGGCGACGCTGAAATATTTTTACGTGGTGATTGGCTTGTTGCTAGCACAAGTCGGCATGGGGATTGTGTCGGCGCATTATCAAGTGGAAGGCGGTAGTTTCTTTGGTATTCCGCTGGCCGAAGTGTTGCCATTTACCATTAGCCGCACGATTCATACTCAGTTGGGCGTGCTGTGGATTGCAACGGCGTGGTTGGCGACGGGTTTATTTTTGGCTCCGGTGTTGGGCGGCAAAGAGCCGAAGTTCCAAAAGCTGGGCACCGATGCGTTGTTTTATGCCTTGCTGTTGATTGTGGTGGGTTCGATTGCTACTGGTTGGATCGGTACGTTGCAACGTTTGGGCACTGAGTACAGCTTTTGGCTGGGTAATCAAGGGTTGGAATACACCAGCATGGGCCGTGTTTGGCAAATCTTGCTGTTTGTCGGCCTGTTGATTTGGGCGACTTTACTTGGCCGTGGTCTATGGCCTGCGCTGCGCAAACCGTCAGAAAGCCAAGGCTTGATCGCGATGGTGTTTGTTTCTGCGGTCTGTATTGGCTTGTTCTACGCCTCGTCTTTGGTATGGGGACAAAAAACGCACTACGCGATGATTGAATACTGGCGCTGGTGGTTGGTGCATTTGTGGGTGGAAGGCTTCTTTGAAGTATTCGCAACCGCTGTGATTGCTTTGCTACTCAGCCGCTTGGGTTTGATTCGTACCGCATCAGCCAATCGTGCGATTGTGTTGGAAACCATCGTGTTCTTGTTCGGCGGTATTTTGGGTACTTTACATCACTTGTATTTCACCGGTTCGCCGACTTCAGTTATTGCTGTGGGAGCGATGTTCTCGGCGCTCGAAGTCGTACCGTTGGCGCTGATTGCGGCGGAGGCTTACCACACTTATCGCCATACTAAAGCCGCACCGTGGGTCGAGAAATATCGTTGGGCGATTATGTGTTTCGTGGCGGTGGGTTTCTGGAATACCGTCGGTGCTGGTTTACTGGGTTTTGCGATCAATCCACCGATTTCGCTGTACTACGTGCAAGGTCTGAACATGACAGCCGCTCATGGCCATGCCGCGTTGTTTGGTGTGTATGGCATGCTCGGTATTGGTTTGATGTTGTTCTGCCTGCGCGGTTTAACGCCTGCGGCGAAATGGAATGACAAACTACTCAAACCAGCCTTCTGGAGCATGAATATTGGTTTGGCGATGATGGTGTTTATGTCGTTGTTGCCGGCGGGGATTTATCAGGCTGCCGCCAGTGTCGAGCATGGTTTGTGGTATGCGCGTTCGGCTGAAATCATCCACTCGCCGGTGATGGAAACCTTGGTGTGGTTGCGCGTGCCGGGCGACATCGTGTTTGCTGCAGGTGTGATGTTCTTGGCGGTATTTGCGATTCGCTTGCTCGGCAAAGATCAAAGCCAGCCGGTTCCAGTGGTGGACGGTCAGCTTGCAAGTGCAAAAGCTTAAATGATATAAATTGGGTATATCGATGTAGTCAATGTTTATTAATGACTGCATTGATATACGTCGGGTTAAATGATTGGATTGAAAAGGAATACAAAATGTCAGGTTGCGGAAGTTCTCATATTGCTTTAGATGGTGTGTACGGTTTTGATGCGCGCGGCGTCGCGAAACGCTTCCGGCATGCAGCGATTTTTGGTGCGCTCGAATCGTTGTCGGAAGGCGAAACGATGCGCTTTGTGAATGACCATGATCCGCTGCCATTACTGGCGCAGATCGAGCAGCGCTATCAAGGCCAAGTTCAAGCCACCTACATCCAGCGCGACCATGAGGCAATTGTGATTGATTTTTCAATTCATCCGTTGAAACAAGAAGCAGCAGCGGCAGGTGAGGGTTGCGGCTCGGGTGGTTGTGGCTGCAGCGGGCAATAAGCTCATTTTGATGGATGGTTTTTTTGCTAATTGAGGCAAAAATACAACGTGAACTCCAACCAGTACGGCGCCTTGTGCGCCGTTTTTATTGCGAGTAAGGATATTGAAAAAATTAAATGTGCATTTAATATGCATGTTGATAAATATCAATATTTAACATGTAAATTAGTTACAACATAGGTCTATCAAAACGTGCTTATTGGAGTAGGAACATGTCGATAGCGTGCTGTACTTGGGTAGTAAAAAAAGTGGCATTGCCCATTTTGGCTTTGGCGGTGTGTGCAGCATTTGCACCCTCGGCGTTTGCTAATGAGGCGGCAGATGCACTTCCGGTAGAAACGGCGGTCTTGCTTGCACCACCGAATGTGCCAGCGCCGATTACGCGTAAAACACCGGCCAAAGTGATTGTAAATCTCACGACTGAAGAAATGGTACGCGAAATTACGCCGGGCACTAAATATACGTTTTGGACGTTTGGCGGCACCGTGCCAGGGCAGTTGATCCGCGTGCGTCAAGGCGACACCGTTGAACTGAATCTAAAAAACCTGCCTAGCAGCAAGCTGCCACACAATATTGATTTACACGCGGTGTCTGGCCCAGGCGGCGGCGCGCCACAAACGCTGATTGCACCAGGCAATCAGGCCAAATTCACCTTTAAAGCGCTCAATCCGGGGCTGTATGTGTATCACTGCGCGACTGCGCCCGTGGCGATGCATATTGCCAACGGCATGTACGGCATGATTTTGGTCGAGCCTGAAGAGGGCATGAGCCCCGTGGATAAAGAATATTACGTGATGCAGGGCGATTTTTACACGCCGGGCGCATTTGGCGCGGGCGGCCTGCAACCGTTTGATATGAAACGCTCGATTGATGAAAATCCAAGTTACATTCTATTTAATGGTGCATCAAATTCATTGACGGGAAAAAATGCACTGACCGCGAATGTGGGCGACAAGGTGCGGATGTATTTTGGCTCGGGTGGGCCGAATGTAGCGTCTAATTTCCACATCATTGGTGCTATTTTTGATCGCGTTTACACCGAAGGTGGTTTGAAATTCCAAGAGCAAGTGCAAACGACAACGGTGCCACCGGGTGGATCAACGATTGTTGAATTTGTACCAAAAGTGCCGGGCAATTTGACCTTGGTCGATCATGCTTTGAGCCGCGCATTCCACAAAGGCGCGATTGGGATTATGTCGGTCAGCGGCGAAGAGCATCCAGAAATTTACAGCAAAAACGCGAATGCTAAATCGAGTGAGTAGTTATTTTATGTCAATGTATATTAATGTAGACATTTTTAAATATAGCCTACAGCAATATACCCATTAGGAGTGCTGAAGATGTTCAAGAAATCTCTGCTGGTACTGTGTTCTGGATTATTGGCGGCTCAGGCGTTTGCTACCGATGTCAGTGCGGGCAAGGCGGTGTATGACCGGGTCTGTGTGGCCTGTCATATGGCTGCAGGTGAGGGCTTGCCCGGGGCATTTCCACCGCTGGCTAAATCGGATTACTTCAAAAAATCGACGCCAGCCCAGCTCGTTAAAGTGTTGGATCAGGGCCTGACCGGCGAAGTGACGGTGAATGGGCAAAAGTATAATTCGGCGATGCCACCGCAAAACTTGACCGACCAAGAAATGACCGATGTATTGAACTATGTCAGCGTTGCGATGAATGCGGGCAAGCCGATCTTCAAGGTTGATCAAGTGAAAAAGTTGCGAGTCGCAAAATGAAAGCCCTTGCCGCTAGCTTATTGGTCGTTAGCGCCATCAGCATGACTAGCTTCACTAGCAGTGCTGCTGAGTACCGACCCATTGCTGGTGGCACTTTGCGCACCGCCTTACCTTTGGATGGCGAAACGGTCGAGGTGGCGGCGTATCAATTGCGGGCTTTGCCGGTGAGTCAGCAGGAATTTAAACGATTTGTGCTGGCTCATCCCGAATGGCGGCGAGATAGGGTGACACCCTTGTTTGCGGGGCAAAGTTATCTTGCCGGCTGGAAAACGCCGACTAACTTTGCGCCTAATTTGGCTGCTGCGCCGGTGACGCAAGTGAGCTGGTATGCGGCCGCAGCTTTTTGTGAGTCGGAGGGCGCGGCGTTGCCAACGTGGGTACAGTGGGAATTTGCCGCAGCAGCCGATGAAACGCGCCAAGATGCGCGCAAAGATCCACTCTGGCGCGCTAAGATTTTGGGCTGGTATGAAACGCTGAGCCCCGATGTATTGCCTGCGATGGCGCAGCATCCGGCAAATGTTTATGGTGTTTATGATTTACATCAGTCGATTTGGGAATGGGTCGATGATTTTAACGGCTTGTTTGTGAATGTGGATAGTCGCGCGCAAGGTGAGCAAAAAGTATTAGAAACCTGTGGTGCGGCGACATTGTCGTTGGGCGACAAAGAAAATTATGCGGTGTTGATGCGCATTGCCTTGCTAACTGCGCTCAAGGGGCAAGATACGGTGAATACATTAGGCTTTCGCTGCGCCAAGCCTGCGAGTAAAAAATAGCTAGATTAAAAGGACTTCATTATGTTGCGCAAAGCTTTTATATTCGCGCTGTGCTGTTGCCTCGCTGGTGGTGTCAGTGCTTGTGCTGAGCATCACGCCAGTGCCGTTGTCAGCAGTGCGGTGAGTGGCGACTCGCTGTTTCAACTCAAAACACCGCTGACGAATCAACAAGGGCAGAAGTTTGAATTGGGCAGTGCGCCCGCCAAATTAACCGTAGTGACGATGTTTTACGGCGATTGCAATGTGTCGTGCCCGATTGTGCTCGAAAATATTAAACGGACCTTGGCGGCAGTGCCTAATGCCCATGCCGCATCAGTTCATGCTTTGATGATTAGTTTGAATCCCGGGGTCGATACGCCCAAATCCTTGGCTGGATTGGCTAAAGTGCATGAGTTTGATGTGAAGAATGCGACTTTGGCGGTGAGTGATAATGACGCGCAGACGCGAAAATTGGCTGCGGCCTTGGGGGTGAAATATCGGCGGGGTGCGAACGGAGAAATTAATCACAATACCCGCTTTGTGCTGCTCGATCAGCAAGGCAGAATTGTCGCTAGTAGCGATACATTGAGCGTGGAACCGGATCCTGTTTTGATGAAGGCGATACACGCACAGCTGGCTAACAAATAGTTTGATTTTCTGATTTCCTCCGATTGAGCGCTCTACATCTGTAGAGCGTTTTTTTTGACTTTGATTAGTAAGTTGTTGAACCCGCAATTGATTGTATTGATTGATGGGGAGTAATTTGCTGAAGAAGACAAATTATTGGCGCCAATTCTGGCAAAAATTGCAGCATCTGCGAAACTCTGTGCGATTCAAAGCGTCGGTTTGCGGGCTTCAATATTTTTGATTTGTGCCAGAGTTGTTCGCCGGCAAAGTCATCGGTAATGATTTAGGTACTCAAAATTGAATCATGGCTGTGATGGTCAAGACATGTTCTATTAGCTTATTAAGCACATTTTTATTTTAGCAAAACATCAAGTCATTTCGTTCAAATTGTGTGCGGCATACAGGGCCAATACCGCGACTATGTCTGATTGTGTAATCATGCCGACCAGTTCACCGTTTACTATTACCGGCAGATGGTGCACACCACCGTCGGAAAACAGCGGCACCAGCTCAAGCAAGGCCTGCTGAGGGGCCGCGGTGTGTACTGCTGCCGTCATTAGGTCAGCCAAGGGCTTGTTTATTTCAAGAATTGAGCGCGCCTGTTGCGTGTGCGGGTCAACCATCAGGTCGTGCAAAGTGACAATCCCGAGCAATTTTTCTGCGCTGTCTACAACCGGTAGTGCCTGCACGCGATGATAAGCAAGCTTGTGCCAGGCATCGCTGCCGCTATTTTGTGCGTTGATGCTGACGATGAAGCGGGACATTACGTCTGCGCAGCGGAGTGTGCTCAGATTCTGTTCCTGGGCGTGGCGTTGTGCGTCCTGCAGTACGTGCTGCAAGTCTTGCGGACTGATATCGAGTAACTGTTCCTGTTTTTTAAGCGCGTAGGCAATGTCTTCTTCGCGGGTTCCCACCCGCTGGCTGGGCAGTAGGTCGCTCGTATGGTGCGGTGAGGGCCGCGGGGTGTAATTTGGGTAGCGTCGCCCAGCCAGTCGGCTAAACAGCAGCGCAATCAGTAGCAGCAGAGCCGAATTGATTGCTACCGGCGCCAGCACATACTGAAAAGCGAGGGCACTGATCTCTGGCCCACCAATGACGGCGCTCAAAGCCACGGCGCCACCGGGTGGATGCAGGCTGCGGGTTAGCAACATCAGGGCAATCGCCAGCATGACGGCCACGCCCGAGGCCAGCACGATGTTGTCGATCAGAATGGCGCAACTAACGCCGACCAGTGCAGATAGCATATTGCCGACGATCAGCGACCAGGGTTGCGCCAAGGGGCTGGCGGGAGCCGCAAACAGCAGCACGGCCGACGCGCCCATTGGAGCAATCAGCCAGTGCGGTCGAACGCCCAGCAGAAATTGGCACAGCAGCTCGGTGCCGATCAGCCCCAGCGCCGCACCCAGCGCGCCAAGCAGACATTCTTTGCTGTGAGTCGGGGGTAGGGCTGGCAGAAAGGCTTTGTAAGGCATAAAAAATTGAAGATGCGTTTTAGAAAAACTTAATCTTACAAGGCTTGTGGATTTTTGCGCAGCACATTATAGGTAGCTACGTTTGGACGCTTGGGTAGCGGCGAGTGTGGGCGAGTGAGCTTAAAGTCCTTTAGTTCGCTCGGTTCCCCTGTTGCGGATAGGAATACGAATCACAGTAATAGCACCAATCAAGGTCACGACCAAAATTGATACTTGAGCCCATGGCTTGCTAGATAGTTGCCAGATCGACAAACCTGACATCAGTAGCATCAGGCCGATAGCCAGATATTTTAGTCGCAGCGGTAAGCTGCGATGTCGCTCCCAATCGCGGATCAGCGCACCACACCAGGGATGATTGAGCAGGCACTGGTGCAAACGTTGCGAGCCTTTGGCAAAGCAATAGGCTGCTAGAAGGATAAATGGTGTTGTTGGCAATCCCGGCACGATAATACCAATCAAACCTAGTACCAAAGCTAGCACGCCGCTCAGTGTGAACAGGATTTTATAAATCGGTTTCATAAGCCCAATTTTTAACCGATGTTGATTACTGCTTGAAGCATACCGCAAGCATAAATTTCGATAAACCCTGAGATGATGTTTCTTGGCAGCCCTGGGTGCCATTGAAATTGCAATCATATGATCATGTCAGCTTTGGCCGAGCAGCACAAGCATGACTCCAGAATACGAAAGGCCGAAAACCATATGGTAGCGGCCTTAATGATTAACGGATCATGCCAAAGCAGTAGTGTCGACGCAGTGCCGCAGTCCTATTTTTGATGTTTTATCAGACACTCGCCATCTTTCTCATGGAGAGCCAATGCTTAGAAGTTGTATTATCAAGAGCTCTACACATTCAAATCAAATATGTGGCTGTATACGTTGCATATTCTCTACTATGAAAAAATATATCGTTCTACTGCATTCGCTCCTAGCTATCTTATCACTAACCCCGTTATTTGTTTCCGCTACAGAACTTCCTAAAATCCCACTGACCATCGGATTTGCGAATCTTTCTGGCGATGATCTCAGTACCCTCGTATCTGAAGATGCAAAGATCCTATCGCCACTTTTTACGCGATCACGGGTCGTGGCAGCCCATCAGATCCCGAGTGCGGAAATACTCTTCGTTTACGCTCACTTAAACGAGGATGGAACAATCAAAGGTCCAACGCGATCTGGCATTCGGCAAATTGTTCAGCTTACAAATGCCGCAATTGTGGTTCTTGCATCGCCTAATTCTGCAATCAGCATCAAAAATGCGGTAACTCTGCCAGGCCCGAGAACCGCAAATATAGTTTTTACACTAGATCGTAACGGAAGTGGATTTAGTCGGTTTTTCAAAGAGCTGTTCGAAAAAATGCAAGATGGAAAGCATATGCTGAGCGCGTGGGTCGAGCTTGCGCCACAAAATTCAAACGCCAACCCCACATATGCGCCTCAGACCATCCTTTTGTCGGAGGGCGGTAAGATTGCCTTTCCCCGCTAAAGGTTTGTCCTCTTTGGCCGAGCTGTCGATGCCGATCCCTCAAAAACATAAGTTCGTAAACACTCCTACAGCCGCCGCTCACCACTCAAAGTGAGCAAATCGATTTAGTCTAAAATTTGAGTCGCTTGAATAATTAAACTCCTGTTCACCCAAGGAGTTTGTCATGCCGCTCGATACACACCATGAACCATGGAATAAAGGTAAGCTTGTAGGTCAAAAACCACCTCTAAAACTTAAAGAAATTTGGGCCATTCGCATCCGACTGCAGCTCGGTAAAAAAGTACGTGATCTTGCCATGTTCAACTTAGCCATCGATAGCAAGTTGCGAGGCTGTGATTTAGTCAATTTAAAAGTCCGAGACGTTTGTCATGGCAACCAAGTCGCCTCACGAGCCTCCATACTTCAGAGTAAAACACAACGTCCTGTGCAGTTTGAAATTACCGAGCCAACGCGCGATGCGGTTTCATCTTGGATTTCGCATGCAAAACTACGTTCTGATCAGTATTTGTTTCCTAGTCGGCAGCGTCAATTGTCGCCACATATTTCGACTCGACAATATGCCCGTATTGTCAATCACTGGGTTAGCTCAATCGGGTTAGATCCGACCGAATATGGCACGCACACCATGCGAAGAACCAAGGTCACGCTGATTTACAAGCGAACAAAAAACTTACGCGCTATTCAATTACTGCTTGGGCACGCAAAGATGGAAAGCACCGTTCGTTACCTCGGCATTGAAGTTGATGATGCCCTCGAAATATCAGAGCAGACTGAAATATAGCGAACTTCCATGGATAGATGCCAAAATAACTGAGGCCGCAACCTGATGGTTTGCGGCCTCACATTTTTCAACCGTCGACATCGACTGAATCGCACTGGGTTTCGCGGAGGCTATTTGGTTTGAGTCAGACCAACATGGCCTGCTCGCTTTGATTACCATAATAGTTTGCTTCTGCTTCCGCAGGTGGAATATGGCCAATCGCCCCCAGCAAACGATGGTGATTGAACCACGAAACCCATTCCAATGTCGCTAGCTCCACAGATTCTAGGCTTTTCCACGGACCTAAACGATGAATCACCTCCGCTTTGTAGAGCCCGTTAATCGTTTCGGCTAGCGCATTGTCGTAACTATCACCCGTCGTCCCCACGGATGGCTCGATACCAGCCTCAGTTAATCGTTCGGTATAGCGAATCGACACATATTGCGACCTGCGGTCGCTGTGATGAATCAGTGCCTCACGCTCGGGCTGTCGCGCCCACAGCGCTTGCTCCAATGCATCAAGTACAAACTCGGTGTGCATGCTGCGACTGACTCGCCAGCCCACGATATACCGAGCGAATACATCAATCACAAACGCCACATACACGAAGCCTTGCCACGTCGATACGTAGGTAAAGTCCGACACCCAAAGCTGATTCGGCCGTTCGGCGACGAATTGACGATTGACATGGTCGCGAGGGCAAACGGCAGCAGAATCTGAATAGGTCGTTCGCACCGCTTTGCCGCGCGTGACACCGCGCAGACCAAGGCTGCGCATCAAGCGTTCAACGGTACAACGCGCCACCGTATGTCCATCACGTTTGAGCTGGCGCCAAACTTTGACTACGCCGTAGACCTGATAATTCGCTTTCCAGACATGCGCAATTTCACTACTCAATTGCTCATCACGAATGGCCCGTTAGCAGCGCAACGCTGGATTGCGCTGCCGAGCTGCATACCGTCGATAAGCAGACGGAGCGACCTGTAAAAGTTTGCAGATCGGCTCGACCCCGTGCTGCTCACGATGGGCATCGATGAATCCCCTGACTACTTCAATCGGCGGTCGAGCTCCGCCTGCGCGAAATACGCGCTGGCCAGGCGCAGAATTTCATTGGCCTTTTTAAGTTCGCGCACCTCACGCTCCAATGCTTTGATGCGTTCATTCTCGGCGGCATTTTTATTGGCTGGCACTGCATCGCCACCTTGGCGACGGCACCAAGTGCGCAACGTTTCGGGCGTACAACCAATTTTGCTGGCGATGGAAACGAGGGTAGCCCACTCGGATGGATATTCAGCGCGGTGTTCAATCACCATGCGCACAGCACGTTCGCGGACTTCGGGGGAAAACTGAGTTGATTTTTTCATGGCACCATTCTCTCAAGAATTGGAGCCTCCGCGAAACCCGGTGCGATTCAGCAAAGGCGATCAAGGTGTCAGTGGTTGAGTTTTGATTCATGATTACTTTCTCCTGTTGTGGACGCGCCGAGGCGTGGGGTTAAAGTGGTGGGGCGAATGGCTGGGTTGGTTTTATTGCCGGAAATGCAGGTGCTGGATGTTGTGCGTTGGTTGGCTTGCTGACTGGCGCTCGTGCCTTGAGTAGGTAATGCTTCATCGCCGACTTCGGCGTCTGGATAAAACTCTTCCAACACCAGCGGGATTTCTTCCGCACTGTCTTCAAATTGCCCATTCCCCAGCAAGGCTTTGGCGGCTTGTTCCAATTGCGCGATATTGATACCGGCTTCGGCATATTGCTGCGCCGCTTGTTGGGCAGCAGTCACTGCACTGACCAAGGTGTCGTCATCGCGTAAAGTCAGATCGACATAGAACACCGGCGCTCGATACGATTGCGTGGTGCTTTTAGCGCGTAGCTTGAGTTGCAATGGCAAGAAACGCGCTAGGCCATTCGATACCGCAGCAAAGTATTCTAAACGCGCAGCTAGTGTTCGCACCGAGTTGTAACCGGTAGTGCGAAACATAAACGAACCCAGCTCATCGTTTTGGCCTTCCACTTGCACATTCAATCGACCATACAATTTGCAGCCTTTTTCCTGCGCGTACTGGCAACGCTCGGGTGTTGGGCAAGCTATCTCATCAATACCTTCCCCCGTAACTCGTTTGGCGCACTCACCATTCCCTACGCACAATGGCCTTCCGGTTTGCCGATCAAACGCACTGAACTCCGCACGTAGATTCAGATCGCTGTCGTTAAACAGCAATTTGACTGGAATCGAACGAATCTTGTTGTTCGGGCTGGTTTCAGCCAATTGGGCATGCAGTGGGTGAAGTAGCCAACCGTCTTTACCTTGCACCTGTGTGGTCAACGTAAACGCATCGTCTTTTTCAGGCACCCACTTGTCTTTCTTTTGCACCAAGTGACCAATACTGATCCGGCCAATCACGGGCGGGGTAATCGCTAAGCCTTTAATCATGATGTGGTCCTCCAGTAGGGATGAGCTTTTTGGGCTGAATTAAGAATCGACGTGAGCCTTCGACTGACTTGATGTACTGCTGAATGATCTCGGGATGTTCGGCGCTCAGTTTGTCCAGATCCGGTGTGAGTCGATCTTTGGCTTTTTTCCAAGTAATGCGACCGGCAGCGAAGATTGCTGCGGTGGCTGTGCCTAGTGCGTTTTGTAGGCGTTGCCGGATCAGTGCTTCTTTGGCTTCAACTTCTTCTTTATGCTCACGCAACTCGATCAAGTTACTAAACAGCGCATTGAATTCCGCCGATTCAGACAGATCGATGGTTTGCCCGTCGTCACGGGGAAACAGCCATTGCAAAGCCACACTGGCATCATCACTACCGTCGGGATCAGGCTGAATATCGGCAGTGACGTGTTTCCAGAATTGCGTTTCCAGCTGAATCAGGTCCGCAATCTTGGCGTCATCGCGCTCAACTCGATAAATCCGAAAGTCTTGCCCACCAATCAACACCGCGACATCGGCCCAAGCAAAACCAGTCACCGCCAGTTGATGCAAGACCTGGCATTGATACGCCAGTGGAATACCGTCTTCCCATTGCGCCGACATGTGATAGCTGGCGGTTTTGATTTCGAGTACGCCGGTGCCTTCAGGCTGACCAATCACTTCCCGATCTAGATTGGCCAACATAAAGCGATGCTCAGGATGCTGCAAAATCGAATTCACTTTGCGCACCTTGTAGCCAGTGCGCTCGGCATAGACTGATGCCAATACCGGCTCAAGCACAGTACCCCACAACACCGCCGGTTTATCGGCGATGTCGTCGGGCTGTTTGCGGTGGGTTTTTTCCAGCCACAGGGTAAGTGGGCTTTTGTACGCACTAAACCCAATCGCTGCCGCTGCATCAGACGAGCCAATACCCAGCTCACGATACTGGAGCCATTGTTCATGGCTGAGATTCACAGTAGATGCCAGCCGAATGGCTTGGCCATAACGTTCACGCATGATGAAACCTCCAAAAGCAAAAAGCCCCGCAGGTTCGCCAGCGGGGCTTTGAATGAAATACGAAATGAAAGAAACCAAAGAAATCAAAGAACAGATTGAAAACGAACAGAATGGCTTATTGCAGCAAGGCCATCGCTTGGTTGAGTGCTTTACCTTTCAGCTGCGCACCTTGGCCAAACCAAGCTGAATCAAGACGGTAATCCTGACTCCGCGCTCGGCGTTGGTGATCGACAAACTCCGTGACGGCATTGAGCAAACCCCATGCTGTACCGCGACTACCAGCTAGCAACGAGCCCATCCCAGCACCACTGTATAAAGCCGTGACTTGCTGCATCGCACGTGACACCGCAGGGTTATCCATATCGAGAACCTGTTCACCCAGCACATCACCAAAGTACTGCGCCGCTTCGGTGGCGGTAATCGGGCGTTGTGACAGTTGCTTGATATTGGCAATAAATTGATCCCAGCCTGATAAGCCCAGACCCAGTGCTTCTTTGACTGCTTGCGGATCGAATTTGGTTGAGTGCGGCACTTTGACCGCGCCAGTGGAATTACCCACTGCCATCTGCAACGTGTTATTGCACACCACACGAACCGAAGTGAATTGGGCCGTAGTACACATCGAACCATCACAGCTAGTCGCAAGTAATAAATAGGCCTTCACCCGATCATTCCCGCGCAATAGTGTTTCTTGCCCAGTGCGTGCCAGCGCCCACAGCTTTTTACCGCCTTTCAGCACGCCAGCTGTTTCCAACTCAAAACCACCAGCCTCAACTAAGTCTTTATAAAAATGCAGCACCTCAGTCGGCTGCACGACTTGATAACGCGGCGAAACCACTGACAACGGTGCCAACGTATCGGATCGATACAGTACCTTGGCATCGCTGTGCGAACGAATATGCATGCCGGTGTTCGATACATTGAACAGCACATCGCTTTGATCAATCGACCATTCCATGCCTGCTTCACGCAGCCAAACATCCAACGGTTGTTGCTCAGTTAAACGATTACCCAAACCGTGCCACGGGGTGTCACGGACAAAAGCCATTGATTCGACAAGATGGGACATTTGAATTCTCCAGACGTAAGAAAGCCCAAGTTGGGACTTGGGCGAATTGAATTGGTCGGTAAAAAAATACGGTCTTGCTAATTACTTTGAAGAGAACAGAAGTGCGAATTTCCAGCGGCAGGTCACTGGGTCATCTTGGTGATATAGGTCTGAAATTATTTATAACTGAGCAAAATAACTTGGCACATCAACATCAAGCACTCAATGCCTTGTGTGTAATGACACCTGGGGTAAATAACTGCTTTGTTACAAGTTATTTGAAGACAGTCCTACTTTAGGTTTTATTTATCATTTCATTATTGACTGAGTACCAGTTGGAACGATTCTCGTTAGCTACTTCAAGCCAGTAGCAACGAGATCAGCCTTCTGATCTCTTCCTGATAAACCAACACAGGAAGACATCACCATGAAACACGATCAAATCAACGAGCTCTTTGAAACCTCAGATAACGAAGAGCTGATTTATTCCTCGCTAATTGAAGATTGCCTCACCCCTGAGCAAGATGAAATCGAACACGAATCCAAAGTAGTTGCCGACTATAGCGCTCGGGATCTTGCATTCATTTCTTTGTTGGAACGACGTCTACGTGCAGCGATACATGCTACTGAACCTGCCTTTGAAATCATTGAGCAACAGGGAACTAAGCGTATCAATAAGATCAACGCAGCAGGACATACGTATAAATTAATGCGTGATGCGTATTGGCATCAGCGTGTCAGAAAACTACTCAGCACAAAACAACTTAACCCGTTTCTTGACTTGGTGATGAATGGCTGGGGATCGATTAGCGATTTGAGTTGGGTGTACTGTTCCGCCGATATGTTGATGCGTGATGGGATGCTCGCAGCTGAAAAATTTAACCAATCACTCGAAGATTTACGCCGACATGTACAAAGCAAAGAATTTCAAAGTCGCACTACGCAATGGTTTACTCAATCAAGTTACCACTATCGCAGCACTAAATGCTATGTGGAGCACTTATTTGATAAGCATGCGCGCTTATTGGTGATGCGATTAGATCTAGGGTTTCGTGTCGGTAGTGATTTGCGTAGCGATGTGTTGACTTGTCGATCTTGCTTTAAACGTTTTCTGGCCAATCAAGACAATAACGGTTTGTTTGATCATCAGGTGGGTTATATCTGGCGATTGGAATTCGGTGAACAGAAAGGCTGGCACTATCACTGCATTATTTTCTTTGATGGGTCAAAAAGCCGCCAAGACGTCTCGATTGGTGATGCGATAGGGACTTATTGGCGAGATGTGATTACATTCGGACAAGGTACGTACTGGAATTGCAATCGTCACAAAGAGCGTTA
Organism: Deefgea chitinilytica; assembly: GCF_016881405.1. Taxonomy (GTDB): domain Bacteria; phylum Pseudomonadota; class Gammaproteobacteria; order Burkholderiales; family Chitinibacteraceae; genus Deefgea; species Deefgea chitinilytica. The sequence continues at coordinate 27,217 of NZ_WOFE01000006.1, forward strand.
CGAATTATTCAAAACGCTGGGGGTGGGTATGGTCCATGCAGAAGATGAGTGCAAACGCATCAAGCTAATGCAGGCTGCAGCTTATTTATGCAAGATCGATCAGTGCTTACGACAAGCTATGCCTGATGGTGTAACAGGGGTTCGTACTTTTGGTCGTGGCGAAATCAATCAGTCAACTCTTGGGCAAACCAAGATGGGACGACCTCGCTCGATCAGATCTACTGCACCTTTGGAGGACTAGGTAAAAAAATACGAAACACCCTGATCGATTGAGTAAAGCAATTAACTTAAAAACGTGTGCGTTACATGCCACAGCAGCTGGCGCGAACTAGTAACGTATAGAAATTTTGTCGAAGTGAACACCGTTTAAAGCCATTGCCAGACTCAAAAACAAATAACTTTTCCATATTTTTATTGATGCAGTTTCTTCCATGATTTTTTTTTACGAATAGCCCCGCACTGCGGGGCATTTTTATGCGAGCGAGGTATGTATCATGACCGCAGAAAACTCAGTACGATTTTTACGGATAAAGGAGCTCACTCAGCTCATTGGGATGGCGAAATCAACGATTTATGATCGGTTGGATCCGAAGTCAAAACGCTATGACCCCACATTCCCTGTGCCGATTAAATTGGGCGCTGGGGTGACGGTTTGGGCATCGAATGAGATTGAGGCTTGGATGAAAGCGTGTATGGAGGCCGCGCGTGGTGGGGTTCAGCAAGCAATAAATAGGTGATTGGCTCTCTTAGTACCGCCATTCCTCATGTGCCAACATCCCCTGATTTAATTCGTCACGTAGCACACGCCAATTGCCCAAGTGCAGATCCATCAAGGTCATAAATCGTTCGTTGTGATGACGCTCTAGCAGATGAATGAGTTCGTGCACCACGATGTACTCAATGCATTGAGGTGATTTCTTCGCCAGCTCAAGGTTGAGCCAAATCCGTCCTGTTTGAGTATTGCAACTGCCCCAGCGCGTTTTCATTTTGCGAATGCCGCAAAAGCTGGGTGCTACATTCAACACTGGCAGCCACTTTTCCAGTAATGAGTCCACAACTATTCTGAGTTGCGTTCGATACCATTCGTGCAGAATGCGTTCTTTCTGCTCGCTGGTCTTGTCGCTTTTGCAGTTCAGAATAAGGTGGCGGCTACCGCGCAGGCTGATTTGGCTGTGATGACTTGACTCAACCTTGAGGCGGTAAGCCTTGCCCAAAAAGAAATGAGTTTCGCCAGAAACCATTTGCCTTGCTGATTGGCGCGGCTGATTGTGGAATTTCAAACGTTGGCGTTTAATCCAGCCTAATTTACCAATTACCGCTAAACGAATTGCTTCATCGCTAACGGCTAATGGGGCAGCGACACGCACTCTGCCATTGGGCGGATAAACACCCAAGTGCAGATTTTTAATATCTTTACGATCAATCTCAACGGCAATGCCGCTAACGATGATGTGATGCTCAGTACTCATGTTGATGCTTAATTAGCTCTATCAGGCGGTCGAGCATCTTATCCATTTCATCGTCGTTCTGGGGTAAATAGTTTGGCGCTGGTACATTCACCACGCCAGCACTCTCAAGCGCAAACGATTCCAAGGTGAGACGCATCGCGTTACGGATCTTTCTTTGCTTGATATTGCTGCTGCGCCAGTCGTCCTGCTTGCTAGCCAGAATGACTTTATTGAGCCGGACAGCCAGCTCTTCGTTTTTATCTAGATTGTCGTACAGTGCTTTTTGTGCGCTAGTATTCAGGCTAGCTGGGTAAGTGCTGGTGCCCATGGGGTTTTTGGCTTTGCGGGTTAGCTCAACCACTTTGGTCAGGTATTCCTGATACTTGATCGCGCCGTTGCGGCGTTGTTCGATTAGCGCATCAAGCAGGGCCGACATTGTTTCGTAGTACTTTGGATTGATCGGTGTTTCGTCGATGATCAGCTTGCGTACGTTATTTTCAATCGTTTCAGCCATGCTGTTTTCATTGCCGCGTATCGCTTTAGGCAAGGCTTCGACCGCATCGGTGCCGCGCTCTACAATCAGCTGGATCAGCGACATATCGTCAAAGGCTGAAATCTTCTCGCTTTCTTCAGCGCGAATATAGCTGTCGATCAAGTGCCGCATTGCGGGCTCGTAGGTTTTTAGGTCGATATAGTCGGCACTGTGGATCTTGATCTCGCTGCGCACTTTTTCAAAGTGATCAACTTCCTGCTTAATGGTCTCAATCTCTTTGGCGCTATAGCCAGCTTCGGTCAGTTCGCTGGCGATATTGGCGTAGGTGCGGATCAGTGTTGCGGTCAGCTTATAGAGCGCTAAACGTTTAGCTTCATTGGTTTTCAAATCAGTCGCCGAGCCATCACCGCAGAAGAATCGCTGATACGCAGGGCTATCTTTTGGTGGCTCTACCGGCTCGCATAGCGCCTTAATCGCTTCGCGTGCGTCTTCCAGATCGGCAGCGGCCATGCTCAGGCGATCTTCCAGTAAGCCTTGTACATCGTCTTTGTCATAGCCATCGAGTGCGCCGCTGGTGTAGTCGCCGATGGAGTCTTCGAGTCGTTTGAATAAGTCTTGGTAGTCGATGATGTAGCCATATTGCTTGTCTTCACCATCCAGCCGGTTCACGCGGCAAATGGCCTGGAACAAACCGTGGTCACGCATCTTTTTGTCGATATACAGATAGGTGGCTGACGGCGCATCAAAACCGGTGAGCAATTTATCCACCACGATCAGCAGGCGCATCTGGCCGGGCTCGTCGATGAATTTCTTTTTGACCTCTTTTTCAAACTGCTCGGGGTCTTTGCCAGCCAGCATCTGATTGTAGATTTGATACTGGCGCAGCCGTTCGGTCAGCCCTTCACCAGTGCTTTCGCCTTTGATGTCGGCAGGAGAGGGTTTGTAGCTGGTCACAATCGCGCATTGCTCGCCCATACCCGCTTTGCAAAATAGCTCGTAGCATTTGCAGGCTTCAAAAATACTGCTGGTGACGAGCATCGCATTGCCGCGCCCATTGGCAAGGCGGTCGCGGGTTTCCATGTCAAACAAAATGTCGTTGACGATCTTTTCCAGCCGAGATTGGCTAGACAGCACTTTTTGCAAAGTACCCCAGCGCGCTTTGAGCTGCGCTTTGGCCAGATCGGTTAGTCCTTTAGTCTTGGCTGCAAACCACTGATCAATCTTGGCTTGCGATGTCACGCTCTGATCAATGTCGCGTGCCTCGTAGCGCAGATCGAGCACCACGCCATCGCGCACAGCTTCGTTGAATTTGTAGGTATGGATATAACTGCCAAACACTTCAATCGATTTTTGCTTATCCGATTTCAGCAGCGGCGTACCGGTAAAACCGATAAACACCGAGTTAGGCAGGATCGATTTCATTGCCTTGTGCAGCTCACCTGATTGTGTGCGGTGGCACTCGTCGACGAACACATACAAATCGCCCTTTGGGGCAAAATCGGCAGGCAGGCTTTTTTTCACTTCCTCGATGTACGCTGCGATATCGCCAACGTCTTCGCCGTCCTCTTTACCGCCGAATTTATGAATCAGCGAGCACATTAGCCACGGGCGAGTATCGTTTAGCTGGGCGATCAGATCAGCGCCGCTCTTGGCGCGGCTGATTTCTTCGTTGACGCCTTTGAATACTTTTTCAATCTGCTCATCGAGCTCGGTACGGTCGGTGATGATGAGCACGCGCGCGTCTTTGATGTTTTCGCGTATCCATTTAGTCAGCCACACCATCGTCAGGCTTTTACCTGAGCCTTGCGTGTGCCAGATGATGCCGCCTTCGCGGCGTTTCAGATATTGCTGTGCTTCGCGTACGCCGAAATACTGGTTTTGGCGGCAAAGCTTTTTTACGCCCGCATCAAACACCACAAAATCGTGGATTAGCTCCAGAAAGCGTTTCTTCTCACAGATTTGCAGTACATGCCGATCAAGCAGGTTTTCTGCCGTGCTCGGCTCTTTCCATTCCAGATAATATTTCTCGCGGGTTTCAATCGTGCCGTAGCGCACGCCCTGCGTATCGTTGCCCGCCATCACCAGCTGCATGGTGGAAAAGAAGGGCTGGATGAATTCTTTTTTCTGATTATCCAGATTCTGGCGTATGCCCTCGGATACCGAAACGGTTGAGCGCTTTAGCTCCAATACACCCAGCGCAATGCCATTGATATACAGCACGATGTCAGGTCGCTTGGTACTTGCCTTCGCGTCTGCACCTTTCACAGTCACTTCTTCGGCAATCGCAAAATCATTGTTCTGCGGCGCTTTCCAGTCGATTAGCCACACCGTCACCGTGTTTTCGCCAATGTCGGGCTTCACCTTCACGCCATAGCGCAGTAGCTCGTACACTGCTTTGTTGCGGTCATACAGCGAGAGCTGGGTATTGTTAACGGCCTTATCAAACTCGTACAAAGCCCGGCGGATCAACGCATCATCCACGCCTTGCTTAGTCAGCCAAGCAGTGAGTACACCCGATTCAACATTGCGATTGTCCGTGCGCTTTTCCCAGTCACCCAGATAGCGGTAGCTCAGCTTAGATTGGAATAGTTGAACAATGCGGTTTTGAGTTGCGCGTTCGATTTGGCCGACGGTGCTCATGCTGGTTTTTTCCGATAACGTTTGGTGCCGATGGGAACGTGTATATTTGGCGGTAATGTTTTTAATACAGACACAAGGCCATGCTGATTGAATGCCACCAATTGATTGCCTTGTACCTCGACCAGAGTGCGGCCTGTATCGAGAGCGCGTTGTCGCGCCTCGCGAAAAGCTAAAATGATCGCGCCAACAATGGCTTCATCACGCGAATTACTAGATTGCATTCACATACCCTACCAAGGTAATGCCTTGAGCATTAATCGTATCAATGCCTAAGGACGGATACACAAAAATTTAAGCAAAGATGATTGTTTATTGTTCATGTATAATTAATTTAAATTTCCTGGATCAAGCTCATGGCTAAATCAGTTCAAACCTCAATTCGCAAACCCATCAGTGCCCAAGCCGTATTGCGTGCGGTGGCCAGCTCAACGGCGATTGAAACGGGTCAAAACATCCAACAGCTCGAAAACAAACTCAAGCAGCCTTCTAGCAAATTTGCCTCGCTCAAGCTGGCGCGCTAATTTCACCTAGCGCCCGATCTACCCAATATTTCATCGGCTGGTAGTCGCACTGCATCCCAGCCTGAATCGCAGCAAAGTAAGCCGATTTATTCGCATCCCATGCGCTGTAATCCAGCGGCTCCGCACCGCCTTGTACCGCCATCACATCGGCCAGTAATCGCGACAAGCGCCCATTTCCCTCACGGAATGGATGAATCAAAATCAGCTCGATATGCGTAACTGCGATGGCTTCCACTAGGTCAGCTCGACTCAAGCCATTGCAAGGCGTAAACCGAGTCAGGCAATCGCGCTCAAAACCATCGAGCAAACGTGGGATTTGTGCCGCAGCCGCAAAATGAAAATCGCCTTTGCTCATATTCACCGAGCGCACGCAGCCAGCCCAATCATAAACATTGCCTAGCCAAAGATGGTGCCAATCCTGCAGGTCAGCCACCGTGATTTGCCGGTCAGGAAAATCATCGACCAGCACCAGCTCGTACAGCTGCTGCAGCAAGACCAGTTCGGCTTCATCCATATCGTCGGGTGAGGTGATGGCGAGCTTGTTGGCGAGTACCAGTTCATCTGAACCGGGCTCAAAAGCGCCTTGAGCTCCACCAATGGCATAACGATTATCCATGCTCAAGCTTCTTCTAACTCTTGCAAAACACCGTTTTTAAAGTGAAGAATGACTTCTTCAATGGGCGGTTCATCAGCATCCTGTGGTCGTTCCCAATCATCAAGGTAGGTGCTCAGATGCATGCTGCCGCTGAATGGGATCACCAAATCTTCAAACACAATAAACTCATGCCGATATTCGCGCAGCTCGGTGGGTTTGCCTGAAAAGTCGGTGAACTGTTCATAGCGCAGCAGCACCTCTTTGCGCGCACCTTGGGGCAAATAGTCTTTTGATCCTTCGCTAAGGTTTACCTCAAGCTTGAATAGATAAAGCTTGTCGCCACACACCTGAAAATGATCGATTCGACCCTCCCAATTGGCGGTATGCTCCGACTCGGTTGTAAAGCCCAAAGCTTCGCTACTGGGGATGCAATCGGTGTCGCCGTACCAAGCGTCAATCTGGTATTTACGTCCATCAAATTGGCAAATGTCAGGAATTTGTTGGGTCATTTCAGTCCTAAGTGTGAGGAACAAATGGCTTTTGCAAATGGCGTGGCCTGTTAGATCTTGGAAAGCTTAAAACTAATCTGATACCGATAAAAATCCACATTCCCCACCGCAGCCAACGCTCTGCGGATGCGTTGATCGTCTTCTAGCGCGATGATCGCGCCGCGCACGGTTTGGTTTTCTTCGGCGAGTTCGCTCATCACAAAGCCCATATAGCGCAGCACTTGGCCGACTACGGCGTCGCTGGCGCGGCCTTTTTTTAGCTCGACGACTAATAGCTGCTTTTTGTCTTTGCTGATCGCCAAAATGTCCATCGGCCCCGTGTCGCTAGGATATTGCTGGCCAATCGTTTCGCCATCTTCGGTGAAAATATCGTAATCCTTGCCCAGCTCGGTTTGTGCCCAGTTGGCGACGAGGAAATCTTCCAGATGTTTTTCCAGCGCAAACGAGGTTGGGTCTTCGATTTCGGGATCGGTGCTGAGTATCTTGGGCGCGGCCTGCTGGCCAAGCAGGCTGTCGATCTCGCTGGCGTATTTGCTGATCGTGCTCACCGTACCAATCGAGCCACAAGAATTGCGCAGCGCTTCGCTCATGTCGCTGCGTGCAATCGCGGCAAACCAGCGCACTGCGCGGCGATGCGGCAAGATCTCGCCCGCCAGATATTGATAATCGGCCAATACCTCACCCACGCGGTACGTGCCCTGCCCATCGGGGCAGAGCACGATGTCGCCGTTTTGAATGCCTTTCGATATCGTCCAAAGCACACCACAAGCCAAACCTGCCGCTACTTTGCTTTTGCTTGGATTCTGAGCGATCCATTGGGGTGCCAATATGTGATTAAACGCGCGACTATCCTCGCTCAGAAGTGGCTGTAAGTCTTGGTGAACGCTAAAGTGAGCCCCGATGAAGTTGCCAGCAAAACAATCAGCTGCGTACATCGAGTTTCGGCCTAGCATGACGCGGTAGTAGTTTTTCATTGATTACTCAATACGGATTTTAAAACTCTTCTTGTCACGCACGGCATCCCGAATGCAAATGTCGCGACCTTCAATGAGCTTCATAACTGCATCTTTATCTTGTTTTGAAATTAATTCGCCAAAAATGATCTCTTTGATTGCGTTAGGTGCGTGTGAATACAGCCCATGACCAACCCAAGCGTATTCCGGACTAGAGTCTGGGCTTGCCTGAACGACGATACGACATTCTTCTTCGTGATTAAACGAGCTAGACTTTAGCGCAAACATTTTTTGTCGTTCAGCATCTGTCTGTTGATCATTGTTCAGTAACGCAAATTCATCAATTTGACTTAGCTCGGCATCATCGTAAGCAAGATCAAACACGTACTTCCATCGCTTACTGCATTCAGTATTTGAAGGTGTTAAAGGCTCAAGGGAGTCCAAGAGTTTGGCTAAGTCATAGCCAATCGCAACTCCCTTTAATCCATCGCCGTAATAAGCCCACATGGGCAAATTAAAGCCATTTTTACACAGGCATAAGATGCCTGATTCTCGAATGTTGCGCTCTAGTGCCTTGCTAAAAGGTGTGTCAGAGAAGATCCGCTCTGGCTCGAAAGGATCGTTAAATGAGCTAGGTTTTGCCAACCAAATCTGATTTAAAAGCAGTGATCTAAACAAATAATCATTAACAGCTCGATATTTATAGACCGTATCCGGTAGCTCTAAGCTCTCAGGAACTGGACAAACATAATTAATCACCGCAGGTTTCATATCAAACGAGTCCTGCCAGTTAAAAGCTCTTGCATCATGCCTTGCTTGAGGGCGCGGGTTTTGTCGCGGCGGGCTTCGAGGGCGGTGATTTCGGCGTCCATGTCAGACAGAACTGTTGCGATAGCAGTTTGTTCTTTTAAATCAGGCAAAGTTAATTCTATTGATTTAACAATGTCACCACTAAGATTGGGCTGACCACCCTGAGTATATGTTTTGATAATCCAAGGCTTTAGAAAGGATAAAAGTTGGTAAAGATAGTCGGTGTTGTCGCGATATAGAACAATTGCCAACACCGCTTGATTAATAGCCGCATTTATCTTTGAAATGGCAACAACGCCAGCTGTTGCACCATACAAAGCGATCAACAAATTCCCATTCTGGACTAATTTTGCTGATGAATTCTCAAATCCTTTTTGAGTTATTCGCCCATTGACATCGTGGATGAAGCCTTGATTTAGGTCGCCTGACGTTATCCATTGAATATCGCCACCGTAATAAGCTGAATTTGAAGTGGGTGGTGTCCCACCAGAAAAGAAATCAGCAATGTCTCCCAGCCGCTTCACTTCCCACTCCCCACTAAACCCGGGTAGGCGGGTTTGGGCGGTTAGGAGTTGTTGCATGGCGGCTTGTTTGAGGTCGCGTTTTTTGGCGATCAGCGCGTCGAGCTGGGCGAGCAAGGCATCGATGTCGGAGAGCGCGGTGGCAATCTGTTGTTGCTCTGTTCGAGAAGGGATTGGCACACGAAATTTCGCCAAATCCAAACAACTAACAACTGGCTGTGCTCCTTCTTTCTGGCAGTCGAGAATTTGCCGCCACCCCTTTGTGCTTTCTAAGAAAGCCTTAATAAAATTCGGCGCTGCTTTATCTTCGTCAATGGCGATTCGCGCTGTACTGCGAGAAAGAATGGACTGATCTAGCCAGTTCGGAATATGCACGACTTGACCTATCCCTGCACCAACGACAGTCATAACCAAATCTTTAGAACGAATTTTGGCATTTTTATACTGCTGTTCTAGCGATAAAGATACTCTGTGCATTCCGTCCGGACCTGTCCAGCCTTTGGAGTAGTCCTGACTGCGAAGCATTAAGCAGCCTTGTGCATCAAACTTGCCTGGCTGAACAACACCATATCGGATAGCACGAGTGTTTTGCACCAGCTCTCCTAGTGAGCTTACCTTCCAATCCTCCGGAATCATTCCCACTTCCGTCTGCTTATAGCCCTGCGGGATGGCTTTGCTTAGTTCCATGCCAACCCCATTTTTTTCAGGTGTTCAGTTACTTTCGCGCTGAGTGCTTCCACTTCGGCTTCTAGTTGCGGTAGCGGCGTCGCGTAGCGTTCGGCTAGTTCTTTGATGCGGCGGGTCAGGGTTTGGCTGACGCGGTCGAGCTCGCACTGTACGCTGGCCTCTAGCGCTGCGAGCCATTTGTATTCGACAACCAGATTGCAGACTTCCACTTGGCTGATCTGGCGGTATTGCTGCACGACTTTGGTGTCGAGCGCTTTTTGCGCGTCTTTCAGCTTTTTGCTGGCGGCAGCCTCAAGTTCGGAGAGTGCCAACCATGCTTTAAGCTGGGCGAGCTCTTCGGCAGCGCTGCTGTCTTTGGCGATGACCTTGGCGCGATCTTTGACGCTTTTGGCGCTGAGTTTGCCTTTTTCGGTTTTAGCCTCGCACAGCAGACCATCTTCAGCGCCGTGTTCTTCTTCCATTTCTTCTAGCTGGCGGGTGATGTCATCGCGCTGGCTTTCCAGCTCGGCTAGCTGTGCCGCTTCAGCAGCAAAGTAGTGGGCGATGATCAGGTCTTTGGGTAGTAGATCGGTGTTCGGGGATGGATTAGAAGGGGCATTGTTCCAACCCAACCAGCTGCCATCACTGATTACCATTTGTACGTCGTCTTGCAGCGTGGTGGCCCAGTAGTCGAGCAGGTGCTGGTAGAGGTCGTAGTTATCAATTAGCGCGAGGTCAGCATGGCTGGCCAGTAGATCCTCGGCGATGCTGTGGATTAGCTGCTTGGGCTTGGTGTAGGGGTTGATGCCTTTGAGCTGCGGTAACACTCGTTTTTCCCAGGCGCTGAAATGCGCTTTGGCGTTGGCATTAAAGGCGATGAATTCGGGGTGATTGAAAATGGTGGTTTTGATGTCGCCAGTGGCCACAGTTAGATTGCTGTAGCCGGGGTATTGGCTTACAGTGAATAGCTGTGAACGCATAGCGGGCAATACGTGCCAGTATGCTTGTAGCGCATCAATATCACGATCTGGGATGCCGCCGCGCAAATGGGCGGCGAGGTCTTGCAGATCTTCGGCGTCAGAGGTGTCGATGTAGCGCGGTAGATTCAGGTTGTAATCATTACCGGCGATTTCAGCCAGTGGCACGAGGCGGCTGTATTTGGGTGTTTCGTGTTGTTGGGTGAAGGTATCGACGATTTTGTGGATGTCTTGCTCACGTAATCTATTTTTATTGCCGTCTTTGATGAAGCCTTTGCTGGCATCGATCATAAAGATGCCTTTTCGTGCGGCAGCGTGCTCTTTATCCAGCACGATAATGCAGGCCGGAATGCCGGTACCGTAAAACAGATTGGCAGGCAGGCCGATGATGGCTTTGATATAACCACGGCTGACGATCTCTTGCCGAATGCGGCCTTCAGCGCCGCCACGGAACAGCACGCCATGCGGCAAAATCACTGCGGCTTTCCCAGTGGATTTAAGCGAGGTGAGCATATGCAGCAAGAAGGCGTAATCGCCGTTCTTTTCGGGTGGCACGCCAAATTCAAAGCGCTTGTATTCGTCCTCTAGCGGATTGAGGCCATTGCTCCAGGCTTTGGTCGAAAACGGTGGATTGGCGACGATAAAATCATGGCGCTTGAGGCTGCCATCGGCTTCTTTGAAATAGGGGCGCGATAGTGTGTTGTCTTGCCAGATTTCTGCCGTAGGGCAATCGTGCAAGATCATGTTCATTTTGGCCAAGGCGCTGGTGGCGTTGTCCATTTCCTGCCCGTAGATCGTTAGATCGAGCGAGGTAGCGTGCTTGGCTTCGTCGTGCGCTTTGAGCAGCAGCGAGCCCGAGCCGCAGGTGGGGTCATAAATGGTTTGATCGCCTGATTTGGCCTCGTGCAGATTGAGCACTTTTGACATCACGCGCGAGACTTCTGCTGGCGTGTAAAACTGGCCTTTGGATTTGCCCGAGTCAGTAGCGAAATGGCGCATCAAGTATTCGTAGGCATCGCCCAGAATATCGTCGCCATCGGCACGGTTGCCCGCGAAATTGAGATTGGGGTTGTCGAAAATGCTGATCAGGTTGGTGAGCCGATCAATCATATCCTTGCCCTTGCCGAGCTTATCTGGATCGTTGAAGTCGGCTACATCAATCACGCCTTTCAGATCGTTAGCTTCGGCCAGCTTGGCGATAATGATATTGATCTTGTCGCCGATTTCTTTGTCGCCCTTGAGCGCGACCATATCGGCAAAGCTACCGCCTGCAGGCACTTCGATCAGCGAATCCCTGCCCCTGTATTTATCCGAGACATATTTCACGAATAACAGTACTAGTACGTAGTCTTTGTACTGGCTGGCATCCATCCCACCACGCAGCTCGTCGCAGCTTTTCCAGAGGGATGAGTAAAGTTCAGATTTCTTGATGGCCATAAGGTGCTCGGTAAGGTATTGCGATGGCATAAAACGCAAGTAAAAAGCCACGTTCAGCCGAAAATAGGATGGGTGAGATGATACCTTGCTGACGAATAACTTTCTATCAATTGTTGGCGGGGTGATAGGTGGGGTTTATGCTGCAGGTAGAGCCAATTCAAAATTGTGGCTGGAATGAATTTAACGATTGGTGGCCGTAATGAAGACTAAACAGATCGAAGCGCATTTGCTTGAAGTGGCGAAACTTAAGCAAAGAAATTTAGATGGCTATTTTTATCACGAGAATCAATTTCAGCAGAGCTTGGTTTTTAGTGGGCGCAAGCTGGATGATGTTCGGCTGGCAAGGATTGATTTATTGATGCGCCAACTGCTGCGCTACTTGGTGCTGAGTGCAGAAAAACGACAGGGATATGATTTTTTTACCAGCTTACCACCGCTATTTGCATTGGCAGAAACTCGTAACGGATTGAAGCTTTTATGGGTTAAAGGAATGTTGCCGTTTTTGACTGCGGAAAGAACTCGATCAATCGGTGTCTATCGTGGCTACAAATGTTCCCCATGGGCGCACTTTTTTTGTGATTATGCATGTGCGACGTTGCTGCTGAATTCGATTGAGGCGGCTAGTCCTACGCGGTCATGGTTAAATAAAACCCGCGATCTCGACGATCCACAGCCTGGATTTTCTATTGGTGAGCTGAAGAGATCAATAGGGGAGGCCTTGGATAAGTTACGTCCCCATGTGGCAAAGTACAAAAGCGACATGAAGTCGCTGGAGTCGTCGGTAAATGCAAATTACAAGAGCCTGAGTCAGCAAATTAATCGTTTCATTCGAGCGGAAAAGCAGGTGTGTGTTACGGCGTTAAAATTGCTCTACAGTGCAGAGTGGCATCGTCAATTTAAGGCACCTGAGTATTATTTCAGCCAGGTAAGCGCCGATATAAAGCGTCTGCTGCAAAGTAAAGCGCATAAGGACTTGCACCAAAAAATAACGGGGTTTCTCTGGAAAATTGAATCGGCCGATGAGGGGCTTCGTGTGCATTTGATACTGTTTTTACGCCCTGATGTTGTTAATGATCCAGTTTTATTTCGTGAGCAGATCGGGCAGCGCTGGGCGAGGGATGTCGTTGCGGATTCTGAGGGTGGTTATGCCACTGCATGGTTCGATGGGGCACAAAATGTGGATATATGTCCTCCCCATGATTTTTGCGCTGGTAGCAGTGAGATTTCCCAAAAAATTGATGAGATTGTTTGCTACGTGGTGCTGCAGGATTTCTTTCGTCGTTACCAAGGTGATGACAAGGTAATTGCCAAAGATGATGTACTAGATAAGATTACTGGAGCGAAGTCGTCTGTTGTTTTGGGCTGCGATATTCAGCAGGCTCGAAAGCGGTACAAGCATCATACTTATGCTTTTGGATATGGTCAGCAGGAACGGAGGCGGAAGGTGGGGGCAGTGCAGGTACGGTCAACAAAAAATAAAGATGCTGCTGCGTGATTGTTGGTTTAAAAAAGAACCAACAAAAAGACCAACAATGTTGTTGGACTGGGTGGTAAACTGTGGGATTGCGTTGGACACAAAAAACCCCACAAACCTAGGTTTTATGGGGCTTATCGTACTTCTTTGTACACCCTTGGAAAGGGTGGTGGTGCGCAACACGAGACTCGAACTCGCACGCCTGTAAGGGCACAGCGACCTCAACGCTGCGTGTCTACCAATTCCACCAATCGCGCACTACATTCTGTTTTGATTGCTCAAAATCAGTGAGGAACGGCATTCTAACTAGACCGTCTGCGATTGTCTAGTGTTTGGCGTGGTTTTTTTTGATTTTTTCTTATTTCTTGTGGCTTGTGAGCGGGCGGCGTCGTGATTTTGCGATTGTTTGTGGTTCTTGCTTGATGCTTATTAAAAGCAGCGTCACACTGTTGGGATACACTTCCTTGCAATTGATAGATTGGAGAATGAAATGACTGTTCGTTATAAAGTTGGCGCTCGTGCAAGTAATCGTTTGCCAGAAGCATTGCAATCGAGTGATGGCATTCGCCAAGCTTTGAAAGCGGTTGCCGAATATTTTCCATTGGATTTGACGGTGGATGAATTGGAGCTTGAATTGCTGCTCAAGTCTTCTAAAACGTTGTCGCGTTTTTTTGTGCCAGGTAGCAAGATTGATGTGGCAATTCAGTTTGCTGAATTATGCGAAATTTCTAGCGAGCTGTTTAAAGAAGTGAAAGACATCCGCAAGAAAGTAAAAAGCATCATTAGCGACCATGAAGATGAATTGGAAACCAATCACGTTGGCGCTTTGCAATACGTAACGGAATTCCGTTCTGAGATGGGCCCCGCTTTGGCGAACTCGATTGTGTTGCGCCGTTTTGCCAATTTTGTGGATGCCGTCTTGTTGGCACAAATTCAGTATTCAGCGGAAAACGTTGAGATTGAGTTGTATTTTGGTGCGTGATAAGTAGGTATTGCTTTGTAGCCATTAATTCATAATGGCTATATCGAAATACCCTAGATGTAAAAAAGCCCCGCAGCGTTTGCGGGGCTTTTTGCTGCGTGGCGATCTAGTTTACGGTGATCGTTGCGCTCTTGCGATTGCTGCTGCTAAAGGCCGCGAGCTTGACGCCGCCGAACGAGGCGTGTTGGCTGATTGCTTGGTAGTCCAGTGGCGCGGTGTATAGCGCTGACTGTGCGGTAGGCTCACTGCCGTCCACGGTGTAGCGGATTGCCAAGCCTGGTGCCGAGAGGTTGGCATACAGCTTGCCGCCTTCCACTTTGGCGCCTGGCAATGGAATACGGTAGCCGTAGCCGCCGAGGAAACCATCTAAGCGAGCGAGTTCACGTTGACCAAGGCGGTTGGCAAATTCATTCCAATCGCTATCCATTTTGGCTTTACGTGCAGCGGCATCGCTGATGAAGGTCCATTTTGGATCAACAGCCCATGCGCGCTCGGCCAAGGCAATAATCCGTGGCATTGCGAGGTATTCGAGGCGGCCTTGATTGCGGATGTTTTCCGCCCACAATTGGCCTTGAATACCGATGATGTTTTTGGTGCCCTCAGGCGTTAAACGCACTTTGCTGGCGATATTGTCTTGATCGAGCGGATGACCCATCAAGTTCACCGTCGCGGTCGTGAAAATATCGAGCGGGCAGAATTCATACGCGCCGCGCGTCTCGATAAAACCACCCCAGTAGTAGCCTGGTTCAGCTGGGTTTTTGGCGTAAGCCAAGTCAAAATAGAGGTTCGTGACGTTCGACAACACGGTTTTGTAACCAGCGTTGGCGAGTTGGTAAGCGAAGTCTTCCTGACCCCAGCCCCAGACGTTGTTCCACACGTAAGGGCGGAAGTTGGCGTTGACGAATTCTGGATTTGGACCATGCGTGTGCTGACCGTTGACTTCTTGTTTGATCAGCGCAATTTCTTCCCAGCCGCCAAACACCAAACCGTATTTTTTCAATAGGTCGCGGTAGCGGGCGAGGAAGTAGTTTTGCAATTCAACAATGGTGGTCATGCCTTGTTCTTGCATAAACGCTTGGCAAACAGGAGATTTTTCCCATGCACCGTGTGGTACTTCGTCGCCACCGGTGTGCATGGTGGTGAACGGTGCGCCCGCCGCTTGGTACATCGCTTGGATATCGTGCAATACGGTTTCGATGAAGTTGTAGCATGATTCTTGGCCGATACAGATCACGTTATCGTGCCATAGTTGCACTGATTCATATTCAGAAGCATCGTCAAAGTCGCAGAGCAAATATTGCTTGGCTTCAGTTTCACGGCCGGTTTGCATCAGGCGGTGATAACGAACATTCATCGCTTTAATCGCGGCACGGGCGTGGCCGGGGACGTCGATTTCTGGTACGACTTCAATATGGCGTGCGGTGGCAAACTTCAAGATTTCAATGAAGTCTTCACGGCTGTAAAAACCCGTTCCGGCAGGATTGCTCACATCGCCGCCTGAACCAAAGCACGGTACTAGGTTGTCGGTTTCGGTGAGCGTAAAGCCGCGTTTGCTACCGATTTCAGTCAGCTCTGGCAGGCTAGGGATTTCGAGGCGCCAGCCTTCGTCGTCGGTCACGTGGAAGTGAAATTGATTGAGTTTGTACAGCGCCATGCAGTCTAGCAAGCGTAGTACGCTTTCTTTGCTGCTAAAGTTCCGACCTACATCCAAATGCATGCCACGGTAGGCAAAGCGTGGCGCATCGATGATTTTGCCACATGGTACAGTAAGGGTGCTTTGTGGGTTGAGGAAGGCGGCAACTGGGAACAGTTGGCGCAAGCTTTGCAGTGCATTAAACACGCCGTGTGCGCTCGCACCGGTGATGGTGATGGTGTCGGCGCTGATCTCTAATGAGTAGGCTTCTTTTGGTGCCAATGTATCGCTTACTGTTACGCTACCTACTTGCAACACAATCGCTTGGCGGCCTGCTGGGCGCGCTGCAGCACGTTGCAACTTAACTGCGCTGACATCGTGAATCGCCGCACGCAAAAAGCGGGCTTCAGCGGCTAATTCGCCAGTGTGAACAATCAGCGTGTCTTTATTGATGGTGAAGCTGCCATTCGTCCATTCGCTAGAAATCGGCGTTGGCGTGATTTTGCCAACTTGATCGCTTGGCAATAGCGTTAGGTCTTTATTGTGTTCAAAGGTCAGGCTAGGGCTGCTCAGTGGGACTTGGTCGTTGGCATTGCGATTGCGCTGGCCTTCGCTGGTAAACGGTGCGATTTCAGGATCGCCAATGGTTTCAAAGCGGGCGTCGGCTTGGCCATCGTTGTAAACAATGTAAAACCCTAGCGGTGCGTCGGTTTCGGCGATGACCCAAAATAGGCCTTCATAGGCAAAAGTGCGCGTTTCGCCCGGTGCGACAGCGGTGAATTCAGCTTTCGGGGCGAGGCGCCAAAAGTCGCCATTCACGTGCGTGACTTCGACGTTGCCGCTGACTGTTTCGGGTTTGATTTTACGGCAGGTATTAAAATAAAGCGCCCAACCTGAGGCTGGCAGCGGTTTATCCGACAAATTGGTTAAACTCAGCTCGGCTAAAAAATTATCGCCATTGTGCGCGTTGGTGGTGCAAGACCATTTTAGTTGTAGGTGGCTGCCTGATGGCTGGGTCATTCTTATTCTCCCTTCTTGCTGGTCAGTGATGTCCGAGATTAGGCGCATTTGCGCACGTGAAATCAAGTTTAGAAGCCTTGTTGCGGCTTCGCCAATGAAAATTGTATGAACCGACAAAATCAGCACATATTAATATTCCAATTCCAACGAGAATCGAATTGAGCTGAGATTGATGATGAAATATTACTTGGGGAGTTAAGGATTAAATCCTGTTATAGAAGGATTTAATCCTGCTTTGGCTTTGGTGGACAAGGGGCGTGACCAAGGTTTGATGCGGCTTGCGCCCTTGCCGTGCGGGCGTTACTGGAATGAGCCAATCGAGCCGCTGCGGCCTTAGACTGGCTTTCATCAATTAGTATTGTTGTAACGCTTTGGCGAGGCGATGCTTGTGAATGGTGGTGCGCGGAACTTTGCCGTTAAACCAGACGCGCACATCGTCATCCAGACCGATGCCGTGCATATAGTTGTACAGCGCTTTATTTAGTGCGCGGCCCAGTTCGTCGTGATCGACGCCGGTTGGGTCGATAAAGCCGATGTCATTGGTGGCAAAGCTAATTTCTGGCAATTTTTCCAGTGTTACACCAAACTCTTCTGGATTTTTGCCAACAGGCGAATGCACGGTGCAGGCAAAACGGTGGAAGAAGCCGGATTGAATACAGCCGTTATCAAACAATTGCCGTACGTATTCCAGTGCGTCGACGGTGTCTTGCACCGTTTGCGTCGGGAAACCGTACATTAAATACGCGTGAACGAGTACGCCAGCCTCGGTAAAACTTTGCGTCACTTTAGCTACTTGCTCGACCGACACGCCTTTTTTCATCAGTGCCAACAGTCGATCTGAAGCGACTTCTAGCCCGCCCGAAATTGCGATACAGCCGCTTTCGGCGAGTAATCGGCATAGATCGGGGCTGAAAGTTTTTTCGAAACGAATATTGCCCCACCATGAAATCGACACATTACGGCGTATGAGTTCTTCGGCCAGTGCTTTGAGTGCTTTGGGCGGTGCTGCTTCGTCGACAAAGTGAAATCCCGTTTGTCCTGTTTCAGCAATAATCGCTTCGATACGGTCAACGAGCACTTCGGCGGTGGTGGTTTCGTAGCGTGAAATGTAATCGAGCGTAATGTCGCAGAAGCTGCACTTTTTCCAATAACAGCCGTGTGCGACGGTAAGCTTGTTCCAGCGCCCATCCGACCAAAGTCGATGCATTGGGTTGAGCATATCGAGCAGCGATAGGTAGCGATCCAGTGGCAAGCCATCCCAAGTCGGCGTGCCGACTTCGCCAAACGGCACTTCCGGCTCGATGAAATTAATGTATTTCACCGCGCCGTCTACGCGGGCAAAGGTGCGCACCAAACGTTGTTGCGAGCGCTTGCCTTTTAAGTGATCGAGTAGTGCCAATAGCGGGCGCTCGCCCGCATCGAGCATCACGTAATCGAAGTAATCAAAGACGCGCGGTTCTTTCAGCTCGCGCAGTTCGGTATTGGCAAAGCCGCCACCGAGCGCGATGATCATATCGGGGTATTCCTTTCTAATCGTTTGGGCGATTCGGAAAGCGGCGTATACAGCGCCCGGGAAGGGCACGGATAGCAAAACAATATTGGGCTGGTGCTGTGCGACGGAGGCGAGCGTCAGCTCAGCCAGATAATCATCAACCAGCGTTGTCGGCGCCGCAAGCGCTTTAGCGAGTGGATCAAACGTCGGTTGTGACATCGCCAAGGATTCGGCGTAGCGCACAAATTCAAAGCGTGGATCAACGGCTTCGCGTAGTACATCGGCAATGTCGTTCAAATACAGCGTGCCCAAATGCCGCGCACGATCTTGCGTGCCGAGCGCACCAAACGCCCACGCTAGCGGATCGCCGCCTTCGTCATCGATGTAGGCGTCTAGCGGGGCAAAACGCTCGCCTTCAGGCAGAAAATTGCGGCTGCAAATACGGTGGGCAATCGTCGAATCATGGCCTTGCAAAAACGCAATCGTCGGCGTAATGGTGGTGAAGTAGCGATCAAAGGTCGCATCAAACAGCGCCACTTGCGGTGAGCGTTTTTTGGGCGGGATTTTCTCGATTTTTTTACGAATATCGAGCAAACCATCTTTGGAAAATAGTTTCAGCATTAAAGCCAGCGCCAGATCGGTTTGCTGTGCCTCAATCTGCTGCGAGCGTAAAAAACCAGTTAAATACGCGGTGGAGGGGTAGGGCGTGTTGAGTTGCGTCATCGGCGGGATGATGGATAAAACGCGCGCTGATTCGATGATGCTCATGGAAGTCCTTTCTACCGTACTCTGCATGTGATGCAATACAAATTAATTGCATGGGTATTTTTATCTAGCCATTGATGGTGAATTGCTAGATTGAAATACCCAGCTATGATTGGGCTTGGCTTGCTGGCCAATAAAAAAACCCCAGTCGCAATTTGCGGGCTGAGGTTTGTTTTTCTGCTTGTCTTGCAGAACTCAATGTGTGTAAGTATACCTGAGTTTGCTCGTTTGTCTGCGCAGCAATAAGGAAGTCAAAAGGGCGTTTATTGTTTAAAACTCCTCCCAATGTTCTTCATTTTCACGACTTAATTGCGGCGGCACATTGACCAATTTGGCTTTGCTTGGCGTTGTTTTCTTGATGTCTTTGCTAATCTGCGGCATAGGGGCTGCTTTCGCAATCGAAATTTGTGGCGCATGGTTGAGTTTAAAGACGCTCACCGATTCGGCCAAACTTTGTGCTTGCTCTTCGAGTGATTCGGCTGCGGCGGCGGCTTGTTCAACCAGCGCGGCATTTTGTTGTGTGACTTCATCCATTTGGATAATCGCTTGGTTGACTTGAGCAATGCCTGCGCTTTGCTCGGCTGATGCGGCGGAAATTTCACTCATAATGTCGGTCACACGCTGAATGCTGGTTTCGATTTCGCTCATCGTGACGCCGGCTTCTGCGACCAGTTTCGCGCCCGTTTCAACTTGGTTCACCGAGTCGCCAATCAGTGTTTTGATTTCTTTTGCGGCGGAGGCGGAGCGCTGTGCGAGATTGCGGACTTCTGAGGCAACGACCGCAAAGCCACGGCCTTGTTCGCCCGCGCGAGCGGCTTCAACCGCGGCGTTGAGTGCCAAGATATTGGTTTGGAAGGCGATGCCATCAATCACGCTAATGATGTCGACAATCTTGCGCGACGCGTCGTTAATTGAACTCATGGTCTCGACCACTTTACCCACCACCGCACCGCCTTTGCTGGCAACTTCGGACGAGGTGCGCGCCAATTGGCTGGCTACGACAGCGTTTTCAGCATTTTGCTTCACAGTACTGGTGAGCTCTTCCATGCTCGACGCCGTTTCTTCAAGGCTGGCGGCCTGAGCTTCCGTGCGGCGTGATAGATCGGCATTGCCTTGTGAGATTTCTTTGGCGGCCGTGTTGATTGAGGTGCCCGCGTATTGAATTTCGCTGACTAGACGCTGCAAGTTTTCGACGGTGGCGTTCACGCCCTGTTTAGTTTCGCCAAAAAGCCCCGGATAATCTTGCGTGATGGTTTTCGTCAGATCGCCGTCGGCCAGTGCATTGGCCACCCGCATTACGTCGTGTAGGCCGGTATCGGTGACCGTTGAGAGTTGATTGAGTAATTCAGAAAGTCGCAGCGTGTAGCCTTGCTTGTCGCTTAGATTAATTTTGACACTAAAATCACCGTGATTGGCGGCGGCTTCGACGGTTTGCTCGATTTCGGCGATGATTTTTTTCAAGGCCGCCACGGTCGAGTTCACGCCATTTTTGGTTTGTCCAAAAAGGCCAGGGTAATCTTTGTTAATCGTTTGGGTTAAATCACCTGCGGCTAGTGCATTCGATACGCGAAGTACATCGTTAAAACCTACATCGCAGGTTTCGGTCAGTTGATTGAGGTTTTGAATCATCTCTTGGAACATGAATTCATATTTTTTTGCATCAGCGCGTTGACTAAAATCGCCACGCGAGCCTGATTCGGCGAGCAATTTGACGTCGCTACTGATGGAGAGCAGGGCAGATTTTACATCTTGCAGCGCGATGGTGATTTTGGCTTTATCGCCGGGTAGTTGTGGCATATTGGGGGTGAAGTTGCCGCGCGAGTAGGCTTTGATCACGTCAACAATTTGGTTTTGCACTTCGATGTGAGCATTGACCAGCGCGTTGGCTTCTTTGGCCATGACTGCGAATGAGCCATTAAATTTCGTGGCATCCATTTGGCTAGCGATCCAGCCTTGCGCATGTTGCTCTGCCATTTGATTTTGTTCGGCCACAAAGCGTTGAATGGCGGTTTGCATTTGTTGCATTGCAAACATCACACTGGATGTGTCGCCGTTTTGGAGTGTAATTGTATTGTGCATATTGCCTTGCGCCACTGCTAAAGCTACCGCTGCGGCTTGTGATGGCTCGCCACCGAGTTGCTTCATTAGGGCGCGTACAATCAGCCACGCAATCAATAAACCCAGTAGTAGGGCGATTATGCTCATTGAGGCAATCAGGTTTTTCGCTGTTTCAGCCATCGCATCGGCGGCTTGGCCTTCACTATCCATCAATTCTTTTTGATGCTGAATTAATGCAAAAATGGCGGTTTGGTAATTTAAATCTGCGTCGTGCAGGCCTTGCATGAGTAGTGTTTTGGCCGCGTCAATTTGCTGTCGATCTTTGCTTAGGGCAAGAAACTGATCGAGTTGCTCGGCAAAGACTCTGCGTTTTTCAGTTGCATCTTTGAGTAAGGCGATGCCTTTTGCGTCGTGAATGGTGTCTTCTAGTTTTTTATATTCGGCAGAATTAGCGAGCCGTGCTTGGGAGATTGCTGTGAGTTCTTGGTCAATTTTTGTCTGTTCGTTGAGTAAGACCAGATTTCGATTGGCAATCGCTACGCGATTGAGATTGTCGATTAGTGTGTTGGAACTGACTGTTTTAGGGTACAGATCCTGAATGATGGTTTCGATGCTGTTGTTGAGTGTGGAAAATCGACTGAATGCCAAAGTGCCCGAGATGAGCATTAAGACGATGACCAAACCAAACCCTAGACCGAGTTGAGTCCGAACCTTTATTGATTGCATGTTCATCTCTTGCTCTCCTGACTCTGCTTAGCGCTTGCTTTTGCAGCCTCGACTAACTCACTGTTTGTGATAGAGATAAAAAATCGTTGCAATTAATATAGATTTAGATCGGACTAAAATGCTGCGCTGCGGCATTGGAAATTGATTCAGATCAAATTATGGGGCTGTAGGCTGGCGATTGCTCGTCTGAATGGCGGCGATAAAAAAGGGTTTAGCTATTAGCTAAACCCTGTATTGGTGGTGCTCGGAGCGGGACTTGAACCCGCACACCTTGCGGCGAGGGATTTTAAGTCCCTTGTGTCTACCAATTTCACCATCCGAGCGCTGGGCATTACTGCTTCAGCATTTTTTAAAATTCGAGTTGTCGAATTTTATTGTTTGGAGGCGGAGGTCGGAATCGAACCGGCGTAAACGGCTTTGCAGGCCGCGGCATAACCATTTTGCTACTCCGCCAGGAGCTTTGTCAGTTAATGAAAATTCACTAGCTGAGAATTTGGAGCGGGATAAGAGGCTCGAACTCTCGACCTATACCTTGGCAAGGTATCGCTCTACCAACTGAGCTAATCCCGCATCGTATTTTGCAATGTTTGGAGCGGGATAAGAGGCTCGAACTCTCGACCTATACCTTGGCAAGGTATCGCTCTACCAACTGAGCTAATCCCGCATCAAATTTACAGATGCTTTTTTTACTACGCCAATGTGGAGCGGGATAAGAGGCTCGAACTCTCGACCTATACCTTGGCAAGGTATCGCTCTACCAACTGAGCTAATCCCGCATCCGTGTCTGCACTTCATGTGAATTGCAGAGGAGGCGAATTATGGACAAGCGTTGCGGCGGTGTCAAGTCTATGTGTAATTTTTTTTCTTTATTTGGCGGCGTCAGCGAGAAATTAGTGTTATTTAAGACTGAGATTGCAGTGGCGGGCGTGATAATATTCGGGGATTGATTTCGGTGTGCTGCACAGTGCGAGGTAATAAATTCTGATGCTACTTATTGCTGCACATCGCCTTTGTGATTTGCTTATTGAGGAACGCCCATGACTCGCGTTGTCACACTTGCCCACTATTATACCGCGCCTGAAATTCAGCAAATGGCGGATAAAGTCGGCGATAGTTTGGAATTGTCACTCTTTGCACGTGATGCGGATGCCGACATTATTGTGTTTGCTGGCGTGCGTTTTATGGCTGAAACGGCGAAAATTTTAAATCCGAATGCAACGGTGATTTTGCCTGATGCAGGTTCAACCTGTTCCTTGGTGACGCAAACCGACGTTGCTGCACTGAAAGCGTGGCGTGAATCATATCCGGATCATGTGCACGTGTCGTACATTAATAGCTCAGCAGAGCATAAAGCGTTGTCGGACTGGATTGTGACTAGCCGCAACGTCGATGACATCATCGCGCATTTGTATGCCGAAGGTAAAAAAGTCATTTTCTCGCCAGATTACAATATGGGCGGTTATCTGAATTATCAGCATGGCTACGAGATGCCGCTATGGTCGGCGGTGTGTGAAGTGCATGATAAGTTTAACCAAGCGGCGCTCGATGAAGCCTTTGCCGCATGTACTACCGCCAAATACTTGATTGCGCACCCAGAAAGCCCGCTGCCGGTGCTGAAATTGGCTGATTACGTTGGTTCGACATCGGGAATGCTAAATTGGATTAAGTCGTATGACAAAGAGCCTGACGGCGTGATCTTCGTCGCGACGGAAGACGGTATTTTGTACAATATGCGTTTGGCACGCCCTGATTTGAATATCGAACAAGCGCCAATTTACGCCGGTTGCCAATGCAATTCATGCCCGTATATGAAGATGAATACCATTAATGCGGTAAAAAATGCGCAAGCAGGAAAAGGGACGGTGATTGATTACCTGACTCCGGCCGATATGGATGCGGCGCGGTTGCCGATTGAGCGCATGCTGGAATTTTCAAAGCGCTATTACGCCTAATGAGTGATGGAGGTATTGCTCGATAGCTATTCTAGTGCAACGGCTGCAGAGGAATACCTCTTATCGTGTTCGGCCTGTTCCTTGGTTTGGCCAATGGGCAAACCGCCAGTCTTGATAAGATTTGGCATCTTTGAAGTTGGCGTATTCTTCCGGAAAATTATCGGTTTTGAGTGGTTTAGCGTTTGATTTACTTTGTACGCCCATAAAACCACCGCCAGGTCCGCCAATATAGAGCCAATCCTCACCCGTCATCGGGTCTTTGTAGGCCTTTCTGAGGTAATGTCGCGGGAAGGGGACGCGCGGGTCTTGGACCAGATCTTCCATGCGCTTTGGATATTGTGCACCACCTGCTGATTGTTGCTCACTGTATTGTTTGATGGCGAGTCGAATTTCATTGCCAACGCGCATGAGTTCCGCTTCTTTGTTGCGTTGAATCCGGTTGTGCCAAGCCTCGCCAACTTGCGCCAGATAAATGCCCATAATGAGCACTAACATCAGTGCCCATACATAAGCGAAGCCGCTTTGTTCTAAATGGCGGCGCTTACCAACTACTGTATGGCGAACCATCGCTGCTTGTTCCTTGTGCTCCGCTTTTTAGATCATAAACACCGCTGCCAGTTTCAGGGGCGACAATAATCCATGAGTCTCGCTTGCCAGTAATTGGATCTAGCGGTAATTCACGCAGATATTTTTTACTAACGAGCTCATCCAAGTTGGCTGGATAGCGGCCAGTATCAGCAAAAAATTTATCAATCCCGTCACGTACCGCAACCAGATTATGCTTGAGTACCGTTTCTTGGGCTCGGTCTGTTTGTTGAAAATAGCGGGGTACAACCAGTGTTAGCAAACTCGCCATAATGGCTAACACGACTAATAGTTCAATCAGGGTAAAACCCCGGTACTGCTTACCATTCACGATAGGGAACTCCATTCAGGCCGATTTTATCCGAGGTAGAGTAAACATCATACACGTCACGCCCCTCGGCGGGTGCATCGGCGGGGCTGGCATAACTACGCAAACCCCAAGTTTGTGCATTCGTTTTGCTCGGACAATCACAAAATGGATCGCGTGGCAGTCGGCGTAGAAAGTAGATTTTTTTCCCAGCAGGATCTTTTAAGTCTTTTGCTCCTTCGACCAGTGTTTCTAAAGTTGGTGGATAGCCAGACTCATCGAGGGATTTATTTACCCGATTGGCATCAACAGCCGCTTTGTAGTTGTCGATGCCACTGCGGATTTGCCAAAGTGCACGGCGTAGCTCATCCTCTCGATTTCGGGTTGCCGCCACTTGCGACAGAGGCAGTGCGACGGTCGCAAGCACCGCGAGGATGGTTAAAGTCACCATCAATTCGATGAGGGTAAAGCCGCGAATAGATCTCATTTTAACGTCGTCCCATGCCTCCACCGCGCGGTACTGGCGTGGCTTCAAGCTTGCTTGGCTCAGTTGGCTGATTGTTGCTTGGCGCTGGTGCAGGGCTCGGCGTTGCAACAAAAGGATTTACAGCTGGCTGTTGCTGATAGTTTTCTGGTGTTGCAGGTGCGGGCGCTGGCTGCGGTGCTGCTGGCGGCACGTAAGGAGCCGGTTGTCCGCCTTGATTATTAATAATCACCGCTGATGAATTGCGCAAACGCAATGGGTCGGTACTCATCGTGCCTTCGGTGCCACTATCAAAGTTGGTGATGTGGGTTGATGGCAATGGCAATGAGCGAACTACACGCGGCGTAATGAGCAATACAAGCTCAGTTTTTTCTCGGCTCGAGCTTTTGGTGCCGAAGATCCGGTCAAACCCAGGTACTGAGCTGAGGAAAGGTAAGCCCGCGCCTGCATCCACTTCACTGCGTGACAATAAACCAGCCAAGACTTGTGTTTCACCATCACGTGCTGTCATATTTGTTTCAGCACGGCGGGTACCAATTTGGTAAACCAGCAAACCACCTTTGGTTGGGATGGTTTTGGTGATGTTCGAAACTTCCAAGGATACCTTAACGCTAATTTCGTTATCCACGGTCAGAATCGGTTCCACATTGAGCGTAAGGCCGACATCTTGATAATTGACGTTTTCAGTGGTTGTACCATTCGACACCGTAGTGGTGACAACTGGCACGCGTTCACCAATCAAGATTTTGGCTTTATCACGATTTTTTACGCGAATTTTGGGGTTCGCTAAAATATTCGTCTTGCCTTTGGTTTGATTGAAGTTAGCGGTGATCGTTGGCACACCTAAATTCACTAAAACATCGCTGCTGTTGATATTGCGTAGTTGGTCAAGCGTAATTGAGCCTGCCGTCAATGAAGAAGCTGGCGTGGTGGTTGTGGTGCCATCGGCATTTTTGGTGATCGTCGGTGCCGTACCAATAGAATTGCCGTAGACCGTTGCCGATACTGAGCTTGGGTATTTGATGCCCATATCTAGTACATCTGCATTGCTCACCTCAAGCACTTCCACATCCATTAAGACCTCGGATTGTGGAATGTCTTGCGCCGCGATTAAGCGCTCAGCCACCGCTATCGCATCCGGCGTATCACGCATAACGAGCATGCTAAGTCGTTCGTCGATATACACATCGCGCGTTTTGACCATTTGCTTGATCATCGATAGCACTTGTTTGGGGTCGGCATTCGAGAGGTAGAATGTCCGCATCACCATGTCTTTATAATCACGGTCTTTATCGGGTCGCTTTGGATAAATCAGAATGGTATTGTCATTCAGGATTTTTTTATCCAGTTGATTGGTTGCCAAAATTAAATTGATGACATCTTGCACCGTGGTATCGCGGGCATAAATGGTGGTTTTTAAATTTGGCGGTACGTCTTTATCAAAGATGAAATTGACATTGCCAATCCGCGAAATAATATCAAACACACTCATCATGCTTTGATCACGGAACTGCAGCGAAATCGGGCTTTTGAGCGCTTGCGCTAGCGCTGGGCGCAAGCTGGCTTCACGTGATTTTCGGCTTTCTAAATCGTTACGTAAAATTTGTGCTTCGGTATTACGCGGATTCTCGGCCAGAATTTGGTTGACGATGGTCAGCGCTTCATCTGTGCGGGTGTCTTTGATACTCATCGCATATTTCGTCATTGATGAATGACGAACACCCATTTCGACTAAGCGAATTCCTTCTTGGGCACGTTGGTTATTGGGCTCCCAGCTCAGAATTTGCTGGTAGCGGCTGATCGCGAGCGCAGAATCACCGCGTGCTCTTGCTTGATCCCCCTCGTTTTGCAGACGCGATAAATATTGCAATAAGCTCGACTGAAACCTAACACGTAATTGCAAATCATCGGGGGTTTTGGCTAATTGAGCTTGTAGCGTCTTAAGAGCCCCTTCAGGGTTGCCTTCTTCTTGGAATGAGTCGGCTTTATATTGGGCGATTTCAGAGGCGCAGCCTGCTAAAAAAGCCATCGATATCATTGAAGCCAATAACGCTCGTTTCACGGCGTTCCTCCTGTCGGCAGCGATTGCTGCTGATTGAGTGGTAAATAAGTAAACGTCAACAGATCTGGAGTGAGCTTATCGAGGCGATAGCTGCCCAATAAAGTCTCGCCAGGTTGAATTCGGCCTAAGGTATCGCATTTGGTACACAGGACAATCGATTGCCCTTGTCCTTCAACGACCACATACAAGGTATTTTTCTCTTTCCATGTCGCTGTAACTTGGAAAGGTAATGGCGGTGCAACCGGTACCGGCGTTGGTGGCGGCGGCCCAGGTGTTGGCGTGGGTGGTGGTGGCGGAGCCCATGATTGCTTTGGAAATAAATCAGCGATGCCAATCCCTGCGGTCACGGATGCCGCACTGGCGACTGCTGTACTTGCTGCACTAGCAGCCGAAGAGCTGGCCGCATTGAGTACAGCTTGACCTGCGGCCTCGCTGGCCATTTTTTTGATCGATTTTTGAGCCGGACGCGCTTTACTTTCGAGTTCGGGCTCTGCAGTACTACTATCTTGCCAATAGACATACGCAGTAGCCGCCAGTGCCACACCGAGTGCAATTTGGATTGGACGAGAGAGCATCAGCGTACCTCCGTCAAATACGAAAGCTGGATTTGTACCGCGAGCCTGTCATCGGAAATTTGCTGCCGTTGCAAATTGAGTGCTTCGATCCGCACGCCTGGCGACGCTTGTAGCTCGAGCAAAAAGCGGCGAAATTGGAGATAGCTGGCGTTGGCAGGGAATTGCATGCTGTAGCGCATCAGTTTGCCATCGGCTTCCGGCTGGCTTTTGTAGTCCACTTGGGTAATGGTTACTTTGTTGTTGGCGGCCAGATCGTTTAAGCGCCGTAAAAAGAAAGTAAAAGTGTCGCTTTGGTTGAGCTTAGGTAAAGCCTCGGTGGTTGAGACTGGCGCAACCGGATTGCGTAATTGCTGGAATTTGCGCTCAAGTGCGGCTTCACGCTCATTTAAATCATTAAGATAAGGTTTTAGGTCTTGGGTATATAGCATTAAAGCAAAGCCAAGTAAGGCTAAGCCAGCTATACCCAGTATTCCTGAGTATTTGGGGATGAGGCGTAAATACCAGAAAATTTGTTCTTTGCTCATTTGCTCGCTCCTTGTGTTTTAGGACGAGCGGCAGGCTTGCTAGCGATCACCGCGCTGGCGGTGGCTGAGACTGGTTCGCTTGCTTTCGCTTCACTTGCGGTGCGAGTAGCTAGATTTGTTGGTGCAGATGCGGTTGGGTGCCAGAAAATCTCCATTGCAGCCACTGCAGGTAGATGCGGATCGCCAATTTTTACGCTATTGCGGGCCAGTGAAACTTGCTTTACTTCGTCGAGAGCCTCTAGTCGATCAACTAATAACAAAACATCATTTAGCGTTTTAGCTTCAAGGTCGATTTTAATATCCCGCTCTACAGTGGCAATCTCTAAGCGGGTAAACGCGATTTGTTGCTCCCAAACTTGCTCCAAGATTTGGAAGGCGGTTTCGTTGGTCAGCATTTGATCTCGGCGAATTTTTTCAACCTTGGTGGATACGGGCGACGCGTTGCGTTCAACAGTGGCTTTGGCTTCGCGTTGCTTGAGGCGCAGGCTAATCTCGTCTTCACGTAGCTCAAGTTGGTTTTTTTGTTCTTTGGCGACATCAATTTGTGTCATGACCCACAGCACTGCAACGATGCCGAGTACAGTTAGTGCCAGACCAATCCAAGGGACAACCGAATTTTGTTGGTTAAAATCTAGGTGTAGTATTTTCATTCGTGATTATCCACCGCCAGAAATTGTGGATGAACCGCGCCGAGCCACTCAAAATCGAAGTCGGCTGATTTAACACTTCTAAGTGTTACATCAGACGATGTGAGGTAGATATGCTCAGGTAAAAACTGCCCGCTTAATACCGCAGCTTCGCGCACCAAGGCCGCTAATGATAGCGTTTGTTCTTCAGTATCCAGTTGCACTGGCAAAGTCACCAAGCCTTGCCATGCTTTCTCACGATAAAAACCAACAATCGCATGCCCCATTTCGAGGATCACTAAGGCATGTTCTGCATCTTTCATCGCGCGACGATGTTGGTTGACAGCGGTCGTGAATAGTGGCTCAACCTTGCCCAGTTTGAGTTTGCTGGCGCGGCAGAGTTCGGCAAAGGTCTGATATAAGCCTTCTTCAAATGCCGCAGCGATGCGCGGTTGTCCATAGCCGCCATTTGAAATGCGAATTCGCCAAGAGTCAGTATTGACGCCATATTGTTGTGCCAACAACAGCCGTGCGTAGTTTTCCCAGTCGCTGTCTTTACCTAGGCTCGTTTGCCAAGGCAAACAGACGTAGCGTACCCAAGGTGAGCCAAATACCAAGTCGACCCGATCCTGCCCCAAGCGGCCACGTGGTACTTGATTGAACATATCTTGCAAGCGAGGCACCAGTACATCGGGAGATGGGTCGACCGAGGCGCGGCGGCGGCTTAGCACTTCGCCGCCGAAATTCACACTGGAAAGTCGGATACGCTGCTTGCCAAACCACGCACAGTGATTAATCAACAAAGGTGACACGGTTGATTTCCTTTAGGACTGTGGTCGTTGTTTCGCCGCGGCTATTTGGCTCGCAGCAACACAAGCGATGATCAATCAACGAAAGTAACACGATTGATTTCCTGTAATGTTGTTTCGCCGCGAGCTACGGCGTTGAGGGCGATTTGTCGCATCGAGATAAAGCCGTTGCTCAGTGCAATTTTTTTAAGTTCCACGGCGGGGGCGTGTTTCGCGATGGCTTGTTTGAGGTCATCATCAAGGCGTAACACTTCAGCAATCGCTTTGCGGCCTAAATAACCAGTGTTACGACAGGCTGGGCAGCCAGTGCCTTTGCGGAAAGTCCATTTGCTAACTTGCGTTCGTGTTAAACCCGACGCAGCTAATAATTCAACGCTAGGCGTATCATCCTCGACGCAGTGTGGGCAGACTTTACGGATTAAGCGTTGTGCGACTACCCCGATCAGTGCATCAACAAAGCTATTCGGCTCAACGCCCATATGAATAAAGCGGTCAATCACTGAAAACGCATTGTTTGCGTGCACAGAGGTCAACACCAAGTGACCGGTCAGTGCCGCTTGCACTGCAATATTGGCGGTTTCGCCGTCGCGGATCTCACCCACTAGAATTTTGTCGGGGTCATGGCGCAGAATTGAGCGCAAGCCGCGGGCAAAGGTGAGGCCTTTTTTGTCGTTGACCGGAATTTGCAAGACGCCCGGCAATTGATATTCAACCGGATCTTCAATGGTGATGATTTTTTCTTCACCATTATTAATTTCCGACAGCGTCGCGTAGAGCGTGGTGGATTTACCCGAACCCGTTGGGCCGGTGACCAGCAATAAGCCATATGGCTCGTGCGACAGGGCGCGAATCGCCGCCATCGTTTGTTCTTCATGGCCTAGCGTTTCAAGACGTAGCGATTTAAATGCATCGCCACCGCCTTGCTTATCCAAAATCCGCAATACGGCATCTTCGCCATGAATCGACGGCATGATGGACACCCGGAAATCCACGTCGCGATTATTGACTTTGGCTTTAAAGCGACCGTCTTGCGGGACGCGATGCTCGGAAATATCGAGTTCAGCTAACACTTTAATCCGCGAGACGATTTGCTCGGCCATTTCCGCGCCATTGGCTCCGCCAGCATGCAGCAATACGCCATCGATCCGATATTTAATCGTCATTCCTTGTGGGGTTGACTCCATGTGGATATCGGATGCTTTGGCTTTGAGTGCGTCGTACAGCGTTGAGTTAACTAGCTTAACAACGGGCTTAGCGTCTTGCGCTAGCGTTGTTAAAGAAATCTCGGTAATGCCGTCTTGGCTTGCTTCTTGGTTTTCACCAACCGCCATTTGCTCCATTGCACGATGCGAAGTTTCGTACTCGTCAAAGTACTGCTTTAAGTCATCAAACAGCGCAAAAGCAACGCGAAACGCCACGGTAATGCGTTGCTGCGCCCAATTGCGCACGACTGGGCTGAATGGGTCTGACAAAATCAGCACGTAACCATGCTGAGGTACTTCCGCTAAAAGGCATTGGTGCGCAACGGCTTCGCCAAAAGCCAACAGGTCATAGCGAGGTTTAAGTGCATTCAGCTCTTGGCGGGTAATGGCTGGTAGGCCAAGGTAGCCACTGACTTCAAGGCTATACTCCTCGTCATTGAGACCGAGTGATTGCTGCAATAAAACAGAGAGTGGTTGATTGCCGCCGGTGGCGCGCAAATGCTGAATAAGGTCGAGCGTGATCATTGCATATTCCCGGCCAACTCAAAAATCGGCATATAAAGCAAAAATACGATGCCACCAATTAAAATACCGATTAGCAACATCAGAATCGGTTCAAACAGGCGGGTAAACATTTCGATCGCACGGTCAAGTTCTTCATCACAAAACTGTGCGGCACGCTCAATCATCGTCGCCAGTTCACCACTTTGCTCGCCTACACGCAGCAAGCGCTCGGAAACTGGGGTGGTGAGATTGTATTTCGGCAAAGTATTAGACAGCTGTTGCCCTGATTTAATGTCGACAATGGCTTGCGATAGAGCTAGGCGCATCGTCACTGGTAAGAGCTGCGCCGCTAACTCCAGCGAGGCGACTAAATTCAGACCACCAGAAAGTAACAGCCCCACTGTGCGGTAAAAGCGGGTTAAGGAAAACAGTCGGCGGTATTCTTCGAGGCGCGGTAATTTCCAAAACAATTCGAGTAGCATCGATTGCACAGCTTTGGTTCGAAAGGCCATCACAATCGCAATCACGCTGGCAACGATGGCGACAAAAATCGCTTGCCCGTGTTGATGCACCAAATCACCCCACCACAGCATGACCTGTGCTGCAAAAGGTAGGTTTTTCATTGATGCATAAATTTGGCTAAATTTAGGAATCACATAAAACAGTAGGAACAGCATAATACTGCCACCGATGCCAATCACGACCATCGGGTAAACCAGCGACGCAATGACTTTCTTTTTTACTGCGGTGAGCCGAGTTTCATAATGGTGGTAGCGTTTGAGTGCATCTGCTAAGTGCCCTGTTTTTTCGGCAGAGCCAACGCTGGCAATATACAGCGGTGGAAACAAATTGGGCATTTGCGACAGAACTTTGGATAGCGGTAGCCCTTGGTACAAGCCTTCGATCATCGTGGTCAGTACGGTGCGGTTTTCATCGTGACCACTTTTTTCTTTCAGCGTCTCCATGGCCTCAACCAAGGTTAGACCCGCTTCGAGCAGTGCAATCAGTTCTTGGGTGAAGAGTGAAACTTGAAAGCCACTCTTGCCGAATGAAAAACTGAGTTTGCGTTCAGCTTGAAAACTAACCAGTTGTAAGCCTTGTTCTGATAGGCGTGCGCGTAGGTCATCGACGTTGGCAGCATCGAGTTCCAGTTCGCGCAGAGCACCTGCACTGAGGGCTTTAACTTGGTAACGCATACAGACGCTTCGCTATTACCAAAAGCTGATATCGGTGTCTTCACCGCTACCACCTGGTTTGCCATCTAAGCCGTAGCTAAGTAGGTCATAATCACGGCCATTTTCACCGGGGATGCGGTAGATGTAAGGTTTGTCCCACGGATCATTGGGAACGTCCTTCATTAAATAAGGGCCTGACCATTTGCTTTCTTCAGGTGGTTTTTTGGTCAATGCATTCAAGCCAAGTTCATTGCTTGGATAGCGCCCTGTATCAAGTCGATATTGGTCGAGCGCACCAGCGATCGATTTCATCTGGCTCGCTGCGGTTTTAGTTTTTGCCTTGCCAACTTCGCCAAACAGTTTTGGACCAACGTAGCCAGCCAAAAGGGCGATAATCAGCAAAACAACTAATAATTCAAGCAGTGTAAAACCACTGTGATTGCGACGGGAAAATGGCGTTTTCATCTTCAATCTCGGTTGAGGTTTTGTAGTTCGAGATGGGGTAATACATCGCCCCACTAAGCTGACATGCTAATGCTTAAGGGCGGCTTGAGCAAGACTTTTTCTTACTTTGTGCGGCGCCTAAATGCTTGTATTTACGTGCCTTGCAGCGGTGTTGCTTGGATCTTGGTGCTGATGATTTTAGTTAGCTTGGTGTAAATATTTGAGTTTGAAAAATAAAAAACCCCATCGAAACGATGGGGTTTTGGATTGCTGTAAAAATTACTTGTTGATGTGCGTCATTGCTTCAACCAAAGCGCCATCGTTGGTGTCGCCGTCAGCTTCCCAGCTGAAGATACCGCCCATGCCCATTTTCTTAGCGTAGTCAGCTTTCAATTTGATATCACGAGGTGTGTCGTAAGACCAGAATGTAGAGCCGTCAAAGCGATAAGTTTGTTGCGTTACTGGGTGGATGTACTCAGTACCTGGTGCGTCTTTCAGTACTTTGTAGTCTTCAATACCAGCTTCGTAAGTGCCTTTTGCTGCGCCAGTGGCTTTTTGGTACAGACCGTTGTTCGCGTTAGTTACGCCGGTCCAACCGCGACCGTAGAACGGTACGCCAATGTGCAATTTGGCAGCAGGTACACCGCGTGCGATCAAGTCTTTAACCGCAGCATCTGTGTAGTATTTGCTCACTTTGCCTGTTTTTGGATCTACAGTACGTGGGCTTGCTGGATCTTGGTACAAGTTAGACTGGAAGTCAGTTGGACCTTGTGCATCCCAGCCGCCGTTGTAGTCGTATGACATGATGTTGATCCAGTCGAGGTACTTGCTGTACTCAGCTGGCTCAGTTGCAGCAATTTTCTCATCGCCAGCACCGATTGCAACGGTCAACAGATATTTCTTGCCAGTTGTTTTGCTCAACTCATCCAATTGTTTGCGGAATTCTTGCATCAACAAGGTGTTGTTTTGCTTGTCGGCAGCGGAAACCGTGTTGGTGCCGATACCTTGTACACCTGGGTATTCCCAGTCGATGTCGATACCATCAAATACGCCAGCTGCAGAGCCTGGGCCACCTGCATTTGAGCCTGAGTCAAATGGCATATTGCCTTTGATCCACACGTCGATACAAGAAGCAACCAACGCTTGACGCAATTCTGGTGTTGCAGCTGCAGCAGAGAACCATTTAGACCAAGTCCAGCCGCCCAAAGAAATAACAGCTTTCAAGTTCGGGTTTTTGGCTTTCAGTTTTTTCAACTGATTCATATTGCCTTTGAGTGGACCTTCTTTGCCTTGGCGAGGATCATCCCATTTTTCCCAGCCGTAAGGATCTGCTACACCGTCAACAGATTCTGCAGCGCTAAAGCCTTTTTGGTAAACCGCCCAAGCATCACCACCGTCTTGGTTGCCTGTTTCTTGTTTGTTAACTGTTGCATCACAAACGTATTTGCCGTTGCGGTTGTAGATGTTACCAAACGAGTAGTTCAAGAACGTCAATTTAGACGCTTGACCGCTGTCTTGCATGTTTTTCAGGTAGAACTTACGGCCGTAGATTGACCATTCAGCGAAGTAAGTTCCTACTTGTTTTGCGCCAGTGCTTGGCGGTGTTGTTGGCGCTACTGTAGGAACAACAGTCGGAGCAACGGTTGGCGCTACTGTTGGTGCAACAGTCGGTGCTACTGTAGGTGCAACAGTTGCAGTAGGAGCTACTGTAGGTTTAGTTGTTGCTGTTGGGGCAACAGTTGGCGCTACGGTTGGTGCAACTGTAGGCGCTACAGTCGGTGCAACTGTTGGTTTAGTTGTTGCAGTAGGAGCAGTTGTCGGAACTGGTGTTGCAGTTGCAGTTGTGCCATCGCAGGCGCCGATATCAGTCCAAGGTTTGCCTGAACCAGTGTTAGTTGATGGTTCATTGCCTTGTGTCCACCAGCCAGCTTTATAGTTGCGGCCTTGGTATGAAACGATTGCGCCACCGCTATAAGCAGTTGCAGAGTTCCATGGATTTACGCAACTACCTGTTGGAGGAGTTGTTGTTGGAGCAACTGTTGGTGCTGTGGTTGGTGCAGTAGTTGGTGCAGTAGTTGGTGCTGGCGTTGCAGTCGCAGAGCCAGATTGCAATTCCCATGGACCCCATTGTTCGGTGCCTGGAACGTTGCCTTGTGTCCACCATTTGGCTTTGTAGTCTTTGCCAGCGTAGGTAACGATTTCGCCACCAACATAAGCGGTCGTGCTATTCCATGCTTGTGCGGCAAAAGAGCTTGCCGATACAAAAGCGATTGCTGCTGGGATTGCGGCTAAACGGAAGTTCATTTGTGTTTCCTCTCATCCATCATTTTAGTAAGAATTTCAGCGCAACCGAAATTGGTTTACGTTGATTTCATTTCACTAACACTGAGTAGCAAATTTCAGTGCTCGGGCTTTGTGTGTAATTCCAAGCTGATTGTTTAAATCCACTACAACTTGCTACTGCGACGCTGGTGCTTGATTTATTAATACCAGTCGTCTGACGTAATCCTTGCCGCAGATCCTGTTTGAATTCGCTGCTGTTACGTTTCGTAGCGTTAATTTCGCAGACTACATTTGCCTTGTCAACAGGGGGTTGTGAGGGAAAACACAGCAAAATTAAGGGTTTAATTTGGTTGTAAGGTTGTGGAACGTTTTGAGAAAATCTTGATAGTGTATATTAGATTTGGCTAATTAATGCGCTGCAATATGGTGCAATAAGAAATATCACTAATACCATTGAAGTATAAGGATAAATGCCAGTTAACGACTGTGTTGCGCTGCCTTTGCGGTTTTTTTGGTGCATCAGTCTTGAAAAATAAAAAAAAGACGACGCAATGTCGTCTTTTTGATGAGCGTTGGAAAAAGCTGACAGATGGCCAGCTTTTTTGCTACTTAGGCTGCTAAACGGGCTGCCACTACATTCCAGTCAACTAGTTTCCAGAAGCCTTCGAGGTAGTTCGGGCGGCTGTTGCGGTAATCGATGTAGTAAGCGTGCTCCCAAACGTCACAGGTCAGCAGAGCAGTTTCGCCGGTGGTCAGTGGTGTACCCGCTGCGCCAGTGTTCAAAATATCCAGAGTACCGTCTGCTTTTTTAACCAGCCAAGTCCAGCCCGAGCCAAAGTTGCCTGCTGCTGACGTATTGAATGCTTTTTTGAACTCATCGAATGAGCCCCATTTTGCATTAATCGCATCAGCCAAGGCGCCTGCAGGTGCGCGATCTTCACCGTTTGGGTTCGGTGCAAAGCCAAGCCAGAAGAAAGTGTGGTTCCAGGTTTGGGCTGCGTTGTTATACAAGCCGCCAGCAGGTGCAGTTTTAACGATTTCTTCTAGCGATTTGCTTTCGTTATCGGTGCCCTTGATCAGATTGTTGAGGTTGGTGATGTAGGTTTGGTGATGTTTGCCATAGTGAAATGACAAAGTTTCAGCTGACATGAAGGGAGCCAATGCATCTTGAGCATAAGGCAGAGTAGGTAGTTGATGTTCCATGTAAATCTCCAGTTGGGTTGGTGTACAGACGATATGGCACTGTGGTGCGCTTTTTCAAGTGGTGTTGTTATTGTTTCTGCTCACTTGGGCTCTATGTTATCTTTGAAATCTAATGAATGTGTGGCCGCGAGCTGATTTTTTTCGTTCGGGCGCAATTTAGGATTAAGTTTATGAGTATTTTGTCGTTGATTTTAGCGTTATTGCTTGAGCAATTACGGCCGATTAGTAGTCGTAATCCTTTGTATCTTGGCTTTATTCGTACTGCGAATGGGATGGGGCGCAATCTGAATGCGGGTGAATATCGCAATGGCGTTTATGCATGGCTGATTGCGGTGGTGCCTTTGGTGGCACTGACTGCGGGTGGGTATTGGTTTTTGAGGCAGTATAATCTTGCTTTTGCGATGCTGTGGAGCGTGCTGACTTTGTATTTGACGATGGGTTTTCGTCAATTTAGTCATGCTTTTACCAAAATATCAAAATCATTGCAGGCTGAAGATTTGGACGCTGCGCGGGCGATGCTGGGGGACTGGACTGGTCAGTCGACTTCTGAATTGAGCGAAGACGAAGTGGCGCGTTTGACGATTGAGCAAGGCATTATTGATTCTTATCGCTATGTGTTTGGCACGATTTTCTGGTTTGTTGCTTTGGCTTGGATGGTCGGTCCAGCGGGGGCGGTAGCGTATCGTGCGGCGTGTTTATTGCAGCAAAAGTGGGGTGGCCATGGTGATATGTTTGGTCGCTTTGCTGATGCGGTGATGGATGTGCTCGACTTTGTTCCGGTGCGCTTGGCTGCGATTTCATTTGCTATTGTCGGAAATTTTGAAGACGCGGTGTATTGCTGGCGTTCGCAAGCGCAGCAGTGGATGAATCAAGATTACGGTATTTTGCTGGCTTCGGCCGCGGGCGCTTTGGGTGTGCGCTTGGGTGAGGCTTTGCATCAGGATCATACGGTGAAATTCCGCCCTGAGTTGGGGGTGGGTGAGTCTGCCAATCGCGACTATTTAGCGAGTGCGGTGGCCTTGGTATGGCGTTCGGCGATCCTGTGGTTGGCGGTTATTTTGCTGTTTAGTATTGCACAGTGGATGGCGTAGTGTTGGGTATGTCTTTCTGGGTTTTGATCTGCAAATGATATAGAGAGATACATCGTTAATTTTGATTTATGTGAGTAGGATGTGCCAATGTCAGAATTGCAAATCGCTGATAAAACGTTGCGTATTAATAATATCTTTTGTGTGGCGCGGAATTTTGTCGCGCATGCTGCTGAGATGGGCTCGGTGATTGCTAGCGAGCCAGTGGTATTTATTAAGCCGAATTCTGCCGTGTTGCAGTCAGGTGTACCGATTGTGCTGCCGACGTGGTCTGATAATGTGCATCACGAATTGGAATTAGTCGTGGCCATCGGTGAAGGCGGCAAACATATCGCCGTCGCCGATGCCTTGAGGCACGTCGCTGGATATGCTTTGGGTTTAGATTTGACTGCGCGTGATGTGCAAGCGGCGGCTAAAAAAACGGGTTCACCGTGGACTTTGGCCAAGGGCTTTGATGGCGCAGCTGTGTTGACGCAGTTTGTTGCGGCGGCGGGGATTGATCCGACTCAGCAGCAATTTACTCTGCACATTAATGGCGAGTTGCGGCAGTTGGCCGATACCCGTTTGATGGCATTTGATGTGGCGACTTTAATTGCTTGGATTTCCAGCAAATTTACTTTGCAGCCGGGGGATTTAATTTATACCGGTACGCCAGAAGGTGTTGGGCAAATTCAACGTGGCGATGAGTTATTACTGACTTGGCCTGGGCAAATTGAAACGACGTTTGTGGTGCTTTAAATTAAATAGCCTGATCTTAAATAGCCTGATCTCATAGAAAATGAAAACCCGCCTAGGCGGGTTTTTTGTACGTGTATTGCTTGCAGTACTTTTATTTTTCTTGTTTGGCGGTATATACCTATTAGGCACAGTTTAGACTGGCTAGATCCCAGCGCGGTTTGACGGCAAATGATCCCGCGCTTTGTTGTTCGCTGAGGCGTTGGGCGCCTGCATAAGCAATCATCGCACCATTGTCGGTGCATAGTTCCAGTGGCGGATAAAACACTGAAAACCCCCGTTTTTTAGCCGCGTCGTTCAGCGCGCTGCGTAGTTGCCGATTCGCGCCGACACCACCAGCAATCACTAGGCGCTTCATGCCGGTTTGTTTGAGTGCTTTCAGTGATTTCTTTAATAGCACTTCAACAATGGCGGCTTGAAAAGCCGCGCAAATGTCGGCGCGCGTGGTGTCGTCCAGCGGTGATTGCTGAGTCACTAAATTGAGAACTGCGGTTTTGAGACCAGAAAAACTCATGTCTAAATTTGGGGTGTGCAACATCGGTCGCGGCAAAGTGAAACGATTGACGTCGCCAGTGTCAGCTAGTTTAGATAGCGCAGGGCCGCCGGGGTAGCCAAGACCCAGCAATTTGGCGGATTTATCAAAGGCTTCGCCAGCCGCATCATCAACGGTTTCACCCAATAATTCATACTGACCAATACCATGTACAGCCATCAATTGCGTATGGCCACCGGAAACCAGAAGTGCGACAAAAGGAAACTCAGGGGCTGGGTCGGCCAAGCAGGGGGATAATAAATGTCCTTCCAGATGATGAACGGCAATTGTCGGCTTGCCGAGCGCAAATGCCATTGCATTGGCTACCGAGGCACCCACTAAGAGCGCTCCCGCTAAGCCAGGTCCTGCGGTGTAGGCAATTGCATCAATGTCGCTGAGTTGCTTGCCTGCTTGCGCTAAGCAATTTTCTGTTAATGGCAGTACACGGCGAATGTGGTCGCGCGATGCGAGTTCAGGTACAACACCGCCGTATTCACTGTGCATGGCGATTTGGGTGTGTAAACGATGGGCAAGCAGACCCGCTTCGCTATCGTAAAGCGCAACGCCTGTTTCGTCGCAAGAAGATTCAATACCCAGTACCAACATATCGCAGTGCTCGCGGTTTTGCTTAATAATAGTGCTATGGTAACGGGCATAGAAGCAACACGGAAGAGCTTATTGCGTATTCCTTTTGACAGCGTGCAGATTTTCTAGGATAATCACACCCTTTCCAATCTCTAGTCGTTGCTTCGATTTCTCGGGCGGGGCTAGGGTCTTATGTTTACTAGGATTCGACTAATGCCTTCCGTACGCGTTAAAGAAAACGAGCCGTTCGAAGTAGCGATGCGCCGCTTCAAGCGTTCTGTTGAAAAGACTGGCCTCCTCACTGACCTTCGTGCACGCGAATTCTACGAGAAGCCAACTGCAGAACGTAAACGCAAGCTTGCTGCCGCTGTTAAGCGTCAACACAAGCGTCTGCGTAGCCAACAATTGCCAGCTAAACTCTACTAAGAGTTTGCCTGCTGTTGTTTGTACTCAAGGTCGCCTAGGCGACCTTTTGTTTTTTCTAAGAATCAAACGTAAAGTCTTGCCTTTAGCGCGGTGCTTTTTTTCGGGATCGCCCGAAAAAAATGCTCGCGCTACAATATGCGTGGATTGACTGACACTGAGGATGCGTGATGACACTAAAAGCCCGTATTACTGCTGATATGAAAACGGCAATGAAAGAAAAGCAAGTGGATCGCTTGGGTACTATTCGTTTATTGCTGGCGGCAATCAAGCAGCGCGAAGTGGATGAACGCATTGAGCTTGATGATGCGGCGATTACCGCGATCATCGATAAAATGCTCAAACAGCGTAAAGACAGTATCACGCAGTTTGAGGCGGCTAATCGTCATGATTTGGCTGATCAAGAAAAAGCAGAAGTGGCGGTGTTGATCGACTACATGCCACAGCAATTAACGGCGGAAGAAATCGCTGCGATTTTAGACGCCGCGATTGCGACTCACGGCGCTACTGCGGCGGCGATGGGTAAAATCATGGCTGAAATCAAGCCTCAGTTAGCGGGTCGTGCCGATATGGCTGAGGTTAGCAAATTGGTTAAAGCGCGGATGGCATAATCGTGCAACTGCGGCCTGCTGGTGAAGGGGATTTAGACGGTATCTTGCGATTATTGCGAGAGTTAAACCCTGATGATCCCGAGTTGGCTGCTGATGTTGCGCAAGCTAACTGGTTGGCCATGCTTAATCAGTCTGGTTTGACGGTGTGTGTCGCTGAATTGGCAGGTGAGTTGGTGGCGAAGGCCACTTTATTGATTGTGCCCAATTTAACTCGGAACGCACGGCCTTATGCTCTGATTGAAAATGTAGTCACGTTACCGACTCACCGTAAGCGTGGGTTTGCGCGTGCAGTGTTGCAGTTCGCTCTGGCGCGCGCTTGGCAGGCCAATTGCTATAAGGCGATGTTGTCTACCAGCGCGCGTAGTTCTGGGGTGCTGGAGTTTTATCGCCGCTGTGGTTTCGTTGATGGTATTAAAACGGGCTTTATTGCCGTTCCGGATTGAGGTTTTATGGCGCTCATTCCCGATGATTTTATTCAAGATTTACTCAACCGCGTTGATATTGTTGATGTGATTGAGCGCTACGTGCCGCTTAAGAAAGCGGGTCAAAACTACATGGCCTGCTGCCCGTTTCATAAAGAAAAATCACCCTCATTTACTGTGAGCCAAACCAAGCAGTTTTATCATTGTTTTGGGTGTGGCGTGCACGGCTCGGCGCTGACTTTTGTAATGGAGCATCAGGCCTTAAGTTTTCCTGAGGCAGTGCGGCAACTGGCTGAATCAGTGGGGATGTCGGTGCCGGTGTCGGATAAGCCGATGACAGCAGAGCAGAAAAAGGCACCTGGCATTTACGATGTGTTAAAAATTGCGTTCGATTTTTATCGTGC
The DNA here is from genome assembly GCF_016881405.1 of Deefgea chitinilytica. Lineage (GTDB taxonomy): Bacteria > Pseudomonadota > Gammaproteobacteria > Burkholderiales > Chitinibacteraceae > Deefgea > Deefgea chitinilytica. Next base: position 68,472 of record NZ_WOFE01000006.1, read on the forward strand.
GCAATTAAAAACGGCTCCCGCTGCGATTGACTATTTTAAGCGTCGTGGCGTTACCGGTAAAACGGCTGCGAAATTTGGTCTTGGGTATGCGCCTGGGGGTGATGATTGGCAGCCGCTTAAAGCAGTATACCCAGATTATGACTGGAATGTCTTATTGGCCGAAGCCGGTTTGGTGATTGATAAAGAAGAATCAAAACGGCGCTATGACCGCTTTCGCGAGCGGGTGATGTTTCCGATTATCAATCAACGTGGTCAAGTGATTGGTTTTGGCGGTCGCGTGATGGGGCAGGGTGAGCCCAAGTATTTGAATTCGCCAGAAACGCCCGTTTTTACCAAAGGGCGTGAATTATACGGCTTGCCGCAGGCGCGCACGGCGATTCGTGACCATAATCGTGTGCTGGTCGCTGAAGGTTATATGGACGTCGTGATGCTGCATCAGCATGGCGTCGAATATGCGGTTGCGTCTTTAGGAACCGCGTGTACGCCAGAGCATGTACGCAAATTGCTGAAGTTGGCCGATGAAGTGGTGTTTGGTTTTGATGGCGACAAAGCAGGCATCAAGGCCGCTTGGCGCGCGCTGGAAAATAGCTTGCCGGAAGTAAAAGACGGCAAAGAGCTCAAATTTTTATTTTTGCCGGCTGAGCATGATCCGGATTCGTATGTGCAGGCGTTTGGTCGCGAACAGTTTGAATTATTGATTTCCGAGACGGCATTACCTTTGTCGCAATACTTATTAAAAGAATTGGCAGGGCAAGTTGATTTAACGATGGAAGAGGGGCGAGCGCGTTTAGTGCATATCGCGCGTCCCTATCTTGATGAATTGACACAAGCCCCCATATTGAAATTGATGCTTGGTAAACGGTTGGCAGAAATGTGCCAGTTATCAAGCGCTGAGTTTGCCTCTTTGCAAGTGGCTAGTGCTCCGCCAAAAGTGCTGGAAGCTCAGTCTAGTTGGGCTGTAGAGCCAGCATTGTCAGATTGGCAAGCGCCGCAGCAATGGCAGCAAACAAAGCCTGCCCGCCGAGAGTCATTTGCTCGCTCGGGTGGATATCAGCGCGGTAAGGGTAAGGGCTGGAAAATGGAAGAGCCACGACCAAGGTTAAAACCTGCTGGTCGGCATGATCCGGTCTTGCGGGTGTTGCAGTTGGTGTTGTTTCGCCCGTCGATTTTAGTCGGGCAAGAGACTTTGGAGCTGAGCTGGTCGACCGATGGTTTGGCGGGTGTAGCGCGTGCCGTATTAGCGATTGCGCGCCAATCGGCTGATTTGCAAGGTACCGAGTTATTGGAGCGTTGCCGAGAATTGCCAGCGTATCCAAGCTTGATTCAAATTTTAACTGAATCTCGCGCCTTGTTTGAAAAGTTTGACGAAGAAGAATTGCAGGTGGAAATCGCGAATTCATTGTTGGCTGCTACGCAAAATTTATCGCTAGGGTCTACACTGAGTCGGAAAGAAGAGTTAGATATTCTGTCTGCCAGTCGTGGTTTGACGGACGAGGAATCACAAGAATATCTGGCGCTATTGCTGCGCCACTAGTCAAGTGAAGCGGCCGAATGGGGGCTTCACTTCCGGCATTGGGGACAAAACCCTTCAATGTCTGGTATAATTCTCGGTTTTGCTAGACACATAAGCAGAGTCATGGCAGCAGATCAAAAACTAAATAAAGAAAATCTTGACGCGAACGGCGGAAAATCAGGCGATGTAAAGCTCGATCCTGAAGAACGCAAAGCCAAGTTCAAGACACTTATCGTCCTTGGTAAAGAGCGTGGTTACCTCACGTACGCCGAGATTAACGACCATCTTCCTGAAGATATGCTCGATGCCGAGCAAATCGAGGGTATCATCAGCATGATCTCCAATATGGGGATTCAAGTTTACGATGAAGCGCCTGATGCTGAAGATTTGTTGATGTCGGATGCGCCTGCTCGTGTCGCTGACGAAGATGCCGCTGAAGAGGCTGAAGCGGCCTTGTCATCAGTTGATGCTGACTTTGGTCGTACTACCGATCCTGTTCGCATGTATATGCGTGAAATGGGTACGGTAGAGTTGTTGACACGCGAAGGCGAAATTGAAATCGCCAAACGGATCGAAGACGGTCTTCGTCATATGATCACTGCGATTTCAGCTTGCCCAACAACGATTGCACAGATCATTGATTTGGTTGAGCGTGGTTTGAATGATGAAATCCGCATTGATGACGTGATTGATGGCTTTATCGATCCGAATGCGATTGAAGCGGAAGAAGAAGTCGCGCTCGACCTGCCTGATCCAGATGCAGTGCTTGAAGACAATGCCGATGAAGATGAAGCTGAAGATGATGGTGGTGCCGCAGCCGCCAGCGCAAATCTTGAATTGCTGAAAACACAAGCGCGTGAACATTTCGAAATCATCAACGATTTGTATGGCCGCATGCTGGAGGCCTTGATCGACCAAGGCACTTCATCACCAACCTATATTTTGTTGCAACAATCGATTGCGATTGAATTCCAAAAAATTCGTTTTTCTGCGCGCCAAGTCGAGGCGCTGTGCGACGTGTTACGTGGCATGGTGGATGACATTCGTACCCATGAACGCCAAATTATGGACTTGTGTACCCGCCGCGTTGGCATGCCGCGCGATTACTTCATTAAAACTTTCCCAGGTCGTGAAACTGACTTGACGTGGGTACCAGAAGAAATCGCCGCAGAGAAAAGTTATTCCGGCATTATGTTCCGCTACAAGCATGCGATCATGGAGCAGCAACAAAAGCTCAATGAGTTGCAGGAAGCGGCTCGCTTGAATATCCGTGAACTTAAAGAAATCAGCCGTCATATGTCGACGGGTGAAGCTAAAGCGAAACGTGCCAAGCGTGAAATGATCGAGGCCAACTTACGTTTGGTGATCTCGATTGCGAAAAAATACACCAATCGCGGTTTGCAATTCTTGGATCTGATTCAAGAGGGTAATATCGGTTTGATGAAAGCGGTGGATAAATTCGAATATCGTCGTGGTTACAAATTCTCTACCTACGCAACATGGTGGATTCGTCAGGCAATTACTCGCTCGATTGCTGACCAAGCGCGTACGATCCGGATTCCGGTACATATGATCGAAACGATCAATAAAATGAACCGTATCCAACGGCAAATCTTGCAAGAAACCGGTTTGGAAGCAACACCTGAAGAATTGGCCGATCGCATGGAAATGCCGGAAGATAAAATCCGCAAAATCCTCAAAATCGCTAAAGAGCCGATCTCCATGGAGACGCCAATTGGTGATGACGATGATTCGCACCTCGGTGACTTTATTGAAGATGCCAACAATATGGCACCTGCTGATGCCGCCGTGTACGCAGGTCTGCGCGAAGCCACTAAGGAAGTGCTCGATACTTTAACGCCACGCGAAGCTAAAGTATTGCGTATGCGTTTCGGTATCGATATGAGTACCGATCACACGCTCGAAGAAGTGGGCAAGCAGTTTGACGTAACGCGTGAGCGGATTCGTCAGATCGAAGCTAAGGCACTACGTAAGCTGCGCCATCCAACTCGTTCAGAAAGATTGAAGAGTTTCATTGAAAATAATGCCAGCGAACAGTAGAATAGCAACCCTTTCGGGCCTGTAGCTCAGTTGGTTAGAGCAGAGGACTCATAATCCTTTGGTCCACGGTTCAAGTCCGTGCAGGCCCACCAAAAAATTAAGCACTTAGCGTAATCGCTGAGTGCTTTTTTTTCGCCCAAATAGTGCAATAGGCGGATTTTATAAATTAGTCATTAATCGGCAATATGAACATCGCTTGTCGGGAGCAGGGCGCTTGGGATTGTGGCGTGGTTCGACACACTATTTGTTTTGCTCGCAGATATCTTCTGATTAGATGTACGAGTTTTATTAAGTCATGCTAAGTTCACGATAGATGTGGCCAGTTGGCTGCTAGGGGTTGTTGAGATGCGAAAAATATTAAGTGCAAGCCGCTATTTGGTATTGGCTGCGGTGGTTGGTTCACTGCTGTCGGCGATTGCTTTGTATACCTATGGTTTGGTCGATACTTTGGTGGTTATTTTCCGCACTGTGCTTTCGGGTGAGGTGTCTTCCCCGGGGGCTAAGGGCTTGATGCTTTATTTTATTGAGATTTTTGATTTGTTTTTATTGGGTACGGTGATGCTGATTTTGGCATTGGGTCTTTATGAGTTGTTTATAGATTCTGATTTTAAAATGGCATCTCGTTTGCAGATTGAGACATTTGAAGATCTAAAAACCACTTTGGTGACTGTGGTGATTGCCGTGATGGCCGTGACGTTTCTCGGCCAGATTATGACGTGGAATGGTGAAACGTCTTTACTCGAAATTGGCTTACCAGTGGCACTGGTGATTGCGGCGCTGAATCTTTATTTATGGGTTGCAAAGACGAAGAAATGAAGTATTGATCAGCAACTTTAAAGTTGATTTATTGATGCAAAAAAGGCCGAGTTATCAAACTCGGCCTTTTTAATTGCTAGCGTTTGGGTTTTAGACGGCTTCTAGCACCACTAATAAATCATGTGCCTTGACTGAGCTGCCACGCTTAATAAGCACGTCTTTTACCTTGGCGGCAAATTCGGCGCGGATGGCAGTTTCCATTTTCATTGCTTCAATGGCCAGCAAAGTGTCGCCTTTCTCAACGCGTTGTCCTGCTTTCACAGCCACATTCACGACCATACCCGGCATTGGTGCGCCGATTTGCAACGGGTTGCCTGTTTCGGCGCGTTGCTGTGCTGCGCGTGCTGTTTCGCCTTTGCCTTCAATCGCTGCTTTAGCGATGCGTACAGTTCGAGGTTGGCCATTGAGCTCGAAGAAAATTTTCACTTCGCCTTCGCTTGGCACTTCGGTTTGCCCCTGCAAGGTCATGATGAGTGACTTGCCCGGCTCCAAATCGACCGTTGCTTCTTCGTGTTCAGCAAGGCCGTAGAAAAAGACGGGAGTGGGTAATTTGGATACATCACCATAGTGGCTTTGATGCTCAGCAAAATCACGGAACACTTTGGGGTACATCAGGTAAGACGCCAAATCAGTATCACTAATCTTGCGACCCGTGGCTTTTTCGGCTTCGGCGCGTACAGTTTCCAGATTGGCATCCGGCAAACTGGCACCAGGGCGCTCGGTGAGTGCTTGAGTGCCTTTGAGGATTTTATTTTGCAGTGCGAGCGGGAAACCATCGGGCGGCAGACCCAATTCACCTTTAAAGAGTGAAATCACCGATTCTGGGAAGTCAAAATCGCGTTCGGCAGTTTCAACATCGTGCATGGTCAAATCATTGAGTACCAGCCACAGCGCCATATCGCCCACCACTTTGGAGGTTGGGGTGACTTTGACGATGTCGCCAAAGGCGCGATTAACATCAGCATACGCACGAGAAACTTCGGGCCAGCGCGCTTCTAAGCCCGTTGCAATCGCTTGCTCACGTAGATTGGTATATTGGCCGCCCGGCATTTCGTGTAGGTAGACGTCCGACGTGCCGGCGCGCATATCGGCTTCGAACGGTGTGTAAAAATGGCGCACGCCTTCCCAGTAGGTCGACAAGGACTTCATATGATTCAAATCGACTGTCGGAGCGCGCTCTGTGCCTTCTAGTGCTGCCACAATCGCGCCTAAATTCGGTTGTGAGGTTAAACCGCTCATTGAATCGAGCGCGCCATCGACGGCATCGACGCCCGCTTCAATTGCAGCGAGCACACTGGCGGCAGAAATGCCGCTGGTGTCGTGGGTGTGGAAATGGATCGGCAAGCCGACTTCTTCTTTCAGTGCTTTGACCAAGGCCGACGCGGCGCGTGGACGGCAAATGCCGGCCATGTCTTTAATGCCCAGCACGTGCGCGCCGGCTTTTTCGAGCTCTTTCGCCATTTTGACGTAATAGGCGAGGTTGTATTTGCTGCGCGTGGGGTCAAATAAATCACCGGTATAGCAAATCGTACCTTCACACACGCCACCTGCTTCAACCACTGCATCCATCGCGACGCGCATATTTTCCACCCAGTTGAGCGAATCAAACACGCGGAAAATATCGACGCCGTTTTGCGCGGCTTGTTGCACAAAGTAGCGCACGACATTATCCGGATAATTGGTGTAACCGACGGCATTGGACGCGCGCAGCAGCATTTGGAATGGAATATTCGGTACTGCCGCGCGTAATTCGCGCAGGCGAGCAAATGGGTCTTCTTTCAAAAAGCGCATCGCGACGTCAAACGTCGCGCCGCCCCAGCATTCCATCGATAATAAATTGGGCAACATGCGCGCATAATACGGCGCAATTTTGACCATATCGTGCGTGCGCATGCGGGTCGCAAACAGCGATTGGTGTGCATCGCGCATCGTGGTATCGGTTAGCAATACTTGCGGTTGCGCCTTCATCCAGTCGGCAAAACCTTGCGCGCCGCGCTCCAGTAAAGTATCGCGGGTTCCGCTTGGAATCTGGGTATCGAGGATGATTTTCGGGGTGATGGGCTCGGCCAAAGGCAGGGCCGGTTTGGTGCGGCCTTTCATTTCTGGATTGCCATTGACCACTACATTGCCAATAAAGCGCAGTAAGCGTGAGGCACGATCGCGGCGATGGGTAAATTTAAACAACTCTGGCGTCGTATCAATAAAACGCGTAATGGCTTCACCCGACAGAAATTGTGGGTGGCTGATGACGTTTTCTAAGAACATCAAGTTGGTCGATAAACCACGAATCCGGAATTCGCGCAGCGCTCGATCCATGCGCTGGGAAGCCTCGTGCGAGGTTGATGCCCAGGCCGTCACTTTGACCAGTAGCGAATCGTAATAGGGCGTAATCACGGCTCCGGGATAGGCAGTACCTGCGTCTAAGCGAATGCCAAAGCCTGCTGGGCTGCGATACGCCGTTAAACGGCCATAGTCGGGAACGAAATTATTTTCCGGATCTTCTGTGGTCACGCGGCATTGAATCGCGTGGCCGCTTAAGCGCAGATCGGCTTGGGCAGGGACGCCGGTTTCTGGGTCGGTGAGCTTGGCGCCTGCGGTGACGCGAATCTGTGCTTTGACGATATCAACACCGGTGACTTGTTCTGTGACCGTGTGTTCAACTTGAATACGGGGGTTGACTTCAATGAAATAAAATTTGCCAGTATCGGCGTCCATCAAAAATTCTACCGTGCCTGCATGGCTATACCCTACTGCATTGCCCAGGCGTAGGGCGGCATTACAGAGCTCGGTACGTGTTTCATCAGTCAGGTAAGGCGCGGGGGCGCGTTCCACCACCTTTTGATTGCGGCGCTGCACGGTACAGTCGCGCTCAAATAAGTGCACCAAATTACCGTGCATATCACCGAGTAATTGCACTTCAACGTGGCGGGCGCGGCGCACCAGTTTTTCTAAATAAACTTCGTCATTGCCAAATGCAGCCAGTGCCTCATTGCGCGCGGTGACAATATTGCTTGGCAAATCGTCGGCGCTTTCGATTACACGCATCCCGCGGCCGCCGCCGCCCCAGCTCGCTTTCAGCATCAATGGGTAGCCGACATCAGCAGCCATTGCTAGGCATTCATTCATATCGCTAGGTAGCGGCAGCGTCGCTGGCATCACCGGCACACCGGCGGCAATCGCGGCATTGCGTGCCGCAACTTTATTGCCTAGTGTGCGCATGACTTCTGGGCTTGGCCCGATGAAATGAATGCCTTCGCGCGCGCAGGCTTCGGCAAAGTCTGGGTTTTCGGATAAAAAACCATAGCCAGGGTGAATCGCATCGACGCCGGCCGCTTTAGCGACCTGCAAAATACTTTCAATATCCAAATACGCGGCAATTGGTTTTTGACCATCGCCAACCATATAGCTTTCATCCGCTTTAAAGCGATGCAGCGCAAAGCGGTCTTCGCGCGCATAAATGGCGACCGTGGTGATGCCCATTTCGGAGGCGGCGCGCATCACGCGGATGGCGATTTCAGAGCGGTTGGCAATCAGGATTTTGCGGATTTTTCTCATGACTTCACTCGGCAAACTTCAGGAATTTTTCTATTTTGCCGGAAAAAAGTCCGCCAAAGGCTGCAAAGTGTAACTTTGGGCTGATTTTGCGCGAAGAATGCCTAGTGTGTTGTTCAAACGCACTGTCTGTGATTTTAATTGCAGGATTTGGGCTGCAGTGGGGGGACGTAGTCACCGTTTGGGTTTCCGACGGCAACAAAAAACCCGCTTCATTGCTGAAGCGGGTCTTGTCAGAGTAATCAGTTTTTACGCTGATTTTATTCTGGTGCCCGGGGCCGGACTCGAACCGGCACACCTTGCGGCGGCGGATTTTGAGTCCGCTGCGTCTACCAATTCCGCCACCCGGGCAGGTGTCTGGTAAGGAGCCGCCATAATAGCGAAGACGTTACAGATAGGCAAGTGTTTTGTTAAATTTTTATGATTGAGCGGCTTTTTTTAGCTCCAAGGCGCGTTCATACAGCGCATTACGCGGCGCTCCAGTAATTGCCTGCGCGAGTGCTACGGCTTGCTTGACTGGCAACTCTGCCACGAGAGGAACAAGAACTTGGTCGTGCGCGTTCGATTCATCTTTTTCTGCGGGCGGCGCGGCATTGACGACGATGACTGACTCGCCTTTTTGCTGATTCGGGTCGCAGGCAATCCATTCAGCCAACTCTGCCAAAGTGCCACGGCGTATCGTTTCAAAGGTTTTGGTCAATTCGCGACACAGCACCGCCTCGCGTTCTGCGCCAAGAATGCTTGCCATATCGGCGACGCATTCGGCAATGCGGTGCGGCGCTTCGTAAAAGACCGTGATATGCGTCGCATTTTTAAGTGCGGTAAGTTCATCACAGCGCTGTTTGGTTTTTGGTGGTAAAAAGCCATAAAACAAACTGTGGGCACAGCTAAAACCACTGGCCGACAATGCCGTCGTGAGTGCCGATGCACCGGGAATTGGGATGACTTTAAATCCTGCGGCGTGTACGGCTGCCGCTAACACCGCACCTGGATCAGAAACCGCGGGTGTGCCAGCATCGGAAACTTGGGCTACAGTTTCACCAGCAGCAAGGCGTGCGATTAGTTTTTCCGCCATTGCGCGTTCATTGTGTTCTCGGACTGAGATCATCGGCGTGCTGATGCCATATTGTTTTAATAGCTGCCCGGTGACGCGGGTGTCTTCGGCGGCAATCACATCGGCAGCATTCAGAACGGCAATTGCGCGACTGGTGATATCACCCCAATTACCGATTGGGGTGGCAACCACATATAATGAGGACTTACTGACATGGATATCAGGGTTATGCACGCCAAATTTCTCCTTGCCCAATGTTGGGCGATTGTGTCGTGGTGTCGCGCTGTTGCGATCTCAAGAGCGTGTTTTAAAAGTGCTGCGCATCCCGTGATAACGGGTCGGGTGGTGCTCGAAATCCTCATGTACAAAGCGTACATTGCGGTTCCTGCGCTCCGGCCTCGCCGTTCTGACGGGCGCTCGCGACTTTTAAAGCTCACTCTAAGCGCCGTACTATACGGGGCCTTAGGCTTTACGACCACTACCGCACGGGCGGAAGACGCTAGCGCAGTGGCTGAGGCGACTGCGCCCAATCAATTGATGGCGCTTATTCTACCTTCAAAGTCAAAGTCTTTTAAGGCGGCCAGTGATGCGATTCGTGCTGGCGTTTTAGCGGGCGAGCGCGTTCACGGTGGTGCAGGGCTGCCCGTGGTGCGCGCTTATCCAACGGATGAAAAAGAAGAAAATGTCGTGGCTGCATATCAACAAGCGGTATTAGATGGTGCCTCAGTGGTCATTGGGCCGCTTACCAAATCAGCCATGAATTATTTATCAGATAGCACTGAATTGAAGATTCCCGTATTGGCGCTCAATAGTTTTGATGAGACGACGCTGCAACAAGCAAATCTATATAGTTTTAGCTTGTCGGTTGAGGCAGAGGCTGCGCAAGTGGCGCAATTGATGTTGCAAAACCAGTACGCTCGGCCGATGGTGCTGCAAATGAGTGATGCGCTCAGCCAAAGAATGTCACAGGGTTTTGTACAAGAGTGGCGTAAATTGAATCAAACGGATGCGTTGGTCGTTACTGTCGCAGACGCGCGCCGAGATGCCGCACAACTGCGTGAGCAAATCAAAGAAGCGAATGTGGATGCGATTTTCTTGGCGATGGATGGCAAGGCAGCCCGTCTGGTACGGCCTTATGTGGGCAATGATTTGGCGATTTACGGCACGAGCCAAATTGATTCGAGCCGCTTGGGGCGTACTGCTTTGGTGGATTTAACCGGTATTCGTTTTGTAGATATGCCGTGGCTTGGCATGCCCGATACCGATGGCTTTGACCTTTATAATCGCACTCGCAGTCCATCCAATGATGTAGAGCGTTTGTTTGCAATGGGCGTTGACGCTTGGCGAATTGGGGCTCAACTGCAAGCGGGGGCGGCGCAGAACGCCACTTCGATTGACGGCATCACAGGCGTGCTGACCATTGGTGACGATAGGGTGATTAAGCGCAATATGATTACGCGCACCATGAGTTTGACTAAATAATGAATGACCGTGGCGCCGCCGCTGAGCAGCGAGCGGCTGATTTTATTGCGACGCAAGGCTTAAAGTTGGTCGCGCGTAATTGGCGTTGCCGCTTTGGTGAGATTGATTTAATTGCCAAAGAAGGTAAAACACTGATTTTTATCGAAGTACGCGCGCGTCGCCATGCGCAGTTTGGCGGCGCGGCCAGTAGCATTCAGCGTAGTAAACAAGAAAAGCTGATCCGAACGGCACAACTGTATTTGCAAAGTATTTCACCTGTGCCGCCGTGTCGGTTTGATGCAATTTGTATCGATGGGGATGATTTGGTTTGGCTAAAAGATTGCATCCAAGCCGATTAACCCCATATCTATTTTATCTAGCATTGTTTTTTTTGCGCAGTGGTACGGCTTGGTGGTGGCTGCAGCCTCGGTGCTGCGCATTGATTATAAAATTTAAAGCATAAATTCTCGTGCAGCTTTAGAGCGCTTCGCACGGCATTTTTGCCCAGTAACTGATTCGTGCGTCTAACGCACTTAACAAAAAGGAAAACCCATGGATTTGATACAACGCGTTCAGCAACATTTTGTAGAAAGTATCGAAGCCAAGCAGTTGGCGATGGGCGCTTTGTCGCCTGCGATTGCGACTGCTGCCGAGAAAATCGTGCAGTCTTTGATCGCCGACGGCAAGATTTTGGCATGTGGTAATGGCGGTTCTGCGGCCGACGCCCAGCATTTTGCGGCGGAAATGGTGGGCCGTTTTGAGCGTGAGCGTCCAGGGTTACCGGCGATTGCATTGACAACGGATTCGTCAGCATTGACTGCGATCGCCAATGACTACGATTTTGATTTGGTTTTTTCCAAACAAGTTCATGCATTGGGTCGTGCTGGCGATATTTTGGTGGCGATTTCAACATCGGGTAATTCCGCCAACGTGATTTCAGCAATTCATGCTGCGCATGATAAACATATGACGGTGATTGGTTTGACAGGGCGCGATGGTGGGCAAATCGCTGATTTGTTGACTGGCGACGATGTGCATTTATGCGTTCCTCATCCGCGTACAGCACGGATTCAAGAAGTGCACATTACCGCGATTCATGCGATGTGTGATGCAGTTGACTTTATGTTGCTTGGGGGCGATTGATGAAACGCACTGTAGTTTTGTCAGCTCTGTTGCTGAGCTTAGGACTATCGGCGTGTGTGCCTTTGGTGGTGATCGGCGGCGTTGCTGCTGGTGCGTGGATTGGTTCTGATCCACGTAAAACGGCGGTAATCAAAGAAGACACTGCTCTGGGTGCCAATATTAGCGCCAAAATTATTGATGAGTGGAAAGAGCTGGCTCACGTCAATGTGAATACTTTTAGCGGTGCAGTGTTGTTGACGGGTGAGTTGCCGAGCATCGAGGCGCAGAAAAAAGCTGTCGCAATCGCAAAGAGTTTTCCCCAAACTCGTAAGGTTTACGATGAAACGGTGGTTGGTCCGGTGTCAAGCGCAGTGGATCGACTGAACGATACCCAGCTCACTACACGGGTGAAAAGCGCGGTGATGTTGCAAGTGAAAGACGGCGCCAGCGTCCATGTGCAGGTCATTACTGAGCGTGGGGTCGTTTATCTATTGGGTGTTGGTACCCCTGAAGTGGCTAATCAAATCGCCACCGTGGCCGCATCCGTTTCTGGTGTGCAGCAAGTGGTAAAATTAGTTGAGCCAACTCTTCCGTAATTCTTTGTCTGTATATTGATATAGGCTTTGATTTATATTGTCTATATCAATATACCCAGAGCATTTTAAAACGCGAAAAACAAATTTAAACCGATCTTACTTCGTAAACATCCACAGCTGTTGTTTCTGTAAATCGCGCAGAATGCCTTGCATAATCAAGGGCTGCGCGGCAGCGGTGGGGTGTAGCTGATCGGCTTGAAACATCGCATTATTCTGAATCACAGGTGCCAATAAAAAGGGCGTGAAACTTGTTTTGAATCGCTCGGTCAATGCTAAGTAACTGGCGGCAAATGCTTGGGTGAATTGCGGTCCGTAGTTAGGTGGCATTTGCATGCCGACTAAATGCACTTTGCTGCCTTTGGCTTGCGCGGTACTGATGATGTTGGCGAGATTGTCTTGCATCATGTTGAGTGGCAGGCCGCGTAAGCCGTCATTGGCGCCCAAAGCGATAATCACCAACTGCGCTGGATATTTTTCGCTGATGGCCGGAAAACGCGAGCGTCCGCCCGCGGTGGTTTCGCCCGATAAACTGGCATTCACCACGTTGACGGCTTTGCCGCTGCGTTTTAGCTCGGCTTCCAGTAAGGCTGGCCATGCTTGTTCTGCTTTAATACCGTAACCGGCTGACAAGCTATCGCCAAACACTAAAATGGTGATGGGTTTGCCCTTGGCCATGGCAACGGAGCTAAAGCAAATTATGGCCATACTGATTAAGTAGTAGCGAATTTTTAATCGGATCACTGTTTTCATGGTTTTCTCAATTGCTTATTCATTCCAGCAATGCCGGAGTCCAGTTGCAACGTTGATTGGTGTGACGCGCTGCTTAGCGGTTTAATTTATCGTTGTAATTAATTGTAGATACGTATGCCCGTGTGGGCTTTGCAGTCGAAATCGAAGGAAACAACATGGCCGCTATGATTTCTGTGCAGCAGTTACGAAAAACGGTGCCGACCAGCGAAGCGGAGTTGACCATCTTGCACGACATTAGTTTTACGGTCGCTCAAGGTGCTAGTTTAGCGATTGTTGGCAGCTCTGGCTCGGGAAAATCAACGCTGCTGGCTTTGCTCGCGGGCTTGGATGTGGCCAGTGCCGGTGAGGTTGAGTTGGCTGGCACGCGTTTGGGCGCGCTGACCGAGGATGGCCGAGCCCGATTACGTGCGCAAACGGCGGGTTTTGTGTTTCAGTCGTTTCAATTGCTGCCGGATTTAACGGCGCTGGAAAATGTGATGTTGCCGCTGGAATTGGCTGGACAGCCAGAGCCACAAGCAATCGCCGCCGCGTGGCTAGAAAAAGTGGGCTTGGCCGCGCGGCTCAATCACACGCCACGGCAATTATCGGGTGGCGAGCAGCAGCGGGTGGCGCTGGCGCGTGCTTTTGCACCCGGTCCTAAAATTTTATTTGCCGATGAGCCAACGGGGAGTTTGGACTCGGTCACCGGTGAAATCATCGCGGATTTACTCTTCAAACTGAATCAAGAAGCCGGCACGACGCTGGTGCTGGTGACGCATGATGAAACGTTGGCTGCACGTTGCCGATCTCGTCTACGTCTTGCCGCTGGCGCAATGGTGTCTTACGACGTTTAAGACACGGGGAGCACGAAAGACACGGAAAAAGCAAAAACTATTCAGTGAGCATTTTGCTACTGCTTCGTTTTTATTTCGTGTTTTTTTACTGTGTTTTCATGCTGTTCGTGATCTAAGTTTTTAACGTTTAAATTTCCGCTGAAAAGGCATTCCTGATGTGGAATCTATTAAAAATCACGCAGACTATATTCCGCCGCAATCTGGCCGCCGGCGAGTTTCGTACCTTATTGCTGGCGTTGACGATCGCGATTGCCGCGCTGGCGAGCGTGGGCTCGATCAGCGAGCGCGTGCAAGGATTGCTACTGGGACAGGCCAATCAATTACTGGCCGCGGATGTGGTACTGGTGTCCGATCACGCGATTAAACCCGAATTAAAACAATTGGCGCTGCAGCAAGGTCTGCAGGTGGCGACGACGGCGACATTTCCGTCGATGGCGAGCTTTGGCGAGCAAACCACGTTGGCTTCGGTGAAAGCAATCAGCGATTTACATCCACTACGCGGTGATTTGTTATTGCAAGGCGATCAACGCACGGCTGCGCCAGCGGCAGGGCAGGTGTTTATCGATGCACGCTTGCAGGCTATGCTGGGTATTGCTGTCAACGATAGATTAAGCCTTGGTCAGCTGCAATTACAGGTGGCAGGTATCCTGCAGCGTGAGCCTGACGCGGGTTTTGATTTTTCCAGTTTGCAGCCACGCTTACTGATGAATCAAAGCGATTTGGCCGCCAGCGGTTTATTGGGGTTTGGTAGTCGGGTGAAATATCGATTGCTGTTGGCGGGGGATGAAAAACAATTGAGCGCGTGGCGCGCGCAAGCAGCGCCGCAACTAGAACGTGGTCAGCAATTAGAAAATGTGCGTGAAGCGCGCCCCGAGCTTAAAGATGCCTTGGATAGGGCGACGCGCTTTTTGCAAATGGCCGCCTTGCTCGCAGGCTGTTTGGCGGCGATTGCGATGATTTTGGCGGCGCGGCGTTTTGCTTTGCGCCATTACGATACGGTGGCCTTGCTACGCACCTTTGGTGCATCACGGGCTCAGGTGCGCACGATTTTACTGGCGCAGTTGGTTTTGCTGGCATTACTGGCGGCGGTACTCGGCGGAGCCTTAGCTTGGGCGGCAGAGGCAGCCTTGCTCGCGGTGATTCAAACTAGCTTGCCGCAGCCATTGCCCGCCGCAAGTCTGTGGCCGTGGGCGCTGGCCGCGAGCCTGGGTTTTTTGCTCTTACTAGGCAGTGCGGGGCCAATTTTATTGGCCTTGGCTGATACGTCACCGCTGCGTGTCCTACGCCGTGAAATTGCGCCGAGCGTCAAAGTAGGGTTGCAGTGGGGAGTGACGGGTAGCTTGATGCTCGGCTTGCTGTATTTGATTGCCGGTGATTTGCAATTGGCCGCGATGGTGGGGGCGGGTGTTGCGCTGGCCTTATTATTGGCGGGCGGCTTGGGATTATTGATGTTGCGAGCCTTGCAAGCGGTCTTGCCGGGCACGACAGTGAAAATCGCGGTGCGCCAATTGCAGCGCCAGCGCGGCCTGGTTGTGGCGCAACTGGGGGCGTTGAGCTTGGGCCTGCTAGGGATTGCACTGTTGACTGTTGTACAAAGCGATTTACTGCATGCATGGCAGCGGCAAGTGCCGATTGACGCGCCAAACCATTTTGCGGTGAATATTCAGCCCGAACAAAGAGAATCCGTCGCGCAGCAGTTTACGCAGCAAGGCTTTGCTGAGCCCAAATTATTGCCGATGATACGTGGGCGCTGGCAGGCGTTAAATGGTGCGCTTGTGAATGCTGAGCACTATACCGAACCACGGGCGCAGCGTTTGGCTGAGCGGGAATTTAATCTGAGTATTGCGACTGACAATACGTCGCAAGGTCAATTGCTGGCGGGTGTGCCTTTGCAGAGTCAAATTCCGGGTTGGTCAGTTGAAGTGGGTTTAGCTGAAACATTGGGTATAGCTTTAGGCGATTTGCTTACCTTTGATGTGGCAGGTATACCTATTACTGCACCGGTGGTGAATTTGCGCAAAGTGGCTTGGGAATCGTTTCGTGTCAACTTCTTTGTGATTGGCAGTGCAGCCATCATGAACGAGCAACCGACCAGTTGGGTGACGAGCTTTTATCTGCCTAATAATCCTGCTAAAGCGCCGTTTCTTGCATCGTGGGTGAAGGCGATGCCCAATATCACCATCATTGACGTCGGCCAAGTGTTGGCCGAGGTACAGCGGGTGATTACTTTGGCGAGTTCTGCTTTGCGCTTGGTGCTGGTGCTGTGCGTGCTGGCGGGTTTGACTGTGCTGATTGCGGCGCTCGACACGACTGAGGCTGAGCGGCGGCGTGAGGCGGCGATTATGCGTGCACTGGGCGCAACATCGCGGCGATTGGCTGCGGTGTGGTGGGTGGAAAGTTTGTTAATTGGTGCCGTGGCCGGCTTGATTGCTGGAGTTTGCGCCAGTGCCACTGGCTGGTGCTTGGCGACATATGTGCTGAAATTACCGATGACAGTGAATTGGCTATTGCCAATCTATACCTTGCTCGCTGGTATGGTATTGGCTGGGTTAACGGTGTGGCGCCGTCTGCGTGTGCTAGCCAATACGACACCGTTGATCCTGCTGAAAGAGTGAGCCCTGTGTTGTCCGATTTGCTGGTCGATAGATTGGCGTGTTTGATGGTGAGGCGGTCTTGATCTCGTTTGCTTGATGAACAAACGATTAAACTCTTTGATAGTTTGCGCCAGCGCAAAACGATCTGAGTTTGACTGGTGCATGCTCCACTCTGACTAGTGCGCAGTGGAGTGTGGCTAATGTTAATCGTCGATCAAGGGCCCGTGGCTCGCTTGTGTCAGCTGTATTTGGGTGGCACACCGCAAAAAATTGAGAAAATCACTGGCTTTTATGCCGATGTATTTTTGGTGAAAGTCGGAAAGTTAAAAGCGGTGCTCAAATGTTATCGCCTGCCGGGGCAGGCGCAACTTGAAGCCGATGGTCTGAATTTTTTGCGCAAGTATAGCCATGGCGTTGTTGTTCCTGAAGTGATTGCGATGCATACCCCTGGTGAAACGGGGGAGGCTTTGATTTTGACGTATGTGGATGGCATTCCTGCTAGCCATGCCTTGGAATCTCCGGTATCGATAGATCGTTTTGCTGATGATTGCACCGATTTATTGCTGAGCTGGCATTCGATTACCCGCCCGATTGGATTTAGCGATTTAGATGGTCGAGAGTACAAAGACTTTGCTAGCAGTTATAAAGCCTTTTTAGCGAGCCGTGTGGCATGGCTGAAAAGCAATATTGCGGCACAGCGGCTAGGCTTGCTATTGCGTGAGCGGATTATTTCGTTAGCTGCCCGATTTGAGCAGTTACCGTTTGGCGCTGAGTCGCTTCCTACCTTGATTCATGATGATTGCCATGCGGCGAACTTCTTGGTTGATCCCGACTCGCATCGTTTGTGCGGCGTCATTGATCCGTGCCATGCACGTTTCTCGCACCGTGATCTCGATTTATTTCATCTTTCTGATGTGCGGCCTGATTTCAAACTGCTCGCAACGTATTTACGCAAATGTCCGCAGGATGACGGTTTATCGACGCGTTTGGCGTTCTTTACTTTGTTTGATGACATCAAGCATGCCGCCGCTACGCATTGGGATGATGAAGAGTGGTTGTGGCGCAAGGTTGAAAAACTCGAATCGAAGTTAGCCGTAGCACCGAAAATTGTGGCCTAGAATTCTAGGGGCTGTTGACGTTTTTAGGCTCTGCTATTGAACAAAAAATCCCTCTAATTTAGGAGGGATTTTTTGTTTTTTTTTTATTATAGATTTGTAAATTTAATGCAAGAATAAATTAATATTGAGTGCATATGCCATGGGTTACTATTTTTTCATTCTTTAGTTTGCTGCAGTAGGTGAAAAAATGGGTAATTTGGCAGCGGTAGCAAAACATTTGGTCTATCAGTGTGGGCATCCGCCAAATAAAGCGGATTTTGCCCTCTTCGAGGAAAACCTTCTGGAGCTGACTTTGTGCTCGCTCGAGTTTAATTGTCCAGATTGTTGTCGGGCGGCGTTTTCATTGATTGACTTGGATTGCCAAGCGTATGCTAATTTGCACTATATCGATCAGAACTTTTCTGCATTCACACTGGAAGTAGCGAATGTAGTGAGCCCATTGAGTGATATTTTGGCCACAAATGGCTACCAGTTTTGCTGGCCGTCGCTGGATGAATTGAGTTATGACAATGGTATTGAGTACGGTGGCGTATCGGTGTGGCGCAAAGAATTCTGGTTTGATCATCAAACTTCCCCTGAAAATGTATTGCGCTTGATGAATCATCTGAAGCAGGAAATGACATGGCTGGCCAATTATTTTCCCCGAGGTAAACAAGGAACGCATTATGGGAAATTCATGCCACGCTAGGCTGGCTTGATGTGGTGCCATGACAATCGAATAGATAAAAAACCCTCATCTGAGGGTTTTTTTATATCTTTTCCTACGGAGGCCAATTGTCTTATTTAAGTGTGATGGCGTCGTTCTGGCTCGCTTAAATGTAAAAAACCAGTATAAATGTCACGCGGAGCGCTGATTCCCTGTTGCGACATAATCCGGCCGACCGCGCCACGGTGATAGCCGCCGTGAGTGATAATGTGCGCCAAAATTTCTTCGCGTGACATGCGTCCTAGCTGAGCATCAATAAAAGTAAATTCTATCGTTTCAGCTAGCTGTATCGCATTCAGTTGCGCAACATAGTCCAGATACCATTGATCACTTTCCTGAACGTCCTGATACAGCGCTGCCAGTGTGGGTGTAGCTGGGGTGTTGGTATTGTTATAGCTGTGGCTTGTGCCTTGTAGATGCGCAGCGAAAATACGGTCGACGACATAGATATGATTCAAGATCCGGATCGCTGCGTGTAGCTGTTCGTGCTGAGTGGCAGGATCCAAAATTTGCAGTGCGGCAAACAGCTCTTGATTCGCCCATGCTTTATATTTAAATAGCGAGTGCAGTAGTGTGGCTGTGCTCATGGCTCACTCAGAAAAGGAAAGGTTAATCTGAGTGTAAGGGATTTGAGCGTTGCTGGCGATTAGGCCTTGTTTAAAACTGCCAAAAACGCATCACCATATTTATCCAGCTTGCGATCACCCACGCCAGAGATTTTGGATAGCTCGTAATGATCACGTGGATGGTGGCGGATCATTTCTTTGAGCGTCGCATCACCAAAGACCACGTAAGCTGGTACGTCTTGTTCATCAGCGAGTTCTTTGCGCAGGCGGCGCAAGGCTTGCCATAGTGCGGCTTCTTGTGGATTGGCAAAATCGCTGTCTTTGTCGTGGTAGTTGAATTTCTCGGTGCGTTCGCGCAAATACAGCGGCGTTTCACCTTTCAAATACGGACGCGCCGCATCGGTCAATTGCAAGCCGCCATGACCATCCGGGGACAATTGCAAGGCGCCGCGTACCAAGAGTTGGCGGAAAATGGCGCGCCAGCTGGCTTCATCGACGTCTTTGCCGATACCAAACGTTGTGATTTTATCATGTAGATGCTCTTTGACCTTTGGCGTAGTTTTGCCGCGCAATACATCGACCAGTTGCCCCACACCAAATCGATTACCGGTGCGATAAACGCAAGACAGGGCTTTTTGTGCTGCAGCGCTCATTTCCACCAGTTTGGGCGGATGCAGGCAATTATCGCAATTACCGCAAGCGGTGGTGGTTTCGCCAAAGTAGGCGAGCAAGGTTTGCCGGCGGCAAGCTGTGCCTTCAACGAGGCCAAGCATCGCATCGAGCTTTTGCCGCTCAATACGTTTTTGTTCATCGCTACTACCGCTTTGTTCTATCATTTGCGCTAGCAACATCACGTCATTCAGGCCGTATGCTAACCACGCATTGGCAGGCAGCCCATCACGGCCAGCACGGCCGGTTTCTTGATAGTAATTTTCGATGCTTTTGGGCATGTCTAAATGCGCGACAAAGCGCACATCGGGCTTATTGATGCCCATGCCAAATGCAATCGTCGCGACCATGACGACGCCTTCTTCGCGTAAGAAGATTTGTTGATTTTTGGCTCGGATATCGGCGTCCAATCCTGCATGATAGGGCAGAGCCCGGATTTCCTTGCTGCGCAGCCATGCGGTGGTGTCTTCGACTTTTTTACGCGACAAGCAATACACAATTCCCGAGTCGCGTTCATGTTCGCGGCGGATAAAGCTTAGTAATTGGTCGCGGGCGGTTTTCTTTTCGACAATGCTGTAGCGCAGGTTGGGTCGATCAAAGCTGGAAATATATTGTTGTGCACCTTGTAGCCGCAGCCGTGTAATCATTTCTTCGCGTGTGGCATGATCTGCGGTAGCAGTGAGTGCAATGCGGGGGACTTGCGGAAAATCGTCGGCCAGCACCGATAGGGCTAGATATTCGGGGCGGAAATCATGCCCCCATTGCGATACGCAGTGGGCTTCATCAATCGCAAACAGGGCAAGATGCGCTTGGCGTAGTAGCGATTGGAAACGAATCGTGGTTAGGCGCTCGGGGGCAACATAGAGTAATTTCAACTCACCGGCGACAAAAGCGCGTTCGACTTCGCGCGCAGCATTGGCGTCCAGCGTGGAATTTAAAAATGCGGCAGGTATGCCAAGTTCTTGTAGCGCTTCAACCTGATCTTGCATCAGCGCAATGAGTGGTGACACGACGACGCCACAGCCGGTTCGAACCAGAGCCGGAATCTGATAACACAGTGATTTACCGCCACCCGTTGGCATCAATACCAGCGCGTCGCCACCCGCGCAGAGATGGTCGACCACATCTCCTTGTTGCCCACGAAATGAATGGTAACCAAAAGTGTGTTCAAGGATATGGAGTGGGGTATTGGGCATCAGTCAATTGTACTATGCGGGGCGCTTTGCATTGCCGCTAGTGAGCGGAAAATTGTCATGGGCGCAGAATGCAAAAAAGCCCTGATGCATCAGGGCTTTTTTACTTAATCTTGGCGGAAGCGCAGAGATTCGAACTCTGGGAGGACTCACATCCTCGACGGTTTTCAAGACCGCTGCCTTAAACCACTCAGCCACGCTTCCGTACTTGATAAAACACCGCAACCAATGCTGAAATTGTTATTCAATTCAAGGGTTTAGGTTTTCTATATTTGCTTAATTGCTATTTGTTCTAAGAGTGTATTTTAAATAACTCGTAGAGCTGTGTAACAATAGAGGTGCGTATTGTGTAGCAGTTTGTGTAACAGGTCAAGCCCTTGCACTGACTTTTTTGCTTTAAGTATCCCTTAAATAGGTATCCAGTGCGTTAAGGAAATTACTTGGCTTAAGTAATTCTCGGCTGAGTTGTTGTCCAGCTGAGATTTGCTTGAAGGTCATTCCTTTTTTTAAGGCATCTCGATTATTACGACTTGTAGTATTTGCTGTAGAGCCGTCTATCACTGTGGACGCATTTATAAGGGCGTAGGCGACTATCACGTCTCGCGGAACACCTTGACCGTTGTAGTAGATCACACCAAGGGTGTTGTATGCCTGTGCATGACCTTGCTCGGCAGCTTTACGAAACCAGCTAACCGCTTGGGAATAATCTATCTTTACTCCTTCACCGTTGTAGTAAATTAGTCCAAGACTTTGTTGCGCAGGCGCATGACCTTGCTGAGCTGCTTTGCGAAACCAGCTAACCGCTTGGGAATAATCTATCTTTACTCCTTCACCGTTGTTATACATTATTCCAAGATTATGTTGCGCAGGAGCATAGCCTTGTTCAGCGGATTTGCTAAACCAGCTTAGCGCTTGTGCATAGTCTATGGGAATCCCTCGATTTTCATAGTGCATTACACCAAGTGAGAATTGAGATTTGGCATCTCCTTTTGCAGCGGCTGCAGAAAACTCACTAAATGCCAGTGTGTAGTCCTTAGCAGTATATGCTGTGACTCCTTCATCGTATCCTGCGCTAGCTGGCGTCGAGATTAGGCCTGCAACGAGTAGGGCAAGTAGTGTGTGTTTGATCTTCATTCGCTTTCTCGTGTTTAAGTTTAGAGCCGCTTGGCATAGTGCGGCGGTTTTGGGTTTGAATGCTGCTATTGCAAATAGAGCTGCTTAGATTGAGAGCCTGAGGTAGGCATCGATTGCGCGTTTTAAATTATTGGGTCTGGCGATTTCTTGGCTGAGCTGCTCTGCTTCTACAAGCTCTTGCGGACTTAACTGCTCGGCTGCGAGTGCTTTGCTTTTGGCAGCATTGGTGGTCGAGTCTTTGGCGGCCAGACTAAATAGCGCATAAGCAATTTCTCCACTTTGTGGCACACCTTGCCCCTTCAGATAGAGCTGGCCTAGATGGGCTTGAGCTATAGGTATGCCTTGATCTGCTGCTTTGCTGTACCAGTGAGCGGCAAGGGTATTATCCTGCTGCACGCCTTGGCCTTTGGCGTACATCAAGCCAAGGCTAAATTGTGCTTTGGGCACTTCTTGTTCGGCGGCTTTGCGACACCAGCTTGCTGCTTGAGTAAAATCTTGCGGTACACCTTGACCCTTGGCATACATCACTGCGATATTGTATTGCGCTGTGTTTTCGCCTTGCTCAGCGGCTTTTCGAAACCAGTTAAAAGATTGGGCATCATCTTGCGGCACTCCCTGCCCATTCATATACAACACACCAAGGTTGTATTGAGCAGTGCTGTGGCCTTGTTCAGCAGCTTTTCGATACCAATGGGCGGCTTGGGTAAAATTTCGTGGTACGCCACGGCCAGTCGCATGAATTACGCCAAGGCTGAATTGCGCTTTGGGATTGCCTTGCTCGGCGGCTTTGCGAAATTCGCTAGCCGCCAAGGCAAAATTGCTCGCATTGTGTGCTGCCATTCCTTCATCAAAACCAGCGTTTGCCATGTTGATCAGCAAACTAGCAAGTAATATTGGTAGTAATGTGTTTTTTAAGTGCATTGCTTACTGCCATTGCATGTATTCATGTTGGTTAAGTGTCAGCAGCTGGGTGATGGGAAGCTGAGCTGGCTGGTAAACGGGTCTATTTGTGGTTGAACTTGTACCCGCACTTTGCAACCATTGCTGTAGGTCACAATGCAATCACCATTGCGGCACTGCGAGCTACACTGGCGTGTATTTCCAGTGGGGATGCAACTGCCATTATTTTCGGTGGTTGGCGACTGTGTTTCTGCTATTTTGATTTCGCGGTCTAGAACTTTGCCGACTTGATCGGCTTGAGATAATTCTTTGACGAGTTGATTGATTTTATCTTTTTTGTCGGAATCGAACTGTTCAAACTCCTTGGCTAATTGTTTTTTTGTGGCAAGGATTTGCTGAATAAACTCCTCGGTATGGGTGCGGTCGTTACCAAGAAAGTGGTGCTTTGGTTTACCAAGAAGGTCATCTTTTGAAAATGCGACAAGGGCAAAAGCTTGGAGTAAATGATCGTTATCGCCCGCGAAATCAGCTAATAGTGCGTAGGCTGCTCCAAGGCCTTGGCTTGCTGATTTTTTGAGGAGTTCAAATGCTTCTTTCTGAGTGGCAGCGTCACGGTTTTTATTCAAAAGCTCTGCTGCTAAAATTTGCTGTGCTTTGGGATTTCCATCATCTGCTGCTGACTGGAGGTATTTCATACTTTCCTCCTGATTTTGTGGTGCTCCTAGGCCATACCCATAAATCGCAGCAAGGTTCAGTTTTGCCCAAGAATTATTTTGCTGAGCAGATTTCTTAAACCAAGACATTGCTTGCTCGTGATTTTGGGTACCGCCGAGGCCATTAATATAAAAATACCCAAGGCTGTTCTGTGCACTCGCGTTGCCTTTTTCTGCTGCGCTGGTGTAAAGCGAAAATGCTTTTTTATTATCTTGCGGTACACCTTCTGCAAATGCATAGATATCAGCTACTTTAACCTGTGCATCGATATTCCCTTTCTCAGCTAACGCCGAAAATTTGCTTAATGCGCCTGCGTAGTCTTTTGACTTGTATGCGGCTTCAGCTTCTTGAAGCTCAGATTTGTCATTGCAGCCAGATAAGAAAAACAATGCGATGCTGGCTAGAATTGCGATTAGTGTTTTGTTCATTCCATTTCTCGGGTTTTAAGATTTTGACTAAG
The DNA here is from genome assembly GCF_016881405.1 of Deefgea chitinilytica. Lineage (GTDB taxonomy): Bacteria > Pseudomonadota > Gammaproteobacteria > Burkholderiales > Chitinibacteraceae > Deefgea > Deefgea chitinilytica. The sequence continues at coordinate 92,284 of NZ_WOFE01000006.1, forward strand.
GCGTAAAGAATTTAAATTTTATTTTCCAGTTAAGGATTTCAAATCCTTTTGAAATCCTTTTTCTTGCCATATCCATGCGTTTGGTGTATTGCTACCGCCTTTATCGTATGTTCTTAGCTGCATGGCTGTTGGGCTTCTATCTAAGGTTTGTTGCCAGTTTGCATCTTCTGCGCATTGTTTTTGGCAAATAACCAGCGCCCCTTCTCGCCTTACTGCCATCACCTTACCGCTATTGCACATGTAATCATTGGCTTTTAATTTGACATTACATTGTTGTGGGTAAGTCAGGGAGTTTGGTTCAGGTGCATTAGGGTCTTTGACTGAAGACCCTAATCCGGAACATCCTCCTAGGTGAACTGCTGCGACACAAGCAAATAGACTAAGGAGGTTGTTCTTTTTCACGTTATTTGCTCCCAATAAGATTAGTGGGTCTTATTATTTTTGGGGTGTAATTGGATGTGATTTTTGTTCTTGCTTCCACTTTATCCAAATAAAAAGCATCAGTATTGTAGCAAAGATAGGAATTGAGAAATAAGCTATGCCGTATTCGATAGTCATGCCTTTACTTAGTGATTCAGAGTCATTTAGAAAGTTAGTATGTTCTGTTATGGGGTAGATAATGGTAATTGCAATTAGTGTTGTAAGGAAAGATGTCGCTGTTTTGTAAAAGATGTGGGTTAGTCTTGGCAGAGTTGGAGCAATGATCAAGGCTAGTAATACAAGTAATGCTAAAAGACGAATAATTATAGAGTGGTTGAAGGTGTTGAAATTCATTGTGATTGTTATTCCTAGTGCCGTTACAGTAAAAATATTGCACTCCAGAATTAAAATATATAAGAGAAAAGTGCAAAAAATAAACACAATGTCTTTTCGTGCGTAGGGGCTTAGTTTGGATAATTTATTAATGCTTTCATCTTCTGGCTGGTATAAGATAATGCCAAAGATTAAATATATAATATATGCTAGCAACTGCAAGTAAATACCCCAGCCAGCAGTAGAGCCTAAAGAGCCTGAATAGTTATTAAGAGAACTCATTGCGTGCTCTTGGACTATAAAACACAATACAATCCCAATGCTTGCAATTAAAACTGTCCACCAGTTTAGATCTCTGAGTTGTGCTCGTTTAAATACCCGTAAAAATCCAGAGGTGATTGCTAGTGCAGCTAAAATTGGCATTAACCAAGAAATTCCGCCCAAAAGGCTGATGTCGTAATATAAGTATTCGACTTGCCCTAATGGTGTTGCTTGAAAAGCTAGATTGCCAAAGCAAGCAATTAAAGCAATAAACCCTAAAGCTACAAAAATATAATTGATACGATTCATTATATGAATACCAGTAAAATAGTTGGTTTGATTGAGTTTAATGTCTCAAATCTAACAGCTTGGTGAATTGTAAGACCATTGATTAGTCAATGGATCGAATGTTTGATCTACTTGTACCCTAATCTTGCAACCATTTGAGTATGTTACTAAGCAATCGCCATTACTGCAGGAAGAACGGCAGCTTCGTTGGTTACTGCGGGGAACGCAGCTATTGTTGTTTGCAATTGGGGCGGATTTTGATGCAAATCCAGTTGAATCTTCCCAGTATGAAATATCTCTGCTTTTGCAATTTTTATAGGATTTGTTGCAGTTTGTATATGCTGCATCAATGGCATCTTGGGACGTTGCGTAACCAGTGTTATAAGCACAGCCACCATCTCCACAGGTTACTGCACCAAAACCGGGTACTTTACCGCGTAAAGTAATTTTGCACTTATTGGCAAGATGACCAATGCCATTTTTTATAGCATCTTCTTTGCACGTCTTAATGCTATTGATATCAGCCTCTTTTTGGGTTGCGTAATTGTAAGAGGAGGCAAAAGCATTATTAGCTTCTCCTTCAATTGTTGCAATAGCACTTCTTGCAACTGCGGAGTTACCGCTGAATAGCAGTGTTAAAATGCTAAAGCTAATTAGGATTATTTTTAGCAGACTTATGTTTTTAATCATAACGATCTCTTCTTTAAATCTGTTTAAGCCAGCGTATGTTTAAAGCCTAAATGTAATTAGCTAGCTCCAGCACCTTTCAAAATTGCAATTACTTCTTCATCGGTAGCATATTTTGATAAAGTTTTGCCGCTGGCATCTGCTGATTTCAGATCAACACCGCGTGCTTTAACAAACAAATCGACGGTAATGACATCGCCCCGTTTGATCGCATCTACAAATTGGTCGCGGTTTGAGTAGATCAGCCCGATGCCTGTTAGCTCTTTACGAGCTGCAAGCGTTGCTTGGGTGTTGCTGGCGGATTGTTTGTTTTTTTGCTGCTGTGCTGCGAGAGGATCTGCGCTAACGATTTTGCCCTCCATTGCGGGTTGCAATTGCACCAGCGTTGCTTGTAAGCCCATTTTTTTCAAATCGGTATCGATTTGATCCATCGTTGAAGCAACGAATTTGCTGCTGTCGCCTAGACCAATGGCCTTAGTCAACATCTTTCCTAGAAATGCGCCTGATATTAAAGAGCTGGTACCTACCTGCTCAGAAAAACGCGCGTAATAGTTGATACGCATTCCAGTCTGATATGGGAATACGCAGGCCATCATCATGGTGCTGTCGCCAAATTGCGCCATGCTGTTGTCCATGGTGGTGATTTGGAAAGTATGGCCGTTGCAGTTTGGCATTGGGATGGTGATGCCCATTACGGTGATACCTTTGAATTCCATTTTGCTCGGAAATTCTGGAGGTTCAGCGGCTTGTATTGGGCGAGTAGCGTGGGCTGAGGTGGCCTGTACGCGGATTGAGTCTTTCAGCTGGTCGTAAAGGGCATCAGGGTTGGTGACATTGGGAATGTCCCAAATCGCGAAGTATTCCTTGCTGTTGTTGGTTTCTTTGGTCACATCATCAAGTAGGCCAGCGTTTGCGCTAGATGCCAGTGCAAGTAAAGCAGCGGTGCGCAGGATGTTATTGTATTTAGTTGTGATCTTTCCCACTGTCCCATCTCCGGAAATTATAATTTTTGAAAACTTAGTTGTTGAATTCAACATCTTATGCTTTGTTTCTACAGTGCATGAGCTTACATCCGAGAAAGAAGAAACTCAACATATGATGTTGAAATAATCGGATTGGCAACATGGCGGATTTAGCAAAAATTCTGGGTGAAAATATCAAGAAAGCTCGACAGGCTGCCAAGTTGACGCAAGAAGTACTGGCTGAAGCCATCAGCCTTGATTCTCGATCTATTAGTCGAATTGAGCGTGGCAATGCTTTGCCTAGCCTAAGTACGCTTGAGGCAATTTCGATTACGTTAAATGTAGGCTTGGGCGAGCTGTTCGAAGGCATGACGAAATCAAAAAGTGAAATTGCACAGGAAATTGAGTCCTTGCTAGCCACGCTACCCGCACAAAAACAGCAGGGATTGCTTGAGTTGGTGCGTTCTATGGTTCGCATTGCAAAATAAAGTAGTAAATTCGGTTTTAAGCTCTGTGTATGCCCCTTGCGGGGCATTGCAGTTTTAGAGACATGAAGCATTCGTTACGGTGTATGTGTTGCCACCAAAACGAAACTCGGCCAGATCTCCGTTGAGCTCGCAGTCGCGTGCAAAACCGTCATAGTCGATATAGCTGCGTACAGCATCAGGAATGCTTGTTAGGTAACATTCATCAAACAATTCAGCTGCGGCATCTTTAAGGCTGCATGCGGTAATGCAAACCTCGTCTATTTTTGTGATTGCGTCGGCAAGGCAATAATTCGCTTCGTGCACTAGATAGAACAGCGCCACTTTTTCGCTGGCGCTCATATCTTCGATTTCGTCAAAATATTGCGCAACGCTCGATTGATCTAGTTGCAGGGCGTTGATTAGTTCGGCATCGTCCGCTTCATTTAATTGAATTTCGTATTCCTCAACAGGGTTTCCATAGCAATCAGTGTGATTTTCTGACTTTGCGTTGAAGTCGGCGGTAGAGCCGAAATAAAAGCCAACCGCTGAAGTGTTGTAAGGCTGTGCGAAAAATGTGGTTGCCATGCTAAAAGTCCTTTGCGATGTTGAAAATTATTGCTCTCGCTTCGTTCTTCTCGCCTCCCCTGCGGGGGACGGGAGGGGGCAGGTTTTGTTGGTGAGAAATAAGTAATGGCCGACGATATGCCAGCCATTTTTTTGGTTTGCCCACGAAAGCCCCTCTCACTGGTGAGTCGAGGGGCATTTTGCTGGGCAGGTAAATGGTTGGCCGTTGGCTTGCTTCGATGATTTTGGCTGAGCTTCGAGTGTCGAGAGGTGTGCCACAAAGCAGAGCGGCTGGCGCAGCTGTTGACTTGAAGCGAAGTACTGTTGGTGATTCAGCCCGAAGGGGCGAATTACGCAGCAAAAATAGCCCGCTTTATGGCTATTTGCAGCGTCGTGGAAGGCGATGCTCGACGCCTACGGCGAGCACGTGCAAGGAGTGGCTAATGAATTCATCAGGTTGAGCAGTAATTGAGCTTGCGAAATTTTGCGACTCCTGATGAAAAGCCGTCCCAATGGCTGGTCATTAGCTACGGTCAGCATGACAGGGGGGGCTCCGCCAGACCGAGACAATGTTACGGAACCCAGTTTTCCCGGGGAAAATGAAGGTGAGCGTTAATTGATGATGGGCTTTGAGTGGAGTTTCTCAAAGCCCATCGTCATATTTGACGAGGTCTGGTAGCCCCCCTTGGCAAAAAACTAGGTCGCTGAGGCCCCAGCCGAATTCGAGATGCCGCGTCCAGCGGAGAACATCGCGATTGCCCGACGTTTTGCGCAGCAGGTTTGTTTAGCTATGCCCGTATATCAGCTCGACAGGGCTGTTTATATTGACGGGGAATTCGGGATTTTGATTTTGACGTGTTTTCCCTGCGTTTTTGCAGCTCATTTCATGTGATTTGCTTAGAAGCGGCAAGGCTCCGATGTTTGTTGCTATACGTAGTTTCAACAAGATTAGGAGATTCATATGCAATACATGCAACTTACCCCTGCCGATAGAAAGGTAAACCTGTTAGCTGGGTTTGCTAAGTTTGGTTTTTTAAGTTTTGATGAAGCATGCGCCATTCAGTGCGGCAATATCAAAACGACAAGAAGTGATTTGGCATACCTTTTTCGGCAAGGATTATTGGCAAAAAGAAAAATCACAGGTTTTAGGCCAGACATCATTTTCATTACGAAGAAGGGTGCAAGTTTCGTATCTACGCATTTTGAAACTGGTGTGCAGCATTATGCGGATTATGCCAAGACAAGCATGGGGCGAGCGATTCATAGGGTTTACACCGCAAATATTATGTTGGCAAGGCGATTGCAAATCACTGCTCGTCGGCTAGAAAAGACAGTGAATACCTCGGCAAGCACAGTGGATGCGCTCAGTAAGGTTAATCGACTACTGACAAGAATATCGCTGGTGTCTGAATTGGATTTTTATGCGGATAAGAATCGGTACATCTGCAAGGGTAAGCTTGCAGATGGCCTCATCGTGACACAATCTGCAAATCCGAGTGAACCTGCCGCAGTGACTTGGATCGAGAACGAAAAAACACCAAAAGGCCAGAAACAATTTCGTCATCTGATTACCTTTTTGGCAGGCATTCGATTAGATAAACGTCAGGCTGTTCAAGATAATAGTGCTTCGCAGGTGCTGGCTAACATTCCGCTGCTGCACGGTGCAGCACAAATTAAAAGTGTGGTGTTTTACATAAACACGTCACCCTTCGGTGCTGGCGATTTTGAGGCTAGATTAAAAAACAGGTTAGATGATGAGACCTATGACTATCTTTCAAAAATTCAAATGATTAAGTTTATGTCTTACCAAATAAGCGATTATTTGAAACACAAAACTCCCACTGGCAATATGCTAGCAACATCTAATTTGATTGATAAAAATTTTTCGTTGATACTTAATTAGTTAAAAATTTCATGACTATACTGTTTTGTAATGCAGGACATTTGATGCAGTCTAAGCTATTTAAGGAAATGACAGCATCAATATTGATTTTTATTTGACCTTGTGTCGGCCAGCCCCCCTAATATTGGGGGGTTGTGCTTTGATGGCTGCATTATTTGACGCAAGTTAGTTTTCTTGCTTAATTTAGGTGTATTTTAAAAGTGGTAAAAGGTATGTACAACAATGCAGTGTAGTAATAAAAAACCCTCACTTTGTAGAGTGAGGATTTCGGGAGATACAGCGAGCGTCTGACTAGGACTTAATAAGTATATAAAATATTACTAAATAAGCTCGTCTGTATCACCGAAAATTAAAAATAATTTTTGGAGATACAGATGAGCTTTTCTATTAAGAAATTAAAATTTTTAAATCAAACAGCCGAACAGAGGCTGAGTTGGACAAAGAAAGAAGTTATGCAAGCAGCGGAAGAAGCTGCTGATAGAGCACAATTCATTTTGAACAGCACTTACGATGCAGATACTCAAACCGACGAATTGAGCAAAATCAGTTACGCAGTATTTCAACAGATTGAAGATGCTTGCTGGGGTATGCCTAGTAAACAGATCTTTAGGATTAAAGAAGATCGACTAGGCAATATTAACTTCGATTGTAAAAAATCACTCAAAGTAGTGGTTGCAAAGCTTATTCGAAAAAAAGCATGGAAGAGGCTTTTTAGCCAGAAATGGATTGAAGCTAAGGACGTTCATGCCAGACTAAATAAAGAATACGGTGGTGCAGATGCAAATGGTGAGGCTAAGCCTGACTATGCTTCAAAGCGAGCCATTCGAAACAAGAAAGATAAGAATGAAGAGAATGAGAGGTTCTTAGCTGATTTCAAGGTATGGAACAAAGAGACAGGCGAATGCTTTAACTTGACTGATACAGCACATGCGGAAATTGCCAGAAAGACTTGTGTCGTAAAACGAATCGAATTGTATGCAGAAAAGAATAATCTGACGTATGCGATGTTGACTATCTCCTTGCCAAGTCAATATCACAGCAACCCTGCAAATGCAAAAGATACGCATACATGGGACAGTCAGTTCGGTGTTAAAGAAGGCCATAACCGAATGAATGCGTATTTTCATTTGGTTAAAGCTAATCTGTTGAAACATGCCATTAGAATGATTGGTGTCAAAGCAAATGAACGAATGGGCGATGGCACGCCTCATCTGCACTATGTGATTTTCTTCAAAGAAGAGCAGCTAGCCACGATTGTTAAGTATTTAACGTTTAACATGCCTTCATTGTTTGGAGATGTTGCGAGAGTGAGAGTGGGTGAAAAATTCGATAAGGCTAAAAACAAAGGTGTAACTGTTGTCGAGAGAGTTGCACTAATTGAAGATGTGCCGAAGGGAAATAACCACTATCAAAAGTATGATCCGACCATCTGCGCAAAAACAGTTCACATCTGCGATGAGGATGGAGAAATTCACGAAAAAGAAGTGCCTAAAGAGGAATTAAAATGTAAAAGCTGGGGTGGTGGCATTCAACTTGATCTGAAAGCGGTGATTCCTATCGAAATCCACCCTGATAATTTCGAACTGGACGAACAAGGCCATCCAATTACAGGGATCGCCTCAGCGTCAAGTTATGCTACAAAGTATGCGATGAAATCTGTTAATAATGGATCATCACCGGAGACTCTGGCCCTCGCTGCCCGTAGATCAGCCTATTCAATTAAAGCTGTGACTTTCTTCGGATTACCTGATGGGCTGATGACATTTTTTGATATGTCTATGAATACTTCAAGCAAGCTATTGAAGGAATTAAAAGAATCGACTATCGCCCTTGAAGACAAAATAGACGCTGCTGATTATGCCAGAAGAATGACGTTGATCGATCTGATATGGCATTGCAAGAAGTATGGTTCTAGATTCTCATCCGTTCAACCTTGCTTCAAGGATCAATATGGAAACTTAATTCGAAAGGATAAGTTGGAAGACTTTAAAACTGAAGACAAGTTCATCGACTTGTCTAGTGTGCAAGCACATATCAGGTTTTATGAGTTGTGGGTGTTGGCTAATAAGTGGAAGTTCTCTGTTCATTCTATAGTTGTTCAAAATGACCGAGAAGATACGGTTAAAAAACCGATGGGCTTAGGTTTGATCAAGAAAGCTACACTTGAAGCATTTGAAGCGGATCAAAAGAAAACGCCATTGGCTAAGGAAATCAAAAGCCTAAGAGGTAAGCTTAGCAGACTCAATAAAAAGATTAGATTATTGAAAGGACTCGCTTCTGATTGCGATAAGTCCAGACTGGATAGTTTGCAATATGATTTAGCCGATTGCCTTAGTCAGCAAGCTCAGGTTGAAGCTGAGTTTATGGAAGGTAATTACAGTTATGCGATTACCAAAAGCAATGATTTTGAAATTTCATCTGGGGTACATGCTCGATCTATGCAGAAGTACATCAGAGATGAAAAATCGAAAGCGGAAGGCATTGAATTAAAGAAGAAAAAAGCAATTGTTGAGGCAATTAAGGATGCATTTAGTAATCAAAAACCAAAATTAGAAGAAAACTGCATGTCTGAAACAAACTGCTTCGGAATGTTAAACTCACTGACAGAAGATCCGTCAGTTTCGTGTAACATTCCGAGGCGAGTTTCAAACATTTTAAATTATACAAGGGTAGGTCAAAAGCAACCTCGAAACCCAACCCCTTCGTTTGTGGATTTATCCGGCTCCATCAAACAATACTGGGAGAACCTTGCAGATGCTCTGTATCTGCAAAGCAAGGCAATTAAATTACCATTTGATAAACATGCTGCAATTAAAGCAGCGGCGGGCTCAGGGAAGACCTATGTATTGACTAACAGAGTCAAGTACATGACTGAATCTGGCGTTGATCCTGCTTCGATTGTGTTAATTACGTTCACCAGAAAAGCAGCAACCAACCTAAAAAAGAAGCTCAATGAACTGAAGGTTAAAGGGGTAATGATCGGTACGTTTCATGCGGTTTCAGCCATGCTTCTGGCTAAAGTAGGCCTTACTGCAAATGGTTTAAATACGGTAGTTGCGGAAGCTGCGAAAATTGGCACGAAGGAATATTATTTACTGATCGACGAGGCTCAAGATATGAGCCATGATCAGCTCGATTTTGCGGAGGCTCACGGCAAGTCTGTATTTGCTGTAGGTGACATCAGGCAAGCATTGTATGGCTTTAGAGGTGGTATTGCTGATGGATATGGGCAATTCCCTTTAAGCAACGAAGGTCATGCAATTGACCTGCTAGGCAATAAGGCTGGTCACATGGTTCATAACATGAGATGTGCCGCTGTACCTCTAGCTTTTGCCAATGCGTTGCAAGCAAAAGAAGCCCCCTCTGTAGCCATTAAAGCAGGGGGTAGCCTTAAATTGGCTGCGGCTGGTACGCGTAAACAGGAAATCGCCAAAGTGATTGAAGCGGTGAACGCTTTAATGTCAAACGATGAGCTAAAGCATGAGGACTTTATCAAGGTGCTAACCGCAACCAATGACGAAAGAAGAGCTATAACTCAACGTTTGTTTAAGCTTAAGCTAACGAATGATTACATCACCGTTGAAACGATCCATGCTTCAAAGAGGCTTGATCGTGACCATATTATCGTATTCGGCGGTAGTAGAAAAGTTGGTGATGACTTGCAAGTCAAAGCGATGGACGATGAATTTGCCAGATTGAACAAGTTAATCAATGCTAAGTACGCATCTACAAATGAAAGACATTCTAAGTCTGTTTTAAAACTAAAACCGCCAGTGCCAAGAAAAGAACTTAAGGCTGAATTAAAAGACTTGAATAAATCTAAGTCGGTACTGCAAGCATTACAAAATAGATGGTATGTTCGAGCTACCAGAGCTAAGAAGTCGGTGTATATCACTTCGACTGGCCTATTGCCTGAATTCGTTAGAGAGTCTTTAGCGATTCGAACAGGTAAATTGGAGGAATATTACGAAAAATATAAAGTAGAAAATTCAGCCATTTGATTTTAATAGTATTTAAAATCAGTAAGAAAACAAACCTCATCGTGAGGGCTTGTTTTCTTTTGTGGTTGAGCTCTGGGTTGTAACTTCGTCGTGCCTCAACAAAAGTGCAGATTCAATAATGACCGAAAGTAAATGGCTAACGGCTGGTTTAGTACCAAGGGTTATGGGGGATTGTGTTGCTGTAACCAAGGTTTTCGGTTCGTTGAGCGGTAATCCCCGTCAATATGAATTTAGATGACACCATCCAAGCAATGGTAGCGTACTGCTTCAATCGCATCTTTAAGCATGGGGAGCGATGTTTGATTCGCGTAAATGCCTGAATTGACCCCTGTCGGAGCATGGCCTGAGGCGGCTTCTCGAATTTCCTCGACTACGCCATTATCTTTCATTGATTGATTAAAGTTTTTGCGTAGGCTGTGAAAAACCTTGTCGGGGTCATCGATGCCGTACCGTAATTTGTATCTGCCAAACCATGTAGATGTTGCGCCACCCCACTTGTTTTTCTCTGTCCACGTCAATTCTGGAAATAGTCGCTCTGTTTTGGGTTGTGAGCTGACATAGTCAAGTAAACCCAGCTGGATTAATTTTGAGTGAAGCGGAGTAAGTCGCTCGCTGTGCTCAGTTTTAATGCTTTGATCATCATCGGCTTCTTCTTGTACGCTGAAGCACCAAATGCCTTCATGTTGCGCAATATCTGCGACAAGTAGCTGACAAGCTTCATTAAGCCTCAGACCCGCATAGAGTCCGAGCAGCGGAACCCAATACTGTGCTGGGTGCTTGATGTCGAATTTAAGATGATTTGGCGTGAACAGGGTCACAAGTTCAGCGTCACTGAAGGGTTTATATATTTTCCTCTGCTTGTTTCGCTTGTCGTTTTTCTTGAAGCGAACACCTTCAAACGGTGATCGTTTGAAGTAGGTCAGGGCAGAGTTTGAGCTGAAGATTTCCAGCACGGCCAGCCATTTACGTTTTATCGTGGTGAATGAAAGTGTACCTGCCTGCTCTCTGGCTTGGTCAATTTCAGTTTTCCAGTCTGGGGTCAGTGTGAATTTTTGAGGTAATTGCTGGATTAAAGTAAATAGCTCATGGACACGCTCGTCTGTTACGTCCGAGCACACTGCTTCCGCTCCAAAGAACCCAGTCAAGATGCCATAAATGACTTCCTTCAATGAGGTGATTTGTGCAACACCAACGCCAGACAGCGTTTTTTCTTCAATGTACATCTCGTAAATTTTGCTGAGCTTGCCGTCTTGCTTGATGTTCATTTCTACGCTTTTCAGCGTTTTGACTAAATCGCTGACTAACTGATTCGAAGTGGGTTGAGCCGCCGCTCGTCTTTGCTCTTCCTCATGCGCAGCAGCCATAAATACCATGCCGTCACGGCGAGCTTCTAACTGTTCGTAATGACGAGTAAATGCAGAGTGTTCTGCATCAATTGCAGCAATTTCTTCTTGGCTTGGCTCAGCGTCTGCTTGTGGATCAGGGGGAGTCCAGCCTTCCCAGAACGTACCATTTTGCATGGCTGCAATATTGGCATCCTGCATTTCTTGTGCAAGCATTTCTTCAACGGTTGGAATTGATTTTGCCATATTGAGTATCAGCCTTTGGAAGTCTAGCTGAATTTTCGCACATCTAATGATTGCAGTCCTGCGGTCGGATGTCCGTAGTGACTTCCATATCTCAGTTTTTTTGAAGCGGCTGATTAATGTACTGGGGATACGGCAACGGAAATAATAAATCCCATTGCGTTTCGTGAGATAGCTCATGTTTCGCGATCCTTTGTGTAGCACGTTGCGTAGCAGCGTGTGTAACAAATTCAGCGAGAGAAATTTTAGACAATAAAAAAGCCCTGATTTCTCAAGGCCTTAGTATTTTATTCAAGTATTTGGCGGAAGCGCAGAGATTCGAACTCTGGGAGGACTCACATCCTCGACGGTTTTCAAGACCGCTGCCTTAAACCACTCAGCCACGCTTCCGTTTCTTGAACAGGTGCGCATAATAGCAAGCATTTGCGCGTTTGTCTCGTTTTTTTGTAATAAATTTTATAATTTTTCTAAAACAGCAAAATTTGCCAGTGATGCATTGGCGGTGTGCTCGATTGCTGGGGCTAGGCGAATGCGATAGCTCTTGCCTTGCGCAGCTAAGCGGAATTCTCGATTATCGGCAAAAAAAGCTTGCGGCACGACCAAGAAGCGATTTTGGTTGATCGAGGTGTTTTCGGGTGAATACACGCCAAAGAAGCTGCGATTACCTAATAAAGGCGTTAGCTCAACGATAATCGGCGTTTGTGAAATGGTTTCAATGCCGACATTGACTTGGCCATCACGCTTTTTGGTGATTCGCCGTACAATGCCAACAGAGACGGGGTTCATGCCGATGCCGTCGAGTCCAACAATTTCACCCACTTGCAATTCATCATCGCGATTTGTTTGGTAATTAACCCCAATTCCAGTGGTGCTTTCGTTGTCGATGCTCCAGCGCGATTGAGTATCGGCGCTGGCCTCGCCGCGCAGATGCCCGATCACATCATCAAGACCACGGGTTACTTTAATCGTTTTTTGGGTTGAGTGGCGCTCTGCTTTACGTACTGGGGCTGGCGTGTCGCGCGACCAGAGATTGATCAGGTGTTGCATTAAGTCCAAATGCGCCGCTTGGTTTGATTCAGGTGGCAAGCCCAGTTCGGTCGGGTCTTCACCTTGTTGCAATTTTTCTATGGTTTCTTTGATGTGTAAGGTCAAGGTTTCGGTAAACCAATAGCGCCAATTTTCGCCGACCATGTCGCGACGCAGTCGTTTCGGTGGTGTTGAGCCGGCAATATTGATTGCGAATAACTGGCGATTGGGTTTGATCTGGCTTTCTAGGTCGATACGACTTGCCCAGCGTTTGAGCCATAGAGTGACTAATTCAATTTGCGCTGGTTGTAGTTTTTCTGGAATTGCTAACGATAACATCAGCAATTGCATGAATTCACGACGAATGTCGGTGATTTCGGCATTTGGGTAAGGCTGTATGGGTTGAGTTGCAAAGCCTTTTTGTTCGGCAAATAAGTAGAGTCGATTTAAATTACGCCAAGTGCGGCTGTCCATTTCCATATAACGTAGGTAGGCCCAACGCGCTTGCTCGGAAAAGTACATCAGCCCACGCAAGGTAAACAATTGCAGCTCTTTATCTAGGCCGCGTGGGGTGTTTTGTGATGCTTGTTTTATGCAGAGACGATAACCATCGCCCATATCGTTCCAAAATGCTAATAGCGTCGGGAGGACTTGTTTTGGTGTCGCGCCGTCATCCAGCGTTTTGCCTTGGTAAATTGCGACCAGATGATCTTGCAGTGCACGTGCTTTTTCATCCAAATAGGGGATGGTTTTAAAGCGCTCTTTGATGTTTGTGCGTGGATTGCTATTAATTTGCTGCAGTGCTTTGATGATTTCGATCTGTGCTTGCAAAATGTCGCTTTCTGGCAGCTCTTTCATCATCACAGTGGCCGATTTTAAATCGTACACACCTTCATTCTTGTTTTTACCCAATATTGCGCTGATGAGGCTCTTGAAATCAAACATTGTGGTGGTTTTCCTAGCTACGTCGTGTGCTTTTTAATATTTTATAGTGTAAAGATAAACGTTTGCCCTGCTTTCAAGCAAGAGATCTGCATTAAATCGTTGTATTCGTTGCATTTTTTGTGAGAGTGGCCGCATTTTGTCGCGGTATGTACAGGGACTTTTGTGTTGACGACTTTTTGTGTTGGGGCAATGTGTTAAAATATAAGGTAAAGAGTTCCATGCTCGATGCCGAGTGGTGGACTAACCCTATCATCTTACACCTTGCTGGCATTTTAATGTAGGCAATAAGGCCCAAAAGACAATGATTAGTTCGAATGGCATTACGATGCAGTTTGGCGCTAAGCCGCTGTTTGAGAAAGTATCTGTTAAGTTCGGCGATGGTAATCGCTATGGTTTGATTGGCGCAAATGGCTGCGGTAAATCGACTTTTATGAAAATCCTCGGCGGTGATTTAGAACCCACCGCGGGTAATGTCGCTCTTGATCCGGGCGTTCGTTTGGGTAAGTTAAAGCAAGATCAATTCGCTTACGAAGATCAGCGCGTGATCGACGTGGTCATGATGGGGCACGTCGAATTATGGGCGGCAATCCATGAGCGCGATGCGATTTATGCCAATCTTGAAGCAACCGAAGATGACTACATGCACGCTGCTGAGCTAGAAGGCAAAGTGGCGGAGTACGACGGCTATACCGCAGAGGCTCGCGCTGGCGCTTTGTTGATGGGGGCCGGGATTCCGATTGAGCTGCATCACGGTCCGATGTCTGAAGTGGCGCCAGGTTGGAAGTTGCGGGTTTTGCTCGCGCAGGCTTTGTTCTCTAATCCTGATGTGCTGCTGCTCGATGAGCCAACCAATAACTTGGATATCCATACAATTCAATGGTTGGAAGACACTTTGAATCAGCGCGATTCGACGATGATTATCATTTCCCATGATCGTCACTTCTTGAATCAAGTGTGTACGCATATTGCCGACGTTGATTACGGTGAAATCCGCATTTATCCAGGTACATACGACGATTACATGTTGGCATCAACGCAAGCGCGTGAGCGTGCTTTGACTGACAATAGCAAAGCTAAAGAGCGTGTTGCCGAGTTGCAAGCGTTTGCGCAGCGTTTTGCGGCGAATAAATCAAAAAGTCGTCAGGCAACTAGCCGTTTGAAATTGGCAGATAAAATCAAAGACAGTATGGTTGAAGTAAAACCATCTAGCCGTCAAAACCCATATATTCGTTTTGATGTCGACGATAAACAAAAACTGCATCGTCAGGCTTTTGAACTGAGCAATTTATCAAAATCATTTGATAAGCCTTTGATTCAAAGTTTGGATTTGATTTTCGAGGCGGGCAATAAACTGGCCGTGATCGGTGGCAATGGTGTTGGTAAGTCAACGTTAATGAAAATGTTGGTGGGGCAGCTCAAGCCTGATTTGGGTTCGGTGAAGTGGGCGGAAAAAGCTGACGTCGGTTATTTTGCACAGGATCATGAAGAAGACTTTGCAGAAGACATGACCTTGTTTGACTGGATGCGCCAATGGTCAGAGCCGGGCGTTGAAGAACAAGTCATTCGAGGGATTCTGGGTCGCTTGCTGTTTAGTGGCGACGATGTGAAAAAATCAGTCAAAGTACTGTCTGGTGGTGAAAAAGGCCGGATGTTGTACGGCAAATTGATTTTACAAACGCCAAACGTATTAGTGATGGACGAGCCAACCAATCACATGGATATGGAATCGATTGAATCTTTGAATATGGCGTTGGAGCTCTACAAAGGGACGCTGATTTTTGTTTCGCATGACCGTCAATTTGTTTCGTCTTTGGCGACACAAATTTTGGAACTCAATGGCGATGGTACTTTCCATCACTTCTTGGGCGGCTATGAAGAATACTTAGAGTCGCGTGGTTTGGCGACTTAAGTTATTTCAATTGGAAAAAGCCCGATGCGTTTAACGTATTCGGGCTTTTTTTTGTGGATTTTGGATGCATAAAAAACGAGCCTTTAAGGCTCGTTATTGATGTATTGCTCGCTAGGCTTTATGAAATAAACTTCGCGGCAATATACCCAAGATATTAACGGCGGCGCAATTGATTATTCCGTGCGGGTGCAGGGCGGTCGTCTTTGTGGCGGAAGCTCACACGGCCTTTGGTTAAATCGTATGGTGACATTTCAACTGTCACGCGGTCACCCGCAATAATGCGGATGTGGTTTTTACGGATTTTACCTGAGGCATAAGCCGTGATTTCGATACCGTTTGTGAGGGTCACACGAAAGCGAGTATCCGGGTAAACCTCGGCGACTACACCTTCCATTTCTACAACGTCTTCTTTTGACATTTACTTTTCCAGTTCTTGCACATAAGCAATTAATACGGTGCCTGCCGCAGCACATTCCCATTGGGGCGCGGTCGGCAGTCTCCCGAATGCGGGAGTGTGATCTATGCGGGAATAGCCGAACTTGCGAACGATCAGATGCCGGACATAGGCTTCAAAGTAAACAAGGGGCAGAGCACTCATTTACCTACGTGTAACGGCCCATATTGGATGGGCGGTTCACGAACAGCCCTACACTATACAGGTATTTTGTCCTTAGCAACAGTCATCGTGGCTTTTGTCGCCAATTTATCCGTGCTGGAATCCATGCTGAATCAATCGGCTCACTGGCGAGTAAGGCCATGATCCGCGTTAAGCTTTGTTTAGCCAGCTGTGCACTGTCTTGGACAATCGCATTAATCGGCCGGGGCATGCAATCGAGCAGACGATGGTCATCAAAGCACAATAGATACTGCGGTGCGGTTTGAAATTGATCGTGTTCATTCATAAAGGCCAGCGCGCCTTCGAGCAATGAAATTGACGCTGCAAAGATGGCCTCAGGATAACGACCCAGTTGCTTGTAGCATTCGGTCATCATTGCGTAGCCACTGTGTTGTTGGTAATCGCGGTGAAAAATGAGTTTTTCGTCTGGGGTTTTCGCAGCGCTGCGCCACGCATTGTGATAGCCCGCCAAACGATCAATACTCGGTGATAAAGTCATTTGACCACCAAAATAGGCTATTTCATTGACGCCTTGCGCCAAAGTTTGTTCGATCAGTGTAAAGACCTGTTCTTCGGCATCAGTAACCACAAATGGTAGATTGCTGTCGATCACACGCCGATCGACTAACACCAAGGGAAGCCGTTTACTCCATTTTGCATAGAGTTTGGCGTTGTTGCTGCACGGTACCAACATCAGCCCATCGACTTGTCGCGCCAGTAATTGCTCAACCGCTTTGGTTTCCAATTCGGCTTGATCATTACTGCACATGATAAAGAGCTGAAACCCCGCTTCGCGGCACAGCGCTTCTAGTGTTTGCGCGAGCAGGGCATGCGCCAAGTTACTCAGCTCTGGGACGACCAAGCCCAAGGTTTCACTGCGACGTGAGCGCAATAAACGCGCCGAGGTCGATGGCTGAAAATGATGCTCGGCCGCGACTTGCCGCACCCGTTCAACGGTACTGGCTGCAATTCGATATTGCTCGGCGCGGCCATTGAGCACCATGCTGGCGGTGGTTTTTGAGACGCCAGCCAGTTTGGCAATATCTGCGATGGTGAGGCGTTGGTAGTTAGTCATTTAAAATGTGAGGGGCTAGGTGTTAGGAGTGAGGTGTAGCATTGCTTTAATATGTTAATTGGTATTTTATTACAAACCCTTATAAATAATGCTTGCATTGAGATACCCCATATATAAACACTAAATTCGCCTCACGCCTCACGCCTCACGCCTCACGCCTCACGCCTCACGCCTCACGCCT
This sequence comes from Deefgea chitinilytica, assembly GCF_016881405.1. Lineage (GTDB taxonomy): Bacteria > Pseudomonadota > Gammaproteobacteria > Burkholderiales > Chitinibacteraceae > Deefgea > Deefgea chitinilytica. Next base: position 109,508 of record NZ_WOFE01000006.1, read on the forward strand.
TTACTGTTTTACCAGATCAAGTGGCACTGGAATAAATTTGTCCACTGCTTCGCCTTTGCTCAGTTTAATGGCGGTATCGACACCCATTTTACCGATTAACTCCGGTTTTTGTTGTACTGTTGCCGCTAATTGACCCGCTTTCACCGCAGCTACAGCATCGGGTGTTGCATCAAAGCCCACTATCACAACGTTTTTTAGACCTGCTGCTTCAATCGCTTTGAATGCACCCAGCGCCATTTCATCGTTGTGTGCAAACACGCCTTTCACGTCTTTATTGCCTTGCAGAATGTTTTCCATCACGGAGAGACCCTTCGCACGGTCAAAATCAGCAGCTTGTTTAGCCGCTAATTTCACATCCGCTTTGCCATCAACGACAGAATGGAAGCCTTGGCCGCGTTCACGCGCTGCAGACGAACCTGGAATGCCTTCTAGCTCAACAATATTGCCTTTGCCGCCGATTTTTTCGAGCAAGAATTCACCCGCCATTTTGCCACCAGCGATATTGTCAGAAGCAATATGCGCGTTGACTTCAGCGCCGTTCACGCTGCGATCAAGTGATACGACTTGGATGCCTGCTTTGAGGGCTTCTTTCACGACGCCAGCGACGGCATCGGAATCGGCTGGGTTAATCAAAATGACTTGAACCTTTTTCTGGATCAAATCTTCGATATTCGAGATTTGTTTGGCCGAATCGTCTTGCGCATCAACGGTGATGAGTTTGACGCCTTGGGCTTTCGCTTCAGCATCGGCGCCATCACGCAGAGCGACAAAGAACGGATTGTTTTGCGTAGAAATCGCCAAGCCAATGCTCAGTGGTGCGCCCGCAGCGGCAGCTGCTGGTTCGCTAGCGGCTTGGGTGTCTGGGCCTTGTTTTGAGCAAGCGATCAGGCCTGTTGCGAGTAGACCGACTAAAAGTGGTGAAAGAATGCGTTTCATGATTGACTCCAATTAATTTTGACAAAAAAGTAAAACTAAGGGGTATTGCTACTTATGCACTGCTAATTATTCTTTACAGGGCGATACATCACTTATTTTTGTTGGCGCGATCCAGTAATACAGCCAGCAAAATCACAACGCCTTTGATGACTTGTTGGTAAAACGAAGAGACACCGAGCAAGTTCAAACCATTGTTCAAAATCCCGATCAACAGCGCGCCGACCAAGGTGCCGAAAATCCAGCCGCGACCACCCGTTAAGCTGGTACCACCGAGCACGACCGCTGCAATCGCATCGAGTTCATAGCCCGTGCCGGCTGTTGGTTGAGCTGAATTCAAACGTGACGTCAAAATCATCCCAGCGGTTGCAGCCATGGCGCCCGATAGCGTGTACACCCAGATTTTGATGCTGTCGGTGTTGATGCCAGAAAGACGCGATGCTTCTTCGTTACCACCGACGGCGTAGACGTGACGACCAAACACGGTGTTTTTCAAAACGAACCAGAAGATGCCGAACATCACCAACATAATGATCACAGGAACGGGGATGATGCCGCCGACATAACCACCGCCGAGCATGGCGAAAAAGTCACTGTTTAAGCCTGTAATCGGGCGACCTTCGGAGAACACCAGCGACAGTCCGCGCAAAATGGTCATCATGCCGAGCGTGGCAATAAACGGTGCGACTTTACCTTTACTAATCACCAAGCCATTGAGCATCCCCATGCCGGCACCGGCCAAAATACCGACGCTAGTGGCGACAATCGGATCAATCCCGTGGCTGAGCATCAGTGCAGTCAATACCGACGACAGTGCCAAGATTGAGCCAACAGACAAATCAATGCCGCCGAGTAAAATTACCAAAGTCATACCAAACGCAATCAGCGCATTGATGGATACTTGGCGGAATACATTGAGCAAATTGCCCATGGTTAAAAAGTCAGGGCTGGTAATTGCAAGGCCAGTCGCCAATACCAAGAGTGCCAAGAAGGGGCCTAGTTTCTGTAAAGTGGCCTTGTGTTGTGCGTTCATTTCAAACCTCCAGTTGCTGCAGTCATGATGGTTTCGGCGCTAGCTTGGGCAAAAATCCCTGCTTGACGGCCTTGATGCATAACGAGAATACGATCGCTCATCGCCAAAACTTCGGGCAATTCAGACGACACCATCACAATCGCGACGCCTGATTGCGCTAGCTCGTTAATAATTTGGTAGATTTCGGCCTTGCCGCCGACATCGACACCGCGGGTCGGTTCATCGAGGAACAGCACTTTCGGCGCAATCCCTAGCCATTTGGCAAACACGACTTTTTGTTGATTGCCACCGGAAAGTGATTTCACTTCGAGCTCAGCATCGCGGGTTCGAATGTGCATGCGATCTATTTCGCGTTGCACGACAGCCATTTGCTGTTTTTGATTAATCACGCCAGCGCGGGCATGAGTTGAAAGATTGGCCAGCGTCGCGTTTTCGCGCACCGACAAGCCCAGCACCAAGCCTTGGCTTTTACGATCTTCGGTGACAAAACCAATGCCGGCGGCAATCGCATCGCTCGGTTTTTTGACGTTGAGTGGGACGCCATCGAGCTCAATCTGGCCTGCTACTTTCTGATTGATACCAAAAATGGTTTTGAGAATCTCGCTACGTCCTGCGCCCATCAGACCGGCAATACCGAGCACTTCACCCGCGCGTATTTCAAAATTGATATTGCTGATGCTGGCATCGGCGAGATCGCTGACTTTGAGCCGAATCTCACCAATGCTGGCGGTACGAACAGGGAAACGCTCGCCGATTTCGCGGCCGACCATCATGCGGACGATTTCATCAAAATTGGTTTTGACGATTTCGCGCTCACCAACAAATTGCCCGTCGCGCAGTACAGAGATCTTGTCGCAGACTTTGAAGATTTCTTCCATACGGTGTGACACATAAACAATCGCGACGCCACGGGCTTTCAAGTCGGCAATAATTTCAAACAGTTTTTCGGTTTCACGCTCAGACAGTGCCGCAGTGGGTTCATCCATAATCAACGTTTGCGCATTGAGTGATAGTGCTTTGGCGATTTCGACCATTTGCTGTTGGCCAATCGATAAAGTACCGGCTTCGACATCTGGGTCGAGATTTTCAATGCCGAGTAATTTGAGGTAATCCAGGCAATCGGCCCGCATCTTGAGCGTATTGATCACGCCAAACCGTTGCGGCTCACGGCCCAAGAACATATTTTCCATTACCGATAATTGCGGAATCAGGTTAAGTTCTTGGTGAATGATGGCGATACCGAGTTTTTCGGAATCTACTGTATTTTTGATTTGGGTATCTTTTCCATCGACAGCAATGCTGCCGCTATCGGCTTGATACACCCCACAGAGAATCTTCATTAAGGTAGATTTTCCCGCACCATTTTCACCCATTAGTGCATGGACTTCGCCGCGCTGGAGTGAAAAATCTACGCCTTCCAGCACTTTGACGGGACCAAAGGCCTTGCTGATACCTGTCATTTTGATCAACATCACCGTCTCCTAAAAAATCACGCCGGAATACAGCACGATATTGGCGTATGGGCTGGCTTCGCCGGTGCGGATAATTGCTTTCGCATGCTGGGTGAGTTGCTTAAATTCACTGTGCGGCACAAATTCAACAGCGACGCTGGACATAGATTGCGCTTGTGCTGCTACGGCTGGATTAAGGCTTTGGCATTCGCTCGCCAGCACGGCGCGCTCGACTTGGAAATCGGCCAAGATGCTATCAAGCACTGCGAAATAAGATGGTGTACCGAGCGCAATGGATAAATCAATGCACTCCACATGCGGCGGAATCGGTAGCCCGCAATCGGCAATCACGATGCAATCGGTATGCCCCATGCTGGCAAGGACGCGACTAATGTCGCGATTTAAATGACCGAACTTTTTCATTTTGCATCTCCGGCTGGGGCTAAAAACGCGGTTAGCTCCGCTAAAGTCGGCATCCCGCCTTGCGCACCAGCACGTGTCACCGATAAGGCGCCCGCTGCACACGCTAAACGACTGGCTTCGCTTAAACCTAAATGCCAAAACGTCGCCAATGCGCCATTAAAAGTGTCACCTGCGCCAGTGGTGTCGACCGCATGTACGTTGAAACTGGTTTGTTGGCGCAATTCACCATTTTCAGTGGTGTACCAAGCGCCGTCTTTGCCTGCGGTCATCAGGATTTGGCCGGGGTATTGCTGCAAAGCGGTTTGCCACTCATTTGCGGGCGTGCCGAGTGCGATGCTGAGTTCAAATTCGTTCGGTGTGAGTAGCGCTATTTTGGACAGCAATGCTGGGGAGAGTGGCATCGCCGGCGCTGGATTTAAAATGAAGGGTTTGCCGTGGCGCTGTGCCAATTGTGCGGCCATCTCAATGCTGGCGAGTGGTGATTCCAGCTGAGCAATCACGACATCGCAGTCAATAAATGCGCTTTCGGCGGCACTTACGTCAGCAACGGATAAGTCCGCATTCGCGCCGGGCACGACAATAATTGCGTTGTCGCTACCCGCTAGCGTAACCATCGCGATGCCGCTGGCGGTATTGGCGCTGCGCTGAATCCATTCTGTGTTGATACCTTCGGCGATGAGCGATGTAGTCAACTCGTTCCCAAAAGCATCATCACCAACACGACCTATCATCGTAACTTCTGCACCCAAGCGTGCAGCAGCAACGGCTTGATTGGCGCCTTTGCCACCGTGATGCGTTGTAAATGATCGACCAAATAATGTTTCGCCCAAGCGAGGAAATTGGTCGACCTGCGCGACTAAATCCATATTGATGCTACCCACGACTAAAACCTTACTCATAACGCCTCCGCAATCCTTGCGTATCAGATCTGTGATGAATAACTCATCAATGTGGTCATGCTAAACCGTAATCAGCACCAAGAATTTGATTTATATCAAGCACGTGTAGTGAAAATAAATACACTACATCCCTAGTGCTAGAAGTCGCGATAGTGAAACTACTAATGATTTTTCAATGGCACAAAGTTGCCGTAGTGTGATGTTTTTATTGAGGATTTTTTTTCTTAGGCAAATTGGAGGTGTGTTTTTAGTTGCGAAGTAACGGTTTGTATTTTTGCTTGCTGTTCGGGGGGAGTTTTCTTAAGCTACTCGATTGCGCAAATAATAGGTTTAGCTCATGTCTTTACGTAGTGTGGTGGCAATCAGTATTGGTGGTGTTTTAGTTGGATGTGCCACGACCAGCACGGTGCCAAGCTCTGTACCGAACCCGCTGCCGACGGTAACGCCAGTGGTGACGTTAACACCAACGCCGCAGCCAAGCCCAATCCCAAGCGCGACCGGGCGTGTCGAGCCGACCCCCGCTCCAACGCCAGTCACTACCGCTACACCAAAGCCAGCACTGTCAATTAATGAAGCGCGCGTTTTGTTAAATCAGCTCTTGCCACCGAATATGCCAGATCGAGCAGGCTGGAATGCCGATATTTTGGATGCGTTTACTGCGCTGAAATTGCCGTATACCGCAGAATATTTCTGCGCTGCTGCTGCGACGATAGAGCAAGAATCGAGCTGGCAAGGCGATCCGACTGTGCCGGGGCTACCGAAAATTGTGTGGAATGCGATTGGTGAGCGCGCCGAGAAATATCACATTCCGCTGATAGCGGTGCAAACGGCACTACTAAAAACATCACCCACAGGTCGTAGTTACAAAGAGCGCATCGACACGCTACGCACCGAGCGTGAAATGAATGACTTATTTGAAGATTTGGCAGATGAAGCGGAAAAACTCAAGTTACCACTGAATATGAAAAACCCGATCCGCACGGGGGGCCCAATGCAGGTCAGTGTTGAGTTTGCGCAGGGCCATGTGAAGGCATGGCCTTATCCGTATCCGATGAAAGGCAGTGTGCGTAATGAAGTATTTACCCGTCGAGGTGGTACGTATTTCGGTGTAGCCATTCTATTGCAATATCCCGCGCCGTATACCGATATGGTGTATCGCTTTGCTGATTTTAATGCCGGGCGCTATGCCAGCCGCAATGTTGCATTTCAACAAGTGGTGGCGAAATTAACGGGGCAAGCGCTGGTGCTCGATGGTGATTTGCTACGCTACAGCGGTGGGGTGCCAACTGGCGTGAGTGGTACGCAAGCTGCAGTGTATGGTTTAGCTAGCAAATTGGCGATGAGTCAAGATGCGATATTGCGCGATTTGAAACAAGAAAAACTGGCAGCCTTTGCGCAAACTGAGCTGTATAAGAAAACTTTCGCCTTGTACGAAAAAAATGGCCAAACCCATCCGCGCGCTGCGATGCCGCAGATTGATTTAAAAAGCCCTAAAATCACCCGTAAACTCACTACGGAGTGGTTTGCCAATCGAGTAAAAGGCCGTTATGACACGTGTATGGCGCGCCGTTGAGTGTATTTTGCCTGTGTTTTAGCGCTGCAGGCATAAAAAAAGAAGGGCTAGCCCTTCTTTTTTTATGCCTGCAGAGGTGAAGTTTTACATAGCAGAACGATTGCGGCGCTGGCGACGTGCTAGCACAAGGCCAGAAAGCCCAATCGCCATCAGTGCGTACGTTTCAGGTTCAGGCACTGGCGGTGTTACGGGGTCTACTGGCGGATTTATGGGTGGTGTCACTGGCGGCAGTACAATGCTGGGTGGGGCAGGCGGCGTATCAGCTGCGAATGAAGTAAAAGAACTAGGTGCGCTTCGCAGGTTGGTGCCACCAAAAGAAGGTGAATCAACGAGCGGTATATTGGTGCTGGTGAGGCTGTCTTGTGCTGATGTCGTGTTATTTGTAAACAGTTGCTCAATCGCAACGTGCCCATTGTCTTGTTGACCAGCCCGAACGGCAACAAAAGGCTCGTCTACAATCACATGCTGTTGAATGATTGCAGCATGAAGATGTAAGGAAAATAAAGAGCTTAGGGCGGTTAAGAATAATTTCATATTGATAGACTTTTGCTGATGAAGGTGAGCAATAAAATTTATTTAGATCTTGTTTAAAAAAAATTCTTAGCCAATTTTATGGCTGATTCAACTGAATTACGTTATTTGCAAATAAGTCTTTTATTATAAAGCTTTACAAGCAGTTGATGGATTTAAAGTAAATGAGTAATTGCTAATGCTGATGAATTTACTTTTGTGATTTGTATCATAAATGATTGCTTGAATTCAGCCAAGCCCATTTATCATCAGACCATCATGTGCTATTAAGTGTCGATAAATAGATAGGAATATTATGAAATAGTTAATTACCAAACACTTATTTTATGATGTTGCTGCATCCGGCAGTTGCTGATGATAGAATTGCAACTTGAAACCAAAATGAAATAAGTTTGTAGTAAGATTTGTTTGCGTGTTGGACTGGCAAGTCGCTCTGTAACTGGAATGTGGAATGTTAAGAAAAAATTTAGTGCTGCTGAGTGCGCTTGCTTTGGGGAATGCGCAAGCGGCATACGACAGTGAAGATACGGTTAAATTATTTGCGGATCTTGCCTACGTCTATGATTCCAACGTCTTTCGACTTTCAGATAAGCAAGAGAATAATTCTACTCGCAGGCATCAACAAAAAAGCGATTCAAGTATCACCGCAGGCTTTGGAGGTCGTGTTGATCTGCCCTTAAGTCGGCAAAATGTATATGCCACTGCCAATGTTTCATATAGAAATTATCAGGTTTTTGATGAGCTAAACGGGCCTGCATGGGATGTTGGCTTGGGATGGAATTGGGTTGTTGGCAATCAATGGAGTGGAACTTTAACAGCATCAACGAGCAGTGAATTATCCTCATTTGATGATGTTCGTGTGTCGGTAGTGGATACAGTAAAGAAAGACCGCTTTACTTGGAGTGCCAATTACCAATTACTCAGCAACTGGGCCTTGCTGGCAAACGCAAGATATATACAAGAAGATCACGACGTCCGTAAATATCAGAATGCGAATGATAGATTACTCGGCGGCGGCGTGAGATATACCTCAGATCGAGGATTTTCAGTTACGCTATTGCACAGCTGGTCTGAGCATAATTATGAAGAAGATTTGATTATCCCTGCTCACCTGCGTGGCTATCGTGAACAGGATACGAGTTTGGCGCTAAGCTGGCCTGTTACCGAAAAATTTAACGCCAATTTAAATATCGGCTACAACCAGTGGACATCTGATTTCAATAGCACGAAAAGCACAAAACCAACAGGCTCATTGGATCTGCTTTGGAAAGTAACGCCTAAGACAACGCTGAGTGCTGGTGCGGGGCAAAATTTTGATTCCTTCGGAAGTAATTTTGTTGGTCGTGATTTAGAGCGTACAGCCTACGTAAAAGCAGATTGGGCAATCACTGACAAATCAAAACTAGCCGCACTATATAAATATCGCCAGCTTGAGACTCAATTGGCCTCGGGGCGGATTACACAAGATTCGGAATACGATATGTTTCGATTAAGCTTTGACTACAAAATTTTGCGGAGCATGTTGATTCGTTCTTTTGTAGAGTTCGGCTCTCGAGATGAGAAAATTAATCAATTTGACTACACCGATGAGCAAGTCGGTGTTTCGGTAAAGTATGACTTTTAAATAACAGGGAATCCTCGCTTTGCACCAAGACGTTCCTGAAAAACTAAGCCTAAAAGCCATCAAAGAATACGAGCAAGTTGTGCATCAACCTAGCTTGTTGGGTGATCGTTTTCGTGAATTTAGCAATTCATCGCCAGTGATTGGCTTTTTCAAGTTATTTTTAGATCCTTTTCTGGTGCTTGCCACCCTGTACGCGTTAACAATCCCGTTTGAAATTGCCCGTGATGGTGTTTTAGTGTTGCAAGCGGTGCTGACGTTCTTGTTAACCGCGGTGATGCTCGATGGTGTTTTTCTGTTTGTGCCTGGTTACTCTAGGCCTTTACTCGGTTTAGGTCGATTTGCCATTGAGTGGTGCGCGGTATTATTGAGTCTATTTCTGATTGGATTAGTATCAGGATTTCATTCCTACGTTCATCCTCCTTTCTTTATCGCTTGGGCGATTCTTGCGCCTGTCGTTCTGATGCTAGCGCATTTGCTATTTCGCTTATTTGTGCTGCATCCGATTAAGCAAGACATTAAAAATGTCGTCATTATTGGTGCCAATGCACCAGGGCAAGCTTTGGCGAGAAATATCCAAACGCACTCATACCTGAAGATGAGCTTTTTGGGTTTTTTTGAGGACCGAGATACCTCACGTTTAGGCGAAATTAATCCCGCAGAGATTATCGGTGACCTAACAACTTTTCCGGATTTTGTTAGTAAAAATAACATTCAGCAAATCTACATCACCCTGCCGATGACCGCACAGCCGCGTGTAATGGCGATTTTGGATTGCCTAAAAGATAGCACTGCATCAGTTTATTTTGTGCCGGATTTATTTGTATTTGACTTAATTAATGCCCGTTTTGATCACGTTGCAGGCTTGCCAGTTGTGGCGATTTGCGAGAGCCCATTTTTGGGTCTGAATGGTGTTGTGAAAAGGATCAGCGATATTGTGTTGTCGCTGATGATCTTAGCCTTGATTTGGCCTGTACTACTCGCTGTTGCGATTGCGGTTAAATTAACTTCTCCGGGGCCAGTTTTTTTCAAGCAAAAACGTTATGGAGAAGATGGCCAAAGTGTGTTGGTCTATAAGTTTCGCTCGATGACAGTAATGGAAAACGGCGACAAGGTCGTGCAAGCGACTAAGAACGATGCGCGATTAACTCCTATCGGTGGTTTCATCCGTAAAACGTCGCTCGATGAGTTGCCGCAGTTTATTAATGTGCTGCAAGGCAAAATGAGTATTGTTGGTCCACGCCCACATGCTAATGCGCATAACGAACAATACCGCAAATTGATTAAAGGCTACATGATTCGCCATATGGTCAAACCGGGCATCACCGGGTGGGCACAAGTGAATGGTTTTCGCGGTGAGACCGATACATTAGACAAAATGGAAGGCCGTATCGCTTACGATTTAGACTATCTAAGAAATTGGTCTGTCTGGCTAGATATCAAAATTATTTGGATGACGGCTACCAGCATGTTTCGAGATAAAAACGCATTTTGATGTTGTTTTGAACAGCAATTAAAGGATTTAACAATGAAAAAATTAAGCCCAATCGCATTAGCAATTTCAGCAGTATTGGTACTGACTGCTTGCAATGATAAAGAAGAAAAGAAATCGCCAAGCCAAGTTTTGGCCAAAGTGAACGATGCCGAAATCACCGTGCATCAGCTCAATTTCGTCCTCGCGCAAACACCGAATGCCAGCCCTGAGCAGAAACAACAGATTTTAGAGCAGCTTGTTGACCAAGAATTATTGGTAGAAAAAGCCGCTGAATTGAAGCTTGATCGTGAGCCAAATATCGTACAAGCCATTGAAGCCGCCAAGCGTCAAATCTTGGCGCAGGCGGCGGCGGAGCGTGTCATTGGCAAGCCAGCAGAACCAAGTAAAGCAGCGATTGATGAGTTTTATGCAAAAAATCCAGGCTTGTTCGCTGATCGTAAAACTTATGATTTTGTAATGTTTGCCTTGCCAAAAGCGGCTTATAGCGAAGCAATCGCAGCGCAACTCAATACCTCAACGACGCCAATGCAAGTAAAAGCGGTGTTGGATGCGGCAAAAATTCAATTTGAAAGCAACGAAAGCAGCCGCGCCGCCGAACAATTGCCGATGCAAATGCTGCCTAAATTTGCCGCAATGAATCAAGGTGATATTTTGGCGATGGCCGAGGGCGACAAAATGGTGCTGCTGCAGTTGAAAGCTAGCCATGCTGCTCCAGTTGCGCCAGCGGATGCTGAGCCACTTATCAAGCGCTATTTGAGCAGCAATGCAGCGCAAGAAAATGCAAAAGCCAAGTTAAAAGCGCTGCAAGCTGCAGCAAAAATTGAATATCTGCAGAAATTCGCCTCAGCACCGGTCGCAGCGCCTGCAGTAGCCAATGCGGGTAACGCATCAGCAACCGATGACAGTCTTAAAGCCGGATTAAAAGGATTGAAATAATGATCAAGAAATTGGGCATGTTGCTGTGCTTTAGTTTGCTGAGTTTGTTTGCCGCCTCATCTTGGGCGAAGCCACAAGGCGAATACGTTTTGGGTCCCGGTGATGTGGTGAAAATCCAAGTCTATGACCATCCTGATTTAACGACAGAAGTGCAGCTCAATAATGAAGGTGGTTTGGCTTTTCCACTCATTGGTGAAGTGAAACTGGAAGGTTTAGATTACACCGAAGCCGAAGCATTGATTGCTAAAAAATTAATGGAAGGCAATTTCATTAAAAAGCCCAATGTGAATGTACTGATCGTGCAATACCGCAGCCAGCGCGTTGCGGTATTGGGCGAAGTGAACAAGCCTGGCCGCTATGCACTTGATAGTGCCACCAATATCATTGATTTACTCGCTATTGCTGGTGGCATTAGCCCCGCCGGTGGCGACACAATTGTGATTTTGCGTGGTGAAGAACGAATTGAATACAAGCTCAGTAAACTTACGCAATTATCCAATCCAGAAAAACGCCATATTCAGATTATGAATGGCGATACGGTCTATGTGCCTAGAGCGCAGCAATTCTATGTTTATGGTGAAGTCAATCGTCCTGGTGTTTTCCGTCTAGAGCCGAAAATGACCATGATGCAGGCATTATCTGTAGCGGGTGGCTTTAATCCACGTGCCTCCCATCGAAGCATTGAAATTCATCGCGTGGCGGCTGACGGCCAAGTAGAAAAAATTGCAGCAAAACTCACCGACTTCATTCAGGAAAACGATACCGTTTTCGTGCAGGAAAGTTTGTTTTAACCGCGCCCAAAATTACTGAGTAAATTCGATGACTTTTGAACAGTTTTTAAATATCTTGCGCGCCCGAAAGTGGATAGCATTATCGGTATTTTTTACCGTGATGATTGGCACATTAATTGTAAGTTTATTGCTACCCAAGCAATATACCGCAGAAGCCACATTGGCGATCGATATCAAAGCAGCTGACCCAGTAACAGGTCAGCAAATTTCTGGGTATATGGCGCCAAGCTTTATGGCGACACAAGTCGACATGATTACCAGCCAAAATACAGCGCTAAAGGTGGTTGATACTTTGGGTTTGGCGCTATTGCCTGAAGCGCAAGCGCAATTTCAAGAGGCCACCAAGGGCAAGGGTGATATTCGCAATTGGTTTGCCGAATCGTTGCTAAAAGGATTAGATGTAAAGCCTAGCCGCGAGAGTAATGTCATTAATTTGGAATACACGGCGACTGATCCAAAATTTGCTGCGGCTTTAGCCAATAACTTCGCGCAAGCCTATATCCGCACCACGATTGATATCAAAACCGCTGCAGCACAGCAAAATAATGTGTTTTTTCAAGAGCAGCTCAAATCACTGCAAAGCAATTTAGAAAAAGCGCAGAACAAACTTTCTGAGTACCAGCAACAGCACGGCATTGTGGGCGGCGATGAGCGACTGGATGTTGAAAATCAACGCCTCAATGAATTATCTAGCCAAGTCGTTGGTGCACAAACGCAAACCTTTGATGCCCAATCACGTGCCCGAGGTGGCAATGTGGCCCCTGATGTACTGAATAATCCACTGATTCAGCAGCTGAAAGGTCAATTGGCGGTTCAAGAAGCAAAATACAAACAGCTATCTGAAAAAAACGGCCCCAATCATCCGCACAACCAACAAGCAATGGCCGAACTGAATGCCACGCGTAATCAGCTCAGTGAATTGATGGGGCAATACGCCGGTGGTTTGAATAGCGCAGCCGGTAATTCGGCGTCGCGCCAAGCTGCATTGGCAGCCGCTTTGCAAGCACAGAAAGAAAAAGTATTGGATTTGAAATCGCAACGTGCCGCATTAGATGTATTGCAGCGTAATGTAGATAACGCCCAACGCAGCTATGACCAAGCTCTACAACGCTTTAGCCAAACGATGCTCGAAAGCCGTGCTGATCAAAGCAATATCTCTATCATCAAATCAGCTCCAGAGCCAATTAAGCATTCAAGTCCCAGAATGCTACTTAATTTAATCTTGGCCATTTTTGTAGGCAGCTTGTTAGCGATTGGCTTTGCAATGCTCGCTGAATTAATTGATCGCCGAATTCGCTCTAAAGATGATATTGAAAATATGCTAGGGCTAACCGTATTGGCAGATTTATTACCCCCTCAAGGCAAACGTAAATTTGGTCGTAAAGCAGGAGCAGCAGCATGAATGCAATTACAGGTCAGCTTGCAACGCAAATGGCTAAAGCTAATATCGGCCAACAATTACTCGATAATGGCAAACTCAATGCGCAACAAGCAGAAAAAGTGCTTCGCCTGCAAAAAGAAACCGGCATGCGTTTTGGTGAGGCTGCAATAAAATTAGGGTTTATTACAGAGAATGATATTCAGGATGTATTAGCACAGCAATTTGAATACCCCTATCTTGTATCTGGCTCTAGCCAAGTAAGTGAAGGGCTTGTAGCTGCATACGAGCCTTTCGATGTCCGTGTGGAAGGTTTGCGTAGTCTGCGGAGCCAGATTTTCTTACGCTGGATGGAGATTGGCAATAAATCAATTACTTTGTCATCATACGATGCAACAGAATCTTGTGATTTATTGGCTGCAAACTTAGCGATTGTGTTTTCACAGCTGGGTGAGCGAACTTTGCTGGTCGATAGCAATCTTCGAACTCCTAAGCAGTGTAATTTATTTGGTCTAAAAAATAATACGGGATTAAGCGATATTTTGGCTAATCGTTCAGATCAATCGTGTATCCAAAAAATTACAGACCTACAAGATTTGTCGGTACTGACAGCAGGAACAAGCGCACCAAATCCTCAAGAATTATTGTCTAGAGATACTTTCACGCAATTGGTTGCTGATTTGGAATCACAATATGACGTGATTATTTATGCCACAACGCCATTATCAATTGCAGCTGATGCACAATTGATTGCGACAAGAACAAAAGGCGTTTTGCTAGTAGCACAAAAAGATATTACACCCGCAAAAGGATTGTTGCAGGTAAAAGATCAGTTTCAAGCTAATAAAGTTGAAATTATTGGTTGCGTCTTGACTGAGAGCCATCAAACAAAATGAATCTTTCGTTATCTATAAATCAAACTAGTGCAATAGAAAAGGTTTGGCCGATATTAATTGGTTTGATACTAATGTTTGTTCCTGCATTCTGGTGGATTACAGAATATACGTGGAGCAAAGAAAATCAGGGGCATGGACCGATTGTATTTGCGATTGGTTTGTGGCTGATTTATCGTTCAAATGATGTATTGGCTAAATTGATTAATGAAGGTCGATCTAATCCAATCGCTGGGTGGGTTTTCTTTTTATTGGGTTGTTTCTTCTATATTATTGGTAAGTCTCAATCAATTGATTTGATTTTGGCGGGTTCATTTATTGTCGTAATGATTGGCGTATTGCTTTTGATAGGCGGTTGGGCTGCTATACGTGCATTATGGTTTCCTTTGTTTTTTATGCTGTTTATGCTGCCTTTACCGGGCGCATTAGTCACTGCATTGACAATGCCGATGAAAACTGCAGTTTCTTATGTCGCAGAGTTGGCTTTATATCACGCCGGTTATCCAGTTTCACGTTCTGGAGTGATTATTCAAATTGGCCAGTATCAAATGTTGGTCGCAGATGCCTGCGCTGGATTGCATACTGTATTTACATTAGAAGCAATTGGCTTGCTTTATTTGAATATGATGGGATACAAGAGTGCATTGCGAAATGTCATTGTAGCTTTGATGGTGATTCCAATTTCTTTTACTGCAAATACGATTCGTGTAATTGTACTTATTTTGATTACCTATTATTTTGGTGATGAAGCAGGGCAGGGCTTCTTACATGGCTTCGCCGGTATTGTTTTATTTGGTGTCGCTCTATTTTTATTGATGTCATTTGACACTGTTCTTGGCGTTGTTTTGAAAAAAATGGGAATTCAGGATGCTGGACTTAAAAAAAGCAAATAATGCCAGTATAATTGCTATTTCTGTAATCATGCTATTGTCTACATTCTTAGGGTGGTATTTAACTCCCAAGCAAGTATTAGCTGATGCAAAACCAGCGATTGGCTTGGAAAAAAATATACCTGATCAATTTGCCGACTGGAAAATAGACCCTAATATTTCTCCAATTACCACTGCCGCTGATTTGCAAAGCAAATTAGATGAGTTGTACAGCGAAATGTTAAGTCGCACGTATGTGAATAGTAAAGGCGGCCGAATAATGCTTTCGATTGCTTATGGACGAAATCAAGGCGGTGATGGCACACAAGTTCATCGTCCTGAATATTGTTATCCAGCTCAAGGCTTTAAATTAAGTGCAATGCATGATGCTGAAATGCAATATAAACAATATAAAATACCCACAAGGCAATTATTAGCCACGAGTGGCCCACGGGTTGAGCCTGTGACTTATTGGGTCACTGTTGGAGAAACTGCGTTGCGTTCTGGCTGGGAAAGGAAATTCACACAAATTAAATATGGTCTAAAAGGCACCGTACCTGATGGCTTGTTGTTTCGAGTTTCGTCGATTTCAAATGATCAAAATGCGGCCTATCAGCTACAAGAACAATTTACCAACGATTTATTAAATGCAGTGAGTGATGAAACGCGCACTCGACTAATTGGCAAACCAAAGGAAGATTAAATTGAATAACAAAGTAGCTTTAATTACCGGTGTAACAGGCCAAGATGGCTCATATCTAGCAGAGTTTCTATTAGAAAAAGGCTATGAAGTTCATGGTATTAAACGTCGCGCATCATCGTTTAATACCCAGCGTGTCGATCATATTTATGAAGACCCACACAATGCCAACCCAAAATTCAAACTTCATTACGGTGATTTAACTGACACATCTAATTTGACTCGCATTTTGCAAGAAGTGCAGCCGGATGAAGTCTATAACCTGGGCGCACAATCACATGTGGCAGTGAGCTTTGAAGCGCCAGAATACACTGCAGATGTAGATGCAATGGGAACATTGCGTTTGCTGGAGGCGATCCGCTTTTTGGGTCTAGAAAAGAAAACGCGTTTTTATCAAGCATCGACTTCTGAGTTGTATGGCTTGGTGCAAGAAATCCCACAAAAAGAAACCACGCCATTTCACCCACGTAGCCCGTATGCCGTAGCGAAGATGTACGCCTATTGGATCACCGTAAATTACCGCGAGGCGTATGGCATGTACGCTTGTAATGGTATTTTGTTTAATCACGAATCACCACGCCGTGGAGAAACGTTTGTTACCCGCAAAATCACTCGTGGTATCGCTAATATTTCCCAAGGCCTCGAACAATGCCTCTACATGGGTAATATCGATTCATTACGCGATTGGGGCCACGCCAAAGATTACGTGCGCATGCAATGGATGATGTTGCAGCAAAATCAGCCGGATGATTTCGTCATTGCGACTGGGGTGCAGTATAGCGTTCGCCAGTTTATTCAATGGTCGGCCGAGCACCTAGGCGTTGAAATTGAATTCACAGGCACGGGTGTGGATGAGATTGGCACGGTAACGCGCATTACGGGCGACAACGCACCAGCTCTCAAAGTAGGTGATGTGGTAGTTCGTATTGACCCACGCTATTTCCGCCCTGCCGAAGTAGAAACACTACTCGGCGATCCAAGCAAAGCCAAAGCTGTATTGGGTTGGACGCCAGAAATCACCACCCAAGAAATGTGCGCCGAAATGGTCGCTTATGACTTGCAGCAAGCCAAGCAGCACGCGCTATTGAAAAAGAATGGCTACGATGTCTCGGTAGCTACCGAACGCTAACCAGAGAAAGCCGGCGTAAGCCGGCTTAATATTCTATGAAAATTATTTCTACAGAAGAATTTAATAGCTACAGAACAGCTAAATTGGGTTTGGTAAACAGAGTTATTAATTTTACATTCCAATATATACCTGTTTTAAATGTATTAATTAAGTACTTGCTACATTTAGATTTACCAAGGACTAATCTGAATGGACTTAGGCTAGGACATCCCTTTGGTATTGTTATTAATCCAGGTTGTAGTTTGGGAAAAAATATCACTATTTTCCAAGGCGTGACTTTAGGAAGTAAGCGGACTGGTTCGCACGCAGGTGCTCCGATAATAGCTGATAATGTGATTGTATTTCCTAATTCAGTAATTATTGGTCGTATAAGTATTGGCAAAAATGCTGTAATAGGCGCAGGTTCAATTGTAGTTAGTGATGTCCCTGATTTTGCAGTTGTTGCAGGCAATCCTGCTGTAGTAATTGGAATGCAAGGTAAATAAAATGACATATTTTAATAAAGATGCTCGTATTTATGTAGCAGGTCACCGTGGCATGGTGGGGGGGGCTATTGTGCGCGAGCTCAACAAGCTTGGCTTTCACAATATTGTGACCCGTACTCACGCTGAGCTAGATTTAACCAATCAAGCTGCCGTGAATGAATTTTTTGCCAGCGAAAAACCTACCCACGTGTTTTTGGCTGCAGCCAAAGTGGGCGGGATTCATGCTAATAATGTCTATCGCGGTGAATTTATTTACCAGAATCTAATGATTCAAAATAATGTAATTCACTCTGCCTACCAGTATGGTGTGGATCGCTTAATGTTTTTGGGGTCTAGCTGCATATACCCTAAAGAGTGCCCGCAACCGATCAAAGAAGAGTACCTACTCACCGGCCCATTAGAGCAAACCAATCAACCGTATGCGTTAGCCAAAATTGCTGGCATTGAAATGTGCTGGAGTTACAACCGCCAATACGGCACCAAATACATCGCTGTAATGCCAACTAATTTATACGGCCCTGGCGATAACTATCACCCAGAAAATAGCCATGTGATTCCTGCGCTAATCCGCAAAGCGCATGAAGCCAAAATCAGTGGCGCTACCGAGATGATGGTATGGGGCAGCGGTACGCCGCGCCGTGAATTCTTGTACTGCGAAGACATGGCCGCCGCCTGCGTTTACCTAGCTAATCTTCCGGCAGAACAGTACGCAACGCTACTAAACGACCAACAGCCACCACTGGTGAATATCGGCGTGGGTGAAGACATGACCATCCGTGAATTAGCGCAAACAATTTGTGATGTGGTTGGCTTTGAGGGCGAGTTGGTATTTGATGCGAGCAAGCCTGATGGCACGATGCGCAAGCTACAGGATGTGAGTAAATTGCATGCGATGGGTTGGAAGGCAAATACAGATTTCGTTTCTGGTTTAGCAACTGCGTATCAAGAATTTCAAAAGCACACCGCATGAAAAAATTAGGTAACTTAAACGCACCAATTAGAAGTGGTTTAAATGATTAAGAAATTATCCAATGGTTTTTTCATTGGAAATACCGCCCAGGCCGGTTTGCAGTTTCTAATGATTCCACTTCTAGTTAGTGAGCTCGGTGCGGTTGAATATGGCCGTTGGGGACTTTTAGAACCTATTATTTTTATTTTTGCATTGATTGCGCAGTTTGGTTGCAACTGGGGAATGATAAAACTCGTTAATCAAGATGGCGTTTCGGTTAATGTCGCATTACGGTTAAGTTTTAAACAAGTTGTCTTTCCATTGTTATTTTCAGCGTTAGCTGCAGCAATTTGGGCTTGGTTTTATTTTCCTAATACGATTATTTTTTTAATTTTCCCATTGGTTATTGCTGTAGAAACTTGTTTAGGATTAGGCTTAGCTGCGGCACGTTCATCATTAAATAGCGGAGCTTATGCCCTCGCTATATTGATTAAATTTGGCCTACTAGCAGCGTTTGCTAGTTTAAATAAAATATTAGTCAATCCTTGGGTGAGTACAGCAGAGCAATTTCTATCTGTTTATTTGATATGTACTGGTTTTTCGGCAATTGCGGCTGTGTTAAGTATTATTTATCAAACTAGAAAAACAAATTCAACTTCTCTTGATGGTTTAAATATAAGCAAATTGGCGGATAGCTCCAGGGTATATGGCCTCCCTTTGCTATTTTCAAGTTTACTAGTTGCAGTAATGAATAATGCAGATCGTTTTCTTGTGTCTGGATTGCTTGATCCTAAGACACTTGGTATTTATGTAATAGCGTTAAAGCTTGCTGGTGCCTTGAATTTTCTAATCACACCGATTGCACTTTGGTGGCCAACCGCGCGATTTCAGCATTTAAAAGATGATGACCTAGGTCAGGCATTTTTCTCAGATATGGCGATCAAATTTGTTGCCGGTTTTTCCATAGCTGGTTCATTACTATGGCTTTTATCACCATTTCTGATTCCTTATTTTGCGGCAGGTATTCAAATTGATTCGCTTGTTTTATGCTTTCTTATTATGGCGGTAGTCATACGTGCTATAGAGCCAAGTTTAAATATTGGCTTATTGCAAGAAGGGAAGACACACTTACTTGTTTATGTCACTGGATTTTTCGCGATCTTTCAAGTGGTAATAGGTTATATCTTTGTGCTTCAATTTGGTGTTTTAGGCGCGGCTGGATCGTTTATGGTGTCATCACTGTTGAGTGTATTGACCTTACATTGTTGGTCTCAAAAGATTATTAGATTTAATTTTCCATATGTAAAAATGTTGACTTGGATTGGTTCCGTTTGCTTGGCAACTTTTTTTGTGCATCGATTTTTAATTTCAATCTATTCATCGTGAAATCTGGTGATATTCTTATTTTTTCTATAGATATAGCGAGATGATTTTAGCAATGACTCCAAAAAGCAAAGCATCTTTTTTAAATTATTTCTTAGTTACTGCTATGTTTTTTATGGCGGTTGACTTGCGCGTTTTCTCGGGATTTTCTGGGTTTGTAAGTTTTACAGTTCTTGAATTGCTGATATACGTAGGTTGTGCGTATATTTTTTTATCGCTCGTTGCAAATCCTTATTCTTATTGGCAAAGGATTAAAAATTCTTTACAAGCTGCTCGTCCATTAATTATTTTTCTAGTTTTTGCAACTATTGCGACATTTCTTGCTCTGCTCAGCGGTAGGATCGATGGCTTACAGTTATTTAAAGATTTATTACCTTCAATACTTTTAGCATTGATTCTGGTGTTTGCTGTCGATGATATAAATCAACTTAAAAAATTAACCATAATTTTTGTGTTAGTTGGTTTTGTTAGTGCATTGCTTGGCGTTTCTCAAGGACTTCTTGGTGGCCCATATCCTTTTCCGGTTGATATTTCATCTCTAGGTAAAATGGGTTTGGATGGTAAAGTTCTTACCGGTAATGTTGCAATTGGATTTTTTAGACATCCAAATGGTTTAGGTGTTTATTTAGTCCCCATTTTTGTTGGTTTTTTTGTAGCATTATTTAGTGATTTAACGGTAGTTAAAAAAATATTTTGTTTTTTTTCTTTGCTGTTAGTTTGTATTGTTTTTTATTATGCTCAGGTTAAAGGGGCTTTTGCTTGGAGTTTGATTGGCGGTTTAAGTGGATTGGCGATTTTAAAATTTGGCGATAAATTATCTATTTGGATTTTAGCTCTTTTCCCTGGTATTATTTTTATTATTGTTTATGCTTCATTGACCTCTAATGAGCAAACGTTATCAACAATGCAAACTCGATACCAGTTATGGCAAGCTGCAATGTATGTTTTTTCTAGATTTGATCTTAATTTTTTTGTTGGATCTTTGAGAGAGGAAATGTATACAGCAACAAATTATTTCACCATGGGGCGGTTTCCTTACCCAAATGCACATAATGCCTATTTGAATATTGTTATAAATTATGGTGTTTTAGCATTATTGGCATATGTGTTTATGATTGTTCATGTGGTAAAGTCTTGCCCGTCAATTTCGCCAAATATGTCTATATACAATGCTGCATATAAAGGTGCTTTTTTGGGGTTGTTAGGGCAGAACTTTTTTGAACCTACTGCAGAGGGGGTTTTGGTGCAATCACAGTTTTATATATTGGTTGCTGCTATTTTGATAGTTAAGAAATTACAAAAGGTCAAGAGCCATGGGTAAGAATGTATTGGTTTTTCGAATGGTAATGCCTTTTAAGTCTGAGGTCTTTATTAGAGAGCAGGCTGGTAATATGTCTAATTTTCAAGTTAGCTATATTTGTCGTGATCTAATTGGAGATTTTGGTGGTACTGTTTGTTCTATTCCTGCAGAGAAAAAAACTCAGCGCTATCTGTTCACACTTTTAAGACAATCTTTGCTATTAAAACGCTTCTCTGAAAAAAAACAGGCTAGCATTATTCATGCTCATTTTTTACCTGATGCGGTAATGATATTGCCGATTGCAAAGCAACTAGGCTTGCCACTAATTGCCACTAGTCATGGGTTTGATTCGCAAATGAGTCGTTGTTCACAATTAAAAACATTAAAGCCTACAAACATTCAATTTCTATTGCATGAGCAATCATTATATCGTGAAGCAACTTCATTTATTGCTGTCTCTAATTTTATTCGCGGGAAAATGATTGATCGCGGCGTAGCTCCTGAGAAAATATATACACACTATATTGGTGTGGACACAAAGAAGTTTAATTTGTGTGATATTGAAGGGCGATTTGTTTTAAATGTATCACGTCATGTCAAGTGGAAAGGTATTGATGTTTTATTACGCGCTTTTGCTAAAACACCACAAGATTGGAAATTAATTCAGATTGGTGCCGGCCCTGAAACGGAGGCTTTGCAGCAATTGACGAAAGAATTAAATATTCAAGATCGAGTTCAGTGGCTGGGTGCACAAGATCATTCTGAGGTGATCCGATTAATGCGTGAGTGTGCTGTTTACGTGCAGGCTAGTTTACCTGATAGTAATGGCCAAACAGAAGGTTTTGGAATGGTATTGTTGGAAGCTGCGGCATCAGGAGTTCCCGTTATTGCTAGTCGTAGCGGTGGTATGCCTGAAGCGATGGTAGAAAATGAAACTGGTTTTCTTTTTGAGCCGGGCGATGCTGAAGAATTATCATTAAAACTAAATCATATGCTGGCATTAGACACTTATTCACGCCGTGCAATAGGGCTTGCAGGTCGTCATTTTGCCGAAACATTAGATATTCGTAGCCAAGCGATTAAACTTGAGAAAATATATGATGAAACAATTAGTAAATTTAAGTCACGCTAAATGGATGGCCATACTGGCTATTTTAATCTCATTTGCCGTTGTTTTTTCTATTGCTGCTAGTAATGATCCATTGGATTTAGCAAAGACAAATGCTTCGTCATTGGTCCCTATGCCAAAAATTACAATTCCTCCACGTGCTACAAAGTTAGTAAGTGCTGAGAGCTTTGGTATTCATATTCACCGCCCTAAATTAAATGAACCCTGGCCATTAAAAGGAGCTGGCAGTTGGCGTTTATGGGATGTTTATTTGGGGTGGCGAGATATACAACCTAAAATGGGCGTGTTTGTATTTTCCAAGCTTGATTCGATTGTAGCCTATGCAAATAAAAATAATATTAAATTAGTTTTACCACTTGGAAATACACCGCAATGGGCATCTGCTCGACCGCAGGAAACTTGTGCATACGGATTAGGTTGTGCAGCAGAGCCGAGTAATATGATGTTCTGGCGTTTGTATGTTCGCACGATTGCAAATCGATATGCGGGTAAAATTTTTGAGTATGAATTATTGAATGAAGTGAATTTAAAGCCTTTTTGGTCCGGTGATATGAGCAAATTGTTAGAAATGCAAAAAATTGCTTATGAGGAAATTAAGGCAGTAAATCCAAATAATATTCTAATTGGTCCTAGCATGACTGGTAACGCCGAAGCTGAGTTATCAAAATGGGATGCATATTTAGCTTCGGGGGCAACACAGTATATGGATGTCGCTTCTTATCATTTATATGTTCCGAAAAGTAACCCAGAAACGGCTTATGGACTTACTGAACGTTTATTTTCTATCATGCAACAAAATGGTATTGCTAATAAGCCATTATTTAATACCGAATCAGGCTGGTTAATTAAAAACATGCAAGGTCCTGAAATTCCAACTTCCTATTCTGCAGAATGGTTACGTTTGGATCAGGATTTAGCAATGGCTTATGTTGTGCGTGCACAGGTATTAGCTTTCACCCAAGGTATTCAGCGTTATTATTGGTATTCATTAGATCATACAAATATGGGTTTAATAGAGCCGCTATCATTTAATAAAAAAGCAGCAGGATTTGCTTATAATACGTTGGCGTCTCAGTTAGTTGCTACACAGCCAATGGGTTGTGATTTATCACGTCTACCTATATGGGTTTGTACTTTTAAGATGCAATCAGGAAAAAATAAATATTTGGTTTGGTCTACTTCAGATGCTAAGTCCAATTTTGATTTTTCATTTATTGCGCCTCTGTCAAAACGTATTGATTTTCCTCTTGGTGTTGAGGAGGATTTACGAGGTAATACGTTGTTAATCGGCCAAGTTCCGGTGATTTTGCAATGAAGAATGTTCTTGTTATTCAGCGTCGTATGACTCATTATCGGATCAAACTTTTTGACCTGATGCGTGAAAATTTAGTATCTCAAGGTGTCGTTCTTGGTGTTGTTTATGGGCAGGCAGCACAGTCAGAGTTATCCAAAAGAGATTCTGCAGAACTTTCATGGGGTACATTTGCAAAAAATAAATATTTATTAGAAGGTCGATTGTGCTGGCAATCGATTGGTATGCATATAGCAAAAAGTGATTTAGTCATTGTTACTCAGGAAAATAAATTATTGAGTAATTATCCTCTTTTGTTGGGTCGTCGGCACTACAAACTCGCTTTTTGGGGGCATGGCGGTAACTTGCAAGCCGCCAATCCGAACAGCTTAAAAGAGCGTTTTAAGCGCTGGACCACCAATCAAGTGGATTGGTGGTTTGCTTATACCCAAATGAGCGTGGGTTTGGTGCAGCAATGTGGTTTTCCGACAGAGCGCATTACTGATTTAGAAAATGCCGTTGATACGACTGAATTGCTTGAGCAGCAGTCGACCATTTCATCCACTGAGATCGATCAATTAAAGCAGAACTTGGGCATTAATCATGGTCAGGTTGGCTTATATCTTGGCTCTTTGTATGAAGAAAAACGTTTAGATTTTCTTTTTGCCGCCGCGCAACGCTTGAAACAGCAAGTTCCACATTTTCATCTGGTGATTGTGGGTGATGGTCCGATGCGCCCCGAGGTCGAGGTCTTTTGCGCGGCACACCCTGACTGGTGCCACTATGTTGGCATTCAAAAAGGGCGCGACAAAATGCTTTATTTATCGTTGGCAAATGTGGTGCTCAATCCAGGTTTAGTGGGATTAGGCATTCTAGACTCCTTCGTTGCTGGCGTACCCATGGCAACGACTGATTGCGGTTTGCACTCACCCGAGGTGGCCTATTTAGAAAATGGCGTGAATGGTGTTATGACGGCCAATACCTTGGAGGCCTATGTGGCTGCGGTTACCCGTATTCTGAGTGATGAGCAATATGCTAGCCAATTGAAACAAAGTGCCAAAGCGGCTGCGGCACATTACACCATTGAGAATATGGCCAATAATTTCTGTGCGGGCATTTTGCAGGCGTTAAAATCATGAGTTTACTACGCGTTTTAGTCGTGCATAACGCCTATCAGCACCGCGGCGGTGAGGATTCGGTGGTTGATACCGAAATCGCGATGTTGCGCAGCCGAGGCCATGAAGTCGCCCTCTATCAGCGGCATAATGATGATGTAGCTGGCATGAGCAAAATTGAGTTAGTGCGGAGTACGTTCTGGTCACCCAAGACTTTGGATGATATTGCTTTGCAAGTACGTGATTTTCGCCCTGATGTGATTCATGTACACAATACTTTCCCCTTGATATCTCCATCGGTTTATCAAGCTGCGCACTTGGCGCGTATTCCTGTGATACAGACTTTGCATAATTTTCGCTTGCTGTGCCCGCAAGCGATGTTTTTGCGTGATGGCAAAGTATGCGAAGACTGTTTGGGTAAATCGCCGTGGCGAGCTGTAACTCGCCGCTGTTATCGTGGCTCTGTGGCGCAGTCTGGGGTATTGGCTGGTATGCTTGTATTTAACAGGTTTAGAGGTGTATACGTAAATAAAGTTTCTAAGTACATTACTTTGAGTTCATTTGCAAAAGCTAAATTCGTCCATGGTGGCTTGCCTGCGAGTCGCTTTGTCATTAAACCCAATTTTGTGCCTGATTTGGCTGTGCCTGATTACAGTTCACCACGCAATAGTTTGTTATTTGTTGGGCGTTTGTCCGAAGAAAAAGGATTATCTGTTTTAGCGCAAGCATTTAATGCCAAGACGCATGGTGTTTTGCGAGTTGCAGGTACGGGTACTGAATCAGCACAGATTGAAGGTTTGGCTGGTGTTGAAATGCTAGGGGCTTTGAAACCGCTCGAAGTGCGTGCTCAGATGGATAGCTCCCTTGCCTTGGTTTTGCCAAGTATTTGCTACGAAAACATGCCGATGACTTTGCTTGAGGCGTATGCGGCTGGATTGCCAGTGATTGGTAGCCGCTTGGGCGCTTTGGTCGATTTAATTGAGGATGGTGTCACGGGCTTGTTGTTTGAGCCAAGTGATCCGGTTGATTTACAGGCCAAGCTCACTTGGGCGGTGCAAAACCCAGAGGCCATGCTGCAAATGGGAAAAAATGCGCGCTCGCTGTATTTAGAAAAATACACGCCCGAACAAAACTACGCGCAATTAATTAAAATTTATCAAACTGCAATTGATGAGAAAAAAGGTGCTTTAGCATAATGCGTCAAACAGCCAATGTAATCGGTGCACCGATTGATGTAATTACTTTTGAACGTGCGATTGAGCGTATTTCAGCTTGGTCTCTGGCACGTGAATCCCGCTATGTGTGTATTACTAATGTTCATTCGGTTGTCACAGGCGGGCAGGATAATGATTTTGCTGAAGTTTTAGCGCAGGCCGATATGTGTACCCCTGATGGTGCACCTGTGGCTTGGTTGATGCGCCAGCAAGGCCACGCAGAGCAAGAGCGAGTGAATGGGCCAGATTTGATGTGGCAGTACTGCGCGCATGCAGAGCAAACAGGTGAGTCGTTTTTTCTATTTGGTGGTGAGCAAAAGACACTGGATATTTTGCAGGTGAAATTAGCCAAAGAATTTCCTCGCTTAAAGATCGTCGGTGCGATTTCACCTCCGTTTCGTGCGTTGACCGCGCAAGAAGATGCCGCAATTGTCGAGCAAATTAATGCTTCGGGTGCTGGTGTGGTCTGGGTGAGCTTGGGTTGCCCAAAACAAGAAAAATGGATGGCCGCACATCGCGGCCGAATTCAGGCCGTAATGGTTGGGGTCGGTGCTGCATTTGACTACCACGCTGGCACGATTGTTCGTGCGCCGTTGTGGATGCAGAAAAACGGCTTGGAATGGTTGCATCGTTTATGTAGCGAGCCACGCCGCTTGTGGAAGCGGTATTTAGTGACCAATACGCTGTTTGTCGTGAAAGCGGCCAAGCAGATGAATTCAGTTAAACGACATAAATAATTACTCGACGGGTGTTTGAATGAAAATTGCAATCGCAGGTACTGGTTATGTAGGTCTTTCTAATGCCATTTTGTTAGCACAGCACAATACAGTGGTCGCACTGGATATTGATCAAGCGAAGGTTGATTTGATTAATGAAAAGAAAAGCCCAATTGTCGATACTGAGATTGAGCATTATCTGGCCAATAAACGTCTGAATTTGATTGCTAGCACAGATAAAGCGTTTGCATATGCGGATGCTGATTTTGTCGTAATTGCAACGCCGACTGATTATGATGTGGAAACGAATTATTTTAATACTAGTTCAGTTGAGTCGGTGATTCGTGATGTGCTGCAATATGCTCCGAATGCAACGATGATTATCAAATCAACAGTACCGGTAGGCTTTACCGCTCGGATGCGTAAAGAATTCGGCGTTCAAAATATCATTTTCTCGCCTGAGTTTTTGCGCGAGGGTAAGGCACTTTACGATAATCTACACCCTTCACGTATTGTGGTGGGTGATCAATCAGCAGCAGCAATTCAGTTTGCGCAATTGCTGCAGCAAGGCGCAATCAAACGGTATGTACCAGTATTGCATACTGAATCGACGGAAGCAGAGGCGATTAAATTATTTGCCAATACGTATCTAGCGATGCGGGTGGCGTATTTTAATGAATTAGATAGTTATGCGATTAGTCATGGCTTAGATACACGCCAAATTATCGAAGGGATTGGCCTCGATCCACGAATTGGCGATCATTACAATAATCCGTCATTTGGTTATGGTGGATATTGCCTACCCAAAGATACCAAGCAGTTATTGGCAAATTATCAAGAAGTGCCTAATAACATTATCCGCGCGATTGTGGACTCCAATACCACGCGTAAAGATTTTATTGCAAGTGAGATTTTGAAAAAAAACCCTCATGTAGTGGGTATTTATCGTCTAGTGATGAAAGCCGACTCTGATAATTTCCGTGCATCTGCGATTCAAGGAATTATGAAGCGCCTGAAAGCAAAAGGCATTGAAGTTATTATCTTTGAGCCTGCGATGAAAGAGACTGAGTTTTTTAATTCGAAGGTTTACACCGATTTGGCTGAATTTAAAGCTTGTTCCGATATTATTGTTTCTAATCGCTTGGCCGATGAGCTTGATGATGTCAAAAGCAAAGTATTTACACGCGACTTATACGGGCGTGATTAATTATTAATTCTATTTTTGGATAATTTTTTAATGACTATTACCCCTGTAATTTTGTGTGGTGGCTCTGGCACACGCATGTGGCCTTTATCTCGCGGTGGCTACCCAAAGCAGTTTCTTAATTTATACGGCGATGAAAGTCTGTTGCAGCAAACAGCGACGCGCCTCAAGGGCTTGCCTGATGTGGCTGCGCCGCTGCTGATTAGTAATAATGAGCAGCGTTTTTTGGTGGCAGAGCAATTGCGCGCGGTGGGCGTGGCCAAGGCAAAGATTGTCCTTGAGCCTGTCGGCCGCAATACTGCACCTGCGGTGGCTGCGGCGGCAGTGATTGCATTAGAAAATAATCCTGATGCATTGCTTATGGTGTTGCCATCCGATCATGTGATCACGCAGGGTGAGGTATTTCAGGATTTGGTATTGCAGGCTGCAAGCGTAGCTGCGCAAGGCAAATTGGTTACTTTTGGGATTGCACCCACAGAGCCTAATACGGGGTATGGCTATATACGCCGTGGTGGGCAATTGCCAGCTAGCAATACATCGTTTGACGTTGCTGCCTTTGTTGAAAAGCCAAATGCCGAACGCGCAGCAGAGTTTTTGGCGACCGGTGAATATTATTGGAATAGCGGTATGTTTATGTTCCGCGCGGATGTGTATTTGGCTGAGCTGGCTAAGTTCCAACCGAAAATGCTAGAGCAGGTGAAATTAGCCGTTGCTGCTTCAACGCGTGATTTGGATTTTGTGCGTTTGGATACCGATGCGTTTAGTGCTTGCCCATCTGATTCTATCGATTATGCGGTCATGGAGCAAACTGAGCATGCGGCAGTGATTGAGGCTGCTGGTTTGGGCTGGAACGATATCGGTTCTTGGGCAGCGCTGGCCGAGGTATCTGCAGCCGATGAAAATGGCAATAACCTCGTTGGCGATGTGATGGTTGAAGGCGTGAGCAATAGCTATATCCGCAGTGAAAACCGCATGATTGCGGCGCTCGGCGTAGATAATCTCGTGATTGTTGAAACGGCCGATGCGATTTTGGTGGCACATAAAGACCGCGTACAAGATGTCAAAACGATTGTGAATCGCTTGCAAGCGGCAGGGCGCAGTGAATCCGTTACGCATCGTAAAGTGTATCGCCCTTGGGGTAGTTATGAAGGCATCGATTCGGGCGCGCGATTCCAAGTGAAGCGGATTATCGTCAATCCTGGTGCTTCTCTGAGTTTGCAAATGCATTACCACCGCGCGGAGCATTGGATTGTGGTGAGTGGTACGGCGCGGGTCGTCAATGGCGATCAAAATCTGTTGCTGTGCGAAAATCAGTCGACCTACATTCCAATCGGCGCAACGCATCGCTTGGAAAATCCGGGCAAATTCCCACTGGAAATGATCGAAGTACAATCGGGTAGCTATTTGGGCGAAGACGATATTGTGCGTTTTGAAGATACTTATGGTCGAGTAGGTACAAAGTAATGTCGCAGCTACCCTTTGCCGATTTTATGCATGTGGTTCAGCATGCGCCGCTGGTGTCGATTGATCTGATTATTGAAAATGAATCGGGGGAAGTTTTACTTGGTTTTCGGCGGAATGAGCCCGCGGGTGGTTTTTGGTTTGTGCCTGGCGGGCGAGTGCTGAAAAACGAACGACTTGATGCTGCATTTCAGCGACTCACTCAGGTGGAATTGGGTATCGCTTTGACTCGTAATCAGGCTGAATGGTTGGGTGTTTACGAACATTTTTATGATACGAATGCGGGTCGGCAAGATGGGTTTGGCACGCACTATGTTGTATTGGCTTATCGCCTGCGGCTTACTGCAGATCAATTGCGGCTGCCGATGGGTGAGCAACATGATGAATATCGTTGGCAAGCCCCGGCTGCAATCTTATGTGATGACAGTGTTCACTATCATTCTCGTTCTTATTTTGAATCTCACAATGAATCAACGAGTTAACCATAAATCATGACAAAATTATCTTGTTTCAAAGCCTATGACATTCGGGGCCAGCTTGGTACTGAATTGAACGAAGACATTGCTTACCGCATTGGCCGTGCCTATGGCGAATTCCTCAAACCGAAACGCATGGTGGTCGGTGGTGATGTTCGACTGACTTCTGAATCGCTCAAAATGGCGTTGGCTAATGGCTTGATGGATTCGGGCTGCGATGTGGTCGACATTGGCATGACGGGTACGGAAGAAGTCTATTTCGCGGCCTTCCATTTGGATGTGGATGGCGGTATCGAGGTAACGGCTAGCCATAATCCGATGGATTACAACGGCATGAAATTGGTCAAGCGTGGCGCGGTGCCAATTAGTGGCGATACCGGCTTGCGTGATATTCAGCGCCTTGCCGAAGAAAATCAGTTTCCAGCCGTTGTTCAACGCGGTACGCTGAGCCAGCAGTCGATTCTGGCCGATTACGTGCAGCATTTGCTGGGCTACATCGACATCGCCCAACTTAAGCCGATGAAAATTGTGCTGAATGCGGGAAATGGTGCAGCAGGCCATGTGGTCGATGCGCTTGAAGCGCAATTTGCTGCAGCGAATGTGCCAGTGCAGTTCATCAAAGTTCACAACGAAGCCGACGGTACATTCCCGAATGGCATCCCTAATCCATTATTGCCAGAAAACCGTGCCGATACCGCCGATGCTGTGAAAGCGCATGGTGCTGATTTGGGTATTGCTTGGGACGGTGATTTTGATCGCTGTTTCTTGTTTGATGAGGCTGGCGAGTTCATCGAGGGGTATTACATCGTAGGTCTTTTAGCAAAAGCTTTCCTCGCGCATACGCCAAGTTCAAAAATCATCCACGACCCTCGTTTGACTTGGAATACGATCGATATGGTTGAGCAAGCAGGTGGTATTGCCATCCAAAGTAAAACCGGCCATGCCTTTATTAAAGAGCGCATGCGAAAAGAAGATGCAGTATACGGCGGCGAAATGAGCGCGCATCATTACTTCCGTGATTTTGCTTATTGCGATAGCGGTATGATTCCGTGGCTGCTGGTGATTGATTTAATGAGCCGTAGCGGGCAGAAACTCTCAGCAATGGTGAGCGAGCGAATTGCCGCATTCCCATCATCGGGTGAAATCAATCGTGTGGTGCCGGATGCGAAAGCAGCCATTTCCAAAGTTCGTGCAGCGTATGAATCGCAAGCGCAGTCTGTCGATGAAACTGATGGTGTGAGTATGGATTTTGGTACTTGGCGCTTTAATCTGCGCAGTAGTAATACTGAGCCAGTTATTCGTTTGAATGTGGAAAGCCGGGCGGATATTCAGTTAATGCAGTTACAAACGACCGCGATTTTAGCCTTGCTCTAATTGGATTTAGTTTAGTCGTAAAAAAGCCCCAAGCGTGTTCTTGGGGCTTTTATATGCTTGGATGCTAATTATTTAGTAGCTTTCATTTTGCGGCGGCGTGCTGCGAGAAGCCCTACCAAGCCCATGCCCATTAATGCATAAGTTTCTGGCTCTGGTACTGCAGCTACGGTGTAATTTAAATCACCACGGAAATCGGTTGACAAGCCATCAATACGGAATTTGTAGTTTTTATTGCTAGCAAATGTATCACCGCTGAATAAAAAGCTGCCAGTGCTTGAATTAAAGGTTTGAGTATCACCTACTTTAGATTTGCCATTTAGCAATGTCAATTTCAGGGAATTGATCGTGCCAGTATTCTTTTTGGCTGGATCAGCGAAGAAGCTAAAAAGAATAGGTGAATTGTCATTTACTTTGAATGTAAAAGAATCAAAAGTCCAAGAGTTACCCAGCTTAGTGATTTTCTCACCAAAGGTAATTGATGAGCCATTCGTAAAAGTCACATTTTTGATCGCGGCTTGGCTGGCTACAGCGCTAAAGCCGATTACTGCGGCTACGGCTAAGTGTTTGATGTTCATGTTGTGTATCCTATATCATTAATTACTAATTTAGAAAGTATTTTAGTTTTGGCGATTCTAACTGAGATTCGCCCGTATTTAAAGCTTTAAATTCAATATCTTGTGAATTTATTGCCAGATTCTGATTCTTGCCTTGATTGATTGCATTCGTATTAAATTGGTGATTTGTCTGCAATGCGTGTCTTTTTGGTTCGCCATTAAAAAATGCCAAGGCTTGCTTGGCATTTTTGGTTTAAATCGGTCTATCTCTCGCGTTGGCTGGCTGATTATTTAGCCATTTTGCGGCGGCGCGCAGCTAATAGACCGATTAAGCCCATGCCCATGAGAGCGTAGGTTTCAGGTTCTGGAACTGGGGCTACTGTGGCAGAAATCGTACCGTTAAAGCCAGGGTTCGCAAATACATATTGACTGCTGTATTCGAAACTAGCGTCTTTAATTGCTGAGAAGGTATAGCTACTAGTCCATGATTGTTTTGCTACGTTTTTGTCAGTGTCATTAAAAATATCTTTTGGGCTAGAAGTCCAGCCCCATGGTGTACCAGTGTAATTTGTTTGTTTTAAAAAAACATGAGCATTAATCAAGTTGCCTGAGTTAATTGCACCTAAAACGGTAAAGGTAATTTTATAGATGCCAGTAGCTCCAGCACTGAAAGTGCCAGAATTGACTTGATTGAATGAGCTGCTTAGATTGCTTGTGTATAAGTTGAGCGCTTGATTATTTACAATTGCTGCTTGGCTGATTGCTGCGGTGGCGGTGAGTGCGATGGCTGCTGCGATGTGCGTCAATTTCATGGTGATGCTCCAAGAAAGTTTTAAATTAGTATGTATTAATATTCTAAATCATTGATTGTTAACACTTATTTGTTAGTGACTCGATGATATTGGCATATGGCTTTGATGTCAAACAAAGTTTGGTAAGTAGGTGTAAATTAAAAAAAGCTTAATCGTCACTTTTGTGTAATATTTTGATCTTCAGTTTCTGTTTGGTTTTTTACGGTTTGCTTGGATGTAAAAAACGGCGCATGCGCCGTTTTTTTCTAGGTATTTGTATCTAGTCATTATTAGATAATTGGCTAGAAGCCTATGCATTTAGTTCTACATCGCTAGCATCAAACCATTCAGGCGTTTGACGAATGAGGCTGGGTCTTCGAGTTGACCGCCTTCAGCAAGGAGCGCTTGATCAAAGATCAGGTGCGTCCAGTCGCCAAATTTGTCGCTGCTCGACTCTGCTTTGAGCTTGCTCACTAATGGATGTGTTGGGTTTACTTCCAAGATCGGTTTGCTGCCTTTGACGTCTTGACCCGCTGATTTGAGTAGACGCTCTAGGTTGGCGCTCATGTCTTGGTTTTCTACCACCAAGCAAGCAGGGCTGTCGGTCAGGCGGTGCGTGACGCGGATGTCTTTGACTGAGTCGCCGAGTACGCCTTTCATTTGCTCAAGGATGTCTTTAAGCTCGGTTGCGGCGGCTTCTTGCTCTTTTTTCTCTGCTTCGTCGGTGAATTGGTCTAGGTTCAATTCGCCTTTGGCGACCGATTGCAGTTTTTTGCCTTCAAATTCAGTCAGGCCGCTAAACGCCCATTCGTCGACGCGGTCAGAGAGCAACAAGACTTCGATGCCTTTTTTGCGGAAGACTTCGAGGTGCGGGCTGTTTTTTGCGGCGGCATATGAATCAGCTGTAATAAAGTAGATTTGTTCTTGACCTTCTTTCATGCGGCCAACGTAGTCTTTCAGCGATACGGTTTGCTCAGCAGAGTCGTTATGTGTCGATGCAAAACGGCATAGCGCAGCGATGCGTTCTTTGTTGGTGAAGTCCTCCCCAACGCCTTCTTTGAGTACTTTGCCAAATTCAGTCCAGAAGGTGGTGTATTTGGCTTGATCAGCCGCTTCGTCTGAATTGGCTAGGCTTTCTAGCAAGCCTAATACTTTTTTCACGCAGCCTTGTTTGATTTGTTCAATGTCTTTGCTGTGCTGCAAGATTTCGCGTGATACGTTGAGTGGCAAATCGCTAGAGTCAATCACGCCGCGGATAAAGCGCAGGTATTGTGGCAGCAATTTTTCGCTGTCTTCCATGATAAAGACGCGGCGCACGTAGAGTTTCACACCATGACGGCGTTCGCGGTCGTACAAATCAAATGGGGCGCGTTTCGGGATGTAGAGCAGCTCGGTGTATTCTTGGCGGCCTTCGACTTTGGCGTGGCTCCACGCGAGTGGCTCGTCGTAATCATGGGCGACGTGTTTGTAGAACTCGGTGTATTGCTCGTCAGAAATTTCTGATTTGCTGCGCGTCCAAAGCGCATTGGCTTGGTTGACGGTCTCGTAACCTTCGGCCGGTTTGATCGAGCCGTCTTCGTTGTAGCCAGCTTGGGCTGGCATCAAGATCGGCAGTGTGATGTGATCCGAGTATTTGCGGATGATGCTGCGCAAGCGCCAATCGCTAAGGAATTCTTCTTCGCCGTCTTTCAGGTGCAAGACGATACTGGTACCGCGCGTTGGTTTTTCAACACTTTCAAGCGTGAATTCACCGTCACCGTGTGATTCCCATTGGGTGGCGGTTTCTTCGCCCGCGCGGCGCGTGGTCAGGGTGACTTTATCGGCAATGATAAAGGCGGAATAAAAGCCCACGCCGAATTGGCCGATTAAGTGCGCGTCTTTTTGTGCATCACCAGAGAGTTGGCTAAAAAATTCTTTGGTGCCTGAGCGGGCAATCGTACCGATATTTTTGATCACTTCATCACGGCTCATGCCGATACCATTGTCGGATATCGTGATGGTTTTCGCTTCCGCATCAAAATCAACGTGGATTTTGAGTTCTGGATCGTTGCCGAACAGGCCGTCGTTGTTGACGGCTTCAAAACGCAGTTTGTCGCAGGCGTCCGACGCGTTGGATACGAGTTCACGCAGGAAAATCTCTTTGTTGGAGTACAAAGAATGAATCATCAATTGCAAGAGTTGTTTGACTTCGGCTTGAAAGCCTAATGTTTCTTTCGACATGGGCGAATAGCTTCCTGTGAGTTGAAGAAAAATAGATAGCTGCTAAATGGGGTCGCATTGCCCAGCTTCAAGTCATCTAGTCGCAAGCGACTGGAGTGGACTGGCGAGGTTTGCCGAATATTGCACATTCGCGTGTCGGCGATTGCGGCGCGTCGTAAAAGACGCAGATTTTCCTTTGCCAACACAAGATTACATCAGCCGCAATCAAGGCGGTGGTATAGTGCTGGCAGCACAATAAGCGGGGCAGGGCATGTTACGACGAGTGGTGTTTAATCAAAAAGGCGGTGTCGGTAAATCAACAATTACGGTGAATTTAGCCGCCGTGGCGGCTGCGCAAGGCAAGCGAGTCTTGATTATTGATTTAGATCCGCAGGGTAATAGCAGTCATTATGTATTGGGAGATGCGGCGCAGACTGCGGCACCGACTTTGTACGAGTTTTTTGATCAGGTGCTTAATTACTCTTTATACGCCAAAGGACCTGCTGAATTTGTCCACGCCACGCGGTTCCCTAATTTATTTATTATGCCCGCGCATCCGGGCATTGCTGAGCAGCAAGTCAAACTGGAATCCAGATATAAAATTTATAAATTGCGCGAAACGCTCGATGAGCTGACTGGGCAATTTGATGAGGTGTATATTGATACGCCGCCGGCGCTCAATTTCTTTACTTTGTCGGCGCTGATTGCCGCGACAGGTTGCTTGATTCCGTTTGATTGCGATACATTTTCGCGCGATGCGTTGTTGGGTCTGATTGCGCGAGTTGAAGAAATCCGCCAAGACCATAATGGTCAGCTCAAAATCGAAGGGATTGTGGTCAATCAATTTCAGCCACGCGCGAGTTTGCCGCAGCGTTTGGTGCAAGAGCTGGAAGCACAGGGCCTGCCAGTGTTGCACTCGCGTTTGTCGAGCTCGGTCAAGGTGCGTGAATCGCATGATCAAGCCGCACCATTGATCGCGCTGGATGCCAAGCATAAATTGGCGCTTGAATTTAGCAGTTTATACAATGAGCTTTCAGGTAAAGTGTTGGCTGCAATGAATGAGGCTTAGGAGTGGCTATGGACGGAAAAAATCGGGTACTGATCGTTGATGATGAGCCATTTAACTTAGAGATCTTGTCTGAGCATTTGGCTGATGCGGGTTATGAAACGGTCACTGCCGATGATGGCGAAGCCGCTTGGGAAATCCTGCAGCACGACGAAGCTGGCTTTGCGACCATTCTGCTCGATCGGATGATGCCGCGTATGGACGGCATGCAAGTATTGGCCAAGCTCAAGCAACACCCTGATTTTCAGCATATTCCTGTGATTATGCAAACCGCCGTCGGCGCGGCTGAAAATGTGCGTGAAGGTTTGGCTGCCGGTGCGTATTACTATTTGATCAAGCCGTTTCAGCGTGAAATGCTGTTGGCCATTGTGGCGGCAGCGGTTGGCTTTCATGAAGATCGTCAGCAGCTTGAAGCCCAAATCGCGATGCATGCTGACTCTTATCGTTTGCTGGTGCATGGCGAGTTCCATTTTCGTACCCTTGATGAAGCACGCCAGCTCACCTTGATGTTGTCACGCGCTTGTCCAGAGCCACAACGAGTGGCGATGGGTTTATCGGAATTATTAATCAATGCGATTGAGCATGGCAATTTGGCGATTAGTTATGCCGAGAAATCCAAACTCTTGCAAGC
>NZ_WOFE01000007.1 GCF_016881405.1 Deefgea chitinilytica
CGTGGGTATTGTTTGCTAAGCATTGGTTGAAAAAGGCTTTGTGGAAGTACTTGGTGATATTCGAATAGAACTAGCGGTGCAATTCCGCTTTAAGGCGTAGCAAATCTTGCCATGTTTTAGCTTTATCGTGCAGATTGCGCTGTAAATAGCTGGGGCGATTACTGTCCAACTAGTGTCCGATCAACTCTGAGGTAATGCTGCGTGATTTGGTCCGTGTATATTTTAACTTGTCGCGGTGGGCGCTTATATACTGGTGTCGCTTTGGACGTGGCTCAGCGGTTTGAGGCGCACCTTGCCGGGAAAGGGGCGAGATTCACCCGATCTTTTCCGCCCGAATCTATTCTTGTGCAGTGGCCTTGTGAGAGTCAAAGCGTAGCTCTACAACTGGAGCATGCGATTAAACAGTTAACTTCTGCGCATAAGCAAGCGTTAGCGGCAGGAAATCACAGTCTACTATTAAAATATTTCCGTTTTGAAAACGGCGTATGGTGCAAGCAATCGACTTTTGCCGAGTGATGATTTAACGTTCTTGCGGTATCTGCTCTGCGGCTTGATCGAGTTGTTTGATCGTGTTGCGTAGCCAGCAAACTAGTAATAATCCCGGAATTGCAATGAGTGCGGATGCTACAAAGAAGTTGGCCCAGCCCAGCGCTACAACTAAATAGCCTGAGGCGGGACCCACGTAGACCCGCCCGAATGAGGCGAGCGCAGAGAGTAGCGCATACTGTGTGGCGGTAAAGTTGGGATTACATAAACTCATTAACAGCGCCACCGCTGCGGTGGTGCCCATACCGCCGGCTAAATTCTCCGCGCTAATTGCAAACATCAGTAGTGCAATATTGGGGCTGCCATGTATGGCAATTAGCCAATAACCTAAATTGGTAAACGCCTGCAATAAGCCAAAAATGAATAGTGAGCGGAACAAGCCCCAGCGCACCATCAAAATGGCACCAAGAAATCCACCGAGTAGCGTAGCAATCAGGCCGAAGACTTTATAGGCTTGGCCAATGATTGATTTGCTATAACCCATATCCAGTAGAAATTTCGTCGATAAACTACCGGCAAACGCGTCACCAAGTTTGTAGCCGATAACCAGCGCTAGTAATATCCATGCGCCTTGGCGGGAAAAAAACTCTTGCAAAGGCGCAAAAATGGCTTCGCGCAAGGTGCGTGGTGGGCGAACTTGCAGCGTGGGTTCAGGGGCAGTAAAAGTAATCAATGCCATTGCGCCCATCAAACCCGCCATGACTAAATAAGTTTGTTCCCAAGTTAAAAAACCATCGGCCAAAATCAGCGCGATTGCGCCAGAAGTGAGCATCGCCATCCGATAGCCAAAGACACCTACTGCCGCACCTGCGCCACGCTCTTCGGGTTGTAAAACTTCGGTGCGGTAGGCATCAATGACCACGTCTTGGGTGGCAGAGAAAAAAGCAATCATCACTGCCAGCAAGGCAAATGTCGCTAAATGGGTTTTCGGATCGAGCCCACTCATGGTGGCGATAGTGAGGGCAAGTGCAATCTGGCTGAGTAAAATCCAACCGCGTCGGCGGCCAAGCAGTGGCATTGGAAAGCGATCAATCAGCGGCGACCAAAGAAATTTCCACGTATACGGCTGACCCACTAATGTAAACCAGCCTATCGTTTTAACGTCTAAACCAGCGTCAGACAGCCATGCCTGCAGCGTCGAGCCGGTGAGCGCCAAAGGCAGGCCAGAGGCAAATCCCAGCAGCATTGCAGCACAAATACGGCGATTATTAAAAACGGCAAAATACGTAGAAAACATGGGTATTGCTCTCTGTGCTTTTATTGGTAATTGCTAGCGGGCAATACCTGTTAGATTTTTTGAGTGGGTTGTTGTTGACTACCCTAGCGGTGTTGAATTACGTTAAAGTGAATAATCGTAATCAACAATCAAGGGCGCGTGATCCGAGAATTTTTCGTCTTTATAAATACTCGCCTGCGTTGCTGTCGCCGCCAATTTTGGGGTTACGATTTGATAATCGATACGCCAACCGACGTCTTTGGCGTACGCCTGGCCGCGGTTACTCCACCACGAGTAGCCGGGAATTTCGGGGTAGAGCGTACGCCAAATATCTACCCACTTCAGCTCAGTGAGCATCTTGCCGAACCAAGCACGCTCTTCAGGTAGAAAGCCTGAATTTTTTAGATTGCCTTTCCAGTTTTTCAGGTCGATTTCGTTGTGCGCAATATTCCAGTCGCCCATGATGATCACTTCGCGACCCGATTCGGCTAGTTCAGTTAAGCGAGGCCAGAAATGATCGAGGAATTGAAATTTAACCGTTTGTCGTTCTTCCGATGATGAACCTGATGGTAGGTAGAGCGAAATGATTGAAACCTTGCCAAACTGAAGCTCTAAATAACGGCCTTCGCTGTCGATCTCGGCAATCCCAAGGCCGACAATAACGGCGTCAGGTTGTTTGCGGCAATACAGGCCAACGCCGCTATAGCCCTTTTTTTCGGCATAGTGGAAATAGCCATGCATGCCGTTGGGATTTTGCATTTCGGCGGTGAGGTCGGCGGCTTGTGCTTTTAATTCTTGCACGCCAACCACATCGGCATTTTGCGTTGCTAGCCAATTGAAAAAGCCTTTAGTAGTGGCGGAACGAATACCGTTGAGATTGGCTGAAATGATGCGCACTTAGAGAAATCCTTGTTCAAGGGTGATATGCTTCGGGGTTATTCAATGAGTAAGTTGTTGTGCCCATGCTTTGGCTTGCCGCCGTCTTGATTTGCAGCGTTGGCTGAGCAGACCGGACGTCGCCTGCGTTTTGTCGCTGAGGGACTTGCCAGAGATTGGGACACACGCATTTAACGTTTTAGAGGGACTATTTTGCATGACTGATTTTCGCCGCGATTTCATCCGATTTGCTGTTGAGAGCAAAGTACTCTGTTTTGGCGATTTTATCACCAAAGCTGGCCGCGCTTCGCCGTACTTCTTTAATGCCGGACTTTTTAGCGACGGTACCTCAGTGGGTGAATTGGCGCGTTTTTATGCGCAAGCTGCGCTGGCGTCAGGTGTTCAGTTTGATGTGCTATTTGGACCGGCTTATAAAGGGATTGTTTTGGCGTCAGCCACTGCAGTTGCTCTTGCTAATGCGGGGCACAATGTGCCGTTTGTGTTTAACCGCAAAGAGGCGAAAGACCACGGCGAAGGTGGCGTATTGGTTGGCGCGCCACTGAAAGGTCGGGTGATGATTATTGATGACGTAATTTCAGCGGGGACTTCGGTGCGTGAGTCCGTCAAAATTATCCGCGATGCGGGCGCCGAGCCGGCAGGCGTTTTGATTGCACTGGATCGGATGGAGCGTGGTCAAGGAGCATTGTCGGCGGTGCAGGAAGTTGAGCAAAATGTGGGTATTCCGGTGATTCCTATTGCAAGCTTGCAAGATTTATTGGGATTTCTTGCCGAACAAGAAGGAATGACTGACAATCTATCTCGTGTGCAAAATTACCGTAATCAGTACGGGATTGAATAATTTGAGAAGGTTGGCTATGCGCTATTTGTTGGTTTTGATGTTGACTATTCTGTGCTCGCCCAACTATGCAGCGACGGTTTATCGCTGGGTGGACGAATCAGGCAAAGTCCAATATAGCGATAAGCCACCAGCAGGAACGTCGAAGTCTGTGATGGAGTTGGATAAGTCCGGCCGCATTCGCAAAGGCAACGAGGCGCAGCTTTCTCCGGAAGAGAAAGCTGCTTTAGAAGAGAAAAAGAAAGCTGAATTAGAGCAGCGACGTAGTGATAAGGCTTTGCTGCAATCGTTTTCGAAACCTGAAGAGATTGATTTACTGCGGGATCGTCAAATCGAAGCGGTTCAGGCTGGCTTGCAAACCAATCGCTTACGTCGTGAAGCGGCGACAAAGCGGATGGAGCAACAACAGCAGCAA
Source organism: Deefgea chitinilytica (assembly GCF_016881405.1). Classification (GTDB taxonomy): domain Bacteria; phylum Pseudomonadota; class Gammaproteobacteria; order Burkholderiales; family Chitinibacteraceae; genus Deefgea; species Deefgea chitinilytica. Next base: position 3,910 of record NZ_WOFE01000007.1, read on the forward strand.
GTGCAGCGTTTGCAAAAGTCAAAACGCGCTATTCCTGCAGATTTACAGGCGGAAATCGACGTGAGCCGCAAGGAAGTGGAAGACATTGATAAGCTGATCATGACGCAGCAGAACGATATTGTGATGATTCATGATCGTGCAGCGGTGCAGAAAAAGCGTTTCATCGAGCTCAAGAGCGTGCAGCCGAATTAAGATTGAGATTTCACAAGGCCAGTTTAGGGTATTAACTTTAAGCTGCGGGTTTTACCGTGTTTGATAAGCCGTACGGTAATGGCACAATTCCTCCTTTAGAAGAAGTAAGCAAAAATGACAGAACAAAATACGCAAGTACGTGCGGTGCTCGGGATTGATATTGGCGGAACTGGTATTAAAGGGGCGCCAGTCAATATTGATACCGGCGAGTTTTTGGCGGAACGCCATCGAATTGAGACGCCGCAACCTGCTACGCCTGAAGCGGTTGGGAAAGTCGTTAAAGCCTTGGTCGATCATTTCAATTGGACGGGACCGATTGGCTGTACCTTTCCGGCGATTGTTCACAATGGTATAACAATGTCAGCTGCCAATGTAGATCAAAGTTGGATTCAAGCACCAGCACAAGAGATTCTCGCGAAAGCGGTTGGCTTGCCTTTAGTATTGCTAAATGATGCTGATGCTGCAGGTTTGGCAGAAGTCGTATTTGGCGCGGCAAAAGGCCGTGGTGGGAAAACCATCGTGATTACTCTGGGTACAGGGATTGGCAGTGCCTTGATTGTTGATGGCAAACTGATTACCAATACTGAGTTTGGTCATCTGATTTTCCCAAAAAATGAAATCGCGGAAAAATATTGTTCGGCCAAAGTCAAAGAAGATTCAGATATGAAATGGGGCGAATATACTGAGCGCCTGAATAAATACTTATTGCATCTACAGCTATTGTTTTCGCCAGATTTTGTCATTATCGGTGGCGGGATTAGCAAGAAACATGAGAAGTTTATTCCCGAGTTGAAAGACTTACGCTTTAAAGTTGTTCCTGCCGCCTTAAAAAATGATGCGGGGATTGTTGGCGCCGCATTAGAGGCCGCGCGCTGTAATAGTTTGAATTAAGAACTGGTCGCACAATTGAAAAGCCCTGTGATGATATGGGCTTTTCAATTGTGCCTTGCTTAAATTTTAAATATCGCCACAGTCTGATTTAGGCGCTCTGCTTGTTTTTGCATGTTTTCTGCATTGTGGGTTTGCTGAGAGGCAAGGGATTGGTTTTGCTGGCCAGCATGATCAATCTGACTGAGTGCATGGCTAATTTCATTAACGCCACTTAGTTGTTCTTTCGAGGCATTTGCAATGTCGCTAATCAAAAAGGACAATTGTTGTACTTGCTCGTGCATGTGGTGCATCAAGGTGGCGGACTGCTCAACGCGGGTATGCCCTTGGTGGATTTCGCGAACTGAGTTTTCAATCAAACTGCGAATTTCACGTGCCGCATCGCCACTTTTTTGCGCCAAATTTCGCACCTCTGCGGCGACTACTGCAAACCCACGACCAGCATCGCCTGCCCGTGCCGCTTCCACTGCCGCATTGAGTGCCAAGATATTTGTTTGAAAGGCAATGCCATCTATCAAACCTGTGATATCGGCAATTTTTTTTGCGCTTTCGGTGAGCTTTTTCATCGCTTCCTGTACACCCGTCATGGCTGTGCGCGTCACTTCTGCCTCTTCGTGTGCTGATCTAACTAGCGTAGCAGCTGCTCCAGCATGGTCGGCATTTTGTTGGACTGCACTAGCGACTTCGTTAGCTGAGGCGGCTGTCTTTTCGGTCGCAGCGGCTTGAGACTGCGTTTTTTCTAATAAGCTGGCTGAAGTTTGTGTAACTTGAATGGCGGAATTGGCGACTTCAGAGGTTGCGCTCCGAATGTCGTTGATAATTTGGTTGAGCTGGTGGGTTGTGCGGTTGGTGCTGTGGGCTAATTCGCCAAAAATACCTTGATAATTGGTAGGTAGAGAGTGAGTTAGGTCGCCTTCGGCTAACTGGATTAAAGCCTTGCCAAACGCACTGAGGCTAGATTGTGTTTGATCGAGCAAGCCATTTAGATGCATCCCTAGGTCAGCATAAAAACCGATCTTATTGTCCAAGCGTATGCGCTGGCTGAATACGCCTGTCGCAGCCGCACTTACAACCTGGCTGATTTCGGTGCCCATGGCTAATTCGGCGGTTTGATCTTGCCATTCGGTTACATGACCAATTAGCGTATGCTCCTCATTAAAGATTGGCGTCACATTGACACGGAAAGTGCTGCCTTGTCGGATTATTTGGCCTTGGCTGGCGTGTCCGCTGCGCCAGTCTAGCCATTGGCCAGCATTCAAGACGTGCTTTAGCGTTTGTTGCGGCATTGGACCAAGTTGTTGTTCGGCAGCTTGATTTTGATACATAGGAAAATCATTTGCGTCACTAATCATGACTGGGGTTGTGACTTGGTCTAGCGCTTGTTTGATTTTTAACGTGAAGTCGGCAGCGATCGATGCCTCGTGCATTCGATCTCTCACTTTATCGACTTCGTCTGTAATCATGGCTTTTAGGCCTTTCATATTCTCAATCGAAACAGAGAATTCTCCTTGTGTATAGAGGCTGGTAAGCGCAACCATTTTCATTTGAATCGCGGTGTGAGATCGAACGAGCTCGTTGATACGCATTGCCATTTCTTGATAACCGCCACAAAATTGCGTGTCATCAATCGTGTGGTGAATATCGCCAGCATCATGCGCTGCCGCCATGTGCAGTTGCGCTGTACTGAAGCGTCTTAATGTGTCTAGCATCGTGTGAATCGGTTGATTGAGTGCGGCGAGTTCGTCTTTACCTTTAAGCTGAGTGACATGATTAAATTCACCTAGGCTGATCTGTGAAAAGCTCTGATTGAGTAAATTAATATTGTTCTTAGTGGAGAGAAAGAAACCAATCTGCAACAAAATAGCTGCGATGATGGCAAATAAACTGATGCCAATCGCAAAACCTAGTTTGTTGCTGCGCTGGTCGATACGTTGTTGTAATAGAGCGTCTAGTGTTTTAAGTCCAGCTTCGGATAGTTGGGTGCCTGCAGTGGTTGCGACTTGTATGCGCTCCTTGAGTTTGCTGATATTTTCATCCACTGGCTTGTTGTTGACCAAGGGTGATGCAATCCGATCTTGATATTCACTGAGTACTTGATGAATTGCCGCTTGGAATAAACGCGCTTGTTCTTGTGTGGCTTTGAGTGCTTCTGGTTGAGCTGCTGCAGCTTTATCAATGTCGACTTGCAGGTCCGCAGCTAGACCACTGATTTGGGGGGCAATCGTTTGTGCTCGTAATTTTGCTTCTGGACTATTTGCGTTTTGGGAGGCTAGTTGCGCCACAAGTGTCATTAGTAAGGGTAATTTGCCAATCGTGACATCGCCGACGAAATAACTCGCAAGCTCTGGATCTAAAATTAAATTAGAGGTGTCATTGATGCGAGCTATCAATTGTAAAGCGGCATCTTGTACTTGCTGAGAATCGGTTGCCGAGCGTAATGCTTGATACTCTTTATCGGCCGATAAAGAGCTTACTAGGTCTTTTATTTGGCTTGTTTCTTGAGCTGAAATTAATGGAGGTTTCTGATTCGCTACAATTGCATTAAGTTGCCGGGTGGCCATTTGAAGGACCTGTACCCCATCTTGTTCTGTTTTAGCAAATTGAATATCTTCGCGCAGCGTGCTCCATGTAAAAAATAATAAAATTAGGATGGGTAAAATAAATACGCCGCTGACTAGCATGAATTTTTGCGGATATCTTAGCCTATTCATCAGGCTCGCTATCGATTGCTGTAGTGTGCTTAGCATTGGAGTTCCTTCCAATTACAATCAACTCTAATCTAGGCAAGATAGTTGATTTTGCTAAAATTTCTAGTTTGTGAGTTTGAAAAACTCGCGCAAGTCTCTGTTTTGGCATAGAATATTGCCCCTTTGCCCTTATTTTGGAACTGCGCCATGCGCTATCCCGTTCGATATGATGTGATTGTAGTTGGTGGTGGCCACGCTGGTACCGAGGCGGCGTTAGCCAGTGCCCGCATGGGACGTAAAACATTATTGCTGACCCACAATATTGAAACCTTGGGACAAATGAGCTGCAATCCATCGATTGGGGGGATTGGTAAAGGTCATTTGGTGCGCGAAGTCGATGCGCTCGGCGGCGCGATGGCGCTGGCCACCGATATGGGCGGTATTCAGTTTAAAACGTTGAACGCCAGCAAAGGTCCTGCGGTACGCGCAACGCGTGCACAAGCGGATCGGATTTTGTATAAGGCTGCGATTCGCGGCATGCTGGAAAACCAAGAAAATCTTGATATTTTCCAGCAAGCAGTGGATGACTTGCTGCTCGATGGCGATAAGGTCATCGGCGCAGTGACACAAATCGGTATTGAGTTTATGGCCTCCAGCGTCGTGCTGACTGCCGGCACGTTCTTGGGCGGCAAAATCCACGTGGGTTTAGAAAACTCAGTGGGGGGGCGTGCTGGCGATCCGGCGTCGATTACCTTGTCGCACAAATTGCGTGAGTTGAACTTGCCGGTTGGCCGTTTGAAAACCGGTACGCCGCCGCGTATCGACGGGCGCACGATTAATTTAGATATCCTTGAAATTCAGCCGGGCGATACGCCAGAGCCGGTGTTTTCCGTGCGCGGTAATCAGGCGATGCATCCGCGACAAATGCCATGCTGGATTGCGCACACCAATGAGCGCACGCACGACATTATCCGTTCCGGTTTTGATCGTAGCCCGATGTTTACTGGCAAGATCGAAGGCGTTGGGCCACGTTATTGCCCAAGTATTGAAGATAAAATCAATCGCTTTGCCGACAAAGACAGCCATCAGATTTTCCTTGAGCCGGAAGGCTTAACGACGCATGAGTTTTATCCAAACGGCATTTCAACGAGCTTGCCATTTGATATTCAGTTGGCTGCGGTGCAGTCGATGGTGGGGCTGGAGAATGCTCGAATTATTCGTCCTGGTTACGCCATTGAATACGATTATTTCGATCCACGCGCGTTAAAAAATAGTTTTGAATCCAAAGCGATTGCGGGTTTATTCTTTGCCGGCCAAATTAACGGCACAACCGGTTACGAAGAAGCGGCAGCACAAGGCTTGTTTGCTGGCTTGAATGCGGCACTCTATGCGCGTGATGAAGCGCCGTGGTGCCCGGGGCGTGATGAAGCGTACATTGGGGTATTGGTGGATGACCTAGTTACCAAGGGTGTTACCGAGCCATACCGTATGTTTACCAGCCGCGCCGAGTTCCGTTTGCAGTTGCGCGAAGACAATGCCGATTTGCGCTTAACCGAGCAAGGCCGCCGCTTGGGCTTGGTCGGTGATGCGCAGTGGCAAATGTTTGAAACCAAGCGCGAAGCCGTCGCGCTAGAACTTGAGCGCATCAAATCGACTTGGGTAAATCCGAAAATTCTCGCCGCTTCTGAGGCTGAGCGTGTGCTGGGTAAAGCGATTGAGCGTGAATACACCTTGGCCGATTTATTGCGCCGCCCGGAAGTGACTTACGCCAGTTTGATGACTTTAGATGTGGCGGGGCCGGGCGTGCAGGACGAAAAAGTCGCCGAACAAATTGAAATTCAGGTTAAATATCAGGGTTATATCGAACGACAACAATTTGAGGTCGCAAAACGCGATACCCTAGAGGACGTTGCGTTGCCTGATGACTTTGATTACAGCGCAGTCTCGGGGCTTTCGAAAGAAATCCAGCAAAAATTAAGCACTCAACGACCACAGACTTTGGGTTTGGCCTCGCGTATTTCGGGGGTTACCCCCGCTGCGTTGGCTTTATTGGTCGTCTATCTCAAGAAAAGTCAGCTGGTTGCCGCAAGCCAGCAAAATAAGGCAGAAATACAATGACTGTAGTTGCAGAAAAAAAATTAGCCGATACTTTGGCGCAAGGCTTGCTGGCTTTGGATTTGACGCTCAGTGCCGGCCAGCAAGAGAAACTGTTGGCCTACGTTGGCTTACTGGATAAATGGAATAAAACTTATAGTTTGACGGCGATTCGCGAGCCAGAGCGCATGGTGCCGCATCATTTGCTCGATTCGCTCGCGCCACTAAGCAAGCTGCCGAATCAAGCGTTGCGAATGCTTGATGTGGGTTCGGGCTTCGGTACGCCAGGCATCCCCTTGGCGATTGCCCGCCCAGACTGGCAACTGACTTTACTCGATTCCAATCACAAAAAAACGACATTTTTGCGCCAAGCGATTTTGGAGTTGAAGCTTGATAACGTGACGGTAGTGACTGATCGTGTTGAAGCTTATCAGCCAGAAGCGGGCTTTCAGATTATCACCTCGCGGGCGTTTTCTGAGTTGGCTGAGTTTGTCCGTTTGACTACGCATCTGCTGGCAGAAGGCGGCGAGTGGGCTGCATTGAAGGGGGTATACCCTTATGAGGAAATTGCATTATTGCCTGCAGATGTATACGTAGTGGGAGTAGATAGTTTGGCCGTGCCAGGTTTGGATGCCGAACGCCACTTGGTGCATGTGGCTAAAGTTGTTTGAGCTGTCTGCGGTTCACTCTAAAGCGATTCAAACCCCGGCGGGAACGACGATGAAAGTGTTGGCCATAGCAAATCAAAAAGGCGGTGTGGGTAAAACGACGACTGCAGTCAATTTGGCGGCGAGTTTGGCGCATTTGGGTAAACGCGTCTTGTTGGTCGATTTGGATCCGCAAGCCAATGCCACGATGGGGTCGGGCATTGATAAATCCAAATTGAAACACTCGACGTATTCTTTGCTGCTAGGCGATTCAAGCATCGAGCAAACGCTGAAAAACTCTGAAAGCGGCGACTATGATTTGCTGCCCGCGTCGCGAGATTTGGCAGGTGCAGAAGTTGAGTTGGTTGATGCCACGGCGCGCGAAACGCGCTTGAAAACTGCTTTAGCGATGGTTGCCGGCAATTATGATTATGTTTTGCTCGATTGCCCACCAGCGTTGAATTTACTAACCTTGAATGGCTTGGTGGCTGCCGATGCGGTCATGATTCCGATGCAGTGCGAATATTTTGCGCTGGAAGGTTTGTCGGATTTGGTCAATACCTTGCGTCGCATTAAGCAAAACCTGAATAAAAAAATTGAAATTGAAGGTCTGCTGCGGACGATGTTTGATCCACGCTCAACCTTGGCGCAGCAAGTCTCCGAGCAGTTGGTGAAGCATTTCACCAGCAAGCTGTATCATACCGTCATTCCACGCAATGTACGCTTGGCCGAAGCGCCGAGCTATGGTCGCCCGATTTTGGCCTACGACAAATCCTCAAAAGGCGCGCAAGCTTATTTACAGCTCGCCGAAGAAATGTTGGCGCGTCACGATGCGCTAGAAGCGGTCGCCACGGTTTAATTGGAACTCAATGTTATGGTAAGTAAAAAATTGAAAGGCCTTGGCCGTGGCTTGGACGCCTTGATGGGTGATCCGTCGGCGGGCGATATGCTAAAAACCTTGCCGCTTGATGCCTTGCAGCCGGGCAAATACCAGCCGCGCACCTTGATGAACGACGAAGCGCTGGAAGAATTGGCCGATTCAATTCGCGCGCAAGGTTTGATGCAGCCGGTGCTGGTGCGCGAAATTGATATTGATCGCTATGAAATCATTGCAGGTGAGCGTCGCTGGCGTGCGTCGCAACGCGCAGGGCTGACTGAAATTCCCGCCTTAGTTCGTGTAATTGCTGACGAAACTGCCTTGGCGATGGCATTGATCGAAAATATTCAGCGTGAAAATTTAAATCCACTTGAAGAAGCGATTGGCATTCAGCGTTTGGTTGACGAGTTTGGTCTGACGCAAGAATCAGCAGCGCAGGCGGTCGGTAAATCACGCTCTAGCGTTGCCAATTTATTACGGTTACTCAATCTTACTGAACCAGTGCGCGAGATGTTAATGGCGGGGCATCTGGATATGGGCCATGCGCGCGCTTTGCTGCCACTTGATACCCTGCAGCAAATTGAGGCGGCTCGGCTGGTCGTTTTGAAAGGGTTGTCAGTACGGGATGTGGAAGCCTTGGTTAAAAAAATGCAGCAAGAGCCAGTTGCAGCAAAAGAAAAGGCAATTGATCCCGATGTGCTGCGTTTGCAAGAAAGCGTTTCCGAGCGCATTGGTGCACGAGTGATCATTCAGTCGGGGAAAAAAGGCAGTGGCAAGTTAACGATTGAATACGGTAGTTTAGATCAGCTCGATTCATTACTTAGCCGTCTGTAAGTTTTTGGTGCATAGTACGGCATCAAAGTGATGCATTGTGATGATTTGAAACGGCGTCATGCGATTTGTTACTGTTTTTGAAAGGAATTGTGACGATTTTTATTTGTCATGAAATAAAAATAAATCAGCTAAAGTCAACGGTAAAAATTGACTCAGAGCAAATCAACTACGTATAATCGCGTCGTTTCTCTTACGGTGGTGCTATGTACGGGAAGGCACAGATTCGGGGCGTGATCCGATTACAGATTGGCTTCACGATAGTCCTCTCAATTGCGCTTTTGTTAATCTTGGGACAAAAAGCCGCAATTGCAAGTTTTTCCGGTGGTTTGATCGCAGTACTAGGCAGCGTGTTGTATTCCTTCATCGCTTACAGTGCCGGGTTTGCCGCCGCAGCAGAATTGCTGCGCAGACACTTTGCTGCAGAAATGGCTAAGTTGTCGCTAACGCTGATTGCGTTTGCAGCATTCTTTATGTTTTATCGGGAGGTCGCTTGGTTGTGGGTATTCTTAGGGTACCTCGTCGCAGCGAGCGCTTACTGGTTTGGGCTTTTAATTAAATTTGACGGTAAAAAGTAAATTATGGCACAAGACGCAACTAGCTATATCAAGCACCATCTGACCTTTGCAAAGTCAGACCTATTCGGTGGTATCCATTTAGATACTTTTGGATTTTCTTTGATTTTGGGTTTGCTGTTCGTAGGTGTGTTTGCCTATGTTGCGCGCAAGGCCACTTCAGGCGTTCCTGGTCGTTTGCAAAATTTCGTTGAATTGATTGTTGAAATGGTTGACGGTCAAGTTAAAGATACATTCCATGCAAAATCTAAATTGATCGGGCCATTGGCTCTGACCATTTTCTGCTGGGTGTTCTTGATGAACGCGATGGACTTTTTGCCGGTTGATTTGTTGCCGACGATTGCACAATGGATTGGTGTGACGTTCTTCGGTGCAGACCCACATCACGTTTATTTGCGCGTTGTTCCGACTGCTGACGTGAACTTAACTTTCGCAATGTCACTCACAGTGATGTTTATGATTATTGGTTTCTCGATTGCATCAAAAGGTTTGTTCGGCTGGATTAAAGAGATTTTCACTGCGCCATTCCACGCTGAATCGCCAGCGATGATTATCCTACTTGCCCCCGCCAACTTTGCGATGCAATTGGTTGAATTGATTGCTAAACCAATTTCATTGGCCTTGCGTCTATTCGGTAATATGTATGCTGGTGAGCTGATCTTTATCTTGATCGCGCTGTTGCCATGGTGGGTAAACTGGGTGTTGGGTACACCATGGGCGATCTTCCATATCTTAGTTGTAACATTGCAAGCCTTCGTATTTATGATGTTGACGATTGTTTACTTGAGCTTGGCAGTCGAAGACCATTGATTTTCAGTCTAGTGGCGTGTATCGGTTGGGTGCACGACATTAGACTCAGTTTTACCCAACCCTCGTAACTTTTGAATCAAACTAGGAGTATTAAAATGGCTGCACCTGAAGTAATTGCTTCCGTACAAGGCATGACTGTAATCGCTGCTGCGATCATCATCGGTTTGGCTGCTATCGGTACTGCACTTGGTTTTGCTATCCTCGGTGGCAAATTCCTTGAGTCTGCTGCTCGTCAACCAGAAATGATCCCAGTTTTGCAAACTAAACTGTTTATTCTTGCTGGTCTGTTGGATGCGATTTCGATGATTGGCGTTGGTGTGGCTATGCTTTACACCTTCAACAACCCATTCTTGGCTGCTCTGACTGTTGCTGCTCAATAATCATTTGATCAGCCTTTAAGGAGGACATTCAGCGTGGAATTTAATGCATCTCTCATAGGTCAAATGATCACTTTTGGTCTCTTGATCCTGTTCACGATGAAGTTCGTTTGGCCTCCGCTGATTAAGATGATGGATGAGCGTGCTAAACGCATTGCAGATGGCTTGGCCTCTGCAGATCGTGCTAAGCAAGATCTCGAAAATGCTGAGAAAAAATCAGCAGAAAAATTGCGCGAAGCAAAGCAAAGCGCAGCGGAGATCGTAGCTCAAGCCGAAAAGCGTGCAGCGCAACTTCTTGATGAAGCTAAGAGCAATGCCAAAGTAGAAGGCGAACGCCTGATCGCTGGCGCTCAAGGTGAAATCGAACAGCAAATTCAGCAAGCAAAAGAATCGCTTCGCCAACAAGTCGCTACTTTAGCGATTGCGGGTGCTGAGCAAATCTTGCGTCGTGAAATCGATGCCGCTAAACATGCTGAGATGCTGACATCTATCAAAGCGGAACTGTAAGACAGTCATGGCAGAACTTATAACCGTCGCTAGACCCTACGCCGAGGCCGTATTCCGGCTGGCTAAAGAAAGCAATACGCTTTCACAATGGTCAGATGTGCTTGGTAACTTAGCAGTGATTGCTGATAGCCAAGCTGTTCTTGACGTAGTGGCTAATCCGAAGTGTTCTGTTGATCAAGTACAGGAGCTGTTGGTTGGGCTTCTGGGTGCTGACGCAAACGCCGAGGTTAAAAACTTCCTGGCAGCAGTGCTCGAAAATCGTCGATTTGCCACTTTACCGGCAGTGTCGGCTTTGTTTGAACAGCTGAAAGCGGCAGACGAAGGTGTAGCGCAAGCGCACATTGAATCTGCTTTTGCTATGACTGATGCCCAACTGGCCGAACTGACGGCTACACTCACTCAGCAACTTAACCGTAAGATCAGTGCCGACGTTAGTGTCAACCCCGAGTTAATCGGCGGTGTGAAAATTACGATTGGCGACTTGGTTATTGATGCCTCTGTAAGTGGCAAATTAACCGCACTTGCGACAAGCCTGAAGAGTTAGGAGAAATCATGCAACTTAATCCGTCCGAAATCAGTGAACTGATTAAAGCTCGGATCCAAAATCTACCGCAAGGCGCACAATCCAGCACGACTGGTACTGTTGTGTCGGTAACTGACGGTATCGTGCGTGTGCACGGTTTATCGGAAGTGATGCAAGGTGAGATGTTGGAGTTCCCGGGTAATACCTTCGGTTTGGCGCTTAACTTAGAGCGCGATTCTGTTGGTGCTGTTATTTTAGGTGACTACAAACACATCGCTGAAGGCGATGAGGTTAAATGTACTGGCCGTATCTTGGAAGTTCCAGTAGGTCGTGAATTGATCGGCCGTGTTGTGAACGCCTTGGGTCAACCTGTAGATGGCAAAGGCCCATTGGGTACTACGCTTTCTGCACCAATCGAGAAAATTGCACCAGGCGTTATTGCCCGTCAATCGGTTTCACAACCATTGCAAACTGGTATCAAATCAATTGATACCATGGTTCCAGTGGGCCGTGGTCAGCGTGAGTTGATCATTGGTGACCGTCAAACAGGTAAGACTGCCGTTGCGCTTGACGCGATCATTAACCAAAAAGGTACTGGTGTTACTTGTATCTACGTGGCGATTGGTCAAAAAGCATCTTCGATTGCGAACGTCGTTCGTAAATTGGAAGAGCACGGTGCTTTGGGTCATACCATTGTTGTTGCTGCTTCAGCTTCAGAAGCTGCTGCATTGCAATACATCGCTGCATACTCTGGTTGCACGATGGGTGAATACTTCCGCGACCTCGGCGAAGATGCTTTGATCGTGTACGATGACTTGTCTAAACAAGCCGTTGCTTACCGTCAAATTTCCTTGCTGTTGCGCCGCCCACCGGGCCGTGAAGCATTCCCTGGCGACGTTTTCTATCTTCACTCTCGTTTGCTAGAGCGTGCTGCTCGAATCAACGCTGATGAAGTTGAGAAATTGACTAACGGCGCTGTAAAAGGCAAAACAGGCTCATTGACTGCACTGCCAATCATTGAAACTCAAGCGGGTGACGTTTCTGCATTCGTTCCAACTAACGTAATTTCGATTACTGACGGTCAGATCTTCTTGGAAACTGACTTGTTCAACGCGGGTATTCGTCCTGCGATGAATGCCGGTATTTCGGTTTCACGTGTTGGTGGTGCAGCGCAAACTAAAGTCATCAAGAAATTGGGTGGCGGTGTGCGTTTGGCATTGGCTCAGTATCGTGAATTGGCTGCTTTTGCTCAGTTCGCTTCTGACCTTGACGAAGCAACTCGTAAGCAATTGGAACGCGGCAAGATGGTGACCGAGCTGATGAAACAAGCTCAGTACTCACCAATGAAAGTCGGCGAGTTGGGTGTAACCCTGCTGTTGATTAACAAGGGCGTTTATGATGACGTTGCTGTTAATCGTGCCTTGGCTTTCGAAGCTGCATTCTTGAGCGATTTGAAAGCAAACCATGCTGATGTATTGAATCGCGTTGATGAGAAGGGCGACCTCTCAGCAGACGACGAAGCAATCATCATGAAAGCGGTAAATGCCTTTAAAGCTGGCGCTGCTTACTGATTTGAGACGTTGATAAAAGGATCAAATCATGGCAAGCGGTAAAGAGATTCGTACTAAGATCAAGAGCGTAAAAAATACGCAAAAGATCACCCGCGCCATGGAAATGGTGGCTACGTCGAAAATGCGCAAAGCGCAAGAGCGTATGAAAGCGGCCCGCCCTTACGGTGAAAAAATCCGTAATGTGGCTGGCCACTTGAGCCAAGCTCTAGTCGACTACGAGCACCCATATCTCCAAAAGCGCGACACCGTCAAGCGGGTCGGCCTGATTATGGTGTCTTCGGACAAAGGGTTGTGCGGTGGCTTGAACACCAACGCTCTGCGTTCGGCTTTCAATAAAATGAAAGAATTGCATGACAAAGGCGTTGAAACCGCCGTGACAGCAATCGGCAATAAAGGTTTGGGTTTCATGAAGCGTAATGGTGCGAAGGTAATTTCTTCCGCTGTTGGCCTTGGTGATACGCCCCATCTGGAACAGCTGATTGGCCCGATCAAAGTAATGATCGATGCTTATATCGCGGGTGAAGTAGACGAAGTGCATATCGTTTACACGCGTTTCATCAATACGATGAAACAAGAGCCAGTGATTGAGCAATTATTGCCACTCGCAAGCGAAGCATTTGAAAAACCGAAATCTGCGCACAATTGGGAATACCTATATGAGCCAGATGCAAAAACGGTTGTTGATGATTTGATGAACCGCTACATCGAGGCGTTGGTTTACCAAGCCGTTGCGGAAAACATCGCATCAGAGCAAGCTGCACGTATGGTGGCAATGAAGGCTGCGACTGATAACGCGGACAATGTAATCGGCTCCCTGCAACTGCTGTATAACAAAACGCGTCAAGCGGCAATTACGAAAGAACTTTCGGAAATTGTTGGCGGCGCGGCAGCAGTTTAATTGGGCCCTGACGGATTAACTGGATTAGGAAAAACGATGAGCCAAGGTAAAATCGTACAAATCATTGGGCCAGTTGTTGACGTGGAATTTCCGCGTGACAACATCCCCAAGGTGTATGACGCGCTCAAACTCGCAGATATCGATCTGACGCTAGAAGTTCAGCAACAGCTCGGTGACGGCGTAGTGCGCTCCATTGCCATGGGTAGTACCGATGGTCTTAAACGCGGTACAAGCGTAAACAATACTGGCGCACCAATCATGGTTCCAGTAGGTAACGCTACGCTAGGCCGTATTATGGATGTATTGGGTAACCCAATCGATGAGGCAGGTCCTGTGAACAGCGAGGCAACTCGTGCAATTCACCAAGCTGCGCCAAAATTCGATGAGTTGAACCAAAGTATTGATCTCTTAGAAACAGGTATCAAGGTTATTGACTTGGTTTGCCCGTTTGCTAAGGGTGGTAAAGTGGGTCTGTTCGGTGGTGCCGGTGTGGGTAAAACCGTTAACATGATGGAATTGATCAATAACATCGCTAAAGCGCACAGCGGTTTGTCTGTGTTCGCTGGTGTAGGTGAGCGTACTCGTGAGGGTAACGACTTCTACCACGAAATGAAGGACTCTAACGTTCTTGATAAAGTGGCGATGGTTTACGGTCAGATGAATGAGCCTCCAGGTAACCGTTTGCGCGTTGCGTTGACGGGCTTGTCGATTGCGGAACACTTCCGTGACGAAGGCCGTGATATTCTGTTCTTCGTTGACAATATCTACCGTTACACATTGGCCGGTACTGAAGTTTCCGCTTTGCTGGGCCGTATGCCTTCAGCGGTAGGTTACCAGCCAACATTGGCTGAAGAGATGGGTGCTCTGCAAGAGCGTATCACTTCAACCAAAACGGGTTCGATTACATCGATTCAAGCCGTTTACGTTCCTGCGGATGACTTGACCGATCCATCACCAGCAACAACTTTCGCTCACTTGGATGCGACTGTTGTTCTGAGCCGTGATATTGCATCTTTGGGTATCTATCCAGCGGTAGATCCACTCGATTCAACTTCACGTCAATTGGATCCGCAAGTGGTTGGCGACGAGCACTACACTGTAGCGCGTGGCGTTCAGCAAACTCTGCAAAAATACAAAGAATTGCAAGACATTATCGCGATTCTGGGTATGGACGAATTGTCTCCAGAAGACAAATTGGCTGTATCACGTGCACGTAAGATTCAACGTTTCTTGTCGCAACCGTTCCACGTTGCTGAAGTCTTCACGGGCTCACCAGGCAAGTACGTTCCGCTCAAAGAAACCCTCAAGGGCTTCAAGGGCATCTTGAATGGCGATTACGATCACCTTCCAGAGCAAGCCTTCTATATGGTTGGCGGCATCGAAGAAGCGATCGAAAAAGCCAAATCGATGCAATAAGGGGTTAAGCGATGGCCATGAGCATGCGTGTGGACGTAGTTAGTGCTGAAGAACTGATCTACTCTGGTGCTGCTGAGTTTATCTCTGCGCCAGCGGACAAAGGTGAGATCGGCATCTTGCCGCGGCACGCTCCGTTGCTGACCCGCATTCGTCCGGGTGCGATCCGTATCAAGATCGCCAACTCGAACGAAGATGATGTCATTCTGTTTGTATCAGGTGGCATGATTGAAGTTCAACCGGATGGAGTGACGGTATTGGCTGACACTGCGATTCGTGGCGCTGACATTGACGAAGCAAAAGCGTTGGAAGCTAAACGCCGCGCTGAAGAATCATTGAAAAATCATTCTACGTCGATGGACTTTGCTATGGCGCAGGCTGAATTGATGGATGCAGTAGCCAAATTGGCTGTGGTGTCTAAATTGAAGCGAGGAAGCCACTAATTCTGCATTAATCGTGCAAAATTAGCGATCTTAAAAAATAAAAAGGCAGCTTAGGCTGCCTTTTTTTTATCTATTGCTAGGCGAGCATGACAGATAACGCAATAAAGTGATGTCATGCTGTGCGTGCATTCTGTTGAAGATTAGAATAGCGACAATTGATTAATTTTATATAGGTATTAAAAGATGAGTACTGCATTAAACGTGGTGATTTTAGCGGCAGGGCAAGGTAAGCGGATGTATTCAAGCCTGCCAAAAGTGTTACACCGTTTAGCAGGAAAACCGCTAGTTCAGCATGTTATCGATACGGCGCGCCAATTGCAGCCGCAAAAAATGGTGATTGTGTACGGTCATGGCGGTGAGCAAGTGCAGGCGCAGTTGGCCGCTCAAACGGATCTAGCATGGGCACATCAGGCTGAACAATTAGGAACGGGGCATGCATTGGCACAGGCCATTCCACAATGCGTAGGCGGCATTACCCTGATGCTGTATGGCGATGTGCCTTTAACACGCCTTGCAACAATTCAATCCTTGCTAGCTGCCAGTCAGGGCGACAAACTGGGCATTTTGACTGATATTTTGGACGATGCGACGGGTTATGGTCGTATCGTTCGCGATGCCGCTGGCAAGGTCACTTGCATTGTCGAGCAAAAAGATTGCACGCCGGAACAAGCCAAAATTGGTGAAATGAATACTGGCATTTTAGCTTTACCAACCGCTCGCGTTGCCGGATGGTTATCGGAATTGAAAAACGATAATGCGCAGGGCGAATATTACGCGACTGATTTGATCGCACTGGCGGTGCGGGATGGTGTTGAAATCGCCACCGTACAGCCGCAAGATCACTGGGAAGCGGAAGGGATTAATAATAAATTGCAGTTGGCAGGCTTGGAGCGAATTCATCAGGCCGAAATCGCTAAATCCCTACTGACCGCTGGTGTTGGTTTGGCTGATCCGGCGCGAATTGACGTGCGTGGTACGCTCAAACACGGTCAAGATGTGTTGATTGACGTGAATTGCGTCTTTGAAGGTGAAGTCGTGCTTGGTAAAGGCGTAATGATTGGTGCCAATTGCGTACTGAAAAACGTAACCATTGCCGATGGCGTAGTCATTCATCCATTTTGTCATTTAGAAGATGCTGTCGTTGGTGCCGGTAGTTTGATCGGCCCTTATGCGCGTTTACGCCCTGGGGCGCAATTGGCTGAGCAAGTACACGTTGGCAATTTTGTTGAAATTAAAAAATCAACCGTTGGTGTTGGCTCGAAAGTGAACCACCTCAGCTATATTGGTGACGCTGAAATTGGTGCTACCGTGAATGTGGGCGCTGGCACGATTACGTGTAACTACGATGGCGTCAACAAGTTCACCACGGTGATTGAGGATAATGTATTTATTGGTAGTAATAATTGCTTAGTCGCACCAGTGACGGTCGGCGCAGGCGCAACGACCGGTGCTGGCTCGGTGATAAGCAAAAATGCGCCAGCTGGCGAGTTGACGATTGCGCGTGCGAAGCAACTGACTTTATCTGGTTGGCAACGCCCGAAGAAACTAGCTAAATAGTATCTGGGTATGTGGTGCTTGCTTTTTTATTTGAATTGCTACAGCCATATACCCGTAGATTAATCGATTGTGATTAAGTGTTTTATATCTGGAGTAGTCTATGTCCCTATTACTTGACCAACCTTTGACTGATGAAGAATTAGATCAGCTTGATCAATTTCTGTATTCAGATGCGGTGGGCAAAGATGCGATGTCTTTGTCGATGCTACACGGTTATTTGACTGCCATCTTAATTGGCCCTGCAACCGTGATGCCCAGTCAGTGGTTAGGACAAATTTGGGATCGACCTGAGGCCGCCATATTTGCACTGCCGGAAGGCGATGCAATCATTAATTTGGTGATGCGTTTGTACAATCAAATCGCTGATGAATTGGCACAAGATCCGCCGGTGTACGAGCCTTTGCTGTATTGGGAAGATGAATCGATGCAAAACTCGAGCATCGAAGAATGGAGCTTGGGTTTCTGCTTTGGTGCTGGTTTAGCTGAAGAAGAATGGCAACCATTGATCGATGAAGAAGAAGGTCAGTTTATGTTTATGGCCATCATGAGTGGTTCGGACGACGAGATGCGTGCAGATATGCTCAAAGAAGGGATCGATCTGGTGCGTCATGATAATGAGGTGGCCGAACAAATCCCTGAGATGGTGATCGAAATTCGCGATTTTTTTCGTGAAAATAGAGGAACATCGCGCAATAAGCGTCAATTGCACTAATTATCGTAATGTTTAGATAAAGCATTGATTCTGCAACAGATTCAAAAGAACGTCATTCTGGCGTAGATCGGTATACTGAAATGGTGCTGGTTTTGAATCGTTTTGCATAAAATACTTTGAATTTTTGCTGTGTTTCGTGATTAAACAGTTTCGATTTTTGCCTAATTTGTGCTCACAGTGCTGCGCTTCGGTTAAAATTGACGGTTTAGTATTTATTGGGCGCTAATCGCCCTGCAAGGAATGATTCATGAGTCTCAAGTGCGGTATTGTTGGATTGCCCAACGTCGGCAAATCTACGCTGTTTAATGCGCTAACCAATTCTGGTATCGAAGCCGCTAACTATCCTTTCTGCACCATTGAGCCAAACACAGGCATCGTTGAAGTGCCTGATCCGCGTTTGGCTGAGTTGTCGAAAATCGTGAATCCACAAAAAATTCAACCTGCGATTGTTGAATTTGTTGATATCGCAGGGCTAGTTGCTGGTGCGAGTAAAGGTGAAGGCTTGGGTAACCAATTCTTGGCTAATATTCGGGAAACGGATGCGATTGTGAATGTGGTTCGTTGCTTTGAAAATGACAATATTATTCACGTTGCTGGTCGGGTTGATCCGATTGATGACATTATTGTGATCGGTACTGAATTGGCGTTGGCCGATATGACTACGGTTGAAAAAGCGATTCAACGTGATGGTAAAAAAGCCCGTTCCGGTGACAAAGAAGCGTTGGCATCAATTGCCGTATTGGAAAAACTGCTCCCACACCTCAATGAAGGTCGTCCTGCGCGCTCATTAAAACTATCAGATGAAGAAAAAGCAGCGATCAAACCGTTGTGCTTGCTCACGATTAAGCCCGCGATGTACGTCGCGAACGTAGCAGAAGATGGTTTTGAGAATAATCCGTTATTAGATAAAGTTCGCGCGCATGCTGAGTCAGAGGGTGCGCCCGT
Source organism: Deefgea chitinilytica (assembly GCF_016881405.1). Lineage (GTDB taxonomy): Bacteria > Pseudomonadota > Gammaproteobacteria > Burkholderiales > Chitinibacteraceae > Deefgea > Deefgea chitinilytica. The sequence goes on from NZ_WOFE01000007.1 coordinate 22,457, forward strand.
GGTCGCCGTATGTGCTGCGATTGAGAGTGAAATTGCTGAACTTGACGATGCTGATAAAGTCGAATTTTTGGAGTCTTTGGGTCAAGAAGAGCCTGGTTTGAATCGCTTGATTCGTGCCGGCTATGAATTGCTTGGTTTGCAAACCTACTTTACGGCTGGCGTGAAAGAAGTTCGCGCATGGACGATTCGTAAAGGTGATACTGCGCCGCAAGCTGCTGGTGTAATTCACACTGATTTTGAGCGCGGCTTTATTCGTGCACAAACCATTTCGTTTGAAGACTTTATCGCCTACAAGGGTGAGCAAGGGGCGAAAGAGGCCGGCAAAATGCGTGCTGAAGGTAAAGAATATGTCGTTAAGGATGGTGATGTCTTGAATTTCTTGTTCAACGTTTAGTGTGTCATTTATTTGAAATATATTTGTCATAAAATTGGAGCATTAAATGAGCCGTACTGTTCAATGTGTTAAATTAGGCCGCGAAGCTGAAGGTCTTGATTTCCCTCCTTTGCCGGGTGAATTAGGCAAAAAAGTATACGATGCCGTTTCTAAAGAAGCTTGGGCGGCGTGGGTCAAGCACCAAACGATGTTGATTAATGAAAACCGTTTGAGCCTTGCAGATCCAAGCGCGCGCAAGTACTTGCAGCAACAGCTTGAGAACTATTTCTTTGGTTCAGGCGCCGATGCCATCCAAGGTTACGTTCCACAATAATGTAATGACACAGGCCGCATAATGCGGCCTGTTGTGTCTGTAAGTACGGAAAGAACAGCATGAATGTCGTTGTTTCGTTGCGCCGCCTTTGTGTATGTTGACTGCTGTGCGGCTGCTTTCAAACAACGCTGCCTAAGACTGAACTTCGTTTCATAACGTTTATTTTTGGATGCCGAAAATAAACTGCATTTAATTTAATTGATCGCCACCAAAGAGCGCTGCCATGACTTATAAACCTGCCGATAACCAACTTTTGCTTAATCGTGAATTGGGCTTGCTCGAATTCAATCGCCGCGTTTTGGCTCAGGCAGAAGACGTACGCAATCCATTGCTCGAACGTTTGAAATTTCTATGTATCGTATCGAGCAATTTGGATGAATTTTTTGAAGTGCGGATGGCGTGGTTGAAAGAAAATATGCGCTTGAATCCTTCTCGCTTATTGCCGGAAGGAATGACGCCGCATCAGGCATTTGAGCTGGTGGCCAAAGAAGCGCACGACTTGGTTGAGCGCCAATATCGAGTGTTGCGTGAAACGGTGTTCCCAGCGATGGAGGCTGAAGGGATTTATTTCTTCCGTCGCAGCCTATGGACTGATGCACAGCGTGCATGGGTAAAAGATTATTTTTTCCGTGAATTGATGCCAATCTTGACTCCGATTGGTTTGGATCCATCCCATCCATTCCCACGCCTATCGAATAAAATTCTGAACTTTATCGTTGAGCTGGAAGGCAGGGATGCATTTGGTCGTAATTCAGGGATTGCGATTGTGCAAGCGCCACGTATTTTGCCGCGTTTTGTCAAAATGCCGGATGAGATTGCCGGCACGCAGCACGGCTTTGTGTTCTTGTCGTCGATTTTGCATGCGCATATTGATGAATTGTTTGCTGGTATGCATGTGCTTGGTTGCTATCAGTTCCGCGTGACACGCGATTCAGATGTGTCGGTGGATGATGAAGATATTAAAGACCTGCGTGCGGCGATTGAAGGTGAGCTATCGCAACGTCCTTACGGCGATGCTGTGCGTTTAGAGTTAGCAGATAATTGTCCACGGCATTTGCAAGATTTCTTGTCCGAGCAGTTTGGCTTGAATGCTGATGACATTTATCGCGTCAATGGGCCGGTGAATATGGTGCGTTTGATGCAAGTGCCGGATCAGGTTGATCGTCCTGATTTGAAGTTTTTGCCATTTATGCCCGGTATTCCACCAGAGTTACGTAAGCAATCGGATTTCTTTGCTGCGATCCGCCATGGAGACATTCTGCTTCATCATCCTTATCAAAGCTTTACGCCGGTGGTTGATTTGTTGCAGCAGGCTGCACGTGACCCGCATGTTGTGGCGATCAAGATGACGATTTATCGCACGGGTGCGGAATCCGTGCTGATGGATGCGCTGCAAGAAGCAGCTGCCCGAGGCAAAGAAGTTACGGTCGTGGTTGAGTTAATGGCGCGTTTTGACGAAGAGGCCAATATTAATTGGGCTGCAAAACTCGAGCGTGCTGGCGCTCACGTTGTTTATGGTGTGTATGGCTATAAAACTCATGCCAAAATGTTGCTGATTGTGCGCCGGGAAGAAGGGCAACTGAAACGTTATGCGCACGTTGGTACGGGTAATTACCATCCACGCACTGCTAAGTTGTATACCGACTTTGGCTTATTAACTGCGCACCCAGAAATCACCAGCGACGTGAACGATGTCTTTATGCAGCTAACGGGTTTGGGTTTGGCCGGTGATCATCATCAATTGTGGCAAGCGCCATTTACTTTGCATAGCAAATTTATTGAATCGATTGAGCGCGAAATCGTCCACGCAAAAGAAGGCCGTAAAGCGGTCATTATTGCCAAAATGAATTCGCTGCTTGAGCCTTCCATTATTGATAAATTGTATGAAGCATCAACCGCAGGTGTGACGATTCATTTGATTGTTCGTGGTGTGTGTGCACTACGTCCGGGCATTCCTGGTTTATCGGAGAACATTCGAGTTCGCTCTATTATTGGTCGTTTCTTAGAGCATCATCGGGTGTTCTATTTCCTCAATAATGGTGAGGAAAATGTTTATCTTTCAAGTGCCGATTGGATGGGGCGTAATTTATTCCGTCGAATCGAAATTGCCTTCCCAATTTTGAATCCAAAAGTGAAGCGTCGGGTGATTCGCGAGAGCCTGCGCCCGTTCTTAGTCGATAATAGCCAAGCTTGGGAAATGCTCTCAGATGGCCGTTACCGCCGCAAAGTTGCACGTGGCGATAAAGTTCGTTCTGCACAAGGGCAGTTGCTGGCGGATTTAGCTGCTGGTGATCGTAGTTAAATGGATTTAATTTTGTGGCGGCATGCCGATGCTGAGTATGGTGTTGATGATTTGGCACGGCCATTGACCCCGAAAGGGGTCAAGCAGGCTAAAAAAGTAGCTGCATGGCTGCGTCGGCAGTTAAAAGATGTTGCTGGATATCGCTTGATCGCTAGTGAGGCAGTACGCAGTCAAGCAACAGCGCAATATCTAAACCCGCAGTATGAAATCAATCCCAAGCTGAATCCGGGCTGCCATAACGCGTGTTATCTGGAAGCTGCGCGCTGGCCACGCGACATTGGTAAGTTTGTCGTGATCGTTGGCCACCAACCCAACCTAGGTGAAGTGGCTTCTTTGCTGGTAACAGGCAAAGAGCTAGACTGGAATACCCGTAAAGGTGGTATATGGTGGATTCAGCGTAGGGTGATGGATGATGGTCGAGTGAAGTATGTGCTGAAAGCGGCGTTAAGTCCGGACTTACTTTGATTCGGCAATTAAAAAAGGTGGCTTAAGCCACCTTTTTTATTGATTCTGCAAAATTAGGCCAGTGCAATAGCCAAGCTAGCGCGGTAATGGAAGTTGGATTCTTCATTACGCTCCAGCTGATCGAGTAAACCGGCCAATTCCGCATGTGCAATTGCTGTCGGTTTAATCGCAATACTGGCCTCAAAATAGGTTTGCGCCTTACCCCATAGCTCGCGTTGGCGGCATAAGCGACCGAGTGTGAGCAATAAGCGATGATCGTTCGGATGCAATTTTAGCCATTGTTCTGCTTGCTGCAATTGCTGGTTCAGTTCTTCGCCGCTTATCTTCAATAGGCCGTATTGCTCGACCAATTCGCCACTCCACTCAGCATCGATCGCCACAGCTAAAGTATCGCGTGCCAAGAGGGTTTCGCCTTGTTCTTGGTATAGACTCGCAATGCTGGCGGCTAGTTGTGGATTGAGGCGCTCTGCTTCTGGCAGCTTGCGGCACCAATCTTTGAGCTCGCGTGCTGTCATTGGGTGTTGCCGCAGTTGCTGTTGATACGCGGCAATACGAATATGCGCGGCTTGTTCTGAGTCCATCGCCTCGCTGCGTGTCAGTTGATCAACTAATTTGAGTACGGCTTCTGGGTTACGCTCTTTTTGGCGCAGGCGTAGCTCGATTTTCATCGCCGCGGTCAGTTTCGGCGTTATTTCTCGCGCAGCACTAATCGCTTGGCTCGCTTCGTTATAACGGCGCTCATCGAGGAATAATTCAGCCATCGACATTAATGTCGCCAAATGTTGTGCGCCAAGGCGGGCTTGTAGTTTTTCAAAGTAAGCATTGCGTTTATCGTAGTCGCGCATGGCATGCGCCGCTCGTGCGCCAAGTAGGCCATTGGCAGCAAACGCATCATCGGCGTGTTGTGCGGCCGCAAAAGCTTCGCTAGCAAGACGTTCGGCGCGTTGATAGCGACCTTCATAAAAGGCAATTCGGGCTTCGCGTTCGAGCTGAACTGAGGCGCGTTCTTGCTGGCGAGCACGATATTGTCGAACCCGTTCGGGTAATCCGCTTAGTTCCGCGAACATTTTGAGTGCTAGATAGAGCACCACCACGCTGCTTATTAATAGAACAATAAAAATATTCAGCGAAATCTCAACGCGCCATGGCGGTAAGAAGATTAAGGCATAGCCTGTATTAAATTCAGCAAACAGTGTTAAGCCAACCGCTAATGCAAATAAGCCAATAAACCAAATCAAAAATTTCACGGTTTTGCCCTCTCAGCCATGGTGCGTGCGCTACGAACTGCATTTAAGCTGGCACTGAGATCGGGTAGGGTGATGGCCAGTGGTTGCGATTCGAGCTGGCGCAATACTTTGATTGCATTATCAGTGGCTGGTGCGCGCGCATCGAAAAATTGCTGTAAGTAGCGGACTGTCGCCGCAATGTCCGCTCGGAATGCTGCCTCGTTACGTAATAGCAGCGCTGAACGGGCATTGAGTAGGCGTAATTTGATATTTTCACGCAGGAAAAAACTTTGTTCCGGCGACAGCAAAATCAAATCAGGCTGATCAATTCGACGGATTTGGATGAGTTGTTTAAATTCATGCCAAACTTCGGCACCAAAACGTTGGATTGGATTGTGATTGGGGTTGGCTTTGAACGGCATGCCTTTTGGATCATGCCCCGCATCAATCAGCAATGGTAGGCGCTCAACACTGTCGATTAAGCTATTGATTTTGGCGGTGAGGCCAATCACATCGACGTAAGGTGTGCTCTTTAGTGTATTGATATCTTGTGTGAGCGCTTGACGTACACTGATGAGTTCGGGGCGATTTAAACGCTGCAATTGTTGGTCAATATTATTGAGTGCGGTCAGCGCGCTGTTGACGTCGCCCGCAATTTGCAATTGCTGGCTGGCAAATGACAGCATTTGCTCAATTTCGGCCAAACTATGCAATGCTTCGCCGCGGGTCAGCGTATCGTACATTACGTTCAGTGATTCTTGCCGTGCCAAAGCTTCGGCTTGTTTGCCTTCTTGGATGGTGAGCCGTGCTAAGAATTGTTGCTGAGCTTGATTTTGCATCAGCAGTTGTGAGCGCAACTCTTGTTGTAATTTGTTGTTGTTGGCGAGCTCACGACTCAAATCTAGTTTGAGTGTCTCCATCGCATTTTGTTGGTATAGCCAAGCGCCGCCGCTGGCCAACAGTGCGACCAAGGCCAATACCAACGCGGGTTGTGGTAAGCGCCGGCGGGGAGGTTGGCTAAGGGCAGCGGAAAAAGTATTGGATGCGTTGTCTTGATTCATCAGGCTCTACACTTTTAGAGATTACTCTTTTGGAGATAAAACCGGTGCAAAATACCGGCAAATCGACTGGGTAATGCCATCATCACCCGCCTCGGTTTGCACGATATGGTTGGCCCCATTGGCCTGTAGTGCCTCGGCAATTCGGTGGTGCGGAACAAAATATAATGCACATTGTAGCTTGAGCCGCGTCTCGCCTCCAGCCCAGTTAAATAAGTGTTGTGCGGCTTCTGAACTGGAAATGACAATACCATCGCAGCCTCGTTGCAATTGATATTCGATTTCGCTGACATCGAGCGTCGGGGCGCTGCGTTGATATGCGGTTACTACCGTCACACTGGCACCCGCTGCGCTTAAACCTGCCGGCAGAATATCGCGGCCACCATTACCGCGAAACAAGACGATTTTTTTGCCCGTTTGTGCGCCGAGTTCTTGGAGCAAGCCTTCTCCGTCAAATTGCGTCGGTGGGCAAATGATGCGTTTGGCACCAAGTTCCGCCGCGCGTTTAGCGCTGCCAGGGCCGACCACCGCAATCGGTAAATCTTTGGGCCATGGCGAGTTTAATTTGGCAAAAACGGCATTTAAGGCCGAAGGGCTAATGAATACGGCTAAGTCAAATTGGACTAAGCGGCTCAGTGCATCATTAAGTTCGCTCTGATCTGTAGCTGGGCTGATCGAAAGTAATGGCAGGGTATAAACCTCAGCACCTTTTTTTACAATGGATTCAGACAAATACCCAGCTTGAGCGGCAGGGCGGGTAATCCAAATCCGATAGCTGCTCAATGGCAAACTCATGGCGCTAGTTGTTTGAGAATCTCGCGCGCACCTTCGGTGCAGAGTAAATCAGCCACGATGCGACCCAAACCATCGGCGGCGGCGTGTGAGCCATTTGACTCAGCAACGACGCGTTGGCTGCCATCGGGCATGGCCACCAAACCGCGCAGGCGTAAAAAGCCTTCTTCATCGGTGGCATAAGCGGCCAGTGGAATTTGGCATGAGCCATTGAGGCGGCGCGATAAAGCGCGCTCTGCAGTCACGCAAGCGGCGGTGACCGCATGATTGAACGGCGCAAGTAGCGCCACTAAATCAGCACGATCTGCACGAATTTCAATGCCGACGGCACCTTGGCCTGGAGCGGGTAAACTGATTTCTGGCGATAGTTCGCAGGTGATTCGTTCCGCTAAACCCAAGCGTTTTAAACCTGCTGCGGCGAGAATAATCGCGTCAAACTCACCATCATCGAGTTTTTTGAGGCGTGTGCCGACATTGCCGCGCAGAGGTTTGACGACTAAATGCGGGTATAAGGCGCGGATTTGGCTTTCACGGCGCAGGCTGGCGGTGCCGACAATCGCGCCTTCCGGTAATTCATCCGGATGCTTAAAGCGGTTCGATACAAACGCGTCACGAGGGTCTTCGCGCTCACCAATTGCCGCCAGGGCAAAGCCTTCTGGCAACACCATCGGTACATCTTTCATTGAGTGTACCGCTAAATCGGCACGGCCTTCGACCATTGCTTGCTCGAGCTCTTTGACGAACAAGCCTTTTCCGCCAATTTTATTTAATGTGACGTCGAGAATTTTGTCGCCTTGCGTTGTGATGCCCAACAGCTCGACAGAAAGTGTCGGATAGGTGCTTTCCAGCCAAGATTTCACATGATAAGCCTGCCAAAGCGCCAATGGGCTTTCGCGGGTGGCGATGACCACTTTAGAGGGCTGTGTTGGGCTCATATGAAATCCTTGGGCAAACTAGAAAAACCGCAGTTTAACATGCCCGCCGCTGCTCAGAGTTTGGATTGTAACGGCGATCATGAATCAAATGCTGGATTTGGGTGGTTGCGGTTCTGGTGGTGTTGGCTCTATTGCGGGCTCATCCCAATTGAGCGGGGTTTCATTGATGTTAAATGGGGGTAATAAATCAACTTCAAATACCGGTATCGGTTCAGCGTTGGTGTGAATTGGTGCGCTATCTTGAATTTGATTTTCGGTAGTCTCGGGAAGCTGCAGGTCAAGCAGCATCTCATCAGCGCTCGGTGTATTGGTCGCGATGCTTGTGGCGACGAAAGCCGCTGGTGGCGCAACATGGGGCGTCATAAATGCATGCATCATCGATGCGGGGCTTACCTCTGGATGAATGTCCAAATCAACATGAGGGTGGGCTGGGCGAGAGTTATCAGCGACTTCGCTGAGTGGATTTTCAGTTCGGCGATAAAGATGGTTGTCAGGATCAAGTTTAGCGCCAATATTGCGAACTAATTCCCAATCGGCTTCATCTTTAACGACAAGGCGTAAGTTTTTAGCGAGCGCGGCATATTCAGTTTTCATGCCCTGTTGGCGGAAAATGCGGAACAACATGAGCCAGCGTTCGATGTCTTCTGGCTCTTCATCGATACTCTTGTACAGTAAATCAATGGCCTCGGACACATCACCTTGCGCTAGCATAATTTGGATTTGTGCTAAATCATTGCTGCCGTAATCACTGACTTCGATGCCTTGGTCTGGTGAATGCAACATCGACATCATGGTGGCGTGCTCAGTTGCTTTATTACGCTTAGTGAAGGCGTTGAGTTGCCCCATCAAAGTGGGGGCTGTTTTTTCTTGTTCGGGTGACCATGCTTGGTCTGGACTCGATTGACGGCGACGCCAAGCGATAAGCGCTGCGCCCGCCGCAACCAGAGCGAGTCCTCCACCAATCAGCCAGCGCTGGAGGGCTGAACTTGAGTCGGTTTGGTCTGGGGTAGTTAGGGGCTGGCTGGCGGTAATGTTCTGGGCTGGGGTGGCGCTAGCAAGCTGTGGGGCGCTGGTAGCAGCCATCACGGGGCTAGCAGCCGTTGCGGCATTCAGTGCGATGATTTTTTGATTCAGTTGTTCGACTTCAAGTTGCATTTGCAACTGAAGGTCTTCCAGCATCTTGACCTTTTGCTCGAGTTCTTTGGTGTATTGAGCCGCCGATTGCGGCGTTGCTGGGGAATTTGGGGCGCTTGGGGTGGCGGCATCAAGGCGTAATTGACCGCTTTCAACTACGGTAGTTGGCGCGGTTTTTTTCTTAACCGAACGAAGGCGTTCGGGAATGATGACTGTTGTGCCGACGCTGAGTTCGGCATTTGGATCAAGATCTGGATTGGTATTACTCAGTTTTTGTAAATAGCGTGGGTATTGTGGGGTATGGGCAGGGTAATAGCGCTTGGTGAGCTCTTTGAGTGTAATCGGTTTTTTTACAACAAATTCTTCTACTGTTTTCAGTGGCGTGGAATCAGTGTTTCGTGATTTTTGTTCTGGTTCACGCACGGCAAAGCGAGTGAGTTTTTCTCGTTCGTTCGTGACCGGAGCAATATTTAAAAACGCAGTAAAATTACGGCTGATCTGTTGGTTACCGCAGGCGATTTGAATCGTGAACGCCACCATGGGTTCGCCAACCGCAGAGCGGGACTCAATCAGGAATGAACCAGCTTGATCGCTGCTTGGTCGCAGTTGAATTGTGGCGGCACCGATGCTGGGTAATTCAGAATTGCCGTGTTGTAGTTCAATGCACTGTTCGTGCAGCGTTTCACCTGAGTTTAAGCGATATGGTACTAAGCCGCGAAAGGGTTGCCCGACATACGATTGCATTTGCAACTCGCCGAGTGTCACGCTGTGTGCCAAAGGCATCGCTAAACCCAAGATGGCGATGGCCGTGTATAGCGGGCTGCGGCGGAAATTTAAATCATGCATCGTGCAATAAAACCATGAATATATTATTTCAATCATTGTCGGGCCTTATGCTTTTCAATTCAAGAAATATTAAAGTCTTGCCGTTGAATCGTTTTATTCCGATATCAATTGAGTTTGAGCGTTTTTGAAATATTAGCAAATATTAATTTTGATTGTTTTCTAATTCGCCTCGCAATAATTACCCAAGCCAAAATCTGCAGCCCCGTCTCTTTTCTCGCCGTGTTACCACAAGCAAAGTTGCTGTGGGATTGTCGCGGATTCATTAAAGCGCACCCCCAGACCCAGTAGGCGCACCGCTTGTGGGCTGCGTTTGAGGCCTTGTTCGAGTAAGCCAAGAAAGGTTGTTAAATGCGGATCTGGGCAGATGCATTCGACGGTGGTTTGCGTGAAGTCGGCAAATTTGATTTTGACAAACGCTTTATGCGCACGCTCGCCGCTGGCGCGCCGCATCCGTGATTGCCAATCTTGGTACAGAGCGGGCAACGCGTTTTGGCAGTCTTGCAAAGAGCCTAAATCATGGGCGTAAGTGTTTTCTACCGACAATGATTTTCGACGCTCTGCTGTGGCAACTGGGCGATGATCGATGCCTTGCGCTTGCTCATACAATTGCCTGCCGAGCCGCCCCCATTCGCTAATCAATTGCTCTAGTGAGCGAGCATGAATATCAGCGCAGGTATGTATGCCGCGCTGAGCTAATCGCTCTGCAGTTACTTTGCCAATACCCCATAGTTTTCGGACTGGCAGCGCGGGCATAAATTCAGCAATATCTTGCGGGCGAATCACAAATTGCCCATTCGGTTTGTGCCAATCGCTGGCAATTTTGGCGAGTAGCTTATTCGGCGCAATGCCTGCGCTGGCGGTAATGCCGATTTCTCGTTCAATTCGCGCACGGATCTCTGCCGCCATGCGCGACGCGCTGCCTGCGCAATGCGGCTGCCCACTGACATCCAGATACGCTTCATCGAGTGACAGGGGTTCGATCACATCAGTGTAATCGGCAAAAATTGCTCGCATCGCCATTGAGGCGGCTTTATAGCGTGGAAAATCGGGCGGCACGATAATCAGATCGCGGCACAATTGTTGTGCGCGGAACGTCGACATCGCCGCGCGAATGCCGAGCTGGCGCGCAGGATAATTACTAGTGCATAACACACCACGCCGATCACTGGAGCCGCCAACGGCGAGCGGCACATTCCGCCATTCGGGATGGTCGCGCATTTCTACGGCCGCATAAAAGCAGTCGCAATCGATGTGAATGATTTTGCGTTGAATCAGCACGGGTCATTCGCCGAGCAAATAAAACTAATTGTACGTTCGTTCTATTTGAAAATCACTTAATTCTGCATTGCTACAGATAAAAGGCGGTGGCTGGGATTTAATGGTGCTGGGTATTTGCTTGAAATCTTTGCTAAATTTAGGCTTTAACCACATACCCAATAGCTGTGAGGGTTTGCCTAAATTGATTCACCCTCACGAAGCACGAGGGTGAATCGTCAATCGTTGAAGTAAAAATTCAGCGGCAATAACTCGCCATTGAATAGCTGCGTTGCTCTGGGTATTTGCGACCACCGGGGGCGCAAGTTTTGAGGACGATATCACCAGTTTCGCAACGGCGTGACATCGTTACGCGTTGGCCAACGGTGAGTTTTTTGCGTTTCATATTGTAAGCGTTGAGAATTGAATCGTAGGTGCCCGTAGCAATCGCGCGTTCGGTACCTTGGATGGAAATAAGCTTCAGAATGTAATTGTGCTCTATCATGAGGTCTCCAATTTACAGCTTATTGAAGAGCGCTGGCCATTGCTTGAGCAACGACGTTTTGCTCTAAAGAGGGCTAGGTTTTGTTAAACAGAATCTAGAGTATCCGATTATATTTTTACCGATTTGTTGCAGTTAAGAAAATATTGTCGGGTGTTGTAATTTATATGTTTTTAGTAATTTGAGGGCAAGCCGATGCGCTTTTTATCGTTGCTGTTTTTGCTGGGATTGCTGACTGCGTGCGGTCAGGCCAAGCTTGAACCATTGCCAGCTAATGCCGTTATTTTGGCCTATGGTGATAGCCTGACCTTCGGCACGGGCGCTGCGGCAGGCGAGGATTATCCAACGCAATTGAGTCGCTTGATTGCGCATCCCGTGGTTAATGCTGGCGTGCCGGGTGAAACGACAGCACAGGGTTTGCAACGTTTAAATGATACTTTGGACGAGGTGAAGCCCAAGCTGGTGCTGCTTGGCTTAGGTGGGAATGATTTTTTGCAGCGCTTACCGCCGGAAGACGCTAAAGCCAATCTAGCGGCGATGCTCAGCGAACTCAAGCGGCGTAATATTCCAGTGGTATTGTTAGCGGTACCAAGTTTGTCCATCCCGCCAAAGCCGCATCCTTTGTATGCCGAGCTTGCCGAGCAGGCCGATGTGGTGCTGGCGGAAGAGCAATGGTGGGATATTTTGCGCAAAGCCAGCTTGAAATCAGATGCTGTTCATCCCAATGCGGCGGGTTATGCGCAGTTTGCTGCTGCGATGGCTGAATTATTAAAAGAGCACGGTGCGATTCGTGATTGACCGCTAAATCTATTAGTCTACAAAAAACACGAAAGGCACGAAAAAACTTAAATTCATCAATAAATATATATGATCCTAAGTTGGACTTCGTGTGTTGCTGGGTTCGTGCTTTTCGTGTCTTTCGTGGACTCCGATTGTTGTCCTTTTTAACTAACTCTGTGAGCCTGCCATGACCGATTCGACTTCGCTCGACGCGCTAACTCGCCAACGTGCCAGCCAGATTATTTATCAAATTTTCCCCGAGCGGTTTGCGATTGGTAGTGGGAAAAGCAGTGCAGAAAAACTCGCGAATGCTGCGTATGACGTGGCTGATGCAGCCAAATGCGATTGGGATGACAGCACGTTGAATCAGCCCTGGGGCAAACAATTCTTTGGCGGCGATTTGGATGGCATCGCCGACAAAATCGACTATCTGAGCGAATTGGGCGTGACCGGCGTGTATTTAACGCCGGTATTTAGCGCGCCGAGCAATCATAAATACGACGCGACTGATTTTTTTACGATAGACGCGATGTTTGGCGGCGAAGCGGCTTTGCTACGCTTAATCGATATGCTGCATCAACACGGAATGAGTTTAACGCTGGATGCGGTACTGAATCATGTTTCTGAATTTCATCCGTGGTTTTTGGCGGCCAAAGCAGGTGACGCTGAAAAGCGCGATTGGTTTACGTTTAAGGACGATGGCAGCTATTTGTGCTGGCAAGATTACGGCTTGATGCCGGAGCTGAATTTAGCCAATCCAGCCGTGCGCGATGTGCTGTATGCGCAGCCAAAAAGCTTGGTACAGTATTGGCTGGCGAGGGGTATCGACAACTGGCGCTTTGATGTCGCGCAGGATGTGGGCATACCCGTCGCACAAGAAATGGCTGCTATTGTTGGCAAGGCGTATCCGCAAGCGGGCTTGCTGGGTGAATTGAATGGTTTTTCCGGCGCTTGGTTTCAAGCGGGCGGCGGTTTTAGTGGCATGATGAATTACTGGTATCGCACCGCCATTTTGGCGTGGCTGGCTGGTGACATTGACGGCGTCCAAATGAACGCGGCGATTCGCGATGCGCGCGAAGCGTATGGGCTGAAAGGTTTGCTGTGCTCATGGAATATGTTGTCTAGCCATGATACGCCGCGCTTGATTACCACTGTAGGCAATGTTGCCGACGCACAGTTGGCGCTGGCACTGCAATTTACGTTGCCGGGGATTCCACTGCTGTATTACGGTGAGGAAATCGGCATGGAAGGCGGTGCCGATCCTGATTGCCGTCGTACTATGCGTTGGAACGAGGCGGAGTGGAATCACGCCCAGCGCGCTTGGGTGAAGCAGCTGATTTATATCCGTAAAAAGAACCCTGCCTTGCAGTATGGCGATATATGCGTTTTAGGCGATAGGCTGCAGGGCAATACCTTGGTTTTCTTACGATTTACTGATGTGCCGGGCGAAGCCGCCTTGGTCGTGATGAATTTAAGCGATGCGCCGCTGAGCGCCAAATTGCTAATTCCGTACTCGCATTGGTACGACGGCGTGCCGCTGCGCGATGCGCTGGGTCACGCGCCGAATTTGAAGCTGAATGCGGGCAGTGTGCAGCTTGAAATCCCTGCCCGAACCGTGGCGATCTTTGAGGCGTTCGAGCCGTATCAAAATTACACCTTTTTCAAACCGCGCAATCGCTGAGGGTTAACAGCGAGAGTCCACGAAAGATACGAAAATCACGAACAAAGGTCAGCACTAAAGAGTAGCAAGGCCAGCAGATTTTAATTTTTGTGCCTTTTGTGTTTTTCGTGGACAAAAATTTTTACTAAAAACGCTTGCCAAGCCCAATGAATTCGTGAATAATCCGCCTCCTACACAGAACACACTCATGCCCGGGTGGCGGAATTGGTAGACGCAGCGGACTCAAAATCCGCCGCCGCAAGGTGTGCCGGTTCGAGTCCGGCCCCGGGCACCAGATACAAGAAAAAGCCGATCTTCATGATCGGCTTTTTTGCGTTTAGACTGAGCGTAATGTTTACTTTTGCTTGAATACTTTGCTTTTTATTCAGTTGTTTCGGGAATTAAAGAGTAGACCGCCGCAGTATGGGCAACATTATTGAGAATTAAACGATTGCGAGCCCAGCATTCAAATTGAGCTCCGGCTTTTCTCGCTGCTGCATTGCTGGCCAAGTTGTGATCAATTACTACAATCTCTATACGCAATAAGCCTAATTCTTGAAAGCCAAATTGGCTCATCATTTGTATAGCTTGGGTGCTTATGCCTTGGCGCTGCCGAGATTCACGGATCCAGTAGCCAAGGTTGGCTGAGCTTCGGTTATAACGAATGATTTCGTTTAAGCCTATCCCGCCAATCAGTTCTGAATTTTCAGTAGAAAAAATACCAAAACTATAGGCAGATCCTGCTGCTCGTGCCTGTTCACAATGCGCAAACCAGCCAAGCGCATCCTCTTCAGAAAACTGCTCATGACACCAAGGCAGCCAGCGTCCAACAGTTGCCATTGATTCACGTGCCGCCGCGGCAAAGCTTGTTGCATCACTTGCAACAAAAGGGCGAATTGTTAAATTGGCTTTTTGTAGCAGTATGGACATTGGTGGATGGTGTAAGTTAAAAATACGATCATATCTTTGCTTTTCGAATTTGGCGAATCAAACGAGCTGATCATGCGAATGGAATGAAGCTATTCAGAAGTGCAGCAAGAACTGAAAGTTATAGTCAGCCGCCGCCGCGCTTTACTTTAAACCCACGCTTGGCTAGTTCTGCCATCACCGCATCGCGGTGTTCACCTTGAATCTCGATTTGGCCGTCTTTGACTGTGCCGCCCGTGCCGCAAATGGTTTTGAGTTGTTTGCCCAATTTCGTGAGTTCCGCGCTGTCGAGAATCAATCCGCTCACCACAATCACCGCTTTGCCTTTCCGTACTTCGCGGCCGACGCGGGCGATGCCGTCACCGGTGGGAAGTGCGGCTTTGCAAATGCAGGCAGCTTGCGGCTGGCGGCAAGCGGGGCACATGCAGCCGTGTTCGGTGGAGTAAACAAGACCGCCGCTGGATTTCTTACTCATCTTGTCCTGCCTTGAGCTGTGGAAATAGCACGTCGGTATAGCCAAATTGCGTCATATCGGTGATGCGTTGTGGATAGAGCACGGCAAACAGATGGTCGCATTCATGTTGCACCACACGAGCGTGAAAGCCGCTGACGGTACGATCAATTGGCGTTCCGAATTGGTCAAAGCCTTGGTAACGTATCTGGGTATAGCGTGGCACCAAACCACGTAAGCCGGGTACCGAGAGACACCCCTCCCAGCCTGATTCCATTGCTTCATCAAGGGGAGTAATCACTGGATTGAGTAGTATCGTTTGTGGCACCACATCCGCATCGGGGTAGCGCTCGTTTTGCTCGAAACCAAACACAACGACCTGCAGGCTGACGCCGATTTGCGGCGCGGCAATCCCAACGCCATGGGTCGCGATCATGGTGTCGAATAAATCGACTATCAGCGCATGCAGTTCGGGCGTATCAAATTCGGTGACGGGCGCAGCCTTGGCTAACAGCAAAGGCTCACCCATTTTTAACACAGGACGAATTGGCATGATGGCGGTGCGTGTGGATCAAAACACCGATTTTACCTGATGTGTTGCTATCAACGCGCGTGCTGGCAGATTAAAACCACGGCTTAACCGCGCTGGCGGGAGTCGATGCGGCAGAGCTGGTGCTGTTGATGACAATTTTGTATTCACGCACTTCAGCGGGCTCTACACTGGCATCTTCCCAAGGGCGGCGGTAGAAAAATTGCAATGAGGTCTCGCCTGATTGCCCCGCGACGAGTCGCCAAGTGGTTTCGCCGCCAGCGCCGGGTGTGTTCTTCTTGCTGGGCGTGTGTTTCCAGTTGCCGACCAATTTCACCGTGCCGTCTTCGGGCGGCTTAAACTGCCACATATAGCCAGTGCTTGGGTTGGCTGGTAGTTTGACGATGAATATTTCTTTGGGTTTGACGGTAATCGTTTGCTGATGATTCGCGTCGTTAAGGATTTGCTCAGCGTGAGCGCAGAAAGGCACTGCAAGTAATGCCGTCAGGCTGGCGAGAATAATTTTGTTCATGGCGGTTTCAAGCAAATGGATGATTCGCTAGCATGTTTCAGCGGGACTATTTTCGCCAGAGAATTATTACCGATCACCCGTGCGGTTATAGATACGGGTTGATGCTTTTTTAGTGCCTGCGGCACGATGTTTTGGTGCTGCAATCCGCAGCGTGGACTTCTTTCTTTGCGTCGCCAAAGAAAGAAGCAAAGAAAAGCGACCCGAGGCGCACCCCGCTCCGCGGTCCCCTCGCGTGGCGAAAGCCAAACGGTGAAACTGTTTGTCTTTCTTCGTGCTCGGTGTGCTTGGACGGGATTTTTAAGCCCCGGCCCAACGAGCGCGGCACGGCATCAACATGAAATGAGAGCATTGCCATAATTGTTTAGGTATATTTAACTAGGCTTTTTTATTTATGGTCTTGCTGTGCATACCCATCAAACTAATACTTGTCGCGTGCTTGCCATATATTGATGGATTTGCTGCTCGATATTGGGATCAATCAGCAAGTCAGGGCGGCGACCGTGTGGGCAGGGCAGGCTGGCTGTAGTGCCAAACAGTCTACAAATCAACGGCCGCTCTAAATACACCGTACAACCTTTGGCGCCCAAATGCGGGCAACTTAATTCTGCCAATGCCGCTGCGTGTTCTTGGGCTGTTTTACGTGGTAAGCGTGACATTTCTTCTGGTGAAGTTGTCACCGGTCCACAGCAATCATGACAGCCGGGAATGCACTCAAAGCTTGGAATACGCTGGCGTAAAAAACGGATGGTTTGACTGTGTGGGGTCATGGTGGAACTCTTTTGCTTGGCGTGTGGCTTATTTTACGCTGATTGCTTGGTCATTTACTGTCGCATGATTGGTGAAGCGCGCCGGAATGCTGTTATAATGGGCGCTCTGCGGGCGTCGTATAATGGTAATACCCTAGCTTCCCAAGCTAGAGCCGTGGGTTCGATTCCCATCGCCCGCTCCAAATAAATAAAAAAGCCAGAAGTCGGTCGATTTCTGGCTTTTTGCATTGCAGCTCGCTGGATTGAATCGGCGGCAATTCTATTGAGGCAATACGATGCGCGAAAAACCACGTTCTAAACCTGCTGCTCGTCCCGTTGCTGCGCCAAAGCCGCCAGCAGAGCTGCATCCGCGCAACCGTCATCGTGGGCGCTATGATTTTCCGGCCTTGATTGCCGCTTGCGCTGAATTGAAGCCGTTTGTCGCGGTGAATCAGTATGGCGATGAGTCAATTGATTTTGCTAATCCGGCAGCGGTCAAGATGCTCAATCGCGCTTTGCTCGCCAAATTTTATGGCGTCAAAAACTGGGATGTGCCAGCGGGCTATTTATGCCCGCCGATCCCGGGGCGCGCTGATTATATTCATAATCTGGCTGATCTATTAGTTGAAAGTCATCGTGGTAAAACACCGGAAGTGGTGCGGGTGCTCGATATCGGTTGCGGCGCGAATTGTGTTTATCCGTTGATTGGCTCGGCTGAGTATGAGTGGGAAATGGTGGGTTCAGAAGTGGATGCGGTCGCTTTGACAAACGCTCAGCAGATCGTCGATGCGAATCCACAATTGAATATCGAATTACGCCAGCAAAAAATTCCTGGCGCAATATTTCTGGGGATTGTGCAAGACGGCGAGTTTTTTGATCTGACTTTATGTAATCCACCGTTCCATGCCTCGCTGGCTGAGGCCACAAAGGGCTCGCAAAGGAAATGGAAAAACCTCGGTAAAGCGCCGCGTGGTAAAGCGGCTGCGACGCCAGCGCCCGTGCTGAACTTTGGCGGTCAAGGTGGTGAGCTGTGGTGCGAGGGCGGCGAAGAGGCGTTTATTCAACGCATGATTTCTGAAAGTCGCCAAATCGGCCAGCGTTGCTTGTGGTTTACCAGCCTTGTATCCAAAGCGAGTAGTTTGCCACTGTTGTACCGTACGCTAGAAAAAGCGGGCGCACGCGATGTCCGTACGATAGAAATGAGCCAAGGGCAAAAACAAAGCCGTTTTTTAGCTTGGACGTTCATTCCACCCGCTTTACACGAGAGGTTTTCCTCGGTTCTTTCTGAATTTGGCCGCTGAAATGCCCTTTTTGGCGGTAAATTGGCGGTGAAAGTTACTCAAACTCGCAAAACCACTGTCGAGTGCTACGCGCGGCAAGGCGTACTGTGTAGTCAGTAGCAGATTGCAGGCGTGACCCAAGCGCAGCTCAGAGAGCAAGTCGCTAAAGCTTTTGCCCACTTGGCGGGCAATGAGCCGTTTGAGCGTGGTTTCGTTGATGTTGGCGGCCTTGGCCAAGGTGCTGAGCGTAATGCTTTCGCGGTAGTGCTGATGCAAGAAATCCAAAGCAACTTTGAGGCGTGGATCGCCGACGGGCTCATTGGCTGGTGCAAGCTCTAGATAGCGAGCCTGCTGATCGCTGGGGAGTTGCCGCAAAATATCGAGTAGGCACAGTACGCGCTCGAGACCTTTCAGTTGCAGCAGCTGCGCAAAGCGCGGTGCGAGTTGTGCGGCGAGCGTCGGCGTAAAGACCACGCCATGTCGAATTCGCCGCAACCATTGCCCCAATTCGCGTAGTTCGGGTAAACCTTGCTCGGCCAATTGATGCAGCCATTCTTCGCGAAAAAACACCACATGGATTTCGATTTGCTCGTGATCGGACGCGGTTTTGCCTTGCCATGAATGCGCCAGATTGGGTGCGATGAGCGTGAGGTCAATATTGGTAAACTCGCTGACATTATCGCCCAAATACCGTAAACCACGGGCTCCTGTCGTTAAAGTGATTTCGTATTCGGGGTGATAGTGCAAATGAAAAGGTATCTCCTCACCCAAATAGTGATTGTGTCGCCATGGTTGTGCATGCGTACTACCGATCCATTCGCGAAATAGCATAGGTGGCCCTCGGGTCTGTTGACGTTTGGTTTGCGGATCGCGTTTGTGCTGATTTTGGCCTGAAACAAGGCGAAAGACGCGTGGCATAGTCATTCTATGCAAGCGTTTTTCAACGCAGAGTCAGGCCAAAAGCAGCCAAACCCTGCGGGCTGGGCGCTTTTCGCTGCATCTCTGCGTTATTTCGTGCTCGAATAACTCGTTATTGGTCGCACAAAATGCCTTGACCTGCCGCGAAAATCGCTCCAGCGCGACCGAAAACCAAACGTCAACAGACCCGAGTCGATAAGTGGATTAAATTGTACCTAATGTGGATTTATCGCGCAGACCTTCGCGAAATACTGCGCTTATTTTAAAGGGAGTTTGCAATGAAAAATTTAGGTTTAAATCATATCAATTTGCGTGTGCCGGCTGATTTACTCGAAGCGATGCGCGCATTTTATTGCGAGCTTATCCAGTTGCAAGTTGGCTTTCGCCCGCCATTTGGTACGCAGGGCTATTGGTTGTACGCTGGCGCGCAGCCAGTGATTCATTTATCAGTGCTCAAGGGCGATGCGAGTGTGGTTTTGGATGCGCCTCGCGTGGTCGATCATATTGCGTTTACTTGTTGCAATATTGAACAGGCCGTCTTGAAGTTAGATCAATTAGGTATCAACTATCGCCGTTTGGATTTTGCTGACGAAGGGATTAGCCAGATTTTTATACAGGATCCAGCGAAGAATACGGTTGAATTACATTTTCATCTTGAATGATTTTTAGATTGGGTATATCGACGTATCTATTGATTTTAAATGACTGTATTTAAATACGTCGATATTTTTTGCGATGTTGGTGCTCAAATTTCTTCGAGTGAATTTTTGAGCGTTTGCACAACTTGGCTTAGTTTGTTTTGTAGCGCAGCTTCATCGGTATAGATGGCGGTGATTTTTTCCCAGCCATTGCGAACCACGCTTAATAGACTTTCTTCTTGCCGGTCTGATAAACCAAAAGCAGAGAGGGCGCTTTCCATATTCATCATCACATCACCAAACAACGCCGCTCGTTCGACATTGCCTTGCCGTTGTTGCTGATCGATTTCACTCAAGGTTGTGGTTAAGGATTGAATAGAACTCATGATGGCCAATTGATTTTGTGTGGCGATGAGTGTGGTTTTGACTTTGATCGCCTCAAGTCGTGATTCGGCCGCTTCAATTAAAATTGCGAGGTGATCGCGTAGGCGCCCAGAGCGTTCTTCATCATCGACCGGCATATTGTTCACGATCAATTGCACATTTGGATAGTTGACTGATAGGCGATTGCGAAAGCGTACAATCCGTTCCATCGTTGCCATTTTTTGCAATACAGCGAGTTCGACTCCGCTTGCTTCTCCTTTTAAATTGAGTGCAACGATACCTGCATCGGTTTTAAGCTGGACGACTCCGTCCAGTTGGAATTGCTGAAGCGCGGCAATTAATAATTGCGCCAGTCCTTGTGCGGTATTGCTGCCATTGAAGTTTTTGAGCGTTTCCATTAACAAACCCGTTTCGCTCATGCTACTCATTGCCGTAAATGCAGTGTTAGTGGCATAGCTAATCTGGGATTTCATCTGTGCGCGTTCTGCGCTCTGTTGCAGCATGTGAGCGATGCGGGTCAGTAGCGCTTTGTGGTTGATTGGCTTGGTGATAAAACCCTGCCCGCCAACATCGTATACTTTGAGTAATTCATCGGCGTTTTCTTCGGCCGATATCATCATGACGGGGATGTCTGATAATTCAAAATCATCACAAATGGCTTTGCATAAAGCAAAGCCATTCATTTTGGGCATTTGCACATCAGCAATTACTGCGACGGGTTTGATTTCTCGTGCTTTTTGTAGCCCAGCCTCTCCATCTGCAGCTTCGACTACTTGATATTCAGTTTCGAGTATTTTTCGTATTACAACACGAATGATTGCATCGTCGTCGACCACTAAAATGATGGGCTTTGTTGTCGTTTCCGCCATGTTTTTACCCTAGACTAAAGTACCTGTGTTCAGTGTAGTTAGTCAGAAAAAAAAACGCTAATTGAACAGAATAAAAAAATAGGGCTTGCGCCCTATCTTGAGTGAAATCTTGCTGCTTAAAATTCTGCCCATTCTTCGTCTTCATCTTTGATCGTTGCTTGGATTGGCGGTTTTGCAATTGGTTTTACTTTCGTTGTCGGTGCCGACGCTGTTTTTAGCGGGAGCTTGTTCGGTGCAAAGGACGTATGGGGGCTGTTGTTTTTGAGTATGAAAACGCCGACCAATTCGGCCAATTGCCCCGCTTGTTCTTGCAATGATTCGGCGGCGGCGGCCGCTTCTTCGACCAGCGCCGCATTTTGCTGCGTCACTTCATCCATATTCGCTACCGCCTGATTGACCTGCGCAATCCCAGCGCTTTGCTCTTTGGACGCCTCAGCAATTTCGCTCATGATCTGGGTGACTCGCTGAATACTGAGTTCGATTTCAGTCATCGTGCTCCCTGCGCTATTCACGATATGACTGCCGCGCTCAACTTCGTTCACGCTGTCACCAATCAGTGTTTTGATTTCTTTGGCGGCAACGGCGGAGCGTTGCGCGAGATTTCTGACTTCTGCAGCGACGACTGCAAAGCCACGCCCTTGTTCTCCGGCGCGGGCGGCTTCAACTGCAGCGTTAAGTGCCAGAATATTGGTTTGGAAGGCAATGCTATCAATCACGCTGATAATGTCGACAATTTTGCTAGAGGCATCGTTGATCGCAGCCATGCTACTGACGGCATCTTGAACCAGACACGCACCTTTTTTCGCAATCTGTTCTGAATTGCGCGCCAGTTGGCTGGCTTCAATTGCATTTTCCGCATTTTGTTTGACGGTGCTGGCCAGCTCTTCGCTGCTGGCGGCGGTTTCTTCGAGATTGGCTGCTTGTGCTTCGGTACGGCGCGATAGATCGGCGTTGCCGTGCGTAATTTCTTGTGATGCGATATTGATCGTGCGGCCTGCTTGTTGAATCTCTCCTACTAATATTTGCAGCTTGTCGACGGTGGCGTTGATGCCATCCTTGGTTTCACCAAATAGCCCAGCATAGTCTTGGGTGATTTGTTGCGTTAGATCGCCTTCTGCGAGGGCATTTGCAACGCGCATCACATCGCGCAGCCCAGTTTCTGTTACTTCCGAGAGCCGATTGAGCAAGGTGGCCAGCCTCGCGCTAAAGCCTTGTTTGTCGAGTAATTCAAGCCGCTGGCTAAAATTACCTTGCTCGGCAGCGGCGGCGACGATGGTTTCGATTTCTGCCACGATGCTACTGAGCGCAAAGACGGTATGGTTGACTCCGTCTTTGGCGCGACCAAATAAGCCGGGATAATCTTTTTGAATGGTTTGGCTTAAATCGCCTTGTGAAAGGGCATTGGCAACGCGCAAGATGTCGTTGAAACCGATATCACAGGTATTGATCAATAGGTTTAAATCTTCGACCATGGCTTTGAATTTGAATTGGTAACGCTCAGCATCGACGCGTACGCTAAAGTTGCCTTGCGCACCCGCTTCGGCAATCAGCTTGATGTCATTGCTGATGGCCAGCAGCGCTTGTTTGACTTGGTCAACGGCCTGCGTGATTTGTGCCTGATCGCCGTTCAGGCGCACCATATCCACATCGAAATTACCTTGTGCGTACTGGGCGATCACCTGCACTGTTTGCTCGGTGACTTGGATGTGAGACGTCACTAATTGATTGGTTTCTTTGGCCATTTCCTGAAATGAGCCCGAAAAATACTCGGCATTCATCCGAGCGCTAGTCGTACCCGCTGCGTGCTGTTTGGCCATATCGGCTTGCGCCTGAATAAATTGCAGCACGGTACACTGCATACCGTGCATTGCATTCAGTAGCAAACTCATTTCATCGTAATCGCGTAGCGTAATTTCATTGTCGAGCTTGCCGCCAGCGATGTTTTCGGCGATGACTACCGCGCGGGTGAGCGGAATTGAGATGGCTCGTAGTAGCAAAATGCAAGAAATCAGCGCGAGTACCAAGCCTAGCACGATCATGCTGATGGCAATCAGTTTGACCCGTTCATAACTGGCTTGTGCGCTGGTGTATTCGGTTTTGGCAACGTCAAGTTGCAAATTCATCAGTGCCGTGATTTGTTCACCTACCGGATCAATAGCACGATATAAAGGTTCAATAAACTGAATCAGATCGCCTTGAATAATGTCTGTTTTACCGACGAGAAACTGTTCTAGTTTATTAATTTCCTCATTGGCGCGGTTAAAGCGCGATTCAGATTCGGCGGCGAGTTTGGCTTCTTCTGGCGTGAGGGTCGTGGCTTTATACGCACCCCATTCGCGGGCAATATCGGCTTTGGCTTGTTGGATGTTTTTTGCGGTTTCTTCGGCGGTTAGCATGCCTGCGTTGGCTTTATTCATTGCGTCAACCATGTTGACTGCATACGCGTCGGCGACGAGCTTGAGCTGTTTGAGTGGCACTACGCGGTCTTCGTAAACGGTCTTCAGTGAGCGATTGACTTCATTTAGATTGTACAATCCCATCCCACCCATTAAGACCAAGAGCATGGATAAAAACAACACGGTGTAAATGATGCGCTGCTTGATTGAGATTTTCATTGGCTTACCTCGAATTACGATCACTAGGCTCTGCTAGGGCAGTCGGAAGTAGCAATAAATAATTACTACCTTATGGGTATTAATGGTAATTCTTGGTTAAGCTCTGGTAATGTCAAGTAAATAAAATGGATTTGCTTGGCGCTAGGCGTCGAGCGGTTTTCTTTATAAGTATCTAATAATATTAATTTTTTTGTTCTGGTGATGCTGACGCATGGTGAAGATGTGCATGGCGTTGTGCGGAATGAGTCACTGCCAAGTCAGATAGGGCAAATTCAATTTGAACAGGAGTAAATCAATGACGCGAGGTGATTCATTACAATTATTGATTCAGCAGGTGAATGATTTTGCTGAAGCAAGGGACTGGCGACAGTTTCATAGCCCGAAAAATTTATCGATGGCGCTGACAGTCGAGGCCGCCGAGTTGCTGGAGATTTTTCAGTGGGTAGAGTCGCAGGATTCGCTCGTGCTGAGCGACGCACAGCGCACGGCAAGTGCGCATGAGGCGGCGGATATCTTGCTGTATTTATTGCGCTTTTGTGAGATGACGCAGATTGATCTACTTGCAGCTGCGCGAGAAAAGTTGCAGTTGAACGCGCAAAAATATCCGCTTGAGCTGTCCAAAGGAGTCGCATCCCGCTAAGCGCAGTTTGTTGATGTTTGGTTTGGCGTGCTTTATTCAAACCAATCGTGCGGCCTGGCTGGCAGCTCATGCCAGCGTTGTAGGCTGCGATGATCGGCGATTTTTAGCGTGGTTTGCTGGCTGAGCCAGGCCGTAAGTCCTTCACGCAGAAAGTGCAGTTCTTCAACAGAGAAACCATACAGATCACGCAGTAGTGTGCCGTGCTGGATGCCAATCTCGCCTTCAAAAATCGTCGCCGTGGCCAAAAAGCCTTCATCTCCAATAATCGCTAGCCAATATACGCGGTCTTGATCTTCCAGCAAGGCCAGTGTGCCCTTGGCTTGCTCAGCCAATTCTTGCGCAACTAAATGTGCGACAGCATGTAGCCATTGCCAGCTCTGTTCTGTGAGCTCATCAGCGCCATAAGTAGGGATCTCGGTGTTGATGGTGGGGATGAACACAAAACACTCCTGATATTGATGTATGTTGCCACAGGCATTGTTAGATATTGGATTAAAGAGAATACCCAATGAATTACTGGTTTGGCGACGTGACTGGCTGCGACCCGTATTATGCCAGATCTGTGCTTTGAGCAGGGAGAGGCATCGTGCTCGGCCGGTGATGAAGCGACTGCAGCAGGATCATCCATTTGGCATCGCTCGGTGCAATCCATGCCGTTCCACGCTAGAATCGACGATGGCTTGGCCGATCAGCCAAGCGCCAGTCAGCAGCAGCGTTACTGAGTTGAGCATCAGAAAAAAATTTGAGAAAAAGGGATGGGCATGTTTGAAACACTGGTAGCGATTATTGCCGCGATTGCAATTTTTTTGTACGCACTTGAAGGCTTTAGCCGTGAGTTGCAAGCTGTTGGTGGCGATACTTTACAAGATTGGCTGGGCAAGGTGACGTCCAATCGTTGGGCTGGTTTTGCGGTCGGTGCGTTTGCAACGGCGATTTTACAGTCGAGCAGCGCGGTGTCGTCGTTAACGACTGCCTTGGTGAATGCGTCGGTGATTTCGTTTCGCGCGAGCTTGGGCGTATTACTCGGCGCCAATGTGGGTACGACGGCCACGGCATGGTTGGTATCGTTTAAATTGACTGAAATTGGCCCGATTTTTATTGCCTTAGGGGCGTTGGTTTCCTTATTGCCAAAACGCTATGGTCAATTCGGTCGTTCGCTGTTTTATTTCGGGATGATTTTTGCCGCGCTGGATTTGATTTCGCGTGCGGTAATGCCGCTGCGTGAATTACCTGCGGTGATGGAATTAATGGCGCAAGCCAATTCGCCCTTGGTGGGGGTGTTAGCGGGGATTGTGATTACAGCGATTGTGCAATCGAGCAGTGTGACCACCGGTTTAGCGATTTTATTTGTGCAACAAGGCTTTTTGCCGCCACAGGCCGCGATTGCGATTGCGCTCGGTGCTAATGTCGGCTCTACGTCGACTGCGCTGATTGCCAGTATGGGCATGAGTGCGATTGCCAAAAAAACCGCGTATTACAATTTCTTGTTCAAAGGCGTTGGCTTGTTGATGTTTTTCCCGTTTATCGCACTGCTGTCGAATCAGTTGACTCAGCATATTAGTGATACTGGTCAAGTCGTCGCTGCCGCGCATTTGATTTTTAATTTAACCATTTCGCTGTTCTTCTTATTGATGCTTGATCCAATTTTGAAGTTTTCGGAACGAAAAAAGCATTAAAAATGGTGTTTTGCATTGAAAAAGGGGCGCAAGCCCCTTTTTTATTTACCACGAAGGCGTAGCAAACCGCTGTACTAGAAAATCAAGCAAAGCGCGCACCGCGGGCGAAAGGTGGCGGCGAGAAGGGTAGAGTGCGTAGATGGTCATCGCGGGGACTTGCCAATCGGGCAGTACAATTTGCAGCGCGCCGCTGTCGATGTAGGGCTTGGCAAGGTAAGTCGGTTGTAGCGCGATGCCGCAGCCAGCGAGTGCGGCGTATAGCAATACGGTGGCTTCGTTGGCGCTGAAACGGCTAGTAACGCCGACTTGCGTCGTTTCATCGCCGCGCGAAAAGTGCCAAACACTTTTGCCAAAATTCGCATAGCTTAAACATTTATGTTGGGTAAGTTCCGCTGGTTCTTTTAAAGTATTGCTTGCAGCTAAATACCCTGGTGATGCAACCAAAATAGAGTCGCAGCGAGCCAAGGGGCGGGCGATTAACATTGGGTCGGGTTCGCTGCTGATGCGGATTGCCAGATCAATCCGCGCCTCGACTAAATTCACCGCGGTGTCGCTGACATTCAGATCGATTTTAAGCAAGGGATGCTGCGCCAGAAAATCGCTAATTGCCGCGGCCAAATGTGCAAATCCGAACGACATACTGCTGGTGAGGCGCAATTGGCCGCGCAGCTCGCCATCGTGACTTATGCTTTCTTCTTCGATATTTTCCATCAAGGCCAGCATTTGCTGGCAGCGCCGTAGGCAATTTTCACCCGCATCAGTCAGCGTGACGCGGCGCGTCGTGCGCTGCAGCAGCCGTGCACCGAGCCATTGCTCGAGTTCGGCGATATAACGCGTAACCATCGCGCGCGACATGTCGAGCTTATCAGCGCTGGCGCTAAAGCTGCCGCTGTGCGCCACTTCGCTAAATACCTTCATCGCAGTGAGTCGGTCCATAGTGTTTCCTTGCTATCTGCTCGAATATTGCAACAATCATGCGCAGTTTAGTCTATTTATCCGTTCGTTTCATGCAACTACACTAGCGTCACTTTAATCAAACACCGAACGGAGATTCACTATGTTTCGCACTACTTTACTTGCCGCCACCCTTGCTTTGACCTTTGCTAACGCACAGGCAGAAACCGCTAAGCAGCCACTCCAAATGAAAGTGTATAACGCCGATGGCAATAGTTTTCATGCCAATTCAACGCTGATCTACGGCGAAAAAGAGGCGATTGTGATCGATGCGGGCTTTACTCGCGCTGATGCGCTGCGAATTGGCGCAAATGTGCTCGATAGTGGTAAAGAATTGAAAACGATTTTTGTGAGCCAAGCCGATCCTGATTATTATTTTGGCGTTGAAGTGCTAAAACAAATGTTCCCGAATGCCGAAGTCGTGGCAACGCCAGCAGTGTTGGCGAAAATCAGTAGCAAGCTTGACGGCAAAGTCGCATTTTGGGGCCCCAAAATGGGCGCCAATGCGCCGAAGAAACCCGTGCTACCAGCGGCGTTGAAGGGCGAAACTTTGACTGTTGATGGCGAGAAAATTGAAATTCGTGGTACCAAGGGGCCACTCGCGCACCGCCCGTATGTGTGGATTCCATCGACTAAGACGATTACTGGCAATATCGGCGTGTTTGGTGGCTTGCATGTCTGGACTGCTGATACGCAAAATGCCGCTGAACGCACATTGTGGATTGCGCAATTGGATGACATGGCGGCCTTAAAACCCGAAGTCATCGTGCCGGGGCATATGCAAGCGGGTAGCAAGCTGGATGTGAGCAACATCGCCTACACCAAGCAATACCTGCAAACGTTTGAGAAAAACGCTGCAGCCGCCAAAAACAGCGCCGAATTGATCGCCAGCATGAAAAAAGCCTATCCCGATGCAGGTTTGGGCATGGCATTAGAGATCGGCGCGAAAGTGAATAAGGGTGAAATGAAATGGTAAGCCGTAGCGACAGCGCCGCCAGCAAACCGGTACTTCATTATTATTTTGATCCCTTATGTGGCTGGTGCTACGCCGCGGCACCCTTGCTGCGCGCGGCAGCAGAGAGCCAAGCGTTGGCGGTTCAATTGCACGCTGGCGGCATGATGAGTGGTGAGAATCGCCAAACGGTGACGCCAACCTTGCGCAACTACGTAATGCCGCACGATCAGCGCATCGCCGCCTTGACTGGTCAGCCGTTTGGTGAAGCATACTTTAATGGTTTGTTGCTGGATCAAAATGCGGTGTTTGATTCAACACCACCGACCTTGGCCGTTTTGGCTGCGGCCGCTTTAGGTGGCGATGACGGTATCGGGCAAACTGGTTTGGCGATGTTGGCGCGGATTCAGCACGCACATTATGCGCAAGGGCAACGGATTGCCGATGGCACGGTGCTACTGGGATTGGCGGTCGAATTAGGCTTTGCAAGCGCAGCATTTGCACAGGCCATGAGCGAGCAAGCGGTAGATCTTGATGCGCATTTTAATGCTACGCGAATGGCAATGAAGCGCCGGAATTTACGTGGGTTTCCCTCGCTGGTGCTGGAAAAACAGGGCGTACAGCAGCTGATTGATATTTCGCCGTATCTAGGTGAGCCAAAGCAGTTTATTGCGAAATTGCAAGCGCTGTTGCAGCACGTCACGCCGCTGGCTGTTGCGGAGCCTAATGCATTTTGCACCGCAGATGGCTGCGCTTAAGCGCTCAGTGAGTGAGTTTGTGCTTGGTTTTGGGTGCAAAAAACTTTAAACGCCAGCTTAAGCTGGCGTTTTTTTATTCGGAAATAGTACCGATTTATTTTTGCTGGGCTTGGGTGGCGTCTACTTTGAGCCAATCAAAAGGCTTCCCATTGGCCATACGCTCAACAAAATTTTGCTTTGAATTCGGTTTTGCTTTCGCAGGAGACGGCGCTGAATTCTTGGCGACGGTTTTTGCTTGTGGCATGGGTTATATCCCTTTGAAGAATTGAAGACCAATTGTAAGCTGTTGCAATCCATTGCACATTAGGGTAAACGCTTATTTGCGGCCTGTGTATCTAATTGTCATACGCAAATATTTATATAGATCAATATGTTGCATATTTATTGCAAAGTGTAACTCCGTTCAGCCAGTGCACTGCTGCGCAGTTTTTGTGCGCGGCTGGGGTGTAAGACCGAGTTGAGTGGCTGGCGTTCCGCTATGGGATGCCTCGCTCGTGACCAGAGCCGATGGCGAGGTCTAACTAGATGGTCATTTTGCGTTAGTTGGCATGGTGGCAAACTTGAGCCAGGCAAAAGGGGCTTTACCGACCATGCGTTCGGCGAGTGTTTTTTTGAACGCGTCGCGTGTCTTAAGTTGAGTCGTGAATAATTGTGCAGCTTTTTTCATGGCACTTCCTCGACGTGAATGGATTAAAACTGATCCTAGTCTTTTCATATTGCAAACTGATTGCAGTTGTACTTCGTATACAAAATGCGGCGCTAATTATTTTTTCTAACCAGAACCACGCAAGCTCGTTAGAATTGCCGCACGATAAACACGGTGAATACTCATGGCTCGCGTATTGTTGATATTGATTGCTGCCTTGTTCAGTAATTTGGTTCTGGCGGCGGAGGCCAAAGTGGTGAAATGGCCGCAGTTGCAGCCTGATGACCCCGCGTTACGCAAGGCTATTACTAGCATGAATCAAGAACAAAAAAGCCGTTTGATGCGAGCGATTCAGCAGCTGGAACTTAAGCAACAACTCGAAAGTAATAAAGTGAAGCCTGCGAATTTGACGGCGGCAGATGTTGCTTTATTAAAGGAAGATTTGAAAGATTTAAAACCGTTGATTTCTGAGATTGAAGCGTTCGAAAAAAAACGCATCAGTGAAATGATACCCAGCCTGCAAGGGCAAGTGATTGAGCTCAGTGGCTATTTATTGCCGCTTAAACTCAAAGGCAAACTGGTGACTGAATTTTTATTGGTGCCAGTGATTGGCGCGTGTATCCATGTACCGGCACCGCCGCCCAATCAAATGGTCGTGGTGCAATATCCTGCTGGATTTGCACAAGGCGATTTATTTGCTCCAGTGACCGTGGTGGGCAAACTAGCGATTAAATCGGCTAAAGCGAATCTGGCTTTGGCCGACGGCGCTGCTGATGTTGACGTTGGTTATCAAATGCTCGCCTCAGAAGTTCGCGCGTATAACACAACAAAGTAAGGGGTATTTGTATGAAATCATTATTAATCATGGCTTTGGTGTCGATACCTGTAATGGCTGCGCCACATTCCGCCCATGTGCATGGGGTAGCTGAGTTGGATGTGGTGGTGGATGGGCTGCAAGTGCAGATCACTTTGGAGAGCCCGGCGGATAATTTGCTGGGTTTTGAGCGAGCACCAAAAAGCGATTATGAGAAAAACAAAGTCAAAGACGTGGCCGCGCAATTGCAAGTGCCTGCCAATCTATTTGCTTTGAATGCGCAATGTAAAAGTGCTAAACCCGCTGTGACGATGCCGACCTTTGGTAAGGGCGAGCATAGCGATATTTCGGTCGAATATGTGTTTGAGTGCAGCAATCAAGCCACACAAGTCAAATTACCGCTGTGGCAGTTGTTTCCCGGGTTTAAATCATTGACGGTCAATCTGGCAACGCCGCAAGGCCAGAAGCAACTCAAGCTTAAACCGGGTCAAGTGCTGGATTTGAAATAAGTAACTGAGCAAAAGTTTTCGAACAAGGCGGCGAAGCCGAAGATAGTACAAGTAGTACAGCGAGGCGAGCCAACGATGGGCGGAAATTTTTGTCAGCCTACTTAAATGCATTGAAGTTTGATTATTGTAAGGAAGGTGCGCGGTGCTCATTGAACTGGCTGATTTGCAATTCACTTGGCCGCGTGCCGCGCAGCCAACCTTAGATATTCCCGCGTTTACCCTTGGGCGGGGTGAGCGTGTCTTTTTACATGGCCCTAGCGGTAGCGGCAAGAGCACTTTGTTGTCGATTTTGACGGGAATCCAAGTGCCACAGCGGGGGCAAGTGTGGATGTTGGGGCAAAATTTGGCAGTCATGTCTGGCCCTGCCCGTGACCGTTTTCGTGCCGATCATATTGGCTATGTGTTTCAGCAATTCAATCTGCTGAGCTATTTATCGGTACTCGATAATGTGCTGCTGCCGTGTCAATTTTCCAAAATTCGCCGTCATCGCGCTGGTAATCCGCAACAACAAGCTTTGCATCTGTTGGAACGCTTGGATCTGACGGCTTATTTGAATTGCACCGTGAATGCACTGTCGGTGGGGCAGCAGCAGCGCGTGGCTTTGGCGCGGGCGCTGATTGGCGCGCCCGAAGTGTTGATTGCTGATGAGCCGACATCGGCACTCGATGTTGACCGTCGTACCGCGTTTATCAAATTATTGTTTGAATGTGCCGACGAGCAGCAAACCGCTGTGCTTTTAGTCAGTCACGATCCGCAATTGGCGCTGCAGTTTGACCGCAGCGTGGATTTGCTAAGAATCAATCGTGGCAATCTGGAGCTGGCCGATGTTTAAAATCGCGTTCAAGAGTCTACTCAATCGGCGCTTAACCGTTGCGTTGTCGGTGTTGACCGTCGCGTTGTCGGTGTTATTGCTGCTTGGCGTTGAGCGTTTGCGCACTGAGGCGAAAAATAGTTTTGCCAATACGGTTAGCGGCACGGATTTGATTGTCGGCGCGCGCACCGGCTCGGTGCAATTGCTGCTGTATAGCGTATTTCGGGTTGGTAATGCGACCAATAATATTGGCTGGGATAGCTATCAGGCGCTCGCCGCCGATCCGCGCGTGGCGTGGACGATTCCGGTGTCGCTGGGCGATAGTCATCACGGCTTTGCCGTGCTGGGCACGACGCTGGATTATTTCAGGCATTTACGTGTTGGCGAGCAGCAGGCGCTTGCTTTCCGTCACGGGCGCGTTTTTATCAAAACTCACGACGCAGTGCTGGGCGCAAATGTTGCACAAAAGCGCGGCTACAGTTTAGGGCAAAAAATCACTTTGACGCATGGCAGTGGCGACGGCGCGCTCACGGATCATACCGATCAGCCCTTTACCATCGTTGGCATTCTTGCTCCCACTGGAACGCCCGTCGATGATACGGTGCATGTGAGTTTGGATGGTTTGACGGCGATTCACGAAGGCTGGGAATCGGGTAGTGCCTCACTGTTGTCTAGCTCGGGGGTGTTGGCGGCGGATGAAAACCGCGCTATCCCACCGCCGAGTTCGATTACTGCGTTTTATGTTGGACTTCACTCGAGAACGTCGATTTTTAGTTTTCAGCGTACGGTGAATCAATTTAAAGGTGAGCCTTTAATGGCGGTGATGCCGGGGGTCGCGTTATCAGAATTATGGGCTTTGCTGAGAATTGCTGAGCAAGCTTTGTTGGTGGTGTCAGGTTTTGTGATGGTGATTGGTTTATTGGGCATGTTGACAGCTTTACTCACCGGCTTAAATGAGCGCCGCCGCGAAATGGCGATTTTACGCTCGGTCGGTGCTAGTGCGGGGCAGATCTTTGTGTTGGTGATGGGCGAGACGCTGTTACTGCTTGCTGTTGGTATTGTTCTGGGTATGTCGCTGTTGTACTTGTTAATCAAAGTCTTTGGCTCAATACTGCAAGAATTTTATGGTTTGCATATCGCAATCAACGCGCCGTCAAGCCATGAATATGGTCTGCTACTGGCAACATTGCTTGCTGGGGCGAGTATTGCCGTGATTCCTGCATGGCGGGCTTATCGAATGTCGCTCAGCGATGGTTTGAGTCAACATTAGAGTTATGTCATCAAAGGCGTGAGGACTATTTCAAGAGAAAAAACCATCAGCATCAAATCTGAACATTGCCAATTAAGTTTGGGTATGTTTATCTATGCCAAATTAATTAATAATCTTAAAGATATACCCTAATGACACCTGCTCAGTTTATCCAGAAATGGACCAATAACGATCTCAATGAACGCGCAGGCGCACAATTGCACTTTGCAGATTTGTGTGAGTTGCTTGGAGTTGAAAAGCCCTACGATCCAGAAAACTATTGCTTCGAGCGTGGAGCCAGCAAAACGAGCGGTGGCGAGGGTTGGGCCGATGTGTGGAAGCGTGATCATTTTGCGTGGGAAAACAAAAAGCCTGGCCGTGATCTCAAAGCAGCACTCAAACAGCTGACGGATTACGCTCTTAATTTAGACAACCCGCCGTTACTGATTGTCTGTGATCGCGAAAGTATAGAAATCCACACCGCCTTTACGGGCTATCCGCACGAAGTACATCGTATTCGTCTGCAAGATCTGCTGGATGAGAAGCCCAGACAAATACTGCGCTGGGTATTTACCGAACCGGAAAAACTGCGACCCATCAAATCAACCGCCGCGATTACCGAAGAAGCGGCAGGCAAGTTTGGTGACATTGCCGAAGCGATGCGTGCACGGGATTTGCCCGCCACCGAAGTGGCTCACTTTTTGATTCAATGCTTATTTTGCATGTTTGCCGAGGACGAAGGACTGCTGCCGCGCAAACTGTTTACGACCTTGCTGGAGAAAAATCTCGCCAAGCCCGAACGCGTCACTGACCGATTGACCGCACTATTCAAAGCCATGCAAAAGGGCGGCGATTATGGCGACGATGAAATTCGCTGGTTCAATGGTGGCTTATTCAAAAACATCGCCATTCCGGCACTCAATAGCGACGACGTATTCCGCCTGCATCAGGCTGCATTGCTCGACTGGCGTGCGATTGACCCGACGATTTTCGGTACATTATTCGAGCGCGGGCTAGACCCGAAAAAACGCAGCCAGCTCGGCGCGCACTACACCGACCGTGCCTCGATCATGCGAATTATCAATCCGGTGATTGTCGAGCCACTAGCCGCCCAATGGCAGAGCACCCGCAGCGACATCGCTGAGCAGCTCGCCAAATCAAAAAAACACAATGACGCGGCATATAAAAAAGCGCAAAAAACCTTCCAGCATTATCTGGAAATGCTGCGTAATTTCCGC
The DNA here is from genome assembly GCF_016881405.1 of Deefgea chitinilytica. Lineage (GTDB taxonomy): Bacteria > Pseudomonadota > Gammaproteobacteria > Burkholderiales > Chitinibacteraceae > Deefgea > Deefgea chitinilytica. The sequence goes on from NZ_WOFE01000007.1 coordinate 56,254, forward strand.
GTGCTTGACCCCGCTTGCGGCAGCGGCAACTTCCTGTTTCTGGCGCTCAAGGCGCTCAAAGATCTAGAGCACCGCGCCAATATCGAAGCCGCCGATTTAGGCTTGCAACGCCAAGTCGGCATCGAGGTGAGCCCCGCCAATGTGCTGGGGCTGGAGCTAGACCCTTACGCTGCCGAGCTGGCGCGCGTCACCGTCTGGATTGGCGAAATCCAGTGGATGCAGGCCAACGGCTATCCGCTGAACGAACGCCCGCTGCTCAAGCCACTTGATCATATTCAGAACACCGACGCGCTGATTGATTTAGACGGCAAGGCCACGGCGTGGCCAGCCTGCGACGCGATCGTTGGCAATCCGCCGTTTTTGGGCGGTAGCAAGAAAAGCGGTGAGCTGGGGCGCGCTTATTTTGATGCGCTCAATCGTCTGTACGACGCGCAGGTGCCCGGCGGTGCCGACTTGGTCTGCTATTGGTTTCATAAAGCGCGTGAGCAGATCGCTGCGGGGCAATGCCTGCGCGCCGGGCTGGTCTCCACACAATCCATTCGCAATGGCAGCAATCGCAAAGTGCTTGACGCGATTGTCGCCGATGCGCCTATTTTTAACGCGTGGTCAGATGAGCCGTGGGTCAACGAAGGCGCGGCGGTACGCGTGTCGCTGGTGTGTTTCGGTATTGAGCCAACCGTAGGATGGGTGGAGCGTAGCGATACCCATCATCAAATCGATGCCGCGATGGGTATCGCCCCTGCGGGGCTCCACCCATCCTACGCTTGCCTCGACGGCCAGCCAGTGGCGCGGATTAATGCCGATTTGACAGTGGGTGGCGATGAATCATCGTGTGATCTGACGCTGGCCAAGCCCTTGGCAGAAAACGCGGGAGTGGCATTTCAGGGGCCAGAAAAAAACGGCGCTTTTGATATCACTGGTACTCAGGCACGAGAATGGTTAAAACAACCAAATCCACATGCCCAACCAAACAGCTTGGTGTTGAAACCACGTTTAAATGGTCAAGACGTCACTTCACGCTATACAGATGGCTGGATCATTGATTTTGGCTGTCACCTGAGTCAGGACGAGGCTGCCTTATTTGAACTACCGTTTGCTTTTGTAGAAATGCATGTCAAGCCTGAGCGTGACAAAAACAAAGATAAAAACCGGAAGAAATATTGGTGGCGCTTTGGAAGAACGGGTGAAGATATGCGTATCGCCATCAAGGATTTACCGCGCTACATCGCCAGCCCCGAAACCGCCAAGCATCGCACTTTTGTTTGGCTCAACGGCGCAATCCTGCCCGATAAAAAACTGATCGTGATTGCCCGCGCCGACGACACGACGTTCGGTATTGTTCATTCGCGGCTACACGAAGTTTGGTCGCTGGCACAAGGTTCTATTCATGGAGATGGGGTAGAAGGCGGTCGTCCCCGCTACACACCAACCACTACCTTTGCTACCTTCCCCTTCCCCGCCGGCCTAACGCCCGCCGACACGATACATGGCACGGTATCAGATGGCGAGCTAGTTTTACCAAAGCTTAGCGAGCAATACCCCAAAGCAGCAATCCAGCACGCCCGCGCCATCGCCGCTGCGGCAGCCCGGCTAAACACCCTGCGCGAAAACTGGCTAAACCCGCCCGAATGGGTCACCCGCATACCCGAAGTGGTGGCGGGCTTTCCCGACCGCATTATCCCCAAACCCGAACACGCCGCTGCGCTGAAAAAACGCACACTGACCAATCTCTACAACGAGCGCCCAAGCTGGCTTGCCCGCGCCCACGAAAAGCTGGATCTGGCCGTAGCACAAGCCTATGGCTGGGATGACTACACGCCCGTGATGAGCGATGAAGAAATCTTGCGCCGCTTGTTGGTGCTCAATTTGGCACGCAGTCATGGCTAAGCAGAAACCCGACGATGTTGCTGCGATACCACTGCTGCCTGAGCAAATTCCACCGTGGGTGGAATACGAGGTGGGCGATAGTGTGTATTTATATGGCAAGGAATATTGGGTGATCGATGCGGATGGTGAGTTGATTGAGGCCTATTGGCAAGACGATTAAAATCAGGCAACTAATCCAGTTTAATTGGATTGATTGAAGCGTTCTGTGCGCTCAATCCGATTGAGGTGAGTGCGCATTGGCTGAGGATTGAAGTTGTTGTTGCTTTGTTATGCTATTGTTCGCCACCTTCTTTGTAAGTAGAAAACGATGAAAAACGCATTGCACTTCGCGCCAAATAATCAGGACATCGACATGACCCCTGCTGAAGAGCTTCGCCAGCAAATCGCCGAAATCGAAGCCGCAAAAGCCAGTTTAGATCCACGCACGACGCAATATATTGTGATGATAGGCAGCGCCGCATTGCAGTTTGTGATGGAAGGCCGCAAAGCCAAGCAAGCGAGTACCGTGCCGGCGCAGTGGGCGACGCGCTTTACCGAATCAGACGCCCAAATGATTGCCCGCGCGATCAAAAATGCCAATGGTGAAATCGCCCACACAGTACCGTTGGCGGCGGCTTTAAATATTGAATTGACGAAAAAAAATACCGCTTTGCAGCGCCTAGAGCAAGCAATTAGCGTGATTCAGTGGATGCCTAAAGTCCATTGAAATTTGCTTTACTCGCTGTCAAACCCGAAGGGCTGAGCGTGATCACTCTGCCCGCGCCCGCCTGATTTTAGCCGCCAAAATGTGATTTTCCCCATTACTTAAGTGGGCATGTTGTTACGCAGTAGTCGATTTTTGTGAGTTGCCGTTGATCAATCGCCCAGAGTCATGTCTTTCTTTATCATTACGTGGTAAATTTATTGCTTACGTTAATTTTTGGTAAATTGAAAGTCAGAGGGCGATGATGAATAAGATTGTATTGCTGGCATTGGGTTCTGTGGTGGTGTTAGGGGGCGGCTACGCTGGGGCGAGCTGGTATGCGGGCAATCAAATCTCGACTGCGCTCGATAATAATGCGGCAGCCTTGAGCCAGTATCCTGCGATTAAAGTGGTGAAACGTGATCTGCAAAAAAGCTTATTTGGTGCAGTTGAAAATGTCACCTACCAAATTGGCTGCGAAACGGGTGTCGACGCGGCTCATCCCCTTAATGGCAAGTTGGGCACGCTCACGCTGCAAAATACCATCAGCCATCATCCGTTTAATATGACGATTGATACCGCAATTCAGTTCGATGAAAAAACCAAGGCAGAATTGGCTAAAATTTTTAAAGATAAACAGCCGCTCAGCATTCATACCAAGCTCGATTTCTCGGGCGGATTTCGCACTGAATTTGCAGTTCCTGCCTTTATGGTGGAAGAATCTGGCACGACAGTGACCGTGCAAGCGCTGAACGCGACGGTGCAGTCAGATCGCCAGTTTAGTTTCTTTGATACCACGCTCAAGCAAGGTGGCTTGGAAGTGGTGACCAAAGCGCAAAAGAGCAAATTCGCGACAGGTGCTTTGGATTATGAATCAAAACTAAAGAAATCATCGGAAGGCCTGTACGTGGGCAAGGATCAAGTGAAATTGGCATCATTGGTGCTCGCTGATTCAACACAAGAAAAACCTGTTGATTTCCGCCTTGGGCTGAGCCAAGTCAGCGGCGAGAGCGCGATTGAGGGCGGCTTGATGCGCGGTGTGGTGAAAGGGCAGATGGATGATGTGCAAGTTAATCAACAGAAAGTCGGTACGCTCACTTTGGAAGCTGGCTTAGAGCGCTTGGATGCGGGCGCGATGAAAGCGTTTAACGAGGCTTTTGGTGTGCAAGCCATGCTGCAATGCAAAGGCAGCAATCCTGCTGAGCAAATGAAGATTTTGGAAGCGCAAGCCGAAGCGTTGTTGGCCAAAGATCCGAAATACAGCCAAAAAATGAGCCTGAAAACGGGTGAGGGTGAATCGGTATTGGCCTTCCATTTGCAAACCAAAGGCTTAACCAAAAACGATTTTGCTAATCCAGATACATTGACCAAAAAACTAGATGCAGCCGTGTCGATGCAAGTGCCAAAAAGCTTGGTTGAACGCTTGATTAAAGATCTCTCGCCTGCTGATGCGGTCGAAAATACGCTGGCTTCGTTCCAAGAAGGCTTGGGCATGGGGGTTCAACAAGGCTTTGTCGTGACTGATGGCAAATTGATTAAGGCGAATTTTATCGCGCAGCAAGGCAATATTACGCTCAACGGTAAACCGTTTGACCCAATGCAATTGATGGGCGCGCATTAAACTGAATTGAAGTTGATTAAAAAAGCCATCCGCTGTGGATGGCTTTTTTGTTGGGTATTGCTTTGAGAGTATTGTTAAGCAATGGCTACATGGCTATACATCATTTTATTTGGTGATGACCAGATTTGGTGTTGATGGTTTAAGTGCCTGCGGCACTGTGTTTTACAGCCGCAATCCGCGATGGGGACTTACTTTTCTTTTCGCTGCGAAAAGTAAGCAAAAGAAGGCGACCCATATATCTGCACCGACTTCGTCGGCTTGATATGAGGGATTTTAAAATCCCCAGCTCGACGAGAGCGAAACAATATCAACACTAAATCCGAACATTGCCTTTTGTTTGCGTGATGCGCCAGTCATTTACTTACTTGAGCATATCCAAGGCCAGAGCTTCAGCGACCTTAATCCCATCCACACCCGCCGATAAAATCCCACCCGCGTAACCCGCGCCTTCGCCCGCAGGATACAAGCCGCGCACATTCAGCGATTGGCAATTGTCACCACGGGTAATGCGTAACGGTGAGCTGGTGCGCGTTTCTACGCCGGTGAGCACTGCATCGTGCATATCGTAGCCACGGATTTTTTTGCCAAATTCAGGTAGCGCTTCGCGCATTGCAGTAATCGCGTAATCAGGCAGTGCACTTGCTAGATCGGTCCAGTTTACGCCGGGTTTGTACGATGGTTCAACGCTACCCACTTCTTTCGATGGACGAGCAGCAAGGAAATCGCCAACCAGCTGCGCTGGCGCATTGTAGTTCTCGCCGCCGAGTATATAAGCATGGCTTTCAAGCTGCCGCTGGAACTCAATCCCCGCCATCGCGCCGCCAGGATAATCGCTCGGGTTGATGCTGACGACCATACCGGAATTGGCATTGCGCTCGTTGCGCGAATATTGGCTCATGCCGTTGGTGACGACGCGGCCTTCCTCGCTTGTAGCGGCAACCACCGTGCCGCCCGGGCACATACAGAAGCTATACACGGCGCGGCCATTGGTGGCGTGATGCACTAGTTTATAGTCCGCAGCACCAAGGATTGGATGACCGGCGTATTTGCCCCAGCGCGCTTTGTCGATCAAGGATTGTGGATGCTCGATACGGAAACCGACCGAGAACGGCTTGGCTTCCATAAATACGCCACGGTTGTGCATCATTGCAAAACTATCGCGTGCGCTATGACCGAGCGCGATCACCACGTGTTCGCTGAGGATTTCATTGCTTGGCTGACCTGCTACGCCGATTTCGGTAACACGCACACCACGAATTTGCTTATTACCATCGGGCAAGTCTGTCAAAATCAAATCATCAACGCGTTGCTGAAACCGGATTTCACCACCGAGCGATTCAATCTCGGCGCGCATTCTTTCCACCATGCCAACCAGTTTAAACGTGCCGATATGGGGTTTGGCGATATACAGGATTTCTTCGGGCGCGCCGGCTTTGACAAATTCATTCAAGACTTTACGACCTAAATGGCGCGGGTCTTTGATCTGGCTGTAGAGTTTACCGTCGGAAAAAGTCCCCGCGCCGCCTTCGCCAAATTGCACATTCGATTCTGGATTGAGCGTGCTTTTGCGCCATAAGCCCCAAGTGTCTTGCGTGCGTTCGCGCACTTTTTTCCCGCGCTCAAGCACGATGGGTTTAAAGCCCATTTGCGCCAAAATTAGTGCAGCAAAGATGCCACAGGGGCCAAAGCCAACGACGATGGGGCGATGGGTGAGGGTCGCTGGTGCTTGGCCGACAAAGTGGTAGCTGGTGTCGGGCGTGGGCAGCACGTGCGTATCGGCTTTGAATTGCGCGAGCAGTTTCTTTTCTAGCTGGCCGACGTCCAAATCAATGATATACGCCAGATTCATCATCCCTTTGCGTGCATCGTAGCTGCGTTTGTAGACGATATAGCTATTGATGTCAGATTCACTAATTTTGAGATAGGTGGCGATGGCGGTATTGAGCTCGGCTTCAGTATGGTCGAGCGGCAGTTTGAGTTCGGTAATGCGGAGCATGGTGATCCTTCAAGGTTGAGGTTTATTCAACAGGGTATTGCTTGCTAGCCATTCATTCGTAATGGCTGGCGTGATATACGTCGCTATCAATAAAAAAACGCCATGATGATTATTCATCATGGCGCTGTATTTTATCAGGATTGACTGATTATTTCTTTTTCGCGGCCGGTGCTTTGCGACCTTTGGCGATCAACTCGTCGAGCATTTTGGTGATCGTGGCATCTTCTGCACCGACCATCGCAGGGCTGGTCACCCATTTACCATTAACGATAAAAGTTGGTACGCCATCGATTTGGTAGTCACGCGTCATCGCTGCCAAATTTTTGAGTTGTGCATTGGTGGAGAAACCGTTGTAGACGGCTTTGAATTTAGCGACGTCAATGCCTTGGCTTTTCACCCATTCCAGTAATTTGGCTTCGTTACGTAGTTCGATACGGTCGGTTTGTATTGCTTTCATTACGGCTTGTTGGTGCTTGCCATCGAGTCCTAACGCTTGCAAAGCGAGGAAGATTTTGGCGTGACCTTCCATATCGTTACGGCCATCCCACATCACATGCACACGGCGGAAGTTGACGTCTTTCGGTAATTTTGCTGCCCATGCTTCTACATGCGGTTCAACGGCATAGCAATGCGGGCAGCCGTACCAAAAAAATTCGATCACTTCTTGTTTGCCAGCAACGGCAACCGGCATTGGTTTGCTCAGCGCTTTAAAGTCTTTACCTTCGGTAAAGGCAAAAGCACTTGATGCGCTCAGCAAAGAGGCGGCCAATACAACGGTTTTAATCCAGTTTTTGAGCATGTTTGCTTCCTAGAAAAAGGTAAGGAGTTCGGCATTCGGCAAAAGAGGAGCCGGATCTGTTTTTGCTCCTCGTGCCTTGCCTCACAAATTAATTTGCTTTAATCACAGCACTGTCGATGCCATTGGTTTTCAATTGTTTGCGTACTGTATCGAGTTCAGCGGCAGAATTAAAGGGGCCAACGCGAACTCGGTGCCAAATTCCTTTGTCGGGTACATCAGACGTCAGAATTCGTGATTCAACCCCAATTAGTGCGAGTTTTGCTTTGAGGTTGTCGGCGTCACCTTCGTCTTTAAATGCGCCGACTTGCAGCCAAGCGGGTTTCATTGCTTCTTCTTTAGCGGTGCTGCTGGCTGCCGTTTTTGCGGCTGATGCTTTAACCGCAGAGGCTTTGGCTGCCGATGCTTTGACTGGGGTCGGTTTGGCTTCTGCTGGCGCTTGCTCATTGAGCTCGGGTAGCATTTTATAAAAATCAAAGCGCTCTTCGCTGGCTGCCGTTGTCGCAGGTTTGCTGGCGACTGCGCTACTGGTTTCTACTGCGGGAGCAGGGTTTTCTTTGCCATTTCCGGGCAATAATACTTCAGGTATATTGGCTGCTGCTTCTGGCGCCGAGCCAATTGCATCCGCTGGCGTGCTTTTGCTGCTTTGAAATGGATTGCTGCGATTTAAAAATAAGGCCACTACTACAGCAATCGCAATCCCCACAAATAAACCCAGTAACAGCCCCGTAATCAGTGAGCTACCACCATTTTTTTTGCTGCTATTGGCGCTCGCGGTGCGGTTGTTACGGCTGGATTTCATGTCACGGCTCATGGTCAAACTATCTCCGGCGATTCGCGCCTTGTATCGTGCCTAGCATTATTCTAGGTTAATACTTGTTGTCGCTTAACAGCGGCTTGGGCTTCGTATTTCAGCACACAATCAGCTCAAACACGATGACAAAGCCAAGCGTCAACTAACCTTAACAATGCAGTGCAATTTAATCAGTCTTTAATCGGCTAATTCTACCGTGCTTTGCGGTTTACGACAGCGCAATATTGACTTTGCAATTGCGGTTGTGAACAAAAGCATGAATATCATTTGCTTGGTTCTGTTGTAAGTTAGTCGGGAAGATTGTTTTCTTTGATAATAATTCTCAATTGTAATATATTCGCAGTAATAAAGAATAATTCTCAATACAAAAGGGTGAGCTTGATGCGAAAACATAATTTAATCATGACTGCAGTGCTGTGTTCGGCGATGGGCTGGGCGCATGCTTATGATGATGCCGACACGGCCGGTTTGGGTAAGGTGGAACTAGAAATCGCGACAGAACGCGCGACTAATGACATTGGCAATACGGAAAATTGGGAAACCACGGCGACCCTTACTTATGGTGTGACCGAGACATTTGATCTGTCGTTGACGCTGCCGCATCTGGTTAATAAGGCCGATGATGTGGCGACTGAATCGGGGCTCGGTGACGTAAGCCTAGGTCTGAAATGGCGTTTTCTAGAGGCCGATGCTTTAAAAATGGCGCTAGCAGGTGAGCTGATCACCGCGACGGGCAATGATGACAAAGGCCTAGGCGCAGGGCGCACGCAATATGTAGCAACTTTGATTGCCGCTTATGAACTGGGCGATGTGACTTTATTCGGTAATGCTGGTTACTTCTATAACAATAATCGCGTGGATGAACGCAAAAACATCTGGCAAACCGCTGTTGCAGCGGAGTACAAATTCAATGAGCAATGGTCAGTGAATACCGAGTGGACTTTGGAGCGCAACGCCGATGCCAATTCAAATCGCGATCCATCGACGGTGGGCTTGGGGGTGACTTATTCGCCTTCGGAATTGCTGGATATTGATGTTGCTTATCACCACGGCTTAAATCATGCCGCAGACGATCATGTTGTGAGCGCTGGGCTTACTTTCCATTTCTAGCCGACTGTTGCTAAACGATTGTGAGTCACTCGCGATCGTTTGACAGCATGCTCTGCAAATAGACCGTTTTGAATGAAGACCAGATTGGGAGTTAGTGAATTGAAACAAATCATTGCAGCGTGTCTGCTTAGCTTGTGCTCGCTTTGGGTATCGGCTGCTGAAGTCACTCAGTCCGATGTCATTGAGCAGTATGCCAGCTTGGTTTCTGCGTCGTATCAAGACGCTTTAGCTAGCGCACAAGAAATGCAAAGCAAGATTGATGCATTTGTGGCGCAGCCAAGTGCGGAGACGCTTAAAGCCGCGCAGGCGGCGTGGCTCGAGGCGCGTGAGTGGTACGGTCAAACTGAAGCGTTCCGTTTTTATGGCGGCCCTATTGATTCAGAAACCGGACCGGAAGGCTTTATCAATGGCTGGCCGTTGGATGAAGCGTACATTGATTATGTGAAAGGCAAACCCAAAGCCGGCATTATTAATAGCAAAACCCCCATTACCGAGGCCAAATTACGCAGTTTGAACGAGCGTGGCGGTGAAGAAAACATTGCCACTGGCTGGCACGCTATTGAGTTTTTGTTGTGGGGGCAGGATTTTAATCAGGACGGTGCTGGGCAACGCGCTTACACCGATTACACGACGGCAGCCAATGCCGAGCGCCGCAAGCAATACCTGACGCTGGTGACGCAAATGCTCGTGGCCGACTTGGCTCGAGTTGAAAAGCAATGGCGTGCCGGTGAAAAGAATTTCCGTGCTCAGTTTGTAGCCAAAGGCGATGAGAGCATCAAAAAAATGCTCACTGGTTTGGGGACGCTAAGCCGTGGCGAGTTGGCGGGAGAGCGCACCGAAGTGGCACTCGACACGCAAAATCAAGAAGACGAGCACTCTTGTTTTTCGGACAACACGCACCGCGATTTAGTTAATAACGCCAGAGGCATTCAGAACGTTTGGGAAGCGCGTTTTGTCCGTCGCTCGGGCGAGATCGTTGAAGGCGCCAGCTTGCGTGACTTAGTGGCGCAGAAAAATCCGGCAGTGGCACAAACCGTGAGTCGGGATATCGCTCAGTCAGTTAAGCTGGCCGAAGCGGTTCAAGCGCCGTTTGATCGTGAAATCGTCGGCAAAAAAGATGCTCCAGGTCGGCAACGTCTACAAGCTTTGGTCGAATCACTCAAAGCGCAAGCTAAAAGCTTAGTTGAGGCCGCCAAAGTCTTGGGGATTAAGCGGCTCAATACCAGCGTATAAACTTAGACCAAGTTCGAGCGGCTTCCGTTCTCACAACAACCTCAGCGTGCTGCGCTGGGGTTTTGTTATTCAGGAAAGTAATGATGCAGCGTAAATTGAGCTTGATCGCTTGCTTGCTGGCAGGTTCGGTACTGGCTTACGAAGGCCAAGCGATGCTGGCTTTGTTTGAACCTAGCGAAGAATTCCCTGCTGGCGAAGTGGGAACCATTGATGATCATGGTAAAAATGCGTTTTCTTTGCCGTATCCGGGCTTAACTGACGAGCAAAAAACCGATTTTGTGGTCGGCAATTCATTTTTTAAAAAACCGTGGGTTGAAGCACCCTCATCGACGACTGCGCGAGATGGTTTGGGACCGCATTTTGTCGCTAATTCTTGCGGCGCTTGCCATGCGCTTGATGGTCGTGGCGCACCACCAGATTTTAAAAATGGTATTCAACAAGAGCAACCAATGGCCTTGTTACTGCGTTTATCGATTCCGGGGCAGCCGGAACCGAAGCCTGATCCGGTGTATGGCGGTCAGCTGAATAATCAAGCGGTGCGTGGCGTGAAACCCGAAGGTAAAGTGGCGATTCGTTATGAGGAAATTCATGGTCAGTTTGCCGATGGCACGCCGTACTCCTTGCAAAAACCGCATTATCAAATTTCGCAGTTGGCCTATGGTCCACTGCATAAAGAAATTATGATTTCACCACGTATTGCGCCGCAGATGATAGGTTTAGGACTGTTGGAGGCAATACCCGAGGCAGCGATCTTGCAGAATGCGACACGTCAGCGGCAAGAGGGCAAAGGCATCGCTGGGCAGCCCAATTATGTGATGGATGCATTTGCTGGCAAAGAATTGATTGGTCGTTTTGGCTGGAAAGCGAATGTTGGTAGCGTGGCGCAGCAAACTGCCGGCGCGTTTTTGGGCGATATTGGCATTACCTCCAGCAAAAATCCGCACGAAGAATGCATGCCCAAGCAAAAAGATTGCTTGCGTGCACCGAATGGCGGCCAGCCGGAAATCGACGATGACAAACTCGCGCAAGTGATTTTCTATTCACAAACGCTGGCGGTACCAACGCGGCGTGATGCTGACAGCAGCGATGTGCTGCGCGGCAAGCAGATTTTTAGCGATGCGAATTGCGCGAGCTGCCATACGCCAAGCTACAAAACCGCCGAGTTTACGGCGATCCCGCAATTGGCTAATCAGACGATTTATCCCTACACCGATTTGCTATTACACGATATGGGCGACGGCTTGGCCGATGGTCGCCCCGATGGCCGCGCCAACGGCAAACAGTGGAAAACGCCGCCGCTGTGGGGTTTGGGTTTGGTAAAAACCGTCAATGGTCATACCCGCTACCTGCACGATGGTCGCGCGCGCAATATGCTGGAGGCGGTGTTGTGGCACGGTGGCGAAGCCGAGGCCAGTAAGCAGGCAGTGCTGAAATTGAGTGCGGCAGATCGAGACAAGCTGCTGAAATTTTTGAATTCTCTTTAAAAAAATTGGTGCTCATAGCTGGTGTTGAAGCTATGCGGCAGATAAGAAGGACGACATTAATGCGTTGGATTGCTACTGTATTGCTCGCCGCAGGTTTAGCCCAGGCTGAGCCCTCCGTGCCTGACGTGGCTTGGTCGCAAACATGGGTGGACCAAGCTTATTTGCCGCGCCATGCGGCTTTAACGCAAGCTGCCGATGCATTGGCCAGCGCCAGCTCGGCATTTTGCGAACAGCCAACACCAGCTCAGCTTGAGACGGTTAAACACTATTGGCTTCGGACCAGTCAAGCATGGCGGGCGATGGATGGAGCCCCGGCGGGGCCGATGGTGCTGGAGCGTTTGGGGCGCAAAATCGACTTTCGTCCGACCCGAGTGGATGATTTAGAAGCGGCGATTCTCAGTGGCGACAACAGCAACGCCGCGACGCGCGGTTTGCCTGCGATGGAGTATTTATTGTGGGGCAATGCGCAGCCGAAATTGCAATTGGCCAAGCTCAAGCAGCCTGAGCGTTGTGCGTATTTGCACAAAATGGCGCAGCAAGTGGCCGAGCAGACTCATCTGCTTGATCAACCGTGGTCGGTTTATCGACTTGAACTGGGCGCAGAAAACCCATTCTTCCGCGAAAATCTCTTGTCGGAGCATATCAATTTGCTGCTTTCAAGTATGGGCAGCTTGCATAAACGAATGCCAACGGCGGCAGAGTTAAAACCAGAGCAATTTGCTGAATGGCGTAGCGGTAGCAGTCACGCGCAATTTATGGCGCAAGTGGCTGGGATGAATCTAGCGCTGCAAGCTGTGGTGCAGCGCTTGCAGATGGAGGGCGCCGCTGATTTGGCGCAGCAAGTGAGCCAAGACATGGCGCAAGTGCAAATGACTTGTCAAAGTGTGCCATCCAATCTGGCGCAAAGCTCAGTAAAAGCAAGGTCGGCGTGCAGCAAGGCGATTGACACATTGAAAGGGCGTTTGCAAAGCAAGGTCGGTGAACAGTTCGATTTAACTTTGGGCTTTACCGAAGGCGATGGCGATTGATGCTGGCGAGGCGGCAGTTTTTATTGCAATTGGCGGCGCTGGCCTTGCCTAACTCCTTATCGTTACCAGTGTTGGCGGCCAGTCGCAATTCGGCTGATATTGAGCAAGTGCTGCTTAGTGCGAGCTGGGATGCCACGGCCGATGGCGAGGCGCAAGGTGTTTTTCATTCTCTAGCGAACTCCACCGCGCCAGCGATCACTTTGCCCGGGCGCGGCCATGGGATTGTGCCTTTGCCCCATGAACTGAAAGGGCAAGCGATTATTGTCAGCCGACGTTTGGGTTCTTGGCTAGCCAAGGTCGATTGGCGAGAGGGCAAGCTGCTGCAATTGATTGAGGCGGAATTTGATCGGCAGTTTTTCGGTCATGCGCTCGTAACGCCCGATGGTAAAACGCTAATCACGACTGAAAATGACGGTGAAACAGGGCAGGGGGTTTTAGGTCTCTATTCAACGGCAACTTTAAAACGCCTCGGTGAAATACCTAGCCATGGTATTGGTCCACATGAATTGATTTGGCTGGAGCAGGGTAAGATACTGGCTGTTGCCAATGGTGGTATTTTAACGCTGCCAGAAACGGGGCGACGTAAACTGAATGTTGACGCGATGCACCCCACGCTGTCTTTGCTGGCATGGCCGTCAGGCGAATTGCTCAATCAATATGCGCTATCTGATCCGGCCTTAAGTATCCGTCATCTGGCACTCGCCGCCGATGGTAGCTTGGGTATCGCTTTGCAGGCCGAATATCGAGACCGCACTGCTCATAGGAATGCGCCGCTGTTGGCGGTGTTGCGCCAAGGGCAATTGCAGCTCGCTGCGCAGCCCGACGGTTTGCAAGGCTATGCTGCGAGTATTGCGGCGGTAGGGAATACCTTTTTAATTTCAGCCTTAAAAGGCAATGCGCTGGCGCGCTGGCGTAGCGATGGTACGCCTTTAGCACCAATCGCAATGCCGCGCCCAGCGGGGATTGTCAGCGATGGGCAGCAAGCCTGGGTGAGTAGTGAAAGCGGTATTTTGGCGCATTTCGAGCCCCATTCGGCGAAGTTGACGCCATTAAAGTCGGTCGCAACTCACCGCTGGGATAATCATCTGGTGATTGCAAAGCGTTAAGGCAGGTACAATAGCGAGATTCACCGCAAAAGGATTGCCACCATGTTAAATAATGACGTACTGCGTAGCGTGCGCTATATGCTGGATTTGAGCGATGCCAAGCTCGTTGAGATCGCGCAATTGGCAGGTCATACGGTCGACAAAGCCACGATGCAATCGTTTCTGAAAAAAGACACTGAGCTGGACTACGCCGAATGCGACGACATCACGATGGCGCATTTCTTGGATGGTTTGGTGTATTTTCGTCGTGGCAAAGATGAATCACGTCCAGCGCTGCCAATTGAATTGCCGGTGACCAATAATCTGGTACTGAAAAAACTGCGCGTCGCGTTTGAGCTCAAAGACGATGATATCTACGCGATGCTGGCTGATGCGGGTTTTGAAGTCTCGAAACCAGAGCTTTCTGCGTTGTTCCGCAAAAAAGACCACAAACACTTTCGCCCGTGCGGAGACCAGTTTTTGCGCAACTTCCTGAAAGGTCTGACGCTGAGGGTGCGTAAAGTTTAATTTCGCAATTTAAAGATTTGACTGGTCAGCGGTAAGGTCGTGCAGCATTGCGGCTAGACCCGTATAATCGGATCATTGTTTCAACTTTTTCTGGATTTTTCGCATGTCCGAATCAACAAGCAAAGCTTGGTCTGGCCGTTTTAACGAGCCGGTGTCTGAATTAGTCAAACGTTATACCGCATCGGTATTTTTTGATAACCGCATGGCCGAAGTCGATATTCAAGGCTCGTTGGCGCATGCGGGTATGCTCAACCAAGTTGGTGTTTTGAGCGATGAAGACTTGCGTGCCATCCAAAGCGGCATGGCCGATATTCTGGACGATATTCGCGCTGGGCGTTTTGAATGGAGCCTTGATCTCGAAGACGTGCACATGAATATCGAGCGTCGCCTGACCGACAAAATCGGTGATGCAGGCAAGCGCTTGCATACTGGCCGTTCGCGTAACGACCAAGTGGCCACTGATATTCGCCTGTATTTGCGCGGTGCAATTGATTTATTGCTGACCTTGGTGCGTGAGTTACAAAAATCATTGATTGATTTGGCAGAAAAAAATGCGGGCACCGTGATGCCTGGGTTTACGCATTTGCAAGTAGCGCAACCGGTGACGTTTGGTCACCACATGCTCGCTTATGTCGAAATGTTGGGCCGCGATGCCGAGCGTTTGATCGATGCGCGTAAACGTGTGAACCGTATGCCTTTGGGTTCAGCCGCGCTGGCGGGGACGACTTTCCCGATTAATCGTGAAATTACCGCGAAATTATTGGGTTTTGAAGGCATTTGCGAAAATTCACTCGACGCCGTTTCGGATCGTGACTTTGCGATTGAATTTACTGCGGCTGGCAGCTTGATCATGACGCATCTCTCGCGTCTGTCCGAAGAGCTGATCCTGTGGATGAGCCCACGTTATGGCTTTATCGATATTGCCGACCGTTTCTGTACCGGCAGCTCAATCATGCCGCAAAAGAAAAATCCAGACGTGCCAGAATTAGTGCGCGGCAAAACTGGCCGTGTGAATGGCAGCTTGATTTCTTTGCTTACCTTGATGAAGGGTCAACCACTGGCGTACAACAAAGACAATCAAGAGGATAAAGAGCCGCTGTTTGATACGGTGGATACCTTGACTGACACGCTGCGCATTTACGCGGACATGATGCGCGGCATCACAGTGAAAGCCGATGCGATGGAGCGTGCCGCCAAGCAAGGTTTTGCGACAGCAACTGATTTGGCCGATTACCTCGTAAAACGTGGTTTGCCATTCCGTGATGCACACGAAGCGGTGGCTTTGGCCGTGCGTTACGCCGAACAAAAACGCCAAGATTTATCGGACTTGACCTTGGTTGAATTGCAAAGCTTCTCGCCGTTAATCGAAGAAGACGTTTGCCATGTATTGACCTTGCAAGGCAGCTTAGAGGCGCGTAATCACGTGGGTGGCACTGCGCCGTTCCAAGTTTTGGTGCAAGTGGCAAAATGGCGTGAACGTTTGGGCTGCTAAGCTAGGCTAGCGTCAATCACGAAAACCCAGCTTCGGCTGGGTTTTTTTTGATGTATTCTCTTCAAATACTTTGTTTGTTTTGTTTGTATTGATATACCTTGGGTTTTCTTGTTCCTGTCTTTGAATTCTTGCTGATATAAAGCCTTCGCATCAAGTGGTTTTTATACCTATAGTGAATCTTCGTTGATTGCTGCGTTGTGTTTGCTATGAACTCAAGCTCCTCATCCTCGGTCGTGCAATTGCGTCGATTACAACGGCATTTTGTGTTGTTTTTATTGTCGATTGCGATTCCGATTATGGCGGTGGTCTGGCTCTATAAAAAGCACACGGAGGTGGCCCTACAAGAGCGCATTTTTGCTGAGGTGATAGCGCATACCCAGCAGCAACAGCTGGCATTTACTCAAGTCATCCAGATTGCTACTTCTCACTTGCAGCGTTTGAGTGTGCAATTGATCGATGCGCTCAATCATCCAGAGATGGCGCTTAACGACAGTCAGTGGCAATCGCTGAGTCAATTGGGGATTCGTCGCCAAGGTAGTGGTGAACTGACTGGCAGCAAACTAGATGCTGCGCTACGTGATCGTTACGGTTCGCTTTTTGTTAGCCCTAAGGCGCTGCAGCATGCTCAATTAGAGAAAGAAATTAGCGCCACAATGGCGATTTTCCCAGCCATTAAAGCTGCGCATCGTGCCTATCCATTTTTTCAATGGACTTATTATTATTCACCACGCGAGGATTTTTCCTCGCTTTACCCTTATGTTTCTGAAGCCGACATTATGCAAGCCACCGCGAGCCGCTCAATAGAAGACGCGCTCAAAGTTGTGTTTGATGCGGGTGGCACCAAGCCCGTGCAAATGATAGGCCCGAACCGGAATCCACAACAGCAGCAACAATGGACCGCGCCGTATTACGATGCCGGTGGTAAAGGCGCGATGGTGAGTTTGCTGCTGCCACAGTATGTAAATCAGCAATTTGTTGGGGTGTTGGGCACTGACGTGACATTGCGGATGTTTGGCGAAGTGCTGCAAGGCTCGGCGCGACATTTAGGACATGCAATCGTGGTGGATCGCGCGGGGAATGTGATTGCAGATGATGTTGGCCTAGTGCAAAGCAATAAAGACATTCTTAAGCTAGATAAGGCTTTACCCAGCGAATTGGCGCAGTTGCTACTGGCGCGCCATACGATGGAGAAAAACAAAATTCATCAAATGGGTAATTGGTATTGGATGAGTGTGCCGCTCAAAGGCAGTGAGTGGGATTTATTGGTGTATTTTTCTGCGCAGGAATTGAGTTTGCTGGCAGATCAACAAGCCAAAAGCACTTTGTGGATTTTGCTCGGATTGATTGGCTTTTTGGCGATTGCGATGTGGCTGATGTCGCGCCATTTTGCTTTTCCTGCTTTACGCTTGGTGGATTTTTTAAATAAATTAATCAGTCATCCTGAGCAGCAGATTCCTGCCGTTCCAAAAGCATGGCAACCCTCCTTTGAGCAGGTCGCGGCGACAGCCCAAGAGCGACATACTTATTTGAAAACGATAGAGGCACAAGCAGAAGATTTGGAAAAAACGGTGGCACAAAGAACCGAACAATTGAGCCACGCCAATACCGCCCTGCTAGAGTCGATTGAGCAACTCAAAAGCACACAAAAGATGCTGGTTGAATCGGAAAAAATGGCCGCACTCGGTGCTTTGGTCGCTGGAGTGGCGCACGAGCTCAATACGCCGATTGGTGTTGGCGTCACTATTAGCTCCACTTTGCTGGAGAAAAATCAAGAATTAGTCCAGCAATTAGCAGAGCAAACTTTACGCAAATCGGTATTGGCTGAATATGTCAGTGAAAATCAGCAGGGCTTAGCGATTTTAAGTCGAAATTTGGCGCAGGCCGCCAATTTGGTGAATAGCTTCAAAAAAGTTGCGGTCGATCAGGCGAGTGATCAGCGGCGTGACTTTGATTTGGCAGAAACGGTGCATCATGTGATCCAAACGATGCAGGTTTTGTTTGACTCCCATATTGAGCTTGAATCCTCTGTGCCCAGTGGCTTTCAGTTTGATAGCTATCCTGGCGCTTTGGTGCAAGTACTGAATAATTTGATTGCCAATGCTGAAACGCATGGTTTTGTTGGGCGTCAGCACGGCAAAGTGACAATTAGCGCTCAGGCAGTAGGCGATGCTCAGCTCGAGCTGATCGTCAGTGATGACGGCTTAGGGATAGATCCAGAGCATTTGGCGCATATTTTTGAGCCCTTCTTTACCACCAAATTAGGGCAGGGTGGGTCGGGATTAGGGCTCAGTATTGTGTATAACCTAGTGACATCAATTCTTGGTGGCAAAATCGAGGTACTGAGCCAAGTTAATGTGGGCACGACATTTACGCTCTTATTGCCTTTGACTGCGCCGCGCAAAGCACATCCACATCAAGCTGAGTGACGTCGCCGCTGTTCGACTTATAATCGTGTTCTTTGTTGCGATGATGAGTTTGCGATGTCACTGACTTGGCGCTGGTATACATTTTCTGAATTTGATACGTCCACTTTATTTCAATACCTGCGTTTGCGGCAGCAAGTGTTTGTTGTCGAACAAAACTGCGCTTATCCCGATATCGATGATCTTGATGTGGTCTCGACTCATCTATTGGGCTGGCTCGACGGCCAAATCGTGGCTTGCCTGCGCTTGGTGCCGCCCAGTTTAAAATATGCCGAGCCATCGCTTGGTCGAGTGATCGCGGTGCCGGCCATGCGTGGTACAGGTCTTGGGTATCAGCTGATAGACCAAGGTTTACAAGGATCTGCAGCACAATACCCCGGAATGGCAAATCGAATCGGTGCTCAGTCGCATTTACAGCGTTTTTATGCGCGACACGGTTTTGTCACCGTTTCGGATGAATACGACGAAGATGGTATCTTGCACGTTGATATGCTCCGCTCCGCTTAATCTTGTTGAGCATCGTAAATTGAATTTAGATTGACCACAGTTGATTGCTGATGCTCATCATTAGAAAACACTGCCTACTTTATTGTTGAATCTTCATTTTCGTTACTGGAAAGCTAATTTCGATAGTTTGAAATTGTTTTTTATATTCTTTGCTTGTTTCGTGTCAGCTTATGGTGTGGAGATTCTGTTTTGGCAATTTATTTAATCAAATCAGTGAAATGACGGTTTTTACTTAGCGAGTTTTTAATCTTTTTCTGTTATAAATTGCTTTCAATCTTTGCTCTTTGAATTGAATGACGAAAAAAAATTCATTACGCGTTGGCCTGATTGGTTATGGCTATGCGGGTAAAACATTCCATGCGCCACTCATTCATGCCACGCCCGGATTAAATCTAGTGGCGATTGCCAGCTCGCGCCCCGCTGACGTGCTCGCTGATTGGCCTGATATTGTCGTGAAAACTGAGCCAGATCGCTTATTGGCCCATCCTGGCTTGGACTTGGTCGTGATCGCCTCACCGAACGACACGCACCATCCTTTGGCGCGTGCGGCGATTGCGGCGGGTAAGCACGTGGTGATTGATAAACCGTTTACCTTAGATTTGCGCGAAGCCGAAGACCTGTGGGTGCGCGCGGAGCGGGCGGGTTTATTGCTGTCGGTATTTCATAATCGCCGCTGGGATAACGACTATATCGCGCTTTGCGACATCGTTCGCAGTGGTCAGCTGGGGCAAATCGTCGAATTTACGACGCGGTTTGACCGTTACCGCCCCGCAGTCAAAAATCGCTGGCGCGAAGCGAATGTCGCTGGTGCTGGGCTTTGGTACGATCTTGGCCCGCATTTAATTGATCAAACCTTGCAATTATTTGGCATGCCGGCGGCAGTGACCGCTGATTTGGCGCTGCGTCGCCACGGCGCGCAGGCGGTTGATGATTTTCATGTGATTTTCCATTACGCCAAAATGCGTGCGGTGTTGGCTGCCAGTACTTTGGTGAGTGGTGGCACGCCACGTTTCTTGGTGCAAGGCACGCAAGGCGCGTGGTCGGTGTCGGGTTTGGATCAGCAAGAAACTTGGTTGAAAGCCGGTGGCTTGCCTGGCAATGCGGCTTGGGGTGTGGATGATAGGCAGGCGCAGCACTTTACGAGCCACAACGATCAAATCAGTAGTCAGCTGATGCCTTTACCGCAGGGCAATTATGCCGCGTATTACGCCGGTATCCGCGATGCTTTACTGAATCAACAACAAAGCCCCGTCACCACCTTGCAAGCGCGCGATGTAATGCGAATTTTGGATATCGCGCGGCAAAGTGATGCCGAGGGACGACGGATTGCTCTGATTTAAAATGAAAAAGCCCCGAAAATGATCGGGGCTTTTTTAATATTTGTAGCACTTGTTTATGGCTTCAGTGCAGCAATCCGTTCGGTAATAAACAATTTCCCTTGTGATTCGCCATCGGCCATCAAAGGGCGAATGTTTTTCGGGCTGCGATCGAGCTTGCTTTCGTAGTCCAAAGTGCTTTGCAGTTCGGTCGACATTTCAAGAAATGGAATATGGTAAGGGCGCGTTTCATCCATGCTCAGGCAGCGTGGAATCTTGATCGGTGCTTTTACGCCATTGAGCGCCAAAAACTCCGGCGTAAACGCATTCTTGAGTAGCAATTCGTTCAAGGTACGCACACTAGCAAGCTGCTGGAATAGCGACATATTGCCGATCATTTCATTGCGGCGGTCGGCAATCGCTTCCGGCGTTTTGGGGACTTCTTTGCAGCCATTTGGGTTGATTTTAATCACCCAGATTTCTTCTGGGATATTATTTTCTCCGACATAAATCGGGCGAATGACCTCATCAACCGGCGGATTGTCAGAGAACAAACCATCCCAATACGCCTTGCCGTCAAATTCAACCGCTTCAAAAATATTCGGCACAGCACACGACGATAAAATATGCTCGACCCGAATCGCTTCGGTGCGCGAATTAAACTTGCTCAGTTGTCCTGTGAGCACTTCGGCGGCGCCTAAAATCAGCGCCGGTAGCTCGGTATTGGGACCCATCGCTTTGAGCGCGGCAAAGTCGATATGTGATTCGAGCAAAGCACGAAAATCGGTAAAGTTGCGGCGAAATTGCTGGCCAGTCACGCTGCTCATCATTTGCATCAGCGGCGAGTAGGGGCTGATATTAAATTGTGGAATTTGGCCGCTATTAACCTTACGCAATGAATCCACCACGTAATTATTAAACTGCAATTCGGCATCCGATTGCGCGGTATTGTCGGCCCATAAATCGAGCATCCGCTGCGGAATGTAGGCGTCTTTGTTCAACATCGCGTACCAAATCAGCGTGGCGCACAGCGCGCCACCTGATGTGCCGGTGATGCTGACCAGTTCAAAATGCTCGGCAAAGCCATTGTCGTACAGCGCTTTAAGCGCACCCGCAGTAAATGCAGTCTGACTACCGCCACCTTGGCAAGTGATGGCGATTTTTCTTTTTCTGGCGGCCATGATGTCTTCGAATCCTTGTGATTGATGATCGCTACAAAGGATGACGCCAGAATGGCATGCTGTTCATGGTTGAAGGCGGGTGTGAAATACCGCTTTCTGACGTCGTCATTATTTTATTTGTTCAGTAAACATACATTAAAACCATGACAAAATACAGCAAGCAGAAAGTTTTGCGTACTTTCTAATGTTTTTAATCGGCAATCCGGTCTGCATTGGCATTGGCGAGCAATTCACGCACCAAATCCGCGCTGGTTTCGACAATGCTGTACTCGTCTTGCCCCGGCGCGCCCATTTTGACGTTCGGGTTGCGGTACGTCATACCACTTGGGAATGGTGCACGACCTGAGCTGTGAAATTCGCGGCAACCCGTTTCTGCAACTAATTGCGCGATATTGTGTCCGCGCACGCCTGCGCCCGGCATCACGATCAGTCGATCACCCGCTTGTGCTTGCAGTTTTTTCAGTAAAGCCGCGCCCTCTAAAGCCGTTGCCGCTTGGCCGCTCGATAAAAGGCGATTGCAACCAGTGGCGATAATGTCTTCCAGTGCTTGCTCTGGATTGCAAGCCACATCGAATGCGCGGTGAAACGTCACTTGCATAGGTCTTGCCAGTTCAACCAAGCGCTTGGTGCGGGGTATGTCGATGTGGCCATCGCTGGTCAATAGTCCGATGACAATACCGTCGACGCCGATTTTTTTGCACGCCAGTACATCGCGCTCCATTACTTCAAACTCAACATCGCTGTACAAAAAATCGCCACCACGCGGGCGAATAATCACGTTCAGCGTAATCCACAAGCGATCTCTTGCCGCCGCCAGCTGGCCGTACGATGGCGTTGTGCCGCCTTCGAGCAAGTTGTCGCAAAACTCAACCCGCTGCGCGCCACCTTCTTGCGCCGCAAGGCAAGAGGTGACTGAACCAGCGCAAATTTCGAGAGTGATGGCTTGAGTTTGTGTCATGGCGGGTTTCCTGTGCGTTGAAGTCTTGATTATCGGCCAGTGTCTAAGATTTGTAATCAGCAAGAATACCGATTGAATTGGATAACAGAGAAAGTGCATTTTGCTGAGGTCATATTCGATACGTGTTGATGATTTCAAGTGCCTATTTCAAGTGCCTGCGGCACGGTGTTTTACAGTCGCAATCCGCGACGGGGACTTACTTTAGTTACGCAGAAACTTCGTTTTCTTGAGCGGCCAAGAAAGTAAGCAAAGAAGCCGCCCCGAGCGCACATCGGTCCCCGATGCCCTCGCGTGGCGAAAGCCAAACGATAGAACTGTTTGTCTTTCTTCGTGCTCGGTGTGCTTGGACGGGGTTTTAAGCCCCAACTCAATTATCGCGGCACGACATCAATATCATCTTTCTTGAGGGGTATTTTTACATGTCAATTATTAAGTAAGCGATTTATCAACATACCCTCAAGGAAGGTTTGCTCCGGTTTCAGACCGAAGCATTCTGCTGACACGATACCGCGCCGCCTGCTAGACTTGCTGCCATTGTATGGCGTGTTTTTTAAAGGATTTGTGATGAGTTTGCGTGTTTTAACGGGCATTACCACGACGGGTACACCGCATTTGGGCAACTATGTCGGCGCGATTCGCCCGGCGATTGTCGCCAGCCAGCAACCCAATAGCGACTGTTTCTTTTTTATGGCCGATTATCACGCGCTGATTAAGTGCGACGACCCGGCTCGTATCGAGCGCTCGCGCCTTGAAATCGCCGCGACGTGGCTCGCCGCGGGGCTCGATCCTGAACGCGTGACGTTCTATCGCCAATCGGACGTTCCCGAAGTGACCGAACTCAATTGGCTACTGACTTGCGTGACCGCCAAAGGCCAAATGAACCGCGCGCATGCCTACAAGGGAGCGACCGACGCAAACGAAGCGGCGGGCGAAGACCTAGATGCCGGCATCACGATGGGCTTGTTCTGCTACCCGATTTTGATGGCGGCGGATATTTTGCTATTTAATCCGCACAAAGTGCCAGTGGGGCGCGACCAGATTCAGCACATCGAAATGGCACGTGACGTCGCCGCACGGTTCAATCATCTATTCGGCCAAGGCAAGGATTTCTTCGTGCTGCCTGAAGCGCACATCGAAGAACAAGTCGCCACGCTACCGGGGCTCGACGGTCGCAAAATGAGCAAATCCTACGACAACACGATTCCGCTGTTTGAAGGCGGTGCCAAAGCACTCAAAGACGCCGTGGCCAAAATCGTCACCAACAGTCTATTGCCGGGCGAGCCGAAAGACCCAGAATGCCATCTGGTCACCATTTACGAAGCCTTTGCCACCCCTGAGCAAGCCGCGAAATTCCGCGCTGATTTGGTTGCTGGCCTAGGCTGGGGCGACGCGAAAAAGCACACAATTGAACTGCTCGAAAGCCACATCGGCCCGATGCGCGAAAAATACCAAGCCCTGATGGCGCACCCAGAGCAAATCGAAGAATTGCTGCAAATCGGCGCCGCCAAAGCGCGCGCGATTGCCGCGCCGCTGCTGAAACAAGTGCGCGAAGCAGTTGGCCTGCGCCGTATGAATGCCTTGCCAGCGGTAAAAGAGAAAGCGGTGAAAGTCGCTTTGCCAACGTTCAAGCAATTCCGTTTGGAAGACGGCCAGTTCTACTTCAACTTCAGCGACGCAGCAGGGCGTTTGTTGTTGACGAGTTCTGGCTTTGCGTCGGGTAAAGATGCGGGGCAATGGGTCGGGCGTTTGAAGAGCGCCGCCGCACTGCCAGCAGATGCACCTGTGGCGTTGGCGGAAGGTGTGAGCAGTGATGATGTGGCTGCGGCGCTGGTGGCGTTGACGGTGGAGTGATGGGGGCGCAATGCTGTGGAGTTGCGCCGGATCGGATTTGAGTATGCCCGATGGGTTTTAACAACGGAGATTAAAAAATGATCAGCCTATTCTATTTTTTGGTGGCATCTGCGATTCACATTAGCCAATATACGACTTTTTTGAACTTCGTTACCTTTTTCACTTTTTGCTCCTTGGCTTGCGTAGCTTGTGATTTGCAATTTAAGCCATCTTTAGGTGTTACGATTGCAAGCTTAATTTTATTGTTTTACATGCCTTGGTTTTACGGTGTTTTTCTTTGGCTTGTCTTGTCTGCAGTTGATGCTGGGGTACGGCAAGGTAGAAAAGTATAGCTCCTGTTTACTGATGCAGAATCGATACTATGTGATAACTATGCGGTATCTAAAAATTTTCAGGAGGAATTTATGGCTTCAAAGTCCACATACTGGATCGGTTCTCGTCCATCAGACGGTAAGGGTTGGACTTATACAACTTCAGCAATCGAACTTATCTGCGATGAGGAGCGGGAGGCCATTTACCGAATGTATCGTCGGTACGTGAAGCAATGGAATGATATTGAACTGAACAATGATATATCCCTCTCCGAGCATACTCATGAAATTTGTGGTGCAAAGATTGTCGGTAGCGCCAATCGACGATTTATTCTTCATTGGCAAGGAAATGAACAGGTTCATTGGATACTTGAGGTTTTCTTTTCTAGGGGCTTTAAACAGTATTACCCGGGTTTTTCGTGTGCACTTAATACGTTAAGATCTACTGAAGACATTCGGAGTATTCGTCTTCACTGGAGTTTGAATGGAAAAGAAGAGTTCAACTCTTGGCTGTTGAAGGAGCGAGCAGTGAATCAAGACAAAGAGGAGTGGAACGAGTACAAAAAGTGATAAAAAGCTAGAGCGCACTTAAAGTGAAGCGTAGTGCGCCGCATGTTGTATTAAACAACCGCCCGATTAATTCCGGCGGTTTTGTTTTTTATGCGGCTGCGCCGCGTCGATTTTTGGGCGCGGGCTGCGCGCGGCAGGTTCATTTCTTTTGCTTCTCCAAAAGAAACGAACCAAAGAAAAGGAGCCCCGGGCGCGCATCGGTCCCCGATGAGCTCTGCACCCCGCGTCGCTAAGCTTTGGCGTCGCCTCGATTGTCGCGAGCCTAGGTCTCGCTCCATACTCGGTGCGCTTAGACGGGATTTAAAAACCACGAAGCCACCATTCGCGTACTTGGTGCTAGCTGGTGCTGTGCCTGTATGGCTGGTTTTTGGTATCTTTGTTGATGTATTTGATTACGGGCTTTTATTTGCAAGGCTTAGAAGGCAATACATTGACTTTATTTCGAGTTTCGTTGATTTGCGCGAGTTGCTTGTTGTGTGGGTATATCTTTGAAAGTATTGAAACTATTTGTTTTTGTTGAGATACCTGGTTTCTCGCTTATTCTTAGGTTTAGGCGAATAAAAAACGCAGCTCTGTGAGCTGCGTTTTTTATTTGAGACGATAAATTTAGGCTGCTTTCGCGGCGAACTCCTGCATTTCTGCATGCAGCGCACCGTAGACTTGGCGCAGCTTGCCGTTCAGTTCGGCGATTTGCTCGGTGAGCTGGCGGTTCATTTCGTCCAATTCTTGGATGCGATCTTCCAAGGTATTGGTCGCGTTATGAATGCGTTTGATGCTTTCCAGACGGCGGCGCAATTGCAGTTGATGCTCGCGGACCTGCGTTTCCATCGGGGCCATCACCGCTTTGAGCCAGTTTTCGACATCGCGGTTGGCGACTTCAAACACGTACACGACGCGGCTGGCGACGGTTTCAAAGAATTTGCGCGTCAAGCGGCCTTGGCTGGTGGTGAGTAGATTGCCAACGGTGTTGAAATGCTCACGGAATGATTTTTCTAGCCGCGCTAGTTCTTTGTGGTATTTCAAGGTGGAGAACGGTGGTGGCGTGACTTGGCCTAGGCCGTGTTCCTCGCTGAATTTTTTGTACATCGCGGCCATCATCGCTTGAATTTCGGCCACTTGCTCGGCAGATTTGGCGATGGATCCATTCACGTCGATAAAGAATTTATCCATCGTGGCGCGCAAACCGGTTTCTCCAAACGAGAATAAACTGCGATCCATTTGGTCTCGAATTCGGTCGATTTCGGCTTTGAGTGCGTCTTTGCCGAGTAAAGAAAATAGCTTGTTGGTCTGTTGGGTAAATACCGAGCGCAGCGCTTGAAAGCGCACTAAACCTTGCTCAAAGTGCTTTTTGTCGTCAGTCACTTTTTCCATCATTTGCGCGATGACGTCTTGGTTTTTACCGCGCAAGCCAGTGAGCTCGGTGAGTTGCTCTTTTACGCCGTCTTGTCGCGCTTGCAAGATCGAGCGAATCGATGACACCACGTCTTCAATTTCGGATTGCGTTGCATCGCGCACGATGTCTTGTTTGCCGGGCAATAGATCGTCGGACAGCGCGCGTTCTAGTGAAATCAGGCAAGATTTCGTTAATAGCGCATCGTCATTTTGCACTTTGGCGAGCAGGGCTTTTTGCGCGGAAACGGGGTAAATTTGCGACGTTGGCATCGTTAGCAAATCAGCGGTAGTTTTCACTTGCTTAGCGATTTCAGCATCAATTTCGGTTTTGCTGCGCAAATCATCCCACAGACCGTCAATTTTATTCAGCACCACCAAGCGGCCACGTTTACCGCTTTGATTGCGGACAATGTGGTTGCGCCAAACTTCGATGTCCGATTTGGTGACGCCGGTGTCAGCTGCCAAAATAAACAAAATCGCGTGTGCATTTGGCAGCAAATTGAGTGTTAATTCTGGCTCGGTACCGATGGCGTTTAAACCCGGTGTATCGAGAATCACCAAGCCTTGTTCTAGCAGCGGGTGCGGGAAGTTGATAATTGCATGGCGCCAGCATGGAATTTCGACTTCGCCATTTTTATCTAAGGCAACCACTTGGTCGGGGTCGCTTTCGTCGTATAGGCCGAATTTCTTCGCCGTTTCGACATTGACGCGTTGCGTGCGACCGATTTCTTTGAAGGTTTCTTGCATTGAATCGGCATCGTCGATATTCAATGGAATGGTGTGCCATTCGTCTTGGTAATTACGATATTCAACGGTGGTGACATTGTCGCCACGTGTTTCAATCGGTAGTAATTGCAGGCATGGTGCGCGTGAGCCGTCGTGCAATAACTCAGTTGGGCACATCGTCGTGCGGCCCGCGCTGGATGGCAAAATGCGTTTGCCATAGTGTGCAAAGAAAATTGCGTTGATGAGTTCGGATTTGCCGCGTGAGAATTCAGCGACAAAGGCAATATTCAGTTTGTCTTCTTTCAGGCGGTCAATCAGGCCTTGAATGCGTAATGTTGTTTGCGAATCGTTTAAATCTTGCTCAGATAACCAGCGCGAGAGCTGGGCGATGGATTGTGTTAATGAGCCGCGCCATGCGCTGTAGGCCTGAAAATCAGAGACCAAGTGATCATTGGCAGCCGCTTCTTCTTGTTTTAGGAAATCCGTACTCATACATACCCCTTGCGCTTGCGCTATGCAGATATCATCTGCTTGAATATTAGTGTGCTTTATGCCGCTCGCCATCTTTATTGTGAGGTGGCTATCACAATTGGCATTGCGGGCAATAAAATGTCGCTCTTTGGCCTTGTCGGATTGTTTTGATTGTTGTTCCGCACAGTCGGCATGGCTGCTCGGTTCGACCATAAACATAGCTATTGATCATAAAATAGCCTTCGCGCCCATCACTATCGACATAATCCTTTAAAGTGCTGCCGCCTGCAGCAATCGCTTCATTGAGTGTTTCTTTTATGGCAGTAAGCAAGTGATTGATTTCACTTTCAGTCAGGCTGCTACCGCTACGGGTCGGGTTAATGCGGGCGCGAAACAGTGATTCTGAGGCGTAAATATTGCCGACGCCGACCACGATGGCGTTATCCATAATCAGCTGTTTAATCGCCGTTTTGCGTGACGCGAGTTTGGCGATGAAGTAGGGCGCATCAAAATCATTCGCTAAAGGCTCTGGGCCAAGTGCTTTCAGTAATGGATGCTCGTTAATTGGGGTATTGCACCAAAGCCAAGAACCAAAGCGGCGCGGGTCATGATACCTCAAGCGTTTGCCATTACTCAGGAGTAGATCAAGATGGTCGTGTTTTTCGGCGGGGAAAGCTTCGGTCAAAATTCGCAAGCTGCCTGACATGCCTAAATGAATAATCAGTGTGCCATGCTCAAAGCCCAGTAGTAAATATTTGGCGCGGCGCGCTATGCTGTATATTGTTTTGCCTGCCAGTAATTGTGGTAAATCTGTGGGAACAGGCCAGCGCAAGCGGCCGTTGCGAACAATGAGTTCGCTTACTGTGGCGTTGAGCAAATGATCGTGAATGCCACGGCGGGTGGTTTCAACTTCGGGTAATTCGGGCATAAAGGCTCTCGTTGGACTTTCGCCCCAAGTTTACCTAATATCGCGTCTTAACTTTCAAATTTTGGAATTGTCTATGTCATTGCGTATGCACTCATTGCTGGCCGTATTGATTGCGGGTTTGACGGGCTGCTCCGCTTTCGGGCCGGTTGCACCGCCGACTGCCGCTTCGGCCGTCGCGCAGGCAGAATTAGACGATTCCGATTCTGCTGCGCGGAATGGGTTTGACCCTGATACGCTGCCCAAGGTTGAGCTGAGCGACGAGTTGCTGATGCGATTTTTGGTTGGCGACGTCGCTGCGCAGCGTGGCAATCCGGCCTTGGGAGCGCAAGCTTGGCTCGATATTGCTAAGCGCACCCAAGATCCGCGCGCTGCGCAACGGGCCACGCAATTGGGCTTAACTGCTGGCCAGTTGGCCCTGGCGCAAGAAGCCGCGCAGTTATGGGTGGCGGGCGCGCCGTATTCGATGCAGGCGCGGCAAATTTTGGTGGGATTATTGATTCGTAGTAAACGTTTGGATCAGGTGGAACCGCATTTACGGATGATGCTGAATGCCAAGCCCGCTGAAATGGCACCATTTTTTATGCAAATGCATCAGTTGTGGGATAAAGACGCTGATCGGGCGGCGGTGATTTCAGTGACCGAGCAATTGACTGAGCCGCATTTAAGCATGCCAGAAGCGCGTTTTGCGCGCGCGGTTGCCTATAGCAACGCCAGCCAAGATCCGCTGGCCTTACAAGAGTTAGACCTCGCTTTGAAATTGCGCCCATCATGGGAGCCTGCGGTTTTATATAAAGTGCAGCTGCTTGGCGGCAAGGACAGCACGGCAGTGCAGCAGCTATTACAGGATGCGGCGAAAGCTCATCCTAAATCGTCGGCCATTTCAATGGCACAAGCGAGAAATCTCGCTGAAAATCAAAACTACACGCAGGCTCAGCAGCAATACGAAGCTGCGTTGGCGCAAGATCCGCAGCAATTGGAGGCCTTGGTCGGCGCAGGGCTTGTGGCGCTGGAGTTGCGCGATTTAGATAAGGCACAAAGCTATCTCGAGCGCGCTGTGACCCTGAGCCCAAAAAGTGTGACGCAGTTGGGGATTTATTTGGGGCAAATTGCCGAGCAACAGCACCGCGACGCAGATGCGATTAAATGGTATCTGCAAGTGGGTGATGAGCAATCGGCCCGCGTCAAAAACCGGTTACCGCGTTTGTATGCCAAAACAGGTCAGCAAAAAGCTGCCGATGCGGCGTTAGCGGCCTTGCCTGCAGAGACCGCTGAGCAGCAAGTGAGCAAGGCGCAGATTGAAGCCCAAGTTTGGCGGGAGCGCAAAGACTTGCCGCGCGCGCGCGACACGATGACGGCGGCCATCGCAAAGCACCCAGATCAAGCCGAATTGTATTACGACCGTTCTTTATACTTGGATTTATTGGGTGATATTGCAGGAGCGGAAGCGGATTTGCGGCGCTATTTAGAACTTAAGCCTGAGCATGTGCAGGGGTTGAATGCTCTTGGGTATATCCTTGCAAACAGGACTGATCGTTTGGCTGAGGCTGATACCCTTCTAACTAAGGCCTTGGCTAAAGATCCAAATAATCCGGTTATTCTCGATAGTATGGGCTGGTTGCGCTTAAAGCAGGGGCAATTAAAAGCTGCGCTTGATTTTCTGAAGCGTGCTTACAATGATTTACCTGACCCAGAAATTGCCGCGCATTATGCCGAGGCCTTGTGGCTGGCTGGTGATAAAAGTAAAGCGCTTGAAGTGCTTGATGCGGCTTCTTTATTAGATGCTGATGACGAAACATTAATCGCGACGCGTAAAAGATTGGGTTTGTAATTGCGCTTTTTGAATATTGTTTTTCTTGGCTTGCTGCTTTTGCTCGCCGCGTGTGCGCAAAAACCGCTGCAGCCACCAAGTCAAGGCTTTGCGGCGCAAGGGCGCGTGAATATTCGCAGTCAAACTGAGGCGAATACCGCCATGTTTGATTGGCTGGCGACGCCTGAGCGCGACGTGCTATCGCTGTCGTCGCCATTGGGTAATACGTTGGCCGAGTTAAGTATCCTGTATCAGCAAGGCGAGATCGTCTCGGCCACGCTTAAGCACGGGCAAACGACTGAGATAGCGCCAGATCCAGAGTCTTTGCTGCAGAATTTAGCGGGTTTGACCCTGCCTGTTTCAGGCATGCGTTGGTGGCTACGAGGCCTGCCCGATCCGCGGATGCCATTTACGCGCACCGATGATTCTTTTAGCCAAAGTGGCTGGTTGGTGACTGCGACCGATTTTCGCGATGGGACTTTGCCGTACAAAATTGAATTAACGCGAGATGATCTACGGATTCGCGTAATGATTAGTGAATGGAGTGCTGCTGTACCATGAGTTTGACCGCTGTGCTTGATGAACCAGGCTTCACTGCATTTCCTGCGCCTGCCAAATTGAATCTGTTTTTGCATATCGTTGGCCGTCGCGCTGATGGGTATCATCTGTTGCAATCGGTGTTTCAGTTGGTGGATGTCCACGATACGATCTATTTGCGGCTGCGCGATGATGGGCAAGTCGTGCATCACAATCCAATGTCAGGGGTTCCCGCTGACACCGATTTAACGGTGCGCGCAGCGCGGTTGCTGCAGTCTAAGTTGTCAGCAAATCACAAATTCGGCGTTGATATTCGTGTCGAAAAACGCTTGCCGATGGGGGGCGGAATGGGGGGCGGTAGTTCGGATGCCGCGACTGTGTTACTTGCGCTTAATCGGCTATGGAATCTCCATCTATCGCGCAGCGATTTAATGGCCTTGGGTTTGCAGCTTGGCGCCGATGTGCCGTTCTTTATTTTTGGGCGTAATGCGTTTGTCGAAGGCATTGGTGAAATCATGACCGAGATTGAAACGCCAGAGCGACTTTTTGTGGTTTTACACCCGCAGGTGCATGTTTCTACACCAGAAATTTTTAAAGACCCTAACTTGACAAGAGATACGCCCTCTATTAAAGTTCGCGACCTCGAAGGTGCTGTGACGCGAAATGACTTAGAGCGCTGCGCAGTGCAAAAGTATCCTGAGATTGGTCGGCATTTGGATTATCTAAATCAATTTGCTCCTGCTAGAATGACCGGATCAGGAAGCTGTGTGTTTGCAGAAATTGCTTCACAAACCGAAGTTGATGCTGTATTATTCGGCCTTCTTGAAAGTATCAACGGTTTTGCAGTAAAGACGCTAAGTCGTCATCCGTTGTACGAATATGCTGATAATTAGCATCAGCAAATAAATCGCTAGGGGAGTCGCCAAGTTGGTTAAGGCACCGGATTTTGATTCCGGCATGCGAAGGTTCGAATCCTTCTTCCCCTGCCACCTATAAAAAGAAAGCGTGTAATTATGTCAATTACACGCTTTTCGTTTTTTCAGGATTTGGAAATGGCTTACGACAGCCTCATGGTATTTACCGGCAACGCCAACCCGCGCCTTGCTGAACGTGTAGTAAATCATCTGGACATCTCATTGGGGCGCGCCACGGTTGGCCGTTTCTCTGACGGTGAAGTGACCGTTGAATTGCTGGAAAACGTTCGCGGCCGTGATGTGTTTGTGCTGCAATCAACCTGTGTGCCGACCAACGACAACATCATGGAAATGATGTTGATGGTCGATTCGCTCAAGCGTGCTTCGGCGGGTCGGATTACCGCAGCGATTCCTTACTTTGGCTATGCTCGCCAAGATCGCCGTCCGCGTTCAGCGCGGGTACCGATTTCGGCCAAAGTGGTTGCCAATATGTTGCAAGTTGCCGGTGTGGATCGTGTATTGACTGTTGACGTACACGCCGATCAAATCCAAGGTTTCTTTGATATTCCGGTCGACAACATCTATTCAACACCGGTGTTGTT
The DNA here is from genome assembly GCF_016881405.1 of Deefgea chitinilytica. Classification (GTDB taxonomy): domain Bacteria; phylum Pseudomonadota; class Gammaproteobacteria; order Burkholderiales; family Chitinibacteraceae; genus Deefgea; species Deefgea chitinilytica. The sequence continues at coordinate 88,504 of NZ_WOFE01000007.1, forward strand.
GGCGGATATTCGCGCAAAAAATTATGAAAACCTGATGATTGTTTCTCCAGACGTTGGCGGCGTATTGCGCGCCCGTGCGATGGCGAAACAGTTGGGTGTAGATATGGCGATCATCGACAAGCGTCGTCCGAAAGCTAATGTCGCTGAAGTAATGCACATCATCGGTGACGTGAAAGACCGTGATTGCGTGATTATCGACGACATGATTGATACCGCTAATACGCTATGCAAAGCCGCTGAAGCATTGAAAAAATTTGGCGCGAAACGTGTGATGGCTTATGCAACGCATGCGGTGTTCTCTGGAGCTGCTGTGGATCGTATTTTGCAATCGGAATTGGATGAAGTCGTTGTGACTGACACGATTCCGGTCAGCGAAGTGGCACAAGCAAGTGGCCGCGTTCGCGTGGTATCGATTGCCGGTCTGTTGGCCGAAACGATGCGCCGCATTAATAACGAAGAGTCAGTTTCTAGCTTGTTCGTTGATTGATTTGAGAGTGAGGAGTTAGGAGTAAAGTGATAGGGGTAAAGCAGGTGCATTGACGCCTCACACCTCATCACACCTCACACCTCACCACTAATTCAGGGCTTATACCCCGAATCGTATGCTTCTCTGGTCGCGGGGGGCGTATGTTATTTTTCCTATTGGAGTATCACAATGACTTTCGAATTAAAAGCTACAAGCCGCGCAAAGCAGGGCACTGGTGCGAGCCGCCGCCTGCGTAAAGCCGGTCAATTGCCAGGTATCGTTTACGGTGGCGCTGCGGATGCAGTTGCAATCAACCTGGACCACAACAGCATGTACTACACGCTGCAAGACGAAAAATTCCACACTGCTTTGATCAACTTGTCTGTTGACGGCGCAGCTGCTGAGCAAGTGGTTGTACGTGCGGTTCAATACCATCCGTTCAAACAACAAGTTCAACACATCGATTTCCAACGCGTAAGCGCTGAGTCTGTAATCGAATTGCGTATTCCATTGCACTTCGTTGGTGGCGATACTTGCCTCGGCGTTAAGATGCAAGGCGGTTCAATCAGCAACATCTTGAAAGAAGTAATGGTTCGTTGCGTTGCTTCTAAATTGCCAGAATTCATTACTGTTGACCAATCGAAATTGGCTGTAGGTAATTTGTCAGTTCACTTGTCTGACATCGCTTTGCCAGAAGGCGTTCAATTGGTATCGCTATTGCGCGGTGCAGATTTGGCTGTTTCTATGTTGAATGGCGCGAAAGGTTAATATTTAACTTTCGATATTCAACAAAAAACCCGCCGATTCGGCGGGTTTTTTTACGTCGTTTGGCTGGCGCTTATTTTCTGGCGAGCGCGGCGAGTTTGCTGGCGGTTGCACTTGCGCTGAGATTGTCGTTGTGCCAGAACTCATAGACGACCTCAATCCATGCTTTCTTCAAATCATCCTGTACCGCCATATTATGCGCCCAAGATGGCACCAGGCTATTTTTGCTAGAGGCCTGCGTAAAGTCTTGCGCTGAGGCTTTGCCATAGGCGTCGAGCTGGTTTAGATCGATATCAGTGCGGGCTGGAATACTGCCTTTGTGTTTGTTGTAGGCAATTTGTACTTCGGGCGTCATCAGCAGTGTGGCAAAGTCAGTTTGTGCTTTGAGCCGCGCGGCATCTTTTTGCTTGAAGAAAGTAAGTGTATCGGCAGCAAAGCTGTATTCACCATTTTGGGTTGGTGCCGCCCAGAATAGATAATCGGTATTAGCTTGTTTGCCTGCTGTATCAAATTCACCTTTGACCCAATCGCCCATTAATTGCATCGCTGCACGGCCGTTAATAATATCGGCCGTAACCAAGTTCCATTCACGACCGACCGGATCGACGGAGCAAAACGGTTTAATTCGGCGGAACATTTCAAGGGCTTTGATAGTTTGGGCGCCAGAGAGGGCGGATTGATCAAGCTTACTAAATGCATTGATATAGTGATTGGCGCCACATACCCCAAGAGTTACCGCTTCAAATAAAGTTGCTACTTGCCATTTGACTTCACTATGCGCAATCGGTGTGATGTCAGCAGCTTGTAGACGTTCGCAAAGCTGAATAAATTCATCCCACGTGCTCGGTGCGCGAACTTGGTTGATCCGACGCATAATTGCCGCATTGACCCAAAGCACGTTGACGCGAGCAACGCCCAGCGGTACGGCAACATAATGTCCTTCGGCATGCATTTGGTCATCTAGGACTTTGGGCAGAATTTGGTTCCACTGCTGTTCATGCGCGAGTGAATCTAGATTGGCAAAGATGTCTCGTCCGGTCCAATTTTGGATTTTGACGCCACCAATCGCAACCGCGGTCGGTAGGTTGCCCGCTTCGACTGCTTTTTTCAGCATGCCGGGTACATCTTTACCGCTGTGACTATCGGACCAGTGGTGGTTAATTTTATTCAAGCGCGCTTTGATGTCGGCGACGGCGCGAAAACCACTGGCAGCGAACCAGCCATGCAAGACTTCAATATCGCCGAGTTGAAATTTACCCACGGCCTCCATTAATTCGCGGGCACGACCATCTAATTGTTCTAATGCGCGCTTGGCTTGTTGTAATGCCGAATCACTGGATTGGCTCATATTGTTAATTTGTTCGACTGAGCGCGCCATCGTCGTGCTGGCCGCGGTTTGCTCGCGAGTTGAATCGGCGATTTCTTTTACCACGGTCACAACGGTGGACATCCGATCGCCGATGGTGAGCATTTGCTGCCGAGCCTCTTCGGCGCGCTCGGCACTACCAGTAATGCGGCCTGCGGTGCTATTCATCGATGCAACGACATTTTGGGTTTCACGATCGACCGTTTCGATGCGTTCGGTGATTTCAACCGTCGCACTGGCGCTGCGCTCAGCGAGTTTACGTACTTCATCAGCGACTACCGCAAAACCACGTCCTTGTTCACCGGCTCGGGCGGCTTCGATGGCGGCATTCAGAGCGAGCAAATTAGTTTGCTGGGCAATGTCTTTAATGACGCTGACGATGGTGCCGATTTCTTGCGAGTGTTTACTCAGTGTATTCATGGTTTCGCCGAGTAATTGAAACGAGGCGGTCATTTGACCAACTTCATCGGCCACACCTTGCACGGCAGCTGCGCTGATACTGGAAAGCCCTTGCGTTTCGCCGACGGTTTGGTCTACGTCATTGGCATTGTCCGCAATATGGGTGATGCTGACGGTGATTTCCTCGACTGCCGCGGCGGTGGCGGCAGCATAGTCCGATTGAGTGTGGCTGTCTTTGACTAATTGGCCGGTAACGGTAGTGAGTTCACGTAGTCCGAGCGAAAGACCTTCCATATCGCGCTGCACTTCACGGAAAGTTGCTTGCAGGTTTTGGCTGTATTGATTAAAGGCTTGGGCAATTTCACCAAACTCATCGTGGGAATCAATCGCAATTCGTGTATTGAGGTCGCCACCGCTCGCTGCGAGACTTTGCATGGTGTTGCAAAGCCGCTTTAAAGGGCTCAGTTGGAAATGGACTGCAACAAACAACAGTCCTGCTGTGATCGGAATTCCGAGCAAGCAGGGCAACCACACCGAGCCTGAGTATTGAACGGCACTGATAATTGCGGCTAAGCAAACAATATTAATAGCAAGACAAATGGCCATTAAGCGCTGACTAACTGACATACTTATCTCCTAACTCGCGCAGAATTACGACGCGCGTTAAAGCAGTGTGTGCAAAGGGTAAAAAAATATAGTTTTACTTAGTATCGTACATAACTAGGGATGCGCTGTAATTATTCGTCTTTTTTTTATCAATCTAAACACTTTGCCTTGTCTTTACTCCCACTCGAATACTTTTTGCAGTTAGACAGCTGCGTTGAATACATCGATATGAATGTTACGATGCCGTAGATTGGCTGGCGCAGGTATCATAGTGCTCTTATTCAGCGTTGTTGTATTGAGGGTAGGATGGCGATTAAGTTGATAGTGGGTTTGGGGAATCCCGGAGCAGAGTATGAAGCGACGCGGCACAATGCTGGGTTTTGGCTAGTTGATCACTTGGCGAGGGATGGGCAAATTGTTTTGCGCCATGATAGTAAATTTCATGGTTTATGCGGCCGCGTCAAAATCGCCGGACAGGATGTTTGGTTGTTACAACCGCAGACATTTATGAATCGCAGCGGGCTGGCGGTCGTGGCTTTGGCGCAGTTTTATAAAATATTGCCGGATGAAATATTGGTTGTACACGACGAATTGGATATTGCTCCGGGCTTGGTGAAGCTGAAACAAGGCGGGGGTAACGGCGGGCACAATGGCTTGAAAGATATTCAAGCGCATTTATCAACACCGAGTTTTTGGCGTTTACGCTTAGGAATTGGTCATCCAGGTAATAAAAATGAAGTGGCTAATTTCGTACTGAAGCCGCCGCGCAAAGAAGAGCAAGAGTTGATTGATGATGCGATTTTAAAATCGCTAGCGGTGTTGCCCAAGATTATTCAGGGTCAAACTGGACCTGCAATGAGTCTTTTGCATACGGATGAGTCCAAGAAGCGAGAGCACAAGCCTGCACCTTAATTGTGTTATGTATTGCCTTGAAGTTATTGCTTCTTATTGCTCTGCTTTATATACCCTATGGATAGTTATGAATGGTAAAGTGATGCCAGTCAATTTGGTGACTGGATTTCTCGGAGTGGGTAAGACCACCGCTGTGATGAATTTATTAGCGCAAAAGCCTGCGGATGAGTATTGGGCGATTGTTGTGAATGAGTTTGGGGAAGTGGGGATCGATGGTGCAACGCTTTCCTCATTGGGTGAGGATTTGCAAGTGGCCGAAGTGCCCGGTGGGTGCATTTGCTGTACAACGAGCCCGATGCTGCGTGTGACTTTGGGAAAGCTAGCACGCGGAAAACGCCCTGATCGCTTATTAATTGAGCCATCAGGCTTGGGGCATCCTGCGGGAATCATTGATTTATTGCGTGACCCAATGTTGGCTAGTGCTTTTGAGGTGTGCGCCGTCGTCACCTTGCTCGACCCACGTCACTTGGCTGACCAGCGTTATACTTTGCATGAAACATGGCGTGATCAATTGCAGTTGGCTGATGTGTTGGTGATTAACAAATGTGATATTGCGGATGAAGCGCAAATTACCCATGCCGAAGCGATGGGCAGAGCATTTTTTCCGCCCAAATTAGCGATGGTACGCAGTGTAAAGGGGCAATTCTCACCTGAGCTTTTGGATTTAGAACTACACCCTGAACGTTGGCCCGATGCATTAGAAAACTCGCATTTGCAAGGGGCTCAGTATGGCGCTTACTCGCCTGCTCTTAATTACCCTAGCAAGTTAAAGAGCGGAGCTGCAAAAGCATCGCTTGAGCCTAAGGTGTGGCCGATTTGCAAAACGCAGTCGAGTTTGGGTTCGCACAGTTGTGGTTGGATTTTTGCACCCGATGCATTGTTTAGCAGTAGCAAAGTGGCGGATTTATTTACTGCGCTGTCGAATCCTACCATGTTGGGGTTGCAGGGATTGACGCGCGGCAAGGGGATTTTTAATACTGAGCGAGATTGGTATCGCTTTGATTGGGTGGATGGCATGAGTAGCGCAGCGCCAACCGCATATCGACGCGATAGTCGTTTTGAAGTGATTGTTGAGAGCGAACAAGCGCCTGATTGGTCCTTATTGACTGAGGCGTTAATGGCGACGTTAATTAACTCGCCAGTGCTGACCTAATTTGAAACATATACGCATCGACCATATCGCCGTGCCCAGCGTCGCGCATTGCTTTTTGCCAGCGGTCGATGCAGAAATTCATGTCTTCTGCGCTGCTCATGACATCAAACACATCGCTGAGCATAAATTCCAATTTATTCGATAAGTACGCTTGATCTGTCATTGCCATAATCCGGCGGACTTTATTGCGCGCACTCGCGCTGGGTAGCGTTTGAGCTTGATTGAGCACTGGGCTGGCTGTTGCTGCGGCTGGCGTAGTCGCTGTGCTAGGTCGAGCGACAGGTGGGCGCAGATCATCTGCGCCAGTGTTTACGATTAATTGCAATTCCATCAATTGCAGCAGCTGCTTTGTTAACTCTTCTGGATCGGGTTGTAGCCCAAGTAAGTCATCAAAGCGTTTATGCCCATCAATCATGATGAGGATTTGGCGCAGGCGAATTGGAAATCCGGCGCTGCGGCTTTGGACTTCTCGCAGACCGGCTTCGGTTTTGCTAAAGATGGTATTGGTATTCATAAGCAATCTCAGAGCTTCTTTGCCGCAGCGTATATTAAAATAAGCGTTTTATAATATCGGGGTTATACCTTGTTGAATGTAAAGAAATATTGCAGTGCACTATGGTTTTGAGGCAAGGAGCAAGCGAATTTGTGTGAGTTGCTGCTCTGCGTAGCGCATTTTTCCTTGGTTTAGTAATTCTTCGTACCACTTCGCAATCAGTTGTTCTAGCTCTTGTCGGGTTTTTGCCTGATCGAAATCAGATTGGAGTGTTGTTGTAAAATCACCACCTAAATACAGCATATTGCCTTGTTGTAATATGCTTCTGATCTCGGCGAGGGCTGCTGGATTGGGTAGGGGCTGATTGGCGGTTAGATCTTGAATCACCGGGGCGTCGTGCTGCGTAATCAGTCCAGCCGCTTCTAATTTCTCAAGACGAAGCAGAAGATCTGCTAACGGCATCAATTTGCTTAGAGCTTCGACGCTCATTTGGCCATCAATCACGATTAATAGTTGTCGTTCACGAAAGCTCAAATTCGCGCTTCGGCTTGAGATTTCTTGTTGCCCAGCTGCCGTTTTTTCGTAGAAAGCATGTGCCATGATGACCTCGATTAAGCGTTTAGCTTAATTCAAGACCTTGCTGAATGTACAAGGTGGAAAAAAAGCCGCTCAATAAGATGAGCGGCTTTTTTGGTTTCAGGCTGCAGTTTATAACCCGCCATAAGAATGAAGGCCAGATAAAAACATATTCACGCCAATAAAGGCAAATGTCGTGACAAATAAGCCAATAACCGCCCACCAGGCGAGCACGTCACCACGCCAGCCTTTGATGAGTCGAACGTGCAACCACGCGGCATAGTTGAGCCACACAATCAGCGCCCAAGTTTCTTTTGGATCCCAGCTCCAATAGCCACCCCAAGCATCTGCCGCCCACATCGCACCGAGCACGGTCGCAATCGTGAAGAACAAAAAGCCGACGGCGATGGCCTTGTACATCACTTCACCGAGCGTATCGTAGCTTGGTAGTTTATCGCGCAAAATACCACGAGCAGATAAGAGCTGTGCCATGCCAAGCATCGCGGCAATCGCAAAGCTACCATAACCAACAAAATTGGCTGGCACATGAATTTTCATCCACCATGATTGCAGAGCTGGAATTAAAGGTTGGATTTCATGGGCTTGTCGATCCAGTGAATACCACAGAATAAAGCCCACTGCGGCGGAGATCACCAGCAGCACAAAAGCGCCCATGCTTTTAGCTGCAAATTTGGCTTCATAATACAAATACATTAATGCGGTGATCAGGCAGAACAAGATAAATACTTCATACAAATTCGATACTGGAATGTGTCCCACATCAGCACCGATGAGGTAGCTTTCATACCAGCGCACCAATTTTGAAATCATTGCTGCGCTAGCCGCAGCCCAGGTCAGACCGCTTGCTATGCTCAGTGCGGTGTTGGATTTACGCAGTAAACCCACCCAGTACATGATGGTGGCAAGGAAAAACAGCACACTCATCCACAGCACTGCCGATTGGCTGGCCAGCACATACTTGAGCCAAAAAGCAGTTTGGCCTCGGCTTAAATCGCCGTCGTATAAATTGATCGCGACCAAAGAGAGTGCCGCGCAAACCGGGAAAAAAATGCGCATCGCTGGCCAAAACCAGCCAAACCAAATCAGCCCTGCCACGCTGCCGAGCAAGATGCCTTGTTCGTAGTAATCAAGGTAGTTGTGATATTTTTGCCACGCGATGAGGGCGGAGCCGCAAATCACAATGCTAAACAGCAGGTCGATCCAGTTAAAGCGGCGGTTTTTTAAGCTCAAGGTATTCATTTTCACGTAGCTCAGTGTGTTGACTGGGTGGTGGAGGTGAGTGCTGCAATATGGGCGGCAAATTCGCGATCTAAGTCCGCCGTTTTGCGGTTGCTACTCATCGCAATCAGGGTGTTGCTTGGGCTAATTCGAACCCACAAACGATTTTCTCGAATGTAAAACATGCAGAAAATGCCGATGATTAGCAGTAAAGAACCAAGGTAGACCACATTCTTGCCTGGTGAACGTGTCAGCTGAAAGCCGCTGGATTTGACTTCATTAAATCCATTTAGGGTCAGCAAGGTCGGCGAGCCGTAATCAAAAAGGCTGCTGGTTGCGACTAAGCTATCCATCAGGAAGCGATATTGTGCTTCGCTGACTGCAATTGGCGGCAAGCCCGCTTGTTCTTGTGCGACATCCATCGTGTCAATTGCAGCGCTTTGTAATACTTTCAAATAAGTTTGTGCCACGGTTTGCCGTTGTTCTTTTGGCACTTTTTCATTTAAAAAGCGTTCAATCGCAGGAAAGCCGCCTTGGCTAAATTGGGTTAATACGCCTTGGGTGATGTCTGCAAATTGTGCCTCACCCGCTTTGGAGACGCCACCTGCTGCGAGCGCTTTTGCCGCTGTTCGTTTGGCAATCTCTGCGTGCAGTTCAGGATTTAGCAGTGCTGATCTAAAACGCATATAGTGATCAAGGCGCATATCTTCATCAAGGGGTATACGTGTGAATCTAAACGGAGCTGAAACTTCTCGACGCATACCTGTTAGAAAATAACTTGCATCAGCCACTGTGAATGGCTGCATATAATTTTGGTATTCAACGGCTTGCCCGGTGTTATCACGGATTTTGAACTGAATCGTTGGGCCGAGGTTACGTAAGTTTTTATCGCTTTTGACCGATTGCGCTGAGGCCAGTGCTGTTTGAAATTGATTAACCGCTACGGTCGAAGTGTCTTCCGTTGGTTTGGCTAGGGTTTCAATATTGAATGGACGCAGGTCACCGATTTCCAAGCGGAATTGCTCTTTGCCAATCTCGAGTGCCAGTTCGCTTTGTGATTGTGCTTTTAATTGAGATTGTTGGTGGGTGTTGAGATTCCATTGGATAAAGTCGAGTCCCGAACCGCCGTCACCAAAGCTTGCTTGATAAATCGCGATGCCATCAACAATCAAAGGATGATTTACTTTGACGGTGCCGCTTTGTCTTAATTCGCCCGTTTTCAGATCGAGTACATCAACATCGCTGGCAAATAGTTTGGGCATGCCCGTTGAATAATGCTCGATATGGAATTTTTTTAGTTTGAGGATAAATGGCAGCTCTTGCACAAAGTAGCCATTGCCGGAATTTAAAAAAATCACGCTGGCGGAGCTGCCTTCGCTCAAGTTGACATTGCCACGAAACGAAAGGTTGTTCGAAGCAAGGCGAGACTGCTCTGGGATTTGGCTTTGTGGAATATTACGCGTTTCAGAGGTTTTAATCTTGAGCATTTCCATGACTTTGAGTGGCAAGTTACCATCCATCAAGCCACCAATACAAATCACGACAATTGCCGAATGCGTAAATAAATAGCCAAGCCGCTGCCAGCTCCCTTTTTTTGCGGCAACGAGGGTGGCGTCGCCATCAGCCCGCACGCGATAGCGGTAGCCGTGTTCAGTTAGATGGGCAAGAACTTGGCTTTGTTCTAATGGCGTATCCGTTTCGTGATGATGCGACATCAGGCGTAGCGAGTTTTGGCTGGCTTTTTCGCGGTAGCTGCGAATTTCGCGCATCAAGCCGGGGAAGTGTCGCCAAATGCACAAGCAAGTAGAGAAGACTAAAAACGCCAGAATGACTAAAAACCACCCCGAATGGTAAACATCAAACAAGCCGAGCGGCTCAAAAATAGCAAACCAAAAATCACCAAATTCAACGCGGTAATTCACATAAGGTTCATTTTGTTTGAGTACTGTGCCAATAATTGAAGCAATCGCCAGAATGGTCAGTAAGCTAATGGCAAAGCGCATGGACGATAGTAAATCGAACAGCGCACGACGAAATGTGGTGGTTTTTTGTGTCATTGTAAAATCAAAAAAGGGGCGAATCGCCCCCTTTAGTACGCGAAAGCCGGAATGAGTTCCGGACTACGCTTAGTGAATCGATTGAATGAATTCAGCAACCGCTTTAATTTCTGCATCAGACAATTTAGCGGCGATTTCAGTCATAGGTAAATTATTGGTGCGCTCGCCATCACGGAAAGCTTTCAACTGTGCAATGGTATATGCACTATGTTGACCGCTCACGAGAGGATATTGTGATGGAATCCCCGCGCCCGCTGGGCCATGACAGGCCATACAGGCAGGAACACTCTTCGCTGCAATGCCGCCACGATAGATTTTTTTGCCAGCTTCAATCAACGCCTTATCAGATGCACCGCGTTGTTTAGGTTTTTGCTGGCTAAAATAAGCCGCAACATTAGCCATATCTGCATCGGATAATGGCGTTGCCATGCCGAGCATGATTGGATTTTTACGTTTTTGGCTTTTGAATTCTTGTAACTGTTTGATGATATAGTCTGGGTGTTGTCCCGCAAGGCTTGGATTAGCGCTGGCAGCACTATTACCGTCTGCGCCGTGACATGCTGCGCAAACTTGTTCTGCGATGACCTTGCCTTTGCTCGGATCGCCTTTCAGGTTAGCCGCGTAAACGGCTGGTGACATCATCAAAAGTGCTGCAATGCTCACTGCAACAGACATGCTGCGCATATATCCGCTCCCGTATGTGGAGAACGTCGGTCTAAGGTGCCGACGATAATCATGTAAATACTGGTATTCTATAGCAAGACTCCGATACAAACCACAATGGCACCTACAGATGTCCCTATTTCAAGGTTTACAGTTCCTCACAACTGTTAATGATTTAAAAACTTTACCGCATGAAGGCTTAGAAGTTGCCTTTGCTGGGCGTTCTAATGCGGGTAAATCAAGTGCAATCAATACGCTGGCGAATGTGACTCGTTTGGCTTATGTCTCTAAGACTCCGGGGCGAACGCAGCACATCAATTATTTTGATTTTGGTAATGAGCGGCGACTAGTTGATTTGCCAGGATACGGTTATGCAGAGGTTCCAGAACGAGTGCGCAAACACTGGCAAGGCTTATTGGCACAGTATTTGTCGCATCGTGATAATTTAATTGGTTTGGTGCTAATTATGGACAGTCGACGCCCATTAACAGAACTAGATCGAAATATGCTGGCGTGGTTTAGGCCAACTGGAAAGCCAATTCATTGTGTATTGACCAAGTCTGATAAATTAAACAATCAAGAAAAAGTGTTGGCATTACGTACAGTGAAGGCAGAATTTGCTGACGATGCGATGATTACAGTGCAGCTGTTTTCTAGCCTAAAAAAACAAGGTGTCGATGAGGTCGAGCGGGTGGTGGGAAGTTGGTTTGCGGCATCGCAAGAGCCACAATCCCTTGCTGAACCGACGGGCGGTGATTCAATTTCTTGATGTTTCAGGAAGAAAAACTATCTTAATCAAAGGTGCGCCCCTGCACCTCCCGCTTTTCCTCCCTGAGCGGGGCTTCGTATCATCGAAGCGCTCTATATAGCCCCGATCTAGTACATTTCTGGTCGGGGTTTCTTTTTTTAGCCTATTTGTGGTGAAGTTTGGCGGCAAATGCCAACACCCACCGTTATTAGCCTTGTCTAATATCTCTCACTGGCATTATGATTTTCCAATATGTATAAACTGTTCATCAGTTCACCTGTGGTAGGTGTACTATCTTGATAGCGCTGAGTTGACTAAGAAATTAGTCTTAGTCAATAAGTAATGGGGAAAGCTAATGTCTAGTCTTGCTGGTATTAAGGTGATGGTTATCGATGACAGCAATACCATTCGACGCAGCGCTGAAATATTCTTAGGGCAAGCTGGATGCTCTGTGATTTTGGCTGAAGATGGTTTTGATGCGTTAGCTAAAATTACTGACAATCACCCTGATGTTATTTTTGTGGATGTGATGATGCCCCGCTTGGACGGTTATCAGACTTGCGCCTTAATCAAAAAAAATCCGCGATTTAAATCTACTCCCGTGGTGATGTTGTCCTCAAAAGATGGCTTGTTTGACCGAGCTCGCGGTCGTATGGTTGGCTCTGATGAGTACTTAACCAAACCGTTTACCAAAGACAGCCTATTGGCTGCTGTAGGCACTCACGCGACGAGTGCGACCTAATCTAAAACTAATGGAATTAAATTATGACGATCAAAAAGATTCTGATTGTGGATGACTCGCCAACCGAGCGTCATTTTTTGGGTGAATTACTCACTAAGAATGGGTTTCAAATTATTACTTTAGAGTCTGGCGAAGAGGCTGTTGCTCGCACAAAAGAAATTATGCCCGATTTAATTTTGATGGATGTGGTGATGCCTGGTATGAATGGATTTCAGGCGACCCGGACTATTACGCGGGATGAGGCAACTAAGAATATTCCGATTATTATGTGCACATCAAAGAATCAAGAAACCGATATGGTGTGGGCAAAGCGCCAAGGCGCAACTGAATATGTGGTTAAGCCTGTTGATCCACAAGAATTGCTGAATAAAATCGCCTCGCTTTAAGGCGAGGCAGTCGAGGGTGTCATATGGCTAAGCGAATCTCTGAGCGAGTGAGTTTGCGTGAGTACCAACAAGGGGTAATGCAGCGCCTACAAACGGCGACGACGGTCGCACAGGTCGATGCCCGCTTGGGTTTGCAAATTGGCAATGACAACTGGCTGGTGGATTTAGCCGATGTGTCCGAGGTTATGCCTGTTCCTGCTGTTGCAAGTGTGCCGTTGGCGCACTCATGGTTTAAAGGGGTTGCCAATATTCGCGGTAATTTAGTGAGTGTAGTTGATTTACCAGCCTTCTTTGGTCAGCAGCATCAAGGATTTACAATGCTTGCTCGTTTGGTGCTACTGCAGCCTCGACATTTGCCGCATGCTTCTGTGCTGGTCAACAAAATGATGGGTTTAAAGCATTTGGCAGATTTAGAACTACAAAGCTTAAGTGGTGCCGAGCCTGCGTGGGTGAGTGGTAAGTATAAAGATGCAACAGGTCAGTTGTGGCAAGTTTTGGATGTGGTGAAATTAGTGAATGAGCCTGCTTTTTTGCAGACAGGGATAGCATAAAAAAATTAAAAGTCACTCAGGGGTGGCGCGGGAGGTAGCATGGCAGTGATGGAACGCATCAAGGGCTTGTTTTCAGGTAGCGACAAGGCGGGTAAATCTCGGTCGGGAGAAAGTAAAACATCATTCGACCCCTCTAGAACGACATGGATTCTAGATAAGATTCGTTTACCTGAGGGCGATGACGCCCAATCGCTTAAACCTGTTCCATTGATAGGCCATCTTCCTGCTCGCCAGCAAATGGCTATTTTTCTCGTTGCAATGGTGCTGAGTGTTGCATTGTTTGCCGTTACCGCCTTCCTTTCATTCCGCTCAAGTAGTATCAATGCAGAAAATCAAGCAACAGCAACTGAAATGCAGATGTTGTCGCAGCGTATTGCGCGAGCATCAACTCAAGCCGTACGTGGCAACCCCGAGGCTTTTAAAATATTGGAAGAGTCTTACAACCGTTTTAATGATAACTTGACCCGATTAATGGACAGACAAAGTGTCTGGAATATTTTTCAAGTTTCAGGTTCTGAACAATTAGCGCAAATTGAATCCGTTTGGAATACCTCATTTCGTCCCAATCCAAGCCGTCCTACGGTTGACACGATTCTGAAGCAAAAAGCCTCATTGATGTCGGTTGGTAATAGTGTTGAAGGTATTAATAGTAATGATGCCAAATTGCTAGAACAAACTCAGCAATTTGCCTCTCTGTTGGCCGATAGTGGTGGTACTTTGCGTGAGTTGGATTATGCAAATCAGTTGGCGATGTTGTCACAACGGACATCAAAAAATGCCAATGCAATGCTAGCGAGTGAACTGATTAATCCTGAAGTGGTGTTTTTATTAGGTAAAGACGTATCAACGTTTAATGAAATTGTTAAATCTTTCTTGGATGGCAATCCAGATTTACAAATTCGCCCAGTTACCACGACAGAAATGGCGAAAAAACTAGAGCAAATTCAAGTCTTGTTCAAAGATTTTGAGGTGGTCGTTAGTGCATTCTCGAAGAATATGCAGCCATTGGTTAATACGCGTTTGGCAAATCAAGCGATTGTGCGCGATTCAGAAAAGCTGTTGACCGATACTAAATCGCTTGCTGAACAATACAGTAACTCAGTCGGCGGTTTTATCGTTGGCTTGGTTGAGATTATTTTGATTGCGATTGCGCTTGCCTCCTTGTTGTTGCTAGTTCGCGTGTTTAACCAAGAGTCAGTAAAACGCCGCTTGGCATCGGAAGCTGAAAACCGTAAAAATCAGGATGCGATTTTGCGATTGTTGAATGAGATGGGCGATTTGGCTGATGGTGATTTGACGATTCGTGCGTCGGTGACCGAAGACTTAACAGGCGCGATTGCGGACTCTATTAACTTCACGATTGAAGAGCTGCGTACACTGATTACCGGTATTAACCGGGCAACCGAGAAAGTGAATGCCTCATCCGCAGAAGCGCAACAAATTTCAACTGAATTGTTGTCTGCCGCCGAGCGCCAATCGCGTGAGATTGAAACAACTAACCGCAATGTCGCGCAAATCGTTAGTTCGATTCAAGGTGTTTCAAGTACAGCTGCGGAATCTGCCAACGTGGCGAAAACTTCGCTATCCGCTGCGGAGTTAGGTGCAGAGGCAGTAAATAATCAGATTAAAGGGATGGGCGAGATTCGTGAGCAGATTCAAGAAACTGCGAAACGAATTAAACGTCTCGGCGAATCGTCACAAGAGATTGGCGAGATCGTTGAATTGATTTCTGACATTACCGAACAGACCAACGTTTTGGCCTTGAATGCTGCGATTCAAGCTGCCGCCGCGGGTGAGGCAGGCCGCGGTTTCTCGGTGGTTGCCGAAGAGGTTCAGCGTCTTGCGGAGCGTTCGGGTGAGGCGACTAAGCAGATCGGTGCGATTGTGAAAACGATTCAGGCCGATACGCATGATGCGGTTGCTGCGATGGAGTTATCGACGCAAGGTGTGGTTGAAGGGGCGAAACTGTCAGATGCTGCAGGTAATGCTCTGGCAGAAATCGGTAAGGTTTCCCATGAATTGGCGCGATTGATTGGCTCAATTGCTCACGAGACAGAAGATCAAACCCAATTGGCAACTCAAGTTAGTAAAACGATGCGTGATATTTTGGCGATTACAGAACAAACCACAGCAGGTACTCAACAATCTGCTGCGGCAGTCGGTCAGTTAACAGGCCTTGCTGCTGAGTTGAAAGCATCGGTTTCTGGTTTCAAACTGTCCTAATTAATCTTTAGGCCGCCCTGTATAGGTCGGCCTTCATCATGGAGCCCGCCATGAGTATGCATACCGAATTTGATAAGGGCTCTTTGTTGTGGGTCAAGGCTGAAATTGATAGCACCTTGGCCCGCGCCAGTGATGCGCTTTCGCAATACACCACCAACAAAGATGCTGCAGTACTAAAACACGCAAAGACCCATTTGCACCAAGCCTATGGTGCGCTTGATTTGGTTGAATTGACTGGCTTAGCACGATTTTGTGAAGAAGTTGAGCAGGTTTTATTGGTGTTAGAGAACGGCGAGCACGATGCTGTTGGCTTACCGTTGGTATTGCGTGCGATTCAGGAAATTGGGCAATACTTAGATCGCCTCACGGCAGGCATGCCCAATATTCCTTTGTCTTTGCTGCCTACTTTCCGTGAGCTTGCGCAGTTACGCGGGGGAAGCTCATCGGGCTCCGAATTGTATTTCCCGCAGTTTTTACTAAATATGCCGGCGGGTTTACCGCAAAAAACGACTAGCGTTGCTGAAATGGCTCAAGTCATTAAACAACAACGGATGCGCTATGAAAGTGGCTTATTGCGCTGGTTAAAAGGGCAAAAAGAAGTCGCGCCAGTGATGGCTGCGAGTTTGGCCGAGTTGGCCAAGCATCAAACTAGTACTCTGCCACGCAATTTTTGGTGGTCTGCTGCAGCACTGGTTGATGGCTTGGCGACCAATCGTGCTGAAGTCGATTTAGATCCACAACAAGTGTTATTGCGCTTGAACTTGCAAATTCGCCGCCTTGCCGATGGTTCCAGCAAAGTTGCAGAAAGATTGTTTCGCGATATTTTGTACCTATTGCCGCAATTGGATTGTGATAGCGCCTTGGCGCGTCGCTTGGCGAGTGAATTTGATTTAAGTGATTTATTTCCAAACGCACAAACGGTGATGTCTGCTGAGGCAATGGCTTCAGAGCAAGTAGCACGCTCGTTGCGTGATGAATTGTCGCAGGCAAAAGAAGCTTGGTCACGTGTTGCCGCTGGTAATTTGGAAAAAACAGCCACAGTTCGTCAGTTGATTCAGCAACTGGCTACTAAATCTGCGCCATTAAATATTGATGGTTTAGGCTCACTCTGGGATGGCTTATTAACTGCTATTTCGCAAGGTCAATCTAGCCAAGATTTAGCGCTTGAGATTGCCACAGGCTTGTTGCTTGCTGACAATGCCTTGGCGATTTATCCGAGTCATGCAGAAGATTTTGCGCAGCAAGTGAGCGCTTTATTACGTCGATTAAGTGATCCAAGTGCGAGCAATGAATTGCCGCATCTCGATGAAATCAGTCGTGAAGCGCAGGATCGCTTACTGCTATCGCAGCTTGCGCTTGAAATGCGCAGTAATTTGCTGGCGATTGAAGAGATATTGGATGCGTTTTTCCGTAATGCAGAAGAGCGTCATGCCTTAGTTGAAATCGAACCAATGTTGCGTCAGGTGCAAGGTGCTCTGATGATGCTGGATCGACAAACCGCGGTTGATCTGACTCACGAATGTTTGCTGCGGATTGCTCATCATGCCGGTACCGAGGCAAATCCAGAGCAGCACGAATTAGAAGAGTTGGCTGAAGCTTTATCAGCGCTTGGATTTTACGTTAATGATTTGGCACAAGAGCGTGACGACGAAGCTGCGCTATTGCCGTTGTTGCAACGCTTAACAGGTCATGTTGATGACGTTGCGGTGGTCGATGAGTTTGTTGCGCTAGAAGCAGAGCCAGAGTTGGCCACGCCAGCTACTGAGCCAGTGAAAGAAGTGGCTGCAGAGCCGGTCGTTGAATCTCGTGCAATGCCGATTTCCGAGGCTGCAATTGATGCAGAGTTGCTTGAGGTTTACCTAGAAGAAGCTGTTGAAGTCTTGGCAACGATTGAAAGCCAGCAAGTTTTATTGCATAGCAATCCGCAAGACCGGGAAGCCTTTACCACGATGCGCCGTAGTTTCCATACGCTTAAGGGTAGTGGGCGGATGGTTGGTTTGTATCAATTGGGTGAAGTTGCATGGTCAATTGAACAACTGCTCAATAAATGGCTGCAACTGGATAAACCCGCGTCTGAGCGTTTGTTGGCCTTACTCGATTTTACTCATTTAGCTTTTGTTGGCTGGGTCGATCAACTTCAAAAGAGTGGTCAAGTTGAAGTTGAAGCTAGTGCTATTGAAACCGAGGCGTTGGCGCTACGTAATGAAGTAGAGGTGGCTGATGATGAAGAGGAAATTGCAGTCGCAGCCGCTACGTCTGAAGTAGAAATGACTGTTTCCGATGATGTTCATATCGGTGAAGTGACGGTATCGGCGACCTTATTTACTATTTTCTGTGAAGAAGCGCGGAAGTACCTAAGTGCTTTATCGCACGGTGTAGAAGTGTTGGCCGAATCAGGTGAGGTGGATGCCAATTTTATCTTGGCCGCACATACCCTAGGGGGGATTACCTCTACAGCTGGCTTTAGACCTCAGGGTGAGCTGGCATACGCTACTGAACATGCTTTGCAGCAGCTCTCGCAAGTGGGGCGTGAGCAGGTACCATTGTTTGCTGAAGCGGTGAGTACACTGCATGCGATGATGGCGAGTATTTTTGCCGAACAAATCCCTGCTGTTGCGCCTGAACTGATTGCACGCTTGGAGGCTTTGCAAGCAGAGTCCGCCGAGATGGTGCTTGAAGAAGAACCGAGCTTGGAACTTGACTCGGCCGAGTCAAGCGCGCCGATCAATATTGAACATAATCCAGCTTTTGTGGTCGACTTGGTAGAAGACACTCAGCAGGTTCAAGCGGAAGAGACGGCAGAGTTGCTAGCCTTGGATTTGCCTGAGTTGGACTTAGAGCTCGGTGGCGATTCCGCGCTGACACTCGATGATGCTTTCGAGTTGGAAGAGGCTACTGAACCTTTAGCAAGCTTTGCTTTGCCAGAGGTGGAAGCCGATGAGCCAATAGAAGTCGCTTTAGATGCCGCCGAATCAGAACTTGCTGCGCTTGATTTAAGTTTAGCTCAGGAAGATGCGCAGGCTGCGGGTGAGCAGCCGCAGGTGGACGAGTTGGCCACGCAGATTGAATCACTAGAGGACAGCAATGCGCTTATTTCGGTACCGGCCGATGTATCGGCTGACGCTGATTTACCTTTGCTTGATTTGGTCTTATCAGAGGAAGTTACACTAGAAGCAGAAGCAGAAGCAGAAGCAGAAGCAGAAGCAGAAGCAGAAGCAGAAGCAGAAGCAGAAGCAGAAGCAGAAGCAGAAGCAGAAGCAGAAGCCGACATTACATTCGATGAATTGGTTCTCACTGAAGAAGTGGAGCTGCCTACGGATGCACAGGTAATAGCAACGAGCGAGTCTGAGTTGATCGCCGTACCCGAAGCATTTGTCGCCACGGATCTGATCGGTAACTTGGGGCTGAGCACTGCCGCCGAGATTGATGAATCATCCCCGCTAGCACAATTGGTTTCTAGCGATGATACGCTCAATGCTGCGCGTGCAGAGCTGGATGCCACGCTGATTGATGATATCGACGATCAGCTGTTGCCGATTTTCATTGAGGAGAGCGAAGAGTTATTACCGCAACTGAGCCATGACTTGCGTTTATTGAGCGAAGGTTCAGACCACGGTGTAGTCTTGCAGCAAATCAAACGTACTCTGCACACGGTAAAAGGCAGCGCCCGGATGAGCGGTGCGATGCGTATGGGTGAAGCCGCGCATCGGATGGAGTCGCGGCTAGTTGAGGCGGTTGAAGTCAATCCAGAGTTATTGGCTCGTTTGGAAGGCGATTACGATTTATTACTCGCTTTGTTTGCTGAACTCACCGAACCCGCTAAACCAGAGGAAGTCGCGGAGGTTAGTACAGGGGCGGTGCCTGTTGTCCCGAAATTGCTGGCCGCAGCAGAAACCGATAATAAAACGGTGATCCGCGTTAAATCAGAATTGGTTGATCAATTGGTCAATCAGGCCGGTGAAGTGGCGATTTCGCGTACGCGAATTGAAGCAGAAATGCTGATGTTCAAGAGCTCATTGCTTGATTTGACTGAGAACGTGGCGCGGTTACGCACGCAATTGCGCGAGCTGGAAATTCAAGCCGAAACGCAAATGCAGGCGCGGGAAAAAGAAGTGCAAGAAATGCACACCAGCTTTGATCCACTGGAGTTTGACCGCTTTAGCCGTTTGCAAGAGCTGACCCGCTTTATGGCCGAAAGTGTCAATGACGTGGGTACGGTGCAGCAAAGTTTGCTCAAAAATTTGGATGAATCGTCAGCTGCGCTGTTGGCGCAATCTCGAATGACCAAAGAATTGCAGCAAAGCTTGATGCGTGTGCGCATGGTGCCATTCTCTAGTGTTTCTGATCGTCTATATCGCTTGACGCGTCAAGCGGGTAAAGAAGTTGGCAAGAAGGTCAACTTGGAGCTCAAAGGCGGCCGCGTTGAGATTGATCGTGGTGTGCTCGATAAAATGATTTCACCGTTTGAGCACATGCTGCGCAATGCGATTGACCACGGTTTAGAGCCTAGTGAAGACCGTGTTCGCCAAGGCAAGAGCGAGTTTGGTGAAATTCTGATTGAAGTTCGCCAAGAGGGTAATGAGCTGGTCTTGTTGCTTAAAGATGATGGTAAAGGCCTTGATCTACAGCGAATTCGCCAGAAAGGTTTGGATAAAGGCTTGATTAGCGCAGATCAGCTTGTTTCTGATAATGATCTATGCCATTTGATTTTTGAGCCGGGTTTCTCAACCGCGTCGACGGTCACGCAATTGTCTGGTCGCGGCATTGGCATGGACGTGGTGAAGAACGAAGTCAGCAATTTGGGCGGTAAGATTGATGTATCGACCGTTGCTGGTCAAAGCACGACTTTTGTGATTCATTTGCCGTTGACATTGGCGGTAGCGCAAGTGCTGCTGGTGAAGGCAGGCGAGCGTTTGATTGCGATTCCGTCGGTGATGATTGAGCAAGTGCAAGAGTTGAAATCCGATGCTCTGGCGCGGCTTTATGAAAATCGTGAACAAGAATGGCTGGGGCAGCGCTATCGCTTCGCTTACTTGCCGCGTTTATTGGGCGATGTGGCAGCGATTCCGGAGCAAAAACGTTATTCAACGGTGATTTTATTGCGCTCAGGCGCAGAGCGAATTGCACTCCACGTTGACCTGTTGGTAAAAAACCAAGAGGTGGTGGTGAAGCCAATTGGTCCACAATTAGCGCGGATTCCGGGTGTGGTTGGGGCTACGGTGCTCGGTACCGGTGAGATCGTCATGATCATGAATCCGTTGGCCTTGTTGGCACAATCAGCGCAAATTACCGCTCAGGTTCAATCTGTCGATACCTCGCATCAAGCACAACCGACGATGCCAGAACAATTATCGACCGCACCGGTGGTGATGGTGGTCGATGATTCATTAACGGTACGCAAGATTACGGGACGTTTATTGGCGCGTGAGGGCTTCCAAGTCGTGACCGCCAAAGACGGTGTTGACGCCTTGCAGCAATTGCACGATGTGAAACCTGCGGTGATGTTAGTCGATATCGAAATGCCACGGATGGATGGTTTTGAGTTAACGCGTAATGTACGCGTGGCCGACGATACTAAACATATCCCGATTATCATGATTACATCGCGGACGGCTGAGAAGCATAAAAAGTATGCGTTTGAGTTGGGCGTGAATGCGTATCTAGGTAAACCGTATCAGGAAGACGAGTTGCTCGGTTTGATTCGCCGCTTAGTTGCTGAATCGGCTGCATAAGTTCTTTTGATTGAAATAGATCGATTCGGTTAATAAAAAAACCGCTCATTAATATGGAGCGGTTTTTTTATTGTTTTGGTATTGTCATCTAGCTTTTTAAAAGTAAGGGCTACAATGAAATACCTGCTAATCGTAATCGGGTAGGCCGTAGGCGGTGAGAATAAAATCGTGCTGCGTTGCGTCCATAATGTCGGCCACAAAGGGCTGCAATAGGGCGATGCGATCAAGATCGAGCATATACGATAATTTCATTTCTGGATCGGGCTTGTCTTGTTCGGCAGCGAAAAGGCTGTACAAAAATTCAACCGACACCGTTTCGCTCAGCGGTAGGTGGCCGATAAAGCCGCCTTCCATGTCTTTTTCCCAAACTTCAATGGCGCGAACGATTTTCATGTGATTTCCTTATGTCTGGCGGTCAGCATCAGCGCCGACTACGAATGAATTGCGGCGATTATACCTGTGCCGACCACAGCAATGAGTAGCAATCCGCTTTCGCTGATTTCAATACCCGCGCCAAGGCAGTCTCCCGTCACACCTCCAATTTTTGCTTTGAGCCACTGTCGATAGGCGACTAAGACCAAAGGCGCAATCAAGAGCACTGGGCTTAAGTAGGCAGATGCAGTGAGCAAGGTGCTCCACCAGCAGAGCGCCGCATTACGGCTGTTTTTCCACGCAAATTGTTCAGCCATACCCGGCGCTAAAGCGGGCAAGGTTTGCCAAATAAATACGCCGCTGCGCGCCCATGCTGGAATCAATAGTAAAGCTGCCCATTGTTGCTGCTTGACGATTAGCATCAATAGCACGAGTTTGATAAGACACTGAATAATTAGCGATAACACGCCAAAGCTGCCTAAATGCGGATCTTTCAGCACCGCCAAAAATCGTGCAGGATCACGGTGCGCCGCGCCGAGTCCATCGCTCATGTCGGCTAAACCGTCTAAGTGCAAACCGCCGGTAATCCATGTCCAAAATGCAAGGCCTAAGATGGCAGCAAGCCACGGATCGAGTAGCGCACAGGCGTAGACGATACCTAATAAAAGCGCGCTAATTACTAGCCCCACCGCAGGAAACCAGCCTACTGATTTAGCTAATAATGAAGGCTCAAAATCATGAATTTGTGGGGTGGGGATTCGCGTCAAAAATTGTATCGCTAGAATCGGCTCACGCCAGTCAAAAAAGCGTTTCATGGCGTGTCGGGCAGCGTATTGCTGATGTCGAGCAACATCGGCGGCCAGTGTTCATCCCACCACAATGTGACACAGCCCGCTGGCGCGAGCCAAAACTGGTTGTGCCGCGTTGCTGGCAAACCCAGTGCTGCAAGTAAAATTGCTTTGATCGTGCCTTGATGGGCAATCAAAACGCGGTGCTCTGCTTCGCCACTGGCAAACCATGCATTGAGTGCGGTATGGATACGATTAGAAAACGCAGCCCAGCTTTCACCGTCAGGCAAAGTATGTTGAGCTGGATCTTGTTGCCATAAATCCCAAGCAGTATGTTCCGCTAAACCCCATTCGGACTTGGCTTTGCCATCGATACTGCCGAAATTCATTTCATTGAACCCGCGCTCTAAATGCACCGCTAGCCCTAATGACATCGCTGCATCCAGTGCAAAATCGGCACACCGCGCTAAGGTTGAACTAGCAATGGCATCGATGGGCTGCGCGGATAATGCTGCCCAGCGTAGATCGAGTTGTTCTCGACCTAAAGATGACAGTGGCGGATTACTTTGGCCAAAAATCGCTTCGTTTGCACCTTCTGCCACGCCATGGCGGATTAATGTGAGTCGAAATGCCATTACATCGCACCCGCTGCAACGCCGGCTTCAGTAAAGGTTGCCATTTCACGGTGTAAAGTGAGCGCCGATTGAATGATGGGCAACGCCAGCGCCGCGCCACTGGCTTCGCCAAGGCGTAGGCCTAAATCCAATACCGGAGTCAAATCGAGCGCTGCCAAGGCGCGACGATGACCTTGTTCTTGTGAAGCGTGACTAGCGAGCAGCCAGTCGCCCACCGCAGGATTGGCGCGCACGGCAACCAAGGCGGCGGCGGTAGTAATAAAGCCATCGAGTAGCACCGGAATTCCGGCTTCAGCCGCTGCAGTATAAAACCCTGCCAGCGCTGCGATTTCCAGCCCGCCTACTTCGCGCAGCCAATCGTGCGCGCTGACTGCGCCAGCCGCTCTGGCGCGCTGTAATGCGTCTTTGACGACTTGGATTTTATGCGCGTGTGCAGTGGCTTGAATGCCGGTGCCGAGCCCCACGATGTCTTCAGGCGCGGCATCAGTGAGAGCGCAAATTAACGCTGCCGCTGATGTGGTATTGGCGATGCCCATTTCGCCGCCGATGAGCAGATTTTTGCCCAGCTCGGCACCATGCATGGCGCTACCAACGCCAATTTGCCAAGCTTTATGCATTTGGGCTTCGCTCATCGCCGCGGTAACGCGCAGGTTTGCGGTTCCCGCGCAAACTGGGCTGCGAAATAGCTTGCCGTGTACGCTGTTGCTAGGGGTCGGATAATCACTTTTGACGCCAACATCGACAATGCTCAATGAAATCTGATTTTCCCGCGCCAGTACGCTAATCGCCGCGCCGCCGTGCATAAAGTTAGTCACCATTTGTGCGGTCACTTCGGCAGGAAAAGCCGATACGCCTTCTGCGGCGACCCCATGGTCAGCGGCAAAGACGCAAATCGCTGCTTGCAGTCGCTTTGGGATGGCGTTGCCGCTTCGTCCTGCAAACCAAATGGCAATATCTTCAAGTCGCCCCAAGCTGCCCATCGGTTTGGTCAGTTGGCTTTGGCGCTCTTGCGCTGCGTGTAGAGCTTGAGGGTTGATGGCTTTCATGATGAGCTTCCCGTTCAGAATCGCTCGACTCTAACGGCTGATTGCGGCGGGAGCAAGTGCAGTGATAAGAAATTAAGGCAAATCAGCTGAGTGAAACTGTAAAAGGCTAGATGCTCATCGGCAGTGAGGCAGGGGAGGCTTCAATCCGGTCAATGCCCAGCTGTTTGGCTGCTTGGAGCGCGGTATCTGCGGCAACTAGGATGTCTTCTAGTGTTTCGGTTTCGGTGCTGAGCGCCGCTAAACCAATCGTAATTGAGACATAAAATTCTTCTTGGTTTTCTAGTTGTACGGGCTGCTTTTTGACCAGTTTGCGTAAACGCTCGGCGACTACCATGGCGCCTTTATAATCGGTATCGGGTAAGACCAGCGCGACTTCTTCGCCGGAATAGCGGCCAACCAAGTCAAAATCGCGTACCGAGCCCAGCGCGCATTCAGCTAACCGCTTGAGTGCCAAGTCGCCAGCATGTAGACCGTACTTGGCGTTGATGTCCGCACAATGATCCATATCGGCAATTAGAACCGCCATTTTGTGTAGGCTGCGCTGCGCGCGATTGACTTCACGCTCGGATAGCGCGAACAAGTGTGGGCGTTGGTACAAACCGGTCAGCGGATCGCGCAATTGTTCTTCGGCTAATTCATGGCGCAATTGCCTGACTCTGATGGTTTGTAGAATCAAGCCTATGGCTAAGCCAATGCATAAAAAAATAAGCAGCGACATTGATGATAAGCCTCGGTTCTATTTGGTGTTTTTTTGATATTAGACTCTTTTATGCTAAGGGCTAGTGCTGCTTTGTTATGAAAGGTTATTTTGTCCCTGATAGAATAGGCAAATGCAAAAAATACTTATTGTTCGCCTGTCATCGATGGGCGATGTAATTCATCAAATGCCAGCGATTACTGACTTGGCGCGCGCTTTTCCAGATGCCGTGATTGATTGGGTGGTCGAAGAGGGGTTTGCCGAGTTGCCGCGGCTGCATCCTGCGATTCGGCGCGTCATTCCGGTGGCGTTGCGCCGTTGGCGGAAAGCGCCGTTGGCGGCGGCGACGCGTGAAGAATGGGCCAAGTTCAAAATTGAGTTGCGCGCTTGCCGTTACGATTTGATTTTGGATGCACAAGGTTTGCTCAAAAGTGCCGCCGTGGCACGGATGACCTGCGGCCCTGTGGCTGGGTTTGATCGACATTCGTGTCGTGAACCATTGGCGAGCTTTGCTTATCACCGCAGCTATCCGATTGCCAAAAGCCTGCATGCGATTGAACGCAATCGCCGTTTGACGGCTGCAGCCAATGGTTATTCGCTGCTGGGTGCGATGGACTATGGTTTGAAAGTACCCTTGCAAGAATTACCTTGGCTGGGCGATGCGCCGTATGTGGTGATGTTGACGGCAACTAGCCGTGCCGATAAAGAATGGCCTGAGTCGCACTGGATTGAGTTGGCGCAGCGTTGTATCGCAGATGGGATGCGCCCTGTGTTTCCGTGGGGCAGCGAGGCCGAATTGCAGCGCGCCCAGCGCTTGGCCGCTGCACTGCCGTCGGCGATTGTGGCTCCAAAATTGAGCCTCACCGATGCGGCGATGCTGCTGGCAGGCAGTCGAATTGTCGTTGGCGTTGATACGGGTTTGGCGCATCTGGCGGCTGCAGTGGCGGTACCGGTGGTGGCGATTTTCTGCGCGTCCGAGCCGGAGCTCACTGGCGTGCGTGCTGCGACGTTCGCTTTGAACTTGGGCGGCAATGGCACACCACCAAGCGTAGAGCAAGTCTGGGATGCGGTACAGTCTGGGCGTTTGCCGTGATCGCTCGTGGTTTGTATCGGCTGTTGCTATGGCTGGTGTTTCCGCTGATTTGGCTGTACTTACTCAAGCGCAGTAAAAAGCAGCCAGAATATCGCGATTTCTGGTTGGAAAGGCTGGGGTATTACTCGCTAGCTATTAAGCAGCAATTCCTGCAGTCAAATACATCCCCGGTTTGGCTGCACGCTGTTTCTGTTGGTGAAATGCGCGCCAGTGCGCCTGTTATTGCGGCGCTGCGCCAGCTCTATCCGACACGCCCCTTGTTGCTGACCTGCATGACACCGACAGGGCGCGCCACCGCGCAGGAATTATTCGGTGCTTTCGCGACGATTGTGTATCTGCCTTACGATTATCCATCGGCGATGCGTCGCTTTTTATGCACGTTTCAGCCGCAATGCGGTGTGGTGATGGAAACCGAAATCTGGCCTAATTTAATCCATGAATGTGCCGATGCGGGTATTCCGCTGGTGCTGGCTAATGCGCGGCTCTCAGAGAAATCTTATCGGGGTTATCAAAAAGCACGCGCCTTAATTCGCCCGGCAATGGCGCGCTGGGCGAACGTACTGGCACAAGCACCAGCCGATGCTGCGCGCTTGGCGCAGCTCGGTGCGATTGCGCCGCAAGTGATGGGCTCGGTGAAGTTTGATAATCAAATTGATTTGGCGAAAGTCGAGCTAGGTCAGCAATGGCGTTCGCAGTTTGCGAGCCGTCGCGTGGTGTTATTGGCGTCGAGTCGTGATGGCGAAGAAGCTGAGTTTCTCGCGCAATGGCGCGGGCTATTTACGCAGCAAGTGCCGCTGCTGATCATTGTGCCGCGTCATCCACAGCGTTTCGATGCAGTGGCGGATTTAATCGCCAACCAAGGCTTTAGCGTGCTTCGCCGTAGCCAATGGCAGAGCGAGACGGTGGTCGCAGCCGATATACTGTTGGGCGACAGTATGGGGGAAATGCTGGCTTGGTTTTCGGCTGCCGATATCACCGTGATGGGTGGTTCTTTGTTGCCATTTGGTAGCCAAAATTTTATTGAAGCGTGCGCAGTAGGCTGCCCGGTTTTATTGGGGCCTCACACGTATAATTTTGCCGCCGCAGCTGAAGCGGCGCTGGCCGAAGGCGCGGCGTGGCAAGGTCAGTCGCTGGCCGATGTGATGGTAAAAATCCCAAAACTACTTAATGACGCCAACGAGCGGGAACCAATGCGCCGCGCCGGCATCCAATTTGCCCAAGCGCATCGGGGAGCGACTACGCAATTAATGCGCCACTTGGCGGAGTTTCTGTCTCCTCAGTAATTTCTTTGTTAGTTTTCGTGCAAAAATTTTTCGGCAAGGCGAAATCATGATGCAGAAAAACTGTTGTTTATCGACTTAGCCAATTTCTCGATGCGATGATTTTTACATAGCGCCAATCAGGCGAAGGGGCTGGTTTTGCCTAACAGTAATCAATTATCGATCGACCATACCAACGACCGTGGCTGGTATTTACTCTTTGCCTGCTGGCTAATTGCAGCGAGCGGCACCTTGGGCAGCTTGTTTTTTAGCGAAGTGATGCAGATTCCACCATGCGTTTTGTGCTGGTATCAGCGGATTGCGATGTATCCCTTGTTGCTGATTTTTAGCTTCGCCTTATTCCCATTTGACCCACGCTGTACGCGCTATGCCTTGCCGTTGGCGGTGATGGGCTGGCTGCTCGCCTTCTTTCATTTGCTGATTTACAGCGGTGTGATTCCTGAATCCATGCAGCCCTGCACGACTGAAGTGTCGTGCGCCAAAATTGATTTGGAACTGATTGGCTTTATCACTATCCCATTGATGTCGGTTGCGGCGTTTTCGCTGCTGATTGGCTTGCTTTTAATGATTGCGAGAGGAAAGAAGAAATGAAGCGTTCACTGATGGTGGTGACGAGTTTGGTGGCGATGTTGGCTTTATTTGCAATTGGTGCGGTGATTTATACGCAGCAAAGCGCCGCGAGTTCGCAGCAAGTGGCGATAGAAAACAGCGCGGCGCTGAGCCGATTTTCATCGGTGACGTATGGTTCAAACGAGGCCAAAGTGCATATTGTTGAATTTATGGATCCGGCTTGTGAAGCCTGCCGTGCGTTTTATCCGTATGTGAAAAACATCATCAATCAGCATCCGGGCAAAATCAAATTAACGGTGCGCTACGCCAATTTTCATCAAGGCTCCGATTATGTGGCGCAAGTATTAGAGGCGGCGCGAGCGCAAGATAAATATTGGCCGGCACTCGAAGCCCTGTTGGCGACGCAAGATCAATGGACCAGCCATCATGCGCCAGCGCCAGAAACGGTGTGGAAGTATTTGGGCAATTTAGGGCTCAATTTTGAGCAAATGCAGAAGGATATGAATGATCCGAAAGTGCTGGCGGTGCTTGAGCAAGATCGCGCAGATGCACAAGCTTTGCAAATCAGTAAAACGCCGTCATTTTTTGTGAATGGAAAACCGTTGATCAAGTTTGGTTACGAAGAGTTAGCGCAATTGATTCAGGGTGAATTGAAAGCGGCCTATCCAAACTAAATGACTCACGCGATTCATCGCAAGTGAGCTTTAAGGCTTCTTGTGATGAACCGCTAGCCCGTAAATGAGCAAACCGAACAAAATCAGCCCAGTGCCGATCAATTCATCACGGTGAAACGCCTCGTGATTCAAGACATTGCCCAACCACAGTGAAGTGACTGGCGTAATCAGCGAAATCAGCGCGACGCTGATCGGGCGACATTCACGAATCAGCCAGTAGTACAGACTAAACGCCAGTACCGAACCCAGACTTGCCAGATAGACCACCGCCGCCGCTGAGCGTAGCGGCAAGGCATCTATGAGCGGCGCGCCACTCAGCCACCAAATCAGCGCGCAAATCGCCGTGCCTATCGTTAACGCGCCGGCATTGACCGCGACGGGCGATTGCCCTTGCGCGTGAACTTTGAGCAAGACCGCCGCGCCCGATTGCACAATTGCACTGAGTAGTAGCGCGCCAAGGCCGTAAAATCCATCAGGCGTAAGGCTTAGTTTTTGACCGAAAATGACGACTAAGCCTGCAAATCCGACCGCAATCGCTAGATATTCCAGTGTTTGAAGTGGTGTTTTCAAAATCCAGCGCGAAAACATTGCGGTTGCCAATGGAATTAAACCATACACGACGGCGACCATGCCTGAGCTAATGTATTGCGCCGCCCAGAAGGTACCGAGCATCGAGAGCGCGCTGGCGCTGCCAGCAATCACATAAACGCGTAAATCACCACGCTGCAAGGGGAGCGATTGTCGCCGCCATGCCAAGACACTCAAAGCTAATAGGGCGGCCAGCCCAAAGCGCCCGAGTAAAGCCAAGCTAAACGGCAATCCCATTACCGCCCATTTAATCCCTAGCGCAGTGGTTGACCAGACCAGAATCAGCGTTAAATAAGCGGATGAAATATGCGGATTCATTTTTTTCTAGCGAGCTGTTTGAGTTCAGCCACGGGGTCGTCTTTGGGGCCTAAATCGCTAATCGATTGAATACGCTTCAGGGTTTTATTTTGCCAGCTAAATACATCGGCACTGAGGTAACCCCCGCTACCGGCCGAGCGCATAATGACGACGACTTCGCCGGCGCCATCACCGTTTAAATCCGTATTGATGACGCGCTCGATTGCCCCATCGCGCGGGTAAATTTGCCCCGTGATAAAGTCATCCAAGGGGAAATCTGGATTGGCACCACCGTAGAGACGAATCGCATAACTGCCGATGCTGCGCGGCTCGTTTTCGCCTTCCGCCACTTGAATGATGCTGCGATTATCAGGCAATTGAACTTGTTTGATAAAGCGGGGTATTTCTGCATAAGCATTCAAGGATAAAGTGTAGATGCATATACTGCGCATTATTGATTGAAGAGTCATTCTGGATAATCCGCTAACACGGCAACACCCGCCGCACTTTGATAGATGCCCAGCAAAGTCGAGCTAGAGACTATGCCAAGTCCAAGAATAAACGTCATCGCGAGTAAGCTCTGCGTGGTTTCGCTCAGTGAAAAAGAATTGTTGCTGGCAGGTTTGGGCTGCCAATGCTGCATAATTTGCGCCAAGCTTTTTTGATAGGCTTGCGGCGTACCGTCGCACGCCATGCGGACATCATCGGCAAATGGGCTGGTCTCGATTTCGTTGCGTTGCACTTGGCCGTGTTGTTGCTCAATCCACGCCGCCAAAGCCTTGCTCGCCGCAATACATTCTGCGGGGGGCGTGCTCGCGTGCGCCAGCGCGCTGCCCACTAACAGCAAGCTGGCGAGCCATTTCACAGCAGGCTCCACAGCATTTTGCTCGCTAAAATAATTAATAACGCCGCAAAGCACTTTTTGAGCACCGGTACCGGTAGTCGGTGCGCACAAATCGCGCCGACTTTGGCCATCGGAAAACTAGCTAGCACGATGCTGAATAATGCGGGTAAATACACATAGCCCAAACTGCCTTGCGGTAAGGCGGGAACTGACCAGCCACTAACGATAAATCCGACCGCACCGGCAATCGCAATTGGAATGCCAACGGCGGACGAAGTGCCAATCGCTGTTTTAACCGGGACGTTGCAACTGCTCATAAATGGTACTGACAAAGAACCGCCGCCAATCCCCACCCAGCTCGACAACAGGCCAATCACGCCACCAGCGACATTCATGCCGATGATTTTCGGCAGTTGTCGTGTTGGTTTGGGTTTGAGATCGAGTAGCATTTGCGCGGCGACGAAATAGGCAAAAACAATAAAAATACACTGCAAATAAAACGTAGAAATGAATCCGGCAATTTGCGCGCCGATAAAGGTGCCGAGCACAATCCCCGGTGTAATTTGGCGCACCACATCCCAACGCACCGCACCTTTTTGCTGATGCGCGCGCACGCTGGCTGCGCCAGTGAAAATAATCGTCGCGAGTGAAGTGCCAATCGCTAAATGTTGCTGCTGCTCAGGAATCAAGCCAATTAAGTGAAAGACCCACAGCAGCGCAGGCACGATTACCAAACCGCCACCAACGCCGAGTAATCCTGCTAAAAATCCAGCGACTAAGCCAACGGCGAGGCAAGCCAGGATAGCTGTTAGCATGCGAGTAACTCTTGAATAAAATCCCACTCTTGCTGCGTGACGGGGGTGATGGAAAGTCGACTGCCTTTTTGTAGTACGACCATATTGGCGAGCGGGGGGTATTGGCGTAGTTCGGCCAGCGATAATAGCCGTGTTTTGCGAACAAACTCGACGTCAACTTGTTGCCAGCGCGGTTTTTCTGGCGTTGATTTCGGGTCAAAATATTTGTTCGTCGGATCAAACTGTGTCGGGTCGGGGTAGGGCGCGCTGGCGACACGGGCGATGCCGGCAATGCCAACGTGCTCGCAAGACGAATGATAAAACAGCACGCCATCGCCAATTTGCTGGGTATCGCGCATAAAGTTACGTGCTTGATAGTTCCGCACGCCATACCAGCCCACCGTATGTCGGCGGGCAAGGTCGTCAATGCTGACGTCGTCGGGTTCTGATTTCATTAGCCAATAGTTCATAGGCAATACCGTAAACTAGCGGCCACGCCCGAGCAAGCGTAATTTGCAGATTTTGTCAGTTGATTATGCGAGTTGCCATTCAAGCGTATCGCTGTGGCGATCGGCCGCTTCACTGAGTAGTTCATACAAACGATTTTGATTTAATTTTAAGGCTAAAGAACAGGCGGATTCTCCTTGCTGATTTTGCTGGTGTGGATTGGCGCCGCGCTCAGCCAGCCACAAAGCCGCTGCAACTTGTTTGTTCGCCGTCGCTTTATGCAGCGCAGTCCAGCCTTCATAACTACGTGCATTGATCGCCACGCTGCCGCCTTGCGCCACTAGATATTGCATCGCTACGATATGCCCACCCGCTGCCGCTTGCATCAGTGGTGTAATCCCTTTATTGCTCGCTTGCACAGGATTGAGTTCGTGCCCGATCAGTAAAGCCACCAAATCCGGATTGCCGTTTAATGCCGCCCAGTGCAGTAAGGTGTAACCATGCTGGTCTTTGACGCTTAAGTTTGCCCCTAGTTTAATCAACTGAATCACCACGTCTAACTTCCCGGCAAAACAGGCATGCATAATGGGCGTCCAACCTGCGTCATCTTTTTGCTCGATGGGCAAACCGGCTCGCACGAATACTGGCAAGAGCCCAAATTGACGTTGTTCAATTGCACGGTTAAGCCCGTCCGGGCTTACTTTGTGCCCATGATTATTCAGAGTTTGAATATCCGCAGGGTCGACTTTATCGCTGCGAATATGTTCCCAGACGTCTTCAGTTTTGGGTTTCAGGCTATCGAGCACGATTTGCAAACGAAATAGCTCAGCCGCCACTTCGGGTGGGAAGCCCGCATGCTGCTGATCATCTTGAATCAGCAATTCGTTAAAACAAGCATCCAGATCGCCTTTTTCCCAGCTCAGCATAATGCGTGCGAGCACATTCGGATAGCGCGCTTCGAGCTGGCTGGGGTACAGCGCAGGGCTCAAACTGTCTTTGAGATGATTGATCAGAAATTGAACATTGAGCATGACAAAGCCCTTCATAAAATGAATTAGGACGATGTCATTTGAACATTCGGCGCGCACTTCGCGCGCCGACGCAATACCAGAGAACTTCGGTAAAACTACCTTGACGCTATTTTGCGGCCAGCCAGCGCGCAGCGTCGAGTGCAAAGTAAGTCAAAATCGCATCCGCGCCTGCGCGCTTAAATGCCAAAAGACTTTCTAAAACAACAGCTTCCTCAGCCAGCCAGCCATTTTGGCTCGCCGCTTTGAGCATCGCGTATTCACCAGAAACTTGATACACAAAGGTTGGGACTTTGAATTCGTCTTTGACGCGGCGAACGATATCTAAATACGGCATCCCGGGTTTGACCATCACCATATCGGCGCCTTCTGCTAAATCGAGTGCGACTTCGTGCAGTGCTTCATTGCTGTTAGCGGGGTCCATTTGATAAGTGTATTTATTGCCTTTACCTAGATTGCCCGACGAGCCTACCGCATCGCGGAAAGGGCCGTAAAACGCTGACGCATATTTAGCGGAATACGCCAAAATTCGGGTGTGGATATGATCTTCACGGTCGAGTGCTGCGCGAATTGCGCCAATCCGACCATCCATCATATCGCTTGGTGCCACCATATCTGCGCCCGCCGCCGCGTGGCACAAGGCCTGTTTCATTAGTGCTGCGACGGTTTCGTCGTTCATCACATAGCCGTTTTCATCAATGATGCCGTCTTGGCCGTGTACGGTGTAGGGGTCGAGTGCGATGTCGGTAATCAGGCCAAGCTCGGGAAAGCGGCGTTTGAGCTCTTCGAGCGCGCGTGGTACCAGACCACGGCGATTCCATGCTTCGGCGGCATCGAGCGATTTGAGCGCGGGTTCAATGACTGGAAACAGCGCCAAGGCGGGAATATCCAGCTGCACGGCTTGCTCGGCGGTGTAATACAGTTTATCAAGGCTTTGTCGCATTACGCCCGGCATTGAGCTGATTTGTTCTTCACGATTTTTTCCATCGAGCACGAAGACCGGCAGGATAAAATCATTCGCGGTCAGCGAATTTTCGCGCATTAAACGACGCGAAAAATCATCGCGGCGCATGCGGCGCAAACGGGTGTGGGGAAAAGGACGATTGCTATGCATGCGAAACTCCAAATTGGTGCGTAATTCGACAGATAAAAGTAGCTTGGCATCGGGCGGCGTACTGATGCTGGCTATCAATGGTTACGCGGTGACTGAATGTGATTTTATCTGACTCGGCTACATTATACTGTGGTGAATAATGCATGAATGTAGATTGCGGCAATTCAATTCTTGGCTTGGGGTGGTTATTCGTTTTTTTGCTAGCCAAAATAGCTTAGGAAAAATGCTGTTTATATGTAGGTATGCTCTGCTATTTATTTTAAATGAATGGATTGGTGGATATACCTAGTTGGTTATTTTGTGCTTTTTTGATTGTTTCAATACGATGAGTTGATCATGATGAAGAAACTGTTATGGCTGTGTTGTGTGCTTGCTTTATGCATCGGTTCGGCGTGGGCGGCGGAGTTGTCTGGCAAACCGGTATCGCAGGGGTCTGCTACAGCAGTGGAGCTTGTGGCCAACGAGGAGCATCCGCTTGAAATCGGCAATCGAACGTTGACGGTGTTTCGTGTGGGGATTTTGTCTTACAGCAGCAAAGATAGGGCCGATGCAGCCAAATTGCGCTTAGAGCGGATTTTGGAGGCCAGCCCAATTGGTAAAGTAACGTCAGCCGCTATGCCATCGCCTGGGGTGGGAACGGCGATTTTCCTAGACGGGCAGATGGTATTCACGATTCAGCCGGATGACGTTAATGAGTTGGCGGGCGAGACGATGGAAGGGCAAGTTAATGCGGCCATCGAGCAGTTAACGCAGGTGCTCAAGGAGCGTAAAGAGCGACGTGATCCACAGCAATTATTAATCGCCGCCCTCTATACCGCGTTGGCCAGTGTTATTTTTGTCGGCGCACTGTGGATATTAAATCGAACACGAATGGTTTTGCTCAAAATGGGGCATCGCTATTTAACGATCCCGATTGCACGCATGACCAAAAAAACGATAGGCGTGAAGATTTCATTGCTTAATCAAAGCCTGCGTTGGTTGGTCAATTTTATGGTCGGGCTGACGGCGCTATTTTTGTTGTATACGTGGATTAGCTTTGTTTTTTATCAGTTTCCATTTACCCGCGCGTGGAGTGAAAATCTTAATCACGCAATATTGGACTTTTTAGCGCTTGCAGGATTAGCTGTATTGAATGCGATTCCTGGTTTATTGGTTGTCGTATTTATCATCATTTGCGCGCGTTATATTTCGCGTTTTATGAATTTCATTTTTAGTCGTATCGAGCGCGGCGAGCTCAATATTGCGTTTTTTGATCGCGATACCGCCAGTACCACGCGGCGTATTTTGTCGTTTTTGGTTTGGTTGTTGGCGATTGCGATGATTTATCCGTATTTGCCCGGTGCGAACACCGATGCGTTTAAGGGCTTGTCGGTGATGGTTGGTTTGATGATCTCACTGGGGGCTTCAAGTGTGGTCGGGCAGTTTGCTAGCGGTTTGATTTTGATTTATGCCAAATCACTCAAACAGGGCGAATACGTGCAAATTGGTGGGACTGAAGGCACCGTGGCGCATATCGGGTTGTTTGCGACCAAAATCCATACCAATTTGCGCGAAGAAGTCAGCATTCCGAATTCCGTGCTGGTGGGGCAAAACGTGATTAATTTTTCGCGTCTTGCCGCGGGTGGCGGTGTGATTTCGCAGGTAGTGATTACGATAGGCTACGATGTGGCGTGGCGGCAGGTGGAAGCGATGCTGATTGAGGCGGCTCTCGGTACTCAGGGCGTGCGCCGCGACCCTGCGCCGCGGGTTTTTCAAACTGCGCTGTCTGATTGGTATGTGGAATATCATCTGCGGGTGGCGCTGGACGAGCCGCGCCGCCGGTTAGAAATTTTGAATGATTTACACGGCAAGGTGCAGGATGTATTTAATACCTACGGCGTACAAATTATGTCACCCAATTATATTGCTGACCCAGCGACTGAAAAATTAGTCCCGCAGGATAAGTGGTACCCCGCACCAGCAAAAAAGAATTAAGCGACTCATGCAAAAGCCCAACTTGATAGTTGGGCTTTTTATGTGCGTGGCTGAATTTGAGGGGACTTTATTTATTTTGATTGAGTAAAGTCCAGTTTTCGATCTTCTTGGTAAAGAAACCACCATCCGTGTAGGCGCGGCGGATGCGGCCTTCTTTGCGCAATTGATTCAGCCCTTGATTTAAAGCGGCTAAAACTTGCTGGCCTTGTTCATTATTACTGACCAAAAAGTGACGACTGCCAGGCATGGCGACTTTGAGGTCGCGCACGGGTAGTAGTTTGATGCCCTCAATTTCAAATGATAGGTCTGGATTGGGCTTGAACGAGGTCATAATAAAATCACCGCGTCCGGCATTGAGCATTTTGACCATTTGCGCAAATGTTGGCGCGCTCTCGATTTTGTTAATGCCTAATTTTTCTAGTGTGCTTA
The DNA here is from genome assembly GCF_016881405.1 of Deefgea chitinilytica. GTDB lineage: Bacteria > Pseudomonadota > Gammaproteobacteria > Burkholderiales > Chitinibacteraceae > Deefgea > Deefgea chitinilytica. Next base: position 124,251 of record NZ_WOFE01000007.1, read on the forward strand.
TATCGTTGTGCCACGCTTTATTGGTGATCACTGTGAGTTGCCGTAATTGCTCTAAAGTGGCGTGCTGAACTTTTTGGTTATGCTCGGTGGTGTAAAATCCAACGACATACTCACCTTCACGCAAAGTCGGAAGCGATAAGCTGGCTTTGCTGTCTTTTAAATCGGCGGCCCATGCTGACGTTCCCATGGCGGTGACGCGGCCGAGTTCAACCTCAGTGATATTTCGCATGTAGTTATCAATCGGTACAAATCGAATCGGATCTTTCATCCCACCCAAGTGGAGTGCTTGCTGAAATAAAATCACTTCGACGGTATCACGACGCGCGCCATCACCGCTGTAGTCGGTAATCTCTTGCACATTTCGATTGCCGACTAATTTTTGATAATCACTGAGTACATCTTTTGGAACGGCTAGATTGATGTCGGCAGCTGGTGTAAGTCCACTCAAGATGAGTAGCGCCAGCATCGGCCAAACTAAAGCAAAGCAGCGGCGAACGTGAAGTTTCATCGATCAATTCAACAGTAAACATAGAAAGCATGACTATTACCTAGTCGTGCTATTTCTTGAAGATTGAGTTGGCTAGGTGTCGTTTTTCCTACACAGCAGTGTTTACGGTGGGTTTTGGTATTTAAATCGCATTTGAATTTTTTTAGAGGGCAGCATAGCGAGCGATGGCGTCCAAGTGCTATTTATGAGGGGGCTGGCGTTGGCAAGGTCAATGTTAATTTCTATGCGCAGCTTAAGCCAGCAGCAACTGATTCTAATTTGATTGATATTGGTGAGCTTTGTGCATTTATTTTTTGAGGATCGCTCTTCCACTGACTATAAACAGAAGCGAACTAATGTGAGTGGGGCGGCGGATGACAAAAGAACAGAAAGGCGTCGATGCATTACAGCAATCGGTGTTGATACATGAAGAAGTCAAAGTCGTGGTGGTGAGCTGTTTTGAAATTAATTTAATGGGCTTAAACGCCATTTTGCTCGCCAAAAAGGCGGGTGAGCGTGCCCGCGGCTTTGGGGTTATTTCGGGCGAACTGCGTTTATTGAGTTTGGAGCTACAAGGTGAAATGCAGCGCTTGGGGGACTTGACGCAAGAGTTACTAGCGATGGCGACCGCGCGATTACAGGCCGAGCGACGACTGGCTCGATTAAACGATGCGGCGGCTTTTTCTGAAAAAGTGGCGCAGATGCTGAGCCCTGCGATGGAAAAAACACGCTCAAGAATGGTTTCATTTAATGGTGGTGCACATTTTAGTGAGTGCTTGGAAGACGCTTATCGCACTTGCACTTTTGGCTTGGTGCTAGCGCGTTCGGCCCGTATTGAGTCGGCGTATAGCGGCGATCTACGCGGTGTATTGGCTGAATTATCCGAAGAGTTTGCGCAAAAAATCGCGGCGGTACTGCCACGTCTGGATGCGTTAAGTCGTATTACCAAAACCTTGGTTTGAGAACGAATATGAAAAAAGCCCTGTTGATTGCCAGTGCCGCCGAGCATCGCTGGTTTGCGATTTCACGCGATCCTGCGCGACCGAATCATTTGATTGATACCAATGAATACGTTGTCACGACGGGAGCCGACAGTGTGCTCTGTGATCCGGGTGGCTCAGAGGTGTTTCCTGCTGTTTTTGCCGCGCTATCTGATGTGATCGACCCCCGCACCGTGCAGCGGATTTTTTCGTCGCATCAAGACCCCGATGTGATTTCTTCATTGGGCTTGTGGCATGACTTTAATCCGCAAATTAAATGTCATGTGTCAGGATTGTGGGGCGGCTTTATTCCGCACTTTGGTGGCGAAGAAAACACCATTGTTGGTATTCCGGATGAGGGTGGTACATTGATGATTGGCAATGCGCCGCTGACGATAGTGCCTGCGCATTACCTGCATTCATCGGGTAATTTTCATCTGTATGATCCCGCCTGCAAACTATTGTTTAGTGGCGATGTTGGTGCGGCTTTGTTGCCAGAAGCCGATTCATCGCTATTTGTGGAAGATTTTGATCGTCATGTTCGTTTTGCCGAGGGCTTTCATCGCCGCTGGATGGGGAGTAATACTGCCAAAAAACGCTGGATTGACCGCGTTCGCGAGCTAGATATCGATTTACTGTGCCCGCAGCATGGCGCTATCTATCGTGGTGCTGATGTGCAGCGATTTATTGATTGGTTAGACGCTTTGAAAGTTGGCTTGGATTGAAGCGCGCGAGAATTCAAGCCTAGCTCGTTCTGCGGTGAACGGAGTAGTGGAATTGGGCTTTGCATTATTGCACTTGATAATCGGCCTATTCACCCATAAATAATAAGGGTAAGCTACTGGCACAATATTTTTATAACCCAGCTTGAAGCTGGGTTTTCTATGACAAATAGGATTTAGATCATGGCGATTATCGTAAACGGCGTTGAAATCAACGAAGCACAAATTGAAAGCGAATTGGCGCAACACGCCGAGGCAGAAAGCCCACGTGATGCGGCGATTCAAGAATTGATTTTGCGTGAGCTGCTATTGCAACAAGCTAAAAAGCAAGGCGTGACGGCCGCAACGACCGAAGAGATCATCGGTACTTTGCTTGATGCGGCGATTCCAGTTGATGAAGCGGATGAGGCGGCTTGCCGTGAGTTTTATAACAACAACCCAGAAAGCTTCACTAAAGGCGAAATGGCGTCTGCGAACCATATCCTCTTCCCATTGGGCGAGGGTTTAGCAGGCAGCTTGGCCAAAGCAAAAGCTGAAGGCGTATTGGCTGATGTGATTGCCAACCCAAGCAAATTTGCGGAGTTGGCAAAAGAGCATTCAACTTGCCCATCAGGTGCGCGTGGTGGTGATTTGGGGCAATTTGGTCGTGGGCAGATGGTGCCAGAATTTGAAGCGGCAATTTTCTCAACGGATGCGGGCGTTATTGTGCCTGAATTGGTTGAAACTCAATTTGGTTACCACATCATTCAAGTGACCGCACGTAACCAAGGCGAAACGGTGAGCTTTGAAGAAGTTAAAGATCGTCTACAAGCCTTTTTGACCGATATGGCAAGCCGTAAAGCGATGCATGACTACTTGGGTAACTTGGTCACCAGCGCGAAAATTGAAGGTTATTCATTGCCAGCAATGGCCTAAAGATTTCAAACCTTGGCCTAAGTTGTCGGCCTTAAGCAAAAAGCCAGATGCTGAATCTGGCTTTTTTATTTGAAATCAAAAATCAGCCTGCTATTGATTCATATGTGCATATACTAAATGAGTCAATTAAATTTTTATGAAATTAACTTATTGATATTAAAAACAAATCCAAGGAGCTGTTATGCGTCAATTGATTGTTTTTGGCTTACTCAGTGTGGGTTTACTGGCTTGTGGTGAAAAGAAAACCACTCCTGCTGCCGCAGAACAAACGGCCAGTGCAGATGTAGCGGCTAGCTTGCAGCCATGGTTGAGCCAAGCTACTCAGCCTTTGACGACCCTTGATGCCGCGCAGGGCGCTGATCCGCAAGATTTAGCGGCTTTTGGCACCGCAGTTGGTAATGCCCGCGTGGTGGTGCTGAATGAAGACAGCTATGCCGATAAAAATGCCTACGAGCTGATGAATCGCTTGGTGCAGTTTTTGCATCAGAAAAAAGACTTCGATGTGCTCTTGATCGAAAGTGCGATGTTTGATGTCGAAGGTGTCTGGCGCAGCGCACTGGATAAAAATGCCAGCGTTGTCGAGCTGGCGCCGGGTCGCGTGTTTTATATGTATTCGCAAACCGACGCTAGCCGCAAAGTGTTGGCTTACCTAGATGAGGCGCGCAAGGGTGAACGCCCACTGACCTTGGCCGGCTTTGATATTCCGCTCGCTGGAACCACATCGATTAAAGAGCTGATGCCGGCGCTCACTCAATTTTTGCAAAATAAAGGCTCAAAAATTCCTGAGCAAGCCAACTGGGCTGAGTTTAAGCAGGTTGCCCAGCGCGCGATTGAGCTCAATAGCCAAGGTATGGATTTAACGCAATTTAATGCGGTCACCGCCCAGCTTAAATCCGAGCTTTGCCAAGATGCTGCACCAACAACGGTCATGACCTTACGTGAGTCGGCGGGCTGGTGGTGTCAGCAAGTGAAGAGCATCGCCGCCGGCGTCGGTCGCCAGCAGCATACGGATGATGTGAACTACGATTATCGAAATCCAACCATGGCTGATAATGTGCAATGGTTGCTTGATCAGCCGTTTGCGGGGAAAAAGGTTATTATTTGGACTAATTCATCGCATGGTCTACCGCAGGTGAGTGGGGTAGAGCCGGAAACTAAAAAACCGATCTACAGTATGGGTTGGCATCTCAAACAGCGTTTGGGCGAGCAAGTTTACAATGTAAAAATTGCTGCGCTCGGTGGTAAAACTAATAAGTATTGGGATACAGGCGTTCAGGATGTTGTGATTGCTAGCAATACCCTTGAAGATGCTTTGAAAAAAGCCAATTTGCAGCAAGGCTTTATCTCTGCGCCGACTGATTCGGCGGTGCTTGCGCAATTGGCGCAGCTTAATCAGCCTGCCAAATTGGGTAAAGATTACCAAGGCGTCTTTTTCTATCCAGCCGCCGAGCCCGCAGTACAAGGCGCGCACGCGATTTTGCCACTGCCGTAATTTGTGTTGGTAGCGAGACAAAGCCAGATCAGCATTGATCTGGCTTTTTATTTACTTGTAGGGCTTTATTGAATTGCGATTTCAAGTTCTGCCAAATGATGAATCGTACAATGCAATGGCGCGGATCGTGATTCTTTAGTTTGGGTATTCAGCCAGATCGCCGGAATGCCGATTGCATTAGCGGCTAAAATATCTTTGTCAAAATGATCGCCAACCATGACAGCTGCACAGGGCGGAAGCGATAAATCATCGAGAATGAATTGGTAAAAAGCGGCTGATTTAGTTAGGCCAGTATTGGCTTGGCAATAAATTCGTTCAATATACTGACCTAAATCCACACGATCCAGTGCGGCACGAATCTGTGTTTCATTTGAGGTTGCCGCACCCGTAGCCAACATGATGCGTGAGGATTGGCTCAGCAGCTTTAATAGCGCCAATGCCCCGTCCATCGCAGCTACCTGTCTCCACTCAACCATGGGTAATGATTGATTTGAATCGTCGAGCATCAAGGTATTACCCCAATCAAAGAGGTAAACCAGAGCGGGCTGCGGTTTGGTTATCATAATAGCGTTTGTATTTATAAATTATTGGGTATATCAGTAAGATCCTTTTAAATTCTGGATAGTATTGATATACCTGCTCATTGTGCGTGTAGGTGTAGCGCTTGCCGCACTGGCGCCACGGTTTTCTTCTCGGCGGCTTTGGGCTGTTTACCGGCGTAATCACTTTCCAATAATGCTGTTGCCGCCTCAAGCGACATGCCTTGTGTTTGCAACCAAAGCGTCACCATTTTCGCCAAGCGATCGAGTGCAATCCGGTGTGTGGCGTCGGTACTTTGATATAACCAGTCCGCAAACGCCATAAAGTTTGCAAACGGTGCATCGCCCAAAAGCACTGGTAGCGTATTGGCAAAACGCCCTGAGTTGGCGACTAGATCCCAGTAGCGAGCAAAGCGCACCAAGCGCTGCATCGTCGTGAAGTCGATGTCGCGATTGGCCAAGATAGTGTACGGCGGGAAGGGGTCGTACTTCATTGCAAATTCGTCGGTATGTCGAATAATCGGCGTGCCGCGCAGGCGTTTCAAAATGCCGAATTGAATTTCATGCGGTTTGAGTGCATAGAGTTGATCAAAGCCCACGCCAAAGCTTTCCACTGTTTCACCGGGCAAACCGGCGATTAAATCGACATGCATATGCGCGTGTGAATGTTCGACTAACCAGCGGATGTTCTCTGCGGCTTTTTCGTTATTCTGTTTGCGGCTGACCAAGGTTTGTACTTCGGGATTAAAGCTTTGAATACCGATTTCAAATTGCAGGCTACCTGCTGGGAATTGCATAATTCCGTCTTTGAGCGCTTCGGGCAGATGATCGGGCACCACCTCAAAGTGCGCGAAAATTGGATCGTCTGGATGCTCCGCAATTTTATCTAGGAAGAATTGCATAATCCGCAAGCTGGTTTTGATATTTAGATTAAATGTGCGGTCGACAAATTTAAACAGCCGCGCGCCGCGTTGATACAGTGTTTCCATCTCGGCCAAAAAACGCTCCAGTTCAAACGGCCACGCCGTTTTATCTAGCGCCGATAAACAGAATTCACATTTAAACGGACAACCCCTCGACGCTTCTACGTACAGCGTGCGGTTTTTGATGTCTTCATCGGTGTACAGTGAGTACGGCAATTGCAAGTCGTCGAGCTTGGCTTGCACGCCTGTATGGATTTTCATCAAGGGCTGCGGGCCGTTTAGAATCTGGCGGCAAAGGTCGGGCAGCGTGATTTCGCCCCAGCCAGTGATGACAAAATCTGCCTCTTTGACAATCGCTTGCTCAGCCGTCTCATAAGAGACTTCCGGTCCACCGAGGATGATTTTGACGTCAGGCGCCACGCGTTTGAGTAATGCAACGAGGCGCGCGGTTTCTTCGACATTCCAGATATACACGCCAAAGCCGATGATTTTTGGCTTTTTCGCCAGCAGTCTTTCGGCAAATTCGGTGGTTTTGCCGCCAATGACGAATTCCATGATTTCAGTTTGCGACTGCAGATCGCCCATATTGGCCTGCAGATAACGTAATCCTAGCGAGGCGTGCGTGTAACGGGCGTTTAGCGTGGACAGGATGATGGTCATGGCAGCAAGCAGGTAAAAGCGAAACCGCTATTTTACGGGTTTAAGTCGTAAGGCGGGCGAGTGATTGCTAAATGGAGTGGTCTGCCCTTGTTAAGGCGGCCCCATTTCAGCCTGTAATTTTTCTAGCTCGGCGAGGATGTGTATAAATTTTTCGCCAAATGGGGTGAGTCGGTATTCAACTCGAGGCGGAACTTCGTTAAATGCGGTGCGTTCGATGATGCCGTATTCAATATTGCGCCTTAAGCATTCATTAAGAACTTTGGTGCTGAGTCCTTCTACTTTGCGAACCATTTCTCCTGGGCGGTTGATCTGATGAGCTAAGAGTTTGTACACCGTCAATGACCATTTGCACCCACAAATATTTTCTACCATACGCGCGCTACGTTCTGGGGCTGATTGTCTTGAAAAAAATTTTTCTTTTTGATTCATGGATTTACACCGTTTTGAACTTAGCTAACCATTTTGTACTTACTTTTCAGTTCCGGATTGAGGCACTTAGACTTTGTGCTCACCTTAACACTGAAGGAGCAACAAAATGAATCCTACACAACCGGCGAGTGCATTAATTATTGGTGGTTCGAGTGGCATGGGGCTAGCGACTGCAAAATTATTACTGGCTCGCCATATTCCTACGCTGATTATTGCTCATTCAGCGAATAAATTGGCACAGGTTCAGCAAGAGCTAGCGCATTTCGGTGCGCTGACGGTGATGCAGATCGATTTGTATCAAGAGCAAGAAGTGCAAAAGTTGATTGACTGGGTTGCGCAACGTGAATCGCATATCAAGTACCTCGTGAATGCGGCGGGTGTATTCAAACCAAAGGCATTTTTGGCACATACCCAATCCGATTATGATCAGTATCTGGCGTTGAATCGGGCGACTTTTTTTATTTCGCAAGCGGTCGCGATGAATATGGCGAAATTTGGTGGAGGCGCTGTGGTACACATTGGTTCGATGTGGGCTAAGCAGGCGATTAAAGCTACGCCATCGTCAGCGTATTCAATGGCGAAAGCGGGCTTGCATGCGCTAACTCAGCAAATGGCGATGGAATTAGCCGAGCATCAGATTCGCGTTAATGCAGTTTCTCCTGCGGTGGTAAAAACGCCGATTTATCAATCATTTATTGAGCCTGAGCAAGTCGATGAGGTTCTGGCGTCGTTTAACCACTTTCATCCGATTGGGCGAATTGGTCAGCCTGACGATGTAGCGAAAACCATCGACTTTTTGCTCAGTGATGATGCAAGCTGGATAACGGGCGCTGTTTGGGATGTGGATGGTGGCGTGATGGCGGGGCGCAATTAGATCTTCATTGGCTTGCCTTGCAAGTCATCAATTCTATGAACCTAGTTGGCACTGGCTGAAAGTGGCTGGTGCAAACTAGGTTCAACTGAATTCTCAATTTCAGGAGAGTCTGATTGACGGCTAGAATTGCAATATGTATTGCTATATAGCTATTGTTTAGTGAGGATTGTATGGCTATACCTTGTGTTTTTTAGATAGTCATTCGCTTGCTCAATAATCCATGCGCTAAAGTCGGCGATTTTGCCGCTGGTCGCGCTGCGGTCGGGCCAGACTAGCCAGTAGGGGTATTGATAGGGAACGCAAATATCGGTGATTTGCACCAGCGTGCCGTTGGCGAGGTGCGACTCGATGAGCGAAGTACGTGCCAGCATAATCCCGTGGCCGAGTTGCGCGGCTTCGAGTTCCAAGTTGCTGTCATTGTAGGAATAGGTTGGCGTCGGCCGCCAGTCGGCTAAGCCTGCTGCTTGGCACCAGCTTGCCCAAGGAATCGCCGGATTGTGGATGATTGTCGCCATTTTAATATCGTTCGCCGACGTTGGCCGTGGTTGATAATGCGGCGCAGCAACCATGATTTGTTCATCGTCCATCAAGTGCAGCTGTTTCATGCCATCCCAACCACCGGCTCCCATCCGTACCGCCATATCGAGCAGCCCGTTATTCATCTCTTCAAATCCCAAACCCGCGCGTAGGCTGACAGTGTATTGCGGGTATTTCGTTTTGAAATCGGGTAGGCGCGGTACGAGCCAGTTGAGTGCAAACGACGGTACGATGCCAACGGTAATGACATTGGGCTTAGGGCGTGTCAGCACCCGTTGCGTGGCTTCGCTCATATCGGCCAGCGCACCGCGAATTCGTAGTGCATAAATCCGCCCTTCTTCTGTGAGTTGTAGCCGTTTCCCTTCGCGTAAAAACAGCGAAAGCCCGAGAAATTCTTCTAAAGCCCGCAGTTGGTGACTAATGGCGCTGTGCGTCACATTGAGCGATTCAGCGGCATTGACGACGCTGCCTAAGCGGGCAACAGCTTCAAATGCGCGCAGCGCGCTTAAAGGGGGGAGTTGACTCATCAATTGCTCCTACGGTCTGTTGACGTTTGGCTTGCCGCCGCGCTAGCGGCGCGGTTTATCCGATGGTGATGGTGGGGCAATATCAGCTCTGTTTATTCAATGTGTGAATTTTACTCACATTAATGCATAAAAATCATCAGCTACAGCCTTTTATTTATTGGATATAGTGAGTTGTCTATGCCAAGAGGGTGAAAGAAATGGTCACATATCTAAGATTGAACGTCGCTGCTGGTGAGTTGCTGGTTGTTGAGCTTAGCCATCCGGCACAACTTTGGTGTGAAGCGGGTGGTGTCTGGGTGACGCATGAGCACTCGACGGAGGATATTCAATTGTATCGTGGTGAACATCGGCAACTGGCGGTGGGTAAAGTTCTGGTTGAAGGCGTGGGGCAGCTGTGTTTTTGTGGTGAGAATTTGCAAATCACGCCAGCGAGTCGTGGGTCATTGCGTACTGACCTAGATCCTGCCTTTGCATAAATCGTTGGCATCGATTTCGATTCGCCAAAGGGAGGGGCTTTTGTTATTGTTAGCGTATGCCTATTTTTCGTACATTAATTTCTCGCTGGCGGGTGCTGAAACATCCTGTGTTTTTGTACCAGCACTTTCGCGTTATTCATACGCTAAGAGTCGCGCTCGCCTTTTTGTTTGGCGGGGCGATTGATATTTATTTTGCAATTCCGTACGGCACGTGGACCTTGGTGGCGATTGTGGTGTTGATGGGAAATATGCCCACCCAAGGTGATATTTCGCGCAAATCTGGGCAAAGAGTGTTGGGTACTTTTTATGGTGCGTTAGCTGGATTGATGGCGGTGTTGTTTTATCTTGTGACGCCTTGGTTGGGTTTCATGTGGATGATTTTATTGATTGCTTTAAGCGCTTATCACGCACTGGGCAAAAATGGTGAGGCCGCTGTGGTTGCGGGTGTCACGACAGTGATGGTCGGGGGCTTGGGGGAAACGGCGATTGAAGAGTCATTCTGGCGTTTGGGCAATGTGGTGATTGGCGCGATTGTTGCGATGATTTTTGCCAATTTATTGCCTACCCGAGCAATTGATCGCTGGCGATTGATGTTGGCCGAAAATTTACGCGATATTGCATTGGTATATCGCCAGATTAGTTTGAACCCGCAGTTGGATATTGAGCCTACGCTGGAGCGCATCAATGCACGGATGAAAAAAATGCGCTCGCTGATTGCCGCCGCCGCTAAAGAATCGGGGCAAAAAAGCCATACTTTTGAAACACTGCATCGCTATCACCGCATATTATTTTTGTTGCTGGAGCGGATGTCGGTTGCTGCCGCAGAAGCGCCCATCCTGACGGAAAATCGACGGCTTCGATCAGGCATTTTTCGTTCTTTAATGCGTTCAGCACGGATGCTACGTTTTTTGCGTCGCGATTCGCAGTACGGTACAGAACTATTGAAAGCCTTGTCGCTGATTGATGAAGTTGATTTTTTGACGCAGGAGTTTGCGCAAGTGAGCGCCAATATTGCGGATGAGTTGCAGTTGCTGGTGCCGATTGTGGTGCAAACTCACCATCCACTGTCGCAGTTGCAGCCCGCCGCTCCTCGGTTTTTGAAAAAATAGTTTCGGGCTTGCTGGCTTTTGGCCTGCTGCCGCGTGCTTACTGCAGGCCAAAAGCCGTACCAACACGGCTGGCAAACTAAACGCTAAAAAAATCTAGCTTATGCTGCGGCCACGACGTGGATTTCTTCACCCAATAGTTTGACGACCATTCCGGGGCGAATTTTGGCGGTTTTGCGGCTTTCGAGTACGCCATCCACTTCGACCAAACCTTCCGCGACCATAAGTTTCGCCGCGCCACCAGAGTGCGCGATGCCCAGATTTTTGATTAAATCACAGAGTGCGATGTATTCATTTTTGAGTTCAAAAGTTTGGATTGCCATGGTCTTTCCTTCAATGTATTTGTGTATAGCCATTGCTAAATAATGCTCTTGGTGCAATACCCACGGTTTTCGTTTGGTTAGTCTGCCAAAATGCCTAAGCCGTGCTTGGCCAATAATGCGGCGGTATCGTGCAAAGGCAAACCCATTACGCCTGTGAAACTACCGTCCAGATGTGCGACAAACACGCCGCCCAAGCCTTGAATGCCATAGGCGCCGGCTTTGTCCATCGGCTCGCCACTAGCGATGTAGCTGGCGATTTGCGCGTCGGTCAGCTCGGCAAACGTAACACGGCTGACGCATAAACGGGTCTCGATGCCGGATTGATCTTTGAGTGCCAAACTGGTTAGTACTTCGTGCGTTTGGCCTGAGAGCTTGCGTAGCATCGCGGCAGCATCGGCAGCATCGACGGGCTTGCCTAAAATTTCATTGGCAAAGATCACCGAGGTGTCGGAGGCTAGCACGGGCTTGAGTGCCAGCCCCATTGCTTCCAGATGTTGCCAGCCCGATTCGGCCTTTTCAACCGCCATTCGGAGAACATAGTCACGCGGATTTTCCTTGGGCAGCGGCGTTTCATCAATCGGTGCCGCAATGCGTTCGAAAATCACGCCGGTTTGTGCCAGCAGTTCTTTGCGGCGTGGGCTGCCGGAAGCCAGATAAAGTTGGGTCATAAAGTTGAAGCCAATTGAGCCAGAAAGAAAGTTGTAATTAGCCAGCAGGCAATATTGATCTTATTTAACGGTGGAGGCTGTTTTTTCCACATTTGCCACACGCCACAAGCTAGCAGATATATAACGACGATGAAGGCGTACAGCATCAGCACCACCAGTCCTCGCTCCCCAAAATCGCCAAAAAGCGCAAATAGCGCCATCAAAATCAAGGGGAATGCATAGGCCACGATGACATCCTTATTCGCGATGGTAGGGGTGATTATTGATGATTGATACGGCGCGGTACAGTTGTTCAGCCAGCAAAACGCGCACCATGCCGTGCGGCATGGTCATCGCGGAAAGTTGCAGTAATTGATCGGCACGCTGCTTGATACGCGGATCAAGCCCATCGGTACCGCCGATAATAAACACGGTTTCACGGCCATCAATTTGCCACTCCTTCATATGTTCGGCGAGCTTCATCGTGGTCCAGTTCGCGCCGCGCTCGTCGAGCGCTAGCACGCGCGCACCGTCAGGAATGCTGGCTAGAATCCGCTCGGCTTCTTCTGCCATCACTTGCTGCGGCGTGCGGGCGCTAATGCGTTTATCGGGTTTGAGTTCGGTCAGTGTCAACGCGAAATCGCGCGGCATACGTTTGGCGTATTCGTTGTAGCCTTCGGTAATCCAGTTCGGCATTTTGTGGCCGACGGCGATTAATTGCAGTTTCATAAGATGTTGTCGTGTTGTTTTTGACGATGGTAACAGAAGTGCCTAGAGAAAATGAAAACAGCCCATCGCTTGACGGGCTGTTGCTTTGCTGCGGAATTACTAAATCCGAGCGGGTTTTATTCGCTGCGACCGCTGGTAACGCGTTCGCGTTTGATCTTCCATTTGCCGCCTTCGCTGACCAACTCCAAGGTTTTCTCAACGACATCTTGGTAGTTTTTCGAGCTGTAGTTTTGCTTAAAGGTCACGTCTGCACGATCTTTGCTCACATTGCTGCAACTAAAGTTTTCAAATTTCAGCGTGATCTCACCGTCTTTGCCAAGGCGAGTACGGCGTTTGGCTTCCCAATCAGCGCGGGTACGGCCTGCGCCGACGTCAAATTGGCTGCTATACAGCGCTAAATATTCATCCGCTTTTTTGCCAGACCATTGTGTGCGCCAGTTTTCTACAAATTCGGTAACCGATTTATCGCAGCTATTATTTGCGGTTGGGGTGCTTGCGGTTGGTGTTGGTGCCGGTAGGGGCTCAATGACGCGAGGTGGTCGCGCCGCAAGCGCGGCTTCACGATCAAGCGGTACCGCTGCAATCAATGCGCCCGAGCAATTAATCGCTTCATCTTCCGCCAAATTGTCGCCTAAATCACTGTCTGGCGAGGTATTTTCTAGTGGTGAAATCTGTAGAGCTGAGAGTAATTGATGCGATTGTGTTAAAACACGGGCATATGACAGTCGGTGATCAAATTCGGCGCGCACCAGAGCACGTTTTGCTTCAAATAACTCATTTTCAGTATCCAATACGTCGAGCAATGAGCGCTGACCAATATCAAATTGCTTACGGAATGCATCACGCGCTTTTTCGGTGGACAGTACGTGTTGATCGAGGTATTTGAGTTGTTCTTTTAGGCGATAGGTGTCATTCCAGGCGATTTGCGTAGTTTGGCGAATATCGCGGCAAGTTTTGTCCCGCATTTCTTGGGCGATATTGAATTGTTCGGCGTATTGACTAACCCGTGCAGTATCGCTGCCGCCGCGGAACAAATTGTAATTCATGACTAATTGAATTTTGCCATCTTTAAAGCTGCCATCGATATTGTCGCGGTTATTTTCATAACCTTGGCTGGCACGCAGTTCAAACTGTGGGTAGAACGTGCTTTTTTTACTTTGTGCTTCGGCACGTGCTGCGCGAATATTGTAAACCGAGGCGCGGAACGCTGGATTTTGTACGATACGTTCTTTTAATTCGGTTAGGTTTTGTGGCGCTTTTTCGGCGAAGTTCGGCACTTCACTCATTTTTTCTTGTGGAATAGTTCCGGTGAGGCGCTCGTAGCGTGCAGATACATCGTGCAGATTCGATGACTCGGTGAGCCAGTTTGATTCAGCTAAGGCTAAGCGACCAGACGCGGTTTCAAGGTCAACACGGCGGCCAACGCCAGCATTCACGCGTTCTTGAATTTGATTAAATGTTTCTTGGTGAATTGCGAAATTTTCGCTAGCGAGTGCGACCAGTTGGCGGTAACGCAGTACATCTAAATACGCATTGGTTGTTTCTAGCGCAGCCGCATCACTGGCGGCCAATAAGTCGTAATAGCGTGTTAATTTGCCATAACCCAGACGACGGACTTCGTCACGAGTAGCAAAACCATCAAACAGCATTTGGCGCAGCTCAATAGAGACACCTGGATGGCTAAAACTTTCGCTATCGACTTTGGGACGATCTTGCCGTTCAATCCCTGCATAGCCTAAGACATCGATTTTTGGATAATAATTACCACGAGCAACGTCTTGCTCATTGCCCGCAGCGCGAAACGCGAGCCACTTGGCGCGGACTTCTGGATTGCGAAGGACGGTTTGCTCTACCGCATCACGTAAATTGCTAGCAGCAAAAGTTGTTGAACTGCCACAAGTGATCAGTAAAAGCGCAAGTGTTTTTAGTTTCATGTTCATCGTTTCCAAAAATCCAGCTAGTAAGGCCACCTTGGTGAGTGGGTTTCTTTTATTATTCGCGTGTTTAAGTATTCAATTTTGCTACTATAGGTAGATAGATAAACTATTTCACCCACATTATTGTCACTGTATGCCAATAAAACTACTCCCTATCCGAATTTGCCTTGGCCGGACTGTTTTGTCCTTGGCAATGGTATGGGGTGGGGTTGCATTTTCGGCATCAGATTATGACACGTTGATCAAACTGGCGCAGCAGCGTTATGGGGCAAATGCGGCTAAAACAGCAGTTGAATTGCAGCAGTTAATTGCGTCGAGTCGTTCATTGTCTGAAATTGATAAGCTAAAACGAATTAATGAGTTTATCAATCGAAAGTTTCAATTTGTTGATGATTCAGTTTTATGGAAACAGGCCGATTATTGGGCTACACCACTCGAAATGATGGGCAAATCAGCAGGTGATTGTGAAGATTTCGCCATTATCAAATATACCGCCTTAAAAGATATTGGGGTTTCTACTGATAAATTAAGGCTGAGTTATGTGAAGGCAAAGATCGGTGGTGTGAATAGCAATGTGAGTCAGGCGCATATGGTTTTAACTTATTATGCCGAGCCCGATGCTGAGCCATTAATTTTGGATAATCTAATTACGGAAATACGTCCTGCGAGCCGTAGACCTGATTTAACACCCGTTTTTAGCTTTAATCATGAAGGTGTATTTGCAGGCTCTGGTGTAAAACCATCGGCATCGATTGATCGTTTATCTCGTTGGAAAGATGTGTTACTCAGAATGCAAGCAGATGGAATTGATTATAAGGAATGACACAGTGTCTTTAATTCGTCAGATGTTAGTGCTAATTATTATTTCCACCTTGCTGGCATTTTCTGTCAGTTTGGTGGTGAGTACAGTCAGCGCACGAAATTATTTAGAGCAGCAGTTATACACACAAAGCTCTGACAATGCCTCATCTTTGGCGCTTTCTTTATCGCAACAAACCGGTGATCCTGCGATGATGGAATTAATGACCTCTGCTTTATTTGATTCGGGGCATTTTGAATTAATTCGTTTTCGTGATCCACATAAAAAAATAATTATTGAGTTAAAAAATCAAGATATCTCGAGCAAAGTGCCAGCTTGGTTTATTTCTGCTTTTCCGATTCAGGTCACTTCTGGACAAGCATTGGTGAGTCAAGGTTGGAAACAAGCGGGTAGTGTTGAAGTGCGCGCACATTCTAAATTTGCGTATGAATCGCTGTGGAATGGGGCGGTGAAGTTATTTTTTGCGATTATGGGGGGCGGGATCATCGTCGCTTTTTTGGTGCGATTTATGTTCAACCGTGTACGCCAGCCGATTAGAGATATGGTTGGGCAAGCCGAGGCGATTAGCGAACGGCGCTTTATCACGATTGCTGAGCCACCTTATGTCGAGTTACGCCGAGTGGTCGTGGCCATGAATAGTATGGTGATGCGCGTGAAATCGATGTTTGATGAGCAATCAGAGCGAATCGATCAATTGAATCATTCGATTAATCGAGACAGCGTAACAGGCTTGGCAAATCGTAATTTTTTCATGGCACGCTTATCGGGCTTATTGCATGACGAAGACCGTGCTAGTCATGGTTTCTTACTATTGATTCGTTTGAAAGATTTGGCGGCTTTAAATCAGCGCCTAGGGCGACAACAAACCGATGCGTTGTTGAACCAAATTGCCGCAGTTCTGGCGCATTGGGATGATGAGGGTGAAGACTGGATTGCCGCTCGTTTGAATGGCGCTGATTTTGCATTGGCGACACCGATGCTGGAGCAAGCCGCTGAGTTTGTTGATTCATTATTAGCCACCTTGGCTCAGCAATCGGACGTCGAAGACTTCATTCATATTGGGTACACTGAATTTAGTAAGCATGAAGCAGTGAGTGCTATTTTGACTCGTGCCGATGCTGCGCTCGCGCAAGCGGAAAGCCGTGGCGTGGTGAGTGCGGTGGCGGCTGTGGTTGATTGGGCACCGATTAAAAATCCGAATACCGCTTGGCGTGAGCGATTGTTGCACGCGATACAAAGTGAGCAACTGGTTGTGCAGAAATATCCTGTAATTGATTGGCAGGGGCGGTTGATTCACCAAGAGTTGATGCTGCGCATGCCTGATACCGATGGTTCGTCTTTGTTGAGTGCGGGCATTTTTATGCCTTTTGCTAAGCGCTTAGGGCTGACTTCTGAGCTGGATTTAGCCGCGATTCGTTTGGCAATTGCCGAGTTAAAACGCAATTCGTATGCTTGCGCTGTGAATCTTGACATCGAATCACTCAGTAGTTTGTCATTCCGCGCTGAGCTCGCAAAATTGCTACAGACATTGCCTGAAGCGGTGCGAACTCGTTTGTGGCTCGAAATTAATAGCAATGGTTTTCAACAAGAGTTTGAGTCGTTAGCTGTCTTTGCCGCAGAAATGAATCAAGCTGGCGTTAAAGTGGGGATCGAGCATTTTGGCCGCTCAACAAGTGGCATGCTGCGGCTGTATGACTTACCACTGAGCTACATTAAAATCGATGGTAGTTATATTCATGAAATTGACCAGCACACCGGTAATCAACAGCTACTGAAAGAAATTGTCAAAATGGCCACGAGTCTAGGGGTAGATACGATTGCAGAGCAAGTTCGTACCGAAGGAGAGTGGCACAAACTACAAGCACTGGGCTTAAGTGGTGCGACAGGGTCGATTACAAATTCTAAAATGAACTGAGGTATTTGTCTGGAGTTTTTATTGATCAATGATTCTGTGCCAATACCTTGTTGCTTTTCTAGGTTCTTGCTGGGGTGTCGTCAATTTAGGCAATTTGGATTAGGTACTTAGTTTTATAACTGAATGGGTCAGTGTCATATTCCAAGTTTGTGTGAGCATCGTGAATATGAGTTTCAAAGTTAAAAAAGGCCAACTGACGAAGTTGGCCTTTTTATTGCAATGACTGGTGACTTAATCAGTTAGTAGATTTTTATTACTCAGCAGTGTCTGAATTATCGCTTGATCATTCCCCGCGGTTGTCAGGTCAACCCCTTGTAAGATGATCGTTTGATCTTCTTTGCTCGCATCATAAGTACCATTAACAAATTCACCCGCCGTACTGATATGAACAACGGTGCTTGTTCCCGATTTTTCAAAATGCAAGTGATTTAACAGGTTGCCAATATCGTTTGGATTGTTGGCATCGTGGTTTTCTCCTTGCAATAGATCTCGAAGATCAAGCTTGTCACCTTCTGCGGTTTTAAAGTCTTTCACAACGTCGGTCGCACTCGCGACAATTTTCAAGGTATTACTTACACCAAAATCGGTCGCCGACATACCGGGAACGCTGCTGATGGAAACAACGCCTCGGTTTTGCGCCTGATCACCTGGCAACCACAAAAATACGTCTGATCCAGCATCGCCACGCAAAATATCATTGCCAGCACCACCACGCAGTATGTCATTGCCAGTGCCACCTCTTAAACCATCACTACCAGTGCCTCCATCGAGATAGTCATTGCCTGAGCCTCCGTACATTAAGTCAACCCCAGCTTGACCATAAATCACGTCATTGCCTGAACCGCCATGTGCTAAGTCAGCCCATTCAGAAGCTAGACCTTTTTCATTTTCGGTGGTGCCACCAAAAACATTCATGCGAGCATCTTTTGAAAGGGTTTGATCATCAAATAGCAATGGATCGGCACCCACACCATTCCAGCTCATTTGCATCAATGATGTGCGATTGACATCTTGTGCTGTTGGCAACACGCCGGTGACTTTATGCGCGTTGTCTCCGGAGTCTCCAAGATAAATAATGTCATTGCCACGCCCTGCTTCAACATAATCGTTGCCACCTGCGGCATCGATAACTTGGTTAATCCCGGCGGTGTTTTGGATCATATTGGCACCGTTTGGATTGTTGCCAATCGCTGTTGCGCCTAGCTGCAATATAAATTGACGCCCCTCTTCGGTTTCTCCTGCGCCCAAGGTGATGCTTTCACCGTAGTTGTCGGTAATTTGATCGTTTAGGCTAGAGCCAAACAGGGTGACCGCATCACTATTGCCATTGATGGTAATGTTGAGTGTGGCACTGGAAGTACCAGTACCGTCACTTAAGGTATAAGTGAATTTTTCTAGCAATTGTTGCCCGTTTACCAAGCCATTAACGCGCGGATTGCTATTATCCAACGTGTAACTGTAGGTACCATCTGCTTTGATTAGCAGCGTTCCAAACTCTCCTTGTATCGTCGTTCCAGCGGATGTCACTGTGGTGTTGCCATTCACTTTGGTAACCGTGAGTGTCATTGAGTCTGGGTTTTGATCATTCGTCAGTACATTCCCAGAAATTGGGTTTGGCGTTGAGTCTTCTTTGATGGTATTGCCATCATCAATAGCGACAGCTGCATCGTATGAATTGAGCACTGTGACGCTCAGTTTCACTTTCGAGCTCGCACTATCCTTGTTGCTACCCTCGGTGCTGGTCGCATTGACGAAAATATCGTACTGACCATTAAAGTTGAGAGGCGGTTTGATGGATAAATTGGCAAGGTTCCATCCTTGAATACTCAATGAATCATTACCTACTGGCACGGTATAGTTATTGACCCCATCAGTTACAATACTGCCTGCTTTTAAGCCTGATAAAGAAATTGCAGTAATTGACTCTGAACCGTCTTTGTCGACTAGGTTGACACTCAAGCCACTCAATTTAATAAAGCTATCTTCCTGTCCGTTAAGCCCTACTGGATAGATGCCACCATCACCCACAGGAATTAATGGGCCGTGCACACCGCCTGCGTTTTCTAGTGCAGTCAAAGAGCTGTATAGGTTGAAATTGGTCGCATTGAAATCAACTGCAGGCGCGCCATTTACTGAAACTTTGAGGTCAAAGTTACCTATCCCGCTGGCATTGAACATCACAAATTCATAGCTGAAATAGCCTGAAGTTGTTGGCTTGTATGGCGTGGCCGAGAAATTACCAAAATTATCAAATGGGCTATTCAAGACGGTGGTACCGCCAATTTTCATCAGCACGGTATCGTCGCGACTACCCGAGAAGGTGTAGGTTTTACCCGCTTCAAGATAAATCAGACCGGTGATTCGGTAGCCCGAATCGGTTGCGACAGATGGTTTATCCGGTGCGGTTTGAATCGTCGTTGAGCTTGCAGTACCCGACTCCATGGCCGACTCAATATTCGCTGTATCCCGCGCTGTGGTCGTGTTCATGGCATCGTTTGCATTCGGAGCAAAGTACTGAACAGTCAGACCATTTCCTTTTGGAATCGCGGATGAAGAGACTCCACCGTCAACCAAGGTCACGCCACCAATCGAGATGGTTGGTGCATCTGCTTTTGCGACAATATCAACATTCATCGTTGCAGAACTGCTGTCTGCATTGCCGTCGAATACCGTGTATTTAAATTGCGCATAATCGGGTTTTTGATTACCTACGCCTGTCGATGTGAAGTCGTTGTCACCTGACTCATGCAAATCAGGAACAAAACGGAGTTTGCCAAGATCGATATCCGCCTTGCTGACCAGTTTGTTCATGGCAACATCTTCCCAAGTTGTGCCATTTAGGTACTGCAATTTGCCATCCGCAGGCAAAGTCGAAATTCGAATAGAAAGATTATTGGCCGAAGTATCGACATCTGAGGCATTAAATTGCGCCCAAGTTAAGGTCAGTGGCGTATCTTCAGTGCCCGTTACAGCTCCACCCGTTGCGGTTGGCGCGTCATTGCTT
>NZ_WOFE01000008.1 GCF_016881405.1 Deefgea chitinilytica
CCTTTAGGCGTAACCCGCCAATCTGATTTCGATGTTACAAAAATCAATCAGCGCGGGTTGATAAAACTAACCCGCCCTACATGGCTTCTTCGGCTTGATATGAGGGGTTTTAAAACCCCTGCTCGACAAGTTACCTATAAAAAGCGTAGGTACGATTAGCATGGCGTAATCGGACGCAAGCGCATTTTTCCGAATACGCTGCGCTAATCGGAGCTACGATGCTTAAACCATCTTTTTATAAATTTTATGTCTTCATCTGTTAAACCAGTTTCATGATTTATCAGGTAAAGGCCTTTGCAGTTTCTTGAAAATAGCTCTTCGCTATCGTCAAGTATTAAGTAATTAAAAATTAGATGCTCTTGGCAGTAATGCTCAATTTCAATTTGCCGGTTTGACAATGAAATTGACGGCGTGATACCAATAATTCTGTGCTGCAATTTGTAATTAAAGATGTTTTTCAATTCTTGAAAAGCTCGACCTTCTCGCCAAGATGAAGAAATGACAACTTCAATGTCAGGCACGCTACGAAGTAGGCGCTCAAATTTTGGGAGTTGTGAAAAGGTGTTATCGAATCCTGGATGGAGAACACCATCAAAATCCAGAAAAATGATTTTTCGATTTTTAGCATTGTGTGCAGAATGAATGTGCAATAACTTTTTTAAGAGTTGTAATGGCATTTGTATGTAAAAGCTCCGCAGCATGTTGCTAAAAATTATTAAACGAATGCCATTAGACTACAAGTTACGTGGATAGAAAAAAACCGGCGCAAAGCCGGTTTTTTTTATTTGACCATCATTTTAGCGAGCGAAACGCGATTGGGCGCGAAGCTAGTGGCGACGTGTACGAAGTCGTACACGAGCCGCGCAGCGACAAAGCATCAATCGCGTTGCAGCCGCTTAAAAATTAGTTTTTAGTTTGGTCAACGATCTTGTTCGCTTGAATCCAAGGCATCATCGCGCGCAGTTTGCCGCCCACTACTTCGATGCCGTGCGCAGCGTTGTTGCGACGCGCTGCAGTCATTGAAGCGTAGTTAGTTTGACCTTCCAAGATGAATTGTTTAGCGTATTCACCAGTTTGGATGTCTTTCAATGCTTGACGCATTGCTTTGCGAGACTCTTCGTTGATTACGCGTGGGCCAGTTACGTATTCGCCGTATTCAGCGTTGTTAGAGATCGAGTAGTTCATGTTCGCGATACCGCCTTCGAACATCAAATCAACGATCAATTTCAATTCGTGCAAGCATTCGAAGTAAGCCATTTCTGGTGCGTAGCCAGCTTCAACTAAAGTTTCGAAGCCCATTTTCACCAATTCAACTGCGCCACCGCACAGTACGGCTTGTTCGCCGAACAAGTCAGTTTCAGTTTCGTCTTTGAAAGTGGTTTCGATGATACCCGTGCGGCCGCCGCCCACGCCCCAAGCGTAAGACAATGCCACGTCTTTAGCTTTGCCAGTTGCGTCTTGGAAGATCGCGATCAGGTCAGGAACGCCGCCGCCACGGACGAATTCTGAACGCACAGTGTGGCCTGGTGCTTTAGGCGCGATCATGATGACGTCGAGGTCTTTGCGTGGCACCACTTGGTTGTAGTGAATCGCAAAGCCGTGAGCGAAAGCGAGTGTTGCGCCTTGCTTGATGTTTGGCTCGATTTCTTCTTTGTACAGTTTTGATTGGAACTCGTCCGGAGTCAAAATCATTACTACGTCAGCGCCAGCCACTGCAGTTTTAACGTCAGTGACTTTCAGGCCGTGAGCTTCAGCTTTTTTTACAGTCGCTGAGCCAGCGCGCAGACCAACAGTCACATCAACGCCTGAATCTTTCAGGTTGCAAGCGTGGGCATGGCCTTGTGAGCCGTAACCGATGATGGCTACTTTTTTGCCTTTGATGATTTCTGGGTTGGTGTCTTTATCGTAGTAAACGTTCAATGCCATGATGTGCTTCCTTTAAATGATATGGGTATTGCTTATGGGGTATTTCCTGTGTTTGGCTACAGGAAGATGCCCTGTTAAAGTTTTAGGATCCGCTCGCCACGACCAATGCCAGAGGCGCCGGTACGGACGGTTTCTAAAATTGCCGATTGATCGAGTGCGCTGATGAAAGCGCTGAGCTTTTCACCGGTGCCAGTGAGTTCAATCGTGTAGGTTTTTTCAGTCACGTCGATGATACGACCACGGAAAATATCCGCCATGCGTTTCATTTCTTCGCGGTCTTTGCCAGTGGCGCGTACCTTGATGAGCATCAGTTCACGCTCAATATGATCAGCCTCGTTCAGGTCGATCACTTTAACCACTTCGATCAGCTTGTTGAGCTGCTTGGTGATTTGTTCGATCACGTCTTCCGAGCCGTGCGTGACAATCGTCATCCGGCTCATGGTTGGATCTTCGGTGGTTTGCACCGTCAGTGAGTCAATATTGTAGCCACGAGCAGAAAACAGACCCGTAACGCGCGATAGCGCACCGGCTTCGTTCTCAATCAGGACAGATAAAATATGGCGCATTCTCATCTCTCCTTAGCAAAGATTGCCGTAGTCACGGTTGTTTTCAAATGGCACGAGCTGCATTGATTGCATATGCGGCGGTAAATCCATTTGGTTAAGGCCTTTCCCGTTTTGAATCATTGGGAAGACGTTCGCTTTTGGATTGGTGATGAAATCCATAAATACCAAACGCTCTTTCATCGCAAAGGCTTCGCGCAATGCAGGCTCAACGTCGGCTGGCTTAGTGATTTGCATACCAACGTGACCGTAGGCTTCTGCCAATTTTACAAAGTCTGGTAGCGCATCCACATACGACTCAGAATAACGCGTGCCGTAGAAGAACTCTTGCCATTGGCGCACCATACCCAGATAACCATTATTCAAGTTAATGATTTTCACAGGGGTGTGGTATTGCTTGCAGGTTGATAATTCTTGGATATTCATCTGAATTGAGCCGTCGCCAGTAATACAAGCCACTGTCGCATCAGGATTGGCGAGTTGTGCGCCCATTGCGGCGGGCAAGCCAAAGCCCATCGTGCCTAAACCACCAGAGTTAATCCATTGGCGTGGGCGATTGAACGCATAGTATTGCGCCGTGTACATTTGGTGCTGACCCACGTCGGAAGTAATAATGGCGTCGCCACCTGTTACTTCATACAGTTTTTGCATCACAAATTGCGGCTGAATGATTTCGCTGTCGGCTGGGTACCATAAGCTCTTCGGAGCGCGCCAGTCGTTGATTTGATCCCACCATGCATTGAGCGCTTTTTCGCTTGGTTTCGCGTTGGTTTCTTTGAGAACTGCGATCAAATCTTTGAGAACGTCTTTCACGTCGCCGACGATAGGCACATCGACTTTCACGCGTTTGGCAATCGACGACGGATCAATATCGATTTGCACAATGCGTTTTGCTTGCGACAAGAAATGCTTCGGGTTTGAGATCACGCGGTCATCAAAGCGCGCGCCGATCGCGATAATCGTATCCGCGTATTGCATTGCCATATTGGCTTCATACGTACCATGCATCCCCAACATGCCGACGAACTGCGGATCCGAGCCTGGATAGGCACCCAAACCCATCAGCGTATTGGTGCATGGCAAATTAAGCATACGAACCAATTCAGTCACTTCAGCGGCGGCATTACCCAATACCGCGCCACCACCGACATAAATGAACGGACGTTTGGCTTCGGCCAGCATCTGTGCTGCTTTTTTGATCTGACCTGGGTGGCCTTTCACTGGTGGGTTGTAGCTGCGAATTGATACCGATTTTGGATATTCAAAAACGTATTTAGCTTGCGTTACGTCTTTTGGCACATCAATCACAACGGGGCCAGGGCGGCCTGTGGTCGCGATATGGAAGGCTTTTTTAACCGTCGTCGCAAGGTCTTTGATGTCTTTGACCAAGAAGTTGTGTTTTACGATAGGGCGTGAGCAACCCACCATATCGACTTCTTGGAAAGCGTCTGAACCAATCGCTGGCGTGCCGACTTGGCCGGAAATCACCACCATTGGGATCGAATCCATAAACGCGGTTGCAATGCCAGTTAAAGCATTGGTCGCGCCTGGGCCGGATGTCACCAGCGCTACACCGATTTTTTCGGAAGAGCGCGAATAAGCATCAGCAGCATGGACTGCGGCTTGTTCATGACGAACGAGAACGTGTTTGAATTTATTTTGTTTGAAAATCGCATCATAGATTTCCAAAACGGCGCCACCGGGATAGCCGAATACGAACTCGACATTTTCTTCGGCAAGACAGCGCGCGAGAATTTCTGCGCCCGAAATCTGCATGGGTTTATCCTGAGTCAATAATTGATCGGTTTTTGCAAGCTGCGTTTGCAACAGGCTACTACTGACCTTGGGGTCAGCAGCCAACACCTCACGGGTAAGCGCTTTGGCCTACCTCCTCCTGTGGGTGTTTTTATTAACTGGATGTTCCGCCGTCTATTGGCTTTTGGCCGTTTTAGACGAAAGTGCGCTTCGCTTGCGGTCTATCTCAGTGCCCCTGCCGTTTGTTTTAAACGACCGGTCGCTATAGTGACTTTTGTGTAGGGGGTTAAAGGTAAACGATGAACCTTGTTTTGGCAAGTTTTTCTGGCTGAAAAAGGCGCTCCAGCGCAACCGCAAAACTCATGACGACAGCAGCTAATGCTTTTGTTAGTATTAATTTCCTGTTTTTGCTCATGTTCATTGACGTGTGCATTCGCATGTGGCGTTTTTCGGAGGTGGTTTGGCCAGTTCGCAGCAATTGAATGACTTCTTGGCGCGGGTGGAGCGCCGTGCTTGGCGGCAAGCGCAATATGCGGTTCGCGACGATGAACATGCGCTCGATATTGTGCAGGATGCAATGCTCAAATTAGCAACGCGCTATGCCGACAAGTCTGAGGCGGAATGGCCGATGTTATTCCAAACCATTCTGCAAAACACCATCCGCGATTTTCAGCGCCGAGCTAAGTTGCGCAATTTTTGGGTGTCTTTGTTTGCTAAATTTTCCAATCATCAGAATGAAGACGAGGCCGATACTGACCCGCTGAATCATTTACCGCACATCAGTGAATTAAACCCCAGTGCCGAAGCCGAAGTGGATCAACAACAGAAAATGGCGCTGATTGAGGCTGGACTAACGGTATTACCTGCCCGTCAACGAGAAGCCTTTCTGCTGCGTTATTGGGAAGAGCTCGATGTAACGGAGACGGCGCAAGTGATGGGGTGCTCAGAAGGCAGCGTGAAAACGCATTGTTCTCGTGCTTGTCATAGTTTGGCTGCATGGCTTAAAGAAAGGGGAGTCACCCTATGAATGAAGAAGAATTCGGCCGTTTGAGCCAAAAAATTGCGGATGCTCCTGTTCCTGAGTCAGTGCAAAATCGCTTGAGACAAGCTCGGCAAGCGGCGCTGGCGCACGGTGCGCAGTCGATGGCTACGCGTGGCGGTTGGATTGCTTTGGTATTGAGTTATCCGAAGTTTGCTCTGACGAGTTTGGCTTTATTGCTTGCGATTGGCCTTGCGGTGTTGCAACAGCAGCGTAGCCAGCCCGATGCGGCGATTGATATTGCTCTTTTGAGTAGCGATGTACCGATGGAAATGCTACTTGATGCTGCCATGCTGGAGGCTCAAGAACAATGAAACGTTGCGCTTTGCTGCTGTTGATGTGTTTTTCGACGGCTTGCTTGTATGCGGCTGATGCTGTGCCATGGAATACATTAACCCCGGCTCAGCGCGAAGTACTGGCACCGATGGCGAATCAATGGGCGACATTGCCTATGGAGGATCAACAGCGTTTTTCTGCGTTGGCGGCACGTTTGCCCAATATGCCTGTTGAAAAACAAGCTAGAATGCGCGAGCGTTTTAGTCGCTGGGCCGCTTGGACGCCCGAGCAGCGGGAAAGAGCGCGCGAGAATTATCGCCGTTTGCAGGCGCTGCCACCG
This sequence comes from Deefgea chitinilytica, assembly GCF_016881405.1. Classification (GTDB taxonomy): domain Bacteria; phylum Pseudomonadota; class Gammaproteobacteria; order Burkholderiales; family Chitinibacteraceae; genus Deefgea; species Deefgea chitinilytica. The sequence goes on from NZ_WOFE01000008.1 coordinate 5,900, forward strand.
GAGGAGCGAAAACTGCTGATGGAAAAAATGCACCGTAAGCACGAGTACAGAGCTAGCCGAAGTCAATCCATACAATCTGAAGTCGAAAGCAAAAAATGATAGAAAATCAATTATCAACCGCCGGATTGATCCGCCGGATGGTGTCGTTTATGTATGAAATATTATTGCTGACGGCTTTATTGCTGATTGCCGAAGGCGTGTTTCAGGGAGTATTCCAGATTGTTTCCGGATTAAGTGTGACGCAGTTGAGCGATTATCCGTGGCTGGGGGCGTTGAACTTTGTATGGTTGCTGGTGGTGACTTTGCTGTATTTTGGCTGGTGCTGGATGCGCGGCGGGCAAACCTTGGCGATGAAGACTTGGCGCACTCGTTTATTAATGCAAGATGGCAGCAGTTTAACGCGCAAAGCGGTGTTAATTCGCTTTACCGTTGCGAGCGTGTGCTACGGTTCTTTATTGCCAGTGTATCTATTGGCGCGCAAACAAGCTGAATATCAGCCCTTGTTATGGGTTTCGTTGGCGCTGTTTGTATTGCCCTTGCTGTGGGCGCTGTTTGATCGCGATAAGCAATTCATTCACGACCGTCTCGCTCAAACACGAATGGTTTTCTTCCCGAAGGAAGTACTATCTAAACACGCGAAGCCTGAGAGTGATTGATGGGTATTTTCATATAGGCTTTGTTTAGTAAGGTGTTTGAATGTATACCTACCTATTATCTGCAATATTCAGATTTGGCGTTGATATTGTTTCGCGCTCGTCGAGCTGGGGATTTTAAAACCCCTCATATCAAGCCGACGAAGTCGGTGCAGATATATGGGTCGCCTTCTTTTGCTTACTTTTCTTGGCGAGGCAAGAAAAGTAAGTCCCCGTCGCGGATTGCGACTGTAAAACACCGTGCCGCAGGCACTTAAAACCATCAACACAAAATCTAAAAATCGCCCTTTTTTCTTCGTCGTTGCAAAATTCCCGCCAGCAGTAATATCCCAAACATCAGGCCGATCACCGGCTTGTCGCCTGCCCATTGATACGGCGTTGTGCCTTGCATGTGACGCACTTCGCCTTCCAGAATGCCGGTTTGTTCTGGGGCGAGTACGGCGACAAATTGTCCTTTCGGGTTGATGATGGCGGTTTTGCCGGTGTTGGTGGCGCGGATTAAGTAGCGGCCATTTTCCAGTGCGCGGGCGCGTGCCATTTGCGCGTGCTGCTCGGCCGCCCAAGAGCCATCAAACCACGCCATATTGGTGAAGTTCGCCAGCAACGTGGCATTAGCGGCATTGACGCGGATTTCATCACCAAAGACGTCTTCGTAACACACATTCGCCGCCACTTTCCCGCCTACAATATCAAACGGTGCTTGCGCCAACGGTGCGCGCTGAAAACCGCTGAGCGGCATGTCGAGCACTTTATAAATGCTGCCAAACAGCCACGGCAGTGGAATGTGCTCACCAAATGGCACCAAATGCGATTTACCGTAGGGCGTGGCATCAGGTTGGGCCAGGTTCACCACCGAATTGTAATAATGCTGCGGATTTTCACCTTGCGTGGCGACGCCGAGTAATAACGTTGCCGATTTGGCTGCGGCCGCCGCACGTAACTCTTCAACATACCAAGCTGGGATGTCCTTGAAGAAAGACGGTATCGCTGTTTCCGGCATTAAAATCAATTGACCTTTGGCTTGCTGGGTGAGTTTGAGATAGTTTTCTAAGCTCTGCATGTAAAACGCCGAATTCCATTTCATGCTCTGCTCAATATTGCCTTGTAAGACGCTGACCTTGACGGGTTCACCCATCGGCTGAGTCCACGTAATTTGGCTGAGCAAACTGCTGGTGCTGATCACGGCAATCGCAAGGCCGAGCGCAAAGCGCTTGTCGACTAAAAAAATGCTGACGCAGAGAGCGACTAACCAGCCTGCGCCATAGGTGCCAATAATTGGGTATAGCCCGCCAAGCCAATCAATATAGGCGCTACCAATCGACGCCCACGGAAAACCCGTAAACAACCAGCCGCGTAGCCATTCGGTTAAAAGAAATAGTGTTGGAGCGAGTAGTGTGAAACGCCATTTTTCAGGGCAGGGCAGTCGCCAAGTGAGCCAACCTGCCAGCATTGGAAATAGGGCTAAATAAGCAGCAAATAAGAAAACGGCGGTAGCAGCTAACGGTGCGGGCATATTGCCATGGGTATGTAGGCTAATGTAAATCCAGCTGGCGTTGCCAATGAAATACCCCAAGCCCCAGATAAAACTCGGCAGTAGTGCGCGCCGCGCAGAGCCGGCTTGTTGCCAACCGTAAAACAAGACCCATAGCGAAATGAGCAGCACCCAGGCTTGCGACAGCGGGGCAAATGCAATTACAGCGGCTGCGCCACTCAGAAATTGAAGGAGTAATACGGTAGGGCGATTGAGTGTCATCGATTGGCTTTTGGGCGGGTGGGGGCGATGAATCGGTGGTATGAATCGATTCATCGCCAGCAAGGCACTAAGCCTCGTGATTGTCAGTGATTTTCTCGAGCAAAATAGAATGCACGCGGCGACTATCGGCGCGCAAAATCAGACAGCGATAACCATGGCAGTCGATACTTTCGCCTCGTTTTGGTACATGGCCAAAGCAATCCATCATCACGCCAGCTAAGGTATCAAATTCATCGGTGGGGAAGTGGCTGCCGATGGTCTCGTTCAAATCGCTAATTTCTGTGACGCCTTTGACGCGCCAATGACCTTTGCGATCTTGCACCATATTGTCTTCGTCTTCATCCTCGTCGTATTCATCTTCGATGTCGCCGACGATTTGTTCCATCACGTCTTCAATCGTCACCAAGCCTGCCACGCCACCGTATTCATCAACGACAATCGCCATGTGATTGCGATTATTGCGGAAGTCTTTCAACAATACATTCAGGCGTTTGGCTTCGGGAATATAAACCGCTGGGCGCAGCATATCGCGCACATTGAATTCGCTGTCTTTGGCGTAGTAGCGTAGCAAGTCTTTGGCGAGCAGTACGCCAAGCACATGATCTTTGCTGCCATCAATCACTGGAAAGCGAGAGTGAGCGGTTTCAATAACAAAGGGGATAAATTCGGCGGGGGAATCGTTGATGTCGATGACGTCCATTTGCGAGCGCGGCACCATGATGTCGCGCACTTGCATATCACCTACATTGAGCACGCCTTCGATCATACCAAGCGCGTCAGCGTCGAGCAGTTGGCGCTCGAACGCGGAATGCAAAATTTCAACCAGTTCGCCGCGGTTTTCCGGCTCCCGTAACAGGAAATGGGTGAGTCTTTCTAGCAGACTAGGTTTATGACTCGGGGACGGAACGTCGTCCATAATTCAAACTACTCCTTTTCGCTCAGATAAGGGTCATCATAACCCAGCTTCGTGACAATTTGTGTTTCAAGCGCTTCCATCGCCTCGGCTTCTGCCTCATCAATGTGGTCAAAGCCTTGTAAATGCAGCATGCCATGCACGATCATGTGGCAATAATGCGCTAACAGTGGTTTTTTTTGCTCGAAGGCTTCGCGCTCAATTACCGAACCGCATAAGACTAAATCCCCCATCAATGGTGCGCCTGGCGGCAAATCTTCGTTAAAGGTAAACGTCAGTACATTGGTGGCGTAATCTTTTTGGCGATAATCGCGATTTAAGCTTTGGCCTTCTTCTGCATCAACAAAGCGTAGCGTGACTTCAGCTTGCGTAAATTGCTTGGACAGTGCCGCGCGAACCCATTTTTTGAGTAGGCTTTTGCGTGGAATCGGGCTGGCGAGACTTTCGTTTTGGATGGCAAGTTGGATATTGCGACTCATGAGGCAAGGCCTTTGACGGCGCGGCGTTGTTCTTCGCGCGCCGCTTCTTGGGCGGCACGTTGCGCCGCGGTTTTTTCGTAAGCAGTGACGATTTTTTGTACCAACGGGTGGCGAACGACGTCGGCTGCGGTGAAGTGATGTACGCCAATCCCGCGCACGCCTTGCAGTACTTCTTGGGCGTCAGTTAAACCTGACTTCTGATGTTTAGGCAGGTCGATCTGGGTGGCATCACCAGTGACTACGGCTTTGCTGCCAAAGCCAATCCGCGTGAGGAACATTTTCATTTGTTCCGGCGTGGTGTTTTGCGCTTCGTCCAAGATGATAAAGCTGTGGCTTAAAGTACGACCACGCATAAACGCTAGCGGTGCGATTTCAATGATTTGTTTTTCAAATAGCTTGGTGACTTTTTCCACGCCCAATAAATCATACAGCGCGTCGTACAGTGGCCGTAAATACGGGTCGACTTTCTGCACCAAATCACCGGGCAAGAAACCGAGCTTTTCACCGGCCTCAACCGCAGGGCGAACCAAGACTAGACGTTGCACAGTATCTCGCTCTAGCGCATCGACTGCACTGGCTACCGCCAGATACGTCTTGCCTGTGCCCGCTGGGCCAATACCAAACGTCACATCATGTTCGGCAATCATTTTGATGTAAGTGTTTTGCCCCGGCGTGCGGCCACGTAAATCACCGCGTTTGGTGCGCAATTGCGGCACGGTTGGATCAATAATTAGCTCATTGGGATTACGTAAAATTTCAATCAAACCCAGTTGCACCGTATCGACATCGAGCGGCTCGTCGGCATCGTCGTAAAAGATTTCCAAGGCATCAAGCGCTTTGCGTGTTGCTTTGATTGCCCCAGTGACTTTGAACACCTCATTACGCCGCGCAATGGTAACGTCGAGCGCCACCTCGATTTGGCGCAGATTGTCATCCAAGGCGCCGCATAGATTGTCGAGGCGTTTGTTATCGATGGGGGTGAAGCTGATGGATTCGGTATGCACAACAATCCTCGTTTGCGATTAGATTTCTTGCGTCACAATCTCACCGCGCAAGCTGCGTGGGAAGGCGTCGGTGATTTTGACGTGCACAAATTGATTCATCAAGCGCGGATTGCCTTCAAAATTCACGATGCGATTATTGTCGGTACGGCCAGCGAGTTCGGTTTTGTCTTTTTTGGCAAAACGCTCGACCAGCACGCGTTGTACGCTGCCGACCATGGCCAAATTAATCGCTTCGGCTTGTTGTTCCAGACGTTTTTGCATCCGTTGCAGACGGGTGAGTTTGACTTCTTCTGGCACATCGTCGGGTAAATCGGCGGCAGGCGTACCAGGGCGACGGCTGTAAACAAAGCTGTAGCTGGTATCAAAACCGACGTCTTCGATCAATTTCATCGTGCGCTCGAAGTCTTCTTCGGTTTCGCCGGGGAAACCAACGATAAAGTCGCTCGAAAAACACAAATCAGGGCGCGCTTCGCGCAATTTGCGAATCACAGATTTGTATTCCAGCGTGGTGTAACCGCGTTTCATATTCACTAATACGCGATCGGAACCCGCTTGTACTGGTAAATGCAATTGCGAGCACAGTTTTGGCAGCGTGCGGTAGCAATCGATAATCCGCGCCGTCATTTCTTTCGGATGGCTGGTGGTGTAACGAATCCGCTCGATGCCCGGAATTTCGTGCACGTATTCGAGCAAGGTGGCTAAATCAGCGGTTTCACCTTCATCAGAACCATCCAAAATCACACCGCGATAGGCGTTCACATTTTGGCCCAGCAAATGCAGCTCTTTGACGCCTTGCTGCGCCAAATGCGCGACTTCGGTGAGGATGTCTTCAAACGGGCGTGATACTTCTTCGCCACGCGTGTACGGCACCACGCAAAAACTACAATACTTTGAGCAGCCTTCCATAATCGACACATACGCCGCGCCACCTTCAACGCGTGCAGGCGGTAGGTGGTCGAATTTCTCGATTTCAGGGAAAGAAATATCAACTTGGCTGATGCCGGATTTGCGCTTTTCAGCAATCAATTCGGGCAAGCGATGCAAAGTTTGCGGGCCAAATACAATATCCACATACGGCGCGCGTTTGACAATCGCATCGCCTTCTTGCGACGCCACACAGCCGCCAACGCCAATCACTAGATCCGGATTGGCGGTTTTTAGGTCTTTGATCCGGCCTAGATCAGAAAAAACTTTTTCCTGCGCTTTTTCGCGCACGCTACAGGTGTTAAACAAAATCACATCGGCTTCTTCGACATTATCGGTTTTCACCAAGCCTTCGGAGGCGTGTAACACGTCGACCATTTTGTCCGAATCGTATTCGTTCATTTGGCAGCCGAAGGTTTTAATAAATACTTTTTTGCTCATTGCGTAACTTCTTTTCTAAAAAACTTAATGTATATGCCTAGCCGTATTGAAATTTAATGCTTTGATGGGTATACCCATCAAGGAAAATAATAAGCGGCACTATGATGTATTGGTTTGGGAGTTGGTATTTAAATCGTTAGGCTGGATTTTAACGCAAATCACGGCTTGAGCGGCGCTGATTAACTGAGGAATTTGTTACTAAAAACAGAGGCTTGCAAATTGGTCGCTTACTTTTTGCTGCTGAGCTTACCGATTGCTCACGTTTTATGCGTGCTGTCGTTGATTTATCCATGCCAGCGTCAAGTACGTAAAAAGGCTGTTCGATGGATTGAGTGCACGCTGCCATTAACAATGGACAGCGTGTAAATTAAAGCAGTTATATGGTTTAGACAAAAAGCGCCCGGTGATCGGTTCAGCTAGGTCTAGTGCTTGGCAATCGATTCATTGCCTAGCACTGAACAAACAAACATTCCAAACCAAAAAAAGTTGCTCGAGGCTCTTTAATCCGGCCAATCGACTTCAGATATTCCACTTCCTCGGGCGACAAAATCCAAGCTCGCCAAATCAAATCCTGCCGACTCGGCTCAACCTGAACCCAAACCGGAACATTCGCTGGAACACGCTGTGGAGCAAGCAAACGATTTTGCTCATCCCGAATTTGAAATGCAGCGGAAGTGTAATACTCCTTACCATCTAAACGAATGACTGGGGGGGTGAAGGAATCCAAAGTGGTGTAAACGCCTTCGGGCAGTACTCGACCAGCGAAGGTGGGTATGCAAGTAATGAAGAGCAATATAAATAAGAATTTACGCATAAGTTAACGCTCTATTTGATGTTTTACCTTCCATAGTAGCAAGGTTGTTTCATGGAATAAAAGTTAAATCAATAATAGTTGCTGACTTGTGCTTAATTCGAAATTTGATTTGAATTATTTTGCTCATTCAGGATTTTGAAAAATACTGTTTCAAGTGAAACTGCTGGCTTCACTGTGAGCAAGTGGCCATTATTTGCGCTGATCTGTTGAATAAAGTTCGGAAGTTCACTTTGTGTAACTTCAATCTCGAATTCAGAGTCACGAATTTGAATATTTGAGCTATGAATTGGTTGCTCTGCATTGTAGCGCACCAAATAGCAATCTGCGCGTTCCGCGGCAAGCTCACGTGGCGATCGAGTGGTGAGTAGTTCGCCTTTATGAATGAAGCCAAAGCGATCTGCAATACGCTCCACATCATGTAGTACATGTGAGGTGAAAAAAATCGCACCACCTTGTTTTTTGTATTCAGCTAATATTTCGATTACATCTTTACGGCCAACAGGGTCTAGTCCAGACAGAGGCTCGTCCAATACAAGTAACTTTGGGTTAACAACTAAGGCATGAGCTAAAGCAACACGTTGCGCCGTACCTTTGGAAAGTGAGCGAATACGTTGTTTGGCGACATGGCCAATTGAAAAACGTTCAAGCCATTGAGTGCACCATGCGTCTTTGTCTGTACGGCGAATGCCGTACATGTCTAAGCCCATTTGCAGAATTTCTAATGGTGTAAATTGTTCGTATAAAGCGGGCGATTCTGGTACGTAGGCAATGCCTTTTCGAGCATCTGCATTTCTTGCCGATACACCATACAATTGCACATCACCAGTGTAATCATCGATGATATCGAGCATGATTTTAATGGTGGTTGATTTGCCAGCGCCATTTGGACCAACAAAGCCAAAAACTTCGCCTTCGGCTACTGAGAAATTGATATTGTGCAGAGCTTGTATTAATTTGCCTTTTGATCGGAAGTATTTGTTTACTGCTTTATATTCAAGTGCATTAGGCATTTTTTGATAAGCTCAAAATTAATTAAATTTAAACTGTTTGAGTTGAAACTGTCCGTTCTCGAATTCATAACCGAGCCCAAGTGGATCGTGAGGGATCGCTGTTAAAACGCCGCTACTAAAAAGATCAAATGGATTTGTTAGTGGTTTTTTATATTTTGATTCAAAAGTTTTTTGCGCATTTTGTAGTGTAATCAATCCTGTAAGTCTTAATATTCTTTTTTCTAGTAATGCTTTTAAATTGTTATCTGTGCTTTTGTTCTTTTGATCTTTTAAAAAAGCAAGTGCCGCTTCGTTGTTTGATAACGTTCCAGCTTCAATCATAATGGCTATTTTTTTATACATTACACTTTTTTTGTCTGAACGGTCTGCCGCTGTTAGAATTGCTTTTTTTGCTTCTGCCGTTTCATTAAAAAAATAGTGGCGGTTAAAGCCATAAAAGAACGCAGGGATATCATCCCAGTACCGGCATTTCATCGCCTTTTTAAGTATGCTACTGCCCTCTTTAGGAGATCCACCCCAAGAAAGTAGGGCATTTGTATTGTAGTAATTGTCTTCGTGGCAAGGGTTTAGTTGGGCAATAACTGAGTTAACTCTGAGTCGAAATAATGTGTCAATCGCATTATTGCCGCTCCATGTACTTGCTGCGCGAATCGCTTCAAAATTTGCAGCTAAAAATGGATCCCCTGCCGCTAGAATAATTTGTAAAGTGGCAGGAATAACAATCCTATCCATGCCTTGATTTTTATTGGTATTTGTGACTGTTTTGTTGTTTGCCGAAATAAAAACAAATAGACTAAATGAAATCACTGAGGCCAATATGGTAATAAAATTTTTCTTCATTTTATATGAATTTTTTTCTATTGAGAGACCAAATGGATAATGTGATTAGTCCGATTCCGTAAAGTAGGTTGGTTGCTATATTTAACGTCCAATTGTGTGGTAAGAAAGTTAAACTATCGTATAGTGCAATGGCTCTTGTATCTAAAGCATTAAAATCAGGCAGTAAATATCCGAGGATGCCTATTGATGATTTATATTCACTTGAGTTCTTCATAAGAGACGTGTTGTTTTCTAGTAAAGCAATCATTGGCGCAAAAGATCGAGCAGCTAATGTGAATCCGACTGTGCCAATCAAAACAAAACTGGGGGTGCTAGCACGAATGGCTAGTAGTGATGCGATTGCGGCGATCACAAATAATTCAATAGCGATAAAGCTAAATGTAATGAGGTAAGGTTTGCCAAGTGAGACAGGAGTTGCTTGTTCATATCCGGCGCTAATTGATTTTAAGCAAAGTAATAGTGTCAGACTTAGGAGGAATAATAGTGCAATTTGTAATGCATAAATAGCAACCAATCGACCGAGTAAAAAACTTTGTCGCGTCTTTGGGTAGGAGAGGGATGTAAGATAAAGTTTTCGGTCAAACTCTTTAGTAAACAACTCTTGTGCCAATAAAATACAAATAATAGGTAGCACTATTTTAATGTAAGATATTCCTATATCTAATGCAACCGTGGCGGGCTGTCTGCCACTAAACTCAGCGCTTAGCCAAGTAATCAAAATTAAAAATATGGCTGAATATATGCAGATAGGAATAAATTTTGCACGAGAGACGATACGAATTGCTGTTAATATTTCGGTTTTGAGCGGCATGAGCTTTCTTTTCGGGATTCTGTTTCAATAGATTGTAACTATCTTAGTGCAAATCACGGTTCTTTTTTATTTGCGATAATCACCGTCATGCTATTTCTGAGGTCTGTTTGTGCGCTTGAGTCATTACTTTTTGCTCTCAATTCACTAAATTGTGGGATAGCAATTGAAGCTAGAATAGCAATAATAGCCACAACAATCATTAGTTCTATCAAGGTAAACCCTAGGTTTCTCATGATGATTCCTTTTTAGAGATCTAAAGTATGTACTACGTTGATAGATATTAGTGATTGCTGTGGCCGTGGTAGCGATTCATGCCAGTAGACAAAGTTCATCTGACAATCATCGCAAATTTACTTATTTAACTGCGCCTGCTAAATCTGCACCAGAACATGGTTTTGGAAACTCAATCGCGCCCATAGAACCACCCTTGCTAGATAAGGTAAACCCTTTATAGCCAGTAACTTCGATTTCTTTACCTTCCTCAGTGCATCCTTCAATATTCCATTTTGGAGTCTCATTAGGGGCTGCACTATTTGAACATTTAAACTTAGCTGGTCCACGGCTACCAGAGCTACTGCATGTTCCGAATGTAATTGTAGCGGCAGCTTCATCGCAAGCAAATGCAGCAGAAACATTTTTTGATAAGATGATTTTTGCATCATTTTCAAGTAGCTTGCAGTCATCTTTTTTTACTATACCATCTTTAACTTCTGTACCGGCGACTGTAAAAGCAGTAGAGAAGCCAAGTGCGAGTGCTAGAATTGTAAGGCTTTTTTTCATGGTAGTTCTCCAAGTGTTAATTATTTTTGGCCAGCAACTAAAACAGTCAAGCCATTTTTAACGTCTGATTGTGCAGAAGCATCATTTGCTTTTGCACGGTATTCAGCGAATTGAGGGATTGCAATTGCAGCCAAGATACCAATAATCGCTACCACGATCATTAGCTCAATCAGTGTAAAACCTTTTTGTAATTTTTTCATTTTCGAAACTCCTGTTATGGGTGAGGTGCTTGCCTGTTTAGTATAAGCAGGATGTGTGCCAGAGTTTGAATTGGTTTATATATTTTTTAACTTTTTGTATGGTTATATTGTGTAACCTACTGATTTAAGATGTTTAATTGGTATCGCCGTTGGTTGGCAGACCCCCTCCATGGCAGGCTAGTGGGCTGATCTTGCTCATATTTCCCATCAATTAGCACATCAACGTAGTGAAGGATGTCTAGCTCAGCGATTTCTTCATACACATATCCGGTCCATAGCCAAATATTCTTGCTTGGATAACGTTGTTTGAAGGCTTGGCAGAGCTTGAGGATGGCGCTGCGGTTGGCGGGGTGGAGGGGGTCGCCGCCGGAGAGGCTCAGACCATCGTGATTTTCGCAGGCGTCTAACAATTCTTGTTCAATTTGTGCCGTAAAAGGTAAGCCTGCTTTTCTATCCCACGTCGATTCGTTGTAGCAGCCAGCGCAGGCGTGCGTGCAGCCAGTGACAAAAAGCGTCACTCGGATGCCTTCGCCATTCACAAGATCGTGGGTGTAGTAGCGGTCGTAGTTCATACAGTAGCGTAGGTTTCTAGGGTATTGCTCTCTTGATGTTGTTTATTATTGATTTTGGCGATATACCCAGTGCTTGGTTGGGGCGCCGCAAAATGCTTCACGCGGCGCATCACTTCTTTTTGTTTCCCAGCGTTAAATGGCCGTGCATTGGGGCTGCCCAGATAGCCGCAGACGCGGCGGGTGACTGATAGCGTAGCGCTGTCGCTGTTGCCGCAGTCGGGGCAGGTGAATCCGGCTGCGGTGGCGAGGGTTTCGCCCATAAAGCCGCATGCACCGCAGACGTCAACTGGCGTATTAGTGCCGAAATACGGCACTTTTGTGACGGCATAGTCCCAAATGCGCTCAAGGGCGACGAGATTGTGCTGCATATTGGGTAATTCGACATAGGTAATATGCCCACCGCTAGCTAGTTCAGCGTAGCCCGTTTCAAAGTCGATTTTTTCAAACGGATTAACTTTGCGTAGCACGTCCAAGTGGAAGGAGTTGGTGTAGTAGCCTTTGTCGGTTACTTCGGCAATGGTGCCAAATTGCGCTTGGTCGAGTTTGCAAAAGCGATGGCACAGTGACTCGCTCGGTGTTGAGTACAGCGAAAAGCCAAATCCGGTTTCGTCTTTCCAGCGTTTGGTCGTTTCGCTCATGGTGGCGATTACTTGGTGTAAAAACTCGCGTGCAGTAGCATTTTGCGCGGGATGGTTGCCAAACAGTAATGTGCCGACTTCATGTAGGCCGATGTAGCCGAGTGAAATCGAGGCGCGCCCGTTTTTAAAGATATTCATAATCTCGTCATCGGATTTGAGGCGAATGCCGAAAGCGCCTTCCATATATAAAATTGGCGCTACATTCGCTTTGACGCCTTCGAGCCGTTGAATACGCAGGTACAAGGCTCGGAAGCAGATGTCGAGGCGTTCTTGCAGAATGTCGTGAAAGCGTGCTGGATCGCCTTGCGCTTGAATCGCGATGCGCGGCAGATTCAGGCTCACCACTCCGAGATTATTCCGACCATCGAGTTGCTCTACGCCATGTTCATCATGCCAAGTGGATAAAAAGCTGCGGCAGCCCATCGGCGAGACTGGAACGCTGGCACCAGTAATCTGGCGATTGAGCTTGGCCGAGATGATGTCGGGGTACATGCGTTTTGAGGTGCACTCAAGCGCGAGCTGTTTGATGTCGTAATTCGGATCAGTTGGTTTGAGGTTGATGCCCTCGTCGATGAAAAACACTAGTTTCGGGAACACTGGCGTGGTGCCTTCCTTGCCGAGGCCTTTGATGCGTACCCGCAAAATCGATTGCTGAATGATGCGTTCGGCCCAGCTGGTGCCCATGCCAAACGAGAAAGTCACAAAGGGTTGTTGGCCGTTCGAGCTAAATAGCGTGTTGATTTCGTATTCGCAGGCTTGAATGCCGTCGTAGGCTTCTTTTTCGGTGCGCTCTTTGGCGTAACGTTCTGCGTCAGGGATTTGATATTCGGCGGCAATCGCGAGGTTTTTTTCATAACTCTTGAGCACATATGGCGCAAGTGTTTGGTCGATATTCGGAATTGTCGTGCCGCCGTATTGGTGGCTAGCGACTTGCGCGATGATTTGCGCGGTGACGGCGCAAGCGACGCCAACTGATTTCGGGCTTTCAATTTTGGCATTACCCAAGCGAAAGCCATTTTTCAGCATGCCTTTCAGGTCGACGAGGCAGCAGTTGGTGAACGGCAGGAAGGGCGAATAATCTAAATCGTGAAAATGAATATCGCCACTGTTGTGGGCTTCAAGGATGTCTTTCGGTAAAAACGTGCTGGCAAATTGTTTCGATACAATCCCTGCCATCAAGTCGCGCATCACTGGAAACACATTGGCGTCTTTATTGGCGTTTTCTGATGTTGCTTCAATATCGGTTTTGTTGACCAAGCCCATCAATTTCGCATGCAACTCAGAGCCTTGCGCGCGAATGCGATCTCGTTCGAAACGATATTGTATATATACACGCGCAACTTCTGGGTATTCCTGCATCAAAGCGTCTTCAACCAGTTGTTGAATGGTTGGAATATCCAGCACGGAGGGGGTTTTGTTGAACAGGTCGGCTTCATTCAGGCGACGGCATTCGTCTTCAACAGCATTGGTGATTTGTTCGGCAAGTAGCTCAGGCTCAGGATAACGGGCAGCAGTGGCGGCGCGGCGGCAGGCTTCGTAGATTTTGGCGCTGTCATAAGCGGCTTTTGCTCCGTCACGTTTAATCACTTTGAGCATGGTGGTCTGGTTTCCTTGACGAGTTAATCGATTCGTTTTGACGCCGATTGGCGTGCAACTCAGTTCCGCTGCTTCGCAAAAAGTGGGCGAGTTCGCTACGCTCGCCCCAATTGGCTCATTAGGTACTCAACATCCGTTGTCACTGTGCTCTGCCGTACTTGCCAGCTGCGGTGAGAACTTTAGCCATGATGCGGGGTATGGCGTACTACCTTAGTCAATCTAACGATTAGCATTAGATACGGTCATGCTTTGTCGGCTAACTGATTCGTGACTCAGGTCGCTGGATGTGTTGCTATTTACGAATAAACACAATATATGGTGTTTTTTATTGGTTTGCTGCACACAATGCTGTGTTGTTGATGGCGGTCAAATTCTGACGGCTAGAATTTTTTCTGCGTGGGAGTGTTGGCGTTTGGTGTTCTGAATGCTGCTGTAATAAGTGGCATCGTTGGTTGATGTTATCTTCAGTTTTTTACTTAGGCGTTTGCAATGGCTCTGACTCAATCCATCTTGGCGAGTTTTGACTATTTGTCGACCGTGTGTTTGGGTTTAGAGCTGGATTCAAGTGCTTATTCGGTGATTGTGACACGTACACGCTTGGTGGCGCGTTATATGTTTGGTCCGAATGTATCTGGGGTTGGTGTGGGTTTGGCGGTGAGTTTTTGATCTAAGGGTATTCTTATCTAATCTTTTGAATTCAAAGATTCTAAGAATATACCTGCTAAATATATCTGGGCTGTTGAGACTGAATGTACCGAATTGGGTGATCATCTGAATCTCAACAGCCCTCCTTGCTTAGAGCATAAAGCGTGCTAAATCTTGATTGCTGGTAACGCTCGCTAGCTTGCTGCTGACAAAATCAGCGTCAATCGTCACCGTGCCGCGTTTGGCCGCAAATGAAACCTCTTCTAGCAATCGCTCCATCACCGTATACAAACGGCGCGCGCCGATGTTTTCGGTCGATTCATTCACATGCCACGCCATTTCCGCTAGGCGGCGGATACCGTCTTCGGTGTAGATTAATTCCACGTCTTCAGTTGCGAGCAAGGCTTGATATTGCTTGGAGAGGCAAGCATCAGTGCCAGTGAGAATGGTCGCAAAATCATCAACCGTCAGCGAATTGAGCTCGACGCGAATCGGGAAACGGCCTTGCAGTTCAGGGATTAAATCCGATGGTTTGGCTAGATGAAACGCACCGCTGGCGATAAATAAAATATGGTCGGTTTTGACCATGCCGTATTTGGTCGTCACCGTGGTGCCTTCGACTAATGGCAGCAGGTCACGTTGTACGCCTTGGCGTGATACTTCACCGCCTTGACCTTCGGAGCGGGTGGTGACCTTGTCAATTTCATCGATAAATACAATGCCATGTTGCTCGACAGCACGTAATGCCTCGGCTTTGGTGTCGTCATCGTTGACTAATTTGGCGGCTTCTTCGTCGATCAGCATTTTTAGGGCATCGGGCACTTTCATTTTCTGCGATTTTTTCTTGTCGCCCATCGCGCCTTTGAACATATTTTGAATCTGGCTGGAGAAGTCTTCCATGCCCGGTGGCGCAAATACTTCCATCGTCGGTGCGTGCGCAGCAACGTCGATTTCGATTTCTTTGTCGTCGAATTTGCCTTCGCGCAGCATCTTACGGAATTTTTGCCGCGTTTCACTCATGCTGTCTTCGCCGTTGACCTCGCCATAGCTTGGTGTTGGCGGGGGGAGTAATACGTCGAGAATGCGGTTTTCTGCCGCATCTTCGGCGCGGTTACGATTTTTGCTGATGGCGCTATCGCGAAATTGTTTGATCGCGATTTCCATTAAATCGCGAATAATGCTGTCTACATCTTTGCCGACATAGCCCACTTCGGTGAATTTAGTGGCTTCGACTTTAATAAACGGCGCATCCGATAGTTTCGCCAAACGACGGGCAATTTCGGTTTTACCGACGCCGGTTGGACCAATCATTAGAATGTTTTTGGGCGTGATTTCACTGCGTAAGGGTTCAGCGACCTGCTGGCGGCGCCAGCGATTTCTCAGCGCAATGGCCACCGCTTTTTTAGCCGCAGCTTGGCCAACAATATGCTTGTCGAGTTCGTGAACGATTTCTTGCGGAGTCATTTGGGTCATCAATTTTCCAATCTCATACAGGTTACAAGGTACATCGGGGCAAGCAGTTCTTTTTTAAAGGGTGCTTGCTGCGCGAGTATTTGGAGCAGCAGTTTATGCTCGCCAAGCCACCCTGCGTGACGACAGCCTGACATAGCAGACTATGCTGCGCCTGCCGTGCCTTGATTGGCTGAAAAATGTGCTTTAGCGCAAACATAAAACTCATGACGACAGTTGCTAGTGAATTTGCCTGCTATTTCGGAGGTGCAATTTTAAAAATTTTGACTAGGCTTATACATGACGCGTTGTATGCTCAAGGCAGCGCTCGCTGTATGTGGATTAACAGCGTCTGATGCGCGTAAATAAAAACACCAAATGATGTGGCAGGTCAAAGGGATGCTGCATGAATGGATTCATTAAGGGGGCGCAATGATTGATGATGACAATTGGCTTGAGGATGATACTGATTCCTTGTCTAGCCTGCATGTTGAGCCTTGGCATGTACTCGTGGTGGACGATGAGCCCGATATTCATCATGTGACCAAACTGGCTTTATCGAATATCGATTTTTTGAAACGACCATTGAATATTTTGTCGTGTTACTCAGGGAATGAAGCTTTAGATTTGTTGGCAACACGCGATGATATTGCGCTGGTGCTGCTCGATGTGGTTATGGAGACAGAGGACGCAGGCCTGAATGTTGCACGTGATATCCGAGAAAAACTGCAGAATCATCATATTCGAATTATTTTGCGCACTGGGCAGCCAGGCGTGGCACCAGAGCGGCATGTGATTGAAAATTACGATATCAATGACTACAAAGCTAAAACCGAATTAACACGAGATAAATTATATACCGCAGTGCTAGGCACACTGCGTTCGTATAACGACATTATGTTGATTGAACATCAGCGTCGTCAGCTTGAAGCCAATCGTCGTGGCTTGATTAAAGTGGTTGATGCGTCGACGACGATTTTCAAGCAGCAGTCGGTGCTG
The DNA here is from genome assembly GCF_016881405.1 of Deefgea chitinilytica. Taxonomy (GTDB): domain Bacteria; phylum Pseudomonadota; class Gammaproteobacteria; order Burkholderiales; family Chitinibacteraceae; genus Deefgea; species Deefgea chitinilytica. The sequence continues at coordinate 22,421 of NZ_WOFE01000008.1, forward strand.
AAGTTCGCGCAAGGTGTATTAGAGCAGCTGCAAGCGTTATTGTTTTTTGAACAAGATGCACTGTATGTCGTCGTGAGTGGTGGTTTAGCCGCGCTTAGTGATAGCGATAATATGAAGGTAATGTATGCAACAGGCGGATACCAAGCTTACTGTGGTCAATCGTTGGCAGAGGCAGATTTAGCACGCTTGCGTCCGACAATTGATGAAGCATTAAGTAAACGGCAAAGTGTGTTTGCCCCTGATCATTTTGTCGGCTTTTTCCAGGCTCCACATGGTGCGTTGAATTTATTGATCATTGATGGCCCAGTTGCACTCTCTCATCCTGATGCTGATCTAATTGATTTATTCTGCAAGAATGTCGCAATTGCCTATGAAAATTTGATGCTCAATAAAGAGATCGAAGACACGCAACGCAGCATTATTTATCAGCTATCTGAAGTCATCGAAAACCGGTCCAAAGACACCGGCAAGCATATTCATCGGATGGCCGAGTTTTCATATGCCTTGGCGATTGAATTGGGAATGGATGAAGAGGAAGCTGAAATTATCCGCACTGCCAGTCCTTTGCATGATATTGGCAAAGTGGGGATTCCTGATCTAGTGCTGAATAAACCGGGCATTTTGGATGAGCAAGAACGTGCCGTGATGGATACGCATGCGCAGTTGGGTTACGACATGCTGAAAGAGTCTAAGCCACGGATTCTCAAAATGGCGGCGATTATTGCGCACCAGCATCATGAAAAATGGGATGGCAGCGGTTATCCACGCAAGCTCAAAGGTGAAGAAATCCACATCGCTGGGCGAATTATTGCCTTGGCCGACGTCTATGATGCTTTAGCGCATGCGCGTTGCTATAAGCCGCCATGGTCTAGGGAAAAAGTATTAGAGACGATACAGGCCGGTTCGGGTAATCATTTTGATCCTGCTGTCGTTGCGGCATTTTTCCGCTGTTTACCGAAGTTGGAGGAAATTCGTTTAGCTTATCGCGACTGTGATGCTTAATCTTGCGCGGCTGTTGGGCTTGGATGACGTTGCTGTGTAGTGGGGATGCGGTTTCCGCATTCTCGTGGTGACAGCGCTTGGCTTAGTACAAACCCGTGTGGCAAAGCAAATGTCAACAGACCCTAAGTAAATAAAGGTTTTTACGGTTAGAATGGGCGATTGCCGTTGGCATCGCCCTTTTTGTCGTGTGTAATAAGCACATTACTACTCGCTTAAGTATTGTGTGATTAAACAAAGGCCACTCTGAATGAATAAAGACTATCTCGAACGAACATTGTCAGCGCGCGTCTATGATGTAGCGATTGAGTCGCCTCTTGAGCACGCTCCGAATTTGTCGCGCCGTATGGGTAACACGGTTTATTTCAAGCGCGAAGATATGCAGCCCGTGTTCTCATTCAAGATTCGAGGTGCATATAACAAAATGGTGCAGCTCTCACGAGCGGATCTCGAGCGCGGCGTGATTGCCGCCTCTGCCGGCAATCACGCCCAAGGTGTTGCATTGGCTGCGCAGCATTTGAAATGTCGTGCAACGATTGTGATGCCAGCTACGGCACCAAGAATTAAAGTGGATGCCGTATCTCGCCGCGGGGCAGAGGTTGTCTTGATTGGCGACTCATACTCCGATTGCTATGAGCATGCAATGAAGCTCGCAGCGCAGTCGGGCGCCACGTTTGTTCATCCCTACGATGATCCTGATGTGATTGCGGGGCAGGGCACGGTGGCGATGGAAATTTTGCGTCAGCACCCCAACGATATTCACGCTATTTTTATTCCGGTCGGTGGCGGTGGCTTGTTGGCGGGGATGGCGGCCTATATCAAACGTTTGCGTCCTGAGGTGAAGGTGATTGGTGTTGAGCCGACTGACGCTAATGCGATGTATTTATCGCTCAAACTGGGTGAGCGGATTACCTTGCCGCAAGTGGGTATTTTTGCTGATGGGGTCGCGGTTAAGCAAGTCGGTGAAGAGACTTTCCGTTTGTCTCAAGAATTTGTTGATGACGTGATTTTGGTCGATACCGACGCGATGTGCGCTGCAATTAAGGACGTGTTTGAAGATAATCGCTCGATTTTAGAGCCTGCCGGTGCTTTGGCCATTGCGGGGATGAAAGCGTGGGCAGCACGTGAAGGCGTACAAGATCAGACTTTGATCGCGATTGCATCGGGCGCGAATATGAACTTTGATCGCCTGCGCTATGTCGCTGAGCAGGCGGAAATGGGTGAGCAGCGCGAAGCGATTATGGTCGTAACGGTGCCGGAACAACCTGGCAGCTTCCGGACTTTTTGCAGTTTAATCGGCGCGCGCAATGTGACCGAATTTAATTATCGCTATGCAAAAGACACTGAAGCGCATGTATTTGTGGGCTTATCGATTCAGCATCGTTCAGAGGTTGCCGATTTGATTGGTAAGTTGGCTGAGCATCAATTGGCCGCAGTGGATCTCACCGATAATGAATTGGCCAAATTGCACATTCGCCATCTGGTGGGGGGGCATGCCCCGCAAGCGGTGAATGAGCGCTTGATTCGATTTGAATTCCCTGAACGCCCAGGTGCTTTGCTGAACTTCTTAAATGGAATGAGTGACAACTGGAACATTTCTTTATTCCATTATCGCAATCATGGCGCAGATTACGGCCGTGTGCTGGTCGGGATACAAGTTCCTCCCGCGGATGATGCTGAATTTAATGCCTTTTTAACTCGTTTGGCTTATCCGTATTGGATCGAAACGCAAAACTTGGCTTATCAGTTGTTTTTGGGAAGGGATTAGTTAGTTGATAAGAGCGAGTGGCTTAAAAAGCAACGAATCGCTGCGCGAAACAGCTTTTTAGCTTATTCCATTCTATAGTAGGCACAGCATATCGCCTCACCGTATTGAGAGGTTGTTGGTGTTGGATTTGTGAGTCGTGTTGGTGCGGATTTTGCCCTGAGATAAGGGGCAAGCGTGTCGCTGGGTGATGCTCAGTTAGCGTTTGCTACTAGCGTATGGGCTATGCAGGCCGGTTGTTTTCTTGCGTTTCCGTTCCAGCGTGCACACATATTCAATGTCAACCGATTCACGGTGGGGCGTCTTTTTGTCTTCTATTTTGAGTACTCTGCCTGCGATGCACTACTTTCAACGTTTCCGAGTCGCGATTCTTATTTTTTGCACTGGACTATTGCTCACCACTGCCTTGATGGGCTTGTGGTACGGGCAATTGGCATCCCTAAAAGCGCAGCGAGAACATCAGCTGCAATACGCAATAGCGCAGCAGCTTACGGCTAAATTGTTGCAAAAAGAAGCCATCTTGCGTCAGATTCAGGCGGCATTGATCGCTCAGCCTAATTTGTCGCGAAGCTCGTTTAATCAGTTGGTGCTCAATAGTAATTTTCCCCTGCGAACGCCTGCTATTTTCGCGATTGGTTTTATTCGCCCGGTGTCTGAGCTAGAGCTGGAACAATATGTTTTGGCGCGTCGTGCGGATATGGATTTTGGGGCGGGGTTTTACTCTAAATTTAATGTGCAAACCACTTCGCCTTTAGCGCAGGTGTTGGAAATGGTCAGTCCGCTGAATCGAAGTTCCGCGCAATGGCTGGGTCAGGACGTTGCGCAAGCGGTGGACATTCGAGCGGGTTTCACTTCCGCGCAGGGCACTGGATTGGCTTGGGCCTCGCCAATCCAGCTCAACGGCATGCCGCAAGGGGATGTGTATGCGCTCTTTTTGCCGATCTATCAAACGCTGTTTGAGCAGCCCAATCCAGAGTTATTACAAAATAGTTATCTGGGCAGTGCCGTTGCGTGGTTCAAATTAAGTGAGTTGTTAAGCGGCGTTCAGCGTGAAGCGCAGATGGCTGGCTTTGCCTTGCGTTTAATCGATCAGGGGGCAAATGACATGGCTGCCAAAGCGGCGGGCACGATCTTGTTCAGCTCAAAACAATGGCCGACTGTCCTCAGCGCAGCGGACGCTGTCGATCATCAATTATTAAATGTTCTAGGTCGACAATGGCGTTTAGAGTTTATTAATGTGCAAGGCGGGTTATTGCCCTCTGAGCAACGCTTGATGTTGGTCTTGGCTTTGCTGGGGACGGTGTTAAGCGCGGTTTTGGCCTTAGTTTTTCAACGTTTATCACAGCGTCAGCGCGTGCTTGAATTGGCCGTGCAAGGGCGAGAATCTATTCAGCGCATGAGTTTTGAGCGTCAAAGTCGGTCGATGCTTGATGCGGTCAGCGACCCCTTGGTGTTGCGTGACCGTAGTGGCGCTGTGATTTATGCCAATAGTTTGGCCGAGCAGCGTTTTGCTCTGTCAGAGCAGCGGCAAGTGGGGGAGCGCAGTTTTCTGTTTGATGCTGCCGAGCTGGCTAATTTGACAATGCCGGTGCAATTGAGTCAGCAACACCTTGATCGTGATGGTGTTGTGCGGCAATACGATGTGATGATCAAACCACTGCGTAATCAAGATTTGGATTGGGTTGGCAATGTAATCCATGCCCGCGATATCAGTTCTGGCGCGGCGCTGACACAGGAATTGGAATATAAATTGAATCGATTGAGCGAATTGGTTGAAGTTTCCAGTGACTGGTTCTGGGAGCAAGATGCTCAAGCGCGCTTTACCTATGTTTCTGGTGGCTTTTTTGCTGACTTGGATGTGAATCCGGCGATATTTATTGGCAAATGTCGTTGGGAGTTAGGTTCTGGGGGATTAAGCGAGGCGCAGTGGGATGCGCATCGTCATATTTTGGCCTCTCAGCTGCCGTACCGTGATTTTGAATATCAGGTGTTCTTAAATAATCAGATTTTGTATTTTAGCGTGTCTGGACGCCCCATTTTTGCGGCGGATGGCTCGTTTTTAGGCTACCGTGGCGTTGGGCGCAATGTTACTAGCGTGCGTAACGCGCAAGCGGCCTTGCTGGAGGAGCGTCAACGGGCGCTGGCGACCTTGGAGTCGATTGCTGATGGCGTGCTGACGACCGATGTGAACGGACGCATTGATTATATCAATCCGGTGGCATCTGCTTTGCTCGGCTGGGAATTAGAGATGGCGCGTGGGCAATATTTGGGCGCGGTGTATCAGTCGGTCGACGTTAAAAATCGTTTACCTTTAGCCAATTTGGTCACCGCTTCTTTGCAAGGTGGGGCGGATAATCAAGGGGCGCGGCGCAGTGTGCTGCTCAATAAACTGGGTTTACATTTCCAAATTGAGGAAAGTGCCGCCAGAATTCGCGATGAAAATAACCGTACATTAGGCGCGGTATTGGTGTTTCGCGATGTTAGTAATTGGCGTGAAGATAGCGAGCGTGTTGATGGTTTTTGATGGGTATGGCGCTGTGGCTATTTATATGTAATGGCTACAGCGCCATACCTTTTCTTGCTTAGTCTGCTAAACCTTCAAATAGTTTAGTCGACAAATAGCGTTCGCCAAATGATGGAATAATGATTGCAATCAGTTTGCCCGCATTTTCAGGGCGTTTTGCAACTTGAATAGCCGCCCAAGTTGCCGCGCCGGCGGAAATCCCGCACAAAATCCCTTCTTGCGTTGCTAGCAAACGCGCCGTTGCAAACGCGTCATCGTTGCTAACCCGGATCACTTCATCATAAATTTGGGTGTTGAGCACGGCTGGCACAAAGCCAGCACCGATCCCTTGAATCGGATGCGGGCCTTTGGCTCCGCCGCTGAGAACAGGGCTGGCATCCGGCTCAATGGCAATCGCTTGGAACGATGGTTTTTTTGCTTTGAGTACTTCAGCAACCCCAGTAATCGTACCGCCAGTGCCAACGCCAGCAATCAAAATATCAATTTGCCCGTCGGTGTCTTCCCATAATTCAACGGCGGTGGTGTTGCGGTGAATTTCTGGATTGGCTGGGTTTTCAAATTGTTGTGGCATGAAATAATTGGCGTGCTCTTCGGCCAGTGCTTTGGCTTTGGCAATCGCGCCGCCCATACCATCTGGGCCAGGGGTAAGAATCAGTTCTGCGCCGTAGCCGCGTAGCAGTGCACGACGTTCTTTGGACATGGTTTCTGGCATCGTCAGCACGAGTTTGTAACCACGCGCCGCGCAGACCATTGCTAAGCCAATCCCGGTATTACCTGAAGTCGGCTCAACAATCACCGTATCATGGCCGATTTTACCTGCGGCTTCGGCCGCATCAATCATGCTGACCGCGATCCGGTCTTTGACCGAATGCGATGGATTCATGTATTCCAGCTTGGCGACCAAGGTCGCTACGCACCCTTCGGTAACACGGTTGAGTTTAACCAGCGGTGTGCGGCCGATGAGTTCAGTGACATTATTCGCAATTTTCATACGTTCCATCCTGAGGGAGAATTAGGGGATAATCAGCAGATTGTAGTCTGACTTCTTAGTTCAGTAGAAGTAACTCTTCATTTTAAGGAAAGAACATGCAGGTCTATCGCGTGGGTGGCGCTGTCCGAGATCGATTGTTGGGGTTGCCGGTCAAGGACATTGATTGGGTGGTGGTCGGTGCAACGCCGCAACAGATGTTGGATTTGGGCTATAGCGCAGTAGGGAAAGACTTTCCTGTGTTCTTGCATCCGAACACCCATCAGGAGTATGCGCTAGCACGCCTTGAGCGTAAAAGCGGACACGGCTATACCGGCTTTGAGGTTCATGCCAGCCCCGATGTCACTTTGGAAGAAGACCTGCTGCGCCGCGATTTAACCATCAATGCAATTGCCGAAGACGAACACGGCAACTTGATTGATCCCTACGGCGGGCAAGCCGATTTAGCGGCCAAAGTGTTGCGTCATGTGTCGCCTGCCTTTGCTGAAGATCCTGTGCGAATTTTGCGTTTGGCACGATTTGCTGCGCGCTTTGATTTTGCGGTAGCACCAGAAACAATGGCATTGATGCGGCAGATGGTGGCTGATGGCGAAGTAGATCATCTGGTCGCCGAGCGCGTGTGGCAGGAGTTTGCGAAAGGACTCATGGAACACCAGCCTAGGTTGATGTTTGAGATTTTGCGTGAATGCGGTGCGTTAGGACGGATCGCTCCCGAAATTGATACGTTGTGGGGCGTACCGCAGCGCGCCGATTATCATCCGGAAATCGATACCGGTTTGCATACGATGCTGGTGCTGAACTATACCACCGCACAAGGCTGGCCGTTGGCGGTACGTTTTGCGGCGTTATGCCACGATTTGGGTAAAGCCAAAACGCCTGCCGATGTGTTGCCGCGGCATATTGGCCACGAGGCGCGTGGCGTGCCGCTGGTTGAGGCTTTATGCAAACGCCTGCGGGTACCGAGCGATTGTAAAGAACTCGCGGTGATGACGTGCCGCGAGCATACTTTGGTGCATACCGCTGAGCAATTGCGCCCCGAAACGGTGTTGGCGCTACTGACCCGATGCGATGCGCTGCGCCGACCTGAGCGATTTACGCAGATGCTCGATGCTTGTCTGGCAGATGCACGTGGTCGTTATCAATTTGAAAATTGCGCGTATCCGCAGCGCGACTATTTGCTGCATTTGCGTGCCGCTGCCGCAGCAGTTGATGCTGGTGCGATTGCCGCGCAATGCAGTAATCCGAAGGACATCGCGGATAAGGTGGCTACGGCGCGGGTGAATGCGATTCACTTAGCTAAATCAGCTTGGCAAAACTAAGTTGCGATTGCAGATTCGGATATTCGAATTCCACACTATTTTGTTGTGGCGTATGACTTAAACCGGCGTTGTGCCGGTTTTTTTTCGGCGAAATAAAACGTGTTTGCTAAGCTTAAACCTCATTCATGAGGTACTTCACGATGCAAGTTGCGCAAATTAAAGTCAATCAGCTATCTGAACTGAATTCACAAATGCAAAACTTGGCGACCATACAGCCGCAATGGTTACTGGTTTTTGCGAGTCGAGCTTTATTGAGTGATCCGCAATGTTTTAATACCTTACGGCAGCAGTTTCCAGATTCGGCCTTATTGGGCTGTTCAACGGCTGGCGAGATTTCTGTTGATGGTGTGGATGACAATAGCTGTGTGATTACAGCGATTCACTGGCCGCATGGCGTGCCGCGAACAGCGGTCACACAATTGACCAATATGGAAGACAGTGAAGCGGCAGGGCAGCGTTTGGCAGCGATTTTGGGGCAGCAAGCCTTGGCTGGTGTGCTGGTATTGGGGCAAGGCGTGAATATTAATGGGAGTGCCTTGGTGCAAGGGTTGGCGAGCGGGCTTGTGGAGGGAGTGCCGATTATGGGGGGCTTGGCGGGAGATGGCTCCGCATTTGGGCAAACCGTCGTGCTGAGTAATGATGGCGTAGCAAGTAATACCGTGGTTGCACTGGCGATACCTGTTGGTGTTCAAATCGGGCATGGCTCATTTGGTGGTTGGAAGCCATTTGGTCCTGCGCGCAAAGTGACACGCAGTAGTGGAAATATTCTGTTTGAGCTTGATGGTGAGCCCGCTTTGGAAGTTTATAAACGCTACTTGGGTGAATACGCTGCGCAATTGCCGTCTTCTGGATTGTTGTTTCCATTTGAAATGTTGGGGCAAGATCATTCTGCCGTTGGCTTAGTTCGAACCATTTTGGGAATTGATGAAGTCAATGGTAGCTTGATTTTGGCGGGTGACATTCAAGTGGATGGCTACTTACGGTTAATGCATGCAAGTAATGATGCACTGGTTGAAGGTGCTGAAGCCGCGGCGAATGCTGCGCAAAAAATGGTGGGACAGGTCGGGCAAGGTCTGGGATTGCTGGTTAGCTGTGTGGGTCGGAAACTGGTAATGGGGGGACGAGTAGATGAAGAAATCGAAGCCGTAGGCGATGTCTTCGGTCAGCATGTTACCTTGGCCGGATTTTATTCTTACGGAGAGATTAGCCCATTTTTCAATTCAACGGAGTGCAAACTGCACAATCAAACCATGACGATTACGATCTTGAGTGAAGCTCAGGCATGAATAAACTGCTCGCACGTCAGCTAAAACGCCATCTGGCTTGGGCTGATGATTCGACCGTTGAGACCCTGCTGCAATCAATCGAGCGGGCGGCTGATGTGGTCGAAGACCCTGCCGCGGTTGGTGTATTGCGTAATTTTCGCCGCTTACTGACTGCTGTGGACGATGCATATAGCCAGTTTGATCGTGATGTGGCTTTGGGCTCACGTAGTTTACAAATTAGTTCCGATGAATTAACGCAAGCGAATGAAACGCTGCGACAGGAGGCCGCAAGGCGGCAACGCGCGATTGATGCTCTATGGCAAACGGCGGGTCAACTGCAGTTGAGTTTGGGTTTGCCACCTATGGATCAAAAAACGGCCGATTTGGAGCAATTGTCTGCGCTGATGGGGCAATTGGTCGATGCGCGTGAAAAAGCAGAAGCCGCCTTATTGGCGCAAGAGGCTCAGTTTCGGACCTTGGCCAGCAACATCCCCGGCGTGGTGTTTCGATGTCAGATAGATTACCCATGGGGTATGTATTATATCAATGAGGAAATTGAAGTCTTAACAGGCTATACCTCTAATGTTTTCTTGGCTCCAAATCCTTCGCGAAGTTATGGTTCATTGATTCATGTTGAAGATTTAGCGTCAGTGGAATCGGCGGTCAATGTGGCTATGATGCATGGCGAACGCTATTCGGTGGAGTATCGAATTGTCGATGCTAAAGGTCAATTACGCTGGGTGTATGAACGTGGACAAGTGGTGCGTGATGCCAGCGGGCATGCAGAATATTTAGATGGCATGATTTTTGATGTGACCGAGCAAAAAAATGCGGCCAATCAATTGCGGCAATTGTCTGCCGCGATCGAAGCCAGCCCAAGTCCGGTGCTGATCACGGATGTGAAGGGTAAAATTGAATACGCAAACCCTAAATTTGAGCAGACTTTTGGTTATCTGCTCAGCGAAATTCGTGGCAAAAATCCCACCGAAGTGTTGTCAGGCAGTACCACTAAGCCGATTATTCACGAACAAATTATGCAGTCGCTGATGGAGGGCGCAGAGTGGCGCCAAGATTTGCGCAATCGCTGCAAAGACGGTAGTTTGGTGTGGATGTCGGTTTCGATTTCGCCGATTCGTGATGGCGCTGGGCAGATTACGCACTTTGTTGCCGTGTATGAAAATATCGAGCTGCGCAAAGCAGCTGAGCAAGAGTTGATTCGCGCCAAAGAGGCTGCTGATCAAGCCAATCGTTTAAAGAGCGATTTTTTGGCTAATATGAGCCACGAAATTCGTACCCCAATGAATGCCATTATTGGCATGACCCACTTGACCTTGCAGACCGAGTTGACTCACAAGCAGCGTGATTATTTAAGCAAAACCAGTCTGGCAGCGGAATCTTTACTGCATATCCTGAATGACATTCTCGATTTTTCTAAAATTGAAGCGGATCGTTTGCAGCTAGAGCATATCCCGTTTAGTTTTGAAGCCTTGTTTACACAATTGCGTTCTTTGCATCAAATTAAAGCAGAAGAAAAAGGCTTGCAATTGAGCTTTAATTTGGCTGCGGATTGCCCCGTTGCCTTTGTAGGCGACCCTCTTCGCCTTGGGCAAATCCTCAATAATTTGGTCAGCAATGCAATTAAATTTACTCAACAAGGCGGTATTCGCGTCGACGTGGAAATGGTCGCCCAGCTAGCGGGACGAGTTCGCTTGCATATTGCTGTGACGGATACGGGAATTGGTCTGAGCCCCGAGCAAATTAAGCTGCTATTTAAACCATTTTCTCAAGCCGATGGTTCTACCACGCGTCAATTTGGTGGTACGGGTTTGGGCTTGTCGATTTGCAAGCGCCTGATTGCGATGATGGAGGGCGATGTTTGGGTGGAGAGCGTCGCTAAGCAAGGGAGTACGTTTCACTTTACCCTGTGGTTAGAACGCTCGGAAGAAGCACCGTTGACCGAAGTACGGATGAGTCGCGGCCCCAATTTGCACGGGGTACGGATTTTGTTGGTTGAGGATAATCCCTTGAATCAGCAAGTGGCCAATGAATTGTTAGTCGGGGCAGGGGCAAGTGTGATTTTAGCGCAGCATGGCGGTGAAGCTTTAGCCTGGCTTTCGATCAAACCCATGCCGTGCGACATTATATTGATGGATTTGCAGATGCCAGTGCTCGACGGTCATCAGGCGGCGCGACTCATTCGAACCGATGCTCGCTTTAATGATTTACCCATTATTGCAATGACGGCGCACGCGATGTCGGATGAACGGCAGCGTTGTCTTGATGCCGGTATGAATGATTACATCACCAAGCCAATTCAGCCTGATGTGTTATTTACAACGGTGGCTAAATGGGCTGGTCAACATATTATTGATATGACTCAAGTGCAAGTTGATGATGGGTATATTGATGAAAGCATTGTTCCTCAAATTGAAGGGGTTAATACCCAGAGTGTACTGCAGCGTTTGATGGGGGACGCGCATCTTTACGAGGCTTTATTTAAACAGTTTTTGACAGATTACCGTGATGCCAATGCGACTTTGGCGCAATTGCTGCAGTCTGATTATTCTGGCGCGGAGCGGTTTGCCCATTCAATGAAAGGGGTAGCAGGAACTTTGGGGATGACTGAATTAGCCGCAAAGGCGGGTCGATTAGAGCAGGTGTTACACGCCAACCCCGGGCAAGCGGGCGAGTCTTTGCAGCCGTTTAACGATGCACTGGACGCAATGTTGCTCGCTGTAAATCGAGTGTACGGAGCCGCAGCACCACAGCATGTAATGACTGCACTTGATGATGAGCATATCGATGCGCTTATGATGCAATTGCTGGATTTACTTGATGCTTGTGATGGGGATGCTGTTGATTTGTATTACCAATTGTGTGATGGATTGGATTCCGATATTGATCGGCATTTGTTTGATCGTTTAGGCAATGCGATTACCAATGAGTTTAATTTTACGGCCGCTAAGCAGTACTTGCTCGAGATTCAGCATGCAAGAGGTAAGAAATGATTGAATTTGATATGAGCTATCGGCGCACCATCTTACTGGTGGATGATACTCCGGCAAATTTAGCGGTGCTCAATGCTATTTTGAAAGAACATTATAAACTGCGAATCGCTAACAATGGTCAGCAAGCTTTGCAACTGGCCGAGCGATTACCGCTGCCTGATTTAATTTTGCTTGATGTGATGATGCCCGATATCGATGGTTTTGAAGTTTGCCGTCGTTTAAAAAATAATCCGGTCACCGCCGATATTCCTGTCGTGTTCTTAACTGCAAAAACGCAGGAAATTGATGAAATTAATGGCTTTGGAGCTGGTGGTGCTGATTATATTCACAAACCGCTCAGTCCTGCGATTGTGCAAGTTCGTGTTAGAACCCATCTTGAAATGCAAGATTTGAAGAACGCAATTCGCTTGCATAATCATGAATTAGAGGATCGTGTCGCGCAACGCACGCAAGAATTACTCAAAATGCAAGATGCCACCATTATGGCGATGGGGGTAATGGCAGAGTTACGCGATGAAGAAACGGGCTTGCACTTAAAGCGCACACAAGAATACATGCGGATTTTGGCTGCAGCGGTGGCAGAGCATCCACGCTTTGTGAGCCAACTCGATGCCGACAGTATTGAGTGGATGGCGAAATCGGCGCCATTACACGACATTGGTAAGGTCGGTATTCCTGACTTGATTTTGCATAAACCAGGTCGCTTAACGGATGAAGAATTTACCATCATGAAAAAGCACCCAGAGTATGGCCGCAACATTATTTTAGAAGTCGAGCGGATATTGGGCGAGGAGAGTCAATTTTTGCGCTATGCACGTGAAATCGCTTACGGTCACCAAGAAAAATGGGATGGCACAGGTTACCCGCAGGGCGCAAAAGGTGATGAAATTCCTGTTTCGGCACGGCTAATGGCAATTTCTGATGTATACGATGCACTGCGAAATCGCCGCCCTTATAAAGCGCCGTTTTCACATGAAATGGCGATGACCATCATGCTCGCTGGCCGTGGTTTGCATTTTGACCCCGATTTGATTGATGGTTTTGCGCGTGTTGCCGAGCGTTTTGCTGCAATTGCCGAGCAATATGCTGATCCAGATGATGAAGCCATTAATGATATGAGTGTTGCTGCCAATCATTAAATTAAAGAGATCTGGTGATTGATTAGATGTTCTATATAGATTCACCATAAAAAAATGGCGACACTCGATGTGTCGCCATTTTTAATATTCAAGACTTATTATTTTTTGAAATAAGCGCTGTGGCTCTTCGCAAATTGATAAGCTTGTTTGCTATCCCAGTTGATTGACCACGTCATAATGCCACGTAGATCAGGTTGTGCCTTGGCTGGTTTGTACGTGCCGCAATTTTGCAGTTTCATTAAGCAATCGAGTGCTTTTTGTGTTTCAGCAACGGACAAGTAGCCACCACCGGCTGCGCTAGTGGTCGCAGGCAAGCCAAAGCCAACTTGGTCAGGGCGTAGTGCCGGGAATGGTTTGTTTACATCGCCGCCGAGGTTAAAGCCAGTCAGCAACATATCGGTCATCGCAACTTGGAAATCCATTGTACCTTGCGAGTATTGTTTGCCGTCGGTCGCACCGATGCTGCCAGTGTTGTAATGCTGAACGTGCAACATCGTTAATTCATTGCGCAAGCCGTAGATGATTGGCAAGTAACCGCCCCATGTGCCGCCGTAGAAGCCTAGGCCGCCTTGTACGTAATTCACTTCTGGAGCCATTGTCACCATGAATTTATCGCCAAAGCGTGCTTTCAATGCTTTGGTGCCAGCGATAATGTTGACGATTTGTGGGGTTACTGGATTGCGGAAATCGTCGTTCGCGGTGATTGACAGATTGTTTTCCATATCCAAGTCGATACCGTCAAAGCCGTATTTCGCAATGATATCGCCCATCGTTTTGATGAACTGATCGCGTGCTGCTGGGCTATCTAATACGATCACCCCGTTAGCGCCGCCGAGTGAAATCTGTACTTTTACGCCTTGAGATTGCTTGAGTTTAATGTCGGCCATGAATTCGGCTTCGTTAAACAATTTATCCAGCACAAATGCTGCCGTACCTTTCGCGGCAGTTTGGTCGCCTTCAGCAAACGATACATTGATGATGTTGTATTCGGCTGGTACGTCTTTCAGACGAATCACGCCAGAGCCATTATCAAAATTGTGCCAGTAACCAACCACGACGTGTTTTGGTAGTAAATCTGTACCTTGTACAGGCGTTGGGCTCGGCGTAGCGCTAGCTGTTGGGGTAGCGGTCACAACAGGCGTTGCGCTTGGTGTTACTACCGCCGTTGGCGTTGCTGTAACCACTGGCGTTGCTGTCACGACTGGGGTTGCAGTTGGTTTTTGAGTCGCAGTTGGGGCTATGGTTGGCGTTGCTGTTGCTGGAGTACCAGAAACTAAAGCCCATGGCCCCCATTGGTCGGCGCCCGGTACATTCCCTTGTGTCCACCATTTTGCTTCGTAGATTGCGCCGTTGTAACTGATGCGCTGACCACCGTTGTAGACCGTTGCGCTATTCCATGCGGGAACACCCGAAATTGGTGTTGCGGTGACTGCGGAGGTTGGCGTTGCCGTTGCAGCAGCTGTTGCTGTTGGCGCCGAGGTCGGGGTTGCGCTTGCCGTTGGGATTGGTGTAGCGCTGCTGGTGCCCGTTTCTTTCCACAAGGTAGGTGTGGCCGCTGGGTTCCAGTTTGCACCGACGTAGGCAGTGTGCGTAACCAGTGCGGTATAAGTTTTGCCGTTGTAATCGACTACGGTGTTAGCTTGGTACGTTGTGCCTTCTTGCCATGCCGCTGCATGTACGCCTGCGGCAAGTAGTAAACCACCGAGCAAGGTGGCTAGTCGGGTTAAATTTGAGCGTGATTGTGCCATGGTCGTCTCTTCCTTTTGTTGAGTGCGGCGATACATTCGCGTCGCTCGCATTGCTTGAGTCGAATGCTCAAGTCTCACGCGATCATATTCCCTTTTCTTTTTTGTGGGAATATTCAAGATCACATTTGGCAAAAATGTTGCTTACAGGGAGTGTGATAAGCCTGATTTGTATAAGACATGAATTGCTCTCATGCCAAAGCCTGCTATAGAGTGGTAACATTCACCCTTCGATGAATGTGAATAAGTTGCCGCACCATGACCCATCCTTTGCGTCCGATTAGTTTTGAGTTTTTCCCGCCGAAAACCGATGAAGGTGCGGCTAAATTAGCGACGACTCGCCGCCAATTGGCGCAATTTAATCCTGAATTTTTCTCGGTTACGTTTGGTGCGGGTGGTACAACGCAAGATGGCACTTTGCGTGCGGTGGTGGATATTCAAGCCGCAGGTCATGCCGCTGCGCCACATTTGTCGTGCATCGGATCGACCAAAGATAATATTCGCGCGGTGGTGCAGCAATATAAAGATCACGGCATCAAGCATATTGTTGCGCTGCGTGGCGATATCCCATCGGGAATGGGTGAGTTTGGCGAGTTTCGTTATGCCAATGAGTTGGTGACTTTTTTGCGTCACGAATTTGGTGATTGGTTTCATATTGAAGTCGCCGCTTATCCTGAGTTTCACCCGCAATCAGCCAGTGCCGAGGCCGATATCCGCAATTTTGTAAATAAAGTGAATGCCGGTGCGAATTCCGCAATTACGCAGTATTTCTTTAATGCTGATGCGTATTTCCGTTTTGTCGATGAAGTGCAAGGCCGCGGGGTGAACATTCCTATCGTACCGGGCATTATGCCTATTCAAAACTACAGCCAATTGCAGCGTTTTTCCGATATGTGCGGTGCAGAAATTCCGCGCTGGTTGCGTTTGCGGTTGCAATCGTACGCGGATGATACGGCGTCGATTCGTGCGTTTGGTTTGGATTTTGTCACTGAGCTATCAGATCGCTTGTTGGCGGGCGGAGCTCCCGGATTGCATTTTTACACTTTGAACGCCGCTGGCGCAGTATCAACAGTCTGTCAGCGTTTGGGGTATTGATGGGTATTGCTGGCTAGTCATTGTAAGTCAATGGCTTTAATCATATACCTAGAGGGCTTGCCAAGTGGCAAGCCTTTATTTTTTGAGTTCTTGTGCTTGCACCCGCGCGGTTTGACCATTGCTGATTACATCCACCGTTTGCCCCAGCATGAACACTTGTGGGACATCCTGCACCACCACGAGTCGTTCATTATTATCCAGCATCCGAATAGTGAGTTCTTGTGCTGTTTTTTGCGCGATTTCTCGTTCCATTTGATTGCCCAAGAAGCCGCCTAATAGCGCGCCAAAAACGCTACTAATCGTGCTACCGCTGCCGTTGCCGATATGTTTTCCCGCCAGAATGCCGCCAACTATCCCGCCAGCAATACTACCGATGCCGCTGGTGTCATTGATGGTCACGACTTTAACGTGCTCAATTTGCCCCGTGCGGACTTGCGCGACAGGGCGCGCAGTCTGCGATGTGCTGCAGGCACTGAGTAATATAGTGAGCAATAGGGCGGGTAAAAATACAAAGCGATTAGACATGATGCCCTCTCAATTTCTGCGAGAAATAACTTCATTTTACGCGCTTTGCGTCTGGATTACTGTGCACTATGTCAGTTGCTTGCTGGGTGTGGTGATGATGGTTAAATGCGAAAGCGTCCGACCATGGTTTTGAGCTCCGCTGCAATTTGTTCGACGCCTCGCGCGTTCTCGGCGGAGTGGCGGATTGCGATGCTGGTTTCCTCGACCATTTGCGAAATGTCTTCCACGCGCACTGCGATACTGTTGCTAGCGACACTTTGCTCGCGGGTCGCGGACGCCACTTCCTGCAAGTGCTCGAGTGTGGACTGCGCGCCTTGATGAATGTGCTGTAGAGAATCGGCGACGTAGCGAGCCAATTCAACGCCACGGTTCACTTCGGGTAGCGCCGCTTGCATCACGATGACGACTTGTTCGGTTTCACCCAAGATCGCAATCAGCATCCGTTCAATATCGATAGTGGCGGTTGAGGTTCGTTCGGCGAGTTTGCGAACTTCATCGGCCACAACAGCAAAACCGCGCCCTTGTTCCCCTGCGCGGGCGGCCTCGATTGCGGCGTTGAGTGCGAGTAAATTAGTTTGACCAGCGATATCTTTAATCACCGCGGCAATACCGGAAATGGCTTTGGCTTTGCCATCCAATTCTTGAATTTGCAGTGTGGCACCGCTGACGCTGCGGGCAATGTGCTCCATTAATTCGGTGGTATCACGCACTTGACTTACGCCCGTGCGTGCCAGCTCAGTGGCATCGCGCGATGAATGCTCGGTGATGTTTGAGTTGTCAGAAATATGCGAAATACTCACGGTCAGCTCTTCCATCGCGGCCGCCATCGAACAAGTGGCGTCCGCCTGCTTCGTTGCCGCTTGGGAAATCGCGTTACTTGATTGAGCGATTTGTGAAGACTGCTTACTAAGCGTATCGGCGTGTTGTTGTACGGATTGCAATGTGCTGCGCAGACCTTGCACCATCATTGCTAATGAAGCGAGCAGGCTATTGGGATGCTGGCAATTGATCTGCACTTGCAAATTACCCGCGGTGACTTCGCTCATGATCTGCATGGCATCCCGAGGCTCGCCGCCCAGTTGCTGCAAAATGGAGCGTGCAATAATCCAAGACACCCAGCCGAGTAGTAAGGCGAGCCCGAATAATTGGATAGATGCGAAGATGAGTTTGTGGATAAAAGCGGCATTCAGATCATCTTCATACACGCCTGTTGCGATAACCCAATTCCAAGCGGGTACCAACATGGAATAAGCGATTTTGGGTTGCGGTTCTTTAGCGCCGGGTTTTGCAAAATGGAAATATGAAAAATCGCCACCTTTCTTGGCTGCGGCCACTAAGTCCTGCAAAATCATCACACCATTTGGGTCTCTGAGGTCGCCTTTATATTTGCCCACCAGTTCTGGTTTGATGGGATGCATCTGGTAGACCATGTCGGTATTGATAATAAAAAAGTATTCATTTTTTTCAAAACGCACATCCCGCAGCGCAGCAGCGGCTTGAGCTTGGGCATCTTCTTTGCTCAGTTGACCACGATCAGCTAGATTTTGGAAATAATTCACCACGCCAACTGCAGATTCAACTTGGGCACGGACTTTGGACTGGCGCTCTTCGAGCATGCTTTGGCGAAGATCGAACAACGAGAGCGCGCCCATAATAGCGAGCATCAAGATGGCTAACAGACAAAGAGCGAGCAGTCGGACGCTGACTCGCCAGCGTTGCAAGATTGAATTGAAAAGCATGATATTTCCCCTGAGCTGTAATGTACTTGACCGCTTATTGGTATTGAGTTTCTGAATGCGGTAAGACGAGATTGTGCGATTTCAAGTACCAACGAAGATCGGGAAAATGAGTGAGCGGCGGCTAAAGGTTTGCTAGCGGTCTTTAGCGCATGTGGGCGGAGTTCAAATTAGGGAAAACTAATTTAGCGAGCGAGCCCAGCAAAACGCTGGGCGCATGCTAAAAAAAGCCCCCTGAATTAAGGGGGCGTTGTGATTAGTTTGCGCGGCGGCGATACCAGCCAGTGAGCGAGAGGCGTTCGCGTTGTGCCGGCAGCACTTCGTGTTCAAAGCGATTAGATAAGAACACCACTAAAGTTCCGCCGTGCGGCGTTACATCGATGTGGTTTTCATCGTCGAGATAAATTCGCAGCTGCCCGCCGTCGGCGTCGGTCCAGTTGTCATTTAGGTATTGCACTACGGTGACTACGCGGGTGTCTTGGTTGCGGTGTTGGTCAAGATGGCGCTGGTAGAAACTGCCAACCGGATAGCGCGCAAAGTGCCATTCTAGTTCTGCCAAGCCTAAATACAGCTCGCGATTTAAGTGGTGTTGTAGCTCGCTCATCCGTTGATTGGCTGCCGCCATTTCTGCGTCGTCGTTTTCAATCCACAATACCGCATCACCACGAATATCTTGTCGTACTTGATGCGCCGCTTCGCGACCCACACCGGCAGCAACGAAGCATTCTCTGCGTTGCTGAGCAAGTTGCTGTAAAGCGAGTAATTCTGCGGCGGATAGATAGTTGGGAATCACAATCCAGCCTGCGTCGGCCAAAGCATCGGCGATGCTGGTATTGAGATCGTTTGCTTGCGTGGTGATGTTATGCATTGGCTTTATCCTCAATGGCCACGGTTTTGGGGGCAATAAATAGATCTAACGGTCGACTAAAGGCGCGGCGCCAGAATTTACCCCACAGTGGTTTTAGCTCACGCAAATGGCGCTTGCGTGAACGCATCGCGACCCAGAGCGCCAAAGTAAAGCTGACAAATAAATTGGTTATCCCAATCGCTGCGACCCCGAGTGCGCCCGTTAATATAATTGGCCAAGTTAAGGTGAATTCATAAGCTGAAATCGCATAAGCCAGATTCGCAGCCGAGAAAGTAATGTGACGTATATCTAGCGGAAGCCCGAGTAGAAAGCCAATGGTGCCAATACTCCCTAGCATAATCCCGAAGTAGAAATTACCCGCCAATGCGCCTAGATTGTGCTCGATGTATTGACCTAAGCGATGACTACGGTGTTCGCCAAAAATCTTATTGAGGATTGGCATTGCTGCGATTCGCTGCGGAATTTCGTTGTACAGCGATTTATTGTCGTAATAACCCGAGATCAAGCCTGCCAAGAATAAGCAGCAACCTGCAATCGCCGCATAAAAAATACCATTACCGCTAATTGGCATCAGCTCGGCGAGCATTTTATCGGCCTTGGCGGTATCAACAACGTGATAACCCAATTCATACCACCACAACCAAGCGATGCCCAATGCCACGGGCGCTGCGAGCAAGACATTACCAATAATGGCAATAAATTGAGTACGGATGACTTTGACAATCAGCTCGACCAGCTCGGTATAACTATCAGTTTTTTTCATGTCGAGCGAAGGCAGTGCCGCGGCAATGCGCGCCGCAGTCATTGCCGGCTGCTTGGTGGCGACGGTGAAATGCAAAATATGAATCAGCATAAAGCCCAGCGCGTAATTCATGCTAAATGCAAACGCTTCGAGCAGCGGCGGTAAATGCGCTTTGGCGGCTAAAATTTTAATCAACGCCATAAACCCAACAATGACGCCCGCTCCTGCGGCAGAGCGGAACATTTGCAGCCATTCTTTGCGCGTTTCCGAGATGTAATGCTCACCGGTGTGGCTGGCGTGTTCGGTGACTTTGAGCGCCAGCAATTCGGTATTTTCGCGCAATACATCGCGGACGCTGTATTTGCGATTTTCTGCTTTCACCAGTTCCAGAAATAAGCCCAATAAAGCAGGCGCATGATGAGCTTCGGGTGTGGAGTCGACCAATTGAAACAGCACTTTGAGTCGATCAATATGCTGTTTGAGGCGCAGTAGATGATAAGTCAGGCTGACTGAGGCGCCATTTTTCCCCGCTAGTTTCCATACTTTGGCAATGATGGTTTCACATTGATCAAGTAAAACAAAAATATGCAGATGGTCTTCATCAGGTGGACGGCGCGCAGTGAGGTCTTCGCGATAGCGTTCGATATAGCTCAGTACTTCGGCGTTGAGCCGGACAAACGGTGATTCGAATCGCTCGACATCGGGGTGATGCAGGACAATTTCCGGCTCGAGGCCAATCGCAGAGAGTCGGCATGATAAAACCTGAATCGCTTCAAGTTGTTGTAGCCGAATATGCGTTGGAATTTCAAACATACTGAGTTCTTCAGTGTGCGCAGCGTCGCCGATTTCAAACCAGACTTCGGTGGGTATGGCGTTCAACCAAACATAGTCATTATTGTTTGGAAACAATACCCCAAATAAATCTTTTAAATACTCGGGCTTTATTGGTGGCGGTAGTAGCTTAGAGCCAATCCGGCGAGCAATCGCAGTAAAGAAACTCTCATTCGATAAAATACCGGTATCGGTATACAACTGCACTTGGCGAGTGCTACCTAATAGCGTAAACAGTTGCTTGCGCAATGCCGCACGATAGTCGGCGTGTTGTTCCAGCAAATAGCATAGTGCGCGGGCATTGTTCACCGCCGTGACGGTATCGCTGACTTTGGCTGGGCGTAATGCGGCAATGAGTTCTTTCAGGCTGGTGACGGGATCGCTTTTGGCGTCCATCATCCGAATTAGGGTTTGTTCCATATTTTAATCCATCGTCGTGTTGGGGATTAACGCACAGCAGCGCTGATGCTTCAGGCTGCACGATGAGGCGTTCGGTCTACTGAGTCAGTCAGTAGAACCGTCCGAAAGTGCCGATGATTGTACCTTGCTTTTGCGCAGAGGCATCTGTCGTGATGCGGTAATTTGATACTGCGGCGCTCTCGAGTGGTGTGAATTGGGATATGGATAAAACTGCAATTTTTGTGTGATGTCTGTCACTGACTATTAATCTGTGAATGGCGCAGTTACGACTTCAAGCTGCGTCAAAAAAAACATCGCTTCAGCTTTAGAGTTTCCGCACATTTCAAACGACGGTTGTAGCCCAGCGCAAACGGCTGGTCGCTCTGGCTGGCCGAAGATTTTACAGCCCAACTGTTCGTCGAGTTGAATACATAAAACGCCCGCTGGTTTGCCATTAGGCATGCCTGGAATGGGGCTTGAAATCGAGGGTGCTATGCAACATGCGCCGCAGCCTTGCCGACAGTTCATGATTTTTCCTAGCTATTGATTATTAAGTATGGGCTGAATGCTTTTCATTCTTTTTCGCACGTTGGGAAGTTAAGTTATTTTCAGGAATTGTTCGTGATATTTGCCACTTGTTACTTCCTGATGGTGTTGGCACTGACGATTTAACTACCCTTTATTTTGGTTGTGCGAGGGGGCGCATTTTTTCTAAGTTTTGAAAAAGCGCGAAGAGCTGGCGTGAGTTACGATTCTTCACAACGAAGTGGAATAGCTGCTGAATGTGCGCCCGCTTTGCACTACGCACTTCTGCATATTCTGCTACATTATTTGCTATGAGACCCCATTCATTATTTGAGTAGTAAATTTGGCCGTATGCTTGCATTAGAATTTCTGCCGCATGTGTAGAAGGTTTATTGCGATAGCCTTTTGCTGCGGCTGCTCGGTCTGGGAATACAGCATAACAAGGCCGACTATGTCCCGTGAATTCATGTGCTGTTTGTGAAGTCTCATAAAAAGCGGCCGCAATTGTCAATGCAAAAATAAATTTGTGTGGGGGCGAGCCATGCTGTTCGTGACCACCATGTATACCTCGAGTAGAAATATATAACTCCTGCAGTTGTGTACTCCAACTGACAATCATCTCAATGTCCGATTCGGTCATATGTCGCTTGAAGTAGTTGTCGACCTGTGCAAAAAAGCCCCCTGCAGTAAACATCTGCCTGAATATATCCCGTATTTTGTTATCGCCTCCATCGTCTAAGTCTTGTAGTAACACAGGGGGCACACTGAGCATTCCGTGAAAGTTCAAGCGCTGCAAGAATGGAATGCACATCTCTGACGCTTCTCTGCCACGAGCGTCAATCGCAGCAATTTCCAGTAAGACACGATTCACAGAGATATTTGCACTAACGCGTGCCATGAGTATATCTTTTACAGATTCTAGTTCTTCCGATTCGGTCAAGCAGAACTCCTGCAGTTTAGCTGCAATGTGTTGCTTGGCGCCCTCAGATGCAGCCAGCTGTAGAGAAATTGGAGTGCCAACTGTCGATGGGATACGATGCTTCTCACGGAAATTCAGTTCATAAATTTGAATCTGTTTATCGAGTAGTGTTTCGATAAGACTCATGCTTAGACCGAAAGCTGTGTCCGAAGCCAACACCGACACAGTAATTGCCAGTGAGGACTCACAGATGTTTATCCATTCCAACATTGGTCGATAAGCAAGCCGACGCGGCCCATCCATGTGCTTAAGAAAGTCATCTAACAATGCACGACGGTTATCTAAGTGCTTAAGTTCTTGCGCAGTAGGCTCATCACGAAGAAGAAACCGCATAGAAGCGGCTTTCGTATATGCGATGCGGCTTGGCGCATCTGAAGGCCCATCCCAAGCCGATTGTGGCACTTTAACTAATAAAGCATCCGCCCAGTTTTGATGTAGCCTATCCTTTGCATTTGCAAAAATGTTAGCCAGGGGGGTTATCTCGCTTGGGAATTGTCGTGCAAGCGCGCTAGCTTCCTTTGGCGTCACGGTGAGAATATCCGCGAGGTGGCGCTTGACCAATTCCAGGTCTGCTTGTGTGTAGCTTTGGCTTTGTTTGACCATGGTATGCTCCATCCTGTTGTGCGGGCCTACGGCCCGCAGTGTGTTGACTAAGGATATTGCAGACTTGGGGTGCGGAAAGAGGGGGCTGTTTCCGACTCTTGAGATTCGGCGCGTAGTGCCATTCGCACCGAACGGTTTAGCTGTTCACCTGCTAAGCAGGCGCGCAGTCGCTGAATTTCTTGATTGGCCATCTGTAGTGCCTCATCCTCGCTTTTTGCTTTGCCAGTAGTTACCAATTGGCGCGCATATTCAGCTGAGTGCTTGATCGCACCGTTTTCATTCAATGATTGAATACCGTGGTATGTATCATTGGCCCCGGTGATAACACCGCGACCTGTTGCTCCCATGCCCATATGAGACCTCTTTCGTAGTTGTTTGATAAGAAGCCCAAGTATGGCAATTTCGAACCAACTATAACCGTAACGCATTCATCGAGTGCCACAAATAATAAAATTATCCGAGATTTTCTTTATTTTAATAATAGTTGGTGTAATTAGCTTCCATAGGGCTTGCCGTTGGGCATGCCGGGAATAGGGCTGGAAATTGATGGCGCGGTGCAGCAGGCGGCGCAGTGTGGGCGGCATTGAATAGTCATGGATGGATTTCACCGCATTGCGCGCTGCAGCGCAAGCTCTACCGCATGTAAGGATTGCTTGCAGTTGTCGCGGTTTTCCGTAGAATGCCAAAAACGACTACAGAATCGGTTATTTAAATCGATCGCCGACCGGATGGGGGACACTCATGCAGATGATTCATCTGGCTCTGACC
Organism: Deefgea chitinilytica; assembly: GCF_016881405.1. Classification (GTDB taxonomy): domain Bacteria; phylum Pseudomonadota; class Gammaproteobacteria; order Burkholderiales; family Chitinibacteraceae; genus Deefgea; species Deefgea chitinilytica. Next base: position 46,244 of record NZ_WOFE01000008.1, read on the forward strand.
TTGGGCTTAATTTTGCTCAATTTGGCAGGGCTAACACTAATTTTCAGTCGCTTTTTGCCGCCAGCATTGGCGCGCGTCACTGGGATTCTCGCGTTGACCTTACCGCTATTTGCTTTGGAGCATATGGTGGGTTTGGGTAAATTGGCGTGGGTTTGGCCTTTGACCAGTTTGCTCAGCTTAGCGTTGATTTATCGGCAACGACATCAGTTGCGTAGTTCTGGCTTTTTAAATGCCGAGTTGGTGTTCTTGTGCTGCTTTGCGTATGCACTGGCATGGCGTTTTTTGTTCCCAAATATTGATAGCTTGGCCGAAAAACTCACTGATTTGTATTTCATTAGCAATTACTTGCCCGGCGCGACATTACCGCCGCAGGACCGCTGGTTTGCTGGCCCTTATCTATTCGATTTCTATTATGCCTATCAGCATTATGTAGCGGCTTTAATTGGCCGTATTTTCTCGCTAGAACCGGGCTTTACGATGAATATCGCTTGGTGCCTATTGGTCGGGATGATTGGTAGTTTGGCTTGGTTTGTGGCAAGTCGTTTTATCGCCGCACGCTGGGTGCGCGGTGTTTTGGTTGCGGCGCTGTTGGCGGGCGGCAATGGTTTGACGCCGTTGATACCGTTTTTGATTGATGCGCCAGCGGTGAGCGGTGAAGCACGCGCTGGGGCGGCGATGGGGCGTTTCTGGGAAGCGACTCGCTTTTCGGGGATGAGCGACGAGAAGGTTAATACTGCGCTAGGTCAAGCTTTATTTCCGCGTGTGCCGGGCGTGGAAACAATGGATATACCGCTCGAAACGATTTCTTTTTATGCCTATCTTGGGGATTACCATCCGCCTTTGGGTGGCTTTGCCTTAATGTTGTATGCGCTCGGTTTAATGGCGGCGAATCGCAAACGGTCTGACGAATTGGCAACAGAAGCGGAGCAAGCGAGCGAGACTTCAGCCGAAAATCCCGATGCAACTGTGACGGCACCCACTCTTGCTATGGCGTCGCCAACATGGTCTGCACCGTTGTTGGCTGCGCTGATTGGCGCTAGTCCCGTGGTGACTCTGGTGACCAATGCTTGGGCACTGCCGCCACAGGCTTTGCTGGTGATGGCGTGGTTGGTGTATCAGCATTTAAACGGTGGGGTAAATTTCAAGGCTTTCTTTGGCGGTGTGGCGATTGCCTTAATGCTGTGCTTCCCGTTTTTATCACATTTTGCGCCGGGAGCCGTCAGCACACCAATTCGCAGTGTGGCGCCGCACGAGCACACGCAATTCAACGTATTCCTCGCTTTGCATTGGCCAGTATTGCTGTTATTGCTGGGCGCATTTTGGCTTGGATTTAAAGAGCGATGGGCGTGGTATCTGGCGCTGGTGCTGCTGGTATTGCTAGGATTTTCAGAGTTTTTGCTGTTTCAGGATGCGATGGGCGGCAAGTTTGCCCGTTTTAATACCACGATTAAATGGTGGTCTTGGATTTGGCCTACCGCGCTGATTGGCCTTGGCAGTATGTTGTACGGCCTAGGAAATCGCTTTAGTAAGGCGGTGGTGCTGCTGATTGCGTTTGCGGTGCTGAGTAATGTGTATCACATCGCCAATTACTGGCTATTTTCATCACGCGTAGACACTGGCAAATTGGCGGGTACTGGCTGGCTGAATCAAGATGCCACCCACGCCAATATGCTGAGCTACTTAAAAAATGCTTCCGATGGCGTAGTGCTCGAGGGCATGCAAGGCGGTGCGTATAACAATACCAGCGCGTTTTCATTGTTTGCTGGCAAGCCGATGTTCTTGGGCTGGCCTTCGCATGAAGGTTTGTGGCGTGGTGGTGCAACGCATATCGGCGCACGCCATGATGAGGTGAATCGTTTTTATGCCGGCACTTTGGAAAACCCTCGGGCTTGGTTAGAAAAAAACGATATTCAATATATTTTGTGGACTCGCTGGGACGAAGCTAAAGGCTCGCACTTGCGCGCGCAAATCGATCAGCAAATTGCGGTCGACTATTATTTCCGCGCATTTGAAGAGTCTGGCTCGATGAAACTCGGTATCTGGGAGCGTCGCCCACCGCGCGCAGCTCGCAAAATGGAAGGTCAATAATCATGAATTTAATTTATTTCACCATCACGATTAGCTTAATTTTAATTAATTTGGCTGGCTTGAGCGCGTTGGCATCGCGCTGGGTGCCTTCGTTCGCTTTAGCGCGTGCCGCGGGGATTTTGGTCGTTTGTTTAACGATGTTTTTTATCGAGCACTTTGTTGGCTTTGGTCAATTAAATTGGGCTTGGCCGTTCACGACTGCGCTGGCAGCCTACATTTTGTACTCTGACCGTGTTCGTTTAAAAGAATCGGGCTTTTTACGTGCAGAGTTAGTGTTCTTAATCGCCTTTGCGTATGGTTTTGCGTGGCGAGTGTCTTTCCCTAGCGTGTATCCAAGCTCAGAACGCGTGATGGATTTGCTATTTATTGTGAGCTATATGCCGGGTGAGACGCTGCCAGGCTTGCACTACTGGTATCCACCGAATCGTTTTGATTTTTACTATGCCTTCCAGCATTATGCGGCGGCCTTAATGGGGCGGATTTTTGGTCTGGCACCGGGTGTGGTTTACAACATCGCCTTTGCGATTTTGATGGCGCAACCGCTCACCTTGGCGTGGGACTTTGCCTCGCGCTTTATACGTAATCATTGGGCTAAGCTGTTGCTGGTTGCTACGTTGGCGATTGGTGGTAATGGTGCAACACCGTTTGTGCATTTAAGTTATCAAGGACCGGAGAATGCACAGGGCTATGAGCTTTCGGTAGAAACCAATAAGCATATGTGGGCTGGCGTGCGTTTTGTCGGTGGCTTTGACCAGATGCTCAATACCGAGTTTGGTCATAGTTTATTCCCGAAAAAAACGGATGGGACATGGACTGCACGTGATCTTCCGGCAGAGAATTACGGTTATCAATTCTTCTTAGGTGATTACCACCCACCGTTGGGCGGCTTTGCGCTATTGCTGTTGGCGATTGCCTTAATTGGCGCATTGGAGTTTAAAACACGCCACAGTGAAGCTTCCTCCGAAATTGAAGTCGCCGACTTGTCCGATCAGCAAAGTGCGATTTACCAAGCTTTACTCGCGCTCACGATTCCTGCCATGGTCGCAACCAATACCTGGACTTTCCCCTTGCTGGGCATGTTACTGCTGTTCTGGATTGGCTGGCGTTATCAGCAAAAGCGTCCGCCAAATTGGCGCGCTTTGCTCATTGGTGGGATTGGCGGTTTTGTTTTAATTTATCCATTCTTAACCGCCTTTACCGCGCGCTCTTTATCGACGCCGATTAAATTGGTTGGTTTGCAAGACCACACACCATTGATGCAATTTATCGCTTTGCATTGGCCGATTATGTTGTTTGCTCTGCTGGGCGTATTTCAAAAAGGCAGCCGTAAAATCACGGTAATGTTTGCGCTGGCATTTGCATTTATGTTGGCGTTTTCAGAAATCGTTTATGTGGATGATCCAACAGGCGGCTTCCAAGACCGTACCAATTCAACGATGAAATGGTGGGGCTTTATTTACACCGGTGCGTTGGTTTCGCTTGGGGCCTTGTTGTTGGCGGCGAAAAGTAAGGTGGTTCGTGTAGTCACGGTTTTGAGCTTAATGGCGATTAACATCTATCTCTATGATGTTGCTCGCTATTACTTTACAACCGAGAAATCGGAGTTTGGCAATTTGTATGCGTCGGGCACGTATACCCGCGATGCAACGGTACGCGACATGTTCCGCTATTTGGCTAAAGCGCCGATGGGCATCGTACTGGAAAACCAATACGGCGATGCTCTAAACGATACGGGTATCTACGCTTTGTTTGCGCAAAAGCCAGTGCTATTGGGTTGGTCAAATCACTTGCTCACTTGGCATAGTAATGTCGGCCAAATGTTTATCTTGAAAGATCAAATCAAGAAATTCTACACCGGTGATATGCCCGATATGGCCGATTGGCTGCTGGCTCAGGATGTGAAATACATCGTTTGGAGCGGTAAAGATGCGGAAAACCGTGCTGGCTGGGCCAAGATTCAGCAAGCAATACAGCACGAATATGCTTGGCATGAGTTTTATGCTGCAGGTGATTTCCGTGTGGGTATATGGACAAAACGCTAGTTTAGCAATGGTTTTGGCCAGATACCTATGTCAAATAAGTTGAGCGCGCAATTCCTGCGTTATCTATTGGTCGGTGGTACGTCGTTTGGAATGGAGTACGGCCTGTTTTGGTTGTTATTTCATTTCTCGACGCCATTGCTGCTGGCCAATACGGTGGCATATCTGACGATATTTTTTGTTAATTTTGTCTTAATGCGACTCTGGGCATTTAAGTCGCAGGGCAATGTTCAACGGCAAATACTGCTGTCTGCGGTGTTAGTTGGGTTTAATTTGCTAGCGAGCAATGCGGTGATTTATTTGTTGGTGAATCAACTGCTAGTGCCCGCCTTGATTGCCAAAGTAATCGTCATGCTGATGGTGGTGGGCTGGAATTTTGTATTGTACAAAAAGGTAATCTATCGATGATGCCGCAACTCATTTCACTGGTCATCCCAGTTTACAACGAAGGCCCGCATATTGAAGCTAGTATGCGTACGGTGCAAAAGATTCTGTTGGAGCATGATATTCGCTACCAAATTGTGCTGGTTGATGACGGTTCGCGTGATGACACATGGCTAGCACTAACACGTTTGGCCGAGCAATTGCCCGGCATTAAATCAATTAAATTATCGCGAAATTTTGGCAAAGAAGCCGCGCTATGCGCTGGCCTTGAAAATGCCGATGGCGATGCCTGTATTGTGATGGATTGTGATTTACAGCATCCGCCGGAGTTAATTCCACAAATGATTCAACTCTGGCGCGAGGGTTGGGATGTCGTGGAGGGCGTTAAATCGGATCGTGGCCAAGAATCTGGCGTGTATAAGTTTGGCGCAAAAGTGTTTTATCGCACTTTTCAAAAATTATCCGGCTTTAATCTGCGTGGTGCATCCGATTTTAAACTGATGGATCGCAAGGCGGTGGATGCTTGGCGCACCATGAAAGAGCGCGATACGTTTTTCCGTGGCATGTCGGCTTGGGTCGGCTTTAAGCGTTATGCGATGCCATTTGTCGTGGCGCAACGCACCGAAGGCGCTAGCAAATGGTCGCCAGTCAAATTAGGCCGTTTGTTCATTTCGGCAATTAGCGCGTTTTCTTCATTGCCTTTGCAGTTAGTGACACTACTGGGCGGCTTATTTTTTTTGGGGTCGCTGGTGTTGGCGCTGCAAACTTTGTATATGAAATTGTCTGGTCACGCCTTTGATGGTTTCACCACGGTGATTTTGCTGCAGTTGATTATTGGCAGTTCGCTGATGCTTAGTTTGGGCATTATCGGCACCTATTTGGCGCGGATTTATGATGAAGTGAAAGGCCGCCCTCGCTATCTAATCAGCACGCAAGTTGAATCGTTACACACTGAATCAACCTAATATTTGGATCTCGCCATGTTGGCTGTACTGTATTTAATTGTCACTTTTGTTTTGGGTTTCCAGTTATTGAAGTATTTATTGCCGTGGGTGCTGGATATTCCGCAGCGGACGAGTTTGGCGGGTACAGCGGTAAATGTACCGCTGTGGATGATCCGTTGGCCAGCTGCGTGGTTGCTCGGTGCATTAGTATTGAATTGGTTGACTTTTATCGGCGCCAATATGGCGGGCAATATGCTCACAGGTGCGGTGATTACATTGGTCATCGCCTTGCTTGCCTGTGTGAGCTGGGGCTCTTATCGATATTCATTGACCGAGCTAAAACCGCAAGCAGGATGGTGGCGGCAGTTGATCGGTATTGAAGGGGCGTATGTCCTGTTTGCCTTGTTGATTGCTAGCTTTATCGCTTGGTATACGCTGATTATTCACAACGGCCAGCTTTATATTGGCAATACGGTGTGGTCTGATTTTGGCCCACACTTGGCCGTGATTCGTTCATTCTCAATGGGTGAAAATTTCCCGCCACAATACCCGCATTTTCCTGAAGGCAATATCCGCTACCACTTTTTATTTCAATTTTTGGTGGCAACATTAGAGCGCTTGGGTTTGCCGCTGGACTGGGCTTTTAATGTGCCGAGTATCTTGTCACTAGTCAGCGTGTTTATGCTGTTGTATGTGTTGGCGGTGACGCTGACAGGCTCTCGTGCCGTTGGTGTTTTGACCGGTATTTTCTTTATTTTCCGTTCCTCATTTGCTTTTTTTACCTTTGCTAAAGACCATCTGGATGGCAGTTTATGGTCAGCAATCGTGAATGTTTCGCTGCATATCGGCAAAACGCAAAATGAAAGCTGGGGATTATGGGCGCAAAACGTCTATGCCAATCAGCGGCATTTTGCATTTTCGATTGGGATCATGCTGCTGATTTTGTTGGCGCTGTTGCCCTTGCTGCAAAAAATGATTGCAAGTTCTGGCTCATCAATCCGTAGTACAGCAAGCGCGTGGCTAGAAAAAGACAGTTGGCTCGTTGCCGATTGGCGACGCGCGCTGACACTTGGCTTTTTGCTGGGCGCAATTGGTTTTTGGAATGGCGCGGTGGTGATTACTGCGCTGATTGTATTGGCGGTCATGGCTTTGTTCTGTCGCAATCGCTTAGAGTTTCTTGTGATTGCAGTGTTGGCGGTGGCGATGTCGATGCTGGAGTCGCGCTGGTTTATTGGCGCAGGCGCATCGGCAGTCAAACCCATGCTGTATTTTGGCTTTTTGGCCGAACATAAAACGCTGGCTGGTTTAACGGCGTTCTTACTTGAATTACTGGGTATATTCGTACCGCTATTTATTGTTGCTATGTTTGGGCCAATACGTCGAATGGGTATGTCTAAAGGCTTGGCTTTAGCCTTTATTACGCCACTGGTGTTTGCGGTACTGGTTTCATTAACGACCGATATTAACGCCAACCATAAATTCATTATGGTTTCTGTCATGCTGGCCAATATCCTGATTGCCGCACTAATTGTGTACCTATGGAAAACAGGGGCAGGCGCGCAGCGTGCCTTGGCTGTGATCTTTACTGGCTTGATGACGGTGACTGGTTTGGTTGACTTGCTTACCTTGTACAATATGAACAAGGGTAATGTCTTGATTCAAATGGATGATCCGGTTGCCAGTTGGATTAAAACCAATACAGCGCCAAAAGATGTGTTCCTCACTGATTGGTCGGTATTACATGCGGCGCAATTTGCGGGGCGGCCGATCTATTACGGCTGGCCGTATTATGCTTGGTCGGCAGGTTACGATACCGACACGCGAAGCCGCTGGTGGAAACGCATGTATTCAACCAGCAGTCCCGATGAATTAAGAATGATCGCACGCGGTGAAAACATTAAATACATCGTGGTTGATAATAATAATCGTGGTAACAAGGAATATGTGTTGAACGAAGCTTTGATTGCTCAAACATTCCCTTTGGTGTTTAGTCATCAAAAAGATGGCACTATGATTTATCGGGTTGAGTAAAAATAAGCCTGACAGTTGATGTAATTGATCAGATAGGAACCGATTCTTGATAAATTGATGAGCATAAAAAAAAAGCCGACTTAAGTCGGCTTTTTTCTGTTGGAATATTTAGCGGCTCAGCTGTTCTGCTAGTTTTTTACCCAATTTGCGCCCTTCACGAATCGCATAGTTGGTGCCACGATCCTCGGGGTAGATTTGCGCCATTGAGCAAAGATGGAATCCTTCTGCCGGGCCTTGCTCAGATGGGATCAATTGACTGTAGTTCTTTTCGACCACAGGTTGTGACCAGCGTGCTTTCCATACATTATGGCGAATGATCCAGTCGCGGCTGAAGGCGGGGAACATTTTTTGCAAATGAGGCATCGCGTAATCGAGTACTTCATCCGGCGTCATGCTGTACATCGCTTCGGTGTGCGGCAGGTATTTTGATAAATACACGATATGGCGGCCACCGTATGATTTAACGCTTTCAAAATTGGTGTGCTCAATGACGGCGACAAATGGAAATGATGGGTCATTTACGTTGAGCCAATAGGTTTTCGATAGACTCTCTTTTAGTTCAAGCACCAAGCAGACGTTACTGAGGTAGTTGATGCGATTCAGTTGTGCTTGATATTCTTGGCTCGCCCAGTTGGAAACCATCTTGGCAATCAGCGGTAAAGCCACTGTCGCAATCACATGATCACTAGTGATGGTGCTGTTCGGAGTTTTGATTTGCCATTCGCCGTCGATACGTTCAAAAGACTCAACCGGGCTATTGAGCAAAATTTGACCGCCGAGTTCACGGATTTTATCTGCGAGTGATTCAGCCAGAGCCACAAAGCCGCCTTTGTAATAAGCAAGGCGTTCTTCGCCGCCTTTGCCGCGTGATCCGCCGCGTAGTTTGAGTTTATTCCAAAACCACACTGCAGAGATTTGATCGGCAACAGGGCCGAATTTGCCCTTCAGCAGTGGCTCCCAAACGATTTTGTAGACTTTCTCGCCACCCATTTCAGTGAGCCATTCAGTCGCGGTTTTATTTTCCAACTCCATCCAATTCTCAACCTTGCGCGCACGTAACGCTAATAGGCCAAGGCGAATCCGGTCGAGCATTGGCAATGGTGTGAATTTAAGTAGGTCGAGTGGTGTAGAGAGCTTGAAGAAATTATTGGCGTAATACACGCCCGTATTGGTTGGATTGATTGAAACATGATCTTGCAGCCCAAGTTCGTCGATCAAATCCATCACGCTGCGATCATTAGTAAACCAGTGGTGGTAAAAACGATCGAGTTTTTCACCATCCACATCAAATGCCGCAGCAAGACCGCCGAGTTCCGCTTCGGCCTCCAATACGGTGACTGCAATGCCTTTTTTGGCAAGTTCATACGCTGCTGATAAACCAGTAAAGCCGCCACCAATAATGGTGACACGTTTGGCATTAGAAATGCTCATGACAAAGTTTCCGTTTTAGGTGTTTTGATTGAATGCTTGGCAATATAAAGGCCGCCAATCAGCGTGGGCGGGAACCATAATAGCGCATGAACTAAGAATGCATACGCTGTCGCTGCGACTTGGCTATTGCCCAATAATTTCATCGCATGAACGGTAAAGAAATCAAAGGTGCCAACGTATCCCGGTGTTGATGGAATCAAGGTGGCCAGTGTGCCAGTTGGTAATGCGAGCCAGCCCGCTTGCGGTGCGCTCAGCGCAGGTAATGAGAGTGCCGCAAAATAAAACACCAAGCCTTCTGCGAGCCAAGCACAAAGCGAAAATGCCAGTAACTTGAGCATCATACTGCCCTGCGCCAAAGTGGCTAAAGTGCTGATTGCTTTGTTGGCTTCTTGCTGGATTTTCTCGCCAATTGTCGGTGAGATTCGTTTAATCAGATTAGCGGCAAAGCTAATTAGTGGGCTAAAAGAGCGAGGAAATACCAGCACGAATAAAATCAATACCGCGCCTGCTAGCAATAAACTTGCGCCAACTCCAGCAATCGCATTGATTTGAAATACTAATAAAGCACCACCGAGCATGACAATCACCATCAATAAATCGAGCAATCGTTCGACAAAAAGGGTGGCCAGTACAGTGCCTGAGGTGGTTTGCAAGGTTTTATTGAAGGCAAAGGCGCGCATCACGTCGCCTGCGCGAAATGGAAGTACATTATTGGCTGCAAAGCTAGCGAGGAATGGCCCCGCTACTTGGCTTGCGCGCAAGTTGGGGGCGTCATGTTGGAGCATCGCGTGCCAGCGCAAAATACGGCAGCTGTAGCCGACAACAAATGCCACGATGGCCGCAAAAATAAACTGTCCTTGTGCCGCCGCTAAGGTCGCGTGTAATTCGCGCCAGTCGATACCGCGCAAAATGAGCCAGCCAAACAACCCCGCTAACAACACGCCTAGGCCTAAACGTAGGTATTTTTTATTCATAGTATGTTTGCACTTGCGGGCTTATTTGCGGTCAACGACAGGGCTGCGGCTATGCGCAGGCATTTCATCGCCTTGATAACCAATGTATTCTTGCACGATATACAGTGGCCGGCGTTTGATTTCGCTGTAAATGCGACCGATGTATTCGCCCAAAATACCGACACAAAGTAATTGCACGCCACCGATAAACAGTACTGCAATCATCAGCGCGGTCCAACCTTCAACCCAAGTATTGGTAAAAAGTCGCATGCCAATCGCGTAAATGATGCCGAGCAAAGCCATCGCTGCCGCAGTTACGCCTAAACCAATCGCCATCTGTAGCGGCTTGCTCGAAAACGACATAATGCCATCCGTCGCAAACTTCAGCATTTTGCGCAAAGGATATTTGGTTTCACCAGCAAATCGTTCGGCGCGGCGATACGGTAGTGCCGTTTGCTTAAAGCCTATCCAGCTGACCATACCGCGTACAAAGCGATCTTTTTCTGGCATCGCGCGAAGTACATCGACAACAGGGCGACTCATCAGCCGGAAATCGCCAGTATCGAGCGGAATCGGTACATCAGAGAGCTTATTTAATAGTCGATAAAAACCACGCGCGGTGGCCAGTTTAAATGCCGATTCACCAGGGCGTTCTGTGCGTACTCCGTAAACGACATCATAGCCTTCACGCCATTTGGCGATCATTTGATGTACGACTTCGGGTGGATCTTGCAAATCAGCATCAATTAAGACGACCGCGTCGCCACGCGCAGCGTCGACACCGGCAGAGACGGCGATTTGATGACCAAAATTGCGCGCAAAGCCAATAATGCGGATTTCTGGGTTGTTTAACGCGGCGGCTTTGAGTAAGGCTCGAGTTTGGTCTTTACTGCCATCATCAACGAATACGAACTCAAGACGCAGATCGCTGATACCTGCACGAAATTGAGCCAGGCGTTTGAGTGTCTCCCCGATAACTGCTTCTTCGTTGTAACAAGGGATCACGATTGAAAGTAATGGGTGTTGCATGAGGGTCTTCTCCATCCGCCGCGCTCTGCGTGCCAATTGCGCCTCAGTGTCAAATTCAGCGCGCTGATTGTCTTGGCTTATTTTTGTGTAGTGTGTTCTGTTTAAGTACAGAATTGGAGCTAACCTTACATCATCGAGGCTAGCTTGAAAACCCATGAATTGAGTCGGAAGTGATTTTGATGACAATCGGCAACTGTTTTGGTCGCTATATTCGTGAGTGCTAATTGAGTTAGCCTAGCGTCACTAGAAATAGCGTTAGCCTATGCCAACGCTAGTGGATTTTCGAGACTCGCGCCGACTCGCGGCAAACAACGTATCAGCGCGGTTAAAACCAGCTCTACAAACTTTAGCTGGGCTCGATGGTATTTTGGAGTTCTTTAATTGCGTTACTGAGTTGATCTTGAAAGTGAGCCTCCGCAAGCAAAGAGCTAGAGACGTCTTCAAGGCCGTCTTGGATAATCGTCATTAAGGCGTTTTCTTGTCGTTCGGTTAATTCTAAACCGACCAGTGCTAACTCTACTTTCATCATCACATTGCTTAGAATAATGGATGCAGAGGCGCGGCCAGAGCGTTGCATTTCGTCAATATTGGCCAAGGTGGTGGTGAGTTTTTTGATCGTGCTGTCGATGGCATTTCCACGCTGAGAGGATTGGCTGGAGGTATTGATCGCCTCAAGCCGAATTTCAGTTGCTTCAATCAGCATCGCCAAATGATCACGTAATCGACCACAGCGATCTGGATCATTGATGGGCATATTGCTAATTAAGCAGCGCACGTGCGGATACGTAATTGACATTCGGGTTTTGAATTGGGTAATCCGATCCATGGTCGCCATATGTTGTAGGACGGATACTTCGAGCTCGGTAGCGGGGCCCCGAAGATTGAGCGCTAGTGTTTGCCCTGCCGGCAATAAAAGCTCTACCACGCCATCTACGTCAAACATCGCTAAGGCTTTGAGTGTTGCATTGGCCAGTTCAAGCGGTGTTTTACTTTGATTAAAAAATTTAATCCCTTCCAGCATCAGCCCAGTTTCACTCATGCTAGTCATCGCCAGCATCGCGGTATTGGTGGCGTATTGGGCTTGTGATTTAAGCTGCGCGCGTTCCTCTATCAGCTTGAGTACATGAGCGACTTTGACTTCAAGCACTTTGGGGTTGACGGGTTTGAGCACAAAATCTTCTCCGCCGACTTCAAAGCCGCGTAAGCGATCTTCAATCCCATCAAGCGCGGACAGAAAGAGTACCGGAGTGTCGCCGATAGAAAAATCATCTTTAATTTGTTGGCATAATTCATAACCATCCATCTCTGGCATTTTAATGTCGGCAAGTATAAGGCTAGGTGCTTTGTGTTTTAATATCTCTAGAGCAATACGGCCAGATTCTGCGGTGATGACTTGGCATGTCTCGCTCAGTGCTTCACAAATAAAATCCAGCATAAATTCATCATCATCAACGACTAATACCAGCGGTTTCACAACATCATTCATTTTCTAAGTCCTTTTGAATCAATTTATTTTTTCGCGATGGCTGAAACTCATTGGCATTGCTTTCCCAAGCATGTTTCCAATCAAGCAATTCAGCTGCGGGCATGGGGCGGGCGATTAAAAAGCCTTGAACTTCGTGGCAACCAATCGCCACGATTAAATCCCAATCGGCTTGAGTTTCAACGCCTTCGGCAACTAGGTTGAGTGAAAATTGCCGCCCCAGATTGGCGCTGTGCTCTAAAATTCGCTGTGCTGAGCTGTTGTGACTAGCGCCATGCACAAAAGCGCGATCGATTTTTAGCTCAGTAAACGGCGTTTGCATTAGATGTTCTAGTGTAGAGAAACCGGTACCGAAGTCATCGATTGATAGCCCAAAGCCTTTAATTCGTAGGCGCGTTAAAATATCTAAACTCAAGACATAATCGTGAGATAGCTGGGTTTCCGTAATTTCTAGCGTGATGGCGCTTGGAGAGACGTCGTGTTCTTGCAGTATTTTTTCAAACAGTTCGGGTAACTCAAGTCGATTTAAATTATCCATCGAAACATTGACCGATAATTTGAGAGAGAGCCCCTGGTGTTGCCACGCTTTGAGTTGCTGAACAGATTGGCGTAGCACGCAGAACGTGAATTCATCAATCAAGCCTAGCGCTTCAATTGCTGGTACAAATGAGTTTGGGCCTAATAAGCCTCTGGTCGGGTGATGCCAGCGCGCCAAACTTTCTGCACCCATCACACGCCGTTCTTGCGTGCTCACCTTGGGTTGGAAATACAGTTCAACTGCGTTATTGGCTAGTCCCCAGCGTAATTCTGCTTCATTGAGCGCAAGTTCATGCTGGTGGTGGTCTATTTTGGGCACGAAGAGCGCGCTGGTGGGTTGGGTTAGTAACTGAGCGAGTGCATTGGCTTGGACTGGTTTGCTTAAAGAGCCACCTAATTTTAGTCCAAACGAACTGGCGAGCCGTTCGGTGGCTTTGAGGACTTGTTCATCCATCCCCGACAAAATCGCAATCGCGCCGTTGTATTGCAGCTTACCCAATTCGCGTAGAAATTCGACGCCGTCCATGTCGGGCATTTGCAGGTCACACAAAATCCAGTCAGGTTGGCTGGGCTGTTGAGCGAGATAAGCGAGTGCATCACGCGCTTGCATAAAGCACGCTAAGTTACTTACCCCGATATTGGTGAGTTGCTGCTGTATGACTTCGAGCAGCAATTCATCATCATCAAGCAAGACCACATCAAGCTGCTTGGCAAGAGGGGTTGATTGTTGTTCTGCAACGCTGCTGGCGAGGGGGGCGATGAAATTGAGTTGATTAAAGCGTTGGCACGTTTGAATAAATAGGGTATCGGCCTCTTTAATCATATTTATCAATTGTTCTGGTGGTATACCTTGTTGATCAAGCGCTGAGAGCTGTTGCCCCAAGGCCATCGCACCGACCGTTTTGGCGGTCGATTTCAATTTGTGACATTCAAGCGCAATCCTTTCATAATTTGCCGATTGCAGTGCTTGCTCGATATGGAGTCGGCTTTTTTCATAAGCACTAATAAATTTAGCAATGTAATTGCGCTGCCGTTCTGGTTTGTCGCCCAGCATGGTTTGGATGACGCTTTGATCCACGATTTCATTTGGTTTGGGCGCATTGACTTCAATTGCTGGCCTGGGTTCGTGTTGGAGGCGGGCGAGTAAAACACGGTAGAGGCTGGCGACATTGATCGGTTTACCGATGAAGTCGTCCATGCCTGCTTCAGCACATTGTTGTTTGTCTTCACTGGATACATTCGCGGTCATCGCAATAATAGGCACTGCTTGCCAATCTGGATTTGCCTTGAGCTTGCGACAGGCGGTGAGCCCGTCCATGTTGGGCATTTGTACGTCCATCAAGATGGCATCAAATGGTTTGCTTTCTGCAAGTTGGATGGCCTCAAGACCATCGTTGGCAATCTCTACCGTGATTCCAATCTCTTGCAATAACTCGGTGCCAATTAGTTGGTTAAATGGATGATCATCTGCAAGTAAAATGTGTTTTCCTTTCAGCATGGCGAGGCATTCTGGGTCTGGCGAGGCTGTTGGGGGGAGCGCGGTGGGTTGGGCTGCAGGCAGCTTGATGCTGAATTTAAATTCGCTACCTTCGTGGAGTGCACTGATTAATTGAATATTCCCTCCCATTAAATGCACGATTTGTTGGCTGATAGCTAGCCCCAAGCCTGTACCGCCGTATTTACGGGTAGTGGAATTGTCTGCTTGTTGAAAGGATTGAAATAGTTTGCCTTGTTCTGCTGCGCTGATTCCGATGCCGCTGTCTTTTACTGAAAAATGGATTCGTTCATCTTCTTCGGTCTGAACGGACAAATGAATATCGCCTTTGGCCGTAAATTTAATCGCATTACTTAATAAATTAAGCAAAACCTGCCTTAGTCTTAACTCATCACCAATACATCGCGTTGGAATTGCCTCGCTGATGTGAAGGTGAAGTTTTAATCCCTTATTTTCGATTTGCGTTGCAAATAGTGCGACTAAGCCATTGACGAGTTCTGCAAGGCTAAATACATGTGCATCAAGCGTAAGTTTGCCTGCTTCAATTTTAGAATAATCGAGAATGTCGCTGATGATACCTAGCAGATGGCTGCCAGATTGTTCGATTTTTTGAATATAGTCGCGCTGCGTTTCGCTTAAATTGGTGCGCAAGGCGAGGTGGGTCATCCCCAAAATACTATTGAGCGGGGTACGAATTTCATGGCTCATATTGGCCAAAAATGAACTTTTGGCCTGGCTGGCTTGCTCGGCTTGCTGCTTGGCAATGACAAGCTCTTGGGTGCGGCGCTGCACCCGTAGTTCTAAAGATTCGGCTAATTGAAGTAGATTATCTTCGTAGGCAATACGCTCGGTAATGTCACGCACCATTGCGGTATAGATTGGCACGCCATAGTTGTCGGAATAGGAAATCGCGATTTCGACTGGAAAGGTTGTGCCGTTTGCGTGCTGCGCAGCGACTTGACGCGCGGCTTTCCCGCCCATTTTTCGGGTTTGATTTCCTTGAGCCGCAAAATGATGCATGTGTTGTCGATGATTGGCTGCAACCTTCATCGGGATGAGTGTTTCAATCGGTGCGCCAAGAATTTGATGTGCGGCAAATCCAAACATTTGTTCGGCTGCACGGTTAAATAAAATAATATTAAAATCCGCATCCGTGGTAATGATGGCGTCCATCGCCGCATCGATCATTCCGGAAAATTGAGCTCGGCTAGCCAGCAGTTTATGTTCGCTGGCTTTGAGTTGGGTAATATCGTTAATGCTGACCGGCACGTGGCGTGCCTCATCCAAACTCTGTGGAATAGGAAAAGAAAGCACGGCTTGTATCTTTTCCCCTTGCAGACTGACTAAATTGACCTCGCTGGTGAAGGTGAGATCTCCGCGCCAAAATGCACAGAGTTGTTCTCGTACGACTTGATCGGTACCTTCGCCAAATAGACGCGTAAAGCTACGTAGAAAATCGGCTTTATTATCGCTGCCAAATAATTGTAAAGTGGCCTGATTGACGTCGATGACTTTGATTAAGTCCATCATTTGATACGCTACAGCTGGGTTATGCCTTAGATAAGCTGGAAAATCGCTGATTTCGCTTTCGTGTAGTTCTTGTAAATGCTGCACTAATTTTGATTGATCTTGATTCCAGATCGAAATCCCTGCGTTATCAAATAACTGACGATAGCTTTGTTCACGGAGCCGACGTTCGGTGATATCGCTGATAAAGCCTTCAATAAATAGCAGTTGCCCGTTTTGATCGTAAATTCCGTCGGCTTGATCCCATACCCATTTTTCACTGCCATTTGCTGTGATAATTCGATACTCATTACTGCAGTGTAATTGGTGGCTAATATTGTATTGGCATTTATCCCAGAGCCATTCCACATCGTCAGGGTGAATTAGTTTGCCGAACGTGATTATCCGTTTTTCAATGAAGTCTTCGGCGGAGTAGCCGGTGAGATCTAAACTGCCTGCGGTGCAATATTCTAAAGTCCAGTCAGCATCGTTTTTGCAGCGATAAGCCATACCCGGAATATGGCGTAGTAAATGAGAGAAGCGCTGTTCGCGTTCGCTAACTTGTTGGCTTAATTTATTGAGCGTGGTGATGTCTTCGACATTGCCAATGTAATGCGATAATTCACCGTGCGAATCAAATTGCGGCGTGCCTTGCGATAAAACGTATCGAATTTCACCATCGGGCAATAAAATCCGAAACGTCATTTCAAATGCGGTTTGGTTTTTTACCGCTTTTTGCCATTCTGCGGATACTGTAGATTGGTCGTCAGGGTGAATATGACGCGACCAGCCGTCGCCGAGGCTTTCTGCATGGCTGAGCCCAAATAGCAGTTGCCAAGCCCGATTACTATCACAACAAGCACCCGTTGCGTCAGTAATAAAAAGACCTACGGGAATAGGATCAAGCCAAGCGGGGATGATTAATGGGCTGTTTGAATTCAGCATAGCCATTTGGGACGATGATTATTCGTTCTTGTAATTTAGTGTATTGTCAGAGTAAATGCCTAGTTTGTTTTTGATTGTTTTTTTGTAAGTAGATCTATAGATGTAGGGATGCTGGCTAGCTTGGTGCAATTTTTGTGGCGAAAGGTGTTCAGCGCTGAGGATGATAAGTAAGGAAAGAGGCTTATGAAGTAAAAAAACGACCTCGTAAGGTCGTTTCTTTGTTTGAGTATTGCTATGTAATCCTTCTAATTAATGGGCTACATGCATATACCTTAGCTAAAAAGTTTCCCTTTTAGTAAGCCCATTGCTGCGCCTACGAGGTCTTGCTGGCCTGCTTCAACTTCGCCGTTGGGGGTTAAGCCGTCAATCAATTGGGGTAATAGCGTTGAGATTTGACCCGCCGCAGCCTGTGGATCAACGCCAAATTTTTCTGCGACCGATGCGACGAGCTCGCTGCCGAGCACGGATTCGATTTGTTCTGCAGAAATAGGTAAGTTTTCCCCTGAGGAAACCCAAGACTGAGCCACTTCACCTAGGCCACCTTGTTGAAATTTTTCGAGCAAACCTGATACGCCACCCTGTTGTTCGAGTAAGCCAGCCAAAGCGCCCATACTGCCTTCTGCATTATTGCTACCCAAAAATTGACCCGCCAAAGTATCGAGTAAACCCATGATGTTTTCCTATTTGATAAATGAGTAATAAATGGTCAAACCGGCTTGCACCTGGAGGCTTATTCTTAGGGACGGCGTCAAGAATGGCAAGTTAAATTTCAGCTTTGCGGGCAAGGAGTTTGGCGAACTCGCCACTGGGTAAGGGCTTACTGAGAAGATAGCCCTGCATTTGATCACAATCGATTTGTTGTAAGAATGTAAGTTGTGCCGCGTTTTCAACGCCTTCGGCAATCAAGCGTAGATTTAAACTTCGAGCAATCGCACAAATGGCATGAACCAGTCCCGCGCTACCATGATCGCTGGGTAGTCCTCGAATAAAACTTTGATCAATTTTTAGGTAATCGAGTGGAAAGCGTTGCAAATACGATAAATTGGAATAGCCAGTACCAAAATCATCCAAAGCGAGTGAAAAGCCAGCCGCTTTAAGGCGAGTGAGTAAACCAATGGTGGCTTCATCGTTTTGCATCAATATTGATTCGGTGAGCTCAAGTTCAATGCGGCTGGGGTGCAGTTGTAAATGGCTAAGCAGGTGGCAGAGTTGCTCGGGTAAATTGTTTTTGAATTGCCGTGCCGATAGATTAATTGAGAGGCGTGGCAGGTAGAATTCGGCCTCATCCCATTCGGATAATTGTTTGGCGGCTTGCAGCAGCACCCATTCACCAATCGGTAAAATCAAGCCGGTCTCTTCGGCAAAAGGTATAAATTCGGCTGGCGATACAACGCCACGCACAGGATGTTGCCAGCGAATTAGTGCTTCGGCACCGACGATCTGCTTTGTGTGGCAGTCGAACTGGGCTTGATAAAAGAGTTGGAGTTCATTGCGCTCAAGCGCATGGTGCAGCTCGCTAGATAATTTAAGCCGCGCCATCGAGCGCTGATTCATTTCGGGCGAATAAAACAGCATGTCTTGTTGTGCTTGCTTGCCACGATGTAGCGCTACGGCCGCTTGATTGACCAGTTTTTCGGCATCACGACCATCATCGGGATAAACGCTGATGCCGATATGAGCATTAAGTAATAATTCTTCATGGCCTAGCGTAAATGGATGATTGATTTTTTCCAGTACTCGCTGGGCGACCATGGCGGCGTCGTCACGATGGCGAATATCAAATAAGGCGATATAAAACTCATCGGCGCCAAAGCGGGATACCACGTCCTCATCGCGCAAGCTGGTGCGGATACGTTGTGCAACTTCGATTAACACTTGATCGGCGCCGCTATGCCCAAATGAGTCATTGAGTGCTTTAAAGCGGGCAATATTAAAGCAGAGCAGGGCGCCGTGATGATTATTCCGCCTTGCTTCGCTTAAAGCTTGCTCGAGCAGCGCAAAAAGCATCGTGCGATTGGGAAGGTTGGTCAGTGGGTCAAAATAGGCCAGTCGATGAATCTGGGCTTGCGCTTGATGTTGTTCACTTAAATCGGAAAAAATCGCAAAGTAGTGTGTGAGTTCGCCGCGTTTGTTTTTAACCCCATTGATTGCCAGATGAATGGGGTAGCGTACGCCTGATGCACGCTCATCCCATAGATCGCCTTCCCAGTGATGATGTAGTTTGAGCTGTTGCTGGAGCTCTGTTAGTTTTGCCGATTCTCGTTGCAGAGCCTGAAAGAAACTAGGCAGTTGCGCTATGCTTTGTTCGAGATTGCGTTCGGTGATGTGATGGTAAGCTGCATTGCAAGCAACGCAGTGGAAGTTTAAATTGGTGATGACAATCGCATCGCTGGCTTGTTCGAAAATATGGCTATAAAGTCGATTTTTTTCTTCAAATTCCAATTGTTCAGTGATGTCGGTCAGGTAACCAATCATCCGGATTGGTCGATTTTGCTCATCACGCACCAAGGTCAGATGAATTTTGGCCCAAAATACATCGCCATTTTTTTTGCGACGTAAAACCTCCATTTGTGCGTGCCCTTGAATCAGCACTGCATTCAGAAATTCGCTATCGTCCGGACTTTCATCGGCGTAGAGCAGCAAAATATGCTGGCCGAGTACATCGTCGGCGCTGTAGCCAAATAGTTGCTCGGCGCCTTGGTTCCAGCCAGTAATATAGCCTTGCAGATCGAGTGTGATTAAAGACGCCGCTAATTGATTGATGATTTGGCTATTGGCGCCAAGTTCATTATTGGGGCTCACTTTAGTTTGACCCACAGATTAAGCGTTGCACCCAGGTGATCGCTTTGAGATCGGTATTAATCCAGCTGGCTTGTTTGGCGAGCAATGGCTTGAGCACGGGATGGTGGATTTCACCTGCTTCTAGCATCGCGAGTTGCTGAAGTGCGTGACCTAACAGGCCGTCGCCTTTGAGTAATGCAAGGCGCAAATTCGTTTCGAGCGGCAATGGTGCCAGTAGTTGTTCTAGCGGTTCGCCAAATAGACGATCCAGTAATGACAACATCCCGCACAGAAAAGCTTCATCGGCGCTGGTGTTGCCTAGCCAACCTTGTTCTGCCCACAGCGCTAAGCGTTTGCCACGCATTGCTGCAGCAATCAATATGACGGGGGCAGCATCAGCTTCGCCATATTGTTCGGCATACAGCAGCAATTGTAACCAGCGTTGTAGTTGGCGCCGCCCTAGTATGGTAATGGCTTGGCGAATGCTGCGTGCTGGTGCGGCATTGCCCATGCCAACTGAATTGACTAATTTCAGTAGATGAAGCATCAATTGTGGCGCTTTGGCTAAAGTGCTTTCTAGTGCACTGGTTTCGGCATCGCTGACAATCAGACTGAGTAGCTCTAATAGGATAGGTTTGCTTGGATTGGCGGCATGATGGCTGCTGCTGGCTGCGGTATACCATGCGCCGCAAGCCAGATCCAAAGTATTGAGTTGTTTGATCTGATTGGCATTCTGTAGGTGAAAATGCAGGCGTCCTTGATTGGGCAAAGTAATGCCATTGTTGCTTGCTTCAACAGCGATGATGCTATCCGTTAGTTGTTGCTGTGGATTACCGATTGCAAAACAGCTAAGCGCGCCTAATTCTTGGTTTAGTAACGCGGCCCCCAGTTGATCTGCATATTCAGCGCCATGATGGGCAAATAGGCCAACCCAGTGTTGCTGTTGATTCCATACTAGTTCAAACACAATCATGGCTTGATTCTCAATATATGCTTGTTTCAAATTAGGCTTTGGATAGCTGAAGGGCAAGGGAATGTCACTTTTGGAATGGGCTTGATTGAGTGTGTCTGTGAATTAAATACCAAGAAAAATGAAGTGGTGCAGGATAGAATAACGGTGAAGGGGTGTTGGGGATGTTGATATCGGGCGCATCAAATTGATCACTTGGAAAATCTGGTGATTGATACTTTGTTCATCGCCCAACTCGCCTCAGCGTGGTCGAGCTGCAAGCGTAAACAGCCCTTTGAGTTTGCTAGATCAATGGCTTATTGAAATCCTTGTTTTTAATACTTACAGAAACAAATTTTCTGGCTAAGATAAAATCGTCGTCGCCACAAGGCACGCAACATAAGTGAAATATCATGATTAATGCATACAACAAACCCGTCGGCGTGATAGACGACGAAGAAGCGCTGGATATTGTCGGTTCAGCGGTTTTGAAACTTTGGGATGCGGTGGATGATTTGTCGCGTTTGCGGCCTGCGCATACCCCTGATTATCATGTCACCATTTTTGGTTCGGCGCGGATTGAAGAAAATACGCCGGCGTATGAGGCAGTAAAACAACTGGCGGCACAGCTGGCGGCGATGGGCTGCCGAATCGTGACCGGTGGCGGACCTGGTTTGATGCAGGCGGCGAATGAAGGTGCTAGCCAAGGTGCGCCGAATAAGCCGGAAGCCTCGGTTGGAATTCGGATTGATCTCGATTTTGAGCAAAACGTGAATGATTTTGTCGGTCGCGTATTTGAGCACAAAACCTTTTTCTCGCGCTTACATCATTTCATCATGCGTTCCAATGCTTTTATTGTGACGCCGGGTGGCATCGGTACTTTGTTGGAATTATCGATGGTGTGGCAATTGATTCAGGTGCGCAAGTTGTACGATACGCCGATTATATTGGTCGGTGAAATGTGGCATGAACTCGTCGATTGGGCGCAGCACTATATGGTCGATAATAACGCTGGTTTAGCCAGTCCCGTCGATATGCAAATTCCGATTGTTGTCGATACGATTGAAGATGCGATTCACTTGATTCGTGAGCATCACGAGCGCTGGCAAAAAACCGATCGTGAACTCAAACCAGCCCGCACGTCACCGCCGCGTTGAGCGGGACTCTTGCAGAAAACCTCGATTTCTTATCAAGAAATCGAGGTTTTTTTGTTTAAATGATGTGTAGTTTATTGCTTTGATGATTTGAGTTGACCCATTAAGTTGCGCGCCATCACGGCTAATACGCCAACCGCTACGAGCAATGCGCCCCAAAGTAGCCATTTTTTTTGTTGCGCCGGATCGCTTTGCTCGGTTGGATTGGGGTTCAGGACTGCGCTGGCGACGCTGGCCCTTGCGATTGGCTGATTTGGCGTAATGAGTAGATCGGCTTCGCTTTGCACCGCGCTTTGGATATGTTTATTGCCGTAGGCGAGGGTAAACGGTGGCTGGCCTCGTGCGACAAAGATGAGCGTGCTGGGCGTCCAGCCCATTTCAATTTTGACTTGTCCTTGTCCAATCCCTCCACCTTGGGTATCGAGCTGTAGCTTCCATTCAGTATGGCTATTCGGGCTAAACATGGCTGGGGTATTGCTGATTTCAATGTTGTTACGCATCAATCGATAGAGTACCCCTTGCCAGCGAGACTGCCATGCCGCGTCACTACGCTGGCGCGAGTAAAGCTGCGCTCTTACCACCGTATTGATTTCGGGCAGTGTGATACGCATTTGATCGACTGGCGTTGCAGTCAGCGTTTGAAAGAACAGTGCGCCTTGCTCGGACTTGCTGATGTGAGTGGTTTGCCATTCATGCGGCGCTTGCGTTTTCCCCTTGTGTAAACCCACATCGACCGATTGCAATTGCGGTGCGCCATCTGGCCAGCTTAGACGCAGATATTTAGCGCTCGTGTTGGGGAGTGCCAGCGTCTGCTGCGCGAGTTGCTGATTTTGGTATTGCAGGTTGAGGACGTTGCCGCGTTGCAGCTCGCGCCATTGCTGCAAATCATCGCTCGCTTCAATAATGACGGTGCCGCTGTATTCTGGGTTTTGCCAAGTAAAGGCGATGCTGCTGAGCGGCGTTTTGATCTTGCTGGCATCAACGAGATAAGTAACGAACTCTTTTTGCAGCTCTTGCTGGGTGATGGCGAGCAAGCTGCCGTCGGAATTGCGTTGAATCTGGGTGCGGCTGCCTGGCGTGTTGTGTTGTTCGATTTGGGGGAAGAAGGGCAGTGAAATCGTTTCGGGTTTGGCTTCGATCGCGGGTGGTGTGCGTAAAGTGTACGGCACTAATTCTCCCGCAGCATTAAATACGCGTATATCGCCCAAATCGCTGCGTTGGCCGTGCTGATACACGTCGATTGGCAGGCTTAGTTGATATTGTGCGTTGCCACTGGGCGTGATGAGGCTTTGCTTGTAATGAAAATCAGCTGGGACTGGATTTGCCCAAGCGCTTGAACTTATAAGTCCTAATATCAGCCAGTTGCGCATTATGCTTCCTCCGTAGGGCTTGCATTGCGGGGCGGTAGCGGTGAAAAATACCCGATGAGTAATAACAAAATACCGACACCAATAAATGCCACAATGCGCTCAATGCCGCTAATTCGAGACAGATCAAACATAAATAGTTTAATCACGACGACAGACAATAGCGCAGCACCCACTAACCACAAAATGCGCTCAACACGGCGCGTTGCCGTTAGCATCAGCGCCAGTGCAATTAAAGTCCAGAAAATCGTCAAGCTCATTTGGACCAACATCGAGTCGGCCAAGGCATCGATTTGATACGGAATGTGCTGTGTGTGGTGCAGTGTGCGCAGCAGCACTGCATTGAGCCACACAAAAATTGAGCCGCCTGCAGTCGCTAAAATTAAGGTATTGGGCCATGCAAACTCTGGCCATTCCTCTTTGCAGCGCAGCAACCACATTGCTAATACAGCAAACACCAGCCATTGCATGATGTCGATCGGGTTGAGTAGTGGCAAGTACGGCAGTGGTGTCATATTGCCATCGGCAAACGCGCTATTAATTCCCCAAATCCATAGAAAACCGCAAACAGGCAATGGACCAATTGCCCAGTAAACGCGGCGGTAATCATCGATCGGCCAGCGCTGACCAAGTTTCAATAGTAAGAAAATAGCGGCGCAGAAAGCCAACGGCCACGCAGTGAGTGACCAAATACCTGTAGGTATCTTGTTCAAGAGAAGTAAATTTAATTCATTGGCGAATATACCCATGCATAACCAAAGCGTAATCAGGTGTAGGCCTTCATTGAGCGTCTGTGGGTCTTCATCATCGTGGCGCAATAACAGCCAGAAATTGGCAGCAATTGCGATGGGCCAAATAAGGTTATTCAAGAAGTACCCGTTGTGATCGAAGGCAAGTAGCGCCAGAATTAATGGCAAGGCTTGCGCCGGCCAGCGCGCGGCAGCCCATTGCTGGCGTTGCCAAATCAAGCTAAAAATCGTGCTGGTGAGGACTGCGAAAATAACAAAAGCCAAATTACGCTGTGAAGCGTCGATAAAACGCTCGATTTCTTCGCTATTGCTGCCGACCCACCACAGCAAACCCCAAGTGGCGAGGATCCAGCCTGCCGGGTGTAGTAGTGACTTGCGGCGAGTCCAAAATTCTTGTGAATTTATGTGGAGCTGCCAGCCACAAAATAGTCCCGCCAGTGCCAGCATCAGGCCGCTAATATAGTTGCCGTTCAGTATCGGCATCCTCGCAGTTAGGTGCATGCCCGACATAAACGCCAAACCAGCAAAAAATTGCAGCGCTAAACCAAAAAATAGCGCTAAACGACGTTGTTGACGCAGGCTCAGCCAGACGACGCCAGCCCCTTCTAGCGCCCAAATTGCCGCGCTGACATTGCCATCAAACGCCAGTGGAATGGCTAGCGTGGCAAAAATAATCCCGAGCGCGAGCAAGGATTCGAGCATTAAACGTAGGCGTGGATTGTGTTGCCGAATTAAAAAGAGTCCCAAGCCTAAATAAAATAGCGATAAGACCACCGCTGAAAATGCGAGCCCATATTCAATTTCGTGTATTAACTTGGCGAGCAAGCCAAAACTCACAATCGGTGTACCAAATACCAGCGTGCCATCGATGGGCGATTTAATTTCGCAATCTTGGCGTAGTGCATAAAGCACGCTGATGCCAACATAAAATAAGAAAAATAAAATCAGGAAGGGGAGTGTGCTAGCGAGCAAATCGGGATGATAAGACAACGCACCCCAAAAAGTTGCAATCGAGAAAGTGAACACAAATCCGAGTAAGTTGAGCGGACGCCAAGCTTTAAACCACGCTATGCCAAAAATACCCGCATTCAAAATGGCGTAATAGCTAAACAACATCACATGGCTGCCGCTCCCGGTGGACGTCAGAATCGGTGCTAAAAAACCGCCAATAATACCCATTACAGCTAAAGAGCGCGCGTTTTGCAGAATTGCTAATGCAGCAGAGAAAACACCAATCGCGACCAATAAACCGAGTGCTAAGCCAGCTGGCACCAGTTGATACAGTTTGAGTGCGCCGAAGATGGTCATATACAACATACCAATCCCACCGCCCTGCAAAATTAATGCATAGCCCGATTTTTTGTCGCGTAATCGCCAGCCAATGACAAGCAAGGCGATCGCGCCAGCAGCCAGCCCCGTTAGCCGATACTCAATTGGCAGCATACTGTTGTCGGCGGCGTACTTCAGCAAAAAACCAACGCCAAAAAATAAAATTAAAATCCCCACTCGAACTACGGTATTGCCGCCCAGTAGCCATGCTTTGGCGCGGTTGAACAATTCTTCGGCAGCACTGGGAGTTGCAGGTTTTACTGCGGCAGGGCGAGCTTGTGCTGTGCGAGGCGGGATGATTTTTTCAATCGATGCAGTCACTGTTTCGACTGGCGTAATCGGTACTGAAGTGCTTGTTTTGCTTGGCTCAGTGTGAGTGTTTTCTGCTCTCGGTGTGATTATGCTGGCTGAATTAACTGGCGCTTGCCCAGTGCGTAGGGCTTGCACTTCAGCTTCGAGCTTTTGCACTCGGTTTTGCAGTTGCATCAACTGCTGTTGCAGTGTGCTGGCTGGCACAGTGCTGCTTGACTTGGCATTGCTGCGATTTTGGCTATCAATTAAATGCCCAATGACGCCGCCAATCGCCGCCATGACTAAGGCGGTTGGCCATTCATCAATGTTCCAGCCAAAAGCAAAGCCAACTAATAGCAAGAAAAACCGCAACATAAAACACACCTCGAAGTAACCGTGTCGTCATCATAGTGTATTTAATGTCTGGCTTGTTATGAACTAATTTGCTTTTGAGAGATCGCGGAGAGTGCTGTCGTCTTGAGCGAGCCAGTGCAAGAAAAAGCCCCAACACTGATGTGTTGGGGCTTTGTGAGACTAGCCATTACTGCGTCAGGTTTGCTCTATTACTTGCGAGCAGCGCCCATTGCTTTAGTGAGGGTTGCATTGCTGTCGTCACCATCGAGAGACCAGCTAAATACACCACCCAAGCCGCGGTCTTTACCGTACTGAACTTTAGTGCCGATCACTTCTGGTGTGTCATAAGACCAGAAAGTAGTGCCGTCAAATTTGTACGATTGTTTCGTTACAGGGTGAACATACACAGTGCCTGGGGCATTTTTCAGTACTTTGTAGTCTTCGATACCTGCTTCGTAAGTACCACCCGCGGCTTTCGATGCTGCTTGGTATAGACCGTTATTGGCATTGGTCACACCAGTCCAGCCACGACCATATTTAGGTACACCCAGAACCAGTTTCTTCGGATTCACACCGGCGTTGATCAGTTGTGAAACTGCATCATCAGTGTTGTAGAACGAAACTAGACTGCGATCGCCGTAGCAAGTGTCGCCAGCTTTGCCGCTGCACTTGTAGCTTGGGTTGCTTGGATCTGCGTATAGATGCGATTGGAAGTCAGTCGGACCTTGTGCATTCCAGCCACCGTTGTAGTCGTAGCTCATCATGTTGATCCAGTTGAGGTAACGGCTGTACTCGCGTGGTTCAGTCATATCGATCTTGTCTTTACCTACCCCGATTGCTACGGTCAACAGATACTCTTTGTTGTTTGCCGCAGCCAACTCATCGATCTGTTTGCGGAACTCAGCCAACAGTAAAGTGAAGTTTTTCTTATCATCTGGCGATACGGTGTTGTACGGCTGACCGATTACACCTGGGAATTCCCAGTCAATATCGATACCGTCGAAGATGTTGGCAGCAGAGCCAGGGCCACCACGACCGTCAAACACTGGCAAATTGCCCTTCAGATAAATGTCAATACAAGAGCTCACCAGCTGTTTACGTAATGCATCTGTTTTGGCTGCATTAGAGAACCATTTCGACCAAGTCCAGCCACCCAGAGAAATGAACAATTTCGTGTTTGGATATTTTTTCTTGTACGCTTGCAATTCGCGGAAGTTACCAGCGAGTTTGTCGTCCCATTTGATTGCATCGGATGCATCAACACGGCGTTTTGCCGTCAAGCCAAAGTCTGCCCACGCATCGCCGCCAGTGCCGGCATCTGGAGCGTTCGGGTTAGTTGCACCTGGTTCAAGTTTGTTGATAATGCCGCATTCGTAGCCACCATTTTTTTGATAGATATTGCCGAATGCGTAGTTAATGAAGGTCAAGTGCGGAGCCGCACCAGAAGTAATGATGTCAGCTACTTGGTAATCACGACCGTATACACCCCATTGCGTGAAGTACGAACCTACTTGTGCGCTAGTTGGCGCTGGCACTTCTTGGCCTGGCGCTAATGTTGGCACTGCGGTTGGTTTTACTGTTGGTGTAACAACTGCAGTTGGTGTAGGAGTCGCGCCCACTGGTGTTGGCGTTGGTGTGGCACCAACTGGTGTCGCAGTTGGGGTTGCAGTTACAGTGCTGCTGCAGTCACCAACGTATTTCCATGGACCCCATTGGTCAGTTGTTGATGGTGTATTGCCTTGAGTCCACCAATTTGCCGTGAATTTTTTGCCATTGTAAGCAACAGTTGCGCCGCCGTTATAGGCAGTGGCCGAATTCCAAGCTGCTACCGTGCCACATGATGGTGGAGGTGCAATCGGAGTTGCAGATGGCGGCATTGGCAATGTTGGATTTGGGGTCACAACCGGCGCAGTGGTTGGTGTCGCAGTCGGTGCTGTGGTTGGTACAGGTGTAGCGACCGAACCTGATACTACTTTCCATAGTGTTGGCGTTGAAGCAGGATTCCAGTTCGCACCCACGTAAGCAGTATGCGTCACCAAGGCTTGATAGTCTTGACCTGAATACGACACTACGGCGCCAGCATTATAAGTCGTACCTTCTTTCCAAGCGTCTGCAGCATATGAAAAGCTAGCTACGGCCATCATGGCAGCAGGGATTGCAGCTACGGCAAAACGATTAAAGTGTGACATGCGGATCTCCATCCTATTTGTTTGGTTTTGGCATTTAATTGGTACTACGTTTGATGCCCGATACTGTCAATTAATTGAAAGTATTGTTCTTCTCTTCACTGTTTATGATGCAGCTCAGTCGTTGCTGAACTGTCGTTGTCGTTATTTATTTCTAAAATAAATCGGCTGTCAATACTTTTTTTTTCCTAGATTCGCTAGTGACGAAAGGCTGATTTTGTACTGTAAAGAAAACTACAAATAACTGATTTTTCTTTTTTGTGCGGTGCAATAAAATCTGTTGTATGTGTGCTTTTTACAATGTTTCTTTGTCTGATTGACTAATGCTGCAGTGCAATATTAGGGTTTGTTGATGTAGCAATAAAATATTGAGCATGTAGTTTTCTCGACGAAAACTACAGCTAAAAAATGTGTTTTTCATGCACCTGTGATTGATATCACAATCGCTTTTTCTTATCAGGTTTCTGCATAATTTCTTTATTTTTACTTATTTTGTAAATTTTTCTGGCGTAATTTAGTTGCGGATTGCTGGGTATGAATTATTTATGCTTGTCAGAAAGTGGTATTAGCATGCTAAGACTTGTGTTTGGGGTTATTCATGATTTAATCCAATCCATGTTTAGCTTTGCTGTGTGAGTGGTTGCCAAATTTGAATTTCGATGTACAGCTCGAAGTCGTATTCCCAATATCGCTCATAGGGAACGAGATGGTCATTGTTGGGCAGTCCAAACTGGCGCACTAATTCTGTAAGCTCATTGAGTAAAAATACTTTTTCAAAATAAGGTTTGTCAGTGCGGCTTAGTGCAATAAAACTGTCGGGAAATGTGAAGGAGGTCGTGAGCGGATTGAGATCGCTTAGATCGATAGTGAGTGCTTGATGGTGACGATTGAGATTTTTAAACCATTCTGATGCTCCCAAGATCAAATAGTTTGGGTGCTCGATTTGGGGTTGGCCGCCGCGCTCGATAAAAAGCGCCCGTAGCCGTTGTTCGACGAGTTTGCGTTTTTGAATATAGTCACGACCATAGCGACGGCGATAATCAGGATCGGACTGGTGCCGATTTAAGAGCGCTAAAAAATGTGGATCTTCTCCGCCAAGGGGGAGTTCAGATAAGCTTTTAAATGGACCATATTCTGGCAAATAGTAATGCGTAGCAAAATTCGGTATTTTCATGTTTGATATTTGCTTGTTTTGTATTGTAAAGATTTAGTGTTTAAAAGTTGTAAAATTACAACGATAGGTGGGGATGAAGCGCGTAATATAGCGTTTATGGAATGCGACTTGAACACGCTACCAGACGAGAGCTCCACCCGATGCCCCATCCTGAACAATGGGGCATTTTTACGTCTAATGAATTAGCAACTATCTGATGCCGAAAAAAAACGCCGCCCGATTGGGCGGCGTTGATGTGGTGAGTAACTATTACTTCAAATTAGGCTTCTCTTTGTTGAGCATCAACTGCTGAACCTTGAGAACGCTTAAGGCCTGTTGCAGTTGATAATCCGATTTAGAAACTAACTCCCGTGGATTTTCTTCTGATTCAGTTTCACTTGCGTTGGTTTTTGCTGGTTTTTTCGCTTCGACCTTCGCTGGTGTTGGCACTGGTGTAACTTTGCCGGCATTTTTATCCGTTGGGTTATCTAAATGTTTCCCCAAATCGGCTTCACGCATACGGAATGGGCTTTCCTCTTTGTTACTGAGGGTGGCGTCTTCCACGATGATGTCGGGGGTAATGCCCTTAGCCTGAATTGATCTGCCTGCTGGCGTGAAATACCTTGCTGTTGTTAGTTTTAGTGCGCTTTTTTCGTCAATCGGTAGGATGGTTTGCACCGAGCCTTTGCCAAAAGTTTGCGTTCCCACCACGAGCGCACGCTTGTGGTCTTGCAAAGCACCGGCTACGATTTCAGACGCTGATGCCGAGCCACTATTAACGAGTACAACTAAAGGTACCGTTTTGACTTCAGGCGGCAGATTTTTGAAAAAGTCTTTCTTGCTATCGCGCTGATAGAATTGTGGGCTGGCGGTGAGCTTGATTTTAGAATCAGCAACACGGCCTTCGGTGTAGACCACTAAGGCATCTTTGGGTAAAAACGCGGCAGACACGCCAACGGCACCATCGAGTAAGCCGCCCGGATCATTACGCAAATCAAGCACAATCCCTTTGAGAGGCGCTTTGTTTTCTTTGTACAGTGCTTCAATCGCTTCGCCGAGTTTTTCCGATGTATGCTCTTGGAACTGAGTCACACGAATATAACCATAGCCGGGTTCCGCGAGCTTGTATTTCACTGATTGAACTTTAATGATGGCGCGTTTGAGTGTCACAATAATTGGCTTGCCTTCGCCTTTGCGAAGTAGCGTCAAGGTGACGGGCTCGCCAACCTTGCCGCGCATTTTGGAAACCGCTTCATTCAGCGACATACCTTGGACTTGTACATCACCAATTTTAACGATGAAGTCACCTGCTTTAATGCCTGCGCGGTAAGCGGGTGTATCTTCGATCGGTGATACCACGCGAACTAAGCCGTCTTCCATATTGACTTCGATACCAAGACCGCCAAATTCACCTTGGGTGTTGACTTTGAGCTCTTTAAAAGCCTCTTCGTCTAAATAAGTCGAGTGTGGATCTAGGCCTGATACCATGCCTTTGATCGCTTCACTAATCAGTTTCTTATCATCGACTGGTTCTACATAGCTTTGTTTGATGACGCCAAATACCGTTGAGAAAGCACGTAGCTCATCAATCGGCAGCGGGTTGTTCGCTACTTCTTTATTTGCTGTTGCATTAAAAGACAAGCTAATGGCGATACCAAGCCCAGCGCCGGCAGCAATTAGGCTGACTTTTTTCCAGCGACTGTAGGGTTTATTCGACATTCGTATATTCCTATTGGTAATCGTTAAGGTTCAGCATGAACTCATTCAGTTATCTTACCCAAGCGGCCGGATCAAGTGGGCGGCTATTTTGGCGTATTTCAAAGTATACGCCGGAATCAGCCATTCCGCCGCTATTCCCTGCGTTGGCAATCGTGTCGCCTGCTTTGACTGAATCGCCTACGCGTTTTAAGAGACTTTCGTTGGATCCGTATAGACTCATATAGCCATTGCCATGGTCAATGATCATCAGGTTACCAAAGCCGCGTAGCCAATCGGCAAATACAATCCGACCCGATCCAACAGCGTGAACTGGCTCACCTGTGTTTGTGCGGATAAATAGCCCTTTCCACGTGCCACCTTCGCCGCGTGGCGTGCCAAATCGGCCAATGATTTCACCCTTTGCAGGTAGGCGCATTTTACCTTTCAAAGCAGCAAAATTAACCCCCGCTTGGCTTGAATCGGGAACGGTATTATTGACGTCCCCTTGGCTTTGCGATGCTGTCGCGTTTTCTTTCGGTTCAGGTGGTGCCGAAGGAATGGGTTTTCCTGCTGTTTTTGCTGCCTGTTCCAGTTGAGCTTGGCGCGAGGCTCGCTCGGCTTTCGCTTGTGCTGCGGCTCGTTTTTCTGTTTCTTGCTTTTGTTTGGCTGCCGCGCGTGCACGTGCTGCTTCTTGTTGTTTAATGATCGCGTTAAGGCGATCAATCAATTGGGTAATTCGTTTCTCATCCGCCGCGAGTTTTTGAATCTGATTGCGCTGACTATTGATGGTTTGTGATAGTTGGCTGACGAGTTCTTTTTTCTCTTGTTGTTGTGAAACGAGTTCTTGGCGTTGTCGCTGCTTGTTGCGAGCGATTTCTTGCAGTTCTTCGTTTTTTTCTCGAATGGCATCCGCGAGCAAATTGAGTTCACTTAACTGGCTTTCTAGTTGTTTGGCGAGAGCTTGTTGTGATTGGGCGATGTAGCGGTAGTAGCTTAAATCACGACTAGCTTGGCCGGGGTCTTTTTGATTGAGCAATAAGCGCCACGCTTCCGTATTGCCAGTTTTATAGCGACTTTTGAGCAATTCGCTCAGTTGTTTTTGACTGGTTTGAATGTTTTTACGCGTATTGCTGATGTCTTGATTGAGGCGCGCTAATTCCGCGGCGGTGAGTTGGCGTTCGTTGGCTAATTCATTGAGAACGCGATTGGCTTCTGAAATCGAACTTTCGGCATTCTTCAATGCATCAGCGGCTTCAGAGCGATTGGATTCGTTGGCGACAAGGTCTTTTTGCAATTGCTTGATTTGCCCGCGCAATTCTTGTAGTTCAGCTTGCTTGGCTTCCGGTGCGCTAGCGGGATTAATTTTGGGCGCCGCAAACGCAGTGCTAACAGCGCTGGTGGCAATAATAAAGAGTAGTCGTTGCAGCACTGAATCGACTCGAGTAAATAATGATCAGAAGCGATACTGTACTCGATTCATTGCAACGACTAAACCCTTAGTCGTATTTGCGGGCTGATTCCGAATCAATCAGCCCGCATTTGGTACTTTTTTACAAAAACTTAATCAGTGATTTGCCGGTCATTTCCGCTGGTTGTGGTATGCCCATCATGGCTAATAGTGATGGTGCGATATCTTGCAGGGCACCGCCCGGTGCCAAGCGAGCTTCACGACCGATGTAGCAGAATGGCACCAAATCCGTTGTGTGTTGCGTATGTGCTTGCCCCGAGTCTTTGTCGAACATCATTTCGCAATTGCCATGATCGGCGGTGATGATCACTTCACCGCCAATTGCCAATTGCGCAGCAACGACTTTACCTACGCATTCATCGAGCGTTTCAACTGCTTTGACTGCCGCTTCAAAAATACCACTGTGTCCGACCATATCGCCGTTGGCGTAATTACAGATAATCGCCGCGTACTGTTGGCTTTCGATGGCGGCAATGAGTTTGTCGGTGACTTCATGCGCAGACATTTCAGGTTTTAAGTCGTAAGTCGCGACCTTGGGTGATGGCACTAAGATGCGGTCTTCACCGGCGAATTCTTTTTCTTCGCCGCCGGATAGGAAATACGTTACATGCGGGTATTTCTCGGTTTCGGCAATTCGCAATTGCTTCAGGCCCAAATTGGCAATGTATTCACCAAAGCTATTTTGTACTTTGGGCTTGGTGTAGGCGACGGGGTGATTGTAGGCCGAGCCGTAATCGGTGGCGGTGCAGAAGTAGCCAAATGCGGGCTGGCGTTGTGGGTGTTCAAAGCCTTTAAAGTCGCTGGCGGTGAGTGCGCTGGTGAGCTGACGTGCGCGGTCGGCACGGAAATTCATGAACACTACGGCATCACCGTCCGCCATTTGCGTTGGTTCACCAATCACAGTGGCCGATACGAATTCGTCGTTCTCATCGCGTTTGTACGCGTCTTCCAAGCCTTCAATCGCGGTTGCAGCGCTGTATAGTCCGATACCATCTACGATTAATTTGTAAGCGGGTTCTACACGTTCCCAGCGAGTGTCGCGATCCATTGCCCAGTAGCGACCAACGATGCCAACGATTTTCGCTCCATTTGCATCGCAAATGGCTTGCAGTCTATCAATATATAGTTTGGCGCTGCGCGGAGGTGTGTCACGGCCATCAAGAAAAGCATGGACGCGAATATCGGCAACGCCTGCTTCGTGGGCGGCTTTAATCAAACCAAAGACGTGGCTTTCATGGCAGTGCACGCCACCGTCTGACATCAAGCCCATGATGTGTAGGGCTTTATTGTTGTTTTTGGCTGTATCAATGGCGGCTTTTAGGACTGGATTGTCTTTGAGAGTATTGTCTGCCACATCGCAATCAATGCGGCTGATGTCTTGTTGCACGATACGACCTGCACCGATGTTGAGGTGCCCCACTTCTGAATTACCAAATTGACCAGCTGGTAGGCCGACAAATTGCTCCGAGGCGTTTATCGTTGTGAATGGATATTGTGTGAAAAGGCGGTCGAAATGATGCTTGCGAGCGTGTAAAATGGCATTGTCATTGCCACCGGTGCGGTAGCCAAATCCGTCCAAAATTAATAGCAATACAGGCGTGATTTTTTGCGACATTTCTTGATCCTTGGGTCGAAAATAGAAAGTGATGATTGCGTGTTCCGCAATTTAATCGGGGTGTACAGTTGGAATCAATATCAATTATGGGTAGTATTCTAACCTATGCCGCTATTATGCCGTGTTCGCGTTAGTCTTTTTGCTGATTGAAAGCAGAAAAAATATAATTAGATTTGAAGAAAGATAAGAGACATGATGGATTCTATTGCATTAATGGACGACGAGCACATCGACCAGGCTTCACGCGCGATGAAGGCAATGTCACACCCGTTACGTTTAAAAATTTTGTGCGTGCTGGCAGACCAAGAAGTGAGCGTGCAAGACATCGTTGAACGTGTTGGCACGACCCAATCCAATATTTCCCAGCATTTGGCGTTGATGCGCGAAAAAGGCGTGTTGCGAACGCGTAAGGATGCGAATCGTGTCTACTATCGAGTTGGCGATCAGCGCACATTAGAAGTGGTCGCAATGATGCGGGATGTATTTTGCGGCTTTTAGGGTATTTAAACGCAGCCTTTGTTTGATAATGGCTGCGCTCATATACCTCACTTGGTTAGCGCTTTGAGCTGGCCGTCTAATTTTTCCTTGCTCAGCCTTCCCAATTCCTTTGCAATCTGATTGCCCTTGGCGTCGTAAATCACGGTAAAGGGTAGGCCTCCCTGCACATTCCCTTGCGCGCGCATCAATGTCATGGCGTTATTGCCGCCGATCAAGATCGGGAAATTAACTTTGTACTGTTTAACAAACACGCTCACAGGCTGGACTTCGTCGATGGCAATGCCAATAAACTGAACTTTGCCTTGGTATTTTTTCTGTAATTCGACCAATTCCGGCATTTCTTGGCGGCAAGGTCCGCACCATGTGGCCCAATAATTCACCACGATCGGTTTGCCTTGCCATTGCTTCATAGCCTGCGGTTTGCCGCTTAGATCAGGAAAGCTGGCGGCCATAAAATCGGCGGCTAGTGCGATTTGGCTGGTAGCGATCAGGCTGATCGCGAGGATGAGCTGTCTCATGGTTGTGCCTTGATTTGTTCAAGTGTTTGCAAAAACTCGCTTGGCTTTTGAAAGCCAATCACGCGAGGCTTTAGTTCTTGCCCATTCGGGCTATAGAAAATCAGCGCAGGTGGGCCGTAGAGGCCATAGCGAGCGAGTAGCGCTGCATCGTCGCTACTATTTTTAGTAACATCCAAGCGAATTAGCACGACATCTGTTAATTCATTTTGCACGGTTTTGTCGCTTAGCGTTTCACGCTCAAATTCAATACAGGCTACGCACCAGTCGGCATAAAAATCGAGCATAACGGTTTTGCCGCGAGCCGCTAGTAGTGCTTGATCCAGTTGCGCGCTTGAGCTGACGGTTTGGAAGCTGAGTTCGTGTTGTATTGGCGCAAAGTGGGGTGCCCAGAGTGGACGCGATACCCAAACCGCCATCGCTAATAATACAACCCCAAAAAACAGCTTGATGCCGTGCATCACGCGCCCAGATAGGCGCGGCAAAATGGTCGAGCCAAACGCACCAATCAATAACAGTGGTAGGCCTAAGCCAAGTGCCATTACATATAAGGCGGTGCCACCCAGTACCAAATCGCCTGTTTTGCCCAAGTAGGCGAGGGCTGCGGCCAGCGGTGGGGCGATGCAAGGGCCAACCAAGAGTGCTGATAATAGCCCCATTACAAATACAGAGAGCCAGCGGCCGCCGGGTAGGCGATTAGCCAAATTATTGATGAAATTGTGCGGGCCTTGTGGCAGTTGCAAATGAAATACGCCGAGCATCGCGAGTGCCATCAGGACAAAAAATAATGCGAACGCGGCAATGACCCATGGTTGCTGCAGGGCGACGACCAATAAAGTGCCAGTAGCAGCCGCAGTGATGCCGAGCACTGTATATGCGAGCGCCATCCCTTGGACATAGACAAAAGTTAAACCAAAGGCTTGCCAGCGTTTCGGTTTGACTGCTTTGGCGTTATGTCCAATCACGATGCCCGATACAATCGGGATCAGTGGATACATGCAGGCGGTGAGCGCAAGGCCAATTCCGGCCAAAAAAAACACGCCAAGCGTGCCGAAAAAACCGCCAGAAAAATAATCGGGTTCACTCGTAGTCTGTGGGTTTGGTGGGGCACTTGCACCAAATAGATCTTTGAGCTGATTGCCTGAGGTATTTTTACCAACTTGTAATTGTTGTGTCTGTGGTGGGTAGCAAATCCCCGCATCGGCACAACCTTGGTATTTGAAGGTGATCACTTGATTGGCCGGAACGGCTGTTTTGAATTTAAGTTGAATCTCAACGTCGTGTCCGTAAACTTCGACTTTGCCAAAGCTTGGATCGTCTTTGATTTTGCCTTTTGGGAATACCGCTTCGATGGTTTGTCCGGCCGCCGAAAAACTCATCCGGTCGCGATACAGGTAATAATTGGGTGCCACGCTAAAATGAGCGACCAAAGTTTGTTCGTTGAGTTGAGTTAACTGCGGAACAAATGCTTTTTCTGGCGGTAAAAATTGGGTTTCAGCCTGTGCGCTGAAGGTGATTAGGCAAAATAGTAGCCAGCTTAAAAAACGGTTCATGCTTTGGTCTCAATCGTTTCCGCTTGCACCCAAGCTAGGTAGCTGGGCAAGCCATAGGTCACAGGAAGTGCGATAATCTCAGGAATTGTATAAGGATGGTGGGTTTGTAGCCAGCCTTCTAATTTTGGATATGCAGTGACGCTGGTTTTGATCATCAATGGAACTTCATTGGCGCTTTCAAGCCTATCTTCCCAATGGTAGATAGATTGCACAGCGGGTAAAACGTTCACACACGCAGCGAGTTTTTCTTTGACTAGGCCTGAGGCTAGCGCAGTGGCGGTAGTTTGATCAGGACAGTTGCACCACACGATTAATATTTCAGTTGGAGTTGTCATGCCTTACCTTTTGTTTGGATTATTGTTGGCCTACCCATTTGCCGAGGTGATGTCATTAATATGGCTGGCAGATGCCATTGGTACCGCTTGGACCGTAGTTTGGATGGTGGCCTCATTTGCGTGTGGCGTTTTGATGTTGCGGCATAGTCGGCTCGCCGTTGGGCTTAAATTGATGAACGATATGCGTTCGGGCCAAGTCGGCGTGAATAGTTTGTTTGGCATTGCGCGTTACTTTGTTGCGGCCATTTTGCTGATTATTCCTGGTTTAATCAGCGATGTGATTGCTTTGGTGTTGTTACTACCATGGAAAAGCAAATCGAATTTGGGTCAAACCAAGGTAGATGACGGCATCATCGATGCCGAATATCGCCGTGTTGACCCTATTGATGAAACACCTCGCATCGAGCGCTAGTGGGTATTGCTTGCTAGGCTATGCAGGGTTTAGCTTTTCTGGTGATACCTTGCTGCCTGTAATGGTGAAAACTTTGTTTTGGGTGTTTTCACCACTCAGCAGTCCTACTTGCTGTGGCCGAACGCCAAATTGATCGGCCAACCAAGTCACTAAGCATAAATTCATTTTGCTGCTCACTGGCGGCGTTGCGACACGAATTTTGAGCGCATCACCGTAGTAGCCCAGACATTCAGTTTTCTTACCGCTAGCCTGAACGTGAATCCGTAAAGTTAAACTAGCGCCATTTTGAGTAAACCAACGATTGTGAGCCATTACGCAGATACCACGACTTGTTGCAAAATAAAGGGCTCCATTTGGGCGACAAACACATTCAGTAATAGCTGAATGATCAGAATCAAAATAAATGGAGTAATGTCGACGCCACCAATCGGATGAATGACCTTTTGAATCGGGCGTAAAAAGGGAGCCGTTAATCCAGAAACGATGGGCATAAATGGATTGTACGGTGACAGCCAGCTCATTAAGGCCTGACCAATTACCGCAGCAAATAACAGGTACAAGGACATTTTGAACAGCTCAAGCGTCGCAATTAATATCAGCGCCAGAATCGACTCAGCCGACATAAAGTTGAACGGCCAAGGGCTAATCGCTAGCAGCATTGCGTGCATCGTCAGCGCGCAGAGCCAAGCCAGTATCATGCTGGTGCTGTCATAACCCTTGAACGGCGGAATCAAGCGGCGTGTTGGTAGTACGATCCAATTAGTGAGTGCCAGCACGAACTGACCGAGTGGATGGCGAAATGACACTTTGGCGGCTTGAAAATAAAAGCGCGCCAATAGCAATAAAATAAAAAAATCTAAAATATTGCGCAGCAAAAAATCGAATACGCTGGTCAACATAGTGCGTCCTCTTGATTATTCGGTATCACGACCCAGTTCGTCGCCTAACTCACGGGAACGGGCGGCGGCAGCCGATGCTGCGGCGATAATTGTTGAGCGTACTTGGCTAGTTTCAAGCGCCTTAATCGCGCGCTCGGTGGTGCCGCCTTTAGAGGTCACTTTGACTTGCAAGGTTCCTGCGTCGTCATCACTATTTATGGCTAATTTTACTGCGCCAGCAAAAGTCTGATAGGCCAGCTTTTGTGCAATGTCGGCATTAAAGCCTTGGGCTTTGGCTGCGGCTTGTAGCGCTTCCATAAAGTAAAAGACATAGGCCGGGCCGCTACCTGAAATCGCCGTAATGCCGTCGATTTGGCTTTCATCATCGACCCAAACTTGCTCACCAATCGAGGCTAAAATACGCTCTGTGAGTGCCTTATCATCGCTTGTTACTTCTGCTGCTGCATAGACGCCGGAAATGCCAGCTTGCACCAGCGCAGGGGTATTGGGCATCACGCGGATAATCCGCTCATAGCCATTGAGCCATTTAGAAATAGTTTCGGCGCGTATCCCAGCGGCAATTGAAATCACTAGCGCATCGTTCACTTGCGGCAGAATTTGCGCGGCGACAGCGCGAAATTGCTGGGGTTTGATCGCAAATACAATCACTTGGCTGGCGGGGATACGTTCCTCCGGCGCGCTGGTGCTGATGCCATATTGCGCGCTAAGCTCAGCGCGTTTGCCAGTGTCTGGCTCTACGACATGAATGTCTTTGCCGGTAAAGCCTTGCGTTAACATGCCGCCAATCATGGCCGCTGCCATATTGCCGCCGCCGATATAGGTAATTTTCATGGTGCAGTATTTCCTGGTGGATAAGTTCTTGCGCCAAAAATAGCGCTACCAATGCGAACTAAAGTGGATCCGGATGCAATTGCGAGTTCTAAATCCGCCGACATGCCCATTGAAAGGGTGTCTAGTGCAAAGCCTTGACTGTTGAGTTGTTCTTTGAGTTTCACTAATGTGGCAAATTGCGTTGTTAACCGACTGGCATTATCAGTGGCTTCGGGTATACACATCAAGCCACGAATTTTGAGCTCAGGCAATTGACTGACTTGTTGCGCCAAGTCGAGTAATTCATTTGGTGCGACGCCAGACTTGCTATCTTCACCAGAAACGTTGACTTGAAGGCAAATATTGAGCTGCGGCATATCGCTCGGGCGCTGTTTTGCGAGCCGTTCAGCGATTTTGAAGCGATCAATAGTATGCACCCATGCCGCGTTTTCAGCGACTAAGCGAGTTTTATTACTTTGTAATGGGCCAATAAAGTGCCATTCTAAATCGGTACAATCGCTTAGCTCTTGTTGTTTGCTTGCTAACTCTTGTGCGTAGTTTTCTCCGAATGCACGCTGGCCATGCTGATAAAGCGTGCGGATGTCCTGACTTGGGAAAGTTTTACTGACCGCTAACAGGGTAACTTCATTATCATTGCGCGATGCAGTTGTGCATGCAGCGTGAATCCTCGCTTGTACGTCTTGCAATGCAGTAAATATCGTTGCCATAATGAACACAATCACTCAAGGGCCAATACGCCCTTTATTTCAATTAGGGCTAGCTTGAGGCCTTTAGATGGATAAGAGGAAGAATTATAAATGGAAATCTCAGAACTCTTAGCCTTTTCGGTAAAGAATAAAGCATCCGACTTACATCTTTCCGCAGGCTTGCCGCCAATGATTCGTGTGCACGGAGATGTGCGCCGTATTAATTTACCTGCGATGGAGCATAAAGACGTACACGATATGGTGTACGACATTATGAATGATGGCCAGCGTAAAATTTACGAAGACACGCTAGAGTGCGATTTTTCATTTGAAATCCCTAATCTTGCGCGTTTCCGTGTAAATGCTTTTGTACAAAATCGCGGCGCTGGTGCGGTATTTCGGACGATTCCTTCTAAAGTACTTTCTTTGGAAGACTTAGGTGCTCCTAAAGTATTCCAAGATATTGCACAAAATCCGCGTGGCTTGGTGTTAGTGACCGGCCCGACTGGTTCGGGTAAGTCAACTACCTTGGCCGCAATGATTAATTTCATTAATGATAACGATTATGGTCATATCTTGACGGTTGAAGACCCAATTGAATTTGTGCACCAATCAAAAAAATGTTTGATTAATCAGCGTGAAGTGGGACCGCACACGATGTCATTTTCGAACGCGTTGCGTAGTGCTTTGCGTGAAGACCCTGATGTAATTTTGGTGGGAGAAATGCGTGATTTGGAAACCATCCGTCTAGCGCTGACCGCCGCAGAAACGGGGCATTTGGTGTTTGGTACGTTACATACCACATCCGCAGCCAAAACGATTGACCGTGTGGTTGACGTATTCCCTGCGGCAGAGAAAGAGATGGTGCGATCTATGTTATCAGAGTCATTGCGTGCTGTGATTTCACAAACTTTGTTGAAAACAAAGGATGGACAAGGTCGTGTTGCTGCGCATGAAATTATGATTGGTATTCCGGCGATTCGAAATTTGATTCGCGAAAATAAAATTGCGCAAATGTATTCATCCATTCAAACTGGCTCGCAATATGGGATGCAAACACTAGATCAGTGTTTACAAAATTTGGTGCAACGAAATATTGTTTCAATTGCTGATGCGCGTAGTAAAGCTGCAATACCTGATAATTTTAAAGGCTAAGAGTTTGCATCATGGAAAAAGAACAAGCCGCAAAATTTATGCATGATTTGTTGCGCCACATGCGCGGCAAAAATGCTTCGGACTTATTTATTACAGTCGATTTTCCGCCAGCAATGAAAATTGATGGCCGAGTCACGCCTGTTTCAAACCAGCAATTGACTGCACAACACACTAAAGAATTAGCTCGTGCGATTATGAATGATCGCCAAGCTGAAGATTTTGAAGCGAATAAAGAATGTAACTTTGCGATTAGCCCAGGCACGATGGGGCGTTTTCGTGTAAACGCTTTTATGCAGCAAGGTCGGGTTGGTATGGTGTTGCGGACGATTAATTCTGAAATTCCAAAACTGGATGATCTGAATCTGCCGCCAGTTCTGCGTGATATTGCGATGACAAAGCGGGGGTTGGTGATTTTTGTTGGTGGAACGGGCTCTGGTAAATCGACTTCTTTGGCTGCGATGATTGGTCATCGAAATGAACATGCTTACGATCACATCATCACCATTGAAGATCCAATTGAGTATGTACACGAGCATAAAAATTCGATCATTACTCAACGTGAAGTTGGCGTTGATACTGATTCTTGGATGGCCGCATTAAAAAACACCTTGCGACAAGCTCCAGATGTGATTTTGATCGGTGAAATTCGCGACCGTGAAACGATGGACTATGCAATTGCTTTTGCTGAAACGGGGCATTTATGTATGGCAACCTTGCATGCTAACTCGTCGAATCAAGCATTAGATCGGATTATTAACTTTTTTCCTGAAGAGCGACGCTCACAGCTTCTGATGGATCTGTCTCTGAATTTGAAAGCATTTGTTTCTCAGCGGTTGGTTCCACATTTATCAGGAAAAGGACGTGTTGCTGCCGTTGAGGTAATGCTTAATTCACCATTAATCTCGGAGTTGATCTTTAAAGGTGAGGTACACGAGATCAAAGAAATTATGAAGAAATCTCGTGAATTGGGTATGCAGACATTCGATCAATCGCTATTTGATTTGTTTGAAGCAAATCGAATTAGTTATGAAGATGCTCTTCGCAATGCGGATTCGGTAAATGACTTGCGTTTGCAAATCAAACTGAATGGGACTGAATCTAAAAATAGAGATGTTTTATCTGGGCTCGATCATCTCGATATTGTGTAATTTTTAGATGTTGAAACTGTATTTTTTTATGGCTTTTTGAATTTTAAAGCTGTTTTTTGGAACTATAATTTGGATAGCGTAAGTTATTTAAAATAAATAATGATAAGAAAATGGCCCCATTTGATGTTTGATTCTCGCCTGCTTGCCGTTATCGTTTTGAGTTTGCTAATGGTAAATTCGGGCGCGGCAATGCTGGGTGAAATACGCGTTCATTCTGCGCTTGGTGAGAGATTCGATGCGAGTATCCCTGTCGCAGCAACCAATGATGAAGATATCAATAGCAATTGTTTTCGTTTAGTTAGCCCGCATGATAATGCAGAGATCAATTCATTGCGTCGAGCTAAATTGACGTTTCAGCACGATGGTGATGGTGGCCGCCTGTTGATTAATGGATTTGATACCCAGCAAGAGCCTGTAGTGAATGTGTCTGTGCGTGTAAAGTGCCCAGGTGAAGAAGATCGCGTCTTTCAGCGTGACTATAGAGTGCTACTTGATCCTAGAGAGTATATTGCCTCGCAAGGTCGTCGCCCTAGCGATATTATGGCCGGTAGCAACAAGCAGAATCGCCGTAATTTGCCTCGACTTGGTACCGCTTGGTTGACTGAAGAGGGAGATTCTGTTGCCAGCATTGCCCGCAGATATTATCCGAATGATGAGAAGTTGCGCGCAAGATTGATTGAGGCGATCTATGATTTAAATCCTGATTTACCCCAAGGGACTTCGGTGCGTCTTGGCGGCGATTGGCGTTTGCAGTTGCCTCCTCCTTTGTCTAGTCCTGCCGTTGTTAGCCAGCCTGCTCGAGTACAGGCAATGACCCCGCAAGAGGCTCAGCCTAGGCTGACTTTAGATGCGGTTCCTTCTGCGAGTGAACTGCCTCGTGCTAGTTTAACGCAACCTAATGGAGAGTTTCGTCTTCGCCTGTCTGTGCCCAGTCTCGATTTAAATCAGAAAAATTCGCTAAGTCCTGAGGAAACATTACGGTTACGGGAACGCTTGTTGTCTTTGGAAAGTGATGAACAGGCCTCGCAAATGTTGCAGCTTAAGTATCAGATTGCGCAATTAGAAAAACAATTAGAAAGTTTTAAAGCCAGCGCAGTTGAAGCGTCGCCTTTGCGAGTTGAAAATCAAAGACAGGCAAGTAGTTACTTTTCTTTATCATGGCTGTACGTGGTCGCCCTAATTATTGTTGTCGTTGCGCTTGTATTGTGGCGTCGATATGTTTTGCAACGCCAAGCTCAAGAAGAGCCTTATTCGATGCTTGGCATCTCAACAATGCATGTCAATCCATATGGTTCAGCGCCGACTCCACGCTCTTCAACGAACTTTCATAGCCAGTTTATGCCTCGGACTGGTGGTTTTGTTGATGATGAAGTCGCTATTCCTGTGCGAAATATTGATGATCAAGAATGGCATGATGAAGATGTTGATGTATTTTCACCAAATTCGGTGGCTGAAGAGGCTCAATTATTAATTGATCATGGACTCACTAAACAGGCGATCAATCTATTAATGCATGAGGTTGCTGAACGCCCAACGTCGTTGGCGCTTTGGATGAAGCTATTTGATGTGTTCCAACAAAATAATATGGTTGAATTGTTTCAAGAACGCGCCGTTGCATTCCGGTTACAGTTTTCTAGTGAAACACTTTGGCAACAAGTTCAAGCTTTAGGGTTGCAAATTGATCCGAGCAATCCATTGTATCAATCTCTGGATGTGATGTCTGATTTAGCTTCAGTGTCAGAGACTGCTCAGGTCGAGATTGTTGAGCGTAATTTGAGCGCCGGGTTGTACAATGCGGCTGGGTTTGAGCTTCATGATGGAGGGGCAGAGAGTCATGACGTACAAGCAAAACAAGATCTTGAGTTTGAGATTGATTTTTCTCCGTTGCAAGAACAAGCACTAGATGCCGATAACTCGGAGCAGGTTTTTATTGCTTCAATCCCCGATTCTTTTGAATTGAGCGAAGAGGTTGCGTCAATTAGTCAATCTTTAAAATCTGAAAGCCCTTTGGATCGTGAAGTTCAGAGCATGTCTAGGCCTGTAATTCAAGAAGGGGACTTTGTTTCAGATGATGAAGTATTGAAAAATATTGCCCAATTGATCTGCAATGGCCAACGGAGAGAGGCGTTTGAACATCTGGAGGTGCTGCTGTACAAAGGCACTATGCCGCAACGTTTAACTGCATCTAAGTGGCTGGATAAATTGCTGAGTAAGTACGGAAAACTTTAAATCAGCGTGCTTGCTAATTCATTTTTCCTAGTAAGTTGTCTTGCAATTTCTCGTATTAGTCTTTGTGAAGCTTAATAAAGCGTAAGAAAGAAGCGTAAGTGATGTTAACTAAACTGACTTCGTTTGAGTGTAGATTAGAACTTTGTCAGATGTTTTAAAGAACAAAGCCAGTGAAGTTGTCACTGGCTTTGTTCTTTTTAGATGATGGGATTTAAAGTTTAAAATTACCAAATAGTTGCCTTAGGAATACGGCCAAATCATTGAGTTGATGTACTGCACCGGTTGCTCTGTGCAGGGCAGCATCTGATTGCTGCATTTGGTTAGTGATGTTTTCAGCACTTTGCGCCATTGCCGTTGTAGCATCTTGTTGCTCTTTGGTTGAGTGTGCAATTTCGCCAATTTTGATCATCACGGTATGCATATTTTCACGAATGTGGGCAATTTTTTCGGCTGCAGATTCAGAGAGCGTAACGCCGCTTTGCACGGTGGTAATCGTCGACTGCATGTTGGCAACAGCAGCATCCGTTTCATTGCGTATGCCATCGATCATGCCCG
Organism: Deefgea chitinilytica; assembly: GCF_016881405.1. Classification (GTDB taxonomy): domain Bacteria; phylum Pseudomonadota; class Gammaproteobacteria; order Burkholderiales; family Chitinibacteraceae; genus Deefgea; species Deefgea chitinilytica. Next base: position 91,019 of record NZ_WOFE01000008.1, read on the forward strand.
TAATTTCAACTGTGGCATGACCAGTCCGCTCTGCTAATTTACGAACTTCATCTGCCACAACTGCAAATCCACGGCCTTGTTCACCTGCTCGAGCCGCTTCAATCGCCGCGTTCAGCGCCAATAAATTGGTTTGGTCGGCAATTTCTTTGATTACTCGGATAATTCCGCTAATTTCCTGCGAGCGTTGATTAAGACTATTTAAGAGACTCGCTAAGCCTTCTACTTCCGCCGCTGATTGACTCACTTCTTTAGCTACTTCACGGACAGTTGAAGCCGATTCTCCAGAGAGTGCACCTGTACTCGTCACTAACTGATTGGCGTCATTTGAGTTGTCTGCAATGTGGCTGATGCTGACGGTGATTTCTTCAATCGTTGCGGCATTCGAAGCCGCCAAGTCTGATAGTAGTGCAGAGTCATTCGCCAGTTGTTGTAGCACGCTATTGATATCGGTTACACCGTGAGTGAGGTTCTCTGTTTCTTTACGGATATCAATAAACATCGTGCGAAGTTGGCCTGTAAATTGATTAAAAGCCATCGCCATTTGCGCGATTTCATCATTGCCTTGGATGTTTAGCGTACGCGTCAAGTCTCCACCACCACTGGCAATCTGCTGCATGCGATCACGCATTACACGCAGGTTCACCAGCATTTTGCTTACTAACATACTCGCGATTGGGATAAGTACTACCAACAGGCCAATCAAGGCGACTAACGCAATTATCAGCAGTTGATTGAGCGGCGCAAGTGCGACTGCCTTATCAATAACAAACATCAGATACATGTCAGAGCCTTCAATCGGCTGAATGTAGACAAGTCGAGATTTATCATCGATTTGTATCGTGTTAAGTGATTTCTCACTGGCGTATTTGGCAAGTAAGTCAACAGATAAATCAGGGCTGATTTCGTTAATTGGTTTTTGGATATACGCTTGATTTTTGTGCACAAGTACTTTGCCATCTTTACCGAGTAAGATCGCATAGCCTTCGCCTGTGAGTTTGATATTGAGAACATCTTTTACAATATCATCAAGCATAATATCGGTGCCGACCACGCCTAGCAGCGTTCCGTTTGCTTCAACTGGCGACGCGAACGACATAGTGAGGCGTTTACTACCTGCATCAACATAGGGGGCCGTTAGGATGGTGCGTTTTTCTGCGACGGCTTGTTGGTACCAAGGTCGGCTTGTTGGATCGTAGCCTGCTGGTAATCCAAGCTCTCGGCTAGTAATCATTTGCTTATCGGCTTTGCCAAAGTAAGCCGAATCAAACTTGGCACTTTTTGCGCCTTGAACTAAAGGCGGCATTGGGTCAGCGGCTGTGCTGAGTGCTGTCGCCATGGCGCCAACAATCATCTTGTGACTAGAAACCCAGTCGCGTAGCGTCACATTATTGCCTGTTGCGGTGGCGACAACTTCACTATGCAACGAGTCAATCATGACGCCTCGCATCTTGAAGTAACCACCCAATGAAATTAAACCTACGGTGATGAGCAGCAAGAGGGCAATAAAAGCAATTAACTTATTGCGTAGAGAACTAAACATGGCGTGCCTCGATAATGTCTTTAGACGTGAAATCAGAATAGATCTTATCGGCAATAAAAAACAAATCTTTTATTGTTTTGTTTGAATAAACGTCATGTTTGTTAATGCTAAAGTCGTGATACTCGAATCACACCTTGTATTTCTTTAAGACGGGCAAAAACTTTATGTAATTGTTCGCTATCTTTGATTTCAATCGTAAAGCGCATTTGGGAGCGAGCGTCTTTATTTTGTGTATGTACAGCTGTTACGTTGATTTTGTCGCGTACCATCACATCTGATAAGTCCCGCAACATACTGGGTCTTTCGAGTGTTTCGACCAAAATATCAACTGAAAAAACGTGGCCACTCGATTTACCCCAATCGGCTTTAATTAAACGTTCAGGCGCCTCAGAAGCGAGCCGTTTCAGCGTAAGGCAATCGGTGCGGTGAATGGAAATGCCGCGGCCTTTGGTCACAAAACCCATTACTTGATCTGGCGGTACCGGTTTGCAGCACTTAGCCAGCATGGTCATGAGCTTGTCTATCCCTTCGATTAATATACCCTCGCCGCTTTGATTGGCGCGTGCGGTTTTAACAAAGTCTTCTGGTTCGTCAGGCTCATCAATTGGCGCTAATGATTCGTTAAAGGCAATTGCTAGGGCTCGTAATGAGCATTCACCTTGCCCTAAGGCGGCAAATACATCCTCGATTTGTTTGTAGCCTAATTTTTGTGCAATTAGTTCATGACCAATATTATTCGCTCCGGTGCGCGAAGATTCTTTGTCAAATAGCGCACGACCTGCTTCAATCGCCACATCGAGATGTTGCTGACGAATCCAGTGGCGTACTTTTTGCTGTGCGCGATGACTTTTGATATAGCCTTGGTGCAGCCAATCTAAACTTGGACCACCGGTTTTGGCGGCCAGTATTTCAATACGTTGACCATTTTCGAGTGGTGTTCCGAGTGGAACAATCGCCCCGTTAACTTTAGCGCCACGGCAGCGGTGGCCTAGATCGGTGTGCAAGTGGTAAGCAAAATCGACTGCGGTACTGCCTTTGGGCAGCGAAATAACGCGCCCAGCAGGGGTGAGCACATAAATCGTGTCATCGAATAATTCAGCTTTAAATGCATCCGAGAAATCAGCCTCACCGGCGACGTCTTCCCGCCAGTCGAGCAATTGCCGTAACCAGGCGATTTTTTCTTCGTAACGCGAATCGCCTTTCCCGCCTTCTTTGTAACGCCAGTGGGCTGCGACGCCAAATTCAGCGTGTTCATGCATATCAAAAGTACGAATTTGTACTTCAACGGCTTTGTCTGCTGGCCCGATCACCGCTGTGTGTAAGCTGCGATAAAAATTGCCTTTTGGTTGGGCGATGTAATCGTCAAATTCACCCGGAATTGGTTGCCACAGGTTATGTACAATCCCGAGTACAGTGTAGCAATCTTTGACATCATCAACCAAGACCCGCACCGCACGAATATCGTATAGCTCAGAAAAATCGAGTTTCTTTTTCTGCATCTTTTTCCAGATGCTGTAGATGTGTTTGGGCCGCCCCATTAAATCAACATGAGTCACGCCAGCCAGCGCAAGTTCGCCGCGCAGCTTGCTGATGACATCCCCGATGAACTGTTCGCGATCAACGCGGCGTTCGTCGAGTAATTTGGCAATTTTTTTGTAGGTATCGGTGTGCAAATAGCGAAAACCTAAGTCTTCCAGCTCCCATTTGATTTGCCAAACGCCCAGTCGATTGGCCAGTGGCGCAAACAAATCCAGCGTTTCGCGCGCAATAATCCGGCGCTGTTCTTCGCTGACGTTAGCAAGGCTATGCATGGTTTGCGTGCGCCACGCTAGCTTGATTAGCACGGCACGAATGTCTTCCACCATGGCCAACAGCATTTTGCGCTGCGCTTCAACTTGTTGTGCGTAATCTTCTGCTTTGCCATGCTGTGGCTGTGCCAATTGGCGTAATTGCCGTACTTTTAAAATGCCATCGACCAAGGCGGCGACTGTACTGCCAAAGCGTTTGTTAATTTGCTCGGTGGCGCTACTGAGCTTGTCTGGCACGCAAAACAACAAGGCCGCAATCACTGCATTGGCATCCATACGCAAATCAGCGACGATGGAGGCACTGGCAACAGCGTGTATGAATAATGAAGTTTGCGTATCCGGATTGAGCGCATTGCTATATAACTCGGCAACCCAATCGAGCGCTTCACGCAGACGAGCCAGCTCTTGTGGCGGATAACGCTCGGAAAGGGCGATCAGCCAGCGGTCAGGATCGGCTGCTTCAGCGATGGATTGGGCGAGTGGGCGAGTTACGGCAACCATGATTTTCTATTTATCTTATTTGCTGAAGTGAATAATTGAATTTTGCGACAATAATGCAGTCTGTCATAGCTAAATTCACGAGAAAATTGCCGAATGCCCCGCAAATATTTACGTCGTTGGCTACCTAATCATCAAACGATGTTGCAAAACCGCTGGCTTAGCCGTTTTGCGCATTGGTTTGAGCATCCGAATTTATTTCATTTAAATCGCAAATCGGTGGCCGGTGGCTTGGCGGTCGGGATGATTGGTGGCTTGATTCCGGGGCCCTTGCAAGTGATTACCTCGTCGATTTTGTGTTTGATTTTTCGAGTGAACTTGCCCGTTGCCATTTTAGGTACTTTCTATACCAATCCATTAACGATAGGGCCGATTTATTGGTTGGCTTATCAAATTGGCGCGTGGGTGTATGGGGCGAGCGGGGCGGTTAAAACGATGTTGATGCCATCATTTTCTGCCTTGAGTTTAGTTGATTGGATGTCGGCGATGTGGGTTTGGATCCAGTCATTGGGGGCGCCTTTATTGATTGGTTTGCCTTTGCTGGCGCTGCTATTGGCTTTATCTGCCTTTTTCTCGGTGCATATTATTTGGCGACTTTGGGTGTATTGGTCGCTAAGGCAGCGTAGAAAAAGGCGTTAGGCCAATACATCGTTATTTTCTTAGTACGTGCAATAGTTCACCAACGCCTTGTAGCGATACGACATCGCGTCCCCAGGGCTTGCGTTGGCGCGGAAGGTGGCGCAAAAATGCTAATTGCTGGCTGCAACTTTGCACTAGTTGCTGAACTTCGGGGTCATCTTGTTGTAGTTGTTGCTGCCAAAGCCTCGTCAGGGTCACAGGATCGGTATTCATTTGGTATGCCGTCGAGTGTAGATAGAGCAGCCAATCCCGGGTTTGGGCGTAGGCGACGGGCAGCGTTTTGCTGGGGTCGTCCTCAAAATCGATAAATTGAATCTTGCCATCTTGCCACATGATGTTGCGGGCAAAAGCTTGACTTAAATTTTGACCGCATTGATGGACGTGCAAAATCGCTGCTAGCCCTGCTTGCCAAACGGCTAATTGCTGCTGTGGCGAAGTGCGAATCAATTCATCGACTGAATGCGTGCCAGCGCTGGTCATTGCAAACCACTGATCGGCAATATGCCGCACCTCAGGTACTGGAACCCCCGCTTGTCGCAGAGTTCTGAGGCGCTGAATTTCGATGGCTTGTGCGGCGGCGCCCCCGGGAGCCGGTACTGCGCAGAGCAAGGGCTGCCGAAATATTTTGGCCAAGGCATTTAATAGCGTGTAGCCAAATTGTGGGCGTGCGGCTTCTTGGCGCTTGATGATTAATGTTTCGCCTGAGATGTCTTCCACCAAAATTCGGCCTGAGTGTTTGAGTAGTTCAGATTCGATTTGGCGAATCAATTTCGCAGAAAACATAAATTAATTGCTCAAAATAATAAGGGTATTGCTTTGTTGTCTATGTTCTGTAGGTATTACAAGGTTATACCTAGTGTGTCGGTTGGGTGTGCTAGTGAGTATAAAACTCGTTCGCGTGTTACATTCACGGCGGCGCTTCAATTGGCCGCTCAGCCTGAATCTGTGGAGGTATTAAGCGTGCGGTATTGTTTCGTTTAAGTGGCCAAGGCTCGATTGCGACCCGCAGCTTTGGCATGATACAGGCGAGCATCGGCGACTTGCAATAAGCTTTCGGCCGTCGGCGGCACCTTGGCTGAGCTGCTGGCGATGCCAATACTCACCGTGACACATGCATAGTCTTTTGATTTTTCGTGTGGAATTTGCAGTGAAGCAATTGCCTGGCATAGCTCTTGAGCTAGTTCGAGGGCGCCATCAATTAGGGTGTCTGGCATGATTAAAACGAATTCCTCGCCGCCATAGCGGGCGGCTAAATCACTAGGGCGTTTCATTTTGCCATTCAGTACACTGGCAATGGTTTGCAGTACCCGATCGCCCATCGCATGACCATAGTAGTCGTTATATAGTTTGAAATAATCAACATCCAACAACGCGACCGATAAAGGATTGCCAGTGCGTCCTGCGCGCGAGCATTCCGCGGCCAACACTACATCGAGTTGGCGTCGATTAGGCAGCTCAGTGAGGGCGTCAATATTGGCTAAAATTTCCAGCATTCGGCGTTGCCGAGCCACTTGCATGTGCACCGCAACGCGGGCTTTGACTACAGCAGAGTGAAATGGCTTGGTTATATAGTCAGATGCTCCCATTAATAAACCGCGTTCTTCATCGTCTGGCGTGTCAAGACCCGTGATAAAAATCACCCCAATTGGCGCTGTTTGTGGATCGGCTTTGAGTAAGCGTAGCACCTCATAGCCGTCCATTTCAGGCATCATGACATCCAGCAAGATCAAATCAGGTTTGAGGTCTCGTGCCCGAAGCAAGGCTTGTTCGCCATTTTTTGCTAACAATACGGTGTAGTCTGCTTGCAATAGCTCGCCCAAGAGTTGTCGATTACTGGCCGAATCATCCACGACCAAAATTTTTTGCCGTTCGCTCATTATGTATCCTGCTGGGCACGTAATGCCTGTTGTAGCTCAACGAGCGCGGCGATTGCAGCGTCCGTTTCCATATAGTCAAATAAGCGACCAATTTCGCTAATCTGTTTTTGCCAACGTGCCGCTAATAGTTTACTGAGCTCATCCAGTTGTCGGTTAGCGGCAAAATTGCCTGTTTGGATCAGTGGGGCGATGGCATCTAGTTGCTGCAAAGCTTGATTAATATTGTTTTCAGCATTCGATGGCACTGGCTCGCTCGCTTCGACGGTATGAGCAATCGCATCAAGCGTAATGGCCAATTGTTGCTGAAAATACGCTACACGTTCTGGAATTTCTGCCTCTTTGCCAACGCGTACCGCCGTTTCTAACGCTGCAGCACTGCTCGATAGCGTAGCTGCGCCTAAGTAGGCCGCCGCAGACTTGACTGCATGTGCGTTGTCAGCAATCCGTGGTAAGTTTCGTTCGGCTAAAGCTTCGCCGACGATTAGACCAACGGCTCCGTAGTCGCGGGAAAAAATCGCTAAGGAGCGTTGTAATAAACCTTGATTGCCCCCTAGCAATTTTAAAGCTACTGTTAAGTCGAGTCCTGTGACTGGCGCGGCTTGGCTGGTTTCGATTACGTAGTTACTTTGCTGTTCCAGCTGAACTGGCACGGTTCTGCCGACCAGTTGTTGTGGTGAAATCCAGTGTTGCAGTGTTTGGATCAGTTCTTCGGCATCGATTGGCTTGGTAATGTGTGCATTCATTCCCGCGGCCAGGCTAGCGTCGCGATCTCCCACCATCGCGTGAGCGGTCATCGCGATAATTGGTAACTGTAGACCCAATTGCCGTATCGCACGGCTGGCGCTTAAACCATCCATGATTGGCATTTGAATATCCATCAAAATCAAATCGTATTGAGTCGACTGCACCTTGTCGAGGGCAATTTGGCCATTTTCGGCGATGTCGATGGTGATACGCGCTTCGCCGAGAATGCCCAGTACAATTTCTCGATTAAACTCGGTGTCGTCAGCGAGCAATAGCCGCGCACCATCGAGCAGCGACAGTGGCGCGCTGGGTGGATGAGGGACTGTGGTCGTTGCACTGCTGCTCGAGCCTAGCAGCGTTTGGAAATGCTCGTGTAGCAGTTGTCGGCTAACTGGTTTTACCAGGAATCCATCGGGCTTAACTTGGTTTGCTTGGCGCATGATGTCATCGAGGGCATAGGCTGTAACCATGAGTATTGCTGTAGGGCTGTTGCTAAGTATGGATTCTGAGCGTATACGTTCAATGGTTTCGATGCCATCCCATTCCGGCATTTGCCAATCCATTAACACCAAGTCAATAGGCTGCTTGGCTTTGGCGGCGTTAATCAGGGTGGCTAAGGCTGCTTTGCCGGAGTCGGCCAGTACGACTTGGGCGCCGAATGAGCTGACCATTTCGGCAAGCACTTCTCGGGCTACCGCATGGTCATCAACAATGAGTACACGCTGAGGGATTGTATGAGCGAATCCAGTAGCGGCAGGATTGGCCTCCGTGCCTAATTCCAGCGTAAAACGGAATGTACTGCCTTGCCCCAGTGTGCTGCCAACGGTGAGCTGGCCGCCCATCATTTCGACTAATTGCTTGCTGATACTTAGCCCCAAGCCAGTACCACCATATTTGCGCGTGATCGAGCTATCTGCTTGAGTGAAAGATTGAAATAGCGAGGCAATTTGTGCTGGGCTCATCCCGATGCCTGTGTCGCTAAGGGTAAAGCGTAATGCCACGCGGTCGTGCTGTTGGGATTCGACGCGGATGTCGAGCACAATCTCACCTTGCTCGGTAAACTTGCTGGCATTGCTGGCCAAATTATTCAGCACTTGGCTTAAGCGTAAACGATCACCGATTAGACGTTGCGGTACATTCGGCGCAATGCGGAAAATGACCTCGACGTCTTTCGCCTCGGTACGCAGCATGATTAAATCTGATAGTGGATTGAGCAAGCTATCCAATTGAAATGGGATGGTTTCCAATTCAAGTTTACCGGCTTCAATTTTCGAAAAATCGAGGATGTCATTGATAATCCCGAGCAGATTTTCTGCCGAAATGACAATTTTTTGCAGGTAATTACGTAACTTTTCGTCGTTGGCGATTTTTAAAGCAAGGCGGCTCATCCCCATGACGGCGTTCATTGGTGTGCGAATTTCATGGCTCATATTCGCCAGAAACATCGATTTGGCTTGCGTGGCTTCTTCGGCGCGTTCTTTGGCTTCGGCTAAGGCAAGTTCGGCTTGTTTGCGTTCCGAAATATCTTGGATAGTGGTGATGATGCCTTGTTCTGGATGCTCGCTATCGAGTAAACGGGCGTGGAGTTCGCAGTAAATCTTCTGTCCCTGTTTATTCACTAATTGCAGGTCAGCATGGTAGCCGCCTTGCATGATTTGAGCATAAGCAATCTTGGCATAGTGCTCGGCATCTTCATCGCTGGCATAAAAAATACGTGTTGGCTGGCCGATCAGCTCTTCTCGTTCGTAAGCAAATAGTTTGGCTAAGCCCGCATTGCAGCGCTGCACGATACGGTCTTTGACAAAAGCAATCCCGATGGCGGTATTGTCGAAAATTGCCTGCTGTTCCAGCAAAGTTTGATTCAGATTGGCGGTGCGTTCGGCGACCTGACGCTCTAGGCTGTCGTATAGGCGCGCATTATCAATTGAGATCAGCGCTTGTACCGCGAGCACACGTAGAAATTCGACGCGTTCTTGAGTAAAAGCCCCAGCGGTTAAATTATTTTCTAAATACAGCACCCCAGTCACTTGGGAGAACCGCATAATCGGCAGGCACATCACCGATTTAGGGTGCTGAGCCAACACATATGGATCCATCGCATAATTTTCTGAGTGGCAGATATTTTCCTCAATCACTTCTTTGCCGCTGCGAACCACGTAACGTAATAAAGACAGTGGCAAGAGTGGGCTGCTGAGTCCGTTTAGCGCGATGGCTTGCGATTGCAGAACGTTGACTTGATTGTCGGATGCTTCGCCTTCCAAAAACCAAGCTTCGGTGCTTGCTTTTGGATTAGTGTTGCTGAGAAACAAACGTACGGTTTGTGCGCCAGAGTTTTCTTTAACGATGCCCAGTAGCTTGGCTAAGACTGGGCTGAGTGCCACTTCACTGGAGAGCGCATGATTCGCTTTCAAAATCGAGGCAAGATCAAGAAAATGAAGACTGCCCATTCCAGTATTTGCGGTTCCAGATAATGGTGTCATCGAAGTTGTTTGGCGATTTTTATTGCGCGTGACGGGAACGAGCTCAGGGTAGCGATATTGTAATTGCTTAGCTTTGCCTTCTGCTCCCCATGTACGATAGAGCTGGAGGGCATCACGGAAGAATACCTCGGCAATCCGTTCTTGCCGCTGTACCAGCCAGAATTCGCCATACAATTCATTGGCCAGTGCCGCTAAATTCACATATTGATTGTTTTTGGCGGTGGCGATGGCTTGTGGGTAAAGCGTAATCGCGCAGGCGGTATCGCCATTTAATTGCGCGAGTTGAGCTTGCAGTAGTAATGACTGCGCCGCAAAATTGGCGGGGCATTGCTGTGCCCAAGCGAGGAATTTTTCATTTAGCTGCAAGGCTTGGGTATAAATTGCGGCATGGTTTGCGTGTGTTGGCTGGCGTTGTAGTGTGCGCAGCCGAATGAGGGCGGTATAAAAAGTCGCTTCTGGAATCTTGCATTGACCAGGCACATATTGTTCGACCAGAGTGAGTTTGTCGGCTAATTCTTCTGCCTGCTCGGTATCAAACAAAAATGCATTTCGAATTTTTCCGTGATAGAAATAGGCCAAATGCAATGGCTTGCTCGCGTAGTCGATCAGAAATTTTTCTTCGCTAAATTCCGCATCGTCATACGTTGCTGCGTGTCGTGTTTGGCCTTGTAGATTTTTAATAGACTGCACCGTGCCTACGCTGGTGCAATCGACCATATCCTGCTGCCCTGTGCTGGTCAGTAGCAAAATATCGCGTTCACAACTTGCTAATAGTTCGGAGAGGTTTTGCCCTTGAATCACTCGGTCGGTCGAGCGAACTGCGACGATATAACCGACGGTGGCAAAATCGCCACTTTCCAAACTCCAGGTGTATGCGTTGTCGTAGTAGGCATTCGAAGTATTGAGTGGCTGATGCCAGTAATTAGTAAACGTGGCAAACAGAAAATGTGTACTGCCACGAATCGCTAAATTAGTTTGTGCATTGGCAAGTTCAATCGCACTGGCGCCAAACTGCGCCGCGACGTCGTGTTGTTGCAAAATAAAAGCGACGATGAAGGCATAATTTACATAGGCAAACGGTGAAATATCGCAATGCCCCGCCTGTAAGGAAAGCCGGGTCATGGTCGTCGTTGTTAGTGCATTTAAATTGGGTAAGCCGGCCAGGTAGCTGGCATACCACATCCCAAATAACAATTGCATCGCGGCAAGTTGCTCAGCGTCACTTAGGGTTCTGCCTTGCATCAGTTCGGCCATCGAGCGATGGGCGCATAAAGTGGCGATGTCGCTAAAATCTTGCGCTACTTCTTTGAGTAAGTCTGCATCCTCGGTTGGGATCAAAAAACCCAGTAGCTGCAGTCCTGTGCGCTGAATCGCAATCGCTTCCAAGAAACGGCCTTCTAGCTGGTATTGGCTTGCTTGTATTGTATAGCAACGGATTTGGTCCAATACCCTAGTGGATTGACGCAGCACCAGCGGGTAAATACGTTCGGCACTGGCAAAATCGCCAGAAAGATAAGCGCTTTCTGCAGCACTAATATGTAAATCCAGCGTGAGTTGAGGGCAGGCTTGCCAGCAATCGGTAGTGAGTAGGCTTAAGCCAATCTGCAAGTGATGAAACGCGGCTTGGTAAGCTGCCGAGGTGCGTGCTTTTAGACCTGCTTGTAAATTTAAGTGAGCAATCGCAACCCGTTCTGCAGGATCGCTAATTAAGACCCGACCGGCATTAAATTGCTCGATGATCGTAAATAATTGATCGTCAATATGGTCGCTAGGCACCTTGCTAAGCAGTAAGCGGCCAATGCTCAGGTGGTGATGCTGTTTCTGTTCATCGCTTGCCAGTGCATATGCCGCTTGTTGTACACGGTCATGTAAAAAACGATAGCTGATGAGGGGTTTGGTGTCGTCTTCTTGCAGATATTTGTAGTGTTGATCTAAGGGAAGAATCAAATCGGCTTGCAAGGCAGGCCAAAGACCAGCTTGGGTTTGGTAGGGAGTCCGTTTGCAAACGGTCGCAAGCGTACTCAAATCAAAGCGGTTGCCGATACTGGCTGCCAATTGCAGCAGTTGCTGAGTCAGCTCGGGTAGTCGACGAATTTTACTGATCATTAATTCGACAACATTGTCAGTAAAGTCGGCCTTTTCAATTTGCTCAATATCCCACAACCAGTGATTACGCTCAAAATCAAAACTCAGGTACGCTAATTCATAAATGGTGCTTAAAAATTGATTGAGGAAAAACGGATTGCCTTGGGTTTTGTCGAAACAAAGCTGCGCCAATGTTTGGCAGTCCGCCGCAGGCATGTGCAGTGCATCGGCGATCAATTCATTCACGTGACTTTGTTGCAGGGGCGCTAAATTGAGCGTGTGCAATGTGACTTGGCGTTTGAGTAAATCATCCCGCAGTGCAATCAAAGGATGCGCCGAATCGACCTCGTTATCACGGTAAGCCCCGATTAAAAGTAAGTAGCGCTTATCCGCGTCGCGCATACTCCACTCAATTAATTTTAATGTGGGTTGATCCACCCACTGTAAATCGTCCAGAAAGATCACCAGAGGATGTTCTTCGCTAGAAAAAACTTGGACAAAGCGCTCGAAAAGACGGTTGAGCCGATTTTGCGATTCGAGTGGCGGCAACTCAACCACGGCTTCGGTATCGCCAATGATTAAGCTCAGTTCGGGAATAAGTTGTGTGATGACCCCTGCATTGGCACCCAAGGCTCCGTGAATTTTGGCCGCCCATTGGTCAAGTTGTGAGCGAGGCTCGCTCAGTAATTGGCGGATCAAATCTTGAAAGGCTTGAATGAGCGATGAGTAAGGCGTATTGCGCTGATATTGGTCGAACTTGCCCGCCATAAAATAACCACGGCGAGCCACAATAGCGCGTTGAATTTCATTCACAATCGCTGATTTGCCGATGCCAGAAAACCCCGCCACCAAGAGCATTTCACTTTGCCCTGTGCAGACACGGTCAAATGCATCCATCAACACTTTGGCGTCTTGCTCGCGACCATACAGTTTTTGTGGGATTTGAAATACGCCGTTGTGATCGCTTAAACCCATCTCTTGATTCGGATTATTTGATTGCTGAGTTTGGCAATGTTTTAAGTCGTTGATGAGCGCTTGTAAACTTTGATAGCGTGCCTCAGCATTTTTTTCCAGCAGTCGTTGCAAAAGCGTAATCAGGTGGGGTGGTAGCGATTGAAATGCGGGCAAGGACCAATCTGGTGTTTGCGCCAAATGGCAGTGCACCATTTCCATGGCATCCGAGCTGGTAAACGGCGTTTTTCCCGCGAGCAGCTCGTAAAAGGTAATTCCCATCGAGTAAAAATCAGAGCGATAGTCAACGATGCGATTCATGCGTCCCGTTTGCTCGGGCGACATATACGCCAGGGTGCCTTCTATTGTATGTGGGTTTTGAATTTGTGGGCTTTCTTGGCCCAATTCACTGGCTACGCCAAAATCGATCACTTGGAGTTGGCGGGTCGTTTCATTCCAGCACAAATTGGCGGGATTAATGTCTTTGTGAATGATTTTGTGTTGATGGATGAATTGCAATGCCGCGCATAGTTGCAGTGCAATCTCGTAAAACGAGGCCAGATCAATTGGTCGGCCTTGTTTCAGCTGCGGATGTTGATTGAGCGACTGCCCGTGTTGATCCTCCATAATCATCACCCAGTAGGCATCGTGGTGTGTCAATGCTAGCGGGCGCGAGATGTTGGGATGGCACAATCGCTCTGCAATCGCATATTCGCGCTTAAAACGTGCAATATGGTGGTGGGAAGGATTTGATTTATAAAAAAATTTGAGCACCACTGGCATCAAATCCCGCTCATCTATAGCGCGAAACACACTGGAGTGTTCACTGTCGTGTAATTGCTCGAGCAAACGATAAGCGGGGAGAGAGATCATAGTGAGCCTTACTCAAGACACCTCGCCATCGGAATGAACTCGCGATCAATTCGCTCGCTCATTCAGATGGCTTGGCAAGTGCAAGTTAGAATGTTTCGTGTTGAATCGTTATAGGATAGCCGCTTAATGCACGGGCTGCTTGCAAGCCAGAGATGACTGTTGATTCTACGCAGCCTAGGTTTAACGCCGCATTATTGACCCAGTCGCCTGCCAAGTACAAATTGGCAAAACCGGATTGGTCAACTTTTAGGCGATACTGATTGGTATTGGCCGCGTTGCAAACATAGCGTTCGGTTGGGTCAACGTTAGCACGGAAATACTGTCCATCCAGGCGCGCTTCACCTTGCCGATTTTCTAAATCAACGAGCTTAGACCAATCTAGGCTTTGTCCATCGGCTTGGGTAGCATAAGGCCATAAATGACCGGTGTAATGCTTGAGCCATGCCTTGGCGCTTTGTTTAACACGCTCTTCTTGTTGCGCTGGGAAATTATGATCGCTAAACGGGGGTATAGGCTCAGCGTCCTTCATATTGTTGCAGAAGTAGGCAATACCAAAGGGTTGTTGATTCAGCGGCCAGTTTTCTTTGTCTAGCGTTTGATCCATGGCTGCCCAAGTATTAAACGGCTCGCCGTAGGCATCCAGAATCGGGCTCGCTAAAGGCCAGCCAGTTTCTTCTAAATTAATATTGAGCCAAAGCTGCATCGCCTGAGTTTGCGTGGTGGCGGCATTGTTCAGCATCGCTTGCCAAGCTGGGTTGGCTTGGCTGAGTTCTTCGGTAATAAACGGCAGGGCGGCGACGGAAATGCCAAGTACGACAAGGTCAAAGTCTTGCCCCAGTTGCAGCGTTTTTTTCGCAACGGCCGGCCACGGGCTCCACGCCGACTCCAGATTAATGTCTTGCGCTTTGAGCGCTTGCCCTTGTTCGAGTTGCTCGTACAGTGGCGTAGACGGCCAGCACGGCAATCCTTTCACATCGTACAGCGGATTGTAACTCGCAATATTCGGCTTTAAGGTTGCTTGGACGTCAATATCAATTGATGCGATCTGCTGCTGGTCGGCGCTTAAATGTAAATTGCTTACCTTGTTGAAAAACTCGAATTTGACGCCGCGCTGCTTGAGTACTTGGTAAATCGGCGTCATTACCACATCGCCCATGCCGGCTTGCATCTTCCACATCACCGCCCCTTTGTAGCACAGCGTGACCAGGATATAGCTGTGTAGTAATTCCCCTGCCGAGACGTTGCCGCCAATGGCAACGCCGTCGCCGACGATTTTGTTTTCGCCATTCGGAAAGCCTAAATACAAATCATAAAACGCGCGTACTAAAGCCGAATTAGCCGCATCGACGCTAGCGCCGTGCAGAATCAGCCATTCGGTAAAATCATACTGATTGATGGCGGTGTAGCCTTTGATTAAAACGCCATCGAGCAAAATGCCTTTGGCAACCGCGAGTGCGATATCGACCAGCGTTAAAATACGGCGGATTGAATCGAAAATTTCGGCAAACGGTGCTAGTACTTGCTCAACTAAGGCTTTGATTTCGGCAATTACATCCAGCCAGTGGTTTGGAACTGGCGTGGTGTGCAGTGTGGCGATTTCATGGCGTTGCGGGAATGATTCATAAAGGCTTTGCAGTTGCGTAAAAATACGCTCCACTTCGTGTTCGACCACCATTTCAACCGGTTTACCGACCACGTCGAGCACTTTTCCTAAAATGCTATCCCCTGTATGCGACACGCTGCGCGTAAAGTGGCGTGCTGCGGCTTGCCGTGCACTGTCCGATTTACCAATTTGTTGTTGCAGCGCTTGATGCAGTTCAGTCAGTGACTCGCGAAGGTGGGCGAAAAACCCAATCGGGTGATCGCTTTTGCTATCGCCTTGACCTGGAACTTCACCGTTAGGCTTGAATGATAGTGCCCAAGTGCGCCATTGTTCTTTCACATATTCTTCTACCACAATCGTGTTATGCGGTTTGAACGCCTGATCCCATGTTGCCAGTGGTGCATTACTAGAGCGCGCTAATTCGGCGTAGCAGTTTTGAATCAGTGCAAAGGCATTGTCGTAATAGCCAAACCAGATGTGCAGGCCGTGCTCTTCAATCCGATCGGCGATCTCGCGATTGCGCCCGCTTGCGCCTTTGCCGCCGAGTCGCCAGCCCATCTGATAGATGGTGATGTCATATTTTGATTGCCAATCTGGATCTTGAGTGATGCCATAGGCTGTACTTAATGAACCGATGCCGCCACCAAGGATGGCGATTTTTTGTTTTGGCGGCTTAATCGACTGTAGTGTTTTTCCTGTCTCGAGTGAGAAATCCACGTTAACCCAAAATCCTTTGGTGCTGACAGTATCGACATCTGGCGTACTGGATATTGGTGTTAAACCCAGCTGACTGACAATCGGATGGCTGGCTAGACGCATAAATTGCAAGTCGAATTGCTTCAAGCTCAGGCCTTTGAGCCATGGAAATCCGCCATGAAATGCTTGTAACTGGAACGGTGCGCTGGTGATGCTGCGTACTTCGGCATTTTGCGCGCCTTCAATTGCTGGGAATTGCTTGATAAATAGCGCAGGGCAGTGTGCGAGAAAATCTTCATTGATATCGCCCAATACCTCGCCGGTTTCGCCGCAAGTCCATTGCTGGCCAAACAGGTGCTCAATCATTCCAGTGGCGGCTTCGCTGGTGCTGGCCCATGCCGCGGCCGCGGGTGGCTCATCGCTTTGGTCGAGTAGCGAAATGAAATCGTATTGTTGGGCAATGCTTTCAGCGCTCAGCGTTTTAAAACCGCAGGTACTGGCGGTAAATTGCGGCTGCCACACGTTGAGTTCGCCGTTGGGGTAGGTGAATGCGGCGAGTTGTTTGCGAAAACCAAACATTTCCCGGCCAGTGGCTATTGCTGAGAAACTATCAGGAAATAAAAATGGCAAGAATAGTGCAGGTTTAAATTCACCGCGTGCGAGGGCTTGGCGATCATAACAAGGAATCCAAAACGACAATTCTGAGTAACGTTCCTTACCGTATACCTGACCTGCTGGATTGCTGGCGTCGATGGTCATTTGCGCCATAATCATGATGCTGAATGTTTGGCCTTTGGCGGCTAAACAGCGGTATTCAAATTGGCCTGCTGAAGGCTGATTGATATAAGTATCCAGTAGCTGATTGAGGGCGCTGGCTTGGCTGTCGAGGATAAACGTTGCCATCTTGGCATCGCTAAACAGATAGGGTTGGCCAAGAATCGGTAAGCCGACTTGGTCGACGATATACGGAAGGGATGAAGTCATTAAACACCTAGCGACGGTTTAAAGTCAGATTGCTGACGAAACAGTCATTCTAGTATGGTATTGTGAGTAATGTTGCATCGTCACGGGACTGTTGAAAATTTGCAACGATTTGATGGTGCTGATGTATTGCCCTGTGTGCATTGTTTTTATTTGTTTCTAGGGCAATACGTCTGATAGATACGACTTAGTATTTACTTGTTGCAGCCGCGCTGAGCTCGTCTTGCAGTCTGTGTAGAAAAACCAGTCTTTCATTGGCAATCTTACCGTCGGCAATCGCGGTGTGAATCGCGCAGCCTGGCTCTTGGCGATGGCGGCAGTTGTGAAAACGGCATTGGCCCACATACTGCGCCATATCGGGCATCAGACGTGGTAATTCTTCGACGCCAATGTGTGCTAAACCAAATGATTGCAGGCCGGGCGAATCAATCAATTCAGACGTCGCATTTAATTTATACAGCTGCGCGTGCGTCGTGGTGTGTTTACCCGAGTCGAGCGCCGTGGAGATTTCTTTGACCCGCGCATTCGCATCCGGAATCAAGGCATTGGTAATCGTTGATTTACCCATCCCCGATTGGCCAACTAAGACTGAAACTTGACCATCCAGCCACGGTGCTAACGGCGATAAATCTTGTTTGGCCGAGATTTCTACCACCGGATAGCCCAAGCCCGTGTAATAGGCCAAGCGCGCGCGCGCGGCATCGGCCACGGGTAAATCACATTTATTCAGGCAAATAATCGGGCGGATACCTTCGGCGGCGGCGGCGATTAGCGCGCGCCCAATCAGTTCGTCCGAAAAACTCGGTTCCGTCGCGACAACAATCACAATTTGCGTCACATTGGCGGCGATCATTTTGCTGCGCCACGCATCGGAGCGGTACAGCAGGGTTTTGCGTGCGAGGACTTTATTGATGACTGCTTGTTCGGCATTGAGTACGTCGATATCGACTTGGTCGCCACAGGCGTAATCGGTTTTTTTGCCACGGGTCGAGGCGGAGAGGCGGCGGCCATCGGCAAGTTCAACGATATAAACTTTGCCGTAGCTGGTGACAATGCGGGCGGTTTCGCTCATGGGTCCTTTATTAAATCAGAAAAAACGGAGTTCACGAAAAGTACGAAAAACTGAATCTAATGCACAGTGATATCGAGTCTGCGGTAAGCAGAAGCGATTTTGTTCGTCGTTTTCGTGGACTGAATCACCGTTTTAGGTCAATGCATCCACGCGCGCGGCGCAGATAAAGTCATTACGTGATAAGCCACCGACTGAATGCGTATTCCAAGTGAGTTTACAGCGGCTAAAGCTCAGCGTGATGTCGGGATGATGGTTTTGTTGATGCGCGATAAAAGCGACGGCGTTGGCAAACGCCATCGTTTCATGAAAACTCTTAAAGCGAAAAGTTTTCTCTAGTGTATCGTTGACGATAATCCAATCGTTCAGCTCGGTGGACAGCATTTCTGCGGCAAGTGCATCGAGCTTTTCGGCTTTTTCAACGCAGTGTTGGTTATTGAGCGACATGGTTTTCTCCAGTGGGCTTTCTCATTGTTGTAGCCCACAGCTTGGCAGAAGCCAAAGCCAATTAAGCCGCTAACCGTTTTAAGGCGGCAATCCGTAAACTGGCTGGTGGATGGCTATCGTAAAACACACTGTGCCACGGATCAGGTGTTAGCGTAGCGGCGTTATCGCGATACAGTTTAACCAGCGCATTGACCAAGTCACTGCTTGATGATTGACTCGCGGCAAACGCATCGGCTTCGTATTCATGCTTACGCGACATCATCGAGCTGATTGGCGCAAATAGGAAAGTAAACACCGGCAGCACCATAAAAAATAGCAATAGTGCTGTGGCAGTCGATGGCGTAGTTACGCCGAGTCCGTTGTAAAACCACAGCTGTGTTTTCAGTTGCCCTAGCACCCACAACATCCCCAGCATCAAGGCGAACGTCCACACTAAGCGTTTCACAATATGGCGATGCTTAAAATGACCGAGCTCATGCGCCAGCACGGCTTCGACTTCAGACGGTGACAAGTGCTTGAGTAAGGTATCAAAAAACACAATCCGTTTCGATTTGCCCAGTCCAGTAAAATACGCATTGCCGTGGCTTGAGCGTTTGCTACCATCCATCACGAACAGACCATTCGATTGAAAACCGCAGCGAGTCAGCAAACCGACGATGCGGTCTTTCATTTCGCCGTCTTCCATCGGCACAAATTTATTAAACAGCGGTGCGATAAACGTCGGGAACACCCACATCAAGGTCAATGAGAACACCAACCAAGTCGCCCATACATATAGCCACCAGTGCTCGCCCATTGCACCCATCAGCCACAACACGGCAGCAATCAAAGGCAGGCCAATCGCCGCGCCAATTGCGGTGCTTTTGATTAAATCGGCGATAAATAATTTGACTGTCATTTGGTTAAAACCAAAGCGCGCTTCGATGACAAAAGTGGAAATCAAGGAAAACGGCAGCGATAACAGACTACTCACTACGCCGAGCGCGGCAATCAGCGCCACGCCGTGCGCGGTCGAATTGGGCGTGAACCACTGTGCTGTCAGTTGCGACAACCATTCAATCCCGCCGCCCAGCGTAAATGCGGCGAGTACTATTGCGTCAAATAAAGTAGTCGCCATACCAAAGCGCGTTTTCGTCACCGTGTAGGCAGCGGCGCGCTGATGCGATTCGAGCGTGATTTGCTCGGCAAACTCGGCTGGCACTGCACGGGAATGGCGTTTTACATGGTTGATATGACGCAGCGCCAACCAAAGCTGTAATAAAACGCTAGCAAGCAGCGCAAACAGAAAAAGAAGTGAAAATTGGGTAGCGCTAAAAAGGTCGGTCATGAAGTAAAATACTATTTTTTCAAGATTGGATTACGCGAGTATGCCACAAGACCAGAACCGACTCATCTGGGTCGACATGGAAATGACGGGTTTAGAG
This sequence comes from Deefgea chitinilytica, assembly GCF_016881405.1. GTDB lineage: Bacteria > Pseudomonadota > Gammaproteobacteria > Burkholderiales > Chitinibacteraceae > Deefgea > Deefgea chitinilytica. The sequence goes on from NZ_WOFE01000008.1 coordinate 110,734, forward strand.
CCTGAAACCGACCGTGTGATCGAAATAGCCGTCGTGATTACCGACAATGATCTTAATATCGTTGCCGAAGGCCCGGTGCTGGTGATTCATCAGCCTGATGAATTGATGGATAACATGGACGAATGGTGCGTTAGAACGCACGGCAATTCTGGCCTGACCGCTAAAGTGAAAGCATCGACAACGACCGAAGCTGACGCCGAGGCGCAATTGATCGCGTTTATTTCCGAATACGTACCGAAAGGCGTTTCGCCGTTGTGCGGTAACTCGGTGCATCAAGATCGCCGCTTCTTGGTGAAATATTTGCCTGAATTAGAAACGTGGTTCCATTACCGCAATTTGGATGTGTCGACGCTCAAAGAGTTATGCAAACGCTGGCAACCCGCGATCGCCAAAGGTTTTAAAAAACGCGGCGCACACACGGCATTGGCCGATATCGTTGAATCGATCGACGAACTTAAATACTACCGCGAGCACTTTATTCAAGCGCCAGCGGTGGAAGAAGCGTCTTGATAAGATAAAAAACCTGAGTCCACGAAAAACACGAAAGGCACGAAAAAATTCAAAACCTTGAAAGTGTGTTCTGTTGACATGCTTCACTTCGTGATTTACGAATTGATTTTTTCCTTTCGTGCCTTTCGTGGACTATTTTGTTTTATTTTAATTGAGTCACCAGCAAATGTTTAGTTCTGAAATTGAAGCTTTAGCCGCCGAGCTAGGCCAAATGTTACTCGCCCGTGGCGAGACGGTGACGACGGCTGAATCGTGCACCGGCGGCCTGATTGCGGGTGCGATTACCGAAGTGGCGGGGTCTAGCGCGTGGTTTGATCGCGGTTATATTACCTACGCCAATCAAGCCAAAGCGGCGATGCTCGATGTGCCGATGGCGTTTATCGATGGCCTCGGCGCGGTGAGTGAGCCTGTGGTGGCCGCGATGGCGCAGGGCGCAGCGGATGGCGCGTGCGCACGTTGGGCGGTGGCGGTATCGGGCATAGCAGGGCCGACAGGTGGTTCAGTGGAAAAACCCGTCGGCACCGTCTGGCTGGCGTGGGCCACGCCGTACGGTATTACTACTGAAAAGCAGGTATTCGCTGGTAGTCGTTCTGAGGTAAGGGCTGCAACGGTATACCGTGCGCTTGAGCGCTTGGTTGAATTAATGAAGGAACAAGCATGACGACGATTGTTGCCGTAAAAAAGGACGGCGTGATTTCTATTGCCGCGGATAGTCAATCCACGTTTGGTGACACGCGCCTTGCGGCGCTGGATGATGCGCGCTGGAATAAAATTTTTCAGCATGGCGACAGCTATTTTGCGATTTGTGGCAGCGCTGCGCACGATTTGGTTTTGCAATCGGCGCTGAAAAAAATGAAAAAGCTTGATTTTTCCAATCGCGCCGCCATTTTTGAATCATTCCGAAAATTACATAGCAAGCTGAAAGACGATTTTTTCCTCAAAACCGACGAGGAAGAAGACGACGCTTATGAATCGAGCCAGATGACGGTGTTGATCGCCAATGCGCACGGCATTTTTGGTGTGTACAGTCTGCGTGAAGTGTATGAGTTTGAGCGATTTTGGGCGATTGGTAGCGGCCGTGATTATGCGATTGGTGCGATGCAGGCGGTTTACGATCAATTAGCGGCCAGCGACATCGCCAAAGTGGGCGTCGAAACCGGTTGTATGTTTGACGTGGCATCCAGCTTGCCAATGACAAGTTATAGTGTGGCCTATGTTGGCGCAGCGCCAGCGGCGGTTGCAATCACAAAGAGTAAAAAATGAAAGATATTTTAGAGCGTTTCTTGTTTGATCAAGCCCCAGTGCGCGGCGAGTTGGTGCAACTTGATGCCACGTATAAAGAAGTCCTCGCCCGACATCAATATCCGCTGGTGCTGCAACGCATTATCGGCGAATTGATGGCGGCTAGCGCCTTGCTGTCGGCGATGCTGAAGTTTGACGGCACGCTGATTATGCAAATGCACGGTACCGGTGCGGTGCAATTGATCGTCATTGAATTCACGTCGGACCGCACGATGCGCGCCACGGCGCGGTGGGATGCGGAAAAAATCCAAACCTACGGGCCCGGTTCGTCTCTTGCCGAGTTGCTCGGTCGTGGTCGTTTTATGATTACGCTCGACCCTACGGTGGGCGAAGCCTACCAAGGCGTAGTCGGCATGGAACGCGGTCAATCGGTGGCGCAAATTATCGAGCACTATATGGCAACGTCTGAGCAGCTGGAAACGCGACTTTGGTTGGCGTGTAGCGAGCCTGGCAGCGATAACAAAATGGCGGCAGGGATGATGCTGCAAAAAATGCCAGCGCAAAGCGATGAAACGCAATCATACGAGCATCTAGTCACCTTGGCTGAAACGGTAAAACCGGAAGAATTACTCGAATTGCCAGCGCGCGAAGTGCTGTATCGCTTATTCCACGAAGACAGCGTGCGTGTGTTTGATCCAACAACACCGCGCTTTGCGTGTTCATGCTCGCGCCATCGCGTGGCCGGTATGATCAAATTGATGGAACGCGATGAAGTCGATGAAGTATTAGCCGAGCGTGGCAATGTGCATATCGTCTGTGATTTCTGCGGCAAAGAATACGAATTCGACGCGGTCGATATCGGTGCTTTGTACGCAGGTAGCCCAGAAACCGGCTCGGTACACTAGGGTATTGCGCTATAGCTCTTGTTGGTAAATTGGGTGGTGTATATACCCTATAAAATCAAAGCCGCTCCGTGGAGCGGCTTTTTAATTTCGCCATCATTTTTAGCTGGCAGCAAGGACATTTGCCGTTATGATGCGCTTTTTAATGGCCGTGGCGAATGCGATGCGACATTTATTCCTTCTTCTGATGTCTTGCTGGCTAGCGACGGTGTCGTTGGCTACTGAGTCAAATCCGCCACGTTACAGCTTGGGCGCCGAGCAGCTCGGCCTCGTCGTCAATAAAAATGACCCGCTTTCTGTCGAAATCGCCGCGTATTACGCCAAGCAACATCATCTAAAACCTGAGCAAATTTTGGAAGTGAGTTTGCCGACTGATCGAGTCTGGCTCGCCGAAGGCGAGTTAGAACAGCTCAAAGCGCAAATCGACGCGCATTTTTCGCCCGAAATTCAAGCGCTGGCACTGGCGTGGAGCAAGCCGTATCGCGTCAATTGCCTTGGTATTACCTATGGCATTACTTTGGGTTATGTCGAAGGTGTCTGCAGCAATCTGGGCAAACCCACACCTGAATCGCCGTACTTTAATCATGCTACGACGCAACCTTTTACTGACCTTGGTATCCGCCCGAGTATGCTACTGGCGGCGAAAGATATGCCCAGCGCCAAAAAGCTAATTGACCGTGGCGTTGCCGCTTGGGGCAATCAACCTAAGGGTACTGCGTATTTTTTAACCACCACCGACAAAGCCCGCAGCTCGCGCGCGCCGTTGTTTCCGGCTAGCCAAACTGTCAAAAAAACCGCAATCAAAATCGAAAACATTAGCGCCAATACGCTGAAAGATAAAAACGACATCATCGTTTATCAAACGGGGTTGGCGAGTGTGGGCGATTTAGAAACGCTGCAATTTGTACCCGGTGCATTGGCCGATCATTTGACCTCGTTCGGCGGCATGCTGACCGACAGCAAGCAAATGAGTAGTATGAAATGGCTAGACAGTGGCGCGACAGCCAGCTACGGCACGGTGAGCGAGCCGTATAGCTATCCGCAAAAATTCCCGCATCCACAAGTTTTGCTCGCGCATTATTTAAATGGTGCCACGGCAGTTGAAGCTTACTGGAAAAGCGTCGCATGGCCCGCGCAAGGGGTGTTTATCGGCGATCCGCTGGCTGCCCCGTATCGGAGTTTGAGTCCGTTTAAAACTCAGTAAGTCCATAGATGGTTTGTAGCAGAACTGAGGCATTCATTTAAATAAGCTCGCGTTGTATTCAAGTGACTTTTGAAATAATGGGCATTGGCTTTGGTTGAATCGTACTGTGGTGGCAACTTGTTTTTTTATGTGCTGCTGAGCTTCTTGGATAAAGGCGAGTTGCTCCTTCTCTGTTAAACCTGCCGATTTTGCTTGTGTTTGGAGCGCCTGCAAGGAATTGCGCTGAATTGTGCGATGAGTTTCAAGCCATTTGTTAAATTGTGCTTGGGTAGCATAACCATAAGGACTGCAAAAATTAGCTTCTTGGCGAGAAGATTCAATGATTGTCAAATTATGTCCAGCAGCATGATAACTAATGGCAAAACAGCAGGGAGAGAATAGCAGTGCCAACAGAATGGCGATTCGCATTGAATAGAGTCCAAATGAAAATTGCGATAAGTTTGCCCGTGATGATCTGGTTACTGAACCCACGGGCAAATTTTAAGGTTTTGTTTGCTCAATAGCCATAATCGCCAAAAACGTCACCGGCCCATTTTCGACTGAGGATGGTGCTTTGTAGCAGCCCAACGCGCCGAGGAAATGCACCGCCATCGCGGTGAGCTCCCAGGCCATTGCTTCGTCGCCAATTTCAAACACATGATCCAAGCCAAATAGCGCAATCCCCGTTAGTGTTTCTAGCTCTTTGAGTTTGGCAGCGCGTTCGCGTAGCGCGGGCAAGACGGTTTCATTGCACCACGCCCATTTCCACGAATTGGCTTTGGCCGAGTAGCTGCCAATATTGATGACATCGGCTTCGGCTTCCAATCGGTCGGCGGCGTCGAAAAATTGCAGTTTGCTGGTGGTTTGGTCAAACCACCAACGACCCGCGCCATTGCCAAGGCCGTAGCTTTCGCTCAGCGCCACTTGCTTTTGCTCTAGTTCGGCAAAAGTGCTGTCCATGAAAGCGTAAAATTCATCATCGGTCATGCTCACCACGATTTTCCTTCTTCAGTTTGATCGCACATTTTACTGTGCTTTCAAGCCAAGGTCGCGCTGATGCGGTACTGTTTTTATTTGCGCCTGCTTAGCGGATTAAATCCAGTCACTAAGGCGGTGCCGAGTAAAATGATGAATGCACCTATCACCGTATTGCCACCGATGTGTTCGCCTAAAAACAGCGTGCCCCATAGGATGCCAAAGACAGGAATTAAAAAGGTGACAGTCAATGTTGATGCCGCGCCGATTTCGCGTACAAGGCGGAAATACAATAAATACGCCGCGCCCGTGCATAAGATCGCCAGCCCAGTGATGGCCAACCAGACTATCGGTGTGGGCGTGCTGATAGTCTGGCTAGCGGCAAACAGCGGCAATAAAAACAGACTCGCACCCCACATACTGCCGTGGGCAGCTTGAAACGAAGGAATGTGGCTGGCTTTGAGTTTGGTATACGCGCTGGCGATGCCATAGCACAAGGTTGCCGATAAACACGCCGCAATGCCCAGTGCTGCACCAGCTTGGCCGACAATTCGATCAAACCCAACTAAGACGGCTACGCCCAAAACGCCAATCAATAGCCCTAAGCACACTTTGAATATCGGCATTTTTTGAATGATCAGCGCCATAATGATCGCACCCCAAATCGGCGCCGTAGCATTGAGGATCGACATCATCGAGGCATTGAGCGTGCGAGCAGCAAAGCCGTAGGCTAAAAATGGCAAAGCGGTATTAAAGACGCCCAGAATCAGATATTCGCGCCAGTGTTGCCAAGCAAAGCCTTGCTTGAGCACTTGCGCCACCAAAGCTAAAAACACCGCCGCTAAACCAATCCGCGCACTAATCGTCCAAATCGGCCCAAGGCTTGGCACTGCTAGCCGTAAAAACAAAAAAGACGCCCCCCAAATCGCGGCGAGTAAAGTCAAACGGCAGGCATTGGCAAAATTCATTATCAGCCCGAAAAAAGTCGAGATGCCATTGTGCATTGCCGCCACCGCGTTTGGCTATTGAAAGATGGTGGCTGCGTTCAGCTTCGGTAGCGGCTTAATTCGAACTCTTGATTGCTGAGTCGCACTAATGCCGCACGGCGCTTACGATTACATCGCCTCATTGCAAACAATGGCAATTTTATTACCAGTTGGATCACGCATATAAGCCGCATACCAATTCGGGCCATACGGACGCATTCCGGGAGCGCCTTCATCTTGGCCACCACAAGCCATGGCAGCAGCATAAAAGGCATCCACTTCCGCATGATTATTTGCTCTAAAGCCCACCATCGTGCCATTGCCCGCGGTTGCTTCTTGCTGATCAAAAGGCTTGGCTATCCACAGAACCAGACCTTTACCTTTTCCTTGCTCGGAATAAGCGCGCCAGCCGGGAAAGTCCATATGAGATTGCCAATTAATTGTGGCTAATACCGCATCGTAGAAGGCGTTCGATTGCGCAGAATCATTTGCACCCAAGGTGATATAAGTTTCCATTTCGTACTCCATGCTGAGTGGCAATAAAGAATGTCAAAAGTACTTTCAAAAGCAAATTAAAACACCCATATGTCATAAGCTAGAAGTAGAACGTTCGTTCTGTTGTTGCTTTGCAACTTGCGTAGGTATGAATCTGTTGCCGCTTTTTTAGGCTGTGTCGCGCTCATGCCGCGCGGCACTTACTTCTCTTGCTTCGCCAAGAGAAGTAAGCAAGAGAAGGCGACCCTATATCTGCACCGACTTCGTCGGTTTGATATCAAGGGTTTGAAAATCCAAGTTAACGATCAAGAAATTATTTCGATGTATTGCCATCAAAGCATTGTTAATAAAGGGCTACGAATGAATACGTCGGTACATTATTTGGCGCGTCATTCTTGACTTCACCGGTATGATGATCAGACAAAAATCCGCTATGTTGGCTCAACACCAACACAAAACTAAGTACGGCAGTGGTGGATTCATGGTTTTTTAATCCCGTCCAAGCGCACCGAGTGCGGAGCGAGACCTAGGCTCGCAACAATTGAGGGCATCGGGGACCGATGCGCGCCCGGGGCTGCTTTGGGGTGAAGGGGGATTTGCAGAAGCAAAGCCCCCTTCCTGCCCGCGCGGCAGCCCGCGCCCAAAAATCGACGCGGCGTAGCCGCATAAAAAACAACCGCTAGATCAATCTAGCGGTTGTTTTTATCGCAGCGTAGGGCGTGGTTAGCCGAAGGCGTAACCCGCCAATTTTATTCCGATATCGCAAATGGTAATCAGCGCGGGTCACGACCTGCCCTACAAGGCTTAGATTGAATCAGGTACTTTCAATCCTAACTGTTGCATTTCAGCGTTGGTTTTTTTAAGCTCTTCTTTAAGCCATTCTTTTTTGTTTTTATTGGTTACTTTGTCAATATCTTTCATGCAGTTTTTACCGCCTGAATAGCATTCAGAATTATCTGGTAACAATCTTGATGCAGTAATAGATAACAGTATTAACTTGCTAGCTAAATCATTATTTGGTTTTTCCCCATTCAAAAAGTTTTGTAGCTGCGGCTTTATTTCTTCAACTTTAGTAGCAATATAATCCTCCGCTAGTTGGCAATCTTTAAATATTGGAGTGCCAACAATCGCGCCATTTCCGATGCATACAAATCTTATTTTCTTGCCCTTTGTTAAATTAGCAAGTTTGTCAATATTTGGATTGTCAAAATGAATCTGTGGAGACAAAAATTGATTTGTACCATTAAGTGTTATGTATGGTTCATTACCGATGCCGCTATTAATCCCTGTGATTTTTCCACTAACTAAAACTTCTTTTTTATAGTATTTTTGATCTGCTCCAACTTGATTTTCATCATATGCTTTTGCTGCCTCAAATGAGGTGGTGACAATTAATCCACGAGATAATAAACTATCTCCCCCTTTCAGGAAGATATCAACATCTTCTTGCAGAAAAGCATTGAGCAATTTTTGTTCTTTTTCATTTAACACATATTTAGCGGATTTACTATTTCCGTTTGCTGACTCATTACTAGCTTGTGTACTGCCATCTTTTTTTCCAAAGATCATTCCAAATACAATCAAAATTAAAAAAAATATCCCTAACCCTTTCAGTATTTTTGTCATTGTTACTATCCTTTAGTTAGTAAAAATTAATCAAATTGAAGGTTTTTGCTTTACTAGATTATTGCCTTACCCTGCAAGCGCCTTATTCTTTGAGTGCTAGCGAGTAGCTAGCAGGGCGTAATCGCCGAAGGCATTACGCCGCATGAGTTAAGCGCAATTTGGCGTATTGCCGCTTCGCGACGAATACGCCTTACTTTTACCCCAACGCCTTCGTCACAATCTCAAACGTATCACTCGACAATCCTTCCGTCCCGCGAATCCGCTCTAGCTCTTGCTGCATCAACTCACGCCGCCCTGCATCGACTTTCGTCCAGCGATTAAATGCGCTCGCTAACCGCGCTGCAATTTGCGGGTTGATTTTGTCGAGTTCGATAATGTGGTCGGCGGCAAAAGCGTAGCCGTAGCCGTCGGCGGCGTGGAAATGCGGCGGGTTGGCTAGACAAAATGCGGTGATCAGCGAGCGCACTTTGTTGGGGTTTTTAATCGAAAACGCTGGATGCTCCAGCAATTGCTGGACGCGTGAAAGCGCACCTGGGCGGCGGCTGGTGGCTTGCAGTGCAAACCATTTGTCCATCACCAAGGCGTCTGATTGCCATTGCGCGGCAAAGTCGGCCAGTTGCACCTCGCCGCCATCGCGGTTCACCAGCGCTTTGAGCGCCGCCAAGCGGTCGGTCATATTGTCGGCGCGTTGATATTGCTTGGCGAGCAATTGGGCAATCATTGGCTCGTCGAGTTCGGCTAGATAATCCAAACAAATATTTTTGAGGCTGCGGCGCGCGACTTGCACACCGTCGTAAGCGTACGGTGCGCCGTCGTTCAGATGCTGGTAGACCGCGAGTAATTCTTGGCGCAATTCGCGGGCGATTTGCTGTTTGATACTGCGGCAGACTTCAAATAGGCGCACTGGATCCACGTCGGACAGTTGCTCGAGCAAGTAATTTTCGCGCGGTAATTCCAGCATCAAGGCCACCAAGGCCGGATCGAGCTGGTCGCTGGTGAGGAGTTTTTTGTACGCGGCAATAAAGGCGGCAGGGGCGGCGACTTTTTCACCGCGGCTTGCTGCGGCGTATTGGTTTTTGAGCAGTTGTAGCGCAAAGGTGTTGGCCGCTTCCCAGCGTGCAAAAGCGTCGCTGTCGTTGGCCATCAGAAACACCAATTCATCGTCGCTGTAGTCGTATTCCAAGACGACAGGGGCGGAGAAATCGCGCAGTAATGACGGCACGGGCTGGCACGGCACGTTGATAAAGGTGAAGGTTTGCGTGCTGCTGCGAATGTCGAGCACGCGCGTGGTGTCGCCAGCAGCACTTTCGCCGAGCAATTGCAGTGGCAAATCATGACCGCGGCGATCAATCAGGCCGATGGCAAACGGCAGGTGGAACGGTAGTTTTTCGGCTTGGCCCGGCGTTGGCGCGCAGCTTTGCGTGATGGTCAGGGTGTATGTGTGTGCAGCCTCGTCATACTGTGCGCTAGCGCGCAATACTGGTGTACCCGCTTGGCTGTACCAACGCTCGAATTGATCGAGATTTACGCCGTTCGCATCGGCCATTGCGGCGCGGAAATCGTCGCAGGTGACCGCTTGGCCGTCGTGACGTTTGAAGTACAAATCCATCCCCGCGCGGAAACCGTCGATGCCGAGCAAGGTGGCGTACATGCGAACGACTTCTGCGCCTTTTTCGTAAATCGTCCAGGTGTAGAAATTATTGATTTCGAGGTATTCATCGGGGCGAATCGGGTGCGCTTGCGGGCCGGCGTCTTCGGCAAACTGGGTTTCGCGCAAGGCGCGTACATTGCTGATGCGTTGTACGGCGCGCGAACCAATGTCGCTCGAGAATTCTTGATCGCGGTAGACGGTGAGGCCTTCTTTGAGCGAGAGCTGAAACCAGTCACGGCAGGTGACGCGATTGCCGGTCCAGTTGTGGAAGTATTCATGTGCGACGACCGAATCGATGCCATCGAAATCCACATCGGTGGCGGTGTCCGGTTTGGCCAGCACAAACTTGGTATTGAAAATATTCAATCCCTTGTTTTCCATCGCGCCCATATTAAAGTCGTTGACCGCAACGATCATATAGGTATCCAGATCGTATTCCAGCCCGAAGCGTTCTTCGTCCCACGCCATCGCTTTTTGCGCGGCGGCGAGTGCGTGGTGGCATTTGTCCAGATTGCCGGGTTCAACGTAAATCTCGATATTGATATTGCGTTTCGACTGCGTGGTGTGGGTGCCCGCGAGTACGACGAGTTTGCCCGCGACCAGTGCGAATAAATACGCGGGTTTTTTGAATGGATCGACCCATTTCACCCAGTGGCGATTTTTATCCATCGTGCCGCTACCGACGCGATTACCGTTCGAGAGCAAGACGGGGAATTTGGTTTTATCGGCAATGATCGTCGTCGTGAATTTGGCCATCACGTCGGGGCGGTCGAGATAATAAGTGATTTTGCGAAAGCCTTCGGCCTCGCATTGGGTAAAGAAATTACCGTTGCTTTGGTATAAACCCATTAAGCTCGTGTTTTCCGCAGGCAGCAGGCGGGTGACGATTTCTAGAATGCCATCATCGGGCATATTGGCAATCGTTAAGCTATTTTCGTCAACAACATACTGCGCGCTGGTCAGTGGTGCGCCGTCGAGTTTGATGCTTTCTAAAGTCAGTTCTTCGCCATGTAAGACCAGCGGCGTGTCGCTACTAACCCCAGTATTACGTTTGATAATCAGTCGTGAAATGACTCTGGCATGGGTATCACTCAGCTCGAAAGTTAAATCAACGCGGTCAATTAAATAGCTAGGGGGGGTATAGTCGAGACGACGAATCGCTTGGCGGCTGCTCATGGTGGGCGGCTCTTTTTGATGGCAGAAAGGGTGCAAGCTTAAACCCGCAACGATGTCATTACAATGACGCCAAGCCTAAGGGTTTTCATCCGTTGCGGTCGCAGTACAAAAATGCATCACATCGCAGCGCGATAGTGTGCTTATTCCAAAAAAATTCGATCTTAGACAAAAACAATCATTCAGATTCTAAGGACGGGCTGGTATGATTGCGACCATATTTTGCCGTCATTACGGAATTGCCTAAGAATGTATATTTACGACGAGTACGACCAGCAGATTGTGGATCAGCGTGTTGACCAATACCGCGACCAAACCCGCCGCTATTTAGCCGGTGAGCTTTCTGAAGAAGAATTCCGCCCTTTGCGTTTGCAAAACGGCTTGTATGTACAACGTCATGCGCCCATGTTGCGCGTGGCGATTCCGTATGGCCATTTGACCAGCCGTCAAATGCGTAAATTAGCGCACATCGCGCGCACCTACGACAAAGATTACGCGCACTTCACGACGCGCCAAAACATTCAATACAACTGGCCTGCATTGGAAACCGTGCCGGATATCTTGGCTGAGTTGGCCACCGTGCAAATGCACGCGATTCAAACGTCCGGCAACTGTATTCGCAATACGACCACAGACCAATTTGCTGGCGTGGCGCGTGACGAGATCGTTGATCCACGCCCATGGTGTGAAATCATCCGTCAATGGTCAACGTTCCATCCTGAGTTCGCACACTTGCCGCGCAAATTTAAGATCGCGGTGAATGGCTCGGTCGAGGATCGTGCGGCGATTTTGGTGCACGATGTGGGTATCAATGTCGTTAAAAATGCGGAAGGCGTGGTCGGTTTTGAAGTGTATGTTGGCGGTGGTTTGGGTCGTACGCCGATTGTCGGCAGTTTGATTAAGCCTTGGCTTGAGCAAGAACATTTGCTGACTTACCTCGATGCGGTGTTGCGCGTGTATAACCGCTACGGCCGTCGTGATAATAAATACAAAGCGCGGATTAAAATCCTGGTAAAAGCGATGACGCCAGAGGCGTTTGCCGCGAAAGTTGACCAAGAATGGGCGTTTACTAAAAATGGCCCGATGACGTTGACGCAGGAAGAAATCGCTCGCAACCATAAATTCTTCACTGCGCCGACGTATGAAACGTTCGCGGGTGACGATGCTGAGTTCACGCGTTTGAAGCTTGAGAACAAAGGCTTTGGTCGTTGGGTTGAGCGCAATGTGTTCGCGCACAAACAAGCAGGCTACGCGGCGGTGACCTTGAGCTTGAAGCCAAATGGAGTGGCGCCGGGCGATGCGACTTCAGCGCAGCTCGATGCGGTGGCTGATTTGGCCGACCAATATAGTTTTGGCGAATTGCGTGTATCGCATCAGCAAAACTTGATTTTGGCCGATGTGAAGCAGTCTGAATTGTTTGCCTTGTGGGAAGCGGCGAAAGCGATTGGTTTTGCAACGCCAAATATTGGCTTGCTGACCGATGTGATTTGCTGCCCAGGCGGTGATTTCTGTTCTCTAGCGAATGCTAAATCGATTCCAATTGCGTTGGCGATTCAAGATCGTTTCGATAACCTCGATTATTTGCATGATTTGGGCGAAATCGACATGAATATGTCGGGCTGTATGAATGCCTGCGGCCATCATCATATCGGCAATATCGGTATTTTGGGCGTCGATAAAAATGGTTCGGAATGGTACCAAGTTTCGCTCGGTGGCCGTCAAGGCAAGGGCGCGAGCTTGGCTAAAGTACTTGGTCCATCATTTGCCCAAGACGAGATGCCGGATGTGATTGAAAAAATCATCAACGTGTTTGTTGAACATCGTCACGGTGAAGAGTCGTTTATTGATCTGTTTGACCGCATCGGTGCCGAGCCATTTAAAGCGAAAGTGTACGAAGGCAAACCAAATCGTCGGGAGAAAGCAGATGTCTAAAGTTATCATTAACCGCGAAGTGGTTGAAAATCGTTGGACTCGCGTCGTTGCTAATGAAGACGGCGTGGTATCTGTTCCTAGTGAAGGCGCAGTGCTGGTTCCGTATCAATACTGGCTGAATAATCAAGCAGAGCTCGCAGGACGCGAAGTCGCCGTATGCTTCGCGCCGGACGATGAGCCAGAAAGCTTGCCAGTGGATCCGAATACTTTTGCGATGATTGCTTGTGATTTTCCGGCGTTCACTGATGGCCGTGGTTTCTCGATTGGCCGTTTGCTGCGTGAGCGCCACGGTTTTAAAGGCGAGTTGCGCGCGGTGGGAGATGTATTTAAAGATACCATCAATTATCTGTCGCGCTGTGGCTTTACCGCCTTTGATGTGCGTGCCGATAAAGACATCGTTGAAGCGGCCAAAGGTTTGGATGACTTTACTGAGTTTTATCAGTCTAGCGTTGATCAACCGAATCCATTGTTCCGTCGGCGTGCAGTCGCGGCATAATACGTTTGAGTTGATTTGATTTCACAAACACCCCAAGAAAATCTTGGGGTGTTTTGTTATGGGCTAAGTAGATATTGGCCTTGGTGAAAATACCTATTGATATTTCATGTTGTTGTCATTTTTTTGCTTCGAAGATTGAGCTTGGGAATTGATTCACTAAACCGTCATTAAATTTGCATTGTCTTGTCATATTCGCTCTTTAAAGTGGCGCATCTTTTCACTAAGGCGATTAACGCGAAATGTCTAAGTCTAATAATTTTAATGATGAAAACTCTAATACATCAGCTAACCCTACGTTTGATTCTATCTTAGAGCAGCGCTTGGTGAATCGTCGTGGTTTCTTGGGGATGAGTTTATCTGGGGCTGCTGTTTTGGGCGGCATGGGCTTGGGTTTGAGCGGCTGTTCTACTGGAGAGGTTGCTACTGCAGTTACTCCGACAGTATCGCCGAAAGTTACGCCAGTTTCATCGCTTACACCGACACCGACACCAACGCCAACTGCGAAACCTAATCTGATTGTGAGCCGTTTGGGGTTTGGTGCGGTAGCCAAGAATACGTTGGATCAGGTTACCATTCCTGCTGGATATAGCTATCAAGTGATTTATGCCTTGGGCGATCCGCTGAATGCTGCAACTGCGGCGTACAAAAATGATGGCACTGACGGAGATTTTGAGAGTCGTGCTGGCGATCATCATGATGGTATGGAGTGGTTTGGTTTGGATGCGGCGGGTAAACCATCAAGCAGCGCTGCTGATCGTGGTTTATTAGCAATGAATCATGAGGCGACAACTCAAGAAGGCAGTGCTTTAAACTCATTCTTTGTTCATGCAAATGGTGGTACGAACAAGTTGCCTCGGCCAACGGCTGAGATCGATAAAGAAGTTGCGATTCATGGCTTGTCTGTGGTTGAAGTAAAAGCCAGTGGTGGCAAATGGGCGACGGTACCGGCATCTAACTTCAATCGCCGTGTTACGCCATTAACCGAGGTGGAGATCGCGGGCCCAGCGCGTGGTCATGCCTTAGTGAAAACCAAGTATTCCGTTGATGGTACTAAAACTCGCGGCACGATTAATAACTGTGGCTGCGGCAAATCTCCGTGGGGTACTTATTTATCGGGTGAAGAAAACTGGTCTGGTTATTTCTACCGTGTTGCTACTGATGATGCCACGCGTGGCGATAAGAGTGTGGTTTCACTGAAACGTTACGGTCGTAATGCGGGTGCTGCATCACGTCACGGTTGGGAAACAGGCGGTAGTGATGATAAATATGCGCGTTGGAATATTAGTAGGTTAGGTTCTTCAGCAGATGGTAGCGATGACTATCGTAATGAGATGAATGGTCAAGGTTATATCATCGAGATGGATGCTTACGATAAAACCAAAGCCCTTAAAAAACGTACTGCTTTAGGTCGTTTTGCGCACGAAAGCGCTGCGTTTGGCTTGCCTGTAGCTGGAAAACCGCTGACTGTCTACTTGGGCGATGACTCACGTAATGAATATATGTATAAGTTCGTGTCAAAGGCGTTGTGGTCGGCTGCTGATGCAAATCCTACCGATCGGATGGCGGTCGGTGATAAATACCTGAACGATGGTACTTTGTATGTAGCTAAATTTAATGCAGATGGTACGGGCGAGTGGATTGAGTTATCGATGAATAATCCATCGATCAAAAACTACGCAGGCTACGCGTTTGCTGACTTGGCGGATATTTGTGTTAATACGCGTCTTGCAGGCGATGCGGTCGGTGCAACGAAGATGGATCGGCCTGAATGGGGTGGTGTGCATCCAGTGACGGGTGATTATTACCAGACACTAACTAACAATAGTAACCGTCGCATTGAGCCAAGTAAAACAACAGAGTTAGTGCCAGATAGCGCTAATCCACGTTATTACGAAGATGCTGATGGTAATAGAGGCAAAGGCAATCCGAACGGTCATATTTTGCGTACTAAAGAAGGTGCAAACGTTACCAGCTTTAACTGGGATGTGTACGTGTTTGGCGCAGAGGCTGACATGGATAAATCGACGATTAATCTCTCTAATCTGACCGATGATCAAGATATGTCTTCTCCAGATGGTTTGGCATTTAGTCAAAGCACTGGCATTTGCTGGATTCAAACCGATGATGGTGCATATACCGATGTGACAAATTGCATGATGCTGGCTGCAATTCCAGGTAAGGTGGGTGATGGGGGTAGTAAAACCTTGACCTATAAAAAAGCCGATGCTAGTACGTATGATGTGAAAACTCAGATTGGTGCTGCGCCAACGGCGGATACCCTGAAGCGGTTCTTGGTTGGGCCGAAAGATTGTGAAATCACTGGTTTGTGCGAGACGCCAGATGGTAAAACGATTTTCATCAATATTCAGCATCCCGGTGAAAACACCAAGATGGCCGATGTGGCAGATCCAGCAAAATACACGAGCCAATGGCCAAGCAATGTGGGATATGGCGCTGGCAAGCGTCCACGTTCGGCGACGATTGTAATTACGAAAGATGATGGTGGTCGTATTGGTTCGTGATCTGCCAGATTTGAAATAGGCTTTACGTAATAAAAAATGCCCTGCTATTTACAAGCTGGGCATTTTTTTATTGGCGTATCGTAGTAACACGGTAACAGGGTTAGTACTTAACGAAGAGAGAGTCTAAATGCCTTGACCTTACGTTGAATTAGTACTTTTCAATAATTTGTTTGAGTATCTCTTCTTGGTAAGGATGCAGTTCGCTAGCGTCCTCCATCTCAGCCAAAAGAGCGGGGTTGTTAAACTTCTTTCTGGCTTCTTCGTAATACGGTATTTGTACTCTGCGATAGAGGTCAACAAATTCATCAAAATCGAGAACGTGGCAGTAGTTGCGATAACGGCCACGAGCCTTAATTTTTCCCAAGCTAATAAATGACAGTAGGTAGGTGCTTCCCTTGGTGCCCAGAAATTCTGTGAGTGGAACGGATGAAGGGTAAGAGGGGGGCTCGCAGCTGAATTTATGAATGATCTTAAAGTCAAAGTCGCGCTGATCAATATCATGTCGCCAAATAACGTAGCCGTCTTCTGGAGAGGTAATTGTCTTGCCGCAGGTGTCGCAAATCCATTCTTGTAGCGGTTTAAGCATGATTTGATCCTGAAAGGTACTAGGATTTGATTTTAGTAAAAAAATGAGAAAAGACTAGCTGGGTTTGTTGCAAAATAAAATTTATTTAAATCAAAGGCTTGTTGGTTTGCTCTGATTTTCTTTGTTTTTAGA
>NZ_WOFE01000009.1 GCF_016881405.1 Deefgea chitinilytica
CACGTCAACACCTGAGTGCAAAGAAAACCCAAGCAAGATGATAAGTTGTTGATTTAAATAACACTCAAGATTAGCAACTAAACTTCAAAAAACTAACAACGAATACCAAAAAGCCCGATTAGCGGTTTTAATTCGCTACTAGGGCAATCAAAACCATAAGGAAAACGCATGAAAGAGTACAATTAGTGCATTCAAGCTCTTTTTATGACGTATATATGCTTAGTTATCGCCACGCCTTTCACGCCGGCAACCATGCCGACGTTCTCAAACACTGCATTGAAGTGATGCTGCTCGATTATATGAACCAAAAAGACAAGCCTTGGTGGTATATCGATACGCATGCGGGTGCGGGCGTGTATTCGCTGACGCAAGGCTATGCGACCAAAAACGCCGAATTTGAAACGGGTATCGCGCGACTATGGCAGCGCAATGATTTGCCGACTGCGTTGCAACTTTATGTGAATATCGTGAAAGATTTAAACGCTGGCAATGCACAGCTACAGTTATACCCTGGCTCGCCATACGTAGCGCAAGCACTCCAGCGTAGCGACGATAAATTGCGCTTATTTGAGTTACACCCAAGCGACAGTAAATTATTGGCGGAGAACTTCCTCGATGCTGGCCGAGCTGCAAAAGTAATGCAGGCCGATGGCTTTGCTAGCATTAAGAGCGTACTACCACCGCCGCCGCGCCGTGGCCTGACACTGATCGATCCGCCTTATGAAGAAAAACACGATTATGTGCGCGTCGTTGATACCCTAAAAGCAGCACTAGAGCGCTTTCCAACCGGAAGCTACGCAGTGTGGTATCCGCAGCTTAGCCGCGAAGAAAGCAAACAACTGCCAGAAAAATTAAAGAAACTAGGGGCAAAAAGCTGGGTACACGCTGCACTCACCGTGCATGCGCCGCGCGCTGATGGTTTTGGTATGCACGGTAGTGGGATGTTTATTTTAAATCCGCCGTGGACTTTGGCGAACGAGCTCAAAGAAATCATGCCGTATTTGGTACAACACTTAGGTATTGATAAAGGCGCGAAATACATATTAGAGCAACTCGCCGCCTAAGTTCAGACTCGCCAAATAAATAATGGCTAGGTATATTCATCCAGCCATTATTTTATCTTTGCTTCAATTAAATACCTATTTATTTGCTTGTACCCAAGCTTGCCACGCTGCATAAAGTGACGGCGTTCGCGCGGCAACAGCGCTGCGATGCCAAGGATTTTCTTGCCAATAGTCGGCATGAAAAATAGCACCAACCTGACCGCCAGACTCCAACAAGATCAATACACCAGCAGCGTAATCCCACAGTTTTTGCGCACCATGCAGCATGACATCGGTGCGTCCTGCTGCGAGCCAGCACCAATCAATAGTGGAAGCGCCATAGTTACGGTGACTGTGATAAGGATTGACGGTGACAATTCGCGTCGCCAAATGACCAGAAAGCCATTTGGTTTCCACCGCGGCCATCGCGTGCTTTAATTGTTTATCGTCGCCCAAAAATGGTAACCGTTGCTGATTCAGCCAAGCGCCCTGTCCAGCTTCGGCGGCAAAGCATTCATCCAAAACGGGAACATACACCACGCCGAGCACAGGACGATGCGCCCGAAACAAGGCAATCGAAACCGCAAAGTAGGGCAAACCATGCGCGAAATTACTAGTGCCATCGATGGGGTCAACAATCCACAAGCCATCGGTGCAGGTCTCCCACAGCATTTCTTGCTCGTCCTGCGCCATCTCCTCACCCAATACCGGGCAATCGACCAATGCAGGCAACAGCTTTTGCAATGCTCTTTGTGCAGCTAAATCAGCCTCAGTAAACAAGCTACCGTCGTGCTTTATTTCGGCGACTACTTTTTGGTAGCGCGGCATCACTTCGGTGGCAGCCACTTGGCGGGCGATGGCACATAAAGCGTGTAGTGTTTCGCTAGGCTGGGACACGGATCAGTCTCTTTCTTCAAAATATCTGGGCAGCATTTTTTGCTTTGCAGCATTGTATCGGAGAGCGCTGCTCTCTGCTGCGGGGGATTTACTTTAGTACTTATATTTACACTTCATTTTATCCAAGACACCTAAGAAGAAAAAGCCCGTGCAGATTGCACGGGCTTTGTTCAACTTAGCGAACACCCATTACTGGGTGAGATTGCTTAGTAAGTCCATTTCCATTCTTTCACTTCTGGCATGTCATCGCCGTATTGAGCAATGTATTCTGCATGCTCAACCAACTTGCCAACCAATTTCTGACGTACATGCGCACCAATTTTTTGCAGTGCAGGTACACGGTCAATCACGTCGATGGCCAAGTTGAAACGATCCAACTGATTCACCACAACCATGTCGAACGGAGTCGAAGTCGAACCTTCTTCAATGTAACCACGAGCATGGATATTGCTGTGGCCGTTACGACGGTAAGTCAGACGGTGAATCAACCATGGGTAGCCATGGAAGGCAAACATCACTGGTTTGTCAGTTGTGAAGATCGCGTCAAATTCGCGGTCAGACAAGCCGTGTGGATGCTCTTCTTCGGGTTGCAAGGTCATCAAATCGCAAACGTTAACGAAGCGGATTTTCAGATCTGGGAAGTGCTGACGGAGCAAATCAGTTGCTGCCAATGCTTCCATCGTCGGGATTTCACCAGCACACGCCATCACTACGTCTGGCTCGCCACCTTGGTCGTTCGATGCCCAGTCCCAGATACCCAAACCAGTCGTAGCGTGTTTAATCGCTTGGTCCATAGTGAGGTATTGCAGCGCAGGTTGTTTACCCGCAACGATCACGTTCACATAGTGGCGTGAGCGCAATACATGGTCAGTTACTGACAACAAGGTATTGGCATCAGCTGGCAAGTAAACGCGGATCACTTCAGCTTTCTTATTGATCACGTGATCCAAGAAGCCTGGATCTTGGTGCGAGAAGCCGTTGTGGTCTTGACGCCAAACGTGTGAAGTCAACAAGTAATTCAATGACGGAATTGGTTTACGCCAGTTGATGTGTTTCGTTGTTTTCAACCATTTTGCGTGTTGGTTAAACATTGAATCAATCACGTGGATAAACGCTTCGTAGCAGCTAAAGAAGCCGTGACGACCGGTCAAGTTGTACGCTTCGAGCCAACCTTGGCAAGTGTGCTCAGACAAGATTTCCATCACGCGGCCATCTTGGCGCAGCTTGTCGTTATTGTTTACATTGTCCACTTCAAAGTGGTTGGCCAACCAAGTTTTACCAGAGTACTCAATCGTTGCGTTCCAACGGTTAGATGCAGTTTCATCTGGACCGAAGATACGGAAGTTTTTCTCTGCTTCATTTTCTTTCATGACGTCGGCAAGGAAATTGCCCATTACACGTGTCATTTCAGCGTTTTCAGTACCTGGTTTCGCAAATTTAACTTCGTAGTTGCGGAAGTCTGGCATTTTCAAGTCTTTCGATACTTGACCATGTACGATTGGGTTAGAACCAAAACGGCGGATGCCTTTCGGTGCCAAATCAACCAACTCTTGTTTCACGCTACCATCATCGTTAAACAAGGTTTCGATTTGGTATGAACGCATCCAGTTTTCCAAGTTGGTCACATTCTCGCCGTCGATATCAGAGAATGGCACTTGGTGGCTGCGCCAGTAGTCTTCTACTTTTTTGCCTTTAATTTCTTTCGGACCAGTCCAGCCTTTTGGCGTGCGCATTACAATCATTGGCCAACGTGGGCGAGTGATTTCTTGACCTGCGGCTTGCTCTGCAATCGCTTTTGCGCGGATGGCGGCGAATTTATCCATACACAAGTCCATCGCTGCTGCCATGTCTTGGTGGATGGTGTCGAAGCTTTCTGGTTGGTCGTTGAAGGTTTCTGTTTTCAATTCAACAAAAATTGGCTCGTAACCGTAACCTGTAAACAGTGCAGTTACTTCTTCTTTGTCCATACGGGCAAGCAGCGTTGGGTTTGCAATTTTGTAACCGTTCAGGTGCAAGATTGGCAATACAAAACCGTCATTGATCGGGTGAATGTATTTAGTTGAGTGCCAAGATGCTGCCAATGGGCCAGTTTCTGCTTCACCGTCACCCACCACTGCGATGACCACTTGGTCTGGATTATCCAACGCCGCACCGTAAGCATGTGAAACGCTGTAACCCAATTCGCCGCCTTCGTGCATAGAACCTGGAGTTTCAGGTGCAACGTGTGAAGGTATGCCGCGTGGGAAGCTGAATTGCTTAAATAAGCGCTGCATACCTGCTTCAGTGCGGTCGATCGCAGGATAGAATTCTTCGTAAGAACCTTCAATCCAAGTATTCGCAACAAAACCAGGACCACCATGGCCAGGGCCAGTGATGTAAATCATAGAAACATCGCGCTCAACAATAACGCGGTTGGCGTGAACGAAGATAAAGTTCAAACCCGGAGTCGTACCCCAGTGACCCAACAGACGTGGCTTAATGTGCTCACGTTTCAGCGGTTGTTTCAACATTGGGTTGTCGAGCAAATAAATCTGACCAACAGACAGGTAGTTCGCTGCCTGGAAGTAACGATGCATTTTACCAATTTGTTCTTTTGATAGTTGAGCCACGGTTAAACCTCTTCTGGGTTGTGATAGTGTAATTGCTCGGTGATTGGCTGAATCAGTAAATCACCTTATGTAATGCAGTATACGGAGACAGCCAAACTGGCTACTGATACAAATCAAAGTTGCGACAGGACAGATAGATTTCGGCTATTTCTATTTGATGCAAAGCAAAAAAAACCAAAATCAGCACCATCTGAGGCCGCCATCGGCAATGTCCAAATAAATACTAACAGAAGAAGTAAAATATGCTAATGACAAATCAGTGATAATTTACGGCAAAAATTACACTGACTTGATGAACTTAGAAACAACCAGACTCAATCGCTCAAAATTGACGGGTTTGCTCAGATAATCATTCATTCCGGCCAGACGACACGCCTCCTCATCACCTGACATCGCATTGGCCGTCATCGCGACAATCGGAATCTGGCGCTGCCTGACTCGGCTCTGCGGACTGCGAATCGCACGCGTTGCCGACAAACCATCCATCTCTGGCATATTGATATCCATTAACACCAGATCGTAATCGGCATTTTCCAGCATATGCAGTGCTTCCAGCCCGTTCTCGGCACTTTCAACCTCGCAGGCTAAACGACCCAACATGGCGCGCGCCACTTTACGATTGACGGGGTTATCTTCAACCAATAAAACCCGAAGCAACGCTGGCGGTTGTGGCAACACCACACGCGATTCTTGTGACGCACGAGGTATCGGACTCAATAACACCTGACAAATGCATTCCTGCAAGCGTCCTAACTTAATCGGCTTCGTCAAACTGGCGTGATATTGCGAAGAGCTAGGCAGCGGAAACTGATGCGTGGTCATGATCACAATCGGAGGCAACTGAATCGTCACGGCGTTCATTTGCTGAACAAAGTCGCCTTCTCCCACCAAAGGTAAATCGCGTTTAAGTAATATCAACCGAATCGCCTGCTCACTGCGCTCAGAGCGCTGCAAGGCCATTTGTGCCTCAGCCACATTGGCCGCCAAATTGGCTTTTGCGCCCAAATGCCCCAACAACACGGCCAATTGAGCACGGCTATATGCGCCGTCATCGACCACCAAAATTTCAACGCCGAGCAATGACTCAGGCAGCTGTAAAGGTGGATATAAAGCGGCGGTCACGCCGACCTGCACCGTAAAGGTAAACCACGCCCCCTCACCCAACTGACTCGCCGCGTGTAACTCCCCCCCCATCATTTGCACCAAGCGTCGGGAAATCGACAAGCCCAATCCTGTGCCGCCAAAACGCCGAGAAATTGAGCTATCTGCTTGATTAAATGCTTCAAACAGTGACTCTAGCTGATCGGGCGCCATGCCGATGCCGCTGTCCCGCACACTAAATTCAATCGTCGCCTGATTATTATCCTTCGCCAACAAACGGGCGAATAAGGCCACATCGCCCCGCGCAGTAAACTTAATCGAATTACCAAGCAAATTAGTTAACACTTGTCGTAATCGAGTCGGATCCCCCATTACCTTCACCGGCAACCGTGGGTCAATATCACACATCAACTCCAAGCCTTTTTCTTGCGCCCGCAATGCCAGTAAGTCAGTCACCTCTTCGAGCAATTCCCGAAAATCGAATTCCAAACGCTCAATCGACAACTTACCGGCCTCGATTTTGGAATAGTCCAGAATATCGTTGAGTACGGTCAACAAGGCGTCGGCACTATGCCGAATAATCGTTGCGTACTCTTGTTGCTGCGAATTCAAAGGACTATCGAGCAGTAATTGGCTCATCCCGATGACGCCATTCATCGGTGTTCTCACTTCGTGACTCATATTGGCTAAAAAGGCACTCTTTGAGCGGGATGCGGCCTCTGCGGCTTCTTTTGCAATCGCTAAATCGAGCATCAGTCGCCGCCCACGACGATAGCCATACAGCAAAAGCGCAACACAAGCCGAGAGTAATCCCGTTAAACCCCAGCCCACGTAACGAATTCGATTAATTCGCTCGGCCAAACCGACTGTTGCAGGTATCTTTAACCACAAACTCCAATAACCGCCAGGCACGGCAATCGCCATCTCGACTCGCTCATGCGGATCAACGCTGTGTAAGGCCCCCCAAATCACTTCACCATCGACTCCTTGGGCATCTTTACCACGCAATAGCACATTTTGTTTGTTCCCCGCATGCAAGCCCACGGAACGCAAAAACGGCTCAAGATCAAGTACCGTGCTAAAAAGCCCCCAATACTGATCTTCGGCAGTAAACACCGGGATACGATAAATCAACCCATCACCGCCCTGCGCCAACTTCACAGGACCAGCTAAAAACGGTTTTTTCGATAAAATAACCCGCTCAACCGCTGGCCACTGTTTTTGATTATCGGGGTAGTACAGCCCAAGCGCTTGCTCATTTCCTTTTAATGGGTAGATATAACGAATGCGATTATTCGGTGCGATTCCGATATTGCGAATATTACTGCCGCGAAAATAGATATTGGCCAACATCCGCTGCAGCTCGACTGACTTATCTGGATGGTAAGCGGCACGAATATAAGCCTCGATGCCAGACGCCAGATATAAGGTTCCACTTAATTCGGTTTCAATTCGAGAGCGTAATGCCGCAGCATCACCAAGCACGCGCTCTTTTGACGTTTCCCATGCTCGCGTTTTTTCTTGCTCAACGATGTACTCGGTACCCAGTACCCCACTGACCAAGATCAAAACTGGCAATAAAACAGCAAATCGCAACACAATTAAAGGCATCGCCCAGCGCCCAAACATCCACAGTGTATTCACTATAGAAGTTGCTCGTTAATTCGCAGACTAAACTAGACGCTGTAAATATTTGCCCAACAACCACGCTGCTCATCACTGCGCGACCCAGTCGGCGCGCAATAAAAAAGGCCAGCAAAGCTGGCCTGATTTAATTGTTTAAACCAATCAAAAGAACACAAAAGTCATTACGAAGAAAATCGGTAACAGGCACACGCAAGACCAAGCCATATAGCCAAAAAAGCTTGGCATTTTCACGCCACGATCTTCTGCGACAGCTTTCACCATAAAGTTAGGTGCATTACCAATATAACTGAGTGCGCCCATAAAAACGGCACCGACAGAAATCGCCAATAATGTCTGTGCCATCGGCCCCATCAAGACAGCCGCATCACCATGAGCAAGGTTGTAAAACACCAAATAGGTTGGCGCATTGTCGAGGAAGGCAGACAACAGTCCCGTCATCCAGAAATACATATAATTGATCGGAGTCCCATCGGCGTTACTCACCATATCGACCAATTCAGCCATTTCGCCTGCTGAGCCGGCGCGCAAAATCGCAATCGCAGGTGCCATCGCGATAAAAATCGCGGCAAATAATTTCGCCACTTCGAGGATCGGGTTCCAATTAAACTCATTGCCTGCACGCACTTGCTTTGGAGTGAACCTCAAAGACAGCAAGGCAATCACAACCAACAACACATCGCGCACCAAATCTTGCAGCGCCAACTCAGAGCCTAAAATGTGCCACGAAATGCCTGGTCGCCACACACCTGACATCACCACGCAACCCACAATCGCCGCGATCAACGCAAAATTCCACAAGCCAAAAAACTGCAGTTTGCTATCCGGCGTTTTATCAACAGGCAAAACGCCCTCTTTCTTATAGTAATAACTATCGATGACGTAAAACATCACCAATAAAATGCTCGCAGCAAAAGCAACTGGCGCCAACATGTGCTCGACGGTCCACAAGAAATCAACGCCTTTTAGGAAGCCCAAGAACAAGGGCGGATCGCCCAGCGGGGTTAAACCACCGCCAATATTGGCCACCAAGAAAATAAAAAACACCACCACATGCACATTGTGTTTGCGGTTATCGTTGGCTTTAAGCAAGGGGCGAATCAACAACATCGCCGCTCCGGTTGTTCCCATCAACGAGGCAATCACCGTACCAAACGCCAAAATCCCAGTATTGAGTGCGGGCGAGCCATGCAAATTACCCCAGACCAAAATCCCGCCCGATACCGTATACAAGGCAAATAAAATCAAAATAAACGGTATGTATTCATCCAACAAAGCATGGGCCACAATCCCGCTCGCTGGCGCAATCCCGTACACCACTGTAAACGGCAACAAAAAAGCCGCCGCCCAAAACGCGGCAATTTTGCCAAAATGGTGATGCCAGCAACCTGGCGCAAAAATAGGAAATAAAGCAATCGACAGCAACAAACCCGCAAACGGTGCCGCCCACAGCAAAGATAACTGGGCTCCATCAAAATCAGCCGCCATAGCCACACTGGGCAACAGCGCCAACAAGCCTAATAATTTTTTATTCATCAAAACACTCAGTTAAATTCAAATTTCATTATGTATAGCTCGAAAAGCATTATTTTATAATGCACAAAAGCCAATACCCCTTAACGCTGAATAAACTCAATTTTATAACCATCGCAATCTTCGACAAACGCAATCACCGTCGTACCATGCTGCATCGGGCCCGGCTCACGCACCACTTTGCCACCTTTGGCACGCACCGCCTCGCACGTTGCCACAATGTCGTCGGTTTCAATGGCTAAATGACCAAAAGCAGTACCCAATTCATACGACTTCGTATCCCAGTTATGGGTCAATTCAATCACGCTGTGCTCAGATTCATCGCCATAGCCGACAAAAGCCAAGGTAAAACGACCCGTAGGATAATCTTGTCGACGCAATAAACGCATTCCCAACACATCACAGTAAAAAGTAATTGAGCGCTCTAAGTCCACCACGCGCAACATTGTATGCAATAAACGCATTTACGATTTCCCCTTAAATCAAATTGTTAGGCGATTGTACGCGAGGTTGCTTTGAGATTGCAGTGTCATTTTACTGTCACATCGACAATGTTTTTTGCAAAAAGGGGTTGACGATATTTTAAAACCATCTATAATCGCTGTCTCTGAACGAAGCAGTTGGGTCGTTAGCTCAGTTGGTAGAGCAGCGGACTTTTAATCCGTTTGTCGCAGGTTCGAATCCCGCACGACCCACCACCCCATCAAACGGGCTGTTAGCTCAGCTGGTAGAGCAGCGGACTCTTAATCCGTAGGTCGACGGTTCGAACCCGTCACAGCCCACCAGTAGATGTAGTACCCCACTCGTTGGGTCGTTAGCTCAGTTGGTAGAGCAGCGGACTTTTAATCCGTTTGTCGCAGGTTCGAATCCCGCACGACCCACACCCAATACCAAAGCCCAGCTGCAAAGCTGGGCTTTTTGCATTTCCACTGTCATGATGGTGTTATTCTTCACCTTACCCGCGTTCGGCAAAGCCAGATGGTATATGGCTATAAATAATATTTTTCAATAGCTATACGTGCATACCTAGTAAAAATCAAAGATACTGCTGCGCATAGGCCTTACCTGTTTGGTAACCTAACTGATACAGCGTACTCAAATTACTGCGCGACCAATCAAACACATCAGGCAAATCATCGGCTGCAATCGCGTCCAGCAGCGGCACCTTGTGTAACTTGATTCGCCCATCGGCATTATGCAAAGCCTCGAATAATTTCACGTCATCGCGAGCGATTTCCACCAATGGTGTAATAATGGACATCACCCACGCATCATACAAATCACGCGGTGGGCGTAATAATTTTTCCGCGCCGAGCAAATCAAAAATCACAATTTCCGCCAAGTCACCGTCGTAGTGATCGATCAAAGCTTTGAAATTCAAGCAATCAATCGCCGCGCCTTCAATAAAATAATCGTCGCCAATCTGCGTCGGTGGATACAAATAAGGAAATGACAAAGCTGCTTGCAATTTTTGATTATCGATCTGTTCGCCTGACCAATTCACCATCTGACGTTGGCTCAAGTTATACGCATTAACCCATAAATCGGCCTTGCAATTAGGCAGTTCAGCAAAATCGATCAATTGCTCAGCAAACGGCACATGCGCGCACAAGCCCAATGATTGCGGAGACAGATCACTCGGGCAAGCGCTAGCGAGCAATAACTCTGCGCCGTCTTTCACCGTTTGTGAAACTGGATCATGCACCGGCCAACTCTGCAATGCCTGCACCAGCGGATTGCTCGCCAGCAAATTGCGATAAATTTCAGCCAATGGCCCGGGCTTATTGAATACTTTAAAGTTAACAGGAAAGGCGCGGTAGAGAAAATCAGCAACCCCCATTTCCTGCATCCCGCGTAAGGTCTGAATGGCATCGCCATTTTTGGGTGCGCTATACATCAGCCCGAGCAGAGCTCCCGCTCCTGCCATCGAAATAATGTCAAACTCAAGACCTAGCTCAGCAAAGGCCTCAAGTGCGCCCGCCACTAAAGTCGCGTTTGGCGCGCCACCGCTGATAATCAGTGCTCTTTTGCTCATGCAATATCCTGCGTAAAGTGGAAATGTCCATTTTGGATCGTCAAGCAGCCATCGCTTGGCGCACCCTAGCAAGTATTATTGAATCATTCTTTGATGATTGTGTCGCGCAATTTTGCGGCGAGTTTTCGCGCCCATGGCATCAAATAAATATTGCGCCAGTTCGCGTGCCTGTTGCTCTTCATTCAATGACAGCTTATACGCAATATCGTGTCGGCGTATTGCTTCTCTCAAATGCTCATGCCCTGCCTGCAATGCCTGCTGCCCAGCGCGTACGTCAAAGCCAAACATCATAATCAAACAATGCCACATCCAAGCTTCTGTGTATTGTTGAGCCGCCTGCGCTTGTTTGGCCATTTCTTTCAGATGACCAACGTGCTCAACGGAATGGCGTAACAGGGATAAATAGAACGAATGTTGATCTCGAACGAAAACAGGCTGCTGTTTATGCTGCAATTGCATGATAAAACGACCTCAAAATAAGCAGTGACTCTCGAATCCACGCTAAATACGCTCGCCGCGCAAACGCAATGGCGAAACCCAATATTTACTGCGCCAAGCATAGCTAACAGGCGTTGCAATTTGATGCCGCCGCGATGAATAAATCATGACAAATCAATACAATTAAACCCTGTGCTGCGCTGTATTGCAGGCAAAGCCAAGCAACACAGGTAAACTCAACGCTCGAACTTCTCTACTCAGGCATTGCGAACCGATGAAACTCAGCATCATCATTCCTTTTTTCAATCCTCATCCTGCGCATTTTTCCGCGATGCTCACAGGTTTACGCGATGCCGACTACACTGGGTTTACGCAAGTCGAAGTCATCTTGATCAACGATGGCGGCGCTTATTCTGGAGAGACGGAGATCAGCGCGTTTAGCGCCGACTTTCCGCAAGGCACCACCCAACTGATTACGTTACCTACAAACCAAGGCGTTTCGTGCGCCAGAAATGCAGGCTTGGCTGCCGCAACGGGAGACTGGATTGCCTTTCACGACGCCGACGACATCAGCCTGCCGCAACGGTTTGTGCAATCAGCACAATTTTTACAGCACCACCCAGAAGTAATTGCTATCGCGGGTGATATGCATGTTTTTGACGATCACAATCCACTCATTTCAATCCGGCTTTTTCCACTGAGTCACAGTGAAATTTGCGTCGACAATCTGTTTTATTGTGCGATGGCTCAACCTGCACTGATGCTCAATCGCCAGCGCTGGCAAGCCAGCGGCGTGCTGTTTACGCCCAAAATGGATATGGCACAGGATTGGGATTTTCTGGTTCGATTAAGCCAATATGGGCAATTGGCTAATTTAGGACAAGCACTGGTGCGCTATCGCCAGCACCAGCAGCAACGCAGTAGCGGCATCCAGCGCGAACATGCAAATCAACACGTGCGTAAAATCTGGCAAAACCAATTGCAAAGTCTGGGCATTACCGTAACACTCGAGTTATTACACACGCATGGCTTATTGTCGCCGTATTGGCTTTGGAATATCACCGATCTGGATGGCGCATGGGCACTCAGTGCCGCCGACGTGAACGACTGGCGCGAAGCGCTGATTCAACATAATCATCGTTCAGGATCTTTAGAGGAAACCCTCTTAGCGCAGCGCGTTAATCAGATTGTACGCCACTGGCAGGCATGGCAAACCAGCGGCAAACAAGCCATTCGGCTGCAACAACTTTTTACTTGAGTGATGATCGGAGGCCGCTTGCGTTACAGATAGACCCAACAATAGACAGATGTATATGCCCGTAAACATTGATAATTAATACCTACAAAGCAATACTATTGATTATTTCATTGTTAGCAAACGACTCAAGCTCACATTATTTCGACCGCCTGCGGCGTCATCCCAATACACCACTACATCAACCCGCAGTACATCGCAAGCAGACGCACAACTGGTATTGTTATTAAAACTACTCGGACTGGCGCTTGATTTGGTTACCGTAGTCCAATGCAATTCATAGGTGGCATTCACCCCATTGACTCGCCCAGTGGTACTGGAATTCGACGAAGACGGCTTTGCGTTTAAAGCGCCAACCAATTCATTCATCTGCTGTTCGGCGAGCAACGTCGCTTCGGCGCGCTGCATCGCAATCGCTTGATTTTGCGTTAATTGCGCTTGAAACCGCGTCAGTGCCAAAAAACCGCCGGCTAAAATCAGCAGGGAAATCAAAACTTCAATCAAACCGACACCGATTTGCGCACGATAGCTAGGCTTATTGCACATAATCACGCCAACGCCCCGCTTGTCTGGACACGGAAAAATTCGACAAAATATTCAAGCCCTGCAAATGGCGTAATTCAGTCTTCGTCGCAAACGAACCATTGCCGATTAAATCGCCCTCTACAATCCCTGCGCCATTAATTTGCATTGCACCTGTGAAATTCAAATTGCCTCGTATATAGCTAGCACCATAGGTCAATAACCGTGATTTAGCTGGCAAGGTCAAATTACCATCAAAAATCAACGTTACCCCACGATTGTAGGAATAACCCGCAGCTAAAGCAGCATTGCCAATCGCCGGATCGCCTGCCGCCAACGGAATAAAATCAGCGCCAGATAAGCCAGGCACTGGCGTGCCAGGAGAACCGGGCAAAGCGCCGGTGCCGTTGTCGGTTGTTAAGGTTTGGCTATAACCAGCGATACAGTTTTGTCCCGCAGTGAGATTGATCTGCCCACCCGAACCCGCATCCAACGAAGGATCAATCCAATACACCGCACCACGTGGCGTCTTAGTAAAGCTAGCATCAGGACCTGCGACATAGCTCGGCGTGTAAGAGACCGGCTTATAAGGGCGCCTCAACTCGCTATTTTTGTTTTGGCACTCGGCCAAAAATTCAGCCACGCTCAGCCGACGATAAGTGCTGTTATCGTACGCAGCGGTCGTTTGCCCGCCCGATGTTTGATAACGCGTAAATTTGCTAGGGTCTAGATATTGACTGGGTTGTTGACCAAAGACGCTGTAAAACAAATCGCCATTACTGGTACTGGCCAGCGTACTGTCATTTTTTTTGCTGTCATCGGCCCAGCCTTGCTTTTCATTGCGAAACTGCGCTGGCGCCCCCGTGGCCGTACTCCCAGTATTGAGCGTAACCCCTTTGAGCGGGGCATCGGCACGCATACTGACATCGACAGCGCCCCATACATCAACGCGTCCTTTCACCGTCAATGAATTTTCCAAGCCTACCGCCGCCAGATTCAAATCCTGCGTAATCACCACTTTAGCTGAACACGCATTAGACCAGTTGGCAAACGTACCGCTCGGCGCACTGCAATCGGCAAAACCAGTACTGGCAATCCGCAGAGTCTTGCTATCAATTTGATATACCTGAAAATAAAATGCGCTAGCACGGCCCAAGGCGCTCACACTACCCAGCACTTTATTTTCAGCAAAAACAATGTTGCCATTGGCATCAAGGGCTGAGTTTTTCGCCGCAAGCATTACATTATTACTATCCAGATAAATCGTCTTATCACGCTGAATATTGGCGATAAAATAACCGATACCGGCTTCAGCAGCCTGCTTTGCTTGTAAATTCCATGTTTGATTGGAAATCGATTTCTGTTCAATAAATAAGCCACGGTTGAGATAACCCAAAATCCCAGTCAGCAACACCAGAATCATGATGCTGGTAAATAAGGTCACCATACCTTGTTCGGATTTGCGCATCATCGCTTTCATGGCAAGGCCACCACTTGATTTTCTAGGCTAATCTTGGTCGATAACTGCCGCACCTCACCCGGTTTGGTTTTCAAGCGACCGCTAATCGACACATTCAAGGACAGCAAGGGTGCGCCACTAGGCCATGGACATTGGCTCACGGGCGGCGTTGTACCACTACACACAGCATCGCCATTACTAAAACTCAGCGCGGTAATTTCAATCAAGGCGGCATCGGTTAAATCACTCCAAGTTCCTGCCGAGCAACTGGTGTAAGAGCACGCTACGCAAGAAGTTCTGACCTGCAATACGCCATCATTAAGCCGTATTCCAGTTAATTCGCCATCGTCATAACGATCAACCCGATTACCACCAATTAAATTGCCATTTCGGTTATAGGCATACAGTAAACAACTGCCCGCTGGCGTAGCACTCGGTCGATACATACGCAAAAACGTATCTGGATTGACCGAAGCATTAATCACATTGATACCATTGCCAGTAATACTAGCGGCAGCCAGCGCGGCTAAATCTGCGCTATCTAAAGAGGGTTTGCCTTGGTAATAGCCCGCGCGTTTCACATCATTACTGATAAATTGCAGCGCCATCCGCAGCTCAGCATCAAGCTTATTGCGCATGAGATTATTGCCCGTGCTTTGCAGCATATTGACGAAAAAGGTACTCGCGCCAAGCAACAAAATCATGCCTATCGCCATTGCGACCATTAACTCAATCAAATTAAAACCACGCGCTCTAACTAAGGGCATGCAGGAAACCCCGTCATTGCAGTCTTGCCACAGGACTTAACCCGTCCAACTGGATTGAGGGTGATGGTAATCTGCATTTGGCCATCATTTTGATGCGTTAAGGTAATCAGCTGATTACTCGTCAACACCGTTGCGCTTTTACTCAAAGGAAAACCGCGTACCGGATCAAATTGAATTGCATCAAATCCGGTTTTAGCCAAAGTAGTATTTTTGCCATCTGCCACGGTGTAATTAAGCAAATCGCACACGGTCGCCGCCCCTGGTTGGCAGCTGCACGGACTACTGGGTGTGCCATTGACACGCGCGACCCCAACACACCACGCCGTACCACTATCGACCACCATATAGCTATTTCGATTGGAACGAATCGCTTCACTGCGCGCCAAACTGATCGCCGATAGCACCGCTTCGGCGGCACTCATGGTATTTTTTTTGGCCATCATTTGCGCAAAAGAAGGCAAAGCAATCGCCAGCAATACCCCCAAGATCGCAACCACAATCATGGCCTCGATTAAAGTAAAACCACGAGAGAATTGACGACGTGCACTTTGCAACATGCAGCACTCCAAAAGGATGCTCAGAGAAAGCCAAGGTATTTCAACATAGACCGATTTGTATGGTGCAATTCAAAAAACACACCTATGGCACGCGGGAGCAGATAAAAGGAATTGAAATTGCCCAACAACCGCGTAAAGGCTAAAGGCAAGCGATTGATTATACCGAGCCAGCACTCACCAATCAGTCAGTACTAATCCTTACAAACGAATCTGAATCTGGCAGCAGTAACGAACGCCTTTAATCAGAACGACTTATTTCACAAAACAAAATCTTCATCAAAGCTTTATAATTTCGACTTTATATTGTCACGATTTATTGATAGTGAAGTCACCCGCCCTTTTCTCAACGCCGCTCGCGCAGCGCATGCTCCAAGTCGCGCTGCCACTATTCGCACTGGTTGCTGGTCGTATTTGGGTTGATACGCAATGGAATATGCCGCGGATTGCGTTTTCCATGCTGCTGTTTTTTTTCTTGGCAGCCTTGTTACAGCGCTGGGCTGCGGTAGTCGCGGCGCTGGCCATCGAAGGGCTGTTGCTCAATATTTCTTATCTGAAAGAAGACGCCACCAGCGAGCCCTTGCTCGGCGTCGATTTATTCGAAGTCGGCCAAGGCATGGCGCTCACCGGCTATATGGATTGGCACATTTGGGTCTATGGGCTCATCACAATTGCAGCGCTCGGCTACGGGCTGTGGCGACACCCCAGCTTTAGCAAACGGCGCATAGGCTTGGCGCTGATTTTGTGTATTTTGATTGCCATGCAGCTTGATCGAACCGGCAAAATGTCGGCCTATGCTCAGCCATTGATGACGCAATATTTAGGTAGTCATTACTCCAATTACAATTTCAGAGTGAATGCCAAACACAATGGCATTTTGGGGCATTTGTTACTGACAGCCGAAACCGCGCACAAGCCCAAAGCAGGACAACATCAGTTTTATTCACAGACACTTGCGAGTGCGGAGCAGCCGAGCAGCCCCGACATCGTCGTGGTGATGTGCGAATCGTGTTATACCGAAGCACGTTTGCCGACCAAGATGGCTGAATTAGCGCAGGCTGGATTTAGCGAAGCACGCGTGATTAGCCCCGTCTACGGTGGTGGAACGGCAGAAGCCGAATTTGAAGCGCTCACCGGCTTGTCTGCCTACACCTTACCTGGGATTGATTTCCAAAATTTCGCCGGGCAATTTAGCGACAAAATCAACGCGCTACCGCATGCATTAAGCGATGTCGGTTACACCACAATCGGGATGCACAATTATTTTGGGACATTTTGGAAGCGCGAAAAAGTCTATCCGAAAATGGGTTTTCAACGCATCGCCTTTGTCGACCAAATGTACTGGAAACGCAGCGATGGCTGGCCTAAAGACTTTTCGCTGTACAACCAAGCACTGGCGCACTACAACGTAGCGCCTGCAGGTAAAAAGCAATTTATGTTTTTGGTAACAGTCAACACGCACGGCCCATTTATTCAGCAAGATGACAGCGGAATTGGTCAATACCAAGTACGACTAGGCCAAGCGATGGACGACTTTCAAGCGTTTGTCCAACAAATCGAAGCCAGCGCCAAAAAGCGTAAACGTGACGTGATTATTGTGATTTTTGGCGATCACAAGCCAGGATTGAATCAAGAATTTTATGAGCGCGGCATTTTCGACAACGGTTTTTTCAGCAATCGTGACCCAAAAAATTTGCAGTTTAAAAATATTTTAAATCCAGAACAAACACGAATTCGCGGTGATGTACCGCTGTTTATCAAAGACAGCCGCCACCCAGAACAAGCAAAAGTGTTAGCCGAAAAATTGCAAAACCGCCCACTTTTTTGCCTACCCGCCGAATTAGCGCGACTCACTCAAAATAGCGATCCATTTTATGACGCCGTGGCACAGCACTGTGCGGAGAATACTGCTTTTTATACGCAAGATTTATGGTGGCGCAGCGTGTTTCCCGAAGCTGTTTATGCAGAGCGTTTGTTTGCCGAAGTAGAATAATTAACAAGGGTATCAGGCTGAATTCAATATTTTTAAATACCTACAGAGCAATACCTATAAAAAAGCCGCTTAGTCATTGCACTAAGCGGCTTTTTAATATTGATTGAGATTGAACTCCGACTTATTTTGCCAACCGCGCTAACGCCTCACGGCTAGGCACGAAAAACGCCGCGCCACTGACCGCTCGACTGAAATTCAGCAAATGATCAACGCGACCATCAGAAGTGGGAGCAACCATTTTGGCGAGCATTTTTTCAAAATTGGCTGGTGTTTTACAATACGACGCAAAATACAATCCTTGATCGCCCCCGGGCGTGCCGTATGGCAAGGAGTGGCGTAAGATTTCTAGCTCTTGCTCATTTTCTTCAATCACCACACGGCTGATGTGCGCCGTGAGTGGTTTGTCTTCATCTGGCAGCTCTTCATTGCTTTCTTTAGTGCGACCAATTACGGCTTCTTGCTGCTTCACCGGTAATTTATTCCACGTTTCCATCCGATGAACATAACGCTGCACATGTAAATAACTACCGCCAGCCCAAGGCGCATCTTCCGAGCCCACCAAGGCAACACGGGCGCGATCCTCATTTTCAGGATTTTCGGTGCCATCGACAAAGCCAGTCAAATCACGACTATCACGGTAGCGGAAACCATGCGTGGTTTCGATCACGTCTAAGCAATGGCTGCTCGCCTGCACAACTTGATCGGCAAATTCATGGAGCAAATCGTAGCGCTCAGCGCGCAAATGCAACATCACATCGGCCGACGTCGACGGCGCAGGATGAATTGCCCCCGGAATGCGCGGAAAACTGCGTAGCAAAACTGGTTTTTCACCCGGGTAAAACTCAGGCCAAACTTCCGCCCCAAAACCGATGACCGCATAAAATTGCGAATCGGGATTAGCTGCGGCGAGAGCATCGGCTTGAGCTGGCAATGAGGCAAATAAAGCTTTTAACTCCGCATCAGCGCGGCGCCCTAAACGGCGGCGAAATAATAAAAATAAACCATGACTTGAAGCTGCGGGCAAAATACCACTTTGCGGTGTCGACATGCCTTTCCTCTTATTCTGATGATTTCAAATGCGTTGCAGTTGCAAAAGCCCAGATAGGTGCCAACCACTCGGAGTAGCCAATAAAACCATGGTCACCACCGGGTAAAATCGTTTGTTGGCAGCCCGCATACCAGTCGACAGCGTCTCGATAATCAAGCACTTCATCGCCCGTTTGTGCCAGTAACCAATAGCGACTCAAATCGCTCGGCCTCGCCTCAAGCTGACAAAGCTTATCAGCAAAAGAGGCGTCAATGAAATGAATCTCTCCGGTTTGATAATTTTCTTGCTCACCTAAATACTGATTAATCAGCGTATATGGGCGCACCGCTGGGTTAATCAGCACCGCCCGACCACCAAATTGCTCAACCGCCCATGTGGCGAAGAATCCACCGAGCGAGCTACCTACTAGGCAAAAATCCCCGTGCAACGGTGCCAATAAATCGGTCAGCATAGCGGATGCCGCTGTTGGTTCCATCGGGATGGTTGGACAAAGATAATGCGCCGCTAATCCTTGCTCGGCCATCCAAGCCGTGGTTTCTTGCGCTTTTTGCGACAATGGGCTCGATAAAAAACCATGTAAATAAATGAGCGTAGTCATGGCAATAAAATGGTCGAGCCGGTCGTACGGCGCGCAGCCAAATCCAAGTGCGCTTGCTGTACATCTGCCAACGCATACGTTTGGCCAATCTGCGGCGTGATCCATGATTTAGCTAATGCGGCAAAATAATCTTGCGCCGTTTCCACCAACTCGGCGCGATTGCGCGTGTAATGTGCCAAAGTGGGCCGCGTAACAAACAAAGAGCCTTTTTGCGCCAATAAACCCAAATTAAAGCTCGACACCGCCCCCGAGGCATTGCCAAAACTGGCCAACAGACCGCGTACCGCCAAACAATCAAGTGAACCGGCAAAGGTCGCCTCACCGACCCCATCGTAGACCACAGATACGCCTTGGCCTTCTGTCAATTCACGCACTTGTGCCACCCAGTCGGCATCGTGGTAATCAATCACATGATCACAATAGGCACTGGCTTGCACCGCTTTCTCTTTCGAGCCGACGGTACCGATCACGGTTACCCCCAAAGCTTGCGCCCACTGGCAGGCAATTTGCCCAACGCCGCCCGCTGCGGCATGAAATAAAATCGTTTGCCCTGCTTGTACTGGAAATGTCCGTTTCAGCAGATATTGAGCAGTCATCCCTCGCAACAAAGTTCCCGCAGCAACAGCATCGGGTATTGCCTCAGGTACCAGAACCAGCTTGTCTGCAGCAACAATACGGTGCGTAGCATACGCACCTACCGCGCCGCCAGCGTAGGCCACACGGTCGCCTATTTTCAGGTCATGAATACCATGCCCTACCGCCTCAATCACCCCGCATGCTTCTAAACCCAAACCCGATGGCATCGTCAATGGATACAGCCCGCTGCGATGATAGGTATCGATAAAATTAACGCCGATTGCCAAATGTTTCAGTAATACCTCACCTGCGCCCAACTCAGGCAATTGAGCCGTCACCAGCGCCATTTGTTCTACGCCACCGTGCTGCGTAATTTCAATTCGCGTAGTCTGCATTGGCTTCTCCAAAATGAGCTTTTATCTTATTCCAGCATTTTGCCTACTGCCCAATTAAATTTGCAACCGTGCAATTGATTCAATCAAGGCTAGCATTCAACCGCCTCTGAAAACCGGGAAAAATACCACCAAAAAATGCAGCAAATTTAGAGCTGTGTCATATAAAGAAAGCCTCAGCCAAGTTATAGTCACGCCATTGCTCACAGTCCGAGCACCCAAATACTAGGTTTAAGCTATGCAAACATTCTTTATCGCCCCAACCCGCCTCAATGTCGGCCTCACTTCGGTGACGCTTGGCGTTGTCCGCTGCCTGCAAAATCAGGGCTTAAAGGTTGGTTTTGTCAAACCCGTCGCACAAGATCAGTCCGCGTGTGAAATTGAACGTTCAACCCATTTTGCACGGCAAATTTGTCAGCTTGATGTGCCAGATGCGCTGCCAGCCAACTATGCGATTGAACAAGTCTCCATCGACGAAACCGATGATTTGCTCGAAGAAATCATCACGATGAGTATGACGGCAGGCAAAGACGCCGATGTGTTAGTCGTCGAAGGTCTACATCCCGATCCAAGCAACCCATTCACCACGCAATTGAATACCGAAATGGCGCTCGGCTTACAGGCCACCGTCATTATTGTCACCGATGCGAGCGCCAAAACCGCGGCCGAAGAAATTCGCGTTACAGAACGACAATTTCGCAATGAAGGCATTACCGTTGGCGGCGTGATTTTCAATAAGGCCGGCGAGCAATTTGATTTAGCCGCGATGCAAGCCGAAATCGGTGAGCTAAAAATCTGGGGCGTCGTAAAGTTCGATCCGAAATTGCTGGCGCCACGTACGCTCGATGTGGCAATGCATTTAAATGCCGAAATCATCGTCAAAGGCGAGCTCACCAAGCGCCGCGTCAACGAAACCGTGGTCGCCGCGCGCGCCGTACCCGAAGTGATTCGCCGCCTGAAAGCCGGCGCTTTAATTGTGAGCTCGGGCGATCGAGATGACGTCATTTTGGCCACTGCGCTTGCCGCCAGCAATGGCGTCCAACTCGCGGGACTTGTGCTCACCCACAATACTGAGCTGAACGAAACCGTGCGTACCTTCACTGAAATGGCCTTCCACACTGGCCTTCCTGTGCTGCGTACCGATGGCGATAGCTTTGGTACCGCTTTGGCAATCAGCACCGTACCAACTGCCGTACCCGCCGACGACAAAGACCGCATGACCCGCGTGATGAATTCGGTTGCCGAGCAATTAGATACTGAAGCGCTCAATATTGGCGTCAAGACCAAATCAGCGCACCATCTGAGCCCGCCCGCATTCCGCTACCAACTGATTCAAAAAGCCCGTAACGCCAACAAACGGATTGTGTTGCCCGAAGGCGAAGAACCACGCACCATCAGCGCGGCAATCGCGTGCGAAGAAAAAGGCATCGCGCGCTGCGTGCTACTCGGTAAACGTGCCGTGATCGAAAGTATCGCCGCAACACAGGGACTGACGATTCCAGCCTCGCTCGAAATCCTCGATCCCGATGAAATTCGGGCGAAATATGTGGCTCCGATGGTTGAATTGCGCAAATCGAAAGGCCTCACCGAAATCCAAGCCTTGCGCCAACTTGAAGACAATGTCGTACTCGGCACAATGATGTTGGCCATCGATGAAGTTGACGGTCTGGTTTCCGGCGCGATCCACACCACCGCCAACACGATACGCCCAGCACTGCAGCTGATTAAAACTGCGCCTGGCTCGTCGATTGTGTCGTCGGTGTTCTTTATGCTGATGCCTGAACAAGTCTTGGTGTACGGCGATTGCGCGGTGAATCCAAACCCTGATGCTGAACAACTCGCTGAAATCGCCGCACAAAGCGCATATTCAGCCAAAGCTTTTGGTATCGAGCCTAAAGTCGCGATGATTAGCTATTCCACTGGCCAATCAGGCACTGGCGTCGACGTTGATAAAGTACGCAGCGCAACTGAAATCGCAAGAGCGCGTCATCCACAATTGATGATTGATGGGCCATTGCAATATGACGCAGCCTCAGTCTGGGAAGTCGGTCAGCAAAAAGCCCCTGGCAGCTTGGTCGCTGGTCAAGCCACGGTATTTGTATTCCCGGATCTAAATACCGGCAATACCACCTACAAAGCCGTGCAGCGCAGTGCCGATGTCGTCAGCGTAGGGCCAATGTTGCAAGGCTTACGTAAACCCGTCAACGACTTATCACGCGGCGCCTTGGTCGATGATATCGTGTTTACCATTGCACTGACGGCGATCCAAGCCGAGCAAATGATTGGTCAATAGTATGACTCTCTAGGCATTATTAGAATTAACGTTTAATTAAATACCCCTGCCAAAAGCAGGGGTATTTTGTATTGATCGTCGCTATTTTTCACCACGTGTAGATTCGTATTTGCAATTGAGCACAAAACGGTAATAGTGTAAGCAACAAGCTCCAAAAATCTAAAGGTGCGTGCCATGCTCAATCGCTCTATTCTCTGCAGCTTTTTTGTCACCACCGCCCTGCTCAGCCTGCCTGCGCTGGGCTGCAGCAAGCCGATGAAAATGACCATCGAACAATGGCCACCGTACATCTATACCAATGCCCAAGGCCAAGCAGCTGGACTCGATATTGAACTGGTGCAAGCGATTTTCAAAGAAGCGGGTTGTACGCTCGAGATTGGCGCCGAAGTTCCACGCAAACGGCGGCAATATATGTTTAGCAAAGGTGAAATCGACGTGATGCTCGCGGCATCGAAAACACCGGAACGCGAGGCGTTTAGCTACTTCACCAGCCCCTATCGCAATGAATCAGTCAGTTTATTTACCGCACCCAAAAAGCTAGAAAAATACCAAGACATCGATAACTTTGCGACGATTTTAAAACAAAGAATTACGCTACTTGCGCCCAATGCCGGCTGGTATGGCGAAGACTATAAAACGCATTATTTCTGGCTGAATGAAGCCAATTTATTATCGCCGTTTGAAAGCTTTGCTCAAGCGATCAAAATGTTTGAGGTCAATCGTGCCGAGTTATTGATGGGCGATACCGGTGCCTTGGTGTATGAAGCCAAACAAAAAAACGTCGCACTGGCCGCTTTGCCTCACTTAGTTCACAACGACACCGTGCGCTTGATGCTCAACAAAAAAAGTACCACCGAAGCCGATGTGAAGCGACTCAATGCTGCCATAGCGCGCCTGGAAAAACGCGGTACGCTAGAAAAAATCCGCAATCAGTACGGCATGAGCTTGAGCGATACGCCACGCCCTAGCACAGAACCAACGTCGAAATAAATCGCCCACAGTCCGCGCTCAGTGCCGACGATGCATTCTTGCGCACGCTTGGCGATACCACGTTCAATCAGCGCGAGTCGCGCAATTCAAAAATTTGCCCGATGCCAGTCACCTCGGATTACGTAATTTGACTACATTTAATCCTACTAAAAACCCTTGTTTTTATATGTTTTTTCTTTATTAAAAATGTAGTACATTCGATTCTACGATCAATAATATAGAAACATTCCTACATGCAAATCGATCCTGTTGTGCTATTTTTCTTGCTCGGTTTAGCGGCGGGCTGGGCCAAATCCGACCTCAAGCTGCCGAGTGCCTTGTATGAAACATTATCGGTATTTTTATTACTTGCCATCGGTATCAAGGGCGGCCTGATTTTAGCGAAACAGCCCATCCTCACCATTTTGCCGCAAGCCGCGCTCGTACTCGTCATGGGGGCATTGATTCCCCTGCTGATTTACCCACTACTCAGACTCAAACTCAGCCAAGTCGATGCCGCCAGCATGGTCGCGCATTATGGCTCGGTGTCGGTAGTGACATATGCCGTCGGCGTGGCATTTCTGGGGCGACAAGGGATTGATTACGAATCGCAAACCACACTGTTTTTAGTTTTATTAGAAATGCCAGCCTTGATGGTCGGTGTTTTGCTGGCAAGAATGGGGCCGAGCGCCGCCAAGTCAGGGCATGGCTGGGGCAAATTACTGCACGAAGTATTTCTTGGCAAAAGTATGGTGCTGTTAATCGGCGGATTGTTGATTGGTGCGCTGGCAGGGCCCGAGGGCATCAAACCGCTCGATAAATTGTATATCGACCTGTTCAAACCCGTACTCACGCTATTTTTGCTGGAAATGGGTTTGGTGGTGGCGGGGAAATTGGGCATCTTACGCAAGCACGGCATTTTAGTGCTAGGGATTGGCATTGGCTTGCCGCTGGCGCTCAGCTGGATCGGTATCGCATTTGGCCTAATGATGGGGCTTTCGCTCGGTGGATTGACCTTGATGGCGATTTTGGCTGCCTCTGCATCATACATCGCCGCACCCGCCGCGATGCGAATGGCGCTGCCGGAAGCCAATCCTGCGCTCTCGCTCGGCGCGGCGCTGGGGGTTACTTTCCCGTTTAATATCTTGGTGGGAATCCCACTGTATCTACAATTTGCGCGCCACGTCGCCTAAGGAGCTGTGATGAATTTTCCAACTCGAACTTTGCTCACTATCGTGACCGAAGCGGTGCTTGAAAATGATTTAATTGAGCTATTTGAAAGCCAAAAAATACGTGGCTGGACCATTGTTGCCGCGCGCGGTAACGGTGCGCACGGCGAAAAGCATGGTAATTTTGACGCGAATGAAAATATCCAAATCGAGCTGATTACCGACACCGCCAGCGCCGAGCAATTAGCCAGCAGCGTGCAGCAGCAATTTGGCTCGCACTATGCCTTGGTGCAATGGCTCAGTGAGGTGCGCGTATTACGTGGAGAGAAGTTCTAAACAGATAAAGCATGGATGTATTGCTCGCTAGCTATCATTTAAAATAAGCTAGCGAGCAATACCCAGAATCAAAGCAATAAAGAATTTGCTCATTAACACCAAACTACGCCGTCACTTCACGCGTTGCAACGGGCTGCTTGGCTGAAATATGCGCGACTAAATGTTGCCGATAGCGCGCAATATCACCCGCAATATCCGGCTGTTTAATCACGTCATTACACATAAACGTCGGCAATGCGCTCATCCCCAAAAATTCATTGGCTTTATGAAATGGCAGATACACGCCATCGACGCCAACGCCGGCAAAAAAGTCATCGGCGGCGTCAAACGCACTAAGGGGCGCATTCCAAGTCACCGACAATAGATAAGTTTTACCTTGAATCAGGCCGCCAGAGCCATATTTTTTGGTGGCATCGCTGCGACTACGACCATCGCTGGCGTACAAGCGGCCATGGCCGGCGGTAAAGACTTCGTCGATGTATTTTTTCAAAATCCACGGCGCGCCCATCCACCACGCTGGCATTTGATAAATCACGGTATCTGCCCAGAGATATTTATTTACCTCTACTTCAATGTCATACCCTTGATCAACATCGGTAATTTGTACGCTATAGCCACGGTGTAGCAAGGTTTCATGCGCCACATCCGTCAAGGTTTGATTCAATTCGCCATTTGAATGACCAAATTGCTTACCTGCATTAATAATTAAAATATTTGCCACAATGTCACCTGTTGAATAAATCAATATGCCAATAGAATAGCAATAATCTTGGGCAAATAATCGGTAATAAGTACCGTATTGAATGCCAAATTGTGCATACCACATCACTAATTCGATTTGCATAAATCGCAAGCAATCGGCGAATTGACGCTGCATTGAAACAAAGATGTCATATGATTCACTTGCGCCGTGCTCAGCGATTTATACTCAGCGCGCGGCCATTTTTTCAATCGCCATCATGCCATCTAGCCATGCTCAATTTATTCCGTGCAGCCGCTGTTGTCCTGTCGTTCTGCGCCGCAGCCAGTTTTGGCGCGCCACAAACGATCGCCTTAGCCAATGGCGAGTGGCCGCCATTACTGGGTGAACATTTACCGAATCATGGGTTTGGTAGCCAAATCGTCAGTCGGGCTTTTGCACTGAAACAAATCCAAGTGAACTATCAGTTTTATCCGTGGAAACGCGCGCTGGAAGAAGCGCGTTCAGGGCGAGTGGCTGGCACCTTACTTTGGAGCAGTAATGCCGATCGGCAAAAAGACTTTCTAATTAGCCAGCCGGTCTATCGCAGTAAAACCATGCTATTTTTTAACCGAAGTCGGCCAATCGATTGGCAACAACTTCGCGACCTCAAGGGCAAAAACATCGGCGTAACCAATGGCTATAGCTATGGTGAAACGTTCAATGGCTTGATCAATAACCGCACCCTCCTTGCCGACCAAGCCAATACCGACGAGCAAAACTTTGCCAAATTGTTGGCCAATCGGATTGATGCGTTTCCCTGCGAAGAAATCATCGGC
This sequence comes from Deefgea chitinilytica, assembly GCF_016881405.1. Taxonomy (GTDB): domain Bacteria; phylum Pseudomonadota; class Gammaproteobacteria; order Burkholderiales; family Chitinibacteraceae; genus Deefgea; species Deefgea chitinilytica. Next base: position 26,750 of record NZ_WOFE01000009.1, read on the forward strand.
ATGCATATTATTCGCAGCGAATTTAATCCCGAAGCTCTGCAACGCATCAACATCAGCCCCAAGCCGGTGCATGAAGAGCCGATGTATTTATTAATTAGCCGCCGCCACCCCAACGCCGAGCAATTGCTGCATAGTTTTAATGCCGGATTGGCGCAAATGAAACGCAACGGCGAACTCGACGCCATCCTCAAAAAAGCCTTCCAACGCTAAAGTTTGGTTTGTAGGTCGCGTCAACGCTCCGATGAAGCTGAGGCAAGTCACGCAGTCCATTTAGCGCGTAATCCCTTTGATATCTTCATCAACTCGTCATCTAACAATCGTGTTTATTGCGTAATATGAGATTTTCCTAGTAGATCGACGGAGTTGGACTGATGGCGGCGACAAATGGCGTAATGATGCAGTACTTTCATTGGTACAACCCCGCCGACGGCTCGCTGTGGGATGAAGTCAGCCGCAACGCCAGTGCCTTAGCCCAAGCCGGGATTACCGCACTGTGGCTACCGCCCGCCTACAAAGGCAGCCTTGGTGCAAATGATGTGGGTTATGCTGTTTACGATCTATACGACTTAGGTGAATTTGCACAAAAAGGCAGCATCCGCACCAAGTACGGCAGCAAAGCCCAATATCTCGCGGCAATTCAAGCCGCGCACACAGCAGGTCTGCAAGTCTATGCGGATGCGGTACTGAATCACCGCATCGGCGGCGACATTGCCGAACCCTGCTGCGCCACACCGTTTCAGCAAAACAACCGCCTCAATCCTGCTGGGCCGATGCGCGAAATCAGCGCCTACACGCAATTTAATTTTGCCGCTCGGCAAGACCAATACTCCAATTTTCGCTGGAACCACACGCACTTTGACGCCGTTGATTACGATGCGCTCAATCCAAATGAACGCAACACGATTTACCTGCTCGCGGGCAAACAATTCGACGATGCCGTCGCGCTGGAGGCGGGCAATTACGCGTATTTAATGGGTTGTGATGTAGATTTTCAAAATCCGTCCGTGCAAGCCGAACTCATCGAATGGGGTAAATGGACACTCGACACCACCGGCGTTGATGGCTTTCGCCTTGATGCAGTCAAACACATCGCCGCGTGGTTTTTCCCGACGTGGATAGACGCGATGGAACAACACACCGGTAAAGATTTATTCGTCGTCGGCGAATACTGGACGCCGGACGTTGCCGAGCTCGTGGCCTACGTCGACCGCCTTGGCGGGCGAATCGCCGCTTTTGACGTGCCGCTACATTACCAATTTCACACCGCTAGCCGCCAAGGCGCCGCCTATAACTTATGCCAACTGGGCTTTAATCATCTCAAACAACGCCGCCCCGATCATGTGGTGACCTTTGTCGACAATCACGACTCGCAGCCGCTGCAAGCCTTGGAATCGCCCGTAGAAGCGTGGTTCAAACCACTGGCGTATGCGTTTATTTTGCTGCGCCAGCACGGCTATCCGTGCATTTTCTACGCTGATTATTACGGCGCAGAATATTGTGATGCCGATAAAAGCGGTGATATCCAGCAGATTCAGTTAGTCAGCCATCGCTTTCTAATCGATCGTTTCCTGCACGCTCGACAGCATTATGCCTACGGCGAACAAATTGATTATTTTGACTTTCCCAACTGCATCGGCTGGACGCGCTTGGGCGACGTTGACCATCCTAAAGCAATGGCAGTCGTGATGAGCAATAGTCTCGCTGGCTACAAACGCATGTATGTTGGCCAAGCCAACGCCCGTTTTGACGATCACACAGGACATCACAACGAGCCCGTCCGCAGCAATCTTGATGGCTGGGCCAGCTTCCCCTGCCCAGCAGGGTCGGTTTCGGTGTGGTTGCAGCACTAAAGCCATCAATCTCACCTAGCTCTAAGACATAAGTTAGCTACACTCAAGTTTTAGACGCTTCATTGATTCAACTATGCGCTCACTCTGCTCTTACCTTGGCATGTTATGCATCAGTGCACCACTCTATGCTGCACCGACACTGACTATCGCATTAGGCGAAACAAAAATGCCGTATGTTTCAGCAGAAACGCAAAGCGGCATTGAATACGACATTACCAAGCAAGCGCTCAACCTTGCTGGCTATCAAGTAAAGATCGATTTCTTGCCCAATAAACGCGCCCAGCTCAAATTACAAGAAGGCCAGCTTGATGCCGCCATAGGCAATACTGGTCAATACCTTTCTGATCCCTATATTGCCTACCAAAATATGGCAATAACACTATGTAAGCGTCAAATTCTCATCAATTCAGTACCCGAATTGGCCGCCTTTCAAGTGGCGGCATTCCATAATGCCAATCAATATTTGGGGGCTGAATTTGCGAAAATAGCCAGCAACAAAAGTAATTACCGCGAACTTTCACCGCAACAACTCATGAATCGCATGCTCTTAGCCGCGCATATCGATGTCGCAATTAGTGATATCAATATTTTTAAGCACGAACACGAAATATTAGACCCGAGCGCAAATCACACCCTATGCCCTTTTGCAATTTTCCCGCCTACCAAATATCACCTTGCCTTTCGAGATCCCAGCGCACGGGATCGATTTAACGTAGCACTCAAAACTTTACGTGAGCAGGGGTTTTACGAACAACTTGCGAAAAAATACGGTATGCCACTTGATCATCACCAGCCTTATTTCAAACCCTAATCCGTAAAGAACAGTTCAGCGAATCACATGACCGCAGCGAGCCACACTGGCGCGATTGCACTTGCCGCCAGATTGGGCGTATACCTATACAGCCATTTAATATCAATGCTTTTATAGTAATACCCAATACATCAAACCAGAGAAACCAACTCATCGTACAACAAATAAAACGCCGTCAATGCCATCAGCGTGGCCATAGTGCCGTTGAAGATTTTTAGATTTCTTAGCTCCAATAAATGATGGCGTAATGCATCACCCAACCATGCCCAAACGGCAATACAAGGTAAATTAATCGCCGCGCACAGCAGCGCCAAGCTCAAAGCCGCTTGCCCATTTTGTTGGCCAGCCGGCAAAAATAAAATCACCGTATTGAGCACCATCACCCATGCTTTAGGATTGATCCACTGAAAGGCCGCCGCTGCGATGAACGACATGGGTCGGGCAACTTCTTTGCCCTCTGGTGACGCTGAACGCCAGATTTTCCACGATAACCACAGCAAATAACCACAGCCGATCACCGCCAAAATCGGGCGAACACTGCCGAGCATTGCCATAATCCACGCCAAAAATAAACCGACCAAAAACACTTGTAGCGCATGGCCTAAGCTAATGCCGAGCATATGCGGCAGCGTACGACGAAAGCCGAAATTACCGCCCGACGCGGCGAGCATCAGATTATTCGGCCCCGGCGTGACCGACATAATCGCCACATAAGTAAGAAATGCAAAATTAAGCACAAGCGCCTCGCTTCAAGAATAAGCGTTGATAGTAGGCAGTATTCGGCGAGCATTACAGTGGCATTCCGACTTCAATTTGACCGATACAGTATCAAAAACCAACGATTACAGTTGCAACTGTTATTGTTAATTCCACAAATGGAACCAAGCCAGCGCCGCTTGGTCTAGTACTGATCTATTGATTGTGAGCGCATCATGCAAATAGCCCAACAACAAGCGATTTTAACTATTGCCCTGCTGGCCGCCTTTGCCGACGGCCATAACGATGAACGGGAACGCGAGCATATTCGCGGGCTGGCGCAGTCTTTGGGGCAAGATAGCGGGCTGGATTTCAGCCGTCTGTATCAGGATGTGTTATTTAAACGCGTCGATCTCGCCAGTGTCTGCGCGCAATTGACCGACCCTGCCGAACGGCAATTTGCCTATGAAATGGCCGTCTGCGTCTGCGATGCCGACGGCAGCACCAGCGCGGCGGAAAGCGCTTTTTTAGCTGATTTAAAAATCCGCCTCGCGCAAGCGACCGTTCCTACATCAACCTTATTCCAGCGCGATGCCGATACGCTCGCCAAAGCGGGGCAAAGCATCGTGCCAATCCAAAGCGCAACGCCGCTGGCGCAGCAAGTGCCAAACAGTGCGGCCATAGTCAATACCGCCGAAATTGACAGCAGTATTTTGAAAGCGTCGATTTTAAATGGCGCGCTCGAGCTATTGCCGCAAACGTGGGCGTCGGTGGCGATTATTCCGCTGCAAATCAAGCTGGTGTACAACATCGGCCAACGCTATGGCTACGAACTCGATCAAGGACATATTCGCGAGTTTATTTCGACGGTGGGCGTGGGACTGACTTCGCAATACCTCGAACAATTTGGCCGTAAATTGATGGGTGGCTTGTTTGGTAAAGTTGGCGGCAAATGGGGCAAAACGATAGGCGGTGCAGCAACCGGCATGGCATTTTCTTTTGCCAGCACCTATGCGCTAGGCCAAGTGGCGAAACGCTATTACGCAGGAGGCCGCACCATGAGCGCCGACTTGCTCAAGCAAACTTTCCAAGAAACACTGGCACCAGCCAAAGATTTGCAAACCAAATACCTACCCGAAATCCAGCAACGCGCCAGTACACTCAACGCCGCGGAGATTATGGCGCTGGTTAAGGGCAAATAACCAAAGGGTATTGCTTGAAAGCAAATAGTTAAAAATACTTAGCAAGCAATACCCGTGCTATATTTCCACTTCTCGATTGCGAGTCGCCACCTTATGCCGATACATTCGCTGGTCAGCCAACTGCAATAACTCGCTGACACTCTGAGCCTCAGCCGGATAGCTGGCGATACCAATACTGGCAGACAATGTTAAAGTTTGTGCTTGCCAAATAAATGGCGGCGCTAGAGCGTCCAACAAAGCTTGCCGCAACGCCGCGCAGCGCTCCTGATCGCTCAAACCGAGCACCAAAATCGCAAATTCATCCCCGCCCCAACGCGCGACCAAGTCTTGGCTGCGCACGGTACGACGCAAGCGCTGCGCCACTTCGAGCAGCACCGCATCTCCAGCTAAGTGACCATATTGATCATTAATCGGTTTGAAATAGTCTAAATCGAGATACACCAAGGTGAAGGGCGTCTCACTTTGACTGGCTATGCTCATCCGTTGATCAAAGTTTTGTCGATTCGCGCAGCGCGTTAAACGATCTTGCGTCGCCCAGCGGTGCAGCTGATTTTTATGCCGTTGTACCGTAATTCGCCGCAAGCGTTCACTGTACTGCCAGCGCAGTGCCAGCAATAAAACCAGTAACAAAAATGCCGCCATCATCAGCGGTACCATGCCCAACCAGCTCTGCCAACGCAATTGTTGCTGCGTGTATAATTTAAACGGCTGCGAATCCGAGGCGATCGGCGAAGCGATTTCAATCTGAGGTAATAAGCGATCCAGCCATGCCAAGGAACCCGCAGCGCGCACATTAAATAGTTCTACTTGTGCTGCGTTGGCGACGCCAATGTATTCCATCCGTACTTGCCAGCCCGGCGGGAAATCTTGCAATTTCGCGATGATATCTTTGGCTTTAATCACTAAGCCAGCATATAAGGGCCAACTGGAATCTGGATTTTGTCCTCCCAGCTGATAGACCGGGATAGTTAGGCCATATGCAATGTCTCCCTCAATCAAACGAAAAGGCCCCGTACTCCAGCCTTTTACCTGTTGACCTGAATTCTGTAACTGCGGACTTAAAAAGTGCACCGCATTGACGTCCAAACCCAGCACTTGCTCTGCTTCGCGCGGTAATGGCGCCATAAATACAATCGGAAAGTGCACCGCACTCACTTTCAGCGGCAACGATTTACGGGTTTTATCATAATCAAAATCATGCACCTGAAACCCACGGTAACCCGCAGCACGCATCGTCCGCTCCAGCCCTGCGACTTCAGAATGCGTCACGCGCTGCACCGTTTGTAAGCAATAAATGTGTGGATTGCGTTTTAATAACAACTCGGCAAATGGCCGAATTGTTTTGTCTTGCGTCAATGTGAGTCGAGATTGAAATGCGGCAAAACTTTCTAACACCGTGTCGGCCTGCGCTTGCAGCTGGGCAATTTGCTGCGCGATTTGATTGTGCTTTTGCGTATGCAAAATATGCTGATTTTGCCACCAAAACAAAGTGTAAAGACTATAACTGAGTAGCAGTAAAGCCAGCCATGCCAAATAAATAAAACGCTTTGATTTGAGGGGCTTAGGCATTTTCTTTCATGGCGCGAAAATTGTATCCGTCGATAGTATCAACACTTGTAATATAAAGTAAGTATTTTAATAATTTAGACCACCATCAGCATGAATTTGCCAATGACGTTTGTTTATGTTTTGCCCTGAGGCTCGCCTCGAAGCGCTCCACATCGGGGATCAAAGACGACAAACCTGATGGAGAAACAGCACCACTGAATAAATCGAGTAAATCACCTTTACCACAAGCTGCAACAGCGTACCGCAATACGATTACCTGCCAACGTGTGAGCAAAGGCACCTTCGTTTTGGTATTTTTTGATAGCAAGATGGCATAAATCTATGGTCTGATGATGGCATCAACTGCAAAGACAACAGGAATCAATCATGAAACGTGCTTTATTACCGAGTTTATTAGCTTTAAGTCTGGCGATCACTGGTTGCTCAAATATGTCGACGACTGAAAACACCCTGCTGGGCGCGCTCGGCGGTGCCGCCGTCGGCGCAGGGATTAGTAAAGCGTCCAAAGGCCATCACACAGGCCGCGATGCTGCGATTGGTGCCGCGGCGGGCGCACTAGGCGCGTATTTATGGTCGTCAAATATGGAAAAGCAAAAACAAGCGATGGAACAAGCCACCCAAGGCACTGGGATCGAAGTGAGCCAAACGCCAAATAATGAATTAAAAATCGAAATTCCTGCTGATTTCTCATTTGATGTGGGTAAAGCAAATATCAAACCGAATATGCAGCCCGTACTCAATCGTCTGGCGCAAACCTTGAATCAAAACCCGGTAACTCAAGTGCGTATTGTCGGCCATACCGACAGCACGGGTACGGATGCGATCAATAATCCATTATCAGTGAATCGTGCCGCTGCAACGCGTAACTACCTTGCAGGTTTGGGTGTGGCTAGTCAGCGGATGAGCATTGACGGCGTGGGGGCAACTCAACCAATCGCAAGTAATGATTCTGCTGCTGGTCGTGCGCAAAATCGTCGTGTTGAAATTTTCGTTGCCGAGCCCGCACAAAAGTAAGGCAATCCTAAAACAAAAAGCCCCACACAAAACCTTCATGTGGGGCTTTTTTTATTAGGGTCTGTCAAAATCAATATGCCACACTCCATTAGCTCCAGCTAGATACTCTATTTCGATTTGATTTATAGTTCAGTGGCTAAACAAAAACCCGTATAGATTGAATGGCCTACCTCGCCATTTACATTTAAATAAACCAACCAATCGAATAGCCTGATTTGGAATCTTCAAAAATGAAACGCAACCCCATGTTTTTGCGTAGCATCCCGCTCGGACTTGCTGCACTACTTTCAGTATTGTCATCCTCTGCTTGGGCAATGGCGGGCATGGAAGAACAAATCGCTGATGTCATGGTCTGGGTCGTCATCATTTTAGTGCCGCTGGCCGCGATATATTTGTTCTGGAAAGTCCATGTATTACCGGAAGTGATTGCTGAAAAGCGGCATCATCCACAAAAAGGCGCGATTCAAGTGCTTTGCTTGTTGTCACTGGCGTTTGGCGGGATGTTGTGGCCGATTGCATGGTTGTGGGCGTTCACCAAGCCGGTTACTTACAAAGCCGCCTACGGTACCGATAAGCATGATGATTATTTCCTCAAGCCCGATGGCGAGCATGGAAATAAACCAATGGATTTAGCGATCGTCGATGATGAAATCATGCTGCTGAAAGAAAAAATGGAAGGCTTGAGCAAAAAGCGCGAGCTGATTTTAGCTAAGCAAGCGTCAACTCAAACGAGCCATACAGAAGGAAACAGCCATGCTTGAAATTATTATCGGCGGTTATGCATTTCTAGTTTGGCTGCTGTGCATCAAACTCAAAGTGATTCCTTGGAATATTAAAACCCAAGTCGGCGCAGTCAGCGGTGGTTTGGCTTTGGCTGCGACGATTATTCTAACCATCAATGTAGTAACACCGTCATCAAGTGATGTACGGGCGATTAATTATGTGGTGGAAGTGGTGCCACGTGTATCCGGTACAGTGACCCGTGTGGCGATTGAAGGCAATCAACGCTTGAAAAAAGGCGATGTTTTACTTGAAATCGACAGCACACCATATCGCTTGAAAGTGAAGCAGCTCGAAGCCCAAGTGGCAGATGCAACCGCATCAGCAAAAACGCTATGGCAAGATTTAGACAGCGCGAAAACCCAAACCATTGCCGCACAAGCGCATTTGGACTTGATGAAAAAACGGCTAGGCCAAGCCCAAGAGTTGGCCAAAGCAGGGGCAGGTAATCAGTTTGACGTGGAAAACTTCGCGACCGAAGTGAAAAAAGCCGAGTCTTCGGTAGCGAATGCAAAAACCGCAGAAGCGCGCGTGACGACCAAGCTTGAAGCAGTAGTGGGTCCTGATATCGCTAGCGTCGCGCAAATCAAAGCGCAACTTGAGGCGGCCAAATACGATTTGGAATCGACCATCATTCGCGCGCCAACCGATGGTTATGCCGTCAACGTGGCTGTTCGCCCAGGTAATTTTTTGACCGCAATGCCATTTCGCCCGGCGATGAGCTTTGTTGAACACGAGCAGCGCATCGTGGCGTTCTTTGAGCAAAATGAATTACGTTTTATCAAACCGGGCGATAAAGCGGAAATTGCATTCAAAACGCTGCCAGGTGATGTGGTGCGAGCCAAAGTAGACTCTATCGTTTGGGCAAATTCACAAGGCCAAACAATGCAAAGTGGCGCGGTACCGAATATGCCAATGGAGCATTTAAACGCGCCGCTAGCGCAAAAATTTGCGGTTAAATTAACAATTAATCCAGAAAACAAACCATTCATTCCAATGGGTGCACGTGGTGGTGCGGCGGTTTATACCGAGAAATTAGCACCGTTGCACTTATTAAGAATGGTGATGATTCGTGCTCAATCGCTGATGAATTATCTCGTACTGAAACTGCACTAAGGAATACGAGACAATGCACCCGCAATTCCAAGGTATAAAAAAGGCAGGTATTGCCTGCACTATATGCTTAACATTAGCTTCGTGCGCAATACCCACTGCACCGAGTCGAGAAGACTTGCATCAGCAAGCTTTAGCCGAGCTGAAATTTCCTGCCAAATGGCAACACAGCCAAAGCACCGGAGAATTTGACGCTGCCGCTCTGGGTTTTACTTTACCAAGCGAAGTACTAGCTTTAATTGCCGAAGCGCAACGCAATAATCCAGATTTACGCCTCGCGGCTCTGCGCATCGAACAGTCACACAGCGCAGTCAAAGCTGCAGGTGCGGCCTTGCTGCCTTCGCTGGCGATTGGCGGCCAAGGCGGCGAATCGGCCATCCCGACTTCATCGATGGCGATGAACGGTTTGGCGCTGATTGCACAGTGGGAAATCGATGTTTGGGGTAAAACCCGCAGCGGGCAAGCCGCCGCGCGCGAGCAAAGCGTCGCTGCAGAACTCGATACATTGTATGCAAGGCAATCAATCGCTGCGGCGATTGTGAAAGCCTGGCTGAGCGCCACAGAAGCGACTCAGCAAATTCGCTTGGCGCAAGAGATGGTGCAGTTGGCAGAGCAGCAGTTGGCTTTGATTCAAACCGGGCAAAAAGTTGGCCGCAATACGCAGCAAGATGTGTTGCTCAATCAATTGGCGGTGAAAAACTATCGCGCCCAATTATTGCAAAGCCAACAAGCACTCAATCATAGTCAGCGTGCGCTGGAAGTCTTAATTGGTCGCTATCCGGCAGCTGAAATCACCGTAGCCAGTGCCTTACCCGCTGAGCCAAGCCCAATTCCTGCCGGACTACCGTCAGCACTAGCCGAGCGTCGCCCCGACTTAAAAGCTGCAGAAAGTCGCTTCCGTGCCGCGTTCTTTAATGTCGAAGTCGCTAAAAAAGCATATCTACCCACCATCTCACTCACGGGGGGTTTGGGTGTTGCCGACAATCAGTTGTTTAAATTACAAGACGATTTAAATAATCCGATTTGGGGTATCACCGGTAAATTTCTGGCGCCAATATTCACGGCGGGTCTGATCGATGCACAAGTTGAAATCAAGACGGCTCAGCAACAAGAAGCGACGGTGCAGTACGCGAAAGCGATGCTCAATGCGCTCAATGAAATTGAAGGCGGTTTGTACGCCGAGCAAAAGCTCGCCGAACGCTATCAATTGCTCAAAGGCCAAGTGAATGACCAACAGAAATTGATCGGGCTACAAAAAGTGCAAATCAAAGTCGGTAAAAGCGATTATTACCAGCTCTACCAGCAGCAGTTGAGCCTCGCCAGCTATCAATTCAATCTGCTGCGCTTGCAAAATGAGCGCTTAATCCAGCGCGTTAACCTGCATTTGGCGCTAGGTGGCGTCTATCCAATCTAAGTACAAAGCCGGGCTTGCTCGGCTTTTTTGATGGCGACAATCAAAGTCTTGCATCAACTGACCCGCAATGAACTAAGCTGAAAATCCAACGATTAATTCGCTTTGATGATTCAATCATGTTCAATTGGCATAAGCCCTTACCCTGGGTAGCAATCACTCATCGACCGCCTAGACACAAACCGCGGCGCAGCGCCATGCGACAATTGCGCTTATTGAAAATCAGAACCGGATTAGATACCAAATTAGATAACGCTGTAGTTTTTAACCCCACTTCAAACAGGCAAGCAAGATGCAGTGGCTACCCGCGCTAAGCATTTACGCCACATGCTCGCCGACGATCAAGCTGCGAATTTACTTCGTATCGGGCTTGCTGATTTTTACGGTGACCCTCTTGCTCTGGCATCACTGGGGGATGAATCGCTATTTGCGGCTAGAGCCAAAATCGTTCAACGCCATCGCCACCGTCGAGCCTGCCGCCGAAGGCGCTGCCTATAGCCGCAGCGTATTAAATTTAAATCCCGACGGCTGGCACATTGACTGTGAATTGATTCCCTCCAAATACCCACCTTATTGTGGCTTAGACATCGTATTTGATACCCAGCAGCAAGGCATGGATTTATCGCGCTTTGATCAAATCAAAATTCGTTATTTATTTACCCCGCCAAATGAACATCTGAGGGTTTCAATTTTTAATTACAGCGATACATACAGCCGAGCCAACGACTATTTAAGCCATAAGATCGAAGACGCCGTACTGTTAGCTCAGCCTAACTGGCAAGAAGTCAAATTCCCGCTCGCAGCTTTTAATATTCCGGCATGGTGGATCATTCAGCAAAACGTGCACCCTGCCGATGCCGGCACCGAGTTTGACCGCGTGATGCAAATCCGTGTGGCGACTGGCTACAATGTCAGCGAAGGCAAGCAGCAATTTACCGTTGCTTGGCTTGAATTGAGCGGAAAATGGATCAGCGCAGAAAACTTGCGCCTGATGTTGATCTTTATGTGGCTGATTGCCGCGATGCTGTGGATTTTATGGGAATGGTGGCGCAATCTAAGCCGACTCAATCGTAGCCGACAACGTCAGCGCTGGCTGGAAAGCACCAATCAATCGCTCACCGAGTCAACTCAAGCACTGGCGCAGCGCGTGCGCGTTGATCCATTAACCCAAGCACTCAATCGTGAAGGGCTAGCTGAATTTCTGACCACGCACTGCAGCAGCCATGAATATCCAATTAGTGTGATTTTTTTAGATATTGATTACTTTAAAAAAATCAACGACCAGTACGGCCACGCCATGGGCGACCTAGTATTACAGCGCTTTGCCCAGCACATTCAACAGCAAATTCGCCCAAGCGACTGCTTGGTTCGCTGGGGAGGCGAAGAATTTATCCTGTTATGTTTACACACCAAATTAATGGGCGCGGCCGCATTGGCCGAAAAAATACGCAACAGCTTAAATCAGACCACCTGGCCCAATGACATTACCGTCACTTGCAGCGCTGGCGTTGCTGAAATGGCCGAAAACGAAGCCTTTGCCTGCATGGTCGAGCGCGCCGACGCCGCGCTGTATCACGCCAAAGCCAATGGCCGAAATCGCGTCGAACTGGCGCAGAGTCAGCCGTGCAATCAATAGTCTGAACAAATCAATCTATATTGATGTATATGGCTGTAGCAATTTATTATCAATAGCTATAGCCATATACCTACTAAGCGAGGATATTCATCCCGCCATCAACATAAAAAGTACTACCAGTTAAACGCGCCGCGCCGTCTTCGCACAAGAACGCACTCGCTTCGCCCACATCATCAATATCCGGCAATTCGCGCAATGGCGCGCTGCCCGTGGCATTGCTGATCAGCAAATCAAATTCACGAATCCCGCTCGCCGCGCGGGTTTTCACTGGGCCGGGCGACACCGCATGCACACGAATTTTTTTGGGGCCGAGCTCTGTGGCCATATAGCGCACTGCGCATTCCAGCGCCGCTTTCACCGGCCCCATCATGCCGTAATTCGGCACCACTTTTTCGGCGCCGTAATAACTCATCGCCAGCAAAGTACCACCACGCGTCATCAATGGCTCGGCATGATGCGCCATACGGATAAAAGAATGGCAAGACACATCCATCGCTAGCGCAAAACCCGCTGCCGAGCTATCGACCACCCGGCCATGCAAGTCATCTTTTTGCGCAAAGGCAATTGAATGAACGCCAATATCAAGTTGACCGTATTTTTGTTTGATCGCGGCAAACAATTGGCTCACCGATGCCTCATCCTGCACATCACACAATTGCGTAATGCCGGGCTGCAATTCATCAAATAGCGCTTGAATGTACTTCAGCGTTTTTTCCGTTTGATACGTCAAAATCAATTCGGCACCACGCGCTTTTAATGCTTTAGCCACGCCATACGCAATCGAGCTTTCGTTTGCCAAGCCCATAATCAGCGCCACTTTACCTTCCAGTGAACCTGCCATCTTGCTTCTCCTGATCATTTAGAAAAAAGGACAATTCCTGCTGCGTTGCAGCAATCATACTCGCTCAATCAACAGATCAACATGACATTTTTTCGGTCAGTAGGCCCAACTCAATACAGCTTGCGTTGACGCAAAAAAACCAGTCACGCAGACTGGTTTTTGCATTTGGCGGCCGGATTAAAATCAGGCAATCGCTTTAATTGATGTCGTTGGCTTTTGCTCTATGTCTGTTCGAGGCTCGGGTTTCGGTGCGGGATCAGCTTGCGCTTGCTGTTGGGCATACTGTGCAATCGCCGCCGCTGTTTGCCGATTTTGCACCGTCTGCACGGTATCAAGCGCTTGCTCGGTGCTCACCCCAATCGGATTGGCCGAGCTGACCGACGCATTCCCAGTATCGTAACGCTCCGCCGCGCTGGCAGCGCTGGCGACATAAGTATCAAATTGCTGTTGTGCTTGCTTGGATATAAACACTTGCTCAGCAACAGGCTTAACCGTTTCGCGTGTGGCTTGATTTTGCTGCTGCAATTGCTTTTGCAACTCTGCCGCGCCCACTGCAGTATTACTAGCACCGCTGGGTGGCGCAAGCGGGACATTACTGATTGATGAAGAAGTAATCGGCGACATAAGAAAAGCTCCCCAGACTCACTGATAATGACAGCATACACCGCGCTTGAGAAAAACACAGACTAAAAAAGACCAATGGAATCAAATTCATGCCAGCATATCAAAGCCTTGACCGAGCGCTAGCTCATGATCCTGCTGCGCTAAATCCGCCATCGCTTCATATTCCTGTACCCGCGCCCCAGACACTGTCCGCATCGGCAGCATTTGCATCATCGCAATGGTTGAAATATGCGGAAACACACTCTGAATATTCATTTCGACTGGCTGCTGGACAAGCGCCACTTCTTTGCTGATTTTCCGCACGTGCTGCGTATGAGACTCGTACTGTGCCAGCTTTTTATTGAACTCATTTTGACCCGCAGCGCGGTGCATCGCACTTGTCAGCGACAAGGGATTCACTTTGCGAGAAGACAAAACAATTGAGGCCGCCATGCGTATACAACTCCAAGTTCAATCTGCCTAGCTTAATCAAATCATCGTGCCAAAAGTTGGTAAAAATCGGCAAACATATTGGCAATTAATGCCAATTTATCAATCACTAAAGCGCGATATCGACCATTGGCAGTAAGGCAATTCGCTTTGCTCATGGTAAAATGTCAGGTTACACCGTATTGATTTCTGGATTATTCATGACCCGTCTCAAACAACTGCAAGATTTACTCGAACAACGCATCCTGATTTTGGACGGCGGCATGGGGACGATGATCCAGCAATACAAACTCACCGAGGCGCAATATCGCGGCGAGCGCTTTGCCGATTGGCATACCGATGTGAAAGGCAATAACGATTTGCTGGTGCTAACACAGCCACAAATTATTGGCGAGATTCACCAGCAATACCTCGATGCTGGCGCCGACATTATCGAAACCTGCAGTTTCAACGCCACCTCGATGGCAATGGCCGATTACGAGATGGAAGGCCTAGTGTGGGAGATCAACCACGCCGCCGCCAAATTGGTGAAAGACCTGTGCGTGGCGCAAACCGCCAAAGACCCCAGCAAGCCGCGTTTCTGTGCCGGTATTCTTGGCCCCACCAGCCGCACCGCGTCGATCAGCCCCGATGTAAACGACCCCGGCTACCGCAATGTCACCTTTGATGCGCTGGTCGAGGCTTACCTCGAATCGATCGACGGCCTCGTTAAAGGCGGCGCCGATATTTTGATGGTCGAGACGATTTTCGACACGCTGAACGCCAAAGCCGCCGTGTTTGCGATCAAGAAATACTTCGCCGATCGCCCAGAGCTCGAAGAGCTGCCGATCATGATTTCTGGCACGATCACCGATCAATCCGGCCGTACGCTCACCGGCCAAACTACCGAAGCCTTTTACAACTCGCTGCACCACGCCGATGCGGTGTCGTTCGGCCTGAACTGCGCGCTGGGCCCTGATTTGCTGCGCCCGTATGTGGAAGAAATGAGCCGTATTTCCGATACCTATGTGTCGGTGCACGCCAACGCCGGCCTGCCGAACCCGCTCGCGCCCACCGGCTATGATTTGCTGCCCGAAGACATGGCGCCGCAAGTGCGCGAATGGGCTGAAGCGGGTTTGGTCAATATCATCGGTGGGTGTTGCGGCACCACGCCGGCGCATATCAAGGCGATTTACGAAGCTGTAAAAGACCTACCTCCGCGCCAGCTGCCCGAGATTGAGCCTAAATGCCGCTTGTCTGGCCTTGAGCCCTTCAACATCGGCGATAAAGATTTGTTTGTGAACGTTGGCGAGCGTACCAACGTTACCGGCTCGAAAGCCTTTGCCCGCCTGATTTTGGCCGGCGATTATCCGGCCGCGCTAGAGGTCGCCCGCCAGCAAGTAGAAAACGGCGCGCAGATTATCGACATCAATATGGATGAGGGCATGCTCGATGCCCATCAGGCCATGGTCACCTTCCTGAACCTGATCGCCGCCGAGCCGGATATCAGCCGCGTGCCGATCATGATCGACTCATCAAAATGGGACGTGATCGAAGCCGGCCTGAAATGCGTGCAGGGCAAGTGCATCGTGAACTCGATCTCGATGAAAGAGGGGGTCGAGCAATTCAAACACCACGCGCGCTTGCTGAAAATGTACGGCGCGGCGGTGATCGTGATGGCCTTCGACGAAGTCGGTCAGGCCGATACCTACGCGCGTAAAGTCGAGATTTGCGAAAAATCCTACCGCATCTTGGTCGACGAAATCGGCTTTAATCCGGCCGACATTATTTTCGACCCGAATATTTTTGCCGTGGCGACTGGTATTGAAGAGCACGCGCGTTATGGCCTCGACTTTATCGAAGCCACCGGCTGGATCAAGCAAAACCTGCCGCACGCCAAAATCAGCGGCGGTGTATCGAACGTGTCGTTTAGTTTCCGTGGCAATAACAAGGTGCGCGAAGCGATCCACGCCGTGTTCCTCTACCACGCGATTCAGCGCGGGATGACGATGGGTATCGTGAACGCTGGTGCGCTGGAAAACTACGACGAAGTGCCGGGCGAGCTGCGCAACGCCATCGAGCGCGTTGTCCTCATGGAAGGTGCGGACCCGATGGCGGATACCGACGCGCTGATCGCGCTGGCCGAGTCATTCCGTGGCGATACGGCGCAAAAGTCGGGTGAAGATCTGAGCTGGCGCACGCTGCCGCTGCAAGAGCGGATTACGCATTCGCTGGTGAAGGGCATTACCACCTACATCGTTGAAGACACCGAAGAAGCCCGCCAATCCGTCGAGCGCCCGATCCATGTGATCGAAGGCCACTTGATGAACGGCATGAACGTCGTTGGCGACTTGTTTGGCGCCGGTAAGATGTTCCTGCCGCAGGTGGTGAAATCGGCGCGCGTGATGAAAGCCGCCGTGGCGCACCTCGAGCCCTTTATCGAAGCCGAAAAAATCGCCATGGGTCTGGCCGATGCGCCAGCCAAGGGCAAGATCATTATGGCGACGGTGAAGGGCGACGTGCACGACATCGGTAAAAACATCGTTGGCGTGGTGCTGCGCTGTAATAACTATCAGGTGTTTGACCTCGGCGTAATGGTGCCGTGCCAAACGATTCTGGATAAAGCCCGCGAAGTCGGCGCCGACATCATTGGCCTCTCCGGCCTGATTACCCCATCGCTGGAAGAAATGGCGCACGTCGCCAAAGAAATGCAGCGCCAGGGCTTTGACATTCCGCTCTTGATCGGCGGCGCGACAACGTCGAAAGTCCACACCGCGGTGAAGATCGAGCCGCATTACCAAAACGGCCAAGTGATCTACGTGGCCGACGCCAGCCGCGCCGTGGGTGTGTGCTCGAATCTGCTGTCGGACGATCTGAAAGCGCCATTCGTGGCGGAAGTGAAGGCCGAATACGCCAAAGCGCGTGAGCTGTTTGAAAACAAAGATCGCACCAAACTGATCAGCATAGCTGAAGCACGCGAATTTAAATTCAAACAAGACTGGGCTACGTATACACCGAAAGCGCCTTCATTTACTGGCGTACGTGAATATACCCAATATGATTTAAATGAGCTGGTACCGTATATCGACTGGACTCCGTTCTTCCAAAGCTGGGAGCTGTATGGCCGCTATCCGGCGATTTTAAACGACGAAGTCGTCGGCGAAGCCGCGCGCCCGCTGTTTGAAGACGCGCAAAAAATGCTTAAACAAATCGTCGAAGAAAAATGGCTGTCTGCCGCTGGCGTAATCGGCTTCTTCCCCGCCAATGCGGTCAATCACGACGACATCGAAATCCGCGACCCAGCCACGGGCGAAACCGCGATGCTGTGGCACAACCTGCGCCAGCAATTGCCGAAGGCCAAAACCGACGAGCGCAACGCGGCCGATGTGAAGCCCAACTGGTGTCTGGCCGACTTTGTCGCGCCGAAAGAGACGGGCATCACCGATTACATCGGCGCCTTTGCCGTCACCGCCGGCATCGGTATTGATGAGCACGTCAAACGCCTTGAAGACGCCAACGACGACTACAGCGCCATCTTGCTCAAATCGCTGGCGGATCGCCTCGCCGAAGCCTTCGCCGAGCACATGCACGCCCGCGTGCGCACCGAGCTATGGGGCTACGCGGCCGACGAGCAGCTGGATAACGAAGCGCTGATCGATGAAAAATACACCGGCATCCGCCCCGCCCCCGGCTACCCAGCCTGCCCGGACCACACCAGCAAGGTGGAGCTATTCAAACTGCTGAACGCGCCAAACATCGGTATGACGCTAACCGAAGGCTACGCGATGCTGCCCACCGCAGCGGTCAGCGGCTTCTACCTCGCGCACCCCGAGTCGCGCTACTTTGGCGTGGGCAAAATCACCAAAGATCAGGTGGAGGATTATGCTCAGCGGCGTGGGGTATCGGTTGCGCAAGCCGAACGTGATTTGGCGCCGAACTTGGGGTATGTGGCGTGAGACCTTGTTGGATAATGGCTGGGTAGTGATACCTAATAAAAAGCCCCGCGGATGCGGGGCTTTTTTGCGCCGTGCTGCGACGGTACTGTAGGTGCGAATAGCGCAGAGTATTCGTACGAATGGAGGTTGAAACATGCTACAGCTCTGGGCAACGCAGCCTTAGCGCAGCTTACAAAACGCCTAGGCTGCCATGCTAAAGTACACAACACAGTCTCAGATGCTGCTTCTTTTTTGAGCCATTCGCTCTTCTATATCTATCAATCTTTTTCCTAATAGGAATTTGCCTAAGCGATTTTCGCAATAAAAATAAAACAATAAGGTGGTAAGACTATCTGGGTTGGAGAGTATACTAACCTCATTAGGTAAAAATATTTTGCGTATTCTAATTGGCTTTAGTAGCACTGAAGCAGCTAGGCAATAATAAAGAAACGAAGTGAAAATAATAGATAAAATCAAGGAGAAAAATCTAGTTGCGCTTTGGGTTGAGATGTCTATTTCTTTGAGATTAATGCTTAGGCTAATGTTTTTTATGCTGCCTAGGTCTGGTAGTGAGGTTGCCGTCAATGGTGGGATTTTTAATATTAAAAATATAGTGCAAAAAGTGATTAAAAGAGCAGAAACCTCAAATGGAATTGCGAGTAATCTTCTGGGTGGGTTGATTTCTGAGGCAATTAAAGTTAGGGGGTATTTGACTCTTAATTCACTTTTTGATGAAATGCCGATGCAGTCCCTGAGTAAACCCTCGCCCACTATCAATTGTTTTCGCCATTTGTTCTCGCTTAGTTTTTCAATGTGTGTCCTCCAAGAAGAAAACGAACCCTTATTTTTTAATGACTGTGCAACAATAGGCGATCTTAGTGCCGCTTCAGTTAATATGCATGCCCATTCTTCGGTTTTGTCATTGCTGACCGCTGCCATCTCAAGTATCATTTCTAGAAATGGTTCTTGGTCGCAATTTTTGTATACAATTTCAGGTGCGTCGCTTGCTACATCAATATTATTTAATTCGGCAATTCTTAGCGCTGCGACGGCATCCTGCTTTGCATAATTTTCTATCAGCTTTGCTATGATATTTTTATTTTTGCCTAGGAATTTTCCATAGAAAAGCTGAATGTCTGGGGTGGCTCTAGACTTTGACAGAATTGGTAAACAAATAGCAGCGTCTAGGCTGGTTATATTAAAAATATGTAACTCGTCGAGTCTTGAAGTTGTCCAATCGCTTTCTGCCAAGTTTAATAGGCTTGATTCCCATTTTGCATAAAAATTGGTCCACGCGTCGCAGTCATAAAATTTAGACTCAATAAAGCATTTGCCTATTAAATTATTGTCGCCATCCTCAATTAATGATGCTAGTGTTTTTTCTAGTTCTGAGATGTCATTTCTGATTTTAAGTAGTCCGCAGGCAAAAGGAAATAACTCAGTCAGTCTTGTCTTTAGGCTGTATAAAGATTGATTTTCTTTATTTGTTTTAATTAGTTTTTCTAGTTTCTCATTGTTGCCAATTGTTGCTTTGGCAGCAAAAAACTCACAAAATGTAAGATGTATAAATCTAAGTGTTTCTCTTTCTTTTTCTTCCGAAATTAAGCCTGTTTCTTTAATGATGTCTAGTAATATTTCGGCCGCATCAGCTGCATCACATTTATTGACGGCTTGAACGATGAGGATGGCATCACACCAATTTACAGTATTTGCTGGATTTGTGTTATCAAGTAAATGTTGATAAGAAATCTCGGAAAGAACTGCCATGCGTTGCTGTTTTATTATATCGGGGGCATGTTTTCGGCCTGTTTGGCTTGTTCGTCGCTTGATCAGTAACTCATCAGTCACTCGCTCATAAAATTCTGTTCTTGTTTCTGGGGTAAATTTACCTGCACTAGCTTGGTCCTCTGAAACATACATTGATAGAACTAATGGGTTGCTACACATTTCTCTTAATGATGCACGATCAGTCAAGTCCTTATATATTCTATTTATGTGTTGTTGTGAGTTTTCATTGTAAGGCCATTTTGTAAGAAATTCATAGATGTTCGATGGGTTAAACGGCATTAAACGCATTATTGCGCCAAATTCTCTAATGCTGTTTTTTATGGATTTGTAAAACTGAGAGCGCATCGTTAATATAATCTTATTATTTGTACCTAGGTTATTTAATTTGTCACTTGTATCTCTAATTCCTTTAATAATCAAGCTTAAATCTTTGCTGGCTACTTCATCCAGGCCATCAAAAATTAAAATAATTCCATTGCTTTCGCAGAAATAATCGAAACACTTGTCCATGTTATAAGAGTTTTTTTGTGTAACATGCGTCTTCGCAAGATCAAATAACCACGATTCTTTATCTTTTTCAGGCGGTTTTACATTTTTTAACTCAATTAGTATTGGCAATCTCGCTTTTCCAGGTGATCTCATCGAAAGTTCACATTGTTCTAGCACGATTTTTTTTGTTAACGTTGACTTGCCTGAGCCAGGGTCTCCAATTATTAATATTCGAGTTGAGTCATTGTCTAGGAAAGAACATTCTTTTTGAAGTAGTGTTTGATTCTTCTCGTCTTCCAATGTTGCGCTTATGAAGGAGTCTTTAATTTTTAATCTTATATCTTCGTTGCCGGGAACGAACATGTATTTTTGGTGATCTTCATTTGAAATTAGTGTTGAGTAGCGCTTTAAGGATAGTTGTGCTGCTACCTTTCCATTTATTTTCAATAGCAGGTTAAATATGATGCCTTTTGCGATAAATGCAACAACAGAATTGAAGTGTTTTTTTACTAGTACGCCTACAAATACTATTGTTGGTAGTCCCATTACGCCAATTAGCATGGATCTTAAATCCAGTGTTACATTAAGTATTTCCATGATTGTCCATTTTTAAATTGATAGTCCATGTGTTTTTAAAAAATATACACTGTGCGGGGTTGTGGTTCGTACATTGTTTGAATCACTCAATGGCGTATTGCAACTTCGCATCGAATGCACCCTACCGTTTGCCGAGCTTCAATATCTTATCTAATTGACAAATTAACGTCAGCTGTTCGATGGAAAATGTTAGCTTTGATTGATGAAAAGCGAATCTGGCGCAAGGCTACGGTATGGCGAGCGGTGGTTTTGTGTTTGAGCGGGATTGGCGGCTGTGCGCCGCGGCACTCACTTCTCTTGCTTCGCCAAGAAAAGTAAGCAAAAGGAGGCGACCCGGGCGAAAAGCGCTCCGCGCTGTTAGCCTTAGGCCACGGCCTACGCTAAGACAACAAGTTGCCAAGCTCCGTCACGCCTTGCTGCGTCCTTCATAACTGGCTCCAAACGATACTGCCGTTTGTCTCTCTCCTTGCTGCGGTTTTCGCTACACGGGAATTCAAGCCCCAGACCGACCATCGTGACACATACATGCCGTGGTGTTGTTCTGAAGATGATTCAGAGATTGGCTTTGGTAGATATACCCGTAGGGTCAACGTTAGCTGACCTTGTTGGGTGTGTCTGGTCGGCTAAAGCCGACCCTACAACGGCTGCTTATTAACACGGATTGCTCGTGGAGACGCGCCGCTTTCAAAAGTCATGGCGAGGCATGGCGTAGCTACAGCAAAACAACCAAACTAGAAATTTTTCACCGCTTGCTGTACGCGCTCGACTTGCTCGATGAGCTCGGTGACAAGGCTGTCGGTCACGTCTAGATCGCCTTCGTACTCGGCCAGATTGCGTTTGCTGTGCGCACAATTGAAAGACTCATATTGGGCATGGTCAGGTATTCAAAGCCATTCTGGGTTTGATAACCCCAAATTGGTTTTTTGTAAGGCGGCGTTGAGGGCGGTGCTTGATGGTTCGGGTCGGCACAGATGCAACGACCGAACAATAAAAACCGCCGTGCGGATTCAATCCAGAATCAGCACGGCGGTTGTGGTGGTGTTACTAAAGTGGCTTATTTCGGTAGTTTGTCAAAGTAAGCACGATGCTGGGTGCTAAATTCAAAGTTGTTGAATTTGTCCCAGTTAATTGACCAAGTCATCAAGCCACGCAGGCCAGGATAAACCGCGCTTGGTTTGTAGCTGCCGCAGCTAGTGCCTTTCATCAGGCAATCAAGTGCAGTGTGTACATCGCCCACGGTGGTAAAGCCGCCGCCCGCATTGGCATTGGCGGGTAGGCCAATCGCAACTTGGTCGGGGCGCAGCGCTGGGAATACGAAGTTCGTGCCAGATACTTTAAAGCCTTTGAGCAACATGTCGGTCATCGCCACATGGAAATCGGCGTTGCCCATCGTGTGGTAGGCATTATCCAAGCCTGTGATCGGGCCTGAATTGTAGTCTTGCACATGCAGCAGCGTGATGTCGTCGCGCAGCGCGTAAATCACCGGCAAATAAGCTCCGGCACGCGTGTCGCAACCCGCACAATTGCCACCGTAGAACGCATAACCCAATTGCACGAAGAAGGTTTCTGGCGCCATCGTCAGCGTGAATTTGCTGCCGTATTTGGCTTTCAGCTCTTTCAACGCCGCAATCAGATTAACGATGACGGGCGATTTCGGATTGGCAACATCGTTGTCACCAGCGTTCAATTGCAGCGAGTGGCCTTCGAAGTCCACATCCAGCCCATCCAAGCCATATTTGTCGATGATGGCAGATACTGAGCGAACAAATGCATCTTTCGCTGCGCTGGTTTCGAGGCGAACTTGACCATTCGCGCCGCCGATCGAAATTTGGACTTTTTTGCCTTTGGCCTGTTTGGCTTTGATTGCGGCAATAAAATCGGCTTCCGATTCGACATTCGGGCACTCAGTCGATGGGCAAAGTTTGAAGGCGACTTCACCACTGGTGGCCGAAGTTGGCTCAGCGAACGACAGATTGATGTAGTCCCATTTATCCGATACATCATTCATGCGGATATAGCCAGAACCATTAGCAAAGCTGGCGTGCAGATAGCCGATCAGCAATTTGTCGTTGGCTGGCGCTGGCGTCACACTCGGCGTAGGCGTCACCGTTGGAGTAACTGATGGCGTCACCGAAATCGTTGGGGTTGGCGATACCGTGACAGTCGGGGTAGCGGTAGCAGTCGGGATTTTATTCCAGCCGATAATGCAACCGTTGCCATCGTAAATCGGCTCAAAGCGATAACCTGGAATACCGGTTGGCATCGGCATCGGCAAACAAGTCGGCTTACTGCTCGGGGTCGCAGTCGGCGTTGCGGTCGCGCCAACACTCACCAGTTTCCAAGGGCCCCATTCGCTAGCACCAGGCACATCGCCTTGCGTCCACCATTTGGCTTCATAGATAGAGCCGTTGTAGCTAATGCGTTGACCGCCAGTGTAGACCGTCGCTTTATCCCATGCAGGCTGGATCGGATCACTTGGCACACATTGATTGGAAACAAAGGTCGAGCCAATTGGACAAACCCCTTTCCAACCCTCAATGTTGCAACCATTGCTATCTTTACCAATTATCGTAATGCCCCAGCTAGCCGGTGGAATCAAGACCACTGCAGGATAGGGAGGCGGCGTGACTTGTGGGCATTGATAAGTCGTTGGTGTCGGTGTAATCGTAGGTGTGACGGTTGGGGTGATGCTAATAGTCGGGGTGACGCTAACAGTCGGTGTTACGCTGCCCGTTTCTTTCCACAAGGTCGGCGCTGCGGCGGGGTTCCAGCCGGTGCCCACGTATGCAGTGTGCGAAACAAGTGCGGTGTAGGTTTTGCCGTTGTAATCAACGACGGTGCCAGCGGTGTAGGTATTGCCTTCCTGCCAGCTTGCGGCGTGCACGCCACTGGCAAGGACAAGCCCAGCCAGCAACGACGCCAGTGTAGCGCGATTGCGTTTTATCATTGTCTTCTCCATCCTGTTGTATTCGGCGGCGCATCAAGCCACTGCGGCTCTGACGGCCGGCTTTTGCCCTGGATAGGGGCAAGAACGGGTTGATTGTAAGTCAAACCGCTAGAATGGCGAATGAAGTTAAGTGATTGTTGTAAATAAGGAATTGATGTTTTAAACGCAGTTGGTAGAGCCACAAGTTCGGGGTTGGGTATTCGGCTAACAGGATTGATTTTGTAAGATTGCAGGCATTTACCCAGCAGGAGTATATGGGAGTTTTGCCAGAAATTACGGTGCGGCGCAGTGCACGTGTTGGGTAATTTTCGCTTCGAATTGCATCTAAATTCGCAGTGATGCTGTGAAGTGAGTCACGCTAAACCCGCGCAGCACCCGCCCTTTGCTTCGCCAAACCAAAGCGCCCCTACAAGACGTTTCAATTAAATCTGTATGGGCAGAGATGCAGCAAAGTGCGTCGCGCTATGAAAGATCCCCCCCATTCAGGCACAACAAAAAAGCCCCGCATCAGCGAGGCTTTTGATCAACAACGAATCAGCTAAACAACCATCCATTCTTAATAAATATAGTTGTACGGCAAATTGAATTTGTACGCGCGTAATAGCGATGATGGGCGGCAGAGGTCGCCATTGCATAGCCATACACTCAAATAATTACCCTTCGCCTGCTCTGCCGTAAGCTTGAGCGAGCCCATCACCACGCCGCCGCGCGGTGCATTGAAGCTATTTACTACCGTGCCTTCGGGCAGGCTACAGCTGCCATCGGGATTGCGGGGAATCGGCTGCGGCGCAGGTGGGGCAACGCCCGGTACTGGCATTAAGTAAGGGCCTTGCTGCGTGGCGACCACCTTGCCGTCCACATGCACTTCCCAACGCTCAGTGCGTGGCGGCACCATATTGGCGGGT
This sequence comes from Deefgea chitinilytica, assembly GCF_016881405.1. Classification (GTDB taxonomy): domain Bacteria; phylum Pseudomonadota; class Gammaproteobacteria; order Burkholderiales; family Chitinibacteraceae; genus Deefgea; species Deefgea chitinilytica. The sequence goes on from NZ_WOFE01000009.1 coordinate 51,366, forward strand.
TGCTCACCTTCCTGCAGGATATTGACGCTACACGATGCATTCACGCGATAAACGTATTTGGTGTAATAAATGAACGAACCTAAATTCACTTGCACATCGACATCGCCACTGGCTTGCTGAGTAACATTGGTCGAGAACAATGCAGGGCGCATTGGGCTAACTGGTGCGCTGCCTTTATCCTCCCATGGGCTGCCAGCTTGATCGGGTTGATTGTTTTGCGTCCACCAACGGGCTTGATATAGACGACCATTGAAAATCGCTAAATCGCCAGCGTTGTAGACCTTGCTATTGCTCCATGCTTGCGGGCCCGATAGCGCGGATTGCTCTTCCCATGCGCCCCAAGCTTGGCCTGGTTTTTCATTTTGCGTCCACCACTTGGCCTTATAGGTGATGCCTTCATAGCTCACCAAATCGCCCTGAATGTAGGCGGTGCTCGGATTCCACGCGGCAGCAGTGGGCACCGTCGCTTTGCCGTATACCGCATCGGTATCGGCATCACTCAAGGCCGACATGGTGGCGGTATTGCTGTATCGATCACCGGTTGAGCATGTCCAGATTGGGGTCGGGGTTGGCGTAGGGGTTGGTGTTGTATTGGGTGCTGGGGTAGCCGTTGGGACTGGTGTTGGTACCGTGAGTTTGTCCGGATTCACCGTTGGCAGTTTGCCGTCTAATCCTGCAGGTAAAGCCGGCGCTGGGCGCGGTGCGAGACAAGCTTGCGCGACTTGACCGGCCAAGGCTGCGCCGAGGGCCAGTGCCATCAAAGAAAGTTTCATGGTCTACTCCATCTTATTTTTTCTGATTAGCTGCACCTATCTTGGTGCAGGCGCTACTGCGTAGCGCAATTGACTATCAGCAAAATAATATGACGCGTCAATACTTTACGTTTGCTTGTCGCACAGAAGCTGCGGAATTGATTTTGAAACTGCGAGGCGGGAAAGATCTGCGCTGGATGACATCAACGCGGCTTCGCCCACACAACACGGTGGTGGAATTTCTGCCGATTACTCCACCGCTGGAAAATACAGCGCATGCATCCTAGCCACATAGGCCTTGAGTGTCTCGTGGCTTTCGGCGGCGGTGCGTAGCGATGAAGTAAAAGCAGGATTGAGCGCGGTGTTAACAAAGGCGTAGACACTGGCGTCATAACCACAAGGCGTGTCACCCAGTAGAAAAGGCTTATCGCCCAGCAAGGCGGCCAGTGCGGCTAAATCACGCTGTGCGAACACGGCGCGTTCGGCGTCACTATGCCGACCCATGCCCTGCGCCTTCAACGCGGCGAGCATTTTCTTGCGAAAATGATTGCGCGCCAAAGCGCGCATCGGCCACGGTATACGGTTGAACAGTTTGCTAGTGGTGGTATTGAAATTGTAATCATCGGCCCAGCGAGCATACACGCCGAGCCAATACAGATGTTCTTCGAGCATTTTTTCAACGGTCCAACCTAGCGCAAGTTGCCCCGCGTCATAGCCGCCCGAAAAATCGCAGCCGTGCTGCTGCTCCAGATGCAGGCGGATAAAGGTCGAGTCGGCGATAGCTTGCTCTCCGTCTTGCAGCCACGGCAATTTACCTTTGGGCGCGCCTTTGATGCCTTGGCGGCGAGTCTCAAACGGCAGGCCACTCATTTTCAGCAGCACCAGTGTTTTGGTGACAAAAGGGCTTAAATCGGGCAGGCCAAAAGCGGCACCAAAAACATTGAGTGTGAGCATGCAACAGTAACCTTGCAAAAAAAAACAGCAAATTAAAAGAAAATTACTACAAGAGTCAACCTGAACCTCGCAATCAGCCATGAATGACAGCAGAGACTGCGCCCAGCCCAATTACTGATTGTTTAGTTTCGCCGCTTCATGCCGCTTAATAAAATACTTCGCTGCAGCGTCCATCCCCAAATAGGTGGACGCCAAGTAAATCAGCAGGAATTTATTAATCAGCTGCGAGACTTCGGCCGAAATCAGAAAATCTGGATTGATATTTTCCGCCGAGAAATATATCTCCAGCACGAAATAAATTGCAGTTAATAAGTAAATGCCAAGCTTCATCAGCGACGAATAGTAATCAATGCAGCTGCGATTGAACTGAAATTCGTCGGCCTTATGCGTCAGCAAATGTCTGACGTAAAAAAATGCAATGATAGCAGGCAGAAATAGCGTCACACCCAGAATGAAGGGGTAGGCCTCGGTAAAGAAGATCAGCGCCAGCCCGATTAGTAATAACAAAATAGAGATCAGTTTAATCCGGAATTTTTCTTGTTTACTCAATATCAATGCCATTGCTACGCCTAGATGCGGTGAGGTTGGGAATAAAGCGTGTTGAGCATGATTTTATCTTGCCAATATGACAGTGCTTGCAGGTGCTTAAATTGGCAAAAATCAGGGTATTTAATGTGTAATTGTGCTCTTTTTTGCAAATGCCACTGTGCTAAATTGATTTGGCATTTTTAAGCCAACTTGGTTCATTAAACCCAATGCCGTTCACAGGGCTAATTTCAAAGAGAAAAACCATGAAGACCGCGAAAAAAATATCGTTGATTCTGCTTGCGATCAGCCTGTTGCTACTCGGCAGTGCCTACCACATCCGCCAAGACGTACTCGATACGCCGCTATCGTACTTTGGTACCCATCAGAGCACCAAAATCAAAGCCAAACTACTGCTCACTGCAGATGAATTGGCGCACATTCAATCGTTTAGCGCGGATAAAAACGACAATATTGATAAATATATGCGGATTATGAATGGGGTAAAACTGCGTGAAGCAATTCAAGAAGGCTAAGCGCCGCCTGCACGGTGGCAAGGCGGCTTAGTTTAGGCTAGCAAGACTAATTAAGCGATATGGCTCAGATTTTCGCGGGCGCTGGCCAGAGCAGGATCACGAACCTCAGGCCCCATATTTAAGCCTTCAGCAGCAATCACGCGTATATCGCTAATGCCTAAAAAGCCCAATACCACGCGCAGGTAATCAATATGCGCAACGCCGGTCGCGGTGCCTTGATGCAGGCCACCGGCAGTAGCAACGATAATGGCGCGTTTACCCTTGGCCAAACCTTCTGGGCCATTCGAGCCATATTTAAACGTTACACCGGCGACGGTAATCATATCAATCCACGCCTTGAGCTGGCTGGGCACCGAAAAGTTATACATCGGCGCGCCAATGACCAGCACATCGGCCGCCAAAAATTCAGCCATCACCGCTTCTGATAAAGCCACTTGTGCGGCTTGCTCCGCATTGCGCGCTTCGGCAGGGGTGCCTTTGGCGGCTAAAAATACATCGTCCAGCTGCACATTCAATTGGCGGGTGACATCGCGATAGACCACGTTCACCGTTGGCTCGGCCAGGCGAATGCTTTCGACCACTTCGCTAGTCAGTTGGCGTGATACCGAATGTTCGCCCAAAATGCTCGAATCAATATGGAGTAGGTTCATGATGTAGTCCTTTGCAGTAATAAGTTAGATGCAGCCATCTTATATTTGGCGCAAAATCATAACTAGACAGCAAAATCAGGAAGGATTGTCCTATTTATGTTAACAATTGATGTAGATTACAACGACTACAGCTATTTTGCCTATGTGGTCGAGTTTGGTGGATTTTCGGCGGCGGCACGGCATATTGGGATTCCAAAATCGCGTTTATCGCGGCGAATTGCGGCGCTCGAAGAACGACTCGGCGTGCGCTTGCTGCAGCGCAGTACCCGCAAACTCACGCTGACCGATGTAGGGCAGAAATTTCTCAACCATTGCCAAGCACTGCAACGCGAGGCCGAAGCCGCCGAATGCATCGTTGCCAGCGTCAAAGCCGAGCCATCGGGCCGCGTTCGTTTGAGCGTGCCGCCGGGATTACTCGATCATTTAACGCCGGTCTTGCAGCGTTTTATTACTGAACATCCTAAAGTCATCCTCGAAACCATCACCACCACACGGCGAGTCGATTTGCTCGAAGAAGGCATCGACGTGGCGCTGCGTGTGCGCGCGACCGACGATGAAGATCCACAATGGGCCACGCGCCGCCTGCGCGCTACACGCGGGATGTTGGTCGCCAGCCCTGCTTTGGTCGCGCGTTTAGGTGGTTTAAGCACACCAGGCGCACTCGCTTTGGCTCCTGCGTTGGGTACAGTGGCGGCCGATCAGATGATTCATTGGCGGCTGGTGAATGCGGCAGGAGAAGTGCGCGAATTTGTGCTGCCACCGCGCTTGGTCAGCGAGCATTTTGGCTTGCGCCGCCAAGCGGCGATTGATGGGCTGGGCGTGACGATGTTGCCGATGGAAAACGCCCGCGCAGATATCGAGGCGGGCTTATTGGTTGAAGTGCTGCCCGAATGGCGCTTTCCGCTCAGCCATTTACAAGCGGTCTACGCCAGCCAACGCGGCTTATCCCCAGCTGTGCGAGCATTATTGGATTTATTGGTCGAGACGATGGTTTGATAATTTGAACTACTCAACAATGCCGACAAAAAAGCCTCGCGACTGCGAGGCTTTTTAACTGAAACTAGCCTAGTTAGGCAGCAATTACGCTTAAACGCGTTCGCTCGCCAACTCGCCAGCAACTGCAGCGGTATTTTCTGCGGCCATACATGCTGCCGCAGTAAACAGCACGTCGGTTGAGCTATTGAGTGCCGTTTCAGCAGAATCTTGTACCACGCCGATGATGAAACCCACCGCCACCACTTGCATCGCCACATCCGCATTCATACCAAACAAACTACATGCCAACGGAATCAGCAACAATGAACCACCCGCTACACCCGAAGCACCACAAGCGCCAATCGCCGAAATCACGCTGAGCAATAGCGCCGTTGGTAGGTCAACTGGAATACCCAAAGTATGTACCGCAGCCAGCGTCAAGACCGAAATCGTAATCGCGGCACCCGCCATATTGATCGTCGCCCCCAATGGGATCGACACTGAATACGTATCTTCATCCAAACCCAGCTTTTCACACAACGCTAAATTCACCGGAATATTCGCCGCCGAGCTGCGGGTAAAGAACGCCGTCAGCGCACTTTCGCGCAAGCACGTAAAGACCAAAGGATAAGGATTGCGGCGTATCATCAAAAAGACGATCAGTGGATTAACGACCAGCGCCATAAACACCATTGCGCCGACCAGCACCAGCAGCAAGTGTGAATAACCGAGTAGCGATGACAAGCCCGTCGTTGCCACGGCTTCCGCCACCAGACCAAACACACCAAACGGCGCAAAGCGAATCACCATCTGCACCACTTTGCTCACCGCGCCCGCCATATCATCGAGCGCCTGTTTGGTGCTGGCGCTCGCACGCTGCAAAGCCAAGCCCAATGCCACAGCCCAAGCCAAAATGCCGATGTAATTGCCGCTCGATAACGCTTTGACTGGATTCTCGAAAATCTGAAACAGCAGTGTGCGCAATACTTCGGTAATCCCGCCTGGCGGCGTAGTGCCATTAGCTGGCGCAACCAACGTCAGCATCGACGGAAACATAAAGCTCGCCAACACGCCAATCAGCGCCGCACTAAAAGTACCAATCAAATACAGAAAAATCACGCCACGCATCTGTGTTTGCGCGCCCTGCTTTTTGCTCGCAATCGCGTGCATCACCAGCAAAAACACCAAGATCGGCGCAACCGCTTTAAGGCCACTAACAAAAATCGATCCGAGCAGCGCCGCTTGCTGACCCGCCGCGGGAAAAAAGAAAGCCAGCGCAATGCCGGCCATCATCCCAAATAAAATTTGCAGCACAATATTGCCCTGCAATAGCTTATTCATCATCATCTTAAACATCACAACTCCTTATACTGCTTTGTTTTAACACGCCAAATTTCGCAGGCGCGAACTTATAGCCGTATCAGACCATGCCGCTGAGATTGTAAGAATTAGGGCTTGCACCAATGAGGAAGGATAATTTGCGCCAGCGCAAATAGGATAGGGCGTGGCGGACGTTGAGCGTAGCGGTTTGCAATGCAACGCTTTCAAATGGAGCCGCATTGGATTTATCTCGCTCATTTTTGAAAATAAGCGAGATGAGTTTAACCCTAAGTATTACTAGATAAGTATTATTCAGCAAGCGCTAGCTGGCAATACATCGACTATTATTTACTTGGGTTGATCGTGAAAATCCGCTGAATTGGCGCGCTGCTATTGGGGCCAAACCAGCGGTTAAAAATCGCCAACGCTTCGCCGCTTTTTTCCATATCGACCAAGGCATTATTGATCGCGGCTTGAAGCGCTTTTTCGCCTTTTGGAATACCGACCGCGTAAATTTCCAAGGCCAATGAAAAATCACTCAGCGCAAATCGACTGCGCTGCGCTTCGGGCATTTTATTGAGCGCCATTGCCAACACCGGTGCATCATCGACAACCCCGTCGACCACCTCGGCAGTTAGCGCTTTGATCATTTCAGGCACGTCATCAAATTCGGCCAGCTTGGTTTTGGGGAAATTTTGCCGCAGCAATTTAGCACCGGTGGATGCGGTGACCGCGGATAAATGAGCGCCCGCTAGATCTTTCTCGCTATTAAAACGGCCTTTTTTCGCCAAAACACGCGTATCGGTGACGAAATAACCAACGCTAAAATCGATTTCCTTATCGCGCTCAGGCGTGCGCGACAGTACCGCGACAACAATATCGGCTTTATTTTGCTTCAGCCACGGCAAGCGATCGTTTGATTCTAGCGTTTTGAAAATGGGCTTTACATTCAAACGCTTGGCAATACCCTGCGCAAATTCGATGTCGTAACCTTTCAACACGCGAGTTTGTGGATCAAGAATAGAAAACGGCGGCGATGAATCACGCACGCCAATTACAATCGTACCGCTGCGCTGGATAGTTTCGAGAGACGATGCCGCTGCCAGCGCGGTAGCCAGCAACAGCGTAGCGGTCAAAATGATGCGTAACATAGTGAGCCTCTTTGACGATGGTTTACTTTCAGGTGTAGCAGATTTATAGCTAAGCCGCCAAACATCGCTGCGGCACATGCTGTGGTGCTGGCAGTGTAGGTGAAACATGACAATTGGCTAGCTAGGGAAAAGGCTTAATCTTCATTACGACAAGGGGACAAGCCGCAGCAGAGCGCCATCCGCTTCATCGGTCAGCAGATAAAGCAAGCCATCGGGTCCCACGCGAACGTCGCGAATGCGACCAAACTGATTTTTGAGCAAACGCTCTTCGTGCACCACACGCCCGCCATCCAACTCTAAACGCACCAGCATTTGATATTTGAGCGCACCAAGGAATAGATTGCCCTGCCACTGCGGAAATGCTTTGCCTTGATAAAACGCCAAGCCCGACGGCGCAATCGACGGCGTCCATTGATAAATCGGCTGCTCCATACCCGCTTTGGCGCTACCTTCGCCAATTTGAGTGCCGATTCCGTAATTCACACCATACGTAATCACCGGCCAGCCATAGTTGCGGCCAGCACGAACAATATTCAGCTCGTCACCGCCTTGCGGCCCATGCTCGGTCGACCACAGCTCACCACTAACAGGGTTTATGGCCGCACCCTGCATATTACGGTGTCCGTAGCTGTATACCTCCGGTCTTGCATCACTACGTTGCCGGAATGGATTGTCAGTTGGAAAACGACCATCATCGTGTAGGCGCACCGCTTTTCCGGCAAGATCATTAAGTTGCTGCGCGCGGTCTTTTTCGCCACGATCACCCTGCGTAATCAGCAGCATACCACTGCGATCAAACACCAAGCGCGAGCCAAAATGAACGCCAGCGCCACTGCCTGGGCGTTGCCGATAAATCTGCTGGATGTTTTCTAAACGATGCCCTTTTGCATCGCTCAACCATTGCCCACGCGCCACTTGCGTGGATGCGCCACGCCCTTCTTGCCCTGCGTAGGAAAAATACACCCAACGATTTTGGGCAAAATTCGGATGCAACGCCACATCGAGTAAACCACCCTGACCGCTAGCAACCACCGTCGGCACGCCCGCCACGGGGCGCGGATCCAACTCGCCCTTGGCGGAAATAAGGCGCAAGCGCCCTTCGCGCTCGGTAACGAGCATTCGACCATCCGGCAAAAAGGCTAAGCCCCACGGATGCGCCAAACCACGCGTCAGCGTTTGCACCCGAAAATCATGTCGTTCCGAGCGAATCACCTCATCCGCGGCCTGCGCGAACGTCAGCACAGCTAAGCAACTACACGCAATTGGGTAGCGAATTTTGAACATAGCGGACTCCATCCTCTTGGCTCACCACCAGCATAGGTCAGTTGGGACGGTTTAAACACACGCACAATACGTGGCCAACTTTCCGCAAAAACAGTCTCACTTAGCTCGGCATCGAACCATCATTTTGCCCGCTCAGCCGTTCCTGCATATAGCGACGTATCGTCTTATTGGCGGCATCAGATAAATGACTAAACTCCAAGCCATGTAGGACGTGGTCTTCGCTGATCTCGCTAAATTTACTACGAATGATGGCTTTGGCTTCAACGGTCAGCGAGCCAGTTTCAAATGGCAACACCAAGAGTAGCTTGAGCTCTTCGCCAATCAGCCCTAATGGCGCGTGATATTCCACTTGCATCCCTTGCTCAGAGAGATTGAGCATCATCGCGCGGCGGCGCATATCACCTGTTCGTTCGAGCAAAATCGCTTGCTGCAAAGCCACCCGTGGATAGTTACGACTTTGTTCCACTCGTATTTGCTCAGGCCATTGCAGCGCAATCGTCCAATGGGCTTGCTGTGGCAGCAACTGCGCGTTGGAATCAAAACACAAAACGCCATTGGCAACCGCCATCCGAATATGCAAAGTACTCGCACTATTAAACTTAACCCGCACATCTAGCTGATCCGCTTTCGCTAACGGGCGAATCAGCAAAGATTGCCCCGCAATCACTTGCACGACTTGAGCGCGTAATTGAGTTGCACTCTGTTGAGGCAGGCTCATAAACACGGTCTTACCTTCCTGCAAATACGGGCTTGATACCAATTGCTGGCTCAACTCTAGCTCGACCGCACTGTCTTTCTTAGGCTGGATTTGACTCATGGCCATCACTCCAAAATCGAATGGACATAAAGATGACTTAATTGGTAAGCAAAAGCAAGGCTAGTGTGTGTTTAAATTTTTATTTCGTTGGCAAGGTCGCCAAGCCATTTTTCGCGGATAACACGCCTACCAACATCGATCTCAGCACTACCGCTTATCAGTTGGCTCGAGTGCGGTGATCAACGTCCTCCAACGCAGCGCTTTCGGGCCGATAAAGTTCTTAGGCTTGGCTGGTAAACCCAAGATCAATAGATGCATTCGAGGTAGATCATGCGGATTATCGAATCAGACGTCAGCTTAACAGCGCAGCGCAGTTTTCAGCGGGAACGCAGCGAGCGCGTATCAATTCGCTATGAAGCGCCGCGCCCTGTGCCAAACAATGTCGACGAGTCGGTGAGCATTTCCAGTGCCGCGCGGATGATTGAAGAGCAAGAAGAAGCCGTCAATAACGACCCGCGCCTCAGAATGATTAAAAGCTTACTCGAAGCAATGTTAGGCCATGAAATAAAGCTAGGGCATCAGGCGCCAGACACTAATAAAGCTGAGCTACAGAGCAATACCCAAACAACAACCCAAATCGAAGATGGTTTTAGCATCGAATATCACGCCAGCGAGCAAGAAAGCGAACAAACGCAATTTAATGCCGAGGGCGTCATCAAAACCGCCGATGGTCGTGAAATTAGCTTTAGCAGCGAACTCAAATTGAGCCGCAGTTTTAGCCAAACGGTCGATATCAACATCGCCACCGGCAGCGCCGCGCGGCCAAAGAAAGACCCGCTGGTGCTCAATTACGATGCGCCCGTTGCGACGCTCTCAGATAAAACTTTCCAATTTGATATCGATGCCGATGGGAAAAATGAAAGCCTGCATATGCTCACCCGAGGCAGCGCTTATTTGGCGCTGGATCGCAATCGCGATGGCAAAATCAATGATGGCAAAGAGTTATTTGGCGCGCAAAGTGGCAATGGCTTTGCCGATTTGACGCAATACGATGGCGACCAAAACGGTTGGATTGATGAGGCCGACACGGTGTATGCCGACCTCAAACTCTGGCTAAAAGACGCCAGCGGTCAAGATCAGTTGCTCAGCATCAGCCAGCTGCGCATCGGTGCGATTTCTGTCCGCTATGCGCGTGGCGACTTTGATTTGAATAATCAGCAAAACCAGAACTATGGCCAAATCCGTAGTTCTGGCGTCTATTTAAAAGAAAACGGTCAAGTCGGCACGCTGCAGCAAGTCGATCTGAGCGTTTAATCATTCTCGCCAAAACGGGTGAACAGCATAGGCCATTCATCCAACTCGCCGCACTCAATTACTGTGGATATAACAGCGGTGCCGTGATGGCCTGCACGCGTAAAACATCGCGCAAGCGGCGGTCGTCTTTGTTTTGTTGATTTAGATTTTCCAACTCGCGTTGATAACGGCGGCGGTCTTTGTCATTGCCTGCAGCCTTGATTTTGTCTTGTAACCTGTCGCGCTGGCTAGCGTATTGGCTAATCCGCCATTCGGTTTGTTCTAAATCACGCTGAATCGTGAAGCGTTGAAACCCACGTTGATAGGCACTTTGAAACGCAGCTTGGCTCGCTGCTGGACAAACATTTGCCGCTGGCGTACCACGCAGGCCGACTTGATAACCATTCGATGCGGTGCAATAACTGCGTAGACCTTCACTGCGGCCACTATTGTATAAATTCAAATCGGGTTTTACTTTTTGCTTGCGACACGACTCAGCATGATCGGCGGCACGGGATTCATAGCCATTTTGTCCGTCCTTCAGGCCAATGCTATACCAGTCTCCGGTGCGGCATTCACTTTCACTCAAGGTAGAACAGGCACTCATCAGCAAAACGAGGGATAGGGCAATCAGGATACGCATTACTAACTCTTTGTCATATTGAATGGCGGCATTCTAATGACGAGCTTGCAGTAAATCTGGTGAAAAGTAACAGCAACGCGCCGCATTATTCACACCGCATAATGGACGATTTGCGCTTCTCTCTCGGCGGGATGAACTGAATAAAAAGCCGCTCGACCTCACTGTCGCGCGGCTTTGCTTATTTATAATATCAGCGATTTACCAATGGCCGCCCACGTACTGCATCACCAAACTTGAACCTGCGACCATAATCCAAACCAACAAACCCAAAGCCACAGGACGCCAGCCGGTATTTTTCATTTTGCCCAAATCCGTTGACAAACCAATCGCCGTCAGCGCCGCGGTAATCATCACCGTTGAAATACTGTGCGCGGTGCGAGTGAGCATTTCTGGTAAGTAACCGTTAAAAATCGACGCCGCCAAAAACCACACGATGAACCACGGTACCGCATGTGCAATGCTGGCGCGCTGAACTTGGCCGTCTGCTGCTGCGTTACGCGTCATAAACACAAAACTCAAAATCAAGGTCACCGGAATAATCAGCATCGCACGGCTGAGCTTGACGATAGTGGCGTGATCACCCGCCGCTTGGCTCCAAGAATACGCCGCAGCCACCACCGAAGAAGTATCGTTAATCGCCGTCCCCGCCCACAAGCCAAAGCCCGCATCCGACATACCTAGCCATTGCCCGAGCGGCGGAAAGATCAGCACCGCAACGATATTAAATAAGAAAATCGTCGATAAGGAAAACGCCGTTTCATGGTCATCGGGTTTGATGACCGGCGTCATCGCGGCAATCGCCGAGCCGCCACAGATAGCGGTACCGCCGCCAATCAATACACACAATTTGGTCGGAATTTTGAGTAATTTGCCAAAGGCAAAAGCACTGGCAAAGGCAATCGACAAGGTCACCAGCGTCACCGATAGTGATTTCAAGCCGGTATCCATCACCGCACTAATCGGCAACGCTAGCCCCAAGCCGACAATCGACCATTGCAATAATTGCTTGCCCGCAAATTGAATGCCGGGCAATTGTTGGGCGGAAATTGAAAAACGGCTGCGAATCAGCAAACCCAATAAAATCCCGGCGACTGCGCCGCCCATCAGCGGTATTTGTTCACCAATGAGCTGAGCAACAACGGTAATCCCGGCAACGAGCAGCAGGCCCGGTATCAGCGACTTGAGCGTGGCGAGTTTCATGATTTACCCCGTGTTGATTAAATAATGAGCACAGTGTAAAGTCGGCCATCCATCTTGAATAACGGGTAATTCGGGTAAGTTCATCGGAAAAACCGATTAAAGGCACAGTATGCTGAAAATGACATTACGGGAATTAGAGGTTTTTTGCGCCATCAATCGCACGGGCGGCGTCACCGCCGCAGCCGATGCCTTGGGTTTGTCGCAATCGGCAGCCAGTGGCGCATTGGCTGAACTAGAGCGCCGACTTGGCGTGAATCTATTTGACCGCATCGGCCGCCGCGTCGTACTGAATGAGCATGGCCGCTATCTACTACCGCGCGCCGAAGAATTACTCGGGCAAGCGCAAACACTGGAAGAGAACTACAACAACGGGGCGCCGAGCCGTCTGAATATCGCCGCCAGCCTGACCATCGGTAACTTTGTGCTGCCCGGCCTTTTGGGGCAATTGATGCAAGCGCGCCCCGAAGATCGTTACGACGTAGCGATTGGCAATTCACAGCAAGTGATCGAACGCCTGCTCGATAGTCGTGCCGATATTGGCCTGATTGAAGCGCCGATTACGCATCGACAGTTAGTCAGCGAGCGCTGGTTAAGCGATGAAATGACGATCTTCGCCCGATTTGATCACCCACTAGTGGGGCAAACTCCGAGCTTGAGCGAGCTGGCCGCCACACCGTGGATCATGCGCGAACCCGGCTCGGGCGTTCGCAAAATGCTCGAAGCAATGCTGTTGCCGCATCTGGGTGGAATGAATTTATTGCTTGAACTCGGCAGTGGCGAAGCGGTACGCGAAGCAGTGCGCTTAGGGCTAGGGATTTCCTGCGGCTCGAAACGCGCGATTGCGCAGGAACTTGAGCGCGGCGAATTTGCGGCGATTCCACTGCCCAATATTCCAATGGAGCGTCGTTTTTACATCGTCTGGCACGCCGAAAAACGCCTCACCGCCGGCGCAGAGCGGCTACGTACGGCGTGTCACGCCATGATGAACAATCCGCCTTGAGCACCCAATCTGGGTATGCTTAATCATTTAAGCATCCGCTCTGATCAGATGCAGACACCCGCACTTGAATTATCCAGAGCATGAGAGACAGCTCCCGACCCAAAGCGGAACTTAAAATGGCCGTCGCCCTTTTTGGGCTAAAGCCTTAACCCAACGCTCATTAATACTTTTTAACGGCTCAGCTTCATCGTCTATGTATTCATCTAAAGCAAGCTGCTCTTCTGAATTTAACGACAGAATCTCAGAAATGCAGCCGCATGAAACTAATTGATTATTGCAAAATGGGCATCTTTCATTAGTACAAAAAATCTCATGCAATTGCCCTTTTACACAACCACAATCTGAGCATAATTCCGACATATCTTCTAATCCTGAGATTGTTAAATAGATAAGAACTTCCGCTTCTGGCCGACTACCTCCTGTTTTCGACCCAAAGCAGTCCTATAAATCAAATTAGACGAACTTGATTAAGGTGATAAATAGACACCCAAAGCTCTCCTTATCTGGCTAAATAATTCGGCGCTATTTGTGGAGTTGCCACCTTTATCAAGCCTATCCACGCATAGTTTTATTACTTCCAAAACTTTATTTGCTAAATATGTTTTTAACTCATAAGTATTCATTGGTAGCCAAATCTCAGCTGGTATTTGAATATCTAATGTTATATAGCGCTTAGCTTTAGCAAAACGAAGACGGAAAAAACCCTCCGCACCAAATTTTTGTAGGCTTCCATCAACACGTAAAACTAAAATAAATTCATCAATTGCATCGCAATATGTACTTGTTACATGCCTTTCAAGTTCTTTAAAAAGTTGAACTTTAAGATTTGCAACAATCTTTGTCTCTGGGCCTCCACCATCGCAGCCTATAGAAATTGCAGAAATACATACCTCCAATTAATGATTGCTAAAACATACGTTAAGTCCGCTGTTGGCCGACTGCGGCCTCCCAGCTAGTCTAACCCAGTCCATTCATACAAGCATCATTCCTCATTTAATGGTGATTAAATTAAATATCACTTGCCCTCATCAGGGTATTGCCTTGTAGGCATTGATTGAGAACCGCAGTAAGTTAATACATCTTCATCGATGCTCGCCAATGCCGGGTGCGGCATCCTATCACGGCTGTTTTCACCCAGAGAGGCTCTGATGTTTGAATATGTCACAAAGCTACAAGACCGAATCACCACATTAATTGAACAGAATGCCACGCAAATGCCTGTGGCTGCCCAGTGGTTTGCCGATGCCATCGTCAATGACCAAATGATTCATATTTTGGGCACTGGCCATTCGCATATGATCGGTCTGGAAGGCTTTATTCGCGCGGGGGGCTTGGGCAATATCAATGCGGTGCTCGATTCGACCGTCACCACGGTCGATGGCGCGCTGCGTAGCTCGGCCTTGGAAAAGCTGCCGGGTTTGGCGGCGATTTTGTGGGCTGAGCAGCCGATTGCGGCGGGTGATTTAATCGTGGTGATTTCTAATTCTGGCCGCAATACCTTGCCAATTGAGTTTGCCCAACTGGCCAAAGAAAAAGGCCATCGCGTGATTGCGATTACGTCGGTTGAGCAATCAAGCCAAAACCCAAGCCGACATCATTCTGGCCAAAAATTAATGGACATTGCGGACGTGGTGCTCGATAACTGCGTGCCACCGGGTGATGGCCTGTGCGAAGTGAATCAGCAAGTGACAGGGGCGTTTTCAACGATTGCCGGTTGTGTGCTAATCAATACCTTGGTCGTTGAATCACAAAAAATCGCGCTCGCGCAAGGCGTAACGCCGCTGATTTTCGCCAGCCAAAATGTCGATGGCTTTGATAATGATGCGGTTTACCAGCATTTCCGCGGTCGACTGAAATCGATGTAGTTGCTAGGTATACGGCGGCAAATCAACTGAGAAAAACTTCATAAGCAAATACACTTAAATAATAAATTCTTTATGATGCTGTGCCGCGCTCGTTGATCTAGGGCTTAAAAAGCCCGTTCAAGCGCACCGAGTGAGGAGAGAGACAAACAGCTTTATCGTTTGGCTCACGATCGACCGAGGGAACAGCGGAGCTGGGCGCCCCCGGGTCGCCTTCTCTTGCTTACTTCTCGCAGCGAAAAGAGAAGTAAATCCTCGTCGCAGACTGCGACTGTAAAACACCGTGCCGCAGGCACTTATCACTATTTGATGGTAGCCAGCCACCTCCGTACTCCCCAAATCAGCAGCCACAACACGGCGGAGATGAACAACACCGCGGGAATAAAATACAAAGTATGCGCGATATGAAATCCGCCGGGCATAAAGGGAAATTGCCCCGGCCACAGCCAATGCCCCAATAAAGCCAAGGGCAAGGTGTAAATAAAAATCCAAATATTCGCGAGACCATCGGGGGGCTGCTGCCAAAACTGCAGCAGCACCAGCAAGCCGCCCACCGCATAGCCGCCGGGAAGCCAAAACTGCGCCCGCTGCAGCAGTGCGCGCAGAGTGCCCATTACGCTTTACTCAACTGAGCACACGCGTCGCGGTAGCCGACCTCAATCCGCGCGGCGATGCTGTTGGGCGAGAAATCCAAGGTGGTGCTTTGCTCGTCGGGCATTTGATTGGTAATCACGGTGGGCGCGAGCAGCATCCGTAGGCGAGCGATGTCTTTAAAACCGTCCATTTGCCGAATCGGTGAATTCGCTGGCAACAGTTGATTGAGCGCGCCGTATAACTCGGCCAAGCCATTGTAATCAGCCATCCTTTCCATATCGCCCAAGACTTTATTCGAGAAAATAATCTCCAGCATCCGATCTTGAGTTTGGGTCAGATTTTTTGGCAGTTGGCCTTTGAGCGGGAATAAATTGACGATGACAAAGTGCGCGTCGCTATCGGCGGGCAGCGCATTGATCATCGCCCCCAGTGGCGCATTATCAAACAGCCCGCCGTCCCAGTAATGTTTGCCTGCAATTTCAACGGGTGGAAACATCGGCGGAATCGAGAGCGAAGCGATGATGTGATCCATCGTGATGCGCTGGCCGTCGCGGTTGGTGAACACTTCGATCTCGCCACTTTCGATTTGCACAGCAGACAGCTGCACGATGGTCTCGGATTCATTTAATTTATCAAAATCGACCAGCTCGGTGATCAACTCACGCAGCGGGTCGGCCGAATAAATGGACGTCCATTGATTCATATTCCACACATCGGTACGCAAGCGCGACATATGCGGATTGCCAAACAGCGATAGATTTTGCTCGACGATTTGCGGCGCGAATGGAATGTTCGGTACGGTGAGTTTTTGCCACAGGGTTTCCAGTGCCGCCAATGGATTGGCATTTTTGCTACCGACCAACACCGCTGTATTGACCGCGCCAATCGATACCCCCGCTACCATCTTTACAGGAAGCATTGCTAGCTCTTGCATTCGGCGCAATACCCCTAGTTCATACGCACCTAAAGCACCGCCCCCTTGCAGTAATAAAGCGATATTGTTCATGCCTGCTCCAATCTGAATGTTTCAAAAGTTTAAGTAGCAAACCACTGCTACGGTTTTGGGCTCGGTAATCGCTCTGCACACGGCGACCCGAGTACAGCTCGCTGGGTGTTTCGAATTGCTTCCATCACAAATAAATAAAGTTCAAATCAAATACGGGAATTTTTAACAAAATATCAAATTACTATTACACATACAACTGCATGACAAATAATTAATATGAAATTGTCATCAATCCAATTGCTTGAGGGCAATTTAAAACGGAGTTCACTATGTCAGAAAAATTAATTAATCCTAAAGCCATTCGCAAACAACTCGGAATGAATCAGCAGGAATTCTGGAGCAAAATTGGCGTAACCCAAAGTGGTGGTTCGCGTTATGAAAGCGGCCGCAATATGCCTAAACCCGTACAAGAATTATTGCGCGTGGTACATATTGAAGGCATTGATTTAAGCAGCATTCGTAAAGATGATATTCGCACTTTGGAATATTTAAAAAATAAACATCCGAATTTATTTGAGAAAATTTACGACGAGGCGCATAGCGCAGTGTGAACCTATGCATAATCGGATTAGAAAAAAGCCGTGCAACCGCACGGCTTTTTATTTTTAACGGCGAGTCGGAAAACCTTGTTGAGCCATACATTGCTCCCTATCACGACCAGCTGGTGCACAGAAGCGCTCCGCTTCCGAATAGGAGCGACCAGTCGAATTTGATGGGCGATTAGGGCGATTCCAGTCATTCGAATGACTGCTTTCATTCCAACAACGCTCTCTGGCTCGGTCATTCTGCAAATCATTACAATTGCGATGATTGTTATTATTGCGTTCTTCCCAGCAGCGCTCTCTAGCTCGCTCATTTTTTATATCGTTACAATTTCGATTATTGTTATTGTGCTGACGCTCCCAACATTGCTGGCGGGCCCTGTCATTTTTAAAGTCATTGCAATTTTGCCTGCTATTGGCAAATAGTACGCCCGAAAGCGTAAATAAACACAGTGAAATCAATACACGTTGGATCAGCATATTTCATACCTCTCGTTCATTAAATTTTGTATTCGCACTTCACTGTGCAAGGCATAACTTGAAGTTGATTCTCAACATCACCAGCATACGCCTCAGCCAGCCGATTTAAGTTTAATGTAATTAAACTATTTTTCATCAAACAGCTTGGCTGAGAGTGGCGCAGCGTCATTAGCGCAGCGCTAAACGTTTTGCCGCATCGAGCAGCATGGTTTCAGTACTAGCCCAATCCACGCAGGCATCGGTCACTGAGCAGCCATAAATCAATTGCGATAAGTCGGCGGGGATTTTTTGATTGCCTGCCACCAAGTTGGATTCAATCATCACGCCGACCAAAGCTTGGCTACCATTGACGATTTGATTCACCACATCGGCCATCACCAAAGGTTGCAACTCAGCTTTTTTGTAGCTATTGGCGTGCGAACAATCAACAATGATATTGGTCGGCAACTTGGCTTTTTGCAGCGCTTGCTCGGCCATCGCCACCGATACAGTGTCGTAATTCGGACGGCCATCGCCACCGCGCAACACCACATGACCGTATTGATTGCCACGGGTACGGACAATCGCAACGCGCCCCTGCGCATTCATTCCCAAAAAGGCGTGTGGGTGCGAAGCAGACAAAATCGCATTAATCGCAATACTGATGTCGCCATCAGTACCGTTTTTAAAGCCCACGGGCGTCGACAAGCCCGACGACATTTCACGGTGCGTTTGTGATTCAGTCGTGCGTGCACCAATCGCGGTCCAAGCAATCAAATCGCCCAAGTATTGCGGCGAAATCGGATCAAGCGCTTCGGTCGCCGTTGGCAAACCCAGTTCCAGCACATCAAGCAAAAATCGACGCGCTTTTTCCATCCCCAAACCGACTTGGAAAGAATCATCCATTAGCGGATCATTGATGTATCCTTTCCAACCCGTTGTAGTACGTGGCTTTTCGAAATATACCCGCATTACCAGCAACATCGTGTCTTTCACCTGCTCTTGCAGCGCTTTCAAACGACGCGCGTACTCAAGACCAGCCACTGGGTCATGAATTGAGCAAGGGCCAACCACAACGATTAAGCGCTGATCTTTGCGATCCAAGATATTTTTTAGCGCTTCGCGGCCTGCGTTGACCACTTCTGCGGCGTATTCAGAAATTGGTAAGCGTGTGTGTAGTTCTTCTGGTGTCGGCATCCCTTCGAATGACGTGACATTGATATTTTCTAAGTCTTGGCTGTTCATCAGGGACGGCTCGGTGAAATAAGATGCCCTATTATAAACACGTCCACTGCGCGGCATAAGCACTTACGCAATAGATATTGGCAAACAGGGAGGGCGTAAAAAAAGCCGCAAACGCGGCTTGTTCAACTTTGACTCTGACTTATTTACGCCCATAGCGTTTGCGGCGAATGACCGTCAAACCCAGCGCGCCTAAAGCTAGCATCGCATAAATATTTGAGTTTGCATCGCTGGGATTGCTGTTTACGACGGGCTTGGTCGGAGCGCCCAATACAGGATGAATTTGTAGCGCAGTCGCCGCAGCAGGCTGCAGGCTTTGCTCTAAACTGCCATTTTGCGCTGCAAAGATCGTAGTCCCTTGCATCGCTCCCACCACCGGCACCACTGCAGCTTGTGCAGAAGGCACCCAAGCTAGGCTAGTGAAAACCAATACAGTGCTTACAAATGTACGCAGCAACATGACAATCTCCCTACAATGAATCAATGGGGCGCATTGTAACGATGGATAGATTACAACTCAATGACAAGTGCATTTATTTTGCTGCACTCGCACATTTTTGTGTTGTTGTTCACTCCGATGAGACTCCAACCTTCAGCAGAGCAATTCACTGAAAAATGCCAGTGATTAATACCCTTGTATTATGTAGATGGCTTACTGCGCCGTACCGTGATTGCTGGCAAACTCAGCGCAATTAGGGAGATTTAATTTTGATTGCAATTGAATTATTAGTCGTGCTGGCCGCGATTTTATTGGGCGCGCGCATTTCGGGCATCGGCCTCGGCGTGATGGGCGGTTTGGGCTTGGCCATTTTGGTGTTTATTTTTGGCTTAAAACCAACGTCAGCACCGATTGATGTAATGCTGATGATTATCGCGGTAATTACCACTGCAGCGTGTTTGCAAGCCGCAGGCGGGATGGCGTTTTTGGTGCAGATTGCCGAAAAAATCTTACGCCGCAATCCCAAGCGCATCACCTTCTTTGCGCCCTTAGTCACTTACTGTTTCACGCTATTTGCCGGCACAGGCCACGTCGCCTACGCAGTGTTACCCGTGATTGCCGAAGTCGCACATGAATCTGGCGTGCGCCCAGAGCGGCCTTTATCGATTGCGGTCATTGCCTCACAGGCGGCGATTACCGCCAGCCCGATTTCTGCAGCGACGGTTGCTTTGCTGGCTTTATTGTCACCGATAGGCATTCATCTGGGCGATATTTTACAGATTGCGATTCCAGCGACCTTAATCGGCACGATGGCGGGCGCTCTGATGGCAAGCCGCCAAGGTTGCGAGTTGCATCTCGATCCGGTGTACCGCGAACGGCTTGAACGCGGCGATTTTGCACAAAATCAGCAACAAGCGTCGATTACGTTGCCCCGCGGCGCACGCCTCTCAGTAGCGATCTTTTTTATTGCGGTCACCACTGTCGTCATGCTCGGATCAATTCCAGCATTACGCCCAACCTGGCTAGTCAACGACACGCTCGTACGGCTCGATATGGCGCAAGCGATTCAAATTGTGATGTTATCGGCCGCAGCCTTGATGCTGATGCTCTGTAAAGTCGACCCCGAAGCAGTGATTAAAAGCTCGGTCTTTCGGGCTGGCTCCGCCGCGGTGATTGGGATTTTTGGTGTCGCGTGGATGGGTGACACGTTTATTCAAAACAATCTGGCGTTTTTCTCTGGCTCCATCCAAAGCATCGTTACCGCACAGCCGTGGCTGTTTGCGGTCGCGCTCTTTGGTATGTCGATTTTATTGTATTCACAAGCAGCAACAATCCGCGCAATGTTGCCGCTGGGCATTGCGCTAGGCTTGCCCGCGCCCGCTTTGATTGCGATGTTCCCGAGTGTGAATGGCTACTTTTTTATCCCGAACTACCCCACCGTAATCGCCGCGATTAATTTTGACCGCACAGGCACCACCCGCATCGGCAAATATTTGCTCAATCACAGCTTTATGCTGCCCGGCTTGGTGTGCTCGATTACGTCGGTATCGAGCGGATTTTTACTGGCGGGCATTTTGCTCTAACGATTGGCCTGACTACGCAGGTGCCGCAGATAAATGGATGGCGAGCCAAAGCGCGCCATCACTCACTCTGCGCACTGTATGGGGCGTTTTAGATGGCAAAAAGAGGTAATCGCCCGAAGACAAAGTGACCTCCACACCTGCCACATCCATCGTCGCTTCCCCTTGCACCAGCAACACCCATTCATCTTGCGGCTGTACGTACTCAGTTGACGCAATTTTTGGCGAGCTGATGATACGCTCAATCAGTAAGCCTTGATGCGCCAGCAAAGTCTCAAAACGCTCGCCTTCTGCGGGCGCTTGGCTGTGCTCAAATAAATTTCCACCTTGCATCAACAAGCTCCAAAAAATCAAAGTGAATGTGGATTAATAGAAGTTCATCGACATTCATACCTAGCAAAAAGGCCATCATTAGATGGCCTTGGCTTTATACTTATTGCATTAAACCTTGACTACGTAAACTCGCCTTCGCGATCTCAATTCGCTTAGGTAAATCAGCAGCGTCCGGGATATCCATATTCAGCGCAAAAGTATAGAGCTTGCCGTCTTGCTCAACCCAACCCACAAACCAGCCGATTGAGGGTTGCTGGCGACCAGTCCAGCCGGTTTTACCGTACAGCTTCCAATTTTTGCCTGTTTCCAACAAAGTAATCTCGCGAACCGCCGCTTGCATGTTTGCCGGATAAGGCAATGCGCCTTGCGCAAGGCGAGTGAGAAATTGCACTTGCTCAACTGCGCTGATAGTTAAGCTGCCATTGAGCCAAAATTGATCCACACCGCCAGCAATACGGTGATTACCGTAATTGAGTTGGTCGAGTTGCTGTTGCATCGGCTGCAAACCAATTCGCCGCGCCAATTCCTGATACGCCGCCACATTTGAAATCGGCAGCGCACCACGCAAACCCATATCATGCTCCCATGATTTCAGGTATTTGGGCTGACCATCGTGATGGTAAAACACTTCATCCACACTACTGACTGCGCCCGTAGCCAGGCCAATCAAGCTATTGGGAATTTTGAACGTCGACGCGGGAGAAAACCGCGTCGCGGCGCGCTCGGCATTGTGGCCAATCCAGCGCTGTGCAGTCGCATCGAGCATGACAAAAGTACCGTTTACCTTCGCCTGCGAAAATTGCGCGCTGATTTTGGGTGCCGCTATGAGTTCTATTGCAAACGTCGGTGCCGCTACACAGCACAGCAAAATCAATAAAAATCGAAGCATCTAACAACAACCTCTGCATCATCAAATTAATGATTATGCCGAAACCAACTGATTTTACGGTGGGTAATAATGCCGCTAGCCCGGTGTAGTTTTAAAACCGAATGCACGCCCGACCCGCGCCGAGGGCATAACACGGGCAATTGGCAAAACTGCCATCGGGGTTCACGATTAAGGTTCGCGCGCCAATTTTGCACCAGCGCTGACTCGTCGGTTCTTGGGCATGGTCGACATCCTTGCGGTTGCTACTGCGCTCCCCTGCTGCGATAGTATAAAAACCATTCTGGTCATCCCAAACTTTAACCTTAAATGGGCTTTGATTAATCACCCGCCCATTCAGAGGCCACGGCCAATGTCCATCGCGTTCTTTTTCTTGCTGAATAAAAAACAGCAGCGCGACACCAACTAGGCTTAATCCAAGCAGGCCAAAGAAGAATTTTTTTGCAGTCATAGCAACAGTTTCAAACAGGCAGGGCGTTATTCTAGACGTGAGTCACAACAAAGACTGCATTTCGTCGCGAACAAAATGACCCCGTAAGAAGAGAACCGAAGAAATTAATTAGGTATATCAACATAAGCTCGAATGAAATTAGCCTGTGACAATATACTTCGATTTATTTTTTAAACCACCAACCGAGCACGCTGATCAGTGCCACTAAAACCACAGGCCAGCTCATGCCCAGCAAGAACCACAGCAAACACGCTAATACCAAACCGACCAACCATTCAGGCAATGCACGATTGAGCAGCTGACCCGCATCATAAGGCACGTCTTTACTGGCAATTGGCGGTTTAGGCTGATATTTCACTGGCTCAACCAGACCATTAGCCGCATCAATCCGCGCTTGGCGTGCAGTTTCAGCCTCAACATGCTGGCGGCCGCCTGCCTCCATCCATTCGGCCAGCACCGTAAATTCGCCATTATCCAACCACACGCCGTGCCCACGACACTCGTCGACAATCACCGCGATGTGTTTGCTAAACGCATTGCGATTCATCATTTTCTGGCAGACGGGGCAAGGCTTATAACGCACCGCATCGGGTTTGACGCGCTGCTCAATAATTTGCTTGAGTCGACCGTGATTGATTTCGCGCACTTGCCCCGCCACGTGATCGAGCGTAATTTGCAATGCGCCCGGCGCAAAGTGCAGACCAAAACACGTCGTACAATGCCCCACTGTCGCGCCCATCCCCGCGCCCAAGCGCAGCAATTGCAAATTGCCGCAACCATTCGGGCACGGCAATTCGCTGTGCTCAGCCAGCACTTTAAAATCACGAATCGCCAGCAAATCCACCGCATTGTGCAGACCACAATACGAACACACCAATTGATCCACCGGCAGCGCCGCGCCACAACCCGAGCAATTCATCGCATTTTTCCTCATCCAGTTCCGCTAGCTTAGGGCGCAGCTTATCTGGCGCGAAGTCGATTTTGCCGAATGTTGGTCAACAGACACAGGCTGTCGCAGTCATGCTGCAGGTGCAACAAATCCGTGACCGACTCTCGCCGCCCAGCCATAATGAACCATCACCGATCTCACCGGAGCCTGATATGTCTGCGCACACTCTTTCACAACCCCAAATCGCACCGTTTTTCCCGCCGCGCCGTACCTTGATGGGGCCGGGGCCATCGGATGTGTATCCTAGCGTGCTGGCGGCGGGCGCCAAGCCGACGCTCGGGCATCTGGATCCGCTGTTTGTCGGCATGATGGATGAAGTAAAAATCCTGCTGCAATACGCATTTCAAACGCAAAACGAAATGACGCTGGCGGTGTCTGCGCCCGGCTCGGCGGGGATGGAAGCGTGTTTTGTCAATCTGGTCGAGCCCGGCGAAAAAGTTATCGTTTGCCGCAACGGCGTGTTTGGCGAACGGATGCGGCAGAACGTGGAGCGCGTCGGCGCGGTGGCGGTGCTGGTCGACAATGAATGGGGCACGGCGGTCGATGTGGCGGCAGTGGAAGCCGCGCTGAAAGCCAACCCCGATGCGAAATTTCTGGCCTTTGTCCACGCCGAAACGTCGACCGGCGCACGCTCAGACGCGAAAACGCTGTGCGCGCTGGCCAAGCAATACGGCTGCTTGAGCATTGTCGACGCGGTGACGTCATTGGGCGGGATCGAATTGCGCGTTGACGAATGGGGCATCGACGCGATTTATTCAGGCAGCCAGAAATGCCTATCGTGCGTGCCGGGTTTGTCGCCGCTATCGTTTTCACCGGCCGCCGTTGAAAAAATCAAAGCGCGCAAAACGCCAGTGCAAAGCTGGTTTCTCGACCAAACTCTCGTTATGGGGTATTGGTCTAACAGCCAAGGTGCAAAACGCAGTTATCACCATACTGCCCCTGTTAATGCGCTCTACGCCTTGCACGAAGCGCTGCGTCTACTCGCCGACGAAGGCCTCGAAGCGGCTTGGGTGCGTCACGCCGCAATGCACGCCGAGCTGCGCGATGGACTGGAAAAACTGGGCATCGAATTTGTCGTCGCAGCCGCTGACCGCCTGCCGCAACTCAATGCCGTGCACATCCCCGCAGGCGTCGACGACGCCGCAGTTCGCGCGCGACTACTGAATGAATACAACCTCGAAATCGGCGCTGGCCTTGGCGCGCTGGCGGGTAAAGCATGGCGCATCGGCCTAATGGGCTACGCCGCGCGCCGCGAAAATATTGCGCTGTTGCTCAAAGCGCTGGGGGATGTGTTGGGGAAGTAGCACCTAGACGTATGTTAACCTAGATCATTATTATCAATATCTAGGTTAATATACCCATTGCTTATTAGTAAGTACGAAGAAACGCAAACACACTCATGCTGCGTTATTTTTTTGTACCTGCTGCGGTAGGCAAAACTATGCTACAGGCCGTTGTCGGCCAAAAGCGGAAATTCACAACTTGAACATTTTGGATAGATAGGATGCAACAAGCCAATTTAGTGCAGGCATTTCTGAGTCATATTCCTATTGATGGTGTTGAATTTGAACACAATGACTTTGTTCAAATTGTAAGTGGCGTACACAGTGGGAAATTTGGTTCATTGGTCGGCGTGATTGAGTTGCTACCTGAACCAGAATTTATAGTTGAGCTTGAAAATGGCTTTGACGTTGAAGTTTTTCAATCAGAATTGAAAGCTGTAATTACTTAATATTAAAACGGTAGTTTTATTCCTCTTTGGGTCAAAAACAAGCAGAGTCGACCAGATGGAGTCATATGAATTCCGTATTCTTGCTTCAACATCTTCACACTCTCCCAAGTGGAGTTGATGATGTGAAAATTATTGGAATCTATTCAACAAAGGATGCCGCACTTGCAGCCATTAGCAGAGTCAAATTGCAGAATGGGTTTAATGATTTTCCAGAGTTGGTTAATTACGAATTAGATATGTCAGATGAAGGCTTTCACCTAAATGAATTCATCTTGGACAAAGACAACTGGTCAGAAGGATATGTAACAATTTAAGCAGTTTCCGCTTTGGGTCGAAAGCGGGCAAGAAGGGCGTACTTAAAGCCAAGTGCGCAGCATCAAATACAGCAAAATAAATTACAGACCGTCGATATGTTTCGGCGGTTTTGTTTTATGCGGCTGCGCCGCGTGCATTTTAGGGCGCGGGCTGCGCGCGGCAGGTTCATTTCTTTTGCTTCTCCAAAAGAAACGAACCAAAGAAAATGAGCCCCGGGCGCGCATCGGTCCCCGATGCCCTCGATTGTCGCGAGCCTAGGTCTCGCTCCGCACTCGGTGCGCTTGGACGGGATTTTAAAACCAAAACGCCACCATTGGCGTGCTTGGTGTTGAGCTGCCGCAGGGCAATCAGCCTAGCACCGAATTAGAAGCCTATAGCCCATTACTATGACCCCAGTAAAAACAATCAACTTCATCAATCAAATACGAACCATTATCATTTGCCTATCGAATCCATTTCCGCTGGCAACAGCCGAGGAGGCAATATGTTGAAGACCATTACTTTCGCGATTGTTCACTTTACCGTCGCATTCAGCGTGGCGTATTTGATTACCGGTAGTTTTGGCGTGGCGAGTGCGCTGGCCTTGATCGAGCCGCTGGTCAATACAGTGGCGTATTTCTTCCACGAAAAAGCGTGGGATGCGTATCGCGCCGCGCAGCAGCAGGCCACAAACTTACTACATCTAAATTAATTACGATGTATTGGCTTATAACCTTCACGAATTAAAGCATTTAAGCCAATACATCAAGTATCAGGGCAACAACCGCTGCTGAAAATATCGGCTAATTTTCTGATTTACCAGCGCGGTTTCTTGCCGATCAAAGCCAATCGGATCGCCAACTAACTGGGCAACCAGCCCTTCCAGTGGAGAGCGAATGGGCGACAGCAGCGCGCCGTGGCCGCCAGTTTCAAAATCGTGCAATACCGTGCAAGTTTGACAAGCGCGAATAATCGGGTCGCTGTGAAATTGCGGATGCAGCCAAACATCTTGCCGCGCCGTAATCAACGCGACGGGGATTTTGGGTTGCACTAATGAGTTCAAATCAAACACCACGCCATACGGTACGCCCGCCACAATCGCAGTGATCCGCGGATCGGTGTGGCTTTGCCATTGCGCATCGTTAAAACGCCAGCGCAAAATGAATTTGACGATGGCGATTTTCAACCAATCCCACATGCCACCATTCAATTGAAAAAAAGTCCCCGCGCAAGCATTAAAGTCATCGCGAATATGAGCGTTGCAGTGCTGCACCATTTTGGCGGGAGCCCAACGCCCGCCCGCCAAGGTGAGTGCCGTTAAACCGCCAGCCGAAATCCCATACATGCCGACTTGATCGAGCTTGAGCGTCGGCGCAAAGCGTGAGTCTTGCGCGACCGCATCGATCGCGCTGGAGATTTCATGTGGGCGAGCTTTCCAACTCGGCGGCCCAGCGTCTTGGCCATTTTGATGGTTATCACCTCGATGATCGGGCAACGCAACGACGAACCCCGCTTCAACCAAGCTACTCGCCAAATCAGCATAATCCCACGGCGAGCCGCCTGAGCCATGCGACATCACAATCAAGCGGCCATTGCCTTTGACTGGCGTTGCATTCGGTGACGCAAATACCGGCAGCCCGAGTTTATTCAGGCTGACGTTTTTACCCATCGCAGGATAAAACACCGTCACTGCGCCATGCTGGGGCGTGCTGGCAATTTCAGTCAAACCCGTTGCGGCGAAGAGCGGCGAAGCGAAAACCAAAATACACACAGCGTGAAATAACGCTTGAATTCGCCGATCTTGAAATCGCATACATCAACTCGTCATATGAAAGTGAGGAAATAGAGACAGCCTACGCAGTGCAAATGAATTGACTGTGACGTAATACCGATTGTTTATTTAAACCAACAAACAGCTGCAACAGCAGCCGTCCTTGCCTATTCATTGCTTCGCAAATTAAATTACAACAAAGCCAAAAAACAGTAAGTTTTTGTCACGCCAAATTCATAAAATAAAAACCTTGCTGTAATAATCAGCTAGTAATTTAGCTCTTAAAACTCTGGAGAGAGAAAAATGCTAGTTGAAAGTACAGCTTCAATTCATAAACATAAACGCACACTCACGGTATCGATTGCCAGCAATCCGGAAACCATTTTGGCGGCACAAGCGCTGCGTTATCAAGTGTTTGTCGAAGAAATGGGCGCACAAATCACCAGCAAAATTCCCGGCATCGACCAAGACTTGTTTGACCGCTACTGCGATCACCTCGTCGCGCACGACGAAGATACTGGCGAAGTTATCGGTACCTATCGGATTTTACCGCCGCACCAAGCTCAAAAAGTCGGTAGTTATTATTCGGATACCGAATTTAATCTGACTCGGCTGCAAAACATTCGCCCGCAACTGGTAGAACTGGGTCGCACCTGCGTCCACCCGAAATACCGAAACGGCTCAACGATTGCACTATTGTGGTCGGGGATCGCCAATTACATTCAACAAAATGACTATCAATATTTAATTGGCTGCGCCAGCGTACCAGTCAACGACGGTGGTCATTTGGCAGTTAATCTGTATAAAAAACTCGCGTCTTCAGCACTAGCGCCAATTGAATGGCGGGTTTTTCCGAATAATCCACTGCCATTTTCAATGAACACCGTTGCGCAAAAAGTCGAAACCCCAGCGCTGATCAAAGGCTATCTGCGCGCAGGAGCGATGATTTGTGGCGAACCGGCGTGGGATCCGTACTTCAATTGTGCTGACTTTTTGATGCTACTACCAACCAAACAATTGGATATGCGTTACGCCAAGCATTTTAATCGATAAACGCGCGCCTGCTTGCTCGGCATCTCGACCGAGCAAGCAGGTATCAACCTCAAAGCCAGAAAAATAAAACTCTTTCAGGCAATACACACTAAAAATCTAAATTAGACCAGCAACAAAACCACATTCAATTCATCCATCCAACGCCCCACCGATGGAACAAATTAGACCAAGCCCAAGCAGACAGCGTACTATATCAACACTGATACTGAGGGTGAACGATGAGTACGAAGTTAACAAAAGATGAAATGGCCGCACTAATTGAAGTGAGCCGTGGCCTGAAAAGCACCCGTTTAAGCCACGCGGTGTTTAAAAATGTCAAAACCCTCACCGGGCAAAAGCTGTGCGCTTACGAGCGTAAAACCGGCATTTTGCAAATTACCGATTTGGGCAAGCAAACCATTTTTATGGCGCTATGCATCGACGCGCTTCGACAACTCAAAGCCAATCCAACACTCAAAGTGAACGGTGAAGCGCTGGCGTTTTTGCTGCGCAAAGGCCACCTCGAGACGCGGGAAGGCGAAGTTGGGCATTTCATCACCACCAAAGGTGAAGAATCTCTCGCCGACATTGATTCACAAAAATAATAGCCTAAACTCCGTTGAGCCCTTCAACGGAGTATCCACCATGTGCGAACAAATCCCTCCCAGCGCCGTGTACGAGTTATCACTCGAGCGAATTATCGATGCGTCCCCTGAGCAACTCTACCGCGCTTGGACCGAGCCTGAGCTGCTCAAGCAATGGTTTTGCCCCAAACCGTGGGGCGTCGCCCACGCGGAGCTGGATGTGCGCGCAGGCGGTAGCAATCTGGTCATCATGCAAAGCCCCGACGGCGACTTGTTTCCCAATCAAGGCGTTTATCTTGAAATCATCCCCAATCAAAAAATCGTCTTTACCGATGCCTATACGTCGGCGTGGGTTCCGTCAGCCAAGCCATTTATGACTGGCACGATTACCTTCACCGACCTAGGCAACGGCCAAACACGCTATCACGCACAAGTGCTGCATTGGAATGAGTCGGACAAAGCCGAGCACGAAGCAATGGGATTTTATGAGGGTTGGGGCGCAGCGACCGATCAGCTAATCGCACTTATCAAGCACAGCTCCTAAATAAAGCCAGCGCCATTTCACTGAATATTGAAATATGACAAAGAATTGAATCTTGGGCGAAAACCTTACTTGTTGACGCCGATCGAAAGGCTATACTGAAATATCGTAGACTCGTTCGGCCTTGGAAGTTCAAATGAAAATCGCCCACAAACTCATCGCGCTGATTGCCTTAGCGGCCATCGCCATCGTGCTGCTAACGGCAGTGAACTACAGCAAATTTCAGGATGCGAAAGAACACTCAGCCACAGTCAGTGACGATGCATTACCCTCCGTTGTTTTAATCAGTGAAATTAATTTAGCTTTTGCCAATGCCCGCCGTGAATTGCTCAATCATATTATTCAAGGAGAAGCCGCAAAGAAAAAAGAAGCCGAAGGAAGATTAAACGCTTTTTTAGCGCAACTTGAAGAAAAATTAAAAGCTTATGATCACTATGTATCTAGCCCTGAAGGTCAGCAAAATATCAGCGAACTCCGTAAAGAACTTGCTCAATGGGCAACCCTGAGCAAATTAGTCATTACCGCTTCGGAAATGAGCGACACCGAAGCTGCCGAAGCATTAGTTCGCAACCAAACTGCACCACAAGCCGCTAAAGTTGCCACGCAATTAGAAATTGCCACGAAGCGCAATGAAGCAGCATCAAATGAAGCGAAAAAAAATATTGCTAACTCCATTTCATCCGCGATCAGCTTATCTATCGGCATGGGTGTGATGTTAATGATTGCAATCGCAATTATTGGCATGCTGATTGCCCGCAGCATAATCAACCCGCTCAATTCCATGCGCCAGTTCGTCCTGCAATTGGGCAGCGACTATGATTTCACCCGGCGAATCACCGTCAGCAGCCGTGATGAGATCGGTGAATCACTCGAAGCACTCAACGGACTGATCGCCACTTTGCAAGGCAGCTTGCAACAGCTTAACCGAATTGGCCGCGATGTCACTGGCTCAGCGACCGGTTTATCCAATGCCAGCAGCGAGCTCTCCGATGCCTCACAAAGCGTCAGCAATGCCGCCTCCAGTATGGCGGCAGGGGTTGAAGAAGTCACCGTCAGCATTAGCCACGTGGCAGACCGCGCCGACGAATGCGATCGCACCGCGCGCGAAGCGGGGCAAATGGCCAGCACTGGCGGTGCCGTAATTGAAAGTACCATCACCAGCATCAATCAAATTGCCGATGATGTGCGTGTGTCGGCACAGCAAATCGAATCACTCAAAGAACGAACTGCTAGCATTAATGCCGTGGTCAACGTCATTAAAGACATTGCCGATCAAACTAATCTATTGGCTCTAAATGCGGCGATTGAAGCAGCGCGCGCGGGTGATTTAGGCCGTGGTTTTGCGGTGGTAGCCGATGAAGTGCGTAAACTCGCCGAGCGTACCGCAAGCTCTACACAAGAAATTATCGGTACCGTCAGCGCGATTCAAAATGAAGCCAATGCAACTGTGACGACGATGCAGCAAACCGTACGCCAAGTCGACTTAGGCGTCGAACGCGCGCAAGAAGCCAGCGATGCCATTTCCAAAATTCGCCACAACGCTGATCAAGTCGTCGAACAAGTGAGCGAAATCACCGGCTCAATGCGCGAACAAAGTGCAGCTAGCGCGATGATGGCGCAGCAAGTAGAACAAGTGGCGCAAATGTCGGAAGAAAGCAGCTCAGTCGCGCAAAATACCGCCAGCGAAGGCGAGCGTTTACGTCAATTGAGCAAGGAGCTCGACTCGGCGATTTCACGCTATCGCGTTTGATCGCATTCGGTTGAGCCAATCAGGCCACAGTATGTGGCCTTTTTTATGCGCTGCAACTGTGGCGTAAGCAGAGACGACATATGGCGCGAGCAAGCCTATGCACTGAGCGCCAATTCCAGTCCCAATCAAGCGGATTCTGAACTTGTCGACAAGTTCAGAATCCAGTTCAATAGCGACTTCATCACTTACAGGCATTCACAATGAGCGTCGCCTCACCTTGTATTAATCAATGTCAACTCGATTCACGCCGTGAATATTGTCAGGGGTGCTTACGTACGCTAGACGAAATCCGAGCATGGTCGAGTAGCTCTGACCAAGAAAAACATGCCGTTTGGAAACGACTAGGTCGGCAACCGCATGAGCAGACGACCGTTCTCGTTGATTGAGCGCAACAAGCAAAACAGGTATCCGCCACTAACCCAGCAGATTAAATAGCTAGCCAGCAATACCCAAATGTCATTTATTTTTTTGTGCCTTATTGTGGCATTTCATACACCCAAACTGCCACTTGTAAGGATTGATTGACAGTTATCCACCCTGACGACTAGGCTGAACCCATCTGCCAAAGAGCAGCCTAAAAAACTACACGAGGAGACAGCCAGCTTGCTGGCTGCAGGAGATTGTATGTCGAAATGGAAAACTGTCAGCCTAATTGCGCTGAGTATGTTCGGAACACTGCAAGCCAATGCGGCGTGCCGCGGTGAATGGATTGAGGGTCCAACGTTTGCGGCGGGTGATACCGTCATTTATAAAACTGTCGTCTATACCGCACAAGTAACACACACCGCGTATGTCGGCGCCAACTGGAATCCTGCCACGACCCCCACACTATGGAAAGTCGGTGGCAGCTGTAGCGGCGTTACGGCCACACCAACGCCAAGCACAGCCCCTACCCTAGCGCCAACCCCCACGGTCAAACCCAGCGCGACGCCAACCAGTACGCCTACGGCAACAATAGCACCGACCGCAACACCGCGGCCAACCGCCACGCCCACGCCCACGCCCACGCCCACGCCCACGCTCAACCCAACTCCGACACCAACTGCAACTGCAACAACGGCACCAACTCCGACGGTAACGCCAAGCATCGCACCAACGGTAGCCCCTACCGCGACCCCGGCACCGCTACCTAGTGGGGCACCAAGCCAAGTCGTATTACAAAATCGATTTGATCAATACGCAGTGGGAGTTTATCAAGCGCCCCAATTTAAAGCCGACTGGGGTATTGAACCCGGTGAGTCGACTGGCGTGCCATCAGGGCGCTTAAGCATCGTCGCTGATACCGCCAATCCCGCCAATAAAGTACTGCGCGTCCGCTATTTAGCTGGCCAAGTAGGTGGCAATTCAGCAATGACCTTTGATGCGCCACTTGCTCTACCCGCTCAGTCGATGTTTCTGCAGTATAAAGTGCGCTTTGATCAGGCTTTTACTTGGGTCAAAGGCGGCAAATTGCCAGGACTCGGCGGCGGAGATACGCCTACGGGTTGCATCCAAAATGGGACATTCGATGGATTCACCACACGATTAATGTGGCGTGAAAATGGTGTGGGCTTTCAGTACTACTATTTCCCTGGCAAAAAAGAAGAATGCGGCGATTATGCAGGCCTAGCACGACGCTTTGAAGCTGGCCGCTGGTACACCCTGACGCAACAAGTGGTGCTCAATGACATCGGACAAGCCAATGGTGAATTCCGCCAATGGATAGACGGTGAGTTAGTGCTTGAAAACAACGCGATGTTATTCAGAAACAGTGCCAATGTTAGCGTATCGGCAATCAAAATGGATACTTTCTTTGGTGGCAGCAGCAGCGATTGGGCGCCAGTAAATGATCAGTACGCCTATTTCGACGATTTCATCGTCAGCGCCGATTCACCGCTGGGTATGGTGGATACGCGTAGCACACCACCGAGCTATAACCACCCGGTCGCAGGCTATTCACAATGGCAAGCCAGCAGTGTCTACCCCGCCAATAGCGTAGTGTATCGAGTTGACGCCAACGGACAATACCGTTACTTCCGGGCACGTGGCTATACCGCCAAAGGGATTGATCCATTACTCAATTCGATTTTAGAAGTGTATGTAGGGGTCTATTCGCCAATCCGGCTCGATACCGCGCAAAAATGGATCGAAATCGCCAAGCCTTAAATCTTGCAGGCACAAAAAAACCGCCAAATTGGCGGTTTTTTTTCGACTTCGGGGCGTAATTAGCCGCGGCTCGTCACTACCAATAAATGATAACCAAATTGGGTTTTAACAGGGCCTTGTACTTCATTCAATGGTGCGCTAAACACCACTTTATCAAACTCCGGCACCATCATGCCTGGGCCAAATGAACCCAAAGCCCCACCTTGTGCGGAAGATGGGCAGCTTGAATGCGCTTTTGCCACTGCTGCAAAATCAGCACCCGCCAAAATTTCTTGTTTTAACGCTTCACACTGCGCTTCTGTTTGTACCAATAAGTGACTGGCGGTAGCTTGAACCATGTTTTAACTCCTGCAATTGACTGTAATTGAACATCAAAAATTCTCGTTATTCAGAAACCAGATGGCGCTGACGCGCGAAGTTTCAAGTTGCTGCGCTGTCAATTTGCGCATCTTGCTCAACACAGCACAGGAAACTTAACAATCGACGACTAATTTATACGTAATAAAATTGCCACAAAATTTCACAACAAGTCAGTTTTGATTGAGTTTTTATACTCACCCATCAATAATGAAACACTTGTATAGCACAGGACTTTTAAAATGAATTTGGAAGAGTTTTTTGAACATTTTTCCGTCGCCTATTCACAGCTAGACGTAGATGGCGTCACACAACTCTTTGCAATGCCATTTTTCACCCTCATCAACGATGAGCGTACCGACTGGCCCGAAATGGCGCCGCTATATGAAACGACACAAATCTTGTTTAATTGGTACGCAGCGCAAGGCTTTCACGACGCCCAATACAAAATTTTAAGCTTACTAGAAATTAGCAGCACACTCGGCACCGCCCAACTCGCTTGGCGCGTCATTCGCAACGATGGCACACCTTGGGAATACCGGACGAGTTATCACTTAAAACGAGTTAATAATGTATGGAAAATCTCTGGCGTCATTCAATTTGAAGAAGAAACCCCGAATGTAGCCAATCTAACCAGCCTCGCGAGCGATGCGCCTTTACTCGTCGTTGCTGAAGCAGCGTTGCGCAATCACATCGTGCGGCCTAATTTACCAATAGCGACCCAAGAAGCAATCAAGCAAGAAACCGCTAAGTCTTTGATTTAAATCGCCCTGTTTATTATTTGCAACAAAATGTAGTTTGATATTTTCAACTACATTAGTTTTGGCTTATACATACTCCATGTACGAATGAAATCGAGTGGCATCATGGAAAATGCGATTTATCATAAAACAGCACTGGGGCAACAAGAGATTATCCAGCGCAGTGGCTTAATCGGGCAAAAAGAACGCCAAGTGCTATTTATGGTAGACGGCGCACGCCACAGCATGGCCCTAGCCGGGATGCTACCGAATATCGATGTGCTAAGTATTTTACAAAAAATGCAGAGCCTCGGTTTGATTAGCGCCGTTTCACAAAGCAAGACCATAGATCAAATCCAATTTTCAGGGCCAAGCACGGTTGCACCTCAAATCGCGCAAGACTTAAAACAAAAACGTCAAATCGAAGCCGCCCGCCAAGTTATCCTCAAAGTCACTCAAGAATACCTGGGACAAAACTGGGAAGAACGACTTAGCGAACTACTCAGCACAGTACGACGCGCTGAAGATTTCGCCCCGATTGTTGAACAATGGGGTGTTGCGCTCAGGCGCTCTGGTTATCGCGGCGCAGCCGACGCAGGAGAGCGCGAAGTCAAGGCCGCGTTAAGCGACTAAGTCCCAGAGCCGCCTGCGCGGCTCTTTTTTACCGCGCAGCCATTTTGCAGCGTACAAACGCTCAATGCGAAGCAGCGCACTCCAAATCAACTAGAAGGTATTCGTCTAGAAACAAACAGATACATTACTTAAGAGGCAATACCTGCGATAGCAGGCTTTGTTTAGACAATAAAAAAGAGCCGCATAGCGACTCTTTTTTATTTTATTCTGGCAGGGGAAGAAGGATTCGAACCTTCGCATGCCGGAATCAAAATCCGGTGCCTTAACCAACTTGGCGACTCCCCTAAATGCTGCAAAATTTGAATTAAGCAACTTAGGGGGCGGATAATACCTGATATTTTTTAAAACCGTAAGCGTTTTTTGAAAATATTTTTGTGCATAATTACAATTTCACGTTAAATCAGTCATCTAAGCCCAATCCTGTTTGCTCGACTCGCGCCACTTTGCGGCGCTTCAAGGTAGAATGCATCCCTGCTGATATTTAATAACGACGCTGGACTTATTTTTGAATGCCGCACAACGATCTTGGTAATATCGCCAGCTCGCAAGACAAATGGCTCGTGCAGGCACTGATTCTGGCGATTCTGTTGCACATGCTATTTTTGCTGATCCCGACACCCGAAAAAAACCAACCCAAAACAGCCAGCAGCACAGCTCTAGAGATGACGCTGCAAAAAAAACAGCCCCCCAAAGCCCCCGAGCCTAAGCCAGAACCCGAAGCCAAGGTGATGACGCAAGCGCCTACGCCAAAAAAACCACTGTATCGCGCAAAGCCAGCCCCCAAAACAGTCAGCAAAGCCAGCGCCCCCAAAGTGCAGGCTCAGCCTGCAAACAGCACCGAAATTGAAATCGCCGGACTCGACCTTACGAATGGCTCAGCCAAACAAGGCAAACCGAAACCTTTAGATTTAACTTATCGCCCAGAAAAGCCTACTTTTGAAAACCGCCCACAAGAAGATGCGGCGACGCGTAGCCAAGAAGGTTCTGAAAAGATACGCGCCACTTTTGGGATTTGGGAGCAACAAATTCGGCAAAAAGTCGAACGAATTGGCCAACAAAACTTCCCGCGTGACGACAGCGGCCGACCTTTATTCGGCTTGATGCAATTTAAAGTCATTTTGCATGCCGATGGTAGCATCGCCAAACTGGAATTAACGCGCTCATCAGGCAATCCAGAGCTCGACCAAGACGCGTTGAATATCATTCGAATTGCGGCGCCTTTTGGCCCAGTCCCGATTGAATTACTCGATCATCGCGGTCAAATTGTTTTAACGCGCTATTACGAATTTGTCGACGAACGCAATGTGCGCTGGAAGAAGTAATGACGCCAGAAAATAAATCGCTTAGCCAAGCAAAACAGTGTCAACGTTGCGGAGCGTCATTCCAATGTGGCAGCGGCGGCGCACAAGGTGGCTGTTGGTGTATGGACCTGCCAATCGAGCTACCACTTCCACAGGCAGGGGAAGGCGATTGTTTTTGCCCCGCTTGCCTAGCGCAGATTAAAGAGCGGGTATTAGCAGGAAAAGCATTCTAAATAAAGCATATATAGCAATACCTATTAAGAATGCAGTCTTAATTCAGATTGATTATTTTTAGTGCTATGCACACTTGGTCTGCCCACGCCAATGACATCAAACACCCAGCAACTAACTTCATTCAGCTCGCAATCTAGCAAACGACTCAGCAGCGATTATTCAAATAAAAAATATGGCTGCCCATGGTTTTCACCCGCTCAACCGACGCAGCTTTTGCCCATCCCGGATTCACGTCACGCGTGTGGTAGAGCACCGCTTGGCTCGGCTTGGCGCCGTCAGCAATATACTCAGTGACCACCAATTTTACTTTTCGATAACTCTCTGGCTCACGTGCCTTGGCTGCACTGAGGGTGCGCGCAGTTCCGCGTTGTGATGTCCATGAAAATTGCTTTCGTTGGTACACCACTTCGTGCACCGAATCGGGATAACAGGCCGATTCAACGCGTGCCATCGTCACCCCCAATACCGCGCGAATTCCTGCTGGCGATTCGCCACGCGCCTCATTAAATGCATTCAAAATCAGCGCATCAATGTCTTTTTGACTGAACTGATAATCCTTCACCTCACTCGCGACCGCCACCTGTGACGCACGACTGGCAGCAAGGCATTCCGCAATCACCGAACTAGCGCTACTTGCAGCAAAAACCCCACTGGCAGCAGAAACTGGGCAGGCCGCCACAGGCGCATCCTGTAAAGCGGGCTCCCATCCTTGCAGGGCACAGCCAGTCACCAAACTACTCACTAATATCAAAGATCCAAGGTTTGCACCTAACGCCATTCATACCCCTTTTGCAAACACTCCTTGGGCACAAAGGCAAGGAGTGCATGACCATGCTCGATGGTAAATATGCAACTGTTCTAAAATAAAAACGGCATGTTAAGTAAATAGTTGAGTCTTTTCAGTGACATAGTTACACCAGCCCTAAGCAACCGAATAAAACAGTACACAAAATGCATTTTTACACGGAATATTCAGGCCAGATTTCAAGCCAATAATTATTAGAATTACGCATGAAAAAGCAAACTTTAGCCCTAATTCAAGCCGATCCATTGCGCATCGATTGTCTTCAGGCCGTGCAGGAATTAAGACTGCCGCAAGCGATGATTTGCGCTGGATTTATCCGCAATCTAATCTGGGATGCGGCTCATCAATTCAGCACCAGCACACCGCTCAATGATGTCGATGTCGCATGGTATTCAAGCGAACAACTCGATCCTAAGTTTGATTTAGAATTGGAATTTCAACTGAAGCAACAACTGCCAAATGTGCAATGGCAAGTCAGAAATCAAGCACGCATGCACCACAGAAATGCTGTAGTGACCTATCTATCGGCGAAGGATGCTGTAGAGCGTTTTCCCGAAACGGCAACATGCTTGGGCATCAGCATGAACCACAACAATGATGTCGAATGGTGTGTAACAGCAGGTTTAGCCGACGCGTGGGCATTGCGCTTACGGCACAACGCCCACTCTGGTTTAGCACTGAGTGTGACTCAGCAAAGAATCAACGAAAAAAATTGGTTAGCACACTGGCCGCGCTTAAAATGCCTGCCCGAGTTACTCGGACTAAGTTAGACTTTGGCATCCACCGCTTTTTTATCTGGATTGTGCTCGGGGCTCAGATCCACATAACGTGGCCCACCAGGTAAATTCAGCAATTGCAGCGACATTTCACCCAAAAGTTGCAAGCCATTGTTACCCTCTGCATCAGGCTTAAACAGGCCGAACGGGCGGAATACCGGCTCGCTACTCAAGCGTTGCAACAAGTCCAGCGCAGTACCCGCAAAATCTTGCTTCAAGCCATCAATTTTCTCCGCCTCTTTGGTATTGCGCGCAGCACTGACTGGCTCAGTCGGCGTATTTAAATCGACAACATCAAT
The DNA here is from genome assembly GCF_016881405.1 of Deefgea chitinilytica. Lineage (GTDB taxonomy): Bacteria > Pseudomonadota > Gammaproteobacteria > Burkholderiales > Chitinibacteraceae > Deefgea > Deefgea chitinilytica. The sequence continues at coordinate 89,743 of NZ_WOFE01000009.1, forward strand.
TGGAGTCGAAGTCGCCGATGTATTAGGTATTACCTTGTAGCCATTATCTAAATTGCGCTGCTGAGCAATACTCGCACCTTCAATCACCGATTCATAGCGAACTTCAATTTCAATCTCAAAACGCTGCCCGTCCGCCGTCGTTAATGTGCCTTTCGCACTCAACGAGCTACTATCGCTCAAACGAAAGGCACTCGCTTGGCTGCTACCTTGCGCACTTTGGCTCGACTGCTGCATCGCAGTAAAACTCGACTCGGCGTTTAATGACAACTCATCAAACTGAATCGTCATCCCCTTCGCTTGGTCGCCAAACATCTTCTGCGCAAACTGTGTGATCAAATCGCCTGCCATCTGTGTCGTGGCTTTACCAAGCTGATCAACGCGCTGGCCGATTAACTCGCCACCCTTACTCAGCGATTTTGCCATCTCCCCCATCGGCTCGCCCATCTTGCGCAATGATTGCGCCATCCCCGAATCATGTAGACCAAGGCCATTGGCAAAGTGAGTTTGGAGTGCAGACAGCGAGTTCATGATGACACCTCTTTACGATAAGTCGATTGACCTTGAATCGATGATTGTGACTAAGGCCTTGCTGACACTAGTGAACGTTAAGCTTTTATCGACCGCAAAGCCGCAAACTAAATCAATATCAGCCACACAGCAGACCAACGGACGCTGCACACCTTGCCGACACATTTCTTCATATCATCGAATGATTTGTCTATGCTGAAAGACGGCATAGCTCGCCGCAATCACTTTTCACCTTGGAAACACAGCAATGAAAACACTGAAAGCCAAAATTCGCCTTGCTCTGATTTTCGTCGCCGGTTTAGCCGTGGTGGTATTTAGCAGCTTTAGCTACATCGACGCCAAACGGATTATTTTAGAATCTATCGACGCCCGCCTACTTACCGCAGCACAAGGCTATCGCTATGTTGTCGATGATCATTTTCACGACAATATCGTGCCACGGACGCAAGCTGACTTGAAAGCCAAACACGCTGCCGCCGTCAAACTGACCGAATACAGCAAAGCGATCAAATTACCTTACGTCTATAGCTTTGTGATGTTAGACAATAAGCCAGTCTACTTAATTAGCTCTCTCTCTGATGAAGAACTCACCAAACCAGACTCAGAGCATTATTTACTGCCCTACGACGTTGCCACCGATGGCCTGATGAATGCCCTAACGCAGAACAAAATCGGTTTTGCAGAATACTCCGATCCGTACGGCGACTTTCGTTCAATTTATCTACCATTCAAAAACCAACAAGGCCAAACAATTGTGGCGGTAGCCGATATTGACCTTGGCTACGTTACAGCGACCTTGCGTACCGCGCTGTTTAAATCGATTGGAATTGGCATAGTCTTGATGCTCATCGCTTCTGCAATTGCAATTTGGTTGAGTAATCTAGTCGTTCAACCACTAGAAGCCTTGCTAAAAACGATGCAAGTGTTGTCTAGTGGAGAAGCGGATTTAACGGCTAGGCTAGATGATTCGCGTGCGGACGAAACAGGAGCGATTGCCAAAGCATTTAACCACTTCATCAGCGAAATTCAGCGCATTATGTCGGTGGTTAAACAAGAAAGCACTCAGCTCAGCCAAGGAGTACAGCGTATTGAGCAAGTGGCGCAGCAGCTTTCAAAAGACTCTCGCCAACAAGCCGATTTAGCCGCTTCATCGGCGGCCACCATCGAAGAGGTCACCGTCAGCATCGCCCATATTGCTGACAGCTCTGAGGTTGTGCAAAACACCGTTACCCATGCAGGTCAAGAAGCTGAACACAGTGCAAGTGCGATGAATCAAATGCGGCAAGACACGCAAAACATCAGCCAGCAACTCAATGCGCTGGGCAATGTCATGCAAAATCTCGACCAACAATCGCAAAAAATCACCCACATTACCAATACCATCAAAGAAATTGCCAATCAGACCAATTTACTCGCGCTCAACGCCGCCATCGAAGCAGCTCGCGCTGGCGAACAAGGGCGCGGCTTTGCCGTAGTCGCAGACGAAGTACGTACTTTGGCAGAGCGCACAGCCGCAGCGACGATTGAAATTGATGCGATGTTGGGCGCAGTCAGCACAGATACTCATGTGGCAGTTGAACAAGTCCAATCCGCGCATAAAGTGTCGAACAACAACCTACAGCAAGCGGATACCGTCTTTCAGCAGCTCAATGTGGTACATGGAGAAATGCAAACCGTTGTCGCGCAAATTGTAGAAATTTCAAACGCCACGCGAGAACAATCAATTGCCACCGAGCAAATGGCACTGGTCGCCGAGAAAATGAATCAACAAGTCGTTCAAACCGATTCGGCCTTGGAGCACACCAGCCAAACGCTGCGAGAACTCAGCCAAATGGCGCAAGCACTGCAAAACGTCGTAAATCGCTTCAAACTCTAAGGTAAACTTGGAGACAACAGCGCCGCTTTTTGTCGCCAGAACTGGCTATCAAGCTGCCAAGTTTCTTGTTGCTCGCTCTGATTTGGGTTGGCCAGTACCACGGTCAATTGCGGAGCGCCCTCGGCGGGCAAAACAATTTGCCAGCTTGCCAGAGTATGTTCCTTGCCGTGTCGCCATAAGCTATTGTCTGCACCGTCATGCTGATCACGACTGATCTGCGCAAAGTCAGTCATATGCCATGGCTGTTCGCCCATCGCCAATAAACTCTGAATACGTGATAAGCGCACATGACTACTTGGACCTCGCAACTGATTGCAATAAGCCAGCTCAGGGCTGAGATAATGATTGGTATGCGTCAAAACCCCGTTCCGTTTCACACTCAAGCTGTATTGACCATTCAAGCCAATTTCAACCTGCAAAATTTGTTGGCGGTCCGCCAGCAGTAGAAAATTAGCTCGTGCGGGTTTAAACAGCGCATCTGCATCGGTAATCACCTGCTCAACGCTACGGTATTGACGCAAAATCTTGCTCATCACGCCGCGTGCATCAGTTTGTGCATTACGAATCTTTTTCGGGAGCGTGCTAGCCGCCGCGCTCACCACCGCTAAAGCTTGCTCATTTACGCCAGCCTTGATACCTGGCTCGGCACCGTTGTCAGCAAATAAGCCAATATATCGAAAACCTTGCTTAGGCGTAACCAGCCGCACCGACTGGCTATGGTCTGGTCGCCAATCACGATTTTTAGCTAGCAGCGTACCACTCCCTGCCACCACATCCCCTGCCGCACCCCACAAAGTACAAGCGCTTGCAGGTACGCTGAGCAGCGCTAGCGTCACGGCTAAATATCGATTCAAGGCTGACTCCGTATCGACTCAAACTGTTGCAGTTTTAGATTCATGCAGCGGGATGGTTACGGTAAAACAACAACCACGCTCATCCAGCCCCGTAGTAAGTTCAATCTGGCCATTCAAACGCGCCACGGCCTGCGCCACAATCGCCAGCCCCAAGCCCGTTCCCGCCACATCATGCCCTGCGCCACGATAAAAGCGCTCAAAAACCAGCTCTCGATCCGCTTCAGCAATACCGGGGCCATTATCAGCGACCGACAAACGCATAACATCGACCATCTGGCTCAATTCAACCTCAACCTGCCCCCCTTCCTGCACATATAAAATGGCATTATTGAGTAAATTTTGTACAATCGATTGCAGCAAATTCGCATCAATTACATTGAATAAAGAATGGGGAGCACTTAAGGATAAATCGATTTTGCGTGCCATCGCCGCTGGCGCTAAGCGCGCTAATTCTTGCTGCAACAAAACCGCGACGTCAATTGCCGCGCTCGCTGATAATTTATCATTATCGATGTGCGACATTTCGAGTAATTGGGCGATTAAATGTGAAGAACGTTGAATCGCTGATTCCAGGTTTTTTTCAGCGATTTGTCGCTCTGGCACCGTTTCAGCCCTCGATAAAACATGGGCTTGGGCCGAAATCACCGCCATCGGCGTGCGTAACTCGTGCGCGGCATCCTGCACAAATGCATGTTCACGCGCAATCTTGCTACGCAATTGACCTAATAAACGATCCAGCGCTGCCGTCAGTGGCTTGAGCTCGGCGTACGGGCTACTGAAATTAATCGGTGATAAGTCATCTTTATTTTTCGCCGCAATCAGATTCGACAAAATCCGTAATGGTTTTAAGCCCCGCGCCACCACCAGCCAAGTGGTCAACACCATAATCGGCAAAGCGATCAGCATTTGCACCGTCATTTCCATAATCACCATCATAAAGAACCACGGCGAATTTAAAATCGGTGCAGCCCACAACACCTCCCAGTGAGCCGTTTTCGCCTGAAAAACGCGGTACAACTCGCCATTAATCGTTGCATCGAATAATTGATGAGACTGGCCGGTAGGCAACTGATGCGCCCCCCCTTCGGGTGACAAATAAATTCGACGTCCCTGCAAATCATTCAATTGGAGCAACATGACTCGAGGAATTTTAAACTGTCGATAACTTAAATTATAAATATCCGAATACGTCGAAATGATCGTCAATGCTTCAGCTTCGTTGCTTACTTTCTCCAACGCAGTTACTAAAGCATGACCATTAGCCAGCAACGATCGATCCCGCTCAGCCGGATCAGTTTCTTGCAGATAGCCATAAATCGCCAATACCACCCAGCACAAAGCAAAAGCAAGCAAAATCGCCATCACCACGCGCCGAATCAGGCTGGGGCCCAAATATTGTAAATAGCGTTTCATAAGACCAACATATACCCAATACCGCGCACGGTACGAATCCGTTGCGCACCAATTTTACGTCGTAGATTCGACAGATGAACTTCGAGTGCGCCAAAATCAATTGCATCGCCCAGTGGCTCTAAACGCTGCGCCAATGCGCCTTTCGGTACGACCACACCGGGTTCTCTAGCAAGCTCAAGCAGTAAATGAAATTCACGCGGCGACAAATCCAATTTCACGCCAGCCAAATTCGCCTGATAGCGACGCGGCTCAATTTGCAAATCACCGATGTTCCAAACATCACTGGCTTGCTGTGCATAACGCCGTAATACCGCCCGCATCCGCGCAATCAATTCGGCAGTCGCAAACGGCTTGATAATAAAATCATCCGCGCCACCATCTAAACCCGCCAATCGATCATCCAAGGCCGAACGCGCGGTAATCACAATAATCGGCGTGCTTATGCCCGCCTTGCGCCAGCGATTCAGTAATTCAAACCCCACGCCATCAGGCAAGGTGAGATCTAGCAATACACAATCAAACTCCATCTCCTGCGCGGAACGTGGCGCATTCGCGATGCTACGCCGCCATTCGCTGCTGATGTCTTCGGCTTTGAGTGCCTGCTGTAGTGCGAACCCGAGATCGAGGTCGTCTTCAATAATCAGAATATGCATGCCACCACTCTAGCAGATGAATCTTAAGCTTTGCTTAAGCTTGCGTTTGTCATACTGCTTGCCATTCATTCACTGGGTAGGTCAGATGATGCAAATCCACCGCTTATGTCACAAGTTTTGTTTTTCCGTATTGATTGCGAGCTTATTAACCACCTTGAGTGCATGTGGAGGCACGAGCGAACGAGAACAAAAATGCTTGAGCAGCGGGGCCGACATGATTAATTGCTTAAAACCAAGCCCAAGCGTGACACCAACACCGACGTTGCTCCCTGCACCAAGTCCCAGCCCAAGTCCCAGCCCAAGCCCAAGCCCAAGCCCAAGCCCAAGCCCAAGCCCAAGCCCAAGCCCAAGCCCAAGCCCAAGCGCGACAGTGTCCGTGCTGCCATCGCAAAACTTTATTCAAATTGCTCCGAATATCAAGCTGGAAGTGCTCGATTTTGGTGGTCATGGTGAGGTGATTTTGCTACTTGCTGGAGCAGGCAATAGCGCACATGTGTTTGATGGCTTTGCGCAAAACTTAAACGCAAAATATCGCGTTCTGGCGCTAACTCGACGTGGATATGGGGCATCCAGCCAGCCGCCAACTGGATACGACACAACAACATTAACAGAAGATATTCGGGCAAGCTTAGATCAACTCGGAATTCAACGCGTACACCTAATTGGGCATTCGATTGCAGGAGATGAAATCACCCGCTTTGCAGGAAAATATCCCGAGCGCGTCAACCGTTTAGTTTATTTAGATGCCGCTTATGACCGCATCGCACTCAATACAATATTGAGCAGCTTCACCTTACCATCACCACCGGAACTAACGATGAGCGATCTCAGCTCATTGAATGGGATCCGCCAATACACCCGTCGCATCCGTGGAGTAGAAATACCGAAAGCCGAAATAGCAGCAACCATTCGCTTTAATAGTGATGGCAGCGTAGCGAATGCGGTCACCCCTGACGAAATCGCGGCACAGCATCTTGCTGGCGTAGAAGCACCGAACTACAGCATGGTAAAAGCGCGTGCGCTAGGCATTTTTGCTGATGCACAAAACCCAAGCGACATTATCCCGTGGTTAACCCCCGCATCGCCCGCATGGGCTGCCAACAACGTTTTCTTTACCCAAGTTTATCGCCCCTATCTTTTGCAGCAGCAAAACAAATTTAAAACCGAATTAATTGGTAGCCAATCTCTCAACATTACAGGCGCCAATCACTACCTATTTATTTCGCATGCTCAGCAAGTCACCGCAGCGATTGAACAGTTCTTAACTGCACCTTAACGATCAAATTTAAATCAGTACGGAGAAATAAGATGTGGAGCTTATATCGAACACCGTGGGATCTAGAGCGCCTACTCGTGCCAACTCACAGCGCCCCCCAGCAGAGCACGGCTAGCAGGCAAAACCCACTGGATTCAAGCCTTCACGGATTGCAATCCCCGCACAGTCAGAGCTTGCCAAACACCAATTCACTATTTTTTAAGCAAGGATAAATTCATGCGTTTTCCGATTATTGTGTCATGCCTTTTAGTCAGCCAAGTCAGCCTTGCTGAAGAAACGACGCTCAACTCAAACATAGAGCAAGGTTTATCACGCCTGCAAAGCCTATGGGCCGAAGCCAGCGATGGTAAAAATTGGCAAGCAGCAACTGGGCTAGGGATAGCGTATGCCCCTGAGGTGATGGGGGGGGATGTGTATGAGGCCAGCCCGATGGGCAGCCTTGATTTAGCGCATCGCTCAGGTTTTTTTATCAGCACCAGCAAAGGCGTAGGCTGGAGTTACACCGTCAACCCCAACTGGCAAGCGGCCATTTTTCTCGCACCGAGCGAAGAGCGCAAAGAAAAAGACCAACTGACGGATCACATTACTTTCAAAGGAATGGGCGAGATCAAAGCCGCGGCACAAGCCGGTTTAGCGCTGAACTACATTTGGGGCGACCTAGAGCTATCCACCACAATTTTCACTGGCTTAGCCAACCGAAATCGAGGCCAGCAAATCAAATTGGGCGCAGATTACACCGCCTACGGCAGTGAACACTTCGCCTTAATCCTCAATGGCGGGCTCACCGCCAGCAATGCCGATTATCAACAACGCTGGTACGGCGTAAGCGCCCAACAAGCGAAACAAAGTGGCTTCAAAGCTTATCAAGCGGGCAGTGGCCTGACGCTTGGCAGCGTGGGCGTCACGGCGATTGTGCCGTTCAGCAAGGAGCTGCGCCTCATTAATAGCGTGAGCTACAACCAGCTCCTTGGCGACGCTGCCGATAGCCCCTTGGTGAAATCCAAAGGTAGCGCCGCCGTATCGGCCTTTTTGCAATACACCTGGTAACACCAGCCAAGGAAAATACGATGCAGCCACTGTTGCCAACCAAGCCTTATGGATTTGTTGCTCATACTGGCGCGAGCCGTCTTGCTAGCCCAAGCCAGCCGCCCGCTTCAGTCATCCATCCAGCGCAGTACCAAGCCAAAGTGGATGTTTTTCGGCGCAAACACGGCTTGCCTGGCCTCGCTGTCGCCGTCATCAACGCGGACACCTGCCATTATCTGTGCAGTGGGCGGCAGCGAATCGATGCACCAACTTTGCTACAAGCCAGCGACAGCCTGCCATTGGGCGCATTGAGTAAAGCCGTCACCGCCACATTGCTCGCGCGCTGGGTTGAGCAAGGCAAATTACGCTGGGATTCCACACTGGCCGAGTTGCTGCCCGCGTGGCGCACACAAATGCGTACCGAATTTCAAACGGTAACAATACTGCAATTGCTGCAACACCGCGCCGGGCTAGCCCGTGATGTTTGCGATTTAAGTTACCCTCAATTATTGGCGATGCTCGGCGGCCATCCGAGCGCCGACCGCAGTACCGCCGCGCGTTGGATTTTGCAACAAGCCCCGCTGGGCGGGATGAATCATCGAGCACACTATTCAAACCTTGGGTATTTGATTGCAGACTTTATTATTGAATTGCTAGGTGGCAATACCTATCAGAATATTATGCAAGAGCAATTACTTTCGCCACTCCCGCTACCTAGCCAACACAACAATCCATCGCCAGTCTCGGGCCATTATTGGTCTAAAACCCACTGGTTTAGCCAAGCCTATTGGCGCCGGGCAGATGACAACGATGAGGCGCAACAGCTAGCCCAGCTCAAGCCCGCCATTCGGCTCAGCCTTGCCGAGTACAGCGTCTTTTTGCGCGAACATTTACGCGGCTTGCGCGGAGCATCGTCCTTGCTCAGCCAACGCAGCTTTCAGCAACTGCATACCCCAAGCGACTATTACGCACTCGGCTGGGCTTGCGTGCAATCAACCGAGTACGGGTCACTCAGCATTCACGACAGCGCCGAACACGGCTACCGTCACTACAGCTTACTGATACCTGCTAGCCAACGCGCCGTCGCGATTTTCTGCAATGGCGATCAGCCACGCTCGGGCGCATCGCTGGTGCAACTCGCTGAATCGCTAATCAGCTAATCGGTCAGCCATTGCAAATCGATCCGCAACGGCGCGCAAAAACTTGCCTTGCGCGCACGGCTTCGCTTATAAACGAGCAGCGCAATCGATAAAAGACCCACTATGCCGCTTAGCCCCGAAGAACGACTGGCTTTTCTAAACCGCAACCCTAGCTTTACCGAGCTAATCGACGCCTGCCCTGCCGCATGGCAGAGTGTGCGCAGCGAGCTGGAAGGCGTTTTTGCGCGGCGCGACCCAGCGGAACTGAAAGCCATCGTCGAAAAAGTCCGCGTTCGCGCACCGCACGATGCGCGGTTTTTATCGGGCGAAAGAAATGGCCGCGCGTACGCCGATTTCGTCACGCAGCAAGAACGGCAGCGGTTGATCGAGCTGGCATTACGCCAATACGCCTTCTCGACTGCCACCGGCGTTGGCGCAGGCAAAGTGCGCTTTAATTTGTGGAATGGCCTGATTATGCAGCGCCTGCTATTCGAGCGCGATTTGGTTCGCAAACCCGTGTCAATGCGGCGTTTTCGCTGGACTTGGCCGCTGATTACGCAAAAACAGTTCCTAATGCCGCTCGTTGAAAAACGCGGGATTTACTGCTTTTACAGCAAGGAATTGATTGCAGGTTTAGCGCAAGTGATAGCCAACCGCGCTTGCCTCGAAATCGCCGCTGGCGACGGCACACTCAGCCGCTTTTTACGTGCACAGAATGTCGATATCACAGCCTGCGACGATTTTAGCTGGGGCAAAGTCGTCAACTACCCCGCCGACGTACAAAAACTCGACGCCAGCACCGCGATTGCGCAGCAGCAGCCCGAAGTCGTCCTCTGCTGCTGGCCACCCGCGGGCAATCACTTCGAAAAACAAGTCTTCCGCCAGCGCTGCGTGCAAACCTATATCGTCATCGGCAGCCATTCGCGCTTTATCACTGGCAACTGGGGCGATTACGAAGCGCAGACTTTATTTGACTGGCAAGAACGGCGCAACCTCAGTCGCTTGGTATTACCACCCGAATTGGGCGCGGGGGTTTGGGTGTTTCAGCGGAAGTAGGATGGGGGGGTCGAAGTGAGACCCATCAGTGCAATTGAATGGGTATTTCACTGCAAGCATTGATTAATAAACTCTATAAAGCAATACTCGCGATACACGGTAACCGTTGGGCTGCGCAGACCGTAGCCCAAACTAAGGCGCTAAATTAAGTACAAAATGAGCAAAACAAATATTGTCGCCAAACTTACTTAGATGTACGATGTGATGTCTAATTTCCCCTTCCCACGACATGAAATCCCTATATTCCTTACTACTGCTATCTACACTCTGTGCGTGTACTTCTTTGCCCCCACAAACTGGCGTTGAGTCTGAAGCGCTGATTGAACAGCAGTTAAGCCAAATGCCACAGGGAGAGATCGGTAAAAAAGAAGTCTTTCTAGTGGTGGTGGCGGGCTTTGACGCTCCAGCAGTATTTAGTAATGAAATGCGTTTGGCTGCAGAGCAATTAGGCCTTGCTTTCGATGCTAAAAATCGGATTTTATTGTTGAGTAATTCAAACAAAGATCGCGAGACACTGCCACAAGTCACGCCATTCCTGCTGCAACGAGCAGTGAATAAACTGTCAAAAAAGATGAATGGAAGTGAAGATATTTTGGCGCTGTATCTTGTTTCACATGGAACGAAACAAGGATTTGTTTTTAAACCAAACAATGGAAGTATGGAGATTGCATCTCCCTATTCGATTCAGCAAGCATTGAAAGAAGCTGACACGCCATGGAATATGGTCTTTGTTTCTGCATGTTATTCAGGCTCATTTGCCGATGAGCTAAAAAACAGCAAAACGATGATTATGACCGCCGCTGATGCAACACACAGTTCATTCGGCTGTGATGCCACAAATAGATACACTTACTTTGGCACTGAGTTGCTGAAGAATCGTGAGTTTAGTGGCAAAGTCGATTGGAATGAGGTTTTTCAAGACACGCAACTGAAAATACAACAGAAAGAGAAAGATAAATATTTAGAGCACTCTAACCCACAGTTCTGGTTGGGTGATGAGCTAGCTAAATACTTAGCATCACTACCAAAACCTACCCAAACCAACACTCAATAGACCCGTCTACGCGAGTCCAAAAATGAAACCAACACAGATGGTTTAATTTGAAAAGCTCGCGTAACAAACCAACATAATAGTGCTGGCTAAGAGTGTGCAGCCCAGGGTTTACTATTGTGCCGGATGCATTATTTCAACCAATTCCAATCACCTCCTAATTATCAAACCCCACCCGCTCAACCTTAAATCCCCGCTTCGTCAATAAAGCAGGCAGGCCGTTTTTTCCTATCATGTGCAAGCTGCCAACGGCGACGAAAATCGGCGCAGATTGGTTGTGGAGTTTGGCGATGTTGTCGGCCATTGGCGGATTGCGTTCGTCGAGCACGCGCCGCATATCGGCGCGCTGTTTGGGCGTGTTCATACAGTCGCACCAGTCGGCAAAACTTTCTAAGGTGAACAAATCTGATTCAGTCCATGCATCGAGCAATCTGATACTCATCGTTTGGCTATTTTTGTTTTCAATTAGCGCCAATCCTTCGGCGTATTCCGCCGCGCTCACACTACCGTCGCCCAGCAAGGCCTGCATTTGACTTTCGGCCGTTTCAAGCGGGATGACCTTTTTGCCACTGGCCGCAAGCATGTACTCCGTACCGTAAGCCGCTTCGTAGCCGCTTTCGCGCAAACCTAATACGCTCATCGTTACAAATAACAGCGCCGGATGAATCGATTGCGCAATCGATTCAGGTAAACAGACTTTATCTAATTGAGCTTTAAGCCGACCTTTCAGTGCGTTTGGCACTTGGCCAGCGCCTTGGCGGCTTAACTGCGCTAATTTAGCTTGCGTGACAGGATCGGCCATATCCAACTCGAGCACCAGTGCTTGGCTTTGCTGCACCGCTTGCCGCACTTTCGGGCCAGGGAACGCCGCCGACAAACGGTTGATATGAATCGAACCATAGAGCCAAGATGTGCGACCGTCTTTGCTGATTTTCCACAAAAAGCCATGGTCGCGAGCCGCTTCTTGCAGTTGCTGAATTTCCGCGGCGCTAGGCGGAAGAGGCGCAGGTACACACGCGGATTTTACGGGCAGACTCAGGCAAAGCAGCATACCCCACAGCAATGACGAAACTCGAATCAAACGGCGCATAAAGAACACCTATTGTTTTTTGGCGAATCAGTAAATACAAATCAATCGATCAATTAATACTTACAAATCAAAACCTTAAAATCAAAACTAACCGCACATCAGCTTACACAGCGCGGACAATCAATCTTTGTATACTCACATTATTCAAATAGCATCCAACGCAAGACAAGGAGCTGAATCATGAATCCAAAAGCTTTAGAAACCCAAGATCTGATTACCATCGAGGCCGAAGCGGGTGAAGTATTAAACCAAGCCATGCCACAAAGCCATCTCTATCAAATGGCATCTCGACTGCAAAATATTTTGCGCTTAGAGCTTATCCGTCGCGGTCTGTTTGAACGACAAATTCAACGACTCCGTGCCGCTAGTCAACAGCGTTAATTAGATCGGGTATATCTATCAAAGAATTAATTCAAATTGCTTTGATAGATATACCCAAGCCAATTCATCATTCAGACCAAGCCTGCTGTTTTGTCTTAAGGGCGACTATCTAACGCCAACAATACACGGTAATAAACAGGCTACACACGGTTTACTCACAGAATAATCCACAAAATCTGCTAGAAAGAATCATACGCCTTTGCCAATGAGGCGTGAGGATCAAATCAATTCAGCGGAGGATGAAATCATGAATAGCAAAATCCCACATGGCACCGTCAATATTATGTCACGCGTTGATTTCATTCGAATGGCATCGACTGAAATGGCGCAAGCGGTGGTGTTTTTAACCTATGACACCACGGATGAGCGCACCAGCCATTCGCGTAGCAAACTGCTGCACTACCTGAGCGAAATTGGCATGACCACTGAAGCACAAGCGATTGAAGCACATAAATCGATTTTGATGTATGAGCTTGCTAGCGATGCCGTTCGAGCTTGGCAGCAGATTAATGACCATACCCACGTTGTGGCTGCGCACGTATTCTGGCACGGATTGCAAGACGATGCGGTGCACAATGCCATGCTGCAAGCGAGACCTAAAGAAGTCAGCCCATTAGCACACCACTGATATCCTCATGGTATCTGCCGCAAAGCTTTGTTAGCTAATATTTTGCGGAAGATACCTATATGTCACTTACTTCCGAACGCCACCAACATTGCGCTCGCTAGCTTGGGCAAAGTAAAACCACTCATTGCCGGGCACTGCACTTGGATTAGGGAACAACACAAAGCCATCGCACGGCGCTACCTCAGACGTACCATCGTGGCGCGCACCAATCACCTCACCAGCCTTAACCGGATCAAAGCTAGCCCATGTTTTAACAAACACGTCATCGGCATGGTGGCGATCAATGACGCGGCTAATCTTTAGCACTTCCAAATCAGTTTGGACAACGGCTGGCGGAACATCGGCTAGGTTCAAGCAAGCAATCGCATTGCGAATCCCTTGGTATGCGACCTCGGGCGATGAGGCATCTTTATGCTGACCACACTCCAAAGTCAGCGAATAGCCGCCATGCGCGCGCGTATATTCGGTCGTGCCAACACCATAACTTGGGTCGGTATTGAGCAAATGCGAGCGCTCGCACACCGGGGTATACGCCAAACGATGTTTAACGCCTTCGGCATAAGTACAAAGCCAACCCTCAACAATCCGATGCGGTCCTAAACGCACCGCCAGCGCTTCTTCTTCCTTAGCTAAGGCAAACGGCTGCAAATCGCCGTCGTTATTCTCAGGCCCCAACATAATGAAAGGCTCTCCCGGATTATTAGTCGAGTGCAAATCGAGTAACACATCATGATCCGCTAGCAGCGGACAGAGAGCATTAGCGATCCGATCTTCAAAATCATGGGGATCATCAGTAATACGCAGATTGCGATTTAAATTGCGATCACCATTGCGCTGCACTTTTTCATAGGCCAAAGGATTGGTAATCGGCACAAAAGTAATGCGACCACGTAAAAGCTGCAATTCACCCGAATCCAGCTCTGCCATCACACGGTGAATCGCCTTAGTACCACAATCTTCATTACCGTGCACTGCACCCAATACAATCAGGCTAGGGCCTGCGTCCAAGGCAGAATAGGAAAACGACTTAAGCTGGAAACGTTGGTGAGGCAACACGGTTGTCGACATAAAATCCTCAATAGCAAATTCAATCAATGGTGCGAATTATCAGCTGATTAGCAGCATCTGTACATCGGCGATGAAACAAAAAATAGATTTTCCTGACCCGCAAAAAAGCCCCTCGCAAGGGGCTTACTCATCGCGCAGTGAAGTGATTACGATTGTGGAAATCGTAAGGCCTGTGGATAAGGGAAAAAATCTTCAATGATGCCATTTTTGATCCTAGTTTTTGTATCTTGCCAAAATTTAGGCGTTAGCAAATCGGCGTGGTACTTATTAAAAGCTGCTTTTACATCGGCACGCGCTAACAAGAATCCACCAAATTCTTCTGGGTAAACTTCATTCTTATTCCCACTAAACCAAGTCTCGCCACTCATTTCAAATTCGGGTGTCGGCGGTGGCGGGATTCGTCGGAAATCACAATCAGTCATATACTCAATCTCGTCATAATCGTAAAAGACCACTCGCCCTGCCCGTGTTACACCAAAATTCTTAAATAACATATCGCCTGGAAAAATATTGGCAATCGCCAATTCGCGCAGCGCATTGCCATAATCACGAATTACCGCCTCAACCTCAGCATCACGGCGATGCTCAATATAAAGGTTCAGCGGCTTCATTCGGCATTCAATATACATATGCCGAAACACCACAGTATCTCCATCAATTTCAATCACCGATGGCGCCAATGATTGCATCTCTGCCAGTAATTCAGAATCAAATCGCGCTAATGGCAGCGCCACATTTGAAAACTCAAGCGAATCGGCCATTCGCCCTACCCGATCATGCTGCTTAACCAGCAAATACTTTGCCCTTACCGTGGCTCTATCCACTTCTTTCGGCGGAGCAAAAACGTCTTTAATAATTTTAAAAACAAACGGAAATGACGGCAGCGTAAACACAATCATCACCATCCCTTTAGTACCTGGCGCACTCACAAAAGGATCTGAAGAATGGCGCAAATGATGAAATAACTCACGGTAAAACATGGTTTTACCCTGTTTTCCTAAGCCCAACATCGTATATAGCTCAGCGCGAGACTTTCCCGGAATTAAATCATGCAGAAATTGCACATAGGCCGAGGGCACTTCCATATCGACCAAAAAATACGCGCGCGACAATGAAAATAACTGCCGAATATGCACAACTTCAAATAAAGCAGCATCAATATATAGAGCACCAACTTCGTTACGATATAAAGGAATCGCAAATGGAATCTCGGTGTCACCATGCGTGGCCTTACCGATAATATAAGCGGCTTTATTGCGATAAAACGGCGAAGACAATACTTGGATTTGTGAATTAAATTCAGGCGTTAATTTTTTACCAAGATGGCGTCGCAACACTGCCAAGATACGTGCCACATCACGATCTAAATCGACAAAAGGCAAATTCCATGCGAAATCAGTGAAAATTTGTTTTAAAGTCGCCGCTAATCCCAAGTTATTCACATAATAACTACGGAAGGTAGCCTGAGTTTCTTCGATATACTCAGTAGAAACAGCGGGACGATAAAAGATGAAATCGTTGTGAAAATAGGTGCGGTGCAGTATGCGACAGCACACAGAATTGAAAAAGGTTTCCGCTAATTCAATTTGTTTATGCTTTAGCAGCAAAGCAATATATTGCTGCTTAACCGCCAGCCACGCTTGATCAGACAAAGTTTCTGCAGCAAATTCTTGCTTTAAGCGAGCCACACTCTCTAATACTCGCGCATCATAAAATTCAATCCGATTTCGAACGGCATCACGCTGCGCCAGAATATTGCCCATTTCAAAATTTACTTTTGCAGCAATGCTAGCAGCACGGAATAACTCATAGTGATGATTAAAACCATCGAGCAATGCCTGAGCAATCGCCGCAGCACATTCGGTATCATCGGCTATAGCACACGAAGAAAGTGCATTCATATTGTCGAGCCCAAGAAAAAAGTTACTTCATTCTAGGCAATCAAATTCAATGCTGCGCTACAGCATTACCTCAATTTTATTTCCAC